>NZ_SHMP01000003.1 GCF_004217335.1 Natrinema hispanicum
CTCGTCGTCGATATCGACATCGGCACTGGCCACGGCACTGCTCCCGCCACTGTCACCGTTTCCATCGAGGGCCCGGTCGTAGGCCTCACGATCGGCGATCGCAAACCCTCCGTCGCCGATCGATCATAAGTCCTTTCTCGATCGAACCGCCCCACCATCGGCCGCTGCGTCAGCTCGTCGCTGACGTCGGCCCACTGGACCTCGCCGCGTTCTTGTCGGCTTCCTCGCGGATTGCCTCGAGCGCATCCGCCATCGAGGAATCCTCACGGACGAGGGCGTCGATCTTCTCGCTGTACGCGTCATCTGCCCAAAGCTAGGCGTTCGTCCGGTATACAAGTGTTTTTTCTTCGGTAGTCCCAGTGTCCACGAGACCACGGATGTCGTCGACCGCTCGAGTCCGGATAGATATACTATTCGGTACTTTTCAGCCAATATGACTGTTCGATCGGTCGGACCTTTTATTATATGGATCTCCGAATTACTGGATGATCGAAATGACTTTGGGACGTAATGACGGCACAGCGATGCCATCGGAAAGAGGGGTGTCCGCAATACTTGGTTTCATTCTGTTAATTGGGATGGTGGCAAGCATCAGCGTCGGTATTCTTCTCTTTGCCGGAGATGCGATGGAAGATGCAGAACAACGTTCGGCAAACGAACGTGTCGAGCAGTCGTTCGTCGAGTTGAGCCAGCAGATGCAGACTGCATCGTCAAACGACGATGTCTCACACTCTATCGACCTTGACGTGGGTCAGTCAGGGGCAGTTGTCAAGAAGGACACGGGCCATATTACTGTAACATCGGACGCACTTAGTAAGGATATCAACCTCACCATCGGAACGATCGAGTACGAGAGCGACGATGGGACAAAGCTTGCCTATCAATCAGGATCAGTCTTTCGTGAGACTGGTAACGAGACCCAGGTCGTCTCAGCACCGCCAATTCACTATGAGACTGAGACAGATACGCTTACACTCCCAGTTTCGGCTGTCGCTGGTGAACAAAAACTCGGGTCCGGCGACGTCTCTATCAGCCATACCAATACGACCACGTTTCAAGAAGCGAACGTCGTTCAAAATGAGGACGTGACGATCACAGTCAAAAGCGACTACTATCGCGGCTGGGAGTCGTTCTTCCGAAATCAGGCAGGAGATACATCAGTGCAGTACGTCGATCACGAAAACCGGACCGTCGAAGTCAAAGTCGGATATATCGACCTTGAGAATGCCTTCGATTCGGGAGTGACGTACTCCGAGGATATTAGCGATTTCAAAGACGAGTTCGGAGATGAAGCGCGGGTCGGTAATATGCCGGAAATGGACCCAGTCATAGAGCAAATGGTTGAGGATGCAAAAGATGATCCAGAGGATGATATAGAGGATCTCGGTGTCGTTAATGGTGATGAACACCTGGATGAGGGAATGTATTATGCCGAAGAAGTAAACCTCCAAGATAACAGTGATGAAATTTATGCTGATGCTTCCGACGGGAATGTTACTCTAATCGTTGATGGAGATATTACAGTCTCTCATAATGATGCAGAGATCACTGCCGATACCGATGATGAAGATCACGCGTTTCGCGTGTATTTGACAGGAGACTTTAATATGGATAAGGGCGAAGTGGCACCTGATCCGTCGGACGGCACGGCAAAAGCAGAACAATTGCAAGTGTACGGAACATCCGAACTAGACGCTCGATTTGGAAGGGTTATTTTCACGGAACGTTCTATGCAGCAAGTGACGATTGGGATGGGTCGAATGAGTTAGTCAGCGGTAAGAAGGATAAATACCAAGTCGTTATCCAATCAAACCCAACATTCAATGGGGCTCTTGTAACTCATTCATCGAATATCCATGCAGATGCGGCAGACTTCACGTACGACGAGACTCTAGAAGACGAAGACTTCGATGCATATCCGCAAGGATACGAACTGCCGCCGGACCTTACCTACCTCAACGTCGTCAAACACGAAGTCGAGGTCGAACAGAACTGACTACGCTGCGTCCTCGATCGTCGCCTTCACGTCTTCCCAGACCTCGTCGGGTGCCTGCTCGCCGTCGACACGCTCTAAGTCGCCCTGCTCGTCGTAGTATTCGATGACCGGTTCGGTGTTCTCGTGGAAGACGGACAGTCGCTCGCGGACCGTCTCCTCGGTGTCGTCGTCACGCTGGACGAGTCGCTCCTCAACTTCGGGGTCCTCCGGCGGGTTGTACTCGACGTGGTAGATGTCGCCCGTCTCGGGGTCCATCCGGCGGCCCGTCAGGCGGTGGACGAGTTCCTCCTCGCCGACCTCGAGGTAAAGCGCGAGATCGAGGTCAGTCATGTCCTCGAGTTCCTCGGCCTGCTCTAGGTTCCGTGGATAGCCGTCGAGAACGAAGCCGTCGGCCTGGCTGAGTGCCTCGTCGACGATGGCGTTGACGACCTCGTCGGGGACGAGCTCGCCCTGATCCATGTATTCACCCGGCGTGTCGTACTCGGTGTCCATATCGGAGATATCCATCTCCTTGTTGTTCCGAAGCGCGTCACCGGTGGTGATGTGATCGACGTCGAACGCTTCGATGATCTTTGCACTCTGGGTCCCCTTCCCTGCCCCGGGTGCACCCAGGATCAGGATTCGTGGCTGTGCCATATGGCACCGTTCATGCCCATCACATAAAGGCTTAAAGAATCGAGCACGTCCATCTACTATGACCCGCTTCGACGCGTCTGAGCCCACTGAGCGACGGAAACTGTACGTCGATGCGATTACGGCCCATCGCGAACGCGCCAGCGGATTTCTGACGCTCGAGGCAGACGACACTGCCTACGAAGAACGCGATGACACAGCCGACCAGTCCGCCGCAGCGTTGGGCGTGCCGTGGATTCAGTTCGGTGATGGAACGGTCAATCTCGACTGTACCGACGCGGAACTCGAGGCGCTGAAAGACCTGCTTGAGGCGTTTCCGGCGTTCAAAATCGATGACCTGACGCGGCCCGACGACGCCGACGGGATCAACGTTCGGGTCAGCGCAAAGGCAGATGCAAACCGGATCGCCCAGTTCATCGACGACGTCTTTCTCGAGGTGTATGACCTCCCGTCGACGGTTCGTATCTGGCTCGTCGACGTGTGAGCAATTGGTTGTCGTATCAACTGACGCAGGTCATACACCGATCGTACGACCGCTGTGCGATCGATATGGAACTCGTTTCAGTTTGTATGGGCAGATGTCTGCCAGCTACGCGTTCCGGTCGACTCGAGGCGTGACGAGCACGCTCGAACAGCGACGTCGCTTCGAGAAACAGATCGCCACCGCGTCGTGAGATGGCATCCTCGTTGGCCGGTGAACATCGATCGACGAGGCGAGAACAGGTCGGCAGTTCAGCCGATGGTCGCGGTGCGTTACTGGATCGAATAACCTGCTGCGAGGGTGAGCAGGACGACCATAAACGCTGCAACGGCCATCGTGTAGGTGACCGACCGTGGCTCGTATTTGAGGTGCTGGAAGTACCCCGCGATCAGTCCGACCTTGATAGCTGCCAGCACCAGCGTGCCACCTACTGCCATTGTGTAGGTGAAGAAGTCGAAGTGGAAGAAGACGAACTTCCCCGTAGCCAGCAGTACCAGTGCCACGTAAATCAATGCGTAGTTCCGAACACTCGCCATTGGTGGGGAATGTGAGAGACGAATACTTATAGCTTCCTCATACGATCGCTTGGGACCATTCGGCACGGACGCGAGTCTATCCGTGGCTCCACAGAAGCGACACGTAGATGGAACACCGGTTCGAATTGCCGACAATGAGTAGACGTTCGGCTTTGGTTCGCCGAGCCGGTATCGGGGTCGTGTTCGCGCTCGTAACTCTCATTGTGGGCAGCGGTGTCGTCGCCGCGAGTATGACCGCCTCTGGTCTCATGGACGGCAGTGGTGATGTCGCCATTCCAACGTGGCTGTACCTCGCAACTGGCGGCGGTACCGTCGGCGCATCAGCACTGTTGACCATGCTCGTCACCGACCGCGACATGATCGGAACCTACCACGATCGCACACTCGAGGCGACTATTGATCGCCTCCGTACCGGGGGCTCGCTGTTGTTCGGCGCGATCGGTCTGCTTGGGCTTGCGATCATCCTCGTTGCTGGGTTCGTCGGTCCAGCTATCGGGTTGGTCAGCGTGACTGTGCTGGCAACGTTCGTCGGTGGGCGGGCGCTGCTGACGATCTTTGCGTACACCGTCGGCAACCCGTGGCCGGCGCTCAACCCATGGCGACGCATCGCTGCAGCGCTTCCCAACGACTTCGAGACGTACCCGCCGGCCTTTGGCTCCTGGCCCGCCGTCGTGGCACTGTTGACGTTCGTCTGGCTCGAGGTCGTCGCTCCACTGACTACCTCGACGACCGTGCTAGCGCTGATGCTCGTCATGTATTCGCTGTTTACGATCTCGAGTGCGGTCATTTTCTCGCCGGAGACGTGGTTTCGACGCGGCGACCCCCTCTCGCTGTGGTTTCGACTCTACAGCGCCGTCGCGCCGATCCAGCGGACCCCCGACGGACTCGAGTTTCGCTATCCCGGGTCGAAACTGGGTGAAGACGACGTGATCACTGATACTTCCCTCGTGGCCTTCGTGCTCGCGCTGGTCTGGGAGCTGACCTACAGCGGGTTCATCGTCACGCCGGCTGGAGTCAGGACCGTCGAAGCGCTCGTCGGGTTCGGTGTGCCGCCAGTGCTCGTCTATCTGTTCTTGCTCGGTGGTGGGTTCGCCCTGTTCTGGAAGGTATACTGGATCGCGATCGACCGAACCCGTGAGCGGGCCGAGACGTATCTCTCCCGTGAGTACCTCGGACTCCGGTTTGCTGCACCACTGCTTGCGATCGCGGCCGGCTACCACTTCGCTCACTACATCGCCTTTGCGATCTCGCTGTGGCCGGCGCTCGTCGGCGCACTCGCGTCGCCGCTTTCCCCGCCGCCGAACCCAACCCAGTACGTAGTGCCGGGCTGGTTCGGATACATCGAAATCGCTGGCATTCTGGTCGGCCACATCCTCGCGGTGTGGGTCTCACATACCGTCTCGTTCGATCTCTTTCCCGGGAAACTTCAGGCGATCAGGAGCCAGTACCCGCTCATCGTCGTTATGATCGTTTTCACGATGGCGAGCCTCTATCTCGTCTCGCAAGGGACGATGAGCCCGCCGTACGTCCCGAACTGAGCCGGAATGGACACGCGTTCGCCCATTACGACAACGTCGTCGTCGTGTTCAATCGGCGTGCCGAACCGGCAAACACTTCCTCACAGTCCCGTAAGTGCCAATTGAATGGCGACTGACCGAACGCTCGAGCGGGAGTACGAGGTGCCACCGGACGAAACGCCCGCCACAACCTGTCCGTACTGTGGACGGCCGTTTCGATCAGAGCGATACGCGACGTTCCACATCGGCGTCGAGCACGCCGAGGTCTGCTCCGACGACGAACGCGAGGCATTCGAGGAGGAACTCGGCGACGAGGAGTACGAGCTGTTCACGTTTCACTTCAAGGCAGCTGTCTCCGTGTTTCTGGTCTACTTCCTCTTTACGTTCATTTACGCGCTGGTCTGGTCCGGCTAGTCGGTAGCCGACGGGTTTGTTGTCTGTGTCGTCTCTCAGACGAGCGAGACGTCTGTCGAGGACGCAGTGGCTGTTCTGATCTGTCGGTCGTTGTTCGATAGCCCCTCGCTCGCTCGGACACAGCACTGACTGTCGCCCAGTATGATACTGTCGACATCAGTCAGCGAAGGCTCGATCGTGTTTCGACGCCTATTGCCGTCGGAGTCGTCCGACGAGTCGGCGTCCAGCACTCGCGGCGACACCGCTAGCGGCCGCGTCTCGCGTTCGATCGACGTATGAACCGTGTTATCCAGCAGTATGAGTTCCCGATCGGATCGAACTGAGACACTGCGATAGCGTGACGGTGTCGGTCCCTGGGGATGGATCTGCAACGCCGCAGTCCAGTCAGCGACGGTCACGACACAGTCACAGGAGCCGTCAAGCGATGCTGTCGCTGTCCGGCATGTCTAAAGTAGAAACGCAGTGAGAAAACGAAAGGTAGCCTGTGCCTGTGTAGCGGCGGACCGCTACATCAGGTAGAACAGTGGGAACAGGAAGACCCACACGATGTCGACGAAGTGCCAGTAGAGCCCGAAGTACTCGACTGGCATGTGATCCTCGAGGTAGGCGTCGACGGTCACGACGCGGTAGATCATGAACAGGGCGATCAACAGCCCGAGGATGACGTGTAGCGCGTGTAGGCCGGTCGTCACGAAGTAGATCGAGTACTCGAGGCCACTGAACCAGTAGTGACCGTCAGCGAACTTGCTGGTGTACTCGAAGCCCTTGACGCCCATGAACACGAAGCCAAGTAGGACTGTCGTGGTGAGCGCGCCGAGTAGCCCTTTCTTGTTCCCGCGTTCTGCCATCACATGTGCGATGACGACCGCGAAACTCGAGGTCAACAGGACGTAGGTGTTGAACAGTCCTGCTTCGGTGATGGAAGCGAGATGCCAGTTGTTCCAGCCCATGTTGAGGCGCATGAAGACGAAGGCACCGATCGCTGCACCGAAGACGACGACGTCGGATGCCAGGAAGAACCAGACACCCAGCTTCTCGTTGTTGATTCCGCCGAACGGCCAGCGCTCGGCAACCTCCATCTCAGGTGCCTCGAACTGCTCGCGGCCGAACTGGAACAGCGTGATTCCGAGCAGGACGATCCCCAGTCCGGTCAGGGCGGGATAGACGACGCTCTTCGGCGGTGCCTCGGACAGGGTCACGAAGTCACCGCTGTGGATGTTAGACTGGACGAAGTCGTAGACGTACGGTGTCAGTCCGCTGATGCCAAGGAAGAACGTGAACGTCGCGACACCGATGCCGAACGGCCAGATGCTGGCGTGGTCGGCGTGTTCTTCTTCGTGGCTCGCTGTGGCCGTCGCAGTCGCACCCTGTGCGATCCCACCGTCGGTTGCAGTCGGGGTGTCGTCGACGAACTCGAGGTTCCCACTGGCGTAGCTTGGCCGGTCCGGCCAGTTCTCGAGCGGTGGGGGCGAGGGAATCGCCCATTCGGCGGTTCGCGAGTGGGTCCACGGGTTGTCGGGCGCGTCGGGACCCGAGATGAAACTCTTTGCGAGCGTCACGAACACGAGCAGGAAGCCGAGTCCGAGGACGAACGCACCGGCGGTCGCAAGCTGGTGATAGAGCTGTGCGCTTTCGTTGTAGTGGAAGATACGTCGGGGCGTCTCCCAGGTGAGGAACATCGGGAAGTACAGCAGATTAAAGCCGAAGAAGTACACGGCGAAGCTGAGTTTCCCGAGTCGTTCGGAGTACATCTTGCCGGAGATCTTTGGCCACCAGTAGTAGAGGCCGCCGATCAGCGCGGTGACACCGGAGACCATCACGTAGTGGAAGTGCGCGACGACCCAGTAGGTGCCACGGAACTCGTAGTCAAGCACGACGGCACCCAGGAAGACACCGGTAATCCCGCCGAGGATGAACAACAGCAGTGCACCCAGCGAGAACAGGAACGGCGTCGTAAACCGAATGCGGCCCTTGATCATGGTGTAGATCATCGCGAACACCATTAGGTCGAAGGGCAACGAGATTCCGATCGTCGTCGCCATGAACAGCGTCTTGATCGGGAGGTTGATCGTCGACAGGAACATGTGGTGCATCCAGACGAGGAACGACTGGACCGCAACGAGGACCATCGCGATCATGACCCACTTGCGGCCGACCAGTCGCCGTCCAGTGAACGTCTGGAACGTCTCGAAGAGGACCCCGAGCGCGGGGAAGTAGACGATGTACACCTCTGGGTGACCGAAGAACCAGAAGATGTGCGCCCACAGGAGGCTCGAGCCCTCGTTGGTTGCGAAGTACTGCGTGAGGAACAGTCGGTCGATCGACTGCAGCATCACTGCAGCGAGCAGCGCGGCGAACGCGAACAGCATCATCCAGGCCGTCAGTAGCCACGACCAGGAGAACATCGGCAGGTTCCACATCCCCATGCCCTCGGCACGGGAGCGGTGCATCGTCGTCAGGAAGTTCACCGTCCCAATCGTGACCGAGAAGCAAAACAGGACCACGCCGAGGATTGCGGCGTTACCACCTGCCGTTGCTTCCATCACCGAGGTGTACATGGGCACGTTCAGCGGGGCGTACATCGTCCAGCCGCCGGAGAACGACCCACCCTGGAAGAACGAGATGATGAACAGGATCCCCGAGAACAGGTAGAACCAGTAACTCAGGGCGTTCAGTCGTGGGAACGCGAGGTCTTTCGCCCCGATCTGAAGCGGGACGAAGTAGTTCGCGAAGCCGGATGCGATCGGTGAGAGGAACCAGAAGACCATTATCAGGCCATGGCCCGTCACCGACTGGTAGTACTGATCGTTCGTCAGCAGCGGTTCGCCACCGAGCATGAGGCCACCCGATTGCCACAGGTGTGCTCGGAACAGCAACGCGAGAACGCCGCCGAATATCAGGAAGAACAGGGACGTCGCGAGGTACAGAATCCCGACGTCCTTGTGGTTGGTGGTCACCAACCATCGCTTGACCGACCGCATCGGCGGAAGATCACTCATCAGGCGTCACCTCCGTCGTTCGTATCGCTTGCAGTAGCATCACTTTCCGTTGCGTTCATCTCGAGCGTGTAGGTCTCGCTGACCGGACCAGTCATGTCGAACTGCTCTTCGACAGTTTCGAACTGACCGTCGGTCGACGTGATCGTCACGTTGTAGTTGCCACCGTGGTCGACATCGTTGATGGTGATCGTTCCATTCTCGTCGAAGTCATCGGCGGTGTACGTACGCTCGAAGTCAGTTTCCTGGCTTTCGAGCGTCATCTCGTAGCCGTCCGTCACGGGGGACTCGTTGCCGTCAACCATCTCGAACTCCATCGTCAGCTGGTCGTCCATCCACGAGTCGAACTCGTCGGACGGCATGACATTGAGCGTCCCAACCATCGAGGTATGGGCTTCACCACAGAGTTCGAAACACTTGATGTTGTACTCGCCGGGTTCTTCGGCTTCGAACCAGCTCTCGTCGACTTCGCCTGGAATCGCGTCGGCTTTCACCCGTTGATCGGGTATGCCAAACGTATGCCAGACGTCACCTGAGGTTACTTGGACCCAAACTCGTTGGTCAGCTGGGACGCGAAGCGTACTCGTCGATTCGATCCCGTTGTCGTACTCGAAGAACCATGCGAATCCCTCGCCGGTCACATCGACTTCCAGCGCTTCTTGCTGGCCACCGTCATCGGCACTGGGATCTTCGACGTACAGAAGCATCGTGTACGTCCAGATCACCAGCGAAATGACGATGACGGCGCTGATGCCGAACGAGAGGAACAGTTTTTTTCCGCCCTTTCCGCCTGTCGGTAACTCCCCGAGTGACGGCCGATCCTTGTCGTCGTCAGCCGTGTCGCTGTCACGATACTTGTACGCGTTGTACAAGGTGTACGCGACTACGACGATGCCGACGAGCGTTCCGAGTCCGAGAAATACCGTAAAGATACTCTCGAACACGTCAACGCGGGTCTGCTGCATCGGGGCAATGAGTGCGCTGTAAATTGTATTCATCTCTTTTGAAGGCCAGTTATATGTCGGACGATGGTTTCTGGGGGCACTTATCTATTTGGAAACCGGCCGGACTGATCTGCAACGCGTGCCGGGCAGTCTCCGATCGTTTGACTGCAGTTCATCCGGTTCGTCTGTCACCCCACATCACGCTGTCGTTGTCGTCATTGACCTTTTTTCTATCGTTAGCTCGTCCAGATACTATATGAGTACGAATAAATCATGTCATATTGGTCCGTCCCAGTTCTTTTATATTAGTCATGGAACGTCACTGCATACCTATCGCACAGCCATCGTGCGATCTGCTGGACGCTGATAGTCAGGAGCTCCTATCATTTCGATCATGCTGTCGATTATCTGCTTCCACCACCAGATGTGCCATGAGTTACTAGAACGACATTCCGTCGAGGGCGATATCACAGCCACGGCTGCGATCCGACACCGCTAGTTCGAGACCGACTGGCTGCGAGTGGGCCCCCATGCATATGCATCCGGTAACGGTTTTCCTCGAGCACTCGGACGGGGAAGACATGCCATTCCAGCCGCCAGTCGAGTGTCCGATCTGCCGAGAGACGCTTGCACTCGACCGAACGCTCGAGGAACATCTCGTCGGCTCACACACGCCACTCGAAGTCGCCCGCCAGCTCGCAGCCCGCCATGAGAGCGGCGGACTGCGGCGGGTTTCGGAGTGAATGCGGTAACTGTCGATCGCTTCAATCAATAGTCAGTAAAAACCTCTCCGTGCTCACTTACACAGTGTAGCAAGGGTGGCGACGCCGAAACGGTATCGATGGAGTGCAGTCGCTCACGGTCGAAAGAACGAACGAAAAACCGCACCGGCGAGAACGCGGTTACTCGTTGCCGAACATCTGGCGCATCATCGGGTGCATCTCCATGAGCTGCTCTTCGGCGATCTCCTCGTAGAGCTTGTACGTAATGGAGACAGCCAGCAGCAGCCCCGTTCCGGAGACGGATCCGATGGTGCCGAGCATGTTCGCCCAGACGGCCAGCAGACCGACCAGTGCGCCACCGATGACGGTCACCTGCGGAATGTACCGCTCCATGACCTTCTCGATGACGCCGACGTTCTGTCGGAAGCCGGGAATCTGCATCCCAGAGTTCTGGATCTGTTTTGCCGTCGACTCAGGACCCATGTCCGTGGTCTCGACCCAGAAGATGGCGAAGATCGCGCCACCGACGACCATGAACGTGACGTCGATGCCGATCCGAATCATCACCTGCCACCACTCCTGGGAGACGTTCGCCGTCCACCACATCCAGTCCTGTGGCGAGTAGATCGGCGACACGTAGTAGAAGAACCCGCCGTCCGGCTGGCCGCCCGAATAGGAGCCGAGCCAGCCAGGCATCCCGGCCCACTGCCGGTTCAAGATCTGACCCATGAACTGGACGTTCGCCTGCACTGCGCGAACGAGGATCATCGGCAGGACGCTCGCGTAGATGAGCTTCACGGGGAAGCGACCGCGTGCGCCCTTGACGCGGGCGTGGCTCAGCGGGATCTCGACGCGGACCGACTCCGCATAGACGACGATCCCGAAGATCAGCAGCGTCGTCAGCAACGCGATGATGTGTCCGTCGCCGATCAACAGCGTCTGCAGACCGGCACCCGAGACGAGCGAGCCGACTTCGACCTGTCCGGTTAGAATCCGGTACCAGTCGAAGAAGAACCCGCCAGTCGTGGGCTGGATGAGTCCAGCGACCAGTCGCTGGCTCACGCCGGCAATGATGAACAGGCCGATCCCGCTGCCAACTCCCCACTTGCTGACGACCTCGTCCATATAGAGGATGAGGATCCCGCCAACGAAGATTTGGGCGAAGATAAGCAACTGGACCTGCGTCTGTTCGAGGGCAAGTCCACCGAGTTGCAGCGATGGCTGGGCTGGCAGGAAGCCGCCGGCGAACACCATCGGGAGCGCGGTCAACGCAACCATCACGACGACCAGCAACTTCTGCAGGCCCTGGTAGAGGACCTGATCACGCGGATCGTCCGTATCGAGCCCGAGCAGGTTTGCACCGCCAAGCAACTGCAAGACGATGCTCGCGGTGACGATCGGTCCGATACCGACCTGCAGCACCGACCCCTGGGAGCCCGCGAGGATCGCGCGGAACTGCCCGAAGAGGTCGCCACCCTGGCCCGTCTGCACGCCGAGCAGCGTGATGTTCGTCAGGAAGAAATACAACATGAGAATGCCGGCCGTCCACATCAGCTTCTCTTTGAAGGGGACGTGCCCTTCCGGACGGCGGACTGCTGGCATCCTCGTCAGGACCGGTTCAGCGGCTTCCTTCCATCCCATAGTTATTCCTCGTCCTGTTCGGCGTCAGCGTCTTCGGCCGCTCGTTCCTCGCCGCGCTCGGAGAGGACCGCCTCACCGCCGGCGGCCTCGAGTTTCTCCTCGGCTGCATCCGAGAAGGCGTCCGCAGTGACCGTCAGCTGGTTGCGGACCTGTCCCGAGCCGAGGACCTTGACGACGTCGGCCTCGTGGCCGTCCTCGACGATATCGCGTGCGTCGAGTTCGTAGCCGTCGCCGGTCTCCTCGGCGAGGTCGTCAGCGACATAGAGGATGGCGTCCTCGTCGAGCTTCTGGACGTCGATCTCGAGGACCTCCTCGCGGATGTCCTGCGGTCGCTGGAAGCCGTGTTTGCCCTTCGGTTCGTAGTTGTGGAACTCGTGTTTGCTCCGCCCGGCACGGCCGCGGCCACCACGGTGACCTGCGCCACGTCGGTTCTTGTGGCTGCCACCGCTGTGTGTCCGCGAGCCGCGCTGGCGTCGTTTTTTGCTCGTCATGGTTATCGCATCGATTCTAGGAGGTCGTTAATCTCTCCCGTTGTATGCTTTCCGAGTTGGCCGCCCTCGGCCGTCGGTTTCTTGATACCTTCGTGGCCGCCACGTGGCGGGTGGAGTCGAAGCGTTGGCGACAGTCCTTCGTCGCGCAGCGTCGTCTCCTCGGCGAGCAGCGCCTTGGCCAGCGCACCGAAGTCGTCGTACTCGGTGTTGTCGGCGAGCCACTCCTCGTCGACGTCTGCCTGCTTGCCCTCGAGGGGCTCGGCACGCTTTGCAAGCAGCGTCTCGAGCACGTCGACGTCGGGTTCGCCGTGGGCAACGTAGTCGTTGACCTTGGCGATCATCCCGTTGTACGCGTCGGTCTCGGGGACGAGCGCACAGTGGTTGACGCTGTGGATGTTGAGCATCTCCAGGGTATCCTGGACGTCTTCCTGTCGGTTCACTTCGCCGCGAACCTGAACGATCGCTTTCATTGATCGGCCACCTCACGTTCCTCACCGACGTTTCGGCGTGGCTGGCGCGACTGCGAGGCGTTCTCGAGTGCGTTGAACGTCGCTTTCGCCAGGTTGACCGTCGTTCGGGTGTTGCCGTGGCTCTTGGTCCAGGCGTTTTCGATGCCGGCCAGTTCGAGGACGTGACGGACGGTGTCGCTTGCGGCCAGTCCCAGCCCTTCGGGGGCGGGGATGACCTCGACTTCGACGGAGCCGGCCTTGCCGGTCGTCCGTCGGGTCAGCGAGTGGGGCCGGTCCGAGCGGTCCTCCCACGAACCCGAGCCGCGGGGCACCTTGATCATGTTCAGTTTCGCGATACCGATCGCCTTCTGGATGGCAGACCCGACCTGGTCGTCTCGACCCTCGGCGTAGCCGATAAAGCCGTCGCGGTTGCCGACGGCGACGACGCAACGGAACTTCACGCGTCGTCCGGAGTCGGTCATCCGCTGGACCATGTTGATGTCCAGCACCTCGTCTTCCAGTCCGGGGAGGAGCTGGTCGACGAGTTCGGGTTCCTTCAGCGGAAGCCCCGAGTTGAGGGCGGTCTCCATGTCCTCGATTTCGCCCTCCTGGACCTTCCGGCCGAGACGGGTGACGGGCTGCCAACCGCCGTCGTTGTAGTCGTTTGCGCTCATTCGAGAATCGCCTCTCGTACCTCGTCGAAGTGTTCTGGAAGCTCGGTTGCGTCGAAGTCACCGCTGTACAGCGGCTCGTCGAGCTGTTCGGCGTACTCGGCGATGTGCTCGCCGCGAGTGCGCGACCAGTCGGCCAGCACGCTGTCGTTGTGCGGAATCTCGAGGCCGGCGTCGATTGCGCCCTCTTGGACTGCGAACACCTTGTTGCCGGGCGTGGCCGTGTTGAGGCCGATGTCGAGGACTGCCTCCTCGAGACCCGCCTCGACGGCCCGTGTGCCGGCCAGCAGGCCGGTCAGGTACGCCGCGGAAATGTTGCTCGTGGGTGCTTCCCAGCCGTACTCCGCCAGATCGCTCGAGTGTGCGCTTGCGAGCGTCTCGTCTCCCTGAGGTCCGGGAGTGATCAGCTGCGCCGTAGTGTGCTTGTTGCTCTTGCGAGCGACGAGGCGGGGCTTACCCGATTTCAGCAGGCGCAACCTCTGGTGGTAGTCCGTCCGGACCTCACGGCGACGCCGCATCGGCACTTTATATCGTGGTCCTGTCGCCATTATTGGTCACCGTAGTTGTCGTCAATGTAGTTCAACAGGTACCGGACGCTACGGAACTCCCCACCGCCAGCCTTCTTGTAAAGCTCGCGGTACTGCGTGGGCGTCAGCTCGCCCTTGTCACGGAGTTCGCGCAGTTTCCGTCGCTGTGCGCGGATCTTGCTCTGCCATTCTTCTTTCTCGTTCTGGCGTGCGCCCTTCTTGCCGCGGCGCTTGCCGTGGCCCTTCTGATGGCCGTAGGAACGCTTTGCGTTGCGCTCACGAGCACGACCGCGGGAGTTGCCCGAGGGTTCGTCAGCCTGAATGCGACCGTCGTCGACGAGTTCGCGGATCTCGTCGCGGGTGATCGCCTCGGCGATGTCGCCTTGGGCCTCGGGGTCGAGCCAGACGCGGTTCTCTCCGACGTCTAAGACGTCGGCTGCCAGTCGCTTCTGTGCGGAGAGATCAGTCATCTGCTTCCACCTCGACTTCCTCGTAGGTCGGGTTCAGGACGCGGACGCCCTGTTCCTCGGCTTCCTCTTCGATCCGTTCGCGCTTGCGTGCGCCAACGGCCGACGCGATCCGAACGGCCTCGCGATCGCCGTCGACGCCCTCGAGATCGTCGAGGTTCTCGACGTAGACTTCCTCGAAGCCGCTGGGGTGTTTGCCTCGAACGGCCTCCGGCGTCCGGTAACCGGCCTGGACCTTCGGGCCCTTGCCCTTGACACCGCGGCGCTGCTTGGACAGCGTCCCGCGGGGTCGACGCCAGGATTCCGGCGTCCGCTTTTTCTTGTGGTAGTCCTGTCGGTTGAACTGCGGTTTCCCTTCGCTCTTGCGTCGGTTGAGGAGTCGCTCCTCGTCCTCGGAGAGCTCGGGCGTCTTCTCGGTCAGCCCGCGGGGTTGCAGTTCCGTCTCGACTGCTTCTTCCGGCTCGGCTTCTTCTTCGACGCCTTCGTCTTCGATCTCGGCCTCCGTCTCCTCGGTGACCTCGAGGTCACCGACGTCGGCTTTGATACGGGCGGCGAGTGCGTTACCGATGCCGTCGGCCTCGGCCAGGTCGTCCTGGTCGGCCTCCTTGACGTCCTCGATGGACTCGAAGCCGGCTTCGCGCAGGGCCTCAGCCTTGCTCTCGCCGACGCCGCTAATGTCCTCGAGTTCCTGTGGTTCGTCGTTCTCGTCTGCCATCTATCAGACACCTCCTTTGGCGGGTTTGTTGGTGATGTAGACCCCGTCCTGGAAGACACGGGTGTCCTTGCCGCTGACCTTCGTCAGCTGCTCGATGTCGGCCGCCGTCTGTCCGACGTCTTCTTTGTCGGGGCCGGACAGGACGAGTTGCTCGTCGTCGACAGAGACATCGGTCTCACCGTGGATAGTCGTGCGTCGCGGTGCCTTTTCGCCGAGGAAGTTCTCGATGACGACGTCCTCGCCTTCCACACGGACCTGCATTGGGAAGTGAGAGTAGAAGACCTCCATCTCGTACTCCCAGCCCTCGGTCACGCCGTGGAAAGCGTTGGTGATGTGGCTCTCGAAGGTGCCGACGGTCGAGTTCGTCTTCGCGTCCTCGGCGTCGCTTTCGATGACCACCTGGTCGTCGTCGACTGCGACGGTCACGTCGGGGTACCAGAGACGGCGCGAAACGCTGCCTTCCGGACCTTCGACGGTCACGTCGAATCGATCGACCTCGACGGTTACGTTTTCGGGGATTTCCAGTTCGACTCGCATGGTTAGTAGACGTATGCGATCACCTGGCCCCCAATACCCTTCTCGCGTGCCTCGTAGTGGCTCATGATGCCACTGCTCGTCGTGACGACGAGCGCACCGAAGTCTCGAGCGGGGAGATAGCGCTTCTCCCACTTCTCGAAGTCCTCAGCGCCAACGGCATAGCGGGGCTTGATGGGGCCGCACTCGTTGATCGCTCCTTTCAGTTCGACCTCGAACTGACCGGCTTTGCCGTCATCGACGTACTCGAAGCCGTCGATGTACCCGCGGTCGTAGAAGACCTCGAGCACGCTGCCGATCTCGTTCGAGGCGGGCGTTACCTCGTGGGTGAGATGACCCACACTCTCGGCGTTGTCGAGTCCCGAGAGCGCGTTGCTGAGTGGATCGTTTCCAGTCATGTTATCGATACTTCTTGAATCCCATGTCGCGGGCGATCTCACGGAAGCACTGTCGGCACAGGTTGATGTCGTACTTGCCGACCAGTCCCTGCTCGCGGCCACAGCGCTGACAGGACTCGATCTGTCCCGTCCGCTTTGCGGCGTGCTCGCCCGTTCGGTCGTTTTCGGTTTCGCTTTCACTCATCGTCTGGGGCCTCCACGCTGACGTCGAAGTTCGCCTCGAGGAACGCGATGGCGTCCTCGTGGGTCAGTCGGTGGCTCGAGGGGATCGAGCGGGTGGCCTTGTCGCGCTTGGCGATGCGGTAGCCCGGACGCACCAGGTTGACGGTGACGTCCAGCCCGTAGATCCCGACGTTCGGGTCGTACTCCTGGCTCGGGAAGTCGGTATGTTCCTCGACACCGAAACTGAAGTTGCCGGTGTCGTCGAACTGCGTCGCAGAGATGTCCGCGAGCGGCAGCGCTTTCTCGAGGAAGTCGGAGGCGTCGTCACCACGAAGGGTGACCTTCGTGCCGATCGGGTCGCCCTGACGGATGCCGAAGTCGGGTTCGGTCTTTTTTGCCTGGGTCCGGACGCTCTCCTGATCCGTGACCTCCTCGATGATGTCCTCGGCCTTGCCGAGTTCGCGACCACCCTGGCCGACGCCCATGTGGACGACGACCTTCTCGACGCGCGGTTTGCGCATCTCGTGGAACTCGCCTGCCTCAGCTTCGCTCATTCATCATCACCCGTGAAGTTCTCGTCGATGACGACGACGTACTCTTCGATCGTTTCGAAGCCACCGTCGTCCGTCGAGACACCGACGGTGTTCGAGCCGCTGCCGGGCGTGATGTCGATCGCATCGACTTCGCCGATTTTGCCGCCGTGGTTGCCACGAACGGCCGTCACGAGTGCGCCCTCCTCGTAGGGGAAGTGGGCGACAATCGACTTGTCGTCGTTGTCGACGACGATCGAGTCGCGTGCGTTGTACTCGTCGTCCTCGACGAGGACGTTCGTCCCGTCGTGCAGCGTTAGTTGGGTCTGCCCGCCGGGGACCTGCTGTTTGCCCTCGATCTTGCCGAGGCGGCTCTGGGCAGCGTCCTCGTCGATCGCGGTCAGTGCAAGTCGACCGCCCTCGTCGGGGAAGACACGGTAGTACTCCTCGCGTCCGGGGAAGGCAACGATGTCGAACATGCCGATCGGGCGCTGTTCGTCGTTGATCGCATCCCCGTTGATGAGGATCGCATCCTCCGAGAGTGCGTAGCGCGCTTCCTTGCGCGAGTCCACGTAGCCGAGCACGTCCCGCAGGAGGACGACGAGCGGCACGCCGTCTTGGCCGTGCGGGCCGGCACCGGCTTTCACCGTGAAGGTCTCGGTCTTTCGCTCGACCGGCCAGGATTTCGGTACCGATAGTCGCTTCTGGTGTTTCGTCATTCGTTATCACCTTCGAGTCGCGCCTCGCGACGCTCGTCCTCTAAGTCGAGCTCCGTGATACGGACGTTCGAGGGGTCGAGCGGCCGGGGCACTTCCTCGCCGTCGGCCGTCTCGATGGTGACGTCCTCGACGTGAATCGTGCCGTCCTCGAGGATGGCACGGATGACCTCGCCGTCCTCGCCGGCGTGGTCGCCACGCATGACCTCGACAGTGTCGCCCGCGTTGACGCGGGTGCGTCGAGTGTCGTACTCCTCGCGAAGCTCGTCGGACAGCGTCGCGTGCAGCTGCTTCTGTCGCTTGTGCAGCGGCGCGTTTCGCGTCTGCGTTCGCTGTTTGTGTGGTTGTTCCGTCATATCTATACGATCATCGTCGCCGTGCTGGCGATTGCGCCGAAGCGTTCTGCGACTTCGCGGGCGATCGGTCCTTTGATCTCCGTCCCGCGAGGCTCTTCGTTCTCGTCGATGATGACCGCCGCATTGTCCTCGAACTTGAGTCGGGTGCCATCGGGCCGGCGGATCGACTTCCGCTGGCGGACGATGACGGCCTCGAGGACCTGGCGGCGCATCTCGGGGGTCCCCTTCGTGACCGAGACGGTCACTTTGTCACCGATACCCGCCTTCGGCTGGCGGCTCTTGGTGCCGTGGTAGCCCGAGACGCTGATGACCTTCAGTTCACGCGCGCCGGTGTTGTCGGCACACGTGACAAGGGAGCCCTTCTTCAGGCCCTGCGTGACGTCAGCTTTCATTGCCTCCATCACTGATCACCCTCGTCCGCGGCGAGGTCCTCAGCCGAGAGTTCCGGCTCAGGCTCGGCCTGACCCGTCAACTCGGCGACGTCCTCTGCGGTTGCTTCTTCAGTTACTTCGACGACCACGTGCGATTTCGTCTTCGACAGTGGTCGGGTCTCTGCGATCTTGACCGTGTCACCGACCGAGAGCGGCTCGAGCACGCCCGGCACGTGAGCCGGGATGCGCGAGCGACGTTTCATTTGGCGGTCATATTTGGGAACCGCCACGTCGTACTCTCGCTCGACGACTACGGTCTTGTCCATGTCCGTCGAGACGACGGTGCCTTCGAGGACCTGGCCTCGAACGGCGAGGTCGCCGTAGAACGGACACTTCTCGTAGTCGTATTCCTCCGGGTTTTCTGGTTCCGGAGGGGTTTCAACGTCTAGTCCTATTGCCATGGTGAGTCACCATTCGTTTCCGTGCGTCGGGCGGGTCGTGAGAGCAGCCGCGATCCATCGACCGTAACGTAGGCTACGTCCTCGCCAGCGCCGTCCACCGGGGGAGATTGCTCCACCCCAGCAGGTTGAGTGTCGGCCAGTTTGGACGCAGTCCCCGACTCCTTCGCGAAGTCGGCGGCGTCATCTGTGATCGCGAACTCGAACGTCGAGCCCGACTTTGGCACCATCACCACCCGTGACTCGCCGTCCGTTCGAACTTCTATCGAGAGGGTGTTGGTCGTCTCGATGACGACCCGTCCCTCCAGACCGACCCGCGAGGCGTCGTCGCTTTCGACGACGCGTACCGGCAGGCCGTTGAGTTCGTGTCGGGGTAGAGTCTCGGGTGTCAGTGCCATTGTTGTTTTATTCTTCGTCCTCGAGGTCGCCTTCCTCGCGCTGGATCGTCTTGATCCGCGCGATGGTGCGACTCAGTTCGCCGATGCGGCCCGGGTTCTCCGGAGCACCACCGGCTGCGAGGACGGACTTCTGGTTCAGCAGTTCGGTCTCGAGTTCGTCGAGCTCTTCTGCCCGTTCGGCGGGCGTCATGTCGCGGATCTCTTCGACGTGAAGGATCGCCATCAGGCGTCACCTCCCTCGTCTTCGTCTTCCGCTTCCATCTCCTCGACGAGTTCTTCGGCTTCCGCTTCGACGTCTTCCTCGAGCTCGTCGAGCTCTTCTTCGACGTCTTCGTCGCCGCCGGGGACTTCGACGTCTTCGAACTCCTCGTCGGCCTCGACTTCCTCTTCGATGACCTCTTCGACGACGTCTTCGTCGAGTTCGGCCTCGTCGGCTTCAGCAGCCGCAGCCTCGGCACCGGCTTCGGCGGCCTCGGCTTCCTCGGGTTCGCCCTCGAGGAGCTCCTCGACGCCTTCGGCCTCGTTGGCCTCGACGGCATCGGGGACGAGCTCTTCGGGGTCCATGTCTTCATTGACTTCGAAGTCGTCGGGGAGTTCGGCTCCCGGCGGGATGATCTTGACGTCGACACCGATGGTGCCGAGTTTCATCACCGCAACGCCCTGGCCGTGGTCGACGACCTCTTCGGCGGGTTCGCCGTTGTGCTTGATGTAGCCGCGGTTGAACTTCTCAACGCGCGAGCGGGCACCGGTGACCTTCCCGGAGAGGACGATCTCCGCGCCGAGTGCGCCGGCTTCCATGATCCGGTCGATCGTCGTGTGACCAGCCTTCCGGAAGTACCAGCCACGCTCGAGTGCGTTGGCCAGTCGGTCGGCGACGATCCGTGCGTTCAGGTCTGGTTCTTCGACCTCTTGGACGTCGATCTGAGGGTCCTCGAGGTTGAACCGCTCTTCGAGGGCCGTCGTGACCTTCCGGATGTTCTCGCCGCCTTTGCCGATGACCATCCCGGGCTTTTCGGCCTTGAGGACGATCTGGGTTCCCATCGGCGTCTTGGCGACGTCCATACCACCGTAGCCTGCGCGGCCGAGTTCTTCCTGGAAGAACTCGTCGATTTGGGACCGCTGGAGGCCGTTCTCGATGAATTGGTGTTCGTCAGCCATTAGCTATCACCTGTTTCGTCCTCGTCGACTTCCTCGACGATGATCTCGACGTCGACCTGCGGCGTGTTCCAGGAGGACGCCCGCCCCATCGCGCGGGGCTTGCGGCCCACGGACTCGCCGACCTTGTGGGCGGCGACGTGGGCGATCTCCATGGACGCACCGTCGAAGCCCTGACTGTCCGCGTTGGCTTCGACGTTCTCGAGCAGGTCGAGGAACTCCCCGGAGACCTTCTCGGGGTACTTGCCGGCATCCCAGCCGTCGACGTCGGAGCGGTGCCCCGCGCCAGCGTTGTGGGACTTGAACGGAACCGACTGTACTTCGTCGATGACGTCCTGGAGGTACGCCTGTGCGTCCGCGACGGTGCGGCCTTTGATCTCGCGGGCGACCTCCTTGCTGTGCTTGTGGCTCATCTGCCGCTCCCGAAGCATGGCTTTCGCCGTGGTGTCGGGGTCGGCGTCGACTGAGTAGTTGATTCCCATGCGTGGATCACTTCAGTGGGACGAACTTCGACGATCGGGTCGCGCCGATACCGGCCTGACCGTGCTCGACAGATGTCCGGGTGAGCCGGAACTCGCCGAGGTAGTGGCCGATCATTTCGGGCTCGACACGGACACGCTCGAACGACTGTCCGTTGTAGACCTCGAAGGTCAGGCCAACGAACTCCGGCAGGATCGGCATATCCCGCAGGTGCGTTCGAAGCGGCGCGTTCGCCGTCTCCTCTTCGTCCGCGTTGCGGGCCTCCTCGAGCAGCTTCTCTTTCTCGACGGAGAGACCGCGTTCGATACTTCGCCGCTGTCGTGCGGGCAGCAGTTCCACGACCTCGTCGAGCTCCATGTCCTGCAGCTCCTCGACCGTGTAGCCGCGGTAGGTGAACTCACCTTCACGGCCGGTTCGGTACTCCTGACTCATTTGTTGCCACCTCGACCGGTGCGTCGGGACGAGATGTCACCGACCTTCCGTCCCGGCGGGGCGTCCCGCGAGACGGACTTGGGTTTGCCGGGGTGCTGGCGGCCACCGCCACCGAACGGGTGGTCGACGGCGTTCATCGCCACACCACGGACGCGAGGCCACTTGGTGCCCCGGGCCTTCATCTTGTGGTACTTGTTCCCTGCCTTGACCATCGGCTTCTCCGTGCGACCGCCACCGGCAACAACGCCGATGGTGGCACGGCACTGCGGATCGAGGCGCTTGACCTCGCCGCTTGGAAGCTGGACGACCGCAGCGTTGCGGTCGTGAGTGATGAGGTCTGCGTTGGTCCCCGAGGCGCGGGCGAACCGACCGCCGTCGCCGGGGTTCGCTTCGACGTTACAGACCGGCACCCCTTCGGGAATCTCCGCGAGCGGGAGCGTGTTGCCGGGCTTGATCTCTGCGGAAACGCCGACCTGCAGCTCCTCGCCGACAGTGATTCCCTCGGGTGCGAGGATCAGTCGCTGATCGCCGTCGTCGAATTCGACGGCAGCAACCGGTGCGGATCGGGCCGGGTCGTGTTCGATGTCCACGACCGTCCCGCGCACGACATCGTCGTCTTCCTCTTTCTTGTGGTCGAGCTTCGCCTTGTACCGGTGCGACGGGGCACGGAACGTGGAGGTCCCGCGACCGCGTCGTTGTCCTTGAATGCGTCGTCCCATGCTCAGAACACCCCGATTCGCGAAGCGACTTCCTGTGCGTCGTCGTCCTCGGAGAGGCGGACGACCGCTTTCTTTTTGCCGTTCATCGTAACCTGCGTGTTCACGTTCTCGACCGAAATCTCGAAGCGCTCTTCGACCTCGTCCCGAATCTCGGGCTTGGTCGCGTCCGGGTTGACGATGAACTGGAGCTTGTTCTCGAAGTCCATGTCGTCCATCGCCTTCTCGGTCACGAGCGGGTGTTCGATGATCGAACTCATCGGTCAGCCACCTCCTCGAGTGCGCTCTCGGTCCAGACGGTGAGCCGTCCGGGCTGTGCGCCGGGCGCGAGATCCTCTGCGTTGACCTCGGCGGCGGTCGTCACGTCGGCACCCGCGAGGTTGCGGGCTGCACGGGACGGACCGGTCTCGCTCGAGGTGACAAAGAGGATCGACGTCGGCGTCTTGTACTTGCGGCCACGGGCTTTCCCCTGACCGGAGCGGACGCTGCGACCCTCGTCTGCGCGTTCGATGTCGTCTGCGAGGCCGGCAGCCTCAAGGAATTCGACGACCTCTCGCGTCTTGTTGAGGTCCTCGAACTCGTCGGAGACGACAACCGGGATCTCGGCGTCGTCGTCGAACTCGTGGCCACGTTCGGCGACGAGTTCGGCGTCGGTCGTCGCAGCGATGGCGCTGCGGACGGCCAGTTTCTTTGCTTTCGTGTTGATCGATTCGGACTGGTCCTTTTCGGCTTTCGGCGGGTGGGCTTTGCGTCCTTTGATCGTCTGGGGAACGCGTCGACCGCGACCCTCCTGTCGTGGGACGTGAGCCATGCCTCGGCCGCTCCCGAACGATTCGGCCGGCGTTCGAAGGCCGGCGAACTCGTCGGCACCGTAGTCCTGTTTTCGGTTGGCCTGTGCGGCACGCACGGCGCGGCCGATCAAGTCCGGGCGGTACGTGGTCTCGAAGACCGCCGGGAGCTCGACCGTTCCCGCCTCGGAGCCGTCCAGGTCTCGTACTGTTGCGTCCATGTGTTATCCCTGGTTGGATGCGGTGGAGACGTAGCGCACCTCGGGGTCGAGGCGCGGCTGGTCTCCGGGTCGGATCGCCGGGCGGAAGCGCACGAGGCGCTGCTGTGGCCCGGGCAGCGAGCCCTTGATCAACGCGTGCGGGCCGTCGACTTCGCCGTAGTTGACGAAGCCGCCGTCGACCGTCGCGTCTGCGCCATCGCCGATGTCGACGAGGCGCTTGTTCAGTTCCGTCCGCTGGTGGTAGCCGGTCTGCCCCTGCTGGGGGACCGTCGAGCGGACGCGAGATGGGTTCCAGGGGCCGAGGTTGCCGATGCGGCGACGCCAGCCCTGCCGGGCGTGTTTGCCCTTGCGTTTCTGGACGCCCCATCGCTTGACGGGACCCTGGGTCCCTTTCCCTTTCGTGACGCCGCTTGCGTCGACGTACTCGCCGGCGCGGAACACGTCGTTCATCACGTGTTCGCCGCCGTCCTCGAGCAGTTCGAGGGCGAAGTCGACGCGTTCGTCGACGGAGCCGCCGCCGACGCGCGTTTCCATCACGTCCGGTTTCTTCTTGGGTACCGAGGGAACCTCCGACGGTACCGTGTGGGTGATGACGCGAACGTCGTCGACGCGGCCCTCCTCGTGGAGGCCACGGAGCTCGTCCGTGGCGGCGTCGGCGTCGTAATCGTCACCGGGAAGGTCCAGGACGCGATCGAGTTCGGGGACGAACTCGTCGGTCCAGACCTCGGTCAGTGGCTTCATACCGTACGGCGTGTCTTCGTACGCTCGCAGGGACACGGCGCGCATCGGCGGCGTCTCCACGATCGTCACAGGGACGGTCTGTTCCATCCCTTCGGTCGGCGAATTCGATTTATCGTCGACCATGACGACGTGGGTCATGCCGGCCTTGTAGCCCGCGAACCCCTGCAGCGTCGGCTGTCCGTCGTCGTCCGGCCACGAATTGAACCGTGGGACCTCGCTGGTCGCACGCTTTCGTGGGCCGAACCCGAGTGAGCCTTTGCGTGGTCTATTTGCTTGTGGCATGCAATCACTCTCTGAGTGAGAGGGGAGCGAGGGTGGCGAACAGAGCCTCCTCCGTTCGCACGACCTCGCTTCCCTGGTTCGGAACCGTGTTTAGCCAGAGGTCGAACCCCGGATCGGCAGTGGGTTCGACTCCGTCATCCCCGTCCGTGGCTGTCTCCTGGACAGCCCCGACAGCGGATGCCTCGATTCCGAGGATATCCGGCAACCCTCGTTCGGGCGCGCCGAAGGCGACGGTCATCCCGTCGCCCTCGACGCGGCCGGCCAGCGTCTCGAGCCGCCCGACGGTGAGTTCTTCACCGAATCGGGAGGCGGCAATACAGACGCCAGCGTCCTCACGGCCGAGTGCTGCCGAAAGGTCCGTCTGCTCGATCGAAAGCCCCGGAAGGGGTTCGTCGACGAGCTTCGCCCGGACCGGTCGTCGCGAAGAGATCCTGACGGTTACGCGCTCTCCCTCCTCGACCTCCATGTCAGGAGGCGTGTTGAGGGAGATCGGGTGTTGCAGTCCGCAATTGACCCGGACGCGCCCTTCAGGTCCGACCTCGGTCACGATCCCTTGTCTTGACGACCCCGAACCGTTCGATTCGGAGCCGGTCTGTGACACCGCGCGGAGCGGCGGCAAGACCCCAACGTACTCCAGTTCGTCCCGCATTCCCCAGACCTCGTTGCGGAGGTATGGGGGCGTTGCGGCGTACCGTAAGACGGTCGCAACGAACCCGCCGTCGAATTGCCCCGTTTCGCCGTCCCGATCGGGATAGACGATGAGGCGATCGGCCCGGAAGATCGTCGCCGCGCGGGCGACGTATCCGAGTTTGCGAGTTGCCTCGCGTTTGTCCTCGGCTTCCCGGCTGAGCGACGACGGCACGAGTACGCTGATGGTCATGCCGAGACGCTTCGGCACCGCGTCACTAGACTGTAGCGATGTATTGCGGAGAGGGTCTTAAAAGAATAGCGGATTCGATTCCGGCTGACAACCGCTCACACCCGCGAATTCGTGCCGAACGGGAACACACTCACGTTCGGCAACTGGTCGCAAACGGCCACTGTCGAATGCGGATCATATTACCGGCTCCTGGGAGAGTGTCGCTGCTTCGCGATCAAAAATCGGCATGTCGAACCATGCCGAAGGACGGCAGATTCGCAACCCTTATACATCTATCCTGCAGTAGGTATGAGTGCAGCAGGGCGCTGGTAGTGTAGTGGTATCACGTGACCTTGCCATGGTCACAACCTGGGTTCAAATCCCAGCCAGCGCATTTCTCTGAATTCAATCCCGCGAGCGATCGCGGTAGCGTGTCGCGAGCACACACTGAATTCAGAAAATCGCTCTGGATTTGAATGAGGCCAGACGCGCGCAGTGAAACGAGCACGTCTGGACGTGGTTCAAATCCCAGCCAGCGTACGTCTCCGAACGGACTTCTCCAAACGATCATTTTGATCGACTCGCGGGCGCGAGAGAAATTGAGTATCGCTCAGTAACTTCGAGCCACCGGATACCCTCATATGCCTGATTGATTTGTTAGCGAACGTTCTGTTTCGATGTTCGTCAGTTATAAATAGGTATGGCACAATTGTCTATTTGCACTCGAGATAACCTGGCTGACCGAGGCCAGTCGAGGGCGCTGGTAGTGTAGTGGTATCACGTGACCTTGCCATGGTCACAACCTGGGTTCAAATCCCAGCCAGCGCATTTCTCTGAATTCAATCCCACGAGCGACCGCGATAGCGCATCGCAAGTACGCGGTGAATTCAGGAACGCAGTTTTCGGATGTGAAGCAGACTGATATTCCGCGAGCGGAGCGAGCACGCCTGGTCGTTGATTCAAATCCCCGCTGAACCGTGTGTCTCAACGAATACTCGAGAGCGTAGCTGGTGTCTAAGCGCCGTTCCGGCTAGTTGTGTTCCGCAGCGAGGTCCTCGAGCGCCAATTCGAGGTTCCACGCGTTAGCCTTCCAGACCGAGTCAAAGAGCACACCGAGAACGGGGACGGAGCCGACCACGGCGTCGACACCGACGTTCGCAAGCATGCGAAGGAGCGTCGATCGAGAGACCCCCATACGAGCAGCTTCGACGACGAGATACAGCGAGACGACCGCGGCCGCGGTATCGCCAGCTCCCGGGAGGATGCCGACGATCGGATCGAGGCCGACTCGAGCGTCCGTTCCCGGGACTCGAATTCCCTCGTCGAGTGTGTGCGCGACGAAGCGCATGCGCTCGATCGCGCCATCGTCGACCGTGGCGGGGAGATCGTCCTCGAGTGTCTCGAGGTCCGTGCTGAGGGCGGCTGCTGTGTCGGATGCCATACCCTCGATTGGGCCTGTTTGTCGATAAAGTCAGGGGTGGCCGTGGCAAGCGGCGACAGCCGTCGCGTCAGCATTCTGGTGTGCTCGAGAGACACCACGTGACCCTCACGCACAGCATTCAGACAGGGGTGTATATCACGTTTGCGTACTGTTAACGGCTGCGAGTGACTTTTATACTATGAGAGGGTACTCAACAGTGCACGATTGAACGATCAGATCTAGCAATGCAGACGGACTTCTCACCTGCGGACGGCATGACCGACCTCCAGTACGACCAGCCCAATGACCGCTACGTCTTCCACCACGACACCGACGGGACGGCGACGATCACCACGACGATCGTCCACGCGCTGGCGTCGATCGCGGACACCGACGTCTCGCAGGGAGAGTTCTCCCTGTACGATAGCGTCGACCCGGACGCACTCGAGCGCATCTTCGCCACGAAATCGGACGGCACCGAGCGGACGGGTGGCCACGTCGCGTTCACCGCGCTCGAACACGAGGTGTACGTTTACGCGAACGGTGACGTGATCATCTATCCACCGACGGGGACGCCTCGAACGCCGACGAGAGCCTGACCGCGGGTCGGGTATCCATACGCAACCGCGCTGATCGTTTTTCGAAACCGTCCATCTTGTTAGCGCCGCGGTCGCTCGGTGCGCGCTCCCGGCCAGCCCTCCCTCAGAGAAAACCGCCGGATTGCACGGATTTAGGGAGCCATCGATCGTTGCTCGGTCGTATGACGGTAGTCGCGCTCCTGAGCGTTGCACCGGTAATCGAAGACAGTATGGCCGGCGAGGTCGCGAAGGCGGTCGACGCACTCGAGGATTACGACGTCAGCTACGAGACGAACCCGATGGGGACGGTGATCGAAGCCGAGACGACGGACGAACTCTTCGCGGCCGCACAGGCGGCCCACGATGCGGTCGATGCCGACCGCGTGAGCACAGTCTTAAAGATCGACGATAAGCGGACGCGTGATATCGACGCTGCGGAGAAGGTCACGGTCGTCGAAGACCAGCTCGGTCGGCCAGCCCGGACCCGGAAAGAGTGACCCTCTGACTGTACGGTCTGCTGTCAGTCATTTCCGGTGCAACCGCGACCTGTCCTGCGGTTGCACCGGTAAATCGGTACAGCAGACCGTATGAACAACGCACACCGGCGGGTGCTTGGAACAGACGGCTCAACACGCAACCCAGCAGAGCGACTGGGTCAGATATGGAACAGACGACGCTCACAGTCAGGGATCTGTCCGGTGCCGACAACGAACGAACCGTGACGACCGCACTCGAGTCTCTCGAGGGAGTCGTGTCTGCCCGCACGGACCACGAACTCGACGAGATACGAGTCGAACACGACGCGTCGACGGTCGACGCGACGGCGCTGGCGAAGACGGTCGAGAATGCAGGGTACAGCGTCGACGAGTAGCGAGCCGCGACAGCACCGCATCGGGTATGCCGCCAGCAGTCCGGACTGACAAACGGTTTTACCACGGAGGCTGAAGCCCGTCGCATGGAAAGTCTCAATCGGATGGCGATCGAGCTGGTCGACGAGGCCCTCGACTACGCCGAGGAGCTGAATATCGGCGGCTACGACCTCGCGAACGACGCGACGGTACTCGACTTCGGCCTCGAGTTCGACGGCGGGATCGAAGCCGGACTGTTACTGACCGAGATTCAGACGGCGGGGATGGCGACGCCGAGCTACGAACTGGGCGAACTCGGCGACGCTTCGATCCCCTACGTGGAACTGTCGACCGACCAGCCCGCACTCTCGCTGTTGTGCTCCCAGAAGGCCGGCTGGGAGCTGACAACCGAGGATTTCGAGGGGCTTGGAAGCGGGCCTGCGCGGGCGCTCGTAGCCGAAGAAGAGGAGTTCCGCCGCGTCGGCTACACCGATGCGTTCGATCTGACGGCGCTGGCCGTTGAGACCGAACTCGAGCCGACCGAGGCCGCGGCCGAGCAGGTCGCCGACCTCGCCGAGGTCGAGACGAGTAGCGTCTTCCTGCTCGCGTACCGAACCGCCAGCCTCGCCGGCAGTATCACGAACGCCGCCCGCACCGCTGAACTCGCCACCTTCCGGCTCGCCGAACTGGGCTACGATCCCCTCGACATCGTCTCGGCGACCGGTCGCGCCCCGGTTGCACCCATTGCGAGCGACGAACGGACGGCCATCGCGCGGACGAACGACGCGATCGCCTACGGTGGGCGTGCCCATCTTACCGTCCGGGAGGACGCTGATTTCTTCGACTCGGTGCCGTCGACCGCCGCCGAGGATCACGGCCGCCCGTTTGGCGAGGTCTTCGACGACCTCGACTGGGAGTTCGAGGAAGTGCCCTCGGATCTCTTCGCGCCCGCAACGGTGACGATCGACGTGCTCGGCGGGCCGACGTACGTCTACGGCGAGACGGACGAGCAGCTCCTCGTCGACTCCTTCGATCTCTGAGGCGCTCGAGGTCGTCAACACAGAAGATATGATGACTCCGCGCCCGCGTGGGCGCGGAATCCAAGCGAAGAATCGAGACGAAAACGGCGAATTCTACTCGTCAGAGAGCCGGCCAGGCGTCCACTCGCTGTCGACCGCTTCGTGGGTGAACGGTTTCGCGTCCTCGCCGGCGTAGGTGGCCACGAGCTGGCCGTCGCCCTCGAGGTGGTACTTGTAGGTCGTCAGTCCCTCGAGGCCGACGGGGCCGCGGGCGTGGATTTTGCCCGTGCTGATGCCGACTTCGGCACCGAGCCCGTAGCGGTAGCCATCGGCGAAACGGGTCGAGGCGTTGTGGAAGACGCTTGCGGAGTCGAGGCTGCGCATGAATGTGCTTGCGCGGTCTGTGTCGTCGGTCACGATCGACTCGGTGTGTTTCGAGCTGTGGACCGTGATGTGGTCGATCGCGGCCGTAAGCGAGTCGACGACTTTGATCGAGACGATGAGGTCGCCGTACTCGGTGTCCCAGTCGTCGTCAGTCGCCGCCTCAGCGTCGATGATCTCGCTGGTAGCTTCGTCGCCGCGGATCTCGACGTCAGCCGTCTCGTAGCGGTCGGCGATCGCCGGCAGGAACTCGTCGGCGACGTCTTCGTGGACCAGTAGCGTCTCGACGGCGTTACAGACGGCAGGATACTGGACCTTAGCGTCGTAGGCGATGTCCTCGGCCATCGAGAGGTCGGCCGCGTCGTCGACGTAGACGTGGCAGATCCCCTCCGTGTGGCCGAGCACGGGGATGCTCGTGTTGTCTTGGATGTAGCTGACGAACTCGGAGCTGCCCCGGGGCATCAGCAGGTCGATCGCGTCATCCATCTCGAGCAAGGCAGTGACGTCCTCGCGAGCCTCGATGTGCTGGGCCCAGCCGTCGGGGATGCCCGCTTCGGCGGCAGCCTCCTCGATGATCTCGAAGAGGATCCGGTTGGAGTGCAGCGCCTCGCTGCCGCCTTTCAGGATCACGGCGTTGCCTGATTTCAGACCGAGCGCAGCGATCTGGACGAGCGCGTCAGGTCGGGACTCGAAGACGGTTCCGACGACGCCGATCGGCACGGCGACCTTGTAGAGTTCGAGATCGTCGTCGAGTTCGCGGGCCGAGAGCGTCTTGCCAAGCGGGTCGTCCTGCCCGGCGACGCTGCGGACCATCTCGGCGATGTCCTCGATCTTGGATTCGGAGAGTTTCAGCCGGTCGACGAGCGCCTGCGTGTACTCGCCTTCCTCGAGCAGCCGCTCGCCTTCGTCGATGTCTTTCTCGTTTTCCGTGAGGATCGCGTCGGTTCGGGCCTCGAGTGCGTCGGCGATCTCGTGGAGTGCCGCGCTGCGGTCCTCGTCGGAGAGCTTCGCGAGCTCTAGAGCCGCGGTCTGTGCCTCTTCGACATCGTGTTCGATATCGGTCTCAGTCATCGCTCACACCGTTGATGGGGATGAATATGGTTCCCACGGGTTTGGCAGTAGCGATCTTCTCGAGGACGTCGGGTTCGGTGGACTTCGCGATGACCGCTGGGATGCCGTGTTCGCTGACATCGCGTGCGCCTTCGACTTTGGTCTGAATGCCGCCGAATCCCGCAGAGGTGGTCTCGGAGATGATATCCTGCACCGTGTCGTAGTTGGTTCCGACGGCCTCGATGCGCTCGGCGTCGTCGTCTTCTTTCGGGTTCCCGGTGTAGACGCCGCCGACGTCAGTTAGCGTGACCAGCAGGTCGGCGTCGACGCCGATCGCCGCCGCCGACGAGAGCATGTCGTTGTCGCCGATGCGGATCTCCTCGGTCGCGACCGCGTCGTTCTCGTTGATGATCGGGACGACGCCCCAATCCAGCAGCGTCTCGATCGTGTTCCGGAGATTCGTAAAGCGCTCGGGGTTCTCGAGGTCGTGCTGGGTCAGAAGCAACTGCGCGACCTTCCGATCGTAGCGCCCGAAGCTCTCGGTGTAGTGGTGCATGAGGTGGCTCTGGCCGACGGTCGACAGCGCCTGCGATTCCTCGACAGTCCCGCTGGACGGTTCGATTCGGCCCGTCCCGGCACCGACTGCACCAGAGGAGACGAGGATGACATCCTTGTCACGCGAGAGGAGGTCTTCGAGGTCGTCGACAAGTTTGTCGAGCTTCTCGATGTCGAGGTTCGACTCGTCGTCGGTCAGCGAGTTCGTCCCGGCCTTGACGATCACGCGATCAGCGTCGGCTGCGAGTTGTCGTGTCTCGTCGATGGCCGCGTCCTCGAGTTCGCTACTCATCGCTGAACTCCGCTGCGAGTTCCGCAGAGCGTTCTTCGGCCGCGTTCACCGCCGCGGCGACATCTTCCTTGGCGGTGCTGTCCCAGAGGACCTCCATCCCTTCGATGGTCGTCCCGTTGGGTGAGCAGACGGCGTCGATCAGGTCATCGAGGTCCTCGTCCGACCGGAGAACCGTCTCAGCAGCGCCCTTGAACGTCTGGGCGGCCAGCGTCTCGGCGTCGTCAGGCTCGAGCCCGCCGTCGATGCCAGCCTCTTTCATCGCCTGAATGAGATAGAAGACGAAGGCGGGGCCGCTTCCGTTGACGGCGGTCGCGATGTCCATCTGACTCTCGTCGACCTCGGCGAACTCGCCGACGTCGTCGAGCAGCGTCCGGACCTCGTCAGGAACGTCGTCGCCGGTGATGGCCGCAGCCATGTTTCCGGTTTCGGCCGCGAGATTTGGCATGATCCGGACGACGTTCGCGTCGGTTCGCGCGCCGACGTAGTCGGTGGAGACGCCCGCAGCGATAGAGACCAGCGTCTGCTCGGGCGAGAGCTCGAGATCGTCCAGAACCGCGCCGACGATGTCAGGTTTCACTGCGACGACGACAACGTCGGCTTCGGCCGCCTCGGCGACGTCCGTCGTCGTGTGGTCGACGTAGTCGGCGACCGCCTCGAGTGCGTCGGGATCGAGGTCACACGCGGTCACCGTGTGATTTCCCGACCGATGGAGGCCCGTGATCAGGGCGCTCCCCATGTTACCACAACCGATAACGCTCGTCTGTACCATCTTACCCTAGCCCAGGAACCGAGACGGACATACCAACTTTGGTTTCGTTCTGCCCGCGGGGCGGGTTAGACGAGACCGAGAATCACGGTCGCGATCCCGTCGACGATCGTCTCCCAGATCGAGAACCCGGTCAGGATCTGCAAGACCGTGTCGAGTCCAAAGAAGAGAAACAGCGCCGCGCCGGCGAAGTGGGCCAGCCGAGCATCGAAACGATGCGAGAACCGGTGGAAGAAGTACGCATTAATTGCGCTCACGGGAATGATCGCAAGCATCTCGCCGGCCCAGATCGCGGGGTTGGCACCGTACTTGACCGCGAGTCCGATCGTGACAAGTTGGGTCTTGTCACCGAACTCCCCGACGGCCATCAGCGCGAAGATCGGGACGAACCCGCGGAGATACGGCGGGATATCGTACCCGAAAAGCGAGATGTCCAGTACGTCGCCCATCACCGTCCCGCCGTTGGTCACGACTGACTGAGTGCTCGTCTCGGGTGCCGACCTGATGAGCAACACCGCAAAGAGCAGGAACAGCCCTGCCGTGATCGCATCGAGGTAGATCGGCGGCAGTACGCCCCTGATCGCCGCACCGAAGAGGATCTCGAGGGCCGTCCACCCGGCAAAGGCGCTCCCTGCAGCGGCGACGACGATCCGTGGGTCGTACTGTGTCGAGAGCCCAGCGATAATGAACTGCACCTTCTCGCCAGGCAGCACCGACAGCTGGAGGACGAACGCGACGACGAGGATCTCGAGCCAGCCGGTCATGGCTCGAACGAAGTGAGAGCGCGCAGTCGTTCACATCGTCGGACGGACCGAGCGACCGCTGTTCGATCGCTCGAGTGATCGAGCAACCGCAACGGCGGATAGTCAATAATATCGCTGATGCCGCCAGTCATGGTCTGGTTTAGTCTCGTCTAATGTATACGGTTTACGGAGCAAAATATGGCGCGATCGATCGACGCGAACTCACAGGGGCGGCGACCCAACTCGATACCGGCGGTCACTCCATCGGCGAGACGTCAGTGACCGTGCCGACGCCCTTGCTGCGACCCTCGCGGAAGACGAACTTCTGACCCGCCTCGACGAGATACGGACGGAACTTGAACTCGACGGTGGTCGTGCCTGTATCTCCCGGCAGGAGGCGACCGTTCTCGGGGTGGAAGACGGCAGCTTCGCCGATCGTCTCGAGGTGGACCACCGGTTCGTAGCCCTCGCCGATGCGGGTGGGATGGTTGAGTACCATCACTTCGGCTTCGAACTCTCGGACTGGGTCAGGGTCGGCATCCCGAGGCAACAGGACCATGCCGCGCTCGATGGCGCTTTCTTTGATCCCTTTCAGCGCGATGCCGACGATTCGGCCCGCCTGTGCCTGATCGACCCGGTGGTAGTGCATCTCGATCGAACGGACCTCGACCTCCTGAAAGCGGCCGTCAGGCATGGGACCGATCAGGAGTTCGTCGCCGGCTTCGACTTCACCGGCCATTATGGTGCCCGAAGCGACCGCACCGACGCCGGTCACCGAGTAGCTGCGGTCGACGTACATCCGGAACTCGCCGGTATCCTGGGATGTCTTGGGGAGCCGGTCGAACAGTTCGTCGAGCGTCTCGAGGCCGTCCATCGTGATCGCGCTGGTCTCGACGATGGGGACGACGCGGTCGCTGATTTCCTCGACGGCGGCGTCGACGCCGTGGCGGCTGACCCGCAGCGGCGACTTATCGACGTCACGGAGGAGTCGTTCGACCTCGCGTTCGACCTCCTCGACGCGCTCGGCATCGACGGCGTCGGTTTTCGTGATCGCGACGATCGTCGGAAGCTCGGTTGCGAGCAACACGCCGAGGTGTTCACGCGTCGTCCGCGTTGGGCCATCGTCAGCGGCGACGACCAGCAGGCCGTAGTCGAGTTTCTGGCCGACGAGCCCGCGAATCGTTGTTCGGAGCCACGGCTCGTGGCCGACGGTGTCGACAAAGGAGACGAGCCGATCGGCCACCTGAACGACTTCGGCGCGGTCTGCCTTGCGATTCGGGTTCCGCACCCGGACCGGCCCCTCGTCGTCGAAGCCGTAGACGGCATACGACAGGTCAGCCGAGAGACCACGCTCGACCTCGTGGGGCTGAACGTCGAGGAACGCACGCGTCGCTCCGTCGCCATCGTCGGCTTTGCCCGTCACGAGCGAGCCCACGAGCGTGCTCTTCCCGTGGTCGACGTGGCCCGCCGTCCCGACGACGACGTGTTCGTCGTCCGTCTCGAGGACACCGCCTTCTCGTACCTTCGCGACGCCGACCAGACCACGCTCGGCCGTCTTCGATGTCCGATCTGCGTCGGACTCGAGCGAGTCCGAAACCCCATTGATCCCCCACGTCTGGACGTCTTCGATGTGTGCGTCGGCCTCTTCGGCCAGCAATGAGAGGACGTCCATCGTCTCGGAGAAGGTGTCAGGATCGATGCCAGCGAGACCGCCGTCGTCGGTGACGCCGACCACGTAGGTCGCCTCACCGTCGCCGGATAGCAAACGATGTCGCAGTTGCGCGGCCAGACTCTCCCGTCGTCCACCCTCGAGGTGGACGTCTCGTGACAGTCGTTCCTTGAATTCGACGTTGCCACCGTCCTGTTCGCCACGGTCCAGGGCTCGCTCGAGGAGAGCCCGGTCACGGCTCATATCCCCTGGTAGTTGGCCACATGGCAAAAGGCTTCCCGTAGATTGGCACTATATGACACAGTGCGGCTACCGAACTGGGAATCGACGGTCGGTCGCCCGTGCCGGGCCCGGTTTCAAGCACCTCGAGTGCGTTTCTCGGCGTATGAGCGTCAGCGGCCTCTGTCAAATCTGCGAATCGCGCCCCGCTCAGCACCGGTGTCCCAACTGCGGGACGCTCGTCTGCGAGATTCACTACGACGACGAGCTGGGGCTGTGTGCCGACTGCGCTGGGCAGGCCCGGCCGGGACAGCGCGACGACGTGGATATTAACCGGTTTTGAGTGTTGAGCGAGCCGACCGTGTCCGTTACGCTGTCGGAAAACATTTCACGCCGGTCGTCCTGTGAGTATATATGGGCGTGCAATCCCGCAGAGAGTTGACCGACGAGACCATTACTGTTACCAAGGAGGGACAGTGGTACGTCGCGACTGACGAATCAAGTGGGATTGCCAGCCAAGGTGAGACGAAAGTAGCAGCACTGGAAAACCTCGCCGAGGCACTTTCACTTCACGAGCGGCCGGTTCCAGAAAGCGACGAAGACACGGCTGATCCGTCAACGGCACCCTGGTTTTAGGACCCCTTCCCGCGCGCGTAAAGGGTTCCTTTTTACCGCAACCACGAGTACGCTGGCATAGAGTGACACGCGGAACGTATTCCGGTCGAGAGATCATACAGGTCCTTGGAAACTGGGGATTCCGCCGCGTTGATCAGACGGGTAGCCACGTCAAACTACAATACGTCAACCCAGATACCGATGAGACGCGCTACGTTATCGTTCCGCTGCATGATGAACTCGCGACCGGGACACTCCGAAGCATCGCAACACAGGCCGGGGCGGAGGATTTTCAGGCTTTTCTCGACGAGATGGACGAGATGATTTGAGTAACCCATCAAGTGTAGACATGTTGTAATCAGATATCGGAGTTTTAGAAAACTACATTCAAGAGCCACAGTTCCAAGAATTGGATAAAACGAACTAGTGTTTACTCTCGATACTGGTTGAGCCGCTTTTTGAGCCGCTTTGCAGCCTGACCGCTGGCACTGGCGAAGTCTTTGCCATCATCTTCGCCCGCGAAGATAATTCCGCGCGAGGAGTTGACGAGTCCGACACCGTCTGCGAGCCCGTACTCGACGGCCGCCTCGGCGTCGCCACCCTGTGCCCCGATGCCGGGCACGAGGAAGGGGAGGTCGGGAACCTGCTCGCGGAGTTCCGCGAGTTCGTCCGGTTTCGTCGCACCCACGACCAGCCCGACATTGTCGTTTTCGTTCCAGAGGTCGGCGAGCGCGGCGACGCGCTCGTAGAGCGGTTCGCCCGTCTCGAGCGTCAGATCTTGCAGGTCGGCTCCGCCGGGGTTCGACGTCCGACAGAGGATGAAAACGCCAGACTCCTCGTCGGCGAGAAACGGCTGCAGCGAGTCCCGACCCATGTAGGGGTTGACGGTGATCGCGTCGACTGTCTCGAGCATCTGGGCGTACTGTCGGGTCGTGTTCCCGATGTCGGCTCGCTTGGCGTCCAGCAGGACAGGAACGTCCTTGCCGTGGGCGTAGGCGATCGTCTCCTCGAGTGCGCGCCAGCCGTCGGGGTCCTCGTAGAAGGCTGCGTTGGGCTTGTAGACGGCGGCGTGTTCGTGGGTCGCATCGATGATACGTCGGTTAAACGCCCAGCGAGGGAGGTCGTGATCCTGAAGATGGTCGGGAACGCGCGACGGGTCGGGATCGAGGCCGACGGAGACGACGCTGTCGACCGTTCGGATGCGGTCGTGCAGGCGGTCGAAGAAGTTCATGCCGGAACTGGCTTCGGGATGGTCGAAAAGGTTGCTATCCACGGCCCGGTCGATCGGGCCGCACCGATGGCTGCCGCGAGGCAGCGGATGCTGCGTTCGCCCATCCGGCATCCAAACATGTTGGGTAGTGCCTATTTCATTCGTCTTCTGGTCGACGACTGTATGGGAATCCGACGGAACGCGACGGCGGCTTCACGTCGTCTTCGCGGCCGGCTCCGGGCGGCACTGCTGCACGACCGAGACGCGACGGGAACTGAGACGACGCGAGACGACGGCGAAACGGAACATGCTGTCTCGAAGTCGGTCGGGAACCTCTTTCACTGCTCGCGGTGTCGGATCGTCTACATCGCCGCCGAGAAACGCAGCTGTTCGCAGTGTGATGGCGATGTCGAGGAAGTGCGATCGACGTTGGCCTGTCGAGGACCGTAACGTGGCCGAATCGGCTAGAGCGTGTGTTCTCGCTCGGTTCATACGGTCTGTTGTAACTGTGTACCGGTGTAACCGCAGGACGGTCGCGGTTGCACCGGCAATGATTTACAGGAGTCCGTATCAAGCCTCGAGGATTTCGATCAGGTTCCCCTCTGGATCGCGCAGAAACATGAGCGTGGTGCCGCTTTCGGTGGTCTGTGGCCCGCTGATCGTCGGCACGTCGTCGGGAAGTGACGCGGCGAACGACTCGAGGTCGTCGACCGAGAGGCCAATGTGTGTCGCCCCCGATTGGTTGAGCTCCGACGCCGATACGTCCGCCCCTTCGGGGTCGTATTCGACGAGTTCGATCCGAACGCCGTCGGCCTCGAGGTGGGCGAAGTCGGCGCTTGCGCCCTCGACCCCGACAGCGTCGGAAAACGCCTCGCCGCCGACGCTGAACCGAGTTGCAACCGGGAGGTCGAGCACGTCCCGGTAGAACGCGAGCGTCTCCTCGAGATCGGTGACGGTGATACCGACGTGGTGTGCGCTGAGTTCGGTCATCCGTCGTGAATCGACGCTGCACCGACGAAAAACGTTCGTCTGCGCGATGGCGGCGTGTCTCGAGCGACAACGAACGGCCGATCGTGGACGGGGCGCGATTAGCTCACGAATAGGTCGTCCACGAGGTCGGGGAAGATTTTGTCGGCAAAGTGAACCGCGAGGACGACGACGATCGGGCCGAGAAACAGGCCGTACCAGCCGAACGCGAGCGTCCCGAGAAAGTAGCCCAGAAGAACCAGCCCCATGTGGACGCCACTTCGTGCGGACAGAAATGACCGGGCGAAGAAGTCGGGAATGGTATCGACGACGACGAACGTGAGGGCGAAGAAGGCAATCGGATGCCAGAGTGGCGTCGCCGTCGTCACTGCAAGCCCCAGCAAGAGCAGTCCGTACGGAACGTAGACGATCTTCATTCCGACCGCCGGGATCAGCGTCCCGATCCCGATGAGCAACGAGAGCAACACCGGCGTTGCGACGACGGACCCGCTCGAGGCGAAGACGTTGAGACCGACGTACGTCGCGGTGGCGACGCCGGCCGCAACCGCGATCACCGCAAGATTGCTGACGAAGACCGTCTCGAGGTCACCATCGACCGCGGTCGTGTACTCGACGATCCGTTCGTCGTGGTCGACACTGTCGTAGAACCAGTGTCGTAGCTTGTGATCGTCCCGCAGGAGATAAAAGAGGAACGTGAGCATGAGAAAGAATCGCGCGAGGACCGAGAAGACGAAACCGGCGATCGACGAGAGGCGAGTGACGGCACTCGGCAAACGCTGCGCCAGCGTCCCCGCGACCGACCCACCCATTCCGGTCCCGAGCATCTCCCGCAGGCGGCCGATATGTCCCTCTCGGGCCAATCGCAGATATGGCTGGAAGACCGATCGATACGTCTCGAGGCTGCTCGTGGCAAGCAGCCGGTCGAGTTCCCCGAGCGCGACGACGCCTGCATAGCCGATGACGGCAACCATCGGGATGACGACGAACAGTATCGTGACCGTCGCGGTCACGTTCGGATGCTCGAGATAGCGATCGAGCCAGCGGTAGAGTGGCCGCGTCGCGTAATAGACGAAAATCGCAAAGAGCAGCGTCCCGACATAGCGAAAGAGGGCGAGTCCGATCAGCACCGCGATGACTAGCCCAAGGCCGGTCCAGAGGAGCCGCGTACCGTCACGGCCGCGCAAAACACCCATGCGCAGTTTCACGGGATTTGGTGGCAAAAGTGTCCGTCTTGAGTACCAATGCGGTGTGATCTCCCCGGAACTGTCGTGTTAGGACAGGGGTCACGCTGGCGTCCGGTATCGAGACTGCCGACACTCATCCGTCTGCTTCGATCGGATTCGGGAGCTGGGAGCGCTCGCATCGGTGTCGACCTGCTCGACGGTTCGGACCGTGGGGCCGTCGACGGTGACGGAGACGGAGAGTTCTGCAATCGCCGTCGCGACGGTGACGGTGGTCACAGCCCGACAGTCGTCAGGGAGTGGCTTATCCCGGGTCGTGTTGCTCGTTTGGATCGCTATCTCGGACACCCCTGTCGACCTCCGGCCGCACGTTGAAGAGTTCTGACCCGCCACGGGGTTCATCATAGGTGAGAGCGGCCGCTCGAGCCGAGAGTCCTGCCGGAGCCAGCGCTTATTTTTGGCGGGGTGGATGGGCCGGTATGACGCGCATCGCGCTGATCGCTCACGATCGGAAGAAGCCGGACCTCATCGAGTTCGCACAGACCCACGAGTCACAGCTTCGGGAGTACCAGTTGATCGCGACCGGAACGACGGGAAAACGGCTGCTCGAGGAAACTGACCTCGAAATCGAGCGCATGGAGTCCGGCCCGCACGGCGGGGACCTAATGATCGGTGCCGAGGTCGCAGCGGGGGACCTCGATGGGGTCGTCTTCCTCCGCGACCCGCTGCGAGCGCAGCCCCACGAGCCGGATATCTCGGCGCTGTTGCGGATCTGTGACGTGCAGGATACGGCGCTGGCGACGAACCTCGCCTCCGCGACGTTCCTCATCGAAGGACTCGCTGAGTAATGGCGGTCCCCATCCGGTTTCCGGCCACGAGTGACCCGGTGACCGGGTCATGCCATTTATGGCCACACGTTCCGCTCTTTATGATATGACCATCTACGAGAGCGACCTCCCCGGCGTCGGGAAAAAATTCGAGGTCGAACTCGACGGCAGCGAACGACTCGTCATCGTGACACATAATACAGGGAAACGGGAGGTCTACCTGAAACCGGACGCGGACGCCGACGGCGACAAACTGTTCGAGGTCTCGGATCGACTCGCCCGGAAGATCGGCACGATCCTGGAGGGGGCATACTTCCAGCCAGTCCAGGCCGATGCAGTCGAGACGATGCTCTCCGATGAGACCTACCTCGAGTGGTACACCGTCACGGCGTCGGCTGAAATCGCCGGCCAGAGCCTCGCCGAATCGAACATCCGCGATCGAACGGGCGTCTCGATCGTCGCCATCCAGCGTGGCGATGAACTGATCTCACCGCCGACGCCGGAGACGGTCCTCGAGATTGATGATACGGTAGTCGTCATCGGCGACAGCGAGGACTGTACCCGGTTCGAAGAGCTGCTCGGCGACGAACTCGAGGAGTGATCGAAACCGATGTGTTCGTCGGAGGTGATCGCTAGTGGCAACTGAGACGGCACTCGTCGACGTGGGTGTGCTCTTTGCCGCGGTTGCACTCGCCGGCGTCGCCGCGAATCGGATCAATCAGTCCGTCATCCCGCTGTACATCGTCACCGGGATGGTGCTGGGATCGAACGTCCTCGGCAAACTCCCCGACCTCGCTGGCAGCGAGGTCGCCGTCGGCGGTGTCTCGCTCGTCATCCCCGAGATGACGGTCGCTGGCGTCGACCTCCTGGCAGCACTCGGCGGGGTCGCACTCAGCGATACCGACTTCGTCGTCGTCGGTGCGGAAATCGGGATCGTCCTCCTGTTGTTCTTCCTGGGACTGGAGTTCAATCTGGATCGGCTACTCGCGAGCAAGGACCGGATCGGCAAGGCGGGCACGATAGACCTCGCTCTCAATTTCGGGATCGGACTCCTGTTCGGCTACCTCGTCTTCGGCGATGTCCTCGCGGCCGTGCTGACCGCCGGCGTCGTCTACATCTCCTCGAGCGCGATCATCACGAAGTCGCTCATTGATCTGGGCTGGATCGCCAACGCCGAGTCGGAACCAATGCTGGGGACGCTGGTCTATGAGGACCTATTTATCGCCGTCTACCTGGCGATCGTCTCCGCACTCGTCCTCGGCAGCGGCGATCTCGGGGCGGCTGCGGGCCAGATCGTGCTCGCGATCGGCGTTATCCTCGCACTGCTCGCGCTGGTCACGTACGGGACTGACTTCTTCCAGCACTTTCTCGATGCTGACACCAACGAGTTCGTCGTCGTCCGGGCGCTTGGCGTGACGATCCTCGTCGCCGGCATCGCACTCGCGCTGGGCGTCAGCGAGGCCGTCGCTGCCTTCTTCGTCGGCATGGCCTTCTCCGGGACCGATCACGTCCACGACTTAGAGCAACTGCTCGAGCCGCTTCGGGACGCCTTCGCGGCGATCTTTTTCTTCTGGATCGGGCTCGTCACCGACCCGGGGCTGTTTACGCTCTCGGTCGTCGCGATCATCGTCGCCGCGGTGATCGTGACGACGCCGACGAAGCTCATCAGCGGCTACCTCGGCGGGCGGATCTACAACCTCGACGACCGTCGGTCGCTGCGTGTCGGGCTCGGCATGGCCACGCGCGGCGAGTTCTCGTTGATCATCGCGAGCCTCGCGCTTACCGGTGCCGGCAGCGGGCTACCAACCGAGACAGCGGAGACGATCTATGCCGTCGCCGTCGGCTACGTCCTCGTCATGAGCGTCCTCGGGACGTCGCTTATGCAGCACTCGAGCCGGCTCGAACCCATCGTCGTCTCGCTCCTCGAGCGGGGACGTGGCGACACTGGTCGGGCAAACGATTGAGACGGACTACTGTCAGTCAGTGCCGGCGCACCCGATGACGGGTCGCGGGTGCGCCGGGACATCGGGACAGCAGACCGTATGACTGACGCCGACCCCCCAAAACGGAAAGCTTCAACCGGCTCGAGCCCCCTCACACGGCTATGCCACAGGCGGTCGTCTTCGATCTCGATTACACGCTCGCCGTTCCCCAGCGGGATCGGGCGACCCTTCTCGAAGAGGCCACAGCCACCACGGGTGCGCCATCGCTGTCGCGTGAAGCGTATCTCGCGGCCCACCGTCGGAACCTCACGACCGAGACACGCGAACCCATTTTCGCCGACCTGCTCGAGAACACCGACAGCGACGCCGACCCGGCCGCCGTCGCGACAGCGTATCGCGAGACGATCGCCGACGCCCTCGAACCGCTGCCCGGCGTCGAAACCATGCTCGCGGACTTACGCGGCGAGTATCTGGTCGGCCTGCTCACGAACGGCCCCGTCCGCGCCCAGCGAGACAAACTCGAGACGCTGGGCTGGGAGGAGGCCTTCGACGCCGCCGTCGTCACCGGCGAACTCGAGGCCGGAAAACCCGATCCCCGTGCGTTCGAGGCGATCACTGACGAACTGCGTGTCGCGCCCGCCGAAGCGGTCTACGTCGGCGACGAGATCGACGCCGACGTTCGGGGTGCGACCAACGCCGGGCTGGCCGCGATACAGGTGATACTCGAGGACGGCCCCGACCCCGATCCCCGCGCCGTCGCACACGTCGAGCAGGCGCAAGTCGCGACTGCGGTTCCGGAACTCGTTGCAGACCTCGAGTGAGAGGCGGGTCGGCGAGAGTCGTGACGGAACGATATGATTTTTAATAGATGTTTTGAAATGAAATACCCCACCAATGTTGCGCCCTCGAGTATCCCTTACCATCCTCATCGTCCTCTCAACCATCCTCGTTGGATGGACTGTTCTCTCGCCCGACGAACCACCGACGCTAACGGTCGAAAATCAAGACGAAACACGGTATCAGCTCACGGTCTTTACAGCCCCGAACGCTGACTCTCCGACTGACGTGACGTTCCAAGCAACAACAAAAGCTGATGACCGCAGATACGTCGGACTTGCTGACTTACAGAGCGGTGCCGTGTATTATAACGTAACACTGGCAGAAAAGGAGGTCCGAAGTCGCCAGCTTACAGTTCGTCCGACCGGTGACACGACAACCACGATTGAAGCGTGGAAACCGGGTAATACGTGGGGATACGTCGTTGAAGCGGGCGACAATGAATCGATCATCGGCAGTGACGTCATCACCTGCGAACGCGAAGGGCAGCGAGCGCAGGTGACGATCGTGGATGGGTTCCAAGAACAGTGGACAACGCACTGTGCCTGAGAACGTTCGTGAACGGTATGTAACGGCGGAAACCCGCACTGACCGATTCGAGGGCATTCATGCCACGGTAATACGCACGCCGCTGCGTTCTGCTGGGCGACCCGATTCTACCCGCCAGCGTGCTCAGAGCGATCGGCTCACAGCCTGAACCACGTCCGTCGCTCGCTTGACCTCCGCACCGCTCTCGACGAAAACGAGCGTTCGCGGGGGTGTCGTCGCCTTCGGTCGTACCCGGAGGTCGACGTCCGACGCGGCATCGGCCGCGACATCTTGGCCCGCTTCGAACTCGAGGTGTGCCCGGTCCTCGTGAATAAAGACGCGGGCGATTCGCTCGTCGGTGCAAGTGACATCGTAGGCACGCGCGCCCTCGGCCGTCGGCTCGACATCGCGGTCGGCGTTGGTCACGGCAACAGCTGCGAGGTCGCCGTCCTCGCGGCCGTCGAGTTCGCTCGAGAGCAGTTCGGCGATCCGTCTCCCATCGGTGATCCGATCCTCGACCATACGCGTGGCTCAGGTCGTCGGGACTAACTGTCTTCGGTGTCGCGGACGGCTGCGCGGGCGATCGGGACGAGATCGTCGACCGCGAAGCCTTCGCGGCGGGCGTAGACGACGGCGGCGGCCTCGATCGTCAGGCCGAGTTCCCCCTGAAGCGTGTTGATTTCGCCGACGGCTTCGTGTTTTTCCATTCCCTCGGCGACCAACGAGTCGAGGACGCGTTCGAACGCCGACCGCTCGCGAAGGAGATCCTCGTCGGGCGTAAACTCCTCGGGGACCGTCACCTCGGCGGGATCGAACGTCACGTCGAGTCCGTCGTCGGTTCGCTCGAGTAGCCCCTCTTTCGTTGCGACATCGATCAGTCGCTTCGATTGGTCGGGAGAGAACCAGTCGCGGTCGAGCGAGAGCGCGACGACGAACTCGTTTTCCTTGAGGCGACGCGTGCCGTGCTGGATGAACGGGGCGGCGACCGCGACGCGGAGACTCATCGGAGAGGACTTGCTCGAGCGGTGAAAAAACGATGACGGTTCGGGCCGGCCTCCGTCGCCGGGCACATGGCTTGCGTCTCGGGCTTAGTCCGAGGCACGACCGCCGCCGGTGCCGTTGCGGTCGGCACGAGACGGCGGTGGGAACTCGGTGGAAGCAGTCGGTTCCGGCGTCTCGGGAAGGACACACCGGTCGGGTTTCCGGTTGACGTGTCGGTACCGCTCGGGCGCGTTCGCGAGCGGGTGGGCGGGGTTTTGATCGCTGTCGATGCGAGCGGCCCGGACCTCGTCGAACCCGCAGAGGCGGGCCTGAATGCCTCGCCAGTGATACCGGGTCGCGGCCGGGACGGAGATCGGGCGGGGTGATTTTCCGTCGGGGTGTTGGGTCGCAAGGATGGCGTTGTTGACGTTGCTGGCGAGCGCGTCGTGGTCGATAAGAACGCCGACGGCGGCGTCTCGTGGTGCTCGCGCAGCGAGCACGTCGAGCCCGAGATGGAGCGCCCGATACTCGGCGACGTTGTTGTCCGGCGGCGTGTCCGTCGTCGCGACGCGTGCGACGCGGGTGCCGTCGCGCGTTTCGATAACAGCACCCAGCCCACCGCCCGATTCCCGGAAGGACCCATCGGTAGCGACGTAGAAATCACGATGGTGGGTCCGAGGGGGATGGGCAATGTGAGGCGTGGGCGACTCGTCGAACAGGTCCCGCAGTGCGGACCGGCCGTGAGCGGCCATACAACCGAGTATGTCGGTCCACCACTTAGGTATGTCGTCTGAGATAACATATGACATAGTACGTCTCGGGAGACCAATAGTCCACTCCGGAACGGGCAGTCGTCCCACCCAAACCGGCTCGAATACCGATCGCAGAGCCACCGCAGAATCAATCTGCAGTGATTGTCAGTGAAATCGATCGGTTGTGCACACTCCCAACGTGAACAGTCGTCTGCGCTAACCAGAGCGGTGAAATTTCCAGTAGTAGGCAGTAAATCGGCCGCATTCGACAGATCTCGAATTCGGTTGCTATCGTCGATCGGGTGGGACCCAATCTGTGTTGGCAGTAGGTGTAATACCACTGGGTGCATGGTCGGTGTATGAGCCCGACGAACGCCAGTCGGATGGAAGCGGCCTGCTCCCTGCTTGCCGAGTCCGAGCGACGGTTTCTCCTCTATGAGTTAGCGGACAACCGGACCGCCAACCTCGAGGACCTCGTCGACCAGATCGCAGCCTGGGAACTGGACGTCAGCGCCCACACACTCGACAAGGAAACCCGACAGCGCGTCTACGTCAGCCTCGTCCACAACCACCTGCCGCGGCTCGCGGATTACGATATCATCGAGTACGACCTCCGCAGCGGTGACATCGTCCTGGCAGAGGGGTTCGACGACATCAAACCCTTACTCGAGCAGTTCCGGGCGACGGAGGACGAACCCGAGCTTCGGGGACGACCGCCGCTCTGAGACAGCGAGGGCGGTCTACAACCGACGACGTGCAGTCGTACTGACCATCGTGACGCGCTCTACCGCACACTGACGGGACAGTATCACGCTCGAGTCGTGGTCCGGGTAGTCCGAATCGAAATGCAAAGGGTGGCTCACCCGAGAGAGCCGCTGTGAACCGGTATCGGAATCTCGGGCTGTTCGTGACGCTCGCGACGCTGTGGGGCGGTGCGTTCGTCGCGATCAGTGCAGGGCTTTCGTATTTTCCGCCGCTTCTGTTTGCGGCGTTTCGCTACGATATCGCTGGTGTCGTGATGCTTGGCTATGCAGCGGTGGCCGTCGAACCGTGGCGACCTCGTGACCGAGCCGAGTGGGGACAAGTCGCCGTCGGTGCCGTCCTGTTGATCGCGGCCTATCACGCGTTCCTGTTCGTCGGCCAGCAGCGCACGCCGGCAGCCACCGCGGCCATTCTGGTGAGTCTCTCACCGGTCTTAAGTACCGGCTTCGCGCGGCTGCTCGTTCCAACCGACGCTCTCTCGCCGGCCGGCGTGATCGGCGTCCTCGTCGGACTCGCTGGCGTCGCGGTGATCGTCCAGCCGGACCCGTCGAATCTGCTCGCAGCCGACGCCGTGTCGAAAGGACTCGTCTTCTGTGCGGCCGCGGCGTTCGCACTCGGCAGCGTCCTCACCCGCCGTCTCGAGACCGCACTGCCGATCGAGACGATGGAAGCCTGGTCGATGGTCGGGGGCGCAGTCGTTCTCCATCTCGTGAGCTTGGCGATCGGCGAACCGCTCGAGCCGGCCGCATGGATCCACCCGGAGGCGATCGGCGCGCTCGCCGCCCTCGCACTCGGCGCGAGCGCGGTCGGCTTTCTCATCTACTTCGACTTGCTCGAGCGACTGGGCGCTGTCGAGATCAATATGGTTTCGTACGTGGCTCCGATCGTGACCGCCATCGTTGGCTGGCTCTATCTCGACGAAGCCATCGAGACCGTGACGCTGGTCGGCTTCGGGCTCATCGCGGTCGGTTTCGTCCTCGTCAAACGGCGGGCGATCCGTCGGGAACTCCCCTAGTAGCTGTCTCCGGGCTGCCGTACCCAGTTCCCGGTTGGACCGCAGTGCGGGTCGCGGCCGGCCGGCACTGACCGACAGGAGTTCGTATACCTCAGCGTCGCACGTTCGAGAGGGGGCGACAGCGCCATCTAGAGGAGTGGCTGACCGTCTCAACACCGTACTCTCGAACAGGCCGGCGGCCGCAAAGCAGACAACTGCTGGCGAAGTCTGTCTGGCGCGGGCCTACTGGCGGTGGGGATGGCCGACGTACAACGCGAGGAGGTTTCCGACGAGCAGACAGACGAACAGGATGCCGTCGAACGAAGACGATAATCCAGTTGCGAGCAGGGGCAAATAGAGAAACGGCATGGCGATGGCTGTCCAGAACCCGACAGCGCGGATCGAGGTGACGAGTCCCGGCGTTACTCGCTCGCGGACCCCATGAGCGTCGTCAGGGGACTCTGTCGTCGAACTCGAGCCAGCGGACGGTTGGTCAGAGAGAGACGGTGGGCTGGCCATCGGTCTCAGTGATGTCTCGTTCGTCCGCGCGGAGCAAATAGCGATTCGACAGTTTCGATCGGTTACAGCGGATTCACCGGAATCAGCCGCACTGAACGAGTCGTTTATCGACCGAAACAGTCGGCTGTCGGCCGGAATAGCGGCTCTCGGATGAAGACGGGAGCGTGAGCGACGAGGTCATGATCCGTGGCCGGATCGATCAGTCGTCGGATGGGACGACGCCTCGAGCACGACGGTTTCTCCGGCGGTCATCGAGTCCCCGACGTCGACGGCGATGTCTTCGCGGTCGACCGTCGGCGGAAAGAGCAGGTCGACGCGGCTGCCAAAGGCGATGTGGCCGATGCGGTCGCCGCGTGCGACGTCATCGCCAGGGTCGGCGTAGGGATGGATGCGGCGGGCGAACGCGCCGGCGAATCAGTGTGACTTCGGCATCGTGACCCGGTCCGTCGACTGCCGCCGTGGTGTCGTCTCCGGCCGTCACTGTCTCGTCAGGTTCCGAGGGGAGGTTCGAGGAGTCCGACGCCAGACGGACGTGGACGCGTTCGTTACGATCGGATTCTTTCGAGAACGCGGGCCGGTTCGCGCCGGGAACGTGCTCGACGTCGGTGACGTGGCCCGCAAACGGCGCGCGAACGACGTGGACGTGCCAGACGTTCATGAAAACGCCCAGCCGGACCCGATCGCCTTCCTCACGGAGGACGGAAACGGTTCCGTCAGCCGGCGAGACGACACCGGTCGGCGGTGGCGTGCGCTCCGGATCGCGAAAGAACGCGAGCGTCCCCGCGCCAAGCGCAAGCGCGACGAGTCCGACAGTGGCGCTATAGAGGAGCGCAAACGGCGCAGCAAGCAGGGGCACGAGAGCATACTTCCAGGCCCCCGGCGCGAATTTCATACCGGAGCCGACGAGAGCGACTCGTATGGCCGTTACGGATCGATACCCCGCCTCGGCGGGTCTCGAGCGCTCACACTGACGCCCACGGGACACAACAATCCAGACCTACAGCTATTGTACGGCGTGGGTTACGATATCTGGGGTTCGTCGCTCGCAGTCAGTCCGCGCTCGGCGACTGATACGGCGGCCCTGTAACGGCGTATTCGAGGACTATCCCGGATGACGGCATTCGAGAACAGGGGTCGGTTCGTTCCCGGCGTTCAGGGAGTCTCCCCATCGCTGACCCGTGTTTTCCCGACGCTATGACGTATAATATGTCGTTGACAACCGAGAATAACAATATACCGCACCGTGGCGCAAGCGGTCGCCAGCAATGAAACGACGAACATATCTCAGCGCCGCTCTCGTCGCCGCTCTCGCCGGCTGTTCGACGTCCGAAGAATCGGACGACGGCCCCGACTCTGAGCAGCCGACGGCCCAGCTGTTCGACGACTTCGAAAACTTGGACGCGTGGGACGTGCCACTTGGGACGCTCACGGCCGATCAAGAGCGTTCGTACGCCGGCTCGCAGTCCGCACGGCTCGAGTCAGGGCCTGACAACCAGTTTCGGATCGTTCGCGAACTGGACGAGCCACAGGATTTCACGGGCGTGCGGCCGACCATGGCGATGGCCACGGAACACGAGGCCGACATGGTCATCCAGTTGCTCGACGAGGACGAGAACCGGATGGTCTTCAGGCAGCGAATGCACAGCGATACGCCGCTCGTCCACAATAATTTCGGCGTCGACACCGTCGACGGCGAGCCTGATCTGAGCGCGATCAACCAGGTCCAGATCATCCGCTGGACTGCCGACGACGACAAGGGGTCGGTCTGGGTCGACGACCTCCGGTTTGCCCCCACACCGGACGTCGGCAAAGTCATGCTCCATTTCGATGGCGGCCACGAGTCCACCTATACGCGGGCGTTTCCGATCCTCGACGAGTACGACTACCCGGGGGTGGCGTTTATCGTCCCAAGTCGGGTTCGCGAGGACGAAAGCGCGACGGGCGAACATCTCCTCACCGACCAGCTCGCGGAGCTGTCTGACGCCGGCTGGACGATCGGGAGCCATTCGATGCACGGCCAGAATCTCACCACCCTCTCGGGTCGTGACCCGGCAACGGAGGTCAGCGACGCGAAAGCGTGGCTCGAGGACAACGGCTACGAGGAGGGTGCACGCTACTTCTCCTACCCAGTCGGTCAGTACAACGGGGCGGTCCTCGAGGCCGTCTCGGAAAACCACAGCCTCGCGTTCGCCGGGCGCTACCCATCGCAAGGTGCCGCGATGAATCCACAGCTCTGCTCGCGGGTGACCGGTCTCAGTGCCGAGGAGGCGCGGACGGCGCTCGATCTCACCGCCCAACTGGGCGGCATCACGTCGCTGACCTTCACCCGACTCGACGGGAGTTCCCAGTCGGTGCTCCGAGAAACGGCCAGCTACGTAAACGAATTAGAATCCGCTGGCGATCTCGAGGTGATCACTCCAAAGGAGATGGAAGACTCGTTTGTCATCCAATGAGCGGTCACTCCCAGAACGACTGGGTTCGGGCGTACTCCCGTTCTTTCGAGAGGATATCGCGGTAGAACTCGGCCTCGTCCTCGCGCAGCTTGTTGATGATCTGGGCGGCGTTGTGTGGGCCGACGCCGCGGGCAGCCATCGCGATCACGGCCTGTTTGCCGTGGCTCTGGACGAGACTTGCGGCCCGAAACGCGCGTTCGGTCATTTTCCGTTGCTCGTCGTCCTTCTCCTGGGCCCGAACTGCCTGGACGACCTCGTCGGCCCACGGGTTCAGCGATGCGATTCGGGTCGAGCCACACTCGGGGCACTCGGGCTGGTCGGAAACCCGCTTGACCTTCGTCTTTACCTTCCACTCCATACAGTGCGTACACAGCAGGATGACGCGGTCGTTCTGAATCCGCTCCCGTACCGTCTTGATAACGCTCGCATCGGCGTTTTCGGGCGCAAGCAGTTCCTTGCCACCTGACGAGCGACCGCCCTGTCCGACCGGCGTGCGACCGCGATGGGTCACCACCTCGAGCGCGCCCGATTGAATGCCCTCGAGCACTGCACTCGCACGGTCGACATCCAGATCCTCGTGGAACACCTCCCGGATCGCCTCCTCGTACATCGGGGTGTCCTCGAGTGCTGCCAGCAACCGATCGTTGGAGAGACGTCCCGACCCCCTGTTCTGCCAGCGTTTGAGCGCGCCGAACTTCGCCGAGACCTGCGCGAGCCGAAACGCAAGCGCATCCGACCGTTTGAGCCCGAGTTCGACGATCGCCTCGACGTGGTCGGGATCGGTCTCTTCTAACACCGCAAGTACGTCGCTGGTCGCGATCGACGTCGGCACCTCGAGTTCGATCCGGTAGGGGTCGGTCTCGAGGCCGACCGACGAACCGGCCTGCTGGCCCAACAGTGCGGAGAGCAGCCGGCCGAGCGTCTCGTTTGCCATGTGACCGAATGGCGCGTTGAGGACGATCGTCCGGCCCCGGCGCTCGAGAACGAGCCGATCGGCCGTCGGCATCGGCGCGTCGGCGTCGACCTGGCGCTCGAGTTGCGTGCAGGCTTCGGTGAGCGTGTACTCGTCGGCCGGATACCGGCTGGCCAATTCGCGGCCGACTGCCGCGGCGTCGGCTCCCGACTGAAGCTGTGGCTCGGCGACGGCTCGAATCTCACCGACTTCGCCGGCGACCGCGGCGGGAACGGGAATCTCCTGGCCGATCCACGACGGCACCTCACCAGCGGGGTCCTCGATCGGGCTGACCTTGACTCGGGCCTCCTCGTCGTCGATCTCAGCGATCCGCCACATCTCGCCGCGCTGGATGAACACCTCGCCCGGCTGGGCGAAGTTGACCACGAACCGCTCGTCTAAGGTTCCGATCTGACCTCCCGAGGCAATGTCGTGGACCTCGTAGGTCTCCTCGTCGGGGATCATCGAGAGATTGGCGTAGACGTACTGCCAGGTGCCGCCGGTGGTTTCGATCCGGTCCTCGCCCTCGTCGAACCACAGGATTCGATTCCGGTTCAGTTCTGAGATGATTTCGCGGATCGTCGCTTCGGGAACCGTCCGAAACGGATACGCCCGCGTGATGGTCTGGACGGCTTCAGCGACCGGCGTATCGCCGCGGCTCTGGACGATCGCGGGCAACTGATTCGCCACGACGTCCAGACTCCCCTCGTGGATCGCCGCTGGTTCGACCTCGCCGTCGCGGGCCCGGCGGGCGATCGACAGCGCCTCGAGCGTGTCGTCGGGACGGGTCGTGACGATCGTCCCGCTCGAGATCGCATCCTGCCGGTGGCCCGCGCGACCGATCCGCTGGAGGAGCCGCGTGACCTGTCGGGGACTCTTGTACTGGATCACGTGATCGACCTGGCCAACGTCGATACCCAGTTCCATCGAGGACGTACACAACAGGCCGTCGAGTTCGCCGGCCTTGAACCGGTCTTCGACATCGATTCGGGCCTCCTTCGAGAGCGAGCCGTGGTGGACGCCGATCGGCAACTCGAGTTCTTTGAATCGCGAGCCGAGCGCCTCCGCAGTCTGACGGGTGTTGACGAAGATCAATGTCGATTCGTGGTCGGCGACGAGGTCACGGATTAATCGGACGTGACTGGCCGTATCGGGTTCGGTCATGAGCACCCCCGATAACCGCTCGTCTTCGTCGGTAATCTCGGGCTCACGAACCGTTACGTCGACATTACTTCCCACATCGATCTCTCGAATTTCGCAGGGGCGGCCGCCGGTCAGAAACTGGCCGACCTCGCCAGGGTCGCCGACAGTCGCCGAGAGGCCGATCCGCTGGAACGGCCCCGCGAGGTCCCGAAGCCGCTCGAGGGCGATCGACAGCTGTGCCCCTCGTTTCGAGGCGGCGAGTTCGTGGACCTCGTCGATCACGACGTGGGAGATGTCAGCCAGGGCCTCGCGCAGGCGCTCGCCGGTAAGCATCGCCTGAACGGTCTCGGGCGTCGTGATCAGCACGTCCGGCGGGTTCTCTGCCTGTTTGCCCCGCTGGTACTGGGTCGTATCGCCGTGGCGAACGTCGACAGCGAGATCGAGGTAGTCGCCCCACCACTCGAGACGTTCGCGCATGTCGCGATTGAGTGCCCGCAGCGGTGTGATATAGAGCGCGCCGAAGCCGTCAGGAGCCCCTTCACCGGCGACCAGATGATCGAAGACCGGCAACATCGCCGTCTCGGTCTTGCCGCTGCCGGTCGGGGCGATCACGAGCGTGTTCTCGCCGGCCGCAAGCGGCGGGATCGCCAGTCGCTGCGGTGCTGTCGGCTTCGAGAAGCCGCGTTCGGAGAGCGCCCCGCGAACCGTCGCTCCGAGGTGGGTAAACGCCGCGACGTCCCCGTCAGTCATGGAGCCACGGTAGGGACGACCGGCGCATAAGGGCCACGTTTCCGGTGAACTCGAGGGCGGCTCACTCCTCGGAGTCGGCGTCGGCCTCGCCGCCCGGTTCCGTTTCAGCGTCGGTGTCGTCGTCGACGAGATTCGTTGTGATGTCCTCGTCGACCGCCATCTCGCCTGGTTCGGCCGGCTCGTCCTGTACGTCGGGTTCGGCGCGTTCTGCGATTTCCGCGTCCGAGCGGTCGTCGGTGTAGTCAGCACGCGTCTCCGACGCGTCGAGCACGTCGCCACCGCCCTCGTCCCCCGGTTCGGCAGGGTCGTCGCGCTCGGCGTCCGCGCTGTCGATCGACGGCTGGATGTCGGAACCGCTCTCGGCCGCCTCGTTTCGCGGACCATTCGTACTGCTGTCAGGAACGGTGGCGCTGGTTCGATCCTGTGTCGTCACGAGCGGGTGATCGTCGGAGACGGTGTCTGCGATTTCGTCTTGCACCTCGTCGATGGACTGGACCGGCACGTCGTCCCGCCGGCCGAGCACGCGCAACACGGCGTAGGTGAACACAAGCACGCCAACAGCAGTTAGAAGATGTTTGATAAGTTGGGTCACGGACGACGTGCCGGCCGTCGACTCCGTCTCGGCGGGGTTCGATCGCTCGCGATCGGATTGTCGAAGTCGCATCACGACCGATACGGACTCGGGTGACAAGTCGGTTTGGCGTGCAAAAGCCAGCACCGGAACGGACTCGAGCGGACTCGCTCGCTCGAGCACCGGAGTCTATGACTGTTCCAACCGGTTGTGTCAGGCCTCGAGATGGTCGATCCGGGCGTAGCGGCCGGCCCGCCAGCCGGCGACGATCGCGACGATGGTGCCGGCGACGAGCGCGAGTGCGAACCCGCCGGCGTAGATTTCGGGTGGCGTCCGCAGGAGACGCTCGAACCCGAACACCGACGCCGAGAAGCGGTTCAAACCGAGCACGGCCAGTGGCGTTGCCGCGACGGCAAGGACGCCACCGAGCAGGCCGATGACGAGTCCCTGCGTGCCGATCGTGCCGGCGAGCAGGCCACGCGAGAGGCCGACCGCCCGCAACGCCGCGAGTTCCGCGCGTTGCTGGTGGGCCACGAGTGCGAACAGATTCGCGGTCAGGACGATACCACCGAGGACGGCCAAGCCGACCAGCGTCGCGCCGCTTGCGAGTACGGCCGTGCGTTCCCCGAGCATCGACTGTACCTGGCTGTCACTGGTCCGAACGTCGTACTCGGGATACTGCTCACCGATATCGGCCGCAACGGCGTCGTGATCGGCGTCGTCGGCCACGTCGGCAGTGACGAACGTCGCCCGGTCGGTGCCCGACGTCCCGGCGACGGCCTGCAGATCGCCAAGCGGGACCGTCAGCGTCGGCGAGCCCATATACTGCGAGTAGTAGTCGGAGATGCCGATGACAGTGAACTCGTTTGCTGTCGCAGTCTGCCGGCTCGTTCCGATGTAGACCGTGTCGCCGACTCCGACGCCGAGTTCGTCGGCGACCTGCGGATCGAGCACGAGTTCGCGACGCTGGGGATCGTCAGGTGGCGGACTGGTAGCAGCCCCCTCTGTGAGATCGAATCCATGCCCGGCCTGGAAGTCAAATCTGTCGTGAGTCTCCGGGACGCCGACCGCAGGCCGGCGCTCGAGGTCGGACGGACTCGAGCCGACGTAGACATCGTACATCGCGATCGGAGAGGCAGAGGAGATGTCATCTCGTGCGGTGAGGTCGGCCGCGACGCCGTGTGCGCCGACGATTGGGTTCTCCGTCCCGCTGGCTGCTGGATCGACGGGGGATCGCGAGATCCAGATGTCTCGATCGGCGTTGTCCAGCCCCTGTTCGCCTTTCTCGACGACGCCCACACCCAGGCTCGCAAGCACCGTCACCGAGAGTACCGCCAGCGTGACTGCGAGTACGGTCAGTACTGTCCGTCCGGGCGAGCGCCGGAGCTGTGCGAGTGCCAGCCCGACGACGGCTCGCAGCCGAACGACTGCACGCCCCACGCTCATCGGCCCACCTCTGCCAGCACGGACGTTCGTGCGGCCACCGCAAGCGGGTAGGGGACGGCAACGATGCCAGCCAGCACGGCGACGACGATCCCATAGGGGACGAACAGCGGATGGAACTGTGCGACCGCCCCCGGCGCGACGGTCGCGCTGGCGACCGCGTTGACGCCCGCGATCCCCACCGCGCCGAGTCCGACGCCCACGACTGACCCGACGAGCGTCGTGATCCCCGTCGAAATCGCGATTACGGCGAGCCGGCCCCGCGCAGGGACGCCGACCGACTCGAGGACGGCGAGGGTACGCCGGTCCTCGTCAACGGTCATCCCCATCGTCGTCGCGACGAACGACGCACAGATCGTCACGCCGACCACCAGCGCGATCACGCTGGTCGCAAACGCCAGCCCGTCATCGAACAGTGCGGTGGGATCGGCCGTGTCGGTGACCGTGACCGACGCGTGCGGGTACGCGTCGGCAGCGGCCGACCGCGCGGCGTCGGGTTCGCCCCAGATCACCATCCGGTCGGCGAGTTCGCCGTCGGCGGCCCCGGACAACGACTGCAGTTCGCTGGCGTGGACGAGCGCGACCGGCGCACTGACGTCGCCGCCGTCGGTCTCGGAGACCGCAGTCACTGAAAAGTTGGTCGCGCGTCTCGGCGCGGTCGAGACGGCCAGGTTGTCGCCAGCGGAGGCACCGAGCCGGTCAGCAGCGGTGCGAGAGAGCACGATCCCGCCCGTTCGTGGGCCGTCATACGAGCCGTTCGCATAGTGGGGATCACCTTCCTCGAGGGCATCTATCGGCAACCCCGCAACGGTCCGTGACTCGCCGTCCGGAACGACACCGACGAGTTGAACGGTCTGTGGGTCGCCGCCTGCCTCGAGGCGGCCCGCCTCGATTAGCACCGGCGAGGCGTGTGCGACGCCGTCGTGTGCGCGGATCGTGCTAGCTCGCTCGTTGGTCGCCCCGAGTCGCGGCCCCTCGACTCCGTCGACGGAGGATAACGTCTGCTGTGCTTCCGGCGTGATGTGGACAGTCGCGTCGTCCGTCGTCGTCACGCCGCCGTCGGCCAGCGACAGCGCGATCCCCGTCACGACTAACAGGAACGCGATCGTCAGCGCGACGGCGGCGACAGTCGAGACGATCCGACCCGCCGTCGTCCCCGTCGCTCGCTGCCACCACCGCGAAACCGTCAGGGAGAACAGTCCAGTCCACCGCCTACGTCGCCGCGTCTCGAGGCCGTCGGGCAGGTCATCGGGCTCATCGGACATCGTCCACCCGACCGTCACAAAGCGTGATGACGCGATCGGCAACCGACAGCGTGGTCGCGTCGTGTGAAGCGACCACCACTGCCCGATCGCGGCCGATATCAGTCAACAGTTCGAGGACGTCCGTCCCGGTCGCCGTGTCGAGTTCGCCCGTCGGCTCGTCGGCAACGATCACGTCCGGATCCGTCGACAGCGCCCGTGCGATCGCGACACGCTGGCGCTCACCGCCGCTGAGTTCGCCGGGCAAGTGCGTACTACGATCACCCAGTCCGACTGCCTCGAGCAGCGCCGTCGCACGCGCTCGCCGATCGGATCGTGAGATACCTGCCTGTACGAGCGGCAACGCGACGTTCGCGCGGGCCGACAGCGATGGCAGGAGATGAAACCGCTGGAAAACAATCCCGATGTGACGCCGCCGCATCCGAGTTCGCTCCGCGTCGGACAGCGTCGTGAGATCGGTCCCGCACAGCAGTACGTTGCCGTCGGTCGGGACCAACAGCCCGGCGACCGCGTGTAGTATCGTCGATTTCCCACTCCCGCTTGGTCCCTCGAGCCCGAGGATAGACCCCATCGGCACGTCGAACGACACGTCCCGGAGTGCGGTCACCGTTCGCTCGTCGCTCGAGCGAAGCCGACCGCCACCCGATCCGTACTGGTGGGTGACACCCTCGAGGCGAACGGCCGTCGTCGATTCGCGGCTGTCCGCTTCGACTGCCGACGGCCGCGAATCCTGCGCTGATCGGTTGAACATCCTCACGGGGTCTCACAACAGGCCAACGGCACACCGACTCATTGTTTCGACCCGGTTTACCCACGCAAGACGGCTGTTACTCGCGGTTGCAGACGGACAACCGGACACAATAGACGGCGTTCGACGACTGTCGGGCCAGTCGTGTGGCTGTCGCGGGGCTCGAGCGACAGCCCGGCGGTAGGGACGGCTTGTCGGCTGACCGGCGGCTGAAACGGGCACGTACAGGTTGGCACGATAGTAAGTCACAGAATTGTGACCGATTCGCGCACCCGAACCATGCTCGAGTCCTGCGTTCAGAACGGGATGCGGACGTCAACCGCGACTCCTATTTACCGCGAGTGAACCGGCCACCGCCAGACGGCCTGCGACGAACTCCTGTCATACGGTCTGCTGTCCCGATGGGACTGCAATGCGGGTTGCGGTCCGACCGGCATTGACTGACAGGAGTCCGTATCACAGCACCGACCGAAAAAACGAGAGTGACCGTGTGCGATTACGTAGCGGTGAACCCGAGGTCGTTTATTGTGTCGGTGAGTTTCGGGAGGTCGAGAGTATCGTCACCCTCAATTTCGACTGTTCCTTCGATGTGGTTTGCGCTGACGCGCGTGACACCGTTGGCGTGGCGCAGTTCGTGCTGTATCGTGTCTTCACAACCGTTACACATCATGTCAGAAACTTGAATCTGGTGGACTTTTGCTGTTGCCATGATCGCAGGAATACACGCCAAGCACTGATATAAAGCTATCATATGACGAATATACAACACGATCGGTCAATCTGCCGCCGACGAGCCGACGTATTCACACACCACTCTCGTCAAAGCGTCTTCCCTCGTGGACGGCAACGAGCTTGCGGTCAGTGGGTCATAGCGGTATAGCGGTGAGGGTGCCAAGCCCCGCCCTCACGGAACCGCCAAAGGCGAGTCGGTCAGGGTCGGTCACACGGCGCTCGTTGGTTTGGGAACACCACCAGATGATGTGGGGCACACTCACAAACGCGACGGGGGCGTCCGTCGATCGATGTCGTCCGTGTCATACGGCCACAGCAGTACGGACAGTGACGATGCCAGTTCCAGGTCGCTGCGATGGAAATCGCCAGAAGACATAGACCTCCAACAAGAATCTTGGTCCACTGTGAACTCTCGGCCGTCTCGAGCGGGGTGAAATCGCAAGACTGCGGCCTAATCGGCGTCTGCTGCAAATCGACAGGAAAGGAAGTCCGCCCTCCCCGATTTGAACGGGGGACAAGTCGATCTACAGTCGACTGCTCTACCAGTCTGAGCTAAGGGCGGGCACTTCGCACTCAAACGTAGCCGCCGTAGGGCACATAAGGGTTATTATTCGAGACGGTGAGAACGTGTCAGTTTCCGTCAGTAGCACCATGATTGATATAGATGGCGTGATAAGACGAGAGCAATTCACCGATGAGCAAGATCACGTTCCGTGCCGATGACGACCTCGTCGCGCAACTCGAGGCGCTCGAGGCCTCGAAAAGCGAAGCCATGCGGGAGGCGCTTCGCGCATATCTCGAGGACGAGGTGACTCGGAGCAGCGACGCACGCTCCGATACGGAACGGACACAGGCGGGTGCGATCGACGATCTCGTGCGCGATCACGTCGACGAACGACTCGACGCGCGATTGCGGGAGGTGGGACTCGATCGCGCGAGCACGCGAGCGCGTGGATCGACATCGCCACACGATGTTACCATCTCGATCTCGCTTGACGGTTCGACAGACGCGTCGGACAAACTGGACGCGGTCGACATCGACCGGGCGCGTGAGACGGCAGATAACGATCAGCGATCGGCACAGTCACCCGAACCGACAGCGTCCCAGCCACGGGACGACAACGTGCAGTGCAGTCAGTGTGGCAACCCCCTCGAGGGCGACCACGTCTACTGCCCCAATTGCGGCGAAAAGGCGTCGCGGCGATTGTTCTGTGAGTGTGGCGACGAGATTCAGTCAGACTGGTCGTTCTGTCCCAGCTGCGGGCGTCGGACACCCGCAGCGGATGTCCTCGAGTCGGACAGTACGCAATACTGATCAGTGTAAGACGCTGAAAATCACGCTCAGCGAAAACTTTATTGTCCAAGACAAACATCGACTTATTCGCGTAAGACGGATTGTCTTACAGCCGTCGACAAGACGGAAAATCGCCCGACTACGGGCGGTTTGAACGTAAGACACGCCGCGTCTGACAGGGGCGCGCCACCGTCTTACCCAACGGGGAATACAACCATGGAGCGTGTGACACTGCGAATCCCAAAGCAGCAGATCGAGGAAGTAGAGCAATTGGTCGACTCGGGCGAGTTCCCGAACCGGAGCGAGGCGATCCGGTCGGCCGTCCGTGAGATGATCAACGAACAGGCGGACGGCCCAACTGAGCAGTCCGGCAAACGCAACTGGGCGAAGGTGTAACGATGCAGGATATCGTCCAAGACGCCTTAGAGAACGCAGAAGAAGAGGCCCGGGAGATGGACGCCTCGATGGACGGTGACGAGTTCGGGGACCCCCGGATCGTGATCGTTGGTTGTGGTGGTGCCGGTAATAACACCATCAACCGACTGTACAACATCGGCGTCGACGGTGCCGACACGGTCGCGATCAACACGGACAAACAGCACCTCAAGATGATCGAGGCCGACACGAAGATCCTCGTCGGCAAGTCGCTCACGAACGGGCTCGGCGCTGGCGGCGACCCGTCGATGGGCGAGCGCGCGACCGAGATGGCCCAGAGCACGGTCAAAGAGGTTCTCGGCGACGCGGACCTCGTGTTCGTGACCGCTGGGATGGGTGGTGGCACCGGCACGGGTGCTGCCCCCGTCGTCTCGAAGATCGCCAAAGAGCAGGGTGCGATCGTCGTCGGCATGGTTTCGACGCCGTTTAACGTCGAGCGCGCCCGCACGGTCAAAGCCGAGGAAGGCTTAGAGAAACTGCGCGAGCAGGCCGACTCGATCATCGTCCTCGACAACAACCGGCTGCTCGATTACGTCCCGAACCTGCCGATCGGGAAGGCGTTCTCGGTGATGGACCAGATCATCGCCGAGACCGTCAAAGGCATCTCGGAGACCATCACCCAGCCCTCGCTGATCAACCTAGACTACGCCGACATGTCCACCATCATGAACCAAGGTGGCGTCGCGGTGATGCTCGTCGGCGAGACCCAGGACAAGAACAAAACCGACGAGGTCGTCAAGGACGCGATGAACCACCCGCTGCTTGACGTCGACTACCGCGGCGCGTCCGGCGGACTCGTCCACATCACCGGCGGCCCCGACCTCACACTCAAAGAGGCCGAGGGCATCGCCGACAACATTACCGAACGCCTCGAGGCCAGCGCGAACGTCATCTGGGGAGCCCGCATCCAGGACAACTACAAGGGCAAGGTGCGCGTCATGGCGATCATGACCGGCGTCCAGAGCGCACAGGTGCTCGGTCCGACGACCCAGAAACAGGCCGACAAGTCCCGTGCGAGCATCGAAGGCGTGAGCGATACGGACTTCGACGCGAGCAATCACATCGAAGACGGCGGCTCCCGACGCGGCGCACACAGCGACGGTGGCCGCAACGAACTCGAGCGCCAGAACGGCGTCGACGTGATCCGGTAACCCGCACGCGGCATCTGACACACCACCGCCGCACGCGGCATCTGACACACCACCGCCGCACGCGGCATCTGACACACCACCGGATCACCGACGACTTCGTTCACCAGTCGGATCCCTTTTTGTGCGATAAGATACGAGGTCGACCGATCGTCTCATACGGACTACTGGCAGTCAGTTCCGGCGTCTCCGCGACCCGTCCTGCGGAGACGCCGGGACATCGGTACAGCAGACCGTCTCAGTATCAACTGCATCGGTTCACCGACAGTCGGACCGATAACGGACCTATCTTCGATAGGGTCGAAAGCCATGTTTACGGACGTATACGGGCGTGAATCGGTCAGAGCGCCTGTAGAATACTCGAGAACGAAGGCAGTGTATTCGACAGCTCGTCACGCCCTGTTAGCGTTCAAACCAGCGACTCGAGCAACGAACACTTCCGACAAACCTCGCGAGTGGTCGTCGAGCCACACTCGACACACTCCTGGAGGTCGGCCCCGTCGTCGCCGCTGAACTCCTCAGAGAGGATGCCCGCTAACTCTTCGTACCCCGAGAGAATCGAGTGACGCGTCCCGGGGTGGTTCTCCTCGAGCCCGTAGAGTAGTTGCTGGATCTCGCCGCGGTAGGCCTCACTCGAGTGGGGACACTCCGTGATGTGGGCGGGCAGGTCGTTGACGTGGGCGTAGAGCGCTATTTCCTTTTCAGGAACGTCACGTAGCGGCTTCGCACGCGGGACGAACTCGTCCTGTTCGTCACGTTCCGAGAGCGGGCCGAGGCTGGCGTCGAAGTGTTTCGCCATCTGCTCGACATCGCCCTCAAGGAAGTTCATCAGTGCCGACTGGGCCTCGTCATCGAGATTGTGGCCCGTCAGTAGAAGATCCGCCTCGAGTTCGTCGGCGTATCTCGAGAGGAGATCGCGCCGAAAGACGCCACAGTAGGCACAGGCAGCCATGTTTTCGGGGTCGTCTTCGACGACGTCGTCCATCCGGACGCCGAACTCCTCCTCGTAGCTGACGACTTCGTGGCGGATGCCGAGGTCGTCGGTGAGGTCCACACAGGCCTCGAGACTCTTGTCGCGGTAGCCCTCGATTCCCTCGTGGATTGTCAGTCCGACGAGTTCGATGCGAGGATCCTCGGCGAAGGTGTCGTGGAGAATCTTCGTGAGGACGACGCTGTCTTTGCCCCCGGAAAGGCCGATCACCCACGTCTGTGGGTTCTCGGGCGTCACGTCGTGGGGGACGAGATCGTCTCGTCGGACCCGTCGACGGACCCGTTTTTCGACCGACTCACGGAAGTGATCCGCACAGAGGTGTGCCCCCGAGTAGGCGGCGTGCATGATCGCCTCCTCCTCACACCGATTGCAGTCCATCGCGAAAGCGTTGCCGTCGGACGCGTATGTCCGTTTCGTCTCTTGGGCATCCCCACAGCAGCCCCTCGAGCCAACCGCGTCGGGACCACATATGACAATAAAAATGAGTTTCGACAGTGAGGACGACAACAGCACATGGCGACGTATGACAGGTCACAGCCGACGTCCTGCCGGCTGATCGACAGGTTCGATGGCGGCGTTGGCTGGCTCGCTCACCCCGATAAGGCAGGACGCCGCGCGAGTCACGCCATCCTCGGCGAAGAGAGTGACGTCTGGCTGTTCGATCCGCTCGATGCATCTGGCATCGACGCAGAGATCCGGACGCTCGGCAACGCTGCGGGCATCGTCGTCTGCTCGGCGTACCATGCCCGTGACGCAGCGGCGTTTTCCCGCCGCTTCGACGTGCCCGTGTTCGTCCCGACGTGGCTCGATCGGATTCCAGCGCAACTGCCGGGAGACGTGCCTATCGAGACCGTTGACGACGAGATTGAAACGTCAGGGTTTCGCGTCCGTAAAGCGAGTCCATTCCCCGGCTGGACTGAAGGAATCGCGTACCGACGGTCGGACGCGACGATGTACGTCCCCGATCTGTTGGGAACGGCACTCCCGTATCTCGCGGGCGGCGAACGGCTCGCCGTCTCTCCTCGTCCGCCCGGTTCCACCAACGGACGTGTTTGCAGGGCTTGCGCCGGAACGGATCCTCGTTGGCCACGGTCACGGTATCAGTAACGACGCCGCAAACGCGCTCGCCGACGCGCTCAAGCAAGCACGTCGTGGGTTCCCCCGAGCGACACTGGTGAACGGACGGACACAACTACGTGCGCTGGTCGACGCGCTCTGATCGCGCTCGCCGAACTCGGTCGTGTGCTGTTCAAGCCGGGACCGTCGGTCGCTCCTCGACGGCGTTGGACCCCTCCTCGAGCGCACCGAGGACGAGTTCGACGTACCGATCGCGGGTCGCAGCTGAGAACAGCTCGTGGCCGCCATCGTAGAGGACGACGTGATCGGCGGGGACGCGCTCGCCGATTGGGCGCAGGTCGATGACGGGATCGCGAAGCGAGCAAAAGACGACGGCATCGTGGTCGATCGTCAACAACTCCCGCTGTGCGCGGCGGGTTTCCCGGACGAACGCCGGCGAAACCCACGAGGGCAGCGTCGCGAGCTGGTGGTCGGTCGCCCGTTCGCCCATCGCATCCCGGTCCAGTTCAGTGACGGGCAGACACGGGAACGCAGTTGGGACCAGCGAAACCGCCTCGAGCACCGGTTCCGGGAACGCGTCACCGTAGCCCCACCACGGGCTCAGATAGACGTGGTTGTCCGCGCCATCGAGCGCCTGTGCGATAAGCGCACCCGCGCTGTGGCCGAGTAACTGGTACGTCTCGAGGTCGCGGACGTACTCGGCGACCGGCTCGAGCCAGTCGGCTTTGAAGTCGTCGATGTCCGTCGGGAGTTCGAACGCGTGGACACGATAGCCGGCATCGGTCAGCTGGCCAAGAAGCCAGCTGACGTTTTCGTGGGTCCAGCGGTTGCCCCAGCCCATAACGAAGACGAGGTCCTCGTCACCGTCGTCGTTGAAGATCCGGTGTCGCATACGGGTCCGTACATCGGACGGCGATAAAAATCTGCATGCGTGACACGATGGCTGCCGGCGCCACTGACAGCCCGCGCTCGGGCACGATGTCGACAGACGGGAAACCGTTTTGCGACTCGAGCGCCCACCACCGCACGATGAGTGGATTCGCACGGGACATGGCAGTCAACCGCCTCGAGCGACTGGTCAACACCGTCGAAGACGAGCGGCTGCCGGTCCCCGTTCGCGAGGTGTGGGCTGTCGGCGACGTGGCGCTGGGGCTCGATCCCGTCGAGCGACTGGACGTCTACATTACGAAGGACATCCTCATGCGCGACGACAGTGACCCGGCGACCGCCAGCGCTGACGACGCGGACCCGGACAGCCAGTTTCGCGACTCACATGGCATCGCGGGCGTCGGCAAGACCGTCCGGGCCGACTGGGCTCGCGAGTTCCCACAGTATCTCCGGGCCAACGCCAACGGCCACGCCGCCCCCGAGAAATGTCTCGCCGCCCACCTCCTCGAGGACGACGAACCGATCCACCTCGAGGTCTGTAACGCGCCGTTCGAGGACAACGTCACCCAGCGGCTCCGTGGAGCACAACTGCGCGAGGACTACACGCAGTTGCTCGATCCCCGTGGGGTCTGTCTCTGGGCCGACGGGACCAGAAGCGACGACGCGTTCCGAAAACTCCGCGACGGCGAGTTGGCGTTGCCGACGCTGTCGCGCGCACTCGAGATGCTCGGGCTGGACGGCGACGAAGCCACCGACGCTGCACGGGAACTTCATGCCTGGCGTGATCGGCAGGACGGCGTGACGGTCCGTGGAGACGTCGTCTAAGACAGACTGCGAGCAGTCAGTGCCGGTGCGACCACACCCTGCCACGGGGTGTGCCGGACACTCGGGACAGCAGACCGTCTGACGCGGTCGGTATCAGTCGGTCCTCTCCGCGAGTATGTTTTCGATCATCGATCGCGCGTCCTCGAGCCGCGCCGCAAGCATCGCAGAATCGATATATACGCGTCCTCCTTTTCGATCGTAATCAACAGGGTCGAGGTCGTCAAGTTTTGGCAGGTGTACGTGGCACAGTTCCATCGAAACACCCTGCCGGTCGGATACCCCATCGGCGACACTCGAGTCGCGCTCGATAACGAACTCGACGAGGTCCTCCTGTGTTACGATGTCCGCATCCGTTTGCATCATGTACCGACAGAGATATCGCCGACGCGGATGGTTCAAAACGTCGAACCACGCGTCGATCGAATTAGATCCCTGATTCCCCTCCGCGTTCCGGTTAGACATTGTCCGATAATGGACTAGTTTGTCGGATAGGTATATGGCGTAAGTATTCACGGCTTTTATGTAATTCATAATGATTATTGATTAGGGCCGTACCAAAACGGGCAAGGGAACAGGGTTCGTATCGGCACCAATCGTTGATATGCTGCTCACGACATTCCGGATTGACTATCCTATTCTACGAACGGCGCTCGCACACGCACCCGATATCGAGATCACGTGGGAACGGTCGGATCTCACTGGAGACGGGACACAGCAACTGCTCGTCTGGGCGGACGGTCCCGCGTTCGGTACGTTCGAAGCCGGGCTCGAGGCAGATCCCACCGTCAAGCCGCCGGTGCGGGTGGTCGAATTCGACGAGCAACGGCTCTACCAACTCGAGTTAACTCCCGAGGGACGTCGCGCGAGCGTCTATCCGACGGTGGTCGAGACGGGAGCGATCTTACAGGATGCGACAGCGACCGAGAAGGGATGGGACATTCGCGCTGCGCTCCCGGACGAAGAGACGCTCGATCAGTACCATGCGTTCTTTACGGGCCGTGACTTCGACGTCGAGCTCAAGCAGCTGTACGAGGACTGGTCCCCGAACCACAGCTCGCAGTCGCGATTCGGGCTGACGGATCGACAACACGAAATCCTCGTTGCGGCCGTCGACGAGGGGTATCTCGACATTCCGCGCTCGTGTTCGCTCGCCGAGCTCGGAACGCAGTTCGATATCTCGTCGAACGCAGCGTCGGAGCGGTTCCGCCGCGGGAGCAAAACACTCATCGAGAACACGCTGTCCCCGGACGACCAACCCACGTAACCGGTGGTCGGTCGCCCGAACTCAGGGTTACGCGATGTCGACGCGAGTGAACCACAGCTGGGCAGCGACGAAGAGGGCGACAGTCATCGCAACGAGGATTCCCGCGTCGGCGACGTTATACGTTCCCTCGAGTTCGATCGCGGCCATACGAGGACTTGATGAGAGAACTACAAGACAATAGTGGCGCTTCTCGCTGCGTTAGGGGACGCGGCCGACCGTGACGTGAAACGGCACCGATTCCGCGCGGCGATACTCGCGGGTCTGCATCTGCTCGATTACGTCCCGTCCCATCTCGCGCCACGCTCTTCGGAGATCGTCGTACTCGCGTTCGGTCAGCGCACCCGAGAGCATCGTCTCCCGGTCATCAGCCAGTCCGTCGCCGGTCGCTTTCCGGCGGGCGGCCCGTAACGCGGCGTCGCTGTATGGCGGTTCGACCGTCCGCACGTGGTCGTACCGTCGGGTTGCGAGTACATCGAGACCGGCCTCGGCGAACGCTTCGCGGGCGTCGGCCCCGAGCGCCACGTCCGTACTGACACCGTCGAGATAGGCCCGCCGGGCGCGGCGCTCGAGGGCGTCTTCGACGTCGACGCTCGAGTGGACCTCGACTGCAGCGTTGTCGGGTTCGACGGCCGCGACGAGGTCCCTCGAGACGCGGGCGAACTCAGCCAGTGCGGCCGCAGGCTCGGGCAGATTGATTAGCAAGGCCTGACAGACGACGAGATCGAACGTCTCGTCGGGAAACGGTAACTGGTAGGCGTCGCCGGCGACGACGGGGACGTACTCGGCGGCGGCTGCGAGTAGTTCTGGATCAGCGTCACACCCGATCACCTCGCCGGGCGACTCCGCGGTGAGGACGCGGCTCAACTCGCCAGTTCCACAGCCAACGTCCAGAATCCGGTCGCGAGAGTCGAGCTCCAGTGGCTCGAGTGCATCGCGAGAATCGTCCCACATCCCCTCACGGGTCCGGCTGAGGTAGTCTTCGGAGAACTCGCGCACGACAGCCGCTAGCGACGTCTCGAGTAAAAACGAGTCGATCCGGCCGTCCTACTCGTCGTCGCGCAGCTCTTTGACCTTCTGGATGTTCCACGCGAAGCCGCGACCGTCTTCGGTCGGCGTCTCGAGCGCGAAGGGGAGATCCCGCAACTCGGGATGGTTCACGATCGCCTTCATACCGTCCTCGCCGATATAGCCCTCGCCGATGAGGGCATGTTCGTCCTTGTGAGTGCCCACGTCGTGTTTCGAGTCATTGAGGTGGATATACTCGAGGTACTCCAGGCCGACCACGTCGTCGAATCGGCCGACGGTCTCGTCGACGGCCTCGGGCGTGGTGAGGTCGTTGCCCGCGACGAGCGTGTGGGCGGTGTCGATACAGATGCCGATATCGGTCTCGGTGCGGTCGATGATTCCTGCAAGGTGGTCAAACTCGCCGCCGAGTTTCGTGCCGCTGCCCGCGTCGGATTCGATCAGGATCTGCACGTCGTCGGGCACCTCGAGATCGTCGATGACGTCGGCGGCGTTGTCCAGTCCACCTTCGACACCCGCGCCCGTGTGCGCGCCAAGGTGGACGTTGACGTACGGCACGCCGAGTTTGTCGGCGGCATCGAGTTCGGCCTGCATGCTCTCCATCGACTTGCGTCGGAGGTCCTCCTTTGGCGTACAGAGGTTGACCAGATACGAGGAGTGGATCACCCACGGTCCCTCGAGTTTCGCGTCGCTTTCCTCACGAAAGCCGTCGGCGGCCTCGTCAGAAATATCGGGCTGGGCCCAGACTTGCGGCGACGTCGTAAAGATCTGGCCGCAGTTCCCGCCGAAGTTGACTTGCCGGCAGACAGCGTTGCGGATGTCGTCGTACGGTGGTTTCTCGTCGTCGGAGGAAACGCGCGTTCCGGAGATCGAAACGTGTGCGCCGACCTTCATCGTCATGGATTCCCGTCAGTACCGGGCCGTGATAGGTACTTCGGAGCGGGGCGAACGGCGGGTCTGTGTCACCCCTCGCCGGGCTCGAGCACTTCGCGATCGCGAACCCACGCGTCGCTGCCGAACTTCCGGTCGGCCAGTTCGCGAGCGGCCGCAAGCTCGTCGTCGCGCCACGTCGAGTCGGTGGCGTCAACCCAGTCACCCAGCGCTCCCGCGACCGCGTCGACCGCTGTGTCGCGGTCGATTCCCGTCTCGTCACGAATGCTCGTCACGCGATCGGTAAAGGTCGATTCCGCGAGATCGGTATCGAAGACGCCAACGTGGGCCCGGGGCTCGAGATTGTAACTGATCGACCCATGCTGGATGACGACGTCGCGCTGGCGGTACTGGGCGTTCCCGCTGATTTTCTTGGCGTCCGCGCCTGCAGCCGCCGACGCCACGATGTCGTGTGCCGGATTGATGTCGCGCAGATAGCACGACGGCTGATAGATCGATGCCTGTTCGGCCGATGCGAAGGCCGCGTCGACGCCCATCCGGTCGAACGCCTCGAGGACCGGCTCGCAGAACAGTTCGTAGCAGTCCATCAGATCGCCCGGTACTTCGTCGGCGGGGGCGACGATCGTATACGAGATGTCGGCATAGCGGTCGTGGTAGATCCCGCCGCCGCCGGTCTGGCGGCGCGTGACATCGATCCCTTCCCGCTCGCAAAAGTCCCAGTCGACGGTATCGGCGTCCTGTCGATACCCCAGCGAAAGCGTGCTTGGCTCCCACGAGTAGACGCGGACAGTCCGCAGGTCGTCTTCGAGTGCCGTCCGCGCGGCGATCTCCTCGAGAGCCATCTGCGTCGCGCCTGCGCGGGGCTCGTCCCAGATCAGCCGCCACTCCCGATCGGCAAGCGTCGTCATAGCCGACTAGACGGGGACGATGTGGAAAGCGATTCCGACCGCCGCTGCTGAAGACAGGCGCGTCAAGAATAATCGCTTGGATTCCGCGGTTCCAATCATTTAATCTACGTCAATCGGCTATCTGCTGAGTTGCTTTATGTCTGTTTACCAATACAGGCACCGTTATATCCACATTTCTGGTTCAAAGAAAAATTATAACATCCGAATACATACGTCTACTCACAGATGCCCTCCCGCTATAATCGGCGTACTGCCCTGCAAATGGTAGGCTCATCCGTCGCGCTTGCACTTGCCGGCTGTGTCTCGAACCGAGGCCCTGAAAGATCAAACAAGCCCCTCAATCAGACCTCAGCACCGATAACGACGGATGATGTTAAATTTGATATGAGAGTGGAGAAACAGTTCACAGACAATCATCCTGCGCGGGTTCACGCCGCCCTGACGAACACGACAGAGATGCCGATGACTCTCTTTACAGGCGCAACGCCGCCATTCACATCGTATTTGAGCGGTAGGGCGTCGGATAAGAACCGGCTCATCCTTATTCCCAATGTCTCGGAAGACAAGAATCCACTAAATTGGACAGGTGAGACCGACCCGATCCCGACGACCGCCGAGAACCAGTGCTGGAACGTGACACACGATGTGGTAATCAACCTACTCGGAATGTCCAAGAAACTTGACCCGGGAGAAACCAGTAGCCAGCAGTACGCTGTGTACGGGTATCAAAACGAAACGTGTCTTCCACCCGGCACTTACAGATTCGATGAAAACACTACACTTCACCGAGGACGACCCTCGAAGGAGACTCCTACGTTCGGGTTAAAACTCGGATTCACACTTACGCTTAATAAAGAACAATCACTCTCAGTCAAGAGACACGAATCCACCGTTAGCAGACACGAACATTAGCTAGCAAGCTTGAACATGGTACAGACCCACATGTCACTTTATACGGTGTGTCCCGTGCTATCGAGGAGTGTCTGTCACTCAACCTACTGAGTTCTCTTTTGACCATGACAGGTATTTCACGTTCACCGTCAACGAGGTCTGGAAGTGAGATGCCCGCTGACCTCTGAGCGGCGGCGCTGTTCTGCTTTCCTTATTTTCGGCTGATTAGTGTCTGTCTCTGAATTATCGCCCTTGGTACCTCCTCACGATGTTTTCGTACGCAAGAGGTATGTCGAAAGGAATGTCGGTTCAATCGATTATTTGATTACATGCCTGCCTCCGAGCAGTTTTTGTATAGCAATATGAGGTTCAGACAGGGCAGAACAGCGCGAGTCAACTTTGACCCGACAGTAGCCTGCCGTACGCGAGTGGGTTTGCTCGCCGCGTGGAGACCGCGTCACGCCGTTTTTACGTACTGACCGGCTATCGGTCTCTATGGTGCGAAACGTCGCCGGATTACTTCCGGAACTCGAGGATGAAGACTTCTATCTCCTCTCGGGAGTCGAACAGGGGATGCGCTTTTCGGAGTGGGTCCAGCGCGAAAAGCTCCCGAAGTTCGCCAACTTGACCGAAGAAGAGGTCGATTACCGTCTCGAGCGCTGTCTCAAACGTGGATTGATCGAGAAGAAGACGATCCAGTACGAGGGGTATACGCTGCAGTTCGAGGGCTACGACGCCTTGGCGCTGCGGGCGCTCGTCGAACAGGACACGATCACGGAGTTTGGCTCGCCACTGGGCGTCGGCAAGGAAAGCGACGTCTACGAAGTCCGCTCGTACAAGCCGCTGGCCCTGAAATATCACCGTGAGGGCTATACGAACTTCCGGGAAGTCCACAAGGAACGTGATTACACCGCGGACAACGAGCACGTCTCCTGGATGTACACCGCTCGAAAGGCCGCCGAACGCGAGTACGACATTCTCGAGGAACTCTACCCCGACGTCGCGGTTCCACAGCCGATCGGACAGAATCGCCACGCCATCGTCATGGAGAAGATGGACGGCGTCGAACTCTCACGAACCCGACTCGAGGACGATCAGGTGCTCGGGGTTCTCGATCTGCTCGTCTCCGAAATCAATCGCGCGTACGCACATGGGTACGTCCATGCGGACATGAGCGAGTACAACGTCTTCGTCAACGAGGCGGGCGTGACGATCTTCGACTGGCCACAGGCGGTTCCAATGGATCACGAAAACGCCGACGAATTCCTCCGGCGTGATCTGACGAACATCGTGGGCTACTTCCGCCGCAAGTACCCCCAGCACGTGCCCGACGACCTCCCCACCGACGAGGTGGCCGACGCGATCTCCACCGAATCGTTCGAAACGGTTACCGATTTCGTGTAACGACCAGCTGGGTCGTCAGTGTCATTCGAGTACAGTAGGACCGATTTGTACTCACAGTCTCATTCTCGCTCGAGGTGGAGACTCACGGTATCGCTGTCCAGCAGCGTGGCAACCACTGGTTTCGCCAGCAACAGCGCCGGTCCAGTTGACCGGGCTCGAGTCGAGAGCACCATCCAGTCCCGATAGAGGCTTTTCTGAGCGAATTCCACGTTAGCGGGCTCGAGACGTGTCGTGAACGTCACGTGGGAGAAGCCGACATCGTGCTTTCATATATTGCATATCGATATATAGAATCAGGACTACGACGGGAGTGTCGTTCGACGTAGAACTCAGGCGGGCATCCCAGCAGAGCCCGGTCTGGCGTCGGCGTCGACGGGTGGCTCGAGGCTCCGAAGCTGGTCGTACGCACGGGCGGTGGTCGCGAGCGTGTACACCGTGACGACCGCGGCGACGAGTTGCGTGAGCACGAGGCTGGCGACACCGCCGAGGAAAATCGCCGGAATCCCGGCGGCTCCGTTGACGACGATCCCAACGAACAGGACGGCCACCCCCAGTCCGAACAGACGAAGGCGACGGCCGCTGGTCAGCGACCAGCTGCTGCGAAAGCCCTCGAAGAAGTGCTGATCGTCGACTGCGACGAAGACGCTCCAGTAGTAGAGGCTGACGAGCACGAACAACCCCGGAATGAGCAGGAAGACGCTGCCGATGGCGACGAGTAACACGTAGACGATCGTGCCGACGAAAACGTTGAGCGTGGCAACGCCGATTCGTCGGCGGCGGAACTCGCGGGGGATCGCCTCGGTTTCCGCCGACGCGAACGTCCGGAGCGCAACGATGACGGCCGCGATCGTCACGATTCCGATCACCAGCGAAACTAGTCCGGCGACGAGAGCGATAGCTCCGGACGCAGGCACTGTCCCAGTCGCAGGATCGAATCCGATGGCGGTCACGAGTGCGTTCAGAAGTGCGAGGACGGCGAATACGGCGATGAAACCGAGTCCGTTTCGCTCGGTGGTGCGGGAGAAACCGTCGGACATCACATCGATGATGCTAAAGGCCATACTGTGAAAATACGCGCTCGAGTTAGATATACATATACTGTTATCTAATTTCACAAACCCAAATTTCAGGGTTTCAAGATGGCCTGAAAGACAGTACTCGAGCCATCAGCATGGAATAATGATCCCTCACTTTGTCGGTCATGTCGACGGTGGTGTGGCAGGCGGCCAAGAACCGACATTCGTCCGGCGTTCGATCAACTCGAGCGACGATCGATCACCATAGTGGAACTACTGACGTACGTCACACTCACTGACTCCGGTGGATGCTTGAATTAATCAGCCTCGCATCCGTAGCATCACATATGAGTGCTAGCACAACACACGAACTCGATGGCGTCGGCGTGTGGGGCGGTGGCGTTACGGGCGGACTAGTCGCCGGTATCGCCATGGGTCTGGTGCTTCACTTCGGCGGAGACCAGATCGAACTACTCGGCGGCCTCGCAGCTGAACCCGAACTCGCAGTCGGTGCTGGCTGGGCGATTCACCTGATGATCAGCATCGTGTTCGGGCTGGTGTTCGCCACCCTCGTCTCGCGGCCGGCAGTCCAGCAACTGGTGACCGATTTCAGCGATTACATCATCGCAGGGCTCGTCTTCGGTGCCGTCATTGGCCTCTTTGCCGGAGGCGTCCTGTTCCCGTTCGCGATGGAACGTCTCGGGGTGGCTACGTTGCCAATGCCGTTTCTGCAGGTTCCGGGGCTCACAGCGGAACTGTTCGGCGCACTCCTGTTCGGATTCGGCCACCTCGTCTACGGGCTAGTGCTTGGGGCCGTCTTCGCGACGATCAACGGCATCGCGCCGAGCGGGGTCCGCGAGCGCGTGCCAGTGCGGTAGCGCGCTCGCGGAGTTCGAAGCCCTTATACTCGAGAGTTGGATAGGTCCGGTAGACTCGCTGGTTCGCGGGCATCAGCGGGCACCTGCACGGTACCGGACCGCAGGTCGGGATGTGATCCGCGGGGCATGTGCCCCGGTCGGGATTGAACCAGGAAACGCCCGCGGGTGAATACGATGGCAAAAAGCTTCTATTCCCACATCAAGGACGCATGGAAAGACCCCGACGACGGCAAACTCGGGGAACTGCAGTGGCAGCGCAAACAGGAGTGGCGCAAGCAGGGCGCGATCGAGCGGATCGACCGTCCAACGCGACTCGACAAGGCACGCGAACTCGGCTACAAGGCCAAGCAGGGCATCGTCATGACCCGTGTGTCGGTCCGCAAAGGGACCGCCCGGAAGGAACGGTTCACGGCCGGTCGGCGCTCGAAGCGTCAGGGTGTCAACCGCATCGGGCGGCGCAAGAACATCCAGCGCATCGGCGAAGAGCGTGTCTCTCGAAAGTACCCCAACCTGCGCGTGCTCAACAGCTACTGGGTCGGTGAAGACGGCTCGCAGAAGTGGTTCGAAGTGATCCTCGTCGATCCGAACCACCCCGCGATCGAGAACGACGACGACCTCAACTGGATCTGCAGCGACGACCACACCAACCGCGCGTTCCGCGGGCTCACCAACGCCGGGACGGCAAACCGTGGGCTCAACAACCGCGGCAAAGGTGCCGAGAAGGTCCGCCCGTCCAACACCGGCGGCCAGGGCCGCGCGAAGTAACGCGCGACAGCGAAACAGCCGCTTTCACACCGATTTTCTGTTATTCGAGCCGTCTCGGCGAGCAGTTCCCGCCGGTTCGAGTCGAGAGGTGGACTTATTCCATGGGCCGACATACCGCTGCGTATGGCACGGCACGTTCTCGTGGCAGTTGACGACTCGGAACAGTCGACTGACGCACTCGAGTTCGCTTGCGAGGAGTATTCGGACGCGACGATCACCGCCCTCTACGTGCTCGATCCGGGTGACTTCTACGCAGTGAGTGGCGTCGAAGGAACGGCGATGGCAAATTACGACGAGATACAGCGCCACCACGAGGAACGCGCCGAAGAAATCTTAGAAGCGGCTCGCGAGCAGGCCGCCGAGCACGACGTCGAACTCGAGACGGACCACGTCGTCGGCAGCGTCTCGCGGTCGATCGTCGACTACGCCGACGACAACGATGTCGACCACATCGTCGTCGGGAGCCACGGCCGGACCGGGGCGAGCCGGATCCTCCTCGGCAGCGTCGCCGAGACGGTGGCTCGCCGGTCGCCGGTCCCGGTGACGATCGTTCGGTGACTGAGACGGGCTGCTGTACCGATGTCCCGGTCGGACTGGCGGACGGTCGCGATTCCACTGACACCGACCAATTGTAGTCGATAAAACAGTTAGTGTTAGCGATCGATCACGGTCAGCGACCGCTACTGCTGGTCGAAAAGAACGGCAAGAAGCAGCGACGTCGCGGCGATCAGGCCGAGACGGTCTGGCTTTCCTGTTCGGACTCGGTCGAGCGCATGTCCAGATCGGCCCGCAGGGCCTCGATGGCGTCTTCGGGGTCGGTCTCGGAGTTGAAGACCCGGTCGAAGCCAAGTTCGCGGAAGAACTTGCGGGTCTCCTCGAAGTCGTCCTGCCCGACGGCGAGGTTCCCACCGATATAGGTCGTCACGTCGAGATCAGCATCGGCGATCCGCTGGTGGAAGCCCTCGCAGTCCTGTTTCGCGTGGCCGTAGAGTGACGAGACGAGTACAGCCTCGGCGTCGTTGGCGGACGTGGCTTCGACGAAGTCTTCTTGGGAGGTCTGCACCCCGAGGTTGACGACGTCGAATCCGGCTGCCTCCAGTGCCTGTTCCAGGATGGTAATCCCGACAACGTGAGCGTCCGAACCGATCACGCCGAGGATGACTGTCTTCGTCATGTGCGTACCACCACAAACTGCGGGCACCACCATAAACCTAATGATTAATAATGTGGCACTAGTTCACATGGTTCCCCCGCGAGAGTTACGTGCGAACAGCCGCGAACAGCCGTAGACGAGCCGCTCTTCGGGATACGCCGGTGAGTCCGATCACTCCTCGAGGGGGGATAGCGTCCGGGAGAACCAGCCGACCGGAAATCAGACGGTCGTGAGCGCGCCGACCGGTGCGTCGGTGTGGTTGCGGGCACGCCGGATACCATCTTCGCCGGCTGCGATGAGTGCGAAGACGCCGGCAACGTCGGCCTCGGCGGTGTGAGCGATGTCGAGCAGGAGCTCCTGTGTCTCACCCGATCGGATTAGGTCGTCGACGACGAGTACTGACTCGCCGGGGTCGATCGCGGAAGCGGGCAAATAGTAGGTGAGTTCGATCCCCGATTGCAGGCGCTGGCGGGCCTCGATGAATTCCTCGACGGCGGTTTCCTTGCGCTTTTTCGCGTAGGCACAACGGACGCCGTAGTAGCTCGCGAGCGCGGCCGCAAGCGTGATCCCGTCGGTCGCGGCGGTGAGCACGACGTCAGGACGCTCGAAGTTGAAGCCATTGGCCACGACCGGCGCGGCCAGATCGAGAAACGGCTGGTCGAAGACGGTCGCGGAGTTGTCGACGTACCCATCGTCGTCGACGCGAATGCGTGCATCGAGTTCCTTGGCCAACGCCTCCCGGCCGAGATCCTCGACGACCTCGCGCGCGCGATCAGTTCCGGGCAGGACGTGCCCGTTTACGTACCGGTTGAGATCGCCCGCTGGAAGCCCCGTTGTCTCGGCGAGCTCGTCATAGGTCCGCGTTTCCTTCAACATCCGCAACACGTCGACGGCCCGCAGCTGGAGGGCTGCCTTCTCGGCTCTGTTCATACAGATATGCACGATTCCGCAACTATGGGTATTTCGGTCCGATTTAATCGCTGAATCTGCACATCTATGTAGTCCCTTCAAGCCGAGACCGTCGTTATCTAGTCGTCGAAACACTCGACTCGAGCGCCGTCAACCGCGAAAAACGTGTCGTCCGGTCGCTATTGCAGGAAGTCAGGCTCCGTCCGCTGCTCGTCGCGTTCGGCCTCGAGGTGGGCGCGGAAGTCCGCGATTTCGACGTCGTACTCCTGATCCTCGAAGCGGTCACGCACTGAGATGTTCCCGTCTTCTTCCTCGTTGTCGCCGACGATGATCTGGTAGGGCACGCGGTCGTCGTGGGCCGCGCGGATCTTGCGCTCTAAGGTCGAGTCGCGGTCGTCGACCTCGACGCGGAAGTCGTCGAACTCGTTTGCGACCTGGTAGGCGTAGCCGAGGTTCGCGTCGGAGATCGGCAGCACGCGGACCTGTTCGGGCGCGAGCCACAGCGGGAACCGACCTTCGTAGTGCTCGATGAGCATCATGAAGAACCGCTCGTAGCTGCCATACAGCGCGCGGTGGATCATGACCGGACGGTGTTCCTCGTTGTCCTCGCCGACGTAGTTCAGGTCGAAGCGCTCGGGCATATTGAAGTCAAGCTGGACCGTCGGGCCGTCCCACGAGCGGCCGATGGCGTCCTCGAACGCGAAGTCGATCTTCGGCCCGTAGAACGCGCCGTCGCCTTCCTCGATCTCGTACTCGTGGCCGTGGGCCTCGAGGACGCTCTCGAGTTGTTCCTCGGCGCGCTCCCAGATCTCGTCGGAGCCGACCGACTTTTCGGGACGGGTTGCCAGGGCCATCTCGTAGTCGAGGTCGAACGTCTCGAGGACGTCCGTAATCATGTCCATGATCTCCTCGACCTCGCGTTTGATCTGGTCGGGACGAATGAACAGGTGGCCGTCGTCGATCGTGAAGGCCCAGACCCGCGAGAGGCCCGAGAGTTCGCCGCGTTGCTCCTTGCGGTAGACTTTGCCGTTCTCGGCGTAGCGGATCGGGAGGTCGCGGTAGCTCCAGGAGTGGTCCTGGAAGATGGCGGCGTGGCCGGGACAGTTCATCGGCTTCAGGCCGAACTCGTCGTCGCCGACGTCGAAGATGAACATGTCGTCCTGGTAGTTCTCGTAGTGGCCCGACCGGTGCCAGAGGTCCGTCTTGAAGACGTGGGGCGTCTCGACGTAATCGTAGCCCGCCTCCTTGTTCAGCGTCTCGACGAAGTCCTCGAGTTCCTTCAGAACCGTCTTCCCGGCGGGGTGATACAGCGGCAGGCCGGGACCGGTGACGTCCTGAATCGAGAACAGATCCATCTCGTTGCCGATCCGGCGGTGATCGCGTTTTTCGGCTTCCTGCTTGCGCTCTAAGAAGTCCTCGAGGTCGCTTTCGTCCTCGAAGGCCGTCCCGTAAATCCGGGTCTGCATCGTGTTATCCTCGTCGCCGCGCCAGTACGCGCCGGCGATCTCGAGCAGTTCGATCGCGCCGATCTCGCCCGTCGAGTCGACGTGCGGGCCAGCACAGAGGTCTTCCCACTCGCCCTGACTGTAGAACGTGACCGTCTCGTCTTCCTCGGCGAGTTCCTCGAGGAGTTCGAGCTTGTAGGGTTCGTCTGCCAGTCGGTCTTCGGCTTCGTCGATCGAAACCTCCTCGCGCTCGATGTCGTAGTCGGCTTCGATGATTTCTTCCATCTCGGCCTCGAGGTCCGCGAGGTCGTCCTCGTCGACATCGAGGTTGTCGAAGTCGTAGTAGAAGCCCTCGTCCGTCGGCGGACCGATCGCGAGTTTGACCTCCTCGGCGTCGTACAGCCGTTCGACGGCCTGCGCGAGACAGTGGGCCGCGGAGTGGCGCATCACGCGGAGATATTCGTCGGACTGGTCCGTGATGATCTCGAGTTCCGCGCCGTCGTAGGCCGGTTCCTCTTTGGCGACGAGGTCACCGTCGAGTTTGCCGGCAACCGTGTCGCTACCGAGGCCGGGGCCGATCTCGTAGGCACAGTCCTCGACCGTCGCATCGGCGTCGACCTCGAGTTCCGATCCGTCGGGCAGTACGACCGCTATCTGCTGCTGTGAATCTGATTCTGACATGGCTGTGGATGTGGTGAAAATCCCGGTGGCGTGTCCGCGCCGTCTCCCGCACACTGGTCGACCGGAGCCGACACAATACACGGTAGGTGGGAGTTAAAAACGGGCAAACGCCCCTGTAAAGCGGACACCTACCATCGTGGCTACGCGTAGTCTCGAGCGGGATAAAAGCATTGTGATGGGGCGTCACCGGCCGAACGGTTTTCGCTCCGGGTCGGCTACGTCACGTCGTGGGCTTCGATCCACCGGCCGACGACGATCCGCTCGAGGACCCGTTCGCGGATGATCCACTCGAAGATCCGTTCGGGAGTGATCCGCTCGAGGACCCGATCGGAGACGAGAGCGGTGGCGACGAAGATCTCGAGCGGACGTTCAGCGAGATTTCACGATCGACGCTGCTCGCGTTCGTCGTCGTCGCGGTGCTCGTTCATGCCGGCCTCTTCGGCGCGAGCCTCGGCATGATGCTGATCGGGTTCCGGAGCCAGTGGGTCGGCGGCAGCGCGCTCGCGATCAGCGGTGGGCTCGCGCTAGTCGTCGCTGTCGTGGTGTACCGTCGGTACAACCCCGCACGTGACACGACGCGGTGAGTCGTACTGTCTACTGTAAGTCACTGCCGGTGCAACCGCAGGGCGGTCGCGGTTGCACCGGTAAATCGTTACAGCAAGCCGTATCAGCCGTCAGTCCCGATCGGCCAGCAGCTCCTCGGCGGTGACGAGCGCCTCCATCTCGACATCCGCGTCCTCGACGTTCTCGCGGCCGCCCTCCTGTCGATCGACGACGACAAGCGCTCGCTCGACGGTCGCGCCGGCGTCACGGAGCGCCTCGATCGCGTCGACGAGACTCGTCCCCGTTGTCACGATATCCTCGAGGACGATGACTTCTTCGCCCTCCTCGAGACGGCCCTCGACCAAGTTCGCGGTGCCGTAGTCCTTGCGCTGCTTGCGCGCGATGACGTAGGGAACGTCGGCTTCGACGCTCGTCGCGGCAGCAAGCGGGACGCCGCCCAGCGCGACGCCGCCGAGTTTGTCGTCATCGGCGAGTCGCTCGGCGAAGGCCTCGGCGATCAACTCGAGACAGCCCGGATCGGTCTCGAAGAGGTACTTGTCGACGTAGTACTCGCTGGTGCCGCCGTGGGAGAGTTCGAATTCGCCGAACTGAACGGCGTCGGCCGCACGCAAGGCGTCGATGAGCGCTTGGTTCGTCATTACTCGAGAAGGCGGCCCGGACTAAAATAAGCGGTGTGATACGGGCTCCTGTCACTGGATTCCGGCACCGACTGACAGAACCGCATCTGAACCGGGACGTGGCTCGCGTCCTGACGGGTGCCGTCGAAGCTACCAGGGTTCGTTCTTCAGTCCGAGCTTGTACGCGATGACGTTCGTCGTCACGTGGAGAATCGGCGTCAGGACGACGACGACGAGGATGACCTCGAGCGTAAACCACGTTTGGAACCACTCGGTCGCCAGCAGCGCAGTCAGCGGCAGGGAGACGACGACGAAATCTAGCTGGTCAAGGCCGGGAAACATCGCGCCACGTTGGCGGCCGCTCCGGCGCTTGAGAAACGAGGCGAGGATGTCCCCGAGCATTGCACCGCCGGCGAGGCCGAGCGCCGCGAGGGGCTCGAAACTCGGGACGGCGAAGCCGAGGGCGTCGCTGACGGTCGGCTCGATGACGGTCAGGACGGCCGCGAGTGCAACGCCTGCGAGGGTTCCCATCGCCGTCCCGCGCCACGTCTTTCCGTCGCCGAGCACGCGCCTGTCGCCCCACGTTCGACCGCCATCGATGGGCCGACCGCCGCCGGCCAACACCGCGGCGTTGTTGGGGACGTAGGCGGGCAACATCGCCCAGAACGCGATTACGACTGTCTCGAGTATTGCCATATCCGGCGGGACGAACCGACGTGTCTTAACCGCCGGTGGTTCGGCGGGACGAGAGCCGGGTCGGGAAATCAAACGACGTGACTGCTGCGTGCCCGTTTCCGACGGACGTCGTGAGTCTGTAAACAGTATCTGTCCCTAACATACACGGAAAGCTTTTAACAATTCTGGTAGACTCCTTTTGGAGAGGGCTTGTTAGCATGCCACGAGAGCATATTTTCGACGAGGCCGAGTACGAGCGTCGGGTCGCTCGGACCAAAGACCGGCTGCGCGAGGCGGACCTCGACGCGATCGTCGTCGCCGATCCGGCGAACATGAACTATCTGACGGGCTATGACGGCTGGTCGTTTTACGTCCACCAGGCCGTCGTGGTCACGCTCGAGCGCGATGAACCCGTCTGGATCGGCCGTGGGATGGATGGAAACGGCGCACGCGCGACGACACACCTTTCGGAGGCGAGCATTCGGACCTACAGCGACGACCACGTTCACTCGCCGTCCGATCTCCATCCGATGGACTACGTCGCGGGCGTTCTCGAGGACCTCGCGGTCGCCGACGGGCGGATCGGCCTCGAGATGGACGCTTCCTACTTCACCGCGAAGTCCTACACCCGACTGCAAACGAACCTCCCCGACGCCGAGTTCGAGGACGCGACGCTGCTGGTCGGCTGGGTCCGAATCACAAAGTCAGAACAGGAACTCGCGTACATGCGCGAGGCCGCCCGTATCTCCGAGCACGCGATGCAGGCAGGGCTCGACGCCATCGAGGAGGGCGTCCCGGAGTACGAGGCCGCGGCCGCGATCTACGATGCCCTCATTACGGGGACCGAAGCGTACGGCGGCGACTACCCGTCGATCGTCCCGCTGATGCCATCCGGCGAGCACACCGGCACACCACATCTGACGTGGACCGACCGGCCCTTCGAGGACGGCGATCCCGTCATCATCGAACTCTCGGGCTGTCGTCACCGGTATCACTCGCCGCTGGCTCGCACGACGTTCGTCGGCGACCCACCTGACGAACTCGAGGAGACCGCCGAGATCGTCGTCGAGGGACTCGAGGCAGCGCTCGACGCCGCCGAACCCGGCGTTACCTGTGAGGCCGTCGAGAAGGCGTGGCGCGAGACGATCGCCCAGTACGGCCTCGAGAAGGAGGATCGCATCGGCTACTCGATGGGGCTTGGCTACCCGCCGGACTGGGGCGAACACACTGCGAGTCTGCGTCCGGGCGACGACACGGTGCTCGAGGAGAACATGACGTTTCACATGATTCCGGGCATCTGGACCGACGAGGTCGGCGTCGAGATCAGCGAGACGTTCCACGTGACGAGCGACGGTGCCGAAACGCTCGCCGAATTTCCGCGACAGTTGTTTACGACCTAACGCCGTCAGTTATCACGCCCATGAGCACGACCCCATCTACGGACGAGATGGCATCGGACGACGAGCTCGATTCGGCGCTGATCACCGCTCGCCGACAGCTCGAGCGTGCGGCGACGCACGTCGATGTTGATCCCGGCGTCGTCGAGCGCCTGAAACACCCGACGCGCGTCCAGCAGGTGTCGGTACCCTTAGAGCGCGACGACGGCTCCGTCGAGGTGTTTACCGGCTATCGGGCCCAACACGACGACGTTCGCGGGCCCTACAAGGGCGGGCTTCGGTACCATCCGGAGGTGACCGCCGAGGAGTGTATCGGCCTCTCGATGTGGATGACCTGGAAGTGTGCCGTGTTGGACCTGCCCTTCGGCGGCGGGAAAGGCGGTATCGCTGTCGATCCCAAGTCGTTGAGCGACGACGAGACCGAACGGCTCACCCGCCGGTTCGCCGAGGAACTGCGCAATATGGTCGGGCCGACCAAAGACGTTCCTGCACCGGATATGGGCACCGACGCCCAGACGATGGCCTGGTTTATGGACGCCTACTCGATGCAACAGGGCGAGACCATCCCCGGCGTCGTCACCGGCAAGCCACCGGTCATCGGCGGCTCCTACGGTCGCGAGGAAGCCCCCGGTCGGTCGACCGCGATCATCGCCCGTGAAGCCGTCGACCACTACGATCGTGACCTCTCGAACACCACCGTCGCCGTCCAGGGCTTCGGCAGCGTCGGGGCCAACGCAGCCCGCCTGCTCGAGGACTGGGGCGCGACCGTCGTCGCTGTCAGCGACGTCAACGGCGCGATTTACGACCCCGGCGGAATCGATGTCGACGCGATCCCGTCCCACGACGAGGAGCCGGAAGCCGTCACGAGCTACGCGACCGAGCTCGCCGACGGCGACAGCGCGCGCCGGCTCTCGAACGCGGACCTGCTCGAGCTCGACGTCGACGTGTTGATCCCGGCGGCCGTCGGCAACGTCATCACCGCCGACAACGCCGACGCTATCGCGGCCGACATCGTCGTCGAGGGCGCGAACGGCCCAACGACGTTCGCTGCCGACGCCATCTTAGAGGAGCGCGACATCCCAGTCGTGCCGGATATCCTCGCGAACGCGGGCGGCGTGACGGTGAGCTACTTCGAGTGGCTTCAGGACATCAACCGCCGCCAGTGGACGCTCGAGCGCGTCAACAGGGAACTCGAAGAACACATGCTCGATGCCTGGACCGACGTCCGTGCGGAGGTCGAGGACGGCGGGCTGACGTGGCGCGATGCCGCGTACGTGGTGGCGCTGTCCCGGGTGGCCGAGGCAAAGGAGACCCGCGGACTCTGGCCGTAGCCGACCGCGACACTCGCCCGCGCAGGTCCCTGTCACGACCTGTTGGAAAGGAAAGGGCTCATGTCCCATCGGGGATATGATCCGATAATGGCGTCGTGGAAGCGAGTATTCGCGAGCGGGCTGATTCTCATTGGGCCGATATTCGTTACGCTGTACGTCGTGTATCGGGCCTACGCGATCGTGGCGGGGATCACGCCGACGGCCGTGGTCGATGCACAGGCCTTGCAGGGCGTCATCGACAACGAGCCAACTCGGTTGGCTATCGCCCACGTCCTTCGGCTTGCGATCTCGCTGACCGTCTTCGTGCTGGTGACGATCGTAATCGGCACCCTGACCCGGACGACGGTCGGTGATCTCTTCGCCCGCAGCGTCGACAGCGTCGCGAACCGCCTCCCGGGGCTCCGGGTCGTCTACAACGCGTCGAAGATCGCCGCCGAAACCACGATCGGCGAGGAACAGGCCCTTCAGGAACCCGTCAGAGTCAAGAGTTGGGATGGGAAGGAGCTACCAGCGTTCAAGACCGGACACACGACCAGCGACGGCCGAACGGTGCTTTTCATTCCGACGGCACCGAACATCTCCTCCGGATTCGTCGTCGAAGCCGAGGACGACCGCATTACTGAAACGGACGAGCGCGTCGACGAAGTGCTCGCGCGGGTCCTGAGCGGCGGGTTCGGTGAGTCGACCCATCCACAACTGGCCACCCAGTCGGACCGATCCGAGACGCCTGACGAGGAGTGATCGGTTGCACCGGTCTCAGGTCGAGTCGGGCCGGACCACCGCGTTCTCGAGGTCACCGCCGGTCTCGAGCGCCTCGACGTTTTCGGCGACGATGTCGGCCAGCCGATCCCAGTGCTTTGGCGTGTGACCGCCGGTGTGTGGGGTGATCAGACAGTTCTCGAGGTCCCACAGTGGGTGGTCAGCCGGCAGCGGTTCGGGGTCGGTCACGTCGAGGGCAGCCCCGCGAATGCTCTCGACCTGGAGCGCCGAGACGAGCGCGTCGGTGTCGACGATCCCGCCGCGGGCCGCGTTAATGACGACAGCATTCGGGGGCAGCGTCGCTAGTTCTTCTTCGCCGACGAGCCCGCGGGTCAGGCCGTTCAGTGGACAGGCGAGGACGACGTAGTCGCTGCGTGAAAACGCCTCGTGGATGTCGGCCTCGTCGAAGCCGAGCACCTCGTCGGTCGGGCCACCCTTGGACGGCGTATACCGAATGCCGATCGTCTCGACCTCGAACCCCTCGAGACGCTTGGTGATTTCCTGCCCGATCGAGCCGAGGCCGACGATCGTGACAGTACTGTCAGTAAACTCGAACGATTGGAAGTGTCGCCACTCGCCGTTTCGCTTGCGCCGCCACCCCTCGTGGAGCCGGCGTGCGAACACGAGCATGTTGCCAATCGCCTGCTCGGCGATGCCGGGCGCGTGGATACCGCCGGCGTTCGTGACGGCGACGCCGTGGTCGGCCAGTGCATCCACCGGCACGTGGTCCGTGCCGGCGAAGGTACACGCAAAGAGTTCGAGCCGGTCGGCACGCTCGAGGAGGTTCGTCTCAATCGTGATGCCAGTCACGACCCGGGCCTGTGGGACGAGTTCGCGTTCCGTTTTGGGCGTCCGTGCAAGCGCGACGGTGTGGTCGGGAAGCCGCTCGCGCAGCGTATCGGCGTACGATTCCATCGACAGTCCTTCCGTCCCCTCTCGCAGAACAACGATGTCTGGATTCGTGTGCATGTGGATCGTGGTCACGTCATCGCGACGCGTTGTCCGACGATTGTCAGCAGCCGACTTATCCTTTTTGTGTACCCATCGTAAACGACAACTGTGTATAGTTAAGATAGTGGGGCACGTCATCAGCCCACATGAGCGAGCCAGTGCGCAATCGCCTCGTTTCCGTTCGACGGCGTCTCCACCGCCACCCCGAACCCGCATGGCGCGAGTTTACCACCACTGCCCGGCTCGTCGACGAGATCCGTTCGATCGGCGTCGACGAACTCGCTGTCGGCTCGGCGGCCTACGACCCCGCCGACCGGATGGCTGTTCCCGACGCCGACCTCGAGCCGTGGCGCGAACGCGCCCGCGAGCGAGGTGTCGACGAGGATCTGCTCGAGCAGCTGTCCGGCGGCACCACTGGCGCGGTCGCCGTCGTAGAGCGCGGTGAGGGACCGGCGATCGGCCTGCGCGTCGACATCGACGGCCTATTCATCGAGGAATCGACCGACGGAGAACACGTCCCCGCTGCCGAGGGCTTTCGCTCGGAGATCGACGGCACGATGCACGCCTGCGGCCACGACGCCCACATGACCTGGGGGCTGGCCGCGCTCGAGGCGATCGCCGAGAGCGACTTTTCGGGACGCTTGGTCGTCTTCTTCCAACCAGCCGAGGAGACCGGCGGCGGGGGCTGTCCGATGGCAAAAAGCGAGTACGCCGACGGACTGGACTACCTGCTCGCGGTCCACGTCGGCCTCGACCACCCGACCGGCGAGGTCGTCGCAGGCATCGAAAAGCCGCTGGCGATGTGCCACGTCGACGCGACGATCGAAGGAACGTCCGCCCACGCGGGCAAAGCACCCAACAAGGGGGCAAACGCCATGCACGCCATGGGAACGGCGATCGAGAACGCCTACGGCATCCCCCGGCACAGCGACGGCATGACCCGCGTGAACATCGGGAAGGCTGAGGCCGGCACCGCGAGCAACGTCATCGCCGAGCGCGCCCACATGGAAGCCGAAGCCCGTGGCGAGACGACTGAACTGATGGCATACACGAAACGGCGGCTCGAGCGCACGATCCGATCGGCGGCGGAGCTACACGGCTGCCGAGCCGAGGTCGACGTGGTCAGCGAGTCGCCCCGCGCCGATAGCGATCCCGAGCTGCAGCAGATCGTCAGCGACGTCGCCGGCGGCGTCGCAGGAATCGAACGCGTGCTACCGGCTGCCGACTTCGGTGCGAGCGAGGACGCGACCTTCCTGATGGAGCGCGTCCAAGACGATGGCGGCCTCGCCTCATATCTGATCGTTGGCACCGACCACCCGACGAGTCATCACACGCCCACCTTCGACGTCGACGAGCGCAGCCTCACACACGGTGTCGACGTGCTCGTCGAGACGATCCGCGAACTCGAGCGTCGGCATCCAGTTCCACGAGAGGACAACGAATGACCGAGGGCAGCGACCCCCGCGTTACCCTCGCAGACGTCGAAGCCGCTCGAGAGCGCATCGCGGACGTGGTCCACCGGACGCCACTCGATACTTCGCGGACGTTTGCCGAGTTGAGCAATGCGGCCTCGGTCGGGCTCAAACTCGAGAACGTCCAGCGGACAGGATCCTTCAAGATCCGCGGAGCGTACAACAAGATGGCCCAGCTTTCGGACGCAGAGCGCGAGGCAGGGGTTATCGCCTCGAGCGCGGGCAATCACGCCCAAGGTGTTGCGCTGGCCGGCGACCTGCTCGATATCGAGACGACGATCGTCGTCCCCGAGGTCACTCCCGCAGCGAAGATCGAGGCCACCCGCAGCTATGGGGCTGCGGTGGTTGTGGAGGGAGACATCTACGAACGCTCCTACGAATTCGCGCTCGAGCGCGCTGCAGAGACTGGCGAGACGTTCGTCCACCCCTTCGATGACGCGGCCATCGTCGCCGGCCAGGGAACGATCGGCCTCGAGTTGCTCGAGCAATACCCCGACCTCGATACCGTGCTGGTCGCTATCGGCGGCGGCGGGCTCATCTCGGGCATCGGAACGGTCCTGAAGGCTGCCGAGCACGACGTTCGGGTGATCGGGGTCCAGCCAGCGGGAGCCACCCACGCGAAGCCGTCGCTCGAGTGCGGCGAGATCCGCGAGCTCCAGAGCGTCGATACCGTCGCGGAGGGGATCGCGGATACGCGCATGCTCGAGACGACCTTCGAAATCGCTCGCGAGGTCGTCGACGACGTAGTGAGCGTGAGCGACCGAGAGATCGCCGCCGCGGTGACCCTGTTGGCTGAACGCGCGAAGACCGTCGCCGAAAGCGCCGGGGCTGCCCCGCTGGCTGCCGCGCTCTCGGACGAGTTAGCGCTGGAAGGTGCGCACGTCGGCGTCGTGATCTCGGGCGGAAACGTAAATCTCACCGAGCACGCCGAACTCACGCGGACGGGATTGTGCGAACTCGAGCGCTATACCGAGGCCCGACTCGCACTCGAGGGGTGGCCGACCACGGTTGGCGACGTGGTCGAGGTGGTCGAAGCCGAGGGAGCCGAACTGGATATTCTCGAGCGCGCGCGTCGAACGGGTGACGACCACCCCAACCGGACGCCGGTCACGATCGGACTCGAGGGAAGTGGCCTGGAGCATCTCAACGGCGTGCTCGAGGCACTAGCGGGACTCGAGGGCGTGTCGGTCGTCGAGCGGTCGCTCGAGTGATTGCTGGCCGTGTCCGGCGATCGATGATCGATTACCGCAGCGGAGATGTCACCAAAATAATTTAAATACCCATCCAACAAATCAGTGTGTGAATCGATCCCTCCTCTATCACGTCTCGCAGATGGTCGTCGGTGGCGGCCTCGTGATGATCGCCGTCTCGAATTTTTTGTCGGGAAATCCCGACGGTGTCAGGTTGTCCATTAGTTCGGTACTGATGATCGTTGGCGGTGTCGGGGTTCTGATCGGAAACGGCTACCACGTCCTGACTGGGAACGTCGATCGCGTCGAGCTCGGTCCTGTGTCCATCTGGCTCTCTGTGGTGGCTGCGATTCTCATCCTCCTCGCGGGAGTACTGCAACTTCTGCTACTGCTGGGGTAAGCGACTGCTGCTCTCGCCGCTGGAGCGTTTATTGCATGTCGCGTCCACCTCACTCGAGGCAACGAAGTAGCGCGGTGCAGTGAATCAATATCTGTGTATCGCACCGGCGAGCGAACGTCACCGACCGCCACCGAACCGCGTGTAGAAACGAAAATCGATCGTCGAGCGAGAGCCTTACGCGACCGTCGCGCTCGGGCTGACGGCCGCGATCGCCTCGAGAAAGATCCCCGTTCCCAACTCGATCTCGCGCTCGGTCGCGTCAAGCGGTGGGAGCAGCCGAATCGTTTTCTCCCCACAGCCGAGCGTCAACAGCCCGCGTTCGAGGGCAGCTTCGACCACGGCGTCCCGACGGTCTGCTGTATCGAACTCGACGGCGAGCATCAGCCCCTTACCGCGGACGTCCACGACGGAGTCGGGTGCGTCGTCGCGAATGCGTTCTTTTGCTTGCTTGCCGCGCCGAGTCGCGTTGTCGAGGAGGTCGTACTCGTCGATGGCCTCGAGGGTAAAGGCCCCCATCATCGAGCCGAGCAGGTCGCCGCCGCCGAACGTCGACCCCAAGCGGTTCTTCTCGTCGGGGAACACGTCGGAACGGGCGATGGTCGCGCCGACGCGCAAGGCCTTCGCGCTGGCGATGACGTCCGGCTCGATCGGGTAGTGATCGGAAGCCCAGATCTCGCCGGTACGGCCGATCCCGGCCTGGATTTCGTCGACAACCAGTGGGATGTCGTATTCGTCGGTGACGGCCGCAATCTCCTGCATGAACGCCTCGCTGGGGAAGCGGTAGCCGCCGACGCCCTGAATCGGCTCGAGCGCGAGGAACGCGATCTCGTCGGGGTCGACGTGGCCGCCTTCGGGTGCGAGCATGCCCCGGAGTTGCGAACCGCCGCCTGCGAAGAAGCCACAGTCACAGCTGTCGGCATCACAGCCACGATCAGCACAGAACGGCACCGTCTCGATCCCGTCGATCTGGGGATAGTTGCGGGTGTAGACCGATTTGGACTTGGTGATCGACAACGTGCCGAGGGTGCGGCCGTGGAAACTGCCCGAAAAGGCGATGCCGTACTTCGCGGGCGCGCGGTAGTCGTTCGTGATCTTCATCGCGTTCTCCATGGCCTCCGCGCCGGAGTTCGAGAGGAAGACGGTGTCCATCCCGTACTGACTCGAGACATCGGTAAGTTTCTCCATGAGGTGGCTCGAGCCCGGCACCGTCGATTCCTTGGGGGAGGGGCCGGAGCCGAAGTACATGTCCTGCCCGGCGATCTTCAGCGGCTCGACGAGGTCGAACTCACGGACCTTTGTGAGGACCTTCTCGTTGTTGTAGCCGAGTGGGGCCGCACCGATGTGGCAGGTGAAATCGAGCAGGACGTTCCCGTCGACGTCGGTGACGAACGGGCCGTCGGCCGCCTGGGTTATGTCCCAGACGAACTCGTGAGAATACTCGCTGGGCGCGGAGTACTCCTGATGGAAGTTCACCCACTGCTTGGCGTTCGGACCCGGAAGCGCGTCCGCGTCGGGTTCCGCCGTGTCCCTATCCATACACAATTTATGTGTACCACATACATTAAAACTTGTTATGGGTTAGCGAAGGGAGCGGAGCATCACGGTCGACTCCCCAACCACGTCAAAAAGGAGAGCAGCATGACAGCCGACACGAATCGTCAGCCCGTGTGATAGCGGGAGACGGCCGGCTCAATCGTCGTCCGACTCGACGGGGCCGCCGGGACCGGACGGTGACTCCGATTCGGCCGGCCGGCTCGAGCCGACGAGCACGGTTTCGTCTTGCAGCAGCACGCGGCCGTACTCTGAACCGAAGTCCTTGATCAACGCGAGCATCGAGAGGAAGCAGACGAACGCGAAGGGCGTCCCGGTAATGATCGCCGCCTGCTGGAGCGTGTTCGCGCTGCCGGTGCCGCCGAGGATCATCAAGATTGCGGCGGTCATCCCGAGGACGACGCCCCAGAAGATCCGGTTGATCGTCGACGGGCGGGCCTTGCCGCCGGTCGTCATCATCGAGACGGCAAGCGTCGAGGAGTCCGCCGACGTGACGAAGAACGTCGTCACGAGGATCATGAAGGCCAGCATGAAGATCGATCCCATGGGGAACGTCTCGAACAGGATGAACCCGGAGACCTCCGCGCCCTGTTCGCCGGCGATCACCGCGCTGAAGTCGGCGATCCCGTTGTGGTGGGCCCAGACGGAGGTGCCGCCGACGAACGTGAACCACGGAATGGTGGCTGCCGAGGTGGCGACGATTCCGGTAAACGCGACTTCCCGGACGGTCCGTCCCTTGGAGATACGAGCGATGAACAGGCCCGCGAAGGGCGACCACGAGAGCGCCCACGCCCAGTAGAAGACGGTCCAGGCGTTCATCCAACTCGTCGCCTCCGGATTCCCCGCACCCATTGGACCGGCACCGGTAAAGAGGCTCATCGAGACGAAATCGGAGATCATCCCGCCGAAGGCCTGCGTGCCGAGCAGGATCAAGAACAGCGTCGGGCCGACGATGAACGTCGCAAACATGAGGAGGACGAACAGCACCATGTTGAAGTTCGAGAGCCGGCGAATCCCCTTGTTGACTCCGAGCACCATCGAGGTGGTAAACAGTAAAGTCATAAATGTCACCACGAGAAGGATCCCGATGTTCCCCATGCTGATTCCCCATTGGTACTCGAGCCCGGTGACGAACTGACTCCCGATGAAGCCAAGCGACGTGGCCACGCCGCCGATCGTCGCGAAGACGGCGAGGATGTCGACGACTTTCGCGAACGGCCCGTCGAGATTCTCAGCGCCGATGATCGGTGTCAGCGCCGATGATACCCGTAGCGGGACGTTATCGTAATTGTACGCGAAGTAGCCGATCGCGATTCCCATGATGGTGAACACTGCGAGTTGGGGCAGCGCCCAGTGGAACAGCGTCTGCTGGATGGCGATGGTCATCGCTTCGGCCGATCCACCTTCCACGCCGCCGAACAGCGGTGAGGGACTGTCGTAGTAGAACAGCGCCTCGGTCGGGCCCCAGAAGACGACACCCGCCGCGAACCCTGCGGAATACAGCATCGCGAAAAACGACAGGAAGCTGTATTCCGGCGACTCGTCACCCAGTCTGATCGACCCCCACGGACCAATGATCAGGAACAACAGGAAGACGACGATCAGGAACACGATCAACAGCAGTGCCCAGTTGAACGCGCCGAGCAGCTGATCGTTCAGCGTCGAAATCCCGCTCTCGACAGTGCTCGGGCTAATGAAGAACGCCGCGATCACCCCGACGGTCAACAACGCGCCGAACAGGAAGACCGTCGTATCGATCTCCTCGCGGAACTCATCAACCATCCCCTTCTCAGCGCCACTCATCTCGTCTCACCTCCGAACTCGGACGACAGCGTGATGGTTGGATGCGAGTCAGCCGCCCGCCCGCCATGCTGTGTGACGCCATACCGTGGCCATCAACAGCGTACACAATAAGTGTTTCTCAGACTGCGATTTTATCTACAGATTGCGTTTACTCTGTTGCTACTCGAAGAGACAAGAACACAGTGGCTGCATATGCCCGGTCGACCGCCGCTGTCGAAACACAGCAGCCGATTCACCGCGTGCCGCCGGACTCCGCGCATCGAGACGAGTTCGTTCCGGCAGGTCGTCTCGCCAGTCGACTGTTGTGCGGGTGGCAGTGTCGCGAGACTCGGACAGCAGCCACCGCGACGGCGATACCGACAGTGTGTCGAGCCGATCGCAGGAGAAGAATCTGTGGCGTCGAGTTGGGTCGGGCCGGACTCGAGCACACGACCCAGAGTTTCGGCGACAGCGGGCGTGTCAGTTCGTCAGTTCCTCGAGCGATCGCTCGCGAGCCGCGGCGCTTTCGGCCACTCGTTCGGCGAACTCGTCGACGCTGTCTTTGATCTCCTCGCGGGTGTCCGCCGGCGAGAAGGCGTCGGACATCGTCAGCAGGCGCACGAACGCACGCAGTTCCTCATCGGAGAGCTGGGCGAACTCCTCGTGCTCGAGTTTGTCGACGACCTCGTCGACGTCGATCTGGCCGACCGGTTCAACGTTGAACTCGACGTTGACCATCCGGTAGTTCGAGCCGGCGAGTTGTTGTTCGGCCTTGCCGACGCCCTCAGAGAGCATGTCTTTGAACGGGGTGTGATAGCCCATTGTCCCGAGATGGAGAAAGGCGAGCATATCGGTGATCCCCTGGGTATAGGCGTCGCGGTCCTCGTCGTCGGGGTCGAAGACCGTCTCTCGGTCGCGTTCTTCCATGTACTCGAAGAGGATGCTGAAGTCGAGGATCGCGTTGCGAACCCGGCGACGGATCCGGTTTCGCTTCTGTTTCTTCGAGTGGTCGGTGTAGTCGGTCTTCCGGCCGAGCAGGAAATCGCGGTCGGAGGGGGTCAAAATTCCGCGCGGGCGGTCCGAATCCGCTGCCGCCTGTAACGACTCCGGCACGTCGTCCTGGCTCATACGGGATACACAGAGGGCGCGCGGATTAACGTTTCCCATCCACCGACTGCGTTGCGAACACAGACCAGTACGCTCGGCCGCGCTACGGCCGTCGTCTCGAGAGTTCGAGGGCCGTCTCGGACAGCAGCGCGACCCCGATCTCGAGGCTCTCCTCGTCGATATCGAACGTCGGCGTGTGATGGCTCGTCGGGTGGTCGGTCCCGATAAGGACGTATGATGCGAGGCCGCCGCTGTCCTGGACGTGCTGCATGAGGTAGGTCACGTCTTCGCTGACGCCGAACTCCTCGGTCGGAATCACGCGCTCGACGCCGTCGACTTCCCACGCGACGTTGCCGACGAGATCTCGCAACGCGGGGTGGCTGTCGACGCGTGGCGACTCGCTGATCACCCGCGGCGTGACGTCACAGTCGTGCATTTCGGCGGCGGCATAGAGGACCCGCTCGAGTTCCGTACGCGTATACTCCATCAATGCAGTCGTCTCGCCGCGGACCTCGGCCTCGATCGTGACCTCCTCGGCGATGACGTTGCTCGCGGTGCCGCCCTCGATACGGCCGACGTTGACCCGGGTCATCCCGTCGGCATGGCGGGGGATGCCGTAGGCATTCTGGATCGCTGTCGCGGCTGCTTGCATGGCGTTTGCCCCCTCGTTGGGCGCTTTGCCCGCATGGGCGCTTGCCCCCTCGAACGTCGCAGTCAAGTGGGCCATCGCCAGCGGCTTTTCGATGCCTGCGACGATCTCGCCGGTCGGGTGATCGAGGCCGATATGCAACGCGAGCAGATAGTCGACATCGTCGAGATAGCCGCTTTCGGCCATCGCCTTCCCGCCGCCGGAGATCTCCTCTGCGGGCTGGAAAAACGCCTTCAGCGTGCCATCGAAGTCGCTTTTTTTGACTGCCTCGAGCGTCCCCAGTGCCATCGCGAGATGCGCATCGTGGCCACAGGCGTGCATGTAGCCGTCGTGTTCGGACCGAAAGCCCTCCGCGGCCGGTCGGTGGTCGCGCTCGTCGGATTCGCGCATCGAGATCGCGTCGAGATCGACGCGCAACCCGATACAGGGCCCCTCACCCTGTTCGACGGTCGCAATCACGCCCGTATGGCCGTCGGCAGTACGCTCTAAGACATCCGAGCGAACTCCTGCCTCGCGGGCGCGCTCGCGCCACGGCTCGAGATCCGACTCGGTGGGGACGGCCATGCGCTGGTCGGTCGCCAGCGCCTCGCGGCCGACGGCAATCTCGTCGACGCCGATTCGCTCGAGTTCATCGACGACCCTGGCGGTCGTCTGGAACTCACGCCAGCCCGGTTCGGGATGGCGGTGGAACTCTCGCCGGAGTTCGCGCAGTCTGTTTCGTTCCTTGTGTGCCATTCGTTCCCAGGAGGTTGGGTGAAGAACTACTTAATGGTGACCGACATGAGCAAAGCGACGGCCCGTTACCGACGGGGCTGCCGATCAACTCGAGCGCTGGTCAACACGGGCGAACGGCACGTATTCTCTGCGGCAGCCCAGCCAGCGATCAGCCGATGACTGCGATCGCGTCGGTGTCGAACACAGCGTATGAGCTTCAGACGGTCTGCTATCAGTCAGTACCGGTGCACCCGAAGGACGGTCGCGGGTGCACCGAAACCCAGTGACAGGAAACCGTATCAGGCGGCCTGTGTCGCTTCGGCGGTCAGGTCTTCGATCGCCGCGATGACGACGTCGAGTGCCGTCTCGGCCAACTCGTGGGTGAGCACCAGCGGCGGCAACAGTCGGAGCACGTTGCCGTGGCGGCCGGCCGTCCAGACGAGGACGCCACGCTCGAAGCAGTACTGCTGGATGGCGTCGACGAGGTCGCCGTCGGGGTGGCCGTCAGTATCGACGAACTCGGCACCGATGAACAGTCCTTTGCCGCGAACGTCGGCGAGTCGGTCGGTCTCTGCAGCTGCCTCGCGGAGCCGCCCCCGGACGTACTCGCCGAGGTCGCGAGCGTGGGCGAGCAGGTCGTGCGCCTGGATGTACTCGATCGCGCGGATACCGGCACGCATCCCGACGACGTGACCGCGGTAGGTGCCCGCATGGTCGCCCGAGCCCCACGTGTCGAGGTCTTCGTGATACATCGTCGCCGAGAGCGGGAAGCCCACACCACCGAGGGCTTTCGCGGAGGTCATCGCGTCGGGAGCGACGCCCTCCCAGTCGCTGGCCCACCACTGGCCGGTGCGGCCGAGACCGCTCTGAATCTCGTCGAAGACGAGCACCACGTCGTTGTCGTCGGCGATGTCGCGCAGCCCCTGTAAGAATCCTTCTGGTGGGGTCACGATCCCGCCCTCACCCTGGATCGGCTCGACGATGATCCCCGCCGGGTTCGCCAGCCCGCCGTAGGGGTCCTCGACGATCGCCTGGACCTCCTCGAGCGCGTGGTCGACGGCTTCCTCGGGCGTCTTGTCCTGCCGGAACGGATCCGGATACGGCGCGTGGACGACATCGGAGAGCAGCGGCGTGTAGTGGCCCTTGAACTTCTTGTTCGACGTGACGCTCATCGCGCCGGTCGTCGCGCCGTGGTAGGCCCCGCGAAAGGCGATGAGGCCGTCGCCGCCGGTGTTGTACTTGGCGAGTTTGATCGAGGCCTCGATCGCGTCGCTACCGGTCGGGCCCCCGAAAACGACCTTGTTCTGTCCCTGGAGGCCGTCGGGGGCGATCTCGTCTAACTTCTCGATCAGCTCGAGCCGGGCCTCGGTCGGGAAATCGACCGTGTGGACGAACTTGTCGGCCTGCTCGTGGACGGCCTCGAGGACGTAGGGATTCGCATGGCCGACGTTCAACACGCCGATCCCCGCGAAGAGGTCGATATAGGTGTTGCCGTCGGCGTCCCGAACCGTCGCCCCCTTGCCGTCCTCGAAGGCGATCGGGATGTCTTCCGGATAGGCGACCGCGCTACTGTCGATCTCCCGCTGTTTCTCGAGCAACGCCTGCGTCTGTGGACCCGGAACGGAGGCGACGGACGGGGCGTCCGCGAAGTGGAGTTCGTCGATCGGTGGTCCTGCCGTCATAGGTGTGGGAAGGTGGAACAATGATAAATACCTTGTCCACAGAATCCATATGGATTGTATACAGTTATTGAGTACAGGTGCCGGCGCACCTGTATGCCGTGTCGCGAGTGTGCCGGAACCGACCGACAGGAGCCCGTATGAGTGGTGACCAGCGAGAAACGAGCGCAGACGGAACATCGACCGTCGTCCAACTCGAGGCGGCGGCCTATACGCGCTCGGCGTCGCGAAACGCCTCGAGCATCGCATCGTCGATGCCGTCGCGCGAGAAGACGGTGACGATGTCGTCGGCCCGGATTTCGGTGTCACCGTGTGGCGTCAGAACGACGTCGTCGCGTTCGATCGCGATCACGAGCGCATCGTCGTCGAGGACCTCCCGCCCGACAGCGCGTTGGAGGGTCGTCCCGGCGATCGGTGCGCCGGGATCGACGGTTACCTCGGCGACTTCCGCATCACCCGAGAGACTGACGAAATCGGTAATCGACTCACACTGGGCGTTCTCGTCGGAGCCGTACGGGGCGTATGGCTGCCAGATTTCGTTTTGGACGAGGACTTCGTCTTCGATCTCGACGCCAAGATCCGACAGGGCCCGGGAGATCCGGCGGAGATCAGCCGTGTCCTCGCCGACGGCCAGCACGTGGAGGTTCCGGCGGCCAGTCATCAGTTCGCGGACGTTGATCACCCCAGAAATGCTCTGTGTCCGGCGGGCGATCAGTTCCCGCTCGGAAACCGGCGCGTTACACATAAACAGGTTCGTCAGGCGACCGTCCGCTCGCTCGAAGTCGACGGTCGCGTGGTAGCCAGTCAGCACACCGTAGTCTTCCAGTCGTGCAATCCGGTTCCGAATCGTTCCCGGCGACACGTTCGTTTCCTCGGCGATCGTTGGTGCCGAGACGTTCCGTGCATCGTCCATCAGCGCGTTAATGATCCGCCGATCGATCTCGTCGAGCCGATGCTCCATGTCTCATGGTCTCGAACCCCCCATCATACAGTGTTCCGATCTCACTCGAGTAACCAATCATTTATTTTATGTTTTTCACGGAACGCCAATATACATCCATAATTATGGGGATTCAACAATATAATCACGGGGTTTATCATCGGTTCCGCTACAATCCCGACTCAATGAACGCTCGACATCGGATACGTGGACCACCACCCCGATCGGACGCGAACGCGACCCGTCTGCTACGGTCGCCAACCGAGTGGATATGTCGACGGGGTGATGCCACATGAGCGCCGACGAGGAGCTCGCAAAGGACCTGGGACTCCTCTCGGCGATCACGATCGGGATCGGGACGATGATCGGCGCGGGGATCTTCGTGCTCCCGGGGACGGCCGTGGCGCGAGCGGGGCCGCTCGCTGCCGCGACCTTCGTGATTGGCGGCGTGACCGCGCTGTTTACGGCCTTGTCGGCCTCTGAGTTGGGGACAGCGATGCCAAAGTCGGGCGGCGCGTACTTCTACGTCAATCGCGCACTCGGTCCCCTGTTCGGCTCGATCAGCGGCTGGGCCAACTGGCTCGGGCTGGCGTTTGCCTCCGCGTTCTACATGTACGGGTTCGGCGAGTACGTCAACGATTTCGTCGGCGCGTCGGCACTCGCGCTCGGCCCAGTCACGATCTCAGCGGCGCAGATGATCGGCCTCGTCGGCGCGGCGCTGTTTATCGGCATCAACTACGTCGGTGCCAAGGAGACCGGCGGACTCCAGATCGCGATCGTGTTAACGCTGCTCGGTATTCTCTCCCTGTTTACCGTTGTTGGCCTGTTCAACGCCGACCTCGAGTCGCTGCGACCGATCGCGCCCGAGGGAACGCCGGGTGAGGTGCTTCCGGTGACGGCCATCGTCTTCGTCTCCTATCTCGGCTTCGTCCAGATCACGTCCGTCGCCGAGGAGATCAAAGATCCCGGCCGGAACCTCCCGCTTGCGGTCATCGGCTCGGTCCTCATCGTCACGGTCGTCTACGCGCTGTTCCTCGTCGTCTTGCTGGCAGCAGTGCCGAACGAACTGGTGGCGAACAACGAAACTGCCGTTGTCGACGCCGCCGAGTTGCTGTTCAGTCAGTACAGCGTCTTCGGCATCGGGCTGGGCTGGCTCGGCTGGGGGCTGTTGTTGCTCGGGGGCCTGCTGGCGACGGCCTCGAGTGCGAACGCGTCGATCCTCTCGTCATCGCGGATCAACTTCGCGATGGGTCGTGAGAAGATCCTCTCGCCGTCGGTCAACGACATCCACGAACGCTTTGGCACGCCGTTTAAATCGATTCTGATCACGGGCGGACTCATCATCGCCTTCCTGTTGTTTGGCAACCTCCAGTTGCTGTCGACGGCTGGCTCGGTGTTGCACCTGATCGTCTACGGGCTGTTGAACATCGCGCTCATCGTCATGCGCGAGGCCGAACCCGCCGAGTACGATCCCGACTTCGAGGTGCCGCTGTATCCGCTCGTCCCGATCATCGGAGCGATTTCGTCGTTCGCGCTGATCGCGTACATCGAGCCGTTCGTCATCCTGCTATCGGCAGCGCTCGTCGTCTTCGCTGGTGTCTGGTACCTGCTCTATGCCCGCCAGCGCGTCGAAAGCGCCGGCGTGTTCGTCAACTGGGTCCTCGAGCGCTCCGAGGAAATGCCCGACGCTGCGGTGGCCGCGGCCGACTCGGTTCGACCCGAGGCCGCCAGAGCCGCCACGGGCACGGATGGCGGTGATTTCCGCGTGATGGTGCCGCTTGCGAACCCGCGTACCGAGAGCGAGCTCATCACGCTCGCCGGTGCCATCGCCAAACAACGAGAGGGAACGGTTCACGCGGTCCACATCGTACAGGTGCCCGACCAGACACCGCTCGAGCGAGGTGCCCAACAAACCGAGCGAATCGATGCCGAGTCTCGGAAGCTCCTCGAGCAGGCGCGAGAGGACGCCGAAACGTTCGGCGCTGCCGTCGAGACCCACACAGTGCTCTCACACCGCTCGTTCGAGGAGATCTTCGACGCCGCGCGCACCTTCGAGGCTGATCAGGTCGTCATGGGCTGGGGGCCAACCTCGCATGGCCGTGCCGAGTCGCGTCTCGACGAACTGACTCACGATCTCCCCTGTGACTTCCTGGTGCTCAAAGATCGTGGGTTCGATCCCGACCATATTCTGCTGCCGACCGCCGGCGGCCCCGATTCGGTCCTCGGCGCAGAGACCGTCCGCTTGCTCCGCACGGAGTTCGGCTCCCGTGTGACGCTGTTACACGCCGTCGACGAGGACGAGTCCCGCGAGGAGGGCGAACAGTTCCTCGAGGAGTGGGCCGCCGAGAACGGCCTAGCTGACGCCGACCTGCTCATCGACGACCGCGACGTCGAGACCGCGATCGCCGATGCGGCCACGGACGCGACGCTGCTGGTGATCGGCGCGACCGAGCGAGGGTTGCTCTCGCGGCTCGTCACCGGCTCGCTGGTGCTCGACGTCCTCGATGACGTCGAATGTTCGGTGTTGCTCGCCGAACGGGCCCGCAAACGGACACTGCGCGAGCGTCTGCTGGGGCTCAAAAAGGACGAGTAGTCCCGTTCGCTCGGCTCACCGTCTATGACTACCTGTGCGAGAAACTGAGGAACAGCCTTACGCGTGGCGACCGCTGTACGTGATATGATCCCGCCGATCGCCGACCGGTTCGTCGCGGGAGAGTCTCCTGCAACGGCGCTCGAGCACGTCCGTCGACTGAACGAGCAGAACGTGAAGGCGATCGTCAACCTACTGGGCGAACATTACGACGACCGCGACGCGGTCGCTTCCGACGCCGCAGAGTACCGCCACCTCGTCACCGACATCGCTGGCTCGGAACTCGCGGCCTGCATCTCCGTCAAACCCTCACAGCTAGGGCTGGATCTCGGTGAGGACGTCTTCCGGTCGGAGCTGTCGGATATCGTCGACACAGCAGCCGAACACGGCGTTTTCGTCTGGGTCGACATGGAAGACCACACGACGACAGACGCGACGCTCGAGGTCTTCGAGACCGTCGCTCGCGAGCACGACGGTGGCGTCGGGGTCTGCGTGCAAGCGAACCTTCGCCGGACGCGCGCAGACGTGCGGCGGCTCGCGGACGTTCCCGGAAAGGTCCGCTTGGTCAAGGGTGCCTACGATCCGCCGGCAGACATCGCGTACACGGACAGCACACGGGTCGATCAGGAGTATCGAACCCTGCTCGAGGACGCGTTCGAACGCTACGACGGCGGTATCGCGGTCGGCAGTCACGATCCGGCGATGCTCGAGCACGCGATGGCCCTCCACGATCGGTACGGTACCGATTTCGAGATCCAGATGCTCATGGGCGTCCGCGAAGACGCCCAGTACGATCTGGCCGACGAGTACGAGGTCTGGCAGTACGTTCCCTACGGCGAGCGGTGGAAATCCTACTTCTACCGCCGGGTCACCGAACGGACGGACAACCTCCGGTTTGCGCTGCGGGCCGTGCTACATAGCTGAAATTAGGCCAGCAGACACATCACTGTGGAGGCCTCCGACAAGTCCGCAACGCCGGACAGTATCGCAATCGGGCGGTTAGGGTATGAGGCTATACTCCCCTCACGTATACGCTAGGTAATGTCTACCGAACAGTTCACCAACACACAGAAACGTCTCGCGGAGTTTTTTGGCTCCGCGACGCTCGTCTTCGTCATCGTCTCATCGGGGCTGCTCGCCGACGGGATGCTCGAGGCGTCACCGAGTATCGGCGTCTTGTTCATCGGCCTGGCGACGGCCGGCTGGCTGTTCGTCCTCGTCCAGATGCTCGGGCCAATCAGTGGGGCCCACCTCAACCCGGCGGTCACCGTTGCACTGCTCGTGACCGGGGATACGGACATGAAGACCGCACGGCAGTACGTGCCGGTCCAGTTCCTCGGCGGGCTCGTCGGCGTCGGCTTGGCAGGACTCACCTTCGTGAGCACGATCGGGTGGGAGGTGTTCGCGATCTCCGCCGTCGAGCGCCCCGCATCCACCTGGCTGGCCGAGTTCCTCGGGACGATGTTGCTCGCATCGGCGATCATCTCGCTGATCCGTCAGGACAGCGAGTGGATCGGCCTCGCGGTGGGCTTTACCGTCGGTATGGGGATCATCGGAACGGCCTCGACGGCGTTTTTCAACCCACAGGTCGCTCTCGCTCGCGTCTTCACGTCAGGGATCGCCGGAATCCAACCGTTCGATGCCGTCATGTTCATGGTCGCGTCGACGTTCGGCGGCGTCGCTGCGGGTCTCATGTGGCGATACCTGTGGCCCAGACCGAGCCTGATCGGCAAGCAGGAGCCAAAGCCCGATGACGAGTCCGTTCTCGAGGAGTTGGCGACGGAGACGTAATCTGCTGTTCGAGACGGCCGGGGAGACGATCGACTTTGTTCGCGTCTTCGACACGCAGTTAGAGCCTGATTCGGACAGATAGCGGATCGGCGTGTCTCCGCTGTGTCCCGTCGTGTTACTCGGCGCTCAGTTCACTCCGTGCCCCTATATAGAATCGTGGAGAACAACAGATAGTATAAAGGCCAACGGGTTCATCGTCTGGGACATATGACGACGACGCTCGGAACGGCGAGCGCGAGGCCCGGCGAGATGGACACGGGCCGTCTCGAGGTCGGCGAGACCAGAGACGGGGGTTCGGTTGGACTGCCCGTTGCAGTGGTAAACGGTGCCTCCTCTGGGAAGACACTCTACATGCAGGCGGCCAGCGACGGCGACGAACTCAACGGCGTCGGCGTCATCCAGCGCGTCGTGCCGCGACTGGATCCCGCCGAGCTTTCGGGGACGATCCTGATCGTCGGGATCGTCAACTACCACGCGTTTCAGGTCGCCGAACACCGCAACCCGATCGACGATACGAAGATGAACCGCGCCTACCCGGGCAACGAAAACGGCACCTCGAGCGAGCGGATCGCAGCCGCGACGTTCGATGCCGCCACCCGGGCCGATCTGATCCTCGACCTCCATCAGGGGTCGACCAGCCAGATGCTAGACGAGGTTCGCGTCCGCTGTGGGAAACGCCATCGCCTCCACGACCAGTGTCTCGAGCTGGCGAAGGCCTTCGGCTGTGGCTACGTCTTGGACCAGAAGGGGCCGGACGGTCAACTCGCCCGGACAGGCCCCGACGAGGGCATCCCGACCGTCGACCCCGAACTCGGTGGGGCCGTCGGCTGGGACGAAGAGAGCATTCGGAAGGGCGTCGAGGGCGTCTTCAACGTCCTCCGGTACTACGGCTTCCTCGAGGGGAACCAGCCCCTCGAGACCCAGACCCGTGCCAGTGGCTTCGAACAGTACGGCGCGCCCGCAGGCGGACTGGTCACGCTCGAAAAGGATCTGGGCGACCGGGTGAGTCCCGGCGAGACGATCTTTACCGTGACGACTCCCTTCGGCGAGCCGAAAGCCGAGGTGACGGCCGACAGCGGCGGGATCTTCTGGCGTGCACGACGCCTCCCGCAGGTCGCGACCGGCGAGTACGTCTGCTCGGTCGGCACCGATATCGGCCAGTACTGAGATGGCCGCTGATCTCACCTGTCCCGACTGTGGGGCCGTCTACGCGGCCGGGCCGGACGAGCCGTGGCGCTGTGGCTGTGGCCACGCGCTTGAGTTTACCGAACGACCCCATCCGCAAGGCGACCCGCTGCCGTTGCACAACCTCGACACCAGCGAAGGACTGTGGACGTTCTTCGAGTTCCTCCCGATGGAACAGCACGTCACCTTCTACGAGGGGTTTACGCCGCTGGTCGACGCCCCCGACTGGGACGCGGAATTTAAACTCGAGTACGTGTTCCCGACGGGCTCGTTCAAAGACCGCGGTGCGACGACGACGCTCTCACGGGCCGTCGAACTCGGCGTCGAGAAAGTCATCGAGGACTCCTCGGGCAACGCCGGCGCGTCGATCGCGACCTACGCGGCCCGGGCCGGGCTCGCGGCGGACATCTACGTTCCGGCCGACATCAACCAGTCGAAACTGATGGCGATCCAGCGGGCCGACGCCCGGCCAGTTCGCATCGAGGGGACCAGAGAAGACGTGACGGCGGCCTGTCTCGAGGCCGTCGAAGGCGACGCGAGCGACACCGAGGCCGACGAGCGCGACGCTCCCTACCAGACCGGTGCGGGCTGGTACGCCAGTCACGCCTGGAATCCCGCGTTCTACGCCGGGACGATGACCTTCGCATTCGAGGTGGCCGCCCAGCAGGGCTGGACCGTCCCCGACGCCGTCGTTCTTCCGATCGGCCACGGGACGCTCCTTCTGGGTGCCTACCGTGGCTTTTCGCTGCTCAACGAGGCCGGCATCGTCGACGGAATGCCCCGCCTACTTGGCGCACAGGCCGCCGGCTACGCACCGATCGTCGCCGCACTCGGTGGCGAGCCGACCGACGATGACGGCACCCGGGCGACCATCGCGGATGGCATCCAGATCACCGAACCCGCACGCGGCACCCAGCTCCTCGAGGCGATCGAGGCGACCGACGGCGATGCGATCGCACTCGGCGACGATCCGATCGAATCCACGCTGGATCGTCTCCACCGCAGCGGATTCTACGTCGAGCCGACCTGTGCGGTCGCGCCGGCAGCCCTCGAACAGTACCGCGAGCGTGGCGTCATCGACGACGCCGACGACGTCGTCGTCCCGCTGACCGGCAGCGGATTGAAAACCCTATGATCCGTCAGTGCTGACGAGTTCATAGATGGTCAGCCGACCGCCGACGTTTTGTCCCGACTGTGGGAGCCGCCTCGAGTCGACAGTAGCCGACGACCGCGAGCGCATGCACTGTCCGCGTTGTGAGGCGATCGTCTGGCACAATCCCGTGCCGTGTGCCGGCGTCGCGGTCGTCGACCGCGACCGGCCCGACCCGGCCGTGCTCTGTGTCGAACGCGGGATTCCGCCGGGTGTCGGCGAGTGGACGATCCCCGGTGGTCACATCGAAACCGGCGAAGAACCGCCCGAAGCGGCCGCCCGCGAACTCGAGGAAGAGACTGGCGTCGCCGTCGATCCAAGAGAGGTCGAGATCCTGGCCGCGTCGGCGATGCCACCGCGGGCGGGCAAACACGTGGTGACGGTCCACTACGTGGCCGACTGGGCAGACGCCGACGGCGAGCCGGTCGCGGGCAGCGACGCCACGGATGCCCGGTTCTGGACGCCGGCTGACTTCGACGCCTCCGGCGAGACCTTTCGACCAGTCCACTACGAGCGGTTTCGGGAGGCCGCGGCGTTGCTCGAGTGACGTCGGCGACGGTTCTTCCTTCGGCTGGAGTCGGAGACAGACGAGGACAGAAATCGACGGAGAGACTGTCCTATTCTGAATCCCGCGTATTGATCTCCTCGGAGACCCGTTCGCCAGGGCGGCGGAGGGCGTCGCTTTCGACTTCGTAGACGTAGCCGTGGACGGTGACCTCGTCGGGAACGAGCGGGTGGGCCTCGAGATAGTCGAGTTGGGCCTGACACGCCTCGTCGATGTCGTCGGTCATAGCAACCCACTCGGCGATCGAGGCGTCGCCGATCTCTAAACTGGGGAGTGCGGGATTGAGATCGACATCGTCGAGGCTCCCGCCAGCGACGTCCTCGAGCCCGTCGACGATGGCCTCGTCTGGTGCGCTCATCATCCCACAATCCGTGTGATTGACGACGATTATTTCCGTCGTGTCGAAGAAGTTCGTACTCAACGCGGCACTCCGGATGACGTCGTCGGTTACCTTACCGCCGGCGTTTCGAAAGATGTGGGCGTCACCCAGGGAAATGTCGAGTGCGTCTTCGACGGGAATCCGTTCGTCCATACACGCGATGACGAGGAGCTGCTTGTCGGTTGGGATGTCTTTCTGGCGGCGGCGCGCCCAGTCATCTCGCTGCTCGACGTGTTCGTCGACCTGCTCGAACACTCGTCCGGCTTCTGATTCGGATTGGTCAGTTGGTCCCGCCATATGTGGTGTGGTATACTACATCACAGATCATGATTGGCGTTACGGCAACCACCGCCAGCATCTATGACGGTCGAATCTGCTAGAGGTCACGAAAAGAACGGGCAGGATCATCCGACCCGTCCCCGGAGCTATCCCGCCTCCCGTCCTCGAGACGAAACCCGACATTCCTTTACTCGAGCCCTGAATACGGGCGGGTATGTTCCTCTCCCTACGCGCGGAGGTCGAGGACGCCCTCGAGGGGGCGCTTTCCGCACTCGACTTCCCGACGGACGATCTGGGCCTCGAAGAACCGCCGGACGACGTTGCGAGCGTCCTCGCCTCGAGCGTGGCGTTCCGACTCGCTGGCGAGGCTGGCGCAGCGCCGCCGCAGGTCGCCGGACAGATCGCAGACGAGATCGATGCCGATGAATTGACCTACGTCTCCGAGATCCAGACGCAGGGGCCGTATCTCAACTTTCTGCCGAGTGACGCGTATCTCGCTGATACCCTCGCCGACGCGACCGACGACGACTACGGCACTCTGCCGGATCGCGAGGAATCCGTCGTCGTCGAGCACACGAGCGCGAACCCGACGGGGCCGGTCCACGTCGGCCGCGCACGGAACCCGATCATCGGCGACGCGGTCTGCAATCTCCTTGATTTCGCCGGTTACGACGTCGATCGTCACTACTACGTCAACGACGCCGGTCGGCAGATGGCCGTCTTCACCTGGGCCTACGAGACCTTCGACGAGGAGGACTTAGAGAGCGAGCCCGAACGCGACCGCATCGAGTACGACCTCGTCCGGTACTACCGCAAGGGCAACGCCTACCTCGAGAACGCTGCCGAGAGCGAGGTCGAGCAGGCTGAAGCCGAAATCGAGTCGATCATGCAGGGCCTCGAGGCCGGCGACGACGAGGCCTACGAGCGCGTCAGCGAGGTCGTCGATCAGGTGCTCGGCGGCATGACGGAGTGTCTCGCGCGCCTGCCCGCTGAGTTCGACGAGTTCGTCAAGGAAACTCGGTTCATGCGCAACGGTGACACCGACGACCTCGTCGCCCGCCTGAAAGAACTCGACGAGTCCGTTTACGAGGAAGACGCCTGGCAGCTCGAGCTCGACGACCACGGGATCGACAAGAACCTCGTCTTCCTGCGCTCGGACGGCACCTCGCTGTATGCCACCCGCGACCTGGCCCACCACGAGTGGAAGTTCGACAACTACGACCACGCGGTGACGGTGCTCGGCGAGGACCACAAACTGCAAGCCAAGCAGCTTCGCACCACGCTCGAGTTGCTCGGCAACGAGACCGACGACCTCCAGCAGGTGCTGTACTCCTATGTTAACCTCCCAGAAGGGAAGATGAGCACGCGCCGCGGCACTGGCGTCGATCTCGACGACCTGCTCGATGAGGCGATCGACCGCGCCAGACAGGAAGTCGAAGACCGGCTCGACGACCGCATCCGTGACGACGACTTAGACGAGGACGACATCGAGCGCATCGCCCATCAGGTCGGGATCGGCGCGGTCCGTTACGACATCGTCTCCAAGCAGCCGACAAAGGCGATCACCTTCGAGTGGGATCGCGCGCTCGATTTCGAGGCCCAGTCTGCGCCGTACGTTCAGTACGTCCACGCGCGCTGCTGTGGGATTCTGGAGGAAGCGGGAATCGACCCCGAAACCGGCATGGACGACGTCGAGACTGCCGTCGACGCCGACCTCCTCGAGACTGAGGCCGAGCGGGACCTCCTCGAGACGATCGCACGCTTCCCGGCGGTCGTCGACGAGGCAGCCGACGACTTAGAGCCCCACGGGATCGCGACCTACACCCGAGAGTTCGCCGACCGGTTCAACGGCTTCTACCGGGAGTGTCCGGTACTCGCCGACGACGTCGACCCCGACGTCCGCGAGGCGCGGCTGGCACTGGTTGCGGCCTCGAAACACGTGGTCGCGAACGCCCTGTCGATTCTGGGCGTGGCCGCACCGCGGTCGATGTAACCGCGGCGGGATCGCGCTGGGTTCAACGCCGTTGCTACGGCTGCTCGACGGTCTCGAGGACGCGATCGGTAAACGCCTCGCGGCTCATCGCCCCGGTGCTGTATTTGCGCACCCACTGCGTGTCGACGTAGAACGACAGTATCGTCGTGCCGTCGTGTTTGAGCACCCAGGAGACCCTGTCGATAGCGTCCGCAAACGCCTCGGGATCGGTGACCGCATCGGACATGTCGCTGGCGATCGACTCGAGTTTGTCCCGCAGCGCGTCGGAATTGGTCGTCGTCGTTGTCGCGACGACGGTGAGTTCGTCGCCGTCCCGGCTGATGTCCGTGACCGAGATCATCCAACTGTCGATCGTCAGCTCGTCGTCGAGCCCCGGAACGTCGCCGTTGCTGTCGTCAGTCTTGTCTTTGTCGTCGTGCGTGCCGTCGGTCTTGTCCTTGTCTTTCTTGGTGCCGTCAGTGCCGGTAGCACCGTCACCGGTGTCGGCAGTGTCATCGTCAGCGGGTGGCTGGCCGTCGGTCCCGTCCGAGTTCGAGTCGTTGTCGGTCTCGTCGCTCGAACAACCGGCGAGGACGGTCGCGAGTGCAGTGCCACTGCCGAGGAGTATCTGTCGTCGCTCCATACGCGAGGGCATCGATACCCGACATGATTAGTAATCAGCACGTGAACGACATCGGTCCCGATCAGTCAGCTGGTAATCAGGTCGACTCGAGAGGACGCAATCACCGGTGAGACTCGAGTCAAGACTGACACGGAATAATCAAGGGGACGGTTGTCACGGGCCGTGACGAGGGGTTAGGCGTCACCTACTGGCAGCGGTTCGCTCTGCTGGCAGCTTTCACACGATCGATCGATACCGTGGCCGACACACCCGAATCGTCGTCTGTCCGTGTCGAGCGAGACAGCGCTGTCACAGCACTCTCGGACGGTCTGCTGTACCGATGTCCCGGCGTCTCCGCAGGACGGGTCGCGGAGACGCCGGAACTGACTGACAGGAGTCCGTCTCAGCTGTCCGATTCGGCTTCCGTGATCGCGCTCGAGACCTCGTCGTGGGCTGCCTCCCGTCCGTCATCACTGTCGTTCGACTCCGTGTCGCTCGAGACGGTCTCGACAACGGCCTGTGTGGCAGGGTCGTCGCCGGCCGGTTCGCCATCGTCGCTGGTGTCCGGGCCCAGAATCTCGACGCCGGTCAGCTCCGCCGCGAGCCGGCGGTAGGCGACCGACGCTGGGCCGTCGGGGTTGAAAACGACCAGCGGCGTGCCGGCATAGACGCTCTCGCGGGCCGCGGGGTCTTCGGGGATCGTCCCGAGAAGCGGGACCTCGAGGCGGTCGGCGAGGTCGTCGTGGGAGATGTCGCTCCCCGAACGGGTACGAGTCAGAACCAGGCCAGCGACGTTACCGCCGGAGCGCTCGGTCAGTTCGATCGTCTTTTTCGTGTCGTTGACGGCAGCGGGTTCGGGCGTCGAGACGAGGACGACGGCATCGGCCAGACCCAGTGGCAAGACGGTCTCGTGACTGATGCCCGCTCCGACGTCGAGAAAGACGTAGTCAAACCGGTCTCGGAGGTCGTCGACGACCTCGCGCAGCCCCTCGGGCGACGTTTCGGCGTACTCGTCGAGGCTCGTGCCACTCGGGATGGCGACGATGTTATCCGCCAGTCGGTAGGTGGCGTCGTCGGTCGATGCAGCTCCGGCTAACACGTCATGAAGGGTGGTCGAGTCGGGAGCGAGGCTGACGAACCCGGCGAGATTCGCCATGCCGAGATCGGTGTCGACGATGGCGACGCGCTCGCCGGCCTCCGCGAGGGCCGTCCCGAGGTTCACCGTCGTCGTCGTTTTCCCGACGCCGCCCTTTCCGCTCGCGATGGCGTAGACCGTCTCATCAGACATACTCGGTTACTGTTCGGTTCCTAGAACGGCACCACCTTAAATCGTGACCACACTTCCCCCGTCGGGTTATGCAGTCGACATATCGAGAGCGATGACAGCGAACGGCACTCCGTGTCAGTCGGCAGGTGTGTCAAAGGATTCTTACCCACAGCACTGTTTTATACGGCTAATGAGCCAGGAGGGCGAGCAGGAGCAATCCGACCGGAAGAAATACGAGTTCCGGAAGGTTCTCGAGGATCTCAAGGATTACGACGGCTCCGGAACGCAGCTCGTGACGATCTACGTTCCAGAGGACAGACAGATCAGTGACGTCGTCCAGCACGTCACGCAGGAACACAGCGAAGCGGCCAACATCAAGTCAAAACAGACGCGAACGGCCGTCCAGGACGCGCTGACGAGCATCAAAGACCGGCTTCGGTACTACGACACCTATCCGCCGGAAAACGGGATGGTGCTGTTTTCGGGTGCCGTCGACTCGGGTGGCGGCCGCACCGACATGGTCACGAAGGTCTTGGAGAGTCCGCCCCAGCCTGTCGAGTCCTTCCGGTATCACTGCGACTCGGCGTTTCTCACCGAGCCACTCGAGGAGATGCTCGCCGACAAGGGCCTGTACGGCCTCATCGTCCTCGACCGCCGCGAGGCCAACGTCGGCTGGCTGAAAGGCAAACGCATCGAACCAGTCAAGTCTGCCTCCTCGCTCGTCCCCGGCAAGCAGCGCAAAGGTGGCCAGTCCGCCCAGCGATTCGCCCGCCTGCGCCTCGAGGCCATCGACAACTTCTATCAGGAGGTCGCGGGGATGGCAAACGACCTGTTCGTCCCCAAGCGCCACGAACTCGACGGTATTCTCGTCGGTGGTCCCTCGCCGACCAAAGACGAGTTCCTGGATGGCGATTACCTCCACCACGAGATCCAAGACAACGTCATCGGGAAGTTCGACGTCGCCTATACCGACGAGTCCGGCCTGAAAGACCTCGTCGACAACGCCGAGGACGCCTTGGCCGACGCCGAGGTGATGAAGGACAAACAGCAGATGGAGGAGTTCTTCGAGGAACTCAACGCCGGCGACCTGGCGACCTACGGCTTCGAGCAGACCCGCCGAAACCTGATGATGGGTGCCGTCGACCGACTGCTGATCAGCGAGGATCTCCGCAAGGACGTCGTCACCTACGAGTGTCCAGAGTGTGGCAACACCGACCGCGAGGTGCTCGATCGGCGCAAGTCGACGCCCGATCACACCTGTAGCGAGTGTGGTGCCGAGGTCGAGGCGACCGACGAGGACCGCGAGGACGCCATCGATCACCTCATCGAGATCGCCGAACAGCGCGGCACCGAGACGAAGTTCATCTCGACGGACTTCGAGAAGGGCGAACAGCTCTACAACGCCTTCGGCGGCTTCGCCGGCATTCTGCGGTACTCGACCGGCGTGTAAACGGCTCCTGCGTCCTCCGCTCTTTGTCAGTTGCGAGCGCCATCTTCGCGCCGAGAAACCCAACAGGATTAACATCCCGTCTGCAAACCATCGACCATGTCTCTCTCGAGCCGACGCGTCCTCGTCACGGGCGGTGCCGGATTCATCGGGTCGCACCTGACCAAGCGCTTGCTCGCCGACGGCGCGGCCGTGACCGTCGTCGACGACCTCTCGAACGGCGACCGCGATCGTATCCCCGACGGAGCCGACTTTTTCGAGGCCGATCTCACCGATCCCGATGTCCTCGAAGGGCACCTCGAGGATATCGACCTCGTCTTCCACCTCGCGGCGTCGAAACACGTCGACACCGACCGGCCACACGGCCAGTTCGACGACAACACGCGGATGACCCGGAACATTTTGGAGGCAATGGCCGACGCCGGCGTGACCGAAATCGCCTACACCTCCTCCTCGACGGTCTACGGCGAAGCGCCGCGGCCGACACCCGAGGATTATGCGCCACTCGAGCCGATCAGTGCCTACGGCGCGAGCAAGCTAGCTGACGAGGGACTGCTCTCGGCGCGGGCCCACAGCCACGACCTGACGGTCTGGAACTTCCGCTTTGCGAACGTCGTCGGCCCGCGACTGCGCGGCGCGGTGATTCCCGATTTCATTGAGAAACTGCTAGACGACCCTGAACAGCTGACGATTCTGGGCGACGGCCGTCAGGAGAAGTCGTACCTGCACATCGAGGACTGTCTGGATGCGATGTGCCACGTCGTCGAACACGCCGACGACGCGATGAACACCTACAACCTCGGCACGCGGACGACGACCTCGGTCGATCGAATTGCAACCATCGTCGCCGACGAACTCGGCGTCGATCCCGAACGAGAGTACACCGGCGGCGAACGCGGCTGGACCGGCGACGTCCCGAAGATGCGCCTCTCGATCGAGAAGCTCGCGGCGCTTGGCTGGGAACCGCAACTCTCGAGCGACGAAGCGGTTCGCCAGTCGACGCGTGAACTCATTGACGAGCTTCGCTGAGACCGGCTGCTGTCACTGTGTCTCGCCGCACGACACGGCAGGTCATGGGGACACTATAGTAGCCACTGAAAGTCAATGCACACCCGATCGCACGACGGCTGTGCGATCGGTGTGTAAATCGTTTCAGTTGTTACTATAGCACTACCTGACCGGTGTTCGGATAAGCGCAGAAACCAGAACTGATTCGTTCGCAGAAACGCCCTCGAGAGCGGGGTTCGACCCCGTCCACGCGAGTTTTAGGTGGGCTTAAATATGCGGAGTCATGAGAGGGGTGTATGACCGACGGTGACGAGCAGTCCGATTCTAACAGCCGGGTCGCGTCAGCGCTGACCCGCCGCCGGCTGACGATCGCCGGGACGATACTCGTCGTAGCCGGGCTGGCCGTCGCCGTCCGTGAAATCGAGCTCCGGACCGTCGTCGCCGAGATTGCGAGTGCCGATCCAGTCGTCCTCGGGGCTGCAGTCGCCGTCTACGTCGCCTCGTGGCCGCTTCGTGGGCGACGATACAGTGACGTGCTTGCAGCGATGGAGCACCGCAGTGACACCGCCGTTGCGACGGTCGCCGTCTTTGTCAGCCAGACGGCCAACCTCGCGATTCCGGCCCGTGCAGGTGACGCGGTGCGTGCGTACGTGATGAACCGCCAGCGGGAGGTGCCCTACGCCGCCGGGTTCGCCTCGCTGACCGTCGAGCGACTGTTCGACCTGGCGACGATCGCGACGCTTGCGGTGCTCGCGATGGCGTGGCTCGCGGTCGGCGGCGAAACGGGCCCGCTCGAGCTCGTCACCGAGGCCAGCGGCGCACGGACCGCCCTGCTGGCCGCGGCGGCCGTGAGTACGGCGACCGTCGGCGTTGGTGCCGTCGTCGTCACATCCGCGCGGGCAGACCACGGGCTCGGCGCGTGGCTCCGCGCGCAGGGGCAGGATCGGCCATGGCTCGAGGGCGTCCTCGAGGCCGCAGTCCAGTTCGCAGGCGACGTGCAAGTTGTCGCCCGCCAGCCACGGGCACTGGCTACGATTGGGACCGGGAGCCTGCTGGTGTGGTCACTGGACGTGCTCACGGCGGTGCTCGTCCTCGCGGCGCTCGACAGCGGACTCTCGATCGGGGCGTTGCTTTCGGTCGGGACGCTGGCGGTCAGCGTCGGCAATCTCGCGAAGGTGTTGCCACTCTCGCAGGGCGGCGTCGGACTCTACGAGGCGGCGTTTACGGCGCTCGTGGTCGGGTTGACGCCCGTCGGCGCGAGCGTCGCCTTGGCCGCCGCGATTGTCGATCACGCGCTGAAAAACGGCGTGACGCTGCTCGGCGGTGTGGGCGCGGGGGCCTGGCTCGGACTGTCGCTGTCGGATGCAACGACACAGCCGGAGGCGACACGAAAAACCGGTAGTGTTTTAGGCGGGCCTAAAAAATAGGTGAGCAATGAGTCAGGACATCTGTGTTATCGTCCCGACGATTCGGGAATACGAGTGCATGCGCTCGTACTTTGAAAACGCCCGCGAGCACGGCTTCGACCTCTCGCGGCTCCACGTCGTCCTCGTCACCGAGGACTTCTGTGAGACCGACGCCATGGAAGCGATGCTCGAGGAGGAAGGCGTCTCCGGCGAGGTCTTCGACGGGTCCCGCCGCGAGGAGTGGTACGAGGACCACGGCGTCGCCGAGTACAGCCACGTCGTGCCGGCGGCGAGTCACGCCGAGACGAGTTTCGGGCTGCTCTACATGTGGGTCCACGACGAGTTCGACTACGGCTTCTTTATCGACGACGACACCCTGCCCCACGATGACGAGGACTTCTTCGGCACGCATATGGAGAACCTCGCCTTTGCGGGCGAACTCGAGGAAGTCTCCTCCGACGAACAGTGGGTCAACGTCCTCTACCAGAACGCCGACGAGCACGGCCTCTACCCGCGTGGCTACCCCTACTCGGCGATGGACGAGACCGTCGAAACCGGCACGACCGAGATCGACGGCGGCTCGGTCGTCGCCTCGCAGGGCCTGTGGACCAACGTCCCCGACCTGGATGCCGTTCGCATCCTGATGGACGGCGATCTCGAGGGTCAGGCACAGACACGCACCACGGCCGAGGACTTCGGCGATGATTTCGTCGCCGCACGGGACAACTACCTCACCGTCTGCTCGATGAACCTCGCCTTCCGGCGCGAAGTGATCCCTGCGTTCTACCAGCTTCCGATGGACGACAACGAGTGGGACGTCGGCCGGTTCGACGACATCTGGTCGGGCGTCTTCCTCAAGCGCGCCTGTGACGTCCTCGGGACCCGGATCTACAACGGCGCACCGCTGTGTGAGCACAACAAGGCCCCGCGCAGCACCTTCGACGACCTCAATAACGAAGTGCCGGGACTCGAACTGAACGAGCACCTCTGGCGAGTCATCGACGAGGCGGGCGCAGACGCCGACACTTACGCCGACGTCTTCGAAGCCATGGCCCACGAACTCGCCGACGGCGACTGGTCGTCGTACAACAACGGTGCGTTCTTCAACTACGTCGGCGAATACATGCTCGAGTGGCTCGAGTGCCTGTCAGCGCTCCGGCCGGCGGCCGGGATCGAGACCGACCGCACACACGTTGTCGCCGACGATTGAACCGTCAGCTATAAGGATTTAGGTCGGCCTAAATTCACCATGATGGACAATAGAGACGATAGTGGAAAACGCGTGGTTTCGCGCCGAAACGCGCTGCGAGCAGGATCTGTATTCGGTGTCGCCTCGCTTGCAGGCTGTTTGGGGATGTTCGACAACGAACAGAACGCCGAGATACCATCGCTGTCGGAGTTCCGGGGCTCGGGTACATTGGTCGAAGGGCGTCCCGCACCGGGTGGGACGTCCATCGAGGAGCTTCCGGATCTCTCCGGAGACCTCGCCCTCTATATCGGCGGTGGCGAGGGTGGCATCTACTACGACTTCGTGGAGATGCTCCAGAACATCTATCCCGATTTCACCGTCCACTCAAGCTCCAACTCGTCGTCGTCGCTGGCCCAGACGATCGTCGAAGAGGTCGATGCCGGTGCGACCGAGGCAGACGTGTTCTGGTCGATCGACGCCAGCTCGCTTGGATTCGTCGCGGACAACGACGCCTACGAACCGCTCTCCGATACAGCGACCGAGCCGGTGGGCAACAGCCAGTTCGTCGGCGACGACAACGCGTGGGCCGGCGTCGCTGGGCGTGCACGCGCCGTCCCGTACAACACGAACGAGTTGAGCGCGTCGGACATTCCGTCGACCGTCCAGGAGTTCCCCGAGACCAGTGCCCTGCAGGGAACGATGGGCTGGGCACCGACCTACGGCGCGTTCAAATCGTTCGTGACGGCCATGCGGCTAATCGAGGGCGAAGATGCGACCCGCCAGTGGCTCGTCGACATGCGGGAGGCCGGCACCGAGCGCTACGGGAACGAATTCGATGTCTCACAATCGGTTGCCGACGAGGAGCTGACGGCCGGGTTCGCGAACCACTACTACGCGATGCGTGTGAAAAACGGACGACCGGACGCGCCAATCGATCTGGCCTTTACCGAAAGCGACGCGGGCGCGGTGATCAACGTCGCCGGTGCGATGAAGGTCAAGGGAACCCCGCGGGGAGAACTGGCCGACAACTTCGTCCGTCACCTGCTCTCCGCGGAGGCACAGGAGTTCTTCGCGACGGTCAGCTTTGCCTACCCGATGATCAGCGGCGTCAGTCCAGTCGGCGGGCTACCGACGATCGACGAACTGAGTCCACCGGACATCGATCTCGCGGAGCTCTCGAACCTGGAACCGACGCTTGACCTGATGGACGACGCTGGCGTCTCAGGATGACGATCCGCGGCCTGGTTGCACGGACTGTCGGGCGCGCAACCGGCGACGACAGCGGGGCAACCGACGTCGGACTCACCCTGCTTGCTGCGGCCATCGCAGCCGTGCTGGTACTGCCGCTGTTCTGGCTGGCCGTCGACGCCGTCGGACTCGGCGATCAAGCACTCGAGCTCGCCGTTGCCCCCCAGACGCTCGAGGTACTGGTGAGAAGCGTCGCGCTCGTCGCGATCGTCACCGGCGCGAGCGTCCTCGTCGGCGTGCCGCTTGCGGTGATAACGGTTCAGGGATCGATTCCGTTCCCCCGGTTTTGGACCGTCCTCGCGGCGCTGCCGCTTGCAGTGCCGAGCTATCTCGGTGCGTTCGCGTTCGTGTCGGCGTTTAGGCCGCAGGGCGAATTCGCCGATCTCCTCGCGCCGCTTGGCATCGAGTCGATCCCGTCAGTGTACGGGTTCGCTGGTGCGGCGTTCGTCCTGACGCTGTATACGTATCCGTACGTGTTTCTGACGACGCGCGCGTCGCTGCTGTCACTCGATGGCTCACTCGTAGAGGCGGCACGGACGCTCAACACCGGCCGCTGGACGGCGTTTCGCCGAGTCACCCTCCCGCAGATCCTTCCAGGGATCACTGCCGGTGCATTACTCGTGGCACTGTACGCCTTTGCGGACTTCGGCACGCCCAACATCATGCGCGTCGAGGTGTTTACGCAGTTCATCTATGCCCGGTACAACGCCTTCGCCCGTGACTACGCGGCGTTGCTGTCGCTGCAGTTACTGACGGTGACAGCGATCGTCCTCGCACTCGAGTCACGGATCGGCGTCGACGAGTCGGGAGCGTACGAAAGCAGTGGCCATCGTGGGAGCGCCGACCTCGAGCTCGGGCGCTGGCGATACGTGGTGTTGCTGTTGCCGACCGTCATCGCGTTGCTGGCGATCGTCCTCCCGATCGCGCTCTTCGCGACGTGGCTGATGGGCGGTGGGCCGGGCTATCAGGGCGGTGGACTGACGTTCAGCTGGGAGTATGGCTTCAATTCGGCGTACGTCGCCGTGCTTGCTGCTGGCGTCTCGATCCTCGTGGCGCTGCCGATCGCGCTCACATCGGCAACGTCGGATTCGCGGCTGGCGGAACTGGCCGACCGCGCGCCCTATATTGGCTATGCGACGCCCGGGATCGTCCTGGCGATCGCGTTGCTCAGCTTTAGCCTCGATGTTCTGCCGGCGGTCTACAAGACGGTGCCGTTGCTGATCTTTGCGTACGTCGTTCGCTTCATGCCCCAGGCGATCGGGTCGATCAAGACCTCGACGTTGCAGGTCGATCAAGAACTCGTCGAAGCGTCCCGGACGTTGGGGCGGTCGCGGCTGGGGACGTTCAGAAAGGTGACGCTGCCGCTAATCCTGCCGGGTGTGGCGGCAGGGGCCGCGCTCGTCTTTCTCACGACGATGAAGGAACTGCCCGCGACGCTGATGCTGCGCCCGCTTGGCTTCGAGACGCTCGTGACCTACATCTGGGAGATCGAGGAGGCTGGCCTGTACGGACGGGCAGCGGTTCCAGCGCTCGTCTTGGTCGCCATCTCTGGCCTGTCGATGGCCGTCATGCTCGCACAGGATGGCCGGTGATCTGACTGTGACGAGTGACCCATGAGACGACGAACGTGGCGGGCGGCGGTCGTCGCCATTGCACTTGCCGGTGCCCTCGCGGTCTGGCTGCTCGCGACGCGAACGTTTCCGTATCACTCGCTCAACCACGACGAGGGTGTCTATCTCCAGCAGGCAGCGATGCTGCTCGAGGGGCAACTGTTCATCCGGCCGCCCGTCGAGGAGAGTTTCCGCCCGTGGTTCTTCGTCGACGACGGCGACCGTCTCTATCCGAAGTATGCGCCCGTCCCTGCGGCCATCTTCGCACTCGGGAACCTCGCAGGCGGCTACCGACTCGCGCTCGCTGGCGTCGCTGCCGCGACGCTCGCGCTCGTCGCCCTGATCGTCCGCGAGGTGTTCGACCGGCGAACCGCCATTGCGGCCGCCGTGATCATGCTCTGTTCGCCGCTATTCCTGATCGAATCGGCCGTCTTCCTGCCGTATGCGCCGACGACAATGCTCAACCTGACGTTTGCCTACGGCTACCTCCGCGCCGATCGGACCGGCGACTGGCGCGTTGCCGGGGCGGCTGGCGCAGCGATCGGCCTGGCCTTTTTCGCGCGGCCGTATACGGCGGTGCTGTTCGCGACGCCGTTTATCGCCCACGCGTGCTGGACACTCGTTCAGGAGCCACGAGTCGCTCTCCCCAGACAACTCACAACGGCGGTGTTCGGACTGACAGGCGTCGGACTTGCATTGGCCTACAACGCGACCGTAACCGGATCACCGCTGGTGTTTCCCTACGAGGCGTTCGCACCGCTGGACGGGCTCGGCTTCGGGCAGCGCCGGATCCTCAACCACGAGATCGACTATACGATCGAGCTGGCGCTGCGCGCGAACGCACGAGTGCTCGCGCAGTTCGTCACCGACTGGATCGCGGGCGGTATTCTCGGCGCAGCAGTGGCCGCCGTCGGGGTCGGCGTCACCATCCGACGCGGACTTTCGCCTCGCGAGGCTATCCTCGCCGGGCTGCTCGTCACCGTCCCCGTCGGCAACGTCTACTTCTGGGGCAACTTCAACATCCTCGGAGACCTCGAGCGCGCCGGTGACGGGCTGATCGCCACCCACGGCCCGTACTACCACTTCGATCTGCTGGTGCCGGTCGCGGTCTTTGGTGCCGTCGGCGCGCTGGCGCTGGCAGCCGGGGCTCGCCGGCTGGCCGACCAGCGGCTGGCACCGCAGCCCGCACGCGCAGCGTTCGTCGCGGCGCTGCTCGTAAGCGCGCTCGCGGTTGGCGGCGTCACGGCGACGACCGTCGACGAGAAACTCGATCGGAACGCGGCCGTGACCGACACCTACGAGGAGGTCTACGCGCCGCTCGAGGACGGTCCATCCGAGCGAGCGCTCGTCTTCCTCCCGACGCCGTACGGTGACTGGCTCGCCCATCCGTTCCAAGCGCTTCGCAACGATCCGGACATCGACGGTCAACGGGTGTACGCACTCGACGAACGGCCGTTCGCCGTCGTCGACGCGTATCCCGACCGGTCGCTATACAGGCTTGCCTACCGCGGTGCCTGGGCACCGCATGCCAGCTCGCCACAGGCGGCCCGGCTCCAGCGGGTCGACCACGTCGCCGGCTCCGCGGTCGCGTTGAACACCACAGTCGGCGTCCCGTCGACAGCCGAGGGAGTCACGATGACCGTCACGACTGACGACGACAGTGCCACCGCCGTTGCCGCGAACGTCTCAGAAGAGACGCCCGTTCGACTGACCGTCACCGACGAGAGCGTGCGTATACACGGGGCTTCCTGGGACAGTACCGAGCCGCTCCCAATCGACGACCGAGACGACATCGTCGTGAACGTATTCGTCGATCAAGGGCCTGGCAGCAGTTTCAGCTACCGACTCGAGCTGCCGGTTCGCACTGAGGGAGACACCGTCCGGGCACTAACACCCAGCGTCGAACGGTGCAGTTCAATCCGGGATTGTGGCGGCGAAGCGGCGTACATTCCCGATCAGTCCCCGGATGGCCTGTTCGTCCGGACTGAACTTTCCGTTTCGGACGCGAACTGAGAGGGTTCGATCGCCGGCTCAGCGAGGACACGGTGAGCTGTCCGCATCGCTCAAAAACGAAAGACGATCGTCGAGTGCTACTGTGTCGGCTCGTGAGGGAGCTCTCGGAGTCGTTCCTCGAGCGAGACTTTGATGATCGATCGGGCGATCTCGGCACCGCCTTTCAGCGGGTCCAGTTTCGTCTCGCCAGCACGCTCGCGGTATGCAATGGGGTGTTCGCGGATATTGTAACCTCGCATCAGCGGTCGGATCAGCAGTTCGGCCGAAAGCCCGGTGTTTTCCGTCCACTCGATCGACTCGATGACGTCGCGTCGATAGGCGCGCATTCCGGTCGTCGTGTCGTGGACGCGAGTCCCCATCAGGAGGCTCGCGATCGCGGCGAAGGCATGGTTGCCAAATCGGTTGAACGCCGGCATCGCCTCGGCACCGTGGTAGAGACGGTCGCCGCTGACCACGTCGTAGCCCTGATTGATCAACTCGAGGAACTCCGGTAACTGCTCCATCGGATAAGTATCGTCGCAGTCGGTCGTGACGACGATCGGTCGGTCCGGTTCCGTGATGGCCGCATGGACAGCGACGCCGTATCCCTGCGGTTGTTGCTCGATGACCGTCGCGCCGTGCTCGCGGGCGATTTCGGGCGTCCGATCGGACGAGCCGTCGACGCAGACGACCTCGGCCTTGCCGTCGGTGACGTCCTCGATGTCGGCGAGTACTGTGCCGATCGCTTCCTCCTCGTTGTAGGTTCCCATGACGACGCTGACGTCCTCGAAGGTGTATCGGTCGTCGGCGTCGCCGGTTCTATCCGTCATCTTGGGCTGCTCCCCGCTACTCATTGGCGGTACTCACCGCCGGCCACATTTATACTTTTAGGTTTGCCTAAAACACAAGAGTCGGTAGTTACAGGTCCTCGAGTATGTGATCTGCGGCTTTCAGCGCCAGCGCCGCGATCGTCAGCGTCGGATTCATCGCGCCGCCGGTGGGGAAGACGCTACTCGAGGCGATCCAGCAGTTTGCGAGATCGTGGGTACGGAGGTCGGATCCGACGACGCTCTCCGTTGGGTCGTCACCCATCCGAGTCGTCCCCATGTGGTGATATGCCGGCCCCGTGTTCTCCGGGCCGACCTGCCAGGTGATCTCTGTGCCGAGCTCGTCGAGAATCCGTTCCTGAATCTCGTTGACGCGCTCGATGGTTCGCAGCGCTCGATCGTCGACGTTCCAGTGGACGTCCGGAACCGGATTGCCGTGGTCGTCGGTCGTCGACGTGTCGAGCCCGACGTAGCTGTCCTCGCGGGGGAGTTGTTCGACGAGGCCACCCATCCCGATGTGAGTGCCGTACTCCGACCGGAGCCGCGCGAGTAAATCGTCACCCCAGTCGTCGCCGGTCAGCGCCATCCCCACCGGGGACGGGCCAGCGTAGTTGAAAAACTCGAGTTTGAACGGGGCGTACTCCGCATCGGCCTCGTCGTAGAACTGGTGGGACTCGCTCGTGAGAAAGCCGACGTGGTTCTGCCGAGTGGGCTCGTCGAGGACGCCGCCCGTGCCGGCAAACAGATGGTCCATGAAGAAGTTACCGACGAGACCGCTCGAGTTGGCCAGCCCGTCTGGATACTGACTTGACTCGGAAAGCAAGAGCAGGCGTGGCGTCTCCACGCCGCCGCAGGCGATCACGAAGGTGTCGGCTTCCTGTCGGTGCTCCTCGCCGTCAGGCGTCGCGTAGACGGCTGCCTCGATCGTATCGGGACCGTGCTCGAGGCGCTGGACCGGCGCGCGGTCGATCACTGTTGCACCCTTTCGCTCAGCGCGCTTGACGTGGACAGTCGCGTCGTACTTCGCGCCCGAAGGACAGACCGGCTGGCAGGTGCCGTAGCCGACGCAAGCGTTGCGGCCGTCGTAAGCCTCCGAGTTGCGGGCGTTGGGCACCGAGTGCATCGCGATCTCGAGGTCGTCGCAGGCCTCGGCGAACAGCGAGTCGCTGTAGGACGGCCGAAAGGCCGGCATCGGATGGGGCTCCTCGCGGGGCGGCGCGAACGGGTTGTCGTCGGCACCCGCCACACCGAGTTCGCGCTCCGCGTCGGCGTAGTACGGCCGCAGGTCCTGATAGTCGATCGGCCAGTCGGTCCCGACGCCCCGAACGCTGGCCGAATTGAAGTCAGCCTCGTGGAGCCGCATCACCATCCCCTGCCAGTGGAGCGTCGAGCCGCCGACGCCTCTCGCGCGAGCGTGGTTCAGCGGGTAGAACCGCTCCCCCGAGGACTCGTAGGCGTCGCGCTCCGGGTCGCCGTCCCAGACATCCGGCCGGTCGTAAGCAGGGCGGATCGCCCGCTCCTGTCTGGCGAGCCTGTCCGCCGAGTCGAATCGCGGTCCAGCCTCGAGAATCACGACCTCGTGGCCGGCCTCAGCGAGGCGATCGGCGACGATCCCGCCGGCTGGTCCCGCGCCGATCACGCAAACGTCGGCGTCCCCGACGGGAGTGCGGTCAGCGTCCGTCTCGGTCGCCGGCACCGCCGACTCGGCGGGTGGTCGATCCCAACTCACGCGCTCGGCCCCCGCTGATAGCTCGCGAGCCCGCCGGGGTGTCCCTGCGGATTCTCGATGCCGACCAGTTCCCCACCCGTCGGCGAGGCATACAGCGCCAGCAAGAGATCGTTGACGACGTAGTAGCGGACTCGTTCGCTCGTCGTTCCGGTTGGATCCTCGTCGGCGGTATCCACATCGATATTCCGAAGCACCTGCTCGCGATCCGTCACCGACAGCGCCGCAAACCGCTCGTCGTACCAGAACGTCGCGTTGTCATCCAGTTCCGTGACCGCCTCATCTAGACCGGCGACGTGTGTCGGGTCCTCGAGTCGGCCCTCGAGGAACGTCTCGACGAACGTCGCCGTGCCAGAGACCTCGCTCGGGTAGACGACGTCGGCGGCCGCGACCAGCGTCTCACGGAGCCGATCGACGTCGATCGGCTCGGATCCGGGCGGGGCCACACAGCCCGACAGCGTCCCACCGACGCCGAGTGCAGCCAGCGCGGCAACCGCGTCTCGCCTGGTCAGCTTCATTGGCGAGGATTAGGTAAGCCTAAACCATATATTCGTTGGAACGGAACGGTCGTCGCCGACGGAACGCGTCCCGTCGCGAACCGCGACGGCGTCGGTCAGCCTGTCTCGACTGGCTCGATCAGCGACGGCTCGTCGGTCGACGGATCGTTGACTGCGGTCGAAACCGGCTCGGCACACATCCCGTCGGCCGGACACGGCTCGAGTACGTCGTGGCCGGCCTCGCCCGTCAGCCACCGCTGCTCGGTATCGGGCTCAAGAATCACCGCCATCCGATGATGAAGGTCCGCGACGAGATCGTTCGGTTCCGTGGTGATGATGGTAAACGTCTCGAGGGGGCCGGACTCGGTCCCGTCGGCGACGCCGCCGCCGAACGCATCGAGGCCAGTCTGGGTCGTCTCCGGCTCCCAGCGCTCCCAGAGGCCGGCCATCGCGAACACCCGGCCGTCGTCGAAGCTGACTCGATAGGGCTGTTTCCCCTCCGCAGTGTCGACCCATTCGTAAAAGCCGTCCGCGGGAACGAGACACCGCCGTTGCTCGTAGGCACCCCGGAAACTCGGCTTCTCGGCGACTGACTCGGCCCGCGCGTTGATCAGCCCGCCGCTGTCGTCGTCGGCCCACGACGGCACCAGCCCCCACTCGAGGCGTCGAATCGTCTCCGGCTGCTCGTTCGTGATCACCGGTAGCTGCTGTCCGGGTGCCATGTTATATCGCGGGCTGAAACTCGACTCGGCCCCGTCCTCGCGGACCCGGGCGTCGAACCGCGCCTCGAGTTCGTCTTGCGCGACGACAAGCGTATAGCGACCACACATATCCGTCCACTTGGGCCGTGAGGGCAAAGGTCGTCCGCTCGCGCCGACTCGAGACCGGCCGGGCCGACATCGGCCGGTATGCGGTCAGTATGCAGTCCTTACCGGCAGGTACGGGGATGGTACGGACCTCGTTACGATATCCTATCACAGTAGAGTTGTCGTCGGGGTCATCATGGACGACCGATACGAAATGGTGGTGTGTCAAAGCGGTACTCTGAAACTCAGAGATCCGGATGACCCCCACTGCTGGATCGCGACCGATTCCCCCGTGGAACTCGAGCAGTAATCCAGCGCCTCCTTCGCGTACCCCTACCCGTTTGTCTCACACGGCACACTATCGGCGTCAACACTGCGTCGCACTAATGCCGAATTGTGACTCCAGCGACGCGCTGCTCGCGAGTGTTGGATTCGAAAAACGCCAGGACTAGGATTTGAACCACGGTCGGACGTGGTCGCTCGCGTCACTCGCTGTGCGCGACCTCCCTGATTCAAATCCAGTCGTTAGGTATCTGTCGCTCACGAAGTTGTTCGCGACAGAAACGCCAGGACTGGGATTTGAACCCAGAATCCCAAAGGGAACACGCTTTCCAGGCGTGCGCCTTACCGTTCGGCCATCCTGGCTCAGGTTATCCTAACCACGTCCGTGGTTTAACCCTTACGAGATGCGGTCACTCCGTCGTGCGGTTGGCCGCCCACGCAGCAAGCCGTGGCTCGAGCACATAGGCCCCACCAGCAACGACAAATCCGACCAGCAACGCGAGCACCAGCGCCTGCGTGATCGTCACGAGCGGGGCGGCAAGCAGCGTATACCCCTGGACGCCGACCAGCACCGACAGGCAGCCGACAATGCCCCACAGCAGAGCCGACGTGGCGCGTGCCTCGAGTCCGAACAGCGCTGAAAGCGAACCGGTCACGGACCAGTCACCGCCTCACTCGAGGCTCGCGATTGCTTCGATCTCGACGCCGACGCCCTTCGGGAGCGCGCCGACTTCGACGGCGCTTCTGGCCGGCGGCTCGTCGTCGAAGTAGTTGGCGTAGGCCTCGTTCATCGCCTCGAAGTCGTCGATGTCGGCGAGGAAGACGGAGACTTTGAGGATGTCGTCGGACGACGCACCGGCTTCGTCGAGAATGGCGTCGAGGTTGTAAAGCGCCTGTTCGGTCTGGGCCGCGATCGGTTCGTCGTCGAGCAGTTCGCCGTCGGCCGTCAGGGGAATCTGGCCGGCGGTAAAGAGCAGCGAGCCGTTACTGGTCGCCTGGCTGTACGCACCGACCGCAGCAGGGGCGTCGTCGGTGTCGATGATACGTTTCATATCCCACGTCTCGGCCGGCGTCGGCTTAAAACGGGGTGGAACGAGGACCGCACTCAGGCCAGCACGTCGACTTCGTAGCCCGCGTCCCGCAGGTCGGCGAGGAAGGCGTCGACGTGGTCGGGGCCGCGCATCTCGAGTTCGATCTCGACTTCGGTGTCGCTCATCTCGACCTCGCGGGAGGTCCGATCGTGGTGGATCGCGTAGATGTTTGCCCGGTGGGCAGTGAAGATATCGAGCAGGTCCTCGAGCGCTCCTGGGCGATCCTTCAGAACCGTCCTGATCTTCAGATACCGGCCGGTCTCGACCAGCCCGCGGACGATGACGTTGGTGAGGGTATTGAGGTCGATGTTCCCACCGCACAGTGCGGGGACGATGACCTCGTCCTCGTCGTAATCGAACTTTTCGAAGAGGACGGCCGCAAGCGGAACCGCGCCTGCACCCTCGACGAGGGTTTTCGAGCGCTCGAGCAGGTAGACAAGGGCGACAGAGATTTCGGAGTCAGTGACGGTAACGATCTCATCGACGTACTCCTGAATGTGGGGAAAGGTCTGTTCGCCGATGCTGCGGGTCGCGATCCCGTCGGCGATCGTATCGACCTCGTCGATCGAGACGCGTTCGCCCTTTTCGAGTGAGGGCGCTGCACTCGAGGCCCCTTCGGCCTGTACCCCGATGACACGTGTGTCCGGTTTCTGTTCTTTGATCGCGGTTGCGATACCGCTGATTAGCCCGCCACCGCCGATGGGGACGACGACCGTCTCGACGTCGGGGCAGTCCTCGACGATCTCGAGGCCGATCGTTCCCTGTCCGGCCATCACGTACTCGTCGTCGAAGGCGTGGACGTAGGTTCGGCCTTCCTCGCGTTCGATTTCGTGGGCGCGCTCAGCAGCCTCGTTGTAGTCCCGGCCCGCGAGCACGACCTCGGCACCGTAGCTTTTGGTCGCTTTGACCTTCGAGATCGGCGCGTATTCGGGCATGACGATCTTCGAGTCAACGCCCGATCGCGTGGCCGCAAGCGCGACTCCCTGTGCGTGGTTGCCAGCGCTCGCGGTGACGACACCGGCGTCCTTTTGCTCTTCGGAAAGTGTCGCGATCCGGTTGGTCGCCCCACGGATCTTGAACGCCCCCGTTCGCTGGAAGTTCTCCAGTTTGAGATATATCTCGGCTCCGGTCATCGCCGAATAGGTGTGTGAATGCTCGAGGGGCGTCTGCCGGGAGGTCTCCCGGACCCGCTCGCGCGCCTCGAGAATATCCGCGAGTTCGAGCATACACCTGTCTACTCGGCGTGGGGTGTAAGGATTACTGTCGGAGAGCGGGGAGCCGTTCCGGGCCCACCGTCGCCCCAACAGGGATGTGCTACAGGACGTAGCACGACAGGGAATACAGGGAATGCACGGCGTGTGACGTGCGAATGGAGAAGGGGACCCAGAGTATATAAATCTCATGCACCCGCGGCGAAAGTGAAACCGCAAGCAAGCGGCGGGTTAGAGCAGACGTCAGACGCGGGACAGACACGCGTCATTCGCTCTATCGGACCACGTCGGCCCGCCGCGAAACGACTCGTCGGGCGCGGTCGCGAAACGGGCCATCCCCCGGCCACGTCACGTCGACGTCGAGTCTCTCGGGGTCGCCGACGTACACCCAGCAGCGATCGTCCACGTCTTCCACACCGCTTCCGGCTGGCACCGCGACGCGCACGTAGAGTCCGCTGTCGACGCCCTCGTATCGGTCGAGACGCTCGAGGCCCGCGTCGTCGACCGCGAGCAGCCGTCCGCCGACGCTGCCCCCGGGTGCGAGCGTCGGATATCGGCCGTCGACCCGATGACACCCCTCGAGGGTCGCGCGGCCGGCGAACTCGTACTGGGGGCTGTCGCCGAGGACGGTCGCGACTTGCTCGGGATCGGTCAGCGTTCCGTAGACGAAGACGAACACGGTGGCCCGTTTTAGCGCCAGCGCCTTGCTCGTACCGCCCCACGTCTCATCACGCAAGCATTCATTCTATCGTGACTACACAAAGCACTTATACAACTGCTATGAGCAAGATGATATGAATCGCGAGTCCCTCCTGGTCATTGCGACACTCGTGGTCGTGACCGGGGCGGTCACGACCCTCGCGCTCACTGGAGCGGTGTCCGATCCCAGCGAGCCCGAGACGGCCGCCGACGTCGAGCACACCGGCCACGTGTCGCTGGCCGAAATCACGATCAGCGCCGACGAGGTTACCGGCGGCACCGCCACCCTGGCCGTCGATACGTACCTCGAGCACCGTGGCGACCCCGTCACGAACGTCACCGTCGTCCATCGCGCGACCGACACGAAGACCGGTCTCGTCGAGGACACCACCGAACGGGACGTCGAGACGCTGACCGACGGCGACGAAGTCGTCGTCACGGATACGGTGTCGGTCCCCCGCAAGAGCAGCTACGAGATCGAGACGTTCGTCTATCGAAACGGCACCCGTACCGAGTCGACCAGCCATACTGTCGACGGCGTCGACGCGCTGACGCCCGCGTACGCTGCCACCGATGTCGAGTTCCACCGCTTCGGCGGCGACGCCGGTGGGAGCCCCGCGGACATCCCTGCGATCGGCTACTCGATCGACTCGACGACTACCGACACGGCTACCCTAGAGGTCAGTAGCTACCTCACGAACACTGGCGACAACGCCGAACGTGACCTCAAGCTCGAAGTGAACGCCCGCCAGGCAGCGTCAAACGTCATCGCAGACTCCGCGACCGTCGAACTGTCGACGATCAAGCCCGGGAAAACCGCGTCGCCAACCGTCGGGCTCGAGGTCCCGCAGGGGTACGACTACTACCTCGATGCGATCCTCTGGCGGGACGGCACGATCGTCCGGACGAACCGCGCGGCTGCCAACCTCGGCCCCGGGTCGCTGTCCGTCAACGAAACTGCCAGTGAAACCGGGCTCGAAGTAAGCGACTTTGCCAGCAGTTCCGACGCCTACGACGAGGCAGCCGACAGCAGCACCGAAACTGACAGCGATGCCGCACGTGAGGACGCGAGTGCTGAATCGAGTGGGGACGGAACACCTGGGTTCGGGATCGCCGTCACCGCTGTTGCAGTCCTCGCCACGATCGCGCTTGCACGGAGGTTCCAATGACTGATACATCGACACAGCCGACGACCGACACTGACCAGACGACCGATCAACAGCCACACCAACGCGATGGCGCTCAGACGACAGCCAAATCGAACGCCATCAGCGGATTCGATCCACGCTCCAACGAGATCCATCGCTATCTCGCCTGGGGCGCGCTCGCCGTCTGCTCGCTGGTGGCCGTGTTCGCCCTGTTTCAGTTTTACGGGAGCGTTACCAGCACCATTGAGCTCTGGGTCGATCCCAAGTTCCAGCCGCCGATCCGCGCCGCATTCAACCTCGCCGTCCTCCTGACGTCACTGATCGGCATCTCGCTGCTCGTTCGCGAGCTGAAGTGACCGGCTGCGAGCGGGAATCAAACCGTTTTGTCGTTCGTGTCGTTTGCAACGAGCGGCGGCGCTTACAGTCTGAGATGGTCGGAAACTGAAGACAAAAAACGCGACGGAAACGGCGTTACCGTTCCTCGATCGGAACGAACTCCTGGTCCTCCGGGCCGGTGTAGCGGGCGCGCGGACGGATGAGGCGGTTGTCCTCCTGGTACTCGAGGACGTGGGCGATCCAGCCACCGGCGCGGCTCATCGCGAAGATGGGCGTGTACATGTCGATCGGGATGCCGAGCTGGTAGTAGACCGAGCCCGAGTAGAAGTCGACGTTGGGGGCGATGCCCTTCTCGGTGAGGCCCTTCTCCTCGGAGAGGTACTGTTCGATGGTGGTGGTGTACTTGTACCACTTGTCCTCGCCGTTGTTCGCGAGTTCCTCGCTGCGTTCCTGGAGGATCTTCGCGCGCGGGTCTTTAACGTTGTAGACGCGGTGGCCGAAGCCGGGGATGCGTCGTCCTTCGTCAGTGGCTTGCTCGACCCACTCGCGGTGGTCTAAGTCGCTTTCGTCGATCTCGATGAGGACTTCCATGACATCCTGGTTTGCACCGCCGTGGAGCGGCCCCGAAAGGGCGCTGATGCCGCCGGTGACGGCGCTGTAGATGTCGGCCATCGTCGAGCCGATGACCATCGAGGTAAACGTCGAGGCGTTCAGGCCGTGGTCGGCGTGCAGAATGAGCGCCTGATCGAACGTCTCGGCGGCGATATCGTCGGGCACCTCGCCGGTCAGCATGTAGAGGAAGTTCGCCGCGAGCCCGAGGTCGGGGTGGGGATCGACCGGCCCCTCGCCGAGTCGGTAGCGCTCGAAGGCCGCGAGCGCGGTCGGGATCTTGGCCGTGATCCGACGACCCTTCCGGAGCGTCGCCTCGAGGTCGTCTGGGTCGGCATCCGTTTCGGGTTCAGTGGCCGAGAACATCGAGACTGCAGTTCGCAGCGCCGCCATCGGCTCTTCGTCGGCCGCGGCGAGCCGTTCCATCGTCGCGAGGACGTCCTCACTGACCTCGCGTTCTTCCATGAGCGCGTCCGCGAACGGCTCGAGTTCGTCTTCGGTCGGGAGGTGACCGTTCCAGAGCAGGTACAGAACTTCCTCGTAGCTCGCGCCGCGCGCGAGGTCCTCGATCGTGTAGCCGCGATAGATCAGCCGGCCCGCATCGCCGTCGATCGAGCTGAGTCCCGATTCAGCGACTAACACACCCTCGAGCCCTTTCTTGAGGTCGTCAGACATACTCAGGGATTTCGGACCCTAATGGAAAAGTATTATCGTTTGGTCGGTGTCGGATGATAGCACGCCAAATCGCTGGCTGGCATCACCTTTTCACTCGAGAGTAAAGTACGTTTCCGAATTGTAGTGGACAAACAGTCAGTTATGCGACGCTGTTGACCGGCACTGATAGACAATCGGTCACATCCTGTGAGATTCACCCAGCGATGGCTACGACCCGAGTTCGTTCAGCGACCCCACGAGACGAGCAGTCAGCAATCGCGTGTGCGCGTCGCTGTCCGATCCGCTGGCTCGAGGAGGTCGTCGGTCGAAGAGCGGTCTCCAGCGTCACACCGCTCGACAGGCGAATGGCCCGTCTCGACGAAATGGTCGATCATCGCGCGGCTCAGTGCAACCGCGTCGTCCCCCTTGGTCCGATACTGCCACTCACACTCACCACAGTACGCGCTCGGCACGTCTTGCCCATCGAACGGTGGATAAATCAACGGTTGGGTTCATACGGCGGCGTCTTATGATCCCTGTCGAGCGGCCACGTTCAGGTTACATCATTAACTACAGGGTCGGTGTACGATGCGTGATGGCCGACGCTGACGCGGACAGCCGCCCGAACATCTTGCTCGTCCTGACTGACCAAGAGCGATACGACGCTAGCGCACCCGGCGATCCACAGGTCAAGACGCCGGGAAGCGACCGGCTCTCGCGCGAAGGCGTCCGCTTCGAGCAGGCGTTCACACCGATCAGCATCTGCTCGAGTGCCCGCGCCTCCTTGCTGACCGGGCAGTTTCCCCACCGCCACGGCATGCTGAACAACTGCCACGAGCCGGACGCGCTCCAGCCGAACCTGCCGACCGACTTCCCGACGTTTTCGGAGGAACTCGCCAATAACGGCTACAATCTCAGTTACATCGGGAAATGGCACGTGGGTCGCGACCAGACGCCGGAGGACTTCGGATTTTCGTATCTCGGCGGCAGTGACAGACACCACGACGATATTGACGCGGCGTTCCGTGAGTATCGCAAGGAACGCGGCGTCCCCCTCGGTGAGCCCTTCCTCGAGGATCAAATCTACACCGGTGAGGATCCACGAGACGCCAGCGAGGGGACGCTCGTCGCCGCCACAGCACCGATCGATGTCGAGGATACCCGGGCCTGGTTTACCGCCCAACGGACCATCGAGCGGATCGAAGAATACGCCAACGGAAGTCGATACACGCCGTTCTTCCATCGGACTGATTTCTACGGCCCCCACCATCCCTATGTCGTCCCAGAACCCTACGCCTCGCTGTACGATCCAGACGACATCGAGCGACCCGACAGCTACGCCGAGACGTACGACGACAAGCCCCGCGTCCACGAGAACTACCTCGCCTACCGCGGCGTCGACGGCTTCGATTGGGACCTGTGGGCGGAGGTAATCGCGAAGTACTGGGGCTTTATTACGCTCATCGAGCGGCAACTCAAGCGGATTCTTGACGCGCTCGATATCCATGGGATGACCAGCGACACGGTCGTCGTTCACGCGGCGGATCACGGTGATTTCGTCGGGCATCACCGCCAGTTCAACAAGGGCCCGATAATGTACGACGACACCTACCGGATTCCGCTTCAGATCCGCGGGCCCAAGTTCAAGACTCAGTCGTCCTGTGAGTCCCCGGTTTACTTACACGATCTCGCGGCGACGTTTCTCGAAATTTGCGGCGTCGACATCCCAGATACGTTCGATTCGCGGAGTCTTGTGCCGTTTCTCGATCCCGTGTCAGAAGATCCTGCAGAAATTGACATAACTAACGGGAGGTACGGGAAATCGGGCTACTGGCCCCGATCGATCTTCGGCCAGTACCACGGCGACGAGTTCGGCCTCTACAGTCAGCGGATGGTCCGCACGGACCAGTACAAGTACGTCTACAACGGTCCCGACATCGATGAACTGTACGATCTCGAGGCCGACCCCGCCGAGTTACAGAATTTGATCGATGATCCCGAATACAATGCTGTGCGACGGGAGATGAGACAACGACTTATTAAATGGATGGACAGAACAGAAGATCCGAACCGTATGTGGGTGACTGACGCGCTCGAGGACGCGTCGTAACGGAAGCGTACGTTTACGGTCTCGAAGCGGGTACCCTCGTTTATGATCGCGGACAGCAACGTGGTGGGGGATCGCCGATGACCGAGCACAGTGCAGACGAGTCACCGGCCGAGCTTCGCGAGGAAGCCGCCGAACACGAGGAAATAGCCGACGCCCTCGAGGACCTCCTCGAAGAGCTCCGCGACGAGGAGCTCAAGGAGTCGCGACTCGAGGGGCTGTTCGACGAGGCCAGCTCGAGCAATCCGAACATCTGGAACATCGTGACTGCCTTCATCGACGTCGAGGACGGCGAGGCGGTCGTCACGGACGAGTCGAAGCTGGCACAGGGAAGCTGGGCCCCAGAGATCGTCGAAGGCTGTGATACGATGATCACGCTCGATATCGAGTATGGAATGATGCCCGACGAGTTCAAATACATCGCCGGGAAGAAGCTCAGCCAGCGGATCGAAGAGTTCCGCGAGCAAGCCGCTGAGGCGCGGAACAAGGCCGACGAACTCGAGGACGACGTAGATAACTGAGCGAGGTCAGTCGACGACGAGCCGTTCGCGCTCGAATCGGCCGTCGGCGTCTGCACCGTCACGGTCGGCGTGTGCCCGCCAGCGCCACGAGCCGAGTTCGCGGGGCTCGAGCGAGACGATCACGTACGATCGATCGGGCCACGTCGCCAGCGCAGCGTCGGTGTCGCTCGGATGGGCCGGGCCGCGGGGATGGGAGTGATAGAAACCGACGATTTCCTCGCCGCGAGCCTCGAGGCGGTCGAAGATCGCCAACTGCTGTTCGGGGTCGATCTCGTAGCGCGTTCGCGGATTCTCGGCGACGTTGTCTGCGGGGTACTGCGAGCGGACGCGACTCGTCCCCTCGGGCTCGTACGTGCCGCCGAGGACGCCACAGATCTCTTCGGGGCTGCCCTCGCGAGCGCGCTCACGGATTGCCTCACGGATAGCGGTCGGCAGGACGATCACGAACCCGAGCCAGGTGCCGAGGTGTCCGAAACCGACTCGAGCCCTGCAAGCTCGTCGAACGGAACCGCAATATCCGAATCGGGGCCGTCGAATCGGTCGGGCTGGACGATCGCCGCGAGCGCCTCGAGCGTGTCCACCAGCCGCGGGCCGGGCCGATTGAGGTAGTGGTCGCCGTCCATCGCCCAGACGCGGTTCTCCCTCACTGCCGTGAGCGCGTCCCACCCGTCGCGGTCGGTGAGGTCCGTCCTGTTGCGTGCGATCTGCTCGAGGCCGAAGCCACAGGGCGCGACGATCACGATTTCGGGATCGTAGTCACGGATTTCTTCCCACTCGCGCGGTCGTGAACGCGCGCCGACATCGGCCAGTCCGTACGCACCGCCGGCCCAGTCGACGAGTTCGGCCGTCCAGTGGCCCGCAATCATCGCGGGCTCGGTCCAGTCGAAGATCGCCACCCGTGGGCGGTCAGCGGCGTCGATATCGGCAGTTCGCTCCCGGATGGCGTCGATGCGAGACTCGAGGTCGGCGCGGACCTCGCGAGCGCGCGCTTCGCGGTCGACCGCACGACCGATCCGCTCGATGTCGTCAAGCACGTCGCCGACGCTGTGTGGGTCGGTCGGCACGACCTTGGGATCGGCCGCAATCCGATCGACAGCGTCGGCGACGACGGTCTCGTCGACCGCACAGACGTCACACATCCCCTGTGTGACGATCACGTCCGGGTCGAGATCGTCGAGCGTCTCGACGTCGATCTCGTAGACGCCGTCCTCGGTCGTGGCGATCTCGAGGACCTGGCGGTCGATCTCGGCGCTCGAGGCCGACTCGTCGGCATTAATTCGCGACCGAGTGACAGCGGGGGCTTCCGCCGCACTCGGCGGATAGTCACACTCGTGGGAGACGCCGACCGGCTCGAGTCCCAGTGCAGCCACCATCTCGGTTGCCGACGGGAGCGTCGTGACGATTTGCATGGCTCTTCGTAGGGAGCGAGAAACCAAAAGCAGCCCCGTCGGCTAGCTGGCCTCGCGGGCGCTCGCGAACGCGGACGCATTCGAACGATATATCATCGCCGTCCGCCCTGGGAAGGGTATGGCAGTTCTCTTACAGCTGCTCGGTGCGAACCCCCTCGGCGGACTGGTACTCGCGATCATCGTTCCGGTCGTCGTCGTCGCGTTCGGCACGTACGTCGGCGTGTTGATGGCGCTGCAGTCGTTTTTCGACGCCTCGTCGTGGCAGGAAGCGACGCGGCCCGACGACACCGAGGGGGAGAGCTAATACGGTCTGCTGTACCGATTTACCGGTGCAACCCCAGGATGGGTCGCGGTTGCACCGGAAATGACTGGCAGCAGACCGTATGAGTGGGCAGTCGACTTGGTGTCGGAGCGCCACCGTATCGCTCGAGTCCCGCCTCGAGCCGACAGTTACTGCACGTCCGCGAGCGCTTCCTCGAGTTCCCGAACCCCATCCTTTTCCGTCCGATCGGGGTTTGCCAACACGCACACCGGCTGCTCGCCGAGGGGGACGAAGCCCAGATCGAGTCGGTCGGCAGTCTCGCGGAGGCCAAGGCCCGCGTCGGCGTCGCCCGCGATGACTTTCCGGGCGGGACTCTCGTGGGCACGCAGCCCGAGGTCGTAGCCGTCGATCGCGTCGGTCAGGTCGCGTCTGGTCGTCCCCCGGTCGTCCGCGAGGGCAGCTACCGCGGCGTCCAGACTCGAGCGCAGCCCCGAGTCGGTCGTCCGGTTGACGAAGCGTCGGTCGCGGTCGACCAAATCTGCGAGTCCCTCGAGCTCGTCGGGATTACCGGCGCGGACGACCAGCCCCCACTCGCGCTCCCAGCGGCCGAGTTCGGTCGTCTCGATGTCGGCCTCGAGCGGCCCCGCGACCACGGCCACGTCGGGAACGCCTTCGCGGAGCCGCCGAAGGCCCGGCCGGCTACCGACCGAGAGGTAGCGTGGATTTTCGAGACCGTCGAGCAGTCGCGACACGGTCGGGTCGTCCTCGCCGACGCCGAACAGGGTCGGCGGTCGGACGTCCGGCGAGAACAGCGTGGCGGTGACAGGCTCGCCTTGCTCGAGATAGTCGGTTTCAGGGCCGACTTCCACGACGCCGTCGGCGTCGGCCAGGCTGGTCGTCGCGCCGCTGCCTTTGTCGACGGGATAGACGAGCGTTTCACCGTCGCCATCGGTGACTAAGCCGACGGGCATGAGCCGATGACGGCCTTCCTCGTAGCGTTCCTGTCGGGCCAGCCGGCCGGCGACGGTCGCCGACGCGGGTTCAGGGAGTCCGGCGGCCTCGCGGATCGCCGGCGCAACAAAGGTGCGAAAGACCATCATCGCGGAGACGGGATAGCCCGGGAGACCGACGTAAGCAGAATTATCCAACCGCCCGATCAGCATCGGTTTGCCCGGCTTGACGCTCACCCCGTGGAGCAGTAACTCGCCTTGTTCCTCGATAACGCGGTAGATGACGTCGACCGCGCTCGCGCTGGTCGACCCCGAGGAGAGGACGAGATCACACTCGTCGGCAGCCTCGCGGAGAATCCGCTCCATCTCGTCTTGCTCGTCGCCAGCGTGGGGATAGAGAACGGCCTCGCCACCCGCATCTTCGACACCTGCGGCGATCGTGTAGCTGTTGACGTCGTAGATCTCCCCGCGCTCGCTCGCGAGGTCCCCGCCCGGCCGCACGAGTTCGTCGCCGGTCGAGACGATGCCGACACGCGGCTTAGCCCGGACTGGGACCTCGTCGACCCCCAGCGCCGACAGCAGGCCGATATCTCGAGGCGTAATCTGCGTTCCAGGACCGAGTGCGCGCTCGCCTGCGGCGACGTCCGCACCGGCGAACATGACGTTGTCACCGGGGGCGACCGAGGTACGGATCAGGACATCGTCACCACCAGAATCCGTGTCGGTGCTCGCGGTTTCACCGCTTGCTCGGTCCGTCGACGGACCGTCGACGCGATCCGTACGTTCGACGGGGACCATCGCATCGGCACCGTCGGGCATCACCGCACCCGTTGAGATTTCGACTGCCTGTCCCTCCTCGAGTGCGACGTCCGGCTCCTCGCCGGCGTGGACCTCGCCGACGACCGCGAGCCGAGCGGGATCGGCCTCGTCAGCGCCGAACGTATCTCGGGCTCGGAGCGCGTAGCCGTCGAGACTCGCCCGGTCGAATCCCGGGACGTCGAGTTCGGCGTCGAGTCGCGCCACCAGCACCCGACCCCGCGCCTCCGCGAGCGGGACGCGTTCGATGCCAGCCTCGAGCGCCAGCGAGTCGATCGCCTCGCGTGCCTCCGCGGACGTGGCGAGATCGCGAAATTCCTTGCGGTTCATACCGGCCTTTCGGGAGCCGAGGCTAAAAACGTCGGTCGAACGCGCCGGTTCGACACGATATGGCAGCCCCCTGGTCAATCGGCATCTTCGATAAACGTTCGTTTTATAATACTCGCTTCATGTGGCAGTTTGTCCCGAAACGAGAGGACATATGAAGGGTTTTAGCGTCTGGTCACGAACGATTCGTCGTGGCTTTTCGCTCGAGCGACGTTCCAAACCCCGTCCGGTGGCTGCTGCTCGCGGTCGGCTACCTGCTCGCACGGGTCGGCGTGATCGACGCGCGACGCGCCGAGCGGACGACTGACCTCGCCTGGCCCCGCATCGTCACGGGAATCGCGCGAATGTCCAAATCCGCGGCGGATGTCGCGATGGTCGGGATCGCACTCGGGCCGGCGGCGATCGCCGGCGTCGGGCTGGCAACCCCCTACTGGGGGCTCGCCTTTGCGGTTGGCGGCGGGGTCGCCGGCGCGACCATTAGTCTGGTCTCCCAGCGATACAGCGGTGGGACCGCTGCGGGCCTCTCGCGGGCGGTGACGACGAGCGGCGTCATCGTTGCCCTGATCTTACTGCCGCTCGCTGCCGTTTACGGGGTGGGTGCTGAGCGACTGATCGCACTCGTCGGCGACGATGCCGCTGCGATCGCCTTCGGGGCGGACTACCTCCGGGTTGTCGCCGTCGGCGTCCCGCTGGCGGGACTGAATCTCATCGGCAGTCGGACGCTCGTCGGGGCCGACGACGCGTGGACGCCCATGGTCCTTCGAGCGGGCGGCGCAGTCGTCAACGTGGCGCTCAACGCGGTGTTGCTCTTCGTCCTCGAGCTGGGCGTTGTCGGCGCGGCGATTGGCACCGTCGTCGCGAACGCGCTCGTCTTGGCGGCGTTCGGCATCGGTTTCACGGTCGGCCGGCTGCCGCTGATCGGCACGTTCCCCGTGACGATAAGTATCGCGTGGCCGTTCGTGACGGGCGACGAGATCCGCGACGTGCTCACCATCGGGATGCCGCTGGTGTTTACCAACGTCTCACGGCGGGCCGCCCAGTTCCCGATGCTCGCGATCGTCGCGCTCTTCGGCCCGAACGTCCTCGCCGCCTACGTCGTCGCCCGGCGCGTCCGGGACCTGATGGACACGCCCGGCTGGGGGTTCTCGCTGGCCTCGAGCAGTCTGGTTGGTCAGGAGTTAGGCACCGGTGACGAAGGGGACGCGGATGCCTACGGTCGCGAGGTGCTCTGGTTTGGAACTGGCGTCTACGTCGTCAGCGCGGCGCTCGTGTTCGGCTTCGCCGAGCAGGTCGGTCACCTGTTCGTGTCCGATCCATCGATCCTGCCGCTCGTGAGCGCGTTTATCGCCGTCGCCTGCGTCAGCGTCGTCTTCCGCGGCATCAGCGGCGGCGCGACCGGCCCACTCCGCGCCAGCGGCGACACCCGTTGGCCGTTCTACGGGCAGGTACTCGGGCTGTATGGCTTTGCGCTTCCCGTCGCTCTGGTCGGTGCCGTCTCGATCCCGGTTCCGTTCCTCGAGGCCGTGACGCCGCTCGGAATCGGCGCGCTCTACGCCGCGTTGCTCCTCGAGACGTTCGTCCCCGCCGTGGTCACGTACTATCGGTTTACGACCGGCCACTGGAAGACGATCAGCCGGGCGTATCGGCCCGACTCGTCGGCGGGCGACTAGTTGGCTGACTGTCTCGAGCGGAACGATTACAATCCCGCTGCTGGTTGCACATGGTATGTCACGGCTTGCCGAATCCGACCGCGAGCGCATCGCCGCCCTCTTCGATCGCCACCTCGAGGTCGGCCTCCATCATGGGGCACAACTGGCCGTCTACGTCGACGGCGAACTCATCATCGACCTCGCGGGTGGCACGACGGGACCCGACGGCGACAGGGAGACCCACGAGACGCGTCACGTACTGTTCTCGTGTACGAAACCCTACGCCGCGGTGACACTGCACTCGCTCGTCGAGGAGGGTGCGCTCGCGTACGACGACCGCGTCGTCGACCACTGGCCCGAATTCGCCGAGAAAGGCACCGACAAGGCCGCCATCACCGTCCGGCAGGTGCTCAGCCACACCGCAGGACTGCAAAAGAGTACGATCGACGATCGGCCGACCGTCTGGAGCGACTGGGACACCGTCGTCGAGACGCTCGAGGACCAAGACCCGCTCTCGCCGCCGGGCGAGGTGCCGGCCTATCACGCGCTGACCTTCGGCTGGCTGGTCGGCGAACTCGTCCGCCGCGTCTCCGGGACGTCGATCGAACGCGCTGCCGCCGACCGCGTCTTCGGGCCGCTCGATATGGCACGGACGGGCATCGGCCTCCGGGAAGGCGAGGACGACGACGTGGCGACGGTCGTCGGCTTCGAGCCGTTCGACCGTTGTCGAGACCCCGGTGAAGGACTCGGCGACAACGCCGCGGTCGCGGCCCCGTTCAACGCCAAGACGGTCCACCGGGCAGTAGTCCCCGCGGCCAACGGAATCGGCACCGCCCGCGACATGGCCCGCTTTTATGCCTGTCTGGCCAACGGCGGCGAACTCGAGGGGACCCGCCTGCTCGAGCCCGAGACCGTCGAGCGGATGACGCGTCTCGAGGCCGAGACGGAATCCGACGGGACGCTCGACCGCGAGGCGCGGTTTGCCCTCGGCTTCTGGAAAGGGGGGACGACGATCGCGCCCTATGGCTCGCTCTCGCCCGAGCACGTCTTCGGTCACGCCGGCCTCGGGAGCAGCGTCGGCTGGGCCGATCCCGAAGAAAACGTCGGCTTCTCGTACGTCACGAACGGGGTCCGCGACGGGTCGTACGAACACCTCGCCCGCGTGAACGCGCTGGCCGACGCCGTTCGGCTCGCGCTTCGGTAGCTCATACGGTCTGCTGTACCGATGTACCGGCGTCTCCGCAGGACGGGTCGCGGACACGCCGGAACTGACTGACAGGAGTCCGTCTCAGTCCTTCGGGACGACTTTTCCGGCGAAGGTCTGGAACAGGATCTCGTCGTCAGGGATGTAGAACGTGTCCGTCGCGAACTCGTAGACGTTCTCCGGCGATTCGCCGTGCCAGACGATGTAGGCGAACTCGTCTTCGACGGTCTGCTGGCCGACGTCGATCGTGGCTTCCTCGTGCGCGAACTCCGCGAAAAGGTCCTCGAAGAGCCCCTCGATCTCCGCGAGGCCCCGGAACATCCCCATGTTCGTCACGACGACCGACTCGTCGGTGTAGTCGGCCATGACTCCCTCGAGATCCTGCTCGGCGAAGGTCGTCAGGTGGTGGTCAAGTACATCTTCAGTTGTGGCCATGTGGAATCCTCACAGAGGAGTGGCAACACATGCCACTATCAAGATTGTGTAAGGACGGTGACGCCTCGCGGACACCTATGGATTGACTTCCCAGTTTTGCACCGCGACCGTCTCGCCGGCCGGAATCCCCTCGCGGTCGTCGTCGACGACCACCCAGCCATCCGCCAGCGCGACGCTCGAGAGCACGCCCGACCCGCTTGCCCGGGTCGGAATCGCCGCATAGTTGGGCTCGTCGCGAGCCAGGTCGTCCTCGTTGCGGGCCTCGAGTCGGACGCGTGCGAACGTCCGCGTCCCGGGCTCGCTCGGAATCTTGCGCTCGAGTCGGGCCTGTGTCGTCGGGTGGGGGTCGGGTTCTGTGCCCTCGAGCCAGCGCAACGTCGGCCGCAGGAACTGGACGGCGTTGATGATGCAGGCGACTGGATAGCCGGGCAGTGCGAGTACGGGCGTGTCTTCGACGATCCCCAGACAGACCGGGTGGCCGGGTTTGAGCCCGACGCCGTGGACCAGCACCTCACCCAGGTCGTCGATCACTTCCGGCAGCAAGTCCCGCTCACCGACCGAAGAACCCCCAGTCGTGACGACCACATCCTTGGTGAGATCGCGCTGGATGGCCACGCGCAGCGACTCGGGATCGTCGGTGACCACATCGCGGTACGTGGCGCGAGCGCCCCAGCGCTGGGCCAGCCGCGACACGGTGAGTCCGTTGGTCTCGACGACCTCGCCGGGATCGGGATCGGCCTCGACCAGTTCCTCGCCGGTTGGAACGACGCCGACCGTCGGTTGCTGTGCGACCGCAACCTGTCCGTAGCCCGCCGACCGCAGCAGGCCCAGATCGGACGGGCGGAGCCGATGGCCCGCCTCGTAGAGCTGTTGCCCCTCCTCGATGTCCTCGCCGATCGGCGCGACGTTTTCGCCCTCCGCGAGGGCGTCTTCGACCTCGAGGTCGCCGATCGATTCGCGTTCGGTGACACGTTCGATCATGACGACGGCGTCGGCTCCCTCGGGGAGGGCACTGCCGGTGTGGACCCGCGCGGCCGTCCCCGGTTCGATACGGTCGGCAGTAGCGTGGTCCTCGTCGACTGCGTCGGGCTCGATGAGTTCCAACACCTCCGGGGAGCGCCCGCTGGCCCCGAAGGTGTCCGCGGCCCGGACGGCGTAGCCGTCCATCGCTGCGCGTCGATAGTGGGGGACGTTTCGGGCGGCTGTAACGGGCGCGGCAAGAACGCGGCCGTCAGCACGCGCGACGTCGACGGTCTCGGTCCCACAGGGGACATCGGCGTCCCCACGATCTGCGACAGCCTCTCTGAGAATCCGGCGCGCCTCGGCGACCGGCGTCCGCACCTTGAACCCGGCTTCCGTGCGCTCGCGGTCCGCTCCTTCCATACGGTGACTCGAGTCGCCGGACGCCAAAAGCGTGGGGGGCCGTGGAGGGCAAATCGCCGCGACCGCGGGGTTTTTCGTAGCGGCGTTCAAACCTGTATCCATGTCAGCGCTCCGCGACGCGTTGCGGGACCTCTCCGAGGACGTCTTCTTCGATCTACTCGAAAGCGAAGACGCCTACCTGCTCGTACTCGACGTCCCTGGAGTCACCGCCGAGTCGCTCGACCTCGCGATCGAGGACGGCTGCATCTCCATCGATGCCACCAGGGAAAAGGAGCCGACCGAAGACTACCAGTACATCGAGGAGAACCGCTCGCTCTTTCTCGATGTCGACCTCCCGCTGCCCGACGACGCATCCGACGCCAACGCCGAGGCGACGGTCGACCGGGGCGTCCTCGAGTTGGTGCTGTCAAAACGAGGTGCCAGCGACGAGACGACGATCGAAATCGTCGACGAAGATGCCTAACACGGGGTGAGTGAGACTGGCCTCTCTTCGCGCATACAAGCGCTTCGTCATCGTCGCATGGCAGTTCCTGCCGCTGTTGCTCGCCTACGCCCGTGACCGGCGGCGCTTTCTCCTGTTTGGCCGTCCCCGGCAGGTCGACCACGAGACCCACAGCCGCCGGGCCGAGCGGTTGCTCGAGTCGCTGTTGACGCTGGGGCCGACGTTTATCAAACTCGGGCAGTTGCTGTCGACCCGTCCCGACATCCTCCCACCGGCGTACATCGACACCCTCGCGTCGCTGCAAGACGCCGTGCCGCCGGCACCGTGGCCCGAGGCGAAACAGGTGCTCGAGGACGAACTCGGCCCCGTCGATGAGCGCTTTGCGGAATTCGATACCGAGCCGATCAGCGGCGCGAGTCTGGGACAGGTCTATCGGGCGCGACTCGACCCCGAAACGGAGCGGACGCGGGCCGACCCGCCCGACGGAGCCAGTCGCGAGGTCGCCGTGAAGATCCGCCGTCCGAACATCGAATCACTCGTCAACGCCGATCTGCGGGTCATCAAGTGGTCGCTGCCGATCCTGCTGTATTTCGTCGGCGAAGCGCGCGCGTTCTCGCTCGAGAACCTCGCTGACGAATTCTCGAAGACGATCCGCGAGGAGATGGATTACGAGCGCGAAGCCGAGATGCTAACCGAGATCCGCGCGAACTTCGCGGACGATGACCGGTTTCGCATTCCCGCCGTGATCGAGAGCCATTCCGACTCGCGCGTGCTCACGATGGAGTACGTCGGCGGGACGAAAATCAACGACCTCGAGGAACTCGAGCGCAAAGGGATCGACCGAACGCAGATTGCAGAGAACTTGGAACGGTCGTATCTCCAGATGATCATCGACGATGGGGTCTTCCACGCCGATCCTCACCCCGGTAACCTCGCGGTGACCGACGAAGGGCAGATCGTCTTCTACGACTTCGGGATGTCGGGACGGGTCGATTCGTTCATTCAGGACAAGATCGTCGACTTCTACGTCGCCGTCGCCAACCAGGACATCGACGGCATCCTCGACGCCCTGGTTGAGATCGGGACGCTGTCGCCCGACGCTGACCGCGGTGTGATGTCCGAGGTGATGGAAATCGCCATCCAGGACGCCCGCGGCGAGGACGTCGAACAGTACCGGGTCAACCAGATCGTCGGCCAGATCGAGGACTCGATCTACGAGTTTCCGTTCCGGCTTCCGAAAAACCTCGCGCTCGTCCTCCGGGTCGCGACCGTCGTCGAAGGCGTCTGTGTCACCCTCGATGAGGACTTCGATTTCATCGCGACGGCGACCGACTTCCTGACCGAAGAAGGGTATCGCGAGGAAACCATCCGAAACTACATCGACGAGACGGGCCAACAGCTCCGCCGCAGTGGCGAGTCGCTGACTCGACTCGCACCCAAGACCGAGCGCGCACTCGACCGACTCGACCGTGACGACCTCTACCTCCGCATCGGCGTCGAGGACTCGGACAAGGTCTTTGAGAAGCTCGCCAAGCGCATGATCTACGGCATGCTGTTGACGATGTCGCTGTTCTCGACCGGCGTCCTCTACGCGCTCGAGGCCCCCGCCGGATCGATCGTCGCAGCGGCTTTCTCAGTGATTGTGTTGATTCAGCTCTACCGGTCGTTTCGCTCACCCAAATCGATCGGTGCGCGGCCACAGTTTACGCGCCAGAACCTCCGCCAGCGCCGCGGCGAGGAATGACACGCCTTCCACCGTGAGGCCGCCCAACGTTTCTTCCGGTGTCGGATCGAAACACAGCTATGGACTACGATCGGATCGCCGACCTGCCGCTGACGATCGAGTCGGTCGCAAGCGAGCGCCACGAGCGCGAGACCTCGAGCGACTTTACCCGTGTAACGACTGAATTTGCGCTTTCAGGACCGACACCGAACGGCGACGGGACAGTTACGGGACGCGGCGAGGACGTGACCTACGAAACCGAAGATCACGACCGGCTGGCTGAGACTGGCCTGCCGGAACTCACCGGCGACTACACGTTCGAGTCGTTTTCCAAGCGACTCACTGACCTCGATCTCTTTCCCGGCGGTGCACCCGACCGTGAGGTCTTTCGCAACTACCGGCGGTGGGGCATCGAGAGTGCGGCGCTCGATCTTGCGCTGCGACAGGCCGAGACGGACGTTGCGAGCGTCCTCGAGCGGTCGCTCGAGCCGGTTCGGTTCGTGGCCAGCACCCGCCTCGGCGAGCCGCCGACGACCGACCGACTCGAGGTCCTGTGCGAGCAGGTCCCCGACCTCGAATTCAAGCTCGATCCGACATCCGAGTGGGACGCTGATCTCGTCACTGCCATCGACGAAACGGTCGGCACTGATTCGGTTCGAATTCTCGATCTGAAAGGCCAGTACGAAGGCACTGAGGTCGACGTCCCGGCCGATCCCGAACTATATGAACTCGTTCTCGAGGGATTCCCAAAGGCCATCATCGAGGATCCAGCGCTGACCGACGAGACGCGGCCGCTGTTCGAGGACGCAGGCGTTCGATCACGCGTCTCCTGGGACGCCCCGATTCACGGCCTCGAAGATGTCGAGGCGCTGCCGTGGGAGCCCGACTGGCTGAACATCAAACCGTCGCGTTTTGGTTCACTTGAATCGCTGCTCGAGACGATTTCCTACTGCAACGAGCGCGGGATTCGGCTGTACGGCGGCGGTCAATTCGAACTCGGCGTGGGTCGCGGGCAGATTCAGACGCTGGCCTCGCTGTGCTATCCCGACAGCCCCAACGACGTTGCCCCGCGGGCGTACAACGAGCCCGCAGTCGGTGACGGGCTGCCGGCGAGTCCGCTCGAGCCGGCCGCGTCCGTCGGGTTCCGCTGGTAGCGGCTGTCCCGTCCGGTCAGATCATGACAACAGGGCTATAGTCACTCGAGCGGAACGTCATCGGTGTCGATGGACGGACTCACAGGACTCGTCGCGCTACTGGTGGCGTTTCACGTCGTGGTGTTCGCGCTCGCTCCGCTTTTCGTCGACCACCGACGACGGACGTTTCGCCGGCGCTTTCACGTGCCGATGCGGCCACTCGCGATTACGTGGACGGCGGCCCTCCTCGCGTGTGTCCTCTTGGCCGCCGTGGGAGACCTGCCGCTTGAGGCCTCGATGGGACACCGCGAGGTCCGGGCGGTCGGCCTCGTCGGAATGTTGCTCATCGGCGGGACGACCGTCGGCTGTGCCGCCATCGTCGGCGGCCTCCTCGTCGGCCGCCGCGTCCACCGGCTTCGGACTGGCAAGTGCGAACCGCCGGGCGAAATCGTTGCGACCGGCCGCGCCGTCCCGACCGCTGACGGCGAGCCAGAGCCAAGTCCCGTGTTCGAGCGGCCGGCCGTCTGCTGGGCCTGGACGCTCGAGGCGAACGACCGGTTCGGCGGCGATAGCGGGTGGACGATGGCCCGATCGGGGTCGGGCGGCGTTCCGTTCCGCGTCAAACGAGACGCCGAATACAGCGACGTAATGGTCGATCCCGACAGTGCACACGTCGACATCGCGCGGTCGGATTCGACCATCCAGCCGCCGGACGACCCGGCACCCGGCCGCCTCGAGCGACTGGCGGATACCGACGTCGGCGGCACTGACCACCGATACAGCGAGGGTGTGGTCGCGTCTGGCGACACCGTCACGATCGTCGGCGACGTCGACGCCGACGGGCGAATGATCGACGACGGATCGCTGGCAACACACGTCACCGCGGGCGAGCAAGCGGCGGTTATTCGCCGTCTCGGTCGCCGGGCACTCGCCTACCTCGTCGTCGGTTCGGTGTGTCTGCTGGTTTCGACCCCGAAATATCTTACCTGGCTACAACTCCGCTGAGAGGCGGACGTCTGTTCGGCCACCAACACTTTACGGGACGGTGACAAGGTTGAGAAGTCCGGGGTGGACTGGATGGATGTGAGTGCTGTGGTCCAGCCTGGATGTGAGTTTTTCCCGGACGTTCCACAGGTTTTGAATCCGCTGTAAAATAGCTGGGGATTCGTCGCTCGCCAAACGGCGCGTTCGCTGTGGCCTCGAGACGGCCAGATCCGACCTCGCAGTGACGGAGATAGTCCTGTTAGCACACCAAACAGGCTCCAGCGGCCATTCCAAACGGTTTATGACCGTCGGTTGATTACGCCGGGACATGGCGAAACAGCAGACCGAAGTTCGCGATCTCCAGGAAGGCAGCTACGTGATGATCGACGATACGCCGTGTAAGATCAACGCCTACTCCACGGCCAAGCCAGGCAAACACGGTAGCGCCAAGGCTCGCGTCGAGGCCGAAGGCGTCTTCGACGGCAAGAAGCGCTCGCTCTCCCAGCCCGTCGACGCGAAGATCTGGGTCCCGATCATCGAGCGCAAAAACGGGCAGGTCGTCTCGGTAGACGGCGACGACATGCAGGTCATGGACTTAGAGACCTACGAGACGATCACGATGCGTGTCCCCGAGGACATCGATGTCTCGCCCGACGAGAACATCGAGTACCTCGAGATGGAAGACCAGCGAAAGATCGTCTAATGTTTCCCGGGGCGGCTGACGAACGCGAGGGGATCGACGCGGCGGCCGATGCCGACCGTGGAGATGCGAACTTCGTGGTCGTCGGTGCGCCGCTGGACGCCACGACGACCTTTCAACCGGGGACCCGATTCGGGCCCCGCCGGATCCGCACTTTTGCCGAACCGTTCGACGATTACGACCACCGAACAGGCCAGCATTTCTCCGAGTTGGGCGTCGTCGACCGCGGCGACGTCCGCGCGTGGGACGACGTGCAGGAGTACCTCGAGTACCTGACGAGTACGCTGCGCGAGGCCGTCTGGAACGACGCCGTCCCCCTGCTACTGGGGGGCGAACACACTGTCTCGCTCGCGGGCGCACGCGCGGTCGAACCTGACGTGTTCGTCTGCCTCGACGCCCACCTCGACCTCTATGACGACTACGACGGCAATCAACTGTCCCACGCCGCTGTCACCCGACGGATTCTCGAGGACGTCGACGCCGTCGAAGAAGCGATCATCCTCGGCGCGCGCACCGGCAGCGAAGCCGAGTGGGAGCGTGCCGGGGCGGACGACGTGACCGTGGTGCCGCCCGAAGACGTGGCTGACTGGGATCCTGGCGATCGACTCGCCGGTCGCGAGGTCTACTTGAGCGTCGACATCGACGCCGCCGATCCCGGCTTCGCGCCGGGCACCGGGACGACCGAACCGTTCGGCCTCGAGCCACGGGAACTCCGCGACGTCGTCCGTTCGGTTGCACCCCACGCCGACGGCTTCGACGCCGTCGAAGTCAACGACCGCGACGACGGGCAGGCAGCCGCACTGGCCGCCAAACTCGTCCGCGAGTTCGTCTTTTCGCACGCCAGCGGCGTCGACACATAGCCATCGGCCACGCGAGAGCGCACGTTTTTCCCACTCCACCCGAACGCCCGAGTATGCTCGAGACGACGCTGTGTTTCCCGCTCCGAGATAGCGATTCCAACGCGGGTCGCGAAGTGCTCCTCATCGAGAAACGCCGCGGGCTCGGCGAGGGCTGGTACAACGGTCCCGGTGGAAAGTGTGAACCCAGCGAGACACCCCAGGAGTGTGCCGTCCGCGAAACGCGCGAGGAGGTCGGCCTCGAGGTCACAGCCCTCGAGAAAGCTGGCGAACTCACCTTCCTGCTCGACGACGACACACACTCGGTCTGTCACGTCTTCCGGACGCGCTCGTTTACCGGCGAGCCGACCGCGTCCGACGAGGCCCATCCGGAATGGATCGCCATCGAGGACGTGCCATACGATCGGATGTGGGACGACGATCACCTGTGGCTCCCCGGCGTACTCGAGGGACAGACCGTCGTCGGCGAGTTCTGGTTCGAGGGCGGCGAGCCCTTAGACGAGGCCGAGTTCGTCGGGCACGACCTCGAGTGGGACGTCTCGGTTTAATCGCTCGGTCGCTGGGGTCGTCGGATTAGGGTTTCAATACGACTTTGCCCGAACTCTTCCGGTCCTCGATGTACTGGTGGGCGTCGGCGGCGTCTGCGAGCGCGAACGACTCGCCAAGCACGACCTCGAGATCGCCGCTCGCGAGTCCTTCGGTGAGCTCGGGCACCGCCTGCATGACCCTGCTCGGGTCGTGGGTGGCGGCCTGGCCGAGGTGGAAGCCCGTGACGGTCTTGTTCTCGAAGAGCAGCCTGCGGTTACTGACTTCAGCAGGGACACCGCTTGCGACCCCATAGGTGACCATCCGGCCGAAGTGGGCCATCGCGTCGAGGCTGCGCTCGAAGACGTCGTCGCCGACGCTCTCTAAGACGAGGTCGACGCCGTCCCCGTCGGTTTCCCGCTCGATGACCTCATGGAAGTCCGTCTCGGTGTAGTTGATCGGATGGTCACAGCCGAGGTCGGCTGCCAAGTCGAGCTTTTCCTGCGAGCTCGCGGTGCCGAAAACCTCCGCGCCGGCGTTCGACGCCAGCTGAACCGCAGCCGTCCCGACCCCACCCGCGGCAGCCTGGATCAGCACTGACTCGCCTTCCTCGAGGCCGCCCCACGCGAACAGACAGCTATGCGCGGTGAGAAACTGGATCGGGAAACCGGCGGCTTCCTCGAGACTCATCGCTTCCGGAACCGGAAAGAGCATCTCAGCGTTCGCGACGACGGACTCGGCGTAGCCGCCAGTTTCGACCATCGCGACGACTCGGTCGCCCTCCGAGACGTCATCGACGCCGTCACCGACTGCGTTGACCCGTCCTGCGGCTTCCATCCCGGGAACATATGGCGGCTCGGGACCGCCCGGATAGACGCCGCGACGCTGCATGATATCCGCGAAGTTGATCCCCGCCGCCTCGACGGCGATGCGGACCTCGCCCGGCCCCGGATCCGGTCGCTCGGCGTCGATGGTCTCGAGCCGGTCGCTGTCGCCGTATTCAGTTACCTCGATTGCTTCCATACTACTCCTGCGGGCGACAGGCGGATAAACCTCCGAGAACCGGAGGAAACGAACGATCAGTTGTGGGAATCGGTCATGGACCGAGACGCTATAGCTGGTCGATGATCTCGTCGGCAAACGTCGACAGCGCCGCCTCTCGGTCCTCGTTCTGGATGCCGATAATGGCGTGGTCGAGGCTCAGTTCCTCGAGCCGACTGAAATACTCGCGGAACCACTCGACGCCGGCCCGGAAGCCCAGATGCAGCGGTTCGGGCTCGGCCGTTCGGTCGTCGGCCAACTCGACCCGAACCGCGATCGCGAACGGTTTCTCGCCGGCACGGTCGCGCCAGTCGTGGAGATAGCTCTCGAGCGTGCGCTCGGGCAGGTGATAGAACAGCCAGCCGTCGCCGTGCTCTGCGATCCAGTCTTTCGACTGCCGGGCGTGGCCGGTCGGTAACAGTGGAATCGTCTCCGTCGTCGGTTTCGGGACCACGTCGAGGTCGCCCTCGAGGGACCCCCACTGGCCCTCGCATTCGGGGAAGTCATCGCGCCAGACCGTCCGGATGGCGTCGACGGACTCGCGAAACAGCTGCCCGCGGTCGTCGGGGTCGACGTCGAAGGCAGGATACTCGGGATCGCGGTCGCCGGAAGCGATCCCGAGGACGAGCCGTCCGTCAGAGAGTTGGTCGACCGTCGCCGCGGATTTGGCGACGTGCAGTGGGTGGCGAAGTGTGAGGACGACACTCGAGGTGCCGAGCGCGATGTCGTCGGTGTGGGCAGCGACGTGTGAGAGCCACGGCCAGGTGTCGAACGTCTGACCGGCGTCGCCGAACTTCGGCCAGTAGGTCGGGACGTCACGCGCCCAAAGGCCGTCGAAACCGACCGACTCGGCGTGTTTGGCGAGTCGGATTTCATCCTCGATGTTCGGCTGCGAGCGGTTCGTTCCGGTCAGCGGGAAGCCGGCACCGAAGGTCAGGCTGTCGTGGTCGAACAGCCGTCGGTAGCCAGCGTTTACGTGTCCTCCGGGGTACATTCGATCGTGCTATCGGGCGAAGCGGTATGACGATGGCGTTGTCCGACGGCCGTGAATTCGGCAGTCGGGTCCCTACAGCGGATCGAGACAGCGTGTGCGTTCGCCTCGAGTCAGTGACCGCGTTGCCACTCGAGCGACGCGAAAAAAGGTAAAATTCGAGTCGGCAGCCGAGTCGTCGGTCGAGCCGATCAGTCGTCGGCGGGTGCAGCGCCGGAGCCGTCCTGAGCCTGCTCTTTGGTCCAGGAGAGCTTGCCGCCAGCTGCGAGGATTGCGCGCTCGCGCTCGGAGGCGTCGAGCGTCGCCGTGTACTCCTCGTCGTTGACGCGGACGGTGAACTCTTCCTGACCGGAGGTGACGGCGTCGTAGACGTCGTCGACGATCTCGATCTCGTCGCCCTGGTCGATGTCCTCGTAGGTGTCCTCGTCGATCGTCAGCGGGACGATACCGAAGTTGAAGAGGTTCGCACGGTGGATGCGTGCGAAGCTCTGTGCGAGGACGCCCTCGATACCGAGGTACATCGGGCACATGGCGGCGTGCTCACGCGAGGAGCCCTGCCCGTAGTTCTCGCCGGCGACGAGGAAGCCACCGTCGGCATCAGCAGCGCGCTGGGCGAAGGTCTCGTCGACACGCGAGAGGGTGAACTCCGAGAGCTTGTCGATGTTCGACCGGTACATCAGGATGTCCTGCGTTGCAGGGATGATGTGGTCGGTCGTGATGTTGTCCTCCATCTTGAGGAGGGCGTCACCTTCGATGTCCGATCCCAGCTGGTCTTTCAGCGGGACGTCGCCAATGTTCGGGCCCTTGACGAGCTCGTCGTCGGGAGCCTCGTCGGGCGTGATGAGGTCGGTCTTCGAGCCGTCGTACTCGTCGGGCAGCTCGATACCGGGTGCCTCGAGGTCGCCAAGTTCGTCGGCGAGGTCGCGCGGGTCGATGATTTCGCCTTTGATCGCCGCGGCGGCGGCGACCTCTGGCGAACAGAGGAAGACGTTGTCGTCTTCGATGCCCGAGCGGCCCTCGAAGTTGCGGTTGAACGTCCGCAGCGAGACGGAATCGGAGGCGGGGACGTGGCCGATGCCGATACAGGCACCACACGTCGCTTCCGAGAAGTTGACGCCAGCGGCCATCATCTCCGCGACCCAGCCCTCACGGGCGAGCATCTCGGAGGCCTGCTTGGAGCCGGGCGCGACGATCATCTCGGTCGTCGGGTTGACCTCGCGATCCTCGAGCATCTTCGCGGCCGGGAGGATGTCCTCGTAGCCGCCGTTGGTACAGGAGCCGACGATGACCTGCTCGACGGACTGGCCGGCGACTTCGCTGACGGGGACGACCTTGTCCGGCATCGAGGGCTGAGCGATCAGCGGCTCGAGGTCGGAGAGGTCGACGACGATCTCGTCGTCGTACTCGGCGTCGTCGTCGGGCTGGAGTTCGACGTACTCGTCGCCGCGGTTGACGCGCTCGAGGTAGTCTTTGGTCTGCTCGTCGGTCGGGAAGATCGACGTGGTCGCACCGAGCTCGGTGCCCATGTTGGTGATTGTCATCCGCTCGGGTGCGGTGAGCGACTCGACACCGGGACCGGTGTATTCGAGGATCTTGCCGACGCCGCCCTTGACGGTCAGCCGTCGCAGGAGCTCGAGGATGACGTCTTTCGCGGTGGCCCACTCTGGGAGTTCGCCCTCGAGGCGGACGTTGACGACTTCGGGCATCTCGATGTAGTAGGGAGCGCCACCCATGGCGACGGTGACGTCGATCCCGCCAGCGCCGATGGCGAGTTCGCCGAGGCCGCCGGGCGTGGGCGTGTGGCTGTCCGAGCCCAGCAGGGTCTTGCCGGGGGCCGCGAAGTTTTCGCGGTGGACGTTGTGACAGATGCCGTTACCGGGGCGAGAGAAATACGCGCCGTAGGTGCCGGCCGCAGAGCGGAGGAAACGGTGGTCGTCAGTGTTCTTAAAGTCGAACTGATAGGTCTGGTGGTCACAATACTGTGCGGCGATTTCGGTCTGGACCTCGTCCAGCCCCATTGCTTCGAACTGGAGCCAGACCATGGTCCCGGTCGTGTCCTGTGTGAGAACCTGGTCGATCTCGATACCGATCTCCTCGCCGGTCTCGAGTTCGCCCTCGACGAGGTGGTCGTCGAGAATCTTCTCGGTGAGCGTCTGTCCCATAGCACACCGAAATGGGCCGTCTATCATGATAAAACCAGCGTGTTTCTACGAAGCGTAACCGTCATGAGAGTATCTCAATTGGTAGTATGAACGTATCTCGTGTGCTACGTGTACGCCCACCAGAGATTTGGTCAGCCTCGGGACTAGTGGTTCGTCACGCCTGCCGTTGCGGGTCGAACCGATCGCGGTTCGCTGGTTCGACTCGCACGTCGACGCGTGACGGAGTACTAGCGTGTCAGGTGGTACCGACTCCTCGAGAGGTCGCGAACGGACATGCTTTTCTCGTCGCCGCGGCGTTAGCATAGGTATGTTCCGTTCCGGTGCCTTCGTCGCCGACCACGTCTCGCCGACGACCGACGCGCAGATTCAGCCCAACGGCGTGGACCTCACTGCCGATGTCGTCTTCGAGCAGCTGGAACCGGGTCGCATCGGCACGGACGACAAAGAGATCGGCGACCGCGTTGCCCGCCCCCTCGAGGAACTCAAGGAGGCCGACCCCGACACCTACTACCTACCAAAGGGAGCCTACGTGGTCCGCTACGGCGAGCGGATCGCGATTCCCGAGGGCCACGTCGGTTTCGTCTACCCCCGGTCGTCGCTCATGCGCAACTCCTGTATGCTCAACACGGCGGTGTGGGACGCCGGCTACGAGGGCCGCGGCGAAGGGCTATTGCAGGTCCACCACGACATCGAACTCGAGCGCGGTGCCAGAATCGCCCAGCTCGTCTTCGCCGAGGCCGACCACGAGGACATCTACGACGGCAGTTATCAGGGCGAGAACCTCGAGTGACCGGCGACTGGCGCTGACCGACGCCGTCCCCTGGCCTACCGGTTCGCATACCGTTTTGGCAGTCCCCGACCTACGATCGAGCGAGCCCCGATGATGGCGACCACCCACGCGTTTACCGGCCTCGCGATCGTCGCGCCGCTCGCTTACGCCCTCCCCGAGTTCGCGACCGCGCTCGCCGTCGGCGCGATCCTCGGCGGCATCGCCCCCGATTTCGATCTCGTCTTCGCTCATCGACGAACGCTGCACTTTCCCGTGACCGGGCTCGCCGTCGCCGTTCCCGCGGTTGCTGTCGCAGCGAGTACCCCCTCGAGTCCGACCGTCGCGGTCGCCGCGTTTGCCGTCACGGCCTGGCTCCACGCTGCAAGCGACGCGATCGGCGGCGGCCTAGAGATGGACCCCTGGAACGACCGCACCGAGCGGGCCGTGTACGATCACGTCCGCAGCCAGTGGATCCGGCCGCGGCGCTGGATCCGCTACGACGGCGCACCGGAAGACGCCGCGGTCGCCGTCGCGCTCGCGATCCCGGCGTTGGTCGTCTTCGACGGCTGGCTCACGCCCGTCATCGCCGGCGGCGTGGCCATCTCGCTGTGCTATGCGCTGGTTCGGCGGCGACTCGTGGCGTGGACGCCCGACTGGCTCGAGTGACCGGACGCGGGAGGATCGATCAGGCTCGGCGACTGTCTCGCGAGCCGAAGTCGGAACGCTGATACGCGCGCTGGCCGAGCGGCTCAGTATGGTCGACCAGCTCGCTGCCAGAACGACACATCTGGTATTTGCCGCACTCTGGGCCGGTAGCGTCTGTTTCGTCGCCGCCGTCGTCCTGCCGCTGGCACGCGACGGCGCGTTCAACACGACCCGCCCGCTCGAGGTTATCTCGGGCAGGCTTACCACTGTTTCGCGAGTGAGTTCGCTCGTCCTGTTTCTCTCGGGAAGCCACCTGGCGGGGACTACCTACACCGTCGAACGTCTCTTCGGCTCGGTCAACGGGTGGCTGGTGCTCGTGATGGTCGCACTCTGGCTGGTCCTGACTGCGCTCGTCGAGATCGCGGCGAAGCGATTCGAGGCCGGCCTCACCGGAAAGAAGATCCGCGAGCCGGCACGCGAGGCGCTGCCGATGTTCTGGGCTGCAGCCGTCGCCGCCGTCGGACTGCTGGTCGTGGCGGGACTGCTCTCGGCCAACGTCGCACGGCTGCTGTAGAAGTCGCGGCGCTGACAGTTGGCTGCGGACGTTCTTACGAAAGATACTTAGTCAGTTACTGTAAGGTACTCGCTAATGATCAGGGGTAAAGAGCTGGTCTTCTCGCTTCTCACGGTGGGAACGGCAGCCGTGGCCGGGTACGTCCTCCGTTCCGAGCGATCGCGGACCGCCGCGTCGCGATCGAAAGCCGACCTCGGTGCCCGACTCGTCAGCCCGGCTGCCGTGCCGGCCGACGCGACGATCGTCGACGCGTCCGCACGACGGCTCGGCGAAATCCCCGGTGCGCGACGCGCACTGGATCGGGCAGTCCGCAACGGCGCGCGCGACGAATGGGAACACATCACGCTCGAGCGCGACGGTGCCTGGTCGGTCGTCGACCGGATTCGCGAGACGCTACCCTACCACGAGTCCGACACCGACGCCTACAACGGCGTCTACGTCAGGTACAACGACCGCATCATCGTCCTCGATGCGATCGGCTGGGCTCGACTCGAGGAACCGCTCCAGTAACCGACGTCGACACGCTTAGGGTGTCCTTTCCGACAGTCGTCGATCGTCACGTGCCTCCACACCGTTTCTGAAACCGCCGACCCCCGCCCGGCGGCCGCCACCGAATCGCAACCACTACCACCGCGGCCACCCGACGCCTATCCATGCAACTGGGCCTGATCGGACTCGGACGGATGGGACAGATCGTTGTCGACCGAACCCTTGCGGCGGGCCACGAGGTCGTCGCCTTCGACCTCGATGACGACGCCGTCGCGACGGCGGCCGACGCCGGTGCCGATCCCGCTGACTCGCTTACAGACTTCGTCGACCAGCTCGGGTCGGACAAACGGATCTGGCTGATGGTCCCCGCCGGCGAGGCAGTCGACGTCACGCTCGAGGAACTCGAAGACCATCTCGACGGCGACGACGTCGTCGTCGACGGCGGCAACTCCTACTTCGAGGATTCGGTCCGCCGCGCCGAGTCCTGTCCTGCAGCGTATCTCGACTGTGGCACCTCCGGCGGCCCTGCCGGTGCCGAACTCGGCTTCTCCCTGATGGTCGGCGGTCCCCAGTGGGCTTACGACGAACTCGAGCCGGTTTTCGACGCCGTCGCGACCGGCCCCGATGGCCACGAGCGAATGGGTCCCTCGGGATCGGGTCACTACGTCAAGATGATCCACAACGGCGTCGAGTACGCCCTGATGCAGGCCTACGGCGAGGGCTTCGAGCTGCTCCACGAGGGCCGGTTCGATCTCGACCTCGAGAACGTCGCCTCCGTCTGGAACAACGGCGCAGTGATCCGGTCGTGGCTGCTCGAACTCTGTGAGGAGGCCTTCCGCGAGGAGGGTACCGACCTCGGAACCGTCGCCGATCGCATCGAGGGCGGCTCGACCGGCACCTGGACCGTCCAAGAAGGCCTCGAGCAGGAAGTCCCCCTGCCGCTGATCTACACGGCGCTGTCCGAACGGTTCGGCTCGCGGGCCGACGACGGCCGGTTCTCGCGACGGCTCGCGAACCGCCTCCGCTATGGCTTCGGCCGTCACGAGGTTCCACGCCGAGAGTAATCGCAACGGGCCCGCCATGCATTGGCTGGTGTGTCTCGATTCAGGTGGAGACTGTCGGCCGACGGGTTGACGATTACGCTCGTCGACGGAGTACTCGAGGCCGTCGCTGTCGCAGAAAGGGGAATCGTTATGTCTCCGCTGAGGCTACAATCGCTCGAGGGCGCGTAGCTCAGTGGACAGAGTCCTTGGTTCCGGACCAAGATGTCGGGGGTTCAAATCCCTCCGCGCCCGTGCAGCGAGGAACGCAGTGACGAGCGAACCGGCACGGAGGATTTGAAGCAGAGAACGGCGAAGAATGAGCCGTTCGCGTGGTTCAAATCCCTCTCGCGTCTGCTGTTCTCGAGCTTCATTCATCGCCAATAGCGGATACCTCGAGAGTACCACCTCTCATAGAGTTCCTCTTTTACCCAATCAGTAGCCGTATGCTCACGGTGCAGGGGTCCGCGACACCGAGCGACCCGTGGACCAGCAGTGATCCATCGCGAGCGACGGTCAGAAACCGGCATCGACAGAGACACACCACCGTTGCAAGTGAAGCTGCCGAACATGGGAAGGGGGGTGGTCGCCGGTCGTTGCGGCCTCGAGCCGACAGCCCCAACGAAACGCCGTGAGCGGCCGACGACTGGAACGAACGCGGGTACGCCCGACCGAGCCGTGTAATCGATCTGGTCCAATATGTCAGAGCTTTAGACGAAACCGTGGACTGTTTACTCTAGCACCCTCACTAGACTAGTCTTCACATGAAATAGTGGTGTGTGTGAGTTCACTTGCATCAGATGAACAAGTGGCTTTAAGTAGTGTATGTTGCTTGGTACGGATATGCCTCGGTTCGAGCGGAAGCAGAATATCTTCCGGAACAAGGACGCCCTCGGGGAGTCGTACCAGCCCGAACGGATCGAAGAGCGCGACGACGAGATCGAGGCGTATATGGACGCGCTCCAGCCGATTATCGACGGCTGGGAGCCGAACAACATCTTTCTCTACGGGAACACGGGGGTTGGCAAGACCGCCGTCACGGACTATCTCCTCGATGTCCTCCAAGAAGACGTCACCAGATACGACGACGTCAACCTCTCCGTGCTCAGCGTCAACTGCAAGACGCTCAACTCGTCGTATCAGGTCGCCGTCGAACTGGTCAACACGCTCCGCCCCGCAGGTGCCGAGATCAGCACGACTGGCTACCCCCAACAGACCGTGTTCAAGAAACTCTACAGCGAACTCGAGGCACTCGGCGGCACGGTCGTCATCGTCTTAGACGAGATCGACTCGATCGGCGATCGCGACGAACTCCTGTACGAACTCCCACGAGCACGCTCGAACGGCTATCTCGAGGCGACGAAGGTCGGGCTCATCGGTATCAGTAACGACTTCAAGTTCCGTGAACAGCTCGATCCCCGCGTCCAGGACACGCTCTGTGAACGCGAACTCCAGTTTCCACCCTACGAGGCGTCCGAACTCACGAACATCCTCGAGTCGCGAGCCGAGGTCGCGATCGCGGACGACAGCTGTGACGACGGCGTGCTGAATCTCTGTGCGGCACTCGCCGCCCGCGACAGCGGGAGCGCCCGACAAGCGCTGGATCTCCTCCGGCTGGCCGGGGAAGTCGCGGAGAACAACGACGACGAGGAGATCCAGGAGCGCCACGTCGATCAGGCACGCTCGAAACTCGAGCAGGAACGCGTCGAAGAAGGTATGCGGGAACTGACGACCCACGGTCGGCTCGCCCTGCTGGCGGTGGTCTCGAAAGCCGCCAAAGAGTCGACGCCCTGCCGGACGCGAGAGCTCTATCAGGAGTACGAGGCGCTGTGTGAGTCAGCAGGCACCGACTCGCTTGCCCAGCGGTCGGTCCACAATCACCTCTCCGATCTCCGGATGCTCGGGATTCTCTCGGCGAAGGAAAACCGCAGCGGCTCTCGCGGCAACTACTACAGTTACGAACTCGACGTCCCCTTTACGAGTGCCGTCGACGCGATGGCCGACGTGCTCTATCTCGATGCGGAAATCGAGACGATCCGTGACATCGCCCGGATGAACGACGTCGTTTGAGACCGCCGAATCAGTGGTGGACAGATTGTGCCTCCCCCACCACCCTTGCGAGTGAACGGTGGTCGGGCCGACGCGAGTCGTGATGAGACGACGCTGGCGCTCCGTTTCACTTGCACCGGCGGTGTCTCACGAACTTCGTTGAGAGCGATTCCGTCGGCGGGACGGTCGATCCCGCCTCGAGTCGGCACGTGTTCACGTGCAAGAGTGGTGTCCGTGGGGCGAGATCCGGATCGATAACCCGGAAGTGTCGTCTGTTCACATGAAACGGTGGTGTCTGTCTGGCCAGTTCACTTGAAGCGGTAGTGTACCGATGGACGCATCGGCGACGAGAGACCGAGCACGGTCGGATCAGGCGTGCCGTCTCGGACCGAACGCGGTTCCCACTCGCTTTATACGCCGTCGACTCAATGACAGCAGTATTGACTGTCAAGATGAGTGGAGGAAAGCGCACCATCGCAGTGCGGTTTTTTGGCGGTGCAGGGAACTATACGGCCGTCCTCGAACAACTCTGCAAATTCGTCCTCACCGAGACTCCGACCGAAGCGGCGGTTCTCGAGTGGTGTCAATCGAACACGCGAGCGACGAGCGACGACGGCATTCGACGTCGCCTGACCTTTCTCGATGGGATTGATCTCCTCGATATCGAGACAGGTCAGGTTCGGCTCACACAGCGCGGCATGGCATGGCTTTCGGAGACGGATCCGGCAGTGCTCTACGATCTCCTTTCGAGCAACGTCCGCGGCTTCGAGACGATACTCGAGGCACTGCTCGACGGCCCGAAGACGGACGCCGAGTTGGGAGACGCGATCGCAAGCGCCCACCCCGAAGTCGGCTGGACCGACGCCGCTGGCCCCGCCCAACATCGAGGTTGGTTGCAGAGCCTCAGCTACGTCGAGCGATCGAACGGCGTGAACTCGCTGACGGACAGCGGTCGGGCACTGGCGCGCCGACGGACATCGGCGTATCCGTCTCTCGAGCGGGGTGAGTCGTACGCCCAAGCCGAACTCGAGGACGCCTTCGACACCAGCTTTGGCTCGTACATCAAGGGGATCAACCCGCGAACGACCAACGAAGGTGAGCTGTCGTATATCATCATCAAAGCTCGCGAAGACGGTCCGTACAGCGACGAACTCGACGGCGAGCGGTTCACATATATCGGCGAGGGCGTGCCTGAGAAGGGCGACCAGCAGGCGACCGGTGCCAACAAGGCGCTCCTCGAGCAAACCGAGCGCTCGACCGCTCCGGTGTACTTCTTTTATCAACCGGCGGACAGCGACGAACTCCGGTACGAAGGACTAGTCGATGTCATCGCTGTGGAGTACGTCTCCCGGGACGGGCGGATGGTCTATCAGTTCACGATGGAACGCCTCGAGATCGACCCGGCACAGTTCGAGGCGCTTTCGGAGTCAGTCGCTGCGGACATCGAAGACGACGAGCCCGAGTTGACTGCCGACGAAGACGAGTTCACTGAAGTCCAGCGTCGGGTTCGCTCGAGTGCGTTCCCGAAAACGGTCACGGCTGCCTACGACGCCCGGTGTGCCATCTGTGGGAACTCGCGCGAATCGCCGGACGGGACGATCGATATTGAGGCCGCACACATCTACCCGAAGCGTGAGAACGGCCGCGACACCGTTCGAAACGGGCTCGCCCTCTGTCGGCTCCACCACTGGGCGTTCGACACCGGCTGGCTCGCGGTGTCCGACGACTACCGGATCCTGGTCGCCGACCGGCCCGATCTCGAGGGCTACGAGGAGTTCGCTCCGCTCGAGAACGAGCCGCTTACGCTGCCGGCGGACGAAGAGCAGCAGCCGCACGCGACATTCCTCGCCGCACATCGAGACCGCCACGGGTTCGAATCGCCGTAACTGGCCGAACGCGCTTGCAGCCAACGAGCCTCAGACGGGCTCTCGAAGCGCCCAGACGTCCGCGAGTGGCTCGAGCCGGTGTGGCTCCGCTCCGCGGTCGGTTAAAATTCCGGTATGGTACAGCATCGCCTTCAGCTGGAACACCGTCGGCGAGTGGTAGACAGTGCCATCCTCGAGCGCCGAGCGCCGAAGGTCGCCGTCGTCGGTCAGTACTCGGCTTCGAACGGCGTCGTCGCCCTTGATGAACAGTTCGACCGTAAAGGTCGGATGCAGTGCGTGCAAATACTCGACCGTGTCGACCAGCGACGGCTCCGCGATTCCGTCCTCGAGCATCGTCTGCAACTCAGAGACCAGCAGTTCAGTTGCGGGATAGGCAAAGACAACCCGTCGAGCCAGCCGTCCCCACGCCGGCGCGAGGTCGACGAATCGTTTGGACGACCGGTACCAGCCTTCGAACTCCGCAAGTGCCGCCTCGACGGTCCCAGAGCGTGCTTTCGCAAAGCGGACGACCTCTTCGCCGAGCGAGGTCAGCTCGACGCCCTCCACACCGACGCGGTCCTCGATCAACCCCAGAAACGCGGCCCCGCGTCGGGCTGCCGTGACGGCACTCACGACCTTGTACTCCGAAAGCAGGGTCTCGGTTTCCCCGGCCGCGTAGTGTGCCAGCGGATAGCCGAGGTAGTTTTTCGGATGGTTCAACCCGAACGACGCGTCCGCGACCCCCTGGACGCTGGCCTGAAATCGCAGCGCCGTTGCCTCGCTCGTCGTTTGATTGCCAACGACACGGGGCACCTCGAGCGCCTCGACTGTCCCCGCTGTATCCACACCGAGCACGCCGACGTTCAACTCCCGTGCGAGCGTCCGATCGGTCTCGGAGATCGCAGCCGCTGGCGCGGCGAGGTAGGCCGCGTTCGCCTCGTGGAGTCGGTCGTACGCTTGGACGATCCCGCGTTGGGTATCGACGCCGCCGCTCGCGTGGCCTTTCGCCTCGATGGCGATCAGTGGCGGGTCGTCGCCGAGCCGGTCAACGGCCAGCAGGTCGGACTCGAGGGTTCGCACGCCGACGAGATCCGGGTAGCCGCCGCCGATTCGGACGTGATTGAACGGAGCCAGCCGCTCTCGGATGGCGGAATCGACCGGCTGCCCGGGGAGCCACTCCGCTGTCGCAAACTGGGTGTCGGCCACCGCGTACGCGGTCGACTCGGCCTCGTTCGGGAAGAGTCGCCGTTTCGTGTGGGCCAACACCTGTGGTTCCGTCAGCGGCCCAGCCGCGCTACTCATGGGTCGTCATTGGTCAGCGCGTTCATTATTGTTCTGACACCGCCTCGGGGCGGCTGACACGCGGCCCGTGCCCGATCTGGGATGTCCCTGCTCGGTCCGTATCGGAGCAGCCTTTGTGTCTCGAGTGCGTTCCGGCAGCTATGAGCGAGGCGATTCTCGTCTACGACGACAACTGTGGCTTCTGTACGTGGTGGGCCGAGTTCTTCGCGGCGCGGTCGAACCTCCGTCTCGTCGGCTTTCGCGACCTCACCGACGAGTTGCGCGAGCGCCTGCCCGACGACTACGAGGAGTGTGCACATCTGGTAACCGACGACGAGGTCTCCTCCTGTGGGGCCGCGGTCGACGAAGCGCTCCTCCGCGCCGACATCGGCGGACCCGTCGACGACATCGTGACGTTCCTCCGGCAGTTCGACGACTACGAGCAGTACCGCGAGCGTGCCTATCGGTGGATCGCGAACAACCGCGATCGGTTGGGGACGTATCTCTCGACGACGCCACCGGCACGTCGAGACTCGAGTGACAGTTAAGCGCGTCGCTCGGCGACGCTGCGCGGTGGCTCGTCCCGAAACTGTGCCGCTCGAGCGATTGTCGTCAAACAGCCGTTCGGTGTGTTAGTCGTCGATCAACGACCGCTCCGCGTTGGCGACGATGAGTGACGCACCGACGACGACGGCAACGGTCGTGACGAGCGGGTTCACGAGGCCGAGGACGGCTGGCGGGATGGCGATCGCGTTGTAGACGAACGCGAGGCCGAGGTTCTGCCGAAGGCGATCCTGCGCGGCCTGCGCCAGCGCGAACGCCCGGTCGACCGCCGCGAGATCGTTGTCGACGATCGCGACGTCGGCCGCGTCGGCGGCAAGTGCCGTCCCACTGCCCAGTGAGATCCCGAGATCGGCCGCGGCGAGTGCCGGCGCGTCGTTCGTCCCGTCGCCAACCATCGCGACTCGATCGTCGATTTTCATCCGCTCGACAGCCGCCGTCTTTCCCTCCGGTGAGACGCCGGCAAAGACGTGATCGACGCCCGGATGTCGATCGAAGACGTCGGCTGCCGGTCCGTCATCGCCGGTCAGAACCACGATGTCCATCTCCGCGTCGTCCAGTGCTGTGACCGTCTCGTCCCACGTCTCGCGGGGTTCGTCGCCGACGACGACGACACCCTCCGCGGACCCGTCTCGCCCGACGACGACCGGGAGGCGGCCTGCGTCCCGCGTGCGCTCGAGTCGTGCCGCGAGGTCGTCGTCGATCGTCCACCCGCGCTCGCGGAAGAGATCGGGGTGGCCGACGAGCACCGTTCGCCCGTCGACGGTTCCCTCGACGCCGGTGGCGTGCGTGTGGAAGTCCTGTACCTCTCGCTCACCGGCCGCAGCCGTCCCGCCGTCCGTGCGAGCCACACCGTCGCCGGTTTCGCTCCCGTCGAACGCCTCGGCGATCGCCGTCGCCGCCGGGTGGGCCGCACGCTGCTCGAGCGCGGCAGCGGCCGTCAGGAGATCGTCGGGCGCGTCGGCTTCGAGGACGGACATCTCGCCGGTCGTCAGCGTCCCGGTCTTGTCGAAGACGACGATGTCGACCGCGCGCAGGCGCTCGAAGATCGTCTCATCGAAGACGACGATGCCGCGCTCGAGGGCTTCCTCGAGGGTCGTTGCGACGGAGTACGGCGTTGCGAAACCGAGCGCCCACGGGCTGGCGACCATGAGGGTCATGAGGACAGCCAGCGCGGTCGTCAGGGTGCTTGCGCCAGCGAGGGCAGTTCCGACGCCGACGACAATCGGGGCCGCGAGGACGATCGGCGCGAGTCGCGCTGCGAGTTCGTCGGCCCGGCGCGTGACGCCGTGGTCCGCGCTCTGGACGTTCCAGACGACCCGCATGAGCCGGTCGATGCTGCTGGTCGTCCGCTCGCCGACGTCGACGATCGCCGCGTCAGTCGTGACGATCGAACCGCCGACCACCGCGTCACCCTTGCGTTTCGTGACCGGCAGCGACTCGCCGGTGACCACGGCCTCGTCGACTGCACACTTGCCCTCGGCTAGCGTCCCGTCGACGGGAATCCGCTCGCCCTCACGGACGAGGACCTGATCGCCCGACTCGAGGTCGGCGACGGGGATCTCCGTCGTCGAGCCGTCGTCGGCGTAGTAGCGAGCCGTATCGACCTGCGAGACGGTGAGATCGGTCAGTCGGTCGGTCGCGCGGCGCTTGACCGTCGCCTCGTAGTAGGTCGCGCCCATCACGACCGACGCGACAACGATCGTCAGGTCGAAGTAAATAGCGCTCCGCCCGAGACCGGAGACGATGATGCTGAAGACGTACGCGCTGACGATCGTCAACGACGCGAGTAAGTCCGTCGTCGGTCGCCGGAGTTTGAGGCTGACGTATGCGCCCCGGAGCAGCGGGCCGCCGGTCAGATAGAGGATCGCCCCGGTCATGATCAGAAACAGCGGGAGATACAGCGGGCCGGTGAACCCCGTAAACGCACCCTCGAAGTGCGAGATCGCACCCCAGTCGGTGAACTCGGTGAGATACATCGGGTAGAAGACGGCCACGAACGGCAACAGCAGGAACGAGCCGAAGACGATCCCCACGATGTAGCGCATCTCGAGCATGTCCTCCGAGCGGCGCTTCCGGATGCCGGTCATCTCCCGCGAGCGCCGTGTGCCGCCGGTTTCGTCGTCGGCAGTCGCCTCCTCGCGCAGATAGGCCGTGTAGCCGACCGTGCTCAGCGCGTCCTCGAGGGCGGCCGCCGAAACCCGATCCGGATCGTGGTCGACCCGGACCGTCTCGGTGACGTAACTGGCCTCGGCGTCGCTGACGCCCTCGCGGTCCTCGGCGACAGCCTCGAGGAACGCCTCGCAGGTCGCCGAGTGCATGCCGTCGACTCGGAGGAACGTGCGGACGGTGTCCGGGTCGTCCGCGGCCGCTCGTCCAGTGGCCGTACTCTCACTGTCGGTCCCAGGTTCGGGTGGGGCGTCGGCTCCGCGTCCGACCGGCGCGTCGTCATCGCTCGCGTCGAACTCGGCGGCGATATCGCGACAGCCCGTCGAACAGAAGCCACTCGAGACGGGCTCGCCGGCAGTCCGCGAGAGCGGTGACCCACACAGCCGACAGCGGTCGAACTGGTCGTCGCCCGCGCGTCGATCGCTCACGGTAGTAGCTGCACGTTCAACGGCAATAACAGTGGCCGATTTCGACGGCCACCGTCGACAGCCGGCAGTCGTCCCGTCGGTTCATACGGTCTGCTGTCCCGATGTCCCGGTGCAACCGCAGGACGGTCGCGGTTGCGCCGGCACTGACTGACAGGAGTCCGTATCAGGTGGTATCCAGCTCGAGACGTGAGAACGTCCACGACGTGGCCGAAGTCGACTCGATGTCGATCCCATCCGTGAGGGTCCGCGCGAACAGCGTTCGGGACGTCGGTCGGAGCAGCGTCGACAGGGGCGCTCGGGTATCCGGATAGAACCGGAATCGAAGCGGCGCGGGAAGCGTCTCGCCGAACGCCTCGACGTAGCTCCGGTCCGCGACGTCCTCGAGCGCCGCCACGAGTAGCGCCTCGAGCGCTGCCGTCTCGGTCTCGAGCGTCCGCGGAAGCGTCTCGACGAGCCGCGCGTGATCGGCAGCGCTCGAGACGACCAGCGCAGCCACCGGCTCGCCGGCACGACGTGCGACGTAGCTGGTGTACGTCTGGGCAGGGTTGTCGAATCGCCAGCGGTAGAACGCCGCGGTTCGGTTCGTGTGGATCGCATCGGGAATCGAGCGCCGATAGACCGCGGCGAGGGTGTCGGCCGGTGGCGGCGTCGTCCGCTCGATCTCGAGGGTGGACTCGTCGTCGACGAGCAGCCGGTCACAGACTCGATGCGTTGCCGTGACGACATCCCGAAGCGTGTTTGTGACCGTGGCGGCCACGCCCGTCTCGCTCGCTCGCGATCGACGCTGCGCTGTGTGCTGTGTGTCAGTTGCCACTCGCTCGAGGACGCCCGCGGGGTTTTGCGGGCGGTAGTAGGCCGGGACCGTCCCGATTTCGCGCCAGCCGTGCTTGCGATTCCCGCGTTTCGAGTGCTCATTTGGGAAGTTGAAGAAACACGACGGGCGGCCGTCGGTGTAGCGCTCGATGGCCCGTTCGTTCATGCGGTCGAACAGGCCGCGCTTGCGGTGATCCGGGTGGACCATCGTATCGCAGGGCTGGAACGCGGGTAGGATGGTGTCACCGGCACGCAGTTCTTGGGCGAAAAACGAGCGGAAGCCGACGGGGCCGCCATCGTCGCTGGCCACGATGATCGGGACGTGATCGGCAAACGGGTTCTCGCTGAACTTCCAGCGAAACCAGTCGGCGCTTCGCTCGTGTCCGAACACTGTTTCGTACATGGACAGGAACGTCGCTCGATCGGCCGGGTCGAACGCGCGGACGGTGTATTGCGTCGCCGTTCGTGTGGGTGTGCTCATGATCGAGGGCGTCTCACGTCCGAGTACAGGGGGACAGCCTGCTGTGTGGACGCGAGCATTCGGTCTCCACCTACCGGCAGAATACTGGTTGGCCCTGAATACGCCGATTCGACCGGTCGACGAACGTCTCCGGGAGCTGACTATCCGCCAGCGATGGTTCACGGCGGCGGCCACCCCTGACGTTCACATAGCGGTTTTCCATCACCGCCGTTCGACAACAGTCCCGTTCTCACCCACTGCGACCGCTCGATCGCCGGCGGTATCGACCGAGACAGCGAGCAGCGACTCGGGTGCGACCGTGTCGGCTCGTTCCCACTCGGCCATCGGCGTCCGTTCGTGGATCGCGCCGACCGCATCGCAGGCGATCGTCTCCCCCTCGCGCCGAGTGAGTCCGCAGATCGCCTCGTCACCGACTCGTTCGGGCGTCCACGTCAGCCCGTCGTAGCGGTGGACGACGCCGTCGTCAGTACTGACGAAACAGTCGCCTCGCCCCAGCGTCGCGAGGTTCTCGAGTGACCCATCGGCCCCTACCGGCCCGACGCGAGAAAACGAGTCGCCGCCGTCGGTCGTCTCGAAGACGCCATCGTTCGTGTCACAGCAGTAGCCGACCGATTCGTCGGCCACTGCAACACCGCTCAGACTCGAGCCGCTGCCGGGCGTGACGGGGTCGTCCCACGAGAGATCGCCATCGCGATAGCGCCCCCTGAGAACGGCACCGGAGCCGTTGATCAACAAGACCGTCTCGTCGCCGTTCGACCCGCCGACGGCGACCCCAAGCCAGTTGTCGGTGATCTCCGCGGGTGCCGTGTAATCGGTGTGGCGACCGGTCGCGGCCTCGAGTCGACCGACTGCACCGCTATCGCCGGCGACCCAGATGGCCTCACCATCGGCTGTAGCGTCGACCCCGTGGAGATCCTCGCCCGCAGCGGCCGGTCCATCCGCGAGGGTGATCGACCACTCACGGGCTGTGCCGTCGGGGACCGCTCCGGCGAGAACCTGCCCGTCTTCACCTACCGTGTGGACCGTGCCGGCCGCGGTGACACAGACGTCCCGGAGCGTCGCCTCGGTCGGGGCGTCGACGAGAGTCCAGGTGCCGGCGCGCTCGGGTTCGGGTCCCGTCTCGTCGGCTGGCCGCTCGAGCGGCACCGTCTCCGCGTCCGTCGAATCGTCACCGGTTGCCACCGGCTCCGCGCTGTCGGCAGCAGCGTCGCTCTCGGCCCGGTCGGTCGACGCCCGCCGGAGGTACAGCACGATCGGCGGCACGACGTAGGCGGCGAGCGCGAGGACGGCGAACCCGCGGTGGACGATCGTCAGCGTCCCGAAGGCGGTCATGCCGGCCGCCGCGACCGCGTGTACCCACGTCTGCGCGTAGTGGCGAAAGAACGAGACGAATCCATCACCGGACTGTGCATCGTGGGAAGTCATTGCTCGACTCAACGGCGTCCGTCCAGTATCCGACTGACGAGCAAAAGCGTGCTGCAGGCACGCCGTAACCGCGTGTAGCGGCCGATACTACCGTTCAGATTCGTACTGTCGGACAGAAGACTGACGATCGGTCGCGCTGCTGCGGCCGTCTCACCCGGAGACGGCCACGAATTCGCGACCGACTTCGTGTTGGCTTCTGTCTGACAGTATCAGAAGCCGTGTGGCTCGTCGATGTCGAGGTCGTCCGCGACATTGTCTTTCGTGTCGTAGTCGTCGCTCATCGCCGTGGTCGCGATTCGAACTCCCGCGGGATCAACGTGGAGCAGGCGAATACCGGCGATTACCGCTTGGCCCCTGCGCCCGGTGGCGCGTGGGTCTCGAGCGAGACGGTGAGGACGCCGTTGTTGTAGACGGCCTCGCGATCGTCGCCGAAAACGAGGCCGGGCGGGAGGGGCGTGACGGTTCGTTTGACGACATCGCCGTCGCGATCGACCGTGATCCGGAGGCGACGCGCACCGGCCCTGACCGTCACGTCGTCGGCGGGAGTCGGATCGACGTCGACGGTGACGCGAAGCCTGTCAGCGGTGCCGTCGTAAACGATCTGTGTCGGGAACGGAAACGACGCCGTTTCTGGAGGCGAGGCGGGAGACACGGTACCACGTTCCGACGGCGGGCAGAAACGTCTCCGCATGTACAACTAAACGCTTGATATCTCGCCGTCGTCACCGCTGTCCGGCGGCGTCGCCGTTGTCACACTACTGAACAGAAGTCAATACGAAGCCGGTCGCATGTATGCGGCCGTCACCTGTGGGAACGGCTGCGAATTCGTGACCGGCGTCTCGTCGTTCTGTCCGGCAGTATCAGAGATAGCCCAAATCCGCGAGCCGCTCTTTCGTCCCCGCTTGCATCTCGACGTCCGCGTCCGCCGACGCACCCGCCGCCGACGCGCCGGCCGCCTCGAGCGGCTCGAAGCGCCCCGCGAGTCGCCGCCGAAGTGCCTGTACTCGCTGGGGCTCACCGTCGCTGATATCCGTCCGCTCGAGCGGGTCGGTCCGTACGTGGTGGAGCCGCTCGAAGCCGTCGTCACCACGGACGTACTTGTACTCGGCCGTGCGGACCGTCCGGAGCCGCCGGTCGAACGCCTGGACGCACTCGGGAACCTCGCCAAAGCGGGTCTCGAGCCGGTCGATCGAGGGCTGCGGGGCGACGTATTCGGCGTAGATCGCGTCGCGGGTGTCGTCGCTCGAGACTGGATGAAGCGACTGGCTCGACCACTGTTCGCGTAGCGCAGGGTCGTCGACGCCGGCCGTCTCGAGCAGCGTCGCGGGGAGATCGAGCAACTGGACGAGATCGTGGCGTCGCCCGCCATCGGTGAAGGGACCGCCACAGAACACGAGCGGGACGTTGAGTACCGTGTCGTAGAGGTTGTACTGATGGCCGAAGAAGCCGTGCTCGCCGATGTGCTCGCCGTGGTCGCCACAGACGACGAACAGGGTGTCCTCCCACTCGCCAGCGTTCTCGAGGGCAGTCCGGAGTCGGCCGAGCTGGTGGTCGACGTAGGCCAGTTCCGCGCGATAGAGGCCCCGGAGCATGGCGAATTCGTGATCCGAGAGGTCGTATTCCTCGCAGTCGTAGGCACGGGGGTCCTGTCTGATCGCGGTCGCGTCTTCGTAGCTGGCATCGTCGGGAAGGAAACGCTTGGCGTACTCCCGCGGCGGATCGTACTCGACGTGGGGCTCGATGAAGTTACAGAACAGGAAAAACGGCTGCTCGCCGTCTCGACTGCCGAGCCAGTCGGCGACCCAGTCGCTCGCCCGGTCAGCGCCGTCGTCGCCCGACGGCTGTACGAACTCGCTGTAGAGGACGTTGGCGGCGTTGACCAGCGGGTTGCCGTCGAAAAGTCGATTTCGCGTTGCCGTGAGCTTCTCCCGGAGGTTCTCACCGCGGACCACGGCCCCCATGTCGGCGTCGGACTGGATGTACTGCCAGCCCTTGCGAAGGTCGTCGAACCCGCGGTCGAAGCCGAACTCCTCGGTGATCCAGGTATTGTTCGAGACGCCGACCGTCTCGAATCCTGCGTCGGCGAACGCCTCGGGCAGCGTTCGCAGGTCGCCGTCGAGATAGGTGTGTCCGCCGTGGGTGCCGTGTTCGGACGGATACGTCCCGGTGAAGATCGATGCGTGAGAGGGCAGGGTCCAGGGCGCGGTCGCAAAGGCATTCTCGAAGGCAGTTCCCGCCTCGGCCAGGTCCGTCAGCGTCGGCATCAGTTTCGCATCGACGCTTTTCGCTCGAGCCGTATCGAGAACGACGAAAACGACGTTCCGCACTGTCCGATGTGGCTCGTCCTCACATCCGTTTGAATCTGACATAGACGAGTACTCCACGACAGACAGGGAAGGTCGTCTGCCCGGAGCATGCAGGGCGGAAACGAAAGAAATCATCGGTTACTGGAGCGAAAGCCGCTGATCTCGGCTGCGTTCAACGTCGACCGATCCCGACCAGCTGTCGATCAGTTCCGACCGCAGTCGTCGCCGATGCACGTACGCTGAGATCGGTCGCCGTTGGTGTGGCCGGTAGTCACCTGCCGGTCGAATATTCATCCCGCCGTGGCGCGTACGCCCGGCAGCATTCCAATGACGACAGACACAGATCACGATGCGACGACGGACGTCCCGACGAACGAGGTCGACGACCTCGAGCAACTGGACACGCCGATCGGACGAGCCACCGCGATAACAGCCGATGCACTCGAGAGCGGGACGCTGCCGCTGGTCGGCGGCGGACTCATGCTCGGGGCAGCGATCCGATCGCTGGCCGCGAACCGACCACGGGCGATTCCACTTGGCATCGCCGGGGGCGCACTCGTCGGGCTCGGGCTCCAGAATCGCCGCTTGAGCAGAGAGAATATCCCGGATATCGAGAGCGAAACGGCGGGCAAAGAAATGTCAGACGAGGCCAGCGCTGCCGCCGACCGCGTCGATGCCGGCCGGGTGTCCGAGGTCCGGCCTAGCGGTGAAATCGCGGCCGAACCCGAGATAGACGAGACGCAGGACGAGGAGTCTGACGTCGCGTTCACCGAGGAGCCGGACGACGACAAGTCCCGATCCAGACCTGATCTCGGCGCGGCGGCAAAAGACCCGCGGCGCGACACCGAAGACGACGAGGTTGCGATCGATATCTCCGACGCGGCGATGGCCGACGAGGAAAGCGAGGCCACAGGCCCGGACCCGCGACAGGCCCAGCCAACCCAGACCGAAGACACGGAACCGGACGAGAGTCCCGCGGCGGACGCTTCGCACATGACAGTCGCTCCGCCCGACGCAGACGAATCAGAGTCGGAACCTGACGACACGGACGCGACGGACGACGAGTCAGCGGAGCGCGACTGATCTCGAGTGCCAGTGGAATGGCTTATTGCGAGCGAGCGGGCGATTCCCGGACGAGCTCACCGACGTGGTCCGAGCGATACAGGACCGGTGCCGTGACGAACGCGGCGGCGGCCAGTCCGAGGAGGCCGCTCCCGGCGATCACTGGCACGGCCCAGTATGAGACCGTGACAGCGACAAGCCCGACGACGACGAGGGTCGCGACGGTTGCTCTGGCGATCAGCGGCCGGCTGGTCCGGATCGGCCCGTTACCGGCCTCGAGATCGCGAACGAGGACGGCGAGTTGCCAGCCGGCAAACGCGCCCAGTGACGTCCCGAACAACAGGACGGCATCGGGGTCCGTCCGGGCCGGCACGAGCGAGAGTACGGCGACGCCGAGCGCGAGCGCGAATCCGACCGTGCCACGGCGGTCCGGATACCGATCGAAGAGTCCGGCCGCGAGCAACAGAAATACCAGCGCGACGGCGACGCCGGCAACGACGTCGACGAGGTAGTGGACGCCGAGCGCGACGCGAGAGAAACTGACGGCCGTGACGATCCCCGCCGCGCCGAGGTATCGCTGCCGGCGCGTCCCGACCGAGAGGTACTCGGCCAGACTTAGATAGACGACCGTCGACATGAGGGCGTGGCCACTCGGGAAGCCGTAGCCGGTCGCCGTCGCAGTGGCCCGATACAGCGGGTGGACCGTCTCCGGCAGCGTCTCGGCCGCCACGAGCACTCGATCGGGCCGCGAGAGCGCGAAGACCTCTTTCAGGCCTGTGATCAGCGAGAGCCCGGCCAGCGTCACCCCGAGGACGGTCGCAGCTTCGTCACGGCGGTCCGGCACCGCCGCCCAGTAGACGACCCCGACGAGAAATCCGAGAAACCACACGTCGCCGAGCTGGGTCACCAGCCCGAGCAGCACGACACTCCAGTCGGGGGCGACCGCACGAAACGAGTCGAACCAGCCGATCCCGCGAGTCATGTTCTACGCTACGGACGACGTGATACATAAACGGTTTCCGTGGCCGCGACGGCTGCAACACCGATCTGGTAGCCAACGGAGAGAGTCACCGAAACGCGGGAAAACCCTCATTTCCGCGTCACCTGTAGCCTTCGGGGACGCCGGCCGTCGGCGTGGTGTCCGGCCCAATGAGCGAAACAACCGAGCCCGAACCCGAGCACGAGCGCATCGATCCGAAGTACGACCACCGTCGCGAGGAGGGCGTCGACGAGGCCGCACTCGAGGCCCTGCTTTCGGAGTACGCGATCGGGCGCGACGATCACGAGAACGCGCCCGCCTTCGTAATCCGCCCGGACGAGGTCCAGGAAGTGGTCCGCCTGCTGCGCGACGAGGCGGGGTTTGACCACCTCACGTGTCTCACGTCCCAGCAGTATGAGGACCGGTATGAGTCGCTCATCCACCTGACGAAGTACGAGCAGCGCACTCACGAGGTGACGCTGGTCGTCCCATTGCCGACGGACGACCCGGTCTGTGAGTCGGCCGAACCAGTCTTTCGCACCGCCGACTGGCACGAACGCGAGGCCTTCGACCTCGTCGGCATCGAATACGACGGCCATCCCGACCTCCGGCGGATCCTCCTCCCCGAATCGTGGCAGGGTCATCCGCTGGCACTGGACTACGATCAGAACAAGCCACAGGTCGTCCGGTATGCCGAACACGCGAACCCGCTGCAGGACGACCGACACCTCCCCGAGTCGGACACGATGTTGCTCAATATCGGGCCCCACCACCCCGCGACCCACGGCGTGCTCCACCTCGAGACGGTGTTAGACGGCGAGTCGGTCGCGAACGTCGTGCCCGACATCGGCTATCTCCACCGCTGTGAGGAACAGATGTGCCAGCAGGGGACCTATCGGCATCAGATCATTCCCTACTCGAACCGCTGGGACTACACGGCGAATCTCCCCAACGAGTGGGCGGTCGCCCGGGCGATCGAGGACATGGCCGACATCGAGGTGCCCGCCTACGCGCAGGTCCTGCGGACGATGGCGACCGAGTTCGGGCGCATGCTCGGGCACTTCCTCGCCGTCTCGACGTTCGCACTTGACGTCTACGGCGACTTCACCGCCATCTTCCAGTATGGCATGCGCGACCGCGAGGTCGTCCAGGACATCTTGGAGGACCTGACCGGCCAGCGAATGATGTTCTACTACTTCCGGCTGGGCGGTGTCTGCTGGGACCTGCCCGAACCCCGTGAGGAGTTCGTCGAGAAGTGCCGAGACTTCTTGGACGAACTCCCCGCGAAGGTCGACGAGTACCACGACCTGCTGACCGGCAACGAGATCTTCCAGATTCGGACGCTCGATACCGGAGTCTTAGAGCCCGAGGTCGCCAAAGACTACGGCTGTACTGGCCCGGTCGCTCGCGGGTCGGGGATCGACTACGACCTCCGGCGGGACGATCCCTACGGCTACTACGAGAATCTGGAATGGGACGTCGTCACCGAGGACGGCTGTGACAACCACGCACGCGTGCTCGTCCGACTGCGCGAGGTCGAGGAGTCCGCGAAGATCATCGAGCAGTGTCTCGACCTGCTCGCAGAGTGGCCCGAAGACGAACGAACCGTCCAGAGTAACGTCCCGCGGACGCTGAAACCCGATGCCGACACCGAAACCTACCGCGCCGTCGAGAGCGCGAAGGGCGAACTCGGTATCTACATCCGTGCAGACGGCTCGAACTCGCCGGCGCGATTCAAGATCCGCAGCCCGTGTTTCCACAACCTCTCCGCGCTGCCCGAGATGGCCGAAGGCGAGTACATCGCTGATCTGGTCGCCTCGCTTGGCAGTCTCGACATCGTACTGGGAAGCGTCGACCGCTGAGCGTGCGCGGTCAGCCGACCCGGTGTTCGCCGGCGGGTTCGTCACCAGTAGCGGAAATAATTTCTCGAACCTGCGACGGATTCGGCAACCGTTAACTGTGGCGACGTTCGGAACCAGCATATATGTCGATCGATGGATGGCGGCCGGCCGCCGAGACCGTGACCGGTCGCTGGTCGGCGCTGGAACGTGACTGGAAGAGCGTTATCGTCGGCGGGATGATCGTCGCACTGGTCAGCACACTCGAGTTGCAGATCCCCTGGTGACGAGATGGCCGTCCGTCGTCTCCTGCCGGGCGTGCTTGCCCTCTGTCTCGGCGCACTGCTAGCGCGGGGACTCGCGCTGTCACTTGGCGTTAACAACCTACTGCTCGCTATCGCACTCGGCGTCGTCGTGACGAACGTCGTCGGCGTGCCGGCGCGACTCGAGCCAGGAATCGCGACACACAAACTGTGGCTCGGTGCCGGAATCGTCCTCATGGGTGCGTCGATCTCGGTCGAGACTGTCCTCGAGGTTGGCGGCCGCGTCTTCCTCGTCGTGATCGCGGTTGCGACGCTTACGCTCGTCGTCGTGGAACTGCTCGCGCGAAACGTCTTCGGGCTGGCCGAGCGGCTGGGCTCGCTGCTCGCAGCCGGCGCGAGTATCTGTGGCGTCTCGGCAGTCGTCGCGGTCGCCGGTGCCGTCAGCGCACGCGAAGAACAGGTCGCCTATGCGGCGGCGACAGTGCTTTTGTTCGATGCGATCACGATCGCCGTCTATCCGATCGTCGGTGATCTGCTCGCCCTGCCGAGTACTGTCTTTGGGATCTGGGCCGGCGTCAGTATGTTCTCGACGGGGCCGGTCGTCGCGGTCGGCTTTGCTCACTCCGAGATGGCCGGCCAGTGGGCGACGATGACGAAGCTCTCGCGCAACGCCCTGATCGGCGTCGTCGTCCTCGCGTATGCGAGCTACTACGCCCGAACCGGCGACGGCGATACGCCCTCCGTCCGAACCCTCTGGGCGGAGTTTCCGAAGTTCGTCGTCGGTTTTCTCGCACTCGCCGCGCTCTCGAGTCTCGGCGTCTTCTCGACGGCCCAGCAGGCCTCGCTCGAGCACGCGTACAACTGGCTGTTCCTGCTGGCGTTCGTCGGCCTCGGCACCGAAATTCAACTCGGTGAACTCCGCCAGACCGGGGTCATGCCTGCGTTCGTCGTCTTGCTATCGTTGCTCGTCGCTAGCAGCCTCTCGCTGTTGCTTCTGCTCGTACTCTTCTAGACCCGTCCGTCTCTCCAGGGAACCTGCGCGGTCGATTCCCGTCAAAGGCCGAGGCAATATTTGCGACAGCGTGTGAGACGGATCGAAACTCCCGTTCGAACCGCGAGCGCCGCCATCGACGCCACGGAACTTACTTGACGATGAGCGCGCAATGGACCGGCATATGTCCAACGGAGAGTTCGAAGGGTACGGTGGGCGATACGTCCCGGAGCCGCTTCAGGACCCGCTCGAGCAACTGGCGACGGCCTACGACGACGTTGCCGCAAGCGAGGCGTTCCAGTCGGAACTGCGTGGCTTGCTCGAGGAGTTCGCCGGTCGTCCGAGTCCGCTGTACTACGCACGCAATCTCAGCGAACGCTACGGTGCCGATATTTATCTCAAGCGAGAGGACCTGCTCCACGGCGGTGCACACAAGGTCAACAACGCGCTCGGGCAGGCCCTGCTCGCGAAAAAGGCAGGCCGCGAGCGACTGATCGCCGAGACCGGGGCCGGCCAGCACGGCACCGCGACGGCGATGGTCGGCGCTTTACTCAACCTCGAGACGGAGATCTACATGGGGAAAAAGGACATCGAGCGCCAGGAGATGAACGTCTTCCGGATGCGCCTGATGGGTGCCGAGGTCAACGAGGTCACCCGTGGCGACGAAGGGCTGGCTGACGCCGTCGACGCCGCGCTCGAGGACTTCGCCGAAAACGTCGAGGACACACACTATCTGGTCGGCAGCGTCGTCGGGCCCGACCCGTTCCCGCGGATGGTTCGTGACTTCCAGTCGGTCATCGGTGAGGAAGCCCGCGAGCAGATCATCGAGCGCACCGGCGAGTTGCCCGACGCCGCGGTCGCTTGCGTCGGTGGCGGCTCGAACGCGATCGGTCTCTTTCATGCCTTCCGTAACGACGACGAGGTCGCGTTCTACGGTGCCGAAGGTGGCGGGAAGGGGACCGATTCGACACGACACGCTGCGCCGCTGGCAGACGGGAAAGACGAGGTCCTCCACGGGATGAAAACGCGGGTCATCGACGACGATGTCGAGGTCCACTCCGTCTCGGCGGGACTGGACTACCCCGGTGCTGGCCCCGAACACGCCATGTATCGGGCCGTCGGCCGCTGTGAGTACACGGGCGTCACCGACGAGGAAGCGCTGGCTGCGTTCCGCGAACTGAGCGAAACCGAGGGGATCATCCCGGCCCTCGAGTCGAGCCACGCGATTGCTCGTGCGATCGAGTTGGCCGAAGCCGGCGAACACGACACGATCCTCGTGAATCTCTCGGGACGTGGTGACAAGGACATGGAGACGGCGGCCGCGAAGTTCGATCTCTAGATCAGCGCGTTCGTCACCCAGCCGACGAGACCGATCCGGATTCGGGGATCGTGTCCTGTCTCAAAGCAACGTTTGAACCTGTGCTGTCAGTGCCGCCGCCTCGTCGGGATCGAGTTTGCGTCGCGCCAGCGAGAGCGAAACGTCGTCGTCCGCAAATCGAGGCACGAGATGGACGTGTGCGTGATCGACGGTACCGACCAGCGGCCCGGTCGTATGGAAGGTGCTGAACCCATTGGGCTCGAGGACGGCCTCGAGCGCGCTGGCGACTGTCCGAACGGTCTCGAAAACGGCTGCCGCGTCTGGGTCGTCACTCGTCAAGACGTCCGCTACGTGGGCGCGCGGCGCGACGAGCGTGTGGCCCCTCGTGGCCGGATTGCGATCGAGAAAGGCGATCGTCCACTCGTCCTCGTAGAGGACGTGTGCCGACTGGCCGCCGCCAGCGAGTCGGCAGAACTCACAACTATCGTCCATAGCTGTATTTTCTCTCACGTCGACATATAGGTACCTCTGCACGGTGGTTTTGCGATCGAACGTCACTGATGGTGACGGTACTGCCCGTCAATGTCAGATATACGTGTTGTGTCCGGCAGTATTACAGGAGTCCGTGGTCTTCCTGCAGCATCCGGTACTGCTCGAGATACTGCTCGGCCACTGCCGACCGATCGTAGTCGGCAAACCGGTCCTCATACGTGCGGTCCTCGAGATCACCCGCCGCGAGGATGGCTTCGGCCAGTTCGTCCTCGCTGGTGGTCCGAAAGCCCCGCTCCCAGCCCTCGACGAGTTCGTGAGCGCTCGAGTTCGCGTGGTACTCGACGATCCCGACACAGCCCGATGCGAGCGCCCACAGCATCTCCGTCGGGAAGACACAGCGTTCGGCCGTCTGGGCGAAGACGTGTGCGCCGCGGTAGGCCGCGATCCGCTCGTCGAGCTCGAGGTCGCCGACGAACTGCACCCGATCGTTGATGCGGAGGTCGCTCGCGAGGTCTTCGTAGGCGTCACGTTCGGGCCCGTCGCCGATGACGGTCGTCTGCCAGTCGCGATCCCGGAGTTCGGCCAGTCCTAACAGCAGGCTCTCGAGGTTGGCCCCGTCGTCGAGACGGCGTGCGTAGATCACGTCGACATCCTCGCCCGGGTCGACATCCTGAATCCGATCGTAGTCGATTGGGTTCGGGATGATATCGACGATGTCGCCGTCGGCACCGATCTCTTGGGTCCACGTCGAGACGAGTTCCGACGGTGTGATGATCCCATCGGGTCGGCCAGCCGCAAGCCGCGTCCAGCGCGTCTCTGGGACGCCGTCGTCGCCGTACCACTCGAGGACCAGTGGCGTCCGCGCAAGCGCCGCTCCCGCACGAGCCGCGAGCACCTGACGCGGCGGCTGTGCGCTGGCGTGGATCACGTCCGGGTTCGCAGCCGCAAGCACGAACGGCAAGCGGGCGAGAAACGAGCTGTGGGCGTCCGGCCCGTCGACGACCGCGTGGTAGGTAATCCCCTCTCGCTCGAGGGTTGCTCCCTCATCGGCCCAGAAATCGGCACAGTAACAGTGGACGTCGTGGCCTCGCTGTGCGAGTAACTCGAGGATCGTCCGAAACCGCTGGTTCGTCTCGCTATCGCGGTGATGGACCGTTTCGAACGAGACGAACGCGAGTCGCATATTCGGCCGCCACGTAGTCCCGGGCTATAAAGTCACTTTTTTCATTCTATCCGACGGCAGTTTTCGGGACAACATACCGGCTCCCTCGAGCGGCCGACCGGTGCCACTGGCCGGAATCCGGGGCTGCCGCGACCGAAATGACTACCGACTCGGGTCCGTACGCCTCTGGCATGGGAAGCTACGACATCGAGCGCTATCTCAACGTCCGGAGCGCCTACGGCGCGTCGTTCGGTCCCGACGGCGAGCGGCTCTCCTTCCTGATGGATACGACCGGCACTGCACAGGTCTGGACGCTCGAGACCCCCCGCGGCTGGCCCGAACAGCGGACCTTCTACGACGAGCGGGTGACCTTCGCCTCGTGGTCACCCGAACGCCCGGAGCTGATCTTCGGGATGGACGAGGGCGGCAACGAGCGCGCCCAGCTCTTTAGACTCGACCCCGAGACCGGCGAAATCGAGAATCTGACCGCGATGCCCGACTCGAAACACCGCTGGGGCGGCTGGAGCCACGACGGCGACCGCTTTGCCTTCACCTCAAATCGCCGCGACGAGTCCGTCTTCGACATCTACGTGCAGGGTCGCGACGAAACCGGCGAGGACGCAACGCTCGTCTACGAAGGCGACGGCTGGCTCTCGCTTGCCGGCTGGAGCCCCGACGATTCCCGGCTGCTTGTCTCGCAGGCCTATTCCAACTTCGATCAGGACCTGTACGTTCTCGATCTCGAGGCAGACGAGCGCGAACTCGAGCACCTAACACCCCACGAGGGCGACGTACGCTATCAGAGCGCGAGTTGGGCTCCCGACGGCGAGGGGATCTATCTCGTCACCGACAAAGGTGATGCCGACACCCTGTATCTGGCCTATCTCGACCTTGAGACACGCGACCTCGAGACCGTCATCGACGGAGATGGATGGAACGTCGACGGGATCGCACTGGACGACGAAACCGGTCGCTTCGTCTGCTCACGAAACGTCGAGGGCTACACCGAGTTGACGGTCGGCGAGTTCGACGCCGACAATCCCACCGACTACGAGACGTTCCCTGAACCCGACCTCCCGGGTGGCATCTCTGGCGGCGTAAGTTTCGATCCCGACGCGGAGCGATTCGCCCTGTCGACTACTGGCGATACGGTCAACACGAACGTCTTCGTCGTCGATATCGAAACCGGCGCGGTCGACCGGTGGACGAGCGCCCCGACCGCGGGCATTCCCCGGGAGACGTTCGACGAATCCGATCTCGTCCACGTCGAGAGCTTCGACGAGTTGGAGGTGCCCGGCTTCTTGACCTTGCCGGACGACCACGAGGAGGGCGAAACGCCGGTCATCGTCGACATCCACGGCGGCCCCGAGAGCCAGCGCCGGCCCTCCTTCTCGAGTGTCAAACAGTACTTCCTCGATCGGGGCTACGCCTACTTCGAGCCGAACGTGCGCGGCTCGTCGGGCTACGGGGCCGACTACGCTGCGCTCGACGACGTCGAAAAGCGGATGGACTCGGTTGCGGACATCGAGGCCTGCGTCGAGTGGCTCCAGGACCATCCTGCGATCGATCCCGACCGGATCGCCGCCAAGGGCGGGTCCTACGGCGGGTTCATGGTGCTCGCCGCCCTGACCGAGTACCCCGACCTCTGGGCTGCCGGGATCGACGTTGTCGGCATCGCCAACTTCGTCACCTTCCTCGAGAACACTGGCGACTGGCGGCGCGCGCTTCGCGAGGCCGAGTACGGCTCGCTCGCCGAGGATCGCGACTTTCTCGAGGACATCTCGCCGATCAATAACGTCGAGCAGATCGAAGCGCCGCTGTTCGTCCTCCACGGCGAGAACGACCCTCGCGTTCCAGTCGGCGAAGCCGAACAGATCGTCGAAGAGGTTCGGGAACACGGCGTGCCCGTCCGGAAACTGATCTTCGACGACGAAGGCCACGGCTTCTCGAAGCTCGCGAATCGGATCGAGGCCTATTCGGAAATCGCCGACTTCCTCGACGAGCACGTCTGAATCGACGCCTGCGCGGTGCTTGTCGACGTTAGTCGATAACGCCCGTTTTGTGTGCTACGTCTCGAGCTGCCTGCTCGTTCATCCCGTTGCCAAGAATCGTATACCGATCACGGATCTCGTGGCAGGTCGTCAGCGCCTCGACGATCACCTCGTCGTCGATCCCGAGTTCGGCGGCGGTCGTCGGTGCATCGATGCTCGCAAGCGCGTCGCGAATGTCCCGCCAGAGCCCGTCTTCTCCCTGATGGAGGTAGGCTGTCATGATTGAGCCGACGCCAACCTGGTGGCCGTGGAGGGCCGCACCGGGTGCCAGCCGGTCGAGTTGATGTGAAAAGAGGTGTTCGGCCCCACTTGCAGGCCGCGAGGAGCCGGCGATGCTCATCGCGACACCCGACGACATCAGCGCCTTGGTGACAACCCAGGCCGACTCCTCGAGCCCCGGTCGGATGAGATCCGCGTTGCCCACGAGGATTTCGGCGGTCATCTCGGAGAGTGCGGCGGCGTACTCCGAGAACTCGACGTCTTGCAGTCGCTTGGCGAGTCGCCAGTCCATCACCGCGGTGTAGTTCGAGATGATGTCTGCACAGCCAGCGGTCGTCAGCTCCCACGGCGCGTCCGCGAGGATGCCAGTGTCGGCGACGACCGCAAGCGGTGGCTCGGCGGCAACGCTGTGGCGGGAATCGCCGTTCGGGACCGAGCCGCGATTGCTGACGATCCCGTCGTGGCTCGCCGCGGTCGGCACGGATAGAAAGCCCATGTTCAGGTGGTGGCTGGCCAGTTTTGCGATGTCGATAGCCTTGCCACCGCCGATCCCGACGAGATAGGCAACGTCTTCGGCCTCGGCGACGTCGATCACCCGCTCGACGGCGTCGAACGTCGCTTCCTCGATCGTCACCATCGCTGGCTCGATCCCGGCAGCCTCGAAGTCGGCCGCGATGGGGTCGGCGGCGACCGCTCGAGGTGTCGGACTCGTGACGAACAGCGGCCGTCCCTGTAGGTGAAGGTCGTCGACTACGTCGCGGACCTCGTTGCGAACGCCGTGGCCGACGACGACGTTTCGCGGGAGGCGGATCCACGTCGACTTCTCGAACATACCAGTCTTGACACACCCCCGGGACATGTGTTTTTCCTCGTCGCACTGCCCGGTGGCTGGGAAGCGGCATGCAGCGCCGAGCCGCCTGCATGTCACTCGGAACCTGGATTCGCGCCAAGTGAGTGTATTTATCAACTGATTAGTCACAAGCAAAAATATGATTGCGACACTCACGCTCTGGCTCGGCCTGCTCGTCGCCAGCTACAGTGCTGGGCGCGTGTACGGGTGGTACACGATCCGGCGGGGCGGGAACGATGATCGGCGATCGCGTGGGACGTACCGACTCCTCGGCGTCGTCGGTATCACAACGCTCCTCCTCCTCGCGTTTTCCGGCTTCATCGGTGCGACCGAGGCAGCCCTCTCGTCGCTCCATCCAGCAGTGGTCGGCGGCCTCGCGACGCCGCTGGCCTGGGTTCCAACGGCAGCAGGAACGATCGTTGCGGTTCTGATCGCGTATCTCGGCGTCTTTCCATCCGTTCGCAAACGACGCGACCTCGAGATCAGCGCCGCGGTGGCAGTCGCCCGGCTCGGAAAGTACCTCGTCGCGCTCACGCTTATTTGTCTGATTTCGATTGCACCCCTCGCAGCGCTTCTCGGTGCCTCGGAGCCGTCGCCATGGTTGATCCCGGTCCTGTTCGTCGGCTTCGTCGTCGGCACCTACGGCTGGTCGCTGTCTCGCGTTCGGCTCTCGCAGACGGTCTCCGAGCCGACGGCCGAGCAACGTCGGCGGCTCGAGGCCGCGGCCGACCGTGTTGGGCTGACTGCGACGATCGCCGGCGTCATTCCGGGTAAGGGAATGGAACTGGCCAGACTCTATCTCGATGGGGCACCCGGGAACCGGCGGCTGTACGCAACCGACTACGCGTTCGACGTCTGTGATACTGCCGAACTGACAGCACTGTGTGCGCGCGTCGACGCTGCCGATGAGTTTCGGCTCCTCGAGCGACGGTCCCTCGTCGAGGCGTTTCTTACGGCACTCGTCGTGACGCTGACTGTCTGGATGTCGCTGCTCGTCGCGCTTGCCGGCCTGCTCATCACGTGGCCGCTGCTCACGTGGTACCTCCAGCGATGTGAGTTCGCTGCCGACCGTCGTGCGGCTCGAGCGGTCGGGGCAGATACACTCGCGAGCGTCTACGAAGCGTCTTCGGACGTGACTGACGAGCGAAGTCGGTTCCACGAACGGCTCGCGACGCGACCGTCGACAGCGCGACGAGTCGAACGACTCAGACAGCTGCAGTCCTAAACCGTGGGACAGCCCATCCAGGATCGATCGCGGTATCGGGGCTCCTCGGGCGACAGTCTCCGGTAGCCCATGGCGTTCGATACCGTGTGCAGTTTCATCAATAATGACTCTTTGTTTGCTATCCTGCGGTTGTATTTGGTCATACGTAAATAGCTTCGGCGCAAAACGCTCGTATGAGCGACTCCGAACCCAGAGATCCGATTACTGGCGTTCCGATCGACGACCCCGACGTCCCAGTCTACATGCCCGGAACACCGACCGGTTCGTTTCTGCGATTTCTCGAGCGGGCCGTCGACGTGCTGGCCCGCTGACGGCCGCGAACACGCACTCGAATCGGATGCTGATACTGCCGGAAGAACGACGTGAAGATCGGTCGCGCTGCTGCGGCCGTCACCGGTGGAGACGGCCGCGAATCCGCGACCGACTTCGTGTTGACTTCTGTCCGACAGTATGACTGTCGATCAGTTAGTGTAGTGACCAACGGGGAAGGGTTCTTTTGACCCCACCGTGGTAGAGCGCGTCGACATGTCTGATCAGCACTGGCCGGAGCGCACAGCGGAGTATCCACTCGAGTGCGACCACTGTCACTATCCGATCCCTGGCGATCCCGTCGCCAGCGACAACGGCCGCTACTGTTCGGTTGCCTGCCGCGAGGCCGACGACAACACGACACTGCCCGACCCACAGGCCTACAAACGGGTCGTAACAGGGGTCGAGCCGATCGACTCGCTCGTCCCCAACGGCATCCCCGCCGACTCGTTTCTCCTGCTCTCGGGCGACGAGGGGACCAGCCGGGCCGAACTCGGGATCGAACTCGTCTGGCGTGCCTTAGAGCGTGGCGAACCCGCCGTTGTCGTCTCGCTCGCGAATCCGCCGACGGCGACGCTCGAGCGCTTTTATCAGAACGGCTGGAACGTCCTGCCGGCCCTCGAGAACGATCGGCTGCGGATTATCGACTGCTATACCCACCGGCTCGACGACCGAGACGGGTTCAGGGCCCGGCGCACCGAGTGGCCGACGTTCCTCGGCGAGGCGGCCGCAGACGCGATCGTCGAGGTGCGCGATCCGAGCGACCGCAGCGAGGTGACCCACAGTCTCGTCGGCGCGCTCGACGACCTCGAAATGAGCGAGACCGGGCTCGTCACGATCGACTCGCTGGACGAACTCGAGCGGGTCTTTCAGGACCGGCAGGTCCACGATTTCGTCGAAGAGATCCGAGCGACGGTCTGTAAGGCACGGTTCGTCCCGATCGTCGCCGCTGCGTCGACGGCAGACGAAGACGATATTCCCGAGGCCGAGTACGTATTCGACGGCATCGTCGATCTACGGCTGACAGAGCAGCGAGCACCGAACACCCGGCACAAACAGCTCGCCATTCGGAAGCTGATCGGTGCCCAGTTTCTCCCCCAGTGGATCCAGTACGATCACGAACCGGGTCGTGGACTGTTCGCAGCCAGTCCGAACACGGGACGGAGCACACAGCAGGGGTACGAGGTCGGGACCGAACTGTCACAGCCGGACCGGCCCTGATGGCTCGAGGCGGGCCAGCTCCCGTCACGTTCACGAGTGCGGCGCGGACGATCGGGTCTACGACGAGCCGTGTCAGTCCCGGTAGCGACCCCTGTCACCGCGGCCGCTGCCAGCGCGAGTCGAAACCGCGCCCGTTTTTCCGTCGCTTACCCGACCGTTCCATATGAGCGGCACGTACGTTCTCGTGATCGACGTTCCCCGAACGACGCGTTTTGCTGTCGGCGCACTCGGTGAGTACACGTTCGATGCCGGCACGTACGCCTACGTCGGCAGCGCGTTCGGTCCAGGCGGCTTCAGTCGCGTCGAGCGCCACCGCGAACTCGTTGCTGGCGACCGCGACACGCGTCACTGGCACATCGACTACCTGCTCGGCCGGCCGGAAACGACCCTCGAGACCGCGATCATCTTCCCGGACGCTGATCGAGAGTGTGAACTGGCCGCGCAGCTGCCGGGCACACCGGTCGACGGCTTCGGAGCTTCAGACTGTGAGTGCGCAGGGCATCTACTCGCCGTGCCGGACGCCGACACCGTCCGCGAGGCGGCGGTCGAAGCCGGCGGCGTCGTCGACGGGACGCGGTGAGAATCGGACCCGCGAGTTATTACCGATGCGTGTGAACTGGTGCCTATGACCGATGCAGATTCCGAGACTGGCACCGATCCGCAACTCAACGACGACGCGATGGAACGGTTCCCCGTTCCGTCGTTCGAGGACCTCCCCGAAGATTTGCAGGAGCGGATCGCCGAGGAAACCGATCGCGCCGGCTTTACCCCGAACGTGTTCTCGGCGTTTGCGTACAAACCCTCCCACTTCCGAGCCTTTTTCGAGTATCACGACGCGCTCGTCGAGGACACCGCCTTAGCGCGCGAGGAAATCGAGATGATCGTCGTCGCCGTCTCCGGTGTCAACCACTGTTACTACTGTAACGTTGCCCACGGCGCGCTCGTGCGCATCTACGCCGAGGACCCGACGCTGGCCGACCAATTAGTCGCAAACTACCGAACGGCGGACATCAGCGAGGCTCACCGGACGATGCTCGACGTCGCTGTCAAACTCACCGAGCGGCCGACCGAGGTCGAACCCGATGACTTCGAGGCGCTGCGCGAGGCCGGCTTCAGCGACGAAGCGATCTGGGACATCGGGTCCGTCACCGCCTTCTACAACCTCAGCAATCGGATGGCGATGTTCGCAGAGATGCAACCCAACGACGAGTTCCACACGCTCGGCCGATAACTCGATCGTATTCGTCTCAGTCGTCGCTCGCCGCGAAACTGGCCGACTCAGTCGCGATATCGGCCTTTGGCGTACCGGGCAGTTCGTTGCGGACGTCGTCCGATCCCTGTTCGGAGATTGCCTCGGCGTAGGCCTCGGGCATGACCTTCACGAAGGCCTCGAGCGCGCGCTCCCAGTTTGCGAGCAGCTCTTGGCCGCGCTCGGAGCCGGTGTAGGCGACGTGGTTCTCGACGAGCCGTCGGAGCATCTGCTCGTCTTTTTCCTCGAGGTCGTCGTGCAGCGAGACCATGCCGGTGTTGGCCTTCGCCTTGAACTCGTCGTCGGGGTCGTAGACGTAGGCAACGCCGCCGGACATGCCGGCCGCGAAGTTCGTGCCGGTGTCTCCGAGGACGGCGACGACACCACCGGTCATGTACTCACAGCCATGGTCGCCGACGCCCTCGACGACGGCCTTCGCGCCGGAGTTGCGCACCGCGAAGCGCTCGCCGGCGACGCCGTTGACGTACAGTTGGCCGTCGGTCGCGCCGTAGAGCGCGACGTTGCCGATCGCGACGTTGTCGGTCGGATCGTAGGCGGCGGTCTCGGGCGTGCGGATCGTCAGTTTGCCACCCGAGAGCCCTTTGCCGACGTAGTCGTTGGCGCTGCCGTCGAGGTGCATCGAGACGCCGCTTGCCAGGAACGCGCCGAAACTCTGGCCAGCCGTGCCCTCGAGGTCGACGGTGATCGTATCGTCCGGAAGGCCGGGCTCGCCGTAGCGGTCGGTGATCCGGTTCGAGAGCATCGCGCCGACGGTGCGGTCGACGTTGGTAACGTCGGCCTCGAGGGCGACGGGTTCTTGCGCTTCGATCGCGTCGGCCGCAGCCGCGATGAAGTCGCGATCGAGTTGTGCCTCGAGCTCGTGGTCCTGCTCGCGGATCTTCCGTCGGACCTCGCTGCCAGGGTCAGCAAGCACCGCCGAGAGGTCGACGTTGCGGGCCTTCGGGTGGTCGACGTCGTCGCGCTGTGCGAGAACGTCGACGTGGCCGATCATCTCGTCGAGCGTCTCGAATCCGAGGTCGGCCATGAGTTCGCGCAGTTCCTGCGCGATGAACGTCATGTAGTTGATGACGTGTTCGGGCTCGCCGGGGAAGCGCTTCCGGAGGTCCTCGCGCTGGGTGGCGACGCCGACCGGGCAGGTGTTGTTGTGACACTGCCGGGCCATCACACAGCCCGAGGTCACGAGACTGGCAGTCCCGAAAACGTACTCCTCGGCTCCCAGCAGGGCAGCGACAGCCACGTCGCGGCCGGTTTTCATGCCGCCGTCGGCCGAGACGCGAATGCGGTCGCGCAGCCCGGTCTGACAGAGCATCTGGTTGGCTTCGGCGAGACCGAGTTCCCACGGGAGGCCGGCGTTCTTGATCGAGGTGCGCGGCGACGCACCCGTCCCGCCGGAGTGGCCCGAGATGTGGACCACGTCGGCGTTAGCCTTCGCGACGCCGGCAGCGACCGTGCCGATGCCGGCTTCGGAGACCAGTTTGACGTTGATGTCCGCTTCCTCGTTCGCTGCTTTCAGGTCGAAGATCAGCTGTTTGAGGTCCTCGATCGAGTAGATGTCGTGCAGCGGCGGCGGGGAGATGAGGCCAACGCCCGGCGTCGATTTGCGGACGTGGGCGATCATCTCGTTGACCTTCTCGCCGGGGAGGTGGCCGCCTTCACCGGGCTTGGAGCCCTGGGCCATCTTGATCTGGAGTTCGTCGGCACTCGAGAGGTACGTCGACGTGACCCCGAACCGTCCCGAGGCCACCTGCTTGACGTTGCACTCCTTTTCGGTGCCGAATCGCTCCGGCGGCTCGCCACCCTCGCCCGAGTTGGACTTGCCGCCTAAGCGATTCATCGCGATCGAGTTGTTCTCGTGGGCCTCCGGCGAGAGCGAGCCGAGGCTCATCGCCGCGGTCGAGAACCGCTGGACGATGTCCTTGATCGGCTCGACATCCTCGAGCGGGACCGGGTCGCGGTCGGAGTCGAACTCGAGGAGCCCGCGCAGCGTCTGGAGGTTCTGTTGTTGGTCGTTGATCTGGTCGGCGAAGTCCTGGTAGCGCTCGTAGTCGTTCGAGCGGACGGCCTGCTGGAGCGCGCCGACGGTCTGGGGGTTCCACTGGTGGTGGATTCCCTCCGAGCGGTGTTCGAACTCGCCGTGGCGATCGAGGTCGGCGTCGTCGCCGTCGTCGAACGCGGTCGCGTGGCGCTCGCGGAGGTCTTCTTCGATTTCGGCGAGGCCGATCCCCTCGGTGCGGTTTTCGGTGCCCTCGAAGTACTCCGCGACGAGGTCGGAGTCGAGGCCGACGGCCTCGAAGATCTGCGCGCCCTGGTAACTCTCGACTGTCGAGATACCCATCTTGGCCATGATCTTCAGGAGGCCGTCCTCGACCGCACCGACGTAGGCGTCGATGGCGATCTCGGCGTCCGCGCCGTCGGGGCCGGCGGTGAGGTCCGCGATCGTCTGGTAGGCCAGGTACGGGTTGACCGCGCCCGCGCCGTAGCCGACCAGCGTCGCGAAGTGGTGGACGGTGCGCGGATCGGCGGACTCGACGACGAGGCCGACGTGGTTGCGAAGGCCGTTGCGCACGAGGTGATGATGGACGGCACCCGTCGCCAGCAGGCTCGGGATCGCAATCCGGTCGTCGTCGACGCTGCGATCCGAGAGGACGAGCACGTCGTGGCCGTCCTCGATCGCTGCGACGGTGTCCGCGCGGACGCGTTCGATCGCCGCCTCGAGATCGTCGCCCAGTTCGTCGTTTGCGGGCTCGTAGGTGATGTCGATCGTCGCGGCCGTGATCCCGTTGGCCGAACAGTCGCGGATCGACGCGAGTTCGGCATCCGTCAGGATCGGCGAGTCGAGCACGAGTTGGCGGGCGTGGTCGGGCGACTCGTCGAGGAGGTTGCGCTGGAAGCCCAGTCGCGACTCCATCGAGGTGACGAGTTCCTCGCGAATGTAGTCCAGCGGCGGGTTCGTGACCTGTGCGAACAGCTGTTTGAAATACGAGAACAGCGGCCGGTTGTACTCGGTAAGCACCGACAGCGGCGTGTCGTCGCCCATCGAGCCGACGGGGTCTTTCCCTTTCTTGGTCATCGGCTCGATCAGGTTCTCGAGTTCGTCGTGGGTGTAGCCGAAGGCAGCCTGGTAGTCACGCAGCCCGTCGACTGCGTCCCGGGGCGTGCGGTCGTCCGTGCGCTGGATGTCGTCGAGATGGACCTGTTCTTGGGCGACCCACTCGCCGTAGCGGTCGTCGGTCAGGTCCTCGAAGACCTCCTCGTCAGGGATGACCCGTCCCTCGTTGGGATCGGCGAGGAACAGTTGCCCGGGCTGGAGGCGGCCGCGCTCTTCGATCTCCGACGGCTCGGTCTCGAGCGCACCGGCCTCGCTGGCCATGATCAGGCGATTGTCAGTGGTGATGTCGTACCGGCACGGTCGCAACCCGTTGCGATCGAGCACTGCGCCGACGCGTTCGCCGTCGGTCGCTGCGACGAGGGCGGGACCGTCCCACGGCTCGACGAGCGAGGCGTGAAAGTCGTACCAGTCTTTGCGATCGTCGGCCATTGCGTCATCGCCGCGCCAGGCCTCGGGAACGAGCATGCGCAGCGCGTGCTCTAAGTCCCGGCCGTCCTGCATCAGGAGTTCGAGCGCGTTGTCGACGCTCGCGGTGTCCGATTGGTCGGGATCGTCGATGATCGGCTTGACCGCCTCGAGATCCTCTAAGACCTCGCTCTCGAGGTCGGTCTCGCGGGCTCGCATCCAGTTGATGTTGCCCTGAATGGTGTTGAACTCGCCGTTGTGGATGATGTTCCGGTAGGGATGGGCGAGGTGCCACGCCCCGAGCGTGTTCGTCGAGAACCGTTCGTGGACCATCGCGAACGTCGAGTCCATCCGTTCGTCGGTCAGGTCAGGGTAGTAGGAGGGGACCTGTTCGCCTTTCAGCAGTCCCTTGTAGACGACGGTATCCGAATCGAGAGAAACGACGTAGAAGCGCTCTTTGGTTTCGATATCGGCCGTTTCCACCTCGTTCTCGAGGGCCCGTCGGGCGACGTAGAGCCGCCGGTCGAAGTCATCACCGGAGATGTCATCGTCGGGCGTGACGACGACCTGCCAGACGTCCGGTTCGGAGTCGACGGCCGTCTTCCCGAGGTCGTCGTTGTTCGTCGGAACGTCTCGCCACTCGAGCACCGAGAGATCGTAGGTATCGAAGGTGTCCTCGACGAGCGAGATGAGCGCCTCGCGTGCCGTCTCGTCCTGTGGGAGAAAGAGCGAGCCGACGGCGTAGGTGTCCGGCAGCGACGCCTCGAGGACGTCTCGGAAGAACGAATCGGGCGTCTGAAGCATGATGCCGGCCCCGTCGCCGGTGTTTTTCTCCGCACCGGTCGTGCCGCGATGTTCGAGATTTCGAAGCAACTCGAGGCCGTCGGCGACGACGTCATGGCCGCCGTCTCCGTCGAGATCCATGACGACGCCGACGCCGCAGTTCGACCGCGCGTCCATGGGGTCGGCGAGCCCCTGTGAACGCCCAGTCGATGGCGCGAGATGTGGCTGTGACATACACACTCGTAGCGGGATCAGCTATAAGAGACTAACCCATTATGACTAAGTGTATTATATACACATATAAATAAATATAAGGTGAATTTAGCCACCTTATAGATATGACATACGTGTGAGAGCCACGTTCAGCGAACGTCGCCACGACTGTTGGCACGCTGATCTCTCCGTCGAATCTATTGAGCGAGAACTGTCAGTTCGAACCCCCTCCGGAAAAACGATGTTTCCGGTAGCGGGGTCACTGTGTCAGAGGCACGTAGTGTTCACCCACCAAAGTGAACACCACACGAATCTAGTCATGCGCCCCCGGTAAGCAATATGGGGCTAAAGACTTAGGTCCGAATGACAACGAGACGTACGATCGATCGGGGCCGCCGCTCAGTGATTTCGACCAGATCTGTCACTGGCGGTATATTTGTCTTATTTCGGCTCGAGTATCGACGGCGGACGCTGACGCTGCTGTCGTCCCCACAGTTCAATTTCGGAGCACAACGAGTTGCAACTCAGACGGACGACTGTCAGTCAGTGCCGGTGCACCCGCAACCCACACTGCGGTCCCACCAGGACAGCGGGACAGCAAGACCGTATCAAAACCCCACAGTCGAGACAACCGAACGTGGAGAGCGGTTAGTACGACTTCGCGAAGTATGCGATTTCGTCGGCGGGGTCTCCACAGACGCCACACTCGTCGACCTCGGGTTCGGGGACCGCACCGGCCGTCGTCCCGCCCTCGTCGGTCAGCGGCTGCATGACGATTTCGGCGGCGATCTTCTCTTTGATCGCTTCCTCACAGGCCTCGTCGCCACACCACGGCGTCTTCACGTAGCCGCCGTGTTGGCCGATCGTCCCGAGGATCTCTTCGGGGCTGTGGGCCTCGCGGACGTTCTCCTCAAGGTTCTCTTCGGCCGCCTCGTAGAGTTTGTCGTAGATCTCCTCGAGATGCGTGTCGACGGCGTCGACGATCTCGGCGCGATCCTCGACGGTTTCCTCGTTGTCCGGGCGGTGGACCAGCGTGACCTCTTCGTCTTCGACCTCGTAGGGCCCGATCTCGAGTCGCAGCGGAACCCCGTTGAGTTCGTGTTCGTTGAACTTGAAGCCGGGATTGCGCTCGTCGCGGTCGTCGAGTTCGACGCGGAAGCCGGCTTCTTCGAGGTCGGCGGCGATTTCTTCGGAGTACTCGAGGACGTCGTCTTTCGTGTCTTCCTGCCAGATCGGAACGATGACGACCTGGGTGGGTGCAACCGTCGGCGGGAGCACGAGCCCCTGGTCGTCGGAGTGGGTCATGATGAGCGCGCCGAGTGCACGCCAGGAGAGCCCCCACGAGGTGGTGTAGGCCGTCTGTTCGTCCTCGTTTTCGTCGGCGAACGTGATGTCGAACGCCTCGGCGAAGCTCTGGCCGAGGTTGTGGCTGGTCGCGCCCTGAACGGACTTGCCGTCGGGCATCAGCGCCTCGACGGTCGTCGTGGTATCCGCACCGGGGAACTTGTCGTGTTCGGGCTTTTTGCCCCGCAGGACCGGAATTGCGAGTACGTCCTCGTAGACCTTCTCGTACTGGCTCAGACGGGTCCAGACCTCCTCCCACGCGCCCTCGTCGGTGGCGTGGGCGGTGTGGCCCTCCTGCCACATGAACTCCTTCGTCCGGAAGAAGGGCTTGGTCTCGGTGGCCTCCCAGCGGACGACCGAACACCACTGGTTGAGCCGCATCGGCAGATCGCGGTGGCTGCGGGTCCAGTCGGCCATAAACGGCGCGATGATCGATTCGCTCGTGGGTCGCACCGCGAGGCGTTCCTCGAGCTCGTCGTGGCCGCCCTGAGTCACCCACGCGACCTCGGGATCGAAGCCTTCGACGATGTCCTTTTCCCGCTCTAAGAAGCTCTCGGGGATGAACATCGGGAAGTAGACGTTGTCGACGCCGGTCTCTTTGAACCAGCCGTCAAGGGCGTCCTGAATGGCCTCCCAGAGGGCGTAGCCGCGAGGTTTCGTAACGATAAATCCGCCCATCGGCGCGTAGTCCGCGAGGCCTGCCTTCTGGACGACCTCGGCGTACCACTCGCCGGGCTTGTGCGATTTCGACTCGGTGATCCCGAGTTCCTGGCTCTCGTCGCTCATTGTGTCGACATGCAGGCAGCGCAGGCTTAAACCATGCGAAGGCCACCTGCGCTACGATTAATCGCGACTGGCGTCCGCGGCGCGCTCGCGCAGCCGGCGTTTCTGCCGGCGCTCGGTGACGTGATCGACGCCATCGGCCAGTTCGTCTCTGACCTCGCGTTCGAAGGCGTCGACGTCCTCGAGAAACTCTCCAGAGAACTCCTCGACGAGTTCGAACGTCCACTGGTCGCTGATCGCGCCCGCCGGGAGATGGTCGTCCCGAAGGTCGTTCGCCCACGCTTCGTAGCCGGCTTCACGGAGGGAATCCTCGGCGTCGCCTAACCGGTCCATCGCATGGCCGAGCTGGTGGTGGAACTCGAGCAGCGTCCCGTAGGCCCGGTGGACGTGCTCGAGACTCAACTGGAGGTCATGCAGCGCCGCCTGTTCGGCGTCGCTCAGCTCGAGGTCGTCGAGATCTGTGGCCGTCTCGGGGTCGACGTTCGAATCGGGGTCAGTCACGGAGACGAGGACCACGACTCGACGGAAAACCCTGGTCGTTGAACGTGCCGGATCGGCGACTGGACTACAAGCCGGCCGCTTAGACCGCGATTCGCTCGCCCAGTTCGGGCGCTGTCGCGTCGTAGCCGTCCGCGCGCAGTTCCTCGGCGAACGCCTCGCAGCGGTCTCCGTGGTTGACCAGAATCGGTGTGTCAGTGTAGGACTCGAGGAACGACCGAACCCCGTCCCGGTCGGCGTGCGCGGAGAAGTCGTACTGTTCGACCTGTGCGCTGACCCGCATCACGCGACCGTCGAGCTCGGCGCTGCCGGTCTCGAGCAGGTCACGACCGGGTGTCCCCTCGACCTGATAGCCGGTCATGGCGATCTTGTTCGTCGGATGAGAGCGGATCGCGGGGACATAGGTCATCGCGGGCCCGCCGTGGAGCATCCCGCTGGTGGTGACGATCACGGTGTTCTGTTCTGCGATCCGCCGGCGCTGGCCGTCGCGACCGTTGACGAACCGGGCGTTGCCTTTCGCCCGCCGCAGGAGGTCGGGATCGCGCAGGAAGTCGCGATTCTCGTCTCGAAGGAAGAGTTCCGTGACGCGTTTGCCCATGCCGTCGACGTAACACTCGAGGTCGTATTCCTCGCAGAGACAGAGCACCTCCTGGGTGCGGCCGATGCCGAAGGCGGGGACGACGACAGTGCCACCCTCCCAGACAGTGGTCCGGAGGCTCTCGGCGAACTCGCGTTCGATCTGTTCGCGCGGCGGTCGCGTCACGTCCGAGTAGGTGCTCTCACAGAGGACGGCGTCGGCCTCGGGCCGGGCGGTGGTTCCGGCGAGCAATCGCTGTTCGTCGGTGTGAAAGTCGCCAGTATAGAGCAGGCGAGTGTCGCCATCGTCGACGAGGACGTGTGCGCTGCCAGGCACGTGGCCAGCGTCGAAAAAGGTTATCTCGTAGCCTGCGGCCTCGAAGGGCTCGCGGTAGCCGTGGGTCTCCGAGACTTCTGCGACGCGTGCGAGTTCCGCCTCGGTAAACGGACAGTCGTAGCTTCCGCCGTGGAGTTTCAGCGTGTCGCGGGCCAGCACCATCGTGAGGTCGTACGTCGGCGGCGTCCAGTGGATCGACGGCCGCGAGTCACCCGATAGGAGCGTCGGGATGGAGCCGACGTGATCGAGGTGGCCGTGACTGACGGCGACGGCTTCTGGATTGACATCACCGACCGGAAACGCCGGCGGGTTCCCCGAATCCATCCCGAAATCGAGCACGAGCGTGTCGTCGATACAGATCGCGCTCCGACCGATCTCTCGTGCGCCACCCAGCAACTGGACGTCCATGACGACCGAGTTGGGTCTCGATCGGTTTGCCTTCACTGGTTTCGGACGCGGAGACGCTGTCAGGAACTGTTCGAGCGCCGGTCGTCTGTGCCAGCCATCTGGGCGGCAGTTCGCTCGGTCAACCCGATGAGATAGACATCAAGCAGACAAACGAGGAGGATCGCAAGCGGCACGGCCACGTCGGCGTAGCTCACTGCGTCGAACTGCAGTGCCGTCACGACGAACGGTTCGCCCGGCGCAAGCGCCCCCGACAGCGACCGGGCGCTCAGAAACGCGAGTGCGAGTGCATACAGGACGAACCAGATCGCGCCACGTTTCCACCGTCCGAGATAACAGTGGCCGAGGCCGGCGACGAGCGCCGAGAGCGGATACGCCGGCCAGACCGGTCGCGACAGCTCACTCATTGTACAGCCCTATGTCGTGGAAGACAATCGGTGTTGCCCTATTTCCGATACTTCCGAACGCCGAACCGCTCGTAGTCGCCATATGCGAGCTCGAGCGAGCCAAGCCACCAGTTCCATCGCTCTGCCGGCGTGCCCTCGGGGGCGTCCGATAGCTCGTCGATGACGAACTCGGTCGTCAGCGTCGTGCCCATGTCGGCCTCGTACTGGCTTGAATCCGCGAGATCGACGGCCTGCCGAACGACGACCCGTGACTGGCTGGCCGTGCCGCCGAACTCCTCGCGGAGTCGCTCCTCGAGCCGCTCGGGATCGATGAACACACGTCGACGTAGGGAGTCCACGTACTTGACTGTTCGAGCGGAGTCGCTGTCGATATGAAACAGCGTGACTCTGTGTTCCTGGCCGGGAAGACGGCTCGAGCACCGCGAGAGTCGTCCGACTCGGGGAAGGGCAGGCCGTTTACCGATATTCACCGCGAGCGAGGCCGCAGGCCGAGCGAGCGGGCCGACGACCGACCCGGAAAGCGCGGCGCTTCGCGCCGCGTTGAGACGAGCGGCAAAGCCGCGAGTTAGGGGAGGGAGGAGTGCTTTTGATCGACCTTTTACCGAGCGACGCGACGGCGTGTGGCAGCGAAGCTGCCGTCGCCGTCGCTGAGCGCAGCGCAAAAGGTCGGTTCCGATCGATGATCTTTTGAGCGACGGCCGTCTTCCGTCGTGCATGGCAAGTTTCACTGTCGTTGTCGGCGATCCCGACTCGGGGATGGCCTATCAGCTCGAGGCAGAGGACCAGGACGCAAACCGGTTTATCAGCAAGTCGATCGGCGACGAAGTCGACGGCGGTTCGGTCGGTCTCGACGGCTACACGCTCGAGATCACCGGCGGCTCCGACGAGGCGGGTCGCCCGCTCAACGGCGAGGTTGCCGGCCCGAACCTGCAGGAAGTGCTGATGGAAGACCGACAGACCGGCTATCACCCCGAGCGTGACGGCGAGCGACGCCGCATCACGGTTCGCGGCCGCGAAGTCTCCGATGCTGTCGCCCAGATCAACGCCTCGATCACCGAGCGCGGCAGCGCCGACGTCGACGACCTCCTCGGCGAGGGCGAAGACGACGACGAGTAACTCGCGTCGACTCACTCGATTCATTTTCAATGGCTGACCGAATTGCGAGCGATCATCCATCGGTAGAGACTATCCGGTCGACGTGTACGGAGACGGCAACCGGCGTCAAACTCGCGGTGCCGGCCGACGACCGCGATGCGTTTCCGGCAGACGAGGTCGTCCGGATCGTCCTCGATGGCGAGGAACTGTTTGCACACGTCCAGCGAGCGCTGACTGGCGACGAGCTATCGATCCCGGGCGTCTACGAGACACCGGCTAGCGCTCGCGATCCAAGCGGTGCGAGCGATCAGCTCACCGCGTGGACCGACGACCACAACGTCTCCGCGGGCGGGTCGGTGCTGGTCGATGTCGTCGAGCCCGACTTTCTCTACGGGCTTCGCGCACCCGGCGAGACGGCCTATTACGACGCTCGAGAGCCACCACGCGATAGTTTGAGTGAAATCGCGAAGGACCTCGAGGACCAGTAGCGACGAGCGGCCCTGTCTTCGCGTGGCGCTTGCGTCGCGAGAGACGAGAGGAGACGAATACCGCCCTTTTTCCACCTCGAGTGCCAACCGACGGCCATGAGTACCCAACGCGAGGAGTTTCTGGCCGGCAAGCGGCCTGATGACGTCGCGCTCTTTCTGGCAGCATCGTACGTGTCCGACGACCGACTCGAGCAGTTCGGCGAGCGCGTCGACGACGGGACGCTGATCGTCGTCGATGGCGAACGCGGTCGCAACGCCTTCAAAGCGGCGACCGGCACCGGTGCGATGGAGTTCGCCAAGTCCGCAATGAGTACCGAAGGCGAGATCGACGACGATCTCGCAGGCGGGCAGTGTCCGGACGCCGATGCCGACGCCGACGGCGAGCACGCAATCCAGTACGTCTTCGCGTTCGCCGAGGAACAAAACGAGTCGGTCGGCGGCATCTACGCCGACGGCGACGTGGTCCACGCCTACGCACAGTGTACGTGTGGGACGGCGTTTTCCGATCGGTGGAACGCGACCGACGCTGAAGCGTAAGCAATCGATTGCCATCGTCGATCGCTTCGCGATCGACACGCCGGGGGTGAGACCGGCAGCCGTCGGGCAACAGCTTTTGTCACACGATCGCATAGGAAACGAACGATGAGTTCGACCGAAACCCCGTACGAGACCGGCCGCGGGTTCGGTCTCTCGAGCCGCGAGGCGCGTGTAATCGGCGGCGCGAGCGCCCTCATGGCACTCAACGTGGTGTTGATGTATGTCCTCGTGACGACCCCGCTCGCAGCGGTCAACGACGTTTTGTTTTCGATTCCGATCGTCGGCGCGCTCGTCTACGGTGTGGCCATCGTAGCCGGCCAATGGATCGCTGAACGGGGTGTCGAAGGCGGTGAGACGGGACTCGCAGTCGTCGGAACGGGAGTGTTACAACTGGCCTTCGGGATCTTCGGAGCCGGCGTGCTTCGCTTTGCGCCTCGAGAATCTCAGTTGACGATTCTCGTCGTAACGGCGGGTATCGTCGCTGTGATCACTGCCGTCATCGCGGCCTACGTCTACGCCCGGTCGAAGACGTTCGAGCGTTGGGGGTCGTACGCCAACTACGCGTTTATCGGCGGACTCGTCGCGATTCTGATCGGGACGTTCATCGCGCCGGTGTTGCTCGTCGGCTTCGTCCTCATCTTTCTCGGGTTCTTCCTTCGACTGGGATGGGAAATCTGGAAGGTTCGGGATCGACGGGACGCGTCGGTGACGCTGCAGACGATCGGCGTCTACATCGCCGTCGCTGGCGTCTTCGTCCACGTCCTGCAGTTGGTGATGCGGTATCTCGCGTCGCGACAGTAACAGAGAGAGACGATTACGCGTCGGCGTCCGTGTCTTCGGCTGCGTCCGCTTCTGTGACGACCTGCCGGAACGCATCGAGGATGACCTGTTTCGTCACGGCCCCGCGGGTCGTCCAGTGGTTCGCGTAGTCGAGCATGTCGTCGTAGATGTCGGGCTTACAGCCCGCAGCCTTGGGGTGGCCGCCACCGTTTACTTTCCCCGCGACCTCGTGGCACCGATCGAACTCGTCGGTGCCCCGGATCGAGGCCGAGCCGGCAGGTTTGACGATCACGGAGGCGTCGGCACCCTGCTCGCGCATCGCTTCGGCGACTTCGTTCTGTGAACAGCGGCCGTAGGTGATCCCGACCGTGTAGCCGCCGATCTCGCGAAGCTCCGCTCGACCGACTGCCTGTTCGATCAGCGCCTCCTTCTCGACGCGGCGCTCTGCGATGTACTCTTGGACCCACTCGGGCAGGTCGACGCCGTACTCGCGGACGACCTCAACGTACTCGGCGGGACCGGTCCAGTAGGCGTAGTCCGCCAGATCGTCGCTGCGCGGGTCCTCGCGCAGCCAGAGGTCGTGATCCCGAGTGACTGCCGCCAGTTCCTCGTACATCGGCCCGAAGTCGTACTCGAGCGAGCGATAGACCACGTCAGCGCTACACTCCTCGTCGGAGTCACCGACGACGAGATCGACACCGGCGTCTCGAACTGCCTGTGCGACATCGTCGCCCCACTGGTGGTGGTCGTACCACGCGACGCTGTCGGCGGTCTCGAGAGCTGCCGCGAGTTCGTCTTCGACGTACTCGTAGCGATCCGGTGCGAGGTCACAGACGAAGAGATCGATCCCGTCGTCGCCGTACTCGGCGACGCGAGCCAGCGCGTCCTCGACGTCGTGGGGGCTCGCGGGGATGAGCGCGACGGAGTGAGGTGTCGGCTCGGGCTCCTCGAGGGGCTCGTCGGCCTCGTTATCGTCACCCTCGTCATCATCCGGTTCCGGGACGTTCTGGATGTCGTCATAGGCTTCGCGAAGCAGGGCGACACAGGCCAGTCCGTCGGCGTCCGGGTCCGCGATGACCGCGACCTCGGCCCCTTCGAGGGCGGCTTCGGTCTGTTGTGCTTCGAGGTCCTCCTCGAGCGTGTCGGGCAGGAAGAAGCCAGTTCCCGGCAGCACGGATTTGCGCGCGAGCGGCAGATCGCCGCTCTCGATGAGTTCGTCGTACATGGTACGTGCTGGGTGTCCTGCCGGGAAGTAACCGCCGGTCTCGGGTGCCGGAGGCGAGTATCGGAGCGTCGACCTGCCGCTTGCCGATGCCGATCAGGAGTCGGCGACCGTCTCGTCACCGTCGGTCGCAGAATCGAGTTGCCGGACGGTCAACACGGGGACGGGTGACGTCCGGACGATGCGCTCGGCGACGCTGCCCAGCAGCAGGCGGTTCTCGCCGTGGCGGCCGCGGGTGCCAGTCGCGATCACGTCGGCGTCGACCTCGCGGGCGTACGCACAGATCTCGGCGGCGGGTCGTCCCTCGCGGATCTCGGTAGTAACCTCCTGATCGGCGCGCTCCTCGACGGTCCCGAGAGCGGCGTCAGCAGTCGTCTCGAGAGCGGTGCGGAACTCGTCTTGGAGTTGCTCCGGCGAGGCGTCGACCTCGCTGGCGTCGATGACCGACAGGGCGTGGATGTCGGCCTCAAAGCGGTCTGCAAGATCGAGTGCGACGTCGACGGCCCGTTTGACGCTGTCGGAGCCGTCAGTAGCGACCACGACCGTATCGAACATACCGACGACTTACGCTCGCGGTCGCTTAAACGTCCCCGTTCGGACAGGCGAAACAGGCGACAACCGTGTGAACGTACAGCGAGCGGGCACAGCGTGGGGTGGGTTTTTTGCCACGGAACACTCACTGCCGTGTATGGATGCCAGCGAGCCGTTTACCGTCGACACCGTTCTCGCGCCGGTCGACGGCAGCGACGAATCAGCCACCGCCGTCGAGTACGCTATCGCCGTCGCCGACCGCTACGATGCGGCCGTCCACGCGCTTTTCGTCCTCGGACGTGGCGTCGTCTACGGTCTCGATAACGGCACTGTCGACGAGGCCGATATCGTCGAGACGACACAGGAGTTTTTCGACGATGCCCGTACGCTCGCCGCCGAGGCTGACGTCTCGCTGTCGACCTCCGTCGACGACGGCTTCTCGAAAATGCGGAAAATGCGCCACCCTGGCAACGTCGTCCTCGACACCGCCGATTCGATCGACGCCGACTTCATCGTCCTCCCTCGAGAGCCCGTGACCGGTGCTGAGGTGGAGGTCCTCGAGGATGCCGCAGAATACGTCCTCTCGTACGCGAGCCAGCCAGTCCTCTCGGTGTAGCCGCCGTCGTTAGTTGTCGAGCAGGATCGCCATCTCCTGTTCGAAGCTCTCGGTCCCGGTCGACTCGAAGCCGACCCGTTCGTAGAGGGCGATCGCCGGGTTGTTCCAGCGTTCGACGGTCAACCACACGCGTCTGATACCGAGATCGGTGGCGTGGCCCAGCAGGTTCTCGAGCAGGACTGTCCCGATACCGGCCTGCTGGTAGGCCTGCAGGACGAAAATCGCCAGTTCCCACTCGATGCCGCTTTTCGCTTCGATCGCGTCCGGATCGTCGCTATCGGGGACGAGCATCGCGTGGCCGATGGCGTCGCCGTCGTGGAAGGCGACGACGGTGACGCTGTCCTCGGCGATCGTCTCGAGCCAGTTGCGGATGCGGTCCGCACCGGTCGGCGGAATCCCCTGTGCCCGATCGGTGGGATCGAACTCGACGTACATCTCGACGACATCGTCGAGTGCGTCGTCGGCGAACGCCGCCGGTGCGCGGATCTCGATCGACCGTCCCTCCCGGTCTTCGAACGTCGTCGGCGGCGAGGGGAACGGACCGGACGGCTCGTCCGGATACTGACGCGATCCGACCATCGTTATCGCACCAGTTTGACCGTTGTCGGGGCGTTCAACAGGACGAACTCCGTGATCGGCCCGAGCTGGATTTTCCCCATCGGGCTCAGGGTGCCACCGCCGATGACCAACTCGTCGAACTCTCCTTGCTCGGCATAATCGACGAGCGCACTTCCGGGGTCACCCTCGAGCGTCTCGACGGTGGCGTCGTCGAGGCCCGCTTCCTCGAGGTGCTCGACCGCCAGATCGTGCGTTTCGTCCTGTGAGCGTTTCGACTCGGGTTTGTCGACGATAACGACTGTCAGGTCGTCGCCGACCTCTTTCGTGCGGTCGATGGTCCGTCGAAGCGTCTTCACCGACTCATCGCTTCCGCCGAGACCCAGCAACACATTCATACAGGGCACTGTGAGCCCATGGACGAAAACGGTTATGCCGCTTGTCCGCTCGATGCAGCAGCACAACCGGGGCTGTGAGTGAAACGCCGTCGCAGACGCGACGCATGACGACGCTGTTAAGAATGAGTAGTGAGTACGATGACCGAATGAGTAATGCGGCGCTCGACGTCGTGGAGTTCCTGCTCACGACGAGCGTGTATTCGGACGACCGGACGCTAGACGAGAACGATCTCCCGCCGTCGTTCCGCCGCGTATACTGGACCGGCGGCGTCGACGACGACAGCGGAGACGGGGAGAACAGCGGTACCAACCGCAAACCCGCTGGAATCAGTCGTCCGCTCTCAGTAACGACCACCACAGCGCGCGAAGCGACCGATATCGACCGCCCGTGGGAGGCCATCGCCGAGCTGATGTTTACCGAGCGCGACGAGTTCTCCGGCACGATCACCCTCGCCCAACAGGAGATGGCCGAAGAGTGGTTCGCCGAGCGCGTCGACGAAGACCGGTTGCTCGAGAACCCAACGCTCGCGAAATACTTCGAACGCCACGACGACTACGACTTCGATGTCACGCACGAGGAGGCCCGCGAGTGCAACCGGCCGATTCAGGCCGACCGCGTCTGGATCGACGGGTTGCTCAACCAGTACTTCGACGAGGACGACGACGAGGAGATGCTCGATCTCGTCGAAGTGCGCGCCCCAGAGGAGGTCGAGACCTCGCTCGACGACCTCGTGCTCACCGACGACCAAGAGAACGAACTCGATAAGATCTCGAAGGCGATCGAACACCGCGAGTACCTCTCGAACATCGGCCTGCGCGAGATCGGGAAGCTGCTGTTCGTCGGGCCGCCGGGCACGGGCAAGACCTCGACCGCACAGGCGCTGGCTCAGGACATGGACCTCCCGTTCGTCGAGGTCAAACTCTCGATGATCACCTCGCAGTACCTGGGGGAGACGGCGAAAAACGTCGACAAGACCTTCGAGGTCGCCAAGCGGCTCTCGCCGTGTATCCTCTTTATCGACGAGTTCGACTTCGTCGCCAAGACCCGGCGCAGCGACGAACACGCCGCACTCAAACGTGCGGTCAACACCCTGCTCAAAAGCATCGACAACATCTCGCTGATCGAGGACGACGTCCTGCTCATCGGCGCGACGAACCATCCGGACCAACTCGACGACGCCGCCTGGCGGCGCTTCGACGAGATCATCAACTTCCCAAAGCCCGACCGCGGCATGCGGGCGGACATCCTCGACGTTATCACCCGCACGATGGATATCGAGGAGTTCGATCCGCAGCTTATCGCTGAAGTCACGCAGGGCCTGACCGGCAGTGACCTCCGGATGGTCCTTCGGGAAGCCGTCCTCGAGGCACTGACCGAAGACCGGACGACGCTGACCCAGGAAGATCTCCTCGACGCCGTCGAGGAGTTCGAGGAGCGCGACACCTTAAAGAACATGGACATGATGGGCGGCGATCACGACGCGCTCGTCGCCGGTGGCGGCGATCTCGGCGATGCGGCCAGCGACGGTGGCCACTCACACGACCACGACCACAGTCACGATCACTGACGGACGGTCGGCTCAGACGTCGCTTGCGGTCTGTCTTTTCCGACGCGGATTAACTGCACTGACCGACCCAATCGATAGAAGATCCGCTGTCCGACAGCAGCCGCCGTCTTACTCGCCGTTTAGCTCCGCGTCCTCGAGCAACGCCCAGAACCGCTCGGTATCGCCCTCGAAGCGCTCGAGCAGGTCGCGCATCTCGTCTCGGAGGTCAGCGGTCACAGTGACGTGGACCATGCCCTCGTCGGGCTGGCCGTAGACGACGCTCGCGCCTTCGGGCGCGGCGACGATGGCGGGCAGCGCAACCAGATCCTCCTCGCCGTCGACCAAGATCGTCGTCGGGTCGTCCGCCGCGAGCGCACGCCGAAGCGCCCGCACGACCGGCGCGGCGAGTTCGGCCGGTGGATTGGTTACCTCAAGGCTCGCGCCGGCCGTGACCGCCTCGCGGATCTCTGCGTCGACGGCCTCGCGTTTCGTCCGCCCGTCGACGAGCGCCACGTCAGGCTGGCGGCCCGCTTCCAGGAGGTGATAGGTGACGACGTCGCCGACGGCGATGATGGGACCGTCGACGGCCTCGAGCAGTCGCTCGGCGTCGGTCTCGATCGGGCCGAGCGGCTCTTTGAGCTCGTGGCGGAGGTCGTCAGGCAGGACAAGCAGCTGTTCGTCGGCGGGCATCTCGTCGGCTGGCTCGTCGCGAGTCACGGCTGTCAGCGGACTTTCAGCGCGTACGCACCCGGTTCGGTGATCTGCATCTCCGACGCGATTTCGCTTTCCTCGGGGTGGGCGATGATGACATAGCCCGCCCAGTCTTCGGTCAGCGACGAGGAGTTGCAGGCCTCACAGGTCTCGTTGTCCGGTTCGTTGACCCGGTGGCACTCGCGACAGACGAGGCGGTTCGATGCCATGGTTATTCACCTGCGGTCGCTTCGCGTTTCTCGCGTTCCTCTTCGAGCCACTGGTGTTTGCCAAGGCCGGGCTGTTTCGCGGTGAGACCGATCTTCGAGTCACGCGGGTTGCGCTCGTCGATGCTCTTGGTGACGATGCGGGTCCGGACGGCGTCGTCGACGCCGAGGGTCCGGTCGGACTCGTTCGAGGAGAGCTGCTGGTTTTCGCCGTCGAAGGCCAGATACTCGTCGCTGATCTGGGAGACGTGGAGCAGCCCGTCGACGGGACCGATGCCGACGAAGGCACCGAACTCGACGACCTCGACGACGGTGCCGTCGACGACTTCCTGCATCTGTGGATCGAACGTCACCGCATCGAACTCGGCCTCGTAGTAGACGCCCGGCCGGTTCGGGAGCACTGCTCCCTCGCCGATGTCGTGGACCTCGGTGACGGAGACGATGCTCCCGACTTCTTCGTCCATCCGTCCCTCGAGTTTGTCCTGGAGCAGTCGCTTGACCAACCCCGGCGACACGTCGCCGAGCTCTTCCGGCGGTACTTCTACCGTATCCTTCAATCTAACCCGTTTGTACATCTATGGTTGAGTGATCGCTAACTTGTTTCTCCCGCGTAATGCAATTACCGGTCTGCTCGCTTCGAGCACCCGATCGCGCAGCGGGCGGTCGTTCGTGACGACGTAGTCGACGCCGCCCTCGCGGGCGAGTTCGACCAAGGCGTCGTCTGCGTACGATGCTTCCGTGTCGACGACGAGACAGCGTTCGGTCGCCAGATCGTGGCCCACGGTTGCGGCCGTTCCCTCCTGGCCGCCCTTCTCGGAGAGCCGACGGAGTTCCTCGAGGACGGCCTGTGGGAGTATCGGCTCGTAGGCATCAAGCAGTCGCTCGAGTTCGTCGAACAGCCGGACGTCGAGTTCGACCGGCATCATGAGCGCGCTCGTATCGAGGGCGACCCGCGGCGTCTGCATCGATTTCAGTCCGTCAGTGTTCCCAGTCCGATCAGCCGCCAGCGGGCACCGATGCGGCGGTTGATCGCGATCTTCGTTCCCGGTTCGGCGGCGACGGGCCGTTTGAGATTGACCTCACACTCGCCTTCGCGGGCGCTGGTGACGGCACCGACGGTCGTCGCCGTGCCGACGGTCATCATCAGCGGTTCGCCGGTACTGATCTCGTCGACGGTTTCGCCGTGTTCGGCCCCGACAACCCGCTCGAGCAGGTCGACGTCCATGGTGAACTGCTCCCACGTCGGCGGGAGCGAGCCTGGCGGCCCGGCTATGCGGCCCGCCAGCGCGTCACCTTTGGTGAGCGAGGGGTCGAGCCCAGTGCCGACGCCCAGCAGGCCACCCGGCGTGACCGTGTCGACCGTCTCGCCGCCGGCCTGCAGCGAGCGGATCGTCGTCTCGATCGGGACGTACTCGGTCTGACCGCCCTCCTCGACCTCGCGGCCGGGGCGGATCTCGATCTCGTCGCCAACCTCGAGTTCACCCTGCACTAAGCTGCCGCCGAGGACGCCGCCGGAAAGATCCGCCGCGGTCGTACCGGGCTTGTTGATGTCGAAACTGCGGGCGACGTGCATCCGTGGGTCGGCGTCAGGATCCCGGTCGGGGGTGGGAATCTCCTCTTCAATCGCCTGAATGAGGAGATCGAGGTTGACCTCCTGACCCGCGGAGACGGGGACAATCGGAGCGTCTTCGGCGACCGTGCCGGCGACGAACTCCTTGATCTGTTCGTAGTTGTCCCGGGCCGTGTCGGTGTCGACGAGGTCGACCTTGTTCTGAGCGATGACGATGTTGTCGATGCCGATTATATCGAGCGCCATCAGGTGCTCTTCAGTCTGGGGCTGTGGGACAGGCTCGTTGGCGCTGACGACCAGCACCGCGCCGTCCATCAGCGAGGCACCCGAGAGCATCGTCGCCATCAGGGTCTCGTGACCCGGGGCGTCGACGAACGAAACGGTCCGCAACGGCTCGCTTTCGGAGCCATCCGGACACTCCTCCGTGACGGTGTAACATTCGGGTTCCTCGAGCCCCTCACAGTGACGGAACGTCGCGTCGGCGTAGCCGAGTCGAATGGAGATGCCGCGTTTCATCTCCTCTGAGTGCTGGTCCGTCCACGAGCCGCTGAGGGCTTGCACCAGCGTCGTCTTGCCGTGGTCGACGTGGCCGACGAGCCCGATGTTCACCTCCGGTTGTCGATTTCCTACCATAAGACGATGAGTAATCTTAGGTAGTGATTCCGCTGTGCGCTTGATAAAGGTTGCGAGCTATGCTTTCGTCGCTGCCGACCGATGTCGAACGAATTCCGCCTCGAGTCGCCGAACCCGACGACTTTTCTCGCAGCCGCCCCTCCTCGATACCGTGTCCGAGTTCGCGTTCGAACTCGAGTTGTGTGCCCACCTCGAGTCACGCCGGGAGGGGATCGTCGCCCGCCAGCTCGGCGCGGGCGTTGCCGCCCCCGGTGGCCGCATCCTCGATGTCGTCTGCGTCGCGCCCGGCCCTGCGTTCGACGAACGCGTCGCGATCACGAGCGAGTCGATCCCCGACGCTGCCATCGAATCCGCCGTCGGCACCGGCCGGGCGCGCTACTGGAAAGACGCCTTCGACTGCCATCCCGACCGGGCACGACGTGCCGTCGACCGCGCGCTCGAGGTCGGCTTTTTCGAACGCGATCACACCGCCAGCGCAGCGGCCAATCGCGAGTACGTCCGCCAAACCGCCCGGTATCCCGACTGGTACGGTCGGCTCGTCGGTATCGAGAACAAACCCGATCTGGGCCGGCCTGGCGACCTTGAGGCCCAACTGCGAACGGACGTCAGCCTCGCCGTGGTCGACGCGGTCGTGCTCGCGACCGAGAGCTACGTGACTCGCGCTCACTTGAACCGGCTCCCCGAGGAAGTCGGCGTCTGGCGCGTTCATCGCGACGATACGGATCGCTCGCTCGAGATCGAGGAGATCCGCGAGCCGGCATCGCTGCCGGTCGACCAGCCGGGGATCGAGCCCCTCGCGTTCCGGCCGGGTCGCACCGACATCGAGATCGTCTCTCCGCAGGCGAAACAACGAGCACGCCGGCGGCTCGTCGAGCGCGCCTACGGCAAGGGCTGGCGAACGTACGAATTCCCTGCAGTGTGGGGCCTGCCAACCAGCCGATCAAAACGGTGCGACGCTCCCCTACTGTGCGTGGGCAGACAGGGTCGTCGACGCCGCGGCGGAGTGTGGCCCATCGTGTCCGGGCTACGAGCCGGCGACGGCTCATGGGGTCTATCTCGAGGCCGAACGCGACCGACAGACGGCATGGGAGGCAGACCCCGACGGCACCCGTCGTCGACAGGCCGGCCTCGATCAGTTCGGGTAACGGACCCGCCCGTCGACTCGAGGATCTGTTCCGACTGTTCTCATAGCACGTACTCCTCGCCGTCGACCGCGAGCGGTTCATCGAACGCCTCCTCGGCAGGATAGTAGTGTGCGAGGTGGACAAGTCGCGTTCGGTCAGCGTTCAGCTCCTCGGCCATCGCGAGGGCACCCTCTCGCGTCATGTGTTTGGTCCCGAACGTCCGGGGAATCCCCTCGGCATCCTCGTGGCGACCGCCGATCGGATGATACTCACAGAGGTCGGCAGGAACGATGCCATCGGCAAGCAACAGGTCAGGGTCAGCCAGCACCTCGAGAGACGCCTCGGGGATGTCGTAGCTCGTATCGCCCGTGATCGACAGCGCCGCTCCGGTCACGGGGTCCTCGACGCGAAGGCCATAACAGACCAGCGGCGGGTGATCGACCGGCACCAGCGTCACCTCGAGCCCACAGATCGAGACTGGCTCGAGCGGCGTCGTCGGAACCACAGTCAGCGGATCGAGGTAGTGGTAGTCGTCGTCGACGGTCTCGGCGACGCTCTTGCCGGTCTTGGGATCGGTCTCGTCGGCTGCATAGACCTCGAGCGAGTCGAGGACGCGAAAGACGTTGCCGAGCCCGTCGAGGTGGTCGAAGTGGACGTGCGTGATCACGGCAGCGTCGGGCAACGACACGTCGTCGCGGAGGAACTGATAGCGAAAGTCGGGACTGAAATCGATCAGCAGCGACTCGTCGACGCGCTCGTTTTCGACGTGGACCGAGAACCGCGTTCGCTCGAGGCCGCGTTCTCGTGCCGCCGTGCAGGTATCACAGTCACAGCCGACGGTCGGCGTGCCGGTCGTATCACCGGTTCCCAACAGCGTCACTCGCATCGGTCGCTCGTCCCTCCACGACTCGTTCGAGATCGATGCGGTGCCGGACTGCTGGCTCGGGCCCTACACATACGCTCGCCCTTCCTCGAGCGCCGTCCGGACGAACGGGTGGTCTGCGTTTGCGTCGACTCGCTCGGCGGGCAACACGTACACCGAGATGACGACGCCGTGCTCTCTCCCGACGGCCTCGGCTTCGGCCTCGAGGGCGCGTTCGGTTTCCGGATCGTCGTCTGCGAGGACCACCAGTATCTCGACCTCGGTGTGGACGCCGCGGTCGTCGCCGCGGACGGCGTCCCCAAACGCGACGAGTTGCCGAATCGACTCGCCGTGAGCAGCCTCGGCCCGACTGGCGAACGCCGTCGCAGCGTCATCCTGTGGCGCTCTCTCACTCATACGTCCTGATAGACACCCGTCGCATAAAGGGTATACTGTTACCGGACATCGCACGAGCTCCGCGTGTGGCGAGACACACGACGAGCCGTGCCATCTCGAGAAGCTATTTAGGCTGCGCCGGAAACGTGGCGGACATGTACGATTTCGTCGTCGTTGGCGTCGGGCCACCGGGTGCGCGCTTTGCCCGCCGGGCTGCCGAGGACGGCTACGACGTGCTCGCCCTCGAGAAGGGCCGTATCGGCGAGCCCCTTGCCTGTTCCGGCCACGTGAGCACCGACATCTGGCAGTTCACGGGGCCAGGTGCTCGCGAGAAGCTGTTTCAAAACGAGATCTACGGCGCACGATTTCACGTCGGTGGGCCCCGAAGCGACGCCTACCCGTTTTACAAACAGGAGGTCGCCTCGAACGTCATCGACCGCGTCGGACTGGATCGCCACCTCGCCGAACTGGCCCGGGAGGCAGGCGCGGACGTCCGTGAGGACCACACTGTTACCGAGGTCACCGAACACCACGATCGCGTCGCAGTCGTCGCGAACGGGCCCGATGGCGTCGTCGAGTTCGAGGCGAAGCTGGTCGCCGGCTGTGATGGACCACGCTCGAGGGTTCGGGCCGAACTCGGCCTCCCCCAGCCCGACGAGTTCCTCCACGGTGTGCTCGCCTTTTCGGAGGAGGACGATCATCAGGATTTCGTCGATGTGCATCTGACCCCGCCGACGTTTTTCGCCTGGCGCATTCCACGCGGCGAGGCCGGCGTCGAGTACGGCCTCGCGGCCCCGCCGGGCGTCCACGTGACCAAACACTTCGAGGACCTGATCGACGGCTACGAGGTCGACGTCTCACATCGGTGCTCGGGTGCGATCCCGATCGGTCCACCGGATCGGGTGACGACCCAGCGGGCGTTTCTCATCGGCGACGCGGCCGCCCAGACCAAGCCCTTCACCGGCGGTGGCATTCTCTACGGCATGACCAGCGCCGACCACGCCGCCCGCGAGATCGACCCCGATCGGCCGACCACGCTCGCGGCCTACGAACGCGTCTGGCGCGACGACTTGGCACGCGAACAGCAACTCGGCCACTGGATTCGGCGTGCCTACTCGCTGCCCGAGCCGATCCAGCGGCTCGGCCTCGGCGCACTGTCGGGCGAGATCGGCGTCCACATGGATCGCCCGACATCGCTGCTCTCGCTCGACCATCTCAAGACGGTGCTGCCCGGGCGGTGAGCGGGCGGCCCGCTGTCAGGCACGGGCCTTCGAGACCCGAAGCGGACCGTCCTGAACGTCGGTTTCTTGCCCGTTGGCAGTATCGCCCTGCTCGGGACGCCCGCGCTCTTCGGCGACGATGTACTGGACCTCGACGACGATCGGATCGTCGGTATGTGGGCTGATCTCCCTGTAGAGGTGGTCGGCGAGTCCCGGTTCCGTCCCGGCATTCTGACTCGAGACCGTGACGATGACTCTATCGACCGACTGCACCGGATAGTTGCCGTCGAGTTCGATCACGATGTCTTCGATCTCGAACTCCTCGTACCGGGGGTCAGTCAGGACGTCCTCGACCTCCGCTTCGGTGGCCGACTCGAGTTCGGTCGTATGAAAGTCGAGCAGAGTAACGCTTGCAAGCGGGACGGCAAGCACCAGCAAGCCGATCCCGAAGATCGCCGCGTAGGTGTAGGTCGGTGTTCGCGTCGGCGACACCTCGAACAGCCCCTGGGGCCGATAGCCGGCGACCCACAGCGTCGCCAGCGCAGCCAGATTGACCGACAGGAGGTTAACGACCACGAGGACCGCAGCGCCGGTCGCCGCACCAGACATCCCCCAGGCGACCGTGATCCCGACCGCAGCGGAGGGCGGAATGAGTGCTGCGGCGATCATGACGCCGACGATGGCTTCCGAAAAGCCCCGCGTGAGACTCAGGATGCCGGCGATCCCGGCACCCAGCGCGACCGCCAGCGAAAACAGGTTCGGCGAGACCCGCTCCTCGAGTTCCGTAGCGACGACGATGTCGACCCCCGCGGGCTCGAGGCCGGCCAGCCGAGCGAGCACCGCGAGCCCGATCGAAGCGGCGACCACCAGCCCGACGCCGACGAGCTGATAGCGAAACCCCGTGGATTTGAGCCGGGCGTCGCCGGTGACGATGCCGATGTTGGCCGCAAGCGCAGGACCGAGCAGCGGCGCGATGACCATCGCACCGATCACGACCGCCGGCGAGTCGGCCAGCAGGCCGGCGGTCGCGACGACGGCACTGATCAACAGCATCGCGGCGTAGATCGGAAACGGGGGCGTAAGTTCGTCGGCCTTCGTGCGTAACACCTGTCTCGAGGTGCGCGCGCCGGTCTGCCCGCCGTAACTGTACTGTTCCTGTAGCGTCGCAAACCCCTCCGAGATGACCGTCTCGGCGTCGATCACGACGACACGAGCCTCGTCGCCGACGCCGGTTCGCTTGAGCCGGTCGAGAAGTGGCTCGACGGCCTGAGTCGGGATTGGAAACCGAACGACAGCGGTGTATTCCCGGCCACTGGTTTCGTCACTGATGACGTAGTCGATCCCTTCGTCCTCGAGGATATTGAGGACGGCCCGTCGTTTCCCCTCTGGAACCGTGATCTCCAGATACCGCATACGGGGGCCACGCTCGACCAGCCGATAGTACCCCGGGCAGCAGTGGACGGGTGTCGCTCGAGCGTCGGTGTGGCCGTCTCCGCTGGCTGTGGTCGCGCGGCCGACTGTTCGTCGACGCGGCCGGGCAGTGGATTATCACCGATCCCGACAGTCAGACTCACCGCAACAGCGGTTTTTACGCGATGGTGGTGTACGATGTATGATGTCGACGATAGCTGACCTCCGGCTTCCGGCGACGGAGACAGCGCTTGCGACCACGTTCGAGCGCGCACCGGAGGCGACGTTCGAACTCGAATCCTCGGTGTCGAAGACGCGGCCATCGCTGTGGGTGATCGGCGTCGATCGCGAGACGGTCGAATCCGCGCTTGCGGCCGATCCGTCGGTCGAGATCGCCGAACTGGTGGTCGAAACTGACTCGCGGCTACTGTACGACGTGGCCTTTGCTGAGGAGACGGGAACGGATCGCCTCTGGAACGAGGTGCTGGCCGACGGGGGCTCCCTCCTCGAGGCACGCGCAAGCGACGGCTGGTGGCAGGTGACGGTTCGCTACCGCACCCGCGACCAGCTCTGTAACACCTACGACCGGCTGGTCGAGCGCGGGATCAACGCCGACCTCCGACGGATTACCGACATAACCGACACCGGTGGCCACGAGACGCGACTGACGCCCGAACAGCAAGAGGCTCTCGAGGCTGCCCTCGAGCACGGCTACTTCGAGATCCCACGCGGCGTCTCGATGGAGGAGTTGGCCGACAAATTAGACATCTCACATCAGGCGCTCTCCGAGCGGTTCCGCCGCGCCTACGAGACGCTGGTCGATGCCGAACTCCAGCCTGCGGGCGAAGAATCACGACCCAACTGATGGTCGGTCGGCTGCCGATCGACCATAATGGACACGAATCGGGAGACGACGGCCGAATGGGAACGCGGGACAATCATTATTTGGATGGCTTGCGTTCGACCTCATATGGATGATCTACTTTCCGACGAGGAAATCGACGACCAACTCCCCGACGCGTGGGAGCGCGAGGACGACGAGATCGTCCAGGGTCTACGAGTTCGACGACTATCTTCGCGGCGTCAACTTCGCCCAGATGGTCGGCGAGATCGCCGAAGCGCAGTTTCACCACCCGGAGATCATCATCCGCTACTCCGGCGTCGAGATCCGGTTGACCTCCCACGAGGCAGGCGGCATTACCGACGACGACATCGAAATGGCAGAACTGATCGAGTCCGAACACAACTGACAACGTTCACCCCCGATGGACGCCCGCTACGCCTTCCGTGTCCGGATTCGTATCGAGCCGGCCCACGACGACGTCTCCATCGCGCCGAGCAGCGCCGAGACGACGGTCACGCTCTTTCTCGAGGCACCGGAGCCGGGCACCGAGGGGTGGCTCTTCTTCCGGGACACGCTGTGGCGCGGCGAGCTCGGCGACGAGGACTACGGCCGCCGCCTCGCCGCGGAGTGGCTTGGCGTTCCCGAACGAACCGTCCACGCGGTCGAGTTCCGAGAACTACAGACCGACCAGGCGTATTTCGACGCCCTGAAAGCCGAAATCGCGGCCGACCTCGAGCCGTTCAAGGCCGATACCGTCTCGGAAGTCATCTCGAAGTATCTGGGCTCGAGCGTTCGAGTGACCAAGACGGACGACTAGTCCTGCGGTTGTCTCGGGTGTTCAGTTTACCCGACTGGCTCAGCCCACATCGTCTGGATCGAGCTCTTCGAGCCGGCTCGCCGTCACCATCGGCTCGTCAGACGGGTCGAGGTGATACGCCCCCGAACACAGTTTGCAGAGCGTAAACTCCTCGGGCAGGCTCGAGCGCGGTCGCTCATAGATCTCCCGCGCATGAGAGAGTCCCTGACACTCGTGATATTCGTGATAACGGGTGGTACCGGCAGCGACGTAGACCGTCTCGTCGTCGCTCACGACCACTCACCTCCGTTTCCGCTCGTGTCTGGTCGGTTTGGATGGCGTGCCCTCCGGCGGTCCGTATCGCAGTGTGGTTCGGCAGCGTCGGCTGCTCGAGATGCGGAACTCGACTGTGGTGATCGAATCATCGTGATAGAACTGTTGACTTCCCACTAGTCCACGCGCCAGTATCACGATCTGGTATATGAAAGTATTGGCTACAATGACACTACTGAACGACGATCAGTTCGGGCCTGAGTACCGCCGTCGATCAGTGGTCCGTCGTAACCGCCCGTGAAACGACTTCTGTCGTGCGTTATGTGACGATTGAGTTCGTGCGTCGAGAGCCCACGGTATTGATTCGCATCGAATATTAGGGGGTGGTAATATATACTAAGAATAATATTGGTCATCGGTACCACACCTCTCTCCATCTTTATATAATTGCTTGTGGGCGTCTTCGGTGATGTCTACGAGCGAACACCAGTTGGCAACAGCAGGGGAACTCGCGGTTCCAGACGAAATCACATCACCACAGGCGAAACTCGTTTATCTCTCGGTTCTTGTCACTGAGGAGGCGAAAGCGGCCGATCTCCAGCAGATGCTCGGAGTGCCGAAACTCACCCTCTTTGCCGTCCTCGAGTCGCTCGCCGCGCAAGATCTCATCCAGCGCACTGGAGATTGCTATGTCTGCCGATAACGCTGCTGCTATTCCGGCTCTCGAGACCGACCTGATGGGAGCCGTTCGGGTCGACTGTTACGTGCGCTCGAACGTGCCGACTGCCGTTTCCGAGCAGCTCACCGAACTGCTCGAGCGGTTGCGGACGCTCGAAGAAACCGGCACCCTCGCCGACGTGCAGGTCTCCCAGTGGCCGGCCGAACGCGCGATCGGAGACACGGACCAGCCGACCCGGGAGGAACTCGTCGCCGAGTTCGACGAGTGGGCGACCGAGCACGGCTACTCGCTCGAGCCGGGGTTCTGTCGACAGCAGATCGACCTCTCACCGCTCGGGATCGATACCCCGAGTGAGACGATTCGGGTCCCGCTGGTGGCGCTTGCGTTCTACGACGACACAGACGAGAGCATGCAGGGCATCGTTCCATGCACGAACTCCGATCACGCCGACGGCAAGCGGACCTATACCGTCCACGAGTGGCTCACGGCCGTGGAACGGCATGCATCGGAGGCATCCCCGCACGGTACCCAAACGGAACAGCGTGCCCTCCTGGAGGGATCACAATGACGGCACAACTGCTCGAGGAGACGAGCGACTTGGAACTGCCGTCCCGGCAGCCACTTGCAGACCGGACGTGTCTGGTGACTGGATCATCACGAGGGATCGGACGCAGTATCGCGTGTGAACTCGGACGCTACGGTGCGACCGTCGTCGTCAACTATCGCTCGTCGGAAGCGGCCGCCCACGAGGTCGCCGAGACGATCAGCGATACCGACGGCGACGGAGAGGGGTATCCGGTTCAAGCCGACGTCACCGACCGTGACGAGGTCGACGCCATGCGTGAGGGTGTCCACGACGAACTCGGCGAGATCGACGTCCTCGTCAACAACGCCGGGATCACGCAGGATCGGCTCTTTGCCGACATGAGCCCCGAGGAGTGGCACCGCGCGATCGACGTCTCGCTCAACGGGGCGTTCAACTGCACGCACGCGTTCTACGACGACATCAAAGCTGCCGACGACGGCCGTCTCATCGCCATCTCGAGTGTGGTCGGGAAACAAGGCAACGTCGGCCAAGCGAACTACGCGGCGGCCAAAAGCGGCCTCTTCGGCTTTATTCGCTCGCTTGCCCTCGAGTTGGCACCGTCGGGTTCGACCGCCAACTGTGTCGCACCCGGCTTCACCCGGACCGAGATGGTCGAGGCCATCCCGGACGACGTGCAAGCAGAGATTCGCGACGAAATTCCGCTCGACCGATTCGCCAGCACGAGCGACATCGCCGGACTCGTCCGGTATCTCGCAAGCGAAGAGGCGGGATACATTACCGGCGAAGTCATCGACGTTAACGGCGGTATCGACCTCTAACGTCACTCGATCAGACGAACGAGAGACAGGCCGTGCGTCACGGTGTCTGAGAGATAGTATCTGCCATAGGACGTGAACGACTGGCGACGAGCGACTCGGTAGCGAGTACGCCACCCTTGTCGAGTCGGTGGTCGAGTACGCCGCCAGTTCGCTGTCGGTACGACCGTCGTCATCCGCGCCGGGCTGCCGACAGGCATTTAATCGAGAATCCCGTACATCTGTGTCCGAATGGCCGCTGAACCGGACTATGACTTCTGGCTGCTCGACCTCGATGGCACTCTCGTCGACGTCGAGTGGTCGTACACGCGGGAGGTGTTCGACCGGGTCGGCGACCGGCTTGGCCGTGAGTTCACCGATCGGGAAGCCGACATCCTCTGGAACGGGCTAACCGGCTCCCGGGACCGCCAGCTCGAGGAGTGGGGCGTCGACTCTCGTGAGTTCTGGACCGCCTTTCACGAAGAGGAAGACCCACTCGTGCGGGCCGAACAGACCTACCTCCACGACGACGCCGCGTTCGTCGCCGACCTCGATGCGCCGGTGGGGCTGGTCACCCACTGTCAGGAGTTCCTTTGTGAGCCCGTGTTAGATCACGTCGGGATCCGCGATTGGTTCGACGCACAACTGTGCTGTACCGAGGAGACAGGCTGGAAACCGGACCCCAATCCCGTCGAGCGCGTCATGGTCGACCTCGGCGTCGCGCACAACGGCCACCAGGGCGTGCTCGCGGGCGACGGTGCAAACGACGTCGGTGCAGCCTGGAACGCCGGGCTCGACGCGATCCATGTCGAGCGGGTCGGCCACGAGCGCCGTGGCCGGTGTGTCCTCGGCGACTATCGCGTCCAGTCGTTCAACGAACTTTACTAAAGACGGGCAGCAGTAACTGCGTCCAGAGACACCCGCGGCCGTCTTGCGATTGTGCCAGAACCGCCGTTCACCAACCCGTGACACGTCATATAACGCGTGTTCGTATTCACGGATTGTTACCATTTTCTCGACAGGAAAGCTTATGATGAGATACCCGGGTTATCGGAGCATGGCACGCGATACGCCGGTACAAAACCGAACTGACTCGGAACCAACAGACACACAGCTGCCGAATCTCGTGACGATCGTCGGCCGTGGCGTCCCCTCGAACTACGAAGTCGCCGTCGACGGCGACCTCGAGATGTTGGCGGCCGACCCGGTGGCCGAAGGAACCGTCGTTTCGGGCGGCGTCGCCGAGGGATCGATCGACGTCGGCGTCCAGCGCTTTCGCTTCTCCGGTGAGATGGCAAACGTCCGACTCGTCGACTGGAACGGCGACCAAGCGCCCGATTCTGCGAGCGTCCCGACGGTTCACGTCGAGTACGGCGCACCGCAACGATAACGCGCCAACCGCCTGGAGCTTGGAATCAGTACTGTAACAGTCTCCGCTCGGCTGTCGAGTGACGCCGCGCGCTTGTATGACCGTTCGAGAATAGTCTCAGCACGTCTCGAGTGCCACGAATCGAGTGCGAGCGGCGCGGCCACCGCGTCGAATCAGTCGTCGTCGGTCGCGCCGATGCCCGCGTCGCCGTTTACGGTGGTTGTCATCGAAGGTGGCGCGATCGGGCCATCGTTCCCGCCGAACTCCGGGTTAAACAGCTGGAGGGCAGTATGGATAGTGCTCCAGTCGTCCTCTGCGGCTGCCTCGCGAAGACTCTTGGTCGGCGGGGCGAGCAACTGGTTGACCAGCGAGTCGGCCATCGCCTCGACGACCTCGCGTTGCTCGGCAGACACCTCGTCGCCGCCCAGCCGCGAGAGCGCCGTCTCGACCTCTCGCTCTTTGATCCGTTCGGCGGACTCGTACATGGCCGCGATGGCCTCGTCGGCGCGGGCGCGTTTGTACTGTTCGATGAGCAACTCGAACTCGTGGTTGATCATCGCCTCGACCTCGTCGGCGGCGTCGGCTCGCTGCTCGTGTGTCTCAGCGGTGATCGTCTCGAGGTCATCCAGATCGAACACCTGCACTGCGGGCAACGAATCGGTCTCCGGCGCAACGTCGCGGGGCTGGCCGAGATCGACGATCACCTGTGGCTCCTCCTGTCCCTCGAGATGGCGGGGTTCGAGCACCGGCTCGTCGCTCCCAGTCGCCGCGACGACAACGTCGGCGTGGGTTGCGACCCGCTCGAGATCCGCGAGCGAGACAACGGTCATGTCAGTCTCGTCGTCAACGTCGCTGATGAGCTGTGTTGCACGCGAGACGGTGCGGTTGGCGACGACGAGTTCGTCGACGCCGGCGGCCGAGAGACTCCGAGCGGCGAGCTGTCCCATCTCGCCGGCTCCGACGACCAGCGCGGTCGCCCCCTCGAGATCGATCTCTTGGGCGGCCCGGCGCGTTGCGGCCGAGCCAAGCGAGACGACACCCTCGTTGATCGCGGTCTCGGTCCGGGCGCGTTCGCCGACGTGGATCGCCTTCGTGACGGCGGCCTCGAGCATCGAGCCGATTCCGCCGGCATCACGGGCGTCCTCGTAGGCGGCCCGTACCTGGCCGATAATCTGATCTTCACCGATAATGACCGAGTCGAGGCCGGCGGCCACACGCAGGAGATGGCGCAAGCTCTCGTCGTGGTCGGTCATTACGATCGCGTCGTCGTCGACGCCGGCAAAAAACTCCGAGAGCGCGGCGCGGCCGACGACGTGGTCTGGCCCGACGACGTATGCCTCGACGCGGTTACACGTCGATAGGACGTACGCTTCTTCGATATCGGACACGGTCAACAACTCCGTCACAGCGGTCGTCTGACTCTCGGGGCTGGCAGCGGCGAGCTGGTCGACGGTCCCACACCGGTGTGTAACCCGCGCTGCGGTGACAACCCCGGTCGAAATCACGACCGATCACCCCCAGTAGACAGATCCTCGGCGAGCACGTCCTCGATCACTTGGGAACTGTTAGAAGTACCGGTACGTAAAGCTGTCCAAACATCTGTAGAATTAACGACGTCAGTGACGATCTGTCGCCGCCGATCGGTCGCCACGTCCCGTGATTTGAGTTCCTCGCGTACCGCTGCACAGACCCGTGCCATCTCGCCGGCTCCCAAAAGCGTTTCCTCGAGTTGCTGGCGCAGATACTTGCTCAGCGCGGGTGCCTGCCCGCCGGTCGCGACCGACACCACGACGGGATCGTTGCGGACGGTCGCGGGGACGACGACGCTGCCGGGGTCGCGCTCCCCGGATCGATCCGCGCGATTGATAAGTGTGCCCCGTTCGCGGGCCGCGTCGGCGATGGCATCGTTGATCACATCGTCGTCGGTTGCGGCGACGACCAGCGCGGGGCTCGTCCGCTCGAGCCAGCCCGTGATCTCGTCGGCATCGGGCGCTGCTCGCACCAGTTCGGCCTCGCCGAAGTCACGATCGGCGAAGGCGGGGCTGACGACGATGACCCGCGCTTCGCGGGCGAACCGACGGGCCTTGCGAGCACCGACGGGGCCGCCGCCGAAGACGAGCACCGTCGCGTCCGTGAAATCGTGGAGTAGTGGAATCATTGTCACAGAGAGCCGTCCGATCGCTGCTATCGCGCTCTGGTGTTCGCGTCAGCACGTTCGTCCAGTCGAATCCCTGTCTTCTTCAAGATTTGTGTCGAAAACAGGGAGTCCCAGTCGTCCTCGGAGACGTCCCAGTACTCGGCCATCGTCTCGCGGACCTGCTCGATGCGGCGCTGACTTTCTGCCTCGCTGCGGCCGTGGGTCATCGCAAAGAAGTTGTACGGCCAGACGCCCTCGTGGCGCGGCCGCCGGTAACAGTGCGTGACGAAGGGCAGTGCAGCGACTTCGGGGCCGACCTCGGGGACGACTTCGTCGGGGACGTTCCAGACCGTCATCCCGTTTTCCGTGTATCCCAGCGCGTAGTGATTCGGCACGACGCCGATCCGGCGGATCTTGCCCTCGCGCTCGAAGCGTGTGACCGTCTCGAGGACCCAGTCGGTCTCCTGTCCGATCGCGTCAGCCACGTCCGCATACGGTGTCTCGGTCAGCGGGACGCCGCCTTGGATCTCGAGGACGAGGTCGCGTTCGGCCGGCGACAGCGTCGATTCGCCGGTCGGCGTCACGTCGGGACCGAGGTCCGAGCGGTCGATCCCGGCCGCCTCGATGTCCCCGTCGCCGTCGAGCGGGCCGTCGACGTAGAACTTGGCCTCGACGCGGAACTCGCGTTGTTTCGGCAAGTTGTACGTCTCTTGGCCCGTCTTGGCTTCAATCTCGGCGAGTACCTCCTCGACGCGGTCCTCATCTGCGACACTGACGACGAACCAGACGTTCAGGTGGGGGTGCTCGCGCTCGTAGTTGTGGGCTACCTCGCGGTGGTCGTTGACCTGTTCGACGATCTCGTCGAATCGGTCTTCCGGGGCGTGCATGGCGACCAACGTCGCCGCGCCGCCGATCTCCTGGGCGTTGACGAGCGGGCCGAACCGCGAGAGGACGCCGCGGTCGTCTAAGTCACGAATCGTCTCGAGCAACCCCGTCGCGTCGATGTCGACCCCGGTATCGCGTATGGCAGCCGCAGCAGGCTCGAACGGTCGTTCGACGACGGGAAACCCGCCCTGAAAAGCGTTGACGACCGCCCGTTCGCGCGCCGTGAGGTCGACGTCCGTATTCATACGTCATACTCGGAACTACCGAAGTATAAGCAACTCGGAGCCGGCTCTCCGAAACAACTCGTGATCGCTCGGCGGGCCGCTCGCGAGCGTGCTCTCGTCGCTCCGTTCGAGTGCGACTACTCGCCTTCGACGCCAGTCACGTCAAAGCCCAGCTCACGGATGTCCTCGAGAATCGCCTCGTGGTCGGCGCTGGCTTCGTAGTAGATGACGATGTCGAAGCTGCCCTCGCGCAGCAGTTGCTGGCACTCCCAGACGAACTCCTCGTCTTCGAGGGTCAGTCCTTGATGCTGGTTCGAAGAGAAATCGGTGTCGTCGTTGCCCGAGTAGACGTAGCAGTCTTTCGGGTCGTGACCCGCGTGTTCGGCGATGATGTCGCCGACGTCGATCGTCGCCTGCATCATCTGGACGTCTGCCTGTCCATCGTAGTCGGTATGGACGATCGCGCCGTTGAGTTCGATCTCGCCGGGCTCGAGCAAGGCCTTGGTTCGCTGGTAGAGGTCGTCGTCGATTGCGTCTGCCATTGAGCAGCCGTACTCAGGCTGGACGGATAGCCGTCACGATTCCCGCGTTTCGAGTTGCGACGGTGAGCCGACAGCCTACGTGTCCCGTCTATTGTCGACCAGTACCACACAAGACACATAGTCGCCGGTGACCTTCAACCGGGTAATGAAGCGGTGGCTCCGTCAGCGCGTCGACGCGGCCTACGAACGGCTGCTCTCACGTGAAATCTCCGGCGCGCCGACCCACGTTGCGGTGATCCAAGACGGCAACCGACGATACGCTCGAAAACAGGGCGGCGACGCCCACGAGGGGCACCGTGCCGGTGCGAAGACGACCGAACGCGTCCTCGAGTGGTGTCAGGACATCGGCGTCGAGGAGTTGACGCTGTATGCGTTCTCGACGGAGAACTTCGAGCGCCCGCCCGACGAGCGGGAAGCGCTGTTCGACCTCCTCGAGGAGAAGCTTCGCGAGTTCGCAGACGCAGACCGCGTCCACGACAACGAAGTCCACATTCGAGCGCTCGGCGACGTCGACCGGCTCCCCGAGCGGGTCCGCGAAGCCGTCGCCTACGCCGAGGACCGAACCAGCGACTACGACGAGTTCGTTCTCAACATCGCGCTGGCCTACGGCGGTCGCGCACAGCTGCTCGAGGCCGTCCGCGGCGTCGCCGACGCCGTCGACGCGGGCGAGTTAGCGCCCGACGAGATCGACGTCGAGGACATCGAGCAACGGCTCTACGACCAGCCGGTGCGTGACGTCGACCTAATCATCCGGACCGGCGGCGACGAGCGAACGTCGAATTTCCTCCCGTGGCACGCCAACGGCAACGAGGCCGCCGTCTTCTTCTGTACGCCATACTGGCCGGAGTTCTCCAAGGCTGACTTCCTGCGTGGAATCCGGACCTACGAACACCGCCAGGAGTCCTGGCGGCGCACTCGCGCCCGGCGCGCGCTGGCCCTGCTGGGCGCGGTCAGCGAACCGGAACTCGCCGACGCCCGCGCGATCGTCGACCGGTTCCGTGACTCGCTCCCCTCGAGCGAACGACCCGATGCCGGCGAGTTCGAGAGCGGCGACTCGAGCAGCCAGATCGCAGACTAAATCACCGGCCGAACCGCCGTGACCGGTTGCAGTATTCGCGAACCGCCCGCAGGAAATCCCGTTTGCGGAAGTCCCGCCAGTTGACGTCGGTAAAGTACAGCTCCGAGTAGACCGACTGCCAGATCATAAAATCAGAGAGCCGCTCCGCGCCGGTCTTGATCACTAAGTCCGGCTCGGAGGGAAAGACGAGGTGAGCTTCGACATCCTCGTCGTCGATCTCGTCGGGCGCTAACTCGCCCGCATCGACGCTCTCGGCGAGGGTCTGGACGGCGCTGGTGAACTCGTGTTTTCCGCCGAGGCCGATCCCGATCCGAATCGGCGCGTCCGCGCGTGCCTTGTCTTCCGGCCCGCGAACGGCGACTGGCCGGGGTGCATCGATTCGCTCGAGTTCGCGTTGCAGGGCTGGCACCGCCGCCGCGTCGAGGACGCTGACGTAGACGGTTACCTGCGAGGCGTATTCGACGGCCCACTCGAAGAAGTCCGTCAGCGTCTCGTAGGCACCCCGCTCTAACAGGTCGCGCTCGGTAATCACGAGCGCGATATGATCGGGCGGATCGCCGTCGTGGCGGCGGATCCGGAAGGCCAGATACCGTTCGTACAGTCCCACACCCGTGCTTTCGGGGCGGGTATGATACGGGTTACGGGTTCCGTTGGATAGCTGAGCGATAGCTCTGATCGGGCGAGTGAAACGCTAAGGGTAGCAAAAACCGACTCGAGGCGGGTTCACGAACCTTGAAGTAATCGCCACAGAAAGGGACCGATATCGTGACGGCACCCGTTCGGCAAGCTGGCGTGTTTGCAGCCCTCTGTACGCTGTCGCTTGCGGTTCCGCTTGCCGGTCCGCGCGTCGGAGCCGCCGTCGCCGGCATCGTCCTGTTGGGTGCCTACGTCATCACCGACGGCCCGCTGTTCGACCTGCTCGCGTATCCGGGCGACTACGAGGATTCACGGCTCTATGGCCTCATCACGTTCGTCCTCGCGGCGGTCGCACTCGGGCTGATGGCGACCGCGGCGTCGATGCCGGTCGCCGTCTTCGTCGGAACGATCCTGCTCGTCGGCTACGGCAACCTCGGCGAGCAACTCGTCAGGCTGCGAACCGACGGGCCCGTCGTTCGTGTCGTCGGTTTCTGTCTAACGGCAGCCGTGGCGGCCGTCGCCGGACAGGCCATCACCCGCTCGCTCGCCGGAGATACCGTCGTCTCGGCACTTCCCATCATGGTCTTTCTGGCGGCCAGCGGTGCATTTCTCGCCGCGCTGTTGCGTGACATGCTGTTGCGATCCGACGACCCCATCGTCGTCCTCTCGGTTGGGCTCTTGTTGTGGCTGCTCGCGGAACTCCAGCCGACCATCGGCCCAACGGAACTGCTCATCGCGCTCGCGGTCACCGTCGCGCTCGGCTATACGTCATACGCGCTCGAGACGGCCTCGATCGCCGGGATGCTCACCGGCGTGTTGCTGGTGTTGCTGACGACCGTCCTCGGCGGCTACGGCTGGTTTGCCGTCCTCGTTTCCTTTTTCGCCATCGGCGGCCTCTCGACGAAGTTCCGCTACGAGGAAAAGACGGAACTCGGCGTCGCCGAGGACAACAACGGCGCACGTGGAAGCGGCAACGTGCTCGGCAACGCCGCGGTCGCGCTCGTCGCCGTCCTCGGCTATGCGGCCAGCGACGCCGGCTTGCTCCCCCACGAACCCGAACTCTTCTTATTCGCCTTTACCGGCTCGATCGCCACCGCAATGAGTGATACCCTCTCGAGCGAAATCGGGAGCGTCTTCGACCGGCCGCGACTGATTACGACCCTCAAGCCAGTCGAGCCCGGCACCGATGGCGGTGTCACCTGGCAGGGAGAACTCGCCGGCATCGTCGGTGCAGCCATCGTCGCCATCATCGCCACCGGGCTCTTTCCCGAAATGAGTGGCGGCGGTGCGACGATCATCGTCGCCGCCGGGATCGCCGGGATGACCGTCGATAGCCTGCTCGGCGCAACGCTCGAGGGGTCGATACTTGGCAATCAGGGTGTGAACTTCCTTGCGACGCTGTCCGGTGCGCTCGTCAGTGTCCTGCTAGTGGTTACGTTTGTCCTCGGCTGACGGGAGGACCGATCGACCGGCGACGGGCGACGGGAGAGAGTGGTCAGAGACGAACCGCTGCGGATGAGACGAGAGCCAGCGTCATCGGCGGTGGCACTTCCAGCCGGCGAAATACGTGGCTATGAGAAGTGGTGTGACTGATACTACCGGACAAAAGTCAGTGAATACTCGATCGCGTCTCGAGTGCGATCGATGTCTGAACCGTTGTGCCCGGCAGTATGAGACGACCGTCGTTTGGGGACGGCAAGACGCAGCGCCGACCGACCGTCGCAGCCGAACTCCTGTCACTGGATCGCGCCACACCCGGATAACGGGGTCGTGGGGACCGGCACTAACTGACGATCGGTCGTTCAGTCGTCAGCAGTGTGGAACGCGCCGTCCGAGGCCGTCGATTCGGACGAGCGCTCGGATCGATCGTCAACTCGATCGACCCACTCGGCGGGATCCGCGTCGGTCGTATTATCGGTCGTCGTCGCCCAGAACATCATCCAGACCCATGCGCCGAGGAGTGCGACTGCGACAGATACTGGGGGCGTCATAGTCGTCGCTCAGGACCGATAGCATATGAACGGCTCGGACCCGGACAGCCGGTGAACCCTGCTGTCATTCCCCGTCCGGGCGCTGCTCGGCGACGTCGTCGATCGCATGGATCCGCACGTCGGTCGGCCGTTTGGTGAACTGCCCGAGCGAGCGTGCGATGATCCGGTCGACACCGCGGTCGGCCGCCAGATCGAGCAGACGCTGATCGAGGATTTCGTCGAGGACGACCGTCGTCGGCACCGGCTCGAGCTCCTCGAGTGCGTTGTAGGCGTCGCTCGCGTCGGCGTCGTCGATCCGCTCGGCGTCGGCGTCGAGAAACCGGACGCGATCGGTGTTGGCCCGAACGACCGCGGCCGCGTGCCCGTAGATCGTCTCAGGGCCGCGGTCAGCATCGGATTCGGCAGCGGTCGCGTCGGAGTGTGTCGGTTCCGAGTCGGCCGCGTCCGGCTGTGGCTGACTCGTCGTTGTCGCCTCGACATCGTCGGTTGCGTCGATCGTTGTATCCGGCTGTGCAGTCGATTCACAGGTCGCTGTGCGGTCGGATTCTGTGGTGGTTGGTGTCCCGGCCGTGTCGTCGGTCGGCAGCGGTGCCGGCGTCGTACTGCCGTCGGTAGCGGCGACGGCTTCTCGAGGCTCGTTGAGCTCCGAGACGGTCTCGTAGGGAACCTTGTTCCGGAGGGCAGCGAACACTTCGTGGTGATCGAGCTCCTCGACGGAGCTATCCGCGGGGGCAAACGCGACGTAATCGATGTCGCCGACCTGCGCGAGTTCCTCGAGAATGAGATCGCCACCGCGGTCACCGTCGAGGAAGGCCGTAACTGTGCGATGGCGGGTGAGTTCGGCCACGGCATCGGGGACGCTCGTCCCTTCGACCGCGATCGCGTTTTTGATGCCGTACTTGAGCAGGGTGAGGACGTCGGCTCGACCCTCGACGACGATAATGGCGTCGCTGTCGGTGACCCGTGGGCCGGCGGGCAGGCCCTCGTACTCGGTGATGTCCTCGACGCGGACGTGCTGGCGAACTTCTGCCAAGATCTCGTCGGAGGACATAATCGAGTCGTCGAAGCCCGTTCGGAGGAGTTCCTTCGCGCGGTCGACGACTTCCTTTCGCTTTGCCGCGCGTACGTCCTCGATCTCGCGGACTTCGAGGTCGGCCCGGCAGGGACCGACGCGCGTGATCGTCTCGAGCGAAGCCGCGAGCGTTGCAGTTTCGACCTTATCGAGACTCGTCGCGATGGTGACCTGTCCGTGAGACTGACCGCTAGTGCTCGAGATTTCGACATCGATGCGACCGACTTTGCCAGACTGCCGGAGATCGCGGAGGTCGAGTTCGTCGCCGAGCAGCCCTTCGGTCTGCCCGAAGATCGCGCCGACGACGTCGCTGCGCTCGACGACCCCGTCAGCCGTGACGTCCGCGTGGATGAGATATTTTGATGTGTCTTCCATTGGGAATCTGTCCCCGCGAGGGGCGCGGTGACGCGGGAGTCGCGTACAGAGACCGGTTTATATATGATTTCGTTCGTGGGGGAGAAATAGCTGTTGACCTCTGGAGGCACCGATCGGGTGTGTGCAGTCGGACTGTGACGGCCTCTCCGACAGCAGTGTGTCGATGGCAACACGCGATCAGTACGTCGGCCGATACCAGTACCAGTAGAGCACCACTGCAAGCAAGACGACGAGGCCGCCGAGGAAGAAGAGCACTCCTGGTGGCACCGTCTCGACCATCGCCTCCGCTGCATCCACACTGCTGTCACTCGCGTTCTGTACTGCCTCGTTGCCGGTATCAAGCGCCGAATCGGAGGCTTCGCTGCTGGCATCGAGCGACGAATCGGGAGCGTCCGCGCTCTCGGCAGCCGCACTCTCAGCGTCCGCACTCTCGGCGTCCGCACTCTCAGCGTCCGCGCTGGTAGTCTCGGTTTCGTTCACGGTGGCGATTCCGATATCACCGCCGTCGCTCGAGCCGTTCCCCGTCCCGCTGGTTGCCCCGCCGTCCCCCGTCGTGGTTGTATCACGGCTGTCGCTCCCGGCCGCGCCTGCGGGCTTCGATTCGTCAGCGACCGGTTCAGTCCCAGTCGGCACGAGCCAGCGCGTCAGTGTGTACTGCACCAGCAAACTCCCGCCTGCGAGTGCGCCGATCCCGCCGAGAAGCCGCGAGAGCGCCGCCTTGAGTTTCGCCGCCCGCGACTCGTCGCTGGTGACGATCAGCGGCCCGTCGGTCGTCGCGTAGACGCTCATCTCGTTGCCCCGCGAGGAGTACCACGTGTCGACGACCGTGACGAGCCCGGCCTCCTCGAGGTTTCCTAAGTGATAGCGGACGTTCTGGATCGAGGAATCGATCGCGTCCGCGATGTCGCTTGGTGTCCCGGGTTCCTCGTCGAGCCGTGCATAGATTTGCCGCGCCGTCGTCGAGGAGAGGGCGCTGAAGACGGCGTCAGCGTCCTCGCCCTCGAGCTCGACGACGCGGGGCTGGCCCTCCTCGGTCGTCGTCTCGGAGCGGAAGGGGAACAGCCGGGCCATATAGTCGATTCGTACTCGCTGGCAGATTCATATATGTTTTTCCTCGATGAAATACCGATTGTAGCTATCGGTGCCACTGACCATCACGGCCCCTGGTCGCACGACAGGAGCGCGGGTCGGGGCGAGCACCGTGAGCGAGAACCGCAGACTGTGCGATCAGTGTGACTCGGTTCGATCACTGGCTTCTCGAACCGGCGAGCCGACGAGCCCATATCGATGAACAAATCTCTTCGATAGCAGGAATCGAACAGAAAGAACTACCCATATCGAGGGAAACAGTCACATATGAACCGGAACGAGTTGGGGATCTGGATCGTGGTCGCGGTCGTCCTCGCCGGACTGACGGTCCCGTGGTTCCTGTGGGGATCGGCGACCGTCGTCGCTGGGCTGCCAGTATGGCTCTGGTGGCACATCGGCTGGATGGGGCTTGCGTCGGTCGTCTTCTGGATTTTCGCCCAGCGTGCCTGGGGAATCGGCATCGAGTCAACGGACGACGACGGCTCGAGTGAGAGGCGAGTGGGGGGTCCCGGCCGGACTCGAGAGCCGCGAACCGGCGGTGATTCGCCGTGAGAGCGGTCACGCTACAGCTGACGATCATCGTCGGCTATCTCCTGATCGCACTCGCAATCGGGCTCGTTGCCTACCGCCTGACCGAGCGGACCGCAGAGGACTTCTATCTCGCAAGTCGCACGCTGGGGACGGTCGTGTTGCTGTTTACGACGTTCGCGACGCTGTTATCGGCGTTTACCTTCTTCGCCGGCCCGAACATCGCCTACGCACAGGGGCCCGAGTGGATCCTCGTTATGGGGCTGATGGACGGCATCATCTTCGCCATCCTCTGGTATGTCATCGGCTACAAACAGTGGTTGCTCGGCCAGCAGTATGGCTACGTCACCCTCGGTGAGATGCTCGGCGACCGCTTCGGGTCGCGGTGGCTTCGTGGGCTCGTCGCCGCCATCAGCCTGCTCTGGCTGTTCCCCTACGTCATGCTCCAGCAGGTCGGCGCTGGCACGGCACTCGAGGCCCTGACCGACGGCGCAGTGTCCTACGAACTGGGGGCGGGCCTGATCACGGTATTCATGATCCTCTATGTCGTCGCCGCCGGGATGCGCGGGGTCGCCTGGACCGACACGCTCCAGGGCGCGTTCATGCTCGTGACGACCTGGGTCGCGCTGCTGTGGGTGCTCGCGACCGTCGGCGGCCCGAGCGCGGCGACCGCTGCGCTCGCATCGAGTCCGGACACAGCCGGGTTCCTCTCGCTCGGTAGCAGCTACTACACGCCCCAGTGGATGCTTTCGACGGCGATCACGATCGGGTTCGGCGTCGCGATGTTCCCGCAGGTCAACCAGCGCTTCTTCGCCGCCGGCTCGAAGGCCGTGCTCAAGCGGTCCCTTGCCCTCTGGCCGATCCTCTGTGTGTTGCTCTTCGTCCCCTCGTTCATGCTCGGGGCGTGGGCCGCCGGCCTCGAGGTCGCGATTCCCGAGGGAGCGAACGTCCTGCCGTTGATCCTCGATGCGTACACCCCAACCTGGTTCGCTGCACTGATCATCGCCGGCGCGATGGCCGCGATGATGTCGTCCTCGGACTCGATGTTGCTGTCTGGGTCGTCGTATTTCACGCGGGATCTCTACCGGCCGTTCGTCGATCGAGGCCTCTCCGACAGCCGAGAAGGGCTGCTAGCCCGCGGCGGCGTCGTGATCTTTGCCACTGCGGCCTTCGTCGCCAGCCTGTTTCAGCCGGCAACGCTGTTCGACCTCGGGAACGCCGCCTTCAGCGGCTTCGCCCAGCTCGCACTGCCGGTCCTCCTTGCCCTCTACTGGCGCAAGATTACGCGCGCCGGGATCACCACTGGCATCCTCGCGAGCCAGGGGTTTTACATGGCGAGCCTCTTCGTCGCCGCTGTCCCGGGGTCCTACGCAGGCTGGTCGGCTGGCCTCGTCGGGATGGGACTTGGCCTCCTCGTCACCGTCGTTGTCTCGCTGGTCACCTCGCCGGCGGCCGACGAGCAGCGCGCGATCTACTTCGACGGCCTCGGTGCCGACTGATACGGTCTGCGATCACTGTTTCCCGGCGCACAGGGGGTCGCGGGTGCGCCGGCGCTGACCGAGAGGCGTCCGTCTGACCGAGTCGAATCGCCACCCTGAACGGTCCCGATTGCATAGCCGGCGACCATGACGATCGATCTCCCGGCCGCGGTCGCCGACGACTGGCGGCGGCTCGGCACGCAGACCGAGAAACGACGACTCTCGCTGATGACGATCACCGCCGAGACGACCGTCTTCGAACACCGGCCGACAGCTGACGCACTCGAGCGGCTCCGCGCCAGCGGCTCGATCCCAGCCCGATCGCTGTTTCTCATCGAACTGCAGCTCAACCCGTCGCTGTCGACAATGGGGCTGTCACCGAGCGATGCCCTCGGGATGGCTGCCCCGAAAGCCCGCACGGGATTCGTCGAGACGATCGAAGACGACGGTATTATCGTCGGCGACGAACGCACGAGCGAGCATATCGACCGCCCGGACGGCACCGTCGGCCATCTCACCGTCTTCGAGGCTGACTATCCAGTCGACACCGACTCGGCGGCTGACGACGATGGTGACGCTGACGCCGCGACGATCGACGCCGAAGCCCACATCGCCATCTGGCCCGCAACGGATACGTACGTGATGGCTGGCGGGCTGGTGCCGCTCGAGGCCCCCGACGAGCCGGCCACCCTCGAGGCCGCCCTCGACGTCGATCCGGCCCGCGACCGGGAGGCGATCGTGGATCTGTTCAGAGGGCTCGACCTCGAGGCGACAGACGAGGACTGACCGCGCTGCTGTCGAAACGATTACGTAGCCGACCGTCGATGCGTCGCTATGGCACACTATAGCGGCCGCGATCACTCGGAGCTGGCAAAGACCGGCTTCTTCCTCGGGCTCGCCCTGTTCGTCGTCGGGACGGGCAGCGAGCTCGTCGGCCACGCGATGTTCGGATCGCTTCCTCAGTGGGAGAACACGCTGTTTTTCGCCCTGACGATGATCGGCTTCGCGATCGGCTTTGCCTCGCCGTTCGTGTTCGGTATCGTCATGCCGCTTGTCGAGTAACGCGGATACCGACTCGGTGGTTTTGTAACGGCTCCTGCCTCAGTGTCGACCATGCAAACACACATCGTCCCGGTCGGCTTCGATTACGACCGGCTGATCGCGCCGCTCGTGCGCGACCAGATCGACGTCGACAGCGTCATTTTGCTCGAGGGAGCCGTCGGCAGCGAGGCCAACGTCGAGTACTCCCGGCACCTCTCGAAGAAACTCGAGACGGACTTCCGGAACCTGCTGGGAGCCGAAACCGAGCGGTTCGTCTTAGAGGACGTCTACGACTACGACGAGGCGTTCGAGCAGGCCTACGAGCTTATCACCGCTGAACTCGACGCCGGCAACGAGGTCTGGGTCAACGTCGCCGCGATGCCCCGGACTGTCAGCTTCGCCTTCGCCAACGCCGCCCACTCGCTGATGGTCGAACGCGAGGAAGACCGCGAGGGCATCCACACCTATTACACTGCCCCGGAGAAGTACTTAGAGACCGAACTCGCCGAGGAACTGCGCGAACAGATCGCCTTGCTCGAGGACCTTCGAGAAGACAACGACGGGATCGAAGACGATCGGATCGGGAGCCGCCTCGAGAGCGCCCGCGATCTGCTCGCCGAGTTCGACGAACGCGGGACGACCATTGGTGCAAAGGAAATCGACGGCAAACACATCGTCGAGTTGCCGGTTGCATCCTTCTCTAACGTCAAGCCGTTCGAGGAACTGATCCTGTACAAACTCGGCGAGGGCGGCGAGTTCGACTCCGTCTCGGAACTCGCCGAATCGCTGGCGCGTGAACTCAACGAGGAGTATACCGACAGTTTCCGGTCGAAGGTCATCTACAACGTCGACCGGCTGGGCCCCGGCGGCAAAGGGTACATCGAGCGCGAGGAACACGGCAAGTCCTACCGGACCAGACTGTCCCGGATCGGCGAATTGTGGGTGCGGGCTCACTCCGACGGCGACGCCTGAGACGGTTTCCTGTCGCTGGGTACCGGTGGGACCGTAGAATGGTCGCGGGTCGCAAGTGCACCGGCGCTGACTGACAGTAGACCGTATGACGGTCAAACGGACCGACACCGGCGTCGTGGTGTGAGGCGACCGCCCTACTCGCTGGTGTGGTCGTCCCAGTCTGTAAAGCAATCCTCCGGCTGCACGTCGCGGATCGCCTCCTCTCCTTCGGCGGGAATATGCTGGAAACAGCGCGGTTCGTTCTCCGACGTGGCGATCCACGCCGCCTCGTTCCCACAGACGGCACATTTTGGAGCGCCGCCGACACGGAGTGCGTACCACCAGCGCCATTTATCGAACCGGTCGCGGAGACGCGCCCGCAGCCGTGCGAGGGCGCTCACGGTCGATCGCCCCCCTCGAGGCGGTCGCCATCGGTACTCATACGCGTTCCTAGAATCTAACGGTACTTTTGCGCTCTGCTCTCGAGGCCGGTGTCTCGCCACTCCGCGGACTGGAGGCAGTCAGCACGGACGAATCTAGACACGCTCGAGCACTGGCCGACGAAACACCTAACACCGTTCCCGGGGCAAGAGACACGTATGATGCAGTGCGTCGCGGCGACCGTTTGCCCGTTTGACGGCCCGCGTGGCACCGTTTTTGTATCAGGGCGGACGTAACGATTTACAGGAGTTCGACCGAACGCGTGGTCGAACTCTTTTAATGACTTACGTCCGCCCTGATAGGGGCTCTATAGCCCCGCATTCCTTACCCCGTTTCGACGGATGTATTGTCGCCGACCAGCATTCACCGAGCAACGACTCATATGGACGAGCGCCAACCACAGTTTCCGACGACGCACCGACGACGCCCACGGCGGGCGGTGAGAGCATGAGCATGGACACGGCCGCACAGGACGAGCCGAGCCTCGAGGGGGGCTACGACCCCGAAACCGTCGAATCGCGCTGGCAACAGCGCTGGATCGACGCGGACGTCTACGCCTACGACGGCGACGAAAAGCAGGACCCGAACACGGTGTACGCGATCGATACGCCGCCGCCGACGGTCTCGGGCAGCCTGCACATGGGCCACCTCTATGGTTCGACGCTGCAGGACTTCGCCGCCCGGTTCCAGCGGATGGCAGACGGCGACGTGCTCTTTCCCTTTGGCTACGACGACAACGGGATCGCAAGCGAGCGGCTGACTGAGAAGGAACTGGACATTCGCCACCAGGACTACGAGCGCCGAGAGTTCCAGAACCTCTGTCGGGAGGTCTGTCAGGACTACGAGGCCGAATTCACCGAGAAGATGCAGGCGCTCGGGACCTCGATCGACTGGAACAACACCTACAAGACGATCGAACCGCGCGTCCAGCGCATCTCCCAGCTTTCCTTCCTCGACCTCTACGAGAAGGGCCGTGAGTACCGCAAGAAAGCGCCCGCGATCTGGTGTCCAGAGTGTGAAACCGCCATCTCGCAAGTCGAGATGGAAGACGACGAGCGCGGCTCGCACTTCAACGACATCGCGTTCGAACTCGTCGGCGACGACGCGCCACGCGAGGAGTTCGTCATCTCGACGACGCGCCCGGAGCTCATCCCGGCCTGTGTCTCCGTATTCGTCCACCCCGACGACGAGGACAACCAGGACCTCGTCGGCGAGACCGCTCGGATTCCGATCTTCGGTCACGAAGTGCCGATCATCGAAGACGAGCGCGTCGACATGGAGAAAGGCAGCGGCGTCGTGATGTGCTGTACCTTCGGTGACCAGAACGACATCGAGTGGTACCAGGCCCACGACCTGCCGCTGCGCGTGGCGATCGACGAGTCCGCGACGATGACCGAACTCGCCGGCGACTACGAAGGCATGTCCACCGAGGAGGCCCGCGAGGCCATCGTCGAGGACTTAGACGACGAGGGCTACCTGCGTGACCGCTGGGCGATCACCCACGCCGTGCAGGTCCACGAACGCTGTGACACGCCCGTCGAGTTCCGCGTCTCCAAGCAGTGGTACGTCGAAATCTTGGATCACAAAGACGAGTATCTCGAGGCCGGCCAGGAGATGGACTGGTACCCCGAGAAGATGTTCACCCGCTACCAGCACTGGATCGAGGGCCTCGAGTGGGACTGGCTGATCTCCCGCCAGCGCGACTCGGGCATTCCGTTCCCGGTCTGGTACTGTGAAGACTGCGACCATCCGATCATGGCCGAGCGCGAAGAGCTGCCGGTCGACCCGCTCTCGGACGACCCGCCCGTCGATGCGTGTCCGGAGTGTGGCCACGACGAGTTCGACCCCGAGGAGGACGTCTTCGACACGTGGGCCACCTCGTCACTCACCCCACTCATCAACGCCGGCTGGGACTGGGACGCGGAGAGCGAAGAGTTCACGATGGACAATCCCGAGCTCTACCCGTTCGATCTGCGTCCGCAGGGCCACGACATCATCTCGTTCTGGCTGTTCCACACCATCGTCAAGTGCTACGAGCACACCGGCGAGGTGCCCTTCGACGCGACGATGATCAACGGCCACGTTCTGGACGAAAACCGCGAGAAGATGTCCAAGTCGCGGGGCAACGTCGTCGAACCCGACGCAGTACTCGCGGAGTACCCCGTCGACGCCGTCCGGTTCTGGGCCGCAAGCGCCGCCGTCGGCGACGACTTCCCGTATCAGGAGAAAGACCTCACTGCCGGCGAAAAACTCCTGCGCAAGCTCTGGAACGCCTCGAAGCTCGTCGACACGCTCGCGCCCGCCGATCCCGACGAGCCCGCCGAGCTCGAGGCGATCGACCGCTGGCTGCTCGCGGAACTCGACGACGCCATCGAGGATCTGACGGCCCATCTCGAGGCCTACGAGTTCGCGAAGGCCCGCGACCGCCTGCGGACGTTCTTCTGGAACACCTTCTGTGACGACTACTTAGAGATCGCCAAGACCCGCGAGGATAACCCCTCGACGCAGTACGCGTTGCGGACCGCCCACCGAACCTTCCTCGAGCTGTGGGCTCCGTTCCTGCCCCACGTGACCGAGGAAATCTGGCAGGCGATCTACGTGGCCGACGACGCGGCCCTCGAGACGAGCAGCATCCACGTCCGCGACTGGCCTACCCCGCAGGGCCACGAGGCCGACTTAGCGGCCGGCGAAACCGCCATGGAGGTCATCTCGGCGCTGCGACGCTACAAGAGCGAGAACCAGTTGCCGTTAAACGCCGACCTCGAGTCGGTGTCGGTCTACGGCCCCGTCGACGGCTTCGAGGACGCGATCCAGAACGTGATGCACGTCCAGGACCTCACCGTGCTCGAAGAGCAACCGGAGATCACGACCGAGGTCGCCGAAATCGACCTCGATTACTCGACGCTCGGGCCGAAGTTCGGCTCGAAAGTCGGCGAGATCGACGCCGGCATCGAAAGCGGCGACTACGAGATCGACGATGACGAAGGCGTCCTGCGCGTCGCCGGCGAAGAACTCGAAGACGAGCTCTTCGAGGTCGAACTCGAGCGCACCTACTCCGGCGAGGGCGAGATGATCGAGACCGAGTCGGCGGTCGTCATCCTCGCGTAAGCAGTCGATCGCCGTCGCTAGGAGACGGGTCCGGATTCACGCAGGGCTCGTTTTTGAACGTTCGTTTCCTGTCTCCTGATGCGCTGTGGACACTGTGTCATCAGCAGAAAGGCTATAATGACATCGGGCAATCTCGAGGTGTGCTCTGCTGAAGTCGCTGAGCGCCGATCGGTCGGCCGCGCCGCGTAAGCCGAGTACAGAGCACCATGAAGACAGATACCTCGAATGCGAAACGTACGGCTGCCGACGACCGTCTCACTTCGAATACCATCTTCGAGCTGTTGTGCGAGGACCACCGCCGGTATGCGTTGTCCTACCTCACCCAGAGGGTGGGAGCGGTCCGTCTCGAGGAACTCATCGACCGGCTTGCCCACCGTGACGGCGAGCCGACGCCCGAACGGATCGAGCAGCTCACAGTCGAGTTCCACCACAACCACCTCCAGAAATTCCTCGATGCGGAGGTACTGCAGTACGATACCGAAGCCGGGACGGTCGAGCGGCGGGCCGCGGCCAGTTCGCTGGATCCGTACCTCGAGCTTGCGTCCGTCAACGACCTGTCGCTGGCAGAGTGACTACAGTTCGGAGCCAGCGGCTACGATCGGCCTCGGGCCGCCTCACACTTTTTCACGCGGATCGTGAGCGCGAGAAACAGCGCCAGCAGGACGAACGTCACTTCGCCCGCGGCGACGACGCCCAGCGCGTCGGCCTCGAGAAACATGGGTGCGTCCCGCGCGACCGGGATGATCGTGTGGTGGGGCTCGCCGACGACAGGGACGAAATAGTCGACGAGCAGGTTGCTCCAGTACCAGACGGTGGCGACCGCGACGGCCCACACCGGGAAGTCACTGATTCGGTAGAGCACCAGTGCCTGCACGACCATCGCGAGGTGGCTCCAGAAGAGGAAGTTGTACATCGCCGGGGAGAGATACGTGTAGGAATCGGCGAACGCGAGCAATGTATAGGGTGTCCACAGGCCCAGCACGATGTTGCCGAAAAACGCCAGTGCAGTGAGCCACGGCTGCTCGCGGCCTAGCTTCCAGCAGGCGAGCGCCAGCGCCACGAACAACGTTGCGAGCGGGCTGTCCGGCACCCAGGGCCACAGCACTGCCGTCGTCTCGGCGAACTGTCCCGAGTAGTACCAGAACCCAAACGCCGTCCCCACGAGGTTGATCGCCACGACGAGCCACGCAAATCGCAGCCCCAGGTCCTCGACCGTCGTTGGCAGTGGTGCGAGATACGACGGGAGCGACTCGCCGTCGGTGCGGTCGCGGTCGGAGAGCTGGCCACTCGAGGTCGAGGCAGTCATTGTCCGGCGCGACGGCCGGAACCTGCAAAACAGTAGCGGTTATCGCTGCCGGCGGCCGACCCCTATCACTACGATCGATCCCTGCGTACCGCCAGCTATGACCACGGCCGACCACCGGTCTCGAACACGGCTGTCGACTGGCCACGAGATATCGCTCCCACTCGCGTTATCGCTCGCGATGGGTGGCGTCGTCGTTCCTGCCCGCCGGAGTCGACTCGAGGCGATCCTACCGGACGCCCTCTCGTCGCTGGCGATCGCACCCGGCGTGGGCTGTGTCGCACTCGTCGCGATTCAGTACCACCGCGTCGGCGGCGACGATCGGGACACAACGGGACTCGAGCCCTACGACGAGTTCGCAGTCATCATCCCGGCAGTGCATGAGAGTCGAACGAACACCCCCATCGCACAGCTCGCAGGCGGCGAGATCGGTGGCTACGTCCACTGGCTCCCGGTAACGACCGAACCTGCGGTCGCGCTCGGGCGCGAGCTCTGGGGGTACCCCAAGGAACGCACCGACGTGACGGTGACTGACGGGCCGAACGGGGTCCGTGCGGTCGTCTCCGGTGGGCGGTACGGTGACCGCGAGACCGTCCGGCTCGAGGTCGCCCGCCCGCGAATCAGCGCTCGAGCCCGCGACTGGACGCTGGCGAGTTACACGACGAAAGAGGGGACACTCGTGTGGACACCGGTCCAGATTCAGGGGGAGGTGGCGATCGGGATCGGCCCGTCCGTCGGCACGCGACTCGAGGTTGCGCCGGCGCTGGCACGGGAACTGGGACTGTGGCAACGGCCGGTCGGTCGACTCTATGGGTCCCGCGTTCGGGCACGCCTGCTCGAAGGCGAGTGGATAACCGAGTGATATGACTCGGGCATATATGAGTCACGATACCGGTGTTTTCGTCCGTTATGCAGCTGATTTCGGACACTGCGGACAAGCCGTCCCCAAAGAACACGCGTAAGTGCGGTGGCTCCTAACCGCGCAGTATGGCCGAGAACACCGATCTCGAGGAACTGCGACGCGGGACCGATCTCGTCAAGCGCGGGTTCGCCCGGATGCAGAAAGGCGGCGTCATCATGGACGTCGTCGACCCCGAACAGGCACGCATCGCCGAAGAGGCCGGCGCAGTCGCTGTCATGGCGCTGGAAGCCGTCCCCGCTGACATCCGCAAGCGCGGCGGCGTCGCCCGGATGGCAGACCCGGCAGACGTCGAAGAAATCGTCGAGTCCGTCTCGATTCCCGTCATGGGCAAATCCCGGATCGGCCACACGAAGGAGGCCCAGGTCCTGGAAGCCGTCGGCGTGGACATGATCGACGAGAGTGAGGTTCTCACGCCCGCTGACAATGCCTATCATATCGACAAGCGCGACTTCACCGCGCCGTTCGTCTGTGGCGCGCGTAACCTCGGCGAAGCCCTGCGCCGGATCGACGAGGGTGCAGCGATGATCCGCACCAAAGGCGAGGCCGGCACCGGTGACGTCAACCAGGCTGTCCACCACCAGCGCACGATCAAGGGTGCGATCCGAAAGCTCGAGGGGATGAGCCACGAGGAACGCGAGGCCTACGCCCGCGAGATCGAAGCGCCCGCGGACTTGGTCCACGAGACCGCCGAGATGGGCCGACTCCCAGTCGTCAACTTCGCAGCGGGCGGCATCGCGACGCCGGCCGACGCCGCGCTCATGATGCACCACGAGTGCGACGGCATCTTCGTGGGCAGCGGCATCTTCGGCGCAGAGAACCCACCGGAAATGGCCGAAGCGATCGTCGAAGCGACGAACAACTGGGACGACCCCGAGACGCTCGCAGAAATCTCGAAGAACCTCGGCAAGAGCATGAAAGGCGACGCGAACGTCGACCTCCCCGAAGAAGAGAAGCTGCAGGGACGGGGCGTCTGAGACGGACTACTGTCAGTCAGTTCCGGCGTCTCCGCGACCCGTCCTGCGGAGACGCCGGTAAATCGGTACAGCAGACCGTCTGAAGACGGCGGCTCGTTCGAACGCGGTCACCGTTGTTTTTGCTCGAGTAGTGTGAGACTTAGTCATCGAGTTCGGCTTCGTAGGCTGTCAGCGTGGCGTACGGAACGCGTGGCCCGGCTCCCGAGTCTGACTTCGTCGCCAACGACGGTCCCAACGACCGTCTCCTAACGGGCAGTCGGCGGCTGTTATCGCCGGTCCTCCATCGTCGGTTAGGACCGAGCAACTGTCACGAGAACAACTGAGAGAACCAGTAGGTACGTCACCAGCGCACCGATCCCGGCCGAGAGCAGCCGCGACGGTGCGACGGCGATGCCGATGCCAACGATCACGAACGCGCCTGCAAGCGTTCCGAGTTGGACGGTCGGTCGCTCCCAGTACTGGCGGACGAGGTCGCTATGACTGAACGCGATCGCCTCGAAGACGAGTGTTCCAAGGACACCGACTGCCACGAACGGAAGCAAAAGCGGGGCGCTCGCGACGGCGAGGCCGCCGACGAACGCCGCCAGTGCGATTACGGCGAGGACGCCATCAGTTACTAGACTCATCACCGCAACTCCTCTGTCGGTCAGTTACGGCGCACTCACGAACGTGTTGTGGTTGCAATGAAACCCAATCCCGGTGCCAACTAACGGCTCAGCGATACAGTCTCGCGCCCTCGCCGACGACGGTCTGGTAGGCACGGCTTTCGACACCAACCGCGTCGAAAGCGTCGACCATCGCTGCAGCGATCGCCCGCTGGTTCTGGCGGTGACAGACCGCCAGTACGCCTGGCCCGGCACCGCTGACGGTTACACCGGTCGCGCCCGCCTCGAGGGCGGCCTCACGAACCCGGTCGTAGCCGCTGATGAGTTTGGTACGTTCAGGTGTGACGATGGCGTCGGACATTCCACGACCGACGAGGTCGGGATCGTCTTGTGTCATTCCAACGGTGAGCGTGGCGGCGTTGCCGACGGTGTCGACGACGTCCGCAAGCGAGGCCGAGTCGGGGACGACGCCGCGCGCGTCGCGCGTCGACACGGAGATATCGGGAAGACAGGCGACGACGGGGACGGACGCGTCGACCTGCGTGACGCCGTCGTCGGTGACGACGGTGAAGCCGCCGAGCAGTGCCGGTGCGACGTTGTCCGCGTGTGCCTCGCCGGAGACGAGCGCTTCGCCTTCGGCGGCGATGGGAACGAGTTCCTCCCGCGAGCAGCCGCGGTCGTAGAGGGCATTGAGCGCGACAGCGGCGGCAGCCGCGCTCGCGGCTGACGAGCCAAGCCCCGAGGAGGGTCGGACGCCTTTGTCGATTCGGATGCGCGCCGGGGCATCGAGGGCCTCGGCGACCGCACCGACGGTGTTCTTGGCAGGGTCTTCCGGGATGTACTCGCTGCCGGCTCCCGTAACCGTAATCGTCGTTTCCGGGGCGCGCTCGACCCGAATCACGTCGGCGGGCGTCCCGAGAGCGATGCCGAAGACGTCGAAGCCACTCCCGAGGTTCGCACTCGTCGCCGGTGCCCGCACGGTGAGCATGCCGATTCCTTTCAAGACGGCAGTCAAAAAGGTAGCGAACGAAGACGACGCACAGTGTCAACTCGCCAGCACCGCGAGACCGTATCGGCCACCGATAGCGATCTCCTGTCTGTCTGTCTGATCACGATCAATACCGCCTCGAGCCCGGTATTCGATTCGGTTCCAGTGATCGGGGCTCGCGTGGAAGCAGTGAGAAAACAGCAATGTGGCGTCGTGGACGGCGGAGTGCTGTCAGTCAGTGCCGCTATGGCCGCCGGACGGCTTGCCGTCGCGCCGGCAACCCGCGACAGCAAGGCGTCTCAGCGACCGGCGATCGACTCGATTACTCGTCGTCGGTCGTCCCGAACGTGAACACGTCGTCGCTTTCTGTCGTGTCGTCCGCGTCGTCATCCGACGCGTCGTCGTTGTCGAGGACATCGTCATCGGCGTCCTCGCCGTTTTCGTCGTCTGTCTCCTCATCGACTGGTTCAAGCGGTTGTGCGGTTCCATCGTCGCCACCAGCCGACTCGCCGTCGACTGGTCCGAGCGGTTGTGCAGTTGCGTCGTCGGCATCTGACTCGTCGAAATCGTCGTCGACTGGTCCGAGCGGCTGCGCAATTGCGTCGTCGGTATCTGACTCGTCGAGATCGTCATCGACTGGCCCGAGCGGCTGCGCAGTTGCGTCGTCGGTATCATCCTCAGCCGTCGATTCGAACGCGTCGTCCGTGTCGTCGCTGTCGGCGTCGAGTTCAGCCAGCGGGTCAGCGTCGTCCGCAAGTGAGTCTGCCGCGTCGTCACCAGCGGTGTCGGCATCACCAGCCGACTCGAGGGAATTATCGTCAGTATCGGGGCTCTCGTCCGATTCGATGCCGAGGATCTCGTCGGCATCCAGCTCGTCGGCGTCGTCTGCGGGCCCCATCTCGAGTGCGTCCTCGGGGCTAGCTTCGTCTGTGGTATCAGCAGCTGGCATGTTCTCGAGCGCGTCCGTCGCCGACGCGCCGGTATCGGTTGTGTCGCCGTCCGACTCGCGGTCGGTGGCTTCGAGGGTGAGACCGCCAGTCTGGTCGCCGAGCCCAGTCTCGTCAGCGCCGAACGACGCGTCGGACACTGACAGCTCCGCGTCGACGTCGAACGTCGACTCGAAGTCGACCTCGTCGGTGTCGATGTCGGTGTCGAACTTATCGAGTGCCTCGGAGAGCTGTGCGGCCTGCTCGGAGAGCGTCGAGGCGGATTCCGTGACCTCAGTGAGTGCGGTGGTCTGCTGTTCGGCCGCGGCAGCGACGTTCTCGGCTTCCGCGGTAGTCTCCTCGGAGATCGTCGCCGCGTTATCGACCATCGCGACGACCTCCTGGGTCGAGGCTGCCTGCTCTTCGGTGGCTGCGGAGATTTCCTGGACGCCGATGTTGGTCTCCTGGGCGAGGTCAGCGATCTCCTCGAGTGCTTCGACGGCTTCCTGAACCTGTTCGGTTGCGTCTTCGATGTCCGCGCTCGTGCCCTCGACTTCGGCGGCGGACTGTTCGGTGCGTTCGCGGATCGCCTCGAGGCGGTCCTCGGCCTCGTCGGCCGCCTGTGCGACGTCCTCGGAGAGGGCCTTGACTTCCTTTGCGACGACGGAGAACCCTTCGTCGTCGCTGCCGCTTGCGGATCGGGAGGCCTCGATGTTGGCGTTCAGCGCCAGCATGTTCGTCTGGCGAGCGATCTCAGAAATCGTGTTGATCAGCTCGTCGATCTGCTGGACCTCTTCTTCGAGGCGGCGCATCTCGGCAACGGCGTCGCCGGCCTCGGATTCGATCTCGTCCATGGCGGTGATCGCCGTCTGAGCGGCTTCCTTCCCTTCCTGTCCGGTGTTGACGGTCCGTTCGGCGATGTCGGCCACCTCGTTCGAGGAGGCGGCGATCTCCTCGGTCGTCGTCGAGAGACCGCTCATCTCCTGATTGACCGACTGCAGCGACTCGTTCTGGCGATCCGCGCCGTCGGAAATCTCCTGGACCGAGCCGGTAACCTGCTCGGATGCAGAGCGGACTTCCTCGCTCGAGGCGGTCACCTGCTCGGAGGCGGTCGCGACATCGGTCGCGAACCGGCTGAGCTCGGCGATGGTCAGCTCGATCTCGTCGAGCATCTCGTTGATGTCCTCGCCGATCTGTTGCATCTGCTCGTTGTCGCTGTCGACCGTCGCGCGGGCGGTGAGATCACCGTCGGCAGCCTTGCCCATGACCGTCGAGTACTCGGTGACCTTGTCCTCGAGGTGGCTGTTGATCTCCGCGGCACGTTTGCGCTCGCGTTCCGCCTCCTCGCGTGCGGTTTCGGTTTCGCTGATCTGCTCGCGTAGTTCGTCACGCATCGAATCGAAGCCATCGTAGAGGCGGCCGACGTTGTCGATCCGGTTGGTCTCGAGGTCGACGTCGAGGTTGCCTTCTTCCATCTGGCTGGCCTTGTCGGCGAGTCGGCCGATCGAGACGGCCGTGTTCCGGCCGAGGACGGCACCGACCATGCCGATCAGGAGGACGGCGAAGAGCGTCGCGTAGATCCCGTATTCGTTGATCGTGGTGACGAACCCGAACGCCTGGCTGGCGGGTTCGTGGGTCACGACGACCCAGTCGGTCCCGACGACACGGGCCGAACTGGTGACGTACTCGTCGTCCGTGAAGTCGTAGGCGTCGGTCTCGAAGGTCAGCGACGAACTATCGATCCGCCGTGTCGTCGCACCCTCGGTCCGTGCAGCGGTCAGCAGGCTGGTGTCGCCACCGTATGCCTGTCCGAGCGTTTCGTGGTTCTCACCGTAGCCCACGTCGTCGAGCATCACCTCGTTGTCGCCGTTGAGGACCATCGTCGTGGTTCCGTTGTCGCTCTCGAGGTCGTTCGCGTACGCCTCGAGGTCAGCGGTGTAGATGATCGCCCGGTCTTCGTTTGCAGCCGAGCGCTGGACGTAGGAGATGACGGTGCGGTTCTGGCCGGCCTCGCTCTCGGCGAGGGAGGTATCCGACACCCACGGAGCGGTCTGGGTCGCGTTTGTGTACGCGCTTTCGGGGATGTTCTCGAGGTCGGCCGTCGACGCACCGCGGAACGCGTCGGTGGTGCTTGCGGTGACCGTCCCGGCGTTTAGATCGACGTACGAGATGTCGAACGTGTCGTTGTCGAGATGTTCCTCCCAGTCAAGGAACTGCTGTTCGATCGCCGCGGGATCGTCACTGGCAACGACGTTCGATCTGGCGATCATCTCGACCGTGTGTTCGTTCTGCGAGTTCCACATCTGCAGGCTCTGGGCTTCCTGCTCGGTAGCGGACTCGTGGTCGGTCTCGACCTGATCTTCCATCTGGTTCGTGATCTCTGCGGTGGCGGCGTACCCGACCAATCCGACGGACAATATGAGTATCAGTAACGCGACCGCGAACTTGATCGCGTACCTGCGTCGGATGGCCGCTGGCACCAGCCGTCGAGCGAAATCCATAGATAAGAGATGCGTTCTTTCGTCGGTACATAAATTATAATCCGCTGTTATCGGAGGTGATAATCGGCCGCAAGAGACGAACGACGGTACGTAACGCAGTTTAGTGTGTTAATTTCCAGAAAACTATGCTGTAGCAACGTATCTGGTGCTATCGGACGCCGTTCTCGGCCAAACGTTCAAAATAGCTGGCGTTTACGGGTCGTCTCGTCTTCAGATTGCCGTCGACGAACGCACCGACGGCGGCGGGATCCGCGGCCGTGCGGTCGAACTGGCTGTCGGCGACTCGAACGCGAGGGCATCCAGACCGTCATCTGACCCGACGAGCAGGCGGAAGGCGACTACGTCGAGCCGAACTGGTTCTGAGCGCCTGCTGCGGACCGTTTTCTCAAATATTGGAGTCCGTCGCCGGTGAAACCGGCAGGATCAGTCGTCCGCGTTCGCCTCGAGCGTTCCATCCCCAGTCACGAACCGATCGCCACTGACCAGCAACGCGCCGGCGAGCAGACCGCCGATCCCCGCGAACGCGGCGATCATTGCGAAAAACGCCGTCTGCGAGAGTTGGCCGAGGACGACGCCGCCGAATGCGATGCTCACCGAGCCGACGCCGAACTCGGCGAGGTAGGTGTAGCCATAGGAGAGCCCGCGGGCGTCCGGCGGCGTATAGAGCGCGACCGCGTTCTGGTAGAACGGCTGAATTGCAAACAGGAAAAAACCCAGCACGCCACAGAGGATGACGATCGGGACGAGCCCGACACCCGTCGCCGTCACCGGAACGAACGCGAGCCCGAGCGCTGCGAGGACGACGAAGATACCCGTGAGTCCGCGCGCCGGCGTCACGCGGCTGGTCAACTTTCCGCCGGCGTACTGGCCCGCCATGCCGACGACCAGCAGGCCGACGTAGATGTAGTCGGCTGGTTCGATCCCCTCGAGACCAGCCGGCAGCGCGAGCCCGTCCATCGCCGACAGACCGTGGAGGATTTCGGGCAGGTAGGTCAGCGTCCCACGGTAGTACAGTCCCTCGAACGTGACGAGGACGAAGACCACGGCGAAGGCGCTTGCAAACAGCGTGCGCGTATTCCCGACGATCTCCGACAACGAGAGTGCCTCGTCGGGCCCTGCGTCGGCATCGTCTGCGACCGCCGCGGTCGGATCGAACTCCGCGCGCAGGCCGTAGCCGATCGCGAGCAGGCCAGGCACGGTGAGGACTGCGGCGACGACGGACCACTCGAGGAAGATCAACAGGGTGGCGGCAACGAAGGGACCGAGCGCGATGCCGGCGTTGCCGGCGATCCCGTGCCAGGCAAAGACGGTGCCTCGATCCTCGACGCCGGTGCTGATGAGCGCAAGGCCGGCAGGGTGGTAGACGCTTGCGGCGATCCCCCACAAGATCAGTCCGGCCGCGATGGCATAGATCGAATTCGCGGCGGCGAGGACGAGAAAGGACAGGCTCATGCCGGCGAGACAGACCAAGACGAGTCGTTTGGTGCCATACCGGTCGGCGAGGATCCCGCCGGGCAGCGCACCGAGGCCGAACGGCGCGTAGCCAAGCGCGACGACGATCCCGAACAACGCGACGCCGACGTCGAACTCGGCCAGCCAGACGACCAAAAAGATCGGGATCGAGGTCTCGAACCAGTGGACCAGCGCATGGCCCGCCATGGTAAAGCCCGCGATCGCCCGATCGTTCGCGTTCAGGGCCATGAATCGTTGCTCGACATCGAGTCTCTGCGCACTTAGCGGCTTGGAAACCGGCGGGGCCCGGACGGACGGGCGACAGAAATATCCGACTGGGTTCAGCTGTCTTCGTGCTTCTTGACGACCTCCGAAACATCGACGTCTTCGGGTTCGTCCTGTCCGCCGACGACGAGGTCGCCGTCGGCAGTTTTGACGTACACGTCGTCAGCGAAGCCACCTTCGGCGTGGGGATGCTCGGGATCCTCGAGTCGCTCCGGCGTCGAGGGAGCCTCGGGGACGCCTTCGGGCGGGGCGAACTGACCGAGGGGCTCGTCGATCGTGATGTCCCATCGCTCGAAGAACTCGCGGTAGCGGTCGTAGTGGGCCTCGAGTTCGTCGGCAGGGAACTCCATCATCTCGGTCCAGCCGTGGTTGTAGAAGTCGAAGTTGGCCTGAATGTGGGTGATCTCGCGGGCTTCGGCTTCGGAGTAGCCGTCCTGTAGCGCGCGCAGGTAGGTATCCATCGTCGCGTCGAAGAACCCATCGAGGTGCTCACGGCGGTCCTCGGCGTGGGCGGGATCGGCCTTCCCGGTAAAGATTCTGGTGTGGAGTTTGACCAGCCCCGCGTTGGCGACCGAGCGGACGCCCGGCGTCTCGAGGGCCTTCTGGTAGGCGAAGTGTTTCGCGTTCTGGCGGAGCTTCATGTCCGGGGTTTATGCACACCTCCTAAAGAACAGTTCGGACAACATTGTTAGGGTGTGAGTGTCCACGCGGCGCGTCACGATCACGTGCTTGTCGCTGACGGGACGTCCGGAGACCAAAGCGGCAGTAATCTGTCTTCTCTCGAGAGATGATGCCTGATTATTGATGAAAGAACCATACTGTCAAGAATTACAGGCAGTATGTTTACTATTGTTGTGTCTCTCATGCCAGTCCGGAAAAATAGACGAGATAGCAATCCACTTTAACCCGGGTTACGAACGGTCTGGATATGACTCAGTACGTCATCATCGGTGACGGGATCTCGGGTAGTTCGGCTGCCGAGACCCTCCGGGAGGAAGACCCGGAGTCGGAGATTACCGTCATTACCGATGAGGGGGAGCCACTGTATAACCGGATTCTCATCAAGGAACACGCGAAAGGCAAGCTCCCTGAAGCGCCCATCTCGATCCACGACGAGGAGTGGTACGACGAACGCGATATCGACCTCTCGCTGAACACCTTCGTAACGAGCGTCGACACCGACGCGAAGGTCGTCAACACCCACGAGGGCAAGGAGATCCCCTACGACAAGTTGCTCGTCGCGACCGGCGGGACGCCGACACAGCTCCCCGTCGATAACAGCGACGCTGATGGGATCCACCACTTCTGGACGTTCCAGGACGCGCGAGCGATCCGCGAGCACGCCGAACAAGCCAACAAGGGCGTCATCGTCGGTGCCGGCCTGCTGGGCATCGACTTCGCAGCCGTCTGTGGCGCACAGGGGATCGACGCCGACTACCTGATGCGTGGCGACCGCTGGTGGCGCTACGCGCTCTCGGGAGCGGGTGCCGAGATCATGCACGAGGGCATGCGCGAGGTCGGCGTCGAACCCGTCTTCGACAGCGGCGTCGATCACTTCGAGACCGACGATGACGGGCGTGTCACCGCCGCCGTCGACCCCAACGGCGACCGCTACGAGTGTGACTTCGTCGGCGCTGCGATCGGGCTGGACTTCAACACCGAATACCTCGATGGAGTCGGGCTCGAGCAGGACAACGGCATTATCGTCGACGAGTACATGCAGACGAACGTCGACGATATCTACGCGGCCGGTGACATCACCCGCTTCTACGATGTCCTGCTGGGCGAGCAAGCCCAGAACGGCTCGTGGGGGTCGGCCAAAGAGCAGGGCCGAGTCGCTGCGGTCAACATGGCCGCCGACGAGGAAGCCGAGGAGTTCGAATGGGTGTCCTCCTACTCCATTACGCACTTCGACTTCCCGTTCCTCTCCTTTGGCCACCCGACGATTGGCGACGAACACGCCGAACGCAAGTACTCAGACACCGAGTGGCGACGCATCGCCTTCAAGGACGGCAAGGTCGTCGGCGGCGTCCTCATCGGCGATCTCTCGCCCCAGAGTCAGCTCAAACAGCTGATGCGCGAACAGCGCAAGGTCGCTGACCAGGCCGAGGTCCTCCTCGAGAAATCCGTCGATCTGGACGAACTCGCACCGCCACAGGAACAGTAATCCGACACGTACCGTTCGTTCCGCGCGATTCGTTTTCGACTCCCGACGTTATTGTGCGCTGTTGCAGCTGGCGCTGACCACGTGCCTGTGACTGATACGGTCTGCTGTACCGATGTCCCGGCGTCTCCGCGACCCGTCCTGCGGATACGCCGGAACTGACTGACAGTAGCCCGTATGAGGAGCCTCGCTGCCAGTCGGCCGACACGCCCACCAGCGACGCCGCTCATCGGTCCTCCAGCCGGAACTATTAAGTTGAAGTAATACATTTGGTAACAATGAACATGGCAGCCAGTAAACCCCGCCGCCGATCAGTACAACTCGAACGTGTCGACATCCGACTCGAGCGTGTCGAATCGGTCGCGCCGGATGCAACCGTTCGCCACGTCGACCAGCTCGATTCGGAGACGCTGGAGGCCGTGTACGCGGCTCTGTCGGCGGATCGATCCGTTCCGGCTGCGGGGACTGGACTCGAGCCCGGTGAGGTGATCGTTTTCACGGACTACTTCCGCGTCGAGCGCGCCTGAACGGCGCTTATAGACTGTGCGATGAGAGCGCCAACGTGTCGGAGTGAGTGTGCGGTATCGAAGTCGTTTTCCCACGTGCGCGCGTTCGGTGGCACATGAACGGCGATAGCGACATGACGCTGGCGTTCGAACTCGAGGCGCTGAAGGCACTCGCCTCGCCCGAGCGCGTATTCGAAGACGCCAGAGGCTGGACCGAGTACATCGGCGTCGTCTCGGAGAAGCCGACCTACGTCGTGACGAACTTCACGCGGAAGAACCGCGTCCGACAGGACTTCTTCTCCGGGCCCCGCGGGAAAGAAGAGAGCCTCGAGGGTGTCAAAGACCAGTTCGACACCGACCGGTACGTCTACATCGGTGCCAGTGAGGAAGACGAGGCACTCGCCGATGCAGTCGACTGGGAGTATCTCGCCGTCGAGGACGCCGCCGAAGCAGCCGACTGGATCCTGGCGACCCACGCCGACGAGGAGGGCGACGAGGACGACCAGGTTCGCGACGACTGGCCCTGAGACGGACTAGGTACCCCTGACTGCGATCGGAGTCCGTCAACCGATCTGCCGATGTCGTCGCCCTTATCCCCTGTCCTCCCGAAAAACGGGCAATGACACCACCCCGCGATCCAGGTTCCGACGGTAGCGACGACCTCGAGCTTCCCTGCGGGGAGACCGTCGACCCTCACGCGATCGATCTGGGCATGCGCGAGTATCGTTGTCCCTGCGGTGACGTCCACGCCGTCGTGACCGACGTGCATCCGCCCTCGCGCTTTTTCCCGGAGTCGCTCGTGGCCATCCTTCAGGAGACGATCGACACCGACGACGAGTTCGAGGAGTTCGGCACGCCACACCTCATGGGCGTCGTTTTAGAGGAGTTCCCCGAAGAGGTCGTCGTCCACGACGCGGCCGACGACGGGGCCGTCGGCTACACCCTGTTGTGGATCGCCGACTTCGATGCGCGGCGACTCCACGAGATCATCGTCGAACTCGTCGTCGAACTCATGGAACACGCGATCAGCCACGCCGACGACGACGCCGCGATCACCGAGTTCGAGTCCCAGATGCTCGAGTTCGATGTCTCGACGTTCGTCGAGCAGTACCGGCGAGAGCGCGAGTTCGAAAGCGAGTACGACCAGCCGATCTAATCAGCTCCGAGCCACGACGCGACGAGCGAGATCGGATTGTATGTCGCCGATGGTCCGTCACGACGACCCTCGAGTAGCGCTCACTAGTATGCCTGTGGATTACACCCGATCGACAGAACCGGCCGCTGGTTGGACACTCGGTGCGTTTCGGGACTTGCGTTCCCTCGAGTTCGAATTTCGAAAAGCCATTTCGAGATTCGTACTGTATCGTGGGGCTTATTACGATGTACGAACTTCGATTCGACAAGACAAATGAGTACGGACACCGCCGTAGACGGCGAGACGGGGGACGGACGCACGATCCTGTTGATCGGAAGTGGCCCGATCCAGATCGGGCAGGCAGCCGAGTTCGACTACTCCGGCGCACAGGCCTGCCGGGCGCTTCAGGAGGAGGGTGCCCGCGTCGTCCTCGTCAACTCGAACCCTGCGACGATCATGACCGATCCGGAGATGGCCGACCGGGTCTACATCGAGCCGATCACGACCGACGCCATCGCGGAGATCATCCGCAAGGAAAACCCCGACGGCGTCATCGCCGGGCTCGGCGGCCAGACCGGGCTGAACGTCACCGCCGAACTCGCCGAAGAAGGCGTCTTAGAGGAGTACGACGTCGATATCATGGGGACGCCGCTTGACACGATCTACGCGACGGAAGACCGCGACCTCTTCCGCCAGCGCATGGAGAAGATCGGCCAGCCGGTTCCCGCCTCGACCACCATATCGCTCGACGAGGGCGAAGAGGTCTCGGAACTGACCGAAGCCGACCTCGAGGAGCGCGTCCAGGACGCGGTCGACGAAGTTGGTGGCCTGCCGGTCATCGCCCGCACCACGTACACGCTGGGTGGTTCCGGCTCGGGGGTCGTCCACGAGATGGACGAACTCCTTCGTCGCGTCCGCAAGGGGCTGCGCCTCTCGCGCAACAGCGAGGTCCTCATTACGGAATCGATCGCCGGCTGGGTCGAGTACGAGTACGAGGTCATGCGCGACGCCGACGACTCGTGTATTATCATCTGTAACATGGAGAACATCGACCCGATGGGCATCCACACGGGCGAGTCGACGGTCGTCACGCCCTCACAGCTCGTCCCCGACGAGGGTCACCAGGAGATGCGCACCGCCGCACTCGATGTCATCCGCGAACTCGGCATTCAGGGCGGCTGTAACATCCAGTTCGCCTGGCACGACGACGGCACGCCTGGCGGCGAATATCGCGTCGTCGAGGTCAACCCGCGCGTCTCGCGTTCCTCCGCGCTGGCCTCGAAGGCGACCGGCTACCCGATCGCCCGCGTGACCGCGAAGGTCGCACTCGGCAAGCGCCTCCACGAGATCGACAACGAAATCACGGGCGAGACGACTGCGGCGTTCGAGCCCGCGATCGACTACGTCGTCACCAAGGTGCCACGCTGGCCCAAAGACAAGTTCGACGACGTCGACTTCGAGCTGACGACGGCGATGAAGTCGACCGGCGAGGCGATGGCCATCGGCCGCACCTTCGAGGAGAGCCTCCTCAAGGCGCTTCGCTCGAGCGAGTACGAACCAGATGTCGACTGGGACGAGGTAAGCGACGAGGAACTCGAGGAACGCTACCTCGAGCGCCCATCGCCGGATCGCCCGTACGCGATGTTCGAGGCCTTCGACCGCGGCTACACGGTCGATGAGGTCGTCGACCTGACCGGGATCTTCGAGTGGTACACGGAGCGCTACGCGAATATCGCCGACTCGACGGTCGCTGCCCAGGAGGGCGATTTCACCGAAGCCGCGATCACCGGCCACACCAACGCCAGCATCGCTGCGGCTGCCGGCTCGGACGTCGAAACCGTCGAGACGGAAGTCCCCGGCCGCACCTACAAACAGGTCGACACCTGTGCAGGTGAGTTCAAAGCAGAGACGCCGTACTACTACTCCTCGCGCAAAAACGAGTTCGAGAAGGGCCCGCTCGTCGGAGAGGCGGCCTCGGGCGAACTCGAGGTCGACCGCGACATCGAGAGCGTGATCGTCGTCGGCGGTGGCCCGATCCGCATCGGACAGGGTGTCGAGTTCGACTACTGTTCGGTCCACGCGGTTCGTGCGCTGCGCGAGCTTGGCATCGACGCCTACGTCGTCAACAACAACCCAGAGACCGTCTCGACGGACTACGACACCTCCGACGGGCTGTTCTTCGAGCCCATTACCGCAGAGGAGGTCGCCGACGTGGCCGAAGCCACGGGCGCTGACGGCGTGATGGTCCAGTTTGGCGGCCAGACGTCGGTCAACATCGGCGAACCGCTCGAGGACGAACTCGAGCGCCGTGACCTCGACTGTGAGGTTATGGGGACCTCGGTCGAAGCGATGGACTTAGCCGAGGACCGCGACCGCTTTAACCTCCTGATGGAGGAGATGGGGATCGCCCAGCCAGACGGCGGCACCGCCTTCTCGAAGGAAGAGGCCCTCGAGCTAGCCCACGACATCGGCTATCCCGTCCTCGTCCGTCCGTCCTACGTGCTTGGCGGCCGCGCGATGGACGTCGTCTACAACGACGCGGAACTCGAGACCTACATCGAAGAAGCCGTTCGCGTCAGCCCCGAGAAACCGATCCTCGTCGACGACTTCCTCGAGAACGCGGTCGAACTCGACGTCGACGCGGTCTCGGACGGCCGCAACGTCATCATCGGCGGCATCATGGAACACGTCGAGACCGCCGGTGTCCACTCCGGCGACTCCGCGTGTATGATCCCGCCGCGCTCGCTCGACGAGGACACCTTAGAGCGCGTCCGCGAGGTCACTGAAGACATCGCCGAGGCGCTCAAAACGAAGGGCCTGCTGAACGTCCAGTTGGCCGTCCGCGATGGCGAGGTCTACGTCTTAGAGGCCAACCCGCGTTCCTCGCGTACCGTCCCGTTCGTCTCGAAGGCGACCGGCGTCCCGATCGCCAAACTCGCCGCGAAGGTCATGGCTGGCGAGACGCTCGAGAGCCTCGAGGTCGACGAGCAGATCCCCGAGCACACCTCGATCAAGGAGGTCGTTCTGCCGTTCGACCGCCTGCCAGGTTCGGACCCGCGTCTCGGCCCGGAGATGAAATCCACTGGCGAGGTCATGGGTACGGCGAGCGACTTCGGCACGGCCTACTGGAAGTCCCAGCAGGCGGCCGACAACGCCGTCAGCGAGGGGACTGCCGTGGTCGATCTCGACGTCGACGGCTTCGAGCAGTTCTTCGACGTCGCGGAGTTCGACGACGTGCCACAGGCGATCCGCGAAAACGAGGTCGACTTCATCGTCAGCCGCGACCGCGACAGCCTCGAGATGGCCGTCGAGGAGGAAATCCCCTACCTGTCGACGGTGGCCAGCGCTGAGGCCTACGTCGAAGCCCTCGAGAGCTTCGATGGTGACCTCGAGGTCGCTGCCGTGACCGACCGTCCGAAGAACGTCGCCGAGTGGGGCAGTTCGGAGTAAGCACATCGAGCCGGCCGTTCGCCCGCTCGAGCCCCAGCGATTCGTTCTTACCCGCCAAAGAACCAGGCTGTTATCAGCGTCTTAGCGACCAAACCGAATATCGACGGTCGTTCCGTCGGTTTCCGTTTCTTCGATCCGTACCGTCGGGAGGAGTGTGCGTACCCGCGTCGGTACGAGATTGCTGAGTCCCGTACTGATCGCCGCGAGCCGTTTTCGACACAGCGTGTAGAGCCCTGCGAGCGCGACCAGCCAGAACAGGGTGATATCGGCGGCTGTCGGTGTCACGGCTGACGAGACCGCGACGGTCGCAAACGCCAGACAGACGAAAAAATCCTCCGGCGCGCCCGAGTAGCGGACGTATCGGCGCGGTCGATGCCAGCGGCCGAGAACGTGGTTGTAGACGCCGGTGTCCATCGTGGGGTTCCAGGGTTCGCGCTCGGCACTGCCCCCGAGCACGTCGGAGACGGCGTGCAGTGCTGCGGCCCCTACGGCGACCGTCGGGAGCAAGAGCGCCGACCACCCGGTGAGGAGAACCGCGCCGAACAGCAGGAGCGTCACGGCCGAAAAGCCGACCGGATAGTGAAGCGTCTTCCGATGGCTCGCAAGCAGGTCTGCGTCCGGTGCGAGCCCGCCGAGAAACGCCGCGAGCAAAAGCGGGCCACCGACGTGGTCACCGACGACCGGAAAGACGACGACAGCCACCGCGAGACTCGCGAAGCCGTGCGTAAGCGCCATCATAGCGATACTGATCAGTATGTAGCTCTCAGTACTGATAAACTGACGGGCTGTCACACGGATTCGCTCCGGAACTCACACCGGGTCGTCGAGCAAGAGCGGATTGTGATTCGGTTCGGGCACACCAGCCACGAATGCGGCCGGACACAAGCCAGCCGGTGCTGCCACGCAGGTCCCTTCGACGGCGGCTTTCAGAGCAACGAGGGCGTCTTTCGCTTCGCGTTTCCGAGGATTTTGGTCAGGTACTGCCAGGTCGTCGTGCGCCGTCCGACGGCTGCAGTTCGACCTGCACGCATTGACTCGAGGATCGCGTCGGTCGTCGGGGTGGCGGTTGCGGGAAGCCGGACTTCAGTGACGGCACGACCGACGTTTCCCGGTCGATGGGCGTCGCTGCCACCAAACTGTGGATAGTCATGGCCCATCGCGAATCGCTCAGCCTGTCGGTTGCGGACGTTCGTAACAGCATGGGCGTTGTAGACTTCGACGCCGTCGACGTCGTCGATCGCTGCCCCGCGGGCCCCATGTCGAGACCGCTGGAATGGGTGAGGGACAACCGCGACGCCGCCCATCGACTGGACAGTTCGTGCCGTTTCGACGAGGGGGCGACCGGGTGCTGGAGCGGAGTCGACACCCATCGCGAGCAGGTGACCGTCGGCAGTCGAGACTTCACACCCAACGATGACGGTGAGGTCACGATCGACTGCGAGTTCCGCGACGCGGACGGCTCCCTCGACCGTATCGTGATCCGTGACGACGACGCCGTCGAGTCCGACGGCCTGTGCCTGCTCGAGCAGGTCTTCGGGGGCCGTCACTCCGTCGTAGGACGCCGACGTATGAACGTGTGGATCGATGCGGAGTGTCAGCGGTTGTCGGTCGCCGACTGTATGGCCCGTCATAGGTAGCCGAACTCGAGGGCAAGCGCGAGTCCGGCAGCGACGACCGCGGCGAGGCCGGCCAGTGCGTGGCTGACATCGGTCTTGTAGGCCTTGTAGTCGGAGACCATCAGCGGGCAAGCGGCACAGATCAGCAGACCTGCCAGCCAGCCGTTCCAGACGCTGACGAAGGTCGCGACGAAGTAGTTCGCGACGACGACGAGGTTCGTGTGGACGACGGTCGTTCCGTGGTAGTAGCTGGCACCGTCGTCGTCGCCGAACCCGTCGCTGTTGTGTCGAACCAGCCGAAGACCCCCAAAGGCGAGGACGAGAAAGCCGACGATGAGGCTGGCGAACACGCTAGGGGCGAGCACGAAGTGATACAGCAGTATCGCTGGGACCAGATACGCGAAGATGTCGATGAACGAATCCACCTGTCGACCGAACGGCGACGACGTTCCGGTCCGACGGGCATACCAGCCATCGGCCTTGTCGAGACAGAACGCGCCGAACATGGCCAGCAACGCCCAGTTTGGCTCCCCGCGAACGAACAACAGCGCGCTCGCCCACCCGACGAACAGCGCGCCGAGACTGATGTAGTCCGCACCCGTGAGCTGTCTGAATACGTTCGTTCTGTCGGTCGTGTTGACGACCCGTCGATCGGCGAACTCGAATCGGTCCCGAACCCCTCGTATCGCCTCGCGAAGTTCACTCGTCATCCGTTCGGCTGGAGACAGTACAGCAATTAGTATAAATCTGCTCCGAGAACTATTTACTTAGTAGTATTCTATATAGGTATTGTCGGATACGGTCTTCTCGGTAGCGGTTGACAGTCAGACGGCAGACGGAGTCCCCAGCGCACTCGAGCGGTCGAAAACTACACCGCTCGAGTCGCCCGGTGAGCAAACGGGCCGACCCTGACGTAGCGCCGACGCCGCCGGGATTCGAAGCCATGGCGTTCGAACAGCGCACGTGAGGGGCTGTTATCGAGGGCGACGAGTGCGGTGGCACGGCTGGCACCCTCTGTCCGTGCGTGTCGGCAGGCCTCGGCGACGATCGCCGTCGCGATGCCGCGATTTCGGTGGTTGGGATCGACGAAGACGCGTCTGATGTAAGCTCCCTCAAACGCCAGCGTCCGCTCTAGCGGTTCGATCTCGTGTGTGGCATCGAGCGATACAAAACAGTACCCGCGAGGCTGGCCCTCCTCGAGCGCCGCGACGATCCGTTCGTCGGGACCCAGTTCGCCGACGGGTGCGTCGAGCGGCGCTACCTGCGCCGGCAGACAGGTCTCGACCGTATACGAGCCGTCGCTGGCCGCGTCGAACGCGGTTTCTCCCTCGAGCATCGTGACGTATTCGTCCATCACTGTCGCCGTGATCCCGACCCGTGCAAGCGCATCGTAGGCGGCGCGGCCGTATCGATTACGAGTCAGCCGCCACAGTTGTGGCATCGGTCGGCGGGTTTCGACGCTGACAAAATAAAGGATCGGGTCGGTGGAGTCACGCGACTCGAGCGGGCCGGACATCACTGTGTCGATAGAGACGATCCCAACTCTTCGTCGGCCGAGCACCCGACGGTGCGTAGTCACGCTGTCAAATACGCCCACCCTTGCTCCTCGTTCACTCGAAATCGTACCAGTCGAACCGTTCGACTGCGTACAGATAAGAGACGACTGGCGCGAGCAGGCCACCGAGCAGGACGGCCCAGGCCATGACAGTAATTGTCCGAGCGGCGATCGTCACCGACGGCAGCGGCGTCCACGCCGACATCGACGCGATCAGCCCGGCGATCAACTCGGGAGCCTCGAGATACAACACGGCGGCGGCGACCGACGGCAGCGCGATCGCGAGCGTGTAGACGGCAAACGCCGTCTTGCTCGGCATCACCGCCTCGCGGTTGTTGGTGACGTTGACGCTGCCAAAACGGGGAAACGCCGAGCCGATCCCGGTCGCGAGCGCCGGCGTCGCAATTGCCCCGGTGACGGTCGTGACGGTCAGAGCGGCGGTCTGCTCGAGCTCAAGCGGGCTCGCGATCCCAAAGCCAAGCGAGACGACGAACGCGAGCGGGACGCCGACGAGCGCGCCGGCAAGCATCCGGCCGCGAATCGCCTGCCTGCCGGTCAGCGTCGACGTGACGACGGCAGGCAGGGCCGGCCCGAGGTCGCCCAGCGGATTGAGCGTAAAGAGGACGCCGGCGGCCCAGACGGCGTACAGACAGAAGAGGACGGCCAGAAACGCCGGTACCGTCCCGAGTTCGACGATCTGCTGGATGAACCCGAGCGCGCCCAACAGCGGGTAGCCGGCGTAGGCCAACCGGATCGGGGCGCGTTTCGTCCGGCAGATCGCCGTCACCGTCACGGTTCGAACCGGCCGCGAGACGCGCCCTGCGAGGAGCGCGGTGAGCCGATCGGACGACGATTCCTCGTCGATCGGGTCGTCGTCGGTGCGAGCCGGATCCGCGAACCAGTGGCGGTCTGCGGCGGGGACGGCGGCCGCAAGGGCGACGCTTGCGAGACAGACAGTGCCGGCGATGGCCCCGGCGATCGCGGATAGTGAGGGCTCGAGGCCGGGGATTCCGATCACCAGCAGGTGACCGGGCCAGCCCAGCGGGCTCGCCTGTAACGCGGTAAACAGTGTCCCCATGACCGCGTTGAGGCCGCCGGTCGCGATCGCGCCGAAGTAGGCGAGCCAGAACGCAGCGAACAGCAGCGTTCGATAGCGGGCGATCGGCTCGTAGACGGTGATCAGATGTCGCACCCAGATGCCAACGAGGAAGCCGACCGGAACGGCGGTAACGACGACGAGCGCAACCGAAAGCGTCGCGGTGACGACGGGAATCGGCGTTCCCGCACCGGCTGCGAACGCGCCAGCGAAGAGTGCAGTGAGCGGGAGCATGACGACAGCGTAGCGCGCGACTTCGGCGGCGACGATGCCGACGACGGCGTTGCGAACTGCCGTCGACAACAGGAGGAACGCGGGCTCGTCGACGGCGGCGACTGCCGTGACGGTTCGCATGACCGTCATCACGGCCAGGAGCACCCACAGCACCGCGATCCCGCCGGTCACGTACTCGAGGACCGTCGTGGCGGTGTCAGTCGTGAGCGAGGCGGTGACGGCCTGCTCGCCCAGCGTCGGCAAGAGGGACACACCGAGGACCGTGATCGGGCCGAGCGCGACCACTGCGATCACGGCCATCAGGAGCAACTTCGTCCGATTGCCGACGATCGAGCGAACGGTCCGGCGGAAATCGAGATCCGCGACAGTCAGCGCAGCGTGTGTCATCACGAAACACCTCGCGTCGGTCGGCAGGAGGGGAGCAATTCCGGGCTCATAGTCGTGTTCGAGGTGTGCTGGCAGTAAACCCTTTGGATATCTGTCATTCGGTCGTGGCGACCGCTCAAACATGACACACTTTTAATTAGACACCGCCAAACGAACGCGTATGCGCCCTGCCGATGCCCCCGCCATCGAAACCGACGGACTGACGAAGCGGTACGGCGAGACGACCGCCGTCTCGGAGCTGACGATGACCGTCGAACGCGGTACCGTCTATGGATTTCTTGGACCCAACGGGGCGGGGAAGACGACCACGATGCGGATACTGACGACGCTGACGAGACCGACCGCAGGGACGGCTCGCGTCGCCGGCCATTCGATCACGGATCGCGAGTCGATTACCCCCCACATCGGTTATCTGCCAGAAGAGCCGCCAGTCTACGACGAACTCACTGGCCGGGAACAACTCGAGTACGCTGCCGGCCTCCGGGACATCCCCGAGACCGAGGCAAGCGAGCGCATCGATGCGTTGCTCGAGCGCTTCGACCTGCTCGAGGACGCCCACAAGCGCATCGAAGATTACTCGAAGGGAATGCGCCAGAAAGTCGGCGTCATCCAGGCAGTCCTGCACGAACCGGACGTAGCCTTCCTCGACGAACCGACCAGTGGCCTCGATCCCCGCGCGGCCCGAACGATGCGCGAGACCATCGCCGACCTCGCCGACCACGAAATGACGATCTTCCTCTCGACGCACATCCTCCCTGTCGTTGACGAACTGGCCGACGAGATCGGCGTCCTCCACAACGGGACGCTCGTCGCCGAGGACGATCCCGAACGGCTCAAGACCCGTGCCGAGACCGGCGACGCGCGCAGTCTCGAGGACGCATTCCTCGAGATCACTCGCGAGCCGACGGACGAGGGACACACACGGGAGCGTCCGTTGAAATGACCGTTCGGCGACAGAGAGCTACGCAAATAGCGTCTCGTCCGCTCTCGAGGACTCATATCCACTACGTTTTAGTGGCAAGCCATCGTACAGTCGTACGGAGGTGAGAATCGATGGTGGCGAGAGACATCACTGGAATCGTCGACCGCTCTCGAATCGGTGATCGGTCGTTGACAATCGACCGGTACGATCTCCTGTTGGGACTGATCCCGACAGCGTTCGTGGTCGCGTTTCTCGCTAGTCGATTGCTCAGTCTCCCCTTCGAAGCGGCCGTTCTCGGCGGTGCAGCCATCGCGGCGCTCGCGCTGTTCGATGGCGTCGTCTTCCGGCCGCCGACGGGGCTTCGAGGTACGTAACACCGTCGGCTGTGGCTCCGACAGTCGACGTTCGTGATCGGCGGGACACCGCCCCTTGTCCGACAGTATCAAAAACGACCGGGCTCTCGGTCACTGTATGGAGTATTACGAGGCGGCGGATTTCTTATTCGATCTCCGGCGGTTCCGCCCGAAGCCGGGCACCGAGTCGACCGCCCGGTTGCTGTCTCACCTTGAGCACCCTCATGCCGACGTCGATTTCGTGCAGATCGCCGGCTCCAACGGGAAAGGGAGCACGGCCCGCATGCTCGAGCGAACCCTGCGGGAGGCCGGCTACTCCGTCGGCCTCTACACCTCGCCACATCTCGAGGACCTCCGCGAGCGGGTTCGCGTCGACGGCCGGAAGATTCCCCGGTCGGCCGTCTGTGAGTACGTTGAAGCGATCCGCGAGTACATCACAGCGCAGGCCGCCGACGGCGAGTCGCCCACCTTCTTCGAGGCGATGACGGCGATGGCGCTGTGGCAGTTCGGCCGCGAGGATGTCGACGTCGCCATCCTCGAAGTCGGCATCGGCGGCAAATACGACGCAACGAGCGTCGTCGATCCCGTCGCCAGCGCAGTGACGAGCGTCACGTTAGAGCATACGGGCATCCTCGGCGACACCGAAGCGGAAATCGCCCGCGACAAGGCCCACGTCGCACCCGACGACGCGCCGCTGGTCACGGGCGTGACCGGCGAGCCACTCGAGGCGGTTCGTGAGGTCGCCGGTGACGTGGTGACTGTCGGGACGGACACGGCAGCCGACACACAGCCCGACGTCTATGTCACCTACGAGGGGCGGGCAAACCACATCGAAGCGACTGTCTCGCTCGACGGCGACGACTGGGACCTCGAGACACGGATCCCGCTGCTGGGCGAACATCAGGCGGTCAACGCCGGCATCGCCACAGTTCTCGCTCGGCAGTTCGCCGACGTTTCAGCGTCAGCCCTCGCCCGCGGGCTGCGAAGTGCTCACTGGCCGGGCCGGTTCGAAGTGATCGACACCGAGCCGCTGACCGTCCTCGATGGCGCGCACAACCCTGGTGCCTGCGAGCGACTCGGCGAAACGCTTGCGACCTACGACTACGACGACCTCCACGTCGTCTTCGGCGCGATGCACGAGAAAGAACACCGCGCGATGGCCGCCGCGTTGCCGACGCCCCAGCGTGTCGTGACGACCGAGCCGACGCTCGACCGCGCGGAGGACCCTGCCGTCCTCGCCGAAGCGTTCGCCGACGCCGGTGTCGACACGGTCCGGACCGAGGCCACCGTTCAAGATGCGCTCGCACGCGCACTCGAGGCGGCCGACGGCGACGACTGCGTGCTCGTCACCGGCTCGCTGTTCGTCGTCGCGGAGGCACGCTCGCGCTGGACCCGAACTGACGTTCCAAAGCGCGTCCGCGATCTCGCAGACGCTCGCGATGCACTCGAGGGGGCAAACGTCGCCGCAGGCGACATCGAACGGCTGGACGGCGACGCCGTCCACCGGGTCGTCAGAACGGCGCTGCGGGACCGACAGGCGAGCGTCCTGAAAGAAGAGTTGCTGCGAGTGGGCGGGGAATGTGCCCTGTCGGGCATCGAGCGCGACGACGAGGCCGTCGACGCCGTGTTGATGGGCACGCTCGCCCAGTTCGAGTCGCTCGTCGAGGCGCTCGAGAGCCGATCGCGTCCCCACGGGGTGGCAGATGTCGCTCGGGAACTGCGCGATACCCTCGCGCTCGAGGCCGGAGCAGACACCGAGGATCGACCGACACCGGCGGCGGGTCACACCGCGGGACGGTCCCGGTCGGCGTCCCGTTCTGCAGACGAGTCGCCCGGATCGGACGCTCCTTGGACGGATCGGACGGCCGTCATGGGCATCTTGAACGTCACGCCCGACAGCTTCCACGACGGCGGCCAATACAACGCACTCGAGGACGCGGTCGCCCGCGCCGAAGCGATGGTCGACGCCGGGGCCGACGTGATCGACGTCGGTGGCGAATCGACCCGGCCAGGCTCCGATCCCGTCTCAGTCGACGAAGAACTGGATCGCGTCCTGCCCGTGATCGAGGAGATCGCCGATCTCGACGCCATGCTGTCGGTCGACACCCGCCGGGCCGCCGTCGCCGACGCGACGCTCGCGGCCGGCGCGGACATCATCAACGACGTTTCGGGGCTCGAGGATCCTGAGATGCGCTTTGTCGTCGCCGACCACGACGCGAACTTGGTCGTGATGCATAGCATCGACGCGCCGGTCGTCCCCGACCGCGACGTCGCGTACGACGATGTCGTCGCGGACGTCCTCGATCAGCTCTCCGAACGCGTGTTACTCGCAGAGAAGGCTGGCCTCGATCGCGAGCAGATCATCGTCGACCCCGGCATCGGCTTCGGCAAGACCGCAGCGGAGAACTTCGAACTCCTCGACCGGATCGACGAGTTCCACGCGCTCGGCTGTCCCGTCCTGTTCGGCCACTCTCACAAGTCCATGTTCGAACACGTCGGCCGCGAGCCGGGCGACCGGCTCGAGGCAACCGTCGCTGCGACGGCGCTTGCGGCCGACCGCGGGGCCGACATCGTACGGGTCCACGACGTCGCAGAGAACGTCGCCGCGGTTCGGACGGCGCTTGCAGCGCGCGATCCAACGCAGTTTCACTGGCAGCCGTGACGACTCCCACGACCGCAGTCGTGGGCGTTCTCCTCGAAGCTGTGTAATCCACCGCTTCCCTCTCCGTTGTTCCTCCGTTCGAACGGCCGTTCTCGTCAGTAATAGCCACTCGCAACACGTATTGGGTATCATATAGGTTTAGTGTCTCGGTTCCCTACCACGACGCGAGGATGAGGAAGCTATCCGACAACTGTAGAGAACACCTCGAGCAAGCGTTACAAACCGACGATCCAAGCGAGAAGGATTTTCACATTCGGCAGGTGATGCAGGTGTGCGGCGTTGATCACCTTCCGGACGAGTCCGACGCGGAGTAACGAACCGTTCTCGATCCGGCGAGCCAAATCGATAGCTGCTGCTCAGTCGATCGTCTCCTCACGACCGGGAGCGTGCTCGTCCGGCCCGCAGCCAAGCGACCGATGCGGACAGCCCCGGCAGTGCTCGCCCGGTGTCGTCTCGTGAAACGACGGCTCGTCGACTGCCGCGAGCGTCTCGCGGACCGCGTCCCACGACGGGAGCGCGTCACGCTCGAACAGGTCGACACGAGGGCCGTCGACGTCACCGACGTAGACGTAGCCGGCTGCCGAGATCGGGTCGTCGAACCGGTCCGCACAGGCACGCAGGTAGAGCGCGAGCTGGACGGCGTCGTCGGGCGCGATCCGTTCTGTGGTCGCCTTGTAGTCGAGGACCGCCAGCCCACCGTCAGGTATCCGCCGGATCGAGTCGACGTACCCGACCACGTCCCCCGTCACGCCAACGACGTCCTCGAGCGAGAAGGGAAGCTCAGCAGCCAGTGGCTCCCAGTCGGCGACCGGGCGATCGATGTCGGGTGCGCTCGCTTCGAAGTAGCGGTCGATACAGGCGAGGACGGCCTCGCAGTGGGCGAGCAAATCGCGCGCGGTGAGTTGTCGAACCGCGGCCTCGCGCCACGCCTCGCGGGTGTGGTACTCGCGGTGGAAGGCCTCTTCGGCGACGTCGTGGAAGACGGTGCCGACGATTCGTGACGCCGGGTCGTCGGTCGCTGGGACCGGTCCGCCGTTCTCGGTCGCTTCGCCGCCGGCCGCCGATGCGGGATGTGGGTCGTCGATCGCCCGAACGACGTGATCCAGGTAGTGTTTCCGCGGACAGGTCTCGTGGGTGTCTATCGCGGAGTAGCTGTGGCGCATCGCGACCGGGAGCTCCGTCGTGGACGCGAGCGTCTCGACCGGGAAGCGGACGGTCTCGGTCGTCAACGCAGAGAGCTGCCGGCTGCCCGGAACCCGGATCTCGCCCCCCGGGCCATCACTGTCGCGGCCGTCCACGAGCCGACCGTCGCTCGCCGCGTCGGCCGCCGGCAACAACTGGCCGTCCCGGAGCAATCGTCCCAGCCGGTGGACGGTCTCGATCGCCTCGCGCGTCTCGAGGGGTTCGACCGGCCGGTCGCCGTAGTCAGCATAGTAGGTGATCGTCCCCGGACTCTCACTGGCCGAGGCGGCGATTTCGTCGGTTCGATCGACGACCGTCTCGGGGTAGATTTCCCGCACCCGCTCGAAGCTCTCGGTCAGCGACGACCACAGATCCATCCGCCGACCGGCTACCGACCACTCGATGTCGTCGGCCAGACAGGCGTCGGCAGTCGACACCGCGAGTTCGGTCTCGTCGCCGTCGTAGGCATATTCCGAGCCGAACAGGAACAGATGGTTCTCGGCGCGCGTGAGCGCGACGTGAAGCACCCGCCACTCCTCACCGACCGTCTCGGCGGCCAGATCCGCACAGAGCGGGGAGTCAACGTCGTCATCGAGCGCGGCGGCCAGCAGCCGGTGGCGGGCTCGCTCGACGTAATCGCCATCGACACACCACTCCTCGTCCGAGAGATACGGAATCAAGACCGTATCGAACTCGAGCCCCTTGGCCTGATGGACCGTCATCACGTCGACGCTGTCGGCGGATTGCGTTCCGCGGGTTCGGTCGCTGTCGCCGCCCTGAAGCGTCTCGGCAAGCGCGTCGACGAATTCGGTCGATAGCGACTGGATGACCCCGTCGGTGTCGTAGGCCTCGACGAACCGCTCGATGCGATCGAACTCGGCTCGCTCCTCGCTCGTACAGAACCACTCGATTCGGGTCAGGTCCCGGAACCGGCGCAGAAAGCCAGCCAGCGGGTAGACGTCCCGAAATCGCTCGAGTCGCTCGAGATGATCGCGAACCCGCTCGAGCCGATCAGGCTGGGTGAGCCGCTCGGCGTCGATGGCCATCACGGCGTCGTGCAGCGATCCCGGCTGTCCGTGCAGCGTCGCAAGATCGTCTTCCGTGAACCGGTAGCGGGCGAGCAACACGCGCCGGAGGTGGGCATCGGCAGCCGGGTCGACGAGGACCCGGAGATACGACAGCACCGTTTGCAGTCCGGGCGAAACGTCGCCACGGGGCGAGCCGGAGATTTCGTAGGGGAGCTGTTGGTCACCGAGAGCGTCCGCGATCGCCTGTGCGTGGCGATTCGTCCGGACGATAACCGCGATATCGCCCAGTTCGCGCTGTGGGACGTTCGCGGCCGCACCGTTGAGTAGCCGTGAGACCGTCGTCGCGACCCCCGCAGCCGTCGATCCTGGGATCGCGTCGCTTTCGACCTTGACGACGCGGTCCGGCGGATCGGCTTCAGCGTAGGTGCCTCGCGTTCGGCCGTCCTCGCGCAGCGTCTTCGAGGACTGCGGCCCGTAGTCACAGGCGTTCGTCAGATCGAGTATCTCCTGTCGCGAGCGGAAGTTACGCTCGAGTTCGATCGCCTCGTGGTCGTCGTAAGCGTCAGCCAGCCGATCGAGTCCCTCGCGGTCGGTGCCGCGCCAGCCGTAGATCGCCTGGTCTTTGTCACCGATCGCGAGCAGGTCCGGCCGATCGGGGCCGTCGGTGAGTGCAGTGAGCAGCGAGAACTGAGTTTCGTCGGTATCCTGAAACTCGTCGCAGTAGACCTGCGTCCACTGGTCCGTGATTTCGTCTGTGATCGCATCATCATCGAGCAGGCAGGTCGCCGTCCGAACGAGTTCGTCGAAATCGAGCGCGTCCGCTGCGTCGAGAGCGTCGTGGTAGTCCGCATAGACATCGGTATAGTGACGCGCCAGCCGAAGGAACTCGACGTAGTGTTTCAGCCGCCCGAAGGGCGTCTGTTCGATTCGGCTGGTCGCTGTCCCCCAGATCTGGTTGCCGAACAACGCCCGCGGAAGGTGTTTCGTGGTGGGGTCGTCGAGCGAGAGCGTCTCGATCGCGTTCGTCACGCACTGCTGGAGCACCCGGAGATACCGATCGACGTCACGAACCAGCTCGGCCTCGCGGAAGGCCGCCGGCGCTTCCGCGATCTTCTCGCGACAGTACGAGACGAGTTTCCCGTAGTCGATCAGCGACTCGCGGGCCTGTTCGACGTGTTCCTCCCGGTTGAAATACCGCAGCGCTTCGTTGTCGAACGACAGGGTCTCGTCGGCGCGTCGCTCGAGCCAGAGGACGAACTCGTGACAGAGCTCGAGGGTCCGCACCGGCGGCAGCGCCGCCTGTAGCTCATCGGGCGTGACGTTCTCCTGACTCATCGTCCCGATGAACTGGTCGACCGCAGCCGTAAGATCGGCCGGTGAACCGTCGTGTTTCGACGCGGTCGCGAAGCCGTAGTCGTTGTCCGCAAGCAGGCGGCCGACGAGCCGTCGGCGTTTGCGCTCGGTAACGACCTCGAACTCGGGCGAGTAGCCCAGATAGTAGGCGTACTCTCGGACGAGCCGATAACAGAACGAGTGGTAGGTGTAGACGTCGATCGCCGCCGCTGCGTCGGGGTCGAGCCGTTCGGCGACCGCTGCGCGGATGCTCGCGGCGGCTTCGTTCGCGAAGGTCAACACGAGCACGTCGTCGGGCTCGACGTCACCCCGCTCGATGGCGCGCTCGAGCCGAACGAGCATCGTCGTCGTCTTCCCGGTGCCCGCACCGGCGTCGACGGACGTACAGGCCGTGTGACTCTCGATGACCGCTTTCTGGTTGCCCTTCGGCTCGATCTCGTCGACGGGTGCGAGCGTATCGTGCTCGCGGTCGGTTCGGCGCGGTCTCTCAGCCATCGAAGCGTACCTCCGTTGCGATGTGGTCCTGACAGCAGACCGTATACTCACAGTCGGGACAGGCGTGCTCTGCGATCCGATCCCAGCTATCGGCTGGATCGAACGATCCCGAACACAGGTCCGCAACGACCGCCGCCAGCTGGCTATCGACTGTCTCGTTTCGATGCTCGTGCGTCATGCCGAACGTGTGGTGGTCGACGTAGACCTCGGTCAGATCGGCGACCTCGAGGCTCGTCTCGACCGCGTCCCGGACCCAGTTGACCGTCAGCCCCGACCTGTCGGCAAGCGGAATCTGGAGGTATCGACAGGTCCGATCCTCGAGTCCGAGCCGATCACGAAGCCCGCGAAGGCCGTCGAGGACGACGGCGGTCTCGAGGAGCGCACCGACGGGACCGGGCTCGAACACGTCCGACTCGTCGTCGAAGTGGTCGGTAAAGCGATCGGCGACGTCGCCCTCCCAGTCGGACCGATAGCGGAGCCAGCCAAGCGACGCAAGCGTTGGGACGAACCGGACGCCGACGAGCGACGAGCCGTCGCCGGCGACGTAGTCGACCGTCGCATCGATCGTCACCGCGTCCGCGTCGTCTGCAGCGTTCGGTTCCGGAACCGAAAGCGTCCTCGAGAGCGGTAATTCAGGCCCGATCAGTTCGCCGCGAGCCGCCGCGGCGTCGAGCCGTGTGATCCCCGCGGCGTGGTCCGTTCCAACCTGCGCGACGTAGGCAGCGAGCGTCGCCTCAAGGACCCGCCGTTCGTGGCGGCGCTGGGCGACGGAGTGAAAGCGCTCGTCGTACTCGTCCCAGCGCGTCGCAAGCCGGTCACGGGCGACCTGCTCGAGTGCGTCAGGGTCTGTCTCCCCACTTCGGAGCCCATCACAGATCGCGGCTCTGAGGAGCGCGATCCGGTCGGCGACCGTGTCATCGTCGCCCATCTCGAGCCCGTGGCGGTGGGCGAACTCGTACCGCCGCGGACAGTGGAGATACGTTCGGAGACCGTCGACAGTGAGCGAATCGCCTTGGGTCGCCGCGTCAGTCATCGCGGACCACCTCACCTGCGGCGAACTCGAACTGCGACCGGACCGCATCAGCGAGGGCGGCGTCGACATCACCCTCCTCGAGGACGACTGCAATCTCCTCGAACAGCGCTTCTGTCTCGCCGAGGTCGGCCTCGCCGCCGGTACTGGCCTTCCGGAGCACCCGCTCGAGTTCGCCCCGTGGCTGGGCGAGCAGTGCCTCGAGGGCGTTCGTCTCACCGTGGATCGCCACACCAGCGCTCGAGTCGACGTCCGCGAGCGTGAGTCCGGGCGTTGCGTCGATCAGTTGCAGATAGCGGGATTCGTCGTAGCTCCGGCGCAGGCCACCGGCACCGCGTTCGTAGGAACAACAGTAGAGGGCCCGCTCGGCAGCGCGGGCCCCGAGTGCAAGCTGGCGGCGGGAGCGCTGGGCATGGTACGTCTCGAAGGGATCGCCGACATCGGCGGTGTCGACTGTCGCGAAGGTGTCGGTGATCGCCTCGAGGGAGGGATCGGTGACAGCCGGATAGGCAGCCATCTGCCGAAGCCACGCCTGCGGGAACAGTTGCGTGAGAAACTGCTCGCCAGGATAGGTCTCGTCGATCAGATCGAGCAGGAACACGGCGTTCCGCGAGTCGTATTTCAGGTCATCGATGGCACAGACGGTGACGCCACCGGTCGGTGGCCGCGTCTCGACTGCGTGGACGTAGGGTGCGTCGTACCGGATCGTCCGCCGAAGCATCCGGCGTAGTCCCTGCCAGTCCGGCCCGACGAGGTCGGTCTCCTCGACGAAGTCGGCGATCTCGAGTACCCGACGGATGCCCTGGTACTGCTCGCGGGCGTCGACCCATTCCTCCTCGCGGGCGATCCGGCCTTTCAGGTCGGTCCGGTGGATCCAACGCTCGAGCGAGCGCCGGACGCTCGCGCCGGCGGTGTCCGCGAGCAAGGCAGGTGAAAAGTCGGGAACGCGAGCCCGAAGGCGGTCGATCGACGCGGCTCGCGGATCGCTCGCTCCCTGCGTCGTGGCAGACGCGAGTCGCTCGAGGGAGTCTTCGTCACGGTCCCGTTCGCACTGGCACGTGACGACGGCGTAGAGTTCGTTTACAGCGGGATCTTCGGCCAGCGACGGGGTCCCGATCGTGGCGGTCGGGACGCCCGCGTCACGGAGTCGCCGTCTGATCTCGGGAACGCGTTCGATCCGCGGGGCGGCGACGGCGAACGCGTCGTAGGACCAGCCATGGCGGTCGCGCAGCGACTGAATCTCGGTGGCAACCGCCCGAACCTGTTCGCGGGCAGTTCCGGTGCGGATGCGTCGTGCGCGTCCCATCGAATCGGCGTCAGGGGGTTGCTCCGGGGACTCGCCGGTCGCTAGAAACCGCACGATCGACTGGTGTGGCGGCCTAGCGTCCGTTGTGCGTACTGTCTCGAGTTCGAGCGACTCGACTGTAAGCCCCGCGTCAGCTGCGAGCGCGTCGACCGAACCGGGTTCGACGCGCGTCCGCTCGACGCTGGCGTGGCGTTCGCCGAGACAGACCAGTTCGGCGTCGCGCGTGAGCGCAGCGAGATACCGGCGGTCGAGCCGGCGATATTCCTCGAACTCGACGGCGAGGACGGCGTCGAAGGAGGCGGTCACGCGCGTCCGAAGGCCGTCGGCGTCGGCCTCGAGTAAGTCGACTGCCTGCGGGATCACGTCAGCCCGCTCGACGTAGCCCCGATCGTCGAGTTCCGCGTGGAAGCGGTCGTTCATCGCGTACAGAAAGGCCAGGCAGTCGTGGGGATCGTCGAGGTCGTCGCGGCGGAGCCGTTGACGGGTCGCCGCGAGCAGCAGTTGCCCCACGTCGCGCGTAAAGCTCTCGTGGGCGGCCGCCCGCTCGAGATAGTCCGGAATCGCACGGTTCGCGCCGTCGATTACCAGCGAAATGAGTTCGATCCGTTCCTCGTACTCGAGGCGGTCCAGTGTCGGATCGTACTCCTCGATGGTCTTCGAGGCGTGTTCCGGGAGCGACTCGACGCGAGGCGAGCGAGGCCCCCCGTCGGCCCGCGCGAGATCGGCGTCGGCCAGCGCCTCGGTCAGCGACTCGAGACCCGTTGGGTGCCGTTTCAAGACTAACACGTTGCGTGGGCCATACTCGTCGGCGAGCGCAGCGTACTCCGAAGCGACGGCCGCGAAGACGTCGCTCCCAGGTGCGGGCGCGGGGAGGAGCTTGCAGGGTCCCTCGAGCGTGGGCGGCGTCGTCATCGATCGTACGTCACCGAGTATGACCGATTTCCTATTTAAATGTAGGCACACTCGAGTACTGGTGCTATAGTAGCCACTGAAAGTCAATGCACACCCGATCGCACGACTGCTATGCGATCGGTGTGTAAATCGTTTCAGTTGTTACTATAGTCGCCCATCCAGTCGCTCGCCTGTGGCTCGGATGGGTCCGTCGGCACCGCGAGCACCACCGGATCGTCGGCATCGATCGCGGCTGCGAGACGCGACTGAATCTCGGCGGGCGTTGCCGCACGTGCAGCGCGCAGCCCGAGGCTTTCGGCGAGCGCCACGAAATCGATCGGTTCGCCCGGCCAGCCGTATTCACCTGCTTCGAGGCCGTAGTTCCGGTCGGCATCGTCGCTGATAATCGCGTAGTCCTCGTTGACGAAGACGACGACGGTTAGGGGCACATCCTCAGCGACGGCCGTATGGAGTTCGTGGACGCACATCATGAGCCCGCCGTCGCCGGTGAGTACGACCACGTCGTCGTCGGGATTGGCGAACTGCGCGCCGATGCCCGACGGCAGGCCGGTCCCCATCGTCGCCCACGAACCCGGATTGACGTACGAGCGTGGGCCCGCCGCCTCGAAGACGTTGAGTCCCCAGACGCGAAAGCCGCCGGCGTCGACCGTGACGATCGTCTCTTGCGGGATCGCCTCCCGAACAGCCTCGAGCGCGCTGACTGAGGGAAGCGGCGGTGACGACAGTCGCAGGTCAGCGACCCGATCGCTGGTCGCCTGCCGAACTTCGCTTGCGCGCTCGACGGCATCGTCACCGGCCGCGACCGTGCGGTCGTCGAGGGCTGATTCGAGGGCCGACAGCGCAACGGCGGCGTCGGCGACGATCCCGACGGTCGGCTCGTAGCCGGTTCCAAGGTCGTCGGGCTCGAGTGTGACGTGGATCAGCGAGTCGGGAACGTCGACCGACCAGGCGCGGGTGGCAACCGCGTCGAAATCGGTGCCGACGGCCAGCGCTGCGTCGGCGTCCGCGAGGCACGCGAGCAACTCGGGAGCGGCACTGCCGGCGAGCGTTCCGGCGACGTAACCGTCGGGACCGTCCGGAAGCACCCCTTTGCCTTTGTAGGTGGTGACGACGGGCGCACCGAGTCGGTCGGCGATGCGGCGCAGTTCGTCGCTCGCGCCGGCGGCGCGGACACCGCCACCGGCGACGATCACTGGCTGTTCGGCGGCAGCCAGAACCTCGGCGGCGGCCGTGATATCGGCGTCGGCAACGCCTGCGACGGACTCGCAGCTGTACGTCGCCGGCGTCGCAAGGGAGACATCCATCGTCAAGAAATTCTTCGGGATGCCGACTCTGACCGGCCCCTTGGGTGGCGTCTCGGCGGTCGCGATGGCCTCCTCGAGGACGACGGCCGTGCTCTCGGGGTGCTCGACGAGGACGTTGTCCTTGACGACGGTGTCGTAGGTATCGGGTGGCGTTTCGTGGATGCCGTCGCCGCCGCGGATCTCGGGTTCGGTTTCGACTGCGAGGTGGAGTATCGGGGTGCAGTCGTTGAACGCGTTCTTCAGCCCGTTCATGGCGTTCATGTCGCCCGGGCCGGGCACGACAGCCGTCGCCGCGAGCCTGCCACTGGTTTCTGCGTATCCCCACGCCTGATGGGAGACGGCAGTCTCGTGGCGGGCCATGACGAACCGGATGTCGTCTCGCGTCTCGATGGCCTCGTTCAACGGCAGCGTCTGTGTGCCAGGTACGCCGAAGACGGTGTCGACATCGTTTTCCACCAGCCGTTCGATGACTCCGCGGCTGACGTCCATACGGTCATCTCGTCGACTGGACACTTATTTTCACACCCGACCAGAGGCGCGGGCAGTCGATTCGAGCAGGCTCGAGCGCCGCCACAGAAAGACGCTGTCGATTTCGCCTCGAGCAGTTCGACAGCGACCCGAGACGTCCATATCCGTCTTCGAGAATGACACTCACCAACAATCATTATAATGAGGGAGCGTGTATCGGTCAGTATGGAAGACATTTTCGTCGCCAGGGTGATGTCCACGTCGATACACACGGTCACGCCGGACACGCTCGTCGAAGACGCCGCACAGGAGATGCTCGAGAACGGAATCGGGTCGGTCATGGTCGTCGACGATGAGAACCACCTCGAGGGCATCCTGACGACGACGGACTTCGTCGAGATCGTCGCCGAACAGAAGCCGAAAGATCAGACGCCGGTCTCGAAGTACATGACGACAGCCGTCGTCACGACCACGGCCCAGGAGAGCATCCGCGACGTGGCGGACGCCATGATCGAACACGGCTTTCACCACACTCCGGTTGTCGACGAGGACGAGGGCGTGATCGGGATGATCACGACCTCGGATCTGGCAGGCTACATCTCGCACGTGCAATCGCCAAGCCCCGCGGAATAAGCACGCGCAATCGGATCGCCACGCCGTTTTGGGTGACGGGGCATCTATCCTGCGCGCCGCGTTAGTCAGCGGCCGGCGTCGTCGTCATCTTCGGTCATCCAGCGCACTGTTTCGTCGAGGTACTCCCGAAGCATGCGGGCCTCTGCTGGCGTCAACGCGATATCGGCGTGTCCCGTCCCGTGATCGCCGACCATCGCATCGATGCTGACGATCACGCGGTGGTCCGTCTCCGACTCCGGCCGAACCGAGATGTCGGCCCGATCGGGATAGTCACGCGGCGGGCCGATCTCGAGGTCGGTTTCACCCCGTGTCACACCGATCTCGACGCGTTCGGACAACTCGAGATCGAACGAATCCGTCCGTTTTTCCTCGATCGGCGTCGGCTCTTCGTCGTGGGTGTCATCATCTGCCATACGTAGTGGTTGACCGGCAACAGCCTTGGCTGTACTGCCGATTGCGTGGCCCGAAAACTCGAGTGACTCCCACCAAGCATCACGGCCTCACTCGACGGCGAACATCGCATCGTCGAGGTGCCAGCCACCGCGCCAGCACTCGAGGGCAAACCAGGCGAGATAGCCAAGCACGAACAGCGTCACGAGGCCGGTGAGCAGCCACATCGTGCTCCCGACTGCGAACTGACCCAGTCTCGAGAGCCCGAACGCACTCGAGCCGACCGCGAGGACACTGATACCGATCGCGGCAACGCGGGGCCAGCCGAAGGTTCGACCGCCGACAGTGAGGTGCTCCCGGCGGCCGGCCAGCAGCAACGACAGGCCGACGACAGCAAGCCAGCCAGCCAACAGCAGTGTCGTCGGCTCCGTTCCGCCACCGACGGCAAAGAGAGCAGCCAGCAGCAGCGTCGCGACCCCGCCGCCGGCGAAGCCACGGCGAACGACGGTCTTGAGTCCGGTCATCTGCCAGCGGGTTGGTCGGGTTTGCAGTTAGCCGTTCTGATACGGTCACCCGATCAATCGTCGTCCATCGGTGCCGTCACGGGGTCGACACGCTCACCGCGTGGTCCCTCGAGATCGACCTTCGGCAGGAGATCCCGAAGATAGCGGCCGGTATGAGAGTCCTCGCGGCGTGCGACATCCTCCGGCGTGCCGGTGGCAACGATCTTGCCGCCGTGCTCGCCACCTTCGGGGCCGAGGTCGATGATGTGGTCGGCGTTTTTCACGAGGTCGAGTTCGTGTTCGATGACGACGATGGTGTTGCCGTTGTCGGTCAGCCGATGGAGGACATCGATGAGTTTGCGTTCGTCGGCCGAGTGCAGTCCTGTGGTGGGCTCGTCGAGCAGGTACAGCGTCTCGCCGGAGTCTTTCTTCCCCAGTTCCTCGGCGAGTTTGATCCGCTGGGCCTCGCCGCCCGAGAGCGTCGTCGAGGGCTGGCCGAGTTTCATGTAATCGAGTCCGACGTCTTTCAGCAACTGAAGCCGGCGGCGGATCTGGCTCGAGGACTCGAAGAAGTCGTAGGCCTCTTCGACCGACATCTCGAGGACGTCGGCGATGGTCTTGCCCTTGTAGGTGACATCGAGCGTGGCGTCGTTGTAGCGAGCGCCGTCACACTCCTCGCAGGGGACGTACACGTCCGACAGGAAGTTCATGTCGATCTTGACGGTGCCCTGGCCACCGCACTCCTCACAGCGACCGCCCTTGACGTTAAACGAGAAGCGCCCCTTCTCGTAGCCGCGCTGTTTCGCGAGTTTGGTCTCGGCGAACAGTTCGCGGACGTAGTCGAAGACGTTGGTGTAGGTTGCGGGGTTCGACCGGGGCGTGCGGCCGATCGGCGACTGATCGATCAGCCGGACGGTTTCGATCTCCGCGAGCCCCTCGAGGGCGTCGTGGTCGCCCGGGATCACGCTCGTGTTATCGTTCATTTCGCGAGCGAGGCCCTTGTAGAGCACCTCGTGCATGAGCGTGGACTTGCCCGAACCCGACACCCCGGTGATCGCCGTAAAGCAGCCAAGCGGGATGTCGACGTCGAGATCGTCCAGGTTGTGCTGGCGTGCACCACGGATGGTCAACGATCCGTCAGGATTGCGCCGTTCGTCAGGGACGGGGATCTGCTTGCGCCCGGAGAGGTAGTCACCGGTGATCGACGCTTCGGTTGCCTTGACCTCCTCGACGGGGCCGTTGGCGACGACCTCGCCGCCGCGCTTGCCGGGGCCGGGCCCCATGTCGATGACGTTGTCCGCGCGGCGCATCGTCTCCTCGTCGTGTTCGACGACCAGCAGGGTATTCCCGAGGTCGCGCAGCTCACAGAGCGTATCGAGCAGCCGGTCGTTGTCACGCTGGTGGAGCCCGATCGAGGGCTCGTCGAGCACATAGAGGACGCCGACCAGTCCGGAACCGATCTGGGTCGCAAGCCGGATGCGCTGGCTCTCGCCGCCCGAGAGCGTCGAAGCCTCGCGATCGAGCGTGAGATACTCGAGGCCGACCTCGGTCATGAAGCCGAGTCGCGCGCGGATTTCCTTCAAGATCTCCTCGGCGATCACCTTCTGGCGCTCGGTGAGGTCGGCTTCCATCGCTTCGAAGTGCGCCAAGGCGTCGCCGATGCTCATCGAATTGATCTCCGTGATCGACGTGTCGTCGACCAGCACCGCACGCGAGGCGGGTTTCAGGCGCGTGCCGTCACAGGCCGGACACTCCGTGACCGACATGTAGTCCTCGATGTGTTCGCGCGTCGAGTCCGAATCGGTCTCGATGTACCGCCGCTCCAAGTTGGGAATAACGCCCTCGAAGCGCTTTTTCTTCCGGCGGGTGCCGTTTTTCGTCTGTCGCTTGAACAGTACCTGCTCGTCGGTGCCGTAGAGAAACGCCTGCTGGATGTCTTCGTCGAGTTCCTCGAAGGGCGTCTCGAGCGAAACGTCGAAGTGTGCGGCGACGGCGTCGAGTCGGGTCCGATAGTACGACCGGTTGTAGCTCCAGGGCTCGAAGACGTGTTTCAGGGGCTTGGACTCGTCTTGGATGACGAGGTCCTCGTCGACCTCCTTGGTCTCGCCGAGGCCCTCACACTCGGGACAGGCACCGTGGGGCGAATTAAAGGAGAACGAGCGGGTCTCGATCTCGGGCACGTCGATCCCGCAGTGGGTACACGCGAGATCCTTCGAGAACTCGACGACGAAGCGGTCGTCTTCTTCGGTCTCGTCACCGAGCGCACCGGTTCGGCGGGCTTCTGCGCCGAGATCCTCGGCGACTTCCTCGGAGGTGTCCGGGAGAATGACCTTCAGGACGCCCTCGGCCTCGTCGAGCGCCGTCTCGACGCTGTCGATGATCCGCGGGCGATCCTCGACCGAGACTTTCACGCGGTCGACGATCACGTCGATCGTGTGATCGAAGTTCTCGTCCAGATCGGGGTCCTCGAGCGTCAGATCGTGTTCCTCGCCGTCGATTTCGACGCGGGCATACCCCTCCGAGACGAGTTCCGCGAAGAGATCCTCGAAAGCTCCCTTCTGGTCGCGGACGACGGGTGCCGCGAGTTTGGCTTTGGTCCCTTCGGGCAGCTCGAGGATGCGCTCGACCATGTTCTGGGCGCTCTGCTCGCCGACCTCGCGGCCACACTCCGGACAGTGGGGCGTGCCGACGCGAGCGTAGAGCAAGCGCAGGTAGTCGTGTAGTTCGGTGACCGTCCCGACCGTCGATCGGGGGTTGTTCGCGGCGTTCTTTTGATCGATCGAAATCGCCGGCGAGAGGCCCTCAACGGTCTCGACCTGGGGTTTGTCCATCTGGCCGAGGAAGTTCCGTGCATACGCCGAGAGGCTCTCGATGTATCGGCGCTGGCCTTCGGCATAGACCGTCTCGAACGCCAGCGAGGATTTGCCCGACCCAGAGAGGCCGGTGACGACAGTGAACTCCTCGCGTGGGATCGTCACGTCGATGTCCTTGAGGTTGTGTTCCTCCGCCCCGCGAACGTCGATGGTGTCCTTGCTCATCGTTCGCTCACGATCGTAGACTGTCTCTCGTGTCGATACGGGTCCAGATTCATTGTATCCGAATCAGTGGCCGGACGGACTTAACGAGTCTGAAAGGCAAATACCGTGGTCCGTGTTGGCAACTAGCGCTCGGATTTAGCTGTCTAATATCTGCTCGTGTGACTCCGACTCAGAGGGGTCGGCGGTTCGTCCCTGCCACCACTGCCCGACGATCGCGCCGGTTGCGAGGGCGACGACGAAGATGGCGACAGCGAGATTGAGCAACGGCACCAGATACAAAACCTGGACGACGAGTGCCCCGACGACGAGCGCGAGCCACGGGCTCGGCTCCGGCTCGTCACGGAGTCGACGGAGCACGACCAACCCGGCTACGATCATCCCGATCGTGTTGATGACGGTCAGTCCGACCGAGATACCGATCCCCACGAACGTCGGTACAACCTCGAGGGCAGCAGGCGCGCCAGCGTCGACGAGCAGCGCCACAACGGCTCCCAGAGCGGCGAACACGACGAACCCACCGACGAGCACGCCCAGTCCGATCACGCCCACACTCACCGGGTCATCGCTGAGCCGCGCTTCGATCGACCGCACGTACGAGCGGTCGATGCTCAGGACGAGCGCGCCGATGACGAGCGTGACGGCGACGTAGATGCCGAACGCGAGCGCTATCTCCTCGGGGGTCGTGGGATTCGCGAGGGTGTCTCTGAAACCCCGTTGTGCGGCGGCCGGCATGGGAGCGAACGCCAGGAGAGCGATCGCTGCTGCAAGCGCATGACGACGGATCATGGGGACATCTCGTGCGTGCCCATTCCTAATACTGCCGGACAACAGTCCGTGACCAGCCACTCGCGGCCGGACCAAAGTGACTTCGGCCGGCAGTCCCAAGGGGACTCTATGAGCGACGACGCCGCGGGAACATTCACGGTCGACGAGATCGTCGAGTACTGCCGGACACAGGCCGGCTTGCTCTCTGGCCGCGTCGAGCAGATGGGCGCAGAGGCCGACGAGCTCTTAGATGAAATCGACCAGGAGATGGCCGAGCTCCGATCACGCCTCGAGGCACTGCCCGACGAGGTACCTGGGACCGAAACCCCCTCGACTGCGGAGCTCCCGGCCACAAGCGAGAGCGATGTCGCGGCGATCGAGGAGCGACAGGAAACACTCGAGGAGAAGCAACTCCTCGTCGAGGCGAAACAGGCCCGGATGCAGGCCTTTCAGGAGCTAGCCGCCGACTACACCGATCTCGCAGAAGACCTCGCGGCGGAGGCAGAAGACGGACAGGCGGCGTTGACTCGCGTCATCGAGTTCGAGGCCGACGCCGACGCGCCGGCGTACTTCGACGAGCGCCAGACACTGCTCGAGGCGGCGGCTGCATCGACGGAGACCGAGTAAGCGGACTTCCCGACCGGCTGCAACAGGGGTGTATACTTATCCCGGCCCGGCGGCCACGCTCCACCTATGGTGCTCGCTCCGAGTTCGTCGATCACGTTCGATGCCAGTGATCCGGCCACGACGGTCGCGATCGGGCGGCTGTTCGCGTATCTTGCGATGGGCGTCGCGGCAGTCATCCTGCTCTACTACGCGATCATCTACATCCGCGAGGTCCTCGCGGTCGAGGCGACCACCGAGCAGTGGTACCTGCTGGCCGGGATCGGCGCAGCGATCGTCTACGCCGTCGCCGGCGTCGCCTCGATACTGCTCGAGCCAGCCTGGATCGGTCGGTTCGTCGACGGCGCGATCCTCTTTTTCATTCTCTTTCTCGCGCTCTCGATCCGCGCGATGTACTACGATCAGCCGACTGCGGGCGATCGCTCCCCGTTACTGCCTGCGTGGGCGGACTACGTGGTCATCGGCAGCTTCGTTGCTGCCTGGTGGGGCGCGTTCTTCGTCGAGATCGCCGCGACGCGGCTGGTCGTCGCGGTCGGCTGGGTCGTCACCTCCGCGTGGGCAGTCCTCTACGGCGTTCGCGCCGTCCGCGTCCACGAGGGGACGACCTTCGCCGCGCTGACCCGCCACCTGCTGCCGGCGATCGTCTGTGTCACCGCCGTCGTGTTCGTCGACCTGCTGACGAACGTCCTGCCCGGCTACGAGGCACTCGCCGATGCCGTCTGGCTCGTCGGGACGACGCTCGTCGCCGCGTTCCTCTTTACCACCGCCGTCGCGATCCGCCAGCAAGGCGGCGAACTCGAGCGGCTCTACGACTGGACGACCTGGCGCAAACAGTCGTTCGAGGACGGCTCGCTCGAGTAGCCAACCGCGTGCACGTGCCACCCGCAAACGGCTCATGTGCGTGGCCCCTGTCTATTTGACGCCGGACACCGATACGTTGACCGACGCGGGTACACCGCGGCCGATAATCCATGACACAGACACTCGAGATCAGCGACGACCTGATGGATCGACTCGAAAGCCACTGTGAGGAGGGTGAGACACCCGAAGAACTCGTCGAGGAACTCGTCGCGATGTACGAGACCGAAGGTGCGTTCCTGCAAGAAGGCTACTCCGAATAGACGGATGGGGCTCGCAGACCCCGTTTTCCTCGTCAACTACAAGACCTACGCGGGGACGAGCGGCGACGACGCGCTTGCGTTCGCGGAGACGATCGAGCGGGTCCGCGACGAAACTGGCAGTCGCTTCGCCGTCGCCCCGCAGTTGCCCGACCTCCGACTCGTCGCCGAGCGGACGGCCCTGCCGATCGTCGCACAGGCAGGCGTCCCACGAGCCGAAAGCGGGATGAGCGACGTCACTCTCGAGGCGGTCGCAAACGCCGGTGCCGACGCAGTCTTTGTTTCCCATCCCGAACGCGAAGCGGCGCTGACTGCCGTCGATCGGGCCGTCGACCGGTGTGCCGAGCTTGGCCTCGAGTCGATCGTCGCCGTCGAGAGTCTGTCGACGACCCGGATGGCGCTGGCTGCCGGCCCGGATTGGCTGCTCTTCGAGCGACCGGCCGATATCGCCACCGAGGAGGGGATGGTCCGAACACATCCCGAGCGCATCGCGGCGTTCGTCGAAGCGGTTGCCGACGAGGCCCCCGAGACGCGGACGTTCGTCGGCGGTGGTGTCCGGACCGCCGAAGACGTCACCCGCGCGTTCGACTGTGGCGTCGACGCGACGGGAGCGGCCTCCGCGGCCGTCGAAGCAGACGACCGCGAGGCGTGGCTCCGGTCGATCGCGACCGCCGTCCCGACGGCCGACTCGAGTCGCTGCGGATCGAATGCGAATGGCTGACACTCAAGTAACTGGTCCTCGTACGAATCAGTATGCACTTACTAGTCGCCCTCGAGGACTCGGAGCCGGGGTGGGCGGCACTCGAGTTCGCGTGTGCGGAACACGCTGACGACGACATGACGGTTCTCCACGCCATCGATCCGACGAACAGCAGCTACGGCGAAGTCGCACACCTCGGGCCGTCGGAACTGCTCGAGCACAGACGCGAGGACGCAGCAGAACTGCTCGCCGATGCCGAAGCCAGAGCAGCGGATGAGGGGTGTTCGATCGAGACGGCAGTGGCCGTCGGCCAGCCGGCGGACGCCATCGTCGACTACGCGGCAGAAAACGCGATCGATCTAATCGTCGTGGGCAGCCACGGTCGATCGGGCTTCTCTCGGGTCTTACTTGGCAGCGTCGCGGAACGGGTCGCTCGACAGGCACCCGTGCCAGTGACGATCGTACGGTAACGGGCCACACAGCCGGCCGGTCGGCGCAACAGGACAAACTCATTAGGGACCACCACAGTCCCGATTACATGAACGACCGCTACGACGTAGTCATCGCCGGTGCCGGTCCCGCCGGCGCGCAATGTGCCCGCGATCTCGCCGCCCGAGGGTACGACGTCGTCGTCCTCGAGACCGAGTCTGAATCGGAGTTCCCCCGCCAGAGCAACAAGTCCACCGCGGGGACGTTCCACTCCATGATGGCCTCCTTCGGGATTCCCGACGACGTGGTGATGCAGTATACCGACAGCGTCGTCCTCGAGTCCCCGCGAGAACATTACGTCCGCGAGCAGACCGGGGCGGTACTCGAGTTTGCGGACTTCAAACGCTTCCTCGTCAGCGATAGCCACGAAAAGGGTGCCGAGTACCGGTTCGACGCCCGCGTCACCGCCCCGATCATGGAGGGCGGCGAAATCGTCGGTGTCACGTACAACGGCGACGAGGAGGTCTACGGCGACATCGTCATCGATGCGACGGGACCGGCCGCACCACTTGCAAAGAAACTCGGCGTCGTCGATCTCGAACGCGAGAACCACGCCATCGGGATCGAATACGAGTTCGAAGGGATCGATATCGACCGCCCTGGCTTTGCGGACCTCCACGACGCGATGATGTTGCGACTCGACCACGAAATCGCACCCGGCGGCTACTCCTGGATCTTCCACACGGGAGAAGACACCGCGAAGGTCGGTCTCTGTTACATCCAGAACGGTAGCCACGAGCGGTACAGCCGGAGCAGTTTCACCATCGACGACTACCTCGACCACTGGCTCGAGACAGATCCGCGATTCCGGGACGCCACGCGACTCGAGGGCAAACAGCACCGCGGCTCGGCCCACATTCAGGCACCAGGAACGATGCACACCGATCGGTTCATGGCGATCGGCGACACCGTTCCGAGCCTCGATCCGCTCTGGGGCGAAGGCATCAACAAGTGCATGCAGTCCGGTCGCGCGGCCGCCGCCACTGCCGACAGCTGTCTCAAACACGACGGCGTCGAGCCGACCGCCGAGAACCTCGAAGTCTACGATACCCTCTGGCACCGTGACGTCGCGCCCAACGCGAACAAGCGGCTCCTGATGACTCAACTGCTCTATCTCGCCTCCAACGAACGCTACGACCAGCTCATGCGGGACCTCCAGCGTCTCGACAACGACACGCTGGCCCAAGCGAACAAGGGCGATATTCGCTCTATCGTGCGCTTGTTCGACACGGACGACGTGCCGTTGCTCGCCCGGTTCGCGAAACAGCAGTTGAATCTCGATCTCGGCTCTCTCCTATAGGTCGTCGACGCTGTCGGTCGCGTTCACGCGAGAAACTGCGCTTCGAACGATCGAACGCTGTCGTCCGTTCCCGCGAGGATCACCTCGTCGTCGGCGTCGAAGACGAACGACGCCGGGTCGAAATCCGTGATCGTCTCGCCGTCTCGACGCACAGCGAGGACGGTACAGCCCGTCCGGGTCCGAACAGTCGCATCGACGAGCGTCTGTCCCGCTAGCCGGCCGACGGGAAGCTTCACGACATCGATCTGCCTGTCGACGGCCAAGACCTCCTCGTCTTCGAACACGGTCGAAGCGAGCATCCGGCCGCTGACCGTCGCCAGCGACTGGACGTAGTCGGCACCGGCACGGTACAACTTCTGGACGTTCTCCGTGTCGTTCGCTCGAACGACGATCGTGACCGACGGGTTCATGTCCCGCGCGACGAGCGTCGCGAAGATAGCGGTCGTATCGTCGTCGAGGGTCACGATTATCGTCGACGCGTTGTCGATCCCCGCCTCGCGGACCGTCGTCGGGTCGCGAGCGTCGCCGACCACGTCGACCCCCTCCATCTCGCCGATGTCGAGGACGGTCACGTTCGTGTTCGTCTCCGCGAGTGCCCCACCCGCGGCCGCCCCGGACTCGCCATAGCCAGCGATGATTGCACACTGGGCCGCAAACGGCAGCACCGTCGACGTCGCTTCCGCCCGGAGTTCGTCGATCCGCTCGGGTTCCCCCGCGACGAGCAGTCGCGTCTCGGTGTCGAGTTTCCGGTCGTTCGGGATCGGACTCTCGAACGTTCCGCCGAACCATGCACCGATGCCGTCCACGCCGAACTGCTCGCGGAGCTGGATCTCCCCGGCAGTCCGACCATGCAGATCGCTCCCCTCGGCGATCGACAGCTCGACCAGTTCCAGATCGTTCCCGATCTCGACCCCCTCGTCGACCGCAGTCGTCACCGCCGTCGGCACCCGATGGGCGAGACTCTCACCGAGCATCTGACGGGGCGAGAGCACCTCGTCCGCGCCAGCGATCCGATGATACTCGCCGAGACGCTGCTCTTCGACCAGCGTCACGATCCGCACGTCGGGATTTGCCTCCCGTGCCGAGAGGACGATACTCGCGTTCGTGTCGTCGGCCGAATCGGCTACGACCGCCGTCGCTCGCTCGATCCCCGCGTTCTCGAGCACCGCCGTCGACTCCGGGTCGCCGTGGACGACCCGGTGATCGCTCTCGTGGAGTTCCGTCGCCGTCTCCTCGTCGGGTTCGACGACGACGTATTCCCGTCCGCGTGACTCGAGTTCCTCGATGAACGCCTCGCCGCGAGGCGTGTACTCACAGATGATGACGTGGTCCTCGACGTCGGGGGCAGTCGTCGGAGCCGTCGTCTCGAGCGCGCGTCGGAGCCACGGGACGGCAAAGATATCGACACCGGTGAGGATCAGCCCGATTCCGGTGAGCTGGAGCACGATCACCAGCAGGTTCATCTGGAGTGTCTCCCACCCTGCGTCCTCGCCGTAGCCGGTCGTCGTATACGTCTGGAAGACGACCTCGAGCGACCGGTACAGCGGTTGTGGACGGTTCTCGAGCGTCGCCATCCCGTAGTTGTAGAGCAGCGTGGCGACGACGGTTGTCACGGCTACCAGCAGGATGTAGTAGCCGGTTCGACGTGAGCGCCACAGTGACATACGCATCCATTCGACGGCTGGCTGTTGATGGTATCGGTCGCCGACGGGTTGACTGGAGCCAATGGCTGGCACTCGCGGCCCCGTCGCTGGATTCGTTCAGCGAGCCCGACACGAACGCCGCGACCGCCGCCGATTTATACGTTGGCACTAATCGTTCGGCAGATGGCACTGCTGGAGAACCTCATGTTCGTCTTCGTTGCCGGCTTCATCACGGCGTTGGCGACCGGGCTCGGCGCGCTCCCGTTTTTCTTCTTCGACGACATTAGCGATCGATACAACGTGGTTCTCTGGGGGGTATCCTCTGGGATCATGCTCTCGGCGTCGACGTTCGGGCTCATCGATGAGGGGCTGGCCGAAGGGACGCCCCTCGAGATCGGGATCGGTATGGTCGCCGGCGTCGCGCTGGTCGTCGTCGCCCACGATATCCTGATGGACGCCGAGATCGACCCACGACAGTACGAGGAAGCCGACTTCAAGAAACTCGTGCTCATCCTCGGCGTGTTAACCGTCCATAGCTTCCCCGAAGGCATCGCCGTCGGCGTCTCCTTTGCCGACCTCGGACTCGAGGGCGGAGCCGAGGTCCTCGGGTTTACCGTGCCACTTTTGGCGGTGTTCATGACGATCGCGATTTCGATCCACAACATCCCGGAGGGAACGGCGATTTCGATCCCGCTGCAGTCGATGAACGTCTCCGAATGGAAGATGGTCTGGTGGGCCGTCTTCTCGAGTCTGCCCCAGCCGCTCGGGGCCGTCATCGCGTTTGGCTTCGTCAGCTACGCTCGCGAGTTCCTTCCCTACGGGTTCGGCTTCGCCGCCGGCGCGATGATCTACCTCGTCCTCACGGAGTTCATCCCGGAGGCGCTCGATATCGGGAAGCGACTCCCCAGCGGCGGCAAGCCGGAACTCGCCGGCGGCATCGTCGCCGGCGTTCTCGTTATGGTGCCGCTGGCGTTCATCTGAGCGCTCACGACTCTCAGGCTCGGCGGTCGCGCCGAACGAACCGGTCCGTCCGACAGTCTCCCGTTCCGGCAAGAATTTTACGCGTCTAGCCGTAGTGGCGGGCAGTGTTCGAGACGATTCTGATTCCGACCGACGGCAGCGACCACGCCGAGGCCGCCGCCGAGACCGGCATCGAACTCGCGACCGTCCACAACGCGACGGTCCACGTTGCCTGTGTCGCCGACACCGGCCCGCTTGGTGACCTTCGGCTCCCCGGTGACGCCACAAGTGCCGAGGACGCGATGCGCGGCCGGGCCCAGGAGCACGTCGACGCGATCGTCGACCGCGCCGAAGCGGCGGATCTCGCAGTCACCGGCACAGTTCTCGAGGGCCCGCCGGAGGACGAACTGCTCGAGTACGCTCGGGAGATCGACGCCGACGTGATCGTCATGGGCACACGCGGTCGCGGCGGCGTCCACCGGCTGGCGATGGGCAGCGTCACCGATCACGTCGTTCGGTTCGGCGAGATTCCGGTACTGGTCGCGAACTCGGGGGCCCACCCCGACGAGGACGTGTCGTAAGCGGTGTGTCTGACCGGCTCTATCGTGCGATTTCGTTGATCGCTTCCGTTCGGCGGCCGATCGACCAGCCGATCAGCGCGAGCCCGACGTAGATCCCGAGCGCGGGCAGGGCATAGACACTGACGAGTCCCTCGAGCGGGACGCCGACCGCGTCGAAGGCCAACAAGAGCAGCAACGAGACAAGCAGGACCGCGATTCCGAGGTCCGCAGCGCGCATGTTGGGAAACTCCTGTCCGGCGGGCGCAGCGATCACCCGTCCGAGTGCGTAGAACACGAGCATGTACGTTGCCCAGCCAGCGCCGAGCGTCAGCACGGTCAACAGCACGTCATCGGGCAGATAGCGCGGCAGAACGGACAGGTGGAGAACACCCGTCACGAGCACCGCGCTGCCCAGCAACACGACCAACAGCGGTCTGCGATCGTCACTCATTATATAAAACGACAGTCTCCCGATCCATTACTATTGTGTCATACAGGCTGCTATCCCGGGTTCCCGGTGGGACCACAGGCCAGCGGCGGTTGCACGGAACTGACGACAGCAGTCCGTATGATAGACGGGGCCGGCAGCGATCACGACGGGACCTTACTCGAGCAGCCGTCCGTGTTCGTCGATCTCGCCCGTGACGATCCGCGTCGAGGAAATCCGTTCGCCGTCGTCGGCGTAGACGTAGGGCGCGACGATCCCCGACAGCGGCTCGAGGCCTCGCTCACGCCGCTGGTCGTTGATGTCCTCGAGTTCGGGGGCCGTCTCGGGGGAGACCACCAGCGCGTCGAGCGCGGGGTCGGTGGCCGCGATCCCAAGTTCGGTCTCGAGTCGCCGGATTTCGACGTCGCGATCCCACTCGTCGAGGTCGCTGATCGCGTCCATCACGGCAGCCACTCGCTCGTCGAACGGCGGGATCGGTCGTGGTTCGTGGCGCGTCTCGGTCGCGAGATCGTCGCTGGTCAGCGCGACGACGACGCCGTCCGCGCCGAACCGGAGCGCGTGTTCGAACAGGGACCGGTGGCCGTCGTGGAGCGGCCCGAACGTGCCAGCGACGACGACTCGCATACAGGGGTATGCCACGGGCAAGTCCATAAGAGCACTGCGACCCGTGGGTCGATAGCGGTGGCTCGCGATCGACAGATCAGGACTCGAGGAGCGCGGCGGTCGTCGCGATCTCAGCGAACTCGCCCGCGAGTTGGGCGAGCGCGGTGCGGTGGACCGTCTCCGCATCGAAGGTTTCGTCGTCGAGCGAGCGCTCGAATGTCGCGGTCGCGTCGCGAACGATAACGGGATCGAACCCGAGGTTCTCGGCCATCCGGGTGCTCGTCGAGACGCAATGATCCGTCGTGAGTCCAGCAATGACGACCGTCTCGAGTTCCCGCTCGCGCAGCCAGTCTTCGAGGTCAGTCCCGATGAACGCGCTGTTGACCGATTTCGCCATCGTGGGCTCGCCCTCGATGGGGGCCGTCTCGGGTTTGAACGCGAAGCCAGACCGGTCACCCCGGAGCGGCGAGTCGGGTTCCGTCGAGTCGTGGCGGACGTGGACGATCGGCCGGTCGGTCTCGCGCCAGTGCTCGAGCAGCCGCGCTGCGTTCGTTTCCGCGTCGGGGTTGTTGCGCTCCCCCCAGACGGGGTCGTCGAAGCCCTGCTGGAAGTCGATCAGGACGAGGGCGGCGTTCTCGAGCCCGTTGGCCTCGACCTCATCGTCGGTCATGGTAACTTCGCACCGGGTTTCGGATGCGTACGGGTGACCGTGATCGGACACGTCGACGGCGCTTGCTCCTCGTCCTCCGAGAGCATGTACTGGGGCCACTCGCGGTCGCCCTCGACACCCCAGTCGCCGAGATCGGCGTGAGGACAGACCCCGTCGTAACCCTCGAGTCGATCCTGAATGACCTCGCGAGCGTGCTGGCCGGCCTCGGTGTCGGCCGTCACATCCAGGTTCTCGAACAGCGCGCGGGGCTGGAACGTGATCTCGAGGCCGATCGGACAGTAGCGGCTCTTGCGTTTTTCGTAGAACGGGGCTCGGCAGGTCGGGAACATGGGCTCGCCGCCGAGACAGAACTCCCAGTAAGGATCGTCGGGATCAGTTGGGATGTCCTCGGGCCACGGCTCGGGATCGTGGAGGTGCAGCGTCTGGAGGATGTGCCACAGCGTCTCGTGATATTCCGCCTCCGAGAGCGGTTCTTCGGGCGGCTTGAAGAAGGTAACCAGCGAGGCCCGCTCCGAGTGATCCTCGAAGATCTCGAGATACTCGAGGACCCGATCGCGCAGGCCCAAGAGCGCATCCGCGTCGCTCATCGAGGGGACCGCAGTGTAGATCGGCTCGCCGTTCTGGACGGATTCAGCGCCGAAAAAGCAGGGGAACGGCGTCTCGTTTCGCTCGCCGAGCAGTCCGTCGCGAAACGAGTGCCAGTGATCAGCGACCCACTCCGGTGTCTCCCCGTCACGAACGCGCCGATCGAGCGTTTCCTGGTCCATCAGCGACTGGATGCCCGGTTCGTTCATCGTGTATATCTCTTCGACCTCACGAAAATGTAGTTTCTGCTTCCGCCGATCGGAGTAGCGACGAATACTTCTGATTCCTCGTTCTCGTCGCTCGGAACACGATGTCTTTTCTCCGATCAGACACGGGACAGCGGGACGAAGAGTGACCGTCGCGGTGCTCGTTCTCTCGCGCGCGCCACGACGTGTGGTCGTCTCGTTCGACGCGCCGGTTGCAAGCGTGCTCCGTAGCACCGCGGCCGGAACGCACCGGCGTCGGGAACCGTCGGTTCGACGACGGGTATCAGCGCCGGGCCGTTCCACGCCGGGCGACACGCTCGATACTGTCGCCCTCGGTCACGACGCCGTCCTCGAGAACCCGTGCCCGAAGTCCACCCCGATGAACCAGCGCCTCGCGGATCCCCTCTTTTTCGAGATGGCGCTCGAGGTACGAACACGGCTCGCAGAGTTCGATCCCTTCGCAGACGACCTCGCCGACCCGAAACCGCTCGCCGACCAGATGATTGAGCGCGATCCCCGCAGTCGTGAGGTTTCGACGATGGACGCCGGACTCGAGGTCGATCCCGTAGTCGCGTTCGACCGCCGCGAGCGCTTCGGACTCGATGAGCGTGAGGTCGCTGCCCTCGCGGTCGGCGAACGTCCCCTCGGTGGCGTAGTAGCGATCGCCCTCGAGCCCTCGCCGGGCGACTGCAGTCACTTGCTCGACGCGTTCCATCGGTGCGCCCTGCTCCGGCGCGATGTGGATCGCCCGGATCGTTCCCGTCGCTGTCATAGGTCAGCCGACGGCCGCGACTGAGGAATATCGATCGCTCTCCTGCCGCCGGGCTCACCTCCAGCGACGATTTCGCGACGACGTGATGTCGACGCCACGACTGTAGTAACAGACCGGCGATCCGGCGGGCCGGTCGAACCCGTTGGCCTCGAACAGCGTGTTCGTCTCGATGGTGACCGTCGCCGGCCGCAGCGTCCACGGCTCGTGGTCGATGTCGGCGTAGCGAAGGGTGCCGTCTCGAGCCGTCGTGTAGTATCGGTAGTGTTCCGTGAGAAACGTCGCCAGCGAGCCGGAGTCGGGGACGAACGGGTCGCCGACCGGCTCGTAGGTACCCGCGAACGTCGCCGGCGAAGCGCCCGGATGGCGTCGCTCGCTCGTAAACGCGATGCCCCGATCGGTCCCGGCGATCTCGATGTCGGCGTAGTAGTAGGGCAGTCGGTGAAAGAGACGTGCCCCGATGACGCCGAAGAGACCCTCTGCGTCGAGGCTGAAGAAGTAGACGCCAGGCTCGCCGTCCCGACTGACGTACGTCCGGAGGTTGAGTTCGGGAAGATCGACACCCATCGTTGCGGGAAGCCCGCGTGGGCGAACGTCGACGTTCAGATACGGCACGACAGACAGCCACGCCCGGTCGTCGTAGGTCTCGACGGTGAGTTCATCCGGAAGCTGAGCCGCAACGACGGCAGGATCGACCGGCCAGTTGGCAAAGAGCAGGTGTCGCCAACCCATCGCGATTGGGAGCGTCATAGCAGCGCTAGGGACAGCCGGCTAAAAACGCTGCAGCCAAACGTGGGTACTTGCCGCTATTCGTTCGACGACCGACGTGCTCGGGCACCCAGCCGCTGTCGACTGCGATGTTTTACACCCACTTTTTGGCTCGGTTGAAACCCTCATCAGTTGATGGGTATAGCGTGCGGGATACAGAGAATGGATGCAGCACGACAGTTCCGGCTGCTTCACCCAAAAAGTGGTGAACCATCTGCTCACTACACGTGTGAATTGAGTATTTTGGGTTAGCGAGGAATCCGAACACTGCCCCATCTTCGGTCCCGTTTCTGGAGAGAGAATGTTCCAACGATTCCCGCACCGATACTCGGGGGCATGAACATCCCAACAAAGGCTCTTGTGACAGAGGGTGTTAATAACCTCAAGAACGTTGTGGGAGTTGAGAGTCTGGTGTGGCGGTCTGTGCATATTTAAGCGGCGGGGTCGCGAGATGCGCCGTCAAGACTCGCGCCACTTGTGGCCGCACTCGACGCAGGTGAACAGCCGAACCTCATAGGAGCCGCCCGGCTTTGGCATCAACTCGTAGTAGGCCCGGTCGCTGTCGCAGTCATCCGCCCGACAGGGCTCCTGCATCGTTTCGGTGGAGCCCTGGGTCGCGTCGGCCACGGCGGGTGCCCCGTCGTCCCGCTGTCCATCCTGGGTTGCCATCGCCGTTTCTGCTTGCGAGTCCCGTGGCTCCTCGTTCGCACAGGTGCGACACACCCACGTGTCGCCCTCCGTGTGCATCATCGAACCACACTCGTCACAGAATTGCATATAAAGGAGGAAGACACGGTTGTCGGATATATGTGTTAACTTCTGATCCGTTGTGGATTTCAGGCAACTGCTCATGCTGACTGTACTGAGTTATCGAAGAGGCAACAGGCAACGTTTGATTTTGCCTGGCTTCTGTAACCTATAACCAATTGAGGGTTTCAACAAGGCCTCCTTTTTACGTCATCGGGGCTCTTGCTGCGCTCGAGCCCCGCTCCTCGCAAAAATCTGGACCAAAAACGCCCCGCGACACACAGCGCCGCGGTTCGATCGCTTACACACTCTCGGGCAACCAGCCGTCGTCGACTTCGATGTTCTACACCCACCTTTTTACGTCGTCGGGGGCTCTCGCTGCGCTCGAGCCCCACTCCTCGCAAAAATCTGGACCAAAAACGTCCCGCGGCACACAGCGCCGCGGAACGATCGCTTACACACTCTCAGGCAACCAGCCACCGTCGACTTCGATGTTTTCGCCGCTGACGTACTCACTGTCCGGATCGAGGAAGAAATACAGCGGCGCGATCAGATCGTCGAAGCTCGCGGGCCGATCGCGTGGCAACTCGTCAGGGAACTCGTCTGAGTTCTCGACGACGTACGGCGAGATGGCGTTGACCGTGATCCCATCGTCCTGGGTGTCCGCCGCGAGCATGCGCGTAAACATCAACACGCCCTTTTTCGCGACGAAGTAGGGGAAGTTCTTCGGGCTGACGAGTCCTTGCTCGCTCGAGGCGTAGCCGATGTTTACGATTCGGCCGGCTCCGGTCTCGCGCATCCCGGGCAGCGCCCGCTTCGAGCAGAGATAGGTGCCGGTGAGGTTCGTCTCGAGGACGCGGGTCCACTCCTCGAACGCGAGGTCGTCCCAGCGGGCGGGCGCGAAGTCACCGACGTTGTTGACTAGCACGTCGACGTCGCCGAGGTCGGCCTCGACGGCTGCGAAGAGGCCGTCGACGCTGTCGGGATCGGTAACATCGGCTTGGACCGTCATCGCCGCTGGTGCGCCACGCTCGCGGGCCTGATCGGCCACCTCGCGGGCCGCATCGGCGCTGGTGTGATAGTGGACCGCCGTCGCCGCGCCACAGTCGGCCGTCGCCAACAGCAGTTCGCGGCCGACGCCCCGTGCACTGCCGGTCACGAGTACCGTCTTCCCGTCGAGATCAGGTCCGTCCATGCGTCGATACTCGACAAGGGCGTGGAAAACGGTGACGGCGTTGGACTGTCGGCTGTCCGGGGTTCCGTCGACATCGATCCCGTCGCCATCCTGCCGCGGCTTTACGATGCTGTGGATCGATTCACTACCCATGTTAGACACGGTGTTACTCGCGGTCGGTCCCGGCGACGAAGACCGCAGCGAGCGACTGGCCGAGGCGGTCCTCACGGTCGCACAGCCCGCCGACGCCACCGTTGTCCTCGCCCACGTCTTCACCAGCAGCGAGTACGACGAAGTCCTCGAGCGCCTCGAGTTCGATCGCACCCTCGAGGAGATCGATCCCGACGTGGTCGCAGCACGCCATTCGACGATCCGCGAGTTACAAACCATCTTCGACGAGCACGACATCGACTACGAGATCCGTGGCGTCGTCGGGGATCACGGTCAGTCGATCGTCGACCTCGCGGCGAGTACCGATGCCGACCGCGTCGTCGTCGGCGGGCGGCGACGATCGCCGACCGGGAAAGCCGTCTTCGGCTCGACGGCACAGCAAGTGCTCCTGTCGGCACCGTGTCCCGTCACCTTCGTCCGCAGTGATGACTCGACTTCCGGCCACTAGCTATCAAACCAGTGTCAAGATAGGGGCGGCACATCCCCAGTACTGACACCAGTAAAACGGTTGCGGTCAGTGCTAGACCCCTCCATCGACGAGAATACTTATGCAGGTGGCCCAACCACTGTGGGGACATGGCAATCGATACGGTACTCCTTGCAGTCGGACCGATGGACACAGTACGCGCGCCGGAACTCGCCGAGACCGTGCTCGAGATCGCTGAGCCACTCGACGCGAAAGTCGTGATCGGACACGCGTTCACAGAAGACGAGTACGAGGACATCCACGAGGATATCGGCTTCGATGCCCGCGCCGACGATGTCGATCCCGACGAGGTCGCCGCCGAGCGCGCGCCGGTTCCCGAACTCGCCGAGCGCTTCGAAGACGCCGGCGTCGAGTACGAAATCAAAGGCGCACTCGGCGAAGTCAGTACCAAAGTCGTCGATATGGCAGTCGACGTCGACGCCGATCGGATGGTCGTCGGCGGCCGTCGCCGCTCCCCAGCTGAAAAAGCCGTTCTCGGCTCCGTCTCGCAAGAGATCATCCTCTCGGCTCCCTGTCCGGTCACCTACTTCCGCGACCTCGACGTCATGGAGTAACGCGGCGGACCTGACGCTGCCGGACGGATCGATCCCGCTTTTCGCCCGCTCTCTGTAGCCCACCAGACGCCAGTCTCGGCTCCGTTCGACGATGATATCGGCTGACAGCGCGCGCTGATGATCGACTTCGGCTCATACTACTGGACAGAAGTCAATACGAAGCCGGTCGGGAATTTGCGGCCGTCACCTATGGGGACGGCCGCATACGTGCGACCGGCTTCACGTAGTTCTGTCCAGCAGTATCATACGGCCTGCTGTCCCGATGTCCCGGTGGGCCCGCAGGGCGGTCGCAGTCCCACTGGCACTGACAGACAGGAGTCCGTATCAGTGGTCGCTCTCTGCCTGCTGTTTCCACTCCCGTTCCTGTCTGCGCTCGCGGACGTGGCGCTTCCCGTCAGCCAGCTCCCGTCGGACCCGCTGCTCGAGCGCTCGCGTTTCGGCCAGCAGACTCCCCTGGAAGTGCTCGAGGACGTCGTAGGACCAGCGGTCGTCGTCGACGACGCCGTGGGGGAGGAGGTCATCCCGAATCGCGTCGGCGAGGTCGTCGTGGCCGGCCGCTCTGAGGCGCGCTTCAGCCCGACAGAGGTGATCCATCCCGTGTCCAGTCGCGTGGTGAAACTCGAGCAGACAGCCCTGGGCGCGCTGGGCCCACTCGAGGCCCAATTCGACCTCGTGGAGGGCCTCGAGTTCCGTCTCGGACAGCGCCGTCGCCGGGTCTGACTCGGCGTCCGTCTCAGCGCGTGAGTCATCGGAGGCCATACAATATGTATGCTACGTAGTGACATACATATGTCGCCGGCCACCCGAGACGATGGGAGGATGCACTGTCTGCCTCGAACGTATCGAAATCGATACTCGTCGCCGAGTACAATCTGGGTAGTTAAGTACGGTCGCGGTCGTCTCTAGAGTAGCATGGTCTACTATGCGGGCGTCGATCTCGGCGCGACCAACGTCCGGGCCGTCGTCGCCGAGGCGGACGGAACGAGGATCGGTGTGAGCCGCCGATCGACGCCGCGTGGGCCGACGGGTATCGACGTAACGGAAGGAGTCCTGCGAACGCTTCGCGGTGCCTGTAGCGAGGCCGGGATCGATCCCAACCGGATCACTGCCGCTGGGATCGGCTCGATCGGACCGTTCGACCTCGCCGAGGGCGCGGTGATCGATCCTGCGAACCTGCCCGACTCGATCGACCGCATCCCGCTGACCGGCCCGATCTCGAAGCTGATCGACAGCGACGACGTCTATCTCCACAACGATACGACCGCAGGCGTCATCGGCGAGCGATTTCACGCCGCCAGCAACCCCGACGACATGGTCTACATCACTATCTCCTCGGGGATCGGTGCCGGCGTCTGCTCCGACGGTCGCATCGTCAGTGGCTGGGACGGCAACGCCGGCGAGGTCGGCCACTACGTCGTCGATCCCCACGGCCGGCTGACCTGTGGCTGCGGCCACGACGGCCACTGGGAGGCTTACTGTTCGGGCAACGCCATCCCCGATTTCGCCCGGCTGCTCGCCGACGACGACCCGACGATTGCGACCGACCTCCCGCTCGAGGGGCCGGAGTTCACCGCAAAAGACGTGTTCGACCTCGCCGGCGAGGACGAACTGGCCGACTACGTCATCGACCAGCTCGCCCACTGGAACGCGATCGGCGTCACGAACGTGATCCACGCGTTCGCGCCGATCGTCGTCTCCTTTGGCGGTGCGGTCGCGTTGCACAACGAGGAACTGGTCGTCGATCCCATCCGCGAGCGCGTCTCGGAGATGGTGATGACAAACGTGCCGGAGATTCACGTCACCGAGCTCGGCGACGACGTCGTCGTCGAAGGGGCACTCGCCAGCGCCCTGACCGAGGGGACCGGCGATCGGCGTCGGCTCCGCGGCTGACTCGATCGCACGGCTCGGTCGCAGTGTCCGCCGCCGAGTACACCAGCTTCTATGTAGCTGTCTCCGCTTTTCTAACTATGAAGCGGAGAGCGTTCCTCACGACGGGCGGTGTCGCCGGGCTCGGCCTGTCTCTGCCGTCTACGGCCGTGGCATCCCGATCGGCTGCCGCGAGATCCAAGCAACAGGAACCATACGAGCCGCTTGGACAGGTCCCCATTACCGGCGCTGCCGAAGCCGTCGTCGGCGACAACAAGCTCGCGTACGTCGCCGCGACCACCGGATTCGCAATCGTCGACGTGAGCGATCCCGCCGAGCCGACGGTCCTCACCGAGGAACGCACCATCGAGATCGACGGCGCGCCGCTGACGCAGATCCTCGATCTGACCGTCGACGGCAACCGACTGATCGTCGCCGGCCCAGCCGAAACTGCCGGCACAAGCGACCTGTACCTGGGATTCCGGCGGTACGACGTGAGCGATCCTGCCGAGCCCGTCGCGACCGGTGAGTTCGAAACCGAATACCATATCCACAACTGCTTTCTCGAGGGTGACCGGCTGTTCGTCGTCGAGAACATGCGCAATGAAAACCGACTCGTGATCTTCGATGTCGGCGGCGAGGAGATTACACAGCTCGGGGACTGGTCGCTGCTGGACCACGAGCCTGGCTGGCGCGATATCCACTGGCTCGGGCGCTATCTCCACGACGTCTACGTCCACGATGGGATGGCCTACCTCCCCTGCTGGAACGCCGGAACCTACATACTCGACGTCACCGAGTCGGCCGATCCCTCGGTCATCTCCCACGTCGCGGACACGACACTCGAGGCCCAACGCGAGATCGACGACTTTCGAGACGGCGTCTACGGGTTGCCCGGGAACGATCACTACGCGGCGGTCAACGACGACGGCGACCTGTTGGCGGTCGGCCGGGAGGCGTGGGCGACTGGCGGGGCCGACCCCGACCATCCAGGCGGGATTGACCTCTACGACGTAAGCGATCCGACCGAGCCGGTCCACCGGGGATCGATCGACGCCCCGCGGACGGCCGACGAATCCTATCGCGGCGGGACCTGGATGACCTCGCACAACTTCGAGCTACGCGGCGGCCGACTCTACTCGGCGTGGTACCGCGCTGGCGTCCAGATCCACGACGTGTCCGATCCCACCGATCCCGAACGGCTCTCGTGGTGGCGCAACCCGGCCGAAACGGGGTTCTGGACCGCACGGGTCGTCGAACCGGGCGAGACGTTCATCGCCTCGAGCACGGCGGCGATTCCGAACACGTCTCTCGAGGGTGCACTCTACACCTTCCCGGCCGAAGCCGGTACGCAGGCCGATCCACCGTCACTGCAACCACCCGCCGAGTGGCTCGGGGACAACGACGCGAACGAAACGAGTGGAAACGAATCTGACGATGGCACTGATTCGAGTTCGGGTTTCACCGGCGTTGCCGGGCTCGTCGGTGGAGGCGTCGCACTCGAGTGGCTGCGCCGACGCCGCGGAAACGTTCAGGATTAATTCGCGTGATTTCGGCCGCGTGACCGAACTTATTCCCCGTTCGAGCACTTAGGCTAAGCCATGAGTGAACCCGAGACCGAGCCGTCGCTACGAGAGCGTGTCGAAAAGTGGCTGACACGCGAGATGCCGATTATACAGATGCACGGCGGGACCAGCGCGGTGCGCGCAGCCGATCCGGAGACCGGCGAGGTCATCATCGAACTCGGTGGCGGCTGCAAGGGCTGTTCGGTCAGTAACGTGACGACGGGCAATATCGAGGCCGAACTGCTCACCTGGCCCGAGATCGACGAGGTGACGGTTCGAGTCCCCGACGCCCGCGACAGCCTCGGTGGCCCCGACCAACCCGAGTCGATCATGGGGATCGACCGAACCGAAGGCGGCCGCGGCGACTGGGGGTCATCGAACCCAGGAAAGGATCATCTCTAAGCGCTCTTTTCGACGCCTGTGATCGGTGACCGGTGAGCTCGAGCGGGTGGCGGCCCCTCGAAGAAGACGAGTTATCCCGGTGACGAGGCCTGAAGCCCGTGATGTGCCTGCTGTCACTGCGTCCTGAGATCGGTCGTGGCGGATCGGGGCTGCGCCGGAAACAACTGTCAGTAGTCCGTAGAAGCGACAATCGAGAGTGCCAGCCGTATACGGCTCGATTCGTGGCGGTACGTGGGCTGCGCGCGAGCGAGGTGCGTCATAGATAGCGGCAAGTATCACCAGGTCGGGCGCGAGCCTCAGCGTCGATAAGTTATGGAAATCCCATGCGACATGATAGTGAACCCATGCGTATTCTATCTTGCGCGATCTCCACAAGGCTATTAAACCAGGATCGGATGAGACGTCGCTATCGATGCAACCGACACGCGACTGCGATAGCAGAGTGATCGAACAATGATGGGGCTCGAATCGATGGGCGCGACTGGACAGGCCATCACAGGCGTCGGTGCCGTCCTCGTGGAAGCGATGCTGCTGTACGTCGTGTATGGTGCGCTCACGAAGGCGCTGAGTGAGCCGCTCAAAAGCGCTCTCGGGGGGAACTAATCATGGCAATGGAACTGTTCGGGATCGCAGCAGGGCAACTCGGCTTGTTCGTCACTTTCGGGCTGCTCATCGGAACCCTGTTCGGGTTCTTCGGGATGGGCGGGTCGTTCCTCGTCACGCCCGCACTGCTTGTGATGGGATACGATTCGACGACTGCGGTCGGGAGCGGCCTCGCGTTCGTCTTCGGGACCTCGGTGATCGCGGCGCTTCGCCACCGCGACCACGGACAGGTCGACTACAAGCTCGGCCTGATGTTCATCGTGGGGATGACCGCCGGCATCGAAGTCGGTAAGGGGGTCGTCTACTACCTGAAAGCACTCGGCTTCGCCGATCTCGTGGTGAGTATTTCGTATATCGGCTTGCTGGCGATCGTCGGGCTGCTCATGTTGCGAGACGCCCGCACGGAGAGTTCGGACGACGACGAGGGGTCCGCCCTCGCCGAGAAATTCCAGTCGATCGAGATTCCGCCGATGATCTCGATCAAAGGCGGAACCAAAGTGTCGCTGTGGGTGACGCTCGCGATGGCGTTTGCCATCGGCATCCTCTCGGGCTTCCTCGGCGTCGGCGGCGGCTTCCTGCTGATGCCCGCGATGATGTACGGACTGGGCGTTCCCGCTGCGGTCGCGGTCGGGACCGACGTGTTCCAGATCACGGCCTCCGGTGCGTTCGGCGCGTTCACCTACGCCCAGTCCGGTGCGCTTGACCTGACGATCGTCCTGCCCCTGCTTGCGGGGAGTGCGATGGGCGCTCGCATCGGTGCTGGCGCAACGGCGCTCGTCGACGAAGACGACATCACCGAGTACTTCGCCGCGATGTTGCTCGCGGGATCGGCCGCGGTGGCCAGCCGGAACCTCGGAAACGCCTACGACATGGGGATTTTCAACCAGTTGAGCCAGGTGCTCATCTTCGGCTCGGCCCTGCTGGTCAGCGGCGCGGTCATCTGGGCGAGTATCCAGAGTATCCGCGAAGACGAACCTGCCGAATCGGTCCACGCTGCAGACTGAGACGGGCTGCTGTCAGTGGGTTCCGGTGTCCCGTGAACTCGTGACGCAATCCGCCCGAGCGCGGGAGCAGGCTATGCCCCTCGTTGACAGGCGGTGAGCGTTGGGAAGTCCTATATCCTTTTATGCGCCCGTTACGGACTCGTACACCATGATGAGTAACCGTCCGCAGGCAGGAGGTGACGACGATGGGTAACGTACCCGCGTCCAGCGACGAGGACGACCCCGACGCCGAGACCGACGGTGGCGTCCGCGCCTATACCGTCCGGCTCGAGCTCGTCGACGAACCCGGCGAGTTGCTGAGCGCGCTCGCACCAATCGCCGACAACGGCGGCAATCTGCTGAGCATCCACCACGAACGCGGCAACATCACGCCTCGCGGCCACATCCCCGTCGAGGTCGACATGGAGTGTCCCCCCGACCGGTTCGACGGCATCGTCGAGGCGCTTCGTGACGCCGGTATCAACGTCATTCAGGCCGGCGAAGAACACTACGGCGAGGAGATCAGTGTCGTACTAATCGGCCACTTAGTCGAGACCGACCTCTCGAATACGCTCTCGCGAATCGAAGACGAGGCCGACGCCATCGTGCAAGATCTCTCACTGACATCGCCCGAGGGCACCGACGGCGTCGCGAGCGCCCGCGCGCGACTCGCAATCAACTCCGGGCGCTCTACGGAGGCACTGGAGACCATCCGCGCGATCGGGACGGACAAGGAACTGACTGTCGTCGAACCACTGCTCGCAGGTGATGCTGCATGAAACTCGCCATTCTCGGTGCCGGTGACGTCGGCCGCTCGGTCACCGATCTCGCCGGCGAATACGGCCACGATGTCGTCGCGCTCGCCGATTCGAGTCACGCCGCGGTCGATCCGAATGGCATCGCCGTCGAATCTGCCCTCGAGCGCAAGGTCGGCGGCGAAGCCGTCGGCACTGCCGATCCCGAGGACGTCTTCGAGACGGACTACGACGTGTTGGTCGAGGCGACCCCGACGACGCTCGGCGACGCCGAGCCCGGTTTCTCCCACGTCCAGCGCGCACTCGAGGCCGACCGCCACGCCGTGCTCGCGAACAAGGGGCCGGTCGCCGAACGCTACGAGGAACTGCGCGCGCTCGAGGCCGAGAGCGCAGGTTCGATTCGCTTCGAGGCGACCGTCGGCGGTGCGATTCCGATCCTCTCGACGATCGAAGACAGTACGCCGGAAGCCGTCACCGCGGTCCGTGGCGTCTTGAACGGCACCGCGAACTTCATCCTCACGCGGATGGCCGCCGAGGGACTCGACTACGAGCACGTCCTCGCCGAAGCCCAGGATCTCGGCGTCGCCGAGGCCGACCCCACCTTCGACGTCGACGGCACCGACGCCGCCCTGAAGTTCGTCATCCTCGCGAACGTGCTGTCTGACGGCGGGTTCGCGCTCGAGGACGCGACGGTCGAGGGCATTCAGAACATTCCGGGCAGCGCACTCGATCTTGCCGCCGAGGACGGCCGCACGATCCGGCTTATCGGCGAGGCGACCCGCGACGGCGTCCGCGTCGGCCCGCGGCTCGTCCCCGAAAACGGTGCGCTCGCAGTGACGGGAACGCGAAACATCGTCCAGATAGAGACGCGACACGCCGGCTCGCTTCACACGAGCGGTCGCGGGGCTGGCGGCCCGGAGACAGCGACGGCGGTGCTCTCCGACGTCGGTCGACTCCCACCGCTGTAACGCGATACGACGATCCTTTTCTGCTGGTGGCACCCTGGCTTCACTACCGGTTGTTGCCAGTCGGTTGAGACAAGTTGTGCCGATCGCACGACAGTTCTGTGTTGGTGTGTCACGCATTTCAGTCATTACGATAGCGACCCGCTGTCGTCGGCAATCGAACGTTCAGTGGCGTGTGAATGCTAGCCAAACCGCAAGACGGCGGCGGGATCGGCTGAATACGCTTTCGAAATGGTTTTAACCGCAACGGGCGAAAGAGACCGATATAAGCGCCTCTGCGCGTGAGCTACAACAATGAGCGAACAACACCAGAATCTGGCTATCATCGGCCACGTTGACCACGGGAAGAGTACGCTCGTGGGACGACTCCTCTACGAGACGGGGAGCGTACCAGAGCACGTCATCGAACAGCACCGCGAAGAAGCAGAAGAGAAGGGCAAGGGTGGCTTCGAGTTCGCCTACGTCATGGACAACCTCGCTGAGGAGCGAGAGCGTGGTGTCACCATCGACATCGCACACCAGGAGTTCTCGACGGACGCCTACGACTTCACCATCGTCGACTGTCCCGGCCACCGCGACTTCGTGAAGAACATGATCACGGGCGCATCCCAGGCGGACAACGCCGTCCTCGTCGTCGCCGCTGACGACGGTGTCGCGCCCCAGACCCAGGAGCACGTCTTCCTGGCTCGTACCCTCGGTATCGACGAGCTCATCATCGGCATCAACAAGATGGACGTCGTCGACTACAAGGAGTCGACCTACGACGAGGTCGTCGAGGAGGTCAACCAGCTCCTCAAGCAGGTCCAGTTCAACACGGACGACGCCTCGTTCATCCCGATCTCGGCGTTCGAGGGCGACAACATCGCCGAGGAGTCCGACAACACGCCGTGGTACGACGGCGAAATCCTCCTCGAGGCACTCAACGACCTGCCAGAGCCGGAGCCACCGACGGACGCGCCGCTCCGACTCCCCATCCAGGACGTTTACACGATCTCCGGTATCGGTACCGTCCCCGTCGGACGTATCGAGACTGGTGTCATGAACGTCGGCGACAACGTCTCCTTCCAGCCCTCTGACGTGGGTGGCGAAGTGAAGACGATCGAGATGCACCACGAAGAGGTGCCCAAGGCCGAACCCGGTGACAACGTCGGATTCAACGTCCGCGGCATCGGCAAGGACGACATCCGCCGTGGTGACGTCTGTGGTCCTGCAGACGAGCCGCCAAGCGTCGCCGAGACGTTCCAGGCACAGGTCGTCGTCATGCAGCACCCCTCGGTCATCACCGCCGGCTACACGCCGGTCTTCCACGCCCACACCGCACAGGTCGCGTGTACGATCGAGTCCATCGACAAGAAAATGGACCCCTCGAGCGGCGAGGTCGCCGAGGAGAACCCCGACTTCATCCAGGCGGGTGACGCTGCTGTGGTCACCATCCGACCGCAAAAGCCCCTCAGCATCGAGCCGTCCAGCGAGATCCCAGAACTCGGGAGCTTCGCCATCCGCGACATGGGTCAGACCATCGCGGCCGGTAAGGTCCTCGACGTCAACGAGAAATAAATGCAGCAGGCACGCGTTCGACTCGCGGGCACGAGTCCAGACGACCTCGATGACATCTGTGACGACGTCCGCGAGATCGCGAACAACACCGGCGTCAACCTGAGCGGACCCATCCCGCTGCCGACGAAAACGCTCGAGGTGCCGACCCGGAAGTCGCCTGATGGCGAAGGCACTGCGACGTGGGAGCACTGGGAGATGCGCGTCCACAAGCGCCTGATCGATCTGGACGCCGACGAACGCGCACTCCGCCAGCTCATGCGCATTCAGGTGCCAAACGACGTCTCGATCGAGATCGTCCTCGAAGACTAAGGACCGATCGCGACTCGAGTTCGAGTGCTTTCCGTTTTTGCGGTGTCAGCTGCTTGTTGATCACCAGTTCGGCGTTCGTACCATAGTACACTGCGTCCTGATCACGTGTCTATCGGGGCCGAATCCAGCAGTTATAATCGAATCACCTGACACCGACTGGCAAAAGAAACCGATACTCGTTACTACCAACAGTCAAGTTCGTTCCGTACATATTGGTGACTGATGGCACATGCCGTCGAATCACCGGCCGATACCGGTCTCGAGTTCACCACGAGTGAACTCACGGGTGCGCTAGGTGATTCGGTTACGGTACTGCCGCTGTTGGTTGCACTGGGAGCGACGACCACTGTCTCGCTTCCCCACGTTTTGATCGGCTTCGGCATCTTCCAGATCGTCTGGGGTGTCTACTACGGTCTGCCGCTTTCTGTCGAACCGATGAAAGCACTGATCGGGCTGGCAATCGTCGGGACGCTAACCTACGCCGAACTCGCCGCCGCCGGGTTGCTCGCTGGTGGCGTCTTGCTCACGGTGGGACAACTCGGGTTCGTCGGCCGACTCCAGCGGGTCGTCGGCGAACCCGTCATCCGCGGGGTCCAACTCGCCGTGGCCCTGCTCTTGCTCGAGGCGGCCGTCGACCTCTCGCTGGATAATCTCCCCATTGCGGTCGCCGGACTGGCCGTCGTCGGCCTCCTCGCGCTCGTTGGCTCCCGTGGAGCGAGCGTGCTGGTCGTCCTCGGACTCGGTGGCGTCGTCGCCGTCGCGACCACCGGCGTCCCGACGCCGACAGTGCCGACGCTCGCCGTCTTTCCCGCCGGCCCCCCGTCGGTCAGTGCGGCCGCACTCGAGGGAACCGTCGCGCAACTCGGCATGACGATCGGCAACGCCGCGATCGCGACGGCACTGCTCTGTGGCGATCTCTACGACCGAGAGATTGCGGCGGATACGCTCTCGACGAGTATGGGCATTACCTGCCTTGCGGCGGTTCCGTTCGGCGGCGTCCCGATGTGTCACGGCAGCGGCGGGCTCGCCGGCAAGTACGCCTTCGGCGCACGAACCGGCGGCGCGAACGTCCTGTTGGGAGTCGGCTATCTCGCGCTCGCGCTCGTCGCCGCCGGGGCCGTCCTCGCCGCATTCCCGATGGCGATTCTGGGCGTGTTGCTCGTCGTCGTGGCCCTCGAGCTCGCTCGGGCGGCGTTCGAGCCCGTTTCCGACGCCCGATCGCTCGCGCTCGTTGTGGCGGTCGGTATCGTCGGCCTGCTGGTGAACGTCGGGGTCGCGTTCGCCCTCGGAACCGTCACGGTCTGGGTGCTCTCGCGACGGTCGTAAGCGAGCAAAGCCGGAGAGCTTTCAGCCTCCGGCTCCAATCACCACCGATGTCATCGAGCTGGGCCGAGCTGTTCGATCGCGGGACGGAGTACGACGGCGACCTCGAGGCCGTGCGAGCTGAACTCGAGACGCTGCGGGAGGACGAGGATGCCTGAGCAGCCGAACCCGGCCCGCGTCGTCGCGGACGCCGACGTGCTCGCGGCGGATCTGCTCGTCGGTGGTGACGCCCGCGAGGCGCTGGATCACGTCCGCCGCCATTCCTGGGTCGACCTCGTCGCGAGCGATCCGCTACTCGACCAGACCGAAGCACTCGTCGCGCAACTGGCAGACGCCGACCTCGCAGCCGACCACCGAGCTCGGCTCGAGGCCGAACGCGTCGCGGTCGATCAGCCCGAAGGCGATCAGCCCGCGCTTGCGTCGGCCTATCAGGGCAACGCGGCGCATCTCCTCTCGTACGACGAGCGGCTTCGCTCGGCGAAATCGGGGCTGACCCTTCAGCCTCGTATTTCTGTCAGCGTCCGACCGCCGGACGCGTTCGCGCGGCTGTTCGACCCCGAGAGCCTCTACGACGTCGTCGAAGGTGGCGCGTATCTGGGCCCCGATCGGGATCCGCGAGCGTAGTCGCAGCTTCCGGGCGAGAAACGGCGGTCGCATCCCTTGCGAAACCGGCGAGACCCTTATGCGGCAGGACCCCTAATCCGGAGGGGGTCATGAACGATCTTCGCACCGGGTTGAGTTACGGTGACGTGCTTCTCGTCCCGAAGCGCTCACCAGTCGAGAGTCGCCGCGACGTGGATCTCTCGACGTCGTTTACGCCAGGTATCGAACTCGAGACGCCGCTGGTTTCTGCTGCGATGGACACCGTCACGGAAGCCGAGCTGGCGATTGCCCTCTCGCGTGCCGGCGGGCTCGGCGTCCTCCATCGCTTTCTCACGCCGGACGAACAGGCCAGTCAGGTCGAGCAGGTGGTCGACGCTGGCGAACGCGTCGCCGCCGCCGTCGGGATCAACGAGGACTACGTCGCCCGAGCCGATGTGCTCGTCGCGGCCGGCGTCGACGCGCTCGTGGTCGACGTGGCTCACGGCCACCTCGAGGGCGCGCTCGAGGCCGTCGAACGGCTTCGGTCGGCGTTCCCGGCGACCGATCTCGTCGCCGGTAACGTCGCGACACCGGAGGGTGTCGAAGACCTCGCGGCGGCGGGAGCCGACTGCGTGAAAGTCGGCATCGGCCCGGGCTCGCACTGTACCACCCGAAAGGTTGCCGGTGCAGGTGTCCCACAGCTGACTGCCGTCGACGACTGCACAGATGTGGCCGAGGGTCTCGGTGTGACGATCTGTGCAGACGGCGGAATCCGCACCTCGGGCGATGCGGTGAAGGCGCTGATGGCGGGAGCCGACACCGTGATGGTCGGCAGTCTCCTCGCTGGCACCGAGGAATCACCCGGTGCTGTCGTCGAGGTCGACGGCACACGATACAAGCGCTCACGAGGGATGGCGACCACCATCGCCGCCGAAAAGCGCGACGACAAAGACATCGACGTGCGCGCCGACGAAGGTGTCGAAGCACTGACGCCGTACAAGGGATCGCTCGAGGACGTCATCACGGAGTTTTGTGCCGGCATTCAGTCGGGGCTTTCCTACTGTGGCGGGGCGACGATCCCTGCGGCCCGCGAGAACGCGGAGTTCATTCGTGTTGCCCCGAGCGCGAAAGCACGGGAAGGGTATCACACAGATCACGACTGGGAGGGCGTCAGCGTCGACAGCACGGGTCGGGCCGTCGGCGGCGAGACGACTGAGTCAGAGGGGGCGACCGTTGCGGACGCGTCAGCCGAAGACGACTGAGACGAAACTGGCGAGGCGAGGGCAGGGAGGACACACCGGCACTGTGCCGTCGCCGTCCCATTACGGGGCGGAATCCTCAAGCGATTTGCCGCTGGCGGCCGACGGACCACGTATGACAACGACAGTTCTGGTTGCGTTCGACGAATCACCACAAGCGACCGCTGCACTACAGCACGCGCTCTCGAATGCCGATGATGCGGAAATCCACGTTCTCCACGTCAACGATCCACGGGAGTGGGCCGGCTCTGCCGGCGTCGATGGGGTCTTCTACGCGGACGACGCCTTCGAGCGATCGAAGGACGCTGCCGAAGCCGTCCTCGAGAACGCCGAGGACATCGCCAGCGAGTACGACACCGAGATCACGACGGTGACCGAGGTCGGAATCGTCTCCGATACGATCGTCTCCTATGCGGAAGACCACGACATCGATCAGATCGTCCTCGGAAGCCACGGGCGGCATGGGCTCTCGCGGTTCCTGCTTGGCAGCGTCGCCGAACGGGTCGTTCGCCGTGCCCCTGGGACGGTGACGGTCGTTCGCGACGAAAGTCCGACGGACGACTCGTAAGCGGACGTCTCAAGAGCGCGTCACGATCAGTATCGGCACGTCGACCGACCGGAGCACGGCCCCGGAGACGCTCCCGAGCAGTTGTCGCCGGAGGTTCGACCGGCCATGCGAGCCCATGACGACGAGATCGATGTCGTGGGCCCCGATGTACTCACGGATTTCGGCCGCAACGCCATCGAGCGACGTTTTTTCGACGGCAGTCTCGACGTCGACGTCGCCTGTCGCGTCGATTTCGGCCGCGAGTTCGTCGACGATCGCCTCGCCTTCGTCTTCGAGGCGATCGACGAACGATTCCTCGAGGCCGCCCGCGCTGAACGCCCCGCCGGCGGCCTGCAGATCGATAACGCTCAGGACGTGTGCGGTCGCCCCGCACTGCTGTGCAACGGCACTGGCGCGGGGGGCAGCACGGGTAGCGTTGTCGCTCCCGTCGGTCGGCACGAGCAGTCGATCGTAGTCGAACGAGTCGCCAGTCGACTGGTCGCCGGTCGGAACGACGAGGACAGGCACGTCGCTCCGATGGAGGACTCCCTCAGTGACGCCGCCGAGAAGCCGTTTTCCCAGGCCCGTGATCCCCTGTCGCCCAATGACGATCAGTCCCGTCTCGTAATCGGCCGCGAGCCTGGCGATCCGTGCCGCGGGCGAGCCGTCAGTTACCGTCGTCGTCACCGACTGGTCGTGGTCGGCTGCGAGCCGCTCGATTTCACCGACGATTTCTTCGCCGCGCTCCCGGAGCTGTGCCTGCTCGTCGCTCGTCCGAGTGCTCGAGCGCCGGTCGATGACGTGGAGGACGTCGACGGCCGCGTCGAACCGCCGGGCGAGATCGAGGCCGCGGCGTGCGGCCCGTGTGGCCTCGTCGCTGCCGTCGACGGGGATCAGAATGCGATCGTACATTGGTTCGTCCTTCGACGGACGGCTCCTTCAGTATACTGTCAGTTACCAGTCATACGATCTCCTGGAAGTCATTGCCGGTGGAACCGCGACCGCCCTGCGGTCCCATCGGTGAATCGGGACAGCAACCCGTATCAGTGACCACAGCACTCCGCGTCAGCGGTCCTGCCCGACGGCCTCCGTGCGGAGTTCGTCCTCGCTTTTCCACGTCCGGTTTCGCATCGCGATAAACACCGCGAGCAGATAGAACGCGACGACCGCCGCGGTGACCGCCAGCCCAGGAATGCTGCCGACGGCGGCGCTTTCGGGCCACGGCCGGGTAGAAAAGGCCGCGATGCGGATGACCCACGCACTCAGCGTGATCGAAAACAATACCAGATAGATCCGGCGCAATCGATGCGCGATCGCTTCCTCGAAGGAAATCTTGATCACTGGCTGTCGGTAGTCCCGGCTCAGCTTCTCGCGCCAGTTTGTGTCCTCGAGGCCGGCCGAGGGGTCGAGGCCGTACGCGAAGACGTTCTTCTGCAGCGTCCGGACGCGTCCACGCCAGATATCGTAGCCGCGGAAGCGACGCGCCTCGATCACCAGGAAGGCGGTCAGCGCCGCCGTCCCCAGCAGGAGGATGTAGTGAGGGTTGTTCCGGCTCGAGAACGTCCACGTCAGGATGGCGCTCATGATGACGATCGCCCAGTAGGTCGTCTGATCGAGTCGCTCACGCCAGAACTTCATCCGGTGGATTTCGCCCCGGTAGAGGTGGGCCAGACTCGAGCTTGGCCCCATCTCCTCCTCCAGCAACCCGCGTCCGATCTCGCGGTGGTCGGCGTCGGTCGGATCGACGTCTTTTGTTGACTCACGGTCCATCGTGGGAGACCGTACTCAATCGACAGCGAAAGAAGGCGTGGATTTCGTCGTGACGTGGGACTGCTACCCAGGGGGTATGAATCGGAAAATTCGGCGCTCTCGGAATCAGGTCACTACGTGTGAACAGGGGTTTATAGCCGTGATCGTGGTCGGATGGGAACGAGAATGAACTTCGACGAGTTTACCGGCCAGATCCAGCACCGACTCGAACTCCCAGGCACTGGCGAGACCGTGCGGGCGATCCGGGCGACGCTCATGACGCTCGGACAGCGCATTCCGGCGGGTGCAGCCGAGGATCTCGCCGCGTCGCTCCCGATGGAGATCCGCTGGTACATGACCGGAGCCGTCGCCGATCACGGCCAGCGATTCGACTGGAGCGAGTTCGTCTCGCGAGTCAGCGAGATCGAGGAGACCGATCCGTCGACCGCGGCCTATCACGCCCGCGTCATCATCGATCTCGTCGAGACCCTGGTGGCACCGTCCGATTTCGAGCAGCTCCGAAATCAGCTCCCCGAGGACCAACACGACGAGAACTGGGGGAAGCTATTCGAAGTGATCGACGCCGGCGGCTGGGGTGAGGCCGAGGAAGCACAGACCGGCGGCGGGCCACAACCAGAACCGGAGGAACCCGGCGCGGACGAGCCAGACGCCTGAGCCGAACGCGGTCGTCCGGTCGGCGTTGTCGCTGCACAGCCCGCCATCAGTCGGGACGGGCCCAGTTGCCGGACTCCTCGATCCGAACCTCGATTTCGTTGGTCCGCATAAACGGCGGCGTCCACGGATCGTTGTACTGGAGCACCACTGGCTGGCCACGCGTCTCGATCCCTCGTCGTTCGAGCGTCTCGAGCAATCGGTTCCGCTGGCGGTCGACGCGGTCGGCCGTCGCATACCACGAGAACCGCCGGACAGCGACCGTTCGTTCCGGTTCGACGACGAGTCGAACGTCGGCGTCGGTCGGTACTGGGGCGGTCTCGGGCGTATACGTATCCGGGAGATAGAACGCCATCGTCACGCGGCCGTCGTCGGCGTCGGTTCGGACGGGCGCAGTCATCGAAATCGATTCGCGCTGTGTCGCCACCGGTGTGGTCATCGCAACGTCTTCATCTCGTGCGTTCGCACCCGAAATGTAGCGAAAGAGCCGCCGGAACGCCGTTCGGTTGTTCGGCGCTGTCGTTTCGACGAGCACCGATCGCGGATACCGCCGAATCTCGACGCCGTCGAATCGAGCCAGCGTCTCCGAGGAGATGCGTTCGGTCGTCCGGCTGACGTAGACGCCCCAGCCGACCCACGCAGCGAGCAGGCCGCCGAGCGCGAGCAAGAGCCGCCGTATCGATCGCATACGGTGGCGACCACCACGCGTACACCGATAGTGCTGGTGACTGTTCTCAAGACGTGCTCGGAACCGGCCGGCCTCGAGAAGTGGGCACTGGCCCACAACGTTACTATCGTCCCCGCCATTGCTGTCGGTATGACGTTCGTCGTCCCGTTCGATGGATCGGAACTGGCCGAAACGGCGCTTGCACGGGCCGTCGAGTACGGCCGTGCCCTCGAGGAGCCGGTCGCAGCCATCAGCGTCGTCCCAGAACGGAAAGGCTACGCACGCGAGAAGGGCTGGATCGGTCCCGACGAGGCGTTCGACATCGACGCAGTCATCGAGACCCTTCGCGAGCAGGTCAAGTCGATCGCACCCGACGCCACATTCGAGTACGAACGGATTCGCGAGTTTCCACCCGAACAGCGACTGGCTGGTCGAATCGAGCGACTAGCACAGCAGTACGATCCGACAGTCGTGTTCCTCGGCAGCGACAACGTCGGCCGCGTCGTGACGCCGCTGGCGAGCGTCGGCGTCCACGTCGCCGCCGACAACACCTACGACGTCCACATCGTCCGCCAGACATCGCCGCCACGGCTCGCGGGCCTCGAGCCACATCCGGATTTCTATCCCGACTCGGAATCAGACTCGGAGTAACGTCGCTTAGGGCTCGAGTGGGCTGGCCGACCGCTACGACACGAAGCGAGGGCGCTATTGAAACCCGCAGCAGTGATCGCTTTTTACAGTCTCAATTGTTCAGTGCAGATCGTGATCGTATCAGAGATCCATAAAGAATATATCCGCCATACATATGTGCTAACATACAGATGTCCTTGTCAAGAGATGGTTCCCTATTCGGTATAGCACTCATTCTATATGGGATTTACTTGGAAATATCTGGATTTATGTCGAGTCTCTATCCCATGGTTGGACTACTCGTTGTCGCTCTCGCATTCTTGGGGAGTGTGGTGTCTGTCTTGCATTCGATCAAGGCAGATGACCACTCGGCGAGCGAGGTGTAACGGCCAGTTCGCATTCTTTGACGACCGGGTGCTTCATCCCGTTTATGTCTGATAGATGTTGTTTCAACAGAGCCGAAGCGAGTAGACTTAGGCAGTTAACACCGGTCGGTCGGCCGATCGGACGACGCGTTCGGCGACGCTCCCGATCTTGCCGCCACGAGAGTGACTCTGGCCCTGGTAGCCGATCACGATGAGGTCCGCGTCGACGGTATCGGCCCGCGTGAGGATCTCCTCCCAGGGACGGCCATGGCAGAGACACGTCGAGACCTCGGCTCCGTAGTTGTCGGCGCGCTCGGCGAGGTCGTTGAGCAGCGCCTGGCCGCGCTCCTCGAGGTCGTTGAGCACGATTTCGGCGCTGCTGAGTGCGGGTTCGCCGTAGCGGTAGGTCTCGACGCAGTAGAGGGCGTCGACGTGCGAATCGTATTGTTCGGCCAGCGCCAGTGCGTGTTCGACGGCGCGGTTTGCCGGGTCGCTGCCGTCGGTTGGAACGAGGATCGTATCATACATCGTCGCAGTACGGTCCACGCGAAACCGGAAGAAATAGCTCACACGCCGTCGTATGATACGTTTTCACGCCTGAGTGTCAGGCCGTAATGACCGGCCGATCCCCGTACCGAACGACGCGTTCGGCGTTGCTCCCGATCGTTCCCCCGATGCCGCCGAGTCCGCGATTGCCGATGACGATCAGGTCGGCGTCGATCTCGTCTGCGTACGCCATGATCTCCGACGAGGGGCGGCCGTCGACGACCTCGGTCGTGGCCTGCACCTGGCCTGCGTCGGCCCGCTCTTCGAGTTCCGCAAGTACCTCACGGCCCCGTTCCTCGAGTTCCTCGAGAACGTCTTCGGTCCCGAGCGTTTGCTTGCCATAGCGTTGGGTATCCACGACGTAGAGACCGTACAGGTCGGCACCGAACGTGTGAGCGAGGCTCACTGCGTGTTCGGTCGCCCGGTTCGCCGCATCGCTGCCGTCGGTCGGAACGAGGATCGTATCGTACATGTCGGCGTGTCTCGTCCCACCACCGACTGACGCTTATAGGTTTCAGGCCCGATAATCAAGTTGATCACGCCTCGCGGTCGGCGTACCACTCCGCGAACGCCGCGAGCGCGCGACCGCGGTGGGAGATCGCGTTCTTCTCCTCGGTACTCATCTCAGCCATCGTCTGCCCGTTGTACTCGAAAATGGGGTCGTAGCCGAACCCGCCCTCACCGCGGGGGGCGACGAGCGTGCCAGCGACCGAGCCCGAAAACGTCTCCGTCCCGTCGGCGTCAGCGTACGCGAGGACAGTCCGGAAGCGTGCACGGCGGTTCTCCTCGGTCTCGGCGAGTCGCCACAGCCGCTCGACGCCGACGGTATCCTCGACGTACGCCGAGTACGGCCCCGGAAAGCCCCCAAGCGCGTCGACGAACAGCCCGGCGTCGTCGACCAGTACCGGCTCGTCGCTTCCCAACTCCTCGAATGCCTCGCGAGCCCCGTGAGCCGCGATTTCGGCGAGCGAGTCGCTTTGGACCTCGGTGTAGTCGTACTCGATCTGTTCGACGGGTTCGACGCCCTCGAGATACTCGCGTGCCTCGCGGACTTTCCCCTCGTTGCCGGTGACAAATTGAATGGCCATATGCGAGCGACGGTGCGTCGGCGGGAAAGCGTCATCGGTTGCGCGGCGGCTCCTCAGACGGTCAGCTGTGTGGCGAGTCGCAAACGCGACCGCGAGAAAGAACAGTCTCGCGCTCAGTCGTCGGTTTCGTCGACGATGACTTCGACTGGCTCGTCCGCTCGCTCCTCACTGTCGTCGCTCGAGCCCTGCTCCTGTTGCCAGAGGAGGCCGCCGGCGACGAGGACGACGAGCCACGAGCGCCAGTTGGCGAGATTCAGCGTGTAGCCGACGCCAAAGGGTTTCTCGACGAGCATGCCTTCGCCGGGCTGCCAGTACGCCGAGAGCATGCGGCCGATGCTCGGTCGTTCGAAATTGTACGGAATCCCAAGAATCTCACCGGAAGTCGGCTTGTCTGCCATGGCCGGTGATACGTCGTCCCCCGATAAAGATATTGTGTGCTACGACGAGCGCTGCGAGTCGCCAACTGCAGCTGCGACCGATCGAGGTCGCCCTACTGTGCGTCCGACTGATACCGGCCACGCCCCTCGACATCGTGCAGGCGCTCGAGCACTCGTTCGTCACCAACGTCGCGATACCCCTCACGGGCCGCCTCGCGGAGCAGCTCGGGGTCGGCGGCGGTGCCGACGAGGCTCTGATCGAAGACGTGCAGATCCATCGCGTAGTCCTCGACGTGGTCGGTGTGGTAGCCAAGGCCGAAGTCGATGAGGTAGGTGCGATCGCCATCGACACGGACGTTCCGCGTCGTCGGATCGCCGTGGACGAACCCGGCCCGGTGGAGCCGCGCGAGGTGGCGGCCGACGTCACGAACTCGATCGGGAGACAGCGCCGCCTGCAGGTCGCGCTCGCCGACGTACTCGAGTTCCAGTCGCGCCTCGGTCCGATCGACGTCCGACAGGACCGGCGTCGGGACGCCCTCGCGGCGAGCCAGGCTGGTTAGGCGGGCCTCGAGTGTCGTCCGTTCCGTGCGGAGTCGCTCGTCGAGGGCGGGGTGGCGGTAGGTCTTGGCCCGGCGACGCTTCGTGACGCGGCCGGCCTCGGGCGCGATGTCGACCAGCGCTTCGGCCCCGCGGACCTGACTGTCGTCCGAGCCCGCGCCGCGGCCGGCCGCAAGCTCGGGCTCATCGGCTCGCTCGCGGTTCCTCACGTCACCGCTCGCGTTTTCGAGGTCCTCGCTTCGCTCGGCCCTCCCACGCCACGTCACCGGCACCTGATCGGGTCTGAAATTGGGGTCGACACGTGATTCCACGAGCGCGAGCGTATCGCCCGCGGCGTACATCTTCGCACCGAGTACGGCGATCATGCCTGCGTTGTCACCCAGGAATCGGGGTTCGGGCGCGTGGAAGTCGGCTCCACGCTGGTCGCACATCTCGGCGAGCATCTCGCGCAGGCGGGCGTTGTGCCCAACGCCACCGCCGAGGACGAGTTCGTCGCTGCCGGTCAGTGACAGGGCACGCTCTGCGACTTCGGTCAGCATGCCGAAGATGTTCTCCTGGAGCGAGTAACAGACGTCCTCGACCGGGACGCCGTCGTCGTAGCGCTGCTTGGCAGCGCTCATGATCCCCGAAAACGAGAAGTCCATCCCCTTGACGACGTAGGGCAGGTCGACGTATTCGCCGTCTTTGGCCGCTTGCTCGACCTTCGGCCCGCCGGGATGTGACCAGCCGACGTGGCGGGTGAACTTGTCGATCGAGTTCCCGACGCCCGTGTCCATCGTCTCTCCGAGGACGCGATAGCGACCGTTCCGGTAGGCCAGCAGGTGGGCGTTCGCCCCGCTTGCGTTGAGACAGACCGGCGAGTCGAACCCGGAGGTGTGGCGGCCGATCTCGAGGTGGGCGACCATGTGATTGACGCCGACCAGCGGCACCTCGAGGACCTGACTCAGCGCCCGGGCGGCCGTGCCAACGACGCGCAGACAGGGGCCAAGCCCGGGGCCACGAGAGAAGGCGACGGCATCGACCGGCGGTTCTGTGGCCGGGCCGTCGTGGGTCTCGCGGGCGTGCTCGAGGATCCGCCCAACGACCTCCGGGATGGCGTCGTGCATGTGTTCGGACGCCTCGCGGGGGTGAATGCCGCCGCTCTCGGGCTGATAGGCGTCGGTTTCGATGACTACGTCGTCGGTCTCGGCGTCGAAAAGCGCCGCGCTGGCAGCCCAGGCGGTGCCTTCGATCCCGAGGATACGGATGGAATTACTCACGGATGAAAAGCGGTTAGTAGCAGCGTCGACGTGCCAGTTCCGTCCGCGGCACGTCGGCCATCACTCAGGGGTTATTCCCACTCGGTGTAGCCGCACTTCCCGCAGTGTTTGCGGTCGCCGTGGTCGGCGAGGAAGACATCGCCACAGCGCGGGCAGAGTTCGCCGCTGGTCGTGCCGTCGTCGTTGTAGAGGTCGTAGCGCGCCATCTTAGGCCTCCTCCGCTTCGGCGTCTTCCTCAGCGCCGATCTTGTTGCGCTCGAGCATGTGGTCTTGCTCGACGTCGCGGGCGTCGTCGGCGGTGTCGTAGACCTTCGCCTCGCCGACGGTCGTACGCATCCCGAACTTGGTGTCGAGTTTGCGGATGACGACCTCGTCGGCGTCCTTGTTCAGCTTCGCGGCGAGGCTGTCCCGAACCTGCAGGCGCTCTGGGGTGGCGTCCTCGTGGGACAGTTCAAAGGTCACGTCCGTTCGATGCAACATGGGGTTCTCCTCCTCGGAGATGATGTCGACGTCCATGATATCACTCAGTTACTCTACTATCCCCGTGTAGCGCCTAAAAGGATTTCGAACCACCCACCCGTGCTCCGGCGATCGATCGCGCTGGTTCGGCTCGTTTCGCCCGTCTCGAACGAAAACGCGCACGGGAGACCGTTTCGCCGCCATGTAACTTCCAAGTGACACATAAATTTGTAAATGTATTTCAATCAGAACGTGACTAGATCGAATCGAATGCCCTCCAGACGACAGACGCTCGCCGGTATCGGACTCGCCGCGGCTGGCCTCGTCGGTGGCGACGCCACGACGGCCGCGCAGTCTCCGTCGGCGACGCTCGACTGGCCGATGGCCCGGTACGACGCCGCTGGCACCGGCTACAACCCCGACGCGTCGGGGCCGAAAGACGATCCGCAAGTCGCGTGGGCCGGAGACCTCGAGCGGACCGGCGGGCTCGAACCCGATCCACCGGTGGTCGTCGACGGGACGGTCTATGCCGGCACCGAGAACCTGTTCGCACTCGATGCCGCCACGGGTGACGTCTGGTTCTCGTACGACAACTACGGCGTCTCCCACTCGAGTCCCGCATGTGCCGCGACATCGATTTATCGAACGAAGACGCTGGCAATCAGTTCATCCGGTGGGACCGTCGGTTTGAACGCCGGCGGCGGGATGGCGCTGTTCGGCGTTCATGTTGGCAACCAACGGTGGCGCGGGCCGGGTACCGAGCCGGAGCCGTCCGTTTTCGGCCCCTCGAAGGCACCGCCGCCAGTCACGGTCGGCGAGACAGTGTACGCTGTGGCTCCCACTACAAGCGATATCGTCGCGCTCGAGGCGGACAACGGCCGCGAGCGATGGCGGCGACGGTTTCCTGGGGGCGACATCGGTGGCACCGTCTTTCGGCCCGCAGTAAGCGGTGACACCGTGTACGCGACCGGCTGGCCCAGTGACGTGGCGGCGTTCGACGCTGAAACCGGCTCCACGCAGTGGGCTGAGTCACTCGACGATGCCGATGTCAACCGGCCGCCAACGGCCACTGAAACCGGTGTCGTCGTCCCGACTCGACGCGGCGTAACACTGTACGAGGACAACGGTGACGTTCGCTGGACGCGAAATCTCGACGGGAACGCGACCGAGGGGGCTGTCACCGTCGCCGAGGGGCGCGTGTTCGTCACCGACGGCGACGAGTCGCTGTATGCGCTCGACCTCGAGACGGGTGCTGACGTGTGGTCAGTCGCATTTAGTCACGAAGCGACACCGGTCGTCGCCGACGGCATCGTCTACATGACGAGCGGTGCCGAACTCATCGCGTTCGATGCAGCAACTGGCGACCGACGCTTTACTCGTGAATCGGAGTGGTATTTCTCCCCGCCCGCGGTTGGCGACGGCGTACTCTATGTCGTCGACGGCGATCAGGTGCTTGCGCTGGAGGACGACCCATGACTGAGGAACCGTTCGATCCAACACTGGATGGAAGCGATCGCGCCGGCGCTGGCCGTCCGGCCTCACCGTTCTCGCTGGCGCTCGATCGACTCCAGCGCGACCCCGTTCTTTTCGTGCCGTTCGTCGTCGCCGGCGTGTGCCTCTGGCTCCTCGACTGGATTCGACGGCACGACCCGCTCCCAACGATTCCGGCAGAGCAAACCGGCGCGACAGTGACCGTCGCGTACACTGGCTACCCGACCGGTGTGACGGAGACAGCACGAGCGCTGTCGTCCCTGATCGATCTGAAACTTCCCTATCTCGTCTGGGGAATCACACTCGAGGTCGTCGCCGGCTTCGTTATCGTGGCCGCTGGCACCGTGACGATCGCTCGCGCGCTGTCGGCCGACAGCGGCGGGACGACGCCGCGGCGACTGCTGGCGTACGCCGGCCTCGTCGCATTGTTCGACGTGGCGTTTCGCATCCTTACCGCGCTCGTCGGCGATGATATCGGGCTGATCGCCGGGCTCATCTTGGTCGTTCCCCTCTTCGTCGTCTTCGTTCGCGTCTTCGCTGCGCCAGCGTTCATCGTCAGCGGATCGGGACCGGTCGCTGCACTCCAGCAGAGCGGACGCGCAACTCGCGGTCGTGGCTGGTCGATTCTCGTGCTCGTCGTCGCATTTGGCCTCGCAGCGTGGCTTCTCGGACTCGTTCCGTGGGTCGGCACGATCCTGAGTACCGCCCTCATCGGCTCCGTTCACGCCGTCACGGTCGCCGTCGTCCGGGAGACAGCCACCGACGGTCACGGCGGTCGCTGACGGCTCATACGGTTTGCTGTAACGATTTACCGGTGCAACCGCAGGGCGGTCGCGGTTGCACCGGCAATGACTTACAGTAGACCGTATCAGGGAAGCGCGACCAGCCCGCGCGGCGTCTCCTCCTCGAGTCCCTCAGACCAGTCAATGTCACCCTGTGTCCACGAGTCACCGAAATCCCGTGTCAGAAACAGCCCGCGGTTATTGACCGCGACGACGACGCCCGGCTCGCCGATCGTCGCAAGCACCGTGCGGACGACACCCTCACCGGTCGGCAGGCCGCGTCCCTCGAGGCGCTCCCACGAATCCGTCTCACCCGCGCGCCGGTAGACGAACGAGTTTGCCCTGCGCGGGGTGTGTGCCGTCCTCGCACCGCGTGCACTCGAGACCATGACGCGGTCTGGATCACCTGGATCGGGGGCGACCGACCAGCAATACCGGTGTGCGAGCCCGTCCTGTGGATGTCGCCACGAGTCACCGAAGTCGTCGCTCTCGGCGTAGCCGTCGCCGGCCGCAGCGTAGAGCCGTCCCTCGCGATCGGGATGGGTCACGAGGCTGTGATTGTCCCGGCGCGAGCCCGGCGGCCGCTCGTGCCACGTCTCGCCGCCGTCGGGCGTGGTGACGAACGCGCCGGCCTCGATCCCGACGGCGAGCCGATCGGGATCGAACGGATCGACCGCGAGGGTCCGGACGTGGTGGGTGTGTGGCCGCGGCGGAAACGACCACTCGTCGGCCGAGGAAAGCGCGGCAAGCCCCTCGAGATGCGTCCAGGAGTCACCACCGTCGCGTGAGCGATAGAGCCGGCTGGGTTCGGTGCCGGCGTAGACGACCGCCGGGTCGTGCGGGCTGACGGTCACGGCCATCACACGGTCGCCCTCGCTGGCGGTCGATGTTGTGTCGGTCCGCGTGACCGCCCGTCCGCCGGCCGAGTCCTCGGCCACGAACTGTGTCTCGTGGCGGTCGAACGATTTCCCGCCGTCGACGGAGCGGCTCAATCCGTCGCGGGTGCCGATGAAGAGCCGACCGGGCGCGCTCGGATGGGCAGCGACACACTCGAGGTCACGTCCCTCGAGTCGCGACGTGGCTGTCCAGCCGTCCGGCTCGAGGCTGTCGCTCGTACAGACGAACAATCGATCCCGAACGGCCACGAGCACTGTTACCATACCTACCTGGACGGGAGCGGGACGTATGAGTCGTGCCCCGTCTTGGTTGTCACGAGCGAGACGAGCAGGAACTGCGGTTACGTCTCGCCGCGCTCCCCGCGAACGGTCAGTACCGGAACTGGCGACATCCGAACGAGCTGTTCGGTGACGCTACCGAGCAGATATCGATCGAATCCCGTACGGCCGTGCGTGCCGACGACGACGAGGTCGATGTCGTGGTCGTCGATGTACGTCCGGATCGTCTGGGGGATCGACGAGCCGAACTCGACCGCTTCGGCGGCCGGCTCGACGCCAGTCTCGGTCGCAAACGCCGACGCATCGTCGAGGATCTGGGTCGCGCTCTCCTCGAGCATCGACAGCTGGATCTCGTTTCGGACGTCGACACCGAGTGTCGCAGTTGTGACGACCGAGAGGAGATGCAACGCGGCCCCCTCGGTGGTCGCGATGTCGGTCCCGATGGCGAGTGCATCCTGTGCGCCGTCGCTGCCATCCGTTGGAACGAGCACGTTCCGGTAGGGGTACTCGATCACGTCGGTATCCGGCCGGATCGTCAACAGGGGCGTTTCGGCCTGCCTGATGACGCGTTCGGTCGTACTGCCGAGCAGGAATCGCCGAAGCCCCTGTCGTCCGTGGGTCGGCATGACGACGAGATCGACATCGTGTGACGCTGCGTAGTCGACGATCATACTGTAGGGGACGCCCTGCCGGACCTCGGTGACCGTCTCGATCCCCCGCTGCTGGGCGCGATCGTCGGCATCGTCGACGATCGTCTCGCCTTCCTGGACGAGCGTATCGACAACCTCGCCTTGCCGGCGGAGCACGCTGTCTTGTGTCGTATCCGCCACGTTGAGGATGTGAACCGTCGAGTCGTGGCTGTCGGCGATCTCGAGGACGTGATCGAACGCGGCTGCCGATCCCTCACTGCCATCAGTGGGAAAGAGGATTTGGGTATACATCTGTCTCTGTCTGCCCTGCGTCACTCGCGAATGTCGAGCGTGCCCTCGTCTGCAGTGTGGGCCTCACGCCACCAGACGAGTTCGAATTCGATACTCTGTTTTGCCTCTGTGTCGCCCTCGGACCAGTCCGACTCGCCTTCCAGTTTGAACGTGATCGGCTCCGATGGCGTCATCGCGACGGTGGTCTCACCGAGTTCGAGAGTCACGTCGCCGTCACCGTCGAGTTGATCGGCCAACCCGCGGAGAGACGCTGCAACCTCTGACCGAGATTTCTGTGCTTCAGTCTCGAGTTCACCCATGTGCGTCGGCACATCAAGGACTGGGATAAACACGCAGGGGAGCTCTCAGCAGGGTAGAATCCCAGCTTATTGTGATACTTTCGCGTACCGAACCGACCTCATACTGGAAGCCGGTGGCGACGCGAGGCACACTGACTCACGCCACCGCGAGTCGAATCACGACCTGACTGCGCCCCACCGTGACCAGCGGCGCGGGGTACCAGCGTCGGTTGTCTTGACCCCCTGGAAATTTCCGTCTGTGGGACCTTGTGGGTGATTAACAATGGGCCGATTTCGATGACCCCCGCTGACAAACGCAAAGAGAAAGCGCCCGGCGTCTGCAGCACCTGTGGCGAGTTGCTGACGGTCTGGATTACTCCAGACGGAACGATCCATCCCATCAGCCCGCACAACACCTGTTCGTGCGATGAGCCAGCACTTCGAATCGTCGAGGCAGACGACGTCTTCGAGGAGGACGCTCACTGAGGGCGGTCGCTCGAGGACGGAGGGCCGTGCTCGTGTGACCTCCGTCATCGTAACGTGCGAACGGGCGGCCCCAGCGAAAGTTTGTATTCCACTGCGTCGACAATCCGTCTCCGAGGACAGTCACCGACAGCCTCGGGGACGGGACCTGTAGACACAGCGCTGGAGAACGGGACTCAAGAGTGACGCACCGTCTCCGCACCACATTCCTCACAGATGGCAACGAGGGCGTCGCGGTCAGCGGTTGGTTCGATACGGACCAACTGGCGCTCGCCACAATCGGGACACATCCGGAGAATGTCTGTCTCGCCGGTGTCGGCAGGCGCACCGAATGCCAGCGCCACGACCCGCTCGTCAGTTTCGTTGCGGCCGCGTTGCCATTCACCGGGCGCAAAGCAGATCGCTTCCTCCGCGCTGACGGTCACGTCACCCTCCTCCGTCTCGAACGTCGCCGTCCCCTCGAGCACGTAGAAGAGTTCTTCCTGGTCAGCGTGGCGATGATAGCCGAATCCGAAGCTCTCGCCGGGCTCGAGGATGTAATGATTTACTGCGAGGTGTTCGGCCTCGAGTGCGTTCGAAAGCGAGCGTTTGCTCTGTGCTGGGCTCATCCATCGGTCGACCTCGTTGAGACTAACCCGCTCCATAGGGTGTGGTCGTTCGGCAGGAATAAATAGACTGTTGGCCGGAAATCTCTGGATTCTCGGACAAAACCCACCGCAAACACTGGTCAATCGGGACGACCAGCGAGAAACACGCGGATTTGTGTCCGAGAATAAGGTAGTTCTCGGACACCGCGCTTGCGGTAACTACAGATGCGAACTTACCGCTGCGGGGAGTGATTAGCATCCGCTCGCTTCGCGAGCGGTTCACCGCCGGAGCGGGGTGAAACCCCGCGACGGCGGCCTTTTGGCATCAACGGGTTTTGCCGGGGGTTGAGGCTGGCGTCGTAGACGCCAGCCGATTCCCCCGGTAAAAGAGGTTGCTGTACTTACTGGTGACTCGAGATCGTCTGTCCGACCCTGTTCTACTTCTGAGACACAGCACTTGCGGTGAGTCGATGTGGGTTACAAGCACCCAGAATGCGGTTTGTTTATTACCAATATTTAACCAGTAAACAGTGGTAGTTGATTCTATGATTCGGCGAAAATATCTCGCTGCTAGTGGGTTAATGACAGTAGGCATTGCGGGGTGTACGAGGGTGAGAGGGGAGACACAGCTCACGGCTGACGATGTAGTTGCGGACGATTCGAGCGCCACGCTGCCATTTAGGAACGATGGGAAAGAGGTGCTGAGTATTCAGCTTCAGAAACAATTCCTCGACGATGTGAAGCGTGAGTACTATCCATTCTATGTCTCTTCGTGGCAACGAGACGGAGTCCGGTTAGACTCGCTCCGACTCGAATTTCGCTCTCCACCGTACACGAGTGGCTTCTCACCGGCCGGAATCTCCCTTCGAGAAGACGCCCACGCACACAAAGCGACGCTCTCTCGAGATGAAGACGACCCATCGACAACCATCTTAAACGTCCCCGATACGACCGACATCGGCCAGGGGAGCGTGGTCGTTCAGTTGCTCCTGTCTGCAGATCACACACAAGACCCACAAAAACTCTGGATCGGGGCCGAAGCCACACTCTCATCCGATAGTCTTCTTGGAGCCGACTACCGTGCGACTGGTGACGTTACTGTCGAATTTCCCTGACGGGCTACAGATTCAAGATTATTCGTCCGCGTCTACCGTCGTTCTCGGACACCGCGCTTGTGGTAACGACAGCTGCGTGCTGTCCGACCAGGATGTGAAATGTTGGGTTTCATAAGGAATCTACTATTGAATGATAACAACGGAATATGAGTGTTGCCACCCTCCAAGAAAAGACTCCACGGGCTACTGTCCCCATAATTATCGTGCTTTTTGTTAGCAGCCTCTTGTACGCCGTACTCACATCGACAGCACCGTTTGCATTACTCGTCTTTTGGGGTGGGCTATTCTCGATCGGAATCGGGCTCGTTGCTGTCTCTCTGCTTTACCGGCTTGTACTGGCAGTCGAACGTATCGCGGACAGTCAATAATCAGCCCTTCCTGCTGCTCGAGGACGTCTATCTGACCCTACCTATCTTCTCGGACACTCGCTCAGGGTTTCGGGCTCTCGGGCCATGCAGGAATATCGCCTTTTATTACTCGGTGAGCCTGTTGCTTTAGTATCTCTCGGGAATTCATACCAACGAACTCCTGTACCTCCTCTCGAAGGTCTGCTACAATGAGGCCGTATAATCGTGTGCTGAGTAGCCGTATGACAGAAAGAAGGATCAGACAGATATGGGTGGAGGGAGAGAGTAGACTCTTATTCCAGAAAAATTGCGCAGCAATCCGATGCCAATCCTGATCATTATCCCGTATATCCCCTGGCTTTTCAGACAACTCTTGATTGAACCTTCTGATTAGATCTGAGTTCGTCTTTATCTGATGTAGCACTATCTTGTATGCGATAACAAGAGTGGTGCCTCCTATGAAAAGTAGACTCCCAACAATCTCGGCTGTCGCAAAAAAGATCATATTTTTCATCTGGAGTACACCGATTGCAGAGAATCCCCCGCCGAATAGGATGGCCCCGGCAGCTATGTAATAGAACAGTATCTTAATTCTTGATTCCCATCCTTCGAAAATAGAGGCCAAATTCGATAATTGGTTGTTCTGGTCAAAATTTTCAGCCTCAATTTGGGCGTCTTGTGCTAAATCGGACAACTGTGAATTTTCCATCTTAAGTCCCTCAACAACTACACTGCTTTTTGATCCTTTGTAGTACCAACTTAGGAAATCCTGTTTGACTGCATCGTGGATAATCGGGAAATAGCCGAAGTCAAAGAGTATCTCCGAGAAACTCTTCATCACCATACTATTAGATTTGCTAATACTTAGATATTGATTGGTACCCAAGGATAGATCCGAAATGAGCGGAGAGTTCGAAATGGCAGCCAGAGGGGGTGGACTCGCCGGGACTGAGCAAACGCGAAGCGTTTGTGATGTACGGCGAGTCCATTGACTGAAGCGAACGAAGTGAGCGGAAGGAAATGGACTCGCCGGGATTTGAACCCGGGGCCTCTTCCTTGCGAAGGAAGCGATCTGCCACTGATCTACGAGCCCTCGCACGTTCCTATCAGCGGTTTCTATTTGAGGCTTGTGTTTCGGAGGCGACTCGAGACAGCGAACCATGGTGGGCACTCGAGGCGGGGACACGCCGCAGTGAGCCACGAACGGTCACGAACCGACGGCAAGCACGCGAGCGCGGCCGGCGAGTGCGCCGACCAGAAAGCCGGCGAAGTGAGCGAGCACGGCGACGCCGGGCGAGGCGGTCGCAAGCGTCAGCGCGACTGCGAGTCCGACGAACACGAGCGCCGACAGCCAGTTCGGGACGTCGACGAGCGAGGCGAGGCCGGTCGAGAGCCGGTTCGACGCGACGAGATAGCCAAGGAGTGCGAAGACGGCACCGCTGGCACCGAGGACGCCAGCTGTCGGCGCGACGGGGACGATCGGGAGCGCTGCAAGCGTCCCCGTCAGAACGAGCTGGGCGACGCCGGCGATCGCGCCGGCGATCGCAAAGAAGACGTGAAAGCGAAGCCGCGTGGTCGCCCGGGCGACCGGCCAGCCGAAGACGAGCAAGGCGAGACTGTTCGAGAGCAGGTGGCCGAAGCCGCTGTGGGCGTAGACGCTCGTGACGATCGTCCACGGGTTGGCCGACAGCGGCGGCGCGAGGACGAACAGCGTTCCCATCACGCCCGCAAAGGCCGTGACTCCTTGGACGACGAAAACGAGCACGAAGACGACGAGGAGCTCGAGGATCGGACTCGGGCTCCCCGCCGCAGCGGGTGGCCGCTCGCCAGCGCCGGGAGTGGACCGGCGGGGCGTCGAGGACTGCGTTCGGGACCGCGAGCGCCGTACCATACGAGCGAATACAGCGCGAGCGCCAAAAGGCTCCGCCCTTGCCGGGAGGGGACCATCATGGCTTAGTACAACCGCGGAATACGATCTCGTATGCGAACACCAGCACCCGAGAGCCGGCCGGTCGCGCTGACGATCGCCGGCAGCGACTCCGGCGGCGGCGCGGGCATCCAGGCAGATCTCGCGACGATGGCCGCCCACGGTGTCTTCGGGACGTCGGCGATCACCGCCGTCACGGCCCAGAACACCCGCGGCGTCGCGTCCTCGCACGTCCTGCCGGGCGACGAAGTCGACGCACAACTCGAGGCCGTCACCGACGACTTCGCGGTCGGCGCGGCGAAGACGGGGATGCTCGCGACGACCGAGGTCATCGAAACCGTCGCCGATCACGCACAGGGTTTCGACTTCCCGCTTGTGGTCGACCCGGTGATGGTCGCGACCTCCGGCGACCGACTGCTCGAGCCCGAAGCCGAGCGCGCCTACGAGGACCTGCTGGGCGAGGCAACCGTCGCGACGCCCAACGCCGACGAGGCCGAGGTGCTGACCGACATCGCCGTCACTGACGAAGAAAGCGCCCGCGAGGCCGGCGAGGCGATCCTCGAGACGGGCGTCGACGCGGTGCTGATCAAAGGTGGCCACGTCCCCGGCGAGCGAGTACGAGATACGCTCGTCACTGCCGACACCGTCCGGACGTTCGAACACCCACGCGTCGCCACCGACGCGACGCATGGCTCCGGCTGCACGCTCGCCGCGGCGATCGCGGCCCGACTCGCGAAGGGGGAGGCCCTCGAGCCCGCCGTGGGCGGTGCGACGGACTTCCTTGCCCGCGCGGTGCGCCACTACTATGATGTCGGTGAGGGCCCCGGCGCGGTCAACCACATGGCCGCGCTGCGAAACGAAGCGGCCCGAGAACCCACCGCCGAGGAGGTACAGGCAGTCGTCGACCGGTTCGTCGACGCCGACGTGTCGGCGCTGGTTCCCGAAGTCGGGATGAACGTCGTCGGTGCGACGCCGTATGCCAACTCCGTCGCCGAGACGGCGGCGGTCGAGGGACGGATCACTCGGACCCTCTCAGGGGTCCACCCCAACCGCGGCGTCCGATTCGGGGCCTCGAGCCACGTCGCTCGCTTCCTCCTCTCCGCACGGGAGTTCGTCCCGGATCTCCGCTTTGCGGTCAACTGCCGGTTCGACGCGGACGTCGAGGCAGCACTCGAGACCCTCGCGTGGCCGGTCGCCGAGTACGATCGCAGCCACCAGCCCGACGCAGTCGCAAAGATCGAGGACAGCACGATGGGGTGGGGTGCCCGACAGGCCTTCGGGGATCGTGACGAGCCGCCTGCTGCTATCATCGATCGCGGCGAAGTCGGGAAAGAGGCAATCGTGAAACTCGTCGCCGCCGACCCAGAGACGCTCGCCGAGCGGGTGCTGGCACTCGACGAGGTGGTCTCCGAATGAGCGCGACCGACCTCGACGTCGGCATCATCCTCCCCCAATACGGAACCGACGCCGACACGGTTCGAGAGACGGCACTCGAGGCCGAGCGGCTGGGCTACGACGCGGTCTGGCTCGAGGATCACTTCCAGTCGTGGATCGGCGACCCGCGGCGGGCGACTCAGGAGTGTTGGACGACACTGAGTGCCGTCGCCGAGGCGACCGACCGGATCCGGCTGGGAACCCTCGTGACGAGCCAGTCCTATCGCCATCCGGCCCTGCTCGCGAAGATGGCGGCGACGGTCGATCAGATAAGTGATGGGCGGCTCGACCTCGGCCTGGGCGGCGGCTGGTACGAGGACGAGTATGACCGCTTTGGCTACGAGTTCCGCGAGCCGCCGGCCGAACGCCTGCGCCGGCTCGCCGAAACCGTCGAGATCCTTCAGGGGCTGTGGACCAACGACACCTACAGTCACGAGGGCACACATCTCGACGTCGATCTCGAGGCGGCCTTCTGTGAACCCCAACCCGTCCAGGACCCCCATCCGCCGATCTGGATCGGTGGCGGCGGCGAGCAGTTCACGCTACGATACACCGCCGAACTGGCCGACGGCTGGAACTTCGGCACCCTCGAGCCCGAGGGCTTCGCCGAGAAGCTCGACGTGCTTCGGGATCACTGCGAGAGCGAGACGCGGTACGACGAGATCCGCAAATCCGCCGAGCTGTTCGTCTTCGTCGGCGAGACGACTGCCGCGGCCGAACGAAAGCGCGAGCAGTTCCAACAGGCGGTCCTCGCTGGCGAGCCAAGCGAGCCCCGGGAGTTCTTCCTCGCAGGCTATCTCGAGACAGCCCCCACGGGAACGCCAGCGGCGGTCCGCGACCGGCTCGCAGACTACGCCGACGTCGGCATCGAGGAAGTGATGCTCGCAGTTCCGGACGCGGCAGACGACGAGGACGAGAGCCTCGAGTTGCTGGCCAACGAGCTCGCCAACTAAGAACTGATCCGGATCGGTTGAGACCGACATGCCGTATTCAGATTCCCGCACTCGACAGCAGAGCTATACGGCAGGCGTGAGACGCCTTCGGTATGAGTGACCCGTCGTCGGTCGGTGGGACCAACGTCGAGGGAGAGTCACCACAGATCGAGCCGACGGTCGAGACCGACGAGGCGACGATCACCGACGACGCCGAACTCGAGCGGACGCTCGGGTTGACTGGCGGCCTCGCCATCGGGATCGGGACGATGATCGGCGCGGGAATCTTCGTGTTCCCGGGGCTGGCGGCCGGCCGGGCCGGCCCCGCCGCGGCGGGATCGTTTGCGATCGGTGCGCTCGTTGCCCTGCTGGTCGCGCTGCCGGCCTCCGAACTCGCGACGGCGATGCCTAAAAGCGGCGGTGGTTACTACTATATTTCGCGTGGGCTGGGGACGCTGCCCGGTGCCGTCGTCGGGCTGTCGCTGTGGTTCGGGCTGGTGTTCGCGACGGCGTTCTATCTCGTTGGCTTTGGGTACTACGCCGTCGACACGCTCGCGGAACTCGGTGTCACGGTCGGTGACGGACTCGTTATTCCGCTGGCGCTGCTGTTCGGGGCTGGCGTGACCGTGCTGAACGTGACGGGAACGGAAAACGCGGCGAAGCTGCAAAACGGGATCGTCGCATTGTTGCTGTCGATTCTGGTCGTGTTCCTCGGCTACGGCGGGCTCGACACGGTCGGACTCATCGGCGATCCATCCGCACCCGAACAGTTCGCCCCGTTCGGGACGCTGCCCGTGTTGACGACTGCAGCGCTCGTGTTCACCTCGTATCTGGGCTTCGCGCAGGTGGCGACCGTCGCCGGCGAGATGCGCGATCCCGGGCGGAACCTGCCGCTGGCGATGGTCGGCTCCGTGCTCATCGTCGGCGTCCTCTACGTTGCGGCGATCTTCGTCTCGACTAGCGCGTTCGGCAGCGAGCGGCTCGCGACGTTCGGCGAGACGGCGATGGTCGAGGTGGGCCGCCACTACTTCGGCTCGATCGGCGCGGTCGCGATCGTCTTCGGCGGCCTACTCGCGACGATGTCGAGTGCCAACGCATCGGTACTCAGCACGTCGCGGGCGATCTATGCGGTCTCGAAAGACGCCCTGTTGCCGCGGCGAGCGAGCCACATCAATCTCCGATACGGCACCCCACACGTCGCGCTGGGGATGGCCGGCGGGCCGATCCTTGCCCTGGTCGCGACCGGGCGCGTGGAACTACTCGCGGAGGTCGCGTCGTTTCTCCACCTGATCACGTACGGACTGCTCTGCGTGGCGTTGCTCGCACTGCGACGCGCCGATCCGGCGTGGTATGACCCCGACTTCCGTGTCCCCGGCTATCCCGTCGTCCCGGTACTCGGTGCGCTCGCCAGTTTCGCCCTTCTCGCGTTCATGCAGCCGGTGTCACAGCTCGTCGGCATCGCCATTATGCTCGTAACCGCCGGCTGGTACGCCTACTATGGCCGTGGCGTGACGCTCAAGGGGGCGGTCGAATGACGCGCGTCCTCGTTCCGCTGGCGATCCTCGAGGGCGAATCGGTCTCGACCGGCCTGCCGACACTGCTCGCGACGATGGACGTGACCGTGCTTGGCTATCACGTTCTGCCGGAGCAGACGCCGCCCGATCAGGCGCGACTGCAGTACGAGGACAGAGCGACTGAGGCGCTCGTCGATCTCGAGGCGGCGTTTAAAACCGCTGGCGGGAGCGCCGACCATCGCCTCGTGTTCACCCACGATCGCGACCGAACGGTCGAGCGGATCGCCGACGACACGGCCGCCGACGCCTACGCCATCACCGGCACGACCGGGCCGGTCGATCGGCTGCTCGTGATGCTGACCGGCGACGTCGCCGTCGACCGGATCACCAGCTTCGCCACGGAACTGATCGGCGATCGCGAAATCGGCGTCACACTCCTGCTCGCGACCGACGACGAACCCCGCGGTCGGACTGTCCTCGAGCGGACCGTCGCCTCCCTCGCCGAACGCGGCATCGATGTCGAACCCGAGCTCGCAGTCGACGAACCACCACTCGAGGCGCTGCTTGCGGCCGCAGCCGGCCACGACGCGATCGTCATGGGGGAGCAGGCACCCTCGCTGCGGTCGTTCCTTCTCGGTGAAGACGCCGAACGGATCGCAGCCGAGTCCGTCGGGCCGGTCCTCGTCGTCCGCGAGCACCGCGACGAGACGGCGAGCGGGGAAAAACAGCGGCAGTCGGAGTCGCTTGAGCGTTAGTTCTCGGTTGGCAGTTCGACGACGAACACAGCGCCACGGGGCTCGTTGTCCTCGACGTGGACACTGCCGCCGTAGGTGTCGACGAGCGTCGCGACGAGATAGAGGCCGAGGCCCGTCCCGCCGCTCCATTAACCATCCTCGGTGGGTGCTGTCGCCTCGTCGGCTTCGGGCTCGAGGTACTCGCCGCGAATCACGACCACTGGATCGACTGTCCGCCGCGCCAGCCGTTTCGCTCGGTCCCGGAAGATCGCCCGACGGATCGACGGCCGACTTTCGCCAGCGACGAGGAGGTCGTGGTCGGCCGACGCCTCGACGATCGCCGCCGTCGGCGAGTCGTCGACGACGACGGTGCTGGCGATCCGATCGTCGTCGATGCCCGCGGCGACCAGTTCCGATCGAGCCGTCTCGAGCAGGGCCGTTCCTGCCGCTTTCTGCGCGTCGTCGGGCGCGACATGAAAGAGGGTCAGCTCGAGGGTCGTGTCGGCGAGGATCGTCGCGAGCAGCCGGGCGATATGCTCGACGTTGACATCGCCCCGGAGTGCGACGAGTACCGTCTCGAGGATGGGTGCTGGATTGAGTAGCAACACGGCGTCACAGGCGTCCTCGACGGCGACACGCTCGAACGTTTTCAACCGGTCGTGAGTAAACACCAGTCGCGAGGTGACGTCACAGCCGGCATTCTCGAAAACCGTCCGTAGTTCCTCGAGTTCGGCTCGTGCGCGATCGCCGTACTCGTCGCGTGCCTGCTCCGGGCTGGTCTGGTCCGGAATTTCGCGATAGCCAAGCACGACGACCGGAATTGACGCGAACGCGTCGACGATCGTTTCCGGAACGGACTCACCCTCGAGAACGTCGACCGGAATGAGCACGCGGTGATCGCGAGGCGCGGACATGAGATGTTGTCTACTACGCTACCACGGTAAGCGGTATATACCCCCTGTCGACCGTCGTCTCTCGAGAAGTGATATCGATCGTAACAATCGAACCGATTGATATACTGATACGGTCTGCTGTACCGATGTACCGGTGCAACCGCAGGACGGGTCGCGGTTGCACCGGAACTGACTGACAGCAGACCGTATGACGCAGAACTGGCGTGCGAGCAGGTGTGCACTGACTGCCAGTGACGATCGTGTTCGGTGGGGCCAGTATCGAACACGGTCGACAGTTTGTCGGCGTCGACCTCGAGGTCGGCGACGTGACCGACGCCGACCCGCTCTCGGAACCGGTACGTGGTGCGGTGACATCCTCAGCGCTATCACGAACCCGTTGCAGCGGCTTAACAACCCAATAAGTATACTGAGACACCTCGAACGAACGACGTGGCGAGGCGGACCGGATTCGGTCGTTCCCCCCTACCGAACCCGTCCGATCATCCGAGACATCGCCGAACCCTCGCCACCGATCGGAGCACGTCCCAACGTCTAGTGAAACCCTCACGCTCCGATCGCCCATCCACCGCACACGGACCCGGCAGGGGGTGTTCGGGTCCGTGTCGGTTTCGGCCGCTGGTTCCGGAACGATTTTTCGACCCGAAGTGGACTCACTGACAACACCGTTGCGATCGATCCGATCCAGCGTCACCGCGACCACTTTCACCGCGGATCCCGCAGGGTTTTTGAGATGGGACGATACGCATCCAGTATGACCGAGGCGACGGGGATCGTCGGAGAGTTTTTCTCCCTCAAAGAGGGGACCGACGCCGATCTACTGGCGATGCAGTGTGGCGACTTCTACGAGTTCTTCGGCGAGGACGCCGAACGTGTCAGCGAGGAACTCGATCTCAAGGTCTCCCAGAAGTCTTCCCATGGCTCGTCGTATCCGATGGCCGGCGTGCCGATCGACGATCTGACACCCTATCTCAAGGCCCTCGTCGAACGTGGCTACCGGGTCGCCGTCGCCGACCAGTACGAGACCGACTCCGGCCACGCCCGCGAGATCGTCCGCGTCGTGACGCCTGGGACCTTACTCGAGACCAGCGACGCCGACGCTCAGTACCTTGCGGCGGTCGTCGACGGCAACGGTGCCAGTGGCTCGAGCGGAAGCGGAGACGGGTACGGCCTCGCCTTTGCGGACGTGACGACCGGCCGGTTTCTGGTCGCCGAAGCCGACGACGCCGACGACGCGCTGACGGAACTCTACCGGTTCGATCCGGTCGAGGTCCTGCCGGGACCGGACGTGCGAACCGACGACGACCTCCTCGGGCGGGTACGCGAACGCAGCGATGCAACTCTGACGCTCCACGAGACGGAGGCGTTCGCACCCAAGCGTGCAGCCCATCAGGTGCGCGAGCAGTTCGGCACCGAGACCGTCGACCGACTGGCCGTCGACGAGCCGGCCATCGCCGCCGCCGGAGCCATCCTCGCGTACGTCGCGGACACCGGCGCGGGCGTGCTGGCCTCGATGACCCGCATTCAGGCCCATCACGGCGACGATCACGTCACGCTGGACGCGACCACCCAGCGCAACCTCGAGTTGACCGAGACGATGCAAGGCGAGCGCGATGGCTCGTTGTTCGCGACGATCGACCACACCGAAACCAGTGCCGGCGGTCGCCTGCTGAAAGAGTGGCTTCAGCGTCCCCGTCGGTCGCTCACAACCTTAGAGCAACGTCAGGAATCCGTGGCCGCGCTGTCGACGGCGGCGCTGGCTCGCGACGAGCTCCAGGACGCGCTCAGCGAGGCCTACGATCTGGCACGACTCGCCTCGAAGGCAACACACGGCAGCGCCGACGCGCGGGACCTGCTCGCGGTCCAGGAGACGCTCGCAGTCCTGCCTGCGCTGGCCGAAATCGTCGCATCGAACCCAGACCTAGCCGACTCCCCGCTCTCCGAGATCGTCGCCCGACCGGATCGTGCGGCCGCTGCCGAGCTTCGAAAGACTCTCGAGACGGCCATCGCCGAGGATCCGCCGTCGACGGTCACGCAAGGCGAACTCCTCCAGCAGGGATACGACGACGAACTCGACGAGGTCATCGAACGCCACGAAGCCGTCAAAGAGTGGCTCGACACGCTCGCCGACCGCGAGAAAACCCAGCACGGCCTCTCGCATGTCACCGTCGACCGAAACAAGACCGACGGCTACTACATCCAGGTCGGCAAATCCGCTGCCGATGGTGTCCCGGACCACTACGAGCAGATCAAGACGCTAAAAAATTCCAAACGGTTTACGACCGACGAACTCGAGGCAAAAGAGCGCGAAATCCTCAGACTCGAGGAACAACGCGGCGAACTCGAGTACGAGCTGTTCTGTGAGCTTCGCGAGTCGGTCGCTGCCCACGCCGAACTGCTCCAGGACGTCGGCCGGGCGCTGGCGACCGTCGACGCACTCGCAAGTCTGGCGACCCACGCCGCCGAGAACCGGTGGGTCCAGCCCGACCTGCATCGCGGCGACCGCTTAGCGATCGAGCAAGGCCGCCATCCGGTCGTCGAACAGACGACGGAGTTCGTCCCAAACGACGTGCGGCTGGACGAGGATCGGGGCTTTCTGGTCGTCACCGGCCCCAACATGTCCGGGAAATCGACGTACATGCGTCAGGTCGCGTGTATCGTCCTGCTGGCCCAGATCGGCAGTTTCGTCCCGGCAAAGGAGGCCGAAATCGGGCTGATCGACGGTATCTTCACCCGTGTCGGTGCGCTGGACGAACTCGCACAGGGCCGCTCGACGTTCATGGTCGAGATGAGTGAACTCTCGAACATCCTTCATACCGCGACCGAGGAGTCGCTGGTCATCCTCGATGAGGTCGGCCGCGGGACCGCGACCTACGACGGGATCTCGATCGCGTGGGCGGCGACGGAGTACCTGCATAACGAGGTCCAGGCCAAGACCCTCTTTGCGACCCACTACCACGAGCTGACGGGGCTCGCGGAGAACCTCCCCCGTGTCGCCAACGTCCACGTCGCAGCCGACGAACGCGACGGCGATGTGACGTTCCTCCGGACGGTACGGGACGGCCCCACGGACCGCAGCTACGGGATCCACGTCGCCGACCTCGCAGGGGTGCCCGATCCCGTCGTCGACCGCGCTCGAGACGTCTTAGAGCGTCTGCGCGAGGAGAAAGCCATCGAGGCCAAAGGTGGCGGCTCGAGCGAGCCCGTTCAGGCCGTTTTTGATCTGGGCAGCGGGACCATGCAGACGCAGGAGCAGGCCGCCTCGACCGACGGCGGTCCACCGGCGGCCGACGATGGGCAGTCGCTCGATCCCGATACCGAGGCCGTTCTCGAGGACCTCGAGTCGATCGACGTCAACACGACACCGCCGATCGAACTCGTCTCGAAGGTCCAAGAGTTACAGGAGCGACTCGAGAAGTCGTAGGTCAGCGGCGGCAAGAAGACGAGTGGAGGACGCGTTCGAACGCGCGACTCCAGACGGTAAAACCTAACCAGCAGCCATCTGTAGAGATATCTATCACATCAGGCGCGTCTCCCCCGTTGCGTGCCGACGCTGTCTATCATGAGTGACGAGCCTCTTCCATCGGACGGCGAGACCGAGATCCACCAGCTAGACGAAGATACCGTCGCCCGTATCGCCGCCGGCGAGGTCGTCGAACGGCCCGCCAGCGCCGTCAAGGAACTGGTCGAGAACAGCTTAGATGCCGACGCCTCGAGCGTCGACGTCACCGTCGAGGACGGCGGCACCGAACTGATCCGGGTCGCCGACGACGGCCACGGGATGAGCGAGGCGGACCTCCGGGCGGCCGTCCGCGAGCACACGACGAGCAAGATCGACGGCCTCGAGGACTTAGAGTCAGGCGTTGCCACGCTGGGCTTTCGTGGCGAGGCCCTGCACACGATCGGATCGGTGTCACGGCTGACGATCCGCTCGCGCCCGCGCGACGGCGAGGGCGCGGGGACGGAACTCGTCTACGAGGGCGGCGACGTGACGAGCGTCGAGCCGACGGGCTGTCCCACGGGGACGATCGTCGAGGTCGAGGACCTCTTTTATAACACGCCCGCCCGCCGGAAGTTTCTGAAGACGACGGCGACGGAGTTCGCTCACGTCAACCGCGTCGTCACGCGTTATGCGCTCGCGAATCCCGACGTGGCCGTCTCGCTGACCCACGACGGCCGCGAAGTGTTCGCGACGACCGGGCAGGGCGACCTCCAGGCTGCCGTGCTGTCGGTCTACGGCCGCGAGGTCGCCTCGTCGATGATCCCCGTCGAGACCGACGGCGATGCGCTTCCACCGGGGCCGCTCGAGTCCGTCTCGGGGCTCGTCTCCCATCCCGAGACGAACCGCTCGAGTCGGGAGTACCTCGCAACCTACGTCAACGGCCGAGCTGTGACCGCCGATGCCGTCCGCGAGGGGATCATGGGTGCATACGGCACGCAACTGGGTGGCGACCGCTACCCCTTCGTCACGCTCTTTCTCGAGGTCCCCGGCGACGCGGTCGACGTGAACGTCCACCCGCGCAAGCGAGAGGTACGCTTCGACGACGACGATGCGGTCCGGCGGCAGGTCGACGCCGCCGTCGAGTCGGCGCTACTCGAGCACGGCCTGCTGCGCTCGCGTGCACCACGGGGCCGGTCAGCACCGGGCGAGGCGCGGGTCGAGCCCGGAGTCGAGACCGGGACACCCGACTCCGAGTCGACGACGCTCGAGGAGAGCACTGGCGGTGTGACACCGACCAGCGACACAGATGGAAACGAAAGCGACCCGGCAGCCACAGCCGACGACGGGACGGACAACGTGCCATCGACCGCTGATCCCGAACCGGCGAGTACCGATGCAGGAGTCGCCTCAAGTGGGGGCGATGCCAGCACCGAGCGCACATCGCAGCCGACGCCAAATACGAGCGAGCCGGACGAGTCGTCGACAACTGCGGCGGAGCCGAGCACTGATCCAGAGCGCGGAACAGGTAGCGAGACGACGGCCGATTCGGCGGCGACGGCGGCCGACGCGAGCCGATCCGCCTCGCCTCGAGACGACGACCCACAGGACGATCGCGACGCGACAGCCCACGCAGGCACGTTCAGGACCGCCACCGAACAGCGAACGCTGACCGGCAACGCTGCGACGGGCGACGAAACCGAGTTCGACTCGCTGCCGTCGTTGCGCATGCTTGGCCAACTCCACGATACCTATCTGGTCTGTGAAACGCCCGATGGACTCGTCCTGATCGACCAGCACGCCGCCGACGAGCGGGTCAACTACGAACGCCTGCAGGACGCGTTCGCCGACGATCCGACCGCGCAAGCGCTCGCCGAACCCGTCGAACTCGAGTTGACCGCCGCGGAGGTCGAAGCCTTCACCCACTACCGCGAGGCGCTCTCGCGGCTTGGGTTCTATGCCGACCGAGTCGACGATCGAACGATCGCCGTGACAACAGTGCCAGCGGTGCTCGAGGAGACGCTCGAGCCGGATCGACTGCGGGACGTGCTCACCGCCTTTGTCGACGGCGATGACGAGGCAGGGGCCGAGACGGTCGATGCGCTGGCCGACCAGTTCCTCGGCGATCTGGCCTGTTATCCCTCGATCACGGGGAACACATCGCTGACCGAGGGGTCGGTGATCGACCTGCTCGAGGCGTTAGACGACTGTGAGAACCCCTATTCCTGTCCGCACGGGCGACCGGTACTCGTCACGTTCGACGAGGCCGAACTCGAAGCGCGGTTCGAGCGGGATTATCCAGGTCACAGCGGCTAGGTTCCTCGAGATGTGCGGTAGGCCGTGCGCTCGTGTCGGTAGAGCCAGATCGCACAGCAAAACGAGATCGCGCCGGCGGCGGTGGCAATAGCGAACGCGATTCGATAGCCAAGCGGCGTATAGACGCGCACGCCACCGGCGAGCGCATCGTCGGCCGCGAGACAAGCGAGTTGGGTCGTATCCACAGGACCTGCAACTGACTCCGTCGTACTGACAGCCGTTTGTTCACAATCGGAAGGATAGAAACCGTCAGTCCCCGCCATCGGGAGTATATTATCAGCTAGTTTTGATACTGTGTATCATATACATTAGATATGTCTCGAGCGGCCAGCGAGATACAAATCGGCAGATTCATCATTATTATTTTATTAAGTTCACAGCGGAGGCAGGGTCAGTGACCACGACTCCTGCATGCGAATTCCGTTTGTGACATATATTACCGCGGCAGAGAATACCTATATTGTGTGTCACTATCAGACATGTTCGGTGGCGATCTGTGAGCCTCGCTAGCGCATCATACTACTGGAGTCTGTCACCATTTTTGTCCAAACATCATGCTTTATAACCCGGTATTCACTATGGTGTTTTGATGCCTGCAAATACCAACACCGGAAACCCGGGTCCCCTTGGCCTGGCTGCGTTCAGCCTCACGACGATTTTGCTGAGCCTCGTCAACTCCGGACTCTTCGGTCTCGAACTCGAAATGGCGCTGATTCCGATGGCACTCGGCTTTGGCGGCTTCGTCCAGTTGCTCGTCGGGATGCTGGAGTACAACGAAGGCAATACCTTCGGACTGACCGCCTTTACCAGCTACGGTGCGTTCTGGATTTGGTTTGGCCTCCTCATCACGATGACCCACAACGGGCTCCTCCCGTCGGTCGGCGCACAGGCGATCGGGGTCGTCCTCCTCGTCTGGGGGCTGTTCACCGTTGGAATGTGGATCAGCACGTTCAAGCTCAACTGGGCGCTCTGGAGCGTCTTCCTCGTGCTCTCGATCACGTTCTTCCTGCTCGCCTTCGGCGATATCCTCGGGATCGCGTCGCTGGTCACCCTCGGTGGCTACCTCGGACTCGTCACCGGCGCGGGTGCACTCTACATCAGCATCGCGGAAGTGACCAACTGGAGCTTCGACGCCGAAGTCCTCCCGCTGGGCGGCCAGCCGCTCAAGTCGAAGCCGACCAGCCAGGACTCGATGAGCGTCGCTGACGACTGATCGGCACCCACAGGTAGCTGACTGTCGTCTCCAGTGTGCCCTCCACCAGACCGACGCGCTGGTGACGATCCCTTTCTGCTGTCGGCACACCGTCCAAAACACCCGAGTCGTCACTATCGGTGTCCAACAGTATAGGATTCTCGAGCCCGTAGCACCGCCTATGACCTCTCCTCGCGTCCTCGACGGGGCGAGCGCCGGCGGCCAGTTTCTCCGGACCGCGCTCGCGCTGTCGGTCCTCGAGAACGAACCGGTTCGCCTCGAGAACGTCCGCGGTGATCGACCGAATCCGGGACTAGCCCACCAGCATCTGGCGGCCCTCGAGACGATCGCCGACGTGTGTGACGCCGACGTGTCGGGCGACGAACTCGGCGCGGAAACGATCGAATTCGAGCCGACGCTCGAGCCAGCCCCTGATCGAACAGGTCGCGGCCGACTCGCAGGCGGTGAGTACACGGTCGACATCGGAACCGCGGGCAGCGCCACGCTGCTGTTCGATACCCTCCTGCCGCTTGCGACGATCCTCGAGTCGCCGCTGTCGGTGACCGTGACCGGGGGGACGGACGTAGCGTGGTCGCCGCCGCTGGATTATCTTCGGTACGTGAAACTGCCCCTGCTTCGCCGATTCGGCCTCGCGGCTGCCTGTGAGATCGACCGACGAGGGTTCTACCCCGCTGGCGGCGGCCGGGCGACGCTGCAACTCGCGCCCTCGACGCTCGAGCGCGTCGAACTCGTCGATCGTGGCCCGATCGAGCGGCTGCGGCTCTATTCGACCGAATCGGCATCGCTGGCTGACCGCGACGTGGCACACCGCCAAGCTGCGGGGGCGCTCGAGCGGCTGGCTCACGACGCCACGCTCGATCTCGAAGAGCGCTGTGAGACGACTGCTGAAAGCGCCTGTCCGGGTTCCGCGCTAGTGCTCCGGATCGATCACGGGACCGGCATCGCTGGCTTTTCGGCCCTCGGCGAGCGCGGCACGCCAGCCGAACGCGTCGGCGAAGACGCCGCCGACGCCGCGATCCGATTTCTCGAGGGGAGCGCCCCTGTCGACCGTCACATGGCCGACCAGTTGCTGGTCGTCCTCGCAGTCGCCGGCGGACGGGTTCGCATCCCGGCCGTAACCGATCACGTCGAGACGGGCTGTGCGCTGCTCGAAGATGTCGGGATCGACGTCGACCGCGAACCCGACGGCGAGACGACGGTCGTGTCGGTCCCGTCGCCGCTGACCGAGAACCGGTAGCTCGAGGCCGACTACAGCTGTCTTCGGCTCTAGAACCCAATCCGCAGCCGGTCGCCAGCGGGCGATTCGGTGGTTCGTTCGTCGACTGACCGCCATAACTTATATCGGTGCCGTCCGTTGACAGAACCATGACTGGCGGACAGACTGCCGTTTGCGCCCTCGCGATTCGGGTGGTCGCTCCGTGAGCGATATCGTTACGTTCGGCGAGACGATGCTCCGGCTGTCGCCACCGGGCTCCGAGCGTCTCGAGAACACCGACGAGCTCGAGGTTCGTGCCGGCGGTGCAGAGAGCAACGTCGCCATCGCGGCGAGTCGACTGGGCGCGTCGGCGACCTGGCTGTCGAAAGTCCCCGAGACGCCGCTTGGCCGCCGCGTCGTCGGCGAACTCCAGGGCCACGGCATCGGGACGGACGTCGTCTGGAGCCACCGCGGACGACAAGGGACCTACTATCTCGAGCATGCAGGCGAGCCACGCGGGACGAACGTGATCTACGACCGGGAAAACACCGCCATCTCGACCGCGGAGGCACGCGAGTTCGACATCGACCTGATTCAGAACGCGCAGGTGTTCTTTACGACCGGGATCACGCCCGCGCTCTCGACGACACTCCGGGATACGACGCTGAACCTGCTCAAAGCAGCCCGCAAGGGCGGCACGTCGACCGCCTTCGATTTCAACTATCGGCGCAAGCTCTGGTCGCCCGACGAGGCCAGAGAGACGCTGACGAAACTGTTTCCGGGAATCGACATCCTCGTGATCGCCGCCCGCGATGCTCGCACCGTCCTCGGGTTCGAAGGCGACCCGCGCCAGCTCGCCCACAAACTCGGCTCCCAGTACGACTTCACGACCGTCGTCGTCACCCGCGGCGAGGAAGGCGCGGTCGGCTGGCACGACAGCGTCGTCCACGATCATGCGGCCTACGAGACCGACACCGTCGATCCGATCGGCACCGGCGACGCCTTTACCGGCGCGTTCATCGCCCGCCGACTCGACGGCGACGACGTGCCGACTGCCCTCGAGTACGCCGCGGCGACGGCCGCGCTCAAGCGGACGATCCCCGGCGACGCAGCCCTCGTCACTGCCGACGAGGTCGACGCCGTCGTCAAAGACAGCAGCGAGGGCATTTCTCGGTAAGGCAGGTCAGGGACACCTCGGCGAGTGACCGAGCATGCCAGAAGGGGACCGCCTATGGGCAGGCATCGCCGAGCTGTCAGCGCAAAATAAATTTTATATTAATTGTTCAACAATAATATGGTATGCGAGCATACCTTTATTTGGGAATCGCGATCGCAGCCGAAGTGACCGGGACGACGGCACTCAAGTTCTCGGATGGGTTCACCAATGCTGTCCCGTCCGCCGTCGTCATCGCGGGGTACATTGGGTCCTTTTATTTCCTCAGTCTGACGCTGCAGGAGTTTCCGATCGGGCTCGTCTATGCGACGTGGTCTGCGATCGGCATCGTCGCCGCAGCACTCCTCGGGGTCGTCCTGTTCGACGAACCTGTCGACATCGCCGGGCTGGTCGGCATCGCACTCATCATCGGTGGCGTCATCTGTCTCAACCTCTTCTCCGATACGTACGCCCCAGGACACTGATACGGTCTGCTGTACCGATTTACCGGCGCACCCACGGGGATCGATTTCTCGCACACTGCGACGGTAAGGGATCGGTGGCAGTTGCCCGCCGCTTTTTGACGGCTGCCGTGATAGCCACCCCCGTGACTCGAGTCGTCCGGCAGGCGACGGTCGACGATATCTGGACCGTCCACGAAATCGCACGCGAGAGCTGGCATGCCGTCTACGACGATGTCCTCGGCTCCGAAACAGTCGACGACGTCGTCGACGACTGGTATGCGATCGGTGATCTCGAGTCCGCAATCTCCACCACCGAAAGCCGTGACGACGCCGCGTTCATCGTCGCCGAGACGGCATCGAACGCTGCATCTGCTGACGAGGCCGGCTGCCGAGCAGCCCCCGAACTCGATGGCTTCGCCCACGTCGTTCCGTGGCCCGAGGACACCGCAGTCGCATTTCTCGCGTGCCTGTACGTCCGGCCCGCCGTCTGGGACGAGGGAACCGGCACGGCGTTGCTCGAGACCCTCGAGACGAGTCTTGCTCCTGGATTCGACCGCGTTCGGCTGCCTATCCTCACAGATAACGAGATCGGGATCTTCTTTTCCGAATCGCGAGGCTTCGATCGCGTCGAGACGCGGTCGTCCGGACTGGCAGCCGGGCTCGAAGAGCACGTCTACGAGAAGGAGTTGTGATGCGTCGTTACAGCGTCTTCTCTGCTTCTTCCTCATCGACGACCTCGATGCCACGGTTGTTGACCGCCATCGGGTCGAGGCCGACTTCCTGAAGGAAGGTCTTGTACTCGCGTTCGCACTGCTCGGCGTCTTTTTGCTTGTCGCTTGCGCGATCGCAGAGTTCGACGAGGTTCTCCGGCACGTCGTTTTTGTAGACGATCCAGTGGTTGATCAGGTCCGACAGCCGGCGGATGGGGCTCGTGAAGTGGCCGTAGATCTCGAAGTTCAGCGCGTGGTGGCCGCCGAACGGATCGTTCATGTAGCGGGCCCGAGGCATCACCTTCATCACGGCCCACTGGATCTTGTCGAGTTGGCGGTCAGGGGCTTCCTCGAGCGTGGCGTTGACGGCTTTTCGGGGGTCGTCCCAGGTGCTGCCGGGGATCGAGACGCCATCGAGATCCTGAATCTCCTGGAGCGCTTCGGACCACTCGTCGGGGCTTGGCTGGGGGTGGACCCGGTACATGGCCGAGACACCGCGGTTCCACATGAGTTCGTGCGTGACGGCCTTGTTGGCCTTCAGCATGCACTCTTCGATGATGGTGTGGGCGCGGTCACGGCTCGGATTGAGGACGAGCGAGCCGTCTTCCTTGCGCTGTTCGTGCATTCGGTTGGCGAGGTCGTAGACCAGTGTGTTCTCCTCGTGGAGCGGTGCGTCGGGGTCGTCGAGGCGGTTTTCCGCCTGCGCGTAGGTAAGCCGTTCGTCGGACTCGATGACCGACTTGTAGATCTCGATGGTCTCGTAGGTCAGGTTCTCCTTGTCGAGGTGCATCTCGACGGTGTGGGCCAGTCGCTCCTCGTTTGGCACCAGCGAACAGACCGTCTCTGCAAGCACCGGCGGCAGCATATGGACCGTGTAGCCGGGCAGATAGACCGTGTTGCTGCGCTCGACGGCTTCGTCCCACATCGCCGTCTCGGGATTGACGTAGTGGGTTACGTCGGCGATGTGCACCCAGAGGACGTACTCGTCGTCGCGTTCTTCGATCGACAGTGCGTCGTCGAAGTCCTGGGCGTCGATCGGGTCAGTGGTCCACGTCGTCAGCTCACGCAGGTCTTTTCGCTCGTCGATCTCGTCGCTGATCTCCTGTGTTACACCCTCAGTCCGGGCTTCGGCCTCCTCTAAGACCTCCGGGGGGAACTCATAGGGGATCTCGAACTTCTCGAACAATTCCTCGCGCTTGTTCTCGAGATGGCGCGCGAGGTCCTCCGAGACCTCCACGGGGCCTTGGCCATCGACCGTGCCGGCCTCGGCCTGTGCGTCGTCACTCATGGCGACGGCTACGGACGTGAGGGTGAAAGTCGTGTCGGGACGCGGGCCAGGCGTTCGACGCCCTACGAGAGGATGAGCGCGGTGCTACCGCTCGTGTTCCTCGAGCGTGCCGTATCGCTCTTCGACAGCCGCGAGATAACGCGCGAGAAACGCCTCCTGGCTCTGCGTGTCCGCGTCGAGTTCGACCAGCAGTGCCTCGAGTTCGGTGCGAGGATGGTGACACAACTCGCGGTGACAGGACTTACAGAAGTATTCGAAGGTCTTGTCCTCGCGATCCCAGCGATCGCCGTGTTTGTCGTACTCGCGGGCCTCATCGCGCGGTCGCTCGGTACCACAGGCGACGCACGTGACCGTTCCCACCCGGTTCCGAGAGGGCCACATACGCAGGGCTAACGGCATGAGAGTACTTATCGATTGGCACACCTCACGGTCGCCGTGACGGTCAGGCCGGGCGAGCGACCGCGAACGGTGTCGCTGGCTGGTGGACCAACGCTGGTCTGGCTCGTCACTGCTGGCAGGGGGCTCGGACGCCGACACGGGGCGCGAATCTTATCTATTAAATGCGTACAGGCGGTAGCACGGGTATGCAGGTTAAATCACGACACCACCTCCGTAGCGACGCCGTCTCGGAACTCGAGACCGCGCTCGAGGAACATCTGGGCGTCTCGCCCGAGGGAGACACCTACGAACTCGTCGAGTTCGAGGACACCGACTGGGAGGTCGTCCTGATCGACGGTGAACCACAAGTCGCATACTTCGATGAGGAACCGTTCCCGACGGTTCGTGGAGCCAATGCCTACGAGCCCGACAAGCGGCTGGTCACCGTCGACGCGGGGGCCGTTTCGTTCGTCAGCGACGGGGCAGACGTGATGCGTCCTGGGATCACGGACGCCACCGACGATATCTCACCGGACGATCTGGTCGTCATCGCCGAGGAGTCCCACGGGAAAGTACTCGCGGTCGGTCGCGCCCGCGTCGAGGGGTCGGACATGGTCGGCGACGGCGGAAAGGTCGTCGACTCGCTGCACCACGTCGGCGACGAACTCTACGAGTTTACCGGCTAGTCAGACAGACACCATCGATCGACCACCGGCTCGGCTCCCGTACAGAAACTGTTGCTCCGTCCTCAAACGTCGCTTCCTCGACAGTATCGAAAGACAAATGACAATATATTCGACGTTTAGGTGTAAGTATGACTAGTAATACTAGCACCTAGAAGACGTATGCCCACCGAACTTAAATATTGGTACGTGGTAGCATGGACTAGAGATGATCGAACTGACAGTCGACGCCGTTCGCCTCCATTCGCCGCGGACGATCACCACCGGCACACCCGTGTCCGAGGCAGCCACGTCTCTCCGACGGGCTGATGTGTCTGCACTCCCCGTTGTCGTTGACGGGTCGATCGTCGGCATCGTCACCCAATCGGATATCGTCGCTCTGGTCGCGGAAACGGACGACAGGCCGGCCGTTCGGATGGTTATGTCGTCACCAGTGACCACGATTTCGCCGACCGCGACGCTGTCCGACGCCGCCGAAACGATGCGAACGGCCGGCGTCAAACACCTCCCCGTCGTCGACGACGGCAGCTACTGTGGCCTGCTTTCGGTCCGAACGCTGGTTCCGTACCTCTCGCGACACCGCCTCGAGATCAAGCCACACGACGAATCGATGCGTATCGACTCGGCCGACAGTCACGAACTCACAGTGGGAGATTGAGACGGACCGCTGTCAGTCATTTCCGGCGAAACCGCGCCCCATCGCCGGTACATCGGTACAGCATACCGTATGAGCGCCTCGAGCAGCCAGCGATTCGTTCACGACACGTGAACGGTCACGTCTGACGTAAGAACTATGGACACAGCGACGGACTTTCTCGCCTATGGGATTGATGAGCAAAATTCTCGGTGGGAATCAGTCGCGAACTGTCGAGGACTACGCCGAACTGAATCTCGAAGACGTCTCTGCGAGTTCAGCCGAGGCGACGATGCAGGTACGCATCGCGGAAGTCGCTGGGCAAGCCGATGCGATCGATATCAAAGACGCCATCTACGACGGCGACATCGTCATCGCGGATATCACCCGCTTGCGAACCGAAGACAGCACCGTCGAACACATCGTCGACGAACTCCGACAGGTCGCCCAGGAGGTCGACGGCGACATCGTCCGGAAAGGCGACGACCAGATGATCATCACGCCGACCGATATCCGAATCAGTCGCGAAAAACTGTAGTCGCCGCCGAGACTGCCGGTCAAGCAGGTTCATACACGATCGGACAACGGCGATGCCATCCTGTCGGACGGGACGCTGAATTTTCATCCGGCGGGAATTGCCTGTGCTGATTATGCTATGTGCATCCGTTCGAGCCGATATGACGGGCTTTCGTGCAACGGTCGTGGTCAACGAGCCAATGGACTGTCCGCTCGCCGATGTCTCGGCGTGTGCTGGCGAACAGATCGATAGCGTCTCCCGATCGTCACAGCCAACGGCCAATGGGATGATCGTCGAGGAGTTCGGCGTCGCGGCGGACGCATCGATTGCCGGCGATCACGGTGTCGAAGTGACGCCAGTCCAAGCCAACGATCGCGAAGCGATCTACCGATTCGAGCGTGACAGCAATACTAACTGTGCGTGTGAAATAATCGAACAGACTGGAACGCCGGTTTCGTCCGTCCGTGCTCAGAACGGCGCGTTGTACCTGTCCTTTCGGACGCTCGAGCTCGATACGATCACCGAAATCGTCGAGCAGTTGCGCGCGTCCTTCGATGGGATCATCGTCGAAGAACTCTCGCAGGATCACGAGGACGTCACCGCCGATCCGGTCGTCGTCGATCGGAATCAGCTCACGACTCGGCAGCGGGAGATCGTCGAGACCGCCCACGAGATGGGCTATTTCGAATATCCCAAGGGCGCGAACGCGACCGACGTCGCCGAAGAACTCGGCGTTGCACGGTCGACGTTTACCGAACACCTCGCGGCGGCCCAGACGAAGCTCATGGATGCCCTTCTCGAGGCAGAGCGGCCCCAGCAGTAACGGCGACACGCCAGTAACGCTTTGACCGGCGACCGTTTGGTCACGATATGGACGTCATTCACACTGCGCTGTTGGTCTCGGACATCGAACGGACGCGTGAGTTCTACGTCGACGCACTCGGTCTGACTGAGAACTGGTCGTTCACCGGCGACGACGGCGTCGAAAACGTCTACATCGGCGGCGACAACGCGGAGTTTCAGTTCAAGTACGACCCCGAGGGCAGTCCCGACATCGATTCGGGGACGATGGCACACGTCGCCGTCAGCGTCGAAAGCACCGACGAAACCGTCGAGCGACTGGTCGAGCGCGTCGATCCGCCAATCCAGCGACCACCGACGACGATGGACGACCTCGGCCTCCGCGTCGCGTTCGTCGAGGATCCCGACGGCTACGTCGTCGAACTCGTCGAAGAACTCGAGTAAGACGGCCTGCTGGCGGTCGGCGACGCTCGAGGGCGGCTACTCGGACGTGTCGGCCGCAGCAGGGGTTGCGACCGACGGCGGCGTCCGGACGACATAGACGAGGAGCACGGCAGCGATCGTCACGACGGCGGCCAGAAACAGCCAGCCAGTTCGATACCCGACTGTGTCGGCGAGTGAGCCGAACGCAGGCGGCGCGACGAGTGCCCCACTCGTGAGCGCGAGCTGGCCGCCCGCGGTCGCACCGCCCATCTCGTCGGCCCGGACGAGCGTCGCCATGACGGAGTAGTAGACGCCGGTGTACCCGAGGACGAAAAAGCCGAGGGCAGAAAACGCGATCGCGGCACCGCGTTCGGCCGTCGTCGCCGCGACCACGACGAACATGGCCGCACTGCCGAGCGACTGGGTGATGAGCACCAGTCCGATCCTGACGCGTGGTTCGCCGGGCAGCACGTCGCTCAGCCAGCCGGTCAGCACGCGGCCGACGCTGCCGAACACCTGGACGAGCGCGAGGACGACGCCGCCGAAGGCGACGGACGCCCCGATCGATTCCTCGACGTACAGGACCGTGTACCCGGTGGTGGTAAACAGTGCTGCGCCAAGAAAGAAGCCGGCAGCCGTCAACGCGACGTACGACCGGTTCGAGAGCAGCGCCCGAAAGTCGGGATAGCCGTTTGCACTGCCCTTGCTATCGCTCGAGTAGGCCAGATAGAAGCCGACGGCGACGACGGAACCGACACCAGCGGCGACGAGAAACCCGGCCTGCCAGAACAGGACGCCAGCGAGGCCAGTGATCAGGAGCGCGCTACTGCCGCTGCTGCCGGTGACGCCGACTTGCTTGATTCCCATCGCGAGGTTCTGATGGTTCGGGTCGACGGTGTCGAAGACCGCCTTGTTCGTGCCGGGCATCGCGGTTCCGTACATCGATCCCAGAACGAACACCGCTGCAAGCAACAGCGCGTACGTCGACGCACCAGCGACCAGTACCGCCCCCGCTGCGAGCCCGAAGAGACCGAGTGTCAGCGTCACTCGTTCGCCAAACCGGTCCGTCAGCGCGCCGAGTGGAATCAGGAAGACTGCGTAGCCGAGGGTGAGTGTGGTGACGACGAGTCCAACCGAAAACCGGGAGAGCCCGAACGCATCCCGGAAAAACGGCGTCGCAGCGAACACAGTGTAATAACAGATACTCGCGGCGATCTGCCACGTCGTAACGAGTCCCACCGTCTGCCAGTCCGATCGGTCCATCGGCCGGTGATGCTTGGCAAACGGGTTCAAAAAGCGTACTGCTCTCGGGCCTGCCGGCGGCGACAACGCTCGAGTGGCAGTCGCGGTTACTGACGCGCGATCCGAATCGCTTACTCGAAGTCCGCAAGCGTCGGCCGCTCGAGGTCACCCGGGAACGCGTCGACCGGAACCTGCATCTGGTCGCCAGATTCCATGTCCTTGATCGTCACCTCGTCGTTTTCGAGGTCCTGTTCGCCAGCGATGACGACGGTCTCGGCATTGATCGAATCCGCGTAGTTCAGTTGCGCACCGAAGGAACGACCGGCGACGTCGGTCTCGACGATATGGTCCCGCTCGCGCAGGTCGCGAACGATTTGGGCTGCTTCAGCCCGCGTGTCGCCGATCTGGAGAACGTAGTAGTCGGTCGTCACTTCCTCCTCGGGCCAGACACCGGCCCGCTGGAGCAACAGCGACAGCGTCGCGTGGCCGGGTGCGACGCCGACTGCGGGCGTCGGCTGGCCGCCGAAGCTCTCGATCAGGTCGTCGTAGCGGCCGCCGCCGAAGATCGACCGGGAAACCTCGCCAGCGGAGTCGAAACACTCGAAGACGACGCCCGTGTAGTAGTCCAGCCCGCGGGCCGTCTCGAGGGATATCGTACAGTACTCGCGTGCGCCGAAGTCTTCGGCAGCGTCGAGGACGTTCTGGAGGTTTTCGACAGCAGCGGTCACGCGCTCGGTGTCGGCGAAGGCCTCGACGGCCTCGAGGTCCCCTTCGGCGATGAGGTCGGCGAACTCGGCGGCCTGATCGGCCGAGAGCCCGGCATCGATCAGCAGGTCGTGATACTCGACCTGCGAGATCTTGTCGGACTTGTCGACCGCGCGGATCGCTGCCTCGGTGTCGATGTCGGCATCATAGCTCTCGAGGACGCCCCCGAGAATGTCGCGGTGGGAGATGCGGAACTCGAAGTGCTCACCGGTGAGCCCGAGGCCGGTCATCGCGTCGGCAGCCCACGCGAGGATTTCGGCGTCGGCTTCGGGTTCCGAGGAGCCGAAGATGTCGACGTTGGTCTGGTAGAACTCCCGGTAGCGGCCCTGCTGGACCTGCTCGTAGCGCCAGAACGGTCGCGTCGAGACCCACTTGATCGGCTTCGACAGTTCCTGTTGTTTCGCGACGACCATCCGGGCGACTGTCGGCGTCAGTTCCGGCGTCAGCGTGACGTGGCGGCCGCTCTGGTCCTCGAAGGCGTAGAGTTCGTCGACGATCTCGTCGCCGCTTTTGTCCGTCCACATCTCGGCGCGCTCTAAGGCCGGCGTCCCGATCTCGCGGAAGCCGTACTCGCGGGCCGTCTCCTCTAACACGTCGGTCGTCGCCCGCCGTGACGACATCTCGCCGGGATAGAAGTCACGAAATCCCTTGATCCGGTCGTACATGACCACTCGTTGGGCGACGACGACCTTCTATTCTTTCGTTCGGCGACGGCTGGGGACCGTCACCGAACGTTCGTCACGGACGTCTGATCGTGATCGGGGAAGTACTCCGCAATCGCTTCCGGGCCCTCTTCGGCGGCGATGAGTGCCCGAAGTTCGGCCTCGTAATCGGCCCTGTCGATCTCCTCGCTGGGGCCGGCGGTCACGTCCAGTCGTGTTTCGACCAACCGATCGACGGCGGACCGGCCGAACCCGGACAGTGGCGCGATGTAGTCGATCTCGTGGCGGTCCTCTAAGCTCTGGGCTTGGGCCCGCGAGACCGTCGGGACGCGGTCGTCGCGGCGGGTGCCATCTGCGATCGCGTCGAACTCGCGGGTTGCAAGTCGCTCGAGTGCGTGTTCATGGACCAGTTGAATGCCGTTTCGGGGAAAGCCATCCTCGCGGATCAAATCGACAGCCTCGTGAGCGACGTCGGGATCGCACTCAAGTCGGTCGAACGGGAAGCCGACCGTCTCGGCCGTCTCGTGGGCGTGTTTCCAGTCGTCGCTGATGCCGAAATGTGCGGTCACGAGCGTCACGTCATAGAACTCCTCGAGCAAGAGCGCCGCGAGCGTCGAGTCCTTGCCGCCGCTGTAGAGCAATCCGAGCTCCATCACCGGCGCTGGATGTCGAAGCTCTTGGAGTCGGGTTGCAGCTCTTTGAGGAGCTGTTTCATCTTGTCGTCGTCGATTTTCCCCTGAATACGACCGCTGCGGGCGAGGGTGACGACCTGCCGTTCGACTTGCTCGCCGAACTGGGGTTTGCTCATCTTGACCGTGTTGAGCCGCTTGCGGGCGTCGTCAGTTAGGTACTGACGCAACAGGGCGTTCTTCTGGGCTTCAGCCTGTTGCTGGGCCGCTTCTTGGGCCTCGTCTCCCTGACCGCCCTCGGCGCGGTCCTGAAGCTGCTCCATTTTCTTCTGCCGGAGCTCCTCGAGTCGTTCGTCGTCGGGTGAGCCACTCATAGCTGTGATTCACTTGTTTCGCAGGCGGGAAAATGATTACGGACGCGGGAGAGCGATGGCTCTCGGCGGTGAAACCGGCACGAAAACGATCCCGCGAATTACGCGTAGCGCTCGAGTTCCGGACGGTCGAGGTCTTCGAGGACTGCACCGGCGGTGTCGTCGAGCAGGCTCTGTCCGTCGGCCGTAACACGACGGCCCTCACCTTCGGCGGTCTCGACGAGGCCTTCCTCTTCGAGCTGCTGGAGGATGGTCCGAATCAGGTTCTTCGAGCCATCGGCACGTTTGTCGGGGGCGACCTGATAGCGGTTGGAGCCGTCTTTCGCGCCGCCGTACTCCGTCGAGAGTCGTTCGACGCCGACGGGACCGCGGTCGGCGACCTTGCGCAGGAGGCTTGCGGCGCGGGTTGCCCAGAAGTCCTCCTGTTCGGGTGGGAGTTCATTGTCGACGCCGGTCTTGGCGAACTTGGCCCAGTCCGGTTCCTCGAGTCGATCCGCGAGATCGTCGGCGAGCGCCTCGATGAGGTCGTCCGCCGGAACGTCGTACATCGTAGCCATTGGCGTGTGGTTCCCGTCGGCGGCATTTAAGAGCATCGTATCTCGGCAGCGCCGCGTCGGCCCGGACCGTTTTTCGCGCTCGAGTCGAAACGGGAGGTATGGACGAACGAGCCGCTCTGGCGCTGCTCGATGGGGAACTCGAGGCTGCCGGGGACGATGCCGCCGTCGTCGACGGGTTGGTCGTCACGACGGATATGCTCCACGAGCGGACGGACTTTCCGGATGGAACGACACGCTACACGGCCGGCTGGCGCGCTGTCGGCGCGTCCCTGTCGGATGTCGCCGCGATGGGTGCCAAGCCGACTGCCGCGGTCGCTGCCTACGCCGCCCCCGAGTTCGACCCTGACGAACTGCTCGCGTTCGTTCGCGGCGCGAGTGACGTCTGTGAACTGGTCGGGACCGAGTACGTCGGCGGCGACTTAGACGGCCACGACGAGTTCACCGTGGCGACGACGGTGATCGGCCGAACCGACGACCCCGTTCGCAGACGCGGCGCACAGCCCGGCGACGTCGTCTGCGTGACCGGCACGCTCGGCCGAAGCGCAGCCGCCCTCGAGTTCTTCGAACGCGCGGCCGGTGATGACGATGCCCTCCTCGAGCGGGCGAACGACCTATTTCGGTTTCCGCCGCGGATCGCGGCTGGGCGGGCGCTTGCTCCCCACGCGACCGCGATGATGGACTCGAGCGACGGGCTCGCTCGCTCACTCCACCAGCTCGCCGAAGCCAGCGACTGTGGCTTTGCGATCGAGGCCGATCGGCTCCCGATCGACGACGCCGTGTACGACGTCACGGACGATGATGACGAGACGCGCGAGCTCGCGACGACCTTCGGCGAGGACTTCGAACTCGTCGCGACGCTCCCTGAAGATGCGCTGCCAGCGGTCCGAGCGGCGACTGACGTCTCGCTGTCGGTGATCGGCTCGGTCCGCGAGGCCGACGACGGCCTCACCATGGACGGCGAACCGCTCGCGGATCGCGGCTACACGCACGGCTGAGTTATACTGCCGGACAAAACGGTTCATACCTCGATCGCACTCGAGACGCGATCGAGTATTCACTGACTTTTGTCCGGTAGTATTAGCCGATAATCATGACCGGCACCGGCATGAAACAGAGCAATCCGAGGCCGAACGTGACGGTCCCGAGGACGAATCGCCCCCGACCGAGTCGCTCGTCCTGGACCGGCGTGGCCGGTCCCTTCGAGGCGAGAAACGCCGTCAGCAGCCCCCAGAGGATCCAGACGAACACCGTATTGACGCTGTAGCCGTCGACGTAGAAGAGGTACGCGGCGAGTGCGAACAACACGCCCGGAACCAGCGCCGCGATCGTCTCCTGGAACTCGCCGGCCATCGCCCGGAGGATGTGGCCACCGTCGAGTTGGCCCACTGGAATCAGGTTGAGGAAGGTGACGAACATCCCGACCCACGCGCCGATGACGACCGGGTTCACCCCGGTCGCTGGATCGTTCCGGTACAGCGGCTGGTCGAACCCCGCTGCGAGTAACTCGAGCAAGGGCGGATAGCCGAGTTCGATTCGGATTGCATTGGGATCCTGGACGACCGCTTCGGGGACGGTCACAGGCGGCAGATGCAGGCCGATCACCGTCACGACGACCGTCGCGATGAGTCCGGCCAGTGGCCCAGCAACGCCGATGTCGAACAGCGCCTTCCGGTCGGGCATCCGGCCTTTCAGCGTGATGACTGCCCCCATCGTCCCGATCAGCGTCGGGACCGGGATGAAATACGGCAGCGAGGCATTGACCTGATGATAGCGGCTCATGACGTAGTGACCCATCTCGTGGATGCCGAGCACGCCCAGAATCGCCGCGGTAAACGGCCAGGCCTGCCAGATCACGGTCGGGTCAGCGACCGGATCGAGCTGGTACCAAAACGAGCCCGCAAACAGCGTCGAACACACCGTCAACAGGAGCAACACGATGTTCGTCCACGGAATCCCGTCGACGCCGAGGGTCGTCGGCTCGGCAACGAGCGCGTACTCGCCGTGGCGACGCTCGAGCGTTGCATCGTAACCGCGCTCACGAAACGCCGGCCAGAGTTCCTGCATCACCCGCTCGGGGTGGGCCAGTGGATCACCGTAGTAGACGACCTGGCCGTCCTCGCGGCGAACCTCGTAGACTGCAAATACTGACTCGATTCGGTCGATCGGCGGCCCATCCTCGGGCGAGTGCGTCCCTCGCCCTGCCGTGTCGAATCCGGGCCGGTCGACGTCGTCCATCATACGTGGTTCATTCTCGCCGGGTATAAATCGACTGCCGTCGGCAGGGGTCTCCGTTTCCCTGAAGGGGATTTGATACGTCTGCTGTCAGTCAGTGCCGGTGCATCCACAGGACGGTCGCGGGCACGCCGGGAGCGGTGACAGGAAACCGTCTAAAGCGTGCGATCAGTCAGCACTACACGAGGTCCCAAGCGGTCACAGCCAGTGACCACGACGAACACGGCCGCGATACGCATGTATCGCTCACACCGAGGGAAATGGAGAACGAGCGGGGACAGTCAGTCGAGCGATCCGATCTCGCGAGTCAATATGCGTGTTAGGCGGGTGCGACGCGCCACGTCGTCGCGCTCGTGTACGACCACTTCTCGATCTCGAGGTCGGAAACGGAGCCGGAGAGCTTGGCCATCAGCGCGCCGATCTCTTTGGGCGACATTCCGACATCGTCTGCGATGAACTTACCTTTGAAGTACAGCTCACCGTCGTCTTCGGCACGTTCGCGCAGATAGCGTTTCAGGCGGCTCTCCTTGCTTTCCGTGGAGGGGTGGGCAGTCGTACTCATCGACGTTCACTCCTTGTGGCCGATAGCTGTTATAAAGGGAGGATGATTCGCGACGTTTCGATTGTGTTCAATTATCTGGGGGGTAAGCAGTGCTTCAGCCCTCGATAAAAAACGATTAATAAACAGACGAGAGCGCTCGAGACGTTTTAAAACAGCTGCTAATATATTATCTCGGTTGTTACGATCACGAGGGAGACAATGTCCTCCGTCGATACCGTTTCGATATTTCAACCATCTCGGAAAACGAATATAACAGTCAGGATCGTTCGTGGACCCAGAACTCGTCTTCGACGGTGACCTCCTTTTTGAACAGCGGCACTTCGTCTTTCAGACGGTTGATCCCGTCTTCGACGGTCCGGAATGCCTCTTCTCGGTGGCCGGCAAGCACCACCACGAAGACGATGTCGTCGCCGTCCTCAACGATCCCCGTCCGATGATAGAGTTCGACGTCGAAGACGCCATCTCGCGCCTCGAGGTCGGTTTCGAGGGCAGCCATCCGTTCGTCGGCGACACCCACGTATTTCTCAAACTCGAGATACTGTGTGCGCGCGTCGTCGGCGCTGTCTTTCGCGCGGACCCGTCCGGTAAACGTCGCGATCGCACCGGCTCGGTCGGCCCGTGGCGATCGTTTGAGACGCGTCACCAGCGACTCGAGGGTCTCGTGGGGCTCGGCCGACTCGAGGGCCGCCACGAGGTCCTCGAACTCGAGGTCGCCGGGCCCGTCGACGGTTGCGATCGTCTTGTCGTCGGTCTCATCGGCAGCGCTGGACGATCCGACGACGACCGAGGGATACTGCAGCGTCGGCACGCCAATGACGACTGCATAGTCACAGTCAGTCGCGAGGCTATCGAGTGCGTCACCGACAGACATCCCCGTTCCCGAGGCAGTCCAGTCGCCGTCGACGCCGAGGTCGTAGGTCACGTCGCCACCGACCGTGGTGATGTCCTCGTCGAACGTGAGCGATTCGCGTGCATGGGTTCCGTCGGCGATCGTCGCATCGTATCTGACGACGCCGACCCGCCCGCGTTCGGAGAGCCGATCGACGATTCGATCGACGACCGCCTCGAGCGTATCGTGGTCGGCTCCTGCCTCCCGGACACCGAGTACGTGCATGTCCGAGACATGGTCGGCTCAGGGTTTGTAGCTATCGCCGGCCGTTGTGAGCCGACTCACGTCTCACCCGAAATCCAGACGGGTGAGAGAACTTTGCACGTGCTGCCCGAAGGCTCGCATATGCCCCGACAAATCGGCTTTACCGGCGACGTCATGCTCGGGCGAGTCGTCAACGACCGCCAGCGTCGTCGCTCTGTCGACGCAGTGTGGGGAACCGTCCTCGAGCGCCTGCACAGTCTTGACGGGCTGGTGATCAACCTCGAGTGTTGTCTCTCGACGCGCGGCCAGCAGTGGCAACGTACCTACCGACCGTTTCACTTCCGGGCCGACCCCGACTGGGCGATTCCCGCACTCGAGCACGCCGGGGTAGACATCTGTACGCTGGCGAACAACCACATTCTCGACTACGAGGCAGTGGCGCTGCAGGATACTCTAGACACACTCGACGAGGCCGACATCGCTCACACGGGTGCCGGCGAGACGATCGACGAGGCGCTCGAGCCCGCAGTTCGGACGCTCGAGGACTCGAACGCAGACAGCGACGATCTCGAGATTGCAGTGATCGGACTGACCGACAACACGCCGGAGTACGCCGCCGACGAGGATTCGCCGGGAACGGCCTGGGTCGATATCGACGTTGACGACGCAGAGACGCGCCGACTCGTTCAGGAGACTCTCGAGCGTGCACGCGAGACGAATCCTGACCTGCTGGTCGCCTCGCTACACTGGGGGCCGAACATGGTCACGACGCCGTCCGACTCGTTCCGCGAGGTCGGCCGCTGGCTGGTCGAAGAAGGCGTCGACGTCGTACATGGCCACAGCGCCCACGTCTTCCAGGCGATCGAGGTTTACCAGGGGTGCCCGATCATCTACGACGCCGGGGATTTCGTCGACGATTACCGGGTCGACCCCGAGTTGCGAAACGACCGAAGCTTCCTGTTCGTCCTCTCGGTGACCGCTGACGGCGACCCGCTCGAGCTCCGATTGCACCCGACCGAGATCGACGACTGTGCGGTCCACGAGGCGAGTTCGGGGGCGGCCGAGTGGTCCCGTAACCGAATGCGGAACCGCTCGGCACCGTTCGGGACCGCGTTCGACCGGGACGGTGATGCGCTCGTCCTCTCGCTCGAGGCGTAGCTGGCTCGGATCGACGGGACGGGCTCGGTACCGATTCGCGGCTCGAGGGGTGTGTCACCATGCCGTCCGGGCAGTTGGCAACCCTTAAGATAGCAACTCCGCTACACCGGGGTAGTATGAAAGTGGTCGTCTCTATCGGCGGAAGCGTTCTCGTGCCCGAACCCGGCGCGGACCGGGTGGCCGAGCACGCGGCCGTCATCGAAGACCTCATCGACGAGGGCTGTCGAATCGGTGCTGTCATCGGGGGTGGCGGTGTCGCTCGCGAATACATCTCTGCTGCACGGAATCTCGGGGCCAACGAGATCGAACTCGACCAGCTCGGGATCGATGTCACTCGACTCAACGCCCGGCTGCTCATCGCTGCGCTGAGCGAGGAGTCCGTGACTGCACCCGCACTGGATTACGAGGAGGCAAGCGAAGCACTCCGCAGAGACGACATCTGCGTCATGGGCGGCGTCGCACCGGCCCAGACCACCGACGCCGTCGGGGCCGCGCTGGCGGAGTATATCGACGCCGACCTGCTCGTCTACGCGACGAGCGTTCCCGGCGTCTACAGCGCCGACCCGAACGAAGACGACGACGCGACCAAGTACGACGAACTCTCCGCGACGGAACTGGTCGACGTCATCGCCGGCCTCGAGATGAACGCCGGAGCCTCCGCGCCCGTCGACCTGCTGGCGGCGAAGATCATCGAGCGCTCGGGGATGCGGACGATCGTCCTCGACGGCACCGACCCCGACCGGATCGCCCGTGCGGTCCGACACGGCGAACACGGCGGCACCGACATTATTCCTGAAGGCGTCGGTGCGGAACCGACCTACTGGGCGAGCGACGAGCAATGAGTACCGACGGCGACGCGGACGGAAACGCAGCAGACGACCCGGACTCGGAGGCGATCAGCCCCTACACCCTCCAGCACGAGGACGCGAGCGAGACGCGCCACGCGTTCTGGGCCGACACCGTTGCGGATCGAATCGAAACGCGCGAGCCGGACGAGCCGATCGTCATCAAAGGCGGCATCTCGCCCTCGGGCGTGCCCCATCTGGGCAACGTCAACGAAATTATGCGCGGCTACTACGTCGCCGAAGTCCTGCGCGACCGCGGTTACGAGGTCCGACAGGTCTTCACTGCCGACGACCGCGACCCACTCCGGGGGCTGCCCCGAACGCTCTGTGACTTAGAGGGCAACCTCGTCGATCTCGGCGAGGTCGACGCCGGCGCACTCGGCCGAAATCTCGGCGCACCCTACACCGACATTCCGGACCCATTCGGCTGCTGTGACTCCTATGGCGACCACTTCTCGACCATTATCCAGAACAGCGCCGACGCCGTCGACGTGCCGATCGAGCTGGTCTCGAATACCGAACTCTACGAATCCGGCGACTTGGAGGACGTCACCCGCTTCGTCCTCGAGCATCAGGATCGCGCCCGGGAGGTCCTCTCGCAGTACCAGGACAAAGTCGACGAGGACTACGTTCCCTTCAACCCGATCTGCGAGGAGTGTGGCAAGATCACGGAGACGGTGACGAGTGTCGACGCCGACGCCGGAACCGTCGACTACCGCTGTACCGACATGGACGCCGGCGATCAGACGATCGACGGCTGTGGCCACGAGGGCACGGCGACGCTGCGTGAGGGCAAACTCCCCTGGCGCTTCGAGTGGCCCGCCCAGTGGCAACTGCTCGGCGTTGACTTCGAACCCTTCGGCAAGGACCACGCCGAGGGCTCTTGGCCCAGCGGCCAGGACGTCGCGCGGAACGTCTTCGAGATTCAGCCACCAGTGCCGATGGTCTACGAGTGGTTCACCCTCGAGGGCGAGCCCTTCTCCTCCTCTGCGGGCAACGTCATCCTCGTCTCGGACGTGCTCGAACTCTTAGAGCCCGAAGTCCTGCGCTATTTCTTCGCGAAGGACCCCTCGAAAGCGCGGGACTTCAGCATCGAACGGCTCGATCAGCTCGTCGACGAGTTCGACCGCCTCGAGGCGATCTACTTCGGGGAGATCGACGCCGACGAAGACGAGCAGGCCTTCGCCGAACGCGTCTATCCGTTCGTGGTCGAGGAGCCACGCGAAGAACGCATTCGACTGCCCTACACCTTCGCGGCGGTGCTCGGGATGACCGACGATCCCGATCTTCGCGAAGAGATCGCCCGCCGCGAGGGCCACATTCCCGACGATGCGCCCGAGTGGGCCGTCGAGGGTGCCCTAAAGCGCGTCGAGCGGGCCCGCAACTGGGCGCGCCGAACTGGCAACGAGTTCGATTACGAACTCAAGCGCAGCGAGATTCCGGCCCACGACTTCGATTCGGACACCGAGGCCGCACTCGCGGAACTGGCCGACTTCATCGAGGAGGGCCACGAGCCCGACGAGATCCAAGGCGAGATCTACGAGGCCGCGAAGCGAAACGACGTCGACGTCGGCGACTTCTTCGGGGCTGGCTACCGGCTGTTCTTCGACGAAGACCAGGGACCGAAACTCGGCCCCTTCCTCGCGAAAGTCGACCAGGAATTCGTCGTCGACCGGCTCCGGCGCGAACGCTGAGCCGGTTGCGGACGCCAAACCAACACTTAGTGACAGTCGACTGACTCGCAGCAGCCGGCCCAACGGGCAGTCGTCTGCGCTCGAGACGTGATTCGAGAGGTCGACCAGTCTCGGTTCCGACCGATGGGATAGACAAAAGCCATTTGAGACTGCCGGCCCGAATCACTACCAATGGATCACGGTTTCCCCGCTGTCGTCTCACCCCCCGAGATCTACGGATCGGAGGTTCTGACGTGGGTTCTTGTCGGCCTCCTCCTCTACTGGGTCGCAGTCCTCAGCCTACGAAACGGCGGCTATCTGCCAGACTACATCGGTACACAGGGGCCGATTCTCACGTTCCATACCAAACGCGGCCGTGCCCTGCTCGACCGCCTCGCACAGCCAAAGCGGTTCTGGCGTGCATGGTCGAATCTCGGCGTTGGCATTGCGATCGTCGTGATGGTGAGCATGTTCGTGTTTCTCATCCGTGCAGCGATGGTCACGCTCTCGTCGCCACAGGTGTCGTCCTCGGCGGTCCGACAGCCACGCAACGTCCTCGTGATCCCCGGCGTCAACGATTTCCTGCCGCTTGCGGCCACACCGGGCATCGTCTTCGGGCTGCTCGTCGGGCTCGTCGTCCACGAGGGCGGCCATGGGCTGCTCTGTCGCGTCGAGGACATCGACATCGACTCCATGGGTGTCGCGATGCTCGCCGTCCTCCCCGTCGGCGCGTTCGTCGAACCCGACCAAGAGAGTAGCAAGGCGGCCTCCCGTGGCGGCCAGACGCGGATGTTCGCCGCCGGCGTCACGAATAACTTTGCGATCACGATCCTCGCTTTTGCCCTCCTCTTTGGCCCGGTTGCCGGCTCGATCGCCGTTGCTCCGGGCGCTGCCGTCGGCGGCGTCGCGGACAGTTCCCCTGCCGCCGACGCCGGGATCGAACCCAACGACCGCATCACGGCGATCAACGGTACCGCAGTCGAGGGCAACGGCGACCTCGCGAACCAACTCGAGGCCACAGACGGCGAACAGGTGCGTATCGAGCTCAACGGCGAGGAGACAGTCCCGGTCGATCGTGCACTGCTCGTAACCGCGGCGACCGACGACGGGCCGACGGGACTGTCCGCCGGCGACAAGATCCGTGCAGTCGATGGGCAGTCGGTCGCGACTGAACGCGGCTTCACCGACGCCGTTGGCGACGACGAACGGGTCACGCTGACGATCGAGCCGAAAGACAGCACGGAACGCGTCGAGCGCGAGGTGACGATCGGCGCTGCGGTTTCGATCGTCGACGGCGAGCCACTCGAGTCCCAGACTGGGCCGACCGACGAGACGTTCGTCATCACCCACTTCGACGGCGAACGGGTGCACGACTACGGAAGCCTCGCCGGGTTGCTCGAGGACACCGAGCCGGGCCAGGAGGTCACCGTCGAGGGCTATTTCGGCGATGAGCGTGCGACCTACACCGTCACCCTCGACGAGCATCCGCGTACCGACAGCGGGTTCCTCGGCATTCAGCCCCAGCCGGGAACGTCCGGCATCTCGATGAGCGACATCGGCGTCCAGCTCTACCCCGCAGGCGAGTATCTCGGCCTGCTCGGTGGCGACAGCGAGACGCGGTTCGGCCCGGTTGCAGACACCTTCCTCGGCAAGATCGGCGTGGCACTGTTGCTGCCCGTTATTGGCGTCAGCGGCGTGCTACCCTTCAACTTCGCTGGCTTCACCGGTGGGATTCAGAACTTCTACGAGGTCCAGGGCGCACTCGGCGCGTTCGGCGACGGGGGCATCTTCCTGCTGGCGAACCTGTTGTTCTGGACCGGCTGGATCAACGTCCAGCTCGGCTTTTTCAACTGCATCCCGGCGTTCCCGCTCGACGGCGGGCACATCCTCCGGACGAGCACCGAAGCGATCGTCTCGCGGCTCCCGATCAACGCCACCCGTGGCATGGTCCGCGTGGTGACGACCACGATCGGCGTGACGATGCTCGTCAGCTTCCTCATGTTGCTGTTCGGGCCGCAACTGCTCGCGGGCTGATCCCGGAGCTGGCCCGATCAGCCGACGAAACAGCTTATAACGCACAGTGTACGCGACCGCTCACAGACAGGAGTATCATCACACGATATTGGGGAGAAACCCGGCCCTTCTTAGCGTCGCCGTCCTAACCCGCGTCTATGGAACGACGGCAACCACCACAGACCGAAGAGGGCTGGTACGTTCTCCACGATTTCCGGTCGATCGACTGGGACGCCTGGCGAGACGCGCCCGAGCGACGGCGCGAACGGGCGATCGAGGAGGGAATGGAGTATCTCACGTCCTGTGAGCGCGTCGACGACGCCGACGAGGGCGAGTCGGCGACGTTCGCAGTGCTCGGCCACAAGGCCGACCTGCTCGTCTTGCACCTGCGGCCGACGCTCGCCGACATCGACACACTCGAGCGCCGGTTCGAACACACCGCCCTCGCCGAGTTCACCGAGCGGGCCGACTCCTATCTCTCGGTGACGGAAGTCTCGGGCTATATGTCCCAGGACTACTTCGAGGAGGGCGAAACCGCCGACACCGGGATCGCAAACTACATCGAGTCCCGGCTCAAGCCAGCGCTGCCGGACAGCGACTTCCTCTGTTTCTACCCGATGGACAAGCGCCGCGGGCCCGACCACAACTGGTACGAGCTCCCCTTCGACGAGCGCGCGGACTACCTCTCGAATCACGGCGAGATCGGCAAGGACTACGCCGGTCGTGTCACCCAGATCATCGCCGGCAGCATCGGCTTCGACGACTTCGAGTGGGGCATCACCCTCTTTGGCGACGACCCGACCGACGTCAAGGAACTGCTCTACGAGATGCGCTTCGATCCCTCGAGTTCCCGCTTCGCCGAGTTCGGACAGTTCTTCTCGGCCCGCCGGATGGATCCCACCGATCTGGATGCCTATCTCGCGGGCGAGCCGGTGCCACAGGAAGACGATGCACACGGCGGCCACCCCCATGCAAGCGGCGATACCGAGGGTCACCACCACGGCGAGTCGGGCGGCCACCATGGCGGCTCCGACGGCCCACACGGCGACGACGAGGACGTCCGCAGCGAACTCGAGGAACAGGGAGTCTACGCGGGCCAACCACACGGCGAGGATGTCCACGCGGTCGTCCTCTACTCCGAAGCCGACGCCGACGAGCTATTCGAAGAGGTCGACGGGCTGCGCCAGAACTTCGACCACTACGACACGCACGTGAAGACGGCTGTCTACGAGCCTCGAGACGACGACGCGGAGACCGCGGTCGTCAGCCTCTGGGACACCGACCGTGCCGCGAACACGGCCGCCGGCTTCCTCGCGGATCTCCCTGATATCGTCCGGCAGGCGGGCGACGACGAGGACGACTCGTGGGGCACGATGGGGATGTTCTACACGGTCAAGCCGGAGCACCGCAGCGACTTCACCGGCGTGTTCGATGACGCCGCCGACATGCTCGCGGACATGGATGGCCACCGCAAGACCGACCTGCTGGTCAACCGCGAGGACGAAAACGACATGTTCATCGCCAGCCGCTGGGACTCCCGCGAGGACGCCATGACGTTCTTCCGCAGCGACGCATTCTCGGAGACCGTCGAGTTCGGTCGCGACATCCTCGTTGATCGGCCGCGACACGTCTTCCTCGCCTGAACACTGAGCGCTTTTTTCTGGCTGACTCGAGGCCGAGACTCGACCTCAGATTCTGCCAGCGTCCGACGACCCGTCGTAAAAGAAGTAGGCAGCGATTCCGGCCAGCCCGAACGCGAGCGTCACGAACGGCCATTTGCCGACCTCACGATCGGTCAGCGACGCATGAGCGGTCACGAAGATCGCGAACCCGACGTGGGCGGCGAGCGTTGCAACGACAAACGCCTGTGGGTCCATGACTCGAGGGTTCGACGCAGCGATCAAAGCCGTTACGAAGAGGACATCATACAATTCCTCACGGGGTGTTGATTTCAGATAGAGACGAATGAATCAACTGGTCAGTGTATCTGCGAACTTACCGCTGCGGGGAGTGATTAGCATCCGCTCGCTTCGCGAGCGGTTCACCGCCGGAGCGGGGTGAAACCCCGCGACGGCGGCCTTTTGGCATCAACGGGTTTTGCCGGGGGTTGAGGCTGGCGTCTGCGACGCCAGCCGATGCCCCCGGGAAAAGAGGTTGCTGTACTTACTGCAAGTGCTGTGTCCGAGACAAACGGTAAAGTCGAACAAGGTTGTCTGCGAACCTCGTCTTCGAGGACAGCGATAAGCACAGAGCGTGTATTGTTTGTCTTTTTGCTTTTCAGGATGGATTGGAGTACTTGATCTGCACCACTCTTATGCGTGTGGAGAGCCACTTTGTAGCACGGAATCACAGCTTCACACTGTGCGTTTGTCCCCGACGATGAAGGGGCCGCTTGAACCGGGTGTACCGGACGTGCAGGGGATTCCCCCTTGTTCTCTTCGCGTGGTCGTCACGCGGAACGCATTAGCGAGTCTCCGCGTTCCGCACTACGAGCCACCACTATGTCACGAACCAACGAATCGGCGTCACTCGACGTCATGTTCGACGCCCTACGCGATCCGTACCGCCGACGAATCCTGCTCGCTATCTCCGACCACAATCCACGCGATACAAGCGAATTTACCCAAGACAAATTTGCGTCCGTCGATGTGGATGAAACCGAACCCGAACAGCTGGAACTGAAATTGCTTCACTCGCACCTGCCCAAACTGGCTGAGAAGGGATATATCGACTGGAACCCCGAGACGCAGACGATTCGCCGGGGGCCGAACTTCGAAGATATCGCGCCGCTTCTCAAGCTAATGGACGACCACGCCGACGAGTTACCAGCTGACTGGCCGTAGCTCACGCTTGTTCCTCGAAAGCGAACCACTATATTCGCATCTGTAGTTGCTGCTCTCGAGATCGTCTGTCCGACCCTGTCTGCATTCTCGGACACCGCGCTCGCGGTAACTACAGATGCTTACTCCGCAGAGTTAACCCTCTACAGGAGGTATGAGTAGTATGATTGACCAGATCGTCGGTGATGTGATGACACAGTCAGTTCGAACGATTCCACCGGAGACGACGGCCTGTGATGTGGCGACACTGTTCGCGGAACAGGATATCGGATCGGCAGTTGTGGTCGATCCCGAGACAGGTGAGTACAGCGGTATCATCACTCAGTCAGATATCATGCAACAGGTGGCAGCGGGGGCAGATATCGAATCCGTTCGCGTCGCTACATTTCTGAGTACGCCACTCGTCACGATCGACAGCACAGAGGACATCCATACCGCAGCCACGCTGATGAAAGAGCACTCGATCCGGCGACTCCCAGTCACCGACGATGGCGACCTCGTCGGCGTCCTCACAACGACTGACCTCACACACTATCTGCCTCGCCTCAGGAACACGATCCTCCGTGGACGAAACGACCTGACCAGTCAGTGAGATCCCTGTAATGACCGATTCGGGAGCCCCGAATACTGGCGCATGTGGACCGTTGTCTGCCAGTCTCGTCGTTACGAAGGGAATCGGACTCACAACGAATACAGCTGACTGTGGCCGGGAGCCGTCCGACTCAACGGAAGAGCACGCTCTTCCGAGCAGCCAGGGATCAAAGGTCCCTCGGGCAGTCGGCGCTTTACGCCGACGACTTCGCGGACGCGAGCGTCCGCTCAACGAGGGAGGGCAGGCGGATACCAGATACTGACTGCAAGCGAACCCGACGGGTGAGCGAGCAGGCCGACGACTGACCCAGAAGCCGCGCTTTGCGCGGCTGGCGGGAAAGGAGGAGTGTTTTTGATCGACCGTTTGCCGAGGGACGTCGCGCTGTGCGGCAGTACCGCTGCCGCCAGCGTAACAGACCGCAGAGCAAAAGGTCGGTGTCTAGAAGTCGTGATCCGGGTCGTCTTCGACTTTCCGCTTCATCGAGTCGCGGCGGGACTTGGCGTCGCGGCCGGTCGCCTCGAGCAGGAAGTCGTTTTTGGCGTCGACGGCATCGGCGGCGGCCTCGAGTTCGTCGGGGCCGAGTTCGGTGGGGTCGCGTTCGTGGAACTCGACGCCGAGTTTGTCCTTCTTGCCGGAGTACTCGACGGCACCGACGACGATCTTCTCGAAGACGGGGTTGTCAGGCTCCTCGATGCAGAAGAGCTCGCTGCCCTTGTACTCCTGGGTGCCCGTGATCGAACCGAAGTAGTCCTCAACGGTCGACTCCAGATCCGGAATTCGCTCCTCGAGATATTCACCGCGGCGCATCTTGTACTCCTTCATGGGTTGGGAGAAACACGGCGGAGCGTTTACCTCTTTTCATAGCCGACGTTTCGGTTTCCTGATCGGTCACCGCTACTGAACGCGCTCGTCGGGTTACGAAGGTGTGTATTCGACCACTGGCCAGGTTAGATCGTCGATCGATCGACCGGCCAGCAGCGGTGGAAGTGAACGGACGACCACAACTGGAGGGTGACGGCTACTGATGCTCGCGTTCGCTGAGATAGCCTTTGCGACAGTCAGGACAGATGTCGCCGGCGCGCAGCGAGGCGCGGTCGCCGCTGGCGACGTAGTCACATCGTGGACAGTAGAACTCAGTCGGAACGTCGTCTGCGGTGCCGTTGTCGCGGTCGGTCGGCGTCGGAACCGAGTCGGCCCACTCGATACCGCTTGCCGACTCGGACGAGGCGTCGTCGGTCGTGTCGTCAGTCGCGTCGTCGGTCGGGGGCGCTGCGGTCACCGACCGCGCGTCGTTTCTGGCATCTGCTGGCACGTCGTTGTCGATCACGACTGCGTCGTCGTCGGTTGAGGTCGGGTCGGCTGCCACGTCTTCGGTGTCGGTCCCAGTGTCGGTGTCATCATCGGGCCACTCCGTCGGGGCGGAATCGGCACCAACCGGTGGACCGACGTCGCTCGAGTCGGGCCACTCACCGTGTTCGCGGTCCCGTTCAGGGGCAAGATCGTCGTCCTCGAGGATCTCCCCGTCATCGACGACGGGATCGCCGTTTTCGTCGGTCGGGAGATCGATGTCGTCGGTGGCCGTGGTCTCCGCGGAGGTGGTCTCCGTGTCCGAGTCAGTGGGTGTGCTTTCAACGGTCGACTCGGTGGTGTCGTCGTCGATAAATTCGGCGTCAGTCTCGGAACTGGATTCGCCGGCGTCGATGAACTCGGCATCCGTTTCGGTGACGGGTTCGTCAGCGTCAACGAACGCAGCGTCCCCTCCGGAATCGGGTTCGTCGGCGTCGATGAACTCCGCATCCGTCTCGGTGGCGGATTCGTCAGTATCGATGACCGCGGCGTCCGTTTCGGACGTGAGTTCGTCAGTAGCGTCTGGCTCGAGGGGCGGTTCAGTCGGGTCGGGATCGTGATCGTTGGGGAGTGAGTCGGCATCTGTTCCGGCGGCGAGGCTGGTCACCTCAGTGTTCTCGCTGATGACGTTGCGCTCGCCACAGCGGGAACACTCTTCGAATTCCTGGACGGTGACGACGACCTCACTGCCCCGTTCTTCGCGCTCGTGTTCGACCTCGGTGTCGCCGAAGTCGTGTCCGAGCAGCGAACATCGCAGGACCATTGTCCAATCGTACCGATCCAGTCCATAAAAAACGTACTGCCTGTATGTCTGCTATTCGTGAAAGTAATTCGAACTGTCTCGCGGTTCCATCCTGTCGAACAAAGAAACGGTGTCCGTTTGTGGTCCGATCCCGAGACTGTGATCGAGTATCGTGAATCAAGCCGATAGCCACGTCGTCAGAACGACAAACGTCAAATCCCAGGTCGTCGAATGGGAACATGGATGAGAGCAAAGCGGGAGTACCGGAACCGAGAGGGGACGGAGGTGGCGATACTCGATGCCTTGGTCGATCGCGCCGATGACGGCATGACCGTCTTCGAACTCCGGGCGGCCGTCGAGGTTGACATCGACGAACTCGAGCAGGCCCTGTCGATGCTCAAAGAAGATGATCTGATCGTCGTCGAGTCGAACTCAGAGACGGTGATCAAGCCCGCTGACCGCGTCGTCCCCGACGAGCCGGCCGACGAGGACGACGACCAGTCGATCGGGGAGTGGCTGCGCGACCGGATGCCTTTTTGAATCGAAACGCCTGATACGCGCAGCGCCCAGAGGGTATCCATGAGCGTCATCGAGTCCATCCACGAAGATCTCGGGGCCACGTTCGGCGAGCGCGCAGATCGGCGAATCGTCGAACACTACGGGCGACCGGAGCGTACGCATCGAGCGGTTCGCAACGGCGTCGGCTTACTCGAGTTGGCTTACGGCGTACTCGTCGTCGAGGGTGACGACCGTCTCGAGTACGTCGACAACGTGGTGTCCAACCGCGTTCCAGCAGACGACGGACAGGGGTGTTACGCGCTCGTGCTCGATCCACAGGGTGGGATCGAGGTCGAACTCTACATTTACAACGCGGGCGAGCGACTCCTCCTGTTTACCCAGCCCGAGACCGCCGAGGGGCTGGCCGAGGAGTGGTCCGAGAAGGTGTTCATCCAAGACGTCGAGATTCGCGTCGCAACCGACGAGTACGCGATTTTCGGGATTCACGGCCCACAGGCCACCGAGAAGATCGCGAGTGTCCTCAACGGTGCCGGTTCGCCCGAGCAGCGCTACTCGTTCGTCCGCGGGACGATGGGCGACGAAGGCGTCACCGTCATCCGCACCGACGCGCTCACCGGCGAGGAGAGCTACGAGGTGGTCTGTGCCGCTGCCGACGCCGCGGCCGTCTACGACACGCTGCTCAATCAAGGGCTGAACGCCGCCCCCTTCGGCTACCGGACCTTCGAGAGCCTCGCACTCGAGGCCGGCTCGCCACTGTTTCACACTGAACTCGAGGGAACGCTCCCGAACGTCCTCGGCCTGCAAAGCGCCTTGGACTTCGAGAAGGGCTGTTACGTCGGTCAGGAGGTCGTCTCCCGCGTCGAGAACCGTGGCCAGCCCAGCCGCCAACTCGTCGGGCTGACCCTCGAGGACGAAGCCGTGCCCGAATCGGGTGCGGCCATCTTCGACGGCGACGCGTCGGTCGGCGAGGTTACCCGCGCGGGCGAGAGTCCGATGCGCGAAGAGGTCCTTGCGCTCGCGCTCGTCGACTACGGCCTCGAGAGCAACGAATTTACGGTCCGGGTTGGCGGCGACGAGGTTGCTGCGACCCGCACGGAACTCCCGTTCGTCGACGGGTCGGATCGGTCGGACCGACTCCCGAGATACGAGTAACCGGAGTCGGACGGAGCTGACCCGCGTTCGGAACCACTGTTATATAGGCCGCACTCGAGTGACAATCCATGGCAGGAGACGTCCGCGAGCGCGACCTTCTCGAGCGGGCACCGGACGATCGGATTCAGGTGCTCGACGCCGATGGGACCGTCGTCGCACCCGACCTGGAACCGGAGCTCGAGGCAGAGACGTTACGCTCGATGTACCGGGATATGCGGTTTTCTCGCCGGTTCGACGAGCGGATGATCAGCCTCCAGCGACAGGGTCGGCTGGGAACGTACTCCTCGCTGGCCGGCCAGGAGGGCTCTCAGATCGGCTCGACGTACGCGCTGGCCGACGACGATACGCTCTCCTTTCAGTACCGCGAACACGGCGCGCTCGCAGCGCGGGGAATGCCGTGGGAGTATCTGCTCTACTGGATGGGCCACGAGGACGGCAACGCCGCGCTGGCCGAAATCGACGTCTTCCCGCTCAATATCTCGATCGCCGGCCATCTGCCACACATAGTGGGCTGGTCGTGGGCGGCGAAACTGGACGGCGACGAGCGCATCGGCGTCGCCCACTTCGGCGATGGATCGACCTCTGAGGGGGACTTCCACGAGGCGATGAATTTCGCAGGGGTGTTCGACACGCCGACGGTCTTCATCTGCAACAACAACCAGTGGGCCATCTCGATCCCGCGCGAAGCGCAAACCGCGAGCACAACCATCGCACAGAAGGCCCACGCCTACGGTTTTGCGGGCGTTCAGGTCGACGGCATGGATCCGCTCGCGACCTACGTCGTGACGAAAGCGGCACGGGAAAAGGCCCTCGAGTCCGACAGCGACCGGTCTCGGCCGACGCTGATCGAAGCCGTCCAGTACCGCTACGGCGCGCACACGACGGCGGACGACCCCAGCGTCTACCGGGACGACGAGGAGGTCCAACGATGGCGCGAGCGGGACCCGATCGAGCGATTCGAGGCGTACCTGCGAGACGAGGACCACCTCGACGACGACCGGATCGACGCGATCGAGTCCGAGATCGAGGAGACGCTGGCGACGCTGGTCGACCGCGCCGAGGGCGTCGATGGGGATCCCAGCGAGCTGTTCGAGTACACCTACGCAGAGCCGACGCCGCGACTCGAGGCCCAACGGGAGTACCTCGACGCGTTGCGCGAAACCCACGGCGACGACGCACTACTCGAGGACGAGTAAACTCACAATCAGTCGGATAAAGCCCGTAATGGGACAGGCAAACGGCTACCCGGTCGTCGCATTGAGATGCAGTCGAGATGCAACTCGAGCAGTCGTCTCGGGAGACGACGGGGAGCTGGAGCGGCACGGTTCCGAGCGCGATCGACGTGCGGGTGCTCGGGCTGGTCGTCGTGACGGCCGCCCTCGCTGCGTCGATCAACGTCCCCTACGGCGGGCTGCCCATGGCAGCCGTCGCGTTCGCACTGCTTTCGGGTGGCGGCATTGCCCTCCATCTGCTCGGTGAACGGAAACTCCGCCGACTCACCGATGAACTCGTCGAGCGGTGGGTCGCTGCTGGTGGCGAAATCGAAGCCGTCACCCGATCGTCGACCGGGATGGAGACGGCGTGGCACGTTCACACGCCCGACGGCGAGATCGTCATCGGCGGCGTCGCACTGGTGCCGATCACCCGGCTGTCCGTCGAGTGGCAGGGCATCGGCGATACGATGGCTGCCAGCGAAGCCGAAGCAAACATCGATCGGCTCGCCGAGGGCCTCTACCGGGAGATTTTCGAGATCGGCTCGTCGACCCAGCACGTCTGATACGGTCTGTTGTACCGATGTACCGGTGGGACCGCAGTGCGGGTCGCGGTTGCACCGGACATGACTGACAGGAGTCCGTATGAGACCGACTACTCGAACAGCTCCTCGTGGCGCTTGGCCAGATCCGTATACTCTCCCGACGAGTACTCCTTGAGGATGGCCTCGGCGTCGATCCCAGTCTTCTCGAGTGGCGTAATCTCGGCCGGCACGCCGCGGACGAACGACTCCGGCGGAATATCGTAGCCGTCTGGGACGACGGTGCCTGCGGCGACGATGCTGCCGCTGCCGATCGTGACGTCGGAGTTGGTCGTCGCGTTGAACCCGACCAACGCCCGGTCCTCGACGGTCGTCTCGTTGAGAATGGCCCCGTGGCCCACCATGACCTGCTCTCCGAGTTGTGAGGCGTGAATCGTCGCGTTATCGCCGACGTGCGTTTCACGTCCGATGCGGACGGGGCCGACGTCACCGCGAAGCACGACGCCGGGCCAAACGCTCGCGTCAGCTCCGATATCGACATCGCCGACGAGCGTTGCTTCTCGGCTTACTCGTGCTGTCTCGTCGATCGTCGGTTGAGTCCCCTCGAACGCGTAGGTTCGCCTGTCGACCATAACCACACCGTCAACGATCGGACGTATAATTCTGCAGTCTGGAAGCCATGACAGTCTTTCTGGATCATCGATCACCCTCGAGACGCGAGCGGGTGGTGGCGGAACCGGTGTCGGCAGTTTCAGGACTCGATCTTGTCGACGATCTCGCGGGCCTGGTCTTTCGCCGTCTCCTCGCCGACGTGTTTGTCGAGCAAGACGCTCGTTATCTCCCACTCGTCTTCGCCCTCGAGTTTCCCGGTGCGGACCTCGCTACCCTCCGAAACCGACCGCGCCGGTTGCGCTGCCCACTCAGGAGTCCGGATCTCGTCGTACCGATCGGGATCGCGAAACCGGACGTGGATGTAGTCGTCTTCCGTTTCGACTTTGTTGATGTCAGGGGTGTCAGCCATACCTGATGGTCCGACGCCGACGCGTCTAAGTGCCGGGCTTGAAGCTGCCTCCTCGGATTCGATCGACGCGAAAACGTCTCCGACCCCACCCCGGCAGCAGTCGGCCACCATCATCGCCACCGCGAGGCCACGATCGGGGATACTCGTGTCGTGAGCCTCGCGCCAGTCTGGGACCGCTACGACACACTCGAGTCCGAAACGCTGGCACTGGAAGGTCACGATCACGATCGAGTAGCGCCTGATTGCCCGCGATACAAAATAAAAAACGGACCCTATGGGGTAGCAGAAGCCGGGTTAGAAGGTCTCGAGGTAGCGGTCGAGTTCCCACTCGGAGACGTCAATGAGGTACTCCTCGAACTCCTGGCGTTTGGCCTCGATGAACTTGGAGGCGACGTGATCGCCGAGGGCGCTGTAGATCGCTTCGTCTTCCTCTAAGGCGTCGACAGCCTCGCCGAGGTTCGCCGGCAGCGTGTCGATGCCGTACTCCTCGCGTTTTGCCTCGTCGAAGTCGTAGATGTTCTCGCGAACCGGGTCGGGACACTCGAGGTTCTGCTCGATCCCGTCGAGACCGGCGTGGATCATGACCGCAAGCGCGAGGTAGGGGTTACACGATGGGTCCGGCGAGCGAAGTTCGATGCGCGACGCTGCGGGCGTGCGTGCGGCAGGTCGGCGGATCAGCGCCGAGCGGTTGCGGTCGGACCACGCGACGTAGACGGGAGCTTCGTAGCCCGGCACCAGTCGCTTGTAGCTGTTCACGGTGGGGTTTGCGATCGCCGTGATCGCAGGTGCGTGCTCGAGGATCCCGGCGGTAAACGCGTGGGCCTCCTCGCTCAGATTGAACTCGTCGTCGTCGTCGTGGAAGGCGTTCTCGCCGTCCTCGGTGAACAGCGAAAGGTGAGTGTGCATCCCCGAACCGTTGATCTTCGGGATCGGTTTGGGCATGAACGTCGCGTGCAGGTCGTGCTGGGCGGCGATTGCACGGACGACCGTCCGGAACGTGCCGACGTTGTCGGCCGTCGTCAGGGCGTCGTCGTAGGTGAAGTTGATCTCGTGTTGGCCTTCGGCGACCTCGTGGTGGCTGGCCTCGACCTCGAAGCCCATGCTCTCGAGGCCGTAGATGATGTCGCGGCGGACGTCCGAGGCGAGGTCTTTCGGCGCGAGGTCGAAGTAGCCGCCGGCGTCGTTGGTCTTGGTCGTCGCGCGGCCCTCTTCGTCTTCTTCGAACAGGAAGAATTCCGGCTCGGGTGCGGCGTTGACCGTATAGCCCATCTCGTTGGCGCGGTCGAGCGCGTTCTTGAGGACGCGACGCGGGTCACCCTCGAAGGGTTCGCCGGTATAGGTGTCGTAGACGTCACAGATCATTCGGGCGGCAGCGCTGCCCTCTTTCTTGCGCCACGGCAGAATCGCAAACGTCTCCGGGTCGGGCTTGAGCCGCATGTCCGATTCCTGAATGCGCACGAAGCCTTCGATAGAAGAACCGTCGAAATAGATCCCCTCTTCAAAGGCCTTCTCGGCCTGACGGGCTGGGACGGAGACGTTCTTAACCGTTCCGAGAATGTCGGTAAACTGCAATCGGAGGAAGTCAACGTCTTTCTCCTCGATCTCGTCCAGCACCGCCTGTTCTGTGTCTGTGAGGTTTCCGCTTGTCATCTTTCTCGTCGTCGTATTCTCGTAACCCGCTTACTAAAACACTACTGTTCTGAGCAAATCTTCTCTCTCCCGCCCCAAACTGCATATTCGTAAAGTTCTAAAGGCTTCAATGAGTGAGTCGATGTGATGACGTACGAAAATCTCGATGCAAAACTAGTGAATGCACTTCTCGGCGACGGTCGGGCGAGCCTGCGCAGCCTCGCCGAAGATCTCGACGTCTCCGTGACGACCGTCTCGAATCACCTCTCCGATCTCGAGGAAGAAGGTGTCATCGAGGGCTATACCCCCCGCGTCGATTACGACGCGGTTGGCTACGACGTAACCGCTGTCATCCAGCTGCAAGTCGAGGGGAACGCCCTGCCTGACGTCACCGACACGCTACGCGATCACCGCCAGATGACCAGCGTCTACGAGGTCACCGGCGACTACGACGTGATCGCCATCGGCAAGTTCGAAAACACAGACGGCATGAACGACCAGATCAAAGAGCTGCTGACCGACCCCGATATCAAAGCCTCGAACACCAGCGTCGTGTTGAACGCCGTGAGCGAGAACGAACAGTTCGAGCTCGAGGTCGACGAGGAAGCGTAAACAGACGGTCCTTTTCGAATACTACGATTGCAGGCAGTAGCGACACTACGGCGCTCCTCGCGAGCGAACAAAAGCGGATGTCTGCAGTGAACGCTGTCCGAGCAACTGTCGGCGAGCGAGCGGTTCGAAGAACCCGAGTGACGCCGTTCACCGAGCGCGGACGTGAACGGGCGAAGCCCGTGAGCGTACGGCGCTCGGGCCGACGAGCGACCAAGGCGCGGCGCTTCGCGCCGCGGGATGGCGAACGGCGATAGCCGTGAGCCCGGGAGCGAGGAGTGCTTTTGATCCAGGTTTTACCGAGCGAACGAGCGAGCGGCGTGAGCGAGTGAGCGCAGCGTAAAAGCTGGCTTACATCATGCCGCCCATGCCGCCGCCCATGCCGCCCATGCCGCCGGCACCGGGTGCGCCTTCTTCGTCGTCGCCCTTGTCGGTCGACAGGTCACCAGCGGAGATGATGTCGTCGATTTTGAGCACGAGGTTGGCCGCTTCGGCAGCAGAGGTGACGGCCTGCTCTTTGGCGTGGGCCGGTTCGACGACGCCAGCCTCGAAGGTGTCCTCGACGTCGCCCGTGAAGACGTTCAGGCCGGCTTCGACGTCGCCGTCGTCGTGGGCCGCACGCAAGTCGACGAGCGTGTCGATCGAGTCGAGCCCCGCGTTCTCGGCGAGCACGCGCGGGACGAGCTCGAGCGAGTCGGCGAAGGCTTCGACGGCGAGTTGCTCGCGACCGGAGACCGAGTCAGCATAGTCACGGAGTCGCGAGGCGAGTTCGACTTCGATCGCACCGCCGCCCGCGAGGACACGGCCGTCGGAGACGGTCTGTGCGACGACATCGAGCGCGTCGTTGACGCCGCGCTCGAGTTCGTCGACGACGTGGTCGGTCGAGCCACGCAGCAGGAGGGTGACGCCGTGGGCGTCCTCGCCTTCGACGTAGAAGAGTTCGTCTTCCTCGTCGCGGGTCACGTCACCGAAGCCGAGGTCGGCTTCCTCGGCGCTCTCGAGGTCGGAGGCGATGTTCGCGCTGACGACTTCTTTGAGGAACTCGAGGTCGGACTTCTTGGCGCGGCGGACCGCGAGGATGCCTTCCTTGGCGAGGTAGTGCTGTGCGAGGTCGTCGATGCCCTTCTGGCAGAAGACGACGTCAGCACCGAGGTCGGCGATCGTGTCGACCTTCTCCTGAAGCTGTTTCTCCTCGCGGTCGAGGAACTGCTGGAGCTGGTCGGGGTCAGTGACCGAGACTTCGGTGTCGATGTCGGTTTCCTCGACTTCGATGGCCTCGTTGAGCAGCAGGATGTCGGCGTCCTCGGCCGACGTAGGCATGTTGTCGTGGACGGGGTCTTTGTCCACGATGCCGCCCTCGAGCAGGTCGGACTCGCCGGCACCGCGGCCGGTCTGGGTCTCGATATTGAGGAACTCGAGGTCGACGACGTTCTCGCCGTCCTCGCTCTCGACGGTGACCTGGCGGACGGCCTCGACGATGAGTTCGGCGAGATACTCCTTGTTGACCTCGGTTCCCTTGCCGGTCATCGAGGTTTCGGCGGTCTTGCGGAGGACCTCCTCGTCGCTGGTGTCGATGTCGGTCGCGATGTCGTCGATCTCCTCACGGGCCTGCTCGCTGGCGAGGTGGAAGCCCTTGATGATCGCCGTCGGGTGGATGTCCTGCTCGAGCAGATCCTCGGCGTTCTTGAGGAGTTCACCGGCGATCGCGACGGCCGTCGTGGTGCCGTCGCCGGCCTCGTCTTCCTGCGTTTCGGCGACTTCGATGATCATCTCGGCCGTCGGGTTGTCGATGTCCATTTCCTTGAGGATGGTGACGCCGTCGTTGGTGATCGTCACCGATCCCATGGAGTCGACGAGCATCTTGTCCATCCCTTTCGGGCCAAGTGTCGAACGGACTGCTTCAGCGACCGCACGGGCGGCGCTGATGTTGTAATCCTGCGCGTCCTTGTCCTTGACGCGCTGGGAGTCCTCGCTCATTACGATCATCGGCTGACCCTGCTGCATTCGCTGACTCATAGTCGGTCGAATGATTGATTGTGATTCTATATAAATATTCCTCTATTCCCTCACGCTTCGATCGCAGCCTGTGTGGTCGTTGATCGAGGAAAACCGTGGCAGTGCGGGACGATGTCGACGGTTTTGCTCGGCTGAAGTCGGTCGTTACTCGTTCCCAATCGGTCAGTGACAGAGTGTTTTTATTAGGTCACTCGAGCGCCAGCCACGACGCGTGTGGTCCGTCAGCACTAGTAAGAACAACAACTCGAACTCGAGTTAATGCAGCGGAAGCGTTATAGCGGTAGTCACGTATTACTCTACGAGCAATGGACGAGTCCCCCTCGTTCGCCGAATCGTTCGACGATCCTCGGATCACCGCCCAGTTCTGCCGCCGACTGCCTGACTCGAGTGGCGATCTCGTGTTAATCGGCGTCGTCCACGACCATCCCGCCAGCGTCACCCGCGTCGAGCGCGTCTTGGGACACGTCGAGCCGACGACGATCGCACTCGAGTTGCCGCCGATCGCGCTACCACTGTACCGCGTGTACGGCCGCACGGGCGATGCTGACGAGTCGACAGAGTCGACGCCGCCACGGTTCGGTGGTGAAATGAGCGCAGCGATCCGCGCTGCACCCGACGCCGAGACCGTTGGTATCGACGCCCCAAACTGGTCGTTTCTTCGCCGGCTCGTCACGCGACTGGTCGCCGACCGTGTCTCGCCTGCGACGGCGCGACGTGTCCTCTCGAGTGTCGGCAACGCGACCCGTGATGCACTCACCTATCGGATCGCTGCAACGCTGACCCACGCGACGTCGATGACCGTCATTCCCGGCGACACGGTCGAATACGATGTCGATCACGAGGATTCGCCGGATCAACAGGCCGCCCACGAGCGCGCCCACGTCGCCAGCATTCAGGCACTGCTTGGTAGTGTCGACACCGACGGCACCACTCTGGCGTACCGAGACGACACGCGCGAGCGCTGTATGATCGAGCGACTCGAGGAGATCCGCTCGGAGCCGGGTGACGCCGTCGCCGTCGTCGGCGTCGATCACCTCGATCGGCTTGCGGCGGCGCTGACAGAGTGAAAAACGGTTCGATCGGCAACCGCGTTACTGACGTTCACCGGCGCAAGCCCGACGCGCAGTTCCAGCAGTACGTAAACGTCTGATCGGCCTCGTTGGGTGCGCCACAGTGGGGACAGCGGATCGTCTCCCCGTCGAACTCGCGATCAGCGTCGTGATCCCGGTCAGCATCGTGTCCCTCGTCCGTGGCACGCGGATAGCGATCGGGACCGGGCGACGATCGAAGACTCGCGTGGTTGGGATCGGCAAACGACGGCGTTCGCTCGTTTTCGCCGTCGCTGCGCCGGACGTACAGGTAGTACAGTAACAGATGGAGCAGGGCAAACAGCGCGACATAGCCGATGAGCCAGCCCCAGAGTGCCATCGGTGTGCGATACGGTCTCGAGGCACTTGGATATTCCCCGCTGTCGGGGCTGACGAGAGTCAGGTCGACGAGAACTACTGGGGCGGCTGTAAGTCACGGCCGAACTCGTCGAAGACCTCGAGGTCGTCGGGCAGGTCGTACTCGAGGTGGCGTTCGTCCTGACGGTTGACGCCGGCGTCGTCAATGGGCGTCGCAACCTCTTCCCAGCCGGGTTTGATCTTGACGCTTTTGGCGGGCATCCCGATGGCGATGTGATGGGCAGGGATATCGTTCTGGACGATGCCGCGTGCGCCGACGACGGCGTTCTCACCGACCTTACAGCCGGCGCGGACCATCGCGTCGTAGGTGAGTCGGACGTCGTCCTCAACGATCGTATGGTAGTTACGTACCTCGGTCTGATCGACGACGTCGTGGTCGTGGCTATAGATGTGGACGCCGTCGGAGATCGAGACGCGGTCGCCGATCGTTAGCTTGCCCCGGTCGTCCAAGTGGACGTCGTCGTGAACGACGGTGTTGTCGCCAATCGAGATGTTGTGGCCGTAGGTGAAGGTAATGCCCTTGAAAAAGCGGCAGTTGTCGCCACATTCCTCGAAGAGGTGATCGGCGAGCATCCGCCGGAACCGAAGCGCGAACTCGACGTTGTCCGCGATCGGCAGGCTGTCGAACTGCCGCCAGAGCCACTGGAGGTGCTTGGAGCGGCGAAACGCCGCCTCGTCTTTCTCGGCGTAGTATTCGCTCTCTAAGGTCGTATTACAGGGATCGTAGCTTTGCAGGCGGATGCGTTCGGCTGGCGGCACCGACTCGCCGCGCTGCCAGCGTTCGTAGGCCTCGCGGTCGCCCGAGAGGTCGATCAGAACGTCCTCGACGACCGAGCAGGTGTCCTCGTCGCTCGCAAGCCGTCGATCGACCTCATCGATGAACTCGCGCATCCCCGTTTCTGCCTCTTCGGGGAGCGACACGTACCGCTTTGTCATACCCCGACGTATTGCCCGCCGAGTTCATAGGGGTTCGGTTGTGCGTCCGTGGTTGCCGGACCAACTAACGTGCGTGTTACTGGGCTGTTCTGACAGGTTCTTACTCCTGACCGGACTGCCACCCAGCAAAGAGCAACGCGGGCAATGCAAGCGTGCCGACGACCAGCAACGTTCCGACGAGCACCGCGCCAACCGAAAGTCGGTCTCTCGGAATCTCGAGTCGGCTCACAGCGAGGAGGGCAAGCGACAGGCTGCCAAGGAGGACGGCGAGCAGGACCCATCTTGGATCGCGCGAGTCGCGGCGGGAACTGGGCATACGAATGCGTGTCAGCCAACACCTAAGAGCGATTCGCCTCACAGAATGCGACCGAACCAGTTCGACACGAAATTCGAGCGTTCCGGTCACCCTAAGTTCTCCCGCTCCAAAGAGACGAGTATGCAACACAGCGAACTCGGCGAGTCCGGAGTCGAGGTCAGCGAAGTCGGCTTCGGCGCATGGACCGTCGGTACCGACTGGTGGGGCGACCGCTCCGAAGACGACGCCATCGAAATGCTCCAGTATGCAGTCGAGCAGGGGATCACCTACTTCGATACGGGCGACGTCTACGGCCACGGCCACAGCGAGGAACTGGTCGGGCAGGCACTGGCCGAGGTCCGCGACGAGGTGACCATCGCCACCAAGGTCGGCTACGACTTCTACAACAACCCACAGGCCGGCCACGGCGAACTCCCCAAGGAGATGGACCCCGAGTATCTCCGGGAGGCCGTCGAGAAGAGCTTAGATCGCCTCGAGATGGACTCCGTCGACGTGCTCCAACTGCACAACGCCGACGTCGACGAAATCACGCCCGACGTCCTCGAGTTGTTCGACGAACTCGAAGAAGAGGGCAAGATCGACGCCACCGGCCTTGCGCTGGGCCCCTCGATCGGCTGGCTCGCCGAGGGCGACCTCGCGATCGAAGAGGAGTTCGACTCCGTGCAACTCGTCTGGAACGTCTTAGAACAGGAGGTCGGCAACCACTTCCTCGAGACGATCGAGCGGACCGGCTCGTCGACCAGCCTGATCCCCCGCGTGCCACACTCCTCGGGTATCCTCAACGAACAGGTCACGCCCGAGACCGAACTCGAGGAGGGCGATCACCGCGGCTTCCGCCCCGACGAGTGGTACGAGACCGGCTGGGAGAAACTCGAGAAACTGCGCTTCTTAGAGCGAGACGGCGAGCGGACGATGGGACAGGCCTCGATCGCGTGGCTACTCTCCCACGAGCCCGTCGCGACCGTCACCCCGACGTTCCGCACGAAAGCGGATATCGACGAGTGGGCAGCCGCAAGCGACGTGCCAAAGCTCTCCGACGAAGAAATGGATCGCGTCGCGGAGCTCTACGAGAACGACTTCGACATCGACCGTGACGACGGCATGGACGCGCTGCGCTCGTCGGTCGACGGTGAAGACATCGAGTCCGCCGGACTGGACAAGCTCGCGGCTGACTGATCGAGCCACTGCGGCAGACTCGAGCGGTCACACCCGTGGACGTCGCTATTCGTTGGGAGACGACGACTCCGTGAGTCGGAACTCGAACTCGAGTTTGCCGTCCGTCCGTACGTCGACGCCGCCGAGTTGCTCCGAGAGCTGATCCCGTGCTCGAGCGCTCGGCTCGATGGTGACGGAGACGCTGTTGCTATTGGCGTTGTACGAGATGTTCCCCACCGTCACGTCGAACTCGAAAAAGTCCGGAACGTCCTCCCGAAGCTGTGTTCTGACGTCGTCGATATCCGACCGCACGTCGGCCATCTCCTCGTTGAGCGAACTCATAGATACTGGTATGTGATACCACCCCGTAACGGTTTATCCTGTTCGGTCGCCCTCGTAACGGGTCCTGTAACTCAGCTGGTGCGTTCAGGTCGGCATTCGAAGCGCGTACAGGATCGCGAGCAATCCACAGAGCTGGCTACACTGGCTGAGGACAGCGGCGAACGACTCCGAAACGAACGGCAGCGCCACGTAGAGCACCAACAGGGCGAACGGAACCGCAAGCGCTAGCGCGAACCCGACGGCGATGAACAACATCGGTCGACTGTCGTTTCGCCGGTAGCCCCGGTATGCCTGGTAGGCGATAAACAGGCCGACGAGTGCGCTCAGAACGTCGGTCGCCTGCACGAACGTCGTGACCCACTCCGGCGGCAGCGCGGGGTCCCAGAGCTGCATCGATCCCTGCACGTCATATCCCCTCGATGAGTCTCGTAAAGCGGTCGGCGATGTCTTCGCGACGGTCGATATGCAGCGTTAACCCGCCGTCCTCGAGTTCGACGGTGATCCGCGCGAGGTTCGTCGCGTAGACGGTTCGGTGATGGCCCCGGTCGGGATCCGGCTTGGTTCGTTCGACGAGGAGGCCACACTCGCGGAGGTCCTCCAACCGCCGATATACCGTGGGTTTCGACGCCTCGCAGTGCTCGCTCAACGTGGTGGCTGACATGGGTTCCTGGCTCGTCTGGGTGAGGATCGTACGCACCGTCGGGTCCTCGAGCAAGGCCCCGATCGTCTCGACGTCGACCTCCTCACTCACGGTTGGAGAGTGTACAGAGAAGAGACATAAAGGGGTTTCCGCGACTGCAGCGCGTGCAGTCGCGCGCGACGGGTTTTGCCCTTGGGCCACGTCGGTCGACACATGACGCCATCGACCCGCTCGTCGGGCACGCTCGAGCGACTCATCGAACGAGCTCGCCGCGTCGTGACGCGGTTCGCATCGCCGACGGACGGCCCCGCTGGTGGCTGGCTTCGACCAACCGCAGCCGGCGGCCTGCTCGTCGTCCTCGCAAGCGTCACGATGAGTCTTGCCGCCGCTCCAGTCCTCGGGGACAGCGTTCGCATTCGCTGGAGCATTGGCACCTACTACGGCCCCGAGTATGCCCCGACGCCTCTCGCGCTGGCCACGTTCCCAGCCCTTGTCGCGGTGATCTACGTCGGCTTTCGAGCGCTTGTGTGGGGCCTCGAGCGCGCCGGTGCGTTCGATGCAACCGACGACCTCGTCCGATCCGTCTACGAACTATGTGCGCTAGTTACCCTGCTGGCGCTCGTGTTCGTCCAGATCGTGTTTATCGTGGCGAACCTCCTGTAAGAACGGTCACGATAGCTGACAGTGAGGGCTCGACCACGACGGAATCGATGCAATCGTCGGCCCCAACGAGGGACACGTCACCGTTCGAGCGACGAGCGTCACGGTCGATGACTTATATATGCCCCTCCATATCTGGGCCCCTCGTCTAACCCGAACGGTCCCGTCTCTCTAGACGTGCCAGCACACTCAGACCTATGACATCATACGAGTTTACCTGCCCGGACTGCCAGCGGTCGATCACGGTAACAGACCCGATGCGAGCGGCGACGCTGGCCAACGGCTGTCCGGTCTGCGGACGATCGGTGACGGAAGGCAACTTCGCACTCTGAGGGCTCGAGCGGCGAACCACAGGCTCGACGCGCCATCGACGGCTCGAACGAACCGCCTTTTCTCACGTACGGCTCGCAGACCATATAGGGCCCTTACCCTCCTTTAATATCATCTATGACAGGTTTTTACGGTAGAACATCGTGGTATCTGGTACCATGACTGATGTCACGTACGTCCAGAAGGCGTGTGCCTACATCACTCGCGGACCCGGCGAACTCCTAGTCTTCGAAGGGCCGGGCCACGACGGGCTCCAGATTCCGAAAGGAACTCTCGAGCATGGCGAGTCGCCTCGGGAGGCGCTGTTCAGGGAGGTTCGCGAGGAGAGCGGGCTCGGCACGCTGAGTGACACCCGCCATCTGACGACCGACGTCTGGACGCGACGGGCAGGCAGGCGGTACGTCCGCCACTTCTTTCATGCGACAGTGCACGAACCCCGCGACCGGTGGACCCACACCGTCACTGACGGCGGGGCCGAACACGGCGCAACGTTTTCGTTCCAGTGGGTTCGGCCGACGACCGTACAGGCGTTCGCGCTCGAGCTCGACGAGTACGTTGGCCTGTTGCCGACCGTGTCCCGAACCGACGAGGTTTCGACCCTCTCGGACTGAACCGACCGTCGACTGTCCTACGAGAGCGCGCGCTCGACAGCTTCCGCGACATCCATCGCTTTTGCAGCCAGTTCGTCCGACACCAGCCCGGCATCGACAGCGTCCTCGAGTTCGTCCGCGTCGACGATCTCGACCGTTCCATCAGGCTGGCGGATCACGTCGACGTAGAGGTCGACGTACCGCACGCAGTCGGGGAAGAGTTCGACCGGCGTACAGACGTTGACGTAGGTCCCCTTCGACGTGCCGTCGGCGGCCTTGTAGGTCGTCGGATACCACCACCGGCCCTCGCGGAACTTCGTCACGGCCACGTCGCCGTCGTCTTTGGGAGTGCCGAGCGCGTCGTAGCTGCCACCGCCACGCATCGAGCGCTCGAGCGTGAGCTTGCCCTCGGGGTCCCAGTCGGTGACCTCGCCGCGACCGAGCGAGATCAGTCGGCCGTCGGGTTTGCCGTGGCCGATCTCGAGACGATCGCCGGTCGTGGGGCCGAACTGACGCGTGACGGCTGCAAACGGGAAGTCATCGCCAGCCGCGGCATCGTCGGCCGACCCACAGACGGCCTCCGCGAAGTCGACCGCCGCGCTTGCGGCGCGATCGGCTGCCTTCGTCCGGTGGTGACCCGGCATCGTCGTCTCCACGTGCCGGCGGACTCCATCGAGCGCGAATCGGGACTGGCGGCCGAACCAGCCCCACGCGGTTCGCTGGGGAGCGGCAAGCAGCGCCGGCTCGCCCGGCTCGTCGGGTGCGTCGGCGAGTTCGTCCTCGAGCAGGCGCGCGCGATTCGCCGCGTCCTCGAGGGCGGTGCCCATCGCCTCGAGATCCGCATCGGCCGCGGCGTGTTGCCAGCGGACTCCCCAGCCGTCAGGCACATCAACCGAGAGCAGGTCGGTCATGCCGACGAGTTCGTCCGCGCGCTCGCCGCGCATCGCCGCCGAGACGCCAGTTCGATCCCGCGAAAGGGTACAGAGTCCGCCACCCACCTCGAGGGTCGGCCGCACGAGTGGTCGATCGTCGTCCCATGGCGGTGTGGGCTCGGTGACCTGCACCCGGTAGCGATTGCCGGCCTCGACGTAGCCGTCGACGTCGTCGTAGCTGAGATAGCCCCGCCTGCCGTCGCCGAGATCAACGACGGCACCGCTGCCGCCGTCGGCATCGAGTACCTCGGCGTCGAAGACCGCGCCACGGGCGACGTCGTCGTCCCAGCGGAAGGTATCGATCGCAAGCCCCTCGAGTTCGGCCATGGCCGTCTCGACCGCGTTGGGATCACCCGACACCTCGACACCCTGCCGGTCGCGGGTGGTCTCGATCGAGACGTCGGCCGGAACGGTGTCGAACGACTGATCGAACCGCTCCCGAATCGGGTCGGAGGCCTGAACGACTTCGAAATCGGCCTCGCTCAGCAGCTGGGTAATTGCCGTCGTGTAGATTCCGCGGACGCGCGCCGTCGTCATCGGTTCCCCTCCGTCGTCCGTCGTGGATCGCTCGAGCGCGATCCGCCGGTGGCCGCGAACATGGCGATCACCGCAGCGTCTCGCGGTCGGGCGCGAACCGCACCCGATCGTCGATCGTCGGCCCAAGCGTCAGTTCAACGGAGCCATCGTCCAGCAGCCGGCCGTCCTCGATCGAGACGCCCCACGTGTCGAACCGGAGCCAGCCGCGCATCTCGTCGGCGTGGGTCGTGATGTCGGCATACTCGACGGTGTGCTCGGGATAGTCGACAGTCGAGTGGGCCATCTCCATATCGGAATAGACGGTGTCGTGTTCGTCGAAGAAGTCCTCGAGCGCCGCCGCGTCTTCGGCGACGGCCTCGACGACGGCTTCCGAAGCGGCCTGGAGGTCGTCGGTCTCGAGGCCGACGTCGCGAAGCGCCTGCTGAGTTCGCTGGTCGAAATGCATAGCCGCCGGTTGGGCCGGGAGACCTTTGATCATTCCGAGTTCGTGCCGGTCGGCCGGCCGCTGCGTTGAGTAGACACGCATCTGCCGGAATCATCAGCCTGGCTGTCGTTCCGGTCACGAGTACTGTAGGCGAAACGTTTGATACTGGGAACTGCCAACAGTGCGCATGAGTGGCGAACTCTACAGAACGGACCTCGACGATGAACTGGCAACCGGTATTGTCAGTGCCGCACGCACCAGTCTCGGTGACACGCTTCGCAGTGTCATCTACTTCACGCCGTCGGCGTTCGACATCCTGTATCTCCGGCAGGATCTTTACGGCTCGACGGCCGACGCCCGCGATGCCAAAGCGCAACTGGTCGAGTTCGAACAAGCCGGCTTCTCCGAGGTCCCTGTTCGGACGACGATCGCCCGCGAAGAGAGTCGTTCGGACATCGGCGACTACGAATTTACCGTCCGGTTCCACGAGAGCGGGTTCGTCGTCCGGGTGCTCCAGCGCGACGTCGGCGTCCTGCTGACGATCGACAGTATGGACGTCAACGCGTTCGAAGACGCCGCCATCGCGATTCAGACATTCCTCCACGGCGAGTAGACCGCCTCGGGTCACGCTCCGAGGCACTCGGTCTGGCCCGTCTGTAGAGCGCTGACTCGAGCAGCGTCACGACGATCCAAATGGGAGAGACTGGCGATGCAACGCTCGCGTCGCCGATTGCCGAACCTATACCGGGCCAGCGCGCCAACGAATAGCCATGCAGCGCAGGCACGACCCGGTCGAGCGAGCCGAGGAGCGACGTGGCGACGGAACCGTCGATCTCTACGACATCTCGACGTGGGAGCCCCGATCGGCCGTCGATCTGCTCGCGTACACACTCTACAGTACGGTTAGCTACGGACTCCGTGCACTCGTCTTGCTGACCGCCATCGCAATCACCGTCTCGTTGCTCGTCTCACCGGCCGCGATCGTCCTCGAGGACCCGTTCGTCGCGGTCTTCCTTGGGCTCTCGGTCGTCCCCGCAGGGTTGCTCGCGACCTACATCTGGTATGCAGATATCACGACGAGCGAGCCGCTTGGGTTGCTCGTGGCGACCTTTCTGCTCGCGGTCCTCTTCGCGACGTTTGCAGCCCTTATCAATTCGCTCAGTCAGGCAGTTCTCGGCTTCGGTAGCGGCGTGTTCTTTTTTTATCTGATCGTCGGCCCCGTCGAGGAGACGGTCAAACTCCTCGCCGTCTACGTGTTTGCCTATCGAAGCAGCAGCTTCACCGCCGTCATCGATGGGGCTGTCTACGGGGCCGTCGCCGGACTTGGCTTTGCGGCCATCGAAAACGCCGTCTACATCAGCCGCGTCATCGGCGAAGCAAGTCCCGAAGTAAACCTCTTCGTTACCGCCAGCGGGATCGCGACGGTCCGCGCGCTGGCCGGTCCCGGCCACGTCATCTATTCGGCGATCGCGGGCTACTACCTCGGCTTAGCGAAGTTCAACCAAGAGTACGCCGGCCCGATCGTCCTCAAAGGGTTGCTCATTGCCGCGTTCGTCCACGGCACGTACAACGTCACGGTCGGCATCGTTCCACAGCTCCTTGCCGACGCCCTGCCCGTCGGCTACGGCGTCGCATTCGTGGGGTATGTAATCGGCTACGATCTCACGATCGGCTACTACCTCTATCGAAAACTCGCCCGCTACCGGGACGCGTATCTGACGCTCAGTGACGACGACGTCGAGACGCCACGTCCGGAATTGACCGAATTCGAGCCACCACAACGCTGACTCACACGGTCGAGCGTCGGGCTCGCAACTCAGTCGTCTTCAAATCGTGCTTCGAGCAACCGTTCGACGTACTTCGCGAGCACGTCGACCTCGAGATGCACCGGATCGCCGGGTTCTTTCTCCGAAAGCGTCGTCATATCGTAGGTCGTTGGGATGATCGCAACGGTCACCCGACCGGCATCCGCGTCGAGATCGGCGACGGTCAGACTGATTCCATCGAGCGTGATCGAGCCCTTCTCGACGACGTAACGGTCGTATCCCTCCGGAAGCTCGAACTCGAAGAACCAGTCTTCCTCGACTGACTCGACGTTCGTCACCGTCGCAACCGCATCGACGTGGCCCTGCACGACGTGGCCATCAAATCGGCCGTCGGCCGGCATCGCCCGCTCGAGATTGACCGCGTCGCCGACCTCGAGCTCGCCGAGATAGGTCCGCTCGACGGTTTCGGTCGCTAAGAAGACCTCGAACCACGCGCCCTCGTCGTATCGCTCGACGGTGAGACACGCGCCGCTGACGCTGATGCTCTGGCCGTGCTCGAGGCCCGTCGCGACCTCGTCGGCACCGATCCGCAGTCGAAGGCCGTCGTCGGTCCGCTCGCGGGCGACGATCTCGCCGGTCTCCTCGACGATCCCCGTAAACATATCTCCAAGTGACGGGCGATGGGGGAAAGCCGTTCCGGGTCCGGCCCACAGCGGAGCCACGTCTAGGTGCTCGCAGTCGGGACGTCAGGATGATGGCGTGACCGACTCGTCGCCGACGGCGGTGCGGACGCCGGAGAACTCGAACCGCGCGCCGCCAGCCGCGCTTTCGGTGACGTCGATATCCCACTCGTGAGCCTGTGCGATCTCACGGACGATATTCAGGCCAAGCCCGGTTCCGTCGGGGTTCGTGGTCCAGCCGGGCTCGAGGACGCGGTCGCGCTCGTCGGGTGGAATCCCCGGCCCGTCGTCGGCGATATAAAATCCGTCCTCGACGAGTCCGACGGTCACGGTGACGCCCTTGCCACCGTGCTCAACGGCGTCCTGCCGAGCGTTCGAGGCGGGGCTCGTCGAGCCGTGCTCGACGGCGTCCTGCCGAGTGTTCGAGGCAGGGCTTGTGGAGCCGTGCTCCACAGCGTTTCGAAACAGGTTCTCGAACAGGTTCCGGATGCGGCTCGCATCGGCGAACAACTGGCCATCGGCTTCGATCTCGAGCGAGGCATCGGCAGTCGCGACGGTGTCCCAACAGGACGTGACGACGTCACCGAACGCGAGCGCGTCGATCGACTCGAGGTCGTACCCACACCGAACCATCGTCAACACGTCGTCGATAATCCCCGCCATCCGGTCGAGGGCGTCGTCGAGTTCAGCTAAGTGGTCGAGGTCGGGTTCGGTTTGTGCGGTCGCAAGGAGGCCCTGAGCGACGTTCAAGGGATTGCGCAGGTCGTGGGCGACGACGCTCGCGAACTCGTCTAAGCGTTCGTTCTGGCGCTCGAGGTCCCGTTCGTACGCGAGTCGGTTGAGCGCGATTTCGGCGTTCAGCGATAACACGAACGCGAGGTCCTCGTCCGATTGGTCGAACGCGCCGGTCTCGGGATCGACGATACTGATCACACCGTGCTCACCGAGCGGGAGATACATCGCGGCGTGTGCCTCGCCGCGATCGTGGTCGTCCTCGAGCGATCGAACGTCATCGTACCGGATCGGCTCACCGCTTCGGTAGGCACGGCTGACCGGAGAGTCACCGTCGACCGGATACGCCGGTCGCTCACCTAGCTCCGTTTCCGCTTGCTCGGTTACAGCGACCGCCCGCAGAGACGTTTCGTCGACGAGTCGAACGACGTTGTGCTCGTAGCCGAGGATCGCACTCGCAGCGTCGGCGACGAGCTGTGCGATCGCTTCGTTGTCGTCGGCCTCCATCAGCCAGCGCGTCGCCGTGTGAAGCGCCTGCAGCTGTCGCTCGTATTCCTTTCGGGCCGTCACATCCCGGAAGACCCCTGCAATCAGCTGTCGGTTCTGGAGTTCGAAGACGTGAGCGTTGATCTCGACCGGCACTCGGCCGCCGGCTTTGGTTTCGACGTAGACATCGGAGCCGTCCGGAAACTGCGTGAAGATCGACTGGCCGGACCCAACGTGGTTTTCGAAGAGCTCACGGTAGGCCGCTTCTTCGCCCGATGGGTGGACGACCGTCTGGGGCTCACCGACGAGGTCGTCCGGCTCATATCCCGTGAGTTCGACCACCTGCTGGTTCGCTTCGATGATCTCGCCCGTTTCCGCGTCCGCAACGAGGACCGCATCCGGCACTGCCTCGAGGATCGTCAGGTACTTCGTCCGAAGCGCCTCCTGCTCGCTGATGTCTCGGACGGCAGCCATAAACTCGCGGTTCCCGTCGGTCTCGATCGGACTCAGGCTGACGTCGACCGGGAATTTCGAGCCGTCCTTTCGTTGGCCCGAGAGCTCGAGATTGACACCCATCGGCCGGGCCTCCGGAGTGGCGATATACGCATCTCGTTGGGCGATGTGCTCGTCCCGGACGGACTCCGGAACGAGGATTTCGATCGGCTCACCGAGGAGGTCGGCTGGCTCGTACCCGAACAGATCGGTCACGCGCGCGTTCGCGTAGGTGATCCGACCATCGTGATCGACGAGAAGGATGGCATCTGGAGAGGCTTCACAGATCGCTTCGTATCGCTGTCTCGATTGGCGTGGCATGACGTGCGCTCTCGGGCTCGAAGCCGATACTCGTACCCGGAGCGCCATCTATTTCAAAGTTTTAGTAAGTGACATCCTCCTCGCCGTAAACGGGCGAGGCGTCCCGGACCACAGGTACAGTCAATTCCGCATACCGAAATCAAATCCATTCAACCGGATGTCGACAGCGCCACCGTGAGCGGTCGGAGCCACTGTCGTCGCGTTTTTACGCTGCAGGCGCGATATACCGCCAATGGCCGGCATCATCGACACGATCAAACTCGCAGGCACGCTCGTCCTCGCGCTTCCGGCTGCGATCGCCGGGCTCGAGCTCGTGTTGATTCGCGGACAGACGACGATCGGCGTCGCCCTCGTCGGACTCGCGATCGGACTCGTCGTCATCCAACACTGGCTGACGCTTCCGACGGACATCCCCGAACTGTTCGCAAAACGGCTCGTGGGAGTCGTCACAAAGGAGCCAGAGGCCGACGCCGAAGACGAGTGATAACGCGGCAGTACGAACCGAACTGAGACCGAACTGCTATTGCTCGAGCAGCGCCGCTGGCGACAGCGAGTGTGCGGGTGCAGCGAGTCGCTCGGGTCGCTCGCCCTCGTCGGTGACGACCAGCACGTCGGCGATCCGAAGTTGACTCGTTTCGTCGACGCGGGCGGCCACATCGAGTCGGACGACGGCTCCAGGTTCGATCTCGTCGCTGCCGTCACTCGGCCCTTCGCAGGGCTCGAGGCCGACGCCGGAGACGGTGGCCTCGATGTCGTCGCTGTCGTCGAAGCCGAACGAGCGAACTTCTGCCTCGAGATCGGCCGCGACGGTCCGCACAGACGCCGAGCCGGCCGTCAGCAGCGATCGCGCGGAGCGAAACGACTGGGTGACGGCGACGTGGACGCGCCGTTCCTGGCCGCCGTCGCTGTCGACGACGAGCGTCCGGACGAGCCCCCCGTAGTAGCCGGCCGGCCCGCGGGGTGTGGCTGCGAGTACGATCGGCTCGTCGGGCCGGAGCGCTGTACCATCGGCGTCGGTATCGACGTGTGAGACAGTCCCTGGATTGACGGCGGTGTTACCGGCCGGGAACGCACCCGCGCCGACGATCGCCTCGTCGATGGCGATTCGCAGGCGGGCGGGCGTCAACGGGACGGTGTCGCCATCTTCATCCGCGACCGCGAGCCGACCGTCGACGACCGTCGCGTCGGCCAGAACCGACGCGGCCCGTCGAATCCCGGCGCTCGCCGCACGTTGTGCGGCCGCGATTCGGTCGCGCTCGCCGGCGGTCTTCGTCGCCCGTGCCCGTGCGATGGCGTCCGTCGAGGCCACCTCGAAGCCCGCGTTCTCGAGATAGAGCGCCGCATCGTGTGGAACGTGTGGCGGGGTCAGGATCGTCCCCTCGCAACCGCGACCTGTAAGCGTCGTCGCGAGGTCGGCAGCGGGATGGCCGTCGCTCACGTCGGTCGAGCGGACGAGCCACTCGTCGGCAGTGCCGTCGTACGCGACAGCAGTACGCCCGTGTGGAAGTGACTCGCAGCTGTAACGGATCGCCGGATCGCGTTCCAGGCCGGCGTGGACGAACGCGGTTGCATCTCGCTTCTCGAGTGTCGCAGCCAGCACGCTGGCCGCGTGGTCACGCCGCTCACGGGCGAGCGCCGACGGAACGCTGGCCCGCTGACCGTACTCGAGAGTGGGTTCGTCTGCGCCGGTCACGGCGCTTCGGCTTCGATCTCGTCGGCGTCCCCGTCGTCGACCGGCTGCTGGGCCTCCTCGACGAGTTCCTCGAGGGTCAGCTCCGTCAGTTCGTTTTTCAACAGGACGTCGACGGGCAGCGTGGGTGCGCCGTCGACTAAGTTCTCGAGGAGGACGAGCCGCTCGCGGGCGCGAGACATGCCGACGTAGAAGACGCGCCGTTCGTTGTCCGTCAAGACGGGCACTGGCGAGGTCGTCTTGGTGAACTCCTCACAGTGGGGGACGTCAGTCGGATCGTCGACGGTGGCGACCATCTGCTCGACGACTTTTTCCGTGAGGTCGGTGCCGACGAAGACGTGGTCGGCCTCGCGACCCTTCGCGGAGTGGATCGTCCCGAGGCGGACGCGGTCGGTGTCCATTCCCTGGTACTCGCCGATCGCGAAGTAGGCCCGAACGCTCTTTTTCTGGAAGTTCGTCACTTTTCGGAGCATATCCGAGGCGGAGGCAGGACCGGGCATGAACGGCACGTGGTCGCTGATGACCTCGGCCGGAATCATGAGGTCTGCGAGATCGTCGATGCCGGCGTCTTCCTGGCGTTCGTCGATCTCGTCGAAGAGGTCGTCACGGTCGTTGGTACCGAACGCCGAGTCCTGGAGCATATCGGCGAGTCGGCGGGCCTGCAGGCCGGTGACGTCCTCACCGGCATCGATCGCTTCGACCGCGCGGACGTACTGCGTGAGCCGGTCGGTCCACATCCGCTGGTCGGTCAGCGAGGTAAAGGGCACGCCTTCGGTGATGAACTCATCGATGAACTGGAACATCTGGTAGCGGGCCCGGAACAACACCATGATGGTGCCGTCGCCCTCGACGAGCGTCCGCCGCACCATCCGGACCACGTCGAGCATCGACGCGTTCGTGCGTGCCTCGACAGCCCCGCCTTCTTTGCGGGGCTTGAGGTCTTTGTCCTGTCGCTGGTCGATGTGGCGGATCTCCTTGTTGACCGCGTTGAGGACGTTCGATGGCAGCCGGTAGGAGTTCGGGAGAATGATGTCCTCGTCGACCTCCTCCTCGAGCAAGAGCGCGGGATCGGCCCCCTGCCAGGAGTAAACGACCTGGTCGTCGTCGCCAGCGATCAGGACCTGTTCCATGTGCGGTTTCCACTCCTCGTAGACATCGTACTGCAGCGTCGTAATGTCCTGGAACTCGTCGATCACGAGGTAATCGACGTTGGGAAGCAGCGAGCGCTGCTCGACACGCTCGAGCATATCGGCGAAGCCGATCTTGCCCTGCTCGCCCTTGTAGGAGCGCCAGGCGCGGATCGCTTCGGGGACGTCGATTCGGTCGTCATCGCTTGGCCAGGTCGGGGTGTATTTGTTCCCTTCCTGGGCGTTGGGGTCGATCTCGGGTGGCAGTCGGACCTCCTCTTCGTCCCACTGGAACGGGACGTCGTACCAGTCGGAGACGTCGCGGCTGGTTCGCTGGAGCCACTGACTGGTCGCGATGACTTTGTTGCCGATCGTCGTCGACCGGGCGGTTCGGCGGCCAGCACCCGAGTACTCGTCTTCGTACTCGATGCCGTACTCGTCGCAGAAGTCCTCTTTGTCGGATTCGCCGATGACGTCGCTTCGAGAGAGATCAAGGAGCTCGTAGGCCTTCGCGTGCATCGTACAGACGTTGCCCTGCAGCGCACGCGGGCTCTCGCCGAGCCGTTCGGCGAGTCGTTCTCGAACCTCTTGCGCTGCCGCTCGCGTGTACGAGACAACGAGAATGTCTCGGAAGGTGACGCCGTCCTGCTCGAGAATGTCCTCGACGTGGTCGAGAAGCGCTGTCGTCTTCCCGCTTCCCGGACCACCGAACAGGCGGGTAACCGTCGTGTCCGTCGTAGCCATTGTAGCTGTACAAGAGCGCGACACGCATAAGTGACGTGGGTTTTCGTCGACAGAAACGAGAGCTCACGGATCGCGCGCAGAGCGCGCCTCGCGGACATCAGCACCGTCGCGGATTTTATCCTGACAGTCTGGGCATACGCGTGGCTCGTCGACGCCGCGTGGGGTGAACACTCGTGCGTATCGTTTGGTAACGAACGCGCCACAGTTCTGGCATTCCGGCATAGTAAGTTCAATTGACAGTAACGAGTAGTGACCTATAATTATATTGTATATAACATGATAAACGACGGCGAGCGCGCTAGTTCCACTGAGTGCGACGGCCGGGACGGATCACGACAGCAGCGTGTGCCGTGTCCCCGGCGAAAAAGACGTCTTACGACGCTGGTTCCCAGCCACAGACGGTACAGGCGCTGGCGGACGGATCGTGAAGACCGCCACACTCCGGACACTGCTTTTTGTTATACTCTTGTTCCCACCCTACTGGTTCGACCGAGTGACCGCGATCGGCGAGGAATTGATCGATGACGTCGTCACCGGCATCATTGGGTGAGGTTGCCATAGGTGTGTGAACGTACACCACAGTAATAAATCGTTGGGTCGGTGAAGATACTGCCTCCTCCACAAGCCCATGCTGGCGAAGTGACAACAACCAATCTACCACGTACTGGGCGAGTCAAACGACCCGCGTCCTTTTCTCGCTCTCGTCCGAATACTACGGCATGAGCGACCTCCGCCTCGATGCCACCCAACTCGATCGCTACTCGAGACACGTCATCATGGACGAAATCGGTCCTGACGGTCAACAGCGGCTGCTCGAGGGATCAGTCCTGATCGTCGGCGCTGGCGGGCTCGGCTCGCCGGCAATTCAGTATCTGGCAGCAGCCGGCGTCGGTCGGCTGGGGATCGTCGACGACGACGACGTCGAACGCTCGAACTTGCAGCGCCAGATCGTCCACGGCGACGACGATGTCGGCCGACCGAAAGTCGAAAGCGCAGCCGATTACGTCGCGACGCTAAATCCCGACATCAACGTCGAGACCCACCAAACCCGCGTCACCGCGTCGAACGTCGACGAACTGGTCGCCGACTACGACGTCGTCCTCGATGCCAGCGACAACTTCGCCACCCGATACCTGCTCAACGACCACTGTGTGCTCACCGAGACGCCGCTGTTCCACGGCGCGATCTACCGGTTCGAGGGCCAGGTCACGTCGTTTACCAACGATCGCGGTGGGGACGACGACCCACCGTGTTACCGGTGTATCTTCCCCGAAGCCCCCGAACCCGGGACCGTCCCCGACTGTGCGGCCACGGGCGTCCTCGGCGTCCTCCCAGGCACCGTCGGCTGCATTCAGGCAACCGAGGTCGTCAAGTACCTCATCGGGAAGGGCGATCTGCTCGAGGGCCGCCTCCTGATGTACGACGCGATGGGCATGACCTTCGAGGAAGTGCCGGTACAGTCGAACCCGGCGTGTCCGGTCTGTGGAGACGACCCCGAGATCGAGTCCGTCGAGGACGTCGCCTACGAGGGAACCTGCGAGATTTCGGCGGACTGACCGGCGAGCCGACCGCTATCGACCGAGCGGCGACCGACCGACGCGCGAGCGCACGAGGGTCGGCAGCTCGAGTCCGCCAGCAACCGCAAGACAGGAGACGAACGCGGTCGTCCCGAGTTTGCCGCCCGCACCGGCGAGGGCGGGCGCGACTACGACGTAGACGAGCCCACAGACGAGGCCGGCACCCGCGATCTGGCCGCGGGTCTCGAGTCGGTCGGCACTCGACATCCCGACGAACGAGGCACAGAAAGCCACGGCAGCCAGCGTCGGCCCCACTGTGGGGAGGAAGACGGGAAACGCGAGACCAGCAGCCAACCCGACCGTTGCGGACGCGATGACCGCGCTCGCGCCGGCGTGCGTGCGCAACACGACAGTTGCGACCGCTGCGACGACGGCGACTGCGACGATCGCAGGTACAACGCCCCAGACGAGTGTGCTGCCAGCGGCGTAGTCGGCACCGAGCAGGGCACCGCTCGTGAGACAGCCAAAGAGTGCGAGCGTGCCGTATTTGCCACCGAAACCGCCGAAGACGTCCGCCGTCGCGACGAACGCGAGCCCGGCGACCGTTCCCGCGAGTGCGACTCCCTCGAGCGACGGCAGGACGGCCGGAGAGACCATCCCGACGAACGACCCGCAGTAGGCCGCGCCGTCGACTCGCGGGAGTCCGAGGGCGACGGCCAGTCCGACGAGCGCAGAGGCACGAACCGGCCCGAGCCCGGCGTGAACGTTCAGCCCGTACGTCAGGACTGCCGCCGTGGCAACCGCGAGCGCGTCGACGGTATCCGTTCGATCGAGACTGATCGCGTCGACGCTCGAGAGACGCTGGCGTTCCGTCTCGGCGACGACAGTGCCTGCGAGCGCGACCCCGAACGGAACGCTCAGGACCCCAATCGAGAGGTCAGGCGGCGCGCGAACGGCACCAAGGAGTAACGCGGCGGGCGTAACGAGCAACACGACGTAGCCGACGAATCGAACCGGACCGTACACACACCGATCTTCGCTCGAGGGAACGGGAGTGGGTTACGGTTCGACACGCGAGTCCTAGGGGTCGGCGTGGCGAACGGACCTCGGTGATCTAGCTCCGAAGCAGGCCGCCGTCGATCGGAATCTCGGCTCCGGTGACGAAACTCGCGCGTGGACTCGAGAGGAAGGCGACGACGTCGCCGAGCTCGCGGGGCTCGCCGATGCGATTCATCGGGATGTCGCCGGCCATCGCCGTCAGTCCCTCCTCGTAGTCGTCGTAGGTTCCCCGTTCGACCCTGGCATCGATGAGTTCCTCGATCCGAGCCGTTTCGATCGTCCCCGGCAACACCGCGTTCGCGCGGATTTCGGGTGCGAACTCCCGGGAAATCGTCTTGACGAGGCCGATCACGCCGCGGCGAACCGAGTTCGACAGCAGCAGGCCGTCGACGACTTCCCGGACGGTTCTGGAGGTGATACAGGTGATCGTCCCGTGGTCGGACTCGAGCAGGTGCTCGTAGCTCTCCTCGATCGTCCAGACGACGCTCATCACCAGCAGGTCGTAGGCCTGGTACCAGTCCTGCTCGTCGGTCTCGAGAAAGGTCGTACTCGGCGGCCCGCCCGAGGACGTGACGAGGTGGTCGAGGCCGCCGAAGGCGTCGACGGTCTCGCGGACGAGGTGGGAGACATCGTCTGGGTCAGTCAGGTCGGCCTGCACCGCGAGCACGTCGCCTGAAGCCGTCGCGACGAGGTCATCGCGTGCGTCCGCGAGTCGCGCCGCGTCGCGGCCACAGATTGCGACGTTCGCGCCTTCTTCGGCGAGTGCCTGTGCGCTCGCAAAACCCAGACCGCTCGAGGACGCTGTCACCAACGCCGAAGTGTCGTCGAGTTCGAGGTCCATGCCTGACTCGACGACAGGCGCGTACAAATCTCTCGGGGAGCCGGCAGGTGGTCTCGCCGTGGCCGTCGAGAATCGCGACACTATCGGTCGACGAAAACGGACTGGATACCACCGATGTCATGACCGCTGCTGTTCGTTGCGGGACTGTTCGAAACCGCACGGGCGATCGGTCTCGACGACTCCGATAGCCTCTCGAAACCGATGCCGACAGCTGGAACAGCGATCGCCTCGTTCTGAGTATGGTGTTGCTCGCGCACGCGGCTCAGAACTTGCCGATCGGCACCGCGTACGCTGTCTGGACGGGGATCGGTGCGGTCGAGACGGCAACGCTCGGCATCGTGCTGTCCGACGAATCAGCAACAGTCGCTCGGGTCGCGTTTGTTTGCTGTATCGTCGTCGGGGTCGTGGGCCTCAACGTCATCTCGAGCGGGCACTGACTGACAGAGGTCCGTCTCAGTCCTGGTGGCGGACCCGAACCATTCCCTCCGACGTGACGCCGACGATCAACGGCGTCGATACCTGTCGGCCCATAACCGCGTTGCCGGCGGCATCGCTGACGACCTTCATCAGATCCGGTGCGGTGTAATCGACCTTGACACCGGCCTCATCGCAGGCGTCGTAGACCAGTTCGGGCACGTCATAGAGGTCGGTTCCGGCAGGAACGCGAACCCGAACCGGCGCACGAAGCGCCTCCGCGAACGCGACCGTCTCACGGGCTTTCGCGACGTTCTCGCGGGCGCTTGACTCGATCGATGAAACGTTCGCTCGAGAGGTGCCCAGCGCCTCGGCGATGTCGGCCTGCGAGACGTCGCGTTCGCGTAACGCGAGCACCTGTGCCTGCCGGTAGGTCAACACACTGGTCTCGGGATCGAACCCGATCTCCTCGAGGAGGTCCGCAACCTCGTCGATCACGGCGACCCGCCTCCGCCGACGTTGCAGGCTCGCGTAGCCATAGTAGCCTCTAGCCGTCGGCGGGATCAAAGCTTCCACGGTCCCGGCACTGGACGACTACGATGGTGGGACGAACGTCGGGCGACGGTGTATGGAGAACGAACCCAGTCACAGTTAGTCGGCGGAGCGACCGGAGACGGGCTGGTCGTGTTCGGTTGACAGCACGCTCGAGCCAAGCGGTACGTTCGCCGTCGTATCACGCACTGTCAGGGCGAGAACGGCAATCGACAGACCGCTCCCAGTCAGGAAAACGAGATCTTGCCATATCAGCCTTATTACTAACTCGACATGGAGTTAATGATTCCAGGCATCAAACAGAGTCGATACACCGATCGATAACTGCGGGCACCCAAAGACGCGACGCAGGGGTCGTTCGGACCACTGACACCGGCTCAGTACTCGAGCGGCCAGCGCTCCTCCTCGAGGTCGGCAAGCGTATCGGCGACGCCATCAGCGAGGCGATACTCGGTTCCCTCTCTGACGACGGTCCCCTCGCGCGCTAGGTGCTCGAGGTGCGCGTAAGCCTCGCCGGGTCCGTGGAGGATGTGAATGTCCTCGAGGTCTCCGAATAGGTCGGCGCTGACGGTCCACGTATCACAGGGGCCGCGTCGGTCCAGCGCGTCGAGGACCCGCCAGGAGCGCTCCTCGTGGTGTTCGATGATGTACTGAGCACGACCAGCCGGGTCATCGATCGGCGTCCGATGTCCCGGCCACGCGCGGTCGTAGTCGGCGTCGACGATTCCCTGTAGCGCACGGAGATACTTCTCGAGCGGTCGGTCGACGCGGACGTCTGCACCGCCGACGTTGGGCGTATAGACTGGCAACAGTGCATCGCCGGCAAAGACCTGGCGCTCGCCGTCGATGGCTGCCTCGAACATACAGAGCCCGGCGGCATGGCCGGAGGTGTGAACGACCTCGAGGTCGATGTCGGTGACCGAGAACGTCTCGCCATCCTCGAACGTGGTGACCGTCGGCGTCTCGACGGTCGTCTCGCCGTCGGTCAACCGCTCGCGAAGGGCTGCCTGTTTGTCTTCGGGCATTCCCCACTCTTCGAAGTACTGCCGGTAACGGTCGTCCATCGCGTTCCAGGCCGCTTCGTCGCCCTCGACGAGCGCCGCGTCGGCGGCGTGGACGTACACGTCAGCGCCGCTTTCAGCCTGAATCTCGCCGGCCAGCCCGCAGTGGTCGTGGTGCCAGTGAGTCAGCAGAATCCGGTCGATATCCGCTAGCCCGAGGCCGTGCTGGGAAAGTGCTGTCTCGAGTTGTTCGCGAGTCGTCGCCATCCAATCGCCGGTATCGATCAGCGTCACCGTCGAGCCATCCGCGAACAGATATGCGTTGTTATCACCTTCGAACGCAGCGTTCGACAGCGAGAGCCGTTCCATGAACACGTATCACACGCTCGTCGAGAAAACGTTACCTGAAGCGGTCCAGGAGAGCCGAGACCGTGTTCGCGACCACGACCAGTCGGATTCTCTCGCGCAAAGAATATTACAGCGACAAGCACGGTGGTCGCGACGAGAACGGCCGCCACCGTGCGGTCGGTCGGGTCGGCGACGACTTCAATCGAGATGTCGATGCCGTCAGCCGTGTCAGCGGCTGTCTCGTCCTGTCCGGACTCGCCACGACCCGCGTCGACTGTCCACTCGAGACGCTAGGAGCCCCAGAAGTTTTCGCGGCTACCGAGTCGCTCACGGTCGGGCGAGCGATCGCCATCGGCTTCGGCTTCGGCTTCGTCATCGATGTCGTCTGCCGTTGCGGACTCGTCGTCCTCGTCTTCGTCGGGTTCCATCGGCAAGAGCTCGAGTTCCTCTGCTCGGGCGTGATTGCTGTGGACCCGCGTAATTTCGACGCGAGCGCGCGCTTCCGGCAGGACGCCGTCGACCATCACGATGAACCCGTCCTCGGTTCGGCCGACGCCGGCACCGCTTTCGTGCATGTCGACGACGTCGATGACGACCTCCTCGCCTGCCTTGACCGGCTGGGTTTTGAGATCCTCGATCGGCTGGTTGTAGTGGTTACACCACTCCTTGCCACCCCGGTCGCCGTAGTGTTGGCATCCCATACCCGAGATCCGTTCGGAGAACTCCGGGCAGTCGTCGGCGAGTGGACAGTCTGCCATGCACAGTACTACTGGCGGCGGTGTTAAACCGTTTCCGTCTTCGAGACGGTGACGGGAGACGAACAAAACGCTGGTAGCAAACAATAGGGACAGTGAAAGCAGATCTAACTCAGCGCGAATAATTATTAAAATATGGTAGCTAAACAGGGGGTGAATAGCTTCCGATTTCGAAAAGGTTTACGGGGTGGGCGTTGCACTATCCCATGATGAAAATTCTCGTTACGGTCAAAGAGGTGGCGACCGTCGAAGACGAGTTCGAAATCGAAGGAACCGAAATCGCGGGCAAGTACCTCGGTGCCGACTTGAACGAGTGGGACGACTACGCGATCGAAGAGGCCGTCCAGCTCCAAGAAGACGGAATCGCCGACGAAGTCGTCGCGGTCACCATCGGCCCGGAAGACTGTGAACAGACCATCCGGCAGGCACTCGCGAAGGGCGCAGACCGTGCCGTCCGCGTCTGGGACGACGCCTTAGCGGACGTCGACTTACTCGACGTCAACGCCAAGACCGAAATCCTGAGCGCCGTCATCGAGGCCGAAGAGCCTGACCTCGTACTGTCCGGCGTCCAGGCTGGCGACGACAGCTTCGGCGCGACCGGCGTTTCGGTCGCCGAACAGCTCGGCTTCCAGTGGGGTGCCGTCGTCAATCACTTAGAACACGATTTCGAGGACGGCGTCGCCTCCGTGCGACGCGAACTCGAGGGCGGCGTCGAAGAGCTGACCGACATCGAGCTTCCGGCAGTGCTGACGATCCAGACGGGGATCAACGAGCCCCGGTATGCGAGCCTGCGGGGCATTCGGCAGGCCCAGCGCAAGGAACTCGACGTCCAGACGCTCGCCGACATCGGCGTCGACGAGAGCGCGATCGAAACCGAACTCGAGCTGACCGACATGTACGAGCCCGAAAGCGAAAGCGACGTGACGACCTGGGAGGGCGGTGCTGAAGAGACGGCCGGGGAGCTCGGTGAACTGCTCCGCGAGAAGGGGGTGGCACAATGAGCGACGTCCTCGCAGTCGCGGACCACCGCCGCGGAGACCTCCGCGATGTCAGCTACGAGCTCATCACCGCCGGCCGTGAACTCGCCGACGAAACCGGCGGCGACCTCCATCTGGCGGTCATCAGCGGCACCGTCGACGACTTCGCGGACAAACTCAACCGCGACGGCGTCAACGCGATCCACACCGTCGACCACGGCGAGGAGTTCAACCACGACGTCTACGCACAAGCGGTCACGCAGCTCTACGACGAACTCGCCCCACAGTACGTCGTGACGCCCAACAGCGTCAACGGACTCGATTACGCGCCCGCCGTCGCGAACGAGCTCGACCTGCCGGTCGTCACCGACACCGTCGATCTCGAGGCCGACGGCGAGACCCTCGTTGCCACCCGCGAGATGTACGGCGGCAAGGTCGAGACGACCACCGAACTCGAGGGCGACGCCGTCGTGACGATCCGCGGTGCCGAGTGGCCCGCCGCCGAGGGCACCGGCGACGCCGCGATCGAGGCCTTCGATGTCGACATCGACGAGGAGACAGTCGGCTCGACCGTCACCGGCTTCGAGGAAGTCGGCGGCGGCGACGTCGATATCAGCGAGGCCGACCTGCTGGTGTCGGTCGGCCGCGGGATCGAAGAAGAGGAGAACCTCGAGATGATCCGTGAACTGGCTGACGCACTCGACGCGACGCTGTCGTCCTCGCGCCCGATCGTCGACAACGGCTGGCTGCCGAAGAACCGTCAGGTCGGCCAGTCGGGGAAGGTCGTCACGCCCGACGTCTACATCGCGATCGGTATCTCGGGTGCCGTCCAGCACGTCGCTGGCATGAAAGGCTCCGATACGATCGTCGCGATCAACACCGACCCCAACGCGCCGATCATGGACATTGCCGACTACGCGATCGTCGACGACCTCTTCGATGTCGTCCCCGAACTCATCGACGAATTCCAGTAACTGTATCGCGAACGAGCATCGCGAGTGTGCGGCTTTTTGATCCAGATTTTTCGCGAGTGGTCGCGAATCCGTGAGCGACCCGAGCGAAAAAAAGGTGGTCGCACGTCGTCCCCGAACTCATCGACGAATTCCAGTAGCCAAACCGCGAACGAGCAGCGCGAGTAAGCTATTGTCCTCGTGAACGGAGTGAACGAGGGCTTGGCAGAGCTGCGCTTTTCCGGTGTTTTTGATCGGTATCTTTCGTAGAGGCCACTAATCGTGCAAAAATTTCGTTTCGGATCCGTCAGCTACTTTTCTACCCACTCCTAAGCGCGGTTGATGGAACTGCTGGAGCGCCGACGGGCACTGATCGAAAAGCGCCTCGTCGAGGTGGTCGAAGGGGTCGAGCCCGAGACGCTCTCCAACGAAGTTCGCCATATCGCGCTCTCCGGGGGGAAACGCGTCCGGCCGATGGTGACGCTGTTGGCCTGCGAAACGGTGGGTGGACGGGCAGAGGACGCCGTCGAGTTCGGCGTCGGTATCGAACTCGTCCATACGGCGTCGCTTGTCATCGACGACATCATCGATCGCTCCGAACTGCGACGCGGGACGACTAGCACCTGGGCAGAGTTCGGTCACGGCCCGGCGATTATCACCAGCGACGGCTTACTGGGGGAGGCGTTCGCGCTCTTTTCGCCCGATCCGGACGCGACGCGCGTCGTCGCCGAGGCGATGGTCGAACTTGGCGTCGGCGAGGCGACCGAACTGGCAGCCAAGCCAGCCAACGAAGACGAGTACATGACGCTCGCGCGTCGGAAGACCGGCGCACTGTTCCGAGCCGCAGCGGAGCTCGGGGCGATCGCTGCCGACTCCGACCCCGTCACCGTCGATGCACTGGGTGAATACGCAGAACGGGTCGGCGTTGCCTTCCAGATCAGAGACGACGTGTTAGACGCCGTCGCCGATCCCGAGGCCCTCGGCAAACCGACCGGCCACGACGCTGCTCTCGAGCGGCCGTCGGTCGTGCAGGTGACTGATCTCACGCCGGACGAGGCCAACGCCGCCGCCCGGCGGGAAGCCGACCGCGCGATCGACGCCTTAGATCGCGTCGAGGTCGCTGATTCCGACGCCCGACAGTATCTCCTCGAACTCGCGGAGTTCGTCGTTCAACGTGAACGGTAACACAACTCGTCAGACTCGCTCAGCCTGTTTCGTTCCCTCCTCGTGCTCCGTGTCGGATAGTCGTGATTCTGCGACAGCAAACGTGAGTGTGCTTATAATTCCTAGCACCGTCCCTGCGGTCAGCGCCACCGCGAGATACGTCATCTCGACAGTCCCGAGGAAGAACGCGCTCACCGCATGAAGGACGACCGCGATCGAAAGCACGTAGAAGGGTGCGTTGAGATACCGCCACTCGAGCGAGCCAGCAATGTACTCGTCAGTGATCTGACCGAGACTGGTCGTCAGTCCCGCCGCGGCAAACCAGTGGATCGAGCCATAGACGAGCGCGGCGAGGATGACCGGAGCCTCGAGGTCGCCACCGGACGACGCCCGGATGGCTGCGAGACTGTCGCGTCCACTGACGCCACCAAGGACGAACAGAGCGGCGGCGACGACGTACGCAAACAGGGTCGTCCGGCCGGCGTATAGCGATCGGCGCGCGCGTTCGACGGCTGTATCGAGCCGGTCACCAAGGCCAAGTCCACGTGAGATGAGATATAGCCCAAGCAGTGTCGACGTCGTTCCCAACACCATTCCTGGGAGGTTCAGGACGGCTCCGACCAGCGCGAGCGGGTAGATCAATAGGAGAATGCCAAGCGGGATGAGGACCGTCCCGCGCGTCTCGGGGTCGTCGAGCACTTGCTTGATCGTGTAGTACATCGACTCTAAGTTCTGGGCCTGCCGGACGACGACCCGCCGGACGCCGTCGATGGGGACCCGCGAGCGGATGATCGGGATAACGGATTCGTCCTGTGCACCGTCGGTGATCACGAGCGCAGTGACGTCTTCGCCAGTCGAGAGACTCGCGAGGACGGTATCGACCTCGTCACCGACCTCGCGGTTGGCACTAACGTCGCCCTGATCGTTGCCGGTGACGACGGCGACCTCGACGCTCTCGTCGCGTTCGGCGAGATCGTCGTAGATATGCAATCCCTGGAAGATGACGTTGACGTCCGAGTCCTCCGGGTCCGCGGTCGCGAGGGCGACGGCCGCCTCCTCGACTGGGTCGCGACCGATGACCGGCGTCGAAAAGCCGGTCTTGCGGCCGAGATCGTCGTCGAGGTCGACACAGAGGACCAGCAGCATCGGCTCATAGTTGCACACCGCGCTATTTCCGTCTTCTGGGACGGACCATCCCAGTCCGTGTCCGATGGGCGTCGGATCGCATCGAGACACTCGAACGGGTCGACCCACGAGACGGATCAACGGGGCACAGCGACGACGTGGATTCGTACCCCTTTTGAGGCTCGGACGGGTACGTTTGTCCGAATGATCTCGAAGGGCTGTGAGCAGTGCGCGAAAGGGGGGAAGATGGTGCTGTTCGTCTACGGCTACTGCGACCAGCGCGACTGCTTTTACTGCCCGCTTGGCGAGAATCGTAAAAACGTCACCGACGTCTACGCCAACGAACGGCTCGTCGAAAGCGACGAGGACGTCCTCACCGAAGCCCACCGAATGGACGCACTCGGCACATCGATCACTGGCGGCGAACCCCAGGAGGCGCTGGGGCGGACCTGTCACTACCTCGAGCTCCTCAAAGACGAGTTCGGCGAGGACCACCACACCCACCTCTACACCGGGATCACCGGGGGTCGCGAGAACATGCGCCGGCTTTCCGAAGCGGGCTTAGACGAGATTCGCTTCCACCCGCCCTACGAACAGTGGGGTGACCTCCATGGCACCGAATGGGAAGAGATCCTCTATATCGCTCGCGAAGAAGGGCTCACGCCCGCCTTCGAGATCCCCGGCATCCGCGCCGAGGAGGAGTTCCTCGAATTCCTCGATGAAGGCGCAGCGGAGTTCTGTAACGTCAACGAGTTCGAGATGAGCGACGGGAACTACCGTCGGATGCAGGAACAGGGGTACGAACTCAAGGAGGACCACATGAGCGCCGTCGACGGCGACCGCGAGGACATCCTCGAGGTCATGGGCGACCACGAGCGAGTCTACTTCTGTACCTCCGTGTTCAAGGACGCAGCCCAGCACCGCCGCCGCCTGAAACGCATGGCCCGCAACGTCCGCCGCGAGTTCGACGACATCACCGACGACGGCACGCTCGTCTACGGGAAGACCTATGCCGATCCTGAACGCTTCGAGGCGCTTGGTGTCCCCGAGGAGTTCTACACAGTCAAGACGAACCACGTCGAGGTCGCCTGGTGGCTCTTAGAGGAGATGATCGAAGAAGGCGATCTCGAGGACGGTGAGATCGTCGAGCAGTATCCGACCTATGACGGACAAGTCGTCGAGCGGACGCCGTTAGCGTAGGGACCACAAGCGGTTTTTGGTGCAGATTTTTGCGCGAGAGTGCGTCGAACGAACTCGAGCGGAAAACGGTGTACGTGGTAGGTCGTCGAGCGGACGCCGCCGGCCTGATCGGGAACGAACAGGGTAAGCGCGCGGTCTTTTGCACCGTATAACGACCGTCCCGCAGCGTACAACACCCGAAAACGGTCGTTCCAGTCCGTTTCCGATCCGTTCGCCGTCGATCGAGTGGCAGCCGCTTATCGAGGCTGTAGTAATGGCGCTGTCCCAGAAGACGTGACTACGATGCAATTCCGAAACGCCGCAGTTGTCGCCGTTGCACTGCTTGTGGCCCTCTCCGGGTGTAGTGCCCTCGGGGGTACCCCAGCCGGTGAACCGGCAAACGAGACCGATACGAAGTCAGTGACCGAACCAGCCACAGACGGATCCGCCGATGCGAACACCACTTCGACTGCCGAACCGAACGGAACCGAGGACGACACGAGCACGGATCGTAGCGATGACACCACCGATGCAGCGTGGTATCCGCCCGAAGAGCCGAATCGGCCGCTGGAAGACAAACGCGAGGACCGAATCGAGTCCGTCACGTTCGTCGACAAAGTGCCCGCAGAAAGCGGTGACGGATACTCGAACTTCAACCTCGAGGTCGTCGCCAACACCAGCATGGAAGACGTTGATCCGGCTGAACACGGCGACTTAGAGGGCGAGCCGTACTTCTTCGTCAAGATCAACGAAGGCGAGGACAACCGGAAGATTATCGAACGAACGGACGAGGTTAGGATGGACGAAAACGGGACGTTCCACATCGACGTTCGACCGGCAGGGATCGAAGAATTCGGCGCGGGCCCGCTGACCGTCGAAGTCTTCCTGATGGACGAAGACAAAGACTGGGACGACATCTACGCCTCGGTTGGCACAGAGATTCAGTACACTCCGGATACGAGCGCCGACGGTTCGAATTCGACCGCCACCGATTCGGAGTCAACCGAGAGCTAAGTATCGGCCCCGGATGGTAACGATCCGGTCGATCAGTCGAAATTAGTCAGATCGACGCCAGGCAACGTGATGAGATTCTCCCGTCCGATGCGGAGTTTCTCGATTTCGTCATCGTCGTCCATCTTCGACAGCAACTGCGAGACCTTGGCGTTCGACCAGCCGGTCTCCGAAACGATCGACGCCTGTTTCATCCGGCCGCCGTTTTGTTTGAGGAGACGGAGGACACGCTCCTCGTCGCTTAACAGCTCGGGGTCGACATCCTGATGGGTGGCATCCTCGAACTCGAGACTGGTTCCGCGACCACGGTCAGCATCGTTTTCTCCTGCGACGGCCCCGTCAGCTGACTCCGAGCCGGCCAGAGAGTCCCCAGATCCGGATACGGACTCGGACCTGCTGGCGGTCTCCGTCGCTGGAGCAGCGTGCTCGTCGGTATCGCGGTCGCTGAACCCGAGCCGTTCGGGCAACGGCAGTCGATCGATCGGGATCGGAAGCTCGGTCCTGCCGTCACGTTTCGCCAACAGGTAGCCACCGGTTCCGATGGTAGCGATGAGCACGAGGATACCCCCGATCAGCCAGCCAGACATCGACGACGGAAGGGTTCCGGTCCGAACGAACACGATCTCGAGTTCGTCGGCGGTAAACTCATAGGGACCATCCCAGGTGAGCGATGTCGGCGTCTCGAGGGCGTATTGAGGTGGTGTTTCGACGACGAGACGCTGTCCTGCGGTCAGTCCCATCCACGTTCCATCATCCGTCTGAAACGCATCACCGAAGTGGATTCGATCACCGTCGACGGTCGCAAAGTTGGTCCAGGTAAACGAATAGGAGATCACCCCGATCCGGGCGTTCTCGGTGGTGGACTTTGATTCATCGCTGCCGTCACCGTCGGCCGGTGGCTCAATGATGCGCGGTTCGTCCCACTGGGTGTCTTTGATCGACATCTCGCGACCGGTTTCCCGTTGAGCGATCTGACGGAAGCGTTCGAACTGCTCGGGTGAGAGCCCAACAGTTCGCTCGCCGGCCGTGACCTGGTCGGCATACGCTCGAAACGAATCAGCTTCGCTCTCGTTCGTCAGGAGAAACCGACTTTCGATTGTCCATCGAACGTCCCCATTATCGCGAACGGTGAGCCGAATGACCTGCTTTGGCGTCGCTTCCGGAGTCGAACCAGTCGACTGTACTGCAGTGGGAACCGATACTGACTGATCGACTGACAACGCGTGAGAATCACTCGAAAGGGGAGACGCGACGTGGTCCAATGATACACGGGACCGATCGGAACCTGCAGCCGTCTGTTCAAGCGCGGGGGAAGCGGCTGCACCCGGTATAGCGACCACCGTCCCGAGGAAAGACGCCACCAGGAGGGCTGAGAGGGCAACTGTGATGGCGGTGGATACCCGCATGCGTATCAACGGGTGGTTTCCCGGGGGAAAAAACACTTTCCATCGAAAAATAAAGCGTTACCAGCGGAAGCGAAGCGGCTCGAGGACGGAGAGCGCTTCTAATTCAGTGTCAATACATGATTAGGGCACGTTCATTTCTCAGCCTCGTGGGTCAATAGCAGTGCGACCAGTTTTTGTATCAGGAGAGGTTACGATTCGACGATGAACCGCTCGATTCCGCCCCTCCTCGCATTACTTCTCGTCTCATCCCTGGCTGTCGTCCCAGGGATGGTGACATCCGGATCTTCAGCAGGTGCACCCGCAACGATGTCGGTTCAGCATGAGGTAGCGGCTATCGACCCGGCCGACTCCGGGCTCCAGCCAGTGTCGAATACGACGAACCGGCTCTCGCTCGAGGGAGCAGCCAGAAGCGAGTACGCCGAGTACGGCCCTGACCTTGGTGTCGCGCTCGCGAGCACGGACGATGAGCTTCGGATCGATCACACCCAGTACGTCACGCTCGATCGACAGTTCAACAATGCAACCACCGAAGAACGGCGTGCATTGCTCCAAACCACATACGACCGGCTGAAAGACCGCTCGAATACACTCAGGGAACGCGAAAAGCAGGCGGTGAGAGCACACGCTGCTGGGGACCTCTCGAGTAGACAATTGCTGAAAACGTTGCTCCGAAATTATCAGGAAGCAGCAGCCCTCTCCGAAGCGTTCGATACACTCGAAGAGCGGTCGGATCGTGTTTCTGGGAGTTCACTATCGGTTGCAGACCAGCAAGACAAACTCAAGATGCATCGCACCCAAATCCGCGGCCAGCTTTGGTCGAGCGCGTATGGAAACGGAGCAATCGAGTATATCTCCGTCGAGACATCCGAGAGCGGATACGTTCTCGAGACCCTCGACGAGGACTACCTCCGCGAAGCGACCCGATTCGACAACCGGGATACATCGATGTCGACCCAGTTCGCCAATCTCCCGGAGGCATACGGGCACAGCGATGACCTCTATCCCTGGGCGTACGATACGGGGCAGTCACCATCGGTGAGCGAATACACGACGGCACAGCTGTACCAGATCGACATCTCCCACGAGCAAGGCCAGCTCAAAGCGTACCTTGATGGCGGAACAGGAGACATTCATCGTGAGCTACAGACACTGATCCCAGAGATCTTGCCACCGGTTCGGCAACAAGAGTGGCAGAAAGACGGGCTCGAAATCGTCGTCGACAAGACGGCCGCAAACGGCCCGCGGAAAGTGACTGTAACCAACCGAGAGACCGGCGAGCCAGTTACAGCACCGATCACGATCAGCGACTTCGACGTCGGCGAAACGAACGCGGATGGCAGCCTCTGGTATGTCCCACCCAGTGGCGGATACGAACTCACGGTAGAGCGGCCGACGGGATCCAACGTCACCGTCCCCGTTTCGAATAGCTAGTGGTGCCGACCAGCGCCCGGTCGACGGGCAAGCGGACCTTTATACGGTAATACGCGGCCAGACGGTCGTGATGGCGAACAAAGAGCCCAGCACGATCGCCAAGAGCAGGTCGCGCGGTATCAGCCAGGGTCTTGGTATCATCCTGCTGCTAGCGCTGACCGTCTGTCTGGCATCGATCGTCGCCGTTGGTGCTGGTGCGTGGGCGCTCGAGCCAGCCGGCCCAACCGCGACGTTCGAACTCTCGGCTGACGGCGACAGCGCCGCGATCGTGATCGAACACCGCGCAGGAGATGACATCGACGTCGAGACGCTGTCGGTGACGATCGCAATCAACGGCACGGAGCTGACCGCACAACCGCCGGTTCCGTTCGTCGGCGCGCGCGGGTTCGATGGTGCGCCCGACGGCCCGTTCAATGCGAAAAGCGATTCGACGTGGACAGCAGGGGAGCGCGCCGGCGTTTCGATCGCGGGGACGAACAGGCCGACGCTTACAACAGGCGATTCGGTCACCGTCACGCTCGTCGTCGACGATCGACAGGTAGCGACACTCGAGACGACAGCGAGCTAAGCGCCGCTATTCCGGCGCGCGGCCGATCGTCGTGATCGCGACGTCGGGATCGTACGATGGGCCCATAAAGGCGTGTTTGACGTCCTCGAAGCCAGCGGTCTTGAACATCTGATCGGCCTCGTACTCGTCATAGAAGAGCATGATCGAGTCAGCGAGCAGTTGACTGACGACGTTATCGGGATAGTTCGGGCCGACGACGAGCACCTGCCCACCGGGTTTGAGGACGCGGCGGAATTCCCGGAGCGCAAGGATCGGGTTCGGCCAGTACTCGATCGAACCCGACGACCAGACGACATCGAACGTGTCGGTCGCAAACGGGAGTCGTTCGGCGTCGCCACGGTGGAAGTTCACCGGCGGCGCGCGTTTGCCGAACTTCTCGTAGGCCTGTGCGAGCTGGTGTTCGCTCTGGTCGAGCGCGTAGACCTCGTCGACGTGCTCGAGCAGCCCCTCGGTCGCGAAGCCGGTCCCACAGCCGACGTCGAGGACGGTCATCTCCTCCTCGATATCGAGCAGGGAGAGGGCATCGTCGCGCATCTCCTCGGTCCAGATGAAGGGGTTCACCTGATCGTAGACCCGCGAGAGGTACTTATAAAACAGTCGGGCACGGGCCTTGTTCTCGAGAAGTCCCATTAGTAATCGATTTCGATCCGATCGACATATGTCTGCTGTTCTCGGCGCTATGAGATGCGACTAATAGGGGATTACCAGATATTCGAGAACGACAGCCACTGAGTCACTTTCGCAACTACCATATACACGCTCTGGCAAACGTCTGATTGCTTAGAGTATGCCGAGGCCAGAGGTTCTCGAACGAATTCAGTCGGCCGAAGACGAGGCCGACGAGATCGTCGCACTGGCAGAAAACGACCGCGACGAGCGAATAGCCGAGGCCCGGAAACGTGCCGAGGAAATTCGCACAGAAGCGGAACAGGAGGCGCAGGAGCTCAAGGAGCGCCGCCTGGAGGAGGCTCGCGAAGAGATCGATGCGGAATGCGAGCAGGTCCTCGAAGAAGGCGAACAGGAGCGCGCGGCACTCGCCGAGCGCGCCCGAAACCGGGTCGACGAAGTGACCGACCACGTCGTCGAACTGTTCCAGGAGGACGTCCATGCTCAGACCTGAACGGATGAGCAAGGTCTCGGTGACCGGTTCCCGGGGCGTTATGCCCACGGTCATCGAGACGATCCACGGACTGAACCTGGTACATCTCTCGGACTATGACGGCTCATGGGAGGGGTTCGACAACGGTAACCCCATCGCCGGTGCCGATCAGGCATCCGAGAAGCTGGTGACCGTCCGCGCCCTCGAGAGCACCCTGGACGTGTCGGCCGACGACGCCGAACCAGGGAGCATCGACGAGGGCTGGGAAGAGCGACTCGAGGAGATCCGCACGCGGGTCAACGAACTCGACGATCGCCGCGGCGAGCTCACCAACGAACTGCGGCAGGTCGACGAGAAGATCGACCGCGTCGCGCCCTTTGCCGAACTGGGCATCGACCTCGACTTGCTGTCGGGGTACGAATCGGTCGACGTCGCCGTCGTTGAAGGCAACGTCGACGCAATCGACGAAGCCGTCAGCGCGTCCGACGAGATTCGGACCTTCGAGACGTTCACCGGTGGTGACGTCGTGGCGGTCGTCGCCGCACCCACCGAAGACGCCGGTGAGGCTCCGATCGACGACGCGCTCGTCGGCGTCGACGTCACCCGCCACGGGGTGCCCGAGACCGAACAGAGCCCCGAGGCGTACGTCGCCGATCTCGAGGATGAAAAGCAGTCCCTCGAGACCCGACGTGACGAACTCGACACGGAGCTCGAGGAGATCAAGCAGGCGGAAGCCGACTTCCTCCTTCGCGTCGAAGAACACCTCACGATGGAGGTTCAGCAGGCGGAAGCGCCGCTGCAGTTCGCGACGACCGATCGCGCGTTCGTCGCGGAAGGCTGGATCCCGACCGGCGACTACGACCGACTCGTCGCTGCGTTGAGCGACGCGGTCGGCGACAGCGTCGAGATCGAAGAACTCGAGCGGGCCGATTACGACCGCCACGGCGCACACGCCCACACTGAAACGGATCTGGAGGGCACGCAGTCGGCGGCCGACGAAGACGAATCGCCCGCCGACGCGGACGAGCAGCAGCAGAAGGCAGTTACTGACGGCGGATCGACGGTCACGATGGGCGACGAGCCGCCGACGGTACAGGACAATCCGGGTCCGGCAAAGCCGTTCGAAGTGCTGGTGCAGGCAGTCAGCATGCCGAAATACAGCGAGTTCGATCCGACGATCTTCCTGTTCCTGACGTTCCCGTTGTTCTTCGGGTTCATGATCGGTGACGCCGGCTACGGCATCATCTACATGGCCATCGGGGGCTACATGGTAACGCAGGTCGACAACGACGCGATCTCCAGTCTCGGCGGTGTCGCCGTCTGGGCTGGTCTGTTCACGACCATCTTCGGGTTCGTGTACGGCGAAATCTTCGGCCTGCACGTCCTGGGCGCAGTCGTCTGGAGCAACGTCGAACTGCTGCCGCTGAACAAGGGACTCGAGCCGGCAGCCGCCGACTTCGCGCTTGGCTGGATGGTCATTAGCGTGCTGGCCGGGATTCTCCACCTCAACATTGGATACATCCTGGACTTCTTCGAGAACCTTAGCCACGGCTTCAAGGATGCCCTGTTCCACAGCGGATCGTGGATCCTGATGCTCAACGGCATCTGGATCTGGATCTTCTCGACCCAGGGCGAGGCCGCGAAGCCGGACTTCCTGTACGAGACGTTCGCAAGCGGCGGACCGTTCCCGATTGGCTTCACTGGGTTCTCCGGACTGGGACTGTTCACCGTCCCAGGACTCGGGTTCGAGCTGACAGCACCGCTGCTCATGTTCCTGATCGGCCTCGTGATGCTGATCGTCAGCGAACCCGTCGAGGCCGTCGAAGCGCTCGACGTCGTCGTGAACGTCTTCTCGTACACCCGGATGGGCGCAGTGTTGCTCGCGAAGGCCGGTATGGCGTTCGTGGTCAACCTGCTGTTCTTCGGCGCGTACGAGGACCCCAACGGCGAGTTCCACTTCCTTCGAACGCACGAGCCGAGCTACGTCGCCGAACACTACGGCGAGGGTGCTGAGGTCGTCTTCAACGGCCTCATGCACTCGGGCACTGCTGCCCTACTCGGCGGACTTGTGATTCTCGTACTCGGACACGTGGTCGTGCTAGCACTTGGCGTGACAAGCGCCGGCTTACAGGCCGTTCGTCTCGAGTACGTCGAATTCTTTAACAAGTTTTATGAAGGCGGTGGGGAGAACTACGAACCGTTCGGAACCGATCGAAACCACACTGAGGACTACTAACAATGAGTGAACTTGACATCGCACTGCAGGCGGCACAGGCGGCCGGACCAACCCTCGAAAACTCTGGCGCAGCGGCAATCGCTGTCGGCCTCGCGGCGCTCGCGGCGGGCTACGCCGAGCGTGGTATCGGCGCGGCAGCAGTCGGCGCAATCGCTGAAGACGACGACATGTTCGTTCCAGGTCTGATCATGACCGTCCTCCCAGAGACGCTCGTGATCCTGGCCCTGGTCGTCGTCTTCATCGTCTAAAAGCAACCCCCCTTCTTCACCAATGAGTTTGGACACAGTCGTCAAAGACATTCGAGAAGAGGCCAACGCGCGTGCGGAGGACATCCGCGCTGAGGGCGAAACGCGCGCCGAGGAGATCGAATCGGCCGCTGAGACAGACGCCGAGGAAATCCTCGCCGACGCGGAAGCGGAAGTTGAGCGCGAGATCGATCAACTCCGCGAACAGCGTCTCTCCAGTGCGAAGCTGGAGGCGAAACAGAAGCGCCTGGAGGCGCGCCGTGACGTCCTCGGAGAGGTCAACGAGGCAGTCGAGGACGAACTCGCCGCCCTCGAAGGCGACACTCGCGAGGAACTGACCCGCGAACTGCTCGAGGCCGCAAGCGACGAGTTCGACGCGGACGACGACGTCAGCGTCTACGGTCGTAGCGACGACCAGGCGCTGCTCGAGTCGATCGTCGACGAGTACGACGGCTACGAGTACGCCGGTGACGTCGACTGTCTCGGCGGCGTCGTCGTCGAGAGCGAGCAGTCCCGTGTCCGAGTCAACAACACGTTCGACTCGGTTCTCGAGGACGTGTGGGAAGACAACCTTCAGGAGATCAGCAACCGACTCTTCGAGCAATGAGCGCAGGTGCCTCAAATCCGGAATACGTGAACGCTCGCGTCCGGTCACGCCGAGCCTCGCTGTTCTCGGACGAAGACTACCGCAAGCTGATCCGGATGGGGCCGAGCGAGATCGCGCGGTTCATGGAGGAGACCGAGTACGAACGCGAGATCAACGAGCTCGGAACGCGCTTTTCGGGCGTCGACCTGATCGAGTACGCGCTCAACCGCAATCTCGCAAAGCACTTCGAGGATATGATCGACTGGTCGCAGGGGAAACTCTACGACCTCATCGCTCGGTACCTCCGGAAGTTCGACGTCTGGAACCTGAAGACGATCTTCCGCGGGATCTACACCGACAGCGATCCCGAAGAGATCCGCACGGACCTCATCCGCGCCGGCGAACTCGACGACCGGACGATCGATCGCCTCCTCGAGACCGACACGATCGAGGACGCGATCGAAGTGCTCTACGGCACGATGTACTACGAGGCACTGACCGAGGCCTTCGAGGAATACGAGGAGACGGGCGCGCTCGTCCCCCTCGAGAACGCCTTAGACCGGGAGTTCTACGAGAACTTGCTCGAAGACCTCTCCCGCGGAGCGGGCGACGAGCCACAGGAAGGCCCAGTCGCGAACTATATCGAGTTCCTGCAAGCCGAGATCGACTTCCGGAACGCCCGGAACGCGTTTCGGCTTGCCCGCAGTGGTGCCGACCTCGACCCTGCGGCGTACTACATCGACGGTGGCGTCCTGTTCGACGAGTCCGATCTCAACCGGCTCGTCGGCGACTACGACGCGCTCGTCGATCACATCTCCGAGGACCGCCGCTACGGCGACCGCCTCTCGGAGGCGCTCGATCAGTTGCGCGATGCTGACAGCCTTATCCAGTTCGAGCACGCACTAGACGCTGCGTTACTCGAGTACTCGGATACGCTCTCGAGCATCTACCCGACCTCGGTTTCGGCCGTGTTGTCGTACATCCTCGCGAAAGAACGCGAGGTCGAGAACATCCGTGCCATCGCACGGGGCCGAGAGGTCGGACTCGACGAAAACGAGATCGAAGAGGAACTGGTGGTGCTATGAGCCAGGAAATCGCAGTCGTCGGCAGTCCGGAGTTTACGACCGGCTTCCGCCTCGCGGGGGTCAGTCGCTTCGAGAACGTGCCGGACGACGAGAAAGACGAACAGCTAGACGACGCCGCGACAGCGGCCCTCGAAGACGAGGGCGTCGGGATCGTCGTCATGCACGACGGCGACCTCGAGCACCTGTCGCGTAACGTTCGCCAGGAGGTCGAAACGAGCGTCGAGCCAGTCGTCGTCACGATCGGGAGCGGCACCGGTGGCGGCGGCCTGCGCGAGCAGATCAAACGCGCAATCGGTATCGACCTGATGGAAGAGGACGAAGACAGCTAAACTATGAGCCAGGCAGAAGACATCGAATCCGTCGACGAAGACGGTGTAATCGAAAGCGTGAGTGGTCCTGTCGTGACCGCTACGGACCTCGACGCCCGGATGAACGACGTCGTCTACGTCGGCGACGAAGGACTGATGGGCGAGGTCATCGAGATCGAAGGAAACCTGACCACGATTCAGGTCTACGAGGAAACCTCCGGCGTCGGCCCGGGCGAACCCGTCCAGAACACGGGCGAGCCCCTTTCCGTCGACCTCGGACCCGGCATGCTGGACTCCATCTATGACGGTGTCCAGCGCCCGCTTGACGTCTTAGAGGAGAAGATGGGGACGGCATTCCTCGACCGCGGGGTCGACGCCCCCGGGATCGACCTCGAGAAGAAGTGGGAGTTCAATCCTGAAGTCACGGAAGGTGACACGGTCGAACCCGGCGACGTCGTCGGGGTTGTCGAAGAGACCATCACCATCGACCACAAGGTCATGGTGCCGCCGGACTACGAGGGTGGCGAAGTCACGAACGTCGAGAGTGGCGAGTACACGGTCGAGGAGACCATCGTCGAACTCGACAACGGCGAAGAGATCCAGATGCACCAGGAGTGGCCGGTTCGTGAAGCCCGGCCCGCCGGTGAGAAGGAGACGCCGACCGAGCCCCTCGTGACCGGCCAGCGCATTCAGGACGGGCTGTTCCCACTCGCGAAGGGTGGGACGGCGGCGATTCCCGGTCCGTTCGGTTCCGGGAAGACCGTCACCCAGCAGCAACTCGCCAAGTGGTCCGACGCGGACATCGTCGTCTACATCGGCTGTGGCGAGCGTGGCAACGAGATGACCGAGGTCATCGAGGACTTCCCGGAACTGCCTGACCCGCAGACCGGAAACCCGCTGATGGCACGGACCTGCCTCATCGCCAACACGTCGAACATGCCCGTCGCAGCCCGTGAGTCCTGTATCTACACCGGGATCACGATCGCGGAGTACTACCGCGACATGGGCTACGACGTCGCACTGATGGCCGACTCCACCTCGCGGTGGGCAGAGGCCATGCGGGAGATATCGAGCCGACTCGAGGAGATGCCCGGCGAAGAGGGCTACCCCGCATATCTTGCGGCTGCACTCTCCGAGTTCTACGAGCGCGCCGGCAAGTTCCAGCTGATGAACGGCGGCGAAGGCTCGATTTCGGTCGTCGGTGCGGTCTCGCCGCCCGGCGGCGACTTCTCCGAGCCAGTCACGCAGAACACCCTGCGTATCGTCAAGACGTTCTGGGCGCTGGACGCCGACCTCGCAGAGCGTCGGCACTTCCCGGCAATTAACTGGAACGAGTCCTACTCGCTGTACAAAGACCAGCTCGACCCGTGGTGGGAATCGAACGTCGAAAGCGACTGGCCCGAGGTTCGCCAGTGGGCCGTCGACGTGTTAGACGAGGAGGACGAACTCCAAGAGATCGTCCAGCTCGTCGGCAAGGACGCGCTGCCGGAAGACCAGCAGCTGACCCTCGAGGTCGCACGCTACCTGCGTGAGGCATGGCTCCAGCAGAACGCGCTCCACGACGTTGACACCTACTGCGAACCCGAGAAGACCTACCGGATGCTCCAGGCGATCAACACGTTCAGCGACGAGGCCTTCGAGGCACTCGAGGCTGGCGTCCCAGTCGAGGAGATCCAGGATGTCGACGCTGCGCCGCGGCTCAACCGGATGGGCACGGCCGAAGAGTGGAACGAGTTCATCGACGAGATCGAGAACGACCTCCAAGAACAACTCCGCGCACTGTACTAACAATGAAAGAGTACCAGACAATCACGGAAATCAGCGGTCCGCTGGTGTTCGCCGAGGTCGACGAGCCGGTCGGGTACGACGAAATCGTCGAAATCGAGACCCCACAGGGCGACACCCTTCGCGGACAGGTACTGGAATCGAGCGAGGGTATCGTCTCGATCCAGGTGTTCGAAGGCACGGGCGGGATCGACCGCAACGCCTCCGTTCGCTTCCTGGGCGAGACAATGAAGATGCCCGTCACCGAGGATCTGCTCGGGCGGGTGCTCGACGGCTCCGGGAACCCGATCGACGGCGGCCCGGAGATCGTCCCCGACAAGCGACAGGACATCGTCGGCGAAGCGATCAACCCCTTCTCTCGGGAGTACCCAGAGGAGTTCATCCAGACCGGTGTGTCGGCCATCGACGGCATGAACACGCTGGTTCGGGGTCAGAAGCTGCCGATCTTCTCCGCATCGGGGCTGCCCCACAACGAACTCGCACTGCAGATCGCTCGTCAGGCGACGGTGCCTGAAGAAGAAGAAGGCGACGGCGAAGGCTCCGAGTTCGCTGTCGTCTTCGGTGCGATGGGGATCACCGCCGAAGAGGCAAACGAGTTCATGGACGACTTCGAGCGCACGGGCGCACTCGAGCGCTCCGTCGTCTTCATGAACCTCGCGGACGACCCTGCAGTCGAGCGACAGGTCACGCCGCGACTCGCGCTCACCACGGCCGAGTACCTGGCCTTCGAGGAGGACTACCACGTGCTGGTCATCCTGACGGACATGACCAACTACTGTGAGGCACTGCGTGAGATCGGTGCCGCACGTGAGGAGGTTCCGGGTCGACGTGGCTACCCCGGGTACATGTACACCGACCTGGCACAGCTCTACGAGCGTGCCGGTCGAATCGAGGGCAAGGAAGGCTCGGTTACGCAGATCCCGATCCTGACGATGCCCGGCGACGACGACACCCACCCGATCCCGGACCTGACTGGCTACATTACCGAAGGCCAGATCATGATGGACCGAGACCTGAACAGCCAGGGTATCGAGCCGCCGGTCAACGTCCTGCCAAGCCTCTCGCGGCTGATGGACGACGGGATCGGTGAGGGCCTCACGCGTGAGGACCACGGCGACGTCTCCGACCAGATGTACGCCGCCTACGCAGAGGGTGAGGACCTGCGCGACCTCGTGAACATTGTTGGTCGCGAAGCCCTCTCCGAGCGGGACAACAAGTTCCTCGACTTCGCCGACCGTTTCGAGGAAGAGTTCGTCCAGCAGGGGTACGACACCAACCGCTCGATCGCCGAAACGCTCGAGCTCGGCTGGGATCTGCTCTCGGACCTGCCGAAGACGGAACTCAACCGGATCGACGAGGAACTCATCGAAGAGCACTACCGCGAAGACGAGACGGCCGAAGCCGTACAGGCCGACTGAGCCGTCGCTCGCTTCGTTCATCGCTTCGATCCTTTCTTTCAGGTGTCGTCACCGCGGCGCGTCGTGGCTCGCGAGATCACCAGTAGTGACCGACGTCTCACCGAGCGGCAGTCGCGGCGATTGGTATCAGATGTCTGTCTAATCGAAACTATCGTATATACTGCCGCCAATCTGTGGTATGTATGCACAAACCATTGCTCGTGCCGGAGTTCTTAGACCGAGCGCGAACGCACTACGGCGACGACGAGGCAGTCGTCGCCACCACGGGGGAACGGTTTACGTACAACGAACTCGGCGAGCGCGCCGATCGATTCTCCGCAGCGCTCCAAGACCGAGGCATCGAGAAAGGCGACCGCGTCGCGGTGTTGGACCCGAACACCCACTATCACCTCGAGGCGGCCTACGGAATCATGCAACTCGGTGCGATCCATACACCGCTGAACTATCGGTTGACGCCGGACGACTTCGCGTACATCCTATCTGACGCGGGTGTCGACGCGATCTACGCCGACTACGACTACGCCGAGAAGATCGAGGCGATCCGTGACGACGTGCCGACGGAGACGTTCATCACGAACGATACCGACGCAGTCGACGGTGACTGGGAAGCGTTTGATACGGTACTCGAGGAGGCGGGCACCGACTACGACCGCCCCGAGATGGCCGAAGACGAGATCATCACGATCAACTACACCTCGGGGACGACGGGCGATCCGAAAGGCGTCTGTCGCACGCATCGCTGTGAGACGATTCACGCCTATCTGACGGTCGGCCACCAAAACCTGAGCGACGACGACGTCTATCTGTGGACGCTGCCGATGTTCCACGCGAACGGCTGGGGGCACATCTTCGCGGTGACGGGCATCGGCGCGAAACACGTCTGTACGCGCGGGATCGACGCCGGGGAGATCTTCGAGACCGTCCGCTCGGAAAATATCTCCTACATGTGTGGCGCGCCGACGGTGCTGAATATGCTCATCGACTACTACGAGGAAAACGAGCCCGAGACGACCGGCGACGCCGATGTCCGACTCGCGACTGCCGGCAGCGCGCCGCCGGAGGCGACCATCCGAACGGTCGAAGACGAGTTCGGCTGGTACCTGAAACACGTCTACGGCGCGACCGAGACCGGCCCGCTGATCACCTCCTCCGACGCTCGCCGGCACTTCTCCGACGACAGTGACGACCGGTTCCGGATCAAGAAACGGCAAGGCCTGGCCTATCTCGGCACCGAGATCCGAGTCGTCGACGAAGACGGCAACGACGTCCCACGCGACGACGAGACACTCGGCGAGGTCGTCGTCCGCGGCAACCAGATCATGGAAAAATACTGGGGCAAGCCCGAGGCGACCGAGGAGGCCTTCAGCGACCGGATCGAGGGATACTACCACATGGGCGATCTCGCCACCATCGACGAGAACGGGATGATCTCGATTCAGGACCGCAAGAAAGACATCATCATCTCGGGTGGCGAGAACATCTCGAGTATCGAACTCGAGGATACGCTGTTCGACCACCCCGAGGTGGCTGACGTGGCGGTGATCCCGGCACCCAGCGATGAGTGGGGCGAGACGCCGAAGGCGTTCGTCGTGCCCGCAAGCGGCGATCCGACCGAGCCGGGCGTGACCGAGGCGGAACTCGAGGAGTTCACCCGCGAGAACCTCGCGGGCTACAAGACCGTCCACCGGGTCGAGTTCGTCAAGCAACTGCCGACGACGGCGACGGGCAAGGTCCAGAAGTACGAACTCCGGCAGGAAGAGTGGGAAGACGAAGACCGAATGGTTGGACAGGGATAATGCGGCTGTCGTGGCTTAGTCTCGTCTCCTCAGAGTGACCGTCAGCTCAAAACGACCGATACTCGTCTCGTTCATCGTCATCGTCGGCTGTCCTGTCGGTCGACGACTGCTGGCCGCCGCGGTCCTTCGCGATCCGTTCTGCCTCCGTGCGATCGACGACAGTCGGGTTCGATGTCTCCTGGTCGATCAGTACCCAGAGAAGGAACGGAACGACGAGCGCCATCACGACGACGAGGACAAGAGCGACTGACATAGCTTGGGAGTGCTCATCGGTCCGAGCACAAAGACTTTATGTTATTGACAGAAATCCGAATCTATGAGAGACGACGAGCGCGGCTGTCCGAAATGTGGCCACACGGAGACGGAAATCGACGAGATCTCGACGACCGGGAGCGGGTTATCGAAGCTGCTCGACGTCCAGAATCGGCGGTTTCACGTCGTGAGTTGTACGAGCTGTGGCTACTCGGAGCTTTACAAGGGACAGTCATCGGGCGACATGGTCGATCTGTTTCTCGGGTAGCTACCCCCAATCGGGCCACTTCGACCCCATCGATTTCCCGTACACGGGCGCGAGCACGCGCGGAAACTGTAAACAGTTATCCGACTGGGACTGCTATCCCCCCACAAGATGGCCAACGATGTCAAGCCCACCCGCAAGAACTTGATGGCGATCGAGGATCGCATCGAGCTCTCCGAGCGGGGACACGGCACGCTCGAGAAGAAACGCGACGGGCTCATCATGGAGTTCATGGACATTCTGGACAAAGCCCAGGACGTCCGCGGCGACCTCGCCGACGACTACGAGGAGGCCCAGCAGAAGATCAACATGGCTCGCGCGATGGAGGGTGACGTCGCGGTCCGCGGTGCCGCGGCGGCGCTGCAGGAAAACCCCGAGATCACGACCGAGTCCAAGAACATCATGGGCGTCGTGGTCCCGCAGATCGAGTCCTCGCGCGTCTCGAAGAGCCTAGACCAGCGTGGCTACGGGATCATGGGCACGTCCGCCCGCATCGACGAGGCCGCAGAAGCCTACGAGGACCTCTTAGAGAGCATCATCCTCGCCGCCGAGGTCGAGACGGCGATGAAGAAGATGCTCCGTGAGATCGAGACGACCAAGCGGCGCGTCAACGCCCTCGAGTTCAAGCTCCTTCCGGAGCTCTACGAGAACCAGGAGTACATCGAGCAGAAACTCGAAGAGCAAGAACGCGAGGAAACGTTCCGCCTGAAGAAGATCAAGGAGAAAAAGGAGCAAGAAGAGAAGGAGGCCCGCGAGGAAGAAGCCGAAGAAGAAGAAGCCGAGGAAGTCGACGAGGAGACGGAAGAAGATCTCGAGGACATCCAGCCGGATACCGCGGCACAATCCCCGACAGCCAACCAGTAAAGCACGCTGAGTGTCACGATCGGCACCCACAAATTCGATTCCGATGGCCTGTTCCAACTGCGGTACGGCCACGATTTCGGTTACCGTTCCGGACGACTATCGACAGAACGCGCCGTCGGAGGCCAGCGTCGTTACGTTTTGTCCACACTGTCTGACCCTCGAGCCAGCGTCGGCTGAAGCGTCAACAGCGAAAAGCGATCCCGAGTTCGCACGCGTCAGCGATGCGTTTCCGACACAACCCGAGCGTGCGATTCCGCTTGTACTCGCACTCGGGCTGTGTTCGTCACTCGCGACGAACCGCACCGCAATCGAACTCTTACTCAGAGAAGTCGAACGAGCCGGCACGGATCCGTTGCTGGTACTTGACCGACTGATCGCCGATCCATCGGTCGAGCCAGCGATCGATCTCGAGCGCCGACGCCACCAGCTCGAGCAACTGCTCTACTAGGTTACTTTCCGGTCGGGCGGACGCTATCGTTGACGGCCTGTTTCACCTGCAGAGCGGCACTAGCTGCCAGCCCGCGGGCGACTTCGTCGCGTTCGTCGGCGGTGATAACCTCCTCGGCAGCAACGGCGTCCTCGAGGTCGGGCGTGAAGCCGGCGCTGACGGCGTGACCGACCGGCGGCCGAACGGCGACAGTGACCTGTGGGCCGGTCATCCCGCTCGAGACGTCGGCATCGACGACGTATTCGTTCGGCAGGAACTCGCGCGTGCGCGAAGCGATCCGCGAGACGTCGCGGTGAAGCAGTCGTTTCTGCGCACTCGAGAGGTCCGGAACGTCCGCCGCGGCACGCTGCCCAGCCCCAGTTTCGCCCGGTAGCCCTGCATACGGCGTATTTCCGTTCATGAGAAGTGTGTACCCGTAGCAACGAACTGCCGGCTGAAAAGGGTTCGCCTTCGAGCAGTCTACAGGATCGGGTCGCTTTCGCCGTACACTGCGAGGACGACAGCGGTCGTATATCGGCCCGAATCGGCCTGGTGGCTCTCGACGGCGACGCGTGGCTCGGTAAACTCCCAGTCGCGAAGCTTTTGTCCCGCAGCGAGCCCTTCGCGGACCCGGCGTTCGACGTCCTCGCGGTCCATCTCGCCGGACGTCTCGTAGAACAGGCCGGGGCCGTCGTCGACGGACTGTGACCACGCGAGCGCGGCGCTTGCGCGACCGGGGCCGGCGGTTGTCGCCCGCGCCTCGACGACGGTCAGGCGCTCGCCGGCTGGGCCGAGGTCGGGGGCGGTACCGACGGCCTCGACGTACGTCTCGGCGGGGATCACCGACGAGACCGAGACGAGGTTGTAGTTCTCGACGCCGGCATCGGCGAGTGCGGCGTCGTAGGACGACATCGCCGTGGGGCCCGACGCGGTCCCCCAGACGACTCGAATCGTGCTCATATCCGAACTGGGGGCCGAGCGGCGTAAGGCGTTGCGATCCGAGCGGCGCTGCCATGTGGCGGTGAGCCAGGCTGGTGTCTGGTGCGGTCGCGTGCCTCCGAACACGGACACAAAAAAGCGGTGAGGTGTAACAGCGCTACTGGTAGAAATACCCCGCCGAGGAAACCACGTCGCTCGAGTCGTCTTTTTCGATCTTCTCTAAGGCGTCGACGAAGTCGTCGTGGGTGACCTCGTCGCGGTCGTTACGGATGGCGAACATACCGGCTTCGGTCGCGAGACTTTCGATGTCGGCCCCGGAGTAACCGTCGGTGTCGGCGGCCAATTCGGCGAAGTCGACGTCGTCGGCGACGTTCATGTCGCGGGTGTGGATCTCGAGGATCTGCTCGCGCCCGGATTCGTCGGGTTCGGGCACTTCGATGAGGCGGTCGAACCGGCCGGGGCGGAGGATGGCCCGATCGAGCATGTCGAAGCGGTTAGTGGCGGCGATGATTCTGATTTCGCCGCGGGCCTCGAAGCCGTCCATCTCACTGAGGAGTTGCATCATCGTCCGCTGGACCTCGGCGTCGCCAGAGGTCTTGGACTCGGTGCGTCGTGTCGCGATCGCGTCGATCTCGTCGATGAAGATGATGGCGGGTTCGCGTTCGCGAGCCATCTCGAAGAGGTCGCGAACGAGTCGCGAACCCTCGCCGATGAACTTGCGGACGAGTTCCGAGCCGGCCATCTTGATGAAGGTGGCGTCGGTCTCGTGTGCGACGGCTTTCGCGAGCATCGTCTTCCCGGTGCCCGGCGGGCCATACAGGAGGACGCCACTTGGCGGATCGATGCCGACCTCGTCGAACAGTTCGGGTTCGGACAGCGGCTGCTCGACTGCCTCGCGGACCTCGCGGACCTGCTCGTCGATGCCGCCGATGTCGTCGTAGGTGACATCGGGCTTTTCGGTGATCTCCATCGACTGAGCGCGCGCGTCGGTCTCGGCGTTCAGGATGGTCTGGATCGCAAAGGAGTCGTTGACTGCAACGCGGTCGCCGGCCTCGACGCGGTCGACCATCCGCGAGGAAACGTCGGTGAGCACCTCCTGGTTGTTGCCGTGTTGTTTGACGATGACCTGCTCGTCGTCGAGGACGTCTTCGACGGTAGCGATGTACAGCGACGAGCTCTTGAGCATCTCGTTTTCGCGTTCGATCCGATCGACTTTCCCCTGCAAGCGCTCGCGGCGGTCCTCGGCGTCGTCGAGCTGCTCTGAAAGCTGCTCGTTGACATCAACGAGGTCCTCGTAGTGCCCGCGAAGCGCCTCGAGCCGCTCGTCGTCGGGAAGATCGGAGTCGATATCGCGGTGAGGTCGGTCGGGAATAGACGGGCTTCGAGACATCCTGATACACGCCGATAAGATGTGGACGGTAAATGTGCCTTTGGGTCGCGGAGGGGGGTCACATACCTGTCGCCCCTATCGACCCGGCGAGTGCAAGCGCTCAGTTAGTTCAGACCGGCTGGCTCAGTCGAGCAGCGACTCGAATTCGTCGAGGCGCTCACCGTAGGTCTCGAGCGCGCGGTCGATGGGGTCCGAACTGCTCATGTCGACGCCAGCGATCCGCAGCAGCTCGAGGGGGTACTCACGAGAGCCCCGCCGGAGGAACTCGAGGTAGTCCTCGGCGGCGGGCTGGCCGCGTTCCAAGACGTCGTCGACGATCGCGAGCGCGGCGGAGATACCGGTCGCGTACTGGTAGACGTAGAAGGCCCGGTAGAAATGCGGGATACGCATCCACTCGCGGGCGATCCGGTCGTCGATGACGGCGGGCTCGTAGTAGTCGTCTTTGAGTCCGCGGTAGAGGTCGTCCAGCCGATCGGCAGTGAGCGGTTCGCCGTCTTCCTCGAGGCGGTGGGTTTCGTGTTCGAACTCCGCGAACAGCGTCTGGCGATACAGCGTCGAGCGCACGCGCTCGAGGAACTCGTTTAAGACGTGTTTGCGGAACTCGGGATCGTCGACGGTCTCGAGCAAGTGGTTGGTCAGCAGGGCCTCGTTGACCGTGCTGGCGACCTCGGCGACGAAGATCTCGTAGCTCGAGTAGACGTAGGGCTGTTCCTCTTTGGTGAGTTCGGAGTGCATCGAGTGGCCGAGTTCGTGGGCCAGCGTGTACATCGAGGCGATGTCCTGCTGGTAGTTCAGCAGGATAAACGGCTGGGTGTCGTAGGTACCGCCAGAGTACGCGCCGGACTGTTTGCCCTCGTTCTCGTAGACGTCGACCCACCGGGAGTCGAGCCCCTCGGCGACGCGGGACTGGTACTCCTCGCCAAGCGGCGCGAGCGCGTCGACGACGTACTCGCTGGCTTGGTCGTACTCGAGGTCGGAGCCTTCGTCGCCGGTCAGCGGCATATAGAGGTCCCACATCCGTAGTTCGTCGACGTCGAGTGCCTGGCGTTTGAGTTCGGCGTGGTGGTGGAGCTTGTCGATGTTGTCGTGGACAGTGTCGACGAGCGTGTCGTAGACGTCGACGGGGACGTTCGGGCCGTCGAGGGCGGCTTCGCGTGCCGTGTCGTAGTTGCGCGCCTGTGCCGTCTTGACGTCTGCTTTGACGCTGTTTTTGTAGCTGGCTGCGACCGTGTTCCGGACCGACTCCCACTCGTCGAAGTAGTTCTCGTAGACGCGCTTGCGGAACTCGCGGTCGGGCCGCTTGAGCAGGTTCGTGAAGTTGCTCTGCGTGATTTCGACGCCCTCACCCTCGGGGTCCTCGACGGTCGGGAACGCCATATCGGCGTTCGAGAGCATGGTGTATACTTCGCCCGTCGCGCCGGTCACTTCGCTTAAATCGGCCAGCAGCGCCTCGACTTCGGCCGAGCGCGTGTGGGGTTTCATCCGGAGCACGTCATCGATGTAGTGGTCGTAGGTCTCGAGGTCGGATTCGGCCTCGACCATCTCATCGAACTCCTCGCGAGTCAGCTCCTGAATTTCGGGGTCGATAAAGGAGGCTGCAGACTGGGCATCGGCCGCAAGCGACTGTGCGCGGGCGGTCAACGCCTGATAGTGCTGGTCAGTCGTGTCCTCGTCACGGCGCATGCGGGCGTAGGCCGCGACGGTCGATACCTCGCGCATGATCTCGTCGCGTAACCCGAGGACTTCGAGGAGGGTCTCGGCGTCGTCGGTCGTCTGTCCCTCGTAGGCGTCGAGATCCGCGACGCGCTCGGCGACAGCCTCGTAGGCGGCCTCCCAGTCGTCGTCGGTCGCGTAGATGCTCTCGAGGTCCCAGGTATAGTCCTCGTCGACCTCGGAGCGGTCGGGAACGGAACTCATAGCCTCGATTTCGGAGCCCCGGCGGTAAAGCGTGTCGGACCCTTTCACGGTGTGTCTCAGTGATGGGTCCGTGAGGAGAGCACAGAAGTCGTGACTGCGCTCGAGCGAGGGAGCGAAAGACGACGATGGGTCGGCGTCTGACGCGGTCAATCTGCCCGACGCTACCGCATCCCGTCGGCGATCTGGCCGGCGACTCGCGCACCCGTTCGTCGCTCGATGCGACGCCGATCGAACACGGCGCGGGCGCTCTCGGCAGCATCCTCGTCGATCTCGAACGTGAGGTCGGGATAGACCACGTCGGTCAGGACGAGCGGCTCCGGCGGTGCCGGCGCGATTCCCTCGGGACCAGGCAGCGGTTCAGGCTCGAGGACGCGCTCGAGTTTCGCAAGCGGAGACTCGCCGGTCCCGATCTCACAGGCCAGTGAGACGAGTCGCCTGACGAGTTCTCGAGCGAACCCGCCTGCGCTGGCAGTGATGACGAGATAGTCGCCGTCCCGGGCTGCCTCGAGCGTCAGGGTGCGTTCGGTGTTGTGGTCGTCCGGCGTCAGATTCGCCACGTCGTGCGTACCGGATAGCACCTCACAGGCGGTCAGAAAGCGCTCGTCGTCGATCGGAGCTGGCTGAGAATCGACCAGGGTGTCAGATGGCGCGTACAGCTGGTAGGTATATTTCCGGCGGCGCGCGTGATGGGTCGCGTGAAAGTCAGCCGGCGCATCGGCGCTTGCCCATGCGCGTACGTCGGCCGGTAGTTCGGCGTTCAACGCCCGCGGCGTCAGCCAGTCGGGGGCCTCGAGCGCGATTGTCTGGGCGAGCGCGGAGACACCCGCATCTGTGCGGCCGGCGGCAGCATAGCCGTCGGGTTTGGTAGCGTCGGGCTCGAGGACCCCCAGTGCCCGGAGCGCGTCGAAAATCGTGTCCTCGACGGTCGGAACGTCGGGCTGGCGCTGGTAGCCGTAGTAGTCCGTCCCGTCGTAGGCGATCCGAAACGCGCGACGTCCCATTGCTCGAGTCGATCCAGCGGGGCCAACGGGTTATATTGTTCGCTGTGGCGGCGGGTAGACCAAGCAATGCGGAGAGCGCGTGAACATTAGCGCGCCGATCTCGAGACCGATCTGGGGATAGCCTCGGTCAACCGTTACAGTTCGTCGTCGATGTCGTCTCCATCAGGGTCTGCATCGTCGATCTCGATCTCGGTCTCGCCGACATCGAATTCGTCGGTCTCGAGTGGCGAGCCGTCGGCAGTGATAGCCCCGTCTTGAATCTCGATGGTGACGCCGTCGTCGTCGGACGACATCCCCAGCAGTTGGCTGGTCGCCGACTCGACTTCCTGATTGACCGACCAGGCGAACCGCAGCACCGACTCGAGTTCGGTGCCGACACCACGGACGCCGCGCTGGTCTGTGAGCGTTCCCACGCTCTGTGCGCCCTCCGGGTGGAGGTACTGAATTGGATGCTCTGTCGGGACCTCACGCAGGTCGATGTCGAACGACCAGAGGTATGGCAGGAACTGGAGGGCGTAGCCCTGCGGTTTCGGTGCTCGACGGCCAGCGGCGGTCAGCGCAACGGTTTTCGCCGTCGATTTCCCGTCAGTGTCGACGTATATGCCTGGGATGCCTGGAATGGAAAATCGCATACTCGAGGGAGAGAGCCACGGACGGGTGAGTCCACACCCGGCACACCCACCCTCGTTTTATTCGAAGGTGTCGGCGAACTTGTCCCGCCGGTAGAGGTCGAGTTCGGTCACGCTCGAGCCCGCTCGACTCGCGGCAAAGCGGATCGCCTCGGCGATTTCCTCGGGTTCGGTCACCTCGCCCTCGTCGAAGCGCTCAGCGAATGGGTCGCCGTCGGCTGCCCCGAACTCCGAGCGGACTTCGGAGGGATTGACGATCGTGACGCCGACGCCGTCGTCACCGACCTGGGCCGCGACGCTCTTGGCGAAGCCGCGGACCCACCACTTCGACGCGGCGTAAACAGGGTTGAACGGCCGTGGGTACTGGCCGGCGAAACTGCCGACGAAGATGAGATGTCCACTACCCTCGCGGACGTGGGGAATCGCCGCCCGCGTCGCGTAGAAGACGCCGTCGACGTTGGTCTCCTGCATCGTCTCGTACTCCTCGGTGGTCAGCGACTCGACGTCGCTCCCGCGGGCCAGTCCCGCGTTATTGACCAGCACGTCTAGCCCGCCAAAGCGGTCGACGGTCGCCTCAATGAGCGCGTCGACATCGTCCTCCTCGCGGACGTCCGTCGGGACGACTAGCGTCTCGACGCCGTGTTCGGCCTCGAGGTCGTCGGCAACTGCTTCCAGCCGCTCCTCGCTTCGTGCCGCGAGGACGACGTTGGCACCTGCTGCAGCGAGTTCTCGACAGGTCGCCGCGCCGATCCCGGAACTCGCACCTGTGACAATCACCGTGTCCTGCTCGAGTGGCTCGGACATGGTGTCATGAATCGGCCGACACCGACCTAAAGACGGGGGTCTCGGAAGCCCGACTCCAACGGAGCACCCGGCTCGTCGGCGCTTAATAGTCCTCGAGCTCGTACAGGTCGCCGTACTTCGACTCGACGTACTCGAGGAAGTAATCGGCGGTCAACTCCTCGCCGGTGGCCCGTTCGATCAGCTCGGGTGTGATGAAGTGTTTGCCGTGCTGGTGGATGTGCTCGCGGAGCCAGCCGTTGAGATCGTCGAACTCGCCCTCGCGAATTTCCTCGTCGAACGGCCCGCGGTCGTCCTCGGCGGCGGCGTACAGCTGTGCCGCGAGGACAGAGCCTAGCGAGTACGTCGGGAAGTAGCCGAAGTCGCCGTGAGACCAGTGGATGTCCTGCAGACAGCCCTCCGTGTCCGTCTCGGGACGGACGCCCAGATACTCCTCGTACTTGTCGTTCCAGACCTGCGGGACCTCCGAAACCTCGAGGTCGCCCCGGATCAGGTCACGCTCGATCTCGAAGCGGATCACGATGTGGAGGTGGTAGGTGAGTTCGTCCGCCTCGACGCGAATGAGGTTGTCGTCGTACACCTGATTGGCGGCCTCGTAGGCCTCCTCGGGCGTGACGTCCTCGAGGCTCGGGAACCGCTCGCGGGCGACCGGCAGGAAGTGTTCCCAGAAGGGCCGAGAGCGGCCGACGTGGTTCTCCCAGAGGCGGGATTGGGATTCGTGGACCGACAGGTCTCGAGCTTCGCCAAGCGGTGTGCCATACCCTTCGTCAGGAAGCCCGAGCGTGTAGTTTGCGTGGCCGAACTCGTGGATCGTCGAGGTGATCGACCCTAGCAGATCTTCCTCGTCAAAGCGGGTCGTCACGCGGGCGTCAAACTGCGTCCCCGAGGAGAACGGATGTGGCGCGGTATCGAGCCGTCCTCGGTCCCAGTCGTAGCCAAGCGAACCCAGCACGTCGCGGGCGAGCGCTTCCTGATCGTCGTCGTCGAACTCGCCCGCGAAGGCGTCCGTGGCGAGGTCGGCATCGCTGTCCTGGATCGCGTCGATCAGCGACACGAGTTCCTCGCGCAGGCGCTCTAAGACCCGTTCGGCAGTCTCGAGGTCGATATATGGCTCGTAGTCCGCAAAGAGCACGGCGTAGGGATCGGCGTCGGGGTCGATGTGGGCGGCGTACTCGCGTTTGAGCTCGACCAGCTTCTCGAGCGTCGGTGCGAACTCCTCGAAATCGTCCGCTTCGCGAGCCTGCTTCCACGTGGGATGAGCGTTCGACGCCGTCGCGGAAATCTCTTCGACGAGTTCTTGGGGAACGCTCGTCTCGCGGTCGTACTGGCGTCGGATCTCGCGGACAACCGCGGCCTGTTCGTCTCCGAGGGCGGTGTCCTCGAGGGCATCGAGTAACTGCCCCGTCTCGTCGGCGGTCAGGAGTTCGTGACTGAGCGAGGACAGCGTCGAGAGTTGTTGGGCGCGCGCTGGCGTTCCCTCGTCGGGCATCACGACCTCCTGATCCCACCGCAGGATGCCGGCGGCGTTGCCAACGTTCGAGATCCGCCGGACTCGGTTTTCGAACTGCTCGTACGCGTCACCTTCGCTCGCGTCGCTTCCGGCCTGATCGGTCGCCATAGCCGTCCCATTCGGTCGGATACAGTATCAACGTCGTGGTTCCGGGTGTCGCTCGAGGGACTCACGGACAGTCGCAGCCGAGAGGTCGTCTCTCGGTGGGAGTCCGTGAGAGCGGGCAGAACGTGCAAGCAACGGTCTGTTCCGCCGAGATACGTAGCTACCAGTATGGCAATCGCATCACCAGTCGCATCAGTCATCGTCTTCCTCGTGAGTCTGCTGATCGGTGCACTCGGTATCTACGCTGGCGCACGCGTCATCGTCGGACGGACAAGCTACGATCACGCCATCGTCACTGCGCTGATCGGCGCGATCGTCTGGGCGATCGTCGGCTTTCTGGTCGGCTGGATTCCGCTCGTCGGCCCGCTGATCGTCTTACTCGCCTACGTCGCGGTCATCAACTGGCGGTATCCCGGTGACTGGACCGCCGCGGCGATGATCGGCCTCGTCGCCTGGGTGACCGTCCTGATCGTCCTCTACGTGCTCGCGGTCGTCGGCATCACGAGTTTCGGTGCGGTCGGCGTTCCGGGGCTCTGACCGACCGAGAGCAGTGCCGTCGCCTGTGTTATCGCGATGGCGGCCACGTCTCCGCGGCCCGCCGGTAGGTCTCGCGACACCGCTCGAGAACAGCGATCGAGACGCTTTCGTCGTCGGTGTGGGCCTCGCCGGGCTCGGACGGGCCGTAGATCACACACTCCGTGCCGGCGTCTGAGAGCCAGCCCGCGTCGGTCGCGTGGGGCTTCGTCACGTGTTCGGGGTCGGCCGTCTGTGACGCCGTTGCGGCCTCGAGCACCGCGTCAGCAAAGGCCGCGTCCTCACACTGCATCGGCGGCCAGTCCTGATCGACGGTCCACTCGATGCCCTCGCGGTCCGCGACGCGCTCGAGAGGGGCGCGCTCGCCGGGTACCGTCCGCTCGTCGACGGTAAACGCACACTGTGCAGGGACGACGTTCCACGCGGACCCGCCTTCGATTTCGGTGACAGTGAGACTGCCCACAAGCGTCTCGCCCGCGACGTCGACCGACGGGGGCTCGAGGTTGCGAACGTGGTCGATCGCGTCCGTCGCGCGGTAGATGGCGTTCTCGCCGGCGTCGGCCTCGCTGGCGTGGGCCGCGGTTCCGTGTGCGGTGAGCGTACTTCCGCGTCGTCCCTTGTGTGCGATGGCAACATCGGTGACGTCCGGCCCCGAGTAGTTCGTCGAGCCCTCGCCGACGATGGCGTACTCCGGCGCGAACCCCTGCTCGATCGAATGCCGTGCGCCGACGCCGCCGACTTCCTCGCCGACGAAACTCGCGAACACGAGTTCACCGGCAGGGGAAGCATCACGGAACGCAAGCAAGGCGGCCGCGAGCGAACCTTTCATATCCGCGGTTCCACGACCGTAGAGGCGGCCGTCGCGTTCCTCGACGGTGTACTCGTCGCCAGTCTCGGCGACCTGCGAATCGGCCGGCTCGACGACGTCGTGGTGGCCAACGAGTGCGAGCGTCTCGTCGCCACTGCCTTTCCGCGCGATCACGTTCCCGGCTTCGTCTCGTCGCACGTCGGCGTCGGTCTCCTGGCGTAGCCATGACTCGAGGAACTCACCGGCAGCAGTCTCGTCGCCGTGGCTTGGAATCGAAACGAGTTCGCGCGTCAACTCGACGAGAGTCATGCGGAGACCATCGCTGGCTGTCGTGTTCAGTACACCGGAACCGAGTGGCGGCTGCTGTCTCGCGGGTGAAAACGGTGAACCCGTTCGTTGTCAGTCCACTTGGTCGTAGACTGGCGGTTCCTGGTCTTGTTCCTCGTCGGTGAGCCGCGCGACCGAGTCGCGTACCTCGCGGAGACTGGCCGTCTGTTCTTGGCTCGCCGCAGCGACCGATTCCGCCGCACTCGCGACCTTGTCGGCCGACTGTGACAGGTCTGCAAGCGTCTCGGCCGTTGCTTCGACGCCACGGGCCTGCTGGTCGGCGGCCGCTGTCACGTCTTCCATTCCCGTTGCCGTCTGCTGTGCCGACTCGTGAATCGCTTCGAGCGAGGTGACGGTCTCCCTAACCCGATCGGTGCCGGCGTCGACGCGAGCAACCGTCTCCTCGGTCGTCGCGACCGTCGCGCTGGCGTCCTCGCGGACGGCTTCGACGGCACTTTCGATCTCCGCGAGGTCCGATTTCGTCTGCTCGGCGAACGAGCGCACTTCGTTGGCGATCACACCCATCGTGTCGCCGTCACCACCACCCCCACGGGAGGACTCGATCTTCGCGTTCGCTGCCAGCACCGTCGTTCGCTCGGCGAGATCGTCGAGCCGGTCGACGACTTCGTCGATCTCTTGGGTCCGCTCTGCAAGCGAGTCGACGGCGTCTGCGACGCGGTCGGTCGCGTTCTCGATCGCCTCGAGTTCGTCCAAGGCGTCGTCGGCCGCTTCGACACCTTCGGCAGCGAGTTGCTCGGTTCGGGCGCTTTCGTCGCTGACTTCGTCGGCGACGCTCGCGACTTCTTCGACCGCGGCACTCACTTCGTCGAGTTCGCGTGCCGCTCGCGTGACGCCGGTAGCCTGCGACTCGGTGTGTTGACTGATCGCCTCGGCGCGCTTCGAGACCACCTCACTCGACTCGTGGAGTTCGGATAGCGGGGCCTGCACGTCGGTTTCGACCTCGTTGGCGAGGCGCTTCCGACGGTCGATCGACTCCTCGAGTCGCTTGGCGTAGGAGTCGACGTAGGTTTCGGTCGCGATCTGCATATCGAGGTTGATGATCCGGAGCAGCGAGAGGATGTCCATCATGCCGTCGTCGATAGCATCCCTGACAGCCGCCTCGAACGACTCCTCGAGGCTGTCGTCGACCTCCTCGTCGCCGCCGAATCCCAGTGCGCCGACGACTCTGCCGAGACCCCCCTCGCCGCTGTCGGCGTCGCGTTCAGCGGCCCACGTTTCGATCGCATCGACGACCTGATCTTGGACCCGCTCGTTCATCCGCGAGAGCAGCAGATTGTAGTAGACGCCGTACTGCCCCACGTAGTGTTTCAGGGGCATATCGAGCAGTTCGTGGAGTTTGCCGATCCGGGTCCGGTTCTCGAAATACGACAGGTCGTAGTCTCCCGTCGCCAGCGAGACCAGATACGCCTGCTGGGTCTGTTTGAGCCCCTCGACACCCTTCGGCGACCGGTTGATGACCTTCCGCGTGCCCTCGTACTGCAGGATGTTCTCGTAGAAGTCGTCGGAAATCTCCTGGCGATTGTCCCGTAACAGCGGCTCGAGGTCCGAGAGCCGCTGTTCATCGATTTCATCGAATCCGATGAAGTGCTTTCGCCATTCGACTTCGTCTTCGTCAAGCCCGATCCGATCGACGAGTTCGTCGACGTCAAGAAAACCGTTGAGACCCCCCTTACCAAACGTCTGCTCCGGTTGCATACGAAACTGCTAGTGAGTGGGTCAGTTAAGGTTCCATTGATGTTCCCGCTGAATAAGAAGACATACCATGACAATTGAAACGATGTTCATACCGATCGAATGGTCTGGGGATCGGGTGTGCAGTGTGTTTCATACGACCGGATAAAACGGTCCATCCCTCGATCGCACCCACGACGCTGTCGCCGACGGCGACAGCCGTCGAGACGCGATCGAGTATTCACTGACTGTTGTCCGGTCGTATCAGTATCTCAATAGCCCCCACGTTACGGCCGGCTCATCGCATCCGCCTCGTACCGCCTGTGAAACCCTTATAGGCGTACGTGAACCAGTTTACGTATGAACGTCGTGCCGGATACGAGCGTGGTCATCGATGGCCGCGTTTCGGCGACAATCGAAGACGGGCAGTTCGAGGGAGCGACGATCTGTGTCCCCGAAGCAGTCGTCGCGGAACTCGAGGCGCAGGCCAACGACGGACTCGACAGCGGCTGGGACGGCTTAGAGGAGCTCCAGCGGCTGGCAGAGTTGGCCGACGAGGGCGTCGTCGACCTCGAGTACGTCGGCGAGCGGCCAAGCGCGATCGAACGAGGCCACGCCTCCGAAGGCGAAATCGACGCCCTGATCCGCGATCTCGCGGAGGAACTCGATGCGACGTTCGTCACCAGCGACGTCGTCCAGGCGGAGGTCGCACAGGCGAAAGGACTCGATGTCGAACACGTCTCCCCCGAGGTTCGGCGGGTCGGCACGCTGGCCGTCGAGGAATACTTCGACGACGAGACGATGAGCGTCCATCTGAAAACGGACGCCATCCCGCGGGCCAAACGAGGCGAACTCGGCGCGATGCACTACGAGGAGATCGCCGACGAGCCACTCGACGAGGCGACGATGGACGAGTACGCCCGCGAAGTCATCGACGGTGCCAAAGAGGCCCACGACGGCTTCATCGAGCTGTCAGAGCCGGGCATGAAGATCGTCCAGTTCCGGGATTACCGGATCGCGATCGGCCGCCCGCCGTTTTCCGACGGCATCGAGATCACCGCCGTCCGGCCGATCGCCCAGACGGACATCGACGACTACGAGCACGCCGACGAACTCAAAGAACGGCTGCTCGAGCGCCAGCGCGGCGTCCTGATCTCGGGTGCGCCCGGGGCCGGGAAGTCGACGTTCGCGCAGGCGGTCGCCCGCTACATTTCCGATCACGACTACTCGGTCAAGACGATGGAGAAACCACGGGACCTGCAGGTCGGCCCAGACATCACCCAATACACCGAACTGGGCGGGGAAATGGCCAAAACGGCCGACGCCCTGCTGATGGTCCGGCCGGACTACACCATCTACGACGAGGTCCGCAAGACCGACGACTTCGAGGTCTTCGCCGACATGCGGCTTGCGGGCGTGGGCATGATCGGTGTCGTCCACGCGACCCGCCCGATCGACTCGCTGCAGCGGCTCGTCGGCCGCGTCGAACTCGGGATGATTCCCCAGGTCGCCGACACGGTCGTCTACATCGAAGCCGGGAAAGTCGAGACGGTCTACGACGTCAGGACGACGGTCAAAGTGCCCGCCGGACTCACCGAGGAGGACCTCGCCCGGCCGGTCATCCAGGTCACGAACTTCCAGACCGGCGAGCCCGAATACGAGATCTACACCTTCAACCGCCAGGTCGTCACCGTCCCGCTGAAAGACGAGGAAGGCGGCCCCGGCAGCGAGTCCGGCGTTGACCGCATCGCCAAACAGGAGATCGAACGCGAGATCCGCTCGATCGCCCGCGGCTACGTCGACGTCCACCTCAAAAGCCAGGACAGAGCCGTCGTCTACGTCGAAGAAGACGATATCTCGAGTGTCATTGGCAAAGGCGGCGGCCGGATCACCGACATCGAAAACCGGCTGGGGATCGACATCGACGTTCGCACCCACGACGAGAATCCCCACTACGGTGCCGGCGGTGGTGGTGGTGGCGCGAGTGCAAACAACGCCGGTGGCGGGTCACAGGCCGGCCAGATGGTCCAACCCGAGATCACCTCCCGGCACATCGTTATCCCCGTCGACGGCAACCACGGCGAAACCGTCGAAGTCCAGGCCGCCGGCGACTACCTCTTTACGGCGACGGTGAGCCGCGGGGGCGAAATTCAGGTGTCGCGCGGAAGTGCGATCGCCGAGGAACTCGAGCGGGCGATCGACCGGAAAGACCCGGTCACGGTCGTCCCCTCGTAAGCGGTCGAACCGCGAGGGAGCGACGCGAACGAGCGGCTCTTTTGATGTCGTCGCGAGTGTATCGAGCGACGGGCCAGCGAGAGCTTTGCTCTCGCAGGGCAGATTTTTGCGCGAGCGGTAAGCGAACGAAGTGAGCGCACCCGAGCGGAAAAAGGTGCGCGCGTGGGAGTGCGATCGCGGAGGAACTCGAGCGGGCGATCGACCGGAAAGCGCCGATCACGGTCGTTCCGTCGTAGAGGGAGTCAGCGAGCAAACGGCTTTTTGTTTTCTTCGTGAGTGTGCCCAGACCGTCCTACGGCGACCAGAGCCGCTGTTCTCGATCGAGCAACGTGACGATGACCACGTGTGGGAGCGTCAGGACGGCGATCGTCACCAGATAGAGCGCGAGGACATCGGGGACGGTCGCAGGCGTGCGCGGGACTGAGAGCCCGATCCCGACGAGGACGAGCAGGCCGCCCGCGGTCAGTGGCGCTGCATCGCGGACGAAACGACGAGACGCGGCACCGAGTGCCCCGCGTTCGAGCGCTGCGCCGGCGGCGGGGTCGACGAGCATCGTTCTGAGGATATGCCGGAGAGAGTGCCAGAAACAGAAGTAGAGCCCGATCGCGAGAATCGGCGGGACGATCGCGAAGTAGGCGACGAGCCCGATCGTCTCCGCGGTGTCGATGATCCACGGGCCGCGATCGCCGCCACTCGTCCTGGCGAAGCCGAGACCCGTCGCGAGCACGATGAGGGAACCGAAGCCGATCGCGACGGCCGCCCGAACCGGCTGGGAGAACGCTGGCTCGAGCGCGGCCGCTGCGTCGGGGTCGAACAGTCCGACGAGCGTCTCGGCGACGAAGGCGTACTGGGTCGGGAACGCGACCAACGGGACGAGCATCGGAAGCCCGCCCCGGACGACGAGGGCGAGAAGGCGACTGGCCCGCGTCTCGAGATGGTCGGCGCGGACGAGCGCGAGCAGGGAGTAGACATCGCCCTGCCCCCAGTGGACGAGCGTGATGAGAATAAAGAGGACGAACGCGACGACGGGGGCGAGAAACCAGACGGCGGCGTACGCGGAGCCGACCAGCAGGTAGAGGCCGCCGACGAACGCGAGCGACCGCGAGGTGACGGGATCCCCTCGAGCCCGCGGTAACACGAGGTGGTCGACGGCTCCGTGAGGAAGCCCGAGGACGACGACGCTGAGCGCCAGCGGAACGTACTGGTATGCAAGCGGCGGCGAGCCCACGAAAATCGTGATCGAGACGACAGCGACGATGAGCAGTAGCCCGACGCCGAGGCTCAGGCGGGCCGCCAGCCGACGGGCTGTGGCATCTGTGTGGGAAGTAATACCACTCTGGGTTGTGTCACCGCTCATCGGAGCGTGCGGCGAGTCGGGTCGCCACCCTGGTGAGAGACGGGAGTTCGTGGACGCGCTCGAGCAGCCACACGTACATGACGAGTCCCTGCACGAGGAAGAGATTGGTCACGAGAAAGAACAGTGCCTCCTCGACTGGGAGTCCTAGGGGTGCGAAGCCGATCGTGTGGGCGTCCGAGATGACCCAGATGCCGAGTTCGATCGCGACGCGATCGACGATCCAGAGATAGATCGTTGGGACAGCGATCGCGGCCACCAGCGGTCGACGGACGGCCCAGAGGTACGTGAGACCGAACCCCCACTGGATGGCGAGGATCGGCCCAGCCCAGAGCAACAGCCATCCGAGATAGTACGTCGAGATGTTGGCGGTCAACAACAAGCCGACACCAGCGATCGACAGGCCGCCCCCGACGCCGATCAGCCGGTGTGTGAGGGGGATCGCTAGCGATCGATCGGCGGTTGCCGGCAACTGGAACAACCAGAACGCGGTCAGCATCGGCTGAAGGATGAAGAAGGTATACTCCTCGATCGGCGTGTGCCAGATCGTTGCGATAACCGCACCATCGCCGTACCACCAGACACCCTCGGGGATCAGGTGATTCGTCAACGGTGTCGTGTAGACGACGGCGAGGCCAATCATGATGGCGAGTCCGAAGAGCGGCCGCACGCCCCACCAGGCCCGATCGCGTCGGCGCGCGAGCCAGCCCAGAACCAAAAGCGGCGGGAGGATGAACGTCAGGTGAACGCCGAAGTACGTGAGTGGAACGGTCATGAGCGTGGCAGCGTGTCTCGCCGATTCTTTGCAGAGAGCGGGCTCCGTGGTCGGGCTAGGGTCGGTGCCGACAAAGCCCTAAATCCGAACTGGTTAGGCCAGATCGGGGCTCGAGACGGCGCGCCGGTGCCGACATGGAACCCGAACCGACCGAAGACCGGGACAATCAGTCGTCCGACACCCTGGACCCGGGGAGGGTAGCACCGTAGTCCGAGCCGCCGGTGATCGACTCCGGTTCGTCGACGATATAGGACAGAGCGAGGAACGTCACGACGTACTTCGTGATGATGTCGAGGATGCTGTAGCCCCACGAGGTGATCGCGACGTCCAAGATCGCGATCCCTTCGACGCCGAGTGCCCAGAGGATCGGATAGCCGAACCAGCCGACGACGGTGAGGAGTTTGAGCGTCCGGAACAGGTCCGACGTCCCCGTCCGTTCGGCTTCGGCGGTCCAGTCGACGAGGATGACGTACACGATCACGAGGAAGAAGGTCGACGATAGCACAAACCACCACCAGCGCAGCACCAGCGAGGACGTCGTTAGGGCGGCCGCCAGGCCGGTGACACACATCGCGATCGTAAACGCACAGGTCGTGAGGATCTTCGTCCAGTTCGACCCGGCGATCAGCCCAAGCGCGATCAGAATGAACGGTGTAGAAAAGGTCCACGTGAGGTACCGACCCCACATCACCAGCACGCCGCTCTCGCCGGCCGTCGTCGCACCCGCAGCCGGGTGGCCCGCTGGCATCTCGATGACGCTCAGTGTCAGCCCCGACGTAAGGCCGGTATAACTCGAGATCGAGACGACCGAGATCAGTAACAGCGCGGTCGCGATTGTCTTCGAGCGCGGATCGGTAAGCGACCGTCCGAGATAGACGATTCCGAGGATCGTGAGTCCGGCGAGGGCGATGTTGACGACGAACGACAGCGCGAGCAGGGTGTTGCCGCCACCGAAGACGTACTCGAACAGTTCCGCGTCTGTCGGGCCGGTTTGGAGCGCGCGTGCCCCTACGGCGGGCGCGGACGCGATAAGTGACTGCATGCGCACACGTTACTGCACCATCATTACCCATAAACAGGTGTCCGTCCCGATGCGGAACATCATCGGTGCTGAGCGGTCAGCGTGCGGTGGCGACCAGCGCTGCGGTCTCATCGAGAGCCAAGCAGTACGTAGCGTCGCACTCGGCTGTTTCGAGCGTTCGTTTCCGACTCGATCACGGGATGCCCATGCCCACTGAACCGGTCGCGCGGGACGACGATCGGTCGAAGCGGCGTTGGCTCCGTGGTCGGCCGTTCCCCAGCGGTCGTCGGGAAGCGGGGAAGCGTCCTGCTGAGTCGTCACGCGGCCGCGACAGACGGCGTGGCGGCCCGTTCGAGGACGGAGCGGCTCCGGAGCAGGACCACGCCGAAGCCGACCTTCGCCGAGAGGTCGAGCACCATGAACGCGGCCGTCTCCCAGTACAGCGGAAGGATGCCGAGCGTCCCTTCGGTGCCGAGGATCCAGACCACTGGGTAAAGGAGCCACAGTGCGATGACCAGGTTGCGCAGGGTGCCAAACAGCGACGCGACCTCCGACGGCCGGTCGCGCGCGTTCCTCGAGAGTGTCCCGACGAGCACGTACAGGAGCGAGAGCAGGGCACCGGTGCTAATGGCCCACCACGCGATCCGGGTGCCGGGGGTCGCCGCGAACGCCGCGATCGCGCCGGTCCCGATCATGAAGATGTCGAGGCCGATCAGCGTCGCGATCGTGTTGCGGTTTGCCCCCGCCAGCAGTGAGAGGTCAAGCAACAGGAGCGGCGTCGTGAACAGCCAGTCGGCATAGCGTGCCCAGTAAATCGTGAGCATCTCGTCGCCGACCATCACTTCGGTGACACCGAAGCCTGTCGCCATGGCGAAGTACATCGCTGCGGCGATCGTCGTGATGAAGATCGTGATGATGTAGAACTCCTGCATCTTCGGGTCGCGAACACCGCGCCCCCGACCGATGAAGTACAGGGTTCCGAGGGTCATTCCGATCGTTCCGATCCACAGCCACAGGGATTCTGGACCGACTAGTGCGGTCATGACTAAGGGTACCATCGCACATAATATACCAATTGGGCCTAACGAAGATAACCCTTAGACAGGAGTGTATGTCCAGAATTCTAACGCTGGACACGAAATCGGAGTGTATATTTTGACGGCCTGTGTTCGGCCATCTGGCCCGACGGCCGATCACGCCCCAAACCGATGACCTCGACTGATCCGAACGACCCGATCGCGGACGCACTCCTCGGCGAGTCGACGTACGAACGACTTCGAGTGGAGCGATACGCGCTGATCAAGCGGCGGATTCCACAGAAACTCGTCTACCAGAGCGGCCTGCTGCTCGCGCTCGCACTCGTCGTGCCGATCACGGCCACCTACCCGACATCAGTTCAAGCAGCCTTCCCGGGCGGCGAGCCCCTGTGGGCATCGCCGCTCGTCCTCTGGCTCGGCGTGTACGCCGGCGGCATCGAGCTCGGAACCGCAGCGTGTCTCGTCGCGGTCGCGATCGTTCGCCGGAGCCGTGAACCGCAGCTCTCGGAGTCACAGGTGCACGTGTTACTGAACGTCGAGGACGTCGCGTCGATGTTCGGGTTGGCGACCGGCGGATTCGCCATCCTGCTCACAGTCGGCTTCTTCTCGCTTGGCCACGCAGGCGGCGAGACGTTCCAGGCGGTCATCGACGCCGCTCCCCGAAACCCGTACGGACAGACCGGTGTCCCGATTCCCGTGATCGCAGTCGGCGCGGCAGCGGCGATCGGTGCCGGTGCCGTCTACGTTGTCAGCCAGTATCTCGCGTCGGCGTCGAAGTGAAAACGCTGCCCAGAGCAGCCAGACCGTCTCGAGCATCCACCACGTCGTGAGTCTGGACCAGCCGATCCGGAACGCCGGTGGTTTCCAAACGTCTCGCCAGAACGCATATATCCTATATCTGTTTAAGGAAAGCATACATATATGCGACAGATGTTTCATTAAAACAGCCTATGGTTGTGATCACGAAGCTATGACGGGCGACGTAGTTGCGAACGATCGCCGATCCGCTATCGGCGAGGAACAGACCTACGCCGGGCCTTTCATCACGAGTGCGGTCGAGCTGGAAGTCGTTCGACAGTCGATCCGAGCGGCAATCCGCACCGCCGTTGCCGACGCGAACGCCGAGGGCGTCGTCGTCGCGATGAGCGGCGGGCTCGACTCGACGCTGACGACAGCGCTGGCGGTCGAGGCTGTCGGCAGCGAGAACGTCCTCGGACTGGGACTGCCCTGTCACATGACCGACGGCGTCCACGTCAGTGATGCCCGCACGATCGCCGACGGCATGGGGATCGATTTCGAGGAGTTCCAGTTGCGGCCGCTGCTCGAGTGTTTCGCAGAGACAGTCGGACGTGACCTCGAGCCGTCGACCGACGACGAGCGGCCCAACGAGCGCAACCACGAACTCGGGAACGCAACGGCGCGCCTGCGGATGCTGACGGCCTACTACGCGGCGAACCGCCAGTCACGGGTCGTCCTCGGGACGGCGAACCGCTCGGAGCGGCTACTCGGCTACTTCACTAAGTACGGCGACGGTGGGGCCGACATCCATCCGCTCGGCGACTGCTACAAGACGGAGGTCCGGGCGCTTGCCAAACAGATCGGTCTCCCTCGCCGAATCATCACCAAAGAACCAACGGCAGGGTTCTGGGCGACCCAGACGGACGCCAGCGAACTCGGCGCACGCTACAATGTCATCGATCCCTTACTGTATCGGGTCGTCGAAGAGGGACGCCCGCTCGAGGAGGCCGTTGTCGGACTCAGAATCGACCGCGAGACGGCCGCGGAAATCACGTCGCGATACGCCGAGACGGAACACAAACGCACCGTGCCGCCAACGCCAGGGATCGCCGGTCGCGACAGGACGTGAGCCCAGTTGGACTGACCACCCGTCGAACGCTCACACGAGAGAACGGCGTTAGCGCTCGAGGTCGACGTCGTAGAGCGTCGGATTGCGCCACCAGAACAGCCCCCATGCCAGAAGGAAACCAGCAGTCATCGCGAGGATGTCCAGCACCGTGCTGGGGAACCCAATGCCGACCAGTGCCACGAGTGCGGTCGCCGACCCCAGTATCGCTCCCGTCACGACGAACAGGACATCGCCGACGATTTTCGCCCGCGACTGCGTCCAGTACGGTTGGCGCTCCTCGTCGTACCAGACGCCAACGTAGATCAAGACCGGTGCCATCGCGGCGATAACCGTAATCGATCGGTACGTCTCCGGAAGCACTGCCGGTACCAATACGAGCAGGTTAAGCAGATTCGAACCCAGCACCGCGAGAAACAGCCCGATCATCAGCCAGGCCCACCGCGGAAGCCGCGCTTTGTCCATATCGGAGACGGTCACCGCTTGGGGATAATCCTGACGTTCCGGCCGTTATTCCGCACAGCAGGCGTCTTTTTTCGGGGATTCCTCGACACCGTTCCCGTCGGCTGCGACCGGTTCCTCGAGCCGATAGAGACTCTGCCGAGCGTCCGCAAAGTAGATATCCTCGTCGACGATCCCGATCCCTTCGAGACGCTCGAGCGCGTATCGTACCGTCCGGGCTGAGAGCATCGATTCCTCGACGATCTGTTTCTGTGTCAAGGGCCCGTCGTACTCGAGGACCTTGAAGACGAGTTTCGCACTTGGTGGCAAGTCTTCGATCTCCTCCCCGTCGGTCTCTGCCATACTACGAATCGAACGTCCCCAGCAGTATAAAAGTTGAGCCTTACCAAAAATAAGATCGTGATACTGCCCTGTATTTTTCTGTCCGTAAAGTATGTCGTCAGTTGCTCAGCAGGCAGTTTTCGCATCCTAACAGCGACGCAGGCAGTGAAAACGATGGAGACCACCGTTCAGTAAGAAGTCATTTAAGCGGCTCGGAAACCGCTGCGGGCGCGTCACCCTCATCCGTGGCCTGGCCAGTATCGATTTCTGACTGTCATGCTCTGTGGCCGTGTGAGGACAAAACGGAGCGTTACAGCTGGTTCCAGATCTCCTCGTCGTCCTCGAAGCCATCCGGATCGTCAGCATCCGCGAACTCGTCGATTCCCTCGAGTTCGGCGGCATCGCCGGGGGGCAACTCACCGTCAGCCTCCACGGTGGACGACTGACTCCGGAGATCCATCTCCGGCCAGGCAGTCTCCTCCCAGAGGCCGCGGTCGGTGTAGTAGTAGATGACGCCGTCACTGAGGACCGCAAACAGGTCCCGTTGCTCGTCGTGGACGACCCGCTCGTTCGTATCGATCGCGACGTCGACGACGTCCTCGAGCGTCTCGAGCGCGACGTGATGATCGCCGATCCACATCGGAATCGACCCCTGTGAGATCCACTCGGCGTAGCGCTGTTCGTGGACCGCCCGACGGGCGGCGTCGATATCCGCGGGCGACCGGCGGGTAACGAATACGGCACCGGCGAGTGCGAGCGTCCCGAGCACCGACAGTCCACCGATCAGTGCCGGACTCCGAGACTCGGTCGTCCGCGTACTGCCGCTTTGATGGCTGTGGGTTGCGGACTCCGACAGCGACCCGCCGAGCCAGTAGGCTTCGTCCGTGATGGTCACCGGCGTCGTCGTCGTCATCGATCCCTGATGACGGCCAGTATCGTACTCGGTGTGAAATTCCATCGTTAACCTGATCGAGCCGACGCCGGTGACCTCGCGCTCGAGTTGCCGTTGTCGCTGGCGGAGAGCTTCGATATCGATCGTCGCGTTCGACGTCGCGACGCCGTTGTCGATCGACGGCGACTCGCGCAACACGGGCCGTGTCTCGTTCCAAAACGACTCGTCGTTTCGAACCGCTTCGAACCGAAGCACCAGCTCGTGACGGACAGTACCGTCCTCGATAGGCGTCCCCCCGCTTGCGTTTTGTATCCGCGTCTCGGGGTGGATCGTTAGCTCCGGCGACTCGTTGAGCATATAGACCGGGCTATCAGTGAGCCGGTCGCCTTCCGTCCAGAGCGTGGTGTTCTGGGTGACGACGGCACTCGTCCCGACGTCAGTCGTGACGCGTTCCTCATCGAACTGCGGTGTCGTCGTCGTCACCGGATTCGCGACGGCCCAGCCGGTCGCAGCGATCGACAGGACGCCAACGACAGCCAGCACGATCGCGATCTCCCGTCCGGATCTGGCAAGCACCAACTCGAGTCGTGGACTGTCGATCATCCGTCGTGTTCACCGTCCCTGTCTCGCCCGATTCGGCCTCGTCGGTCGAACCTGCCCGCTGGCCGACCCGTTCGGTTTCGAACTGGTCGGTCATCGGGACAATACATACGTACCCCGAAGCAATCGATCATCATAAGAATAGTGGCCCGAGCTACTCGCGGTTGCGAAGCCACGCTCGAAGCCGCCGCTCGAGCCGGGTCGAGAGCGACACGTGATCGGGGCCGGATCGCAGCCGGAGATCGCCGCTCCCAAAGAGCAAGACGATAATCGCGACGGTGACGCCAACGACGACACCGTTGACCGCCGCGATCGCGGCAAACGGATGGACGCCGTGAAGCCAGACCAGCAGCGACGGGGGCAACACGGCGAGATAGCGATACTCCCCCAGAGAGCGCGTATACTCGCCGGGTTCCTCGGGTGCGGACAGTCGCACTGTCGTTTCACCGCTGCCGCGGATGCCAACCGTCTGCCATCCGGGGTCGGCCCTGATCCCGTTGCTTTCAGCCTCGTGGACGACGACCACCGGCAGATAGCCGGCGTTATCGACTGATCGAGTGAGTTCCGTCGTCGCACCGGGTTCGATGATCTGTGGATCGTCGGTTGGCGACTCGGTACTAATGAGGCCGTACTCGTAGGTCCCCGACGGGACGACCATCGCCGCAGTCGCAAGCGTGACGAACACGAGCAAGATGAGTCCGAGCGTACTCCAAAACGCCAGTACGTTTTCGCGCGAGCGCCGTCTGGTTGTCTCGCGTCGCGCGGGCCCGACTCGCTCGAGCAAGATTCCGAAGCCGAGCAGGGCGACGCCGATCGCGACCAGCATGGAGCCGAGGCCGTTCGACGACGTCGTGGCCATCCCGAAGACCGATGTGACGGCGTTGGCGGCCGCCATTGCCACACCCTGAATGCCCATGACGATGGTTCCGAGGTACGGGATCGTCACGACCTCGCCGTTTATCTGCAACGCTTCGGCGACGATCTGCCCGTCGGTGACTGGCGGTTCACCACCATCCTGGTCGGTAAACGGGTTGGCGTCGCCTTTCGTGATATATCCACCCTCAGTCTCGCCGACCACGCGATGGGTCGTCAGCCCGCCGTCGTGGAGTTCTCTCGCCTGGAAGACGACGACGTCGCCCTCCTGAACGTCACCGGTGACGGCACTCGGGATGGCGACGAACCCGTCGCCGGCGTCCATCGTCGGCTCCATGCTGCCGGTGGCGACGTAGCCGAGCAGGATCGGCTGACCGAGCAGCTGGCCGACGAGCAACAGGATGACGAACAGCGCAGCGGCATACCCGAGCGCCTTCGAGACGATGGTGGACGCAGTCATCGATCGGTAGCGGTGACGATCATACGTGGCTGACTGTTCAGGATACCGATTGTTCGTGTCCAGCAGTCTTAAAGCCCGCGCGAGTTACCAGACTCGAGGGGTGACACGTCGACGCCCCTCTGCGACGGTACGGACTGGCATCATCGACGTTCGACGCCGTCACTACCCGAAGATCGACCACCGGCGGTTGGCGGCGACTGCCAGGAACAACAGCCCCGCCGTCGCCGGCGGTGCGAGCGCCGCCGTCGTCGCGGGCGAGAGGTCACGGTTCTGCAGTGAAAATCCCCCCGGCTCCTCGACTGTTACCTCGCCTGCGGGGACGCCGCTGACTGCGATCTCGTAGGTACCCGGTGTCTCGAGTTCCCGCTCGAAGGTCACCGTCCGCTCGCTATGTGCTGGAATCGAGACGGCTCGGCTGTCGACGACGATGCCGTCAACTGCCACCTCGAGCGTCCGATCGACCCCCCTGTCGGTCGGATTCGTAACGGTCGCTCGAACGGTGGTCGCGTCCCCTGTGGTGACCGTTGTGCGATCGACGCTGGCGGTGACGACGTCGATCGGCGGCCCCCCGACGGTCACCGACTGGCTGCCTGCTCCCGAAACGCCGACTTCGTGTGTGCCAGGCCAGTCCATCGTGCGTTCGAACGTGACCGTTCGTTCCTCGCCCGGCTCGAGGACGATCGTCCGCTGATCGACGACGATGCCGTCGACGGTTACCTGCGCCGTCGTCTGGCCTAGCGCATCGCCGACGTTGCGGTAAGTCGCGGTCACCGTGACCGTGTCGCCGGCGCTAACCGTCGTTGGCGAGACAGTGACAGTGGAGTGTTCGATCGCTGGTGAGGGTGACGAGCTCGAGTCGCTTGCACCTCCCGAACCCCCCGTGGACTGGTCCGGCTCGGTTTCGTTGTCGGCGTACTGTGCCGTGACTGTGAACGTCTCCGTTCCCTCCTGTGCGACGTGAGTGTCGATGGCAACGCCGATGTGTTCGGTGTCGCCGGAAGAGACCTCAATCGGATTCGATTTGCTGATTGTGTTTGTGAGATCGTTCCCGTGGTAGAACGTGAGCCCAGTGACGTTATGCTCGATCCAGACCCGGTCGACGGATTCGTTGGTGACCGTGATCGTGAAGACGTTGTTCGCGCGTGTGATTGCGCGGTCGTTGAGTTTCTCGAGGCTGAGCTCGAGTTGGCCGTCCTCGACCGCGGCGTAGTTGCCGTTCGGTGAGGATGCGGGCTCGAGAATAATCTCTCCGGTGCTATCACCCTCAAGGGTCACGGCAGCGGTCGATACCGTGAGTCCAGCAATGAGAAGGAAGACAACGGCGAGGGTTGGTTTGACCGGGATCATGATACTCACCTAGTCTAGAAACTTGGAAGTGAAAAGATAGTTAAGGAGAAAGTCAGGCAATTGCGCTAATTTACTTAAGTGCTATCTTCTGCGTGGATGGTGACATCAGCAGACGTACTTCCCTCAAGGCTGGTAGATCCTGTATTAACGGTGACGTTAATTGTTGTCGTGTTCCCTGGCGCAAGTTCTTTTTGTCCCTCCGCCATTTGGAACGTGACCTCTGTATCTTCAATCGCAACGGTAGCAGAATCACTCATGCTACCATCTGGCTCGCTAACACCAACAGTAACGTTGTTCTCCCCTTGGTTCGTCAATTTGATCAGTCCATCTAGAGTAGTATTCGCTTCCTGGTTGAAACCGGTTCCACCACCCTGAGTCGTTCCGTTTTGACCAAGATTCAGCGTGAGATCTCCACTGCTGCTGTCGTTTTCGATGTATGCAGTTCCAGCATAATCGTCTCCTGGAGTGATCCCGAGATAGCCATCTGCATCACCAGTCGTTTGGACGTTCACACCACGGTCTGCTTCAACTGACGTGAATGCGCCCGACCCGAGGGCGGCCCCACTGATGGCGACGATCAATCCGAGTGAAATCAAGACGTTTTTGCGATTTGTTCTCATGATTATGTGTTTCGTGTATTTGCCTTGCGCCGGCAACCGAAGGCCATCGATTACCGGGTGGCTTCTATCTCAATCATAGCACCCCACCCACTTTGTATTGAGTACCGAGATACTGTTCAAGGTTGATAATACCCGCTGCAGCGACACCGCGATCAGCTTCAAGCCCGGCCTGAACGGCTAAAATCGGGCGTCTCGAGAATTTGGGATGTAGACAAACCACACACCCTCGAGCGCCACGATACCTCGAGACACTCGCGATCGTCGACCACTGTCACTACCGGGGCAGTCGCTGGCACACAAGACAGGCGACTGTCTCCAATGTCACGGCACAACGAGTCGCAACCGACGTACGAGATTTCGTGACTGTGCAGCAATCTTATATTCGTTCGCAACGTAGCTATTGTACGGGCACAGGTGCACAACACCGGCTGTAGAGCCGTCTCGTAACACCCGGGTTACCCATACTATACAGTATCTCAACATGACACGTCCAATCACGGGTATCGCGGTCGTGCTCATCCTCCTCGGAGTTGTGACGATGGCCGGGCCGACGTTCGGCTTCGCCACGATCGCCGCTGACCGTGGGGTGAACGTCGCGACGGCCGACGACTCGAGTGCCTATCTCGGGCTCGAAGACCAATCGGCGTCAGCGTCGATCGACTCGCCCGGAGAGCAGACGGTCGTCTATACGGTGACCGACAACGTCCGAGATGACTCGGCCACTGTCGATGCCTCGATCGTCGGGATCACTGACGATAGCAACGATCCGGTCACGTCGGCGGCACTGTCGGTCAATGTCCAGCCCGGCAGCGACGCCGAGACGTTCGACATCGTCCTCGCGTGTGAGGATGGGGCGTCGATCGATGGGTCCTATCGCGTGCTGCTACGGTTCGTCGCGTCGAGTGACGCCTCGAGCGTGGACGCGACTCGAGAAACGACCGCGCTCGTTCCCGTGGACTGTACTGCCGAGCCGGTCGTGGTCTCGGTCGACGAAGACGGCGACGTCACTTCCGGTGGCGATGTGACGGTCGACAACAACGTCAATGTCGGCGGTGACATCGAAAGCGGTGGTTCGGTGACGGTCGACAACAACGTCAATGTCGGCGGTGACATCGAAAGCGGTGGTTCGGTGACGATCGCCAACAACGCGAACGTCGGCGGAAACATCGTCGCACAGGGCGATATTACAATCCGGAACAACGCCGTCAGCGGTGACCTCATCGCTGGTGGCAACGTCGACATTCGGAACAATGCCAAAATCGACGGCGACGTCATGGCTTGTGGGACAGTCACCGTCAGGAACAACGCGGTCGTCACCGGTACAATCTCCGAGAATCAGACCGACCTGCCCGGCGTCCAGTGTTGATGTTGCTACCTGTGGGACGACGATTCGCAGACGTGGACGCCATGCCGTGCTCGAGCGCGATTCCCACCGGTTCGTGATAGTACAGTGTACTTATTGGTCGTGAGTTCCGTAGTTCTATACAGGAGCGCCAATGGCGACACAAGCTGAAACACGGTCGAATTCAAGCCAGGGGGAAATTTTCGACCTGCTGAGCAATCAGCGCCGTCGCTACGCCATTCACTACTGCAAGCGCGAGGACGACCCCGTCACGCTCGGTGATCTCGCCGAACACGTTGCCGCCTGGGAGCTCGACAAAGAAGTCGACGAAATCACCTCCGCCGAGCGAAAGCGCGTCTATACGTCGTTGCAACAGACGCACCTGCCGACGCTCGAGCGCGCAAACATCATCGAGTTCGACGACCGAACGATCGAGCTCACCGACGAGGCTGCCGAACTCGAGGTCTACCTCGACATCGTGCCCGGCGATTCGATCCCGTGGGGCGTCTACTACCTGGGGCTGACCGTGATCGGTTCGGTTGTGATGGGGGGGCTGTGGCTCGAGGTCGTGCCAACGGAGACGGTCTCCGAACTTGGCTGGGCAACGCTGGTGTTCGCGCTGTTTGCCATCTCAGCGATCGTTCATGTGGTACAGAATCGGCGAATGCGGCTCGGAGAAATGGAACAACCTCCGTAAGCACGGTGCCATGATAGCCAAATCGGGGATCGTCTAAATGACGGTTGATACGTCATATTGCATGAACTGTACTCGAAATACACAGCAAACGCCGATGCCGATATGAAGACCGTCACAAAACTCGGGCTTGGATTGCTCGTCGTCGGAGCTGCCATACTTGCTGCATCGAGCGGCGCGTTCGACTCGATGGCCGCCGATCGAGGAATTGGCGTCGAGACCGCACCCGACGCGGACGCGTACGTTGGGCTTGACTATCCCAACGCTGATCAGAATCGCGTGATTCGACTGCAAAGTAGTTCTTCTGACCGTTTAGATTTTAATTGGAATGAGTTTAGACTTTATTATGTGTATGAAAATGTGGAAGTTACTATCATAACTGACCAGACTGCGTCGAATGAATTGTTCGTCAAAGATCTTCGCGTTGAACGAGACGGAGACGACATCACGGACGACATTGAAAAGGATGCAGCCGGCGATAGTCTTCGAGTCGTAACTGGCGACTTCAGGTGCCCGGCTCTCTTTGGCAGTCAGATATCCAGTAGTACGAACCTGATGGTATCACTCGAAGTCAGCAACGGGGCTGGAACCTTTTCTACCACACTTGATCGGAAGGTCACCGTTAAGTGCATATCCGACTAGGAGTTATGGAGTTGTCATCGCGTGATCACGGGTTTCTAGGAGGAGTCAACCTTCATCCATTCGCGTGGCCGCATTTAATCGAGACAATACAGTTGGTACCGTCTACATGAAGAGGTATCGAGATAGCGCAGGCACGCACAACCAGTGAAACCCGCCTATTATTTTATCTTAGTCCATTAGAATTATATTGATTCAATTTTCAATCAACTGTATATTTTCGAAAGTCTACGGATAAATATAGAAAATGTATCACAATCGATTGGGGCAGCGATGTCGATGGTGAGATTATACTCACGTGGGGTGTAACAGTCACTGGTGATATCACTACAGTTGGCAATACGAATATCGACGACGGTGCAGTCGTTAATGGTGATGGAATCGAATAGCGATTCTGCTCCGAGCGGTTAGAAAGGCTATTACTATCAGATATATTTATTTCTCACTGCACTCGAAAGCGGTTTTTGCGCTCTCAAGCGCCCCTTGAGGAAGAACAGTACTTCCTTACCGCCTATAATGGCAATAAGGTATATAAAATAGGGTTAACGACAGGGCTACAAGATGAAATTAAGGGGAATATTGAAAGACAGGTCACCCGATAAACGAGGTGTATCCCCAGTCGTCGGCTTCGCGCTTCTGAGTATGATTGTAATGCTCGCTGTAGCGTTGCTACTTATCACTGGTGTCCCATTTTTCGATGCGATTGAGGACAAGACTAGCGAGGAGCGGGCAAAGATGTACATGACAGAGACGGATCACACGCTCTCAACGGTGGCAACAACAGATGATGTTCGATCAATTCCAGTGCCACCCGACGCCGATGCATCGATCGTGGACGATGGTGAGATGACAGTCTCTTGGTACAACGAATCGACGGACAAGCCATTCGAGAATGGCTGTGTGGCACCGGTGAACACTTCGGGCGAACTGAACGCACTCAAATACGACCTCGAAGACGGTACCGAAATCGTCCACCAAGCAGGCGGTATCTGGAAACACACCGACAGTTCGTCCACAGTCATCTCCGAGCCCAACATCGCCTATACCAACGCGTCAGGTGAGAAAACAGGGTCATTACGGCTTCAGGTAATGCAATTCGAGAAGGGCGACATCGGTGACTCCAGATTAGCTGCGAAAGCGAATTGGGACAAGACGGCGGCGCTGACCGAAGAAATCGAAAAGAAGAGGAGCTGTAACGGCGAAAATATCGCGTTTCGTATCGAAGACACTACCTACCAAGACGCGTGGTACGACTATCTCAAGGATGCGCTCGGAGCAAATGAATACGATGAGGTCGAAATAGCTAGGATTGGCTCCGACACTGTCCACGTGGAGATCGAAGGAATCCGACGGACGGACGGGCCTGTGTCGATTATTGTAAAGGAAGATAGAGGAATCCGAGCTCCGAACGGGGATCCGATAGAACCGCCGGTCATCGACGGTTCACAGCTCTTCCGCGTCGCCACTGTAATCGAGAATGTTGGAGACACAACAGAAGAACAGCAAATTACAGCGACAATTCTAGATGATGGGACAGAAGTCACAAGCGACACAGAGTCGGTTAAGCTTAGCCCCGGTGGTACGGAGAACCTCGGACGAACCGCTGGCGGAGATTTCGTCCAGTTCGAGCCGGGTAACTTCAAGCACAAACTCACATACGGCGAGACCTACAGTTACACGGTCGCAACCGAAGATGACGAACTCGACGATCCAGGATCGTTCTACTACGGTAAAAAGGGGACCGAGTTCAGAATCGTCGACCCTGCTGACGGGACGATTGACCCGGACGTTGAAGACGGGAACGCGACGATCGATCTTGAAGTACAAAACGTCGGTACCGAGAACACGACGGGCGAGGACATCACCCTCGAGTTCGACGACCTCGAATTCGAAGACACGCAGAATCTGGATCTCAACTACGGTGCCAGCGGAACGGTCAAGTGGGAAATAAACAAGAGCACATTGCCACAGGGCAACAATGGCTTCACAGTCACGGTTGACGGCGATGAAATCGCGAACGGAACGGTCGTCGGAACGGCCAGCGGCGACGGCGGAGCGTTCGTTGTCGTAGAGGATGAGGGTGCCGGGAACGATCAGATCGTCGAAGACGACGGAACACCGTTCGAAGTGCGTGCAGGGGTTATGAGCACGTATCCGAGCGATAACGTTACACAGGACGTTACGCTGATGATTCCCGATGCAGGCATCGAAATCGACGAACCGACGACGCTTGACAGCGGCGAAAGCGAGACAGTCGGATTCAATGTCAATCCTGACGACTACGCTTTCGAACACGGGAGGGTTTACGAGTACGACGTGCAAGCCGAAGAGAGCAGTCTGAACGAGACTGGGACGTTTTACTTTGGACATCAAAGAACCGAATTCGAACTATCAAACGGAAACGCGACGGTCGGCGACAAGGAGATCACCATCACGGCCGATCTGCACAATACGGGTGTCGATGACGGCGAACAGAATGTCACCCTTGATCTCGATCTCCGTGATCCGCCCGAGGACCTCAAAAAAGACCCTTACGCAGAACCGATCGACGCGGGAATCGTCAACCGATCATTCGGCGAGAACGATACCGTCGAACTTCCGATCAACCAGAGCGTACTCGTCGACGGCACCTACGACGCAACGATCGAGACGGACGACGACAAGCTGGAAGTAACGTTCAACGTCACTGCCGGCGTGGATCCGGGTCGTGTCGAACTCGAAGACATCGAGGACGCGAACGTGAGTGTGGAAGTTCTTGCTTCGCAGGTGTCCGGAGACGGTTCAATGTGGGTTCGCGACGGTTGGGGGTGGGACATAGTACCCGTTCACCATCTAGCACCGATGACGCTCGAAGTGGTGGCCGACGGGAAAACAGCACACACGTTCGAAAACCCCCATGGCGGAAACAATATCAATACCGGACCGACTTGGCAGGACAATAGCGATGACAGCTACACGTACGAGTTCACCGTAAAAGACAAAACGGAGCTCACTCTGAGGAACACGAGATATAGCATTTGTCGAGAAGAAACGACAGATCCAACCACTCTCACTCACTACGATGGTCCGACTGATCGTGCCTTTACATGGTGCGATGACGTTCCCGGGGCCCCTGGATCGATAACGTTCGGCCCGATAGACGCGTCACAGGACGCCAATCTTCAGAACGTCCGGGTCCGGAGCGCCGAGAATAACACGATTCCAGCACTTCCAGCAGGAGAAGAACAACAGTTGAGTGCCACAGAAGTGCTCGAGCAGCGAGGCCTGGTCGAAGAAGGGGGGAACGAACTCGACCTCGGTCCGGGAGAGTTCGTGTTCCTCTTCGAGAACACCGAATCGACGAGTGAAGACGACATCGACGCGCTTTGGAACGAGGCGACCGCAGCCTACGAAGAAAACCCTGACGACACTCACGATCCGAACTTCAACGACCTGATCGTCTACGTCGAAGTCGAGCGAGCGGGTGTCAATCCCGGAAAACCGAGTATCACGATTGTTCCGGGCGACGGTAACGAAGCAGATATCGATCCCGGCAAAGGCGACGAGGCTGGAACGCCCGCTGACCCAGAACTCAACATCGATGGTGAGGTCGACGAGAGTGATTCACCCGATATCGGGGCTGGCGACTCTGATCCGGATACCACGGGGACAGGGACGATGACTAACGATACCAACATCAATATCGGGTCAGACAACGTCATCCTAGGCTAGATTCCCCGATCGTCGTCTCTTGTACTCTCGGTTCGAACGACAGGCTGACCAAGGAGCAGTTCGGTTTCCGGTCGTTGACAGCCTCGAGGCCCTCGAGTTGGTTGAATGTCGGTTGCGACCTCTTCGTCCAGCCAGCAACCAGTCCACGTTAATTGGCCGCCTCAAGAAACCCAACCCGAACGCCTTTTCAGCCCCGCCCGCAGACATCCACCCATGTCGACCGAATCGATCAGCGACCGGCGCGAACACATCCGCTCGGTGGGCGTGACGGCGTTGTCCGCGCTGCTGGGCGTCGCCGCGGCGCTGGCCTCTGCGGCCTGGGTTGGGGTGTCCGAGGCAGCCGCCCAGGACACGCAGGCGCTCGCGTTCGTCCTCGGCGCGATCTTCGTCCAGTATGTTCTCATCAACGCTGCGGGGATCTACGAGGAAGACGAGTTCGGGACGAAACACTACCTGTTCGTCGCGTTCATGACCTTTGCGCTGTGGTTCGTCACGTGGGGCATCCTGCTGACTGCGGAGGCGTCCTAAGATGGCAGACGACAGCATCGCCGTCGTAGACCTAGACCGATGTCAGCCCGACCGGTGTAGCTACGAGTGCAAGAACTACTGTCCGCCGAATCGCACTGGCAAGGAGTGTATTACCCTCCGCGGCGAGGAGACCGACGAGGGCCAACCCGAACAGATCCACATCTCCGAAGAGATCTGTCTGGGCGAAACCTGCGGGATCTGCGTCGAGAAATGCCCCTTCGACGCGATCGAGATCATCAATCTCCCGAAAGAGCTGCAGGACGATCCCGCCCATCGCTACGGCGAGAACGCCTTCTCGCTGTACGGGCTGCCCGCACCACAGGACGGGCAGGTCACTGGCATTCTGGGTCCCAACGGAATCGGGAAGACGACCGCCGTTCGCATCCTCGCAGGCGAACTCGAGCCCAACCTCGGCCGTCACGACGACGAGCCGGGCTGGGACGAGGTGCTCGAGGCCTACCGCGGGACCGAACTGCAGGATTACATCGCGGACGTCCGCGACGGCGACGTCACCATCGCGCGAAAGCCCCAGTACGTCGACCAGATTCCCAACAGCTTCGACGGCAACACCCGCGAGCTGTTAGAGCAAACCGACGAGCGCGGTGCGCTCGAGTCGCTCGTTGAGCGGCTCTCGATCGGCCCGGTCATGGACCAGTCGATCGACGACCTCTCGGGTGGCGAACTCCAGCGGGTTGCGCTGGCGGCGACGCTGGCTCGAGATACGGACTTCTACTTCCTCGACGAAATCACGCCGTATCTGGACATCGGCCAGCGCGTGACGGCAGCACGGCTGATCCGCGAACTCGCCGAGGAAGAGGACAAGTCGATGCTCGTCATCGAACACGACCTCGCAATCTTGGACTTGCTCGCAGATACGCTCCACGTCGCCTACGGTGAGCCCGGGGCCTACGGTGTCATCACCTCGCCGAAATCGGTCCGCAACGGGATCAACGAGTACCTGGCAGGCTATCTCGAGAACGAGAACATGCGGATTCGCCCGAATCCGATCGAGTTCGAGGAACACGCCCCCCGGACTGCGAGCCACGCCGACACGCTCGTCGAGTATCCCGATCTCACCAAGAGCTACGGCGACGGCGAGTTCAGCCTCGAGATCGAAGGCGGTGAGATTCGCGAGAACGAAGTGCTTGGCATCGTCGGCCCCAACGGGATCGGGAAGTCGACGTTCGCGAAGCTGTTGACGGGCAATCTCGAGCCCGACGAGGGCGATGCCGATCTCGACCTCGAGATTTCCTACAAGCCCCAGTACGTCACCATCGACCAGCCGATGCGGGTTGACGCGTTCCTCTCCTCGATCACGGACCAGTTCGGCTCGTCGTACTGGAACACCGAGATCGCCCAGCCGCTCCAACTCGAGCGGATCATGGAGCAGAACCTCTCGGATCTCTCCGGTGGGGAACGCCAGCGGGTCGCGATTGCGGCCTGTCTCTCTGACTCGGCGGATCTCTACCTGCTCGACGAACCGTCGGCGCATCTGGACGTCGAACAGCGCGTGCAGGCAACCAGTGCGATCCGTCGGTATGCCGAACAGCAGGACGCCACCGTGTTAGTCATCGACCACGACATCTACATGATGGACTTACTCGCCGACCGGCTGATGGTCTTCGACGGCGAACCCGCCGTCCACGGTCGTGCTGGCCAACCACAGCCGATGCGCGACGGCATGAACGAGTTCCTTGCGAACCTCGAGGTCACGTTCCGTCGTGACGAACGGACCTCGCGTCCGCGGATCAACAAGCCCGAGTCTCAGCTGGATCGCCAGCAGAAAAGCGAAGGCGAGTACTACTACGCGCCGTAGGCTCACAAATCGGCCCTTCTCGAGACGGAATCAGTCGCCGAGCCCAGAACTTATACTCGAGTGGATAGTCATGGCTGCAGTATGCCCGTCAGTGACGACACGGACGCGACCGACGACGCAGTCGGTCGCCGAACGCTGCTCCGTGCGAAGGAGCTGTTGCAGTCGTCCCCGCTCGGTGCCGAACGCGCCGTCCGGGCTGGCGGTGAGCGTGCGGGCTCGGAGCCAGGTTCTGCTGCCGGTGAGTTCCTGGGCAGCGACCACGACGGGCGATCGTATCGGCTGTACGTGCCACCCGGCTACGACGCCGACAAGCCGGTGCCGTTGCTCGTGTTCTTGCATGGCTGTCGACAGACGCCAGCGGCGTTTGCGGCCGAAACCGGGATGAACGAGGTTGCAGCGGACGAGACGTTTCTGGTCGCCTACCCGAAACAGTCGCGCTTTGGAAACCCGCTCCGGTGTTGGAACTGGTACGACGACACGGAGGCCACACGCGGGAGCGGTGAACTCGCCTGGCTCGCCGACCTCACGCGCAGCGTGACAGCCGAGTTTGCCGTCGACGAGGATCGGGTGTACGTCGCCGGCCTCTCGGCCGGCGGGTCGATGGCGGCTCGAGCGATCGTCGAATACGCCGACCTATTCGCTGCGGCGGGCGTTCACAGCGGACCTGCCTACGACGCCGTCGGAAGCGCGTTTTCGGCACTGTCACAGATGTATCGTGGCGACAGGCAGGACGGACGCGAGGCAGGGATCGAAGCGTACGAGGCGATGGGCGACCGTTCGCGTGCGATTCCGACAATCGTCTTCCACGGGACCGATGACGATATCGTCGACGTGACCAACGCCCGGCAGCTTACCGAGGGCACGCTCCGGGCGAGCCATCTCGGAGTCGACGGCGGCGAAGAGACGCTCGAGATCGAGCCCGACCGAGTGGAGACCGGCACAAGCGGCCCGTACGAGTATGCCAGACGCCAGTATCGCGACGCGACCGGAACCCTCGTCGTCGAGGAATGGCTCGTCGATGGCATGGGCCATGCGTGGTCCGGCGGCAGTTCCGACGGTCGGTTTACCGCACCCGACGGGCCGGACGCGAGTCGCCTCCTGTGGGAGTTCGTCAGCGAGTACGAGCAGTCGACACTCGAGGCTGCCGCCGACGCCCGGTGGACGCTGCCGGTCGTCGGCCCCGTCTCGCTTGGCTGGCTCTCGCGAGTGCAAGCGCGGGGACGGGAGGCGGTCTCGCGACTGCTCGAGCGGTGACCGACGACGCGAGACAATGATCGCTGCGGTGGTGATATCGTACCGACAAACAGTGGCGGAACGTGGTTAACTAATCAACCGCTGACAGCTCCCACAGAGGTTCTCTTCTTTGATGTCGACCTCGCGGACCGTCGGCGAGAAGTTCATCACACAGCGGTTGTTGTCGCAGTGCTCGAGGCCGTAGGTGTGGCCGATCTCGTGGACGATCTCTTTGCGGACCCGATCCTCGAAGATATCGGCGGCGCTTTGATTCGAGAAGCCGCCGTCGCTCGAGGTCTGGAGCCGGTAGGTAGAGACGACGCTGCCGCTGCCGTCGAGATACGCGAGTCCGAACACGTAGTTTCGACGCCGATAGAAGAGGTCGTGGGGTGTGATCGCGATATTCTTCGTGCCGCGGCCGACGCGCTCGGCCAGTTGAATGAACGTCTCGGCGGAGTACTGGTTCCGGTCGGAGTCATACGCACCGTTTGGAACTGACTGCGAATCGTTGATCGACACGTCGCAGTCGTAGACCGATCGCAGTGCAGAAGAGGCCGCCCGCTTGACCTCGGCGGAGACGTTTCCGACCGGCACGATATCGACGAGCATAGCAAGTGCTATGACCGCGGGTGGCATAAACGTCCCGCCATGGCCGACTCTCGCCGGAATCCTGACGCAATAGTCGATTACCTCACTGCGTACGAGCGAGTCGTCGAAATCGGGATCGGCCGCCGGCCCGACCTCGCTCGAGCGCTCGCCGAGCGCGGAGTGGCAGTCACCGCAACGGACATCTACGACCGTGACGTGCCAGCGGGTGTGACGTTCGTGCGCGACGATATCGTCGATCCCGAGCCGTCGGTCTACGCGGACGCGGACGCAATCTACGCGCGGAACCTGCCGCCGGAACTTCACCGGCCGGCACTCGAGGTCGCACGGACGGTCGACGCTGCGTTCGTCTTTACGACCCTCGGCGGAGACCAGCCCGCAGTGCCGGTCGAGCGCAAGACGATCGAGTCCGGGACGCTGTACGTCGCTCGAGCGGTTCACTGAGAGAACGGCCTGCCGGTCACAATGTGACCGCCGTTCTGGGCCGGCAATCGCATCCGTTGATGCTGTCGGGATGGATTATAATACCGCTGTGCTGGTGGTGGTCAGCATGGAATTGAGTGCTCGGAACCGACTCGATGGAACCGTCCAGTCGATCGAGACGGATGGTATCATGGCCGAGGTCACGGTCGAGACAACGGGTGGCCAGACGGTGACAGCAGTGATTACGACCAGTTCAGTAGACCGCCTCGGAATCGCAGAGGGAGACGAGGTGAACGCGGTGATCAAGGCGACAGCGGTGATGATCGAAAACGAGTAACCGAAGACGAGGAGTACTTTTCGTCCCGATCGGGGAGCCGCGCTGTGTCCGCAAGCGAATCCGACCGCCTTTATTCCCAGCGCCTCGTCAGGGCGGGTATGAACGCAGATGCCGTCGTCTTGGACATCGACGGAGTGCTCGTCGACGTCGCCGACTCCTACCGGCGCGCGATCGTCGAGTCCGTCGACGCAGTCTATGGGCGGACGATCCGCAAGGACGACATTCAGGAGTTCAAAGACGCGGGCGGGTTCAACAACGACTGGGAGCTCACCTACGCCGCTGCACTCTACGTGCTCGCGACCGAGGAAGGATATAACGAGTCGCTCGAGACGTTTACCGACGAAATCGCCGCTACAGGCGGCGGACTCGAGGCCGCCGAGACCGTCGTCCGCGAGGCGATCGGTGCCCAAGCGACCCAGCGTGTAACCGACCGGTGGGACCGCGAGCGACTTCGCGACGTCTTCCAGCAGCTGTATCTCGGCGATGAACTCTATCGCGGCCTCGAGGACGGCGAGCCGGATCTCGAGCGCGAGACGCCCGGATTTATCCACGACGAACCGGTGTTACTCGAGCGCGAGGCCCGCGACCGGTTGCTCGCGGAATACGACGTGGGTGTGCTGACCGGCCGGCCGGAGGCCGAAGCCGAGATTGCCTTAGAGCGGGTCGGACTCGACAACGCGATTCCGGTCGACCGTCGGTTCACGATGGACGACTGGGAGGAGGGCAAACCGCACCCGAAAGCGTTGACGACCCTCGCAGAGCGGTTCGACGTGACCAGCGTTGCGTTCGTCGGTGACACGTTAGACGACATCCGAACGGCAGTCAACGCAAGCGAGACCGATTCCGACCGCGAGTACCACGGGATCGGTGTCCTGACCGGCGGCTTGACCGGCGATGAGGGGCGACGAAAGTACGAGCGCGAAGGCGCAACGGCGGTGCTCGAATCGGTCAACGCCGTTCCCGGCTGGCTCGAGTCGTAGGACGACACGCCCGATCACGATTGCTCGTCGGAGAGAGGACGGCTATCGTCACGCGGTCGGATCGTCCAGTCGCCGGCATGACTCAAACCGATCGTCGGTCAGGTAGACGCTCTCGTCACGGACGGTCACGTCGATGGCGTCGAGCGCGTCGCCACGACACGGACCCGCTGTACAGACGCCGTTGCCACACTCGAAGCGCGCGCCGTGTTCGTGACACACCAGCTGCTCGTCGTGGACGATCGCGCCGGAGCCGGGGTCGAGCCTGACCTCGGGTTTGTGCGGACACGAGTTTCGCCACGCAGTCACGTCGTCGCCCACTCGGCGGAGGATCAGCTCCGTCCCCCGATTCCCGGAGCGGGCCTCGCACCTGAGCGTTCCATGGGTCGGGATATCTGCAAGCGGGGCGATACGGCGAGGGTCGTCACAATCGGTTGCTTCGGCCGTGAATGAACTGTCGGCACCCTCGTCTTCATCCTCGTCGTGTCCACCATCGATACTGAAACGAAACGTCGCGTCGCCGGTCGAAACGTCTCCCTCGTCGCCGTAGATGCGAATCGACGTCGATTCGTCGGCTCCCTCGAGCGTTACCCGGACGGAATCGGCCATACCTATTGTTTTTGGCCAGCCTAAAAATATGTTCCGGGCCGGATCGCTCACCAACGATGGCAGACGCGTTCGGCTCCCGACGACGCGCGGTACTCCTATAGGATGGCCGAGCAAAGAGTCGGTATGGACGACACTGAAGTCACCGTCGACGTCGAGGTCGAAGTCGAAGTGGATTCCAACGAACTCGAGATCGAGGTCGGAGACGAACGCGAGTTCGAGGCCGAACTCGAGGCCAGCGGGTTGACGATCGAAGTCGAAGCGACGGTCGAAGTCGAAGGTGAAGCGGACGAAGAATCGGGTGAGACCGACGAAGACGAGGAGGAAGAAGCGGACGAAAACGAGGAAGAAAGCGACGATGAGGCGGAAGCAGACGAGGAGGAAGAAGATTGAAATGAGCCACCGCGCTCGCTGATTGAGGCCCGCGATCCCCGATCCACCTCGAGGTTCGCGCATGTCGAAAAAGGCTATGTGCTGGCACCGGTACGCCACCGCATGACCTGGACGGTAATGCCGACTTACGACGAGTACGAGACGGCCCATGAGGAGTTTTCGTGGGACCTTCCCGACGAGTACAACCCTGCCGTCGACTTCCTTCGAAAACACGAGGACACGAGTCGAACGGCGCTGCGGTACGACCACCCCGACGGAGGCCTCGAGACCTACTCCTTCGACGACCTCGACGAGCGATCAGATCGCCTCGCCGCCGCGCTGGCTGACCTCGGCGTCACGGCTGGCGACCGGGTTGGCGTCGTCGTTCCACAGAAACCGCAGAACCCGCTGACCCACCTCGCGAACTGGAAACTCGGTGCGGTGTCGGTTCCATTGACGGTACTGTTCGGTCGTGATGCACTTCAGTACCGACTCGCAGACAGCGAAGCCACAGCCGTCGTCGTCGACCCGAGCGTCCGGGAGACGATCGACGAGATCCGCGAGGAGTGTCCAGCACTCGAGCACGTCATCGAACTCGGCGATGCCGACTCGGTCACAGGCGAGGCACACGCCTTCGACGAGCTCGTCGCCGCCTACGAGCCGGGAATCGACGTCTACGATGCGACGCCCGAGACGCCGACGGCGATCATGTATACCAGCGGCTCGACGGGTCCACCGAAGGGCGTCCGGCACAGCCACGCGCTCTGGCTCGGGCGGGCCGCCGCGGCGTACAACTACTTCGATCAGGGCCTCGCAGAGGGCGAGGCGACGCTGTGGACGCCAGCCGACTGGGCCTGGGGTGCAGCCCTCGGTGGCACCCTCTTTGCAGCGTGGCATCACGGTTGTACGATCGTCGGCTGGCCTCGCGATGGGTTCGACCCCCAGGAGGTCTACGACCTCCTCGAGCGCCACGACGTGACGAAGGCGTTCATGCCGCCGACTGCGCTCCGGATGCTGATGGGCGTCGACGACCCCGAAGCCCGCTTTGATCTCTCGCTCGAGACGTTCGCCTCGGCCGGCGAGCCGCTCACCTCGGAGGTCGTCGAGTGGGTCGACGCGACGTTCGACGACGTCGCGATCAACGAGTTCTACGGCCAGACGGAACTCAACCTCGTCGTTGGCAACTCCGAAACCTGGTTCGACACGCGGCCGGGCAGCATGGGCAAGCCCTTCCCGGGCTACGAGGTCGCGGTGCTCGATCCCGAGACGCACGAGCGCAAAGAGCGTGGCGAGACCGGTGAACTCGCGATTAAACCGGGCGATCGCCGGGTCTTCTTCGACGAGTACCACGGGCTGCCCGAGAAAACAGCGAATAAACAGATCGACGACATCTCCGCTCGCGGGGAGTCAGAAGAGCAACGCTCTTCTGGAAGGTGGTTCCTGACCGACGACCTCGTCAAGCGCGATGAGGACGGCTACCTGTGGTTCGTTTCCAGGGCCGACGACGTGATCCTCACCAGCGGCTACCGCGTTGGGCCGATGGAGGTCGAAGACGCGATTCTGACCCACGACGCCGTCGAACAGGTCGGTGTCGTCGGTGTTCCCGACGAGACCCGTGGCGAGGCGATCAAAGCGTTCGTCAAGCCCGCACGCGACGAGTACGATCCCGACGCGCTTCGCGAGGAGATCCGGACGCTCGTCCGTGATCGGCTGGCTGAATACGAGTATCCTCAACACATCGCGTTCGTCGAAACGCTCCCGACGACGACGACGGGAAAGATCCAACGGCGCTCCCTGCGAGAGCGCGACGACGCGGACTAACCGCGAGGAGACCCCCTGTTGGGACGAGGTTTATAGTTAAAGACTGCTAACACGTGTCTATGTATCGCGTCTTGATTCCTGTTGACACCAACGAGAACCGGGCACTGGCACAGGTCGACTACGTCACGGCGTTGCCGACTGCCGCGGATGCAGTTGAGGCCTACGTCCTGTTCGTCTTCACGGAGGAAAGCGAGGCGGAAGCTGAGGATCACGATTCCGCCTCCGAGATCGATGCCGTCCGCCGCGCAGCGGAAACCCTCGAGGACGCCGGCATCGACGTGACGATCGTCGAAGACAGCGGCGACACCGAAGAGGACATTCTCGAGCACGCCGAGGCCCACGATGTCGACACGATCGTCCTCGGCGGTCGGAAGCGCTCGCCCGTCGGGAAAGCACTGTTCGGAAGCATCTCTCAGGGAGTGATTCTCAACACTGATCGGCCGGTGGTCATCACCGGCAGCAAGGAGTAACTCGTCTCGAGGTCTGACTCGAGTCGCACTGTCATTGCAGGCGGACCGCTGTCAGTCAGTGCCGGCGCACCCGCGACCGTGCTTCGGGTGGCCGAGGGCTCGTGACAGCAATCCGGCTCAGGCGGTGGTCACACGAGATCTGTGGGCGGACGGCAAACTGCCAGTCTTCGGCTTCCAGCGGCGCTCGAGCCGCGTCGGCACTTTTGGACCGTGTCACCAACCCGACGGAGAGGAGTCGAATCAGAGGGGGTGGCCGCATGGCTCCGCCGGCAGCCATCTTATCCGCGTCGATGCCGGGCATTCGCTATGGAGATTCGGGAACCGACACCGGCAGCGGCCGACCGGATTCGCGAGGTCGTCGACAGTTCGCTGACGGCCTCGTTCAGGCTCAGTCCGGCACAGATCGACGGGCTGGTCGACGACCAGTTCGCCGATGAGGCCGTCACCGACAAACGCGAGGACGAGGAGACCCTGCTGCAGGTCGCCGAAACCAGTTCGGAAATCGAGGACACGACCATCACCGGGTTCGTCGAAGGACGACTCAAGGACGGCTGGGGCGAGGTCAGGTGGCTGTTCGTCGATCCGGAACACAGAGGGAAAGGCATCGGCACCGAACTGTACGAGACCGCGACCGAGACCCTCCGCGACCGCGGGGCCGAACACATCTGTGTCACCGTGCTCGAGGCCAACACGGAGGGCCACGATTTCGTCGAACGGCTCGGCCTCGAACACGACGGGGACCGGCGGGTCGAGATTGCCGATGAGTCGGTCGTCAACTACGTCTACACGGAGCCGGACGTCGACGCGACTCTCCCTGATTCGACAGGGGAGGACGCAGCAGACGAGGAGTTTCCTGAAACGAAACGGGTCAGCGGGCAACTGACGACAACCGACGACGGAACGACGGCGTACATCGCCCGCGACGAGCCAGAGTCCGGCACCGCAGCGCCGTTTTTCGCGACCTACGAGGATGACACCCACACCGAACAGCACGGCTTCTACTGTGCGAACTGCGGCTCGCTCGAGGTCTCGATGAACAACATGGATCACCTCGAGTGTAACGACTGTGGAAACTCCCACGCAGAGCGGTCCGAGGCATCGTACGACGGTTCGTACCTCTAGCGCTCGAGGAGAGCACCGCTCCCACCATAGCGCCACAGCCGTGCGGAACCGACACGGCGGAGCGAACATCTATAGCCCGCGGCCGTGTACTCATTCCTACCCTTCTCCCGCTGATGAAACACATCGACTACGCGTACACGTTCGGCATCGACGAGTCGACGATCGAAGAGCGGCTACGAACGGCCGAAACGGGCGTTCTCTCGCTCTCGAAAGACGACGAGAGTTACGCCATCCCGCTGGCACACTACTACGACAGCGACGGGCTCTACTTCCGGCTCGGCGTCACCGACGGGAGCCGAAAACAGGCGTTCATCGAGGCGACCGAGACGGCGTGTTACGTCTGCTACGGGACGGAAGCGACCGACGATCCGCGCGAGATCGAGTCCTGGAGCGTGATGGTCACCGGCCAACTCTCCGAAATTCCGGACTCGGAGTACGATCGGTTCGATACGGCCGAGATCAACCGGCAGTTCGCACCCATTCGCGTCTTCGACGAGAACATCGACGAGATCGAGATCCGCATCCTCGAGCTCGAGCTCGACACGATAACCGGTCGAGCCACGTCGGAGTCGTAGCCGGACGGGGAGTCGCTCAGACGAGCAGGACGACGAGGAGTCCGATCGCCGACACAGCACCGAGGCCAGCAGTCACGACGCGACCGAGTTCGTGGGTCCCAATCACCCACGCGAGACCAGCTTTCACGATGGTGTTCGCGATCGCGCCGATGACGATTCCCGTTGCGGCGACGTGGTTCGAGATCGTTCCGTCGGCTGCGAGCCTGCTCAGCGTGAGCGTGATCGCGTCGACGTCGGCGAGGCCGGAGACGAACGCGGTCGCGTAGACTCCCGATTCACCGAGCAGGGAGTGGGCGGACTCGGAGACCAGCAGGACGGCTGCGAAGACGGCACCGAAAAACAGCGCCGGGCGCAACTGAAACGGGTTCGTGAGGTCGGTTTTGGCTTCCTCGTCTCGCTTCGTGGTCGCTCGCCAGTAGATGACGGCGGCGATACACGCACCGATAACCGTCATTACGGACAGCGGAACGGCGACGTCTGGCAGCAGCTCCCGGTTGACGACGGCGACTTCGATGAGTGCCCGCGGAAACATGACGATCGACGCGACGATCGTCGAGAACGCACAGAGCTGGGAGAGGGAGCGGTCCGCGCTCGCGCGTTCGGCCATCGATACCGTCGTCGCGGTCGAGGAGACGAACCCGCCCAGGATACCGGTCAGGGCGATCCCCCGTTCCGTCCCGATCGTCCGACTCAAAACGTAGGCGGCGAAGCTCAGTCCGGTGACGAACACGACCATGAGCCAGATGAACCGTGGATTGAGTCCGAGCGCGACGTCGAGTTCCCGATCGGGGAGGAGCGGAAAGACAACCAACACGACGAGGATGAACTTGATCGACGCGCGGCGTTCGGCCTCGTCAATCCGGTCGACGAAGTTATGAATGGGTCCCTTTGCAGAGAGCAGAACTGTGACGACACCGCCGACGGCGACGGCCAGAACCGCGCCGCGTTCCGAATGGGTCGTCAGTGCTCCCAGGACGACGGTCAGTAACGCGGCCATCACCGTCGTCAGCCCGATGTCTCCCTCGAACCAGATCTTGCCGAGATACGCCACCGTCAGCGGCACCACGAGCGTCCCAACTGCGATCGGAAGCAGCGTCGGGAAAAACGCCTGGACGAGCGCCCCATAGAGTGCGAACAGCGGAAACGTGCGACTCCCAGCGAACGTACCGCCCGATTCGCTTTGTTCGCGCTCGAGTCCGATGAGCGCGCCGATCCCGAACGCGATCGCCACCCGAAACACCAACAGTTGAAGCGGGGCAGCGACAGGATCGGTCACGTCGCTGTGCTTCGTGGGAGAGTTCCGTCAAGCTTCGGGACGCTTCGATGTGCGAACACCAGCGGCCGCAACCGTGTATCACAACGCTGACCGAGCCGCTCGAGCCAGTCGACTAAATCGGAAACACGACCGCAGCCCAGAGAGCTGTGTATCAACGAACGAATCCAACACTACTTCGCAAAGATGGTGTCGGCTGTTGCCGCGCCGACGACGCTGAAAACCGAACCGACACTGACGGCCTTGAACGTCGTCTCGGCGAGTTTGCCGGCCGACTCCGTCTCGAGGAAGGTCGAGGGAGCACCAAATAACAGCGCGAGGATAGTTACTGAGCCGAACGTCACCGTCATCAGCGAAATAAAGCGAAGCGGGACCCCAACGACCTCCTGTTCGTCGTCAGCATCGCGGGTCGTGTCCGCCTTATACAGCGCCGCATAGCCGATCCCGAAGACGATGGCCACGATTACGAGCGCCTGCAGGACGTGCATGTTTTCCGCGAGCGTCCAAACCTCCTCAGTGACCACGAACGGGCCTGCCAGCAGAAACCCGCCGACAGTCTGCTGGGCCGAGTCCGCGAGCCGAAACTGCTGTGGGCGGCGCGGCCGTCGGAGTCTCATAGCGAGTGATTGCGGTGGACCGACAAAACGCTCCCGCTCGAGTCTGCCGGCGACGAGCACGGTTTGAACGGATGCATATTAAACGAACAGCAACAACACAGCGTAGCCCGCCGCACCGACGGCGAACGCCCAGAATCGACTCTCACGATCAGATGGCAACTCCTCTTTGATCACGTTGAGGATGACCCCACCGGCGAGAAACGGGACGAACACCGCAATGAGGAGGTCGACGTTCTCGAGGGCATAGCCGGCGACGGCCCCAACGATTACCGCCGTCGCGAGCACCCACCGTCCACGCCGGTGGTACGTCCGGCCGTGGTGTGCGCGGAGGCCATCGTCGGTGACGAAGAAATGCAGTGCCATTGCGACCGAAAACAAGAGGAGACTCCCGAGTTCGCGATCCCACAGCAGGTAGCCGACGATCGCGTTGTAGGCGGCGAAGGAGCTGACGTGGATCCAGAAAATGCCGTCGCCAGCTGATCCCGTTCGATCCGAGTCGGCGTTCGACCGTCGGACGAGTCGCTCGAGCCCGTAGAAGGTGACGAAGCCGAGCAGAGCGATCAGATAGCCGTGGTGTTCAGCAAAGGCGGTTGGGCTTCCGTGTGCCGCAAGCGTTGCCGCAGCTTCCCCAACGTCCGGCAGGAGATGGACGAAGACGTACGCGACCGAGACGCCGCCGGCGATCGACAGCCATCGGCTCCGGGGGATCCGGCCGCTGACGCCGAGTCGGCCGGCGAAGAGATGGGGCAACGTGAGGGCAACCGTAGCCACGACGACGGCCGCGGTGTCAGCGCGCGGTGCACCAATCGAGAGCATCGATAGTGGTACTACTGTCCCGACGATTGTCGATCTATGGCCGACACGTCATCCGGGTTACTGTCACTGTGTCCCGGTGGACCCGCAGGGCGGTCGCGGCCGGCCGGCACTGACTGACAGGAGTCCGTGGCAGTGGCCGTCGTGCCTGCTACTGCTGTGGCCCGCGTTCCTCGAAGGGCTGGACGACCACGAACCCCTCCGAGCCCGAAAACTCGAGCTGGTAGGTCTCATCAGAGGACTGGCCGATCATATTCGAGAGTGCGCTGTCGACGTGGCTGCCGGGTGTCGTATCGCTCCAGGCGACGGTCGCGCTGGGATCGGTGCGAACCGGCGGGCGCAAGACCAGTGGCTCGCCGTGGGTCGTGATCGCGACGCTGCCGGGTCCCTCGAGGAAGACGTTGGTCATGCCGCCGGCCGAAAAGCCCGCGATGCTCTTGATCGTCCGGATTTCGTAGTTCACGCTCGACTCGAACGCGAGGACGTCGTTGCCGTTGACCGAAATCGACTGTCCGGCATCGAGCTCGAGGAGCTGAATCTTCTTTTCCTGATCCGCGAGATAGAGATGGCCGGACCCGGTCGCTTCCATCACCGGCGTTCCCTCTCCCGTCGCTTTCTCTTTTATGAATCCCGTAATGCCGCCTTCGGCGGACGATTTCCCCGTGAACGAGATGTCTCCGTCGTAGGCAATCATCGACCCGGCTTTCGCCATGACGGTTCCGTCGAGGTCGATATCGAGCAGCGTCGAGTTCTCGAGTTGAAACGTCTCGTCGCCAGCTTTCGGTTCGTTTGCAGTAACAAATTCGTCGACGTTCATGATGAGCGAGCCGGATGGCTCTACCGAGCCTTGGGCGGCACCCGTAAAAATAGTTACTCACATCCCAATTTCAGGTCGGCATGAAAGACGGCCGATCGAGATGCACCCAGAAGTCAACAGAAATCGGGACGAGGACGATCCATCTTGCCGGGATCGGTCGAATGGGTGGTGGATTTCAACGGCCTGAATGTGTAACGCGATGTCGGAATTACGGTGACAGTGAAATTGCGGTAGATGGTTCGTCGCAGAACGGGAGCAGTAGTTCTTCTCGTCGTCTTCCTGATCGTCGCAACTGTGGCCTACGGTGTCCTCACAGTAGGCCGACCGCAGGTCGAATCGGTCGACAACGATTGGGGGACCGTTACGGCCGACCGGACTGAAGTCGAAACGCAGCTCACCGTCGATAATACGCTGTTGCTCCGCGTCGGCGGCCCCGCAGCGGACATCTCGTATACGGTTTCGATGAACGATATCGAAGTCGCGACGGGAGAGAAAAACCGCATCAATCTCGGCGGTGACGAGAAGACCGTCGCCGTCAGCACGTGGCTCGACAACGACGAGATCCCCGAGTGGTGGGCCTCCCACGTCAACAGAAACGAGACAACGACGGTTCGAGTCGAACCCGACGTCGTCGTCAACTACGCCGGGATCCGGCTCCCGGCGACGGAGTGGGCTCGAACCCAAACGGTTCACACGAACCTGCTCGAGCCGCTCGAAACGAACGAGAGTCAGCAATTGCAGGTCGCCGGCCAAACGCTGCTGGTCGTCGATGAGACGAACGCACAGTGGGGCACCGCCACCGCCACCCGAACGCCGATCGACGCATCGGCGACGGTGACCAATCCAACGCCGGTTCCGGTGCCGATCACGGAACTTCGATACACGGTCCGACTCAACGGGATCGTCGTCGGGCAGGGCATCGCCGGCCAACAGACCGTGTTACGGCCCAACAACACTCGAACGCTCGAGGCCAGTGCAGCAATCAACAACTCCAAACTCGACGAGTGGTGGGTGACACACCTCCGAAACGACGAACGGTCGACCCTGACGGTCGACTTCACTGCGACGCTTTCCTACGGCGGCGTCCAGCGGACGGTTCCACTCGAGTTTCTCTCGTACGAGCAGCCGTTCGAAACGGATCTGCTCGGACAGAAAAACGAGAGCGAGAGCACGAACGGGTCTGTAAGCGACGAGCCCGGACAAGAACAGGGACAGCAGTCGAGTCAGCGCCAATTACAACGCACGAGAGACGCGATAGCAGCCCGCTCGAGCGACGAGAGCCGGCTATGACGGATCGACACCACTCGAGGGCAACCATGGGTCAGCCGAGAAAACGGTGTGACAGCGACGAGAGAGGGGTCACCGGGTGGTGGCAATCGGGGTGGAAGAATCGCTCCGGTCGCTCAGCGTCCCGTTTCGTGGGAGAGTCAGTGTAACGATACTCCCACGGGACTGTGCGTCTTCGAATCGAATCGTGCCGCCAGCTTCCATGACGATATGATCGACGAGCCACAGCCCCATGCCGTTGCTGTGTAAGAGCGCGTCGATCTCCGCGTCCCCCGCGATTACCTGCCGTTCCGCGGCTGGAATCCCCGGTCCGTTGTCTTCGACCCGGATTTCGACCATCCGGTCCCGGGAACGAGCGCTGATCGTCACCGTAGGCGTTCCGCACTCGGTGTGAACGATGGCGTTTTCGACGACCTCCGTGATCGCCTGCTCGAGTTCCGGCAGCGTACGGAGCACGAGGTCGGCCGGGATGTCGATCGTGATATCGGCCCGAGGATACTGCTGCTCGAGCTGGCTCACGATATCGTCGACGACGGCCGACAGCTCGAGTATCGTTGTCGTCGACGGCGCAGACAGGAACTGGACGATCTCACGTTGCTTGTCGGCCTGGGCAAGCAAGTGATCGCTCGCGTCGACGATCCGGCCAGCCATCGGTGCGATGTCGTCGGTGTCGTCGGACAGCTCTTGGATCATCTCGGCGTTGCCCGCGATCACGTTCACCTCGTTGCGGATGTTGTGTCGGAGCACGCGGGCGAGCACCTGAAGCTGCGTGACGCTCTGGTGGAGGTCGCTCTCTAGCTGTCGTTGATAGACTTTCTGATCGGTGATATCGCCGTGGATCGCGACGAAGTTTTGGATCGTCTCGTCCTCGCCGAAGATCGGCGCGATCGTTTGGTGGATCACGTATCGGTCGCCGTCTTGACGCTCGTTGACGATCTCTCCCTCCCAGACGTCCCCCGCGAGAATCGTCGACCACAGCTCGTCGTAAAACGCCTCGTCGTGCTCGCCGGAGTTGAGGAGTCGGGGGTTCCGCCCGCGGGCTTCGGCTGCCGAGTAGCCCGTGATCGCCTCCCACGCGCTGTTGACATACTGAATGGTGCCATCTCGGTCCGTGATCAACACGGCATGGCCCGAGTAGTCGGCCGCCTTTTTGAATTTGCGAGCCTCGGCTTCGCGCTTTGCCAGTGCTCGATAGAGCGTCTTCTGTGGCTCTTTGATCCCCATCTTCACGACAGACAGGTAGATCAGATAGAACGAGGCGAGCTTGAGGAAGTGCCCAACGGCGTTGGAAATCCCGTAGACATCGACATAGAACGTAAACGCGAGTTCTGCGCCCATCGTCAGCAGTATCGAGCCGGCGAGAAACTGGAAAAGACGCCGGTTGAACGTCTCCCGTTGGCCATAGAGGAGACCAAGGCTGGCCGCGAAGAGGGCGATAACGACGTATTCGCTGGCGACCTTGACTCGTGTCAGGCCACTCCCCTCGACGTACATCTGTGGGAACCAGTCGACGACGAAGATCGACCCGAGTCCGAGGGCGACGATGGCAGCATAGCCCATCACTAGCGCACACAGCGTGTTCCCGGTCCACTCGAGGTCGTCTCGCTCACCGACGACGAGGCCGACGATTCCTGCAGCCAAAAGCGAGCCTGCCTCGAGATACCGCCCCAGGACCCAGAGCTGAGTCGGCAGATTCGGACCAGTGCCGGGGAAGACCCCCATGCCTTTGTACGTGAGGACGTGAAGCAGATCCACGCCGCCGACGAACAGATAGCTGACGCCGAGAATTACCAGAAACGACCGATCGAGCTCTTCGCGTGCGTTCCAGGTAATGAGGAACACGACGGCAGCGATGAGAATGCTGACCAGTTCAACAAGGCTGTGAAAGAGCAGGAAGTTCTGCAACTGGATGGCATACAGCACACCGACGCCACCGGCCACCCCGACGAGAGCGCCCACGTGCGTCCGCCACCAGGACACCATGCTACTGACAGCCACTTGTACTCTCTCCCGTCCCAGCGTGTCGGTATAAGAACATCGACTGGCGTCCGCAGCGACGATCCGGATCGCGGTGTCGCGTCTTCGGGGTCGGGTGAGACAGTCGGCTGCTGGGAGCCGGTCGAAGACGTAGCTGTCGGGCGAAATCAGTACTTTCACTGTCCAAACGACGAATACACACTCGATGAAGACCAAGCGCCTGTTTCTTCTCCTCATCGCGCTTATCGCAGTGGTCCTCTCTGCCTCCGTCGTCGTCGGCTTTCAACACCACAAAGACGCCCTCTACACCCACGAACAAGAGGAACTCGAACATACGACGATGCATCTCCAGTCCGAACTCGACGGACAACTCGCCGCGCTCCAGCGCACCACCGAAATCGGAGCGACGAACCCAGAACTGGCACGCCACGGGAGTACGTCCCAGCGACGGGCCCTCGAGACGTTCGTCGAGCGGTCGTCGTTTGCCGGCGCGTCCGTCATCGCCGCCAACGGGACGATGACGACCATCGTCGCCGACTCCGGCAGACCGAGAGCCGCCGTCGGCGACGACTTCAGCGACCGCACCTACTTTCGGCGTGCGATGGACGGCGAGACCTACGTGAGCGAGCCGATCGAAGCCGAATCCGGGAACCTTATCCTGACGGTCAGTACGCCGCTGTCCGAGAACGGCACGCGCGTTGGTACGCTCAACGCGGCGTTTCACTTAGAACACGGGAACTTCTTCCCACAGTTTGCGTCGACGCTCGAGGCCGAACAGGGGTTGACGATCGAGTCACAGTCCGGCGAGCGCATCTATACGGCTGCACCGTCGCCGAACGCCGACCTGATGGAACGCCAGACGACGCTCTCGGAGACCGGCTGGACGGTCGCCGTCAGTGAGAGTCGCGTTCCGATACAGGAACGGAGCCGCGAACTCACCATGCTTCAGGGCAGCGCGCTCGTGTTCGTGCTCGGCACGCTCGCCCTGTTCGGGTGGTGGGTTTACCGGCGGAACCTCGCGCAACTCGAGGCGTTGCTAGCCGGCTTCGAAGCGGTCGAAAACCAGGAGTATCAGACGCGCATCACGCTCGAGGGTGCCGACGAGTGGCAACGCATCGAGCACGGGTTCAACCAGTTGTGTCGGACGCTCGACGGCCACATGCACGAACGCCAGGCGTACGAACGGCGACTCGAGAAACAGCGTGACGACCTCGAGACGCTGAACCAGGTGTTGCGCCACGACATCCGCAACGACCTCCAGATCGTGCTCGCCTACGCGGATCTGCTGGCCGACCACGTCGAGGCGGGCAGCGACGGCGAGGACTATCTCGAAACGCTCCAAGACAGCACGTCGCAAGCAGTCGAGTTGACAAAGACGGCACGGGAGATGGCCGACGTGATGCTCGCGAACGCTGACGGGCAGCGCCAGATACGCCTCCGTCCCCTCATCACGGACGTTGTTGCAGACGTCCAGTCACAGCACGCTGACGCAGATGTCTCCGTCGCGGGGCCACTCCCTGAGACGGCCGTGCTGGCAAACGAAATGCTCGAGTCAGTCTTCCGAAACCTGGTGAAAAACGCCGTCCAGCACAACGACAAGGCGGTTCCCGAGGTGACTGTCTCGGTGTCCGACGACGCGAGCGAGGTCACTGTTCGCGTCGCGGACAACGGTCCCGGCGTTCCCGACGCACAAAAAGACGAGATTTTTGGCAAAGGCAAGCGCGGACTCGACAGTGCCGGCACTGGACTCGGCCTGTACTTGGCCCAGACGCTGGTCGACGCCTACGGCGGCGACATCTGGGTCGAAGACAACGATCCCGAGGGAGCCGTCTTCGTGGTTACGCTCCCCAAAGCCGAGTAGCGCGCTCGTCACCCTTTCGTGGTCGAGCTTTTTGCAACTGTGACGTGTCGTTTCGAGTATGCCCGTGTCTGACTTCCGCGGAGCCTGGTCCGAATCCGAGGTCGAGACCTTCTTCCAGGAGACGACGATCCCGATCCGGCTCGCGACCCAGCGACCCGACGGCTCGCTGTGGCTCGTCACGCTGTGGTATCGCTACCGCGAGGGCACCCTCGAGTGTGCGACCGGTGCCAACGCAGCGCTCGTTCGCTTCCTCCGGAACGATCCGGCAGTCGCCTTCGAGGTCTCGACCAACGACGTCCCCTATCGCGGCGTGAGGGGGAACGGAACCGCCACCCTCGCGCCCGATACCGACAAGACGGTCCTGCGGGCGCTCCTCGAGCGGTATCTCGGCGGGACCGACTCGGCGCTCGCAACGTGGTTGCTCGACGACGACCGCGAGGAAATCCGGATTCGGATCGATCCCCACGAAATCTACAGCTGGGATTACAGCGAGCGCATGGCTGACTCGAGCGAGGACACGGCCTAGCGGTGGGAGAGAAAATCGGAGTGTGGGACGATCGAGTCCCGCGAACGAAACTGAAACGGACGGGACCGCGCTGGCCGATCAGTCGTCGTCAGCGCTCGGTGCGACCACTTTCGGGTCGTCGGAGTCGTCAGCACGCGGGAAGTGACCGATCGTTTCCTCGCGGAAGGCTTCCTCGTCGAACTCGTAGTCGTCGCCGAGGAAGTCAAGCAGCGTGTGCGTGTCGCGCATGGCGTTTTTGAGACACGTCGAGGCACCTGGCGACGGCGTGATGTTGAAGATGATGTCGTCGCCGACGATCTTGGCCTCGCCCATGTCGAGGGACTTGTTCTTCGTGTCGACGATCTGTGGGCGGACGCCACCGTAGCCTTTCGCGCGCTCGATGTCCTCGAGTTCGACGGTCGGAACGACCTTCTGGACGTGCGGCAGGAACTGCTTCCGGCCGACCTCGGGGATGTCATAGAGGAGGTTCCGAAGGACGTACGGCAGCAGGATGCGGTCCGAAAGGATGTTGGCGTAACTGAGGAACGCCGATGCGTTCAGGCCGAACACGTCGAGGAAGTCTTTCACCGTCGAGATGCGGCCGCGCTCGAGCGTCGGGACGAGCTTTGCGGTCGGCCCGAATCGGGTGATACTGCCGTCGTGGACGTCCGCGTCGCCGTGGACGGCCGCGAAGGGCAGCTTCTTCATCTGGAGCGTGTAGACCTTCCCGTTCAGGAGGCCGTCGTCGGTGTCCGCAAGGAAGAAGCTCCCGGCGATGGGGAGCAAGACCTTGTCCTGCCCGTAGCCGAGTTCCTTCGCCATCTGCAGGCTGTGCGAGCCGGCGGCAACGACGGTGGCGTCACAGTCGAAGCGACCGTGGTCGGTTTCGATCGTGTAGCCGTCGAGCGTCGGCGTGATGTCTGTGACTTCCGTGCCGGTGTAGACGTCGACGGTTGCCTCCTCGCGCGCTTCGTCGACGAACGACTTCGACGTCTCGCCGTAGTCGACGACGTAGCCGTCGGGCGTCTGCAGGGCGAGCATCTCCTTGTTGGGGTCGCGGCCCTCGACGACCTTCGGCTCGAGTTCGGCGATCTCCTCGCGGCCGATCGGCCGGAGTTTCGGGAAGAGGTCGCCGAAGCCCTCGTCCTCGTATCGCTCCTCGAGTTCTGCGACCTCTTCGTCGCCAACCCCGAGGACCATCTTGCTGCGCTTGGAGTGCATCTCTCGGTCGGGGTCGTGGTTCTCGAGATAGCCCGCGAGAAGCTCCGCAGCCTCTTTGACCTCTTCGGCCTTCTCGAGCGTGTAGTTGGTCTCGATGTCTCCGAAGTGGAGAGTCTGGGAGTTGTTGGTGTGGTGGGAGTTGATCGCTGCGATCTCCGATTCCTTCTCGATCAGTGCGATCGAGTCGATATCAGTGAACTTTGCGGTCGTGTACAGAAGGGATGCGCCACTGATACCGCCGCCGACGATAACTAGGTCGTATTTACCAGACATTATTGGGTTGTGTGGGTCGGTACTGCATACGCTCGACTCCAGACCTATAACTCATATTTTTTCCTCCTGGTTTTCGACAACTGTCTATATCGGAATCGACGACTGTAAGCTTAGCGCCGAAATCGTACAGAGAGCGTCGCTATCGGCCGATGAATTGATCAGTTCGACTGATTATCAACGCAGCCGACGACTTCAGCAGTGGATAGTCGTGCGTCCACTGCCGTTTCGAACCCAGTGTCTCGGTACGTATCCCAACACGATATCGACAGTCGACGTACCACGAATACCTACCGCGTGTGCGTTGCTTGTCTCCGTGATGGGTCACTCGCTCGAGTCGTCGTCCTGATAGATGACGTGGCCACAGGCTTTGCAGTGGGAGGCGTCCCGGTCGTGAGACGACAGCCCACAGTTCGGACACGTGACGTCGACTTTGTCCCTGCGGCTCCACTCACGGACGATCTTGCTTGCCTGCCACGGGATGACAATGATGCCGACCAGAATCGCCGCCACCGTGACCCACCGGCCGGCGGCCGTGACCGGAACGATATCACCGAACCCGACCGTCGATAGCGCGACCACGACGTAATAAAAGGCGTCACCGAACGTGGTAACATCCGGATTGACCGCGCGTTCGGCGCTGTAGAATAGGCCAGCGGAAACGAACAGCAAAACCAGCACCGTCAACAGCAACTTCAGCGCGCGCAAGGCATTGTCGGAGATCGTTCCAAAGAAGAACTCCGCGTCTTGCGTGAACCGATAGAACCGGAGCGCACGAACGACCCGGACCGCACGGAGGAACCCGACGTTGACGATCGTCACCCCCGGTAAAAACAGCACGAGGAACGTTGGCAAAATCGAGAGCAGGTCGGCGACGGTGTAGGGGTTGGCGAACTCCGCGAGGCGATCCGCAGCGCCGTACAGTCGCAAAACGTACTCCACCAGAAAGACGACGGCGATCCCGACCTCGAGGTGCCAGAGCGTCGTCCGGAGGTCAGCCGAGAGGGCGTAGGTTTCGGCGACGAAGATGGCGACGAACGCGAAATTCAAAGCGAACAGCGCGATGTCGATCGCTTTTCCCAGCGGCGTCCGGTGATCGAGCAGATAGAACCGAACGAGTTCCCGACGATCGCGGTTCCGGTACGACGGTTCGGCCGACATTCGATAGGAGTCTCCGGGAGCGAACCATGTAGACCCTCGGATCGATGAGCGGCAGCCGTCTCGAGAAACTTGCGGCATGAATTCACCGACGGGCGTCACTCGCCAGTCACATGGTCACGTCACTGCTGACAACGAAACACTCAGTTACGACGGACTACCACGGCTGTGTATCCACCGGGTATTATCCCGTCCGCGTGGAGGAGTGCAGTGATGAGTGCGGCGCTCGAGTTTTTGTATCGCGTCCTCGCACTGCTTGTCCTCGCACTGGCGATCAGGGTCGTCGTCGACGTCTGGCTCGAGATTCCGTACTCGATTCTCCTGATTCTGATCGGGGTGGGGATTTCGATCCTCCCCATCGACGTCGGGCTTTGGCTCTCTCACGACGTGATCATGTCTCTCGTGCTCCCGCTGATCCTGTTCAACGGGGCGATCGAACTGAATCGCAGGGTGTTGCGCGAGAACATCGTCGTGCCGCTCGTCTTAGTCGTGGTCGGGATTCCGCTGGCGGTCGCACTGCTCGGCGCGGCGACGGCTGCAGTGTTCGGACTCCCGGTACTGATTGCGCTGTTGCTGGCTGGGATCGTCGTGCCGACGGATCCGGTCGCCGTCCTCTCGCTGTTCGAAGAGATCGACGCGCCGGAGCGGCTGTCGGTCATCATTGACAGCGAGAGCCTGTTTAACGATGGGGTTGCGGTCGTTATCGTGAACGTCCTACTCGTGCTCGTCGCTGAGCGCCCAACGCCGACGGGCGGCTCCGAGATCGCCACCACAGTCGTAATCGATCTCATCGTCGTCGGCGTCGGCGGCTTCCTCATCGGGGCCGTCCTCGGATACACCGCCACGCAGTTCATCCGTCGCGTTCCCGAACGCATGGCGATCCTCCTCAGTACCGTCCTGGTGGCATACGGGAGTTACGTCCTCGCCACGAGTGTGGTCGGTGTCAGCGGCATCCTCGCAACGGTAGGCGCGGGCCTGTTTATCGAGACGACCGCAAGCGAGGGGATCGAGATCGATCCCGACATTCTCGAGTTCGTCCGCGACACCTGGGAAGGCGGCGCGTTTCTCATCTCGACGCTGGTCTACGTCCTCATCGGCGCACAGGTCCCGATCGACAGTCTGGTCAGACGGCTGGAGTTCATCCTCGTTGCTGCCGTCCTCGTCTTGCTCGTGCGGGCGGTGGTCGTCTACAGTTTAGTCGGCACTATGAACGCGATTGCCACGACGAAGACGCCGGGGAGCTATCAACACATGCTCGTCTGGGGTGGATTACACACCGTTGTCCCAATCGCACTGACGCTCGGGCTGCCTGCAGGGCTGCCGCGCCGCGAATTCATTCAAGCGGTGGTCTTCGGCGTCGCGATAACCGGTGCGCTCGTCCAGGGGTTGCTGATGCCGACGGTCCTCCGCGTGACGGGGATCCGAGAGCGTGCGTCGCGGGTTGGCGCTCTCGACAAGACGAAATGACGACCCCGATGGATGGCGTGTCGGCGTGAATCCGACGTTGATGGATGAAAAAGGACGAGAGAGACCACCTAGACTTTACGTGTTCGTCGGCAGTAGTACACGTGAATTCTACAACGGTCCGTCGCCAGTGGGCAGACCGGTCCGGCGAATACTCACCGGAATATTACGCCTACTACGGGCCTGACGAGACGAGTGAGACGATCCGCAGTATTCTCGATCGGCTCGTCGGCCGAGACGCATCTATTCTCGAGGTGGGCTGTAGTTCAGGCCGTCACCTCGCGCATCTCCACGACGATGGCTTCGAAACCCTATCAGGAATCGATGTCAACGACGACGCGTTCGACGTCATGGCAGAGGCGTACCCCGAGCTTGCCGCCGACGGAACGTTCTATCACGACTCGATCGAAGCCGTCGTTGGCGAGTTCGATGACAACCAGTTCGACGTCGTCTACTCGGTCGAGACGCTGCAACACCTCCACCCGGACGTCGAGTGGGTGTTCGAGGACCTGGCTCGAATCAGTGGCGACCTCCTCATTACGATCGAAAACGAAGGCGAGGATGATCGGTCACAGGAATCGGACCCCGACGTGAGCTACGTCAACGACGACTTCCCGCTATACCACCGCGACTGGAACCGTGTGTTTACCGAGCTGGGCTGCGTCGAGGTCGACGCCACGTCCGGCAAGCGAGATACCATCCGAACGTTTCGCTCGCCACAGGCGTAGCACATCCGGTGTACGATGCGAGCAGTTTGGCGAGTGAACAGCAGTCGACTGGCCGCGCCGAACTCGTGGATAGTCATCCGCTCGTTCACGCTGTCGAGAACGAATCTACCTGTTTCGCCTGTTCGGCACGCCGCTTGATCCCCGTGAGCATCTTCCGTTCCATGACGAAGTGCGCTGGCTCCCAGAAGAGGTAGTTGGTGATCGCGCGAAGCGGCGACCCCTCCGAGAACGGGCCGATCGACGACTGTCGCGGCTTCGATCGCATGCGTGCGAACAGCCGCGTCGTATCCTCGTCGATCGGCTCGAGGACGAACGCCCACGTCCACGCCGGCGATTCGCCGGGTGGTCTGAGGACGAGCGCTCGCTCGGGGTCGAGACGCGCGACTGTCGGCACAGATTCGGGTGACGAGCCGGGATAGTCTTCGGGTGCCAGCCTGATGGTGTCACCCTCCTCGAGGACCTGGAGTTCCGGTACGATTCGATCGACAGTGTGAATGTCGGCACCGACGGCGTTCTCGAGCCAGTCGTAGCTGTAGAAGCCGCCGCGTCCCTGACCGATCTGGACAAGCCACGGCCAGACCGCCTCAGCGGGGGCATCGACCTCGACCGCATGGGTGACCTGATCCGTCGCGTCCGGGAGCAGATCGTCACCGGGCAGGGGTGCTTGGACTTCGCTTGCAGGGACTCCCCAGCGACGGTGCCAGGGCCGAACCCCGAAGTGGTACGTGGCCACGAGGACGAGCATGGCCGTTGCGATTCGTCGGCTGCTTGGCCCGTTCGAACGGTCGCGATTCTCCACGTCGGCACTGGGCTCCGTCGGTTCCCGACTCGCCTGTCTCTCCGCATCAGCTTTGATGCGCTCGAGGGAGCGCGACATCAGGTAACCTGCGAACGGGCCGATGATCCGCCAGTACCACCGGAAGTTACGGCGGGCGCGGTCGTCGGTCGTCGCTGTGCGTGCCTCGTAGGACAGCAGCGTCCGCCCCTCGCCGTCCGATCGGACGGAGAGACTGATCGCGAGTTTCGCATAGCCCGGCTCGTCGAAGGCTGCAAACGCGTCCGGCTCGATCTGTCGCCACTCGATCGCCGGCTGCCAGAACTTTCCGACTGCACCGAAGACGAACTCCTCGCCTGGCGCGTCCTCGAGGTGCAGCCACTCGTCGGTCTTCGGCACGTCGACGAACCGAAGCTGGTCGGGTTCCGGTTCCCCGGAGACACCCCGGAGACGCTGTGACACCACCATCGGGGCGGTTCGCAAGCGCCCAAGGGCGCGGACGATCGGCCCGGTATCCAGCAGATCAGCGGTGAGCATTGCGTCGTAGGTCGTCTCGGGATCGGCGTCCACGACGGCGTGTCGGACCACCGTGACGTCGAACTCGGGCAAGTGTCGATCGATCAGCATCGAGGCGTCGGCCGAGGCTGACGCACTCGCACTGTTTCCGAACGCGGGCCCTATCATTGCTCCGTGTTCACGTCCGACAGCGATCGTAATAGAACGTGACCTGCGACCGGCCGTGATGTGCTGGCAGGATCATACGGACTGCTGTCAGTGGGTTTCGGACCACTCACAGCCCACCATGCGAGTGCGCCGGGAACTCAGGGCAACAACCCGTGTCAGAGCGTTTCGATGTACGGTTCGATGTCTTCGTCGGAGACGTCACGCCCGTGGACGTCCTTCAGATGAGACCGTGCGGCCTCGTATATCGACTCCTCGAACTCGCTGTAGACGACCACGTCGCAATCCGCAACGTCACGACACTCGAATCGATACCGTTCCGTGACCATGTGTGTGAGACCAGCGCAAGCGCCATGTAGCTGCCGCCCGCACGAGCGTGGGACGCCTACGACCGCCCACGCAGCATTTGTACACTGCTCACGATTGCACAGTACATGGTGGAGACGGAGGCCGTGATCTCGATTCTCGCTGGTGGCGTCACCGCGCTATTCGCCGTCTTCCTCACGTTCTACTTGCGGAATCAGTGGCAGGAAATTCAGTCGCTGCGGGCGATCCAGACCGAACTCGAGCAAAACACCGAACGAATGCGGGATCTCGCCACGCTCCTCACGGGCGACTTGCAGCGCCAGCAGGTTGACCTGCCGATCGAAGTTCCTCCGGGAACGAGACTGGAGATCAGATACGTCGTCTCGTTTCCGAGTTCCCTCTCGACGACGGCGTTTGACCAAGTAAAGCACACTGGCATGTTCCTTCGACTCTCGCCCGACGTTCGCCGGTCGCTGCTCGAGGTGTATGATACGATCGACCGGATCAATCGGCTGCGACAGCACAGAGAGCGCATTCACTTCGACGATATCGGGAACGTCCACATCGTCATCGACCCCTCCGAACTAGACATCGAACCGGACACGTCCGTTTCCGAAGCGGATCTCCCGGCGGAGACCCGACAGCGGCTCTCGGGTCTTCGTCAGCTGCGCCGCGCGATGAAAGAAGTGAACCGGTCGATTCTGCGCCTCATCGCGTCGATTTCCTCGCCGGCGATGATCGACGACCTCGACCTCGAGTCGTTCGTCGAGTCCGATCGCGAGCACAGGCGCGACTCGAGGGCCGAGTCACCACCTTCCGACGGCGTGGATCTCGAGGAGCTGCGATCGATCCTCAACGACGTCGAGCAGCACTCGGTTTGGTCCCGGTTTATGTAGGCAAGTGGTGTGAATCGACGCCTCTTGAGAAGCGGACAACGAGACGGCGACGATCAGATGGGCGAGTAAGGCGATGGCCTCAGCACTCATAGGGCTCGTCACGACCGGATGCCGAGTCCGGCTCGGAGCGGGTGCATCGTCATCGGCCAGGCGAACGTAGTGCCGTCGCTCCAAAGACGGTTTGGATTCGACAGAACAGGTCTTCCTTACGCCGCTTCGTCCGTGGTTCCAGGCGCAAACGCCGCGTTCCACTCGTCGACCAGGTTCTCGAGTCGCGCCCGGTTCCGATAGGAAAACATCCGGGGGGCGCGGTCAGTCGCCGTTCGCGGGTCCTCGAGCGGGGTCGTTGTCGTGCTCGCGGGTGTCGCTCGCGTTCGGTCGGTCGTCGGTTCGGGTTCGGGCTCGGGCTCGGATCGGGTCAGGTATTCTGTGTGCATGTCGGTCGGGTGGTAATGTCGTCGAAATCGGTACTGGTCGGCAATGAACTCAGGCTGCTACGTGTACGACCGACATCTGTACACCCTCATACCGCCTCCATGGTTATAAAAGTTCATGATAAACCTCATCTCGAGCAAATGGTGTCAGAAAGCAATTGCCATGGTAGAAGATGTCACTGTCAGGACAGCCATCGAGCCGCGCTCGGGACTGGGAGGTGGCCGACTGGAATCGATGTGATGGGCACGATCGAAAACGGCAGTGACCGGCTACTATATCGACAGCTTGGGAATACGTGCCAGTGATGCCTCGCGTATCGATAGCCGTGACGAGCGAGTCGCTGCCGCCGTGACGGACGTCGGTTTCGTGGGACCGGCGCGAAACGAGGCCGACTATTTTCCAGGGCGTCTCGCGAGCCGAGGTTCCGGACAGTCAGGGCTGACGCTTTTCTCGGTCACCGTCGACGATCCCACTGTGTCAACCGTTCCACCGGAGGCAGAACGATTGCTCGAGCGCGAGCCGCTGATGGCCCACCTGGGAACCTGCGTCGAGGGACGGCCCCACGTCGCGCCGGTCTGGTATCGGTACGCCGACGGGGTCGTCGAAATCGTGACGACGGGCCGAAAGCTGGCGAACATCAGGCAAAACCCACGCGTTTCCCTCTCGATCCAGCACGACGAGGCAGGACAGGCACGCTGGATGGTGTCGCTGCTCGGCACGGCGACGGTAATCGACGACGAGGCTGAGACAGCTGCCGCCCGCCGCCGGATCAACGAGAAGTACGGGGCGGGCCCCGATGCCTACGCCGAGAACACGCTGGTCCGGATCGAGATCGGCTCGGCGACCTACCGGACCTACGACGACGAGATCGAGTAACGCTCGACCGACTGCGCTCGCTTCAGTTCTCGAGTCGTTCGCGCGCGGCCGCGACGACGAGCGGAAGCGTAATCGTCGCGTCGGCATAGACCGAGACGTTCTCGGCGTCTTTCTCGAGTTTGCCCCACGAGCGGGCCTCATCTAAGGTCGCACCGGAAAGGCCGCCAGTCTGTTGGGGATCCATCGTCAGTTGGACGGCGTAGTCGTAGGCGTCGGGCGAGACGAGCATCGTCTGGAGGGTGAAGTTCTTCGGGACGCCGCCGCCGACGACGAACGCGGCGGCCTCGTCGGCATGGTAGGCGATGTCCGTCAGCGGCGTCATGTCAGCCAGCGCGTCCAGCGAGAAATCGGACGTCTGGGAGTACATCCACGCCTGCAGGCCCAGCACGGAGTCCTGGACGGCGGGACAGTAGATCGGTACGTCGTTTTCGTAGGCTGCAGCGGCGATGCCGGGATCTTCGTGGACGTCGTCGCGCTCGTTCACGTCGGCGTTGGCCCGGCCGAGTTCCTCGGTGAGCCGCTGGATCGAGACGACGCCTTCCGCCTTGAGGGTCGGGAAGACCTCATCGCGCAGGTGCGATTCGAACGTCGCGAAAAACTCCTGTGGAAGATAGACGTTGTAGATGCGGTCGACGCCCTCGTCGCGCAGTTGCTCGTCGTGTTCGCGTTCGGTTTTGCCCTCGGCAGTCACCTCGCCGTGGTGGTGTTTGCCGCCGATGGCCTCGATCGAGTCGTGGGTGAGATTCGCCCCCGTCGTGACCAGCACGTCGATGTAACCGTCACGGATCAGGTCGGCGACGATCGCACGCATACCGGTCGGCACCATCGCGCCCGCGAGGCTGAAGAAGACGGTCACGTCGTCGTCGAACATCGCTTCGGTGATGTCGACGGCCTCGTGGAGGTTCGCCGCGCCGACGCCAGCATTGCCATACTCGTCGGCGAGTTCGCCGACCGTCATCCCGGCCCGGACTTCGGCGTGGCCGATCGGATCGTGCGAAAAGGTCTCACGCTCAGGCTCGTGGTGGCCGTCCGCGTCGCCATCGGCGGCGTCACTGTCGTGATCGTGCTCGTCGCTCATGTTTTCGCATGCGCGAGCCACCGGTTTGAACGTCGCGGTTCACTCTGTTCCGTCGCCTCGAGAGAGTCATAGAATCGCTCACCCACAATGCGTACTGACCATCAGGACCCATGCCAATTGTGATAGATGTTCTTGGACCCGTGCAAGATACAAGGCGCGTATCCTGCGGGTTCATAGAAACCAATGTTGTGTGGGAAACACCCACATTGACAGACGACGTATGGAGAGCCGAGGAATCTGAAATGATTGTCTACGTAGACCGATCAGCGGTTCGTGACGGGAAACTGGACGAACTCAAGGGAGCGATGACCGACCTGGTGGAGTTCGTCGACGCCAACGAACCCGACATCCTGTCGTACGACGTTTACTTCAGTGAGGACGGCACCCGAATGACCGTCGTGCACACGCACGCCGATTCTGCATCATTAGCGTATCACATGGAGGTTGCGGGTCCCGAGTTCCCCCCGATCGGCGAGTTCATTGATCTCGATGCCATCGACGTGTATGGACAACCCAGCGCGGAACTCGTCCACCAACTTGAGGAGAAGGCCTCGACACTGGGACACGGACGCGTGTCGATCCACGACCGCCACGACGGAATTGATCGAGTCCCTGATGAGTAATCCGTGTGCTGAACCCATCTCTACATCTTGCATGCAATTCTTGGCAAGGGCTAGATGTATCGGGATTTGCTTCGATATATGGATTCTCTGTACTCCCTGCTGGGAGTGACTACAGTCCCGTCGGCACGTCGAGATACGTCGTCTCGAGCCCCCACTCCTCAACGATCTCCTGCAGCGAGCGCACGCCGAACGTCTCGGTCGCGTAGTGGCCTGCAAGGAAGACGTGAATCCCAGCTTCCTTGGCTTCGTGGTAGACTTTCCCTTTCCCTTCGCCGGTCACGAGCGCGTCCGCGCCAGCTTCGACAGCCTCGTCGAGCCAGTCGGTCCCGCTGCCGGTGACGATCGCCACGTCCTCGATCTCGTCGGGGCCGAAATCGAGCACTGGAACGGGCCGGCCGCCAGTGTCGAGGGCGGCCTCGAGGTGCTCGCGTAACTCGTCGGGGCTGTAGGGGTCGGCTGCCGTCCCGCGCTGGCCGATGTATTCGGGACCGAGTTCGCCGAACGGCGTGCGATCCTCGAGTTCGAGCACATCGGCGACACCGGCAGCGTTGCCCAGTTCTTGGTGGCCATCGAGCGGCAGGTGTGAGACGTACAGCGCGAGGTCGCCCTCGAGCAGCGGCGCGAGTCGGTCGTAGGTCTGGCCGGTAACGCGGTCGATCCCGCCCCACGAGAGGCCGTGGTGGACGACCAGCAGGTCCGCGTCGGCTGCGATCGCATTCTCGAACGTCTCGCGGACGCCATCGACGGCGAACGCCACGTGCTCGATGTCGGCTTCGTCCGGGCCGACCTGCAGGCCGTTCGCACTCGCATCGAGGTCGGCGTAGTCTGCGGTTCGGAGCTCTTCATCGAGTCTATCGACGACGCGCGAGAGTTGCATGGTCGGCTCTTGTGCGACGGTCGCCTTGTAACCGAGTGCTTCATCCTGTCGGATGAAAGCATCAGTGCCGACGACTCGACGCGCGTCGAGTCGAATCAAAAACGGGCCTGCGCTACATGAGGTAGAACAGCGGGAACAGAATCACCCAGACGATGTCGACGAAGTGCCAGTAGAGCCCGAAGTACTCGACTGGCCGGTCGTCCTCGAGATAGGCGTCGACGGTCAGGACTCGGTAGACCATGAACCCGGCGATGAGCAAGCCGAGAATGACGTGTAAGGCGTGCAGGCCAGTCGTCACGAAGTACATCGAATACTCGAGGTCGGTAAACCAGTAGATGCCGTGGGCGAACTCCTGACTCCACTCATAGCCCTTGACCGCGAGGAACGTGAGCCCGAGTGCCAGCGTCGCGCCCATCGACGCCAGCAGGCCGCGTTTGTTTCCGCGTTCGGCCATGGTCAACGCGAGAACGACCGTGAAACTCGAGGTCAACAGCACGTAGGTGTTGACCAGTCCGACGATCGCAGATGGTGGAACGGGTTCGATCTGGCCCCAGCCCGTGCTGAGTCGCATGAAGACGTAGCCGCCGATGACGGCTCCGAAGACGACGACGTCCGACGCGAGGAAGAACCAGACACCCATCTTGGTCGTGTCGACGCCCTCGAACGGCCAGCGTTCGGCGATCTCCATCTCCGGTGCGTGGAACTGCTCGCGGCCGTACTCGAAGAGCGTGTATCCGAGGATGCCGACGCCGACGACCGAAAGCACGGGATAGAGAATATTCGGCCCACTCGGTGGAGGGAACCCGGCGAATTCCGCCCCGCGTGCGGTTGCGAACTCGGCGACGAAGGGAGTCAACCCCGACAGTCCGAGGAAGGTAACGAACATCCCGATCCCGATCCCGAACGGCCAGATACTCGCGTGATCCTCGTGTTCGGTCTCGAGCGATTCGGCCTGTCCCGCCCGGCCGTGGGCAACCGCACCGCCATCGGTCGCGGGCGTGTCGTCGACGAACTCGAGGCTTCCGCTGGCGTAGCTGGGCCGATTGGGCCAGTTTTCCAGCGGCGGGGGCGAAGTCGTCGCCCACTCGGCAGTGCGTGCAAACTGCCATGGATTGTCGGGTGCGTCCGGTCCCGAGCGGATGCTCTGTGCGAGCGTGATGAAGACCAGCAGGATCGACAGGGCGAGGACGAACGCGCCGACGGTCGCGAGCTGCTGGTAGAGCTGTGCGCCTTCGTTGTAGTGGAAGACCCGGCGGGGCGTCTCCCAGGCCAGAAACATCGGGAAGTACAGCAGGTTGAAGCCGACGAAGTAGATGGCGAAGCTGAGCTTCCCCAGCCGTTCGTCGTACATCTTCCCGGTGATCTTCGGCCACCAGTAGTAGAGGCCACCGATCAGCGCGGTGACACCGGAGACCATCACGTAGTGGAAGTGGGCGACGACCCAGTAGGTGCCCCGAAGCTCGTAGTCGAGGACGACCGCACCGAGGAAGACGCCGGTGATCCCGCCGAGGATGAACAACAGGAGCGCGCCGAGGACAAACAGGAACGGCGTCGTAAACCGCACTCGACCTTTGACCATCGTATAGATCATCGAAAAGACCATCAGATCGAAGGGTAACGAGATCCCGATCGTCGTCGCCATAAACAGCGTCTTGATCGGGAGGTTGATCGTCGTCAGGAACATGTGGTGCATCCAGACCAAAAACGACTGAATCGCGACCAGCACCATCGCGATGATGACCCACTTGCGACCGACCAGCCGGCGACCGGTAAAGGTCTGGACGACTTCGAACATGATCCCCAGCGCGGGGAAGAAGACGATATAGACCTCCGGATGGCCGAAAAACCAGAAGATGTGCGCCCACAGCAGGCTCGAGCCATCGGCCGTCGAGGAAAGATACTGAGTGAGAAAGAGCCGATCGGAGAGCATGAGAATAAGCGCGGCAAGCAGCGCCGCGAAGGCAAACAACATCATCCAGACGGTCAGCAGCGTCCCCCAGGTAAACAGCGGCATGTTCCAGAGACCCATCCCCTCGGCGCGACAGCAGTGGATCGTCGTCAAGAAATTCACCGAGCCGAGGGTGACCGACATGACGAACAGGGTCAACGCGAGGATCGTCGTGTTCCCACCCATCGTCAGCGTGTAGCCGGGATTGTAGATCGGGACGTTCAGCGGGGCGTACATGTACCAGCCGTTAGCCCACGTGGTCCCCTGGAAAAAGGACAGCAAGATGAGAATTCCGGAAAAGAGATAAAACCAGTAACTCAGCGCGTTTAGCCGGGGAAAAGCGAGGTCTTTCGCCCCGATCTGTAAGGGGACGACATAGTTCGCAAATGCGAAGCCAAGCGGCGAAATAAACCAGAACACCATCAAGAGCCCGTGGACCGACACCGCCTGATTGTACTGCGTGTTCGTCAGGAAGCCGATCCCGCCCGCTTCCCACAGGTGGATCCGGAACAGCAACGCGAGGACGCCACCGGCGACAAGCAGGAACAGCGCAGTAAACAAGTAGAGAATCCCAACGTCCTTGTGATTCGTCGTCACCAGCCAGCGCTTGATCGTCGTTCGCGGCGGGAACTCACTCATCGGTCACCACCCCCACAATCCGGGTAGCGCCCCACACAGCCATCGTCACGTCGGAGACGCTGTGACGAAGCGGTTCGAAACACCGGCCGAGACAGCACCTCGGTACGCGACAGAGATTCATACTCGCCGTCTTACCACGATAGCATATATCAAGGTACACGACGCATCTGCAGGCACTACTTATCGACCGAACCACGCAGTGGCAATCCGACCAGGAGACGAGTTTCCATCGTGACTCGAGCAACGATGGATGCAAGCTGCGGTCCCAACCGGATCGATCTAGTACTCCGTCACGCGTCGACGTGCGAGTCGAACCAGAGAACCGCGATCGGTTCGACCCGCAACGCCAGGCGTGACGAACCACTAGTCACTCGAGTCCCGAGCCAACCCGGGATAGTCGGCGACGATGCCGTCGACCCCGGCCGCCGCGAGCGCGTCGAACTGCACCCAGTTCGTCGCTGTCCAGACGTTGACCGCACGCCCCTCCGCGTGGGCTACCTCGAGGACGTCGATCGCGGGTTCGGCTGCGGGAAAGCCGGCATATGCCGTCTCGGCCAGGTGCGTCCCGGCGATCGCGTTCCGTGGCGGGTGGATCGCCTCACAATCGTAGCGCCGTGCGATCTCGAGACCCGCCTCGAGGTCGTCCCACACCAGCGGTGCCACAGGGTAGTCGGCGACCGCTCGGAGCGCTGCGATCGCACCCTCACAGAACGACGAGAACAGCAGGTCGCCGCCGAAGGTCGCACAGTCGGCGACGACACGCTCGACGAACGGCTGCCACACCTCGCGGCGCTGGTCGCGGTCAGCCGGCGAGAGTGACTCACCGACGCGCAGTTCCGTCGTCCCAGGATTCTTCAGTTCGACGTTGACGCCGACCGTTTCGGGGACGGCCGCGAAGAACTCGGCCAGCGTCGGCACCGTCGCGTCGGTTCCCAGCACGTGCGTCTCCTGCAGTTTCTCGAGCGGTGTCTCCCAGACGAGTCCGGTAGCGTCCGTCAATGGGCGACCGTTGCGGCTCCCATCGAGGCGCTCGTCGTGGATTACCACCGGGGTACCGCAGGCGGCCGGCTGAACGTCGATCTCGAGCATCGCGGTCTCGTTGTGGGCGGCCGCGCGTGTGGCTGCTTCGACGGTGTTTTCGGGTGCGATGCCGGCGTAGCCACGGTGTGCGATGAGGGCAGGATGGGCCATACCGGAGCGTCGGGGGGTTAGGTATAGTAGCCACTGAAAGTCACTGCACACCCGATCGCGCGGCGGCTGTGCGATCGGTGTGTGAATCGTTCCAGTTAATGGAACCTCCGCTCGGACGTGGCGTGTTCTGGCCCGCCGTTGATCCCGGTTCCCCGTGAACCGCCGCTATGACCGAGCCCACGCTCGCGACCGTCGAACGCGCGCTCGATTGCGCTGCCGACCTCGAGACAGAGGACGCCGTCGCCGTGTTGCAAGCGGCTCGCGACGATGTTCGTGAACTCGCGGGCGAACCAGACGTCGACGCGGACCGCCGGCAGGAACTCGAGACGCGCCTCGAGCAGCGGCTCCGCGAGGTGACCGAACGCGACGCCTACGACAGCGGGCTCGGAGCGGCGATGAACCCCACCGAAGACGACGCGCCATAGGAGGTGGTCGAGCGCAGCCGCCGCTCGAGAACGCGGCGAGATCGGCCGCCCTCCCGCCCTTTTATTCGCGTTCCGTCCCGAGACATTCGTATGCGAATTGCACTACTTGGCGGCACTGGCGATATCGGCGAAGGGCTCGCGTTGCGGCTTGCGCGGGATACGAGCCACGAGATCCTCATCGGCTCTCGGGATCCCGAGAAGGCCCGCGACGCGGTCGCGGAGTACGAGGCGGCACTCGAGGATCACACCGACTCGGTCGACATCAAGGGCTTCGCCAACGAAATGGCCGCCGACCGCGCGGACATCGTCGTGTGCAGCGTTCCGCCGTACCACGTCGGCGACACCGTCGAGGCGGTCGCCGACAGCCTCGATTCGGACACCGTCCTCGTGACCCCCGCCGTCGGCATGAAAGGTGACGAAGATGGCCTCCACTATCATCCGCCGTCGGCCGGCAGCGTAACCGAGCTCGTCGCCGAGCGGGCTCCCGACGAGGTGCCCGTCGTCGGCGCGTTCCACAACCTCGCGGCCGGCGCACTCGCCGACCTCGAGACCGACCTCGATCTCGATACGCTCGTCGTCGCCGACGACGAGGCGGCCCGCGACACCGTCCTGAATCTCGCAGGGGAACTCGAGGGGCTACGTGCGCTTGCGGCCGGCCCGCTGGCCAACGCGGCGGAAGTCGAAAGCGTCACGCCGCTGGTCATCAACATCGCGAAGTACAACGACGACATGCACGACGTCGGCGTGAAGTGGGTCTAGATCTCGTACGGTCGTCTCCCTCTGCGCGACGAACAACCCGTGACAGCGCGGCCGCTCGTCGGTCAATGAAACGAGAATAATCGCTGCTGGTCGTCTACGCGCCGGCGGATTCGAGGGCGTCCTCGAGGTCGTCACGCTGGGTGACGCCGACGAAGCGCTCGACGATACCGTCGTCGTTTTCGATGACGAGCGTCGGTAGCGATCGAACCTGGTACTCGTTGGCGACGTCCTGTTGTTCGTCGACGTTTACTTTCTCGACTTCGAACTGGCCCTCCCAGTCTTCCTCGAGCTCCTCGAGGATCGGGTCCTGGGTCTTGCAGGGGCCACACCAGTCAGCGTAGAAGTCCTTGAGTGTGACGGTCATGCGGTCAGCTCTAGTTGCCACGCGCTGCGCATAAGGGTTTCCCACTGCCATCGCAGCCCATTCTCTCGACGGACGGTCGGTCGAAAGGTTTAGTTCCGGGGGCCCATAGGAACGGATATGGACAAAGGACAGAACACCGGCGGGCTGATGTCCAGTGCCGGACTCGTCCGGTACTTCGACTCCGAGGACTCGAACGCTATCCGTATCGACCCCAAGACGGTCATCGCGTTCGGCGTCATGCTGGGCGTGCTCGTTCAGCTGCTGACGTTCATCTCGTAACTCGCCTTCTCTCGACCCGTTCCCTTTCAGCAGCGTCTCGAGCAGCGCGTCATAGTGACTGCGATAGCCGAGCGACGTCGACGATGGGTCGGTACTCGGTGGACCGGAACGTCGTCCGAATCGTAGCCTACCGCTGTGAGTCGCGGAGGATGAGTGGCTCGATTGCGAGCGTGCGCTTTGCGGCCGTGACGATCCGGAGCACGTAGGCCGTAAACAGCAGAAACGGCACGAGCGTGATCGTAAACGCCAGTCCGATCGCCAACGTCATGTTCGCGACGCCGAGTGTCTGTCCGGGGAACGTGCCCGCATCGACAACGGTGAGCATGATGCCGGCGATGACCAGCGCCGGCACCGCCGCATAGAGGATCATCTGCGAGAGCGAAACGAGCGCCCACTCGAAGTACAGGGTCTTGACGTGTTCCCGCGCCGGGCCGAACAGGCTCAGCGCGGTCTTCAGCTCGTCTAACAGCGCCAGTTCGTCCTCGGAGAGATCGTCCTCATACTCGTTTGCGATCCGTTCGACCTGAAAGATCTTCCAGCCGTAGTTGTAGTTGAGCGCGGCGAACAAGACGTCGAAGGTCCCGAACGACGCACCCTCGAGTTGGTCGCGGACGGTTTCGGAGTTGCCGACGAGACTATCGGTGAACTCGTCGACGTCCTCTTGGAGCCCGTCGGCGTCGTTTCCAGAGACCTGTTCGCGAAGGTCTTCGGCTCGCTGCTGCGCTACGCCGACGATTTCCCGGAGAAACGTCGACGGATCAGCCGGGCTAGGTGAACCGATCAGCTCCTCGGTAAAGTCCCGGAAGTCCATCGAGTTCTCCATTCGATCGCGCTGGTCGCCAAGCGGCCCGTTCTCCTGAGAAAGGACCAGCTGACCGATCGTGACGACGAGCGTGGTCCCGGTGATGATAGCCGAGAGCATCGTCGAAAACATCGTTTCGATCGTGTCGCCGGTCTGTAACTGTGGCGTCAGCGGCTTCGGGAGCAGGGTGACAGCCGCGACGAAGCCGACGAAGACGACCAGCGTCAGGACGGCGGTTACGTGAAGGCGGTTCGCGCCGAGGAGCAGCCAGATCTTGAGGTGGCTCTCGCCGGCACGCTCGCGCATCGTGTTTGCCGTCCCGATGTCAGAGGAGGTGTCGTTGCGATCGTTCACGTCGGGTCACTCCTCGTTGGCACTGCCGGCGACCGCGGCCGGGCGCTTGAAGACGAGAAACTTGGTCCCGCCATTCGTGTAATCGATCGTCTCGACGAGTTCCCAGCCGTCATCGCCGTGCGCGTTCAGTGCCGCTTGCGGGTCTTCGGCTTCTTTTTTCGTTTCGTCACGGGGTGGTCTGAGCGTCTTGTACTCCCATCGACGCACGTCGGAGTGACTCATCACTGCTTTCCCAGACGTGGTCAACGCCAGTAAGACTGGGGCAGGACATATTCCAACCGAACTGTTCCCAGCACTGTACAGACACCGGCCAGCGCCGCCGGGCATCGACTTCAGTCATCGTTCGTCACGGGAGCCCGTGACGCGACCTTTTTGAACGCGCCATCCATACCCGCGGCCATGTCCCTCACTGCTGGCGTCGTCGCGGTCCAAGGCGACGTCGAAGAACACGCCGCCGCCATCGAACGCGCCGCCACAGCCCACGGCCGCGAGGTCACCGTCCACGAGATCCGCGACGCGGGGATCGTCCCCGAGTGCGATCTGCTGGCACTGCCCGGCGGCGAATCGACGACTATCTCGCGGTTGCTCCACAGCGACGGCATCGCCCCCGAAATCGAGGCGCACGTCGCCGCCGGCAAACCGCTACTCGCGACCTGTGCCGGCCTCATCGTTGCCTCGAGCGACGCCGGCGATGACCGAGTCGACGAACTGGGGCTACTCGACGTCACAGTCGAGCGCAACGCCTTCGGCCGCCAGAAAGACAGCTTCGAAGCGCCACTCGAGGTCGCGGGCCTCGACGAGCCGTATCCGGCGGTGTTCATCCGCGCGCCAGCGATCGACTCGGTTGGCGACGCCGAGGTACTCGCGACGTGGGACGACCGGCCGGTCGCGGTCCGAGACGGCCCCGTCGTCGGCACCGCGTTCCATCCCGAATTGACACCCGATAGCCGGATTCACGGACTGGCCTTTTTCGAAAACGAGGCCGCAGCGGTGCCGGGACTCGAGGAGTCCGCATAGGACGACCGATCGCTCGAAATCGTTCCCGAGCGGTGCGCTCTTCGTGACCCGACACAGCTGCGTGCGGGATACTCGTTCTGTGTGGTACCCCTCTATCGCGTGCATCGCGGACTGATCGCTTAGAGGAGGTTCAACAGTGGTGCGAACAGCCCTGCATTGAACGTATCCTCAGCACGGTACCCGCTGACGTTGGCGTTGTAATCGTGATATGAGGGAACAGCGTCACGGTTCATACACCGAACCATCATGTGGTCCGTCCCAGGACCCAGAACGCGATACTCGTCAGGTGGGTCCTCACCACGAGCGAGGTAGCTATCCCGGATCTGACAGCGAAGATGGTAGGTCAGGAACTCTCGGAACTGATCCCTGTCAATGTCGATAACGACGTGCTCGAGGCGTGTATCTGGTGTTCGGGCTGGATAGGGGTCATCGCCATGGACGAGGCGATCGTCATTGATGCCAGCGTAGTACATCACGTGGACGTCGGACGTGGCGTCGATGTCGCTCCCATCGTCAGTAAGGTAGACATCGAGTTTGTGCTCGCGGTACTCGTTCATCGCCGCACCGGGCGGGACGGGATCCGGACGTGGCTGTGCGATAGTTGCATCGTACGCGCCAGCCAGTTGCCGATAGTAGTGATCGAAATAGCGATTCAGGTCGTCCTCGGGAAGGTTCGCGACGGCGTCTTTGACCTGCTCGATCCGATTACTTCGGAGGTACCAGGGAGCCGTGTCGTGCTTGGTGTTTTGCGCGACGTACCACTTGGCGTAATCCCGCGCTTGATCGACCATCTCGTTGCCATCGCTCGTTCGCCTGTCCGGGTCGTCCGGGTAGCCGTCTTGTTCGTGATACACGATTTCCAAACTTCCCTTTTCAATCGAAATTTCGTGAATTACGTCGTTATTGTCATCAACATCAATTCCAATACCATTCTCATTTTCACCAATAATCTTACCGTTCATTATTATCTCACTCCAGTCGGATCATTACCTGCACCAGTTCCCTGGGCTTCGTCAAGAGTTGATTCGGACTTGAGTCCGAGAATCTCGAGCACTTGCTTTCGGTTGTTGTAAATCGCCTGAAGGGCAGCACCCGAAAGCGATCCTATGATTTGCCCGAAGGGCAGCCCTGACTGTTTCCCGGCTTGGGTCATCCCCATCTTGAGGGCTTCCCCGGTTCCGGCGTCGCTCATCTTCTGGAAAATGTTCCCCTCGAGGTTATTCGAGAGGGCTTCAACTTTGGCTTGCAGTTTATTCTGATTCTCTGCCAGTGCGTAGAGGCGTTCATCGAGACCGGACACGTCATCAACGTCTGTCAGCGGCAGCCCCGATCCGGATTCGCCGTGGTATACGATGTCTTTCAGCGACGGCAATACACCCTTCTCCGACCGCTGGATGTGTACTTCTGTTGTACCTAGACGTTGAATCCCTAACTCACCGCCTTGCATTACCCGTTGAGCTGTCTCTTCAGCTTCGCGTTCCAACCGCGGATCAGGATCGATCTCGAGACCGAGATCCTCCTGCGGCAGCATCGAGATTGCCCCGCCAGTTTGCTGGCGGACGTGCGCGAGTTCGTGTGCAAGGACGTGCTGGCCTTCTGGTGATTCAGGATCGTACTCACCTGAGTTAAACGCGACGTGATTGCCGACGGTGAACGCCCGCGCGTTGATCTGCTCGCAGGCCTGCGCCGCCTTCGGCCCGGTGTGAATCCGCACGTCACCGAGCGAGTCGCCCATCCGATCTTCCATCACACGCTGGATCGACGGATCCAGCGACCGGCCAGGTGAGGAAATAACGTTCCGGACCGAGTCGGGAACCCGTGTCTCACCTGCCGAATTCGTGTCCTGTGTCGCCGTGGTTCGCTGGAGCGGCGTTGGCGCACCACGATGCCAGTGCTTTGCGGAACGCGGATCGTTCGTTGCTCGCTCGGTGGCTGATTCGGTTCGCTTCCTCACCCGCTCGAGGCGTTCGGCGGCACCGAGTCCGCCGATCGAGTGGGGCATTTCTCCATCTGCTGCTGATGTGTCGCTCGGCCGCTGGACTGTGGCGTCTGCGGTATGCGACTGTCGGATCGAAAGCGGCGTCGACGATGTCGACTCGTCGGACGACCGCTGCGATCGCTGAGCATATCGTCCCATCGCTGTGATATTCCCTCATTTTAGTCCCAAAGTATTAGTATTTACTATTGCACTATATCTAAATTTTAATCCTCGAGTGTTGTATTGGTTTGCGTATCGATCGAATGGTGAGACCACACGAGCGCATGGGCGCTGATTCGTGGGATCACAGGCAGCTACGATAGCAGTGTCTCCGCTTCGGGGTCGTGACACCCAAAATATATATCAAGTATTTTGTATGCAGCGATGGATTCGAGACGGCCGTTGCCGAGGACACGACACGGGTCGGGAGGGTAGATACCCATCCGAACAAAATACTCCCTGAGCTGGCACTTGAGGTGGTGATCGAGGTATTCGCAGAAGGCCTCGCGCGAACGCGGACCAATCCCCGACCGTGAACGCTCGAGCGTTGCCCAACTGATTACCGATCGGATTCTGGCCAATGGGACAGACCATGCGTCTTATACGTCAGTCAGTTGCCCATCGCGGTGTTCTGCAGGTTCCAGTGCGTCCCAGTCGATCGTCGCGCTAGGATCGTGGTACCGCTGATAGTAGTCGTAGTGTTCGTACAGGGTCGCGATTTGATGTTTTCCGAGCCCTTTGATCCGAAACGGTTCGGGCGGAACGACACCCATCTCGATGTAGCAGTCCCGGACCTGACAGCAGAGATTATGGACGAGCTGGAACTGAAAGTCCTCGACACCGTCCGGTGCGAACGGTTTTACGTCGAACCGTGCGTCCGGATCCCGCTCGAGGTCGGGTTGGCCGTGGCGTTCGTGATGGTACTGGCCGCTGGCATCGTCCCAGCGAACATGAACACCCGAAGTTACGTCGATCGTGAGATCCGACGGCTCTGGCACGGCCGCGTCCGCCGGTGCTGCCTCGAGGAGTCTCGCGACGAGCGATTCGATGGACTGTGCAGGCTCGTCGGGAAGTGTGGACACCTCGAGTTCGTCACCGAGATCGGCCAGCGACGCGAGCGTGTCGTCTGCGAGGCCAAGATAGATGTCCTGCTGGTAGCTGACATGACCAGGAGCAGCGCCCTCCGGCAACGGAACGGGGCGGTCAGCGTCACCGAAATGACTTCGGACCTGAGCGTACAACCCACCGAAATACTCGAGGACAGTCTCACGATCTAACTCGGCAACGGCGACTGCGGCCGCGAGGATTCGATCCGGATCTTCTCGCCAATTGATCGTGTCGTACCCGCGCTCACGGTTGACATAGTATCTCGCGTATCGGCGAGCCTGATTGACTGGCTCGTTCTCGTCTATCAACGAGCGGTTCTCGAACTTGTCTGGATAGCCATCTTGCTCGTGATATTTGATTTCACCATCAAATTCCATCTCGATGCCATGCTCGATGTCATTATTATCGAGAAGGTTAACCCCAACACGCTCGTCGTTTTCTCCAGTAATAACTGCCTTCATTAGTTCACCTCTCCCATCTCTAAGACTCCCTGTGAATTACCTGAACCAGTGTCTTTACCAATCATTTCGGCGGCCTGTTTAGCGATCGTCTCCACCCAACTCTGAGGCGGCTCGTGCTGCTCGAGTGTGGCGATCAAGTCTCCTTCGGCAACGGAGTCAGCACGCAGCTGCGAGTCGATTTCATCCGCTGCAGAGACTGCTGCCTTTGCGGCTGGATTCGACTTGAACGCAGCGATTCCTGCCTTCTTGAAAACGCTGACCCAGTCGATTTCCTGCGCCCCGGACACGACTCGCTCGAGCAGTGACTGCGGATCAGTGACCTCCTCGAGCGCGGCCGCCGTCTCCTCGGCACCGGTCGTCCCTGTAAAAAACTCTCGTCGGGAAACCTTCTCTTTCCGCTGAATGTGCACGTCCGTTTTACGGAGCCGCTGAATGCCGAGCTCGCCGCCTTCCATTACCCGCTGAGCTGTCTCTTCAGCTTCACGTTCCAACCGCGGATCAGGATCGATCTCGAGTCCCCGCTGTTCTTGCGGCAGCATCGAGACCGCACCACCGGTCTGCTGTCTCACGTGCGCCAACTCATGCGCGAGCACGTGCTGGCCCTCTGGTGACTCTGGATCGTACTCACCTGAGTTAAACGCGACATGATTGCCGACCGTGAACGCCCGCGCGTTGATCTGCTCGCAGGCCTGCGCCGCCTTCGGCCCGGTGTGAATCCGCACGTCGCCCAGCGAATCTCCCATCCGATCCTCCATCGCACGCTGAATGGACGGATTCAGCGACCGGCCGGGCGAGGAAATCACGTCCCGAACCGAGTCGGGAACCTGCGTCTCACCGGCTGGACTCGTATCCTGTGCCGCCGCCGTGGTTCGCTGGAGCGACGTCGGAGCATTACGTCCGGCGTTCCAGTGAGCACTGGGGTGTGAACCGCTCGGTACCCGTTCGGTGGCCGATCCGGCCTGACTTTTCGCTCGCTGCAGCCGTTCGGCAGCACCGAATCCGCCGATCGATTTGGGCATTTCTGCATCGGTTGCTGTCGTGTCGTTCGGCCGTTGAATCGAGCTATCTGAGTCCAGTGACTGTCGGATCGAAAGCGGCGTCGATGACGTCGACTCGTCGGACGACCGCTGCGATCGCTGAGCATATCGTCCCATCGCTGTGACATCTACTTGCTTTCGGTTGTTGTAAATCGCCTGAAGGGCAGCACCCGAAAGCGATCCCATGATTTGCCCGAAGGGCAGCCCTGACTGTTTCCCGGCTTGGGTCATCCCCATCTTGAGGGCTTCTCCGGTTCCGCCGTCGCTCATTTTCTGGAAAATGTTCCCCTCCAAGTTTGATCGACAGTTCATTGACCTTGGCTTGCAGTTAGTCCTGATTCGCTACCAGCGTGTGAGAACACCACAGTGGCGAATCAACGATTCTGGCAGATATCCACACAAGACCGTTACTTCAGCAGTGCCTCGTTCTTTGGATCGTGGAATTTCGGATAGAACTCGACCTTGTTGTACCGTTCAGTGGCTTCGTAGCGTCCGTATCCGAGGACCTGAAACGCTTCGGGTGGCTGGACGCCCATTCGGACGAAACAATCGCGGATCTGGCACTTGAGATTAAATGCGAGATATTCTTGGAAGTCTTCAGGCGATTGTAGATCGATCGGCACGAGTTCGAAGCGCGCGTCTGGCTCACGGTCCAGTGACTGTGTTGCCTCAGTCACATGCTCGCGGCCACGACTGTCGAGATACGCCATGTGCAACGCTGAGACCGAGTCGATGTACGCTGCTTCGGAGACGTCAATGTCGTTTTCGGCAACGAGATCGCCGAGTGCGTCGCCGAACTCTTCCCAGGCAGTCCGCTCGTTAGTATCGAGGTCCGTAACTGACTGTTCGTGGGCGTCCGGTTCGTCAAGATCGATCCCATACTCACTCGCAAGAGAGATAGCCCCCTCAGCGACCTCGGTTTCAGTCGGGTCAACGCCGAGATATATGTCTTTCCGGTAGAGGACAGACTCCTCGTCAACTCCAGATGGAATATCTACGATGCGCTCGGTGCCGATATGGTGACTCGCCATCTGCTGGTAGAGATCTCCGAACAGGTCCATGCACTTCTCAGTGGACATCGACTCGAGAGCCTGCCTGACGATGTTCAGCCGTTCCGGATGGATCAGTGGTGGTACCGTGTCGTATCCTCTCTTGGCAAAGACGTAGTATTGGGCGAACTTCCGTGTCTGACTAACGTGTTCGTTACCTTCCGGCGTCCGCTTGGCTGCCTTATCGGGATAGCCATCTTGTTCGTGATACTTGACATCTCCGGATTCACCCATCTCAATTAGGTGCTCAACATCATTGTTATCGAAGACGCTGAGGCCGATTCTCTTGGATTCTCCAGTGATGATTGCATCCATACGTATCACCTTCTACTCTGCGCATCTCCAGTCGAGTTGTCAGATACAGTATCCTCTCCAACGTACCGCTCCATAGCATCTTTGACACGCTGGTCAATGACGGTAAGCAAATCGCTGGCCGACTCGGCGGCGTTGGTCATCGCCTGCGTGCCGTCATCGAAGAGACGTTCGTAGATGCCACCCACTGCGCCACCGGCGAACCCGCCAATAAGTGTGCCAACCCCTGGGCCCATCAGTGCCGTCCCGACAAGTCCACCAGTCGCCGCCAGCGTTCCTTTGCCAGTTTCGACGCCGACCTTCTCGGCGGTAGACTGGCCAGTGTTTTTGACCTCGACGAACAGTTTCTGTTGGTTCTCAGCCAGCGCTTCGACCTTGGCAGCGATCTGATCTTTTCCCTGAACGTCGGTCATCTCCGGTGCAGGGTCGTTACCAAGCACGTCCTTGCCCTTCTGGACGAATGATTTGCCTGGGTATCGCTGCAGATGTACCTCGGTCTTGGCCATCCGCTGAATGCCCAATTTGCCACCTTGTATCACTCGCTGAGCAGTCTCTTCGGCCTCACGTTCTAACTGCGGGTCGGGATCGATCTCGAGACCGAGATCCGCCTGCGGAAACATCGAAATCGCCCCGCCGGTTTGCTGGCGAACGTGTGCTAACTCATGGGCTAAGACGTGTTGTCCCTCTGGTGACTCAGGATCATACTCTCCAGAATTGAAAGCAACGTGATTGCCGACGGTGAACGCCCGTGCGTTGATCTGCTCGCAGGCCTGCGCCGCCTTCGGCCCGGTGTGAATCCGCACGTCGCCGAGCGAATCACCCATCCGATCCTCCATCGCGCGCTGAATGGACGGATTCAGCGACCGGCCGGGCGAGGAAATCACGTCCCGAACCGAGTCGGGAACCTGCGTCTCACCGGCTGGACTCGTCTCCTGTGCCGCCGCCGTGGTTCGCTGGAGCGACGGCGGAGCACTACGTCCGGCGTTCCAGTGAGCACTGGGGTGTGAACCGCTCGGTGCCCGTTCGGTGGCCGATCCGGCTTGGTTTTTCGCTCGCTGCAGCCGTTCGGCAGCACCGAATCCGCCGATCGATTTGGGCATCTCTGCATCGGTTGCTGTCGTGTCGTTCGGCCGTTGGATCGAGCTATCTGAGTCCAGTGACTGTCGGATCGAAAGCGGCGTCGACGACGTCGACTCGTCGGACGACCGCTGCGATCGCGAAGCATATCGTCCCATCGCTGTGATAGTCCCTCATTTTATCCCCAAAGTGTTAGTATTTACTGTTGTACTACAGCTAAATTTTATCAGCGAGTACTGTATTGGTTTGCGTATCGATCGGATGGCCTACGAGACCACACGAGCGCATCTGTTGGACGAACTCGAGCGAATCGGAGCCCTCCTCGAGGCGTGCATAGAAACCACGGACACGATCCCAACGGGAGAGATGCCGGCGACCGTGACCGAGGTCGAATTGGCAGATGAGCCAGTAGCTCTGTCATATGGACTGCCGGCCGAGACGGTTCATCACCTCACCGACCGTGCGGCGCGGATCGACGAGCGGTGTCAGCAGTCACCGCCCGCTGTCACACTTCGGCTGCAGCAGCTGACCGACCGCTTCGGCCTGTCTCGAGCGCATCTCGACGTGTTCATGCTGGCACTCGCACCCGAACTCGACGCCGACTACCAGGGCTTTTTCCGTGAACTACACGGCAACGGAATAACGCACCCGACAGTCGGCTTGATCGGCGAGTTGTTCTCCCGAACCGAGACACAGCAGCTTGCTGCAACCGCGCTGGTGGGGCAGCAATCTCCGCTTCGCCAGCACGATCTGGTGGCGCTTTCAGCGCCAGTCGAACCGAGTCGCTCGAGCCAGCATCGGCTCGTAACCGTCGATCCCCGACTCGTCTCGTATCTCGAGGGACACGTCGATCTCGATCCTGCGCTAGAAGAGGTCGCAACCCTCATAACGCCCGATCAATCGCTCAATGAGCTCCTGCTCGAACCACACGTCCGCGACCGACTCACGTCGCTGGCAGCGACAGATGCAGCCGGCGGTCGCTACTACTTCCACGGGCCAGCGGGTAGCGAGCGCGATGGTGCGATCGAGGCGCTGGCAGACGATCGACTGCTCCGTGCGTCGCTGCCGGCGGTCCTCGAGACAAACGGGGGCGATGAGGGAGATGAGAACGCACTCGAGCGCCTCCATCGAGAGGCACTGCTTCAAGATTGTCCGGTCCACCTCACGAACGCTGACACCCTCCGCGAGCGGGAGACCGAGCACACGCTCGAGACGATTTTCGACCGGTTTGCCGACCTCGCGGCACCGCTGTTCGTGACCGGGACTGCGGCGTGGCGACCGACGGGAACGACCGTCGATATGGACGCTATCCTCGAGTTCCCGCGACCCTCGTTCGACCTGCGCCTGGCGTTTTGGGAGGACCACGCCGACGCCCTGCCCGACGACGTCGAGCCGGCGACACTGGCCGGCACGTTCGAGCTCACGCAGGGACAACTCGAGGGGGCGCTGACAACGGCCCGGTCGGTAGCCGATGGCGACGACCTCACCGCTGCAGATATCTATGACGGCTGTCGCGCCCAGTCTGATGACGGCCTCGACGACCTCGCCCAGCGGATCGAGCCTGCAAACGACTGGGACGATATCCAGCTGCGTGAGAAGACCGACCGCAAACTACGACTGGTACGTGACCACATCACGGAACAGGCGCGCATCTACGGCGAGTGGGGCTTCGATGCGGGCGGATCGCGAGCGACTGGCGTGGTCGCGCTCTTCAAGGGGCCGTCGGGGACGGGGAAGACGATGGCCGCAGAGGTGCTCGCTGCCGACGTTGGGATGGCGCTGTACAAGATCGACCTCTCGACGGTCGTCTCGAAGTACATCGGCGAGACCGAGGAGAACTTAGAACGGATCTTTCAGGCTGGCGCCCAGTCGAACGCGATCCTGCTGTTCGACGAGGCGGATGCGGTCTTCGGCGACCGTGCCGACGTAACCGACGCAACTGACCGCTACGCCAATGCCGAGGTCAACTACCTGCTCCAGCGCATCGAACGCTACGACGGCGTTGTCGTGCTAACGACGAACAATGCAGCCAACATTGACGACGCGTTCGAGCGCCGGATCGACCACACCGTGTGGTTTCCAACGCCCGAGCCGCCGGTTCGTGAAGCGATCTGGCGGACCGCCTTCCCTGACGACGCACCGACCGGCGACCTCGAGTACGATCTCCTCGCAGCCATCGAGCTAACGGGCGGCCAGATCGCGAAGATCAGCCGGATGGCGGCGATCATGGCCGCCCGCGACGAGCGCATCGAGATGCGACACGTCGTTCGTGCGATCGAAGCCGCCGTCAGCACGCGACAGCTCTATCCGCTCGAGACGAGCGAGTACAGCCACCTTCTCCGGAGCGTCGACGTCGCGCCCGAATCGGACGACAACGATCAGATGGTCGACGAGCAGGCAGGCGACCGCTCGCCCGAAGACGTCGTTCGGCTGTTCGTCGACTTGCTTGCCGACGGCGAGGGCGACCGCGCTCACGAACTGTACCACTCCCGGGCGCTCGCCGACGAGTTCTCGCACAAAGAGCAGCTGATCCTCTCACACGGCGACCTGTCGATCGCCGGGGAGATCGAGCGCGTTCGAGACGACGACGATCGAGTCGTACTAAAGCTGACCCGAGAGTGCAACGGGGACCGGGCGACGCAATCGTACGAGCTACGGCCCGAAGACGGTGCCTGGCGGATTTTCAACCTCGAGCGTGAACGCGAGACAACCGTCGTGCTCGATCGATGAACAGGGATCTGATGCTCCCGTATGCTGGACCGAGACCTCGAGCAGTGCCGTCGTGCATGCATTCGCGACCGGACGTGTTTTGCCCCTACCGTCCCACAGTAGGGGTATGCAGGCATCCATCGACGCGGTGCGCGTCGCGGGGACTCCGCAGGGGCCGGTCCCGGTGGTCGTTCTCGCCGTCGAGGGCGAAGACGACGTCGTGCCGATCTTCATCGGGTTCAACGAAGCGACGAGTATCGCCCGCGGACTCGAGGCTGAGGACATTGGTCGGCCGCTGACCCACGATCTGTTACTGGACGTGATGGAGGAACTGGGCAGCCGAATCGATCGTGTCGTCGTCAACGAGATCGAGGCCCGCGAAGACGGGCAGGGCGGGACGTACATCGCCGATCTCCACCTCAAGACCCCCCGCGGCGAGACAGTTATCGACGCCCGGCCGAGCGATTCGCTCGCGCTGGCAGCCCGGACGAACGCGCCGATCGAGGTTACCGACGAGGTCTTTGCGGACGGTCGAGACGACAGCGAGAAGTTCGCCGACCTCGAAGACCTCCGCAACGTGTCTGGTGAGCTGTAAATGGACGAGATACTCGAAGAACTGTTCGCCGTTATCGAAGACCGGAAGGAAACGTTGCCCGAAGATTCCTACACTGCCTCGCTGTTTACCCACGAGAAAGGCGAGAACGCGGTGTTAGAGAAACTCGGCGAGGAGTCCACCGAACTCGTTCTCGCGGCCAAAGACGACGACCGCGAGGAAATCGCCCACGAGGGGGCCGACATTATCTATCATCTGCTCGTATTGCTCTCGATGAAAGACATGGACGTAGCGGATCTCGAGGCGGAACTCGAGGCCCGGCGCTGAGTCGAACGAAGCTACTGTTAGCCGGCTCGAGCGCTCTCGAGGGCGATCCTGCCGGAGCCGTCACCGTGCTTGCAGTGTCCACGACGGCGTTGAATCGACTGGGGCAGTAACGCATCGGTGATGGCGATCAAACAACTCGAAACCGCGCATTCGGACGAACAGATGCAGGCGTGTATCGACCACTGCCTCGAGGCCGCTCAGGTCTGTGAATGGTGTGCCGACGCCAGCGCGGACGACGGCGAAGAGATGGCCCGCTGTATTCGGCTCTGTCGCGACGTGGCCGACATTGCGTCGCTGCACGCGCGATTCATGGCCCGCAACTCGGGGTATCACGACGAGTTGGGCGAACTCTGTGCGGACCTCTGTGAGGAGTGTGCCGAAGAGTGTGAGCAACACGACCACGACCACTGCCAGGCCTGCGCGGAGATCCTGCCGAAGTGTGCCGAAAGCTGTCGGGAGATGGCTGGGGCCTGAAAACGCACACCGCACACTCGAGGCAACCTCGTTTTAGTCGGCGATCAGGCACTGAGCGCTGCACCGACGGCACCGGCGATCGCACTCTCGAGTGCCATGAGCAGCGAGATCGTGACGGCGAACATGAAGATACCGAGCCCGGCAGCGCCGGAGATCGCGCCCCCGACGGGTCCAAGCGCGAGCCCGGCGAGACCGACAGCGACGCCGACGAGCAACCCGCCGATGATGCCGCCGAGCGCGCCTGCGAGCAGCCCATGCCAGAAGCCGCTGCCGAGCCCACCGCCGGCGATGTAGCCGGCAACGAAGCCGCCGAACAGCCCCGCAGCGAGCTGGCCGATGCCTGGGACGACGAGCCCGAAGATTCCGACAACAGTCATGGCAACGAACCCGATGAAGACGGCACGCCAGTCAGTCATAGTGAACGCTAGCACACCAGCAGGCATAAGCTGACGGCGGCCAACGGACGCCCTTTTATGGTCGCGGCGTCTACCACGGAGCATGATTTTCGAAGACCTTCCGACGACGCCCACGTCGGAAGAGTTGATCGACAAGGCGTTTTCGCGGGCAGCGCGGGCCGGCAAGGCCAAAGGCGGCCTCGAGGCCCAGCAGTCGATGCTCCAGACGGCGGCAAACATAATTTCCGACAACTTAGAGAACGTGGTGACGGCGTGGCCGGATTTCGAGTACGACGCCCACCCGTTTTACTACGAACTGGCGGACGCGATCGTCGACGTCGACGAGCTTCGCCAGAGCCTCTCGGAAGTAATGTGGGCCAGCCGCAAAGCCCGCGAGATCCACGAGGAATACCAGCCGCGACTGCGCAAGACCGATGTCGACACCGCGCGCAAACACCGCAAGCAGGCCTTTGCCCGGCTCGCGGACATCGTCGAGCAGATCGACGACGACCTGCTGTATATCAACGAGTCGCGCAACGACCTGCGGGACCTGCCCGAAATCAACCCTGACGAGCCGACGATCGTCGTCGCCGGCTACCCCAACGTTGGCAAGTCATCGTTCGTCAACGACGTCACCAGCGCCCGCGGCGAGACCGCCTCTTACCCCTTCACGACGAAGGGGATCGGTCTCGGTCACTTCGAGCGCGATCACATCCGCTACCAGATCGTCGACACGCCCGGCCTGCTCGACCGCCCGCCACAGGATCGCAACGCGATCGAATCCCAGGCAGTCAGCGCCATCGAACACCTCGCCGACTGTATGCTCGTCATGGTCGATCCGACCGGCGAGTGTGGCTACCCGATCGACTCACAGCTCGAGCTTCGGGACTCGATCGCCGCTCAGTTCGAGGACGTCCCGGTGTTGACGGTCGCGAACAAGGCAGACCGGTTCGAGGCGGACGACCTCGACGATGCGGTCGCCGCTGACTACACCATGAGCGTCACGACCGATTCGAACGTCGAAACGGTGCTCGAGGCCGCCGTCGAGGCGATCGGATACGAACCCGAACTGCCGTTCGACGGCTAACCGGCACGGTCGAGCACGCCGCTTTTGTGATCGACGAGACGGGCAGCGAGCTCATCGCTCGAGTGTCTCGATGTATCTGATCTCGACAGTGACCGACTCGTCGGCATGGTCGTTGATCCGCTCGCTGAGCGTGTCGGCCAGTTGGGGTGCCGACTCACCTGGTGGGCCGCCGATCGTCACGATCACCCGCTGTGGATTCCGAAACGGGTAGTCGGTATCGAGAACGACTTCGAACTCGAGCAGTTCGTAGCTCTCGTATGGCTCCTGTGTGAGGACCATCTCGACTTCGTCACGAGCGTCCTGCTCGAAGGTCGCGGTCTCGTAGGAGGAGTAGGTGATCCCGCCGAGAAAGACCGCGAAAGCGAGGACAACGAGGACGAGCCCGGCGATCCGCCGGCGCACGCGCTGTTCCGTCTCGCCGAGTGAGAACAGGTTCTCAGGGCGGTAGCCAGCGTACCATAGCGTCAACAGACCAGCGAGGTTCACCGACAGCAGGTTGACGAGGACGAGTACCGTCGCACCGATCGCTGCTGACGGCCGGCCCCACGCAAGCGAGATCCCTGCGACGCCGGCTGGCGGGATCAACGCCGCCGCGATCATGACACCAACCAGCGCGACGGAGGTCCCAGTCGCGATGCTGACGACCCCCGCGACGCCCGCGCCGAGGGCGATCACGAGCGACAGCAAGTCTGGCGCGAGTCGCTCCGAAATCTCACCGACGTTCGAGAGGACGAGCCCAGGCGGGGCGATGTTCGTCGTGCGAGCAGTCACCGCAAAGATCGCTGCCGCTCCGATCGCGAGCACGACGCCGATAATTTGATAGGTGACGCTCTCAGTGAACAGGTCCTCGTCGTCGACCACTGTCCCGACGCTGGCCCCGAGCGCCGGACCGATGAGGGGTGCGATCACCATCGAGCCGACGACGACCGCCGGCGAGTCCAACAACAGCCCCGCGGTCGCGACAATGGCGCTGATGACCGTCATCACGACGTAGACGGGCAAACTCGGCGTCAAGTCGTCGGCTTCCGCCTGTAGCTCGTGGCGCGAGATGCGGTCAGAACCGACATCGCCGTCCTCGTACTCCTCGCGCAGCGCTTGGAACCGTCGGGAGACGACCGTCTCCGCGTCGACGACGACCGTGTAGGCGTCCTCGTCGATGCCCGTCTCCTGGATCTCGTCTAAGACCGGTTCGACGGCTGCATCCGGCAGCGGAAAGTAGACGACCGCTGTATACTTCCGACTGCTCTTTTCGTCGGTCACGACGTAGTCGATCTTCCGCTCGTCGAGCGTCTCGAGGATCGCCTGACGCTTGCCCGTCGGGACCGTCAGCTGTACGAGCCGCACGTCGAGGGGTGACGGACCGCGGGGGTATAACTTCGGGGCATTCTGTCACGGATTGTCAGTCGGATCGTCGCTCGAGAGACCGTTCGGCGCTCGCGAAACATACTTGTGTCAAAGGAAATAAGTGATGGTATGAAACGACGGATCGCCCTGCTGTTGGGCGTCGTCATGCTCGGGTTGGTCAGTGCGTATCTCGTCGCTTTCAGCCCGAGCGTACTCACCGGCCCACTGGCCGTCGCGCTCCTCGTCGGTTTTGTCCTCTCGGCGGTCCTGTTCGTCATCGGCGGGCTCGCCGACTCGGTCTCGGTCGGCGACCGAACCGTCCCGTGGAACGCCCTCGTCGGCGTCGGTGACATCATCCTCGCAAGCGTCGTCACGCTCTCTGCGGTCCGATCCGCACTCGTCGACGGTGGGACGGCGGCGTGGCTCTTCGCCGTAGCGATGCTTGGCGGAGGGTCGTCACTGGCCTGGTTCGGCGTCCAGACCGCCCGCGACAGCCGCCACGTCGACCTCGAGGCGACGCCCTCGAGCCGCCGGCTCGTGGCAATCGTCGCGCTCGTGGCGATATCGGCCGGAATCGGGGTGGCCATCGCGACGAGCTTGTGAGATGCGACGCGTGCAACGGCCGGCAGATATCGCGACGGCCTCGAGCGAGCCCCCGCGAGCGGACGACACCAGTTACAACGCCTATAAAGGTTACACCGGCCTACGGACCCGTATGATCGAGTTCGACACGCGACCCGACCGGGACGCCGAGGTGGCCCTCGTCGGTCGCTCGAACGTGGGCAAGTCCACCCTCATGCGCGAGTTGACCGGCCACAGCTTCGACACCGGGGGCAAACCCGGCGTCACCCGCGAGCCCAACCACTACGACTGGGCACCCGAAGACTTCGTCATCACCGACCTCCCCGGCTTCGGCTTCATGAGCGGCGTCGACGAGGACCTCCGCGAGGAGATCAAGACCGAAATCGTCCACTATCTCGAGGCATACGCCGATAACATCCTCGTCGCCGTCCTCGTCGTCGACGGCAAGAGCGTCATCGACATCATCGACCGCCACTCCGGTCCCGACGAAATCCCCTACGACGTCGAGATGTTCCACTTCCTGCGGGAGCTGGACATCCCCACCGTCGTCGCCGTCAACAAGATGGACAAAGTCGACGACAAAGACGAGCGGCTGAACGAACTCTGTGATCGGCTCGGCCTGTATCCGCCGTGGAAACAGTGGCAAGAAGTCATCGCGCCGATCAGCGCGAAGAAGGGCCAACTCGAGCCGCTGCACGAGGCCGTTCGAGAGCATCTGCACGAACAGAATCGTGACGATCTGTTCAAATTCTTCTAACAACCTTTTACGCTGCAGTCTGTCACGCTGGCGGCTTCGCCGCACAGCGTGACATCCCTCGGTAAAAGGTTGATCAAAAGCACTCTTCCCTCCCCTACGGGTCGGTCATCGGCCCGCTCGCTCAGCCGTCGGCTTCGCTCGCGGTCGATAACTGGGTAGCTGCCTGCCCTCCCCCGAGTTGCACGGCTCTCGCATTTGCTCGAGCCGTGCGCCCGGCCAATGGATTCAAAACCGTCACACGGGTGGTAGCATCACCGGTCTGCGATCGGGTGTTCCCTCCGTCAGACCACGCGGTTGTAGAACTCCTCATCGTCTGCGAGCCGCTCGACGTTCTCGCGGACGATCTCGCCCACGTCCCGGAAGTAGTCCCGCGTGTAGGCCGCAGCGTGGGGCGAGATAATCACCTCGTCCATTCCCCAGAGTGGCGATGAGTCAGGCAGCGGCTCCGCCTCGAAGACATCCAGCGCCGCCCCAGCAAGCTCGTCGGCCTCGAGTGCGTCGATCAAGGCCGGTTCGTCGACGACCGAGCCGCGGGCGACGTTTACGAAGTAGGCGTCGTCGCGCATGGCATCGAACGCGTCCGCATCGAACAGGTGGTGAGTCTCGTCGGTCAACGGGACGGTGACGATCACGAACTCGGCGTCGCCGATCGCCTCGAGCAATCGATCGTTCGCATACACCTCGTCGAAGTCGGGAACGGGGTCACTGGAGCGCCGAATCCCTGTCACGCGAACTCCGAGCGCGCCCAGTGTCTCCGCGACGCCGCTCCCGAGGGTTCCGGTTCCGACGACACAGGCCGTCGACCCCGGGAGGGTAAAGGCGTCGTCCCACTCGGGGCGCTCCCAGCGGCGCTGTTGCTGGTTTGCGACGTAGTTGTGGAGCCGCCGGGAGAACATGAGCGCGTAGCCCGCGACCGTCTCACCGACGGATTGGTCGTGAATCCCCGCGCTGTTCGTGAGGATCACATCGTGGTCCTCGAGAACGTCACGCGGGAATCGATCGTACCCCGCCTGGATCGAATGAATCCAGTCCAGTTCGAGGAACGCCTCGCGGTAGACGAGGGTGACGACCGCGTCGCAGTCGTCGATGCCGTTGTCGTCGACGACCGCAACCTCGGTCGGCAGGTCGGCGAGGAAGTCCGCGAGTTCCGCCGGCGGGAACACCGCCTCGACTGATTCGTGGACGCCGAGTCGCTCGATTTCAAATGCCATGGGCGTCGCTACGCCCGAATCGGGGTTGAAACTTCGTGTCCAAGCAACACAGCCCATCGAGCGTGGTCGTGCAAGCAGTGTCGGGATCAGACAGTCAGTGACAGTGATAGCTGCTCATCGTCGTCTGTCTCTCCGACCGGGAATCCGTGCGATACAGGTCGATTCCCGGACGGAATCCTTCCTGCAGTTACTATCACACATTCCTGATATAGCTATTTACAGCCGATCGTGATACTGAGGGACATGGAACCGAACGTAGCACGACGATGTCACGTTCTGTTCGGCGTCTCGTTGCTGTTACTGACGATCGGGGTCGGCTACTGCGTCATCGTTGGGACGTGTCTGGCGGACTTCGCGGTGGTGGTCGCGGGACTCTTCGTCGGCTGGGTCGCGTTGTTCTACTGCGTCGGGAATGCTACGATCTGGGGATGACTGGCCCTCTCTCGAGCGAGTGGCGGACGCTACGTACTGCGTTGTCCATCCACGTTGGACTCCGAGGACGTTAGAACGGCGGCTCGGGAAAAATCCCTCGTCACAAGGGGCTCAGTGGGGGTAACACTTCGTCATGGCCGCCACCGGACGCTACTCCCTCGAGGGGTTTCGATCTGTCGCTTCCGGCTCCGCCGAATCGCCGTCGTCACGCCAGGTCTCGAGTTCGCGCAACTCCGCGGCGACATCCCCAACGGCACCGGGCTTGAGCGCCCCACGCTCGGTACTGACGTCGGTCACGCAGTCGGCAGGTGTCACGTCGAAGGTCGGATTCAGCACGTCGACGGCTGCGTCGCCGTCGTAAACCGCGGCTCGATCGCCGGACTCGAGGTTGACATCCTCGCGGGTCGAAATCTTGTCCGTGGCCGCGACGACCGAGACCGGAATCCCCTCGCGGGCGGCAGCAATCGCCAGCGCGCGCGTGCCGGTCTTGTTCACCACGGCACCGTCGGGGAGGATGGTATCCGCGCCGACGACCACCTGATCGATGTCGTTGCGTGCGAGCACGTGCGCGACCGCCGCGTCGGTATGCACCGTGACCGTGCTGTCGGTTGTCTCAGCAAGGTCCTCCGCAACGGCGATCCCTTCGCGGGCCGGCCGCGATTCCGCGACGAACACCCGCGCAGGCGAACCCTGCTGGAGCGCCTCGAGGACGGTCCCCGACCGCGAGAGCGTCGCGACGCTGCCATCGAGACGCTCGCCGGCGGTTGCCGCAGCGTCCGTATCGGCCGCGAGCGCGCGGTCAATCCCCGACAGCGTCGCTTCGAGGACGGCCGGCGCGTCCCTGTCTCCACCATCCGCGTCGGCCATCGCCCGGTTTACCCGATTGCGGAGGACGGCCATCGACGGCCGGGCCTCGAGCAGCCGCCCGGCCAGTTCGGCGAGTTCGTCCCACTCGCCGTCGGGATCAGCGCCGAACTCGCGTCGCTCGGCGACGAGCAGCCCCGCTCGATCGCGCAACACCTCGAGCGTGCGCACCGACAGGTATGCAGCGCCGTGTTCGTCATCGGCCGCGATCGACCGAACGGTGGGAGCGATGCGCTCGTAGGCGGCCCACAGTTTCGGTACCGTCTCGCGGTCGTCGCCGACTCCCGCGAGCATGGTCGTCGGGGAGACCCACTCGGCGGTGTCGTGTTCCTCGCTGAGTTCGATCTCGCGGGTCTCACAGTCGAACAGATAGGGGTGGACGACCCACGCGCGCTCGAGATCCGGATCGTCGAATTCGACCGGCCGTCCCGATCGGACGAGCGAGACGGCATCGGGCTCGAGGCCCGTTTCCTCCTGGAGCTCGACGCGGACCTGCTCGTCGGGCTGGCCCTCCGCGAAGCCGGAGACGCCACCCCACTGGCCGGTGTAAGTGCCGACTGCCTCGCTGCGGCGCAACAGCAGGATCTCACCGTGGTGCCGGAGAAACGCGGTGACGACGTGAGTTCCGTCCGACCCGTCGCCATCGGCATCGCTCCCTCCGTCCGATGTGTCGTTCATACGCGGGGACAGGAGCGCGCGGGGGGAATCGCTTTCGGGACTGGCCGTCGTCGGACCGCATATGCCACGAGTCGCGATCGTCTCCGACACGCACGTCCCCTCCCGCGAACGCGCCGTGCCCGACTGGGTCGACGACGAACTCGAGCGAGCCGACCACGCGATTCATGCGGGTGATTTCGACTCACAGCGGGCCTACGACCGGATCGCAGCCCTCGCGAACGGTGAGCTAACTGCCGTCCGGGGGAACACTGATCCGCCGACGCTCGGGCTCCCGCACGCGGACACGCTCGAGATCGACGGGGTGACGTTCGCGGTGACCCACGGGGCCGGCTCGCTGGCGGGCTGGCAGCGACGGGTCGTCGAGACCGCCCGAGCCGAATCGGTCACCGCCGAGCCGGTCGCCATCGCGGGCCACACTCACGAGGTCGTCGACACGACCGTCGACGGTCTGCGGGTGCTCAACCCCGGCAGCGCGACCGGCGCGGCACCTGCCGACCGCGCGACGATGTACGTCGTGACCGTCACAGACGGGACGCTGACAGTCGAGTTACGGACCGAGTGAGTCCGCCAGCGGCCCTCGTCGGTCGCTCGAGTGCGTGAACAATATCCGTCTCGGGTTCCCCTGTGTGACTATGACACAGCGCGTAACGGTATCGCTCGACGACGATTCGACGACGGCTCTCGAGACGCTGGTCGCAGAGACGGGGAACGGACAGAGCGAGGTCGTCCGCCGTGCCTTGACCTTCTATGCGGCGAACTTCGAGGCGGCCGACGGAGGCCCAAGCGATAACTTAGAACAGTACTATCAAATGCTCTCCTCGGGCGAACACGTCCTGCTGGACATCGACTTCCTCCATGCCTTCCTTGGCTACTGCTACAACGGCGGCGATCCCGATCCGGCGTTCGTCGAAGCGGCCGACCGCGTCTCCGACTACCATGCCCACGAGTACGCGACCCGGTTCGAGGAAGTCGGGGACCTCCTCGAGTGGCTGTCGTTCTGTGGCTTTCTCGACGTTCGCCAGGAAGGTGAGGGAGTCTACCACCTCGTCTTTCCCTCCGAGGCGGTTCGGTGGTTCATGACGCGATTTATCGAACGCAGCACGGTCGAGTTACCGACGGAGATCAGACTCGAGCAGGGCGTTTCGAAGGTGATCGTGACCGAAGGAGAAGGGAAAGAGGACTGAGGACAGCGATCTCACTCAGCAGGCGATGTCCACGTCTCGAAGACGTAGTTTCGAAGGCCGTACCGTTCGGCGAGCGGCTGTGAGAGCGTCTCTCCCCGGTAGTCGATAACGCCGTCTTCCAGCACCGTCACCGTATCGGCGACGGTGAGCCCGAAGCCGACGTCGTGGGTCGCGATGATCGGCGTGATACCGGCGTCAGTAAGCGACTCGACGAATCGGACGATCGTCCGACAGCCGTCGCCGTCTAATCCGGCGGTCGGTTCGTCGAGCAGTACGTACTCCGGTTCCATCGCGAGGACGCCGGCCAGCGAGACGCGTTTCTTCTCGCCGCCGCTCAACGTGTTACACAGTCGGTCAGTCCGTTCGTCGAGGTCGAACTCCGAGAGGACGCGCTCGATTCGGTCTGGGTCGTCGATGCCCGCGTTCCGCGGGCCGAACTCGACGTCCTGTTCGACCGTCGGCGCGACGATCTGGTCGTCGGGGTTCTGGAAGACAAGTCCGACGCGCATACGAAGGTCGGCAAGCGAGTCGTCGTCGTATTCGACCGGCTCGTCTCCGACGAACACGGTTCCCGAATCGGGTTCGAACAGGCCGTTGAAGTGGCGCAACAGCGTCGACTTCCCGGCACCGTTGCGACCGAAAATGACCGTCACTTCACCCGTGTGTGCCTCGAAGTTCACGCCCTCGAGGATGGGGTCGTCGCCGTGTCGGAAGTGCAGGTCGTCGGTTTCGATCATACGGCCCACCCGGCGATGGCGATCAGTGTGAGGACGGCAGCCGCGTAGCCGTGGCCCCGACTTGTCGTCTGTGCCATCGGCATCTCGCCGGTGTAGTTGCGTGCCAGCATCGCGTCGTTGAGGGTTTCGGCCCGTGACATCGACTTCAAGAACACTGAAAACGCCAGCAACTTAGCTGTTCGAAACCTCGTCCGGCGTGTCCGGAAGCCGAGACGCCCGCGCGCCGCGAGCTCGAGACGGCGAAGTTCGTCGAGCAGGATCTGGATGACGCGGTAGGTGAGCAACGAAATCTCGATGACGAACTGTGGACACCGCAGCGATCGTAACGCGGCAAACAGTTGCGGGACCGTCGTCGTCACGACCAGATAGCCCAAGATCGTCATCGATCCGAACGAGCGTAGCCCCGTCGTTATCGACCGGTCGATTCCAGTCCAGGAAATCGAGAGCGGGCCCATCGAGACGGCGGTCGGCCCGCTGGTAAACAGCGCGATGAGGATCAGACTCGGGAGCAAGAAGTACACCGGAAGCCGGACCACCTGCAGATAGTCGCGGCCTGTTGCATCGATACCGAGTGCCACGAAGCAGGCGAGTGCACAGACGTACGCGAGCCGACTGGGAGCGACGAGGAGCAACACCAGTGCGGCAAAGACGAAGTACGCGTTCAAGCGTCCTTCGATTCGGGAGTCCGCGGTGATCTGAATCTGTTCCAGGCTCGTGTGGTGCATGACTCACTACGGCGTCTCAGACGCGGGTTGCAGCGGAGATCCTCGTCCGAGGTAGTACCCGATGATGAGGCCACCGATCGCTGCCTGGAGACTGAACAGCAAGCTCTCGATTTCGCCGCTCGGGGGCGTCCAGAGGCTTTCGAACCACGGGTCGTAATCCGGGGCGACGGAATCGACCTTTTCGCCTGCAGCGCCGTCGGCCCCACCCCACGCACCTGCAGTGGTAAACGAAAAGAGGATGAGCCCGATCATCAGGAGGCCACCCGCGGCGAGCCACCGGTTCATGCTGTCACCCCCAGCCGGGTTCGGACCGACTCACTCGACATGGAGATGTAGCCGATCAGGCCGGCTGCGAGTGCGCCTTCAACGATTCCGATCGGGAGCTGTGTCAGCGCGAAGACGCCCAAAAACGTGATCGCAGAATCGATGACGCCACTGAGTCCCGGTTCCGCCGGGAACGCGAGGGCGAGCTGGGTAGACGTGACGACGTATGTCGTCCAGTCGGCAACGAGGGCTGCAGCGAACGTCGCCTTCTGAAGGTCCGTGTGGGGCTTGACCGAGCGGTAGACGGCCCAGCCAAAGAGGGGGCCGATGATCCCCATCGACGTAACGTTCGCACCGAGGGTCGTCAGGCCGCCGTGACCGAGCAACAACGACTGATACAGCAGAACGATCGTCGAGAGAAACGCGGTGACGGCTGGCCCGAAGAGGACCACCGCAATGCCAGTGCCCGTCGGGTGCGACGTACTCCCGGTAACGGACGGCAGTTTCAGCGCCGACAGAACGAAGATGAACGCCGCAGCGACAGCAATGTGAGACTTATTAACATCTCTATCCTTCACCAGACGCGCAGTCTTCAGCATTCCGTAGCCGACAACTGGGGCGGCAATCGCGTACCACGCGAGCGCCCAGACGCCGGGCAGGAATCCTTCCATGATGTGCATATGTAATCGCCGTACTCGCAGTTATCTGCCTTCCCCATTAAAACAATTTTGGTTGATCTAATACAAACACAGTTTCTCGCAGCCCGCCATCCAAACCACGCGAATCAGAACGTTCACCAGACTCGGAACTAAATATAGATATCATACGATTTCATACGGATTCATACAACTGATACAACCTCCCAGCGCTACACGTACCCGTATGTTCGACTCTTAACAACCCTTTTGAGCGATACAGAGAGTGGTGTATGTGAATACGCAACATGGGTATTATCGACCGACTGAAAGCGATCGGTCCGGGGGCGCTCGTCGCGGCGGCGTTCGTCGGTCCGGGGACGGTAACAACTGCAAGCGTGATCGGCGCGGAGTACGCGTACGTGCTCGTGTGGACGATTGCGTTTTCGATTCTGGCGACGATCGTCCTCCAGGAGATGAGCGCGCGATTGGGACTGATCACGCAGGAAGGACTGGGAGAGGCGTTCCGAAACGAGTTCGAAAACCCGCTTCCGCGGACGATCTCCGTCGCGCTCGTCGTGAGTGCGATCGGGATCGGGACGGCAGCGTTCCAGACGGGCAACATCGTCGGCGGTGCCGCCGGCCTGGCGACGATCACCGGCGTCAGCGAGAACGTCTGGGGCCCGATTATGGGCATCATCGCCGCCGGACTGCTGTGGACGGGCAACTACAAACTGATCGAACGGGTCTTCATCGGCCTCGTGGGGATCATGGGTGCGGCGTTCCTGCTCAACGCCGTCATGGTCCGGCCGGATGTTGGCGCGCTGGCGGGTGGTCTCGTGCCGACGGTTCCCGACGGCTCGGCGTATCTCATCGCCGGCCTCATCGGAACCACGGTCGTCGGCTACAACCTGTTCCTGCACGCGAGTACCGTTCAGGAACGGTGGGACGGCGCGAGCGACCTCGCGGAGTGTCGCACGGACACGATCGGGATGGTCATCGTCGGCGGCCTCATCACGACGGCGATCGTCGTCACGGCCGCCGCGGTCTTTCCCGCAGGGACCGAGATCGACAACGTCGGCGAGATGGGCGACCAGTTAGAGCCCGTTTTCGGCGGCTACGCGCTCACGTTCTTCTCGATCGGCCTCTTTGCGGCTGGCTTTACGAGCGCGATGAGTGCGCCGCTTGCGGGTGCCTACGCCACCGCCGGCGCGCTCGGCTGGGAGCGTGACCTGACCTCGACGCGGTTCCGGGCGATCTGGATGACGATTCTCGGCATCGGGATCGTCTTCTCGGCGCTTGACTACAATCCCATCCAGGTGATCGTCTTCGCACAGGTGGCCAACGGGCTCTTGCTCCCGATTCTGGCCGTCTTCCTCATCTACGCGATGAACAACCGCGACCTGCTGGGCGAGTACACGAACACCACCCTCCAGAACGTCCTCGGTGGGATCGTAACGCTCGTCGTCGTCGGTATCGGCCTGCAAACGCTCTACGACGTCCTCTTCGTCTAACGATCTCAATGACAGACGCACCAAACCACGATACGAATTCAGACGCAACGACGCACAACGACTCGAGCGACAACGAGACACGGATCGGCGTCGACGTCGGTGGCACGTTTACCGACGTGGCGCTGTCGGTCGACGACCGGCTCGTCACCGCGAAGGTGCCATCAACCGAGCCCCAGCACGTCGGCGTGCTCGAGGGCATCGAAAAGGCGTGTGACGACGCCAGCATCGAACCCGGCAAGATCGACGGCTTCGCCCACGCCATGACCGTCTCGGTCAACGCCTTGCTCGAGCGCGGCGGCGCGAAGACCGCGCTCGTGACGACCGAGGGGTTCCGGGACGTCCTCGAGATCGGCCGCCAGGACCGGCCGGATCTGTACGATCTCGAGGCCGAAAAGCCCGAAACGCTGGTGCCTCGCGACCGGCGGTTCGAGGTCGACGAACGGACCACCGAAGGCGGCGTCGAGCGGCCGGTCGATGTCGCGGAGGTCCGCGAGCTGGCGGCGACGCTTCGCGACAGCGACGTCGAAGCGGTCGCGGTCTCCCTGCTGCACGCCTATGCCGACCCCGAAAACGAGCGTGTCGTCGCCGAGACGCTGCGCGAAGAACTGGACGTGCCCGTCTCCGCATCTCACGAAGTGCTCGCGGAGTTCCGCGAGTTCGAGCGGACGTCGACGACGGCCGTCGACGCCTACGTCCGGCCGGCGATCGACCACTACATCGGCAAACTGGTCGACGAGGCAAGCGACGCCGGGATTCCGGAACCACAGATCATGCAGGCCAACGGCGGCATCGCCGACCCCGAAACGGTGCGCGAACACGCCGTCACGACGACGCTGTCGGGACCCGCCGCCGGCGTCGTGGGGGCCGCAGCAACCGTCGATGACGACGACGTCGAGGGGCTCGTGACCTTCGACATGGGCGGCACCTCGAGCGACGTGAGCCTCGTCCGGGACGGACAGGCCGAACGGACGACCGACGCCGAAATCGACGGACTGCCAATCCGAACGCCGATGGTCGACGTCAACACCGTCGGCGCGGGCGGCGGCTCGATCGCCTGGGTCGACGCCGGCGGCGCGCTCCGGGTCGGGCCGGAATCCTCGGGCTCCCAGCCCGGCCCCGCCTGTTACGGCCGCGGCGGGACCAAGCCGACTGTCACGGACGCCAACGTCGTGTTAGGCTACATCGGCCCCGAGACCGCACTCGGCGGCGAGATGACCTTAGACGTCGAGGCGGCCCGCGACGCGCTCGGCCGGCTGGCCGACGAAGCAGGCCTCGAGGGACCGCTCGAGGCGGCACAGGGCGTCTACCGCGTCGCGAACGCGACGATGACGCGGACGATCCGCTCGGTAACCGTCGAGCGCGGCCACGACCCACGCGAGTTCGCGCTCGTGGCTTTCGGCGGCGCGGGCCCGATGCACGCCGCGGCACTGGCCGACTCGCTATCGGTCGATCGCGTCGTCGTTCCGCGACCGGGTGGCGTTCTCTCGGCCTTCGGCCTCCTCGCGGCCGACGAGAGCTACGACGCCGTGCGAACGGTGGGCGTCGACCTCGATGGTGCAGACCGGGCGACGCTCGAGGACGTCTACGACGACCTGGTGGCTGACGTGCTCGCTGACGCGTCCGATACGGACGCGGCGCAGGTCGAACGGGCCGCCGACTGCCGGTATGCGGGTCAGAGCTTCGAACTAACCGTCCCCGTCGACGAGGAGTTCGACGCGGCGGCGGTCGAAGCGCGCTTCCACGATGCCCACGAGCGGACCTACGGCTACGCGATGGACGAATCAATCGAGGTCGTCAACCTCCGCGCGACGGCGACGGTGCCGGGCACGGAACCGGGGATCAGCCACGAGGGAACGGGCGACGCCGTCGTCGGTTCCCGGGAGGCACACTTCCCCGAGGCCGGCGCGCGAGAGACGACAGTCTACGACTGGGATCGACTCGAGACGGGTGCGTCGGTCGCGGGACCGGCGGTGCTCGAGCAGGCAGAGAGTACGACGGTCGTCCCGCCGGCCTGGACTGGTGAGATCCTCGCCGATGGGACGCTCGTCATGACGCGAACGGAGGTGGACACAGAATGACAGGAGATTCGACACCCGACACGGCGGACAGTATCGACCCAGTGACCCTCGAGGTCCTGCGCAACCAGTTAGAGAGCGTCGCCGAGGAGATGGGCCAGACCCTGATCCGCGGGGCCTACTCGCCGAACATCAAGGAACGGCGGGACTGCTCGACGGCGCTCTTTGACGCCGAGGGGCAGATGATCGCCCAGGCCGAACACATCCCGGTCCACCTCGGCGCGATGCCCGCTGCAGTCGAAGCCGTCCGCGCACACGACCCCGAGCCCGGCGACGTCTTTGTGCTCAATGACCCATTCACCGGCGGGACGCACCTGCCGGACGTGACGATGGTCTCGCCGATCGCCCCCGACGGGGAAATCGTCGGCTATGCGGTCTCGCGCGCCCACCACGCCGACGTCGGCGGGATGACTCCGGGCAGCATGCCCGCGGGCGCACAGGAGATCTATCAAGAGGGGCTCCGCCTACCGCCGACCCGGCTCGTCGAAGGTGGCGAACCCCGCGAAGATGTCCGCTCGCTCGTGCTCGCAAACGTTCGCAACGCCCGCGAGCGCCGGGCCGACCTCCGCGCACAGCAGGCGGCCAACGAACGCGCCGAGGAACGCCTCGCCGCACTCTTCGACGAACACGGCCGCGAGACCGTCCTCGCGGGCTTCGATGCCGTGATCGACTACTCGCGCGAACGGATCACCGACGAAATCGCGGCGCTCCCGGATGGCACCTACGAGGCCACCGACGTTCTCGAGGGCGACGGCGTGACCGACGAGGACATCGAGATTAGCGTCACGGTGACGGTCGACGGCGAGGCGATCGACGTCGATTTCTCGGGTACCGCCGGCCAGCTCGAGGGGAACCTCAACGCCCCGCTGGCGGTCGCGACGAGCGCCGTCTACTTCGTCGTGCGCTCGATCACCGATCCCGAGATCCCGCCGAACCACGGCTGCTACGAACCCGTGAGCGTCAACGCGCCCGAAGGGACGCTCCTGAATCCGGAGTCCCCAGCCGCCGTGGTCGGCGGCAACGTCGAGACCAGCCAGCGCGTTACCGACGTCGTCTTCACCGCACTCGCACAGGCGGCACCCGATCGGGTGCCCGCACAGGGCCAGGGGACGATGAACAACCTCACCATCGGCGCTCGCGACGGCTCCTTTACCTACTACGAGACGATCGCCGGCGGCTTCGGTGCCCGGGCCGACCGCGACGGGATGGACGGCGTTCAGGTCGGGATGACCAACACGCTCAACACCCCGATCGAATCCTTAGAGACCGAGTACCCGCTGCGAGTCGAGCGCTACGCGCTCCGCGAGGGCAGCGGCGGTCGCGGCCGCCATCGCGGCGGCCTAGGCCTCGAGCGCTCGGTCACCGTCGAGAAGGCATCGACGGTGTCGCTGTTGACCGAGCGCCGTCGCCACGCGCCGAAAGGTGTCGCCGGCGGTGAGGACGGTGCGACCGGCGAGAACCTGATCGACGGCGAGCCGGCCCCCGCGAAGACGACCGTCGACGTCGACGCCGGGACGACGGTCACCGTCAAAACGCCCGGCGGCGGCGGCCACGGCGAGCCGGCAGACGACGGTGACGACGATGTCTGAGCCGAGCGAGCGCTCCGAACGAGTTGGGCTGGTCGTTCCCTCGTCGAACACGACGGCCGAGCCAGAGTTCCGGGCACACCTCCCGGATTCGGTCACCATCCACGGCGCGCGGATGGCCCTCGAGTCGGTCACCGTCGACGAACTCGACGCGATGAGCGACGACGCAGCGCGTGCGGCCGAACTGCTTGGCCACGCCGACATCGACGCAGTCGCCTACGCCTGCACCACCGGCAGCTTACTCCACGGGCCGGGATTCGATGCCGAACTCGAGGAGCGACTGACCGAGGCGGCCGGCGTCCCCGCAGTGGCGACGGCCCGCTCGGTCGTCCGCGGGCTCGAGGCGCTCGACGCCGAGCGAATCGCCGTCGTAACGCCCTATACCAGCAACCTCGACGCGAAAGAGCAGGACTTCCTCGAAGCAGCGGGGTTCGAGGTCGCATCGATCGACGGCCGGGGACTCGCAGCGAACACGGCCATCGGCGCGCTGACGCCTGATGACGCGTTCCAACAGGTCCGCGAACACGTCGATCCCGCCGCCCTCGACGCCGTCTTCGTCTCCTGTACGAACTACCGCTCGCTGGCAGTGGTCGACGACCTCGAGTCGAAACTGGGGGTGCCGGTGATCACGAGCAACGGCGCGACGCTGTGGGACCTCTGTGGAGCGGCGGATCTCGCAGTCGACGGCCCGGGAACGCTGTTCAATCACGACCGCTAACGCCGCGCTCAGCGTGGGCCGCGCCACCACGGTAGCGTCGTGTCGACCGTTGGCATCGGTGGCCGAAGTCTCCGGTGACGGTGCGCTTTTGACGGCGCTGCCCTACGCTTCGGTATGAAGCTCACCGGCGTGGCGGAGCTCCCCGAGATCCGCCCCGGCGACGACATCGCCGAACTCGTCGCAGAGCGGGCCGCCCTCGAGCCCGGCGACGTCCTCACCGTCGCGAGTACGATCGTTTCGAAAGCCGAGGGCCGGACGGCCGATCTCGCCGACTACCCCGTTAGCGGCCGCGCCCAGGAGATCGCCGACCGCATCGAAGCGGTGGCCGGCGAGGAGAAGGATCCGCGGTTCGCACAGGCGGTCTTAGAGGAGAGCACGGAACTGCTGATCGACTGTCCGTTCCTGCTGGCCGAAACCCGCTTCGGGCACATCGCGCCGAACGCGGGGATCGATCGCTCGAACGTGCCCCACCACGACCTGTTGTTGCTGCCGAAGCGACCGACCGAGAGCGCCGAGCGGATCCGTGCGGGCCTCGAAGCGCGCGGCATCGAGGATATCGCAGTGATCGTCACGGACACCTGCGGACGGCCGTTTCGCCACGGCCAGCGCGGCGTCGCGATCGGCTGGGCCGGCATACCCGCGAGCCGGGACTGGCGCGGCGAATGCGACCGCGACGGCCACGAACTCGGCGTCACCGTCCAGTCCGTGGTCGACGAACTCGCGGCCGCCGCGAACCTCGTGACTGGCGAAGGTGCCGGCGGGACGCCCGCCGTGGTCGTCCGCGACTGGGAGTTTGGCGATCACGACGGGAGCGACGAACTGTTTCGCGCCGTCGAGGACGACCTCGTCCGACAGGCGCTGCGAGAATGGAGCTTTGACGACACATGACAGGGAACACTGACTCGAGCGACGACGCACCGACTGCAAGCACCGACCCGACGTGGGCCATCGAACTCACGCCCGAACACCCGCCAGAGCGGATCGCCGACCTCGCGGCACTGGCCGAGGATGAGGGATTCGACATCGCGTTCACGAGCAGCCACTACTTCAACCGCGATCCGTTCGTGGTGTGCTCACGGATGGCTGACGCCACCGACGAACTCCGGCTGGGACCGGGCGTGGTCAATCCCTACGAGACCCATCCCGTGAAACTCGCAGCCCAGGTGGCGACGATCGACGAGGTCAGCGACGGCCGCGCGGTCTTCGGCGTCGGTGCCGGCGATCGGTCCTCGCTGTCGAATCTCGGGATCGACCGCGACCGGCCGCTCCGGCGCGTCCTCGAGACATTCGACCTCGCGCGCGACCTCTGGGCCGGCGAGACGGTCACCCACGACGGAACTTTCAGCGCGACCGATGCCTCGCTGAATCTCGAGCCCCCATCGGGCCGGATTCCGACCTACGTCGGCGCACAGGGGCCACACATGCTCCGGATGAGCGCGAAACACGCAGACGGCGCGCTGGTCAACGCCTCGCATCCCAAGGATCTCGAGTGGGCTGCGGGCCAGCTGGAAAAAGGGCTGGCAGAGCGGCCGGACGACTACGGCGACTTCGAGGCACTCGCGTTCGCGAGTGTCAGCGTCGCCGGCAACGAGGACGAGGCACGCGAGGCGGCCCGCCCACCCGTCGCCTTTATCGTCGGCGGAGCCGCGGAACCGGTCCTCGAGCGCCACGACATCGACCGTGAGGCCGCCACGGCGGTCAGCGACGCACTCGAGCAAGGAGAGCTGACCGAGGCGTTCGGTCACGTCACCCCGGCGATGATCGACGCCTTCTGTATCGCGGGCACGACAGAAACGGTCGCCGACCGATTTGCAGCGGCGCTCGAGCACGTCGACGGCATCGTCGTGGGCTCGCCGCTGGGGCCGGATCTCGAAGATGCAGTCGAACGTGCGAGCGAGGCGCTCACACGCGCGACGAAGTAAAAAACGAATCTGCGGAATCTCCTTAGCTCGCGGTAAAGAGGTTGCCGACGGCACCGAGCGTCAGCAGCCCGAAGACGGCCATCGAGAACGCGACGAGGAGCCCACCGACCAGGACGAGCAGGGGCGCGAGGCCATCGCCCATCGCCACGTCGCTGAAGAGGCTGATCATTTCGGTGATGTTGTCCACGACAATGTTCATCGGTGTGATAGTGACCATATTCGGGGGTTGTTATCGATGCTACTTGGCGGTGCCGGTCCCGCGCCGACGGAGCGATTATACCGGTGGCGGTCCTATCACGACGCGTGACCGACGACGCGACGCTCTCTGATTTCGCAGCCGCTGACGACGAGTCGCCGACGGACGCAAGTACCGATACGGCTGGTTCGGCGGGGGGAGCCAGCCGATCGACGTACGCCTGGGGCGAGTACATGTGTACCCAGTGTGAGCAGTCGACCGACCGCGTCTGGCGTGATGACGGCGACCTCGTCTGTCCGGACTGCAAATCGTGGTAAGAGGCGGGTAAGATCGGCAATAGCGCCCGTCTCGAGGCGGGCTTGCGAGTGCGCTCCCGAAGTTTTATGTTTTCGTCGGGGTTGTATTCACTTGCAATGGCGAAAGGTACGGTCGCATTCTTCAACGACACTGGCGGCTACGGATTCATCGAGACTGACGACGCGGACGAGGACGTGTTCTTCCACATGGAGGACATCGGCGGTCCTGACTTAGAGGAGGGTCAGGAACTGGAGTTCGACATCGAGGAGGCCGAGAAGGGGCCACGCGCGACCAACGTCGAGCGGCTCTAGGCTGGTCCGACAGGAGGTATCGTTTTCTGATTGCTACGTCCATAGCGGCGGCGCTCGCGTGAGCGCGTTCGTGAGCGCTGACGGCTCGAGCGACTGCTATCGGCGGCCGCGTATTTTGCTATAGATGTCATTCACATAGCACAAAACATATGTTCCGAAGTGTTGGATGGCGTCGTACTGGCCGAGTCCCCGCCAAAAGCCACCAGCATATGACTGATACGAATTCGACAGGAGATGCACGTACCGAGCCAGCGGCTGCTGGCGATCACCTCGAGATTCCGGCGGTCGAACGGCTCTGTGCCGACATCGAAGCAAACGTCTCGCGCGTCATCGTCGGCCACGAGGACGTTATCGAACACGTCGTCATCGCCCTCCTCGGCCGTGGCCACGTCTTACTCAATGACGTTCCCGGCGTCGGCAAGACTATGCTCGCGCGATCAATCGCCACATCGGTCGACTGTTCGTTCAGCCGCATCCAGTTTACGCCCGATCTCCTTCCGACCGACGTCACCGGCGTGAACGTCTTTAACCAGCAAACCCGCGAGTTCGAGTTCCAACCCGGCCCCGTCTTCGGCAACATCGTGCTCGGCGACGAGATCAACCGCGCGCCGCCGAAGACCCAGGCCGCATTACTCGAGGCCATGGAGGAAGAGCAAGTCACTACCGACGGTCAGACGCGCACGCTGCCGACGCCGTTTACCGTGATCGCGACCCAGAACGCCGTCGAGCCGAATCGGACCTACGACCTGCCCTTCGCCGAGGTCGACCGCTTCATGAAGAAACTCCGACTGGGCTACCCCGAGCCCGACGAGGAAGCCGACCTGCTCGGCCGGACCGTCGGCGACCACCCTATCGAGTCGCTCGAGCCAGTGACCGACCGCGAGACGCTCGTTGCCGCCCGTGAAACCGTCTCGAGAGTGCAGGTCGCACAGCCGGTTCGAGAGTACGTGACGCGACTCGCGGCCGATACCCGCGAACACGCCCACATCGGCGTCAGCCCCCGTGGGACGATCTCGCTGTTGCGCGCGGCGCAGGCGCGTGCCGCTGCGGACGGCCGGGAGTACGTCCTCCCCGACGACGTCCAGACCGAGGCCCCCGTCGTCATGAGCCATCGGATCAAAACGGCCGACCGCGATCGTGACGGGGACGCGATCGTCGCCGACGCGCTCGAGCGTGTCCCCATCGAATGAGACTCACACGCCGAGGCTGGGCCGTCGTCGCAACCGCAGGCGGGGCCGTCGCACTGAGCTGGCGATTCGGTCCCCGAGCGCTGAACGCGGTCGTCGTCCCACTGGTCATCGTCTTGCTTGCTGGCCTCGTCACGGTCGGCCGTGCAGATCGGCCACGCGTCACCCGCCAGCTCGTCGCCGAGGGGTTCGTCGGCGAACACCGGACGGTCGCGGTCACGATCGAGACCGACAGTCCGCTCGCCGCGACCGTCAGCGACGCCGTCGGTGAGGGCCTCTCGGCAGCCACGAGACCCGTCGCCGCGATCACGCTCGAGGGCGAGCAGACGGTTACCTACGACATCGAACTCGCACACCGAGGCCGCCATCGGGTCGGCCCGCTCGAGATCGTCGTCAGCGACGTCGTCGGCCTCGTCGAACGTCGTTTCGAGTTCACGGACCGCAGACCCGTGCTCGTCTATCCGCAGGTCCACGAGGTGGGTCGGGGAGCCGCCGACGAGCTACAGGCGCTGGTCGGCATCACCGAGCACCGCGAGCACGAGACGTTCGACCACCTCCGGGACTACCACCGCGGGGACCCGCTGCGCGACGTTCACTGGAAGAGCGCAGCCAAACGTCCCGACGGCGACCTGCTCGTCAGGGAGTACGACGAAAGCGAGGGCAGCACTGCCGTCACCGTCGCCGCCGAGTGTGTCGCCGGCCGCGACGACGAGTTGGCAACAGCCGCCGCGACTGTCGTGACCGTTCTCCTCGAGCGAGGGCTCTCAGTCGGGCTCGTCGTTCCCGACGGGAACGTGCCACCGGAAGCGGGCCGAGAGCACCATCGGGCGCTTCTCGGCCTGCTTGCCGTCGTCGATGCCGGCGAACTCGATGAACGGACACGACGGGCCGCCGACGTAGTGGTTCGAACTGACACGGACGGAACGACGATCGTCGCCGACAACCGCGAACTGCCCTTCGATGAGTTCGCCAGTGGCGACCACCCGGGGGTGACGATATGAGCACGGACGCGTCCGGGCGAGCCGACGAACGACCGATCTCGCTCGAGACGGACGGGGTCGACGGCGCTGGGGCCGCCCGCTCGATCGCACTACTCTGTGTGCTTGCCTTGACGGCGTCGTACGTGAGCGTCCTCTATGGGATCACGCAGGTCGTTGGCGGCAGTCTGTCGCTGATCGCACTCGTCGCGGCGATGCTCGTCGGGGCGACGGTACTTGCACGACTGATTCGGCCGTGGACCGCAGCGGCCCTTGCACTGGCAGCCGCTGGGATCGGCTTCGCCTACTATCTCACGTCGGCCGGTGTCGATCCGAGCGTCGTCATTACGGCAGCCGACACGATCGTCTCGGATACCGTCGCGCTCGCGACCGGGCTGCCTCTCCTTCAGATGGTACAAGCGGGCATCTGGACGCTGGGGTTTGCACCTGGACCCGTCTTCCTCTCGTGGTATCTCGCCATGCGAGGCCGGTACGGACTCGCCATCGTTCCCGGCGGAGCCGCCCTCGGGTTTCTCGTGCTGACCGGCGACGCGGGCATGCTCGTCACTGTGACCGGCACCCTCGCCGCCATCGGAGCCATCGCGGCCGGCGAACTCGAGCGCCACGGCGGCTCGATACAGCAGGCAGACCTGCTCGCGGCACTGTTCGCGCTCGCCGTCGTCCTCTCGCTTTCGGTCACAGTCGTCCCCGGCCAGCCGGCGGCACCGACTCACCTCGCTCAGGGCGAGTCTGGCACGCTCGAGGCAACGCTCGACACCGCTCCTCGGCAGTCAGGAATCGCGGGCGCAGTCGACCTCTCGCCTGCGGTCCGATTTACCGTCGAGTCGGACCAGCGATCGTACTGGCGGACCGGCGTCTACGACCGATTCACCGGCGACGGGTGGATCCGGACCGGTCGGAGCAGCCAGTACGACGAACCCCTTCCATCGCCGCCCAACAACGGCGAGACGGTCGAACAGACCATCACCGCCGAGACGAAACTGGGCGTCATGCCCGTCGCGCCACAGCCGATCACTATCGACGGCGACGTGACACGACGGACAACCGTCTCGAGACACGGCCAGCCGCGACCGGAAACGCCGCTGTCGGCAGGCGAACGCTACACCGTCGTAAGTAGCGTCGTCGATCCCGACCCAGCAGCGCTTCGGACTGCCGGAACGGATTATCCCGACAGCGTCACCGACCGGTACCTTCAGCTGCCCGAAAGTACCTCGAGCGAGTTCCGAGCGCAGACCGCCGAGATCACGGCTGACGCGGAAAATCCATACGAGACCGCAGTTGCGATCGAACGCCACCTCGAGTCATCGAAGGACTACTCGCTGTCGGTCACCAAACCCGACGGCAACGTCGCCGAGGCGTTCACGACGGAGATGGAGGCAGGCTACTGCGTCTACTTCGCGACGGCGATGACCCAGATGCTCCGCGCAGAAGGGGTCCCGGCCCGCTACGTCACCGGCTACACGAGCGGCCAACAGATCGACGACGAGACCTACGTCGTCCGCGGGCTCGATGCCCACGCCTGGGTCGAGGTCTACTTCCCGGACCACGGCTGGGTCCGGTTCGATCCGACGCCGGGCGACAGCCGCGAGGATGTCCACACCGACCGGCTCGAGCAAGCCCGCGATGCCGGCAGCGAGAACGTAGACACGGCAGAAAGCGACGACGTGCCGGTTTCCGACGAGGCGTCTGCCCCCACCGGTAACGAGCCCGGCGAACAACCGGAGTCCGACCCCAACGAAACCACCGATCCGGACGACCCGAACGAATCGACACCGGCGACACAGGGCAACGAGACCAACGAGACGCCGTCTACCCCAGCGACCGACACGAACGGCGGCGACTCGATAACCGATGGCTCGCTCGTCACGATCACGCGCGACACGGCAGCGCTCGGACTCGTGGCGCTCATCGGCCTCGCTGCGGGCGCGCGCCGAACCGACGCGGCGGCGCGTCTCCGACGTAAACTTGGTATCTACTGGCACGGTCCCCGACGCGATCCCGATCGAGACGCCGAACGCGCGTTCGCCCGCCTCGAGCACCTTCTGGCCCGGCAGTACCGTCCACGGCGTCGGTCGGAGTCGGCTCGTGCATACCTGCACGCACTGTCGACGGCAGCCGACGCGGCCGACGCGACGCCGATCGACGCGCGGGGCGAACGCGTCGTCGACTACTACGAACGGGCGACCTACGGGACCGGCGTCAGTCGAACAGAAGCCGATGAAGCGATCGCGATCGTCGACGAGCTCGCTCGCGACCGGCTTCCGGTGGTCGGTCGGCTGCGCTGAGACGGCTGACAGCCGACACTTCCGCAGTCAGTGACCCTAAGAGCCCCAGCGGACTCAAAAAGAACCACGCGAGCGCATGCGGGTCCCGATAGTGTTTAATATGCCCGTTTCATAGCAACGAACGTAATGTCGGAAGTCTGCTCGACGTGCGGGCTGCCCGAGGAACTCTGCGTCTGCGAGGACGTAGCCAAGGGACAACAGCAACTCAACATCCGCATTGACGAGCGCAGATACGGGAAAGAGGTAACGATCGTCGAAGGATTCGATCCGAAGGACGTCGATCTGGACAGTCTCTCGTCGGATCTCAAATCGAAGTTCGCCTGTGGCGGCACCGTCGAGGACGACCAGATCGAACTGCAGGGGAACCACACCGGCCGCATCGAGGAGTTCCTTCGGGACCGCGGCTTCAACGTCGCCTAATGCCCGCGATGCTCTGAGACGACTTCCGAGCCCACGACCGCGTCGCAATTCTCCTATCGTTTTTTACATCGCTCTCGAATAGCTGTGTCACCGTCGTTCGGTCGAACTCCTGGTAGATAGACGATTAGAACGGCGACTCACGCGTTGCCGACTCCGCGTCGTCTCCGTCCTCGCGGACGAGACCGAACTTCATGCCGTACTTATCGAGGCCGCCAGCCATACTCTCGACGCGCGCGTCGGCAGTCCCCTCGTAAGAGCCGATGAGCTGTGCAGCCTGCACGCTCGATTTGCCATGCGGGCAGACAGTGACGATGTGGTCTGCGTCCTCGAGTTCGTCGACCCGACTCGTGAGTTCGTAAAACGGGATGTTCTCGCTGCCGGGAATGTGACTGTGCTCGAACGCTTGCTCGTCACGAATGTCGACGATACAAACGTCAGCATCGTCCTCGAGCAGGTCGTGGACCTCGTCAGTGGAGATTTCGCCGTCCATTACCAGCTTGTTGGACGCGCGGACCTAAGTCAGTAAAGGTTTCAGCAGTCAACCGGACTGGTACAACGACGAACGAGAAAACCGATAGCGCCTACAGCAGCCCGTCTTCTTTCGCGAGCAACAACCCCTCCAACGTCGCGTCGTTCGTCGGCTGCTCGCGGGCACGCTCGAGTGCCTCGTCAACCGGTACGGTCGTCACCTCGAGAAACTCGTTGTTGTCGAGCTCCTGCTCGCCCGGCTCGAGCCCCTCGGCATAGACGATCGCACGATCGTGGCGCAAAACACCGGTCGCGACCGCGTACTCCTGAAGGAGCGCGGTACTCGTGGGCCGAAAGCCGGTCTCCTCTTCGAGTTCACGCGTCGCCGCCTGCGTGTAGGACTCGCCGTCCTCGACGATTCCCGCCGGGAGCTCGAGATGTGTTTCGCGGATCGTCGGACGGTACTGTTCGACGAACAGGATGCGATCGCCGGTGTCACGCCCATCATCACCGTCGTCCGTGTCCGCGAGGACACCACCATCGATCCGCGCGACAACGACCACTGCAGGCGGCAGGTCTGCCCAGTAGTACCGTTTCTCGCTCCCATCGGGCTGTTCGAAGCGATCGTAGCCGCCGTCGTACCAGCCCGTCTCGTACTCGGTTCGCTCCTCGAGCAAGTCCCAGTCGTCGGGTACAGTCATCGTCAAAGCGTGGGTCCTCGAGCAGATAATAGATGATGGTCACCGGCGTAGAGCCGGTTCGATCCCTGTCCCGAAGGCCATCTAGACGAGATCTCGATACAAGCGCCCGAACGCCTGCCGCCGAAGCGTCGCGACTGCCGCCGCTTCCTCGTTCTGGAACGTCGCTGCGACGGCTTCATCGTCCGGCCCCACGTGCCAGACGACGTGGTCGACAGCCTCGTGACCAATCCTTGTCACCTCGCCGTCGTACGTTTCGCGCCAGTCCTCGAACTCCGAACGGCTCCCGATATGGACCTCGAGTAAGCTCGCAAAAAGCGCGTCACGGGCGGTTTCGACGACGTCGCCGGTGACGCGCTCGTCGTACTCCTCGCGGTCGAACGCCATCGCCTTCGTGACTTCGCGGACGACCGTCTGGGCCGCAGGGCCGACGGATTCGTACTGCGCTCGCGCGTCCTCGGCCGACTCAAAGGCAAACGTCCCCTCGGTGTGCATATCAGTCCAGTCGGAAGAGTGGTAGTTACGCGTTTTCGTTCTCGTCGCCGTCGCCTTCGTGGTCCGTCATCTCGCGGGTGAGTTCAGCGGCCTCCTCGAGGACGCGCTGGGTCTCGGCGGTCATCGACCCACGGCCCTGCTGGCGGCTCTGCCGTGCGATTCCCGCCTCGAGCGAGTCGGGCCGTCCGGGGTCGTGTCCGTGGCCATGATCGTGGCCAGTCGCCTCGAACTCGGGCGTATCGATCTCCTCCGCGTGCGGGCTGATGCGCTCGCCGAGTTCCTCGGGCGTGCAGTCGCTCCAGTCGGGTGCGTACTCGGCGAGCCACTCGCGGTGGTCCTCACGACCGAGCGATGCGGTGATCGCAAGGTGGTTCGCAAGGTGTACTGCGTCTGCCTCCTCGGCGTCACAGACCGGACAGGCGTATCCCATACGCACTCGTACGACTCCGGACGCTAAAACGTCCCGCAACCCGCTATCCCACCTTCCGAATCATTACGATCGCATCCTCGCCATCGGCATAGTAGCTTGGAACTCGCCGCAGCGGCTCGAAGCCGAACTCCCGGTACAGCCGTTTCGCCCCATCGTTCGACTGCCGCACCTCGAGTTTGACCGTGTCGGCACCGTGGGCCGCGAGCACGCCGAGCGATCGGGAAAGCAACGTGGAGGCGACGCCCACCCGACGGTAGTCAGGATGGACGGCGACGTCTTTGATATGCCCGAGCGCGCGGCCGATCTGTTGTGTAACGTCGGCGACGACGTATCCGGCGATCCTTCCGTCGATTTCGGCAACAAGAAAGCCGGGTTCACCGAGGAATCGCTCGAAGGCGTCGTACGGCCAGGCCTGCGAAAAGGACGCGTTCTCGATGCGAACAACTGCAAGGAGATCCGCACGCTCTGCGGGCCTAATCGACACCGCCTCGCCGTCCTCGGGTGCGGAAGTCGTCACACGCGAGGCTAACACACCAAGCAGTAAAAGCCGTGCGCGTCGCGGCAGGGACATCCACGGTCTGCGGTTCGCGGTTTCGGTATATTTGATATGAGTTGACCGAACAAACCTCGGTTACCAGTGTCGAACGACCGCGCGCCAGCCCACAGAGTCGCCGCGTCGGAACTGATCTGGCAGTATCCGGTTCAAATCCGGCCTCAACTATCGCCAGTACCGCCTTACAAGGCTATTTATCGTGGTATACGGGCACACAATTCGTTGCGAGGAGTGCCTCACCTACCGGCCCATATTGCCACATCCAGGCCAGTAGCGAGCACCTGCGCCCTCGAGGCTCCTGTACGACATGAGGGCTCCAGCGTCACGAACGACGACGTTCATCGTCACGCCCCACCAGCAGCCAGGCAGTTGTACACACTGCGATGACCGCAACAGCACGAAATAGTTGTCTCGAACAGCACCACAACGTCGACACGTCCGTGTTTCGGGCTGTCTACGCGGCTCGAGCGAGCAGTCGATCACAAATATCGGCTTTCGGCCCCTGTCGGAAAGACCGAGGTTGCCCTCGGCTCTCGCATCGGATAGACTCGGTTGAGGAACCGGTTCGACACGCTGGCGTCGAACGCGCTACTCGTCGGAGATAGCGGCATAATCGACCCATAAGACAGAGCACGGGTATCTCTTGCAGCCGAAACGATACTTATACTGGCGGGGTTCGAAACGCCGTCGATGACTGATACAGCCGAATGCAATCCAAAGCCGGCCGAACAAGACCCAACGGAACGCGATGACACACATCTCGCCGACATCGAAGAGGGGGCCGGCTGTACGGAAATCTGGGAGCATCTCGCCGAGCAGCGCGAGGAGTGATACCTCTCTCGTCCAGACAATGAGCTTTTTGATGCGAGCAACCTATGCAGGTTTATGACCGACAATCGACCCGGTGAGGGTCCGAACCGCCGCGCCGAGAACGGTCAATCGGTTCCGACGGATCGTGAATCGCCCGTCGGCGCACCAGTTATCCGGGGCGACGAATCGGTCACCGGAACCCGCGCCCGCGAAGCCGTACAATTCGACCCCGACGACCCCGACAGTCTCGCTGCCGCCGCCGAGACCGTCCGCCGGTTCGCCGCTGGGAAAACCACCGACGACCACCTCTACATGCTTCGCGGTGCAGCCGCCTGTGCCGCTCTTGTCCGTGGTGAAGGCTCGTACAAAGCCGCTGCTGAACGTGCCGGTGGCGAAACGACTGTCTCGTTCATCCGCAAGTGGGCCCGCGTCCACGACCTTCCGCGGTCGGTCCGCAAACAGGTGGCGCTCGGTCAGATTGCACCGACCGCTGCCAAACACATCGCTCGCGTCGGTGGCGAAGCACGACTGTTGCTCGCGTGGGCAACCCTCGATGGCGACCTTACCGTCCGCGATGTCCGCAGCATCGCCAGCAAAGTCAACGATGGCGTTCCGATCGATCGGGCACTCGTCGCACACGACGTCGTCCTCGGTGAACTCGAGCTTACGCTCTCGCCGAGGACGTACCGCGATCTCCGGCGACGGGCATCTATCGAAGGCGTCGAACCGGGTCAGCTCGTCACAGACGCACTCGAACACTACTTCGAATAACAGCCTCCGCGCCGATCGAGAAAGAAACGTTTAACCGGGACACCCCAAAAGAGGGAACTACAGGGCCGGTAGCTCAGTCTGGCAGAGCGTCTGGCTTTTAACCAGACGGTCGCGTGTTCAAATCGCGCCCGGCCCGCTTTTGCGACGAACAACGTCGTTAGGAGCACCGCGACTAGAGCGATTTCCAGGAGACGAGTCACAGCCCGTACAGTGAGCAAAGCGAACGAGCAGGAAGTCTCAGTGTAGTTCACAGACCTGCATCTCACCGTAACCAACTCCGCGAGCGACGAGCATTGAGAACAGTATTCACACGCAGAGTGCGTGCATTCTCATCCCGTGTCACATTTAAACAACACCAACCATCGCTCCTGTCTCACGTTCTCTCTGCACGTTACAAGAGTGAACTCTCAGGTTGAAAATGTCTCTCGAGACTAATCATATTCCAGATCATCTCCAAACGGTGCCTATGGCGTCTCCCAGCAGGACAGTCAGATGTGTCCTGCTGTTCGAGAGAAGACGCTCTTACAACTGACTTCGGGACCCTAAAGCACTCTCGAGACTACGTCAAAGTCCGCAACGCAAGCATCGATAACGGAACTGATCAACTACAGTCATCCAACTGCATGATATACTCAACGAACAGTCCTACCACCTTGACTGACAGTAGTTCCGCTCAAGAGATCCAGGTGTGTCGACTCGGAAAAACGTAGAAGAGCCAAGGGCCGGATTTGAACCGGCGGTGGGCGGCTCTGCAGGCCGCTGCGTTCGGCCGGACTCTGCCACCTTGGCGCATTTTCTTCTTGTTACTGCGTTCGTTTAAGCATAGCGGTACGGATCAGCCCCGGTTAGAGCCTGACTGGCATATACGCAGAAAGCCCCACAGAACGACCGCGTTTGCGGTTGCTCTGTGGGGCTACTGTATTGAGTATGAGTGGAGGCGGCGAAACGAGTTTCCCAGAGGGTCGCCCACTCCAGTACTCACCGTAACGCAGGCGGGCTTATCTTCCGTGTTCGGGATGGGTACGGGAGGAACCCCGCCGCTGTGGCCGCCGTAACGCCGACCGACGGATTCGAACCGTCGTCAAACCGTAATCGGTGGTGTGTCCAAGACCGTCATGTACGTGTAGTCCAGTTTGCGTCCGGACCCGTTCACCGCGTCACGGATCCAATGCGTTATAGTTGTAGTTATGAGTGTGTGGCTTGGCCGATTAGTGCTCGCGGACTCAACACCTCGTTGCCTTGGTGCGTACATCCCGAGTCTATCGATCTCGTCTTCTACGAGTGGCCTCGGTGGTATCTCTTTTCCAGGTGGGTTTCGAGCTTAGATGCGTTCAGCTCTTACCCCGTGGTGCGTGGCTGCCCAGCACGTGCTCTTTCGAACAGCTGGTACACCAGTGGCACCCATTCGTAGTTCCTCTCGTACTATACGAACGTTCCCGTCAGATACCGTAACACCCCCAATAGATAGCAGCCGACCTGTCTCACGACGGTCTAAACCCAGCTCACGACCTCCTTTAATAGGCGAACAACCTCACCCTTGCCCGCTTCTGCACGGGCAGGATGGAGGGAACCGACATCGAGGTAGCAAGCCACCCGGTCGATATGTGCTCTTGCGGGTGACGACTCTGTTATCCCTAAGGTAGCTTTTCTGTCAGCAATTGGCCGCATCAAGCAGCCTAATTGGTTCGCTAGACCACGCTTTCGCGTCAGCGTCCGTCGTTGTGCCGGACACTGTCAGACTTCCGTATGCTCTTGCGCTCTTTCCCGCGTCTCCGACGCGGGTGAGGAAATCTTGGGGCGCGCTCGATATCTTTTCAAGCGCGTACCGCCCCAGTCAAACTGCCCGGCTACCAGTGTCCTCCGCCAGGAGTGAGAGTCGCAGTCACCATCGGGTAGTATTTCAATGCTGCCTCGGTGGCCCGCTAGCGCGGGTACCTGTGTACCGGCTCCTACCTATGCTGCACAATGGCGACCACGTCTCAGTGACAGCCTGCAGTAAAGCTCTATAGGGTCTTCGCTTCCCCTTGGGGGTCTCCAGACTCCGCACTGGAACGTACAGTTCACCGGGCCCAACGTTGGGACAGTGGCGCTCTCGTTGATCCATTCATGCAAGCCGCTACTGAAGCGGCAAGGTACTACGCTACCTTAAGAGGGTCATAGTTACCCCCGCCGTTAACAGGTCCTTCGTCCCCTTGTACGGGGTGTTCAGATACCTGCACTGGGCAGGATTCAGTGACCGTACGAGTCCTTGCGGATTTGCGGTCACCTATGTTGTTACTAGACAGTCGGAGCGCCCGAGTCACTGCGACCTGCCCCTAACAGGGCAGGCATCCCTTATTGCGAACGTACGGGACTAACTTGCCGAATTCCCTAACGTCGGTTGCTCCCGACAGACCTTGGCTTTCGCCGCCACGAGTACCTGTGTCGGATCTCGGTACGGACAGTGTGCTCGCCTTTTCACGGGCTCTCGGTTGACCTGACTTGCGCTATCCAGCCATTCAATCGCTTCGTGCCATTACGGCTTCCACGATTTTCGACTGTTCGACTGGGCGAAGGCCCAGCTCAGGCGGCCCCAAAGCGTTGGCTTTGAATGCACACTGGCATAGGAATATTAACCTATTTCCCTGTTGTCAGCTTCGACTTACGGGCTGACTTAGGACCGGCTAACCCTCAGCTGATCAGCAGTGCTGAGGAACCCTTACTCGTTCGGCCGTCGGGGGTCTCACCCGACTCACGCTGCTACTATGACCAGGATTTTCGTTACTGAACGGTCCACACGAAATCTCTTCCGTGCTTCCACCCGAACAGAACGCCAACCTACGGGATCACCTTGTGACAGGTGCCGCTAGGTCTCGGTGGTGGATTTGAGCCCCGATCATTTTGGGCGCCTCAAACCTCGGCCGGTAAGCTGTTACGCTTTTCTTAGAGGGTAGCTGCTTCTAAGCTCACCTCCCGGCTGTCTAGGGCTTGAGACCACCTTCGATCGCACTTAATCCACACTTGGGGACCTTAACCCAGCTCTGGGTTGTCTCCCTCACGGTACACAGGCTTACCCCGTGCACCGGACTCCCTGCGTCAAGCGGCGTTCGTAGGTTCGGAGTTGGACAGGGGGGCGCACTCCTCTCGGAGTGCGGTCCCCCAATCCGTCGCTCTACCCCACGAACTACCTCGGCAGAGGTGATGCTTCGACATCTTTCGGTTGGAACCAGCTGTTTCCGGACTCGATGGGCCTTTCACCCCTAGACGTAGATCACGAGAGGGTATTGTAGGACACCAACTCTAACAGGCCTCCACGTGCCTTTCGGCACGCTTCACCTTGTCCACGCCTAGATCGTCCGGTTTCGGGTCGTGCCCGTTTGACTCCCCGCGCTTGAACACGGCGGCCCTCGCAATGCCTGCGGCCATGTCGGTTTCCCTACGCCTTCCTCGATAATCGAGTTAGACTCGTCAAACAGGCACACTCCCTGGTTCGTTTTTCAAAACGTACGACAGAACACCGGCTTCCCAAACTTCCTACTAGCAGCTCGCGCTGCGGTCGTTTTGTCCGGGACCTTGTGTGCTCTGTCGCTCCATCGCCAACTGATTTCACGCCCTATTGCACCTCCCTTTGTGGGGTGCTTTTCAGCGTTCGCTCACGCTACTTGTTCGCTATCGGTCTTGAGGAGTGTTTAGTCTTCGCAGGTCGATGCCCGCGATCTTCACGAGGGATATCCAACCCCCGATACTCTGGAACTGACGCGTTCCGTACTCGACGACATTACGGGACTGTCACCCTGTTTCGTGCTCTGTTCCAAGAGACTTCGTGTCGCGTTTCGGGAAGTGAAAGTCAGTCCGAACACCACATTGCCCGAAGGCTTCGGTTTGGACTGTATCGCGTTCATTCGCCATTACTAACGACATCACGTTCGTTTTCTTTTCCTGTCGATACTAAGATGTTTCAATTCTCGACGTTCCCCATTGCGCGAAGCAATTGCGGTGGGGATTCCCATTCGGAGATCCTGAGTTCTTTGCCTCCGTGCGGCTCCCTCAGGCTTATCGCAGCTTGGCACGTCCTTCTTCAGCTCTCAAGCCGAGCGATCCACCAGCTGGCACAGTAGCCACGTTCATCGGATCGGCGTTGCGACAGAGTCGCAACGTTGAGTGACCCGGGAACGGGTCCAGTGGACGCCTGGACTACACGTACACACGGTCTCATCTGCACGCCAGTAGACAGCTGGCCTGCATTAACCCTTCCCAGCCACACTTACGCGGGCTGGTGCATCGGTTCGGTCGTACTCAATCGAAGTTCCGTCTCCCACTTAAGGGCACGGATTCGGCGATCAAGTACGAAGCATGGACCCACAGGGATTCGAACCCTGGGCATCCTCCTTGCAAAGGAGGCACTCTCCCACTGAGCTATGGGCCCACGTCCACCCCTAAGAGAGGGTGGACAGAGAGATTGTGTTAGCCTTGGTAGTTCAAAGGTGCCCGATCGGCCAAACGGCGCGATCGAACGTGCGGAATACCGCTAAGGTGGGCTGGGGCAACGCCCCAGTCCCGGTCTGTGGAGGTGATCCAGCCGCAGATTCCCCTACGGCTACCTTGTTACGACTTAAGCCCCCTTGCGGAGCCCAGATTCGACCTCGGAATCGAGGCCTCATCCGGACCCCACTCGGGTGCTTTGACGGGCGGTGTGTGCAAGGAGCAGGGACGTATTCACCGCGCCCTTCTGAGGCGCGATTACTACCGAATCCAGCTTCATGAGGACGAGTTTCAGTCCTCAATCCGAACTACGACCGAGTTTCGGAGATTAGCGTCCCCTTTCGGGGTTGCATCCCACTGTCTCGGCCATTGTAGCCCGCGTGTCGCCCAGCACATTCGGGGCATACTGACCTACCGTTGCCCGTTCCTTCCTCCAGTTTGGCACTGGCAGTCCTCCTAATGTACCCAACTACCACAAGGGTATTGCTGGCAATTAGGAGTGCGGGTCTCGCTCGTTGCCTGACTTAACAGGACGCCTCACGGTACGAGCTGACGGCGGCCATGCACCTCCTCTCAATGGCTCCAGTAAGGTCATCAACCTGACCTTCACTGCACATTGTCGATGCTGGTGAGATGTCCGGCGTTGAGTCCAATTAAACCGCAGGCTCCTCCGGTTGTAGTGCTCCCCCGCCAATTCCTTTAAGTTTCATCCTTGCGGACGTACTTCCCAGGCGGTCTGCTTCACGGCTTCCCTACGGCACACCACAGGCTCGTAGCCTGTGGCACACCTAGCAGACATCGTTTACAGCTCGGACTACCCGGGTATCTAATCCGGTTCGTGACCCGAGCTTTCGTCCCTCACCGTCGGATCCGTCTTTCCAGAGCGCTTTCGCCACCGGTGGTCCGTCCAGGATTACGGGATTTCACTCCTACCCCGGACGTACCCTCTGGATCTTCCGGTCCCAAGCCACGCAGTTTCCACCGGACGCCCGCGCGTTGAGCGCGCGGATTTCCCGATAGACTTGCGTGGCCAGCTACGGACGCTTTAGGCCCAATAAGAGCGGTCATCACTCGTGCTGCCGGTATTACCGCGGCGGCTGGCACCGGTCTTGCCCAGCACTTATTCTACCACCTCCTTACGGTGGTGAAAAGCGAGGACTATATGCCCTCGCACTTGGAGTCCCCTTATCGCACTTTCGTGCAGTGTAAAGGTTTCGCGCCTGCTGCGCCCCGTAGGGCCCGGTATCTTGTCTCAGATACCGTCTCCGGGCTCTTGCTCTCACAACCCGTACCGATTATGGGCACGGTGGGCCGTTACCCCACCGTCTACCTAATCGGCCGCAGCCACATCCTATGGCGCCGGAGCGTTTCTGACTCTCGCCACTTCCAGGCTGAGAGCCGTATTCCGGATTAGCCTCAGTTTCCCGAGGTTGTCCGGATCCATAGGGTAGTTTGGCCACGTGTTACTGAGCTATCTGCTACGAGTCTAAACTCGTGCAACTAGCATGGCTAAATCGGACTCCAATAGCAATGACCTCCGGCAGGATCAACCGGAATGAAATGCTCTTCCCCAGCAAGGCTGGGGGAGTTGGCGGTGAATGTAAATACACTCACACATGGGTCCACACGTTCGGTGACACGATCGAACGACCGATCGGGCGTCACCGAACTACCAAGGCTAACATCAGATCCCATCTATACGGCGGACCGCAGGGGTAGGATCCTCATTTCCTTCGGACGTGTTCATAAGCCATCGGGGGTACATAACCCCTTCGGACCTGAACCGTCCGAGACGAGATGACGGACCGAATTGAACGGCCCGTCGATCACGCGTTCTTCGCGTTTACACCCAACCACCCTGAGACATATAAGGGCGTCGGATCGCGTCCACGCCGGAAATCATAGCCGGCGTGGGTGTGTGCGATCACAACTGAATGCCACGTCACATATAAGGCAACCGGATCATCACGATCGGAAACCGATCGTGACACAGCCGGTATGCCCGAGCTGTGACAGTCGTCGAACTGAATCAACGACCGTCTCGAGAGTGGGGGTATAATCCTGCCTCCATGCCGGGAAACGGCCGGAGGGGACGTGGCGCGTGGGCCACGTCGTTCGCATTCATATCGAGTGCCGGGTGTATATATAAGGCCGTCGAACGAGACCGATCTCAGAATCCAGTTCCATGGCATGTCTTTCTACGAGGATAGCATGTCAGAGGCTGGTGGCCAGACAGACAGCTCATAGCTCGAGTCAGCACAGCGAAACTGTCACGCGGGCGGAGGTCGGCCGGTCATCCCGCCCTCGAAGGCATGGTCGGGCCGGATGATACCCGCGTGTGTCCTACTCGAGGGCGCACGCGCAAGAAACTGTCGTGTCGAGGGCCGATGAGTGGGGAACGCATCGATGCCGATAAACCACACGCGTTGTAAGGGAAAGACGAATGGTCCGGGACCCGTTCGCTTCGGAGTCGACACCGTCCGCAGCGGAGATCTGCGCTGCGCTGGACGATCCCGACTGCCGTGAGATCATCCAAAATCTCGAGGAGCCAATGACGGCGTCCGAGCTAACGAAGCGATGTGAGATCCCGCAGTCGACGCTGTACCGAAAGCTAGAGCTGTTGACCGAGGCGACGCTGCTCGAGGAGTCGACGGAGATTCGACAGGATGGGCATCACGCGAGCAAGTATTCGATCGCGTTCGACGAGATTTCATTCGGATTGGACGATGACCTGTCACTGTCAGTTCAGATCGATCGGCCGGCACAGACGGCGGACGAGCGGCTTGCGGACCTGTGGTCGGAGGTGCGAAAAGAAACATGAATCCGCTTCTTGCCGGACCGGTAGAGATGACACTCGCGCTCGCGCTCGTCAAGACGCTCGTTCTTATCGTCGGCAGCGTAATCACGTATTTTTCGTTCAAGGCATACCGACGGACAAGACAGCGAGCACTCGGCTATCTCACGCTCGGGTTCGGCCTCGTAACGCTCGGGTTCGTCCTTGCCGGAATGCTATATGAGTTACTCGAGGTACACCTCGTGACGGGGATCCTCCTCGAGAGTCTGCTCGTGTTGGCCGGCTTCGTGGTGATCGCGTACTCGCTGTACGTCCAGTAACGGCGAGCCGAATCCGGTTATCGGTTCAGCGTATGGATCGCGTGTCCGAGTGCGTTTTCGGCTGCTTCCATCACCGACTCCGAGAGAGTCGGATGGGCGTGGACTGTCGCGGCGACGTCCTCGAGTGTCGCCCCAAGTTCGATCGCGAGACCGAGTTCGGCGATCAGTTCCGAGGCTTCGGGGCCGACGATCGATGCACCCAGCACGTAGCCGTCCGCGTCGTCGGCAACGACTTTGACGAAGCCGTCGGCGTCGCCGGTCGTCAGCGCGCGACCGCTTGCGCGGAACGGGAACTGACCGGTGACAGTCTCGAAACCGGCCTCCTCGGCTTCGGTTTCGGTCATCCCGACAGTGGCAATTTCGGGGTCGGTAAAGACGACGGCGGGCATCGCCTGGTGGTCGATGGCCGTCGGTTCGCCGGCGATCACTTCGGCGGCGACTTGCCCTTCCATACTCCCTTTGTGTGCGAGCATCGGCTCGCCAGCGACATCGCCGACAGCAAAAATATGGTTGACGTTTGTACGTGCGCGTGAGTCAGTTTCGATGAAACCACGATCCGCTGTCTCGACGCCGGCAGCTTCGAGAGCGAGCGTGTCCGAGACTGGCTCGCGGCCGACGGCTACCAGCACGTGGTCGGTATCGAGCGTGAGCTGGTCACCGGTAGCCTGTTCGCCACCATCCGTAGAAGCGGGCTCGGCGATCACACGGATTCCGTCCGCTTCGCGGTCGCGCCACTCCGTGGCAGTGTAGCCGAATTCGAAATCGATACCGAGTTCGTTCGCCCGCTTCTTGACTGGCCGTTTGAGGTCGTCGTCGTACCCGGGAAGAATCGAATCGAGCATCTCGAGGACGGTCACGTCGGTTCCCAGTTTGGCAAAGACGCTGGCGAGTTCCATCCCGATGTAACCGGCCCCGACGACGACCAGCGAGTCGGGGACAGAGTCAACTGCGAGGGCCTGTCGCGAGTTGAGGACGGGCTCGTCGTCGAACTCGAAGTTCGGGATTTCGATGGGACGCGAGCCAGTCGCGACGATCGCGTGTTCGAACTCGAGGGTCTCCGAGCCCTGGCCCTCGCCGCTGTGGGAGACGCGGACGGTTCGATCGTCGACGAAGCGGGCGGTCCCCTCGAGCAGCGTTACCTGATTAGCTTTACAGAGTTTCTCGACGCCACTCGTGAGTTGGTCGACGACGCCGTCTTTCCACTCGATCATGCCGGCGAGGTCGATCGCGGGATCGGCGTGGATCCCCATTTCCTCGGCAGTGGCGGCCTCGTGAGCGATATCAGTGGCGGTAATCAATGCTTTCGAGGGGATACAGCCGTAGTTCAGACAGGTTCCACCGTAGGCGTCTTTCTCGACGAGCGTCACATCGAGATCGAGCTGTCCGGCACGAATCGCGGCCACGTAGCCGGCAGGGCCTGCGCCGATAACCAGTACATCTGTGCCAGTAGTAACGTCTCCAACGACCATTACGCGGTGTAACGGGCCGAAGGATAGTGTATGTGTTCCTTGTCAACATACAGAAATAGGGACAGAATCGACCGACCGTTGTCACACTACGGGCCGGAGCGGGCAATATTTCGGGCCCGCTCAGTCGACAAGGACCGTGTCCTCACCGAGCGTCGTTGCGCCGAGTGAGAACTCCCGCGTCGTCAGTCGGCTATTGAGCCCAAGAAAGGTCGCACCGTCGAGGCGAAGTCCGTCGTCGAGTTCGACGACGGCTGCGCCGACGTGGGCCGGTTTCTCCGACGCGACGATTGACTCGACCGTGGCCCGCTCGGCAGCAGTTTCGAACGGCCCACAGAACACGACGAACGACCGTGGCCCTGCAGGGAGCGGATACTGGCGACGCACCGACTCACGGTCAATACAGTCGAGCTCGGCACCGACGAGAAAGAACAGCCGGTGATCAGGGAGTGTCTCGGTGCTCGTCCCAGCACCGCCGTCAGTCGTCGCCATCGATGACGCCGGGTCGTCCACACCTGACGATGCGGCGTGGCGAAGATAGAGTTCGAGCAGCGACCGAAGGCCCGCTTTCGTGCCACGGCGTTTGTATAGTTCCGGTGCTCGAGAGAGCAGTTCTCGACGCGCGTCTTCTGGCCACCCGTCGTCGGGCTCGAGTGCGAGCCACTGTTCGAGCCACGAAAGGGCATCGCTCGGCACGGCGTGCGGGTCGAAGTAGCGGCCGATCCGCTCGATCTCCGTCTCGATATCGGCGAAGATCGATTCAAACACGGAGAGGTACTGGGCCAAGAACGCAGCCGAGCGATCGTTCTCCTGGTACAGTTCCGGGAGATAGCGGAGATACGACTGACGTGGACAAAACGCCATAACAGCATCGACGCGCGGCGATGACTGTGGACTTCCCTCGAGTTGGAGTGCGACGAACAGGTACCGACCGACGGCGTTGCGTAACAGGATATCGTCCGGAGCGACCGAATCGGCAGTCGTCCAGTCGGCGTCGGCGTGTGCTGCCAGCGTCTCAGTCGCCGCGTCTTGCCACGTCTGTACGTCCGACCGGGAGTAATCCGAGAACGTCGACGCGAGCCGGGCAGGATCACTGCTGGCGAGGTCCCACACGGACGTGATCTCCAGTTCGCACAGGTCGTCAATGGCATCGGTCGGAACGATCTCGAGGTCGTCGACCCCGCTATCGAAGGGGACTGGACGATTCGTCGCGACGTAGCGAACTCGAACCTGCGTACTCGCGGTCGCCTGGGCACGTTCAAGGGCAAGACGGTGCCACTCGGTATCGTCCGTACCGGAGTCGTATCGATGGAGCGCAGTGCCGAGGGAGCGGTCCTGTCGTGGATGGCGTGCATGCTGGCGTCGTTCACGGAGCAGCCGACCGTGCCCGTTCGGACCGGTAGCTGCGTAGATCAGCCGGTCGTTGGATGAGAACGATCGTGCGACGATCGTTCGACACGGGCGCTCGAGCCGGTGGCGCTCGTGAAACGATTTCGACTCGGGATCCCGTTCGAACAGTGCTTGATGTCCGTTCTCGAGGCGGCCAGCGACGAAGAGCGTGTCACCGACCAGCGACAGCGCGGTCGGCACGAACGGACCGGCAGCTGCGACGAACGCGTCGTTCGTGAGCGGGAACCGTTCGTCGTGGTGATCCTCTCTGCCACCGAAGGATCGAATGACCGGTCCGCTGTCGGTGCGATCGAGGACGTATCCCTGGCCGTCGGCGTCGACGGTGAAATCGGCCGGGTTGACGAGAGCCGTGCTATGCGTGCGACGGGTGATATCGGGTCCGGTATCCCGCCCGACGGTTCGGATCCGGCCGACGCCGTCGAGAAGAGAGAGGGTTTCGTTCGCATGGGCGATCCGGATCGGGTCTGTTACGTCCGTCTCAATCGTCCTGATCGGCCGCTGGAGCCGGGCTGAAAGGACGGTGACGGAGCCGTCGGCACTGTCAGCGACGAAGATCCGATCGCCGTCGACACAGAGCGCGCAGGGAGTCGCGACGGCCCCATCGGAGCGATCCAAGAGGCGGTGAGTGCAGTCCGACGTCGGATCGTGTCGAGAGAGCGATCCTGACGAGCGAAGCGTGTATAGGTTCCCGCTCGAGTCGATCGCTACGTCGACGACATCCTCCGCGATCATCGACCGGTCGATGGCAGTCGTCGTCGAGAGTTCGATACCGCCGTCACGGACATCGATATTCCGACCGACCCACTCCTGCCAGTCAGCGGTACTCGTCGTCGTCGCGTACGAAAAGTCCACGCGTTATTCACCTCCAGTGGCCGAGTCAGGCCGATTCGAAAGGGACGTCGTCACGTCTTCGACGGCGAACAGCGCGGTGTCGTCGATACGGACGGCACCATCGTCGATCGTCGCACCGCCGTGGGCAGTGATCGTGATCTCGTCGATCCGGTCGATCACGTCCAGTTCCGCAAGCAACTCGACCAGATCGGTGCGGTGTAGCGTGTGGCCAAAGGGCCACCCGTCGCCCCCATTGCCCGTCAGTGGATGGACGAACTCCTCGATTGCCGTCCGAACAGCAGCGTCGTGGCCGCTGCCAGCGTATCGAGCCCGAGCACGTCCAGTAACCTCGATTTCGAGGCCGACGTACTGAGGGCCGGTTACACACACGCGATCGCCCAGTAGTTTTCGTTCCGAGACGTACTGACGAACGGCACGGACGAATCCCTCGCTCGGTTCCGGCGCACCGATGTCGGGCGGTGCAAAGGGGACGACGACGATGGTGATCTCGTCGTCCTCGACGAGTACGTTCGTCCGACCGATCCGGAGTCCGGGCGTCTGCGCGGCAATCGAGCGGTAATCGTCGGCAGTGACTGCCCGGGATGGGACCCGGCGAGCGCGTCGAACGCGGGCGAGCGCGTCATCGACCGTCTCCCCGTCAGTGCCGCCAGTTGCCGCCGCCAGTGGTTCGACATCGATGTCAGCGCTGTCGACTGGGCCGTCGACCGAGACGGTCGGATCGGAGACGTGCCAGACAGCGGTCGCCGGGACGTTCCCCGCCACGCCGCCACCGGCGACGTAGTCGGCGACGACGGAGGCATCGGCAGGTGGAACACGGCCCCTGATTCCGTCGCCGAACGTGACGGTTCCGTCCTCCCGATCGAGGACGAAATGGTCGTCGTCGGGACCGGACGCATCGAAGTCCGGAACCTCGTGCCACCGGTGGCCGTCGACGAATACCGTCGCAGAAAGCACCGGCGACCGCTCGAAGGCGTAGGTCTGGCCGTCGAGTGCCGGCACATCGTCGAGGCGATCGACAGCCGTCAGTTCCTCGTCGGTCACCGACAGGCGGTGGCTCACCGAGACGACGTTCGGTTCGATGGCGTCGAACTGCGGCGGGATTTCGTATCCAGCCGTCTCGAGACGACACCGGAGCCACGTCCGTACCGACGAGTGGCTGTCAGTCGGTCGCTCGAGGGTGTCCGTGTCGCTCCCGGTCGCCGATCGATCGTCGGGCAGCGCTAGCGTGAGCTGGCCGCCCCGATAGAACGCGTTCGTCCCATCGGTCTCGACTGTGAGCCGACGCCACACGTCGTCGTCTTCGTGGCGGTACTCCCAGACCGGGTCGACAGAGGGGGTAAACGACGGGTCGCTTGATCCGTGTGTTGCCGGCTCGGGTAGGTCCGCGTCGTGATAGCGAACGGTCAGGGTCATCGTTCGTGTGTGAGCGAACGGGTCGGCGTCGAATCCCAGATAGAACATGTCTCCGGCAGCAGGGTCGTCGCCGAACGCGCGGTAGAACATTCCTTCAGTCCGGTTTGCATGCGTGTTATCGGTTTTCCCAGCGTCGGTTACCGTCAGCACACACTCGAGTGTCGCGGCCGTCAGCGTAACCGGGTGATCCGTTTCGAACCAGTAGCTGGCATCGGCGTCGTCGGCGTCAGTGGCCGAAAGCCGCGTCCCGGCCGGGACGTGCGCCCACGCAGTATCGGCTGGGAGTTGTAACCGGAGCCGCGTTGACGCTGGTGTCGGCGGCCGTCGGCGCTCATCGAGCAACGAGAGATATTTCTCGCGGTGATCGTCCGTGACTCTGTCGAGTTGGTAGATGTACGTTTCCGTCAGCCAGGCCAATACCTCGAGGATCGCGATACCGGGGTCGTGCGGGTTGAGGTCGGTCCACTCCTCGGCGTAGGCCGGAATCAGATTCGTCGCCTCGGTCAGAATCTCCTCGTAGGTTCTGTCGTCGAGTTCCGGGACGTCAATTCCCACGGTGCTCACCTCCGGAAACGTGAGGATCGGGAGAGCGATTCAGTCCCCGTGTCCACGCTCGGCGACTCGGTTGGATCATGAATGCTCCCCTCCCGTCATCGAGACGATCACCTCGTGAGTGCCGCTACAGACGAGCGCGTCCGGTGGAAGCGATGCCACCGCCTCACGCCCGGACCGCGACGTGACGTCGCCATCGACCTCGACCGTCACGCCGAGGTCATTCACAGCATCGACATGTTTGGTGTCAGTAACGACATCGATAAGCGCATCCACAGACGGCTTCGCGCCGAAGGACCATCCCTCGCCACCGTTTCCGTCGAGCGGATGCAAGAACTCGTCGAGTCGCCGTTCGACAGCCGTTTTGAGGAGCGAGATGCTCGTGGTATCTGCCATAGACAGGGTGACTGAGACCGACACTTCGGCGTATGTCGGGCCGCGGACGACGATCCGGGACGCATCGGATTCGACAAGCGACACGGGTGCGCGTTCGCGTACCGTCTCACGAACCCGTTGCTCGAGTTCCATCGAAGGCATCGGTTTCTCTCGTCGTGTTTGTGGAACGATCAGCAGGACAATATCGCCGTCGTCGGTGGCACCACACGGGTTGCAGGCGACTTTCGCTAGTTCTCGAAACGCCGCAGTGGCTACCTGTTCGTAGTCCGACGGAGTGACCGCCCGGCCCCGGTGTTTGAGCTGGGTGGTGGTGCGGGACACGAGCGCGTCTCTGGGTTCGGTGTCGGCACCACCGTCGGCTGGCTTCGGGTTCGAGACGTCCTCAACCAGCGAGATCGAACTCGTGAGCTCAGTGATCGTGTCGGCCGCAACGTTCCCGTCTCGGCCACCGCCAGTCGTATATGTTGCAGTAATATTCTTCTGTCCGGACGGTGGGATCCGTCCCCTGTTCCCGTCCCCGAAGCTGACGGTCCCATCGATCTTGTCGACGACGTAGTGTCGATCCGTCGGCGCTGAATCGAGCATGTCCGAGACCTGTTGCCATCGAACCCACCACTCCGTCACGTCACCGCTTGCGTCAGTGACGCGCCGAACGTCTTCGGGACGCTCGGCGAGGAGGTCACGCCGCTCGCTGGTTGACAGCGTCTCGAACTCGTCGACCCACACGTCGATGTCGATGACTGGCGCGTGGGCACACGCAAACGACTGGTCGTGTGATCCGTCGCTCGAGCCGAGGACCTCGTCTTCGATCGTTCGGGTGTTGAAAGCCCACTGTGTGTTCGGATACAGCCCCTCGAGGGTTGGTGGAGCCGTCGCCCGATGACGCAGCCGATCGGTCTCACCAGTCGATCGTACCGACTGTGCGTCGGCGTCTAAAGACCGATCGAATTCGTCTTGTGTGACGCGGACCCGGATCCAGTGGCGCTGCCGGCCGAATAACTCGAACGCGGTCGTCGGTTCGGGAAACGTCAGCCTGACCATGCCGCGTTCGGTCAAGCCACCAGTCCGGTCTTGCACCGTGAGTTTCGACCAGTCGCGTTCGTCGGGGTCTACACAGTACTCCCAGCGCATGCCGGGATCGAACGAACGCGGATACGTGCTGTCCTCGATCGGGACAAAGATGGAGAGCGGTCCATCACGAAGCGTCTCATCGAAACCAAGGTACAGCGTCTGCGTCTCATCGGGCAGTTGCACAAACGGCGTCAGTGGACCGTCGCGTTCCGGGGACACGCTGCGTATAGACGCGTTGTTCTTCATTCGGATCGTCTCGAACGATTGTCGGTCACAGTCGTAGTGGATCGACACACCGCCAAAGCGTGGCGAGTCGGGCGAGTTACCGAGCGATCCGTGTGCGCCAGCATCGGTGATATCGAAGGACGGCTGGCCGTAGTTCCCACGGACCAGCCGAGCGCGGATCCAGACGTTTTCGTGGCCGGATACCGCCGTCGGCTCGATGTCTGTGGGGACCGAAAAGCGAACACGACCGGCCGTTCGCAAATCGTTCGTCTCATCTGTGAGGACGGGCAGGCGACTCCAGCCGCTGCCGGTCCAGTATTCCCAGGAGAGTTCCGGCGGCCCATCGAGTACCCCGACGCCCTGAGTCGGCGATACGTCCCCGTCATGCTCGTTGGCACCGACGGTGACCTCCTCGGTGGCGTCGGGATCGGCCACGGTATCGATCCCATCCGCATCGGGATTGGCAGGCGGCTCGAACTGCACTTCGACGATGCCGTCTCGTTTGGTAAACGCTTCCTCGGACGCGACGTAGAACGTCGAAGGCGGGTGTGGCAATCGTCCGAGTGGGCGAACGTCACCCTCGTCCGTCGAAAGCGGTACGTCGTTCGACAGCAAGCGGTCAGGAGCGAGCCCATCCTCACGCGTGTCGCGACCGACGCTGGCCGAGATCGATTGGAGACGCATCGAGAACGGCTCGGAAAGGGATCCGCCACCGGCGATTCGGCAGCGAAGCCAGCGGCTCTCGACGCCGTCGATGGTGTGGCGAACCGTCTCCCCGGGGAGCCGAAATCGCAGTTCGACTTGATCGTCGTCCACCCGTGATGACGACCCCGACTGCAGTCGCTTCTGGAGCGTGTCGAGTCCGGGTTCGTCATCGCCCGACGTGTGGCAACTCCATGGCTCGAGTGGCTGCCACCCGACTGTCCCGTCGTCGGCTTCGCCGTAGTACTCCCAGACGAGTTCGGTCTCGAGGACAGACCTGTCGACGGTCGTCTCCGCCGTTATCGTGAGTGGAGAGCCGGCCTCGAGCGTGAGGAGGTCGTCGTGAGCCAGATACAGGACGTGTTCCTGTACGTTCTCGCCGGAGAACAGTTCGACGGGGTCATCGCCAGTTCGGAGTTCGCTGTGGTCGACGATCCGATCCGCGGACGGATCGACCGCAATCACGTCCGTCAGCGACGCGCCGGTCGCCTCGAACCCGCCATCCTGTGGGAGTTCGAAGAGTTGTGTCGGTCCATCACTCGGTTCCGCAGCTGCTTGCGTCCCACCAGGGATCGCGACGTTTCGATCGATGTCAGTCGACACCTCGAACGTCACTGGGAGCCGCGCGGCCTGTGGCGGCCGTCTGTCGAACCCGAGTGCGTCGAGGAACGCGAGCCGGTGTTTTGCAGGCACGTCGTTTAACCGCCGGATCACGTCCTCGCCGAGTTGGGAGAAGATTCGCAACAGAACCGTCGCGTTGTCGTCCGTCGACGGATCCCACGACTCGGTGTACTGTGCTGCGAGCTCCCGTAGCTCGGTATACAACGCTTCTCGGTCCCTGTCGTCGACGACCGGTCGTTGGCTCATCCATCACCCTCCGTGATGTAGAACGGATACACCATATTCGAGAGACTATTGGTCGTTCGTACCCGGTACTCGATCTCGATGTGAACCACGGTCGGCTTTTCATCGGCCAGTCGTGCGTCGATGTCTTCGATGTCGATTCTGGGCTCCCACTGGACGAGCGCTTCACGAACACTGCTTTCGATGAGATTCAACGTTGCTGGCGTCACGGCCGAAAACACGTGGTCGTGAATTGCACAGCCGAATTCGGGTCGCATCACCCGCTCACCTTTGGCGGTTCCGAGAATAATACGGATCGCGTCCCGGATATCGTCCTCGGCGTCGGCAGTCCGGACCGAGCCTCGAGGGTCCGTCTCCACTGGAAACGCCCAGCCCGTTCCAAGAAATGCATCCGACATGGATCAGCCGATCAGAACTGTTTGACACCCGCTCGCGATCGTATTCGGCGGGCCGCTTTCGACGATGGTATCACCCATTCGCGCGGCGGGCATCCCGTTGATCAACACGCTCGTACTCCCCTTCGAGACGGTGCCGCCCACGTGGGGAACGGTCCCCGTGACGAGCGGACACGTGTGGACGTCCACCAGCGCCCGCCATGCGGGTTGCTTCCCGATCACGACGTTCGGACTGGCAGTCCCAGTAAGTGGTGTCCCGTGTGCCGTCTGATCGCCGAGCCTTGCTGCAGGTTTCATACTCGTCTTATCTAATTCAATTTGATTAAACTGCCTTTAATATTTACTATGCCAGTCCCATTGACGTCAATCATCGATCCGGAGAGCGAGAGTTTCGCCTTACTATCGATATCTATCGGTCCGTTCCCCGAAATCGTGAGTCCCTTCGTTCCGGAGAGCTCTATCGAGTTTCCGTCGAGAGCAATCGTCGATGCCGACAGCGAGAGTTTCGATTTCGCATCGATCTCGACTGTCCCGTTTTCCGAATCGAGCGTGATACTGTTGTCGGCTTTCTCGTCACGGATCCGAATCGTTTCGGACGTCCCTGAATCGTCGATCACGATCTCGTTGCCGTCAGTCGTCCGAATCGTGATGCTGCCGTCGTCGGCGTCGTCGAACGCGATGGTGTGATCGCTACGGGACCGTATCTCGCGGATGTCGTTTTTCCCATTGGCGTTCGTCTGCGGTGGTTTCTGCGTACCGTTCCACAGCGCACCGATGACGAACGGTCTGTGAACGTCGCCGTTCTCGAAGGCGACGAGCACTTCGTCGTCGATCTCCGGCAGAAAGTAGGTACCGTACTCGGTGCCTGCCATCTCGGTCGCGATCCGGGCCCAGTGGCTCTCGTCGTCGGCCTCACGCCACGGGAACCGGAGCTTCACCCGACCGAGGTCCTTCGGGTCCTCGTTGTCCGTCACGATCCCGACGGCGACGCCGCGGATGCCGCCGTCGTCCGTGCCACCGCCGTCGATGAATCCGGTGGGTCTCATGAAGACACCTCCGTTACGTCGAACGACGTTCGATAGCCAGCGCTTCCCATCCGGTGAGTCGCGGCGGTTACGTAGTAGTCCGACGAGAAACGCTCGCCCAGTTCCTCGAGTCGGACGACGGCACCGGCCCTGATCGCCGGCGTGCCGTCGGCTTCACCGTGACCGGTGATGACGCCGTCAGAGAATCGGTTCAGTTTCGTTTCGGCGACTCGCTTCGCTTCGTTCCGTGACATCGCTTGAACTCGAAACACTTCCTTGTAGTTCGCGTTCGGGCTGCCAGCGGTGGCGACGATCTCCGATTTGTTCTGGCCGTCCCAACTCCGAACCTCGACTTCGTCGACCTGCGTTCGTTGCGTGATCTCCGCATAGAAATCGTGGAGTGCCTCGCCGTACCACAGTTCGGTGACCGGCTCGTCGTCCTCGGCTTTCGCCGAGTGAGGTCGAAACCGGACGGTATCCCGTTCGGCGTAGAACTCGAATCCGTAGGTCTCGGCCAGCTGCTGGACGAACCGGTAATCGCTTTGTCCGTCCTGGATCAACGTTTTGCGGTTGATCGACGCGTCCGAGACGTCGACCGTCGAAAACGAGTACGACGATAGCACGTCCGAGACGGCCTCTCCGACGGTCGTCTCCGTCCACGAATTCGAACCCGTTCCCTGCATGAGCTCCCAGAGCAGCCCGTAGCCGGAGACCGTAACTGACGGTCCCCGATCGGTCGTGAATTCGGCGTTGATCGACCGAATCGAACCAGTCAACAGTGGTGTGAGGGTTCCGTCGCCGCCATATCCCATCGCGATTTCGATAGCCGTCCCGATCGCAAAATCGTCCCACGTCAGCCCGCTGAACTCGCCGAGTTCCTCGTCGAACGGGAAGTTGAGGGTGAACGAAAACCGGTCTGCGCCGTCGAGCGTCGTCTCGACGACGAGATCTGCGATTCGACCACCCGGTTCCTGAAACGTCGTGTCGCCGACATCGACCCTGAACCGCGGTGAGTAACGTGGCTGAATGCTCGTTCCAGTCTGCATAGCTACAATGGCGGTAGCTCGAGCGTGTCGCCCGTCTCGATCGCACGGGGATCCTCGATATCGTTGTGGTTCGCGATGGTCCGCCAGTGTGCGGCGTCGCCGTACTCCTCAGCAGCGATCAACCAGAGAGTGTCGCCGTCAGTGACCGTCCAGACCTTGGTCTTGTCCGTCGACTCCGGCGACACCTCCGACTTGTGGTAATCGGCCGTCTTGTATTCCTTGAACACGACGTTCACTCGAGCGCGGATTGGAACGCCACTCGGGAGGAACTTCGTGAACTGTTTGTCCGCCCGCTGGAGCAACGCCGTGAAATCGATCCCGTCGCCCCAGACGAACCGACATACCGGCGGCGCGTGTAACTCCCCGTCGACCGACAGGAGCGTATCGATGTGCTGTGTGTATCGCTCGCGGACATCCACCCGCTTCGTGTCGGGTGACCCGTTCGAATCCAGTTCGTCGGTCGTGTCGAAAAACAGTTCCATCGACAGTGTTTCGGCGTTCCCATCGACGAACTGCATGATCGACGCTCCCGACCCAGTCGCCTTGAGTTCGCCGTAGTTGACGCTCTTTTCGAGCGTGTAGGCGTTCGGATTGAATGCACACTCGATCGTTTCACCTCGCTGTTTCCCGTTGACGATCATGAGTTGGGCTTTCTCGAGTGTCCCGCTCCGGCCACTCATCTACAGTCCCCTCCGATCGCGCTCGATTCTGAGTTTCCGCTCGAGTTTTCGGTAGAGTTCCTGAACGGCACGGTCGACATCGGCGTCGAAACGCGGGTCAGTGCTCGCTGGCACGTCGACGCCGTCGAAGCGGTGCCGGCGGTGGCGAGCCGAGTCAGGAGTGGCGTCGACCGATGGCTCCGGCCGTTGGATCGACGGTTGTCGCTTCTCACCCGGCCACGGTCGCCCGTCGTCACGACTTCCCGATTGCCCACGAGAGGCCGAGCCCGGATTCGGGTCGGTATCCGAACGGAACGCTGCTTGCGTTCGGTCGCTATCGTCTCCGGCTCGTGCCGGCGCTTCGTGTTCCGGCTCCCGGTACCGTTGTCGATCCTGCCGACGCTCTCGACTGGAACGCCGTGGGCGGGGGCCACGAGAGGACCCAGTCGATGCGACTGTCGGATCCGACATATCGTCGGTCGGCCGATGTGAACTGCCCCGATCGACGGATGGCGTATCCGCATTTGCCGTGGTTCGGTACGTCAGTGACGGTCGTTTTGCTCCTGTGTTCGTTCGTCGCCCAGTTTCCATCTTGGCTTGTCCTATTGATTCAATCCTATTATTTATTGTTCTATTATCTTTTGTGTCGTTATCTTCGTCCCATTGGCCTCGCGACGGCGACTCTCGTGTAGCCACGGGAGATTCCGAGCCGTGTTCTCGAGGATGGTGAACAAGCGGCGAGACTCCAAAGCGATCGCGCTCGAGTCGAGTTCCGTCGGGCGATCGAGTCGCCCCAGATTGCGCCATCGACGACCGTCGCTGCAGACGGCGACTGGGCTGAAACCGCCGATTTCTGAAGCGGGTCGCGCTTGCGACCGGCAGACGGCGCTGTAGAGCCGGAACCGAGTCGGCAGTATCGATACTGACACGGCCATCGGTTTCGTCGACGGTGGCCTCGACAGAGTCTATCGAGGAGGGCACGCCGATTTGATCCGCCTGCGACGCGATGGGGGTGCGGGGAGCCGTCGTCGCCGGGGTCGAACGCGAGGACAGGGTGGTCGTCCGAAAGAGACGAGGTGACGGTGTCCGGCTGCCGTACTCGACCCACGAGGGGGCGCGTGACTGCACGTCAGGGTCACCCAGCTCGGGCGTCGACCGTGCAGCACGCACACGAGTCCTGTCGCCAGCGGGCCGGCGTCGGTGCAGACTCGTCGCCACGATCGGCACCGAACGAGCCGTTCGAGTGAGGGTCAAAGCGACACGAGACGGGGAGCCGGTGGACCGCGTCGACGAGATCGGTGCCGTTCCGCTCTGCAGGGCCCGATTCGGATCGTCGACACCGGTCGACCGAGTACCACGATCGTCTCGAATGCTCATCCCAGTCACGGCGGGTGGATCCGACGGTGGTCCTCTCCTCGGCGGTGCAGTCGAATCGGCGGTCGGATCGACGACGTCGAACGCGGTCGAAACGCTTTCTGCTGGACCATTATCAACCGATACTCGCGTCTCACCACGCCGTTCGTGCTGTGTCCACGACGAGTGCTGTCGTCGCGTTGTCGCGTTGGTCCCAAAGAAGAGTGGTCGATCGTCCCGGATCAAGTTGTGCCCGTTTCGACCATGCTCGCTCGACTCGTATCCGTGACGCGAGACAGACGGTTCCCAGTACGTCCCTGCACTCGATCGTGGTCTCACGACGGGTTGTCTCTCGCTCGAGACCGGTCGTCCTGAACCGGCTGTCAACGCCGACGGTGTGATCACCGTGAACGCCGACGCCGTCGTCCTGTCGGGCAATCGGGAATGCGATCGACCATCAGGAAGCGTTCGGAGCACCGACAGCCGGTCGCTCGAGTGACGTGCGGTTCCGCCTAGTCGGTCGCGCTGGACCGCCAAGTTGCCGACTGCGCCGCCGCGAGCGAGGTGGTTCGCCTCGTCGGGTCCACGGATCTCAGAGACGGTATTCGTGGAGCCACCGCTAACAGCCCTGTCCCTGACTCGGTCGGCAGCAACTCGCGTCCGAGACGCGGTGTCGGGCGTATTTACGCGCAGAGACCGATCCGGTAGTGTCACGGTTTCCGGCGGGCCAGCGACAGTCTCGTCGGTAAACCCCGGTTCGCGTCGGAAGCGGCCAGCTCGTCCGGATCGCTGGATCGGTGAACGTACCACTCGCGACTCCGATAGATATCGACCTGGTGGTGTCACGGTTTCCGGCAGGCCAGCCACAGTCTCGTCGGTAAACCCTGGTTCGCGTCGGAAACGGCCAGCTTGTCCGGATCGCTGGACCGGTGAACGTATTACTTGCGGCTCCGACAGATATCGATCCGAGCGGAGAGCGGCGTCGTTGCTGTGGGGCTTCCGTTCGATTTCCCTACTGAACGCACGCGTGAGGTCGCGGCGTGAACCAAGATATGACAGTGCTCGAGTGGATCGCTGAGCGTCGGCCTGTACCGACCACACCGCTGGCCGTCGCAGTCCTTGTGGCCGACGTCGCTCAACCGGAGACGGACCTCGTGCAGTGGCGTCCAAGTCCGTTCTCACAGATACCGGTTGCAGTCGGTCTGAGCGGCCGGTATCGACACGGGCCACACTGACCGAAGCTGGGGCGACGTCCGCGATCGGAGACTGCATCCGGACCGGCTGAACCGACCCGACACCATCTCCGTCACTTGCGCCACCCATGCTCGAGCGACCGACTGGTAGTCTACCAGCAGTGTCGCTCTCGGATCGCCTCGACAGAACGCGGCGAGGGCGGCGGACACGATCCGATGGCGCTCGCTCGTCGACCCGCGATCGCAGTTGGTCAATGCGACGCTGTGTGTTGGTCTCGAGGATGCGACGAACACGTCGGCCACCGAACAGATTGGACAGACTCGCGCTCGGCGATGCGGTTTCCGACAGACGGATGGCTTCGGTCGCGGCGACACGCTGTAACCGAAGAGAGCGCTGGCCGGCGGTGACACCTGAGACGTCGCTTTCCTGACGCGTGGCCGACGGCAGCCACAACCGCCTGTGTGGCTTGCGTGCGTCGTGAGTGTCGGTCGACAGCCACACCGGCCCGGTCGGCTGGATGGCCGTTCGCTGTGACTCCATCGTCCCGGAGCCGGAAGCCAAAGCGGTGGGTGCTTGAGCCACCTGATCGCGGGGCGCTCGATCGCGTCGGGTCGACGTGTGCGGTCCTCGAGACGCGACCGAAGCGAAACGATGCTGCTCGGTGATCGGTCCCTCGTACAGCACAGTCGAGGCGGTCGATTCGAGCCGTGGCTGCCACGGACTCAGATCGCGACCGGTCATGTGTGATGTCGACCGAGGGGACGAGAAGGACGGGCGCACTCGAGACGCGACCGAAGCGAAATGGGGCTGCTCGGTGATCGGTCCCTCGTACAGCGCAGTCGAAGCGGTCGATTCGAGTCGTGACTGCCACTGACTCCGATCGCGACCGGTCATGTATGATGTCGACCGAGGGGACGAGAAAGACGGGCGCACTCGAGACACGCGGTGAGGGAGAGAGACGGGATCCCGTGTGGCAAACCCCTCTCGTGAACGGTCGCGTGTCTGGACGTGCGAGTCATCGGAAGCGTGGACGGCGAGGAGATCGAGACCCCCCCGCGTACGGTCGTTCCGTCGCGGGCGATGCTGGCGCAGCGTCGGTCCATCGCGCCGTCGCAACGAACGGTGCCAGACAGGAGTGTGTCGGCTGTCGGCCACGACACCAGCCATCGTGTGTCGATCCGTCATCCAGACAGTCGAACCAGTTCCAGAACGCCGTCGCTGTCCGCTATCGGCCGAGACTGCAGCCACACGTCGTGTCTCGATCCGATCAGGTCGGGCGATCACGTTCGTTGCACCGTCTTGCGGGCCAGTCTGTCGGACTACACGCTCGAGCGAGGCATCGACATGGTCGACGACATGGCTCGAGGGGGTGTAATCAGTGGATAGATCGTCGATCTCGTCGGTCGGCGACACGGTTCGAGTGCCGAGCGCGTGTGACAAACCGAATCTAGCCGCGTTGGGCAGTGCGATCGCCTGGCTGCTGGTATGCGCGAGGGCATTCTGCCTCTCCGGAACGTCTCCCGAGCGCATCAATCGTCTCATCACCGGCTGTGGCCACCGCTTCTGGTGGCGTGTCCGCTCCGTATCGCTCCCGAACGACTCGAGCGGCCGTCGTGGCGCTCCACTCGAGGTGCCCACCGTGTCGGTGACCGAGCGAGGAGCACGGATCGGCCCGAGAGCGGACGGATTGTGGATCCCACTAGACTGGTCGGTACAGTTCGGGCGGCTAGGTGAGATGGCAGACGAAGCCGAACGCGTGCGAGCAGCCGGCCGCCCGGAAATCGGAGACGGCGACACGACCGACACCCCCGACTCGTCTCCCAGCCCGTCGTCAGGACGAGCCACATGGGGCAACCGAACCAACAACTCGACTGGACTCCGTTTTCGGGCGATACGGACACCGAGTCCGCCGGCCAGCCGGCCAGGTGTCAGCGTTGCGATCGTCGTGACACTGGACTCGAGTCGGGCGGTCGGTCGACGAGTGCCCGACTCGAGCCCCATCGACGAGTCGGTCGTCGTCGGCTGCTGGCGAAGGACGCTGATCTCTCGCACTGTCGACTCGCGCTCGAAATCGTCACAGAGCATGGTATAATCCGAGTGTGGCTACTCCTGTGGCGTTGGATCGGCACCCAGCCCGACCGGCTGTCGGGTCGTATCGTGGGTGGAATCACGGTCACGCATCTCAGTCCCGCTCTGGAGGACGAACTGCTCGCCGTCTCGCGTGTAGAGCATCGGGTATTCGCTCCCCTGCGTAAGGGTATACCCAAGCGGAAGCGCCGTCGTGGCTTCGTTCGGTTCGAGCGAAAACGACGCCGGAACCGCGAACGAACAGCATGCACCGGGCCCGAGCGTGACGCCGCCATCGAACTGATAGCAGTCACGGTTCGTGTCACGAAGCTTCGCTTGCGCCAGTTCGATGGGGACGGTTCCGGTGTTTTTGATCGTCACCTCGCGGCCGTCCCGCAGTTCCGGGTTCGAGACCGCGACGAACTCGAGGTCGGTCCGATCGGTAATCGTAGACGCGTAGCGGTTGTAGACGATCACCGTCGCAACCAGCCACACGCACACAGCGAGGAAAGCACTCTGAAGCGGTGTGAGGGTTACAGTGAACCACGAGAGCAGCGCACGAACGCCGACGCTCCCGAGGACAGCACCCGCAAGCCCCACGATTCCAGCGAGCGTGCGTGTCTGGAGGTGCTTGGCCTGCGCGTATCCAACCGTGATAAGCATCGACTCGAGCGCGGACGAGGAATCGTCCGGATTCGAGGTGCGGCGCTGGCGGAGCGTACAGACGGTCGTGATAAGCCATGCGATCAGCGACCACACAGGGACGAACGCAAGCGGTACCGCTCCAGCGAGGGTAGCGAGGCCGAGACCGGTTGCAACGAGCGCCCCACAGACTGTGCCAGCGATGATCGCCTGCGCCCAATTCGACAGTTGTCTCCACTGATCGAGGAGCATCTCCTCGTACCGTCGATAGAGCAGGTAACCACCGATCGTGACGATCGCGAGAACGACGATGCTGCTCCAGAGGACGAGCCGCGGTGACGAAATCCACGCGTCCGCGGAAATTCCCGACGGGAACTCGTATCCGACGACACCCGCCACGGCAACCACAACGAGGAGGATCAGCGCGACAATCAACGCTGCGATCGGCGATCGAGTAACTGCGGGAAGCCGTTTTTGAACGGCCGTTTTTATCTGTGAGAGCCGACGCATCGTCTCACCGATCCACCCCGATTGTAGCGCTATCGAACGGGCCGTTATGTCTTCCACCGACCGACCGCAGAAGGAGTTCGGTGTCCCTCACGAGCATAGTACGCATTTGTTACCGTATAATATCTATTGCATACTATTAAAATATAATGCTCCACCATATCGAATCTGTGAACGACGTGATCGATGCGATTGCACCACCGACAGCACCGAACACGCTGCGATAGCGATCAGAACGGTTTCAGAGCACGCCAAACCCGAACTCCGCCATGCCGAAGACGGGGCCCCACAACAGGTCAAGCGCGACACCGACGACGACAGCAGGCAAGAAGTTATAGATCGTGGCGACGACGGCAGCCCTGGCGTCGACGGCCAGCAGCGGGAACAGAGCATCACCGTCCTGAGCGATCGCGTTGGCAGTCAGCGCCGAAAAGGGCAGCCCGCCCTCGGCGTAGACGCTGGCGAGCAGGATCTGGGGGCCACAGCCCGGGATCAGCCCGACGGCTGCACCGCCGATCGGGGCCAGCACGCCCGCCGCTGCAGCGAAAGTGGCGACGTTCAGCCCCGTCAGGAGCACGGCGTACTCGTAGACGAGGAAGGCCACGAGCACCCAGACGGTGACGAAGCTGGTCTCCATCGCCGCATGCGTGAGCGCGTCGTAAGCCGAGTGAAAGGAGTCTCGAGCCCGTGCGATCTCCCCCTCACCGACGTAGTGACGGCCGATCAGATAGAGGTACAGCGACAGCACTGCGCCGGCGATGCCGACGATCGTGAACAGGCCATCGAACCCGACCCCCACTGTGAGCGCGACCTCGGGGCCGCCACGAAGCAAGTAGAGTATCCCGAGGCCGAGGCCGGCGATGGCGGTCCCCCACCACGTGATGTGTGCGAGGTGGGAGAGCGGGGTGAGGACTCGAGAGCGACGGTCCGGTCCCGCCTCGTGGGCATGAGTGGGGGCTGGCCCGCAGTAGTCGTGAGCCGGGTTCGGCGTGACGCCGCCGTTGACGGCAGTACCGCCGTCGGGCCGTGCGGCGGGTGAGAGGCGCGCGACGGCGGCGTCGACTCGCGAAACGCCGAGGCCGACGGAGTCAACCAGATACCCCGTTGCGACGGAGGCCGCAAAGGCGACGGCGTAGGCGTACAGTGCGGCCTCGGGCGCGAGCGCGAGGATGACGAACGCAGAGTCGCCGGCGGTCGCCCCAAGCGTCGCGACGACGGTTCCGAAACTGACCGTCCCGCGGACGTACAGCGGCATGACGACGATCGCACCGCCACAGCCCGGCGTCAGTCCCAGCAAGCCGCCGAAGAGCACCTGCAGTCGCTCGTTGTCTTCGATGGCGGCGATGAGCGCACCGTCCGTGCGATACTGGACCAGTCCGAACGCGAGCACCGTCATTGCGACGAACGCGCTCACCTGGACGTAGCCGTCGCGAAGCGACGCGAGGAACACGTCCAGCAGCTCGTTCATGCCGTCTCACCTGCGATTCGGAGGCGAGGAGGCCAAAGTTTAGACATTTCTAAAAACAGGTTTAGCACCATTGGGTAAATAGTTGCTGATGGTCCGTCCTGATGGCGACGCGAGAACGAAATCCGTCGGCGGTCGACCCGCTGACCGGTCGACGCGCGAGAAAACTGGGTTTTGCGACGCTATTCGTGGTCGTTGATCGACTCGTGGCCGTCACGCAGGTGCTCGATCGCGTGGAGTTCGACCACGGGGACGATCTTGGCGATCGTGAGGAAGAACAGACAGACCATGCCGATCGTTCCGAGGATCGACAGAACCTCGATCAACCCAGGGACGTAGACGCCCGGGACGGCCTCGTAGATGTCGAAGGTGGGGTGTAAGAACCCCTCGACGACGAACAGGACTTTCTCTAAGATCGTCGCGGTGAGGACGGCGAGGCCGGCGATAATAGCCCGTCGCCTGGTGAACAGCGCCGGTCGGATCGTCTGGGCGAAAATATACGACAGCGTCACGAAGACCAGCGACATCGACGTGAGGTAGATGGGGTTGGTGGCTCTGGCGAGGGCTGCGATAGTCAGGTCGATAGGGGCCTTGAAGAGACCAGTGATGTTCTGCTGGAGTTGCAGCCACAGGAAGAGAAGACAAAAGAACCCGAGCCAGAGCAACAGTCCGCGGAAGATGTCGTCAGTGATGATGTGATCCCAGTCGTACGCGCGTCGGAACGCAAACGAGAGGATGATCACGCCGCTGATGGCAGACGTCAGCGCGATCGTGAGGAACTGCGGGCCCTGCACGCCGCCGAACCAGGTCGGATAGTTCGGCAACACCGCGAACAGCCACGGGATGACGCCACCGTGGAGTAACAGCGGTGCCATGATGATAATCGCGAGCGCAAGCCACCAGACCATTCGCTCGACGATCCGATCTTCCGTTTCAGTGTAGCCGATCGTCATAAACCGATAAATCGGATCGAGTCGATCGGGCAATTGATCGCGCAGCCGGGTCACGTCGTATCGGAGCGTCAGCCCGAGGTAGGTCGCCGTCAGCACGAAGTACGCCGTAATAACGGTCACGTCCCACACCAGCGGCGAGTTGTGGACCGTAATGTGATAGTGGCCGATGACGCTGGTGACCATCCGGTCGGGGCGACCGAGGTGGACAATGATATAAAAGCCCGCCGCAGAGAGCCCGCTGAGAGTTAGCAACTCGGCGAGCCGGGCGACCGGCATGTACCGGTCCATGCCCAGCAGGCGGACGGCGGCCGAGAGGATGATCCCGCCGTGGGCGATCCCGACCCACCAGATGAACGCGCCGATGTAGATCCCCCACGTGGCACCGCCGCCGCTCCCCCAGTCACCGAGGGCAGTGACGACCAGTCCCTCCTGAAGCTGGTAGGCCCATCCCACGAGAAAGGCGACGAACGCCAGCCCCGCGATGGCGACCATGATGAAGTACGTTCTCGATGTCGATCCGACCGGTCGCAGGATATCGGCCTCGCTCGGCGTTTTCGTCCCCATCGTGCTACCATTAAACACACCGTCATTCCACTTGCGTCCGTACGGTGCATTTGCAAGGGTTCGACTGATCGACCTGCTTAGCGTCACCATCGTTGAATATCTCTCCCCGATTGCGTTCACCGCGAGACCAGTTCGTCGAATCGTAACAGCAATATTTCACGTTCCGAGCCGCAAGTAATGAGTGGTGGTCACAATGACCGATGACAATCCGTCCGACTCGAGCGAGAGCGACAGCGCGTCCCCACGACGGCGCACGTTGCTCGGCGCAATCGGTGCGCTGACGGGTGCGACGGCACTGTCAGAGCCGGGTGCAGCACAGGGCGGTGGAGCCATCCGGACCCGTGGCTGCAACGACGCGGCACTGACGGCAGACGACTGGTCGACCGGTGCAGTAACGGTACAGGCGTGTCCAGGCAGCGGTAGTCGCGTGACGGTGCGCGTCACTGGTCAGGTTGGCGAGAACAGATACGTCACGAATCCGGCCAGCCTCCCCTCGAGCCGGAGTCTCTTCGTCCCAGCGGGCAGCAAGCGGACACTGTGGTTGACGGGGCAGTTCCTCGAGTTGTCCTGTTCGAACGACGGCCGCAACATCGGGATCGCCAACCGATCAGAGGATGGCGACCCGATACCGTTGGTTCGTTCCCGATGGCTTACAGCTCGAGCGTGTAGACCACCTCGCGTCGCTTTTCGCCGCCGATTTCGACGTCGTCCTCGTCGGTCGGCTCGAAGCCGTGGGTCTCGTAGAACTCCCGGCCGCCCTCGTTCGAGGCGAGGTCGATCGCGCGCATGCGTTCCATATTGAAGTCCTGTAAGTCCTCACGCAGTCGCTCGTACAGCGCGGTGCCGATGCCCTCGTTCTGGTGGTCCGGGTGGACGGACATGCGCAGGACATCACCTTCCGCTTCGCTGACAACGCCGTGAGTAAAGCCGACGATCTTCCCATCCCGTTCTGCGACGAGGAAGGCCGTCCCCGGTTTCGTCAACGCCGTCTCGAGTGCCTCGTCGCTATACCACTCCTCGATCGTCTCGTCGATGGTCTCGGCATCGAGTTCGTCGTAGGTATCGTGCCAGGTCTCGCGGGCGACGGCTCTGATCCGATCGCGGTCGTCGTGGCTCGCTGGTTGTATCTCCATACTGCGTGGTACGGGAGCGAACAGCAAAGTGGTTGCACCATCTCAGTTAGGTATCGGCCAGCAGCCGAAATCAGTGATCGAATCCGTATGTGACTGCGCTGATTACGCGAAGTCGAACGTGTAGACCGCTTCAGGGTAGTACTCGCCGTCGATTTCGACCTCGCCTTCGTCGGTCTGCTCGAAGCCAAGCCCCTCGTAGAACGCGCGACTGGCGTCGTTGAACGCGAAGTCGAACGACCGGAGCCGGTCGACATCGTACGAGTCGATCGCCTCGAGGAGGTGTTCGTGGAGGGCCGATCCGATCCCCTCGCCTTGGTGGTCCGGGTGGACGTACAGCCGCAGGATATCGGCAGTGTCGCCCTGGGCAACGGCGTGGGTAAAGCCAACGAGGTCGCCGTTTTCTTCCGCGACGAGGACGATCGTGCCGGGTGCCTCGAGCGGCATCGAGTCGTCAGTGTACCAGTCGTCGACGGTCCGGTCGATTACGTCGGGCTCGAGCTCGTCGTAGGTCGCGTGCCAGGTTTCACGGGCGACTTCCGTAATCGCTTCAAAATCAGCGGCTGTCGCGGATCGAATGTCCATACCTCATCATTGAATGGTGGATATACATAACTCCTTGCCAGAAACACGAGACGAAACCAAATCGGTCGTGGTGTGGGCTCATACGGACTACTGTCAGTCATTTCCGGTGCAACCGCAACCCGCACTGCGGGCCCACCGGTAAATCGTTACAGCAGACCGTATCACTCGCGGATCTCGAATCCCCGCTCGCGTAGGAGATCCGGCACGCGGTCGCGGTGGTCACCTTGCAGTTCGATTCGACCCTCGTCGACCGTCCCACCGGTCCCCAGCGCACTCTTGAGGGCTGATGCGGTCGACTTGAGTTCCGATTGCGGGAGGTCGAACCCCTCGATGATCGTCACCGGCTTGTCGTAGCGTCGTTTCTCGATCCGCAGCGATAGCACCTGTTCAGCTGTCTCGAGGTCACCCTGCGTATCCAGTTCCTCGAGCAGTTCCTCGAGGTCGTCTTCGTCTGCCATACAGTAACATGACTGTGCGCGGCCATAGTCCTGTCCTTGCTGTCGCAACGGGTTAGCGATCAATCGTCGACGACGCGAGCGAGGGCTGTAGCAGTTGTCACAATCGGACGGTTCGCCGTCCGTCGGAGCCACGATACGGACTCCTGTCAGTCAGTGCCGGTGCAACCGCGACCCGCACTGCGGTTGCACCGGTAACTCGGTACAGCAGACCGTATGACTGCTCCGGTCGCACGACGGCCCCATAACCAGTACGAGAGTCGGTGCAGGCGTTCCGAGAGCGTCCCCTCAGACCGACTGTCGAAAGAACGTGAGTCTCACTCCAACCCTCGATAATGTTAATGGTTGTACACACCAATCCCCTAGATAAGGGGGAGCAAAAGATGGGTGTGCTGAGAACATTACGCGGGAAACCCGACGACACGGGGCTGTACGAATGCCGAAACTGCGGGACAAAGCTCGCGCCTGACCGTGACCGGTGCTCGAACTGCAACTCACGGGAGATCGCTCACTACGAGTTCTGAGCGGTCCACCCCGCAAACGACGGACGACAGCTCTCAGCCACAGCCATGAGTGGCTGCGATAGGCGACCCCGCTGCTCACGATCACACCGCGGTGAGACGTGTTCGCGAGCACCCTCAAAGTCGCGATTTGATCGTCGCGGCGGTCTTCTCGCCGATCCCCTCGACGCTCTGGAGGTCTGCAAGGCTCGCGTCACGGACGTTCTCGACGCTGCCGAATCGCCCGAGCAACCGCTTCCGGGTCTCGGGACCGACCCCCTCGACATCGTCTAATACCGTCTTCACCTCGTCGCGGACCGTCTGGTGGTACTGCACCGCAAAGCGGTGGGCCTCGTCGCGCACACGCTGGAGGAGATGCAGCTGTGGTGCATCGCTGGGCCACGCATACTCCCTCTCCCGCGTCACGACGCGCTCTTCGGCTTTCGCCAGCGCGACCGCCGGCACGTCCCAGCCCACCGCAGCGAGTGCGTCGCGAGCGGCCGCGAGTTGGCCCTCCCCGCCGTCGATCAGCAACAGATCGGGGTCGGGCCGGTCGTCGCGATCCTCGACGGCCCGCGTAGCGCGCCACTCGAGTAAGGCACGCATGTTGTCGTAGTCGTCGTTTTGATCGGTGAGTTTCTTCCGTCGGTACTCGCCTTTCTCGGCGCTGCCGTCGACGAAGGTGACGTTGCTACCGACCGCCGCCGTCCCTTGGGCGTGGCTCACGTCGAACCCTTCGATCCGTCGGGCAGTATCGAGGTCGAGGGCGTCCGCGAGCATGCCACATTCGTCACGCCGGCCGACGTTGCGCCGGGCGTTTTTCAGGGCGAGGTCGACGAGTTTGGCCTCCCGGCCGGCACCCGGGACGCGAACCGCGACGCCCTCGGTCTCGAGCCAAGCTGCGACCTCCTCGTCACCGTGGCGTTCGGGCAACAGAAGGGCGTCTGGCAGTTCGCGTTCGGCGTAATACTGCACGATAAAGGCTGCCAGAACGGCTGGAACGCTATCGCCGTCCGCCGACGAACCGGGTGCCTCGAGCGTATGCCGATCCCGGTCGACCAGCTTGCCGTCCTCGGCGCGGAGGCGGGCGACGGTGGCGTCGTCACCCTCGATGGCGACCCCGAGGACGTCGACGGCTCGCTCGTCGCCGACCGACTGAACCGCCTCGCCGCCCTCGCCGTGGAAGGTCTCGACGGTCTCGAGTCGATCCCGCAGGTTCGCCGCGCGCTCGAAGTGCTGGTCCTCCGCAGCCGCTTCCATCTCTCGGCGCAGCGGATCAGCGAGAATTCCGGTTTCGCCCTCGAGAAACCGCTCGACGGCGGTGACGTCCTCGCGGTAGCTCGCGAGATCGATCTCGCGGGTACAGGGGGCGGTGCACAGCCCCATCTCGTAGTCCAGACACGGCCGGTCGCGGCCCGCATACTTGTGGTCCGAACAGCCCCGGATCCCGTAGGTTTCGCGAAGCGCCTTCACGACGGTCTCGACCTGACGCTTGCTGGTGTAGGGACCGAAGACGGTCGCCGACTCGTCTGGATCGCGAGTGATCTCGATCCGCGGCGCATCGTGGTCGGTCACCTGGACCATCGGATACGACTTGTCGTCTTTGAGGCGGACGTTGTAGCGGGGCTGGTGGCGCTTGATCAGGTTCGCCTCGAGCAACAGCGCCTGCGTCTCGGTGTCGGTGACGGCGATTTCGATGTCGTCGGCCCGGTCGACCATCCGGCCGATCCGTGCGCTGCGCGGGTCGGCGTAGGACCGGACCCGATCGCGCAGATCGACCGCCTTCCCGACGTACAGCGTCGTCTCACCCTCCCGAAACTGGTAGACGCCGGGCTCTCGCGGCAACGATCCGGCGCGCTCGCGAACCCCATCGGCGTTCATCGGCGGTCCTACGGAGTGGGACGGTTTCAGCCTGACTCCTCGAGGTCGACCCGACCATGCTCGCCGAGGGGTTCCTCACACGCGGGCGTCGAGTCCGATCCCGGCCGAATCGCAGCCTCGAGGGTGACAGCGGGATCGGACTCGAGATCGGACCCGGTGACGGGGATCTCGAGGTCGTCGTCGCCGCTGACGCGCACGACGAGCAATCGCGCGCGCGAGCGGGCGTAATAAGCAATAAGCCCGAGGGCGACGACGAACGCAGCGACGCCGACGAGGAGGATGCTCCACTCGAGGGCCACGAGTACCGTCTCGATCGCTGTGAGGACGGCTTCGACGAGGCCGACGACGAGGTCGGAGCCGGGCAGGGGGGCGAGTCCGTCGAGGCTGACGGACGGCGCGAACGACGCGAAGTCGACGCTGGTCGCCGTCTCGAGCGTGGCGACGCCGGCGAACGCGGCGACGATCCCCGCACAGAGAGCGGCCAGTCGCTGCGACGTCTCGAGGGAGACAGTCCCGACGTTCGGTCGATCGACGTGGCGAAACGCCGGGCCAGCAGTGGTGGGAACGAACGCCAGCACGCGCTGGGTCGTGACGACGACCGTCGCGCACTCGAGGTCGACGCGGCGTTCGACGTGTTCACCGTCGTAACACAGCTCGTCGACGCGCTCGCGCCACTCGTCGATGCGTTCGGTCCGGCGTCCGGCCATCGGTGGTCGTCACCTGTCCACCGTCGACCATCAAGTACGTCGGGGCTCGTTCACGCGCATATGGGCGTCATTCGCGCGTGTACGCTCGCCGTTCGCATCCGTAGGCCGTCCCTTCAGGACGGACGGCGCGAACGCGGTACATTCTCGGTGCTCGACTGCAAACTCGTCGACTATGAGCGACTCGACGGTGCAGTGCTGGCTGGTCGAACGGGAACTGGGCGACCGCGATTTCGTCACGCTGGTCTATGCGACGCCGGACGGCTCGCGCTATCAGCAGCGCCAGCGGTCCTCGACGGCATTACGGACTGGGACACAAGTCACCGCAGCGGTCGAGATTCCCGAAAACGGACTCGAGCCGGTGCCCGACGAGGAAACCCGCGAGCGCTACGCCACGGAGGTCGACCGAACCGCCGAGCGGTACGATCCCGACGATCCGATCTGACCTGCGGCGTCCGCTCTGACCCCCGGATCCGATCGTTGACGAACTGAAACAGATGAATTCAGCCGCGGTTCGAGTGGCACAAATCTTATCGGGCACGGCTCCGACCACACAGCCATGCCCGCTATCACAGTCGACGAGCTGACCAAGCGGTTCGGTCAGACCGTCGCACTCGAAACGCTCTCCTTTCAGGTCGAGGACGGCGAGGTGTTCGGCTTCCTCGGGCCGAACGGTGCCGGGAAGTCGACGACGATCAACGTCCTCCTCGATTTCGTCCGCCCGACGTCGGGTTCGGCCAGCGTCCTCGGCATGGACGCCCAGCGACGGAGCCGAGAGATTCGGCAGCGAACCGGCGTCCTCCCCGAAGGCGTCGAGTTGTACGACCGGCTCACCGCCCGCCAACACCTCGAGTTCGTCATCGACTCGAAAGGTGCTGCCGACGACCCCGAAGCGCTGCTCGAGCGCGTCGGGCTGACCGATGCGATCGACCGAAAAGCCGGCGGCTACTCGAAAGGGATGGCCCAGCGGCTCATGCTCGCGATGGCACTGGTCGGCGAACCCGACCTGCTGATCTTAGACGAGCCCTCCACCGGACTCGACCCGAACGGAGCCCGCGAGATGCGCGAAATCGTCCGCGAGGAAAACGAACGGGGCGCGACCGTCTTCTTCTCGAGTCACATCATGGAGCAGGTCGAGACGGTCTGTGACCGCGTCGGCATTCTGCGCGACGGCCAGATGGTCGCCGTCGACTCCGTCGAGGGACTGCGCAGCTCCGTCGACGGCGGGACGACGCTACAGGTCACCGTCGATCGGATCGACGATGACGCCCTACAGGCGGTCCGTTCGCTGCCCGACGTCACCGACGCCACCGTTGAGTCTCACGCACCACCGACGGTCGTCGTCACCGTCGACGGCTCGAAGACGGCTGTCCTCTCGGTGCTCGAGGATCGCGGCATCGAGATCCGGGACTTCGAGACGACCGAAGCCTCGCTCGACGATGTCTTCCAGTCGTATACGACCGATACGGAAACGGAGGTGCACGCGCAATGAGTACCGAAACCGGGGCCGGGGCGGATGCGACGGACGCGGGCAGCTCGCCCGCGAGTTCGATCGACACAGAGAGTGTCCGCGCAGTCGCGAAGAAGGACTTCCAGGATGCGGTTCGATCGTGGCTGTTCTGGGGACTGAGCGCGTTCTTCTTTACGCTGATGGCCGCTCTTGCCGGGTTCCTCTCGTGGGCGAATCCGGACAACTTTACGACGATCAGCTTCATCGCCCTCGTCAGCCAAGTGTGTAAGCTGATCATCCCACTGATCGCGCTGCTCCTCGGCTGGAAGGCCATCGCCGGGGAGCGCGAAGCGGGGAGCATCAAGATCCTCCTGTCGCTGCCTCACTCTCGGAAAGACGTGCTACTGGGCAAGCTGCTCGGTCGGACGGCCGTGCTCTCGCTATCGTTGCTTATCGGCTTCCTTATTGCGATGGTCGCCGTCGTGTTCGCGGTTTCGGAGTTTTCCTTCCCCGCGTACATCGCCTTCCTCGCGATGACGATCGTCTACGGGCTCGCGTACATGAGCATCGCGGTCTCGCTGTCGTCGCTGACCCGATCGACGACGATGGCCGGCGCGGCGATGTTCGGCGTCTTTGTCCTCTTCTATATCGTCTGGAACTCGATCCGGACGGCACTCGGCCTCCTGATGCAACGTGGCTACATCGAGGGCGTCTCCTACACGACGACGAACTTTACCGGCCAACAGATCGAGCTGACCAGGCTCCCCGACTGGGCGCTGTTCATCGATATGATCGATCCGGGCAACGCCTACCAGAACACGATCACGCTGTTCAGTTCCCTCTCGAGTGACCGGATCGGAACGTCGTTCAACGAGGCCGCCTTCCCCAACGGGTTTCCGTTCTTCCTACAGGACTGGTTCTCCTTGCTGATCCTGCTGTTCTGGATCGCCGTCCCGCTCGCCGTCGCGCTCTACCGGTTCGACCGCGTCGATATCTGAGCGCACCGGCCGGCATCGGCCGGCTCCCATCGAGACGTGCGATTCTAGGTTCGGGACACCGTTTATATCAGCGACCGTGGTAACCGTGGCCGTGACCGACTGCATCTACTACGGCGGAAAAGGCGGCGTCGGCAAAACGACCTGTGCTGCGGCCACCGGACTCTCGCTTGCCGCCGCCGGGCAGCGAACGCTCGTCGTCTCGACCGATCCGGCTCACTCGCTGTCCGACTCGTTCGAGACCGACATCGACTCGGAACCGACCGCACTCGAGCTACCAGGCCCGCTCGAGGGAGAGACACACTCCGAAGGCAAGCTGTGGGGCGTCGAGATCGACCCAGCAACACAACAGGAGCGCTACGAAAAACTGGCGCGTGCGCTGGCGGCCGATCTGCGCAGTGCCGGTATCAGCCTCTCGGATGCAGAGATCGAACGGCTGTTTTCCGGCGGTATGCCGGCCGGCAGCGACGAGATCGCAGCACTCGACTTGCTGGTCGAATACGTCGACTCCGGCGAGTGGGACGTACTCGTCTTCGACACCGCACCGACGGGCCACACACTGCGGCTGTTCGATATGCCCGGTATCATGGGCAACGCCCTCGAGACGGCCCAATCGCTGCGGGGACAGGCCCGCCGGATCGGCTCGGCCGCCCGCACGGCGATGTTCGGGCCGCTGTCGATGCTCGGCAACCAGGACGACGACGAGAGTCTTGCGTCGTTTCAGGCCCGGCTCGAGCGCGCCCGCGAGTTACTCGCCGATCCTGACCGAACCGAGTTTCGGGTCGTCCTGATCCCCGAGCAGATGGCCATCGCGGAGACCGAGCGGCTCGTCGCGCGACTTCGCGAAGCCGACGTGTCCGTCGAGCGCCTGATCGTCAACCGGGTGCTCGAGGACCCACACGAGGGCTGTCCGCGCTGTCAGTCCCGACAGGCCCGCCACGAGGAGCGCCTCGCCGAGATCCACGAGACGTTCCCCGACCTCGATATCGTGACGCTGCCGGACCTCGAGGGCGAGGTACACGGGCGGGAGTCGCTGTCGATTATCGCCGAGCGAATGCCGACCTGAGTGGACATCTGACGGGGTCGGCCCAGCGCTTATTGTGTTGGTTCAGTAACATTCGACCATGGCACTCTCGATCGGTCGGACCTCGTCGCCGGCCATCACGGCGATCGGCACCGTCGTTGCGCTCGTCGCCATCATCGGGACCCAGTATCTCGGCTGGGAGTGGAGTTCAGGGCAGTTTGTGCCGATGCTTATCGGCGTTGCCGCCGCCGTGATCGCGGTCGTCGTGGTGCTCACTCGCCGCGGGTGAGGTCCCCCGTTGGTCTGGCTCGAGGCCTGCGTTCTCGAGTGACTACTCGAGGTCGATCTCCCGCTCCGCGAGCAGCGCCCAAAACTCGTCTTCGTCGACGATCGGCACGTCGTTGTCCCGTGCGTCCTCCTGTTTCGTCGCGCCCGGATTCTCGCCGGCGACGAGATGATCCGTGTTGCCCGAGACGCTGCTCGTCGCGTTCGCGCCGTGGGCTTCGACGAGGTCCTGGGCCTCGCCTCTTGTCATTCCCTCGAGCGAACCCGTAAAGACGAACGTGAGCCCATCGAGTTCGTCGCCGCCAGCGCCGGTGTCGGCTTCCTGTGGCGAGACGTGCGCGAGAATATCGTCGACTACGACAGCGTTGGCCTCGCTCGTAAAGAAGTCGTGAATCGTCTCGGCGACGGTCTCACCGATCTCCTCGACGTCCTCGAGCCGGTCAGGATCGTCTTTCGCGGCTGTGCGAAACGCCACGAAGGTACCGAACTCGCGGGCGAGTTCGCGGGCCGTCGTTGGGCCGACGTGGGGGATGCCAAGTGCCGAGACGAACTCGGCAAGCGGCGGCTCGCGGCTGGCCTCGATTTCCGACAGGAGGTTCGCGGCGCTCGTCTCGCCCCACCCCTCGAGATCGGTCAGATCGTCGCGCTCGAGGGCATAGAGATCGGCAACGGAGTCGAGCAGCCCAGCGTCGACGAGCTGGCGGACGCTTTTTTCCCCAAGTCCCTCGAGATCGAGGCCGTCGTCACCCGCGTAGTACTCGATCGACCGACGCAGCTGGGCGTCACAGCCTAAGCCGCCGGTACAAAAGGCGATGGGGCCGTCGCGCTCGACGGGGCTATCACAGACAGGGCAGGTGTCTGGCAGTTCGTAGTGGCCCTCGCTGCCTTTCTCGACGACCTCCTCGACGTAGGGGATCACGTCGCCAGCGCGCTGGACGCGGACCGTGTCGCCGACGTTGACGTTCTTCTCTGCGATCTCCGCGGGGTTGTGCAAGCTCGCCCGCGAGACGGTGACGCCACCGACGTCGACCGGCTCGAGCAGGGCGACGGGCGTCAGCCGGCCCGTTCGGCCGACCTGAACCGCCACGTCGGCGATCGTGGTCACTTCCGCGCGGGCGGGGAACTTGTAAGCGTACGCCCAGCGGTCGTGACGGGCCGTCCGGCCGAGTTCCTCGCGGGCCTCGCGATCGTCGACTTTGATCACGACGCCGTCGATCTCGTAGTCTAACTCGTCACGGGCCTCGAGCATGCGGTCGCGGTACTCGATCGCGCCCTCGATAGTCTCGACCACCTCGACCCGGTCGTTTACCCGCAGGCCGTAGTCGGGAAACGTCTCGAGTTCGGCCTGATGGCTGTCCGCGAGGTCGCTGGCCTCGAGCACGTCGAAAAAGAAGACCGACAACGGGCGTTCGGCGACGACTGACGGATCGAGTTGGCGGATCGTGCCAGCGGTAGCGTTGCGGGGATTCGCGAAGGGGTCCTCGCCACGCTCGATGCGCTCGCGGTTATACTCCTGAAAGGCGTCTTTTGGCATGTAGACCTCGCCCCGAACCACGAGGAACTCGGGGTGGTCACCGTGGAGTCGCTGCGGGACCGAGCCGATGGTGCGCGCGTTAGCTGTCACATCGTCACCCTCGCGGCCGTCTCCGCGGGTCACGGCACGCTCGAGCCAGCCGTCCTCGTAGACGAACTCCATGGAGACGCCGTCGAACTTGGGCTCGCAGACGTACTGAACGTCGCCGACCTCGCGTTGGACACGGTCGTCGAACGCTCGAACGTCCTCGGCCTCACCACTCGCGTCGATCGACAGCATCGGCGCGACGTGGTCGACCGTTTCGAACGCCTCGAGCGGCTCGCCGCCGACGCTGCGGGTGGGGCTGTCGGGATGGGCGAGGTCGAATTCGTCCTCGAGGGCTTGCAGACGAGCGAAAAGCGTGTCGTAGGTTCGGTCGGCGATCACCGGTTCGTGTTCGGCGTAGTAGCGGCGGTCGTGTTCGCGGATCGCCTCGCGAAGTAGTTCGACCTGCTGCTCGGCCTCGATCTCCGACAGTTCTTCGATCGGCGCGAAATCGGTCGGCGGCTCCCGGAGATAGGGATTGTCCGCGTCCGCGTTCTCGTCGGCGGCTGGCATTGCTCGAGGGTAGCGGCTCGCCCCCGTTAATGGTACTGACAGCGACGCGATCGAGCTATTTCGGTCCAGATTGGGTCGGCGAGCAGCCTCATTTCCACGGGTTTTCGACCAGTTCCGTATGGACGCTGGGACCGACAGCGAGCCGGCAGTCGGCCCGCGGCTCGGCGACACACAGCAGCACGTAGCCGTCCGACCGGTGTCGATCCTTCAGCGCTCGCTGGCACCGGCGATACGCGAACGCGTCGTCGACGTCGAGGACCTGCTCGTCGCCCGACTCGCGCCCGGTGGCCTCGAGCAGCCGACCGGTACAGGTCCCACAGGCACCGGTTCGACAGCCGTAGGGCAGTCCGATCCCCTCGCGTCCAGCCGCTTCGAGGACCGTCTCGTCCTCGCGGACCGTCACCGTCTTCGTCCGGCCGGTCGGCCACTCGAGGCGGACCTCATGGCTCGCCATTGGCGCAGTCACTGCCAGACGTCACTCGTGCAGTCGCCGTCGGGCCAGCGAATCTCGTGAGCGCGGGCCGGGCCCGCCGGGCACTCACCCCAGTCGACGAGGAAGTCGTCGTCCAACTCGAGGGTGCCCGTTCGGGGATCGACGTCGGCTTTCAACATCACCGAACCGCGCTCGGCTTCTTCGGGATAGAACTGGTCGTCCCACGACGAGAACAGCGAGGTGGTCCAGTAGAGCCGTTCGCCATCCAGCGAGAGCTGGAGCATCTGCGGGCCAGCAACGATTTCCCGCCCCTGGACTTCGCGGATGTCGCCGAAGGTGCCGCCGACCGAAAGCGAGTCGGCCCGTCGCGGGTTCGACGGGTCCGAAATATCGTACATCCAGACCTCACCGTGGAGCCAGTTCGAGCCGAACAAGTAGCGATCGTCCATCGAGATCAGGATGTCGGTTGTCAGCCCGGGAACGGGCATATCCCAGTCTGGATGCTCGCGGGCCTCGAAGTCGATCGCTTTCTCAGCGCGGTACTCGCCGGCCTCTTCGTCGCGCCAGAAGTGGAACATGTTCGACGAGAGCGCGGTCCCGACGAACCCATGTGTCGATTCAGGCGTGTGGAGGAATCGTACCTCGAGTGGAATCTGGCCTTCCTCGCCGAGGTCGATCGTCTGCTCGACAGTGCCGTTTTCCCAGTCCCAGAAGTGGATCTTCTGGCCGTACTTGCCCTCCTCGACGTCCTCTAAGTCGAAGCCGGGGTAGTAGGTCTTCGGCGCGGCCCACTCGGTCGAGACCATCACGTTCTGGCGTGGCTGATACCAGTAGTCGTAGTTCATCTCGATCTCGCCCGGGGGCTCCCACCGGCCCTCGATCTCGAAGTCCTCGTTTAACTCGAGGAAGCCGCCGGGGAGATCACCATCGGCATCGCCGAGCATGCTGATCAGGATCTGTCCGTCCGGAACGCAATGAACCGTGTGCGGGGCAGAGAGATCGTACTCGAAGATCTCCTCGGGTTCGATCACCTCGACCAGTTCGGGATTCCGTCGGTCGGCCGCGTCGATCACGTGGATCCGCGAGGAACGCTGACCCGGGACGATCAGGTGTTGGCGCTCGAGGCCCTCCATGTGACACGACGACGAACAGGCGTTCCACCCGAAGTGGTGGAGTTCATCACCGCGGTTTGGCATCTCGATGCGATCGACGATTTCGCAGTACGTGTCCGATTCAGGATCGAGGTCGACGACCGCAACGAAGTCCGGCGCGTCGACGTCCGTGCCGACGTAGAGACTCATCACGTATGCCAATTTTTCCCGTCCGCCCTCCTCGATAGCAGCCTGTGGTGTTGTGTAGCCCGGTCCCTCGTGGTGCTGGGCGTGGTCATGATCCGACTCCGCGCCACCACCTGTGCTAGCATCACTCATGGTCTTCTGGACTACGAACAGGTAGATAAGTCTGTTCGAGAGTTACAGCAGCCGAACGAAGCCAACCAGTTACTTTCAATCTCGATGATACGTCGCCAAACGAGACCCAGTACTTTACCCCTCAGAGCCACTACAACCGACTAGATGGGACAGGGAACGGAGTTCGGACTGGTCGACGTAGATGAAGCCGAGACCCCAGGCGACGAGTGGGAAGAGATCGACGTCTCGGATACGGAAGCAGATCGGATCGCCCGCAAGCGCGATCGCGAGTTCAACCAGTTCCAGGAGCGAATCAAGGACGCCGACCAGTTCAAAGTCGAGCAGTCGGTGTTCGACGACGCGACGTTCGCGGCGCTGTATAAACTCGTCCAAGACGGCTACGTCGAGGCCTTCGGCGGCCCGCTCTCGACGGGCAAGGAGGCAAACGTCTATCACGCGCTGGGCGACGACCGCGAGGTCGCGGTCAAGATCTACCGGATCAACGCCTCGAACTTCCGGCAGATGCGCGACTATCTCGAGGGCGACCCGCGCTTTGAGGGACTGGGCGGCCAGAAGAAAGACGTCGTCCTCGCGTGGACGAAAAAGGAACTGGCGAACTTACAGCGGGCGAAAGCGGCCGGCGTCCGCGTTCCGGAGCCGATCGCCACCGAGCGCAACGTCCTCGTCATGGAGTACATCGGCACCGAGGACGGCCGCGCGAAACGCCTCGGCGAGGTCCACATCGAGAACCCACAGACCGCCTACGAGGTCATGCGCGAGTACATGCGCCGGCTCTACTCGGCCGGGCTGATCCACGGCGATTTAAGCGAATACAACGTCGTCTTCGACGAGGCCGAGGGCCAACTCGTGTTCATCGATCTCGGACAAGCCGTCACCGTCCACCACCCCAACAGCCGCGACTTCCTAGAACGTGACTGTCGAAACGTCGCCTCGTTTTTCTCTCGGCAGGGACTCGATGTGACCGCCGACGAGTTGCTCGCGTTCGTCACGAGTCCAGAGCCGGACCCGTCTCGAGACTGAGACGGACTCCTGTCAGTCAGGTTCGAAATTCTCTTTATTGTCGGCACGAAATGTAGTTGTACTGATGTCTGCTCTCGGCTGGCAGTGGCGATGGCACGCGCCCTCGAGAGCGGACAGTGTCGTCGCGGCGGGCGACGCGGCCTAACCCGGCGGCTGCGGCGGCGATCGCTCCCTCCGTTCGTTTTTGCTGGAACCGACTGCCAGCTGTTGCCGTCGCCATCCACTGTGAATGTCACCCACTGACCACACCGAAACCGATATCGACGCGACCGAGACACGTACCGCCACTGCCACTGACGACTTCACCGTTACCCCGTATGCCGTCGACGGAGAGATCGACTACGAGAAACTCATCGACCGGTTCGGGGCCGATCGGCTCACCGACGGCCAGCTCGCTCGCTTTCCCGACCATCCGCTGCTCCGTCGCCGAACGTTCTATGCGGGCCGGGACATCGACGAATACCTCGAGGCTGCCGAAGCCGACGTGCCGCACGCGATCGTCACCGGACGAGGGCCGTCGGGGCCGATGCATCTCGGTCACGTTCTCCCGCTGTATCTCGCCAAGCGGCTCCAGCAGGAGACAGGAGCGATGATCTATATCCCGCTTTCCGACGACGAAAAGTTCCTCGCGAAAGCACAGTCCTTCGCGGAAATCGGACACCATACCCGCGAGAACCTCCGCGATATCCTCGCTGTCGGCTTCGATCCCGACAGGACGAGGCTCGTCATCGATACCGTCGATGCAGACGTGATCTACCCCCTCGCTGTGCGACTCGCAACGCATCTCACGCCGGCCACAGTCGAGGCCGTCTACGGTGAGCAAGACACTGTCGGCCTCCAGTTCTATCCTGCCGTTCAGGCGACACACCTCCTGCTTCCGCAACTCGTCGGCGGTCGACAGCCGACGCTCGTCCCCATCGCCGTCGATCAGGATCCACACGTTCGCGTCTGTCGTGATATCGCCGCTAAGGAGGCACTCCCCGTCGAGAAACCGGGGGCCCTCCTCGGCCGATTCCTTCCGAGTCTCGAGGGGCCGGGAAAGATGAGTTCCTCCGCCGATGCCCCCTCGATCGAGCTTACTGCCGATCCGGAAACGGTCGCCGAGACGATCCGGACGCACGCCTACACTGGCGGCCGGGCAACCCTCGAGGAACATCGCGAGAAGGGTGGCGATCCGTCCGTCGACGTCCCCTTCCAGTATCTCCGCTTTTTCTTCGAGCCCGACGACGCCGAACTCGAGCGCATCGCGGCCGACTATCGGTCGGGCGACCTGCTCAGTGGCGAACTGAAAGAAATCGCGATCGATCGAATCACTACATTTCTCGCGGCACACCAGCGCCGGCGCGCTGCGCTGGGCGAACTCGCGGCCGAGATCCAGCCGTATCGACTCACCGACGCGGAACGACAGCAAGCACTCGAGCGAGCCGGCGTCCCATCGGTACTCGAGTAGCTTTGCCGTTGGCTACCGCCAGTTTACCGCCAGAGACGCCTGCGTGTGGTCGAGACGAACAGTCTTACAGTCTTCAGCGTTCGCGGACCAAGGTCTTAACCTCACCCAGCCAGTAACAGACTGTATGCAGCACGTGAAGATTCCGCAGGACCGCATCGGCGTTCTTATTGGCGAAGGAGGCGAGACGATGCGCGAGATCGAGGCGGAAGCGGAAGTACGACTCGACATCGACTCGGAGAACGGCTCCGTCGCTGTCGAGACCGTCGGCGATCCCGTGCTCGGCCTCAAAGGTCCCGATATCGTTCGTGCGATCGGCCGCGGCTTTGCACCCGAGGACGCCCTACGGCTCCTCGAGAACGATATGATGTTATTCGACGTCGTCGATATCGACGCCGCCGCGCGCAACAAAAACGACATGAAACGCAAGAAGGGCCGGCTCATCGGCGAAGGTGGCCGAACCCGCGAACTGATGGAAGAGCTGACCGGTGCCGACGTCGTCATCTACGGCTCGACACTCGGAATCATCGGTGCCCCACAGGAAGTCGACGCCGTCCGCAGCGCTGCCGAGATGCTGCTCGACGGCGCGCCCCACGGCGCAGTCTACTCCTTCCTCGAGGAGAAACACAACGAGATGAAACATCAGGGACTGGAATACCACCGATTCCCCGGTGGCCAGTCCTGATTTTCCCCTTCCCACCCGTTTCCGGTGGCCACTCGGCCTGGTGACACGTGACCGGCTAGTCGTCTTCCACCGCTTCTGACTGGGACTGGCGTCGCCAGCGACGCGTCATACGGTCTGCTATCACTGGGTACCGGCGCACCCGCAGGACGGGTCGCGGGTGCGCCGGCCTGACTGATCGGAGTCCGTATCAGTCGATCGGTCGTTCTCGAGAATTAGCGGTATAAATACCCGACAACCAGTAATTCGAAAACGACAGACGAAGGGGTGATTGAGAGTTCCTATTTAGCAGGTAGCAAAAGGTTTATATAGAATAGCAATCAATCGTTCGGGTGACTATGGCTCAACAGCAGATGGGCAACCAGCCCCTCATCGTACTTTCGGAGGACAGCCAGCGCACCTCCGGCGAGGACGCACAGTCCATGAACGTCCAGGCCGGAAAAGCCGTCGCCGAATCGGTTCGGACGACGCTCGGCCCGAAGGGGATGGACAAGATGCTCGTCGACTCCTCAGGCAACGTCATCGTCACGAACGACGGTGTCACCCTGCTCTCGGAGATGGAGATCGACCATCCCGCGGCCGACATGATCGTCGAAGTCGCCGAGACCCAGGAAGAGGAAGTCGGCGACGGCACGACAAGCGCCGTCGTCATCTCCGGCGAGCTCCTCAGTCAGGCCGAGGACCTGCTCGATCAGGATATTCACGCGACCACCCTCGCGCAAGGGTATCGAGAGGCCGCCGAGGAAGCGATCGACGCGCTCGAAGAGATCGCCATCGACGTCGACGAGGACGACACCGACGTTCTCGAGCAGATCGCCGCGACGGCGATGACCGGCAAGGGTGCCGAAAGCGCCAAAGATCTTCTCTCGGAACTCGTCGTCGATGCCGTCCGCGCGGTCGCTGACGACGACGGCGTCGACACGGACAACATCAAAGTCGAGAAGGTCGTCGGCGGCTCGATCGAGAACTCCGAACTCGTCGAGGGCGTCATCGTCGACAAGGAGCGCGTCTCCGAGAACATGCCCTACTTCGCCGAGGACGCCAACGTCGCGATCGTCGACGGCGACCTCGAAATCAAAGAGACCGAGATCGACGCCGAGGTCAACGTCACCGACCCCGACCAGCTCGAGCAGTTCTTAGAACAGGAAGAGGCCCAGCTGCGCGAGATGGCCGAGCAGGTCGCTGACGCCGGGGCCGACGTCGTCTTCGTCGACGGCGGCATCGACGACATGGCCCAGCACTACCTCGCGAAAGAGGGCATCATCGCCGTCCGCCGCGTCAAATCCAGCGACCAGAGCCAGCTCGCCCGCGCGACCGGCGCGACGCCCGTCTCGAGTGTCGACGACCTGACCGAGGACGACCTCGGCGTCGCCGGCAGCGTCGCCCAGAAGGAGATCGCCGGCGACCAGCGCATCTTCGTCGAGGACGTCGACGACGCCCAGGCCGTCACCCTCATCCTCCGCGGTGGCACCGAGCACGTCATCGACGAGATCGACCGCGCCATCGAGGACTCCCTCGGTGTCGTGCGCACGACCATCGAGGACGGCAAAGTCCTCGCCGGCGGCGGCGCACCCGAGATCGACCTCTCGCTTGCCCTGCGCGACTACGCCGACTCCGTCGGCGGCCGCGAGCAGCTCGCCGTCGAGGCCTTCGCCGACGCACTCGAGGTCATCCCGCGCACGCTGGCCGAGAACGCCGGGCTGGACCCCATCGACTCGCTGGTCGAACTGCGCAGCGCCCACGACGGTGGCGACACCGGCGCTGGCCTCGACGCCTACACCGGCGACACCATCGACATGGACGCCGAGGGCGTCTACGAGCCGCTGCGCGTGAAGACCCAGGCCATCGAATCCGCCACCGAAGCGGCCGTTATGCTGCTTCGCATCGACGACGTCATCGCCGCTGGCGACCTCGCCGTCTCCCACGACGACGACGAGGGCGACGAGATGCCGCCAGGCGGCGGTGGCATGGGCGGCATGGGCGGTATGGGCGGTGGCATGGGCGGCATGATGTGAAACTAAATTTTGCTCTGCGGGCCGCCGAAGGCGGCCCTCGGCAAAATTTAGTATAAAAGCCTCCTCGCTTCCGTTGGTCGCTCGTCGGCCCGAGCGCTCCGCACTCACGGGCTTCGCCCGTTCGCTTCCGCGGTTCTCGCCCTTCGGGCTCCGAACCGCGCTTCGCTCGGCGAACGGCGTCGCTCGGGTTCGCTGAACCGCTCGCTCGCCGACAGTAGACTCGAGCCCCGCCACTCGCGGTGGGAGTCAGTACCGCTTGCATCACCGTCTCTCCCGTTTCGAGTCGGCCCATCTTTTGCTGTCATTTCGCCTTATTCTCAAATCCAATCCTGACGTCCTGTCTCTCGGAACCGCGAGCAGCCAATCGTTCGTCAACACACCACACGAAACAATCATGTAGTTTTCAATATAAGTAGTGGCAGTGACGAACAATACCGGCAGAAAACGCGACATCGGGGCGTCCTTCAGCGACGCGACGGACGGCTATCTGGACGGGAGCGTCCTCAAGCACGGCGCGGACCTCGAGCAACTCGTCGACTGGTGCAGTGACGCAACGTGTGCACTGGACGTGGCGACTGGTGCTGGCCACGTTGCTGGGGCGCTTGCAGACCAGGGCGTCTCGAGGGTCATCGCGTCGGACCTCTCGCCGGCAATGGTTCAGACGGCGACGACCGAGTACGACGGACTCGAGGGCGTGGCGGTCGACGCCGAACGGCTCCCGTTTCCCGCGGATCAGTTCGATGCGGTCACCTGTCGGTTCGCAGCCCACCACTTTCCGGACCCCGAGGCGTTCCTCGCTGAAGTCGAGCGCGTCCTCGAACCGGGTGGTGTGTTCGCGTTCGAGGATCTCTGCGTGCCGGCCGATCCCGAGCTGGCAGCCTACATCAACCGGATCGAGCGACTGCGCGATTCGGGGCACGTCGAGACCTACTCTCGAGCGCAGTGGGTCGACTGGCTCGCAGAGACAGACCTGACGGTCGACACGGTCTATGAGACGAGCCGAGAACTCGCGGTCGACGCCTGGCTCGATCGGATGGCCGTCCCCGAGGAAGACCGCCAGCGGATTCGATCGTTGCTATCCGACGCGCCGGCAGACCTCGCGGAGGCGTTCGAGTTTCAGTACGAGGGCGACGGCGACCGGCTCGCGTCGTATCGGACCGGCGTCGTGTTGCTCCACGCGACGGGCTGACAACACGCAGTAGTGCGTGCTGTCGGTAGCTACTGGCGACATATAAGTAGTCACCACCAATAGTCACCAGTATGAACACGCTGGTTCTGGACAGCGACGATGTCAACGAGTACGCACGCCTCGCCGACGTCATCGACGCCGTCGAGGGTGCCTTCGGGGCCTTCGAGCGTGGTGACACGCAGATGCCTGCGAAGTCCTACATCGACCTCCCGCAGTACAACGGCGACTTCCGGTCGATGCCGGCCTACCTCGATACCGGCGAGTGGGACGCTGCTGGACTCAAGTGGGTCAACGTCCACCCCGACAATCCCGAGGACCACGACCTGCCGACGGTCCTGGGAACGATGATCTACTCCGACCCCGAGACCGCCTTCCCGCTTGCGATCATGGACGGGACGACACTCACCATGAAACGCACCGGTGCGGCGGCGGCCGTCGCCACTGACTACCTTGCCGTCGAGGACGCCTCGAGTCTCGGGCTCGTCGGGGCCGGCGTCCAGTCCTATATGCAACTCGAGGCGATCAGCGAGGTTCGCCCGATCGAAGAGGTCGTCGTCTCGGACCCCGACGAAGAGCGCGTCGAGCAGTTCGTCGAGACCTACGACGACCAGTTCGACGTCCGCGGTGGCTCGATTTCGGAGGCCGGGGGCTGTGACGTGCTCTCAACGGTAACACCGGTCGAAGACCCGATCGTCGGTCTCGAGGACGTCGGCGAACACACCCACATCAACGCCATCGGTGCCGACGCCGAGGGGAAACACGAACTGGCCGACGCGGTGCTCGAGGCGGCTCGGATCGTCATCGACGACCACGAACAGTGTACCCACTCGGGTGAGATCAACGTCCCCTACGGCGAGGGGGTGCTGACGGACGCAGATATCTACGGCGAGATCGGCGAACTCGTCGTCGGGTCGAAAGACGGACGAGTCGACGAGACTGGCATCACGGTCTTCGACTCGACCGGGCTCGCGATCCAGGACGTGGCGGCCGCGCACGTGGTCTACGAGCAGGCGTCAGCCGATGGGGCGGGCTACGGGCTCGATCTGGTCGGTGTCGACGGATAAGAAGCGAGCCGTCACCGACCGCGTAGCAGCCACGGAATCGACCCAGTCATCGACACGTCATCAACGTAGTGGACGACCGGCTCGCCGGTCGGTGACGGCAGGCCATCAGCCTCGAACATCGTGTTTTCGGAGATCGTCACCGTGGCAGGCTGGAGCGGCCACGGATCGTGTGCGATGTCGCCGGTCACGATGCCGCGTGCGGTCGGCGCGTAGAACCGTCGGCGAGCAGTGAGCCAGTACTCGAGCGTGTCCGGCGGAGCAGGAGAGACCGCTCCGGTCGGGCGGTAGGTCGCAGCGAAGCAGGCGGGTATATCACGCCCTGTCTTCCGCCGCCGGCTCCGAAAGGCCACGCGGTTTTCGTCGGTCGCACCGACCCGCATGGTTGCGCTGGAGACGGGCAACCCGGTCGTTCGGCCGACAGTCGTCGCGATCAGCGACCGCCCGATGTCGATGCTGAAGAAAAACAGGCCGGGCGTGCCCCGATATCGGACGTAGGTCCGGACGGTGAGGTCACCAAAAGCGAGCCGTGCGATCGACGGCGTTCCCCGGAGACCGACGTTCGTAAGGACGAACGGGAGCACGCTCACCCAGGCGCGGCCGTCCCGCGTCTCGAGTGCCAACTGGCTGGGAACGTGCGGTCGAAGTTCGTCCGGGTCGACCGGCCAGTGGGCGAACAACCCATTACGAAGGGTCATCGTGGTTACGTGTGGTGCGTTCAGTGACGACCCGCCTGTGAACGGCCATCGAAACGGCGCTGTGCGTTGTTCGGTCATCCTCAGAACCAACCGGTGCTGTCACGCCTCTACAGCAGGCCAGTGTATAAACTAGATACTCTGTTGTCAGGTCCGATGGTGGTTCGGGTGTCGCCGCTGTCGGTGTGGCCGGTCAGACAGACTGCTGTACGTCAATGGCAGCGCGACCGCGAGCTATCCACGGTCGTGCCAGTCACTCGGAACAGCAGCCCCGTCTCAGTCCTCGATCTCGATCGCCGGCCGGCCAGGTTCGGCGTTTTTGAGGACGCTGTCAGCTGCCTCGTCAGCACGGACGACATCGACCTGGGCATCGAACTCGCGTTCGATCAGCCACGCGGCCGCCTCGAGTGCCTCATATTCTGCGTCGGGCTCGAGGCTCGTCGTCAGTGCCTCGCGTTCGGCCTGGAGGTCTTGGCCGTAGTCGGCAGCGGCATCGCCCTGCTCGCGGATGTGCGACTGCTGCATGAGTTCTCCGATCAGGTTGTCAGCGTCGCTCTCGATGGCGATCTCTAAGGCGTCGTACTTCCAGTCAGGGGCGATGACGACGTCGATGGCCTGCGGATCGTCGATACCTGCGACCTCGACGATGTCGCGGATGTCCTCGCGGGTGTTCTCGACCAGCCGACGGCGCTTGGCGACGCGATCGCGGTCGATCTTCGCGGTCGGCCAGTCGGCCTCGGCGACGAACCCATCGCCGCCGAGTTCGTCGTAGAGCGCTTCTGCGAGGTGTGGTGCGACCGGTGCGAGCAGTCGGACGACGGCCGACAGCCCACGCTCGTAGGTCTCGGCGTGGGGCTCGGTGTAGTCGGCGTACTGGCGCAGCGTCCGCGTCAGATCCTGCGTTTCCCGCAGCGCCTTGTTGAACGTTAGGTCGTCGTACTCGTCGCTGGCGATGGCGATCGTCGCGTCGATCTCCGCATCGACGTAGCTGGCGATCGCATCGTCGTCGCCGTCGGGCTGATCCGCGACGTAGTCCTCGACCATCCCCTGGAGTCGGGTGAGGAACGCATAGGTCGACTGCACACCTTCCTCGCTCCAGTCGAAGTCACGCTCGGGTTGGGCGGCCTGCATCATGAACAGCCGCGCCGTGTCCGCGCCGTACTCCTCGACGATCCGCTGGGGCGAGACGACGTTGCCCTTCGATTTCGACATCTTCTCGCCCTCGAGTTGCACCATTCCCTGTGCCAGCAAATTCGTGAAGGGCTCGCGGTGCTCTAAGCCCTCGTGGTCTGCAAGCACCTTCGTAAAGAAGCGCGAATAGAGCAGGTGCATGACGGCGTGTTCGATGCCACCGACGTACTGGTCGACGGGCATCCAGTCGTTGGCACGCTCGAGATCGAACGGCGCGTCCTCGAGGTCCGGCGAGACGTATCGCAGGAAGTACCACGAGGAGTCGACGAAGGTGTCCATCGTGTCGGTCTCACGGGTCGCGTCACCGCCACATTCGGGACAGGTCGTCTGCTTCCACTCCTCGGCGGCGTCAAGGGGGTTGCCGGTGGTGTTGATGAACTCCGGCAGTTCGACCGGCAGATCCTCCTCGGGGACCATGACCGGGCCACAGTCGTCACAGTGGATGACCGGGATCGGCGTGCCCCAGTAACGCTGACGGGAAATACCCCAGTCACGCAGCTGATACTGGGTCGCCTTCTCGGCGCTGTCGATGTCCTCGGTCAGGCGCTCGCGGGCCGTCTCGCTGTCGAGGCCGCTGTACTCGCCGGAATTGATCAGGACGCCGTCGTCGGTGAACGCGTCCTCGCTGACGTCTGGTGCGTCGGGCACCGTCTCGCCGTCCCAGTCGTCGGGCTCGGGGGCGATGACCGGCTTGATCTCGATTCCCATCTTCTCGGCGAAGGCGTGGTCGCGCTCGTCGTGGCCGGGAACGGCCATCAGCGCACCCGTTCCGACATCCGAGAGGACGAAGTCGGCGACGTAGACGGGAATCTCGTCGCCGGTAACGGGATTGGTCGCCGTCAGGCCGGTCTCGACGCCGTTCGGTTCGTCGCCCTCGGGATCGGCTTCGTGCTCGATGAAGTGTCGAACGTCGTCGTCCGCTTCGGCCAGGTCCCCGCTGATCGGATGATCGGGCGCGAGCGCGAAGAACGTCGCGCCGTGGATCGTGTCGACGCGGGTGGTGAAGGCCTCGACGGGACCGTAGTCCTCAATCTCGAAGTCCAGTTCCGTCCCATACTGGCGACCGATCCAGTTGCGCTGCATCTGGCGCACCGAGTTGGGCCACCCCTCTAAGTCGTCGATGGCCTCGAGCAATTCGTCTGCGTACTCGGTGATTTTGAGGAACCACTGCTCGAGTTCGCGCTGTTCGACGGGCGTATCACAGCGCCAACACAGCTCTTCTTCGCCCTCGACCTGTTCGTCGGCCAGGACGGTCTCACATTCGGGACACCAGTTGACCTCGGCGTCGCGGCGTTCGACCAGTCCTTCCTCGTGGAACCGGGCGAAGAGCCACTGATTCCACTGGTAGTAGTCGGGCGTGCAGGTGGTGATTTCACGCTCCCAGTCGTAGCCAAAGCCCATCGCCTCCATCTGGTCGGTCATCGTCTCGATGCAGTCGAACGTCCAGTCACGCGGGTTCGTATCGCGTTCCTTGGCCGCGTTCTCCGCAGGGAGCCCGAAGGCGTCCCAGCCCATCGGATGGAGCACGTCGTCGCCTTGCATCCGGCGGTAGCGGGCGTACGCGTCCGTAATCGTGTAATTTCGGACGTGGCCCATGTGGAGTTTGCCGGACGGATACGGGTACATCCCCAGGACGTACGTCGGATCGTCAACGTCGTCTGGCGTCCGGTAGACGTCCGCGTCGTCCCACGCCTCCTGCCAGCGCCGTTCGACCGTCGCGTGGTCGTATCCCTCGTCACTCATTTGCTTATATATGGGAAAGAGGCCTCCCTATACCTTTCCATACATTGCCCGACAGTCAGCCGAACACCGATGTTGTCGGCCGTCCCAGAACGGATCGAGCGACCGCGTTACTGCTACTGTCGACAAACAGCCAGTGTCTGCTCGCAGAACACTCGACGCAAGACAAGGCTTGTCGTCGTGGCGCAGTCACTCGATGTCGATCCGCTTGGTGTCCTCGTCGCTCGACTCTTTTGGGAGTCGAACTGTCAAAACACCGTTCTCGAAGCCGGCAGCCACCCCATCCTCGTCGACCTGCTCGGGGAGGCGGATCCGCCGACTCGCCGATTTCGTTGTCCGTTCGCGCCGAAGATATCGTTCGTCGTCGAACGCAGCGTGATCGCGCCGGGTGGCCTCGAGACGCAGCGTGCCGTCTGTGAGCGTCAGGTCGATATCATCGGACTCGTAGCCGGGAAGGTCGGCCGTAACGACGTATTCGCCGTCCGTGTCGGCGACGTCGACTGCGACCGCTCCCGGTACCTGGAGGCCGCCAGCGGCCATTCCCTCTTCGACCTGTTGGCTCAGGCGGTCGAGCAGTTCCTCGATCTCGGTGAACGGATTGCGTCGCATACTTGCGTGTAGGAGACCGGCCGAGATAAATTCTGCCCGCGATATGGCGACAAAACCCGGTGTCACTCCGGGAGGGTGACGATGCCGTCCTCGAGCGCATCCAGCAGAACCTCGCGCGCGTGGCCGTCGGGGTCGACGGCTTCGTAGACCGCTTTCACCTCGCCATCGGCCAGCAGGAACGTCGTCCGCGCGGCCGCGCCGTTTCGCAGTTCGACGTCGAAGGTGTCGGCGATCTCGGCGTCGGGATCTGCGAGCAGCTCGAACTCGAGTCCTTCTGACGCACAAAAGGACTGGTGCGAGTCGACATCGTCAGTCGAGACGCCGTAGACGGAGACACCGGCGTCCTGATAGGTTTCGCGCTCGCGCTGGAACTGGGTGGTCTCGATGGTACAGCCGGGTGTGTCGTCTCTGGGATAAAAATAGAGCACCGTCGGTTCCGCGAACGCAAGGGTAACGTCCTCACCGTCTTGATTCAGTGCGGTCACGGTCGGCGCGTCGTCACCTGAAGCGAGTGGCATACCTGTGGTAGCGCGGGACCTGAAAAACAGTTTGTGGTCAGGTAACACGACACTACCCGGGGCGATACTGTACCCGTTCGGTAACGGTCAATTCTGCCCTCGTCGGTCGAATTATGCACGGCTGCTCGCCTAGGATTGCCAATGATCGATACCTTCCTTCATACCGGTTCTGCGCATCCCGACCTCCTGTGGATCCTCGTGCCAGCCTTCCTGTCGTTCGTGGCGGGACTGGGCGTGATGACCTATGCTGACCGCGTCCGAGACTGGATCAGCCCGACGGAAAGCACGGCCACTGAGTAGCTTTTTGCATCTCTCGAGCCGTCTGCGAGCGTCACTCGACGACGTGTTCGGTGTCGTACGAGCCGAGTCGCCGGACCCAGCCGTTCTCGGCGAGGTCCTCGACGTCCGCGATCGCCTCCTGTGTGCGCGACTCGTAGAGGCCGGCCTCGAAGTCGATGTGGAAGACGTAATCGCCCAGTCGCTGGCCGCTCGGCCGTGACTCGACGCGAGTCAGGTTGATATCCCGATCCGCAAAGGGCTCGAGCAACTCGAGCAACAGCCCGGGGTAGTTCGCGTTCGGATAGACGACCAGCGAGGTCTTGCCGCCGCCGGTCGAGCGCTCGTCGGCGGGTGCAAGCGCGAAAAACCGCGTCGCGTTCGAGTCCTGATCCTGGATGTCCTCTGCCAGTACCTCGAGACCGTCGCCGTCGGCGTTCGCCGGATGACCGATGCCAGCGACCGACGGATCCTCGCGGGCGAACTCGACACCTTGGGCCGTACTCGCGACGGCCTCGAGGGTCGCGTCGGGATACTCGCGCTCGAGATAGGACCGACACTGCGCCAGCGCCTGGGAGTGGCTGGCGATGGTGTCGAACTCCGGCCCCTGTGCGAGCAGGGCGTGACGGATCGGGGTAACGATCTCGCGGACGACGGCGACGTCGTAGTCGGCGATCGCGTCGAGACTCTCCGTCACGGAGCCCTCGATACTGTTTTCGATAGGGATGACGCCCCGGTCGTACTCGCCGGCGGCGACGGCGTCGACGATCGCCGTCACCGACTGGCGGAAGTCGATCTCGCCGTTGTCGGCGATCGCACTCGTCGCCCGGTGTGAATAGGTTCCTTCGGGACCCAGCGTAACTGCAGCCATTACGGGCCGATAATGCGGTCTGGGTCAAAAGACCGTCGGGTCTTCCAGTTCGATCGACAATACTTACAGTCGCACTCGAGGCAACCGCGGGTTGGCTGTCAGGGCTGGTACGTGCCACACGCGCTGGACGACGGCATCGCTATCGGCCGGTCAGACGAGAGAAAACAACAAAGCAGACGGACTACTCGTCTAAGTGATCAATTCCTTTCTTCGAGACGTTTGCTTCCGTGATCTCGTCTGGCATCCAGTCGGGCTTGTCGCTTGGAGCCGTCTCCTCCCAAGCCCAGCCCTCATAGATGTGTACCTTGTCCGTTCCCTTCTCTCGCAGTTTGAGTTCGACGCGCTCGGCCTCCGCTTCGCTCGGGCCGGGCTCGAGCCGTCGCGCCGCCTTGAGCGCGGCCTGACGGGGTGTATTGCCAGAAAAGACACTCGATTCGTCACCGCCCGATTCACGCAGGGCAAAGTTTCGTTTACCGTCTTCGCGTACCATGATTTATCGCCTCCGTGTCAAACGAGCACACGACCAGACATAAAGATATCCCCGGAAACCGACCGACTGCGTCGGTATCTTTAAGTACAGCGCTGACGCCACTCGTCTGCAGGATCCGCAATCGGCGTCATTCGCCTGGGCGTCGAAAACACTTAAGTATATCCTACGGCGAAGTTCGGAATAGAATCCCGCGATGGTACGGAAAAAGAAGCTGAGTCCAAGCGGTGCGAAAGACGACGACGGCAACTATCACAACGTCCACCTCAATCTCCACGAGGATGAACTCGCAGTCGCGGGCATGGATATCGGCGACGAGGTCTTCGTCCGGGTCCGGGACGGTAAAATCATCATTCAGAAAGCAGACGAGGACGACGTCGAACACGAGTTCTAGAACCCACCTTTTTACGCCTCGGGATTCGCTCGCTCCGCGAGCGAACCGCTCGGCGCAAAAATCTGGACCAAAAAGAGCCGCTCGCTCACTCCATTCGCTCGCGGTACAACACACTGAACCGCACCGACATGGCAACGCCGGACTAGAGAAAAACTGCTTCTCCTCAGCGCAGCGCCTCGAGGTCGAACTCGAAGGCTGAGACCGGCACCTCGAGGTCGTGTTCGACGAGCACCTTCGGGTGGACTTCGCCGATCACGCCGACTTCCTCGCCGTCGATGACGACTGCTGCAGTTCGACCCGAAATGAAGGTCGGGTGGTCGGTCGGAGGCGTCTCAACCTCGACGTCGAAGTTGCGCGCGAGCGCCTGCAGGCGGGCCTTGGCGTCCTCGTAGCCAGCATCGTGGCTGGCGAGGACGGCCCCAATGCGGCGACCCTCCGTGACGCCGGTGTTTTCGTCCTCGTCGACCTCGGCTGCGAAGCCGATCTCGGCGAGGTCCTGCGGGTACGCGCGGTGAGTATTGCGCTCTAAGACCATCAACAGCGAGGGCATGACCCAGGTCCGCAGCATCGTGAAGTCCTCGCTGTAGGGCTCTTTGATCGTTGCCGGCTCGCCGGCACCGTAGGCGTCCGCGCCCGACTCGATATCGAGTCGATCGTAGTTTTCCTCCTCGCTGATCATGTGGAAGTTCAGGAGGTCCTCAAAGCCCAGCCCGACGAGTGACTCGCGGACCGCGCGCTCGAGGCGGGAGCGCTCGTGGCGGCCGCCGACAGTTCCCACGTCGGGATAGCGGGGCTCGAGATCGTTGAAGCCGTAGGCGCGCCCCAGATCGTCGATAATGTCGAGCGGGTGAAGGACGTCGACGCGGTAGGGCGGAATCGTCACCTCATAGACCAGCTCGCCATCCTCGTTTTCTTCCTTTTCGGCCTCGAGTCCCGACCGCTCGGCGAGATCGATTACCTCGTCGGGGTCGAACCCGATCCCGAGGATGGTCTCGATTCGATCGTGGGCGACCGTCTTCGTCTTCGTCGAGAGATCGGGGCGGACGAGTTCGCTGTCCGGATACTCGACCGTTACCTCTTCGAGCGTGGCCCCGCGTGCCGCAAGCGCGTAGCAGACGATGTTGAGCATCTTGTCGATCGTCCACTGGTCGGTGCCGGTCATCTCGACGAACAGGTCCCGCGAGTCCGTCGAGACCTCGCTCCGGCGACCGTTGATCACCGGTGGGAACGAAAACAGCCCGATGTCGTCGTAGATCGCGGGGTAGCGTTCGTACTCGCTGACCAGATCAGCATAGGTCTGACCGGTCTGGTGGTGCTCGAGTACCTCCGCGGGCGTCATCTCCGCGTCGGAATCGAGGGGAACGAACCGGTCGCCGTCGGGTTCGACACCGACGTACTCGATCGTGGGGTTGCCCTCCGTCGCGGCGCTGCCCTTGAGCATCGTCAGGTCGTGAATCCCGATCGCGCCCTTCGCGCGCTTGCGGCCCATCGTCGCGTGGAGTTTCTCCTGGAGTTGGATGAGCGACTCGAGAGCCTCCTCGTCGAGATCGACGTCGCGGACCACCGCTCCCGTGACGTAGGGGCGCTCGTCTGGAACCGACTCCGCGACTTCGATCGTCCAGTCCGGGGAGTTTGGCGAGGGAACGTGAATCCCTCGCGCGTCGCCATACTGGTAGCGCATCGAACGGGCGACACCCTCGACCGAGAGCCGGTCGAGTCGGTCCGGCGCGAACTCGAGTTCGAACGCGCCGTCTTCGGTGCGGCCCTCGAACTCGAGGCCGAGGCCGAACAGGTCCTCCTTCAACTCTTCGTCGCCTTTCTCCTCGTGGCCAGTCAGGTCACGCAGTTCGTCGGGGTCGATATCGACCGTGGGCATCAGTAGGTCACCTCCGTCTCGCGCAGCAGTTCCAGGTCACACAGCGTTCCGTGGATGTCCCGGATGTCCTCGAAGCCGTACATCAGCATGAGCAGTCTCTCGAGGGCCAGTCCCCAGGCCATCACGTCACACTCGACGCCCAGCGGCTCGAGCATTTCCTCGCGGAAGATACCCGAGTTGCCGATCTCGACGAGTTCGCCGGTCGTCGGGTGGGTGCCGAACAGCTCGAAGCTGGGTTCCGTGTAAGGGTTGTAGTGGGGCTTGAACTGGATGTCCGTGATGCCGAACTGGGAGTAGAACTCCTCGAAGGTGCCCATCAGATCGCGCACCGAGAGGTCCTCGGCCATCACCCAGCCCTCGATCTGGAAGAACTCCAGCAGGTGGGTCGGATCGAGCGTGTCGTTACGATAGACTTTCTCGACGCTGAAATAGCGCTGTGGCGGCTCGAGCTCACCGATCTCCTCGCCGGAGAGATATCGGGTCGACAGCGAGGTGGTGTGGCCGCGCAGGGCCAGCGCCCGCGCGAAGTCCTCGTCCCACGGGGAGTGATAGCCCTCGCCGTCCGGGCCGACGCCCTCCTTGTGGGCGCGCTCGACGCGATCGACGAGATCTTCGGGCAACTCGTCGATGTGGGTCGGCTGCTCCAGAGCGAACCGGTCCCAGTGAGTCCGCGCCGGGTGATCCTGGGGCATGAACAGGCAGTCGTTGATCCAGAAGTCCGCGTCGACGTGGGGGCCTTCCATCTCCTGGAAGCCCATCCCCACGAGGACGTCCTTGACGCGTTCGGCGGTCTGGCGCAGGATGTGAACCTTGCCGCCCTCGAACTGTTCGGCGTCGGCCTCGACGTTGTACTCGGCGAACTCGACGTCTTCCCACTCGCCGCTGGTGAGCAGTTCGGGGGTGACCTGGCCGACCGTCTCGGCGGTCTCGATCCCCGCCATCAGCTCCGTGACGGCGAGTTCGGTCAGCGTTACCTCACGGACCGTCGACTCGCGGCGCTCGAGGAGACCGCGGCGCTCGAGTTGATCCAACGTGTCCGAGTCAATATCGACGCTGTCGACCGGCGCAGCGTCGACATCGGCGAGTTCCGCGAGCGCGTTCGCCTCTGTGTCGGCCGCCGGATCGGCGTCGGAGTCGGCCGTGATCGCGCCGCTGTCGATGACGCCGTAGCCCTTGCGCGCGTAGTTCGAGAGTGCGATATCGACCGCACCGCCCTCGAGCCCAGACGCGCCGATGACCTGGCCCATCGAGACCGGCTCGTCATCGGCCCCAGCCTCGAGCGCCGCCTCGTAGAGCCGGACCTCGGGGAGGGCGTCACCGGCGTACTCGCGTCCCTCGTCGGTGAGCGCGACCGTTTCGTCGACGCGTTCGCTGACGGCGACCAGTCCCTCGTCCTCGAGTTCGAAGACGGCCCCGGTGACGGTTTCGGGGGGGACCTCGGTCGCCGCGGCGAGGGCGTCGACGGACGTTGCCTCGTCCGCACTTGCGGCCTCTAAGACCGCGACCTGTTGTGCTGGAAGTTGCATTCGCTTGTTTGGATGGCTGCGTGTCGGTCAGTTAGCGGTTCCGATACTGCCCGAGGCGGTCCCGGCAGCGGCGTCGAACGGTCGGTTTCGCCGCACGCGTCCGGTATGGACACACGCGGATCCACCGGCCCGGCTCACCGGGTGAAAAAGAAGTCGAATCCCGTGTGTGGCCGCTGTGGCTGCTCGCCGACACCGGAACACGCACGCCGTTCGCGGGATTCGAGTGCCATATCCAGGATGATTCGCGAGCGGGCTAAAAACGTTGTGATACGCGTCAGCATACCGTTCGGCATCCGTCCGCCGGCCGCGGCCACTCACAGATCGTCACCCGTTCGGCACGCGCGTCGTCTCGAGCGAGCCCGAATCGACCCATTCGAACCCTTCCTCCTCGGCAGTCGCCGTCGCTTCAGGGATCGCCGCGGGGTCGAACTCCTCGGTAAACTCGATGCGGACCGCCTCGGATTCGGTGGCGGGCAGTTCGGGCAGGAAGTCGTCGTCCTCGAGCAATCCCCGCACCGAGACGGTCCCGCCGGCGTCGAGCGCGGCCCCGAGCGCACGATACCGGTCGTCGTCGGACCCGCAGTCGACGTCCGTCCCGAACGAGTCGTTCGTGACACGTGTCGTCTGGCTGGATCCCGAGAGCGTGCCGAAATCGTCGGTGTCCGTCGATCGACTGTTCCGACTCGAGGTCTCTGACCACGCCGGTGTGGAGCCGTCCTCCAATTTGCCGTCGGCGTCGTCCCGGTGTCGCGAGCGTGCGGGCGTCCCTCGCAGTTCGAAACCGTCGGTCTCGCTCGAGCCGTCCGACATCGACGCTGTATCCGAACGCGTCGACGGCTCCGCTTCGTCGATGAGCGAGTCGACACTGTCGCTCTCGTTTTGAGTGCCCGTTTCTCTCCCACGAGTGTCACACTCGAGCGCCCACGGCGGCCACGGCTCGCCGGTTGCCGCCCCGATCACGTCGTTGGCCGTTGCATCGGGAACGTACGCCGCGAGCCCATATTCGGGACACAGCGGCTGCTCGACGGCGTCGATTCGCGGGCCGTAGCGATCGCGGAGCCGCTCGAGCTCGGCTTCGTCGATGAGGGCAGCCCGCCAGCGGTCAACACCAGTCGAGAGAAGGACGAACCGTGCGTCGGTTCCGTCGAGGACGGCGTCGTTGATCGCCCACAGGACGGCCGGGAGGTTGTCGGTTCCAAGCGGCGTGTCGGGATACGTGACGGTCGTCTCACGCTGTCGGTCGTGGTGATCGGCCGCAGTGATGTCCAGCCCGTCACGCGTGTGAGAGACGGACAGCGACCAGCCGATGGCCTCGAAGACGGCGACGAGTTCCGACTCGAGGTCGGCTGCTGCGTACCGGGCCGAGCAGGCGAGCCCGCGGTCGCTTCGGGTGATAGTCCGGCGCAACACCGTCGTTCGGTCGACACCTGCCGCGAGCGTGTCGGCAAGCGCCGCCTCGAGAGAGCTATCGCTGGCCGGTGCATGCTCGAGGTCCGCCGGTGTGACGCCGAACGCACCGAGAACGTCAGCGGAGACCCAGAGGTCGTCGTCCGACGGGCGGAGGGACCGACCCATCAGTACTGCTTCGTTTCACGAACAACCGTATATAGCTTCGTCAGACATCAAGTCCCGTCCTCGTTCGCGCCCGAAACTCGGTCGCACGGACGTTAGGCGGTGCCACGACCGGACGGAAACCGCGTGTGGATCGGCCTGCTAGCGACGACGCGGTGACTCGAGTTCGATATCGACGTCTTCGAGCAGGTCCTCGACTTCGTCGCGTTTCTCCTGGTGTTCCTCGAGGAACTCCCGCATCAGCTGTGCTGCTTGCTCCTTGCAGTCGCCACAGAGACGTTCGCCGCCGACACACTCGTCGTAGACGCGCTTGGCGAACTCGTCGTCGTCGCCGGAGAGCAGATAGGCGTAGAGTTCGTAGACGGGACACTCGTCGGCCTTGCCGCCTTTCTCGCGTTGTTCCTCGGCGGTTTCGCGGCCGCCGGTCGTCGCCGCCTTCACCTTGTTGTAGCCGTCCTCGGGATCGTCGAGGAGCGAGATGTGAGAGGCCGGAATCGAAGAGGACATTTTCCCGCCAGTCAGGCCAGTCATGAATCGGTGGTAGATCGACGACGGTGGCTGGAAGCCGTGGCCGCCAGTGTCGACTTCGACCTGACGGGCGAGTTCCTCGGCCTCGGCGAGATCGATCTCGAAGGCGTCGACGTGGTTCTCGTAGACCCGCTTTTCGCCCTCGATGGCGTCGATCAGCGCGTCGAACGCCTCGTCGGTCGCCCGCCGGTCGGAAAATCGGGTTCGCGGCCGGATCGGTTCCATGCCGGCCTCGTTCAGCTTCGTCAGGACCGAACTCAGCGTGTCGGCGTCGGCCTCGAGATCCGACAGCGGCGTCTCCTCTACCGCTTCGGCGACGTGGACACACCGGAGCGTGTCGTCGTCGAACTCGGCGGGCTCGAGTCGCTCGTAGAAGTCGGCGACCAGATCCCGTTCGTCAGGCTCGAGCTCGAAGCTGGCGTAGGCCTCGCTCACCTTGAAAAAGCGCATCCGTTCGGCCAGGTCGCGGGCGAGCCGGACGTGAGGGTCCTGATCGGGACCGACGGGGATGACGGTGGGTTTGGGCTCCTCGAGTTGCGGGTAGAGGATGTCGGCCATCTGGGTGACGACTGATTGCATGTGCGAGACGTCGGTCTCGCCGTCGAAGCCATAGATCGCCTGCAACTCCGAGAAGTTGGCCTCCGCGCCGAGTTCGAACGCCAGGTCCTGCAGCTCGCGGTTTTCGGACTGGCGATAGAGCGTCCCCTCCTCGGGGTCGAAGCCGAGCGCAAGCAGCGAGAGCAGGTAGTCGCGTGCGTGCTCGTCGATTTCCTCCCAGCTCATCCCGCGGGCGGAGTTGGCCTCGAGGTCGGCGATCAGGGCGTAGGCGTCGGCCCCCTGTTGCTGGTGCCAGATGATCTCGTCGAAGACCAGCTTGTGGCCGATGTGGGGGTCGCCGGTGGGCATAAAGCCCGAGAGGACGGCTGCGGGCTCGTCGTTTTGCAGCGCCTCGGCGACCGGGCGATAGTCCCGGTGGCCGAAGATGACGCCGCGGCGCATCAGGTAGTGCGGATTGGGTACCTCCTCGAGTACCTCATCGAACTCCTCGATGCCGAACTCCTCGAACAGCTTGCGGTAGTCGGAGACGCTCGAGGACCCCCAGGGGTCAAGCGCAACGTCGTCGGCACCTGCAGCCCCTCCGTCAGTCAGCGGTTCCCCTGACTCGGACTCCTCGAGTGGGTCGTCTCCGGTCATTACCCGGGTTTGGCTCGGCAGCGCGCAAAAGCCTTCGGCTTCGGCCCTGACGATGCGGCGCGGACTTACGGCTCGGGCGGCCGCTCGGCGACCGCCCGCAACGCCGCGAGCCGGTCCGACTCGACGCCAGCGAGGACAACCCCCGCGAAGACGGACTCGCCGTCGGGTCGTGGTGCGTCACCGCCGAGGACGCCCGCCCCGTCGAGTGCCGACTCGAGGGTTTGTCGCCCCTCGGCGATCGCCTGGCGGTTGAGCCACGCCGGCGGCCCGCCAACGATCAACAGGCCGCGTGCGGCCGTTTCGGGGTCACACTCGAGGGTGAGCTTGCCGCGGATCCCCTTTCGGATCACGGTCTCGATGGCGCTGACTGCCTCGCTCGTCTCGACGTCAGGCGGCGACGAGAAGAGTCCGAGACCAAAGCGCGACCCGCCCGTTTCGACAGTCAAGTCGTCGTAGCCGAGCGTGACGATGGCCGACTGGTCGCCGACGATCCGCCGAACGTCGCTCGCGTCGATGACGGTCTGGGCGACCGCGCCATCCGATCGCTCGCCGGCAGCGAAGACAGCCTCGACTCGCGTCGCCAGTTCGCGGTTACAGCGGTCGCGAGCGTCAGCGAGCGATTCGACGGGGTGGAGCCACGCCTCGTTGTCGAAACAGATGATGGCGCTTGCGACCCCATCGAGTCGCTCGAGGGTGGCGACCGCGTTCGTCGCTGCGTTCGGTCGTGGTGGTGTCTCGGCGGTCGGATCGCGTGTGTGGCGTCCCGGGCCCGACCCCGACGTGTCGGCCGTGGCATCGAACTCGCGGTCGGCCGGCAACGTCGCGAGGACGTAGACCGGCACGTCGTAGCGCTGTTGGAGCGCCGCGACGAGTGCGGGGGCCGTTCCGCCGCCAGTCGCTCCGCCGAGGCCGACCGCAACGAGAATCGCGTCGGCCGTCGGGATATCTCGATCGCGCCGCTCGAGAAGGTCGTCTGCGTGCTCTCGGCCGAGCGGTAGGCCTCGCTTAAGGTCGCCTTCGAGGCCCCCGTCGCTGTCGGGTAGGCCGTACTGGACGCAGTGTGACTCGGGGATGACGGTTCGGTTCAGGGCCGCTTCGTCGGTGTCGAAAACCGTGACGTCGGTGAGAAACGAGTGCTCTGCCGGCTCCGCCGCACGGATCGCGTCAGCGATCCGACAGCCCGCGCCGCCGACGCCGAGTACCTCGAGTTGCATGGTGCGATCCTCGTCCGTCGGGGCTTTCATACTGTCGGACGCCACGGTTCACACGCTGGTCGCACTCGAGATGTGGTCGGGCCAGACACCCGCTACTGACAGCCAACAGACAGTATTAGGGCGTCAGTCGCTCGAGCGACCACCACTCGATTCCGTCGCTGCTATCGGCGTCGTCGTCGACCAGTGCGAACACCATCGTCTTCCGGACGCCGTGGGCGAGTCGGACGTCCAGTGCCAGATCGCGCGGTTCGAAGACGTACTCGGCCGGATGGACCCGGACGAGCAACTCGGAGTGACCCAGGTTTTCGACCGATTCCATGTCGGCATAGGTCCGGAAATCAGCACCGAACTTGTAGCCCGTCTTGGGGACGACATCGCGCTCTCGGAGTTCGGTGTAGACCGTCAGCCGTCGGTCGAACCGCTCGCCTTCGACCTCGCGGCCTCGCTCGCGAACCGTCGCGGGATCGAGGTCGATCGCACCCCGTTCGGCCAGATACGCCGCCTCGAGCAGCGAACACTGCAGCGTCGGTTCGTCGTACTCCCGGCCCTCGAGCGGCTGGCCGTAGAACGTTCGCTCGTAGAGGTCCAAGGGGGGCTCCCAGACGACGACCCGATCGGCCAGCAGGTCGGCCCCGCAGTTGTCGGGCAACGTCGCGTCGGTGCCGGAGGTCCCGGTTGGATCTCGACGATCCACCTCGAAATAGGTGATCTCACTCTCTTCGTCGACGACCGCTAAGACGCCTCCCTGAAGCTCGCTGGCGGGAACGTCCGTTCGCTCGCCGATGACTCGCAGCGCGTACTCGATCTCGCCGTCACGTGGCCCCTTGCCGCGCGGGAAGACCGCGAAGTCGGCCGCACCACCGGGTGGGTTCGGAACCCACGGCTCGGCAGCCGGCGAGAGATAGAAGCCACGCGAGCGCAGGTCCGCATAGACCAGAAACCGCACGTCGAAGTTCTCGCCGGGCTCGCGCGCGACGAACTCCCGAAAGGAGAGTCGCTCGCCACGTTCGTCGACCACCGCCTCGAGATCGCCCCGATACAGCAGGTGGGCTGCCTCGACGGGTGCGAGGGCGATCTCGTTGCCCTCGAGTGGATAGCCATACCCCCGCGAATCGTGATACCGCTGACGTGCGTCGCCGCCGACATGGACGACGCCGTCGTCGAACCGCCCCTCGAGTGTCATAGCGGGTGTTGGGCGGCCGCGACTAAGGGGCTGCGGATCGATTCTCGTCAGTAAATTACGACCGAACATCTGTCTCTGGTACAGCCACTCCGAAAGCCCCTGTCGCGCTCGGCTCCCACGACTCGCTGTGGTCCTCGTTCGCTCGCGATGCTCGCTCACTGCGGTCCTTGCGTCGTCGGGGTTCGCCGAGCGCGCCAGCCCCTTTCAGTCCCACCCACCGCAGTGGCGGCTGGCCGGGGGCTATCGCATGGTGGCTGGTCCACTGTCGGTGTCGGCTGATTGATTAGTCGTCAGCCATAGAGTCGGCCGTGACCGTCCCCTCGAGCGCGCGCTCACAGGTCGCGTCGAGACACCGGATGCCGCTTGCGGTCTCGAAGGTGGGCAGGCCACAGCCACACTCGCCGTCGACGACGCCGGCGGGGACGGCAAAGCCGGTATCACAGTCGGGATAGTGCTCACAGCCGGCGATGAGACCGCCGCGCCGGAGGATCTGGAGGTCGCCGTCACAGTCGAGTTCCGGACAGGCCCACTCGCGGTCGAACGCTTCCTTGACTGCCGCGTCGAGGGATTCACAGTTCCGGTCGAGACAAACGTTGAACGCACGCCCGCGCTCGACGCGCATCTTCGGGAGCCCACAGTCACAATCACACTGGTCGTCCCGGATCGTCGCATCGGCGGGCACGCCATACCGGTCGCCACAGCCCACACAGTGGACGTCGTTCGAGCGGATGAGCGCACTGCCACAGTCCGGACACGTCCCCACGGGCGTGCCGGCCGCCGACGACGGATAGTGTGCGAATCCGTCTTGCTCGTGGGCGGCGATCCGCAGCGTCTGGGTGTCCTTTTTCGCGACGAGCGTGAAGCCATCTCGGCGGTCGCTCGAGACGCTATCGGCGCGAGTCAGCCACGCGACGGGCTGGTAGCCGTCGATGTCGTGGACGAGGACGGTGTTGTCGGGTTTGACGATCGTCGTCACCCGGCCGCGGTACTCCTGGCGGTCGTCAGCCTCGGCGATGACGGTACAGTCACCCGCGAGGACGCGGATCGCATCGTCGATCATGGGCGGGCTGGCCGCGGCTTCGTATGTAAACCCGCGGACAGCAGCCTCAGTCAATACAGACGTACGTTCGTGTCGTCCCGACGCCCTCGAGCGGCCGGATCGTGTCGGTGACCGTCTCGAGGAGATCGCGGGGGTCGTCACCCGTCAACTCGACGATGACGTCGAAATCGCCCGCGATGGCGTATACCCCCGCGATGCCCTCCGCATCACGCAGGGCCTGACACACGTCGTTTTCGGTTCCGGCCGCGGTATCGAGCATCGCATACGCGTCGACCATCCCGCCGAACTACGGTCTCAGGGATCAAAAAACACGAGTGCAGTCGCACTCGCGAGTCGACGGTGTCAGTTCTCGTTCGGCGGAGCGGCAGTTCCGTTCTGGCCGCCCGGCGACTCGGTGGCACTCCGCTGGGACCCACGCGGTTCTCGGCCGTCGCCGATCGACCGGCCGACGTCGTCGCCGGCGATCGAGCGCGCGACCGACGCGGTGTCGGGCCCGCCGAGCTCGGCCGCACGATCGCGCAGCGTTCGGATCGATTCGATATCGATGCCACGTTCGTCGCGCACGTCAGCAGGGAGGTCGGCTGCTGTCGACGCGGCGATTGCGGCCCGGCGCTCGATCGTCCGCATCTCGGCTGCAGTCTGTGCGACTTCTGCACGGTAGCGACCCTCGCTTAGCTCGCCGGCCTCGCGAGACTCGTTCAGCCACTCGAGTCTGGCTTCGAGGTCCGCCAGCCGCCGTTCGCTCGTCTCGAGGTGATCCGCGATCAAGGATGCTTTCGTCGCGTTGGTCTCGGCGTTTGCAAGCCTGATATCGATGGCCCGCGTCGAGACATCACCCTCGAGTTCGGCGTGTTGGACGCCGACGGCCGCAGCGAAGCGTGCGCCGGGTTTGATCGAGTCGGTCTCCGCGTTCGATTCGGGATCGTCCTGGACAGTGGCACTCGAAACGACGTTCGCCGCTGCGACCGGCACTGCGACCGTCGCGACGACGAGGATCGCTGCCAGTGCAATCGAGAGAGATCGGTTCATTGGTGGCTATCGTATCTGTATGGTGATATACGTTCGAGACGATGTCCTGGGTTCAACGACGGTTAACGCCGTTCAACGCCGTTTTCGATCCGGTGCTGTCCGTCGGTTTCGACGAGTTTTGCCGTGGCGCACTCGCCGGTCGGTTCGCGCAGTGAGATCGGGTCATTGTTCGCTGTCACTATCGGTTTCCATCGTGAGCTCATCGGCCTCGGGCAGCGAGAGCACGTTCTCACGGCCGAGGCGGAACGACTCGAGGTCCTCTTCCTCGCGTAAGCCACTGACCACCTTGCTGGTCTTTGCGTCGGTCCAGCCCAGTTCCTCGACGACCGCCTGCTGTTTCATCCGGCCGCCGTTGTCCCTCACAAGTCGAAGGACCTGTTCTTCGTTACTGAGGAGCTCCGTCGCCGGCGTTCCGGTTGCGCTTGCTGCGCTGTCGGTCGCCGCGCTGTCGTCCGCTGTCACCGCCGACTGTGACTCCGGTTTGGACTCGGCTGCAGGGTCGGGATCACTCCGGTTGCCGACCGCCAGCCCCGCCGTCGACGCGCGGTTGCGGTACCACCACGCGCCGACAACACCGAGGGCGACCACGACGACTGCAGCCCCGACGACCGTCGCCGTGCTGAACGGGCCGCCCGACGTGACGACGACTCGAGGCTCGCCGGAGATGAAATCGGTCGATTCGCCGCGCCAGATCACGACGGTCTCACGGTTCTCGTCCGGATCAGGCGTGACCGACGTTTGCTTGTAGCCGTCGGGCCACTCGAACAGCAGTCGCGTCCCGTCATCGAGGTAGATCCCCTCGATGGCGTCGCCCGCCCGGAGTTCATTGCCATCGACAGCGGCGAACCCATGCCAGCGAAACGTGTATCTGACGACGCCGTACTCGCGGGCGAACGACTGGCGCTCGGTCTCGACGGCGAATCCGTCGGCGGACATCTCGCGGCCCGTCGCGTTCTGTGCCGCAGCGACCGTCTCGGTCATCCGATCGGCGAACGACTGCGTGTAATTCCCGGGATCGTCCTGGATGTCATCCCGGAGCGATTCGAATGCCGTCGTGCTCTCGGTGTCGTCGAGCCGGACCCAGAACTCGAGGGTCCACTCGGCGGTCCCGTTCGGCTGGAGCGCCACGTCCATTCGGACCTCGTCCGCATCGAGTTGCGTGTCCTGCAGCTCGAACGGGTTTGACTGCGTGCGGCTGGGGTCCGTCGCCCCGGTCGCGGCCGCAACCGGCCCCGAGCCGGTCACAAGCAGTGCGACGACCATGATCGTCACGCCGACGCGACTGTTCATATACGTCGGTTCTTGCCACCTTAGTTAAAACATGCGAAAGTAAGAAAGAGCGTGCTCACTGCACCCTATCTGCCCTATTCGTCCGATACTGCAGAAAAATATACTATAGTAATCATATTATTTGGCCGATTCCAGATGCTTTAGAGCGAACCGATTCAGTCTGTTCGAACCGCCAGCAGTCGGCAGCGAAAAAAGCGCCAGCGGGGTGGAGAGGGAGCGTCAGCAGGGATCCTTCATACGGTCTGCTGTACCGATGTCCCGGCGTCTCCGCAGGACGGGTCGCGGATACGCCGGCACTGACTGACAGTCGTCCGTATCAAGCCCCCGGCACGCCGAGTGCAGAGATTTGGCCGATACCGAGCAACTCGAGTGCCGCGAGGATGACGACCGCGGCCATCCAGGCGACGACGGCGACGCCGGCCGAGTGCCACCAGCCGAGTTGGTAGCGCCACCTGACGATGCCGATCCACGCGGCTATCGCCAGCAACTCGCCGAGCAGCGGCACCGGCTCGAGGACGGCCCAGACCAACGCACCGAGCAGTGCAGTCAGCACCGCGTGGGCGTAGTCCTGTGCGTCCGAGACGACGTGTGTGCCGACGTGGAGGGCACCGCCGCCTACGAGCAGGCTCACGGCGAACGTCAGCAACCGATCTTCGATGCCGACCGAGGCCGGCGGCGCTGGTGTCATGGGATGTCAGTTAGGCGCTGGTCTGCGTGTCGTCCGATGCTGTCTGGTCGTCGTCGGGCTGTGTGTCGGCAGTCTGCTCGTCGCTCGACTGACGCTGTTCGCTGTCAGGCTGCGTGTCGTCCGACTGGGGCTGTTCATCGTCGGTCTCCTGAGACTGCTCGTCGGTGTTATCGGCGCTGTCGGTGTCGGTCGGCTGCGCTTCGTTGGCGGTGTCAGTCGCGTCGGTCTTGTCAGTGTCGTCGCCCGGCGTCACTACGCTGATCGCCTCACCAAGCCGGCTCCCGAGGTCACCACTCAGGAACGTCGAAATCTTGTCGTGGATCGTGGAGACGTGATCCGGAACCTGCGCAGGGAGGTCGACGGCCGGCCCCTGTCCGTTGCCGTTGTCAGTGTCGGCAGCAGCGCTGTTCTCGCTTCGATTCGCGTTGTCGGCAGCAGCACCGTTCTGGGTGCGGTTGTCCGACGCGGCACTGTTCGCACTCCGCTCGTCGGCAGCGGTGCTGTTCTCGCTTCGATTCGCGTTGTCGGCTGCATCCTGTGCGTTGCTCTCTGCGTGGTCGTCGAGACGATCCGCGCCCGTGTCGACATCGACGGGTGCGTTTCCGGGTGCCGCGGCGGCGACCCCGCTCGCTACGATCAGTGCTGCGAACACGGCAGCGATGAGCGTCGTTCGGTTCATAGCTTGCACCCGATGCTCGGTGGTCTGATGGACTTGAAGGGGGATCGTGGTGAACGCGGTTTGCATCCGTTTACGACCATTTAACCGACGTTTTCGGGGGTTTGTGACCCATTCAACGTGGATCGAACGAGGGCGAGTCGACGGCGGACAGGAGACCTCGATTCGGCTCCAATACCTTGCCGACCGCGCCGGAAGCGCGCGTCGTCGCAGTACGAACACGCGTCCCTCGAGCACCACCCTCACAGAATCGCAGCCTTCGCGTCGGCGTGATTCCCGTCCGGGCACCGAGGCACGTGGCCGTCGCCCCCACTGCTGCGTGCCAAACGGCTATACGGGCCGATCGACTATCCCCGGCGTACATGACCGCTGTGTTGTTCGATATGGACGGCGTCGTCGTCAACAGCGAAGATTTCTGGGTCGATTTCCAGCGCGAAGAGATCCTACCGGCGACAGTCCCTGACACGGACGTCTCCGTCACCGAGACGAGTGGCATGAACTTTCGCGAGATCTACGACTACCTCGAGGCCGAGTACGGGACCGCCATCTCCCGCGAGGAGTTCATCCAGCGATTCAACGCGGCCGCTGAGGAGATCTACACCGAGCGCGCTGCTCTCCTCGATGGCTTCCACGACCTCCTCGACGAGCTGGATGCTCGCGACGTGCCGACGGCGCTCGTCTCGTCATCACCCCACGACTGGATCGGCATGGTCCTCGAGCAATTTGATCTCGAGGACTCGTTCGATCGCGTCATCAGCGCCGACGATATCGACGCCGCGAGCAAGCCCGAACCGGACGTCTTCGAGTACGCGGCTGGCGAGCTCGGCGTTCCCGCCGCCGACTGCGTCGCCGTCGAGGACTCGGCAAACGGAATTACGGCAGCCGCTCGAGCGGACATGACCGTCGTCGCCTACCGGATCGAGGCCCACGGCGACATCGATCGCTCGGCTGCGGACGTGATCGTCGATTCGCCCGCGGCGCTTCGCGAGCGGGTGCTCGAGGTGACGGTACAGCAATAAAAGGGCATCATCGAAGTTATTTTACTGGTTACATAAGCTAGAAAGGATTCATTACATATTCTCCCGTCTGCTGGTTTATGTCAACCTGCCAATTGAATGGGGCGGAACTGTGGTACGAGGAACGCGGTGAGGGAACACCGATTCTGTTCCTGCATGGAATGATGGCGGGAAGTCGGTTTTTCATCAAGCAACTGAACTCCCTCGAGGGGAACTATCGACCGATGGCTCTGGATTTCCGTGGACACGGTCGTTCAGCCAACCCGGAGGCAGGGCACCTTCTACCGCAGTATGCTCGGGACCTGGAGGCCTTTCTGGAGGTGCAATCGCTTGACGATATCATCATCGTAGGACACTCGATGGGGGCCTCCGTTGCCTGGGATTTCGTCAAGCAGTTCGGGACGGACCAACTCGGAGGTCTTGTGGTCGTCGATCAACCGGCGGCCGAGTTCGCTTGGGAAGACAACGAACATGCGGATACCGATCTCGACGGACTCAAACAACTCATGGAGATGGCTCAAACCGATCATGAGAGCCTCAACGAACTTGCCAGTGAGGCAATATTCAAAGAGCCGTCGTCACTCTCAGAAGAGATCCGACGGCTCGTTTACGACGAGTTTTCCCGGTGTCCGCCACCGGTCAAAAGCGCGATTATTTTCGATCAAATCATGCGAGACTATCGAAGCGTCTTGAAAGAATTAGATCTGGACACGCTCGTCTGCGCCGGTGCTGACGAATCGTATATGCCTATCGCACCCATCGAAAACGTGGCCGGCTTGATACCGAACGCGGAGTTCACACTGTTCGAAGAAAGCGGTCACTGTCCGATGATAGAAGAGCCTGATCAGTTCGATCGTGAACTAACGGAATTTATTGAATCGCTCTGAACCGGTCGTTCCGATTCAGCAGTCCCTATGATCGAGACACCCTCTGTACCCACCGTTCGTCATATCGCTACACCAGGGGTAGGCGAGTGCTTCTATGACACCGCCGCGGGGAATCGTCGTTACTGGACTTCGACTGTCCGGGTCGCCTCGAGCGGCACCAGCGGTTCCTCGGGGAAGGCGACGCTGACGGTAAACTCGAGAACGTCGGCGTCGGCACCGAAGACGCCCACCGGCACGGTTTCTGCGTCGCGCAGGTAGGTGTTCGCGCTCGTCATTTCGACTCCATTGACCGTCACGCGGATGCCGGCACGGGCGGGCTCGCCGACGTTGCGGACCGTGACCTCGCAGACCTCGTTTTCGCCGGTCGCGATGGCGTCGGGGAACTGCCCCCACTCGAGGTCGACCGCGGGCAGCGACTGAGCACCCTCGTAGACGCCCTCGGCGACGCCCTCTGTGAGGCCGGCGTCGACGAGGCCCGCGACGCTCGCGTCGACGACATCGCCGGGAGTCGACAGCCCCTCTGTCGCTAACTTGCTCGCACGACCCGGGCCGACGCCATCGATAGCAGTGAGTCCGACCGCGTCCTCGGCGACGCCGTTCTCGATGCGAGCCTCGACTCGACGCGCGAGGTTGGCGGCATGGGGGCCGACGAACCGATCGAGGAACGCCTCGAGCGCCGAGACGAGCCGCGTGGCGTTTTGTCGGATGACCCAGGCGTCGCTGCGCAGTTCCGCGGGCGTCGAGCCGCTTGCCGCGCCGCGGAGAATCGCGAGCACCTTGCGTTCGCCCGCCTCGAGATCGTCCGTCTCCTGACCGACCAACACTGCGTTGATCGCATCGCGTTCGTCCTGACGGGCCGAGACGGAGTCGAACTCCTCGGCGGTCGCAATCGTCTCGAGGACATCACTGGTCGTCAACTCACCCCCGTCATCGACACGGTCACACAGCGCCGCAAAGCGGGCCGCCGTATCGAGTCGGAGATAGTACTTCGAGGTCAACACGCCCCGGGGTGTCGCCTCGATCGAAAGGTCCTCGCCGGTCTCGACGAAGCCACGGTCGACCAGCCCCTCGAGACAGTCCCGGACACGCTGGCGCAGATTCGGGAAGTCGTAGTCGTCGGGCTTGGACTGCCCGCGGACGTAGTAGAAGGTCGTCTCGAGCCAGTCCATTACGTCCTCGAGATCGGTGATCGTGCCCATCGCGATCTCGGCGTTGAGGTGGGTCGCCAGACTCTCCGCGAGCCGGGACTCGATCTCCTTGCCGTCACGCAGGAGGCGGCGGTACTTGTCCGCCTCCGCCGTATCACAGACGACCCAGCCGTAGCCGATATCATCGTAGCCCGGCCGACCCGCGCGCCCGAGCATCTGGAGCACGTCAAGGGGGCTCATGTCGATCTCGCCCTCGAGGGGGTCGTGCAGTTTCGTATCGCGAATCACGACACAGCGGGCCGGCAGGTTCACCCCCCAGGCCAGCGTCGACGTCGAAAAGAGGAGTTCGACGTGACCCGCCTTGAACCACTCCTCGACGAGGTCGCGGTCGTTCTTCGAGAGGCCGGCGTGGTGGAAGGCCACACCGTCTAAGACTGAGTTTCTCAGGGTTTCGTTCTCGAGAGCCTTCGATTCGGTATGAAAGTCGTAGTCGCCGCGTGCACCCATCGGAATGTCGCGTTCGGCGATCTCGTCTCTGGCCTTCTTGGCGGCCTGGACGGTGTCCTGACGGGAGGAGACGAACACGAGCGACTGCCCGTCCTCCCGGAGATGTGGCTCCGCGAGATCGAGCGCGCGATACAGCCGGCGGTACTTGTCCGCAAAGGAGTTCTCGCCGTGCGTGTAGGTCTTGACACCGGCGTTGAGGTCGACGGGGCGATACTCCTCGCCGAACTCGAAGGTACACTCCTCGGGCGCGTCGAGCCACGCCGCGACATCGCCGACATTGGGCATCGTCGCCGAGAGCGCAACGATACGGGGCCCACAGAGCCGGCGCAGCCGCGAGATCGTTACCTCGAGCACGGAGCCCCGACGATCCGCGTCCAGCAGATGAACCTCGTCGATCACGCAGACGTCGATGTCGGTGACGAAGTCGTACCGCCGGGAGTCGTGTTTCCGGGTCGCCGAGTCGAGCTTTTCGGGGGTCATCACGAGGATGTCAGCCCGGCGCGCGCGGCGAGGATTTAGGTCGCGCTCGCCGGTGACGACGTACACCGAGTAATCCAGTTCCTCGAACCGGTCCCAGTCGTCTTCCTTCTCGTTCGTCAGCGCTCGCATCGGCGCGATAAACAGCGCGGTACCGCCGTCGGCGAGTGCCTTACAGATCGCCAGCTCCGCGAGTGCCGTCTTTCCCGAGGCGGTCGGCGCGCTCGCGACCACGTTCTCGTCGGACTCGAGCAATGCGGGCAGGGCCTCACGTTGCATCCGGTTGAACTCCTCGAACGCGAACGCATCGGCGAACTCCGGGAGAACCTCGGCGACCTCCATCACACAGAAACGAGGTGTGACAGGTCAAAGGCGTTTCCTTCGAGTCGCGTTCCCTACCGCGTGCCGACGGCAGCGGCGATCGCGGCTCCGGCAGTCGCGAACACCAATGGGTACAAGACGCCGCCGAGGACGATCGCTGGCAGGAGCGCCGGTGCGATCGAACTGCTCGCTTCGATGCCGAGCGCGGACGTTTCAGTGGTCGATTCAGTGACGACGGCTCCGAGGCCCATGACGACAGCATAGCCGATCGCTACCGGCGCGCCGGCGACGACGGCATCGCCGAGATCGGTCACGTTCCACCGCAGGGCCAGCACCGCACCGGCTGCGAGCAACACGAGCGGCGGCACCACGTACAGCAAGGTCGCGCTCGCGGCGTCCGATTGTGCGATGAGATCGAGAGTACTCATCCCGGCAAACGAGCCGATTTGACCGCTGACCTCGATATCGACCAGGTGCGCCTCGTAGAAGAACCAGGCGACGGCTTTCCACTCGGCGACGGTGTCGCCGGCAGCCTCACGGACCTGACTGGCGACCAGTAGATACGTCAGGAGATAGCCGATCGTGGCGGCGAAGACACCGACCCCCGCACTCGCTGCGACGCTCGAGCGACGCGAGACCGTGGGCTCTTCGGAAGGGACTGATTGGGGGGACATCGTACCGGTTCTCGAAGCCGAGTCAGCTAATGGGTCTTGTGGTTTCTCGAGCGACCGGTTCCGACCGCGTGCCGATCAGAGCGCCGATTCGTCGGTCGCGACGGCCTCGAGTTGGTCACTAAGCCGGCTGCTGGCTACCTCCGGGTTTGGGACGCGTTCGAAGGTCAGCTCTGGATCGCCGGAGCCGGCAGTGTAGACCGTCAGGTCGCCGTATCCCAGCAGGCGACCGAGCCCGCTCTGACTGAGACTGGTGTTCTGGACGCGCTCGAGGCGAAACTGGGTGACGTCTCTCGAGACGACCCCGCGTTTCGTGTAGAGTTCCGCGGAGGTGATGACGTAGCGGGTGTTCGTCCAGACGAGATAGCGGCCGAACACGACGGCCACGCCGACGACGAGTAGGCCGAACCCGAGAAGCATCAGAGGGCTAGGGCCGTCGATCACGCTCCAGCCCGCGACGAGCAGGCCCGCAAGCGCGAGTCCAATCCCGACTGGCAGTCTGGCCCCCATCGTAATCGGATGGGGCCGGCTCTCCCAGACGATGTCCTCGTCCTCGCTGATGTGAAACCAGTCGGGTGTCGAGCCGAAGACCATCCGTTCCGGATAGTCCGTTGTCGCCCGTAAAGCTGTCGGGAGAATGGGCCGCTTACCGGCTCTTTCCCCTCATTAAGCGGATTTGGGACACCATACAGAGCGATCCGCTCGCCGGCTGGCAGCCGCCATACTGATACCTGTCAGATACCGGGTGACGAACCGGACCTGTGACCGACATGGTTTTTCACCACGCGGTCCCATGACACACTATGAGCCGCGCGCGAAAACCTGACTGGCTGAAGAGCCGCCCGCCGTCGGGACGGGAGTTCGCCGGCATCCGGGAGACGCTGCGGGACCACGGGCTTCACACTGTCTGCGAAGAGGCCAACTGTCCGAACCTCGGTGAGTGCTGGTCCGGACGCTCCAAGGCCGACAGTCAGGACCGCGGTGGCACGGCGACGTTCATGCTGATGGGTGATCGCTGCTCTCGAGCCTGTAACTTCTGTGACGTTCAGACGGGCGGGATGGAGCCACTCGACCCCGACGAGCCCGAAAACGTCGCGAGCGCCATTGCCGAGATCGGCCTCGATTATGTCGTGCTCACGAGCGTCGACCGCGACGACCTCCCCGATCAGGGCGCGGGCCACTTCGCGGAGACGATCCGCGAGATCAAAGCCCGCCATCCGGGTATCTTAGTCGAGGTACTGATCCCCGATTTCCAGGGCGAAGAACATCTCGTCCGAAAGATTATCGACGCCGAACCGGACGTGATCGCCCACAACGTCGAAACCGTCGAACGGCTCCAGTTCCCCGTTCGCGACCGGCGTGCGGGCTACGAACAGAGTCTGAGCGTGCTCGAGTGCGTCGAGCGCGAATCGGACATTTATACCAAGACCTCGATCATGCTCGGCCACGGCGAGTACGACCATGAGGTCTACCAGACCTTAGCGGACCTGCGCGAGCGTGGCGTCGACATCGTCACGCTCGGGCAGTATCTGCGACCCTCGCGAAACCACCTCGAGGTCCAGCGCTACGACCACCCGGACAAGTACGAGACGTGGCGTCGCGTCGCCGAAGAGGAACTGGGCTTTCTCTACTGTGCAAGCGGCCCGATGGTGCGGTCGTCGTACAAAGCGGGCGAGCTGTTCGTCGATGCGGTTCTGCGCGAGGGCAAGAGCGTCGCGGAAGCGAGAGCTGATGCACGCCAGACACACCCACAGCAGACCGAGACCTGAGTGGCGATCGGACGCTGTTTTGTCCAGTCTCGGTCCGTCCTGTGCCCGCAGTTCGACAATTGGCAATAAATAGCCACTTTCGTCCAGTTCCGTTCAGGATCGCCCGGATGAGTGTGATAATTCTGTGAGCCGCTGGCAAGAATCCCTCTGATAGTAAACTATTTTGGGAAACTCCTTTACCCTGAGCGGTCGTGTGCTAGGGTATGTATAGGTGGGTTCTCCCGTGAGTACGATACAGCGCGATCCCCGCGAGCGAGTCCAGATACTCGACGATGCGGGCCGGGTCCGAGAGGGTGCCGACGTCCCCGACCTCACCGAGGACGAACTCGTCGAGATGTACGAGCAGATGCGGCTCGTGCGCCGCTTCGACGAGCGGGCCGTCAGCCTCCAGCGTCAGGGACGGATGGGGACGTATCCGCCGCTGTCCGGTCAGGAAGGCGCACAGGTCGCCAGTGCTCACGCCTTAGACACCGAGGACTGGGTCTTCCCCAGCTACCGCGAACACGGCGTCGGCCTCGTTCGTGGGCTCTCTCTCGAGCGAACGCTGCTCTATTGGATGGGCCACGAGCGGGGGAACTACATGCCCGAGGACGTCAACATCTTCTCGGTCGCAGTCCCCATCGCCACCCAGATCCCCCACGCGACAGGGGCGTCCTGGGCGTCGAAACTCGACGGCGAGGAGAAAGCCTTCATCTGTTATTTCGGCGACGGGGCCACCTCGGAAGGTGACTTCCACGAGGGGTTGAACTTCGCCGGCGTCTTCGATACGCCAACCGTCTTCTTCTGTAACAACAACCAGTGGGCTATCTCGGTCCCCCGCGAGCGCCAGACGGCAAGCGCAACCTTAGCGCAGAAAGCCACCGCCTACGGCTTCGACGGCGTCCAGGTCGACGGGATGGATCCACTGGCAGTATACAAGGTTACCCGCGAGGCCGTCGAGAAGGCGAAAAATCCCGACGAGGACGAGCCCCGACCGACGCTCATCGAGGCCGTTCAGTACCGCTTTGGCGCTCACACCACCGCCGACGATCCGTCGGTCTACCGGAACGACGAGGAAGTCGAACGCTGGAAACAGAAAGATCCCATCCCGCGCCTCGAGACGTACCTGCGATCGAATGGGATGCTCGACGACGAGCAGGTCGACGCGATCGAAACCCGGATCGAAGACGACGTCGCGGACGCGATCGACGCGGCCGAATCGTTCGAACGACCCGAGCCCGAGGAGATCTTCGCACACGTCTACGAGGGAATGCCTCGGCGACTGCAACGGCAACTCGAGTACTTCGAATCGATCCGCGAGCAACACGGCGACGACGCGCTCCTGGAGTGACACGATGGCCACACAATCACAAACTGAGAACCTCACGCTGGTCGAGGCGGTCCGGGATGGACTGCACACGGAGATGGAACGCGACGACGACGTCATCGTCATGGGCGAAGACGTCGGCGAGAACGGCGGCGTCTTCCGCGCGACCGACGGCCTCTACGAGGCGTTCGGCGAGAACCGGGTGATCGATACGCCGCTTGCGGAATCGGGGATCGTCGGCACGGCGATCGGAATGGCAGCCTACGGCAAGCGGCCAGTTCCTGAGATCCAGTTCATGGGATTCATCTACCCTGCATTTGATCAAATCGTCTCGCACGCGGCGCGCCTGCGGACGCGCTCGCGCGGCCGATATACGTGTCCGATGGTCATCCGCGCTCCCTACGGCGGCGGTATCCGCGCACCCGAGCACCACTCAGAGTCGACCGAGGCGATGTTCGTCCACCAGCCCGGGCTCAAGGTCGTTATCCCCTCGACCCCCGCCGACACCAAGGGACTGCTGACCAGCGCCATCCGAAGTCCAGATCCGGTGATATTCCTCGAACCGAAGCTCATCTACCGGGCCTTCCGCGAGGAGGTTCCCGACGAATCGTACGAGGTGCCACTCGGCGAGGCCGCAGTCCGCCGCGAGGGATCCGATATTTCGGTCTACACGTGGGGCGCGATGACTCGGCCGACGCTCGAGGCAGCCGAGAATCTCGCCGATGAGGGAATCGACGCGGAAGTCATCGACCTGCGGACGCTCTCGCCGTTAGACGAGGAGACGATCGTCGACTCGTTCAAAAAGACCGGCCGCGCCGCGGTCGTCCACGAGGCACCCAAGACCGGTGGGTTGGGTGCCGAGATCACCGCGACCCTCCAAGAGGAAGCGCTACTCTACCAGGAAGCGCCTGTCGAACGCATCACCGGCTTCGATACGCCGTTCCCGCTGTACGCACTCGAGGACTACTACCTGCCAGAGCCAGCGCGCATCGAGGACGGCATTCGGGACGCCGTGGGGTTCTGACATGGTCCGAGAGTTCGAACTTCCCGACGTTGGCGAAGGCGTCGCCGAGGGGGAGCTGGTCTCGTGGCTGGTCGATCCGGGTGACGAGGTCGCGGAGGATCAGCCGGTTGCGGAAGTCGAGACGGACAAGGCACTCGTGGAGGTGCCCGCGCCGGTCGACGGCACCGTCCGGGAGTTACACGCCGAAGAAGGGGAGGTCGTCCCGGTCGGAACCGTGATCATCTCGTTCGATGTCGCGGAGGACGGCGCGGCCGAACCGACCGAAACGGCCGCCGACACTGCCGAAAGCCCCGGCGCGACTGGAGCCGAGAGGGACGAGGGCGAGGCGTACGACGAACGGATCTTCGCACCGCCGCGCGTGCGTCGGCTGGCCCGCGAGGCAGGACTCGATCTCTCGAGCATCCAGGGAAGCGGTCCGGGCGGTCGGATTACGACGGCCGACGTACGGGCAACCGCCAGCGCCGCCGAGACGGGACAGGAGCGATCCCGCTCCCAAGAACCTGTAGCCGATACCGAACCCGCGACTGCTGATACGAGCGAGGGCGACACCGCGACGGCCGACGAGGCCGCGTCGACAGCACCCGATCGAGCCACAGCATCGGCGCGACTCGAGGCCGCCGATCGCGAGACGACCCTGGCAGCACCCGCGACCCGTCGGCTCGCCGAGGAGGAAGGCGTCGATATCGACGCCGTTCCGGCGACCGAAGAGCGCGACGGCGAGGCGTTCGTCACGCCCGAGGCGGTTCGGGAATACGCCGAGGCACAGCGGCAGGCACAAGAAGCGGATCGCGAGGCGGTCGAAGCGGGCGAACCGGTCGGAACGAAGGGAGCCGAATTTGAACCCGGCGAACGCGAACGCCGCGAACCGTTCCGCGGCGTTCGCAAGACGATCGCCGAGGCGATGGTCGAATCCAAATACAGCGCACCTCACGTCACCCACCACGACGAGGTCGACGTGACCGCACTCGTCGACGCACGCGAGGAACTCACTCCTCGCGCCGAGGACCGAGGCATCCGGCTGACTTACATGCCGTTTCTCATGAAAGCCGTCGTGGCGGCGCTGAAAGAACACCCCGAGATGAACGCCGTCATCGACGAGGACGCCGAAGAGATCGTCTACCGTGACTACTACAACATCGGCGTCGCGACCGCGACTGACGTCGGACTGATGGTGCCGGTCGTCGAGGACGCCGACCGGAAAGGACTCCTCCAACTGTCCTCGGAGCTGAACGAACTCGTCCAGAAGGCCCGCGACCGAACGATCAGCCCCGACGAGCTCCGCGGGTCAACGTTTACGATCACCAACGTCGGTGGCATCGGTGGCGAGTACGCCACGCCCATCATCAACTACCCCGAAGCAGGCATCCTCGCGATCGGCGAAATCAAGCGCAAGCCACGCGTCGTCACCGACGAAGACGGCGCGGAATCGATCGAACCCCGCTCGGTGCTAACGCTCTCGCTGTCGTTCGACCACCGGCTGATCGACGGTGCCGTCGGCGCTCAGTTTACAAACACCGTGATGGAGTACCTCGAGAACCCACACCTCCTCTTACTCGAGTGACTCGCGTGTCCGCCAGCGCAATACTGACGGTCTGTCGTCACTCGTCCGGAACGATATCCACGAGCACGTCGAGTGCGTCCGCGGCCTCGCAGACGCGATCCTGTGTTTCTGCCACGGCGAGAATCGAGCCGTCGTCCTCGAGCGCCTCCTGAAGGTCGGAGACCGATCTGAGATAGCGCTCGAGACTGGCTTCGGTCGTCGCTCCCTCGAGTCGGTCACCGAGTTCGATCAGTTGCTCGAGGACCTGCCGGACGTGACTGCGGTAGGCATCTTCGCTCTCAGACACCTGTCCGCTGGCTGTGCGAGCGACCGTCGCGATCTCACGAGCGAGTCGACTGGCGTCGCCCTCGCTCATCCGCCGTTCTAACCGCTCGGCGAGGGCGTCGAACACGCGCGCCCGCTCTGTGAGCGTCTTGCGCATGATATATCGGCTCAGCGTCGCCTGCTTTCGTGTGACACGCTCGAGTTCGGCCTCGAGGGCGTCGAGTCGGTCTGAAACCGCCGTGATATCGTCCGGGATGTCGGGCGGCTCCCGTTCGACCGGCGTTCGATGGGGGTTGTCGGTGTCCGTGATATGGTCGATGATCGTCCCAAAGAGCAGTTCGTGATCGTAGACGAACTCCCGAGGTGCCGACGCCTCCGAGTCCGTCCAGCCACCGTCGGGCGTCCGCTCGAACGAGCCGAGAAACACGCCCGTCTCCGAGTCGGACGGAATCGACGACCGGTACTGGTCGTGGTATCGCTCGAGGAAGCGCTGAGAGAACGATGCCGTGTCGACACCGTCCGTCTCGATGGCCGGGATCTCGACGGACAGCCGTTGCGTTCGGTCATCACTCGTCCCCTCTCGATACGTCAGTTCGAAGCTTTCGAGCGTCCGGTTCGCCGTCGATTCGTCGCCGATGGCATCGTCAGTGTTTGGAACCGGGACAGGTTCCAGTTCGATCTCGTCGTACCGAATGTAGAGTGAGAGTTCGTTTCCAGAGGGGTGGGGAAGCGACGCCGTCGTTACCTGATCAACGACGATCGGTCGGCCGTTTCCATCCAGCGCGATGCCGGGCTCGATCGTCACCTCGAGTCCGTCGTCGGTCTCGCTGATCGATTGCACCTCGAGTCCGTGGACGACACCACGTCCGGCCACGAACCGGGCAAGCGTGTGCAACCGCTCGGCGTGGTACTCCTGTTCTGCTTCCATATCGCGGGGAGTCATCAGTTTCCCGCTAAAGAAGCGGTTCTTCCGAAACTGAGAGAGACGACCTCGTTCTCCAGTACCGTGGCCCGTATCGCGATTCATGTCGATCAGGTAGCGTTTCGTGTGTATTTAATCATGGCGGAAGCATAGAAATGAGCGAGCGTTCATACTGAAATATATAGGACCGACGGTAGCCAACGGACTGTGGTCGGTCCGAGTGCCGAAAGCGAGAATCGCGGACGATGGATCGGTGTATCATACGGTCTGCTGTCGGCCAGTGGCGGTTCACCCTCTCTCGGTTCAGTTGTTACTGTAGTCGCATCCGATCACCCCTCTTCATTTCACTGCATTAGCCACAGCATTTTGTAAATGAAAACGTCCACGAAATGTCTGTAAATTACGGCATCAGGCATTATTTCCAACTATTTTAAAGAAGTAAGTTTTATATCCTATGTGTATGAATATAGTATCGCCACACCACTGATTGGAGGAGTGACACAAATGCCAGAATACCTCTCACCAGGCGTATACGTCGAAGAAGTCGACAGCGGCACCAAATCCGTCGAAGGTGTCAGCACCAGCACTGCCGGCTTCCTCGGTGAAACGGAGCGCGGTCCTGTCGAACCGACACTCGTAACGAGTTTTTCTGACTTCAAACGCACGTTCGGCTCGAGTCCACAGTCATCTGACCTCGACGTGGCTGTCGACGGGTTCTTCAAGAACGGCGGGAGTCGCTGCTACGTCGGGCGCGTCGCGGCCGCCGAGCCGACGGACGTCGCGACGACGACCCTCGTCGACGAGGACCGAAACGACGTCATCACCGTCAAAGCGATCGGACCGGGTGCATGGGGACGTTCGATCGCCGCGATCGTCGAGGACAGCGAGAACGACTATTTCACCCTCACGCTCCGATACTGGTCGTGTGATCTCGAGGCGGTCAGCAAACCTGCATCCGATCAGCCCGAGCCCGCGCCCGACATCGAAGAGGTCTACGAAGACATGTCGGCAGATCCCGAATCCAGCCAGTTCTACGAGAAACAGATCCCGGGATCGGTGCTCGTCGACCTCGAACAGCAAGCTGCGGGCTGCCCTGCAGAGGGGCTCTCCTGGCTGTCTCGGGACGTCCCCGAGGAGTACGCCGACGGTGGGCTAATCGAAGTCGGCGACGAGTCGGAGACTGCTGCCTACATCCCTGACGATCTCGAGGAACGAGCGTACACCGAGTTACAGGGGATCGCCAAACCGTTCGACATTGATGCATCCCAGTCTCAAGAGGAGTTGCAGGCTGCTCTCGAGGAGATCCGTGCCGGCGAAATGACGGTCGACGTCGACGTCGTCTCCGATCTCTCAGCGGTGCCCGAGACAGAAGCCGTGTCGCTGAGTGACTACGAAGGTATCGACAAGCCCGGGATGCGAACCGGTCTTGCGGCGTTCAGGGAACTCGACGACGTCTCACTCATGTGTGTCCCTGACGAAAACGAGATCGAGGGGCTGACTGAGGCGCTCGTCGCTCACTGTGAGAACATGGGTGAGCGGTTCGCGATCTTGCAGGCACCGCAGAACGCGGGTGCGATCTCGGAGCTCGAGACGCCGGTTGATTCCTCGTATGCGGCCTATTACTATCCGTGGGTCGAGGCGACGGATCCGCTGACCAACCGAAAGCGTCTCGTCCCGCCTGGCGGCCACATCGCCGGGATCTTCGCGCGAAGCGACGTCGAACACGGCGTCCACAAGGCACCCGCAAACGAAGTCGTTCGGGGCATCCTCGGCACACAACATACGATCACCAAGGGCGAACAAGACGTGCTGAATCCGAAGGGCGTCAACTGCATTCGGAGCTTCCAGGGTCGTGGCATCCGCCTCTGGGGTGCCCGAACAACGTCCAGCGATCCGTCCTGGAAATACGTGAACGTGCGGCGACTGTTCCTCTACATCGAGCAGTCGATCGACGAGGGGACCCAGTGGGCGGTCTTCGAGCCCAACGACGAGGACCTGTGGGCCCGCGTCCGCCAGTCCGCGGAGAACTTCCTGACGACGATCTGGCGAGACGGCGGGCTACAAGGTAGCACCGCCGACGAGGCGTTCTACGTCAAATGCGGCGAGGAAACGATGACGCAAGACGACATCGACAACGGCCGACTCATCGTCGAGATCGGCATTGCGCCCGTCAAACCGGCCGAGTTCGTCGTCTTCAGGATCAGTCAGGATACCAGCGACACATAGCGCTGCCCACCCATAGCTGACAGCTCCAAAACCAATACGCAACTACCACGACAATGCCAGATTCACACGGACCACTCAGACAAACCGAATTCAAGGTCGAACTCGACGGCGTCGGCGTCCCCGGATTCGTCGAGGTCGAACTGCCAGCGATGCGAACCCAACAGGTCGAATACCGCGAAGGTAACGACCCGTCACACAACCGAAAGCTCTGGGGAGACACCCAGTACGACGACCTCGTTCTCGTTCGCGGTGCAAACGAGAAAAACGAGGCGCTCTACAAGTGGCGAAAAGCCGTCGACCAAGGGAAGATGGACGACGGCGGCCGGAAGAACATCGCCGTGATCATCATGAACGAAGTCGGCGACTCGGTGCTTCGGTTCGAGTTCACGAAGGCGTGGATCAAAGAGTATCGACCACCGACGCTCAACGCCCACGGCGGGGGCGGGCAGGGTAACCTCGCGACCGAATCCTACGTCGTCACGTTCGACGAGATGGAGCGCAAGAACGTATGAGACGGCCAGCCAACCAGTCTCTGGATACGGTTGCCGTTCCGCCCACCCGAGTCGATTCGGACTGGCGAGTTGACGATGAGGGTGTAGTTCACACCGGTCGGTCAGCTCCGTTCGCCGGGCACGTCGTCGTCGCCTGTGACCGTCGGGGTGATCGATCATGACCGGCGGCACGCTCCAGACCGAGTTCGAATTCACCCTTCCGCAGGGGTACGTCGATGACGAGGGAACGCTCCACAAGGAGGGACGTATGCGCCTCGCGACGGCAGCCGACGAGATCGAGCCGCTCCAAACCCCTCGCGTCCAGTCGAACTCCTCGTATCTCACGCTCGTCTTGCTCTCGCGGGTCGTGACCGAACTCGGCGACCTCGAGACGATCGACGTCAGCGTCATCGAGGACCTGTTCGTCTCGGATCTCGAGTATCTCCAGGCGCTGTACGAGCGGATCAACAATCAGGGCGTAAACGCCGTCGAGACGGCCTGTCCCGAGTGTGGCGAGCGATTCGAGATCGACGCCGAAAGCGGTGCCCACCTCACGACGGACGGTGCAAGCAGTCCCATGGCTCAGGCTGGAAGGGACGCCGGCGCGACCGGTGTCGGTGGTGATCTCGGTGGAATCGGTGCGATCGACTCGTCCGGACTCGAGGCCACCGAGATGCAAGCGGCCAGCGTCGAATCGAACGACGGTGAGGAATCAACGCCGGGAAATCCAGTGGAATAATCCGGTTGTACGAACCGGATCGCCTCTACGAGGAGGTCGCGTTCGTGGCCTACCACTTCGGGTGGAGCCACGAGGCGGTGTTGAACATGCCCCACTGGGAACGCCAGCGCTGGTGTACGGAGATCAGCGAGATCAACGATCGAATGAACGAGACACCGTCGGACCGGGGCCATGGCCATCGTGGCGGTGGCGGTCGCGGCCGCAGACGTGACGACGCTGGCGGTGGGGTCGTCCTCCGTAACCCGCCGGAGTCCGGCTAACGACGAACCACGGTATCTGGGGTGCAGATACCACCGCGCAGTACCGAAGAGATGGCAACAGACACGCACGAAACCGATCCCTACGCACAGTATAATTTCGAGGTCGAGGTAGACGGCGAGGCGGTTGCCGGATTCGCCGAGGTCGCCGGGATAACGATGGAACTGGAAACCGTTCCGTACCGAGAGGGTGGCGTCAACGATCACGTCCATCAGTTACCTGGCCAGTTCGCACACGCGAACCTCGTCCTCCAACGCGGACTGACGAAAAACACGACCTTCTGGGAGTGGATCCAGACGGTCATGAGTGGGACGCTCACCAGAAAAAACATCGTCGTCACGGTGAAAGACGGCTTTCGCGGCGAGAGTCAATGGGGGTGGGAGTTCGCCGGTGCGTATCCGACGAAGTGGTCTGGGCCGGACCTCGTGAGTACCGACCGAGGGATGGCAATCGAGTCGATCGAGTTGGCCTACGAGCGCTTCTCGACGCTGTCAGGGATGCCGGGCTAGCGGTCACAACTGGTGGAGCTGTCCCCGCGTCCTTTCAGAATTCCTCGGCCGGCGGCGCGATTCCCTCGTCCTCGTCACCACCATCGAGATCGAACTCGTCTCGAAGTTCCCGAATCCGATCTCTGATATCGGCCGCCAACTCGAACTCGAGGTTATTCGCAGCCTCCTGCATCTGAGCCTCGAGGTCGTCGATGTATCGTGCCGCATCATCTTCGTCCTCGAGTTCACGACCGGAGACTTCGCTGGTGTCGGTCTTCGACCCGGGGAGGTTGGTTTCGCCGATTTCCTTGTCGATCGTGGTCGGCTCGAGGCCGTGGTCCTCGTTGTACTCCTGTTGAATCTGCCGGCGGCGCTGGGTCTCTTCGATCGCAGATGCCATGGCGCTCGAGGGCTCGTCGGCGTAGAGGACGACCTCGCCGTTGACGTTTCGGGCGGCCCGGCCCATCGTCTGGACGAGCGTCGTCTCCGAGCGAAGGAACCCTTCCTGATCGGCGTCTAGGATCGCTACCAGCGAAACCTCGGGGATGTCCAGACCCTCCCGCAGGAGATTGATGCCGACGAGGACATCGATCTCACCCAATCGCAGCGAGCGAATGATCTCGTGGCGCTCGAGCGTGTCGGTCTCGTCGTGCATGTAGGCGACGTCGACGCCCGCTTCCTCGAGATACTCGGTCAGGTCCTCGGCCATCCGTTTGGTCAGCGTCGTCACGAGGGTGCGCTCGTCGCGGTCGATACGCTCGTCGATGCGATCCATGAGATCGTCGACCTGCCCGGTCGCGTCCGCGACCTCGACCTGTGGGTCGACGAGGTGGGTGGGGCGAACGATCTGTTCGACGATCTGGTCGCTGTGTTCGGTTTCGTAGTCGCCCGGCGTCGCCGAGACGTACAGCGTCTGGTCCGTTTTCTCCTCGAACTCCTCGAAGGTTAGCGGGCGGTTGTCGTAGGCCGTCGGCAGCCGAAAACCGTTCTCGACCAGCGAGTCCTTGCGGGACTTGTCGCCGGCGTACTGCCCGCGGATCTGGGGCAGCGTGACGTGGGATTCGTCGACGACGGTCAGGAAGTCATCGGGGAAGTAATCGAGCAGGGTGTACGGCGCGTCGCCGGAGTCACGATCGGAGAGATAGACCGAGTAGTTCTCGATGCCGGAACAGTAGCCGGTCTCGGCCATCATCTCGAGGTCGAACGTCGTTCGCTCCTCGATGCGCTGGGCGGCGACCAGATCGCCCTGGCGCTCGAAATAGGAGATGCGCGAATCCAGATCGTCGCGGATCTCGTCCATCGCACGCTCGAGTTTCGTCTCCGGAATCGAGTAGTGCTCTGCGGGGTGGATCAACACGGCCTGTTGCTCGCCTTTGGTCTCGCCCTCGAGGGGGTCGACCTTGATCATGCGGTCGATCTCGTCACCCCAGAGTTCGACGCGGACGGCGTACCGGCCGTACATCGGGTAGATCTCGATGGTGTCGCCCCGAACCCGGAAGGTGCCCTGCGTGAAGTCGACATCGTTGCGCTCGTAGTTTAAGTCCACGAGTTGGGCCAGCAGGTCGTCACGACCGATCTCCTCGCCGACCTCGAGGCGAAGCGACATGTCGATGTAGTTGCGCGGATCACCGAGCCCGTAGATGGCGGAGACGGAGGCGACGACAATGACGTCTTCGCGGGTCAGCAGCGACCGGGTCGCGCTGTGTCGGAGACGGTCGATCTCGTCATTGATCGAGGCGTCTTTATCGATGTAGGTGTCGGTCTGCTCGACGTAGGCCTCGGGCTGGTAGTAGTCGTAGTAGGAGACGAAGTATTCGACGGCGTTCTCGGGGAACAGATTGCGGAACTCCTCGTAGAGCTGGGCTGCCAGCGTCTTGTTGTGGGCGATAACGAGGGTCGGCTTCTGAATCTCCTCGATCACCCACGAGACGGTGTTGGTCTTCCCGGAGCCGGTCACCCCGAGCAGGGTCTGTTTGTCCATCCCGGACTGAAAACCCTCAGCCAACTCCTCGATCGCCTCGGGCTGGTCGCCCGCGGGCTCGAAGGGGGCGTCGACTTCGAACGGTCGGTCGACATCAGGACGGTCCGGCTGCAGCGGGCCTTGCGCGTCGCTCATTGTCGAGATCAGGGCCTCGAGCCACTTGACCCGCTCGCATACCCGGCCGGATAGGGATGGCGAGTTGTCTAAAAAAGGCGTCTCGCCGCACCAATCGGCTACATGTCGTCGTCAGTCGTCGGCCCGTCGACCGTCAACTCGACGGTGAACTCTCGGTCCATCACACCCTGTGGCGGCTCGAGGTAGCCGATCGCGTAGCCGGTGTAGGCCATCCCCCGCTCGAGCGTGACGTCGAACGAGGCAACGGTCGTCTCGGGATCGCCGGCTGGCCGGACCGAGAGCGTGTACGACCCGGCGGGGACCGGGACGTAGTCGGTCGCGTCGGTAAACGCGACGTTCTCGAAGAGTAGTTCGCCGTCGGCGTAGACGTCGACCGCCGGCGCGTCGGGCGCGGCGTGAACGAGTCGGGCGAGCGCCGAGCCCGCGTCCACGAGCACCGCTGGTTCGAAGGTCCCGGCCCCGAGTTCGCCGATCGCGGCGACGGTGTAGTACGCGGCACCGAAGGTCACGTCGCCCTCGAAGGCGACCGTCTTCGGGTCGCCGGCGGCCGTGATCGTCACCGTGTAGGTGCCCGGCTTGAGCTCTAAGTACGGCGAGACGTCACCGTAGGCGACGTCTGCGAGTACCTGCTCATCGTTGACGTAGACGTCGACGTTCGGTGCGTCCGGAGAGAAGTGTGCGACCCGGACGGCTGCACCCGACATCTCTTTCGACGTCTCGACCGAGTCCGCGTCGCTCGAGCGCTGGTCGTGTTCGTATTCGCCGCCGGCCAAAACAGTGCCACTCGCTGCAGTCAACCCACCTGCGATGCCCATCGATCTCAGAGCCGTGCGTCGTGATACTGGCATGATGCACGTGATTGGGAGAACGCGACGAGAAAAAAGCGCCCAGTCAGTATCACAGGTAGTTTTGACGTTTCTCGAGGCGCTGCTCGTGTATGAGGAGCCTGCCGTCTGAAGGCCACCCATACACAGGCGAGTAAGGAACGCCAACACGAGTAGCGGCTGCGAACACCCCGGCCCATTCGGAGACGCTGGGACGTGGCCACTGCTCGCCCAACCGTTATACAACGGCTCGTGGTGGCCGCAGCTATGTCCGAGAGACTCCAACAGGCTCGCGACGAACTCGAAAAAGCAGCGAATTCAGCGGACAGCGACGACGTCCGCGAAGATATCCACGATACAACGGACGTGTTCGCGGACTACATACGAGGCGACCGCCAGCCCGACCACGCCATCCTCGACGAGCAGCTAAACACGCTCCGGCAGGCCCGCACACGGGCCGACGGGACCACCGAGAGCAAAATAAACTCGGCCATCGAGGGAGTCGAAGACTACCGCGAATCCAGCTATCAAGACCGATAGATCGCCGTTGGAGACGGCTCACGGCCGAGTGCGCAAGCCACCGTCGGGAGCGAGGCAGCCGGCACTTACTCGAGGCGTTCTAACACCGCCGCTTTGTCGTAGGATAGCGACAGCGACCGCGAGCGACCGCGCCCATCGACATCGGTGTAGTCGGCATCGATCAGGCCGAGCTGGTCGAGTTTGTTGACGATCTCGGAGTAGCGCGTATAGCCCAACTCGGTCCGTTCGTGAAACGCCTCGTAGACTGCGCCGGCCTGCTCGCCGTCGTGGGTGGCGATCACCTCGAGCAACGCTTGTTCGGTCTCGCTGAGTCCCGACAGCGACCGGGTGAGGTTGATATACTTGGATTTCTCGTAGGCGTCCTCGACGTCCTGGCGCTCGACAGTGCGGCTGGCTCGCATCTCGGCGTTGAGCCCGGCCCGGCGAAGCAGGTCGATTCCGACCCGAAGATCGCCGCTTTCGGCGGTGAGGTCGGCGACGTACTCGAGAGTATCTCGTGAGATAACCCCGTCGTGGAAGCCACGTGTGACGCGTTCGGCGAGGATGTCGACGATCTCGGGCTGGTCGTAGACCGGGAAGTAGACGTCTTCGGGGCGGAAGACGCTCTGGACTCGAGAGTCGAGTTCGTCGATGACGTCCAAGGCGGGGTCGGAGGAGACGACGATGACGCCGATCTTCGCGCCGGGGTACTCCTCGTGAGCTCGCAGCAGCGAGTAAAGGGTGTCGCTGGCCTCGTTCTCGTAGAAGAGGTAGTTGACGTCATCGAGTGCGACGATGAGGACCTTGTCTTCTTCGACGAGCTTCTCGGCGATCTGGCCGAACAGCTTCTTGAACGAGATGCCCGAGGAGGGTGGCTCGTAGTCGAACGTGCCCTCGAACAGCCGCGAAAAGACCGAGTACCGCGTCGCGTTGACCTGACAGTTGACGCGAATCGTCCGGACATCGCTCGTCTGCGTCCCGATCTCGTCGAACAACTTCTGGACTGCCGTTGTCTTCCCCGTGCCAGGTGGGCCCCGCACCACGACGTTGAGCGGGCGCGACCCCCGCACCGCCGGGCGCAGCGCATACGTCAGGCTCTGGGTCTGGCCCTCGCGGTGCTTGAACGTCTCGGGGACGTAGTCGATCTCGAAGACGTGCTCGTTTTTGAACACGGATTCGTCCCACGACAACATCCCCTCGTCGGGGTCGTCTGCCATCACTTTCACCCTGCTTCCGCAGCATCTTAACCCTTCGGTGAGTCCACATTACAGACAGGACCCATGACGCCTGTTGGTTTTTGACATGACCACAATCCTTGATGAGCATTATATCAATAGAGGTGACAGCAATGACGGTCCCGGAACCCTCAGACGCGATTCCAGACTTCCTGCTCGAACAGTTCGACGATCTCTCTGCGGAGACGCTGCGGGGTACCGGTGACTACGCGCGGAAAGAAACGTATATTGCACCTGACGAGATGCCCGATACAATAAAAGAAGCGTTCGCGCTCCAGGACGACGAAACGCGCGCGGCGATCGGCGACTACGCCGACGAACTCGCGGCGTTCCTAGAGGAGCGCGACGCCGATTCACTGCGGGAGATCACGGCGGCTCGAGCGACGACGAAGAGTCATGGGGGCACCAGGGATTCTGGAATGGCATGAGTAACGACGACGGGACCACGGACCGACGAACACGAGCGAACTGACAGCTTCCCGTCGAGTACTCGAACTGGGATTGTATACCAAGACAGCCGGGCGAGAAGGACAAACGCATCGGACCTGCATGTTCCGCTCCCGCCGTTCGCCCGGCGAGTTGGGTCAGGGGCCTCGACTCCCGCGATGGCCGATCGATCGTCCTGCCAGTCGCTGGAACAGGCCCCGAATCCGGACGAGAATCGGCTCGAGAATCGGATTCGCGGTCACGGCGACGTAGGCCGGCAAAGGGTCGTACCGGCCGGTTTCGATGGCGTGAAACGCCGCCGCCGTCGCCCGGTGGTTCCCGTCGGCGACGAACCACGGGGTTGCGCCGCGTCTGGTCCGGACGATCAGCGGGTCGAACTGCGTTCCGGCGGCGAGGTCGTCGCGGTAGGTTCGGATCGCTCCAGCATCGATTCCTGCGTCCTCGAGCGGACCGAACCCCTCCTCGGTGACCCGTTCGGCCACACCGAAGAGGGTGCCATCCGTGGAGACGTCTCGCCACAGGAGGTCGTCCGGCCCGTCCACCGGCCGGAGGTCAACGAACTGGTCCCACTCGAGGACGAGCCGGTACCACCGGATCGGTTGCTCGCGCCAGACGAACGCAGCCGCTCCCGGCTTCGCCGAGAGGAGCGCGTCGAGCACAGCTGCCGTATTCGTCGAAACCATTTCCGAATCGATGGCAGCCGCGTCGTGCTCGATCTCGTGGGCGAGCCACGCCCGGAGGACGCGCTCCTCGGGGACCTGGACAGGCGGTCGGTGCTCCGGTGGCGGCGACTGCGGGGAGCTGGTGCCGCTCGAGGCGTCTGTTCGAGACATGGGCCGGCGTTCTGGACAACCCCTACCGTAGTGACTAACATATATCTGGGGACGGGACCGTTATCTCTCCGGAACAGACACGTTACCGAGAATGGCAGTCCGCTAGCGCCCACAAATTATACCAGTGGACATGGTACGGGGGGGAGTGACCGTGACTGAAACGCAGGTAACGTTGATCCAGATCGACAACTACGGGCCGTGGACGGTGGCGCCATCACCGAAACGGGAGCCGGACCTGCAACTGCTCCAGTCCCGGCTGTACGCGGACCTCTCACAACTCGTCGCGCATCACGACGGCTACGTGTTTTCCACACGGTTCGACAACATGATCGCCGTCACAAACGGGATCGACCTGGCGGGACACCGGCGCATTCAGGACGCCATCAGCAACCGCTATCCCGTGACGGTCAGCCTCGGTGTCGCCACGGGGACCTCGCCGCGGGAGGCAGTCGGTGAGGCGACGGCGAACCTCCAGGCAGCCGGGAGTGCCCAGGACGGTGAGCGGACCGAAATCCTGCGCGGCGATCCGTTGTGCGGGGAAGGGGCCGTCCAGATTGCCCACTTCGACGTCAACGACGCGACCAGCCAGTACACTGACGAACTCAACGCGTTCGAGGTGTTCCGGCACATCGACCGGGGATATTCGGCGCTGCTCGAGTACATGTACGACGCCCACGACTCGCTGTCGTTTTTCATCGGCGGCGACAACGTCATCTCGGTGACCGCCGGGCTCGACCGGCCAGCATTCGATGAGGCGATCGATCACGTCGAGGAGACAGCGGGGATCGAGCTCAAGGTCGGCGTCGGCCACGATCTGAGGGCCGTCGACGCCGGAATGGCGGCCAAGGAGGCGCTCGAACGCTGCCGGGAGCAGGGGACGCGTGTCGAGGTTGGCGCCGGTGAGAGCGCAGGGAGGGCGTAACCCGATGCCGGCCCAGTCAGTGTACTTCACGGGTCCTCGCGAAGTCGAGGTTCGGGAGACGGCCGTCCCCGACCCCGGCCCGGACGAACTCAAAGTGGCGGCGACGGTATCTGCCATCAGTTCCGGGACGGAACTGTTACTCTATCGGGGCGAAATGAACCCCGAGATCACGGCGGACGAGACGCTGGAGACACTCTCGGGATCGTTCTCCTACCCGTTCCCGTACGGCTACGCGGTCGTCGGGACGGTGACCGCCGTCGGCGCGGACGTCGATCCGGCGTGGCACGGCGAGACGGTGCTCGCGTTCCATCCGCACGCCAGCGAGTTCGTCGTCGGGGTCGACGAGGTGAGCGTCGTGCCGGCCGACGTTCCACCCGCGGTGGCAGCGTTTCTCCCGAACGTCGAGACGGCGGTCAACTTGATCCTCGACGGGGAGCCTCGCATCGGCGAGCGAGCGATCGTGTTCGGCCAGGGCGTCGTGGGGCTGCTGACGACGGCACTGCTGGCCGAGACGCCGCTCTCGTCGCTCGTGACCGTCGACCGCTACGAGCAGCGACGACAGCTCTCGACGGCGTTCGGAGCCGACCGGAGCCTCGAACCCACCGAAACAGACCCGGTCGCGGCGGTCCACAAGCAGTTGGGGCCGCCCGACCGTCCGGGGTCGCCGTCCGGACGGACCGAACGGGAGCAGCTCCCACGCCGGGCGGATCTGACCTACGAACTCTCGGGCAACCCGGCGGCACTCGACGCCGCCGTCGACGCGACCGGGTACGGGGGCCGCGTCGTCGTTGGGTCGTGGTACGGGACCAAAACGGCCGAGCTATCGCTCGACGGACGATACCACCGAAGCCGAATCCGCCTGATCAGCAGTCAGGTGAGCACCATCGCCCCGGAACGGCGCGGGCGCTGGACCGTGGCACGCCGGCTGGCGACCGCGTGGCGGCGCCTCGAGGACGTCGAGACCGGCCGCCTGGTAACCCACCGCGTCCCGGTCGCGAACGCCCCGGAGGCCTACGAACTGCTGGACGAGCGCCCGGACGAGACGGTTCAGGTAATGTTGACGTACTGATCGCCTCCTGTGGCCGCCGGTCGGTTCATGCCACCCCAGATTTTAGTTCGTACATGTGGTCCGACGGGGTATGTACACGGTGACAGTCACCCGCGATTTCGTCGCCCAACACTGGCTCACGGTCCCCGACCCCGGCCCCGAAGGAGAGCTCCACTCCCATCACCTGACGGTAGAAGTCGAGGTAGAGGGCAGCCAGGTCGGGGAATACGGCTACCTCGTCGACATCGACGACCTCAAGACGGTCGTCGACGCGCTGGTCGACCGGTACCGGGACGCGACGCTCAACGACCTCCCGGAATTCGAGGGGCTCAATCCGAGCGTGGAACACTTCTCGCGATTCTTCGCCGAGCGGGTCGCGGACGGGATCGAAACCGACCGTCTCGACGCCATCGAGGTGACGATGTGGGAAGAAGACGCAGCGGCCGCCTCCTACGCCACGACCGTCTGATTCGATGCGGCTGGGGCTGGTCGTCTACGACGGGCTCGAGGGAACGTCCGGCGGCTATCGCTACGATCGACGGCTCGTAACGGGGCTCCGCGAGCGGGGCCACGAGGTCGCAGTCGTCTCGATCCCGCGGGAGAGGTACGGCCGGAACCTGCTCGCCAACCTCTCTCCAACGGTCGCCGCCGACCTGGCTGCCCTCGAGGTCGACGTGCTGTTACAAGACGAGCTCTGTCACCCGTCGCTCATCCGGCACAACCGCCGGCGCGACGACGCCACGCCGGTGGTCGCCATCGTCCACCACCTCCGGTGTCAGGAGCCGCGGGCAGCATGGCAAAACGCGTTCTACAGGGCGATCGAGCAGCGCTATCTCGAGACCGTCGATGCCTTCGTGTACAATAGCGAGACGACCCGGGAGACCGTCGAGGAACTCGTCGGTCCGACGACGGGCGTCGTCGCGCCACCCGGCGGTGACCACGTTGATCCGGGAATCACGCGGACGAGGATCCGCACGCGTGCTCACGAACCGGGACCGCTTCGAATCGTCTTCGTGGGCACGCTCATCGAACGGAAGGGGCTCCACACGCTGCTCCGAGGACTGGCCGCCCGTCCGGCCGGCGAATGGACCCTGACCGTCGTCGGCGACCCGACGGTCGATCCGGAGTACGTCCGCCGGATCGACCGGCTTGTCGACACCCTGGGCGTCGAGGAGTCGGTGACGATTGCGGGCCGCCTACGCGATGCGGCGCTGTCGTCGACGCTCCGGGAGGGACACCTCCTCGCCGTGCCCTCTGGCTACGAGGGGTTCGGCATCGTCTACCTCGAGGGGATGGGATTCGGACTGCCGGCGCTCGCCTCGACCGCCGGCGGCGCAAGCGAGGTCGTAACCGACGGGGAGACGGGGGTGCTGGTGCCGCCGGACGAACCGCCGGCCGTCACCGAGGCGGTGGGTTCGCTCGCGGCCGACCGCGAACGCCTTGCCGAGATGGGAGTTGCCGCTCGGGACGCCTACGACGCCCACCCGACCTGGAGCGACACCGTCGACCGCGTCGCGTCGTTTACGGCGACTCTCTGCAAGCCCGCAGAACCGTTCCCGTGACGGCCGGACTTAACCCGCCAGGAGTTGACGGGCCGATAGAGGCGTGACAGAACCCGATCACTACTCGTTCCGTCGCTACCTCGATGCCAAGCGGACCGTCGACCGGCGCGCTCGGAACCGACGCGTCGCGGACGCGTTCCGCCGGGGACTCGAGGGGGTCGACGAGCCCGTCGACCTCTGCGAGGTCGGAGCTGGGACGGGCGCGATGGTCGAAACGATCCTCGAGTGGACGGCCGACACGGAGGTCCGGTACACGGCCATCGACGCCGACCCGACCCTCGTCGAGGCCGCCACGGAGGGGGTCGCAGACCGCGTCGCGGACCGGGGCCACGATCCGGACCGCTCGGACGGGGTGCTCCGCATCGGCCGCGACGAGACTCCGTTCGAAGTCGAGTTCCGCGCCGAGGACGCGCTCGCACACCTGGCGGCCCACAAAGAGACGTACGACGTCGTCGTCGCCCAGGCCTTCCTCGATCTGACGGACGTGCGGGCGGCGCTAGAGACGGTCGCGGACGGGCTTCGCCCGGGCGGCGTCGCCTACTTCCCGATCACGTTCGATGGCGTGACGTCGCTGTTACCGCCGGTCGACGCTGAACTCGAGAGCCACATTGAACGGCGATTTCACCGCCGGATGGATACGACCGAGAAAGTCGGCGGCGAGACGGGCGACAGTACCGCCGGCCGCCACCTCCTCACTGCGGTCCCGGCGACTGGCGGCCGGGTCATCGCGGCCGGCGGCTCCGACTGGGTGGTCCGGCCAACCGACGGCGGCTACGAGGGCGACGAAGCGTACTTCCTCCATCACATCGTCGACACCATCGAGTCCGCACTCGCGGCCGACGGGACGATAGACGCCGGGCAGTTGCGCGCGTGGGCGGCGGCCCGCCACGAACAGATCGAAGCGGGGGAACTCGTCTACCTCGCCCACCAGCTAGACGTCCTCACCCGGTGGCCGGGGTCAGCGTAGCCGACGAACCGTTCCGACAGCGGCCCCCGTCCGGTTATACGTCGCTCGCCCTCGTAGCTCGAGCCATGCACTGGAAACGCCGACGCGACCTCGAGGGTGGAAAAGAACTGGGTGTCTGGCTCCTCGTCGACGACGACGGCACGGTCGACGAGGAACTGTACGTCGAGACCCACGAGTACCGCGGTGGGGGGTTCGACGTCTACACCGCCACTCCCGACGGGGAATGGACACAGGAGGGCGAGTTCGGGGACGTCGAGGCCGCCTTCGAGCAGGCGCTCGACGTGCTCGAAGAGAGTCACCATCCGCTGGAGGACCTGTAGCCGTCCGGGGAGGAGACGCGAACGCTACTCGAACTTCTCCAACAAGTCCCCGTAGAACGCGCTGTCGTGTTCACCCGCCAGCTTCTCGACGATCAGCTCCGGTGTCGACCGCGCCAGATGGTCTTTGACCGGCGAGCGATTGACCTCGAGTTCGCCATCGACGAGGCCGACGGCTTCGATGCCGTCGACGGTCACGTCGAAGGCGGCCATCTCGCGGATCTCGCCCGCGAGGTGTGAGACGAATACCGCCGTCGCACCGTTCTCAGAAAGCGCCTCCAAGATACCGGCGATGATCTTCGCCGACGCGCCGGGCTCAGTGATACTCTCGAGTTCGTCGACTAACACGAGCGAGCCCTCGCCGCCCTGTGCGAGGTCGGCGAACTCGCGAACGGTCGACTCGAACGCGCCCGCATCCAGCGTTCCCTGGGTCTTGGCGTGGTAGTGAAGGTCGTCAAACCGCCGCAGGCGCACGCGCTCGGCGGGGACGGGCAGTCCCATGTGGGCCAACACGACCACGCTCGCGACCAGATCAAGCGTGGAGGTCTTTCCGCCGCTGTTGACCCCCGAGAGCAGGGCAACGCCCGAGACAGCGTAGTCGACGGGATCGATGCGCTCGAGCGGTTCGTCGAGCAGCGGGGAGCGACCGCCCACGATGTCGAAGCCGACAGCGTCGGCCGAGTCGACGAACGCCGGCATCACGCAGTCGAAGTCATCGGCAAACCGGGCAATTGCGAGTTCGACGTCCAGCTCGAGGGCGTCACGGACGAGCTGGCGGGCTCCCTCGCGCTGGTCGGCCAAGTCGGCCGCGAGCTCGCGTTTGAGCCGTCCCGCGCGGCGCTCCTTGGCCGCCGTGAGTTCCTCGCGCAGCCGACCGACGACGTCCTCGTCGCGCTCGACTGGAAACGTGGGCTCGTCGCCGAACGCACGACGGGCGATCTCGGCCTCACCGGCCTCGAGATCGAGGGCATCGATAAGGTGCTCGCGGGCCGCATCGACTGCCACAGCGTACTCGTCCGCGAGTTCGCGAGACAGCAGTGAGTCGACGCCGGCCCCGCGCTCGACCAACGAGAGGAGGTCCGACCCCTCGATGGTGACGTCCTGTTCGCGGATCGCCTCCCGGAGCTGGTCGTTGGCGACGCTCTCGGCTGCACTCGCGGCCGCGTCCAGATCGTCGACTGCCGTCGTCAACCGATCGAGTTCGTCATCGCCCGCGACCGTGCCGTCCTCGGCCAGCCGCGAGAGCCCATCCTCGAGCGCCGCGAGATCGCAGGGGGCCTCGAGATCCGCGGCGCGGTGGACCGCGATGGCAGCCTGGAGCCGATCGCGGTTGCGCGCAAAGAACGCAAGCGGCCGTTCGGGGACGACCTCGGCCGGGTTCTCGAGCGCGTCGGGACGGACCTGCACGTCTCCATCAAGTGCGACGCCGGCAAAGGACTCGTCGAGGGCGATCACTGTCGCGTAGCCACGTGCAAGTTCCGCCAGCCCCTGTGTGTCCTCGACGACCTCGACGGAGAGCTCCGGGATCGCCTCGCGGGCCTCGCTGTAGCGTTCGGCGTCGGTCGTCGCCAGACAGCGCTCGCGGACCCGCACGTCGCCGGGGTCGCGAAGGAGTTCGACGCCCTCGAGTGCCTCGAGGACGTCGGGGTCGGGGTCGCGCTCGAGTGCCTCCCGAGCGAACGCCTGCACCTCGTCGATACGCGAGCGCCGCGGGCTCGGATAGAGCGTCTCGAGTCGCTGGGCGGCGTAATCGGTAACAGTGCGGTCTTTGAGCAGGCCGAGGACCTCGCGGTAGATCTCGCGGGCGCGGTCGGTCGCGAGGAAGCCACCCGGATCATCGTGCTCGAGCCGGATCGCCCCCCGTGCGATGCGGGCGGCCCGGCCCTGAGAGATCCCCGGCGCGGTCGCAAGCGTCGCCACATCGCCCGCCCGCAGCGCGCGCTCGGGATCGTCGAGAGCAGCGAGCGCGCGAGCCGTCTTCTCGCCGACGCCCGGAATCGACTCGAGGTCCATGTCTCGAGGTGCGTATCAAACCGAAGCGAGAAAAAGTTCCCGCCCGGATCGGTCGGATTCGGCCCGACCAGCCGTATGTGAGATGTGCCGACATCCCCCGTAGCATGGACTGACAGCGGTGTCGAGGGTTTATACGGACACGTGACTAGCGTCCGGACGTGCAACCGAAACGGCAGCCTGAATGGCCCGATCGGGGACAGTGGCAGCGAACGGACCCACATCAGGACCGACCGACCCGAACGCATGGAGTATGAACGTTCGGACGCGGTCGACGACCGCCTCGAGTGGCTGCGGACCTACGGCTACGGGCTCTGTATGGGAACGGCAGACGCCCTGCCCGGCGTCTCCGGTGGCACCGTCGCGCTGTTGCTCGGCTTCTATGGCCGGCTGATCGCCGCGGTCACCGCGTTTACGCCCTGGCGGGCGGCCGCCGTGCTCCGGGGCTACCATCCCGACCGGCGGACGAAAGCACGGGAAGCGCTGCTCGAGCTGGATTTGGGATTCTTACTTCCGCTCGGCGTCGGCATCATCACCGCGGTCGTCGTTGTCGCCGACGCCGTCTCGTCGCTGGCACAGTCTCATCCGGTCGCGATGTTCGGCTTCTTTACCGGCCTGATCGCCGCCTCAGTGATCACGCTCGGTCGAAGTCTCACGATCGACTCGCCGACACACATCGGCGTCGCGGTGACGGGAGCCAGCCTTGCGTTGCTGGTCGCCGCCGACATCGTCTCGCTGCCCGGAAGCGGCCCGATGGTGATCGTCCTCGCCGGTGCGATCGCCGTCAGCGCGATGATTCTGCCAGGGATCTCGGGATCGCTAATCTTGATCCTGCTCGGTCAGTACGTCTTCCTCTCGTCGGAACTGAGCGCGTTCGTTCACGCGCTGGGTGACCTGCTCAGCGGCGGCTCGCTGGCGGCCGTCACCGATCCGGGAACGACCGTGGTGCTGTTCGTCGTCGGTGGTGCTACCGGTCTCCTCACGATCGCCCGCGTCGTCCGCATCGCATTAGATCGCCACCGCGGGCTCACGCTCGTCTTCCTCGTGAGCCTCATCGCCGGCTCGGTGCCTGCTCCCCTGACCAACATCGCCAAGACACACGCGTGGACGACGGAAATCATAACGCTGACTGCCGCATGGGCGGTCGTCGGTGCGATCGCGCTGTTCGGCCTCGAGTATCTCGTCGGCGGCTTCGAACCGGAGTAACGCCGCTCAGTCGCCGAGATCGGCGTTCTCGAAGCGCTCGTTCGCGAGGTCGTCGATCAGTTCCTCGACTGATTCCTGTTTATCGTCGTCTATGTCGTCGATCGCGCCAACGCCGTGGCCGCCGCTTTTGGCCGTCTGCAAGGCGTTCTTGTTGAGGTCGCCGTCGGGCTCGACCACCGGCAGCTTGAGGTCAGTGAAGTTCTCCGGTGGGAATCCCGACGCCGAGAGGAGGAAGTGACCAGCGATCTCGCCCAGATCGTCGGTGTCGAAGTCCTCGAGTCGTGGGTCGTCCCATTCCTCGGTCGTCGTCCCCGAAACGTCGGGTTCGTGCATCGAGTAGTCAGTCACGGAAGGGGCTAGGCGACGGCGGACAATCGGCGTCCGGCTTGCGTGTTCAGCCACCTCGAGCCTGCGTCACGGACAACGATGGGCGACAATCAGTTGCCACCGGCGTACTCGTACTCTCGCTCGGGATCCTCGACGCCCTCGGTTCGGGAGCCGACCCAGGCACCCAGCGAGAGGCCGTACACGAGGTGGCCGACGTGGAACAGTGCGAGTTCGTCAGCCTCGAGGCGGATGTCGAGCAGTCCCTGCAACACGACCTGTACGCCAAAAGCGGACAGGGCCAGCCCGTAGATCGATCCCCAGACGAGGCCGCGCTGTTCGGGTTCGATCGATCGGCCCGCATCGTACAGGGAAAACAACACGCCGAAGATCACACCTGAACTGATCCCGTATAGCAGGTGCAGGGCGAGGGCGGCAATCGAGTGGTCGTCTGGATCGCCGCCGGCGACGTACTGTGACCAGAAGTTCGCCGACGGGGGCAGTGATCGCAAAAGCGGCAGGCGAAACGCGGTCATAATGAGCGTCGCAACGAACCCACCCTGGACCCCGCGAACGACGGCGTCGGCGATATGCTCCTCGCGTGAGTGTTCGTCTACGTCTTCAGTATGCCCCTCGGTCTCGGAAAGCGATCGGAGGCGGTCGACAAGAATCATGGTCGTCTCAGCAGCCCTACGCCGGACGACACCTTAACCGCCGGGCGCGCTGCTGACTGCATCCGTGGCCGTGTCGGCGACAAACGAGCGGGACCGCACGGCATCGTGACAACGTCCTTTTGACCGCGCGGCCCGAACGACGGTCCATGACATCGGTCGAGGCGAAACGCGAGGCCGCCCGCGACGACCTCGCGGCCCGTGACGGGGTCCTCGTGGCCTTCTCCGGCGGGGTCGACTCGAGCGTGGTGGCCGCACTCGCCCACGACGCACTCGGCGACGACGCCGTCGCCTGCACCGCAAAGAGTGAGACGCTCCCCGAGGCGGAACTCGAGGACGCCAAACGCGTCGCTGACGAGATCGGCATCCGCCACGAGATCGTCTCCTTCTCGGAGCTCGACAGCGACGCGTTCGTCGAAAACGACGACGATCGCTGCTATCACTGCCGGACGATGCGTCTCGGCGAGATGCAAGCGACCGCCCGCGGGCTGGGAATCGGAACGGTCTGTGACGGAACCAACGCCGACGATCCGGGCGCTGGCCACCGGCCCGGCCTGCAGGCCGTCGACGAACTCGACGTTCACTCGCCGCTGCTGGCCCACGACATCACGAAAGCGGAGGTCCGCGAGATCGCCGCCCACTACGGCCTCTCGGTCGCTGACAAGCCCTCGATGGCCTGTCTCTCCTCGCGCATCCCGACCGGACTCGCAGTCACCGACGACCGACTTACACGAATCGAACGGGCCGAGGCCCTGTTACGCCAGTGGGGCTTCGACCAGTTCCGCGTCCGCGACCACGACGGCCTCGCCCGCATCGAGATCGCGCCCGAGGAACTCGAGCGTGCGTTGACCCGTGAGTTCGTGGAGACAGTTCGCGAAGAACTCTCGCGGCTGGGGTTCGATCACGTCACGCTCGATCTTCATGGCTACCGGACCGGCAGCGTCAGCCCCGCGGGCGACGAGAAGGCCACAGCGGAGTCGACGAGCGACGACTGACTCGCGTTCTCAATCCGATGGCCACCGGTGTCCGTCGATCACGGGACCGAAGATTCGTCGATCGTCCGACTCGACACTGCTCGAGTGGACGAGCGATCAAAATATAACCGTATTTCGTAGTATGAATTCGTCAATAGTGAAGATAGCGGCAGTGTGTTCGGGAATATTGCACGTTGCGATACGGACGTAGCTTTTGGGCCGGTAGAAGTAATCGATGGACGCTGACGTGCCGCTCGAGTGGACCACCGAAGAGTCTCGGACCTACACCCCAACGCATACCGACCGAGAGATGGGGTATCGGACGTATCGCCACGAGTCAGGCGATCTTCGCCTCAAAGTCGCCCCGGCCTCGCTCGACGGCGAGGACCACCCCGGCTACGCACTGACCGTGACGAGCTATCCGGGGCTGGACCTCTCGGAAACGATGCGCGTGCGACGTGTCCTAACGTTCGAACGGTGTACGCAGATCGCTCGGCAGTTCATGGATCTCTTTTCAGCTAGCTACGACGGTCCCGGCTCGCTCGAGGATGCACTCGAGTACGCCTACGAGCGCACCCGCGAACACCGGTAGGTATCCGACCGGACAAACGTCAGTGACTACTCGATCGCGTCCTGACGGCTGTCGCCGTCGGCAACAGCGTCTCGCGTGCGATCGATGTCTGAACCGTTTTATCCGGCAGTATTACTCGATCGTGAGGTCGCCACCGCCGCCACCGTCGCCGCCGTCTTCGTCCCACTCGAGTTCGAACTCGATTGATAGTTCACCGGGCGCGTCGGTTGGCCCTTCGCGTTCGGCTTTGACCTCGAAGGTCGGCCGCGCCGGCGGGTCGAGCGTGACGGAGTCGGAACCAGCCGAGAGCGTGATCGCCTCACCGGCATCCAGATTGTCCGCGACGCGACGGAGCAACGACGCGATTTCGTCCCTGTTCAGGTCGCTTTCAGATTTGAACAGCACTTCTTCTGGCATACACCCCAATACGTTCCGACAGTTGATAAATACGCGCCCGAGGATTGTGGTGATCAGTGACCGGCGAGACGGCTCTTGCCGGCTGGGTCACGGGGTGACTCGAGACGAACCGCACACTGCTTGAAATTCGGCTCCTTCGACCGTGGATCAACGGCAGCGATCGTGAGGGCGTTAACGCTGGGATGGTGGATCGGCAGCCAGACGACGCTATCGGGAATCGCCGCGTCGGATTCGACGCGAACGGTAACCGCGGCCCGCCGAGAGACGAGGCGTGCCAGTCGGTGCTCGTCGCCAGTGGGTCCGTCGGCAGGTCGCTCGAGGGTATCCGCGAATGCGGCCGCCGTCGCCGGGCTGACCCGCGCCGTCGGAGGGTCGTCTGTGTCAGTTCGTACCCCAGAGTTGTACGCGTCCGGCCGGCGCGCGGTCGTCAGCGTGAGCGGGTAGGCGTCGTCGGTCGGCTCCGGCAGCGGCCGGGCCTCGGCGCTCGAGAACCGCGCCCGGCCGGACGGCGTCGGGAACGACCACGGTTCGTCGGCGTCCGCGTCGCCGTCGGGTTCGCCGTCGTAGTACCGGTAGCCGACCGAATCGTTTGCGGTCGGTGCCGGCCAGCGGACCGCACGCTCGGCCGCGAGTCGCTCGTAGCTGATCCCCGAGCAGTCGGCCGGCGTGCCGGCGGTCAACGCCGCGAACTCGTCGAAGATCGCGGCGGGCTCGAGCCGGTCATCGAACAAACCGGGAACGAGGCGCTCGGCGAGCTGGCCGATGATCTCGAGGTCCGTTCGTGCCGCCGGCGGCGGCTCCGTCGCGGCCCGCACTCGCGAGACAGTTCGATCCATGGAAATCGTCGTCCCCTCGGATTCACCCCACGTCGCCGCAGGCAGGACAACGTCGGCGTACTCGGCCGTCTCACTGCGGAAGGCATCTTGAACGATGAGAAAGGCGTCCGCGAGTCGCTTGCGGACGGCCGTCGTATCCGGCATGCCGGCAGCAGGGTTGGTCGCAACCGCGTAGACCGCATCGATCTCGTCGCCGATCGCGTCGACGAGGCCGACCGGTCCCGGGCCCGGATCGTTGGGGAGTCGCGAGACCGGGACGTCCCAGGCTTCGGCGACTGTCCTGCGATGATCGGGATCGTCAAAGGGGCGATGGCCGGGCCAGGTTCCCTTCGCAGAGCAGACGCGGGTGCCCATCGAGTTGGCCTGGCCGGTCAGCGAGAACGGCCCCGAACCCGGCCGCAGGTTACCGGTCGCGAGACACAGATCGATCAGCGAACCCGCAGCCGCGGTCCCGTTGATGCTCTGGTTGATTCCCATCCCCCAGTACAGAAGCGTAGGATCTTCGAGCGCGTCGGCCAGTCGCTCGATATCGGCCATCGAGACACCCGCCCGCTCGGCAGCATCGGCCGCGTCGGGGAGGTCCGCGCGGAGCGTCTCGAAGCCAGTCGTCGACGCGGCGACGAACGACTCGTCGACCCGGGCAGTCTCGAGAACGCGAGCGAGGACTGCTCGAGCGAGCGCGAGGTCGCCGCCGGGCTCGAGCGGGATGTGGTAGTCAGCGGCCGCGGCGGTCTCGCTGTGGATGGGGTCGACGACGATGAGTCGGGAGTCGTCTTCGGCTGCAGACTGGCGAATCCAGCGGAACAGGACCGGATGGGCGACCGTGGGGTTTGCTCCCCAGATGATGTGGGTCTCGGCCGCAGGAATGTCGTCGTACGTCGGTGGCGGCGCGTCGCTGCCGAAGGCGTCATAGTAGGCAGTGACCGCCGACGCCATACACAGCGTCGTGTTCGCATCGTAGTACCGCGTGCCGAAGCCACCGCGGGCGAGTTTGCCCAGCGCGTAGGCAGCCTCAGTGGTCTGCTGGCCGCTGCCCAGGACGGCGACGGCATCGCTGCTTCGAGCGAGCGCGGTTCCCAGTCCATCGGCCGCGCGCTGGAGTGCTGTCTCCCAAGTCGTCGCGACGAGGTCGCCGCCCTCGCGGACGAGCGGCCGGCTCAGCCGCTCGCCGTCTGGATCGACGGTCTCGTGGATACCACGACTGCATGCCGATCCTCGGCTGACCGGGTGAGCGGGATCGCCGCTGACTGCCTCGAGGCCGTTGCCCTGGTCGGCGGGCTGCTGGCGGAGTCCACAGCCGACCGCACAGCGCAGACACGTCGTCGGCACGCGGTCAGCCACGGCGTTCACCTCGCTCGAGCAGCGTGGCTCGAGTGCGTGATGAACCGATCCAACAACCACCGACAGAGAGTCGCCACGACATCAGTCGATTATCTGCCGACCCACTTCAGGACGAACAGCGTCCCCTCGAATAGCAGGATCATCGTGACGGCGACGAGGATGGGTGCCATCCCGGTCGGGTCAAGCGTGAACATGAAGGCTAGCCCCGCAAACGCCGCCCAGAAGTACAGTCGCTTCTGGGCCAGCCAGCGCCGGGTCGTCACGCCCATCATGATCGCCAGCATTATAAAGAGCGGAATCTGGAAGACGATGGCGAGAAAGCCCATCAACGTGATGATCAGGTTGAACGTCTCGCCGAGTGCGTACGCGACGATGGCGCTGTCCTCGGCGTAGTAGGTGAAATACTGAAAGAGGATCGGCAACACGAGCACATACGAGAACAGCATCCCGATCGCGCCGAGCACGACGCTCGTCGGCACGGCTGCGAGGTAGTATTTACGCTCGTTTGGATACAGCCCCGGCCGCATAAACAGGTAACACTCGTAGACGAAAGCCGGCAACGCGACCATGATCCCGAGCAGCGACGCGACCTTGATCCGGGTCAGCCACAGCTCGAGGGGCTGGTAGACGTGCGGTGGCGGCGCATTGCTGCCAGCAGGAAAGACGGAGAACCAGACGAATTCGATTGCTTGGGAGGCCCACAGCAGGCCGATCGCCGTCCCGCCGGCCGCAAAGAGCAACACGACCGCCAGCCGAAGCACCATCTCCTCGATGTGGTCGGCCAGCGGCATCTCCTCGTCGCCCGGCGGCGTCGAGACGCCTCCGATATCGTCGTCGGAGTCGGGATAGGTCGGCTCGGGAGAGGGGTGATCGCCGACGACGCCCTCGCCGTCGGTCTCGAGGGGCGGCGACGCCGCGTCTGCGTCCGCGAGGGCTGGCTGGGGCTCATCGGAGCCCTCCTGTGGCTCTGGCGGACCCTCGCGGGCGCGGTCATCGACCGGCTCGTCCGACATCTACGGGTTAGTGATAGGCCACCGGTTATAGGCCTTTTTCTTACGGTGACCACGAGAGGGTGAGAAGGGCGAGCGATCGGGCTTCGAGTCCGCATATCCACTCGAAAGGTTGATAACTGGATGTCAGTTACCCCAACCCAATGAGTTCTGCCCTCGACGAGGATACCGCCCGCGCCATCAACAGTGGTCGGGAGACGGTTGGAACGCTCCTCTCGAGTGCCCAGCAACACCTTCAGAAGGTGTTTATCGTATTCCTTGTGGGCTTTATCGGCTCCTTCTATGCCCTTCGCATGGTCGTCTGGGACTTTCTCAAGACGACTGCGACGGGTCGGATGAATGCGGAGGTCGCTGGCGCGACCGACGTCATTACGCGGACGCCGTTCGAGGTGATCCTCTTACAGGCCAAGATCGGGATGATAACTGGTGTCATCGTCGCGATTCCCGCATTGCTCTTTTTCTCACGAGATGCGATCCGACGGCGCGGCTACCACAGTGTCGTGCCGATCTCGAAAAGCGCTATCGCCGGCTTCGTCGGGCTTTCGCTTGCGCTTTTCGTCGGCGGGATCGTCTACGCCTACAGCGTCTTCTTCCCGTTTGCCTTCGAGTTCCTCGCCGGAAACGCCGTCAGTGCCGGCATCAAACCGAGCTTCGGCATTACCGAGTTCACCGAGTTCATGGCGCTGTTGACGCTGTCGTTCGGGCTCGCCGCCCAGTTGCCGCTCGTGATGAGCATTCTGGCCTACACCGAGATCATTCCCTACGAGACGTTCCGCGACAGGTGGCGACACGCCTTCGTCCTCATCGCCGTTTTCGGGGCCGTGTTCTCCCCGCCGGACCCGTTCACACAGGTCATGTGGGCGATGCCGATGATCACCCTCTACGTCTTTAGTCTCGGCCTCTCAAAAGTCGTCTCCAACGTTCGCCGACGCGGGGCGGCGAACTCCGAGGGAACGGGGACCGACCACGTCAAGCGACGCCTCCTCCAGTTCGGCGGCGCTCTCGCTGCCATCGCGGCCGTCGTTGCCGTCGCCGTCAACCAGGGCGCGTTCGACGTCCTCCACGCGTCGGTCTTCCCCGCCTTGCCCGACCTAATTCGGCCGACAGAGCCACTCGGCCTCGAGCAAACGGCGAACACACACGGCCTCGCCGGCGACATTGCGGTCGGCGTGACCGTTGCCGCTGCCATCGGCTTCGTCGTCCTGCTCGGCTACACGATTCGCGTCCTCCAAGGACCGGTCTATCCACGCGAAGACGACATTCGGCGCGCCGACACCCACGAGGACGTCGACTTCGAGACGCTTGCTGCCGAGGACATCGCCGACATCCCGACACCGGTCTTCCAGACTATGAGCGAAGACCAGGCGCTCGAGTACTCCCGAGAGGCGATGTACGACGACAACCGGGAGAAGGCCCAGGCCATCCTCGATCGATTCGACTCGCTCGACACCGCCGATGAAAGCGGTGACGGCACGGCTACAGGGAACGCCGGCGGCGATACGGCAACCGGCGAGACCGGTGAGGAAGAAAATCTGCTCGCGAGCACTGCTGCCGGCATGCTCGATCCCTTCACCGACGACGAGACGACCGAAGACGACATCGGCGGCTACGGCTACGACATTGCCTTCATCCTCAGCAGTCTCACCTCGAAGATGTTCTACATCGTCGGCCTGTTCATGCTCGTCGCGGGTGGCACCTTCTTCTGGCTCTACTCGGGCGGGCTTCGGGACGTCTTCGTCCTGTTTCTCAAGCGGGTCCCCCAGGACGTCCTCGCGAAAGTCGCCGTCCGCAACGACGTCGATCCCGCTGGGATGACCCTCCAGCAACTCATCAACGAGATGGACATCGTCGTCGCGTTGCACCCGGTCGAGGTGCTCATCTTCGAGGTGAAAGTGAGCACGCTACTCGCCGCCGTCGCCGTGTTGCCGATGGTCCTGTATTTCGCCTGGCCGGCCGCCAAAGAGCGCGGGCTGGTCTACGGCGACCGGCGTACGTTCGTCGTCTGGGGTGGCTCCCTGATCGTCGGCTTCGCCGTCGGCACCTATCTCGGGTTCTTCTGGATCGCACCGTCGATCATCTCGTATCTGGTCTCCGATGCGATCAGCAACGGGATGGTCATCTCCTACCGGATCAAGAACTTCTTCTGGCTCGTGATCTTCACGACCGTCGGTATCGGCTTCCTGCTAAACATCATCGTCACGATGGCGCTGTTCCACGTCGGCGGGATCGTCAGCTACCGCTCGATGCTCGAGCGTTGGCGGCCGGTCGTCGTTGGTATCTTCGTCCTCGCCGCCTTTGCCAGCCCGGAGGGCGTGCTCACGATGTTCATGGTTGCCTTCCCGATCGCGCTCACGTACCTGCTCGGTCTCGCGGTCCTCTACGTGCTGACCGGCGGTGGCCGGCTGTTCGGCGGTGGCGGCGGGTCGGCGGCCGATCCCGATGCCGAGGACGCCGAGATGGCGACCGCGGAGTGACGATCCGACGGCGCGACCAACTACCCTTAAGTCGGAAACGTGCGAACGTGTTTCCAGACTGATGCCCAAGATCAGCGTCGAAATCCCACAGGAACTCCTCGATGATCTAGACGATCACGTCGGCGACGACGGGAAGTTCGTCAACCGTAGCGACGCGATTCGGTCCTCGATCCGCAAGAACCTAGATATCTTAGACGAGATCGACAAGCGCCACGATCGCCTCGAGAACCAGGAATAATTAGTCGCGCTCGAGTCGCTGTGCGAATCCGAAGTTCGGTTTCATATCCTCGACGCGGACGTCGACTGTCTCGCCGACCTCGGTCCCTGGAACGAACAGCCGGTAGCCCTCGACCGACGCGATGCCGTCTCCTTCGCTGCCGACGTCGACGATTTCGACCTCGAGTTCGTCGCCCGGTCGCACCGGCGCGGTGAGCCGCCCCTTGCCGATAAGATAGATCTCGGAGGACTCGTCACGGCTCGCTTTGGGAGACGTTGCACGGACGTACTGGAACTCCGCTTCGACGTCGGCCCGGAAGTCGTCGACGTCCGGCCCTTCGAAGACCTTCACGACGAAGTCCCCGCCGCTGTCGAGCAGTTCGAGGGACGTCTCGAAGGCCTGTCGTGCAAGATGGAGCGAGCGAGCCTGATCGAGCGAGTACTCGCCGGACATGTTGGGTGCCATGTCCGAAATCACGGCGTCGACCGAGCCACCGGCAGCATCGATCACGCGGTCGCGCGTTTTTGACTCGGTCATGTCCCCGCGCAGCGTCTCGACGTTGTCGTGGTCCTCGAAATCCTTGATGCGCTGGAAGTCGACGCCGATCACGTTCCCCTGTGGGCCGACCTCCTCGGCGGCAACCTCGAGCCAGCCACCCGGAGCGGCACCCAGGTCGACGACCGTGTCGCCGCGGTCGAAGATGTGCTCGAGATCGTCGAGTTGTTTGAGTTTGTAGGCCGCTCGAGAGCGGTAGCCTTCCTGTTTCGCTTTGTTGTAGTAGTGGTCTTTTCCTGCCATAGAGACTCTCGTCAGTTAGTACGGGCGTAGGGAGTCGCCGCGGGTAAGTATGGCGGATGCCCGGGGAGACGTGTCCGGCCCCGGGTGTCGAGCTGATCATCTCGAGCCACTGTTCAGTTCGAGGGAGTGTCATCGATGGATTGAATCGGTCGATATCTCCGGCAGGGAGGACCACTATTAGCCGGCGAGTCGAAGCCGAGAGCGGTGTTACTATGGGTGATATCGACGTCGCGATCGGTGTCGACGCGGACTGCGTCGCCGGCTGGTTAGGTTCGTACGGCGGAGCGGACTCACCAGCAGACCTATCACGCGGGCTCTCGGCAGGAAACGAAGGCATTCCACGCCTCCTACAGCTGTTCGAAGACGAGGACATCTCGACCTCGTGGTACGTTCCGGGTCACACAATCGAGACGTTCCGCGACGAAATCGAGGCGGTCGCAGCCGCCGGCCACGAACTCGGCGTCCACGGCTACTCCCACGAGAACCCGACGGATCTCTCGCGCGAGCAGGAAGACGCGATCCTCGAGATCTCGATCGACCTGATCGAGGACGTCACCGGCGAGGAGCCGGTCGGCCACCGCGCGAGCTGGTGGGAGTTCAGCGAGAACACGCCCGAGCTCGTCGAGAAACACGGGTTCCTGTACGACAGCAGCCTGATGGAACGCGAGTTCGAACCCGGCTGGATGCGGAACGGCGACGACTGGACGCCGATCCAGTACGAGCAGGACCCGGAGACGTGGATGGAGCCCTACGAGTACGGCGAGGAGACGGACGTAGTCGAGATTCCGATCAGCTGGTACCGTGACGACATCCCGCCGATGCTGTTCATCAAACAGCCGCTCTACCACGCCGGCTACAAGGACCCGAAGATGATGTACGAACAGTACTACAAACGGCAGTTCGACTTCCTCTACAATCGCCGCGGCGCGGGCGTCTACACGTTCACGATCCATCCCGACCTCCACGGGCTCCCCCACATGATCGCACACTTAGAGGACTTCATCCAGTACGTCAAGAGCCACGAGAACGCCGACTTCCAGACGCTGGAAACGATCGCCCGGAAGTACGAAGACGACCCGTCGGTCTACGAGAGCGAGGGCGACTACATCTAAACGTGATCGGACGGCGGCCGGTCAGTTGGCGAACACGCGCCGAATCGCCGCCTCGTCGTCGAACGCGGCCAGCGCCAGCGTCAGTTTGATGCGGGCCTTCTGTGCCGGCAAATCGCCCGCAAAGATCGCGCCGTACTCTCGAAGCCGTTCGCCGCCGCCGACTCCACCGTAGACGGGCGCGGTTCGGCCCTCGAGACAGCGCGACGTGACGACGACCGGCACTCCCTCGCCGATCGCGTCGCGGATGGCGGTTCCGAGCGCTTTCGTCGTATTCCCGAGGCCCGTCCCCTCGACGACGAGGCCGTCCGCATCACGTTCGACCGCCGCCTCGAGCAACTCGCCCGTGACGCCGCTGGCGCTTGTGACCGTGTAGACGGCCGCTGCGAGCGAGGTGGCCGGAAGGTGCGTCGATTCGCTCCTGGGTGTCCGATGAATCGCGACGCCGTTCCGGTCGACGGTTGCAACCGGGCCCGTCCCGGCGGAGCGGAAGGTCTCGAGTTTCGAGGTATGAGTCTTCGTGACGCGGCGGGCGGCGTGGACCGCCTCGTTGAACGCCACGAAAACACCACCGTGGCCGTGGGTGTCGAACGCGTCAGCGGCCCGAAACGCCGTGAGGAGATTCGACGGCCCGTCCGGGCTGTACTCGTCCGGGCGGCGCTGTGCGCCGGTCAGGAAGACGGGCGTCGCCGGCCGAATCGCGACATCGAGATAGTACGCCGTCTCTTCGATCGTGTCCGTGCCGTGGGTGATGACGACCGCGTCGACGCTCGCGTCCCCGTCGAGTTCGCGGACCCGATCGCCGATCGACTCGAGCGTTGCGGTGTCCATCTCGAAACTCGGGATCTGTGCGACCTGATCGACGTCGATGTCCGCGTAGTCGGCCAGTTCGGGGACCGCGCTGACGAGGTCACTCCCTCGCTTGGTCGGCGATGCACCGTCGTCGCCGCCGGTGCTCGCGATCGTGCCGCCCGTGCTGAGTACGGTCACGTGCATACGTCGTTCGAGGGGCTACCAGTGCCACCGTCAAAACACCGCAGCCTGCTGCAGAGGAGACCAGTCATCCCGTCGAACGCCACGCGATCGTCGCTCACGGCATGACTCGTATCGGCTGACAGACTGGTTCCGGACTGGCAGCCGATCGCTCCAGACACGCCGCGATCCCGCTGTCACCCGTAAAGGGTGCCTTTTTATGCCAACCGTCCGTACGCCGAGCTATATGTTCAAGGCCATCGTGAGCGCCGAAACGCTCACCAGCGCGCTCGACTCGGTCAGCGTGCTGGTCGACGAGTGCAAGATCCACCTCGAGGCAGACGGCCTCGAAATCCGGGCCGTCGACCCCGCGAACGTCGGGATGGTCGACCTCTCGCTCGATTCGGCTGCGTTCGAGTCCTACGAAGCAGACGGCGGGCTGATTGGCGTCGACCTCTCGCGGCTGGAAGACATCGCCGGCATGGCCGACTCCGGCCAGCTCATCCAGCTCGAACTCGACGAAGAGACCCGCAAGCTCCACATCCAGATCGACGGGCTCGAGTACACGCTCGCGCTCATCGACCCCGACTCGATCCGCCAGGAGCCCGACATTCCGGACCTCGACCTGCCCGCTGAGGTCGTCCTCGAGGGCAAAGACGTCAACCGCTCGGTGAAGGCGGCCGACATGGTCTCGGATCACATCGCGCTGGGCGTCAACGAGGGCGAGGAGTTCTTCTACGTCGATGCGGAGGGCGACACCGACGACGTCCACCTCGAGCTCACGCAGGAGGACCTGATCGATCTACAGATCGGCCCCGCTCACTCGCTGTTCTCGCTTGACTACCTCAAGGACATGAACAAGGCGATCCCCTCGAATACCGAGGTCACACTCGATCTCGGCGAGGAGTTCCCCGTCAAGATCTACTTTGGCTTCGCGGAGGGACAGGGACAAGTGACCTACATGCTTGCGCCGCGAATCCAGAGCGACTAAACGGCCGTCGTCGACTGTTCTGCCGGCCTGCTCTGATACTTAAAACGTCGATATGGACAGGGGAGTGGCTACTCTGTGACGTCCCCTCCGGTGTGGTATGCCCTCCCCGAACGATCCAGCGGACGAGCCGACAGAGGAGTACGTCACGGCGTTCGATCCGGCGGATGGCCGGCCGAGCGACGCCGTCGTCACCGCGGTTGCCACACGGCTCGAGCGGGATCCAACCGAGCTGTCGCCGCTGTACGATGCCGTCGACCCGGGCGCGCTCAACGAGCTGGTCGAACACGCACACAGAACCGCCAGCGACAGCGTCCATCTGGTGTGGTTCACCTACGAGGGGTTCTCCGTTGGCGTCCGAAGCGACGGGAGAATCCAGATCGAAGACGCCACCACAGCCAGTTGACCGGATCGTCGACACTGCCAGTTACCCTGCCTGCATCGCTTAGTCCTGCTCGTCGAGGAATTCCAACAGGTACTCGTTGACCAGCTCGTCGTCCTCGATGAAGAAGAGATGTGAGCCACCCTCGATCAGTTCCAGCCGACTAGTGGGTAGTTTCTCCTCGAGCAGACGCGCGTTCTCGACGGGAACAACCTGATCGTCGGTCCCATGAAGGATCAGCGTTGGCACGCGGACGCGCCCAAGGCGGTCGCTGACGTCGAAGCCTTGCACAGCCGCGCCTTGGGCTTCGCGGGCCGGGTCGTCGGCGTCTTGCTCGAGTCGCCACTCGATGAGTTGATCCATCAGGTGGGGGTTCCGGTTGGTAAAGCGCTCGGTGAACGCGGGGCGCATGCGATGGCGGATGATCCCCCGCTCGGTGGCTCCGCCGGGGGTCTCGAACATGTGTTCCTGCGTTTCCTCGGGCACCGGCGCGGCGTCGGGCCCGCCGTGGGACGTACAACACAGCGTCAGTGACTTCGCCCGGGTGTACTCAACGGCGTAACGCTGGGCGATCATCCCGCCCATGCTCGCGCCGACGATGTGGGCGTTGTAGATCCCTGCATCGTCGAGGACGGCCTCGAGATCGGCCGCGAGTCCGTCCATCGAATACCCCGCCAGTTTGAGCAAGACGAGTCCGCGAAGCGGCCCTGGGAGCCGCGAGACGAGCGGCGGTAAGCCGACATCGGAGCGACCGGTCCCCCGGTTATCGGGCGCGATCACGTCGTAGCGATCGGCGACGGCCTCGCGTTGCCACCGCCACATCCACCGCCCGAATCCCAGCCCCTGAACGAAGACGACGGGCGCGGTTCCATCGCCGTCACTCTCGTCGCGCTCGTAGTAAATCGACACACCATCTCTCGTCGCCTGTGGCATACTTGCAGTGACGTGTCGAACACTCTTGAAATCGATCCTCGAGCGCGGCGCTTGCGTCACCGAATCGAGGAGCCGCGTATAAAACGCGATTACGATAATCAGCGCGCTTATCCCGCCGGAGTAATTTCGTTTTACCGATGCAGCGACTCCACGCCCGGTATCCGTTTCTCGCAGCCGCTCGCGAGTCCGTCGCGACGGAAGCGGTCGATCTCGCGACCGTCGTCGAGCAAGACCGGGCGGTCGTCGACCGCGCACGCCAACGCGTGATTACCGCACTCGAGGACGGGACTGTCGGCGAACCAGCCCACGAGCCCCGCATCGAGTTGCTCTCCTATCCCGTCGCGCGGGTGCTCGTCTCGATGGTCGGCGAGCGCGTGCTCGTCCGCAAGTACGCCCGCGGAGAGGCCGCGACGGCCTACGACCGCTTTACCGCCGACATGGCCGACACGACCGAACTCAAAAGCGTCTCGTCGACAGGGCTCGAGCTCACAGACCTCCTGACTGAATTCGACCTGCAGGACGACGTCCGCGAGACGCCGGCCGGCGACGGCTACCGCATCGATGTCGGCACCTACCTGCCGCTGGCCGAAGACATGTGGGAAGACGAGTGGCGGCTGGTCAATCGACCGCTGGACGGCGGCGAGGTGCCCGTCGATGAAGACGAACTCCTCGCGCTGCTCCGGGAAGCGATCCGGGGCCGGATCGAGGATGGGCTGCCCTTCGAGGTTCCCGAGACGATCGCGAGCGCGCTCGAGGACGACGCCGACGAGATCCGTGCGATACTGGCAGACCTCGATCTGACACAGGACATCGACACCGTCGTTCCCGACCTCTTCCCGCCGTGTATGAAGGCGTTGCTCGATCAGGTCCAGAAAGGCGAACACCTGCCACACCACTCCCGCTTTGCGATCACCGCCTTCCTGACGAGTATCGGGATGTCGACCGACGAAATTGTCGACCTCTATCGGGTCAACTCGTCGTTCGGCGAAGAGATGACACGCTATCAGACCGACCACATCCGCGGCGATAGCTCGCCAACGGAGTACTCGGCACCGGCCTGTTCGACGATGCAGTCCTACGGCGACTGCGTGAACAAAGACGACCTCTGTGAACGGATTCCACATCCGATGGCCTACTACGAAAAGCGACTCGAGGAGGCAGAAGACGACGACCTCGAGGATTGGCGGGAAGACGAGCAGTCTGCGAGTGGCGACTGATACGGTCGACTGTAAGTCATTTCCGGTGCAACCGCGACGCGTCCTTCGGTTGCACCGGTAAATCGGTACAGCAGACCGTATGAGATGGCACCCGTTCTGGTGACTGCAAGCCTGTTCTGGAGCAAGTAAGGGAGGGATTCAGCGGGACGACCGAGAGAAACGAACCAGTGGGAGTATCTTAGGCACTGACGTTGCCGTCGGAATCGTTCAGCAGGTAAGCCAAAGCGACCCCGACTGCTGTCATCAGCAGGATAAACCCGACGATCACCCAGACGAGCATCTGACCGCCTTGGGGCGAGAGCGTGCTGTTTGCTGCGCCGTAGGACGATCCGATAGCGAACATCGCCGCCAGCATCAGAAAGACGGCACCGACGGAGACGACGATCTCGATGAGCGATTCGCGTTCGACCATTGCCTGAGCGGTTTCGCCGGCCCCGTCAAAAGCGCTTCGAAGGGGTTCTCGGACGGCGATCGGGCGGTAATTCTCTGCGTTCTGTCGTCGGTCGCGTATAAACGCCGACCACGAGCATGCAGGCACGGTGGTTATGACCGTCGGTTCCCTATAAACGTCGAATAGCCAGCCGACCAGCGATTCCATTCCGACGCATCCATGAAAACAACAGCGTCACCGAAAGCACCGCTTCCAGTCCCACGCACAGCCCACCTCCCGGAGCGATCGCGCCGGGCACACACCGAGCCGATGTCAGTGTTACCGCTCGGCGACGGCCTCTACGAGGTCGAATCCGCGAGCGACCACACCTACCTCGTCGACCTCGAGGCAGGCCGGTGTACCTGCCCGGATCACGTCTTCCGCAAGACCCGATGTAAGCACATTCGCCGGGTCGCACTCGAGATCACGGCCGGCCGAACACCACCGCCGGGCGAGCTCGCGGTCGACTGTCACGATTGTGGCGAGCCGGTCTTCGTCGACGAGGACGCAACCGCGCCGTTTTACTGTGACGAGCATACGATCTCTCCGGGCGACACCGTCGTCGACCGGGAGACCGGCGACCGGGTCACGGTCGTCGACGTCTCGGACCTGCGGGCCGACGCCGTCGAGATCGGGGCGGCCGATACGACCGTCGCCGAGTACAGGACGAACGAGGACTACGACCCGGACGTGCCCGTCGTGGGCGCGGTCTATCCACACGCCACCGTCGCATCCAACGGCGTCGTTCCCGCGTCACTGAAGGTCTACGTCTTCCCGCGGACCCGGCTCCGGAAGGCGTAACGGCCGACCGAGACTCCATTGAAGAGCTTACTCGAGCAGTTCTGCAGCCTCGTCGACGTCCATGACGCCCTGTTCGACAGCGTTCAGCACACGGAGAATCTCCTCGTCCGGGCCGTCATCGACGCTGCCATCGGCAGCGGCTTCCGCCAGCGTGACCTTCTCCGATTGGCCAGTGAACTCGGGGAAATCAGTCCCCTCCGCAAGTGCCGTTTCCTTTTTCACTCGGTAGTTGCCGCCGTCGGTCACGTAGAGGTCGCCGGGGTGGAAGAAATACCAGTCCTCGCGGTCGAAGCGGACGCCGATCCGGGGTTTCGCGCCGAAGTTCTGCGCGAAGTAGATGAGGGCTTCGACCTCTTCGCCGGTGAGGTAGATCGGGTCGCCCGCGCTCGATTTCGCCTCGATGGCGTAGAAGCACTCGCCGTCACCGGCGAGTACGTCGGGGAGTTCGCGGTCGGTCGCAGCGCCGCTTGCGGGCGCACGCATCACCGCGAAGCCGGCCTCGTCGAGCGCGTTGACGAGTTCGCGTTCGCGGCGGTCGCCCTTCGCATGGGACATATAGCCTCTTCAGACAGACTCCTGTAAGTCAGTGACGGTGCAACTGCGACCGTCCTGCAGTTGCACCAGTCACTCGTTACAGCAGCCCGTCTCTCCCGCGGACGATAATAAAAGACCGGACGGCGGGGCGGCCAGACGGGACGATTACAGCGGAACCGTCGCCGCGAGATCGACCAGCAGCGACGTCGACGGGTCGGCAGTCTCTAAGTCGTACTCGAGGGCGAGATACAGCAAGCCGAACTGAATGGCGTTGAACGCGGCGTGAGCGCCGATCGGCACGACGAGGTTGTCGGTTTTCGCATACAGGAGGCCGAAGATGATCGAACCGCCGAAGACGACCACGACGGGAACCAGAGTCGCAAGCAGCGAGTCGGAGAGAACGGCATACGACATGATGTGGATCAGCGCGAAGATCGCGCTGGCGACGACGACCGCGGTGAGCCGGCCGAACGCGGCGTAGAGCCGTTTCTGAACGATATTTCGAAAGAGGAACTCCTCGGCAGGCGCGTTGAAGAAAAAGACGATGCCGATCATGATCAGGACCATCGTCTGGTCGTTCCCGATGTAGGTTGCGACCTGATTGTCCGCAGACGGTAGAGAGAGCACCTGTACGACCAAACTGACGAGGATGTAAAACACGAAGCTCCCGAGAACGCCGGCGAGGACGTAGAGCCAGCCGCGTTTCGTCGGCCACCGGAGGTCGACGTACGACCATCCACGGCCGGTCGCGGCAAGATAGAGCGCGCCGGCGAGCACGAAGCCGAGGAAGTTCAGGATCAGCAATGCCGTTCGGCTCACGAGGGAGGCGTCCGTCGGAGACGTCGCCAGTGCCGGCTCGAGCGCGATCGCGGGGAGGGTCGTAAACTGGCTCGCGAGAATCCCGAACGCTGCCAGACCGATCGCGACGAGTGTCGTCCGGATCGGACCATCGCGATAGCGTGATGACGTTTCCATAGCAGGGGCTAGGGCGACTGGGGCCTTGGGCGTTCCTCTCTCCGAAACGGCCCGTCCGGTGAGCCGGTGTCGTGAGCGATCAGTCCGCGAGAGCCGGGCTGCCCTCCTCGAACAGCTGTGTCAGCAGTCGCTGCTGGCCGATTCGCAGGTGGCGGTTGACCGTCGGCTGTGTCACCTCGAGTAACTCGGCGATTTCCTCGCCGGTGCTCTCGCGGGGCCACTCGAAAAAGCCGGCGAAATACGCCGTCCGGAGCACCTCGAGCTGGCGGTCGGTCAGCGCGTCGAGCAGCGACGTGACGTGTTCGCTGCGCGTTCGCATCGATCGCTCGACGTGGTGGCGGGCCTGCAACTCGATGGTCGGATACGCCTCGCGGAGCATCTCGACGAACTCACGGACGTCAGTTCCAGTGGGGACATCGACGGTGAGCTCGGTCCCCGTCGCGTCGGCGTGCATCGAGCGCGGACTGCCGCCGTGGCGGACCAGCCGCGAGGCGATGACCTCGCCGGCGACGGTCGCCTCGAACCGACAATCGGTTTCCGTCTGACTGATGAGCCGGGAGTCGGTCACCGAGACGAGGTCATCGAGCGCCGCGTGTACCTCGTCGGGCGACACGCCACTGGTCTCGAAAAACAGCAGCGTCTCGTCGCCCGAGTGGGTCCCAAGCCCCGCATAGTCGACGGTCGCATCGGTCTTCGCTGCGATCCGAGAGAGGAGATCGTCCGCTCCCTCGAGCCGAAGCGTCAGCTCGAGCACTCGTTCGGCGTGGAGCGCCTCGCGCGTTTCGACGGCGTTGATCGCGTTTGCGATCCCGTCACCGAGTTCCGTCACGACGGTCTGCTCGAGCTCACCGAACGCGTCCGGTTCGTCCGCATACAGCGTGAGGACACCGTACGAGTACTCCGCGTGCGAGAGCGGGACGCTGATGACCGACTGGAAGCCCCGATCCAGCGCCGGGCGTCGCCAGGCTTCGCTCTGGAGTCCCTCGACGACGTTCGAGACGACTGTCGGCGTCTCGTTGCGAGCGGTCTGGGCGGCTGGCTCGGCCGACGCGTCGTCTGCAAGCGGGGCGTCGTCCAGGTATTCTTGGCCCGATCCGGCCCAAGCGCGGGGCTCGAGTCGCGTGCCACTGGCGTCGAGGTGGCCGATCCACGCGAACGCGATGTCATTGGCCTCGATCAGCCGTTCGGGAACGGTCTGTTCGATATCCGTGCGGCTGTCAGCGCCGATCAGCGACTGGTCGATCCGCCTGATAAGTTCAGTAATCGAGATTTGGCGGTTGAGCCGACGGTTTCGTTCCTCGAGTTCCGTCTCGCGCTCGCGGAGACTGGCTTCGCTCTCGAGGCGGTCGAAGGCGGCTTCGGTCGTCGCGACCAGCGTCTCGATCAGCCGCCGAGCGTCGACGTCGATCGATTCGCCGTCGGACGCGACCGCGAAGACGCCGTGATCGCCGATCGGGACGATGACGCCGCTCTCGACGCCCGGACCGAAGATTCGTGACTGGTCGAACGACGCGGGGTCGTCGACGACCATCCCCGTCCCCGTGACGTAGGCGTTCCAGAGGGCAGCATCGGTGTCGCCGACGGCGACCGACGCCGTGCCGTCACAGAGACGTGCGAACTCGTCGGTATAAGCGATCGGCTTGAACCGGTTCACGTCAGAATCGAGGTGATACACGGCGACGCCTGCGGCCTCGAGGATATCATCGGCCGTCTCGACGACCAGTTCCGCGACCTCGTCGTCGCTGTCAGTGCCGAGTAAGTCGCGTGCAGCGCCGTGGAGCGACTCGAGGGCGAGTTCGTGCTCCTTGCGGCGGGTGATGTCGTTGTTGATCCCGACCATTCGCGGGCCCGCGTCGTCGTTGACGACCCGCCCACGGGCCCCGACCCAGATCCAGCTTCCGTCCTCGTGTTGGAGCCGAAACTCCGTCTGGAACAGGTCGTCGTTCTCGATCGCCTGGGCGACTTCGTCTTCGACGCGAGCCACGTCATCCGGATGGACACGCTGTGTGAACGCGTCGAACGTCCCCCCGAACGTCCCCGGTTCGAGTCCGAGCAGCCGCTCGTAGGTCTCGTTCCAGACGACCTTGCCGGTGTCTAGATCCCACTCCCAGACGGCCGTGTTCGTCCCCTCGAGTGTGAGTTCGAGCCGGCGTTTCGTCTCGCGGAAGTCCCGCTCGCGCTCCTTGCGTTCGGTGATGTCGCGACTGATCGCCAAATACCGGTTTTGGTTTTCGATGTCGAGACAAATGAGGTGGACCTCGACGGGAAACAGCGAGTCGTCGTGACAGCAGTACTGCCCTTCGAACTTTCGACGGTCGCCGACCGACAGCTCCTCGAGCATGGAGAGGGCCTCGGCTTTGTCGATGAGCGTGTCGTGCTCCCAGATCTTCGTGCCGAGCAGCTCGTCGGTGGTGTAGCCGAGCGCGTCCGCAAGCCGGCGATTGGCGTCGACGATCGTCCCCTCAGTATCGAGCACGTTGATCATGTCGGGGGAGTTCTCGAACAGTGCCTCGAGTCGGGCGCTCGTCGTTTCCAGGCGACGCTCGCGTTCCTTGCGCTCGGTGATGTCACGGATGACGCCGGCGGTCCCGGTGAACTTGCCGTCGTCCATCGGCAACAGCGCCATGTGGTTTTCGACGTCGATCAGCTCGCCGTCGACGGTCTCGAGGACCATCTCGAACGTCTCTGATGGCTCGTTTTCGCTGAGTAGGTCTCGAATGCGGTTCTGTGCCGTCTCGATGTCCTCGGCAGCCATCACCGTCGAGACGTGTTCGCCGATCAACGCGTCTGGGTCGTAGCCAATGATCTGTGTCAGCGCATCGTTGACGAACTGGAAGTTCCCGTCCGCGTCGATCGTATATACCACCTCGTCGAGTGCTTGAATGATCGTCTCGGCGCGCTCGAGTTCGCGTTCGCGCTCCTTGCGCGTGGTAATATCTTGGGCCGCGCCGCGAAGCGCGACGATCTCGCCGTCGTCCCGAACGGGCTCGCCGATACTGCGGATCCAGCGGCGGTTGCCATCCGCTGTGATGATCTGGTTTTCGATATCGTACGCCTCACCGTCCTCGATCGCGCGGTCGATCACCTCGCTGAGCCGCGATCGATCTTCAGGTGCGATGTATTCGAATACACGATCGAGATCGAGTTCCTGATCAGATGAGAGCCCAAAGATTCGGTAGACCTCATCAGTCCACCGAACGTCGGCGGAAGCGTCGGTCATGTCGAGTTCCCACGCACCCACGTTCGCCAGCCGCTGGGACTGCTCTAACAGATGCGTCGTCCGCTCGAGATGGGCCTCGCGTTCGCGAAGCCGGCGCTCTTTTGCCTTTCGCTCGGAAATATCCCGACCGATACCGACCTCGACGGGGTTGCCGTCGGGATCATCGAGCACCGACGCGACGAACTCGTAGGGAATCCGCTCGCCCGCTTTCGTCTGCAGCGCCGCTTCGATGTGCGTCTCGCCCGTCTCGAAGGCCTCGGTGATCGAACCGCGGATCACGTCCCGATCGTCCTCGTCGAAGAACTCGAGGGCGTGCATGTCGTCGATTTCGGCGTCCGAATACCCCGATACCTCGACCAGCGTCTCGTTCCAGCGCTTGAGCGCCCCGTCTTCGTCAAGGACATAAAACACGTCGTCTAACGCATCGATAACGTCGGTGGTGAACTGCTCGTATCGCTCGAGTCGCCGCTGTTTCTCCAAGCGTTCGCTGACGTCGCGACCGACACCGACGATGACCTGCTCGCCCGCCGGGTTCTCGAGGGTCGACGCGACGAACTCGTAAGGAATCTGCTCACCATCGCTAGTTACGATCGGGACGTCGATACGTGTCGACCCGGTTTCGAGGACTTCATCTATCGAGTTCGTAATCTGGTCGTAGGCTGCCTCGTCGAAGAACTCCAGTGCATGCATCGACTCGACCTCGGCGTCGGTATACCCCGTCGTCTCGCACAGACTCTCGTTCCACTGGCGTACCGTGCCGTCCTCCTCGAGGAGATAGACGACGTCGTCGACCGCGTCCAGCATATCGTCGGTAAACGCCTGTGCCCGCTCGAGACGGCGTTCCCGTTCCCGAAGTCGCTGGACGTAGGTGCGGACGTTCGAACGTCTGACTCACCCACCGAGCGATCAAGTCTACGAAAGCCGTTTCGGCTGGTGTAAACGGTCGCTCTCGGGGTTCGCGGTCGAGAAAGCAGATCGTTCCACAGTGGTCGCCCTCGACAGTGATCCGACCACCGAGACGGCAGTTGACATCGAGTTCGTCGGCGATCGGATGGTCTGCCCACTTGACCGCACTGGCGTCATTGGTCCCCCGAACCTCGTCCGACTCGAACAGGTCGTGACAGGAGACCGCCGAGAGATCAAGCACCGTCCCCTCGAGATCGGCAGCGTGTCCGACGGCCGTCTCGATCTCGTATCGGTCGGCCGACTCGTCGATTCGGGAGACGAACCCGGTCTCGAGACCGAGCCGCTTACAGCCCAACTCGAGCAGACGACGGATCTTCGTCTCGTCGTCCGTGTTCGGATCGGACGTGATCCGGTACAGTTCCTGGCGATACCGTTCGCTCTCGGCGTGTCGCCGCTCGCGGTCACAAACCGCGGCCGTCAGGTCGGTGACGGTCTCGGAGAGCCGTCCGAGTTCGTCGTCTCGATCGATCGTAACGTCGATCGGGCCGTCGACGGCTGGCGGTTGTACAGCCTGTTCGGACTCGGACAGTGAAGACTCGTCCTCGAGTCGAGAGGTGAACTGCCGAAGCGCGTCGGTGAGCCGCTCGAGGTCATTCGTTCGATCGGAGCCGCTCCGTGCGGCAAGACCCACGACGAGCAGTCCGGGTCCCGTCTGCGTGCCACCGCCGTGAAATCCGGAAACCAAGAGGCCAGCGACGATCCAGACTGCAACACCGATCACGCCGAGCAAAACTGCACGCGACCGTCTCGTGTCGTCCGCGAGCAGTCCGCTCTGAACCGCAGTCCAGTCCATGGTACGCCTATGGAATGACTGACAATGATATGCGCGGTTTATTTCATACCCATCTCAATATCATCATTACGGTGCTGCTCGAGTACAAACCATTGGGGCCGCAGTGTCGGCGGATTTTGGACGTCTACCACACGTTCGGGCCGCGATATGGAGCGAACAGCGGGTGAACGACGTCGATCTCCGAGACGCTATACACGTAGTGTTGGGGCAGCAGCGAAATTACGTGTATAACGGGCAAGCCGATACCGACGGATCGTATTAGTCAAGCCAAGATGTCCGGAGCCACACTCGATTATCACAACGATTCGATCAGTCTGCGCGTCGTCGAAGCCCTCGCAGACGCGACAGACACCACCCCGAGCGAACTCGACCCGCTGTACAATACCGTCGATCCCGAGGCACTCGATCGACTATTCCAACCCGACTCGAGCGACGACATCCGCGTCACGTTCGAGTACGGTGACGCACGCGTCGAGGTTCGAGGCGACGGCACCATCATGGTCGATGGAACCGTCCATGACAGTCGATAAGCCGCGAGTCGAGTCGACCGGCCCCAGTCGAGTCCGGCAGGAGACGGCTGCTGGAAACAGCGCCGCTCCCGTCTCGCCGGGCGTGCCGAGCGATCCGAGACCGGAGGTGCTCTGAATGCTCGTCCCACCAGCAGCAGGGATCGAGCCATCCGTTCGAGGGCAGCAGACACAGCGGACCCTCCTCGTCGTCGATCAGGAACGCGACCGCGACCACATCGAACGCGCGTTCGACGACGAACCAGTGATCATCGAGACGGCCGCCACGCTCGCGGTCGCACGGTCCAGCGTCGACGAGATCGACTGTCTCCTCGTCCCGTCAACTGTGACGGACAACAGCGGCATGACCAGCGATGACGTGGCCGCTACCGACAGATCGGGCGAGCACGTCGGCTGGCTCGAGACAGTCAAAACCGACACGCCGGCGCTCCCGGTCGTCGTCCTCGCTGATGAGGTGACGCCCCCTCTCATGCGCGCGGTCCGCACGTACGAGTGGACCGCCGTGGTTGGCCGCGACGAACCACGTGAGCGACTCGTTACCTGCATCACCGACCTCCTCGAGCGTCACCGACTGACATCCCTCTCGAAGCGGTCGCTTGCGAGCGTCGAACTCACTGGCGACGCGGTCGCACTCGTCGATCCCACTGGCAGAATCCAGTTTGCGAGTCGGTCGCTTCGGATGCAATTCGGTGCCGACGATGACGAGCTCGTCGGCACCCCGTGGCAAGAACTGTTTACCGACGACGCCGTTTCTCACCTCGAGTCGGTGGCATTGCCGACCGTCGGGGAGGGATGGCGGTGGACCGGTACCTGCACCGGCCAGCGACGGACGGGTGTGACGTTCCCGGTCCGAGTTCGGCTCGGCGGCCTCGAGGACGGCAGTCTGGTGTTCGTCGTCACCGAGGCCGACGCTAGCGCTTCTGGACACGACGACTGATACGGTCTGCTGTACCGATGTACCGGTGCAGCCGCAGGACGGGTCGCAGGTGCACCGAAAATGACTGACAGCAGACCGTATGAGCACGTGGCGCTCGTCTTTCGTGCGTGGAGTCCGCGATCCGCCGCTGATAACTCCCGATATCCGGCGCGATCCGCTGCTAGCCGATCTTATGTCCCGTGATCCCAGCTTCCCATATAGTCGCGCTGGGTCTCGGTCAGCGAGTCGAAGTCGACGCCTTCTGCCTCGAGTTTGATCTCGGCGATCTCTTTGTCGAGATCGTCGGGCACGTCGTGGACGCCAGCGTCGTAGGCGTCACCGTTCTCGATCAGTTCACGGACACAGACGGCCTGAATACCGAACGACTGGTCCATGACCTCGACGGGGTGGCCAAGCGAGACCGGCGCAGCGAGGTTGACGAGGCGGCCTTCGGCAATGACGTTCAGCCGGCGGCCATCTGCGAGTTCGTAGGCCTCGACGCCGTCACGGGCCTCGTAGCGATCCACAGCGAGGTCGTCGAGCGCCTCGAGGTCGATCTCGATGTCGAAGTGACCCGCGTTGGCGAGTAGGACGCCGTCTTGCATCTTCTCGAAGTGCTCCTCGACGATGACGTCGCGGTTGCCGGTCGTCGTCAGGAAGACGTCACCGATTTCGGCGGCCTCGTCCATCGGCATCACGTCGTAGCCTTCCATGTGGGCCTCGAGCGCGCGGCGGGGCTCGACTTCGGTGACGATGACGTTCGCGTTCTGGCCCGCTGCCTTCTTCGCGACGCCCTTGCCACAGTAGCCGTAGCCGGCGACGACGACGTTCTTGCCGGCCCACGAGAGATTCGTGGTCATGGCGATGGAGGCCAGTGAGGACTCGCCGGTGCCGTGGACGTTGTCGAAGAGCCGCTTCATCGGCGTGTCGTTGACCGCGAAAACGGGGTAGTCAAGCGCCCCGTCGTCGTCCATCGCACGCAGGCGGTGGACGCCGGTGGTGGTCTCCTCTGCCCCACCGATGATGCCGTCGATCAGTTCGGGGTAGTCCTCGTGGATCGCCGCAACGAGGTCCATCCCGTCGTCGACAGTGATCGTCGGCTCGTGGGCGATGACAGCCTCGATGGCATCGTAGTATTCGTCATCGTCGACGCCGCGTTTGGCGTAGCTGGTGATGTTCTCGTGGGTATCCAGCGCCGCCGAGACGTCGTCGTGAGTCGAGAGCGGGTTACAGCCGGTGACGGCGACCTCCGCGCCGCCCTCCGCGAGCGTCTCGACTAAGATCGCCGTCTTCGCCTCGACGTGCATCGCCATCGCGATACGCTCGCCCTCGAAGGGCTGGTCGGCGACGAACTCCTCGCGGACGTGCTCGAGAATCGGCATGTGCTGGGCTGCCCAGTCCATCTTCCGGCGTCCCTCCGTGCGAGCGGACTCGAGATCGTCCAGTTGCTCGCTGATCGGGGGATACTCGGTGTCGGTCATGGGTCGATTGAGTGGGAGCGGGGCAAAAACGCTACCGAACCGTTCCGGCGACCGATTTCTGACGGCGGTTCGAACGTGACAGGAGAGACGTGTCTCTAGCGGAGTCAAAATGAACGGCGAAAACGGTGGGTGAGCCGCGATTACTACGTGCCTGATCGATCGGGGCGGCCACGGTCAGGTGGCGAGCACCGCGATCGTGGTTCAATACCGGCGATGGCTGACAGACCGTGTGTCAGCGTCAGTCGTTTGAACGCAGATCGACTGGGGTATTACTTCGGACCGGCGTGACTTGGCGGGCCGCGGTTTCCGTTCTTTCCGCCGTCGTCGCCGTCGTCGTTGTCATCGCTATCGGCGTCTTCGGTGTCGTCGTTGTCATCGCTGTCGGCGTCTTCGGTGTCGTCTTCGTCCTCGCTATCGGTATCTTCGGTGTCGTCTTCGTCCTCGTTATCCTCGCTGTCATCGCCATCTTCTTCGTCGTCGCTATCCTCGCTGTCGTCGTCTTCGTCGTCGCTATCGGCGTCTTCGGTGTCGTCGCTGTCGTCTTCGTCGTCCTCGTCCTCTTCGTCCTCACTATCAGTCGGCGGGCCAGCGTGTTCCGGTGGGCCTCGCTTGTCGTCATCGTCGTCTTCTACGGCATCGCCTTCGTCGTCCTCGGTTTCGTCGTCGCTGTCAGTCGGCGGGCCAGCGTGTTCCGGTGGGCCTCGCTTGTCGTCGTCGTCTTCGTCTTCCTCGTCCTCGTCATCATCGTCGCCCGGCGGGCCAGCGTGGCCCGGTGGACCGGCGTGGTCCGGTGCGTTACCCGGGTTGTGCTCGACGACGAAGTTCGCGATCCGAAGGCCACGCGTCGTGTCAGATCGGGTTTCCTCTTCCTGCTCCTCAACGAACGCGGAGACCAGCGAGCCGAAGTTCTCGTACTCGGCAGCCTCGAGCGTCGCCGTCGTCTCGGCGGATTTGCTGTCGGTCGTCGCGGTAATGGCGACCTCGACGCTATCGTTCTCGAACGGCGCGGACAGGCTCACCGTGCCGTTCTCGTCCGTCGTGTACGTGCCCTCGTCAGTGTAGGACACGGTCTCGTCGACAGTCGAGACATTGACCGTCGCGTTTGCGACCGCGCTCTCGTTGTCCGTGACCGTCACGGTGACGTCATCGTTGTCCTGCTCGACGGCGACCACGAGGCCGGAGTAGAGCGTCGTCTCGGTCTCAGCGGTGAGCAGCTCACCGGAGACGTTCTCGTACGACGCAGCGACCGTCACGTCGACCGTTTCCGTGGGTTCGGGAAGAACGACCGTGCCGTTGGTGTCGGTCTGATACTCGCCCGCGCCATCGTAGGTCGCGTTCTCGTCGACCGGCGTCACGTTGACGGTCGCGTTCGCGACTGCGCTCTCGTTCGACGTGACAGTCACGACGGTATCGTCAACAGACACGTCCAGCGTTTGTAATCCATCGGGCTCGAGCGTTGCCGTCGTCGTCTCCGTGGCGTTCCCGTACTCCGCCTTGATCTCCACGTCGACCGTCGTATTTGGTGCGGGGAGGTCGACCGTACCGTCGACGTCGGTCGTATAGTTCCCGTCTGCGCCCTCGTACGAGACGTTCTCGTCGAGTGTCGTCAGGGTAATATTCGCGTTCTCGACTGGACTCTCGTTCGACGTCACCGTTACGAGGGTGTCCTCGACGGATACGTTCAGTTCGTCAATCTCATCAGCCGGTGCGTCATTACTGGCTGCCGCCGCCGACACTGTTCCCAGCGGGGCGGCCACAGACAGGATCATCGCGGTAGCCAACGCCACCACGAACAATCGGTTTCGTTTCATCTCGTCCACGACATTCAAGCGTTCGTGAATAAACCCACCCGGCAGTTCTCGGCGTTTTCGACTCGAGCGAAACAGCCTGAGAGACGGTTTAAACGTTTATAACAAAATCTGAGTGTTCAGTTTTCGTTCAGAGATCTGGACTGAACCGGCGTCAACCGTCGACGCGAGCGGCCAGCGCCTCGGCTGCCTCGAGCGCGCGCTCGCGAACCGCCTGTTCGTCCAGTGTCAGCACCTCGCGGTCGCGCATGAGCACCTGTCCGTCACAGACGGTGTGGCGGACGTCCGACGCCGCGGCCGCGTAGGCGAGGTGACTGACGAGGTCGTGTGGCGGGGTGAGGTGAGGTTGCTCGAGGTCGATCACGGCGAAATCGGCCGGTGCGCCTTCCTCGAGCCGGCCCGACTCGAGGCCGATCGCGTCGGCGCTACCCTGCGTGAGCATCTCGACGACTGCCTCGGCGGGCACCGCGCTGGCGTCGTCGGCGGCAAGTTTGCCAAGCATGGCCGCGTCGCGGGCCTCGTCCAGCATCGAGAGGTCGTTGTTCGAGGCTGCGCCGTCGGTACCGAGGCCGACGGTGACGCCGGCCTCGCGCATACGCTGGATGGGTGCCATCCCGCTTGCCAGTTTCATGTTCGAGGCCGGACAGTGGATCACGCCGGTGCCGGCCTCCGCGAGCAACTCGATCTCGCGGTCGTCGACGTGGACGCCGTGGGCGACGAAGTCCTCGGGCTCGAGCATTCCGTGCTCGGCGGCGTACTCGAGCGGCCGCTGTCCGTGTTCCTCGACGATCGGCGTGACTTCGGCTTCGGTCTCGTTGGCGTGGTAGTGAACCGGGATTCCCGCCTCGCGCGCTTTGGGGATGAACTCCTCGAGATACTCGCTCCCGACGGTCGTCAGCGAGTGAGGCTTGAACGCCGTCGAGATTCGGCCGTCCGCTGCGCCGTCGTACTCGCGGGCGATCTCGAGGCTCGTCTGGGCGTCCTCGCGGGCGGCCTCGTCGTCTTTCCCAACGGTGACGATGCCATGGCCGAGTCGCGCCCGAATGCCGGCGTTCTCGACCGCCGCGGCGACCTCGGGGACGTGGAAGTACATATCCGCAACGGCGGTTGTTCCGGATTTGATCAGCTCGAGCAAGCCGAGTTCGGCCCCGACACGAACGTCCTCGGGGGTCATCTCGCCTTCGGCAGGCCAGATGTCTTCCTGGAGCCACGCATCGAGCGGTTTGTCGTCGGCGTACCCTCGCAAGAGCGTCATCGCGACGTGGCAGTGGCCGTTGACGAACCCCGGCGTCACGAGCGAGCCGGCGGCGTCGAGCGTCTCGTCGGCGTCGGCCGCCAGTTCGGGGGCGATCTCGCGGATCTCGCCGGTGTCCTGATCGACCAGTACGTCTGCGGCCGTCACCGTCAGATCAGGCCGGAGGACCTGTCCGTCGGTGATCGCAAGCGTCGTCATTGACTTTTGATTCTCGTCGGGCGGCCTTAGCCTGTCGATGGACCGCGACGAGCCGAGCCGCGGGGTTTATTGGTTATTTCGATAACAAGACCGTATGGACAATCGAACCCAGCGCGAGCGTGCCAGCAACGGGTATCCACCGCGTGCCGCGCTCGCCGACGCGTGGGACGAACACAGCCGGTACGTCGGCTTCGCCGCCGGCCTGTTCGCGGTCGGGATCGTCGTCGGCATCGCGCTCATGGTCGCCGGCTACAACTTGCTCGAGATCATCCAAGAGGTGGTCGGCGAACCGCTGTTTCCCGACATCAGCGACCGGAGCCGGCTCGAACTGGCACAGTTCTTGCTCGTCAACAACAGCCGGGCGTACCTGCTGTCGATCCTTGGCGTCCTGACGCTTGGGCTCCTGACGGCCTGGGCGATGGTGTTCAACGGGATCATCGTCGGGAACGTCGGTGCCTTTATCGCTGGCAGTGTCGGCGTCGGTTACATCCTCGTCGGCCTCTTTCCTCACGGGATCTTCGAACTGCCTGCACTCTTTATTGCCGCCGGCATCGGCTTCCGGCTGCTCTACCGGGTCGGCCAGCGTATTCGAGGAACCCGCGATTCGATCGTCACGAAGCGCTATCTCTACCGAACCGGCCTGCTCGTCCTCGCAGGCTGGCTCTTACTCGTCGTCGCCGCTGTCGTCGAGGCCTTTATCACGCCCGCGTTGCTCGAGGTGCTGTTTGCCGACCGGCTCGAGTCGATGGGGGCGTCCCCGTAATCGGGTCCGTTTATCCAGTTTATAAGCTGTTGAACGATTGTGAACGGATCGAATCGTCGTCCCCCTTTTTCTCGAGCAAGTGACTGTGCTCGGGTATGAAAAGACGCACAATCCAACTCGTATTGGTGGCAGCCCTCGTCGCCATCGCCGGCTGTGCCGGTGGGATGGGCGGCGACCCGGGAACGAACGACGATGGCTCGATGACGGACTCGAGCGGCGGGACGGGAACGGCCGCGTTCTACGTCAGCGACGAGCCGAACGCGATCGATGACTTCGAGCACCTCAACGTGACGATCACGAAAGTCGGATTCAAGAAGACCGGCAACGTGACCGCCGACGCGACGAACGAGACCGACGGCAACGTCACGGAGACTGACTCGGACAGCGCCGGCAACGAATCGACGACCGAAACGCCAACCAACGAGACAGCCGAGAACGACAGTGATGACAGCGCGGCCGACGAGCAGTGGATCGAACGCGAGGTCAACGAAACGACCGTCGACCTCACCGAACTGAAAGGCGCAAACGCGTCCATGATCGACGAGTTCGAACTGCCCGCCGGCGAGTACGAGACCGTCTTCGTCTACGTCGATGACACCGAGGGTATCCTGACCGATGGCACGGAGACGCGCGTGAAACTGCCGAGCGAAAAGCTCCAGCTGCACACGACGTTTACCATCGGCAACAACGAATCGGTCGACTTCGTCTACGACATCGCACCCCACAAAGCCGGCAAGAGCGGGAAGTACATTCTCAAGCCAGTGATTGCCGAGAGCGGAACGGGCGACGACGTCGAGATCCACGATGTCGACGAGCAGCAGCCTGACGAATCGGCGAACGGTGAGCAGCAGGATGACAAGACGGGAGACGAAGCCGACGCAACGCAGGCGGACAACGGTGGACAGCAGCCCACGGATACACCACCACAGCAGGGCTAACGCGACCGACAGTCGTCACAGAACGCACGGTGTGAGCCGTCGACGCTAACAGCGGTGGCACCTCACTCGCCGCCCGACTCGAACGCTATTTTGCAGGCGGATCGACAGTACAGAAGCAGTCGGCTCGAGCCGATCAGCGCCGAAGCCAACCGAACAGCCGGTAGTCGTGGTCAGGCGTGTATCGGCGGAACAGCAGGCTGTTCGAGAGGACCGACACCGACGACAGCGCCATCGCGCCGGCCGCGAGCACCGGCTGGAGCAGGCCAAGCGATGCAAGCGGGATCATCGCCGTGTTGTAGCCAAGTGCCCAGACGAGGTTCTGCTTGATCTTGTCCAGCGTCGCCTGCGAGATTCGGATTGCCTTCACCACGTCGAGGGGGTCGTCACGCATCAGCGTCACGTCCGCCGCTTCGATGGCCACGTCGGTCCCCGAGCCGATGGCAGTGCCGACGGACGCGACCGCGAGTGCGGGTGCGTCGTTGACGCCGTCGCCGACCATCATGGCCTTCCGTCCGTCGGACTGGATATCCTCAACCGCGTCGGCCTTGTCCTCGGGGAGGACACCCGCCCGGACGTTGTCGGGGTCGATCCCGACCTGTTCGGCGACGGCACGGGCCGTCCGCTCGTTGTCTCCGGTGATCAGCATCACATCGAGATCACGCTCCTGCAGGGCCGCGACCGCATCGGCCGAACTGTCCTTGACCGTGTCGGCGTCCGCGACCACGCCCGCGACCGCGCCGTCGACCGCGACCAACATTGCGGTCTTGCCCTCACGCTCTAAGCGTTCCATCTCGTCGGCTGCGGGCGCAGGGTCGACAGCTTCCGACTCGAGCAACCGACGATTTCCGACCAGCACCTCGCGACCCTCGACAGTCGCCCGGACGCCATGCCCGGGGACGTTTTCGAACTCGTCGGGGGAAGTGGGCTCGAGGCCGCGGTCCTCGGCTCCCTCGACGATCGCCTGTGCAAGCGGGTGTTCGCTGTTGCGCTCGGCGCTGGCCGCAAGGCGAAGCACCTCGTGGTCCTCGAGGGACGGGCGGGCGGTCAGCGTGCCACCGTCAGTCGCCGGGTCGCCGCCGTCGGTCGCCGCAGCCTTGCCCTCGAGGGCGACCACGTCGGTCAGCGTCATCTCGCCGGTCGTCAGCGTCCCGGTCTTGTCGAAGACGACGGTGTCGACATCCTTCGCGCGCTCCAAGATATCACCGCCCTTGAACAGGACGCCGTTTTGCGCGCCCAGCGTAGAGCCGACCATCGTCGCCGCAGGCGTCGCCAGTCCGAGCGCGCAGGGACAGGCAATCAACACGGCCGAAGCGAAGACGACGATCGCGAACTCGAACGTCGAGAGCGCCGCCGGGCCGCCGCCGACCAGCCCCCACAGCGGCAACGCGCCGACGAAGCCGGCCAGCGTCTCGGGGAAGAGGAACCAGATCAGTCCCCAGAACGTCGCGTTGAGGATGACCGCGGGGACGAAGTACGCCGAGATACGATCGGCGAGGTTCTGGATCTCCGGCTGGCGCGCCTGGGCCTCCTTGACCGTCTGGACGATCCCCTGCAGGGCGGTGTCCGCGCCGACTTTCGTCGCCTCGACGATCAGCACGCCGTTTTTGTTGATCGTCGACCCGATCACCTCGTCGCCCGACTCTTTCTCGACGGGGACGGACTCGCCGGTTACCATCGACTCGTCGACCGCGGACTGGCCGTCCACGACGACGCCGTCGGTCGGCACCTGCTCGCCCGGTCGAACCTTCATTCGGTCGCCGACCGCGACGTCCTCGAGTGGGACCTCCGCTTCGTTGCCGTCGTCGTCGACCAGCGTGGCCGTCTCGGCCTCCATCTCGAGGAGTTTCCGCAACGCATCGCCGGCCTGGCCCTTCGAGCGGGCCTCGAGGTAGTTGCCCAGCGTGATAAACACGAGGATCATCGCGGCGGTGTCGAAATAGAGGTTCCCCGCGAGGAGGTCAAGCAGGACGACGAGGCTGTAGATATACGCCGTCGACGACCCCAGCGCGATCAGCACGTCCATGTTGGCAGTGCGATTTTTCGCAAGCGCCGTATACGAGTTCGCGAGGAACTCGCGACCGAGGACGACGTAGACCGGCGTCGCGAGCAGGAATTCGACCCAGCCGAAACTAACGCTGAAGATCGTCTCCGGAACGTACGCGCCCCCGAGCAAGAACCGATTTGCGAGGAAGAACAGGAACGGAGCCGACAGCACCGCGCCAAACAGGGTCAGCCGAAGCTGCTTGCTGATTTCGGCCTGTCGCGCCGCGTCACGGCGCTCCTGATCCGACTGTCCGTCGTCGCCACCGTCCTCCTCGCGGACGGGCATGTAGCCCGCGTTCTCGATTGCCGCGTAGAGGTCCTCGAGCGAGGCGTCGACGGGGTTGTACTCGACCTGGGCTTCGTCGGTCGCGTAGTTGACCTCCACGTCGATGACGCCGGGGACGGACTCGAGTGCCGTCTCGTTGGCTTCGGCGCAGTTCGCACAGCTCATGTCCGTGATGCCGATCGACCGGCTGGCGCGCTCGGCGTGGTAACCGGCGTCGTCGATCGTCTCGTAGATCGTCGCGAGCGATACCTGGTCGGGGTCGTACTCGACGGACCCCTCGTCGGTTGCGAAGTTGATACTCGCCTCGTGTACGCCGTCGGTGGACTCCAGGGCATCGTCGATCGCCTGCGAACAGTTCGCACAGCTCATGCCCCGGATGTCCAGGTGTGCAGTCCGGGTACTCATTACTGATTCCTAGGGAGTGGCGACTTACCCGCTTTACTGGTCGAAACCCAAAGTTCAACGCGATCAGTTCTTTCGAATCGAAAGTCAAACACCCTCCTCGAGCCGGTCATATCGCTGTTCGAACCGGCTCCGACAAGAGGGACAACAGAAGTGGTACATCTCGCCGTCGATACGGGTCGACTCGCCCTCGCTGTCGACGGTGTTGCCACACTCGACACAGGTGAGCGCGAATGCTGCTCCGTCGAGCGACGGCGTCCATTCGGCGTCGTCGATCAGCGTCACCTCGTAGTCGACGCCGTCGACGGGAAACAGCCCCTCGAGCCACTCGTGGACCCGCTGAAGTTGTGCGCGTGCATAGAACCAGCAGTTGCCGTCGGCGGTGACGAACACGTGTTCGACCGCATCGGCGTCGACGAGCGCTGCCTTGCACGCACCGACAGCACCCGGCGGAACGGTCGCCCGAACGAACACCGGAACGCCCGCCCGAAGCTGTGACTGATCGACATCCACGGTGAAGCCGTTGATGACACCCGCCGCCTCGAGGCGCTCGACGCGGTCGGAGACGGCCGGTCCGGAAAGGCCGACCTGCTCGGCGATTTCACTGTACGGGCGGCGCGCGTTCTCGGCCAGCAGCCGCAGGATCTCCATGTCGGTCTCGTCGAGGTCGCGCATACTGCCAGTTGGTGCTCGGTAGCAAAGAGCGTACCGTCTGCTGCTTTCGGATCGAAGGTTTCGATCGTGCTCGCTTTGGAATAGAAAGTAGTAATGTACAAACATCGGGCGTCCGGACACGGCCGTATGAGCCAGACGATCACCGTCGACGGAATGTCGTGTGAACACTGCCAACAGCGCGTCGAAGAGGCACTCGCGACCGTTCAGGGCGTCGAGTCGGTCGCAGTCGACCTGGACGCAGCGCAGGCGACCGTCGAAGGCGACGCGGCGACCCAGGACCTCGTCAGCGCGGTCGACGAGGCCGGCTACGACGCGTCAGCGTAGGCACCACACCGACTCGAGTTGAGCGACGCAGCACTAGTTTTCTACTGGTCCAGCGCACTCGCGGCCATCGCGGGGGTGCCGGCACTGACTGACAGCCGTCTGTATCAGTGATGCTCGTGTGACTGGTCGATATCCGAAATGCGCGGCGGGGTGTCTGCAAATTCGGCAGGCTCGTTCTCGAACGCCCGCTTACAGGCAGTCGAGCAGAAGTAGTAGGTCTCGTCGTCGTACGTGGTGCGTGGGCCGTCATCGTCGGTGCGCATCCCACAGACGGGATCGCGGTACTGCCCGGGCGCGCCGAGCCCGCGGCGGTATACGTATAGGAGCACGCCCGACAGTGCAAACGCGACAAGGTTGAGATAGAAGGTGTAATCGACCGCGAAGTACGTTTGCTCGGTCGCCGTCTCACCGCCGGCCAGGTTCGGGACGATGCCGAGCGTGTCGAAGAGCAACTCCATGAGAAACCCGGTGAAGGCCATCGTCACGAAGAAGACGCCGAGGATGTAGAGCATGACCGCCCAGCCGTAGTACTTCCGGTAGACATTGAGAACCGGAATCGTGATGAGGTCGGCGTAGACGAACGCGATGACGCCAGCGAAGCTAATGCCGCCGCCCCAGAGCGCGACGGCGAACGGGACGTTGCCCATGCTCCCGACGAAACTGATAACGGCAATCGCGACGCCCATGATCGCGTTTTCGGCGGTGATCAAGAGCCTATCGCCCTCGAGGAACAGCGCGTTCCAGACCCACTGTGGGACGAACACGATCACGAACCCCGAGATGAGAAAGCCCGCGACGACATCCGTCCAGATCATCGACCACTCCTTGCGGTACTGGTTCCCGAGTTTGTACCAGCCACCCCAGGAGCGGAGGTCGTCGTTCCACGTGCCGCTGCCCGCTGTCTGCTGCCGATAGGTCTCGAGACAGCCCTCGGAACAGAACTGCAGCGTCTCGCCGCCGTCAGTGACGATCGTGTGTTCGTCGGACCCCTCCATCCCACACGTCGGGTCAACCATGTCGCCGTGGTCGTGCTCGCGCTGGACGAGTTCCGCACGAACGTCGTCGAACAGCGTCTCCGGGAGGGTCAGCCGGACGATGAGCGCCATGACTGCGATAAGGACGAGTCCACCGAGCAGTTCCGCAACGAGGAACTCCCAGCCCAGCAGGATCAGGATCATCAGGCCGAGTTCGACGATGAGGTTCGTCGACGCGAACATGAACGCAAGGAAATTCACTACGTGTGCGCCCTTTGCGAACAGCCCCTTGCCGATAGCGACCGCACCGAAGCTACAGCCGCTACTCGCCGCGCCGAACGCCGTCGCCGTCGCGAGACTCGAGAGGTCGTCGTCCCCGAGCACCCGCGCCATTCGCTCCTTCGAGACGTACACCTGCACGAGGCTCGTGATCGTGAGCCCCATGATGATCGCCCAGGCTGCTGTCCAGAGGAACCCGAGCCCGATCCGGAGTGACTCGAGAATCTCTTCGAGGGGTGTCACCACCATACATAGGCTATCGGATGGATCGGCTATTGCGGTTGCCCTTCGAAACACGGCGTCGCTACCGTTTCGAGCGAGTGAGTCGAAAGTGATCGGGCGCTCAGAGTTTGAATGTCAACGCGAATCCGTGGCCGCTCGAGTTCTCGCTGGGTCGAGACAGCACTCGCTCGCCCGACCCGCTATGTCGACCAAACGCGACGCCCCCACGGAACCGCGAGCACGCAGCGGACACCCGCGAATGTCAAGTTTCGATGACGGACAGTTCGATCAGGACAGTAGGATCGTGATGAACGAACGCCGTCGACATACGGTCGCTCGCGGACATTGGATTCGAAGGGGGAACCGCATTGAGTCGGGAGACCGTATCATCTCATGGAGACGATCCGATCCGTCACTGGTGAGCAATCATGGCAGCAAACACGACAGAGACACGACTCGTCACGATCGTCCTCATCGCCATCGGCGTCCTCGTTGTGCTGCCGATGGTCTTCATGGGGTTCGGAATGATGGGCTTCGGTCCGATGATGGGCGGCATGTGGGGCCACGGAACGTGGGGTGGTGGAACGACACCCGGCTGGGTGCCCCTCGTCGGTGTCCTGCTGCAACTGCTGTTCGTCGCCGCCATCATCGGTGGCGGCTATCTCCTCTACCGAGCTGTTGCAGGCTCGAGCGACGGTTCCGATGGGGCACTCGAGGAACTTCGCCTCGCGTACGCCCGCGGCGAGTTGAGCGACGAGGAGTACGAACAGCGCCGAGAAACGCTCGAGCGGGATCGCTCACGCTGAGGCCGACTCGCCAGCGTGTGACGGCTCTAGGGCCGTCCCATCGCGTGGACAGTAGTCGTACGCCGGATCTCGCGTCTGAAACCCACAGACGGGACACGTTCGAACCGGTGGTTCCGACGATGCTCGTCCCGACCGACCGAACAGAAACGGAACGAAGGGAACGAACAGAAAGACCGCGACCGTATTGAACCGCCACCAGAGGACGGCACTCACGAGGAGACTCACCAGCAGCCCCACCACGGCGGTTGCGGTTCGCGAACCGAGCATACGCCGGGCTAGGCACGCGTCGATGAAAGGAACAGCGGTCGACGCCACCGACCCGCGCCTCGAGCGTGACTGCCCAGTCGACGGTGGCGACCGTTTGCCCCGATGAAAAGACAATTCCCCGCCGACGCCCAAGGGCGGGCATATGCGAATCGCCGTTCCCAACAAGGGCCGCCTGCACGAGCCGACGATCGATCTCTTAGAGCGGGCGGGGCTCCATCTCGAAAACGGAGCCGACCGGAAACTCTACGCCGATACGGTCGATCCCGACGTCACCGTGTTGTTCGCCCGCGCAGCCGACATCCCGGAGTACGTCGCCGACGGCGCGGCCGATCTTGGCATTACCGGCTTCGATCAGGTCTGTGAGGCCCGCGTAGACAACGTCGAGGAGTTGCTCGACCTCGAGTTCGGACGCTGTCGGCTCGTCCTGGCTGCCCCCGAAGACGGGGACATCACGTCCGTCGACGATCTGGCGGGCAAGATCGTCGCGACTGAGTTCCCGAATATCACCGCCGATTTCTTCGCCGACACCGGCGTCGAACCCGACATCGTCGAGGTTTCGGGCGCGACTGAGCTTACCCCCCACGTCGAGATGGCCGACGCCATCGTCGACATCACGAGCACTGGCACCACACTGAAGATGAATCGGCTGGCCATCGTCGACGAAGTTCTCTCGAGTTCGGTGCGGCTGTTCGGCCGTGACGACGTCCTCGATGACCCGAAAATAGAAGAGGTCAGGACCGCGCTGTCCTCGGTCAAACACGCCGAAGGGAAGCGCTACCTGATGATGAACGTGCCACGAGCCGAACTCGACGACGTCCGCGACGTCATCCCAGGGCTTGGCGGACCGACGGTCATGGACATCGCCGATGAAACGGACGACGAAGGGAAGGTCGCGGTCCATGCCGTCGTCAACGAGACGGACGTCTTCGAGACGATTACGGACGTCAAAGCGGCCGGCGCGAGCGATATTTTGGTGACCGAGATCGAGCGGCTGGTCGAGTAGGCCCCTACTCGAGTCGGGCGGCGATCGGTTGCTCGGACGATTCGGAGTCGAGTTCGAGCAGGGATTCGAACGCCGATGCGTGTTCCCCCGGCGCGACGAGGTTTTGCGCCGGATCATAGCGCACGATGTCGTGTTCCGCGAGCAGCGGCAGGTGCGTCCGACACAGCGAGACGTGGATCCGCTGGCGAAGCTGGTGAATCGGCGTCCCGACTGTCGGATCGTATTCGGCGTCAGCAAGCGTCGCCACCAGCCGCCGGACCGAAACCGGCTCGTCGGCCGCAAGCACGCAGCGCAGCACCTCCCGCCGGCGGTCACTATCGACGATGCGGTCGATCGTCTCGCGCGGAAGCGACCGACGGTCGATAACGCCGTTGTTACCGAGCGGAAACCGTTCCGAAACGGCGAGCGACCGATCTGAATGGATCGTCATTGGCACGTGAGAGTCAGGGATCAGACACCGGATAAACGCGGTCGGTCGTTTCAGTGAATGTGGCACGATTCAGGCGAGTCAGCCGCTCTACAGGCAGAATGAACGGTCGATAATTCGGATAAAGCGAGGGTTATTCAGAGTATGAGTGGTGAATCCGAGAGGAACGACGTTCGTAAACAGTCACGGGCGGCGATAGCTCGCTGCCCCAGATTCAACAGCACACAAGACGGCAACAGGACGAGACCGACGGCGGTCGAACATCGACGACACATCGCCGAGACTATCGACACGGGCTCGATAGGACTGATCACAGCTGTCTCCCCGTGTCGCCGGCGACAGCGACTCACGTGCAATCACGGGAGATTCCGTGATGGCCGGCAGTATGAACGAGCGGGCGCTGGTGGCGTCGATTCGAGTGAGTCCGACCCGACGGCGTTACTCGAGCAGTCCCAGATCCTCGAGGCGGGAGACGATCTTGTCGACGGCGTGTTCGGCGTCTTCGGGCTTTTTCCCGCCGGTGATGACGAGTTTGCCCGAGCCAAAGAGCAAGGCGACGACTTCGGGTTCGTCGAGGCGGTAGACGAGCCCCGGGAACTGCTCGGGTTCGTACTCGATGTTCTCTAAGCCAAGCCCGATGGCGATCGCGTTCAGGTTGAGATTGCGGCCCAGATCGGCCGAGGTGACGATGTTCTGGACGACGATCTCTGGGTCTTCGTTGACCTGAATCTGGAGTTCACGAAGTTTGTCGAAGACGATCCGCAGGCTCTCGTGGACGTCGTCGGTGCTTTTCGCGCCGGTACAGACGATCTTCCCCGATCGGAAGATCAACGCGGCGGATTTTGGGTTCTGGGTTCGGTAGACGAGACCGGGGAACTGCTCGGGGTCATAATCGGCACCCTCGAGGTCCATTGCAACGCTCTGGAGGTCGAGTTCCTGTCCAATACCGGTCGACGCCACCACGTTTTCGATGTTGATGGTGTCCTTCGGATCCGTCATTAGTCGCTTAAAAAGACGTATTTAAGGTTTATAAAGGTTGGTGCCGCCACCTGATATATCCGGTTTATACGACCGGTATCGAGCGGGGAAAACGGCAGCCTCATACGCGAGGGACGGCCACCATCGACCGTGTACCTGCTCGAGTTAGGTGGTGAGGACGATGCGTTCGCGGCCCGCGAAGCGGCGAGTGCCGCGACCGGCGTCGACCGGATCGCACCCGGGCTCGCCGTCGCCGACGCGATCGTCCCCGCACGCGTTCGCGGGCTCGCTTACACCCATCGTGCCAGCGAGCTCGTTGGCCGAGGTGACGCCGATCTCGCGAGCGCACGCGCCATCCTCGAGGCTGCCGCAATCGACCGGGAGGGGACGGTCGCAGTGCGTGCGACCGACGTCCATGGCACCAGCGGCGTAAGCACCGAACACGCGGAACGCGAACTGGGACAAGTACTGGTCGATCGCGGCTTTGCGGTGGATCTCGACGATCCTGACCACTGTCTGCGGGCCGTCTTTGCTGAAGGGCCACTCGAGAAGAGCAACGACGACGGCGTGCTCGAGTCACTCGAGGATAACGGCGACGCCCCTACGGGAAAGGAGGTCTCCGTCTGTGCGCTGGGTTGGCTCACGGCCGAGAGCGTCCGCGATTTTGGAACGCGCGCACCGACGGACAAGCCCTTTTTCCAGCCCGGGAGCATGGATCCCCTGCTCGCACGCGCCGTTGCGAACATCGCCGGCGCACGACCGGGGGCGACAATCCTGGATCCGATGTGCGGAACTGGCGGCGTGCTCGTCGAGGCCGGTCTCGTCGGCGCGGACGTGATCGGCACCGACGCGCAAGCGAAGATGGCCGACGGCGCGCGGACGAACTTACGGCACTTCCTCGAGCGCGACGAGCCCTCGCCGACCGGCTGCGACCGCGGAACCTGGCACGTCGGGCGTGGCGATGCGACCCGACTGGCGCTGATCGACAATGCAGTCGACGGCGTCGTCTTCGACGCGCCCTACGGCCGCCAGTCGAAGATCGATACCCATCGGCTCGAGGACCTCGTCGCGGGTGCCCTCGCCGAAGCGCGGCGGGTGGCCCCGCGGGCGGTCGTCGTCGCGGATCGGTCGTGGGCGAGTGAGGCGCGAACGGCCGGCTGGGAGATCGAGTCGGTCTTCGAGCGCCGCGTGCATCGCTCGCTGACGCGATACGTGATGGTACTCGAGAAGAGCTAGGCGTCAGTAGTCGGCCTCGAGAGCGCGCTTTCGGAGTCGCTCGCCCTCATCCGTTTCGACGGTGAGATCGGGAACCTGAACCGGTGAGTCGTCCTCGTCGATCGCGACGAAGGTAAACGAGGATTCGGTCGTCTTTTCGGTCTCGCCGGTTCGTGGATTCTCGCGTTTGGCCCGTAATGCGACGTGGACGCTCGTTTTCCCCGCATCGTAGACGTAGGCCTCGACCAGTGCCGTGTCACCGATCTGGATCGGTCGTTCGAACGCGAGGCTGTTGACCTGCGCGGTGACGCAGGTCTCGCCGGCGAATCGCATCGCCGCCATGCCGGCGAGCTCGTCGAGCCACTTCATCAGGTTGCCGCCATGGAGCGTCCCGTTGTTGTTCGCGTGGTTTGGCTGCACGCGAAAGCGGTTCTCGATGTGCGTCTCACGAACCGTTGGCATACAGAGTGCTCATCCCCAGCGCAGAGAAAGGTGCTTCGATCACGGCGCGAGAGTCGTCTATTCGGCGTTACGACCCAACTCGGCGAGCAGATGCGAGATGTGAATGCGGTCACTGGTTCCGTCGTGCATCTCGAACTCGATGTCGGCGACGAGCCGGTGAATCCGGGCGAGTTGTGCGCCCTGATAGCGCTTGCGAGCCACACCGAGGATCGACTCGAGCACCTCAGTGCCATCAAGGCCCTCATCGACGAGCAGGTCGTCGAGCGTCGATCGAGCGTCGGTGAAGTCGCCGGCCTCGGCATCATCGAGCATCGACTCGATCTCGTCTTCGAGGCCGACCTCGCCGAGTGTCTCGTAGGCCGCACTCATCGTGAGTTCGCCTTCGTCTTCGACGGTCGTCTGGGCCGCCAAAATCGCCTGTCGGAGGTTGCCGTCGGCATAGCCGGCGACGAACTCGAGGCCATCAGCGTCGTACTCGACTCCCTCGCGCTCGACGATCCGCTCGAGGACGGTCACGAGTTCGTCGCTAGTCGGCGAGCGAAACGAGACGGGGAAACACCGCGAGCGGATCGGCGGGATGAGCTTGGTGGGCTGGCGGGTCGCGACGATGAACTGGGTCGTCCGGTGGTGTTGTTCCATGATCCGGCGCAACGCCTGCTGGAAGTCCTCGCGGACGTTCTCGGCGTTGTCGAGTAAGATCGTGGTGTACCCACCCGAGACGGGCGCATAGCTCGCGGATTCTTTGAGGACGTGGTTGATCATGTCCCGTTTGGACAGCGACGAGCGGCCGACGAGGAAGTGCTCGAACCGGGGGTCGTTCTTGATCTCGGTTTTGGTCCGGCCGAAAAAGTCGGCGACGTTGATCTCGACGAAGTCGTTGTCCGGATCGTCGTGGGCCTCACGGGCCAGTGCGCGCGCTGCGGCCGTCTTTCCGCTTCCCGGCGGCCCCTGCAAGAGGAGATTCAGTGGCTCCTCGACGGCTCGCTGTAGGTACTCGCGAGCGTCGTCCTGTGGCAACTCGGCCAGCTCCGGGGCGTGGGTTTCGGTCCACAGCGGCGCGTCCATCGCCAGCGAGTAGGGTCGGACCGGGTAAGAATCGGTCGATTACGCCTCGCCGTCACCGGGCTCGTCCGCCACGGCTCCGAACGTGAACACCGTTTGTACTGTCTCGCCGCTGGACTCGATCGGGGTGGCCGCGTCGACGTTGCCCGGGATACCTGCATAGAGAGTCGCCGTCAGTTCGTCGTCTGCGGCGATCGACGTGTCGGCCGGCAGGTCAATTGTGACGTTCCCATGCTCGCCGGGGTCGAGTCGCTCGCTCGTCCCGAGGATCGTCCCGTTGCGCTCGAGGGCGACGAATCCCTCCGCTGGAGTCGCCGCCGAGACCGTCACGCTATCGTTGCTCGCAGCTTCAACCGCGACGACCGGATCGGTGTGGAACTCGAGATCGATCTGACCGAGTTCGCCGTCGTCCTCGGTGTAGACGCCGATCGACTGGTTACCGGCTGGTGCACCGTTCGTCTCCACCTCGAAGGTCACGTTCCGAACTTCGCCGCTCTCGAGTTCGAACACCTGTCGGGCGAAAACGGCCCCGCCGATGCGGACCTCAACCGGCTGTTGGGCCTGGAACGTCGTCGGATTGCGGATCCGGGCGCTCACGGAGATCGTCTCGTTCGTGGTCGCCGCCGATGGCGCGTCGATCGAATCGACGGCGAACGAATTGCTGACCGCGCTGTCGCCGCTTAACACTGTCGCGGTGGCACTGACCGGGAACCCATCCGCGAGATAGGGCTGGTCTTCCTCGCCATCGGAGGCTTCGTAGGCGTAGCCCTCCTGGGTGGACGTATCCTGATGGACCGTCGCAGTGAGCTGTCCGACGAGGTCACGGTTCGCGCCGTCCTCACGCTCGATGGTCACGTTTTCGTGAGTGCCGGCCTCGAGCCGATCGGAGACAGCAAGCGGCTGGTCACTGCCGTCGGTGATGACGACGTAGCCGCCGTCCGAAAGCGTCACGTCCTGAATCGTGACGCTGGTGCCGTTGCCCCGCTGGTCGTCGAACGTAATCGATGCCTCCGGCTGTTCCTCGACGCCGAAGATGGCGGGTGCCTGACCGACGAGGATCCCGGCCGCGATCACGATCGCGATCGCGATCACGATCGCACCGATCTGCTTGAGCGTCCCGAACGTCGCTCTCGAGCTCATTGGGAGTGCCGTCCCCTTTGGCTTCGGGTTCGACGACCGTAAAACGCGCTGACTGTTTGCAAGTCAGTAACATAGTTCAAAGGGTCGACCCGGACGATCCGTCTGCTGGTAAGCGCAGCCGACACGTTGGTTGGTATTGCCTACCAAGATAGAGTCATAGAACGTTTGTTCTGCTCAGTGAGAGGTGAGTGATTGACGGGTTGAATGCCGGACATCATGGCCGGAGCTGGTGGTGCTCTTCAGCGAGAGCGCTATATGGCAGGTTTTGACACTTCTATAATACACCCCGCCACAGTAACGGCGTCCAAAACCGCCTCGCTCGAGCCGACGGGCATGGAGACACGGCTCAGGGATACGGACGATCGAAGCCGGTTTAGCTACGGCCCGCCGAGCATGGACCGATGCCACTGCGCGTGACGTTTCTGGGGACGGCCGGAGCGATTCCGACGACCGAACGGAATCCGAGCAGCGTCTTCGTCGCTCGTGAGGGCGAGGGACTGTTGTTCGATGCCGGCGAGGGAACCCAGCGCCAGATGATGCGCTTTGGGACCGGCTTTTCGGTCTCACACCTGTTCGTCACGCACCTCCACGGCGACCACGTCCTCGGGATTCCGGGGCTGCTCGAGACGATGGCCTTCAACGACCGGACGGAGCCGCTGGCGATCCACACACCCCACGGCACACGCCGCCAGCTCAAGTCGCTCGTCAACGCCCTCGGGAACCGCCCCTCGTTTCCGGTGCGGATCAACGAGGTCGGCGACGGCGACGTCGCCTACCGCGCCGACGAATACGAGGTTCGCGCGTTCGCGTCCGACCACGACACCCGATCGGTCGGCTACGCACTCGTCGAGGACGACCGCAAGGGACGATTCGATCGCGAGCGCGCCGAGGGACTCGGCGTCCCCGTCGGCCCGAAGTTCTCGAAGCTCCACGAAGGCGAGGCCGTCGAACTCGAGGACGGCACCGTCGTCGAGCCTGAACAGGTCGTCGGCGAGCCTCGACCCGGCCGATCGATCGTTTACACCGGCGATACGCGACCGACGGCGGCGACGATCGAGGTCGCCGACGAGCCCGACCTGTTGATCCACGACGCGACGTTTGCCGACGACAGCGCCGAGCGGGCCGCCGACACTGCCCACTCGACAGCCCGGCAGGCCGCCGAAATCGCCAACCGGGCCGGCGCAGACCGGCTCGCGTTGATGCACGTCTCATCGCGGTACGCCGGCTATGTGGGCGACCACCTCGAGCAGGCCCGCGAAGTCTTCGCGGGCGACGCCGAGAACGTCTGTGTCCCCGACGACGGGCAGAAACTCGAGATTCCCTATCCCGACAGCGACGACGCGTAAGACAGCCGACAACCCGACCCGAAATTCCGCGCCGGATTTATAGCCGACTCGTTCCTAGAGGTGTCTGTGAGTACGCGAACGAGTGCGCTCGATGCGGTCGTCTTCGGTGTCGACATTCAGAGCGGTGACGTGCGCGGTGACGCGCCATCGTACGCACTGGCGGTTTACGACGGCGACGATGTCAGCCGGGACGTCGTCTCCCACCGGAAACTCAGGCGGTTGATCGACGACGAGGAGCCGGCGATCGTCGCAACCGACAACATGTACGAACTCGCCGCCGACAAAGACCAGCTGATCCACTTTCTTGGCTCGTTGCCTGCCGACACGCGGCTCGTCCAGGTAACGGGTGCCGAACAACCGGAGCCGCTGTCTCGCGTCGCGAAACGCCACGGCATCCCCTACGGGAAGGATCCGATGCAAGAAGCCGAGGCCGCGGCCCGGCTGGCCGCCCACAACGTCGGCCACGAAGTCTCGGCGTTTACCGACACGACGGAGGTCAAAGTCTCTCGCGGACGCTCGACCGGCAGCGGCGGCTGGAGCGAGGACCGCTACACCCGCCGTATCCACGGTTCCGTGCGGAAACGGGCCCGCGAGGTCGAGTCCGCGCTTGAGGAGGCAAATCTCGAGTACGAGCGGGACGTCCGCGAGGCCTACGGCGGTTTCGCCAACGCCGTCTTCACCGTCGAAGCGCGCCCGAGTGACATCCCCGTCTCGCGCAACCGGTCGGGCGACGTCCGCGTCGAGATCGAACGCGAACGCCGCGATGGGATCGAGTTCCAGCCGCTGGTCAAACGCCGCGACCACGTCATCGTGGGGATCGACCCCGGGACGACGACCGCCGTCGCCATCGTCGGCCTCGAGGGGGAGGTGCTGGACGTCTGGAGTTCCCGAACCAGCGACACCGCCGAGGTGATCGAGTGGATCGTCGAGCGCGGCCGGCCGATCATCGTCGCGGCCGACGTGACGCCGATCCCCGAAACCGTCGAGAAGTTCCGCCGGAGCTTCGACGCCGCCGCCTGGACGCCCACGCGGGACCTGCCGATCGACGAGAAACAACATCGCACGCGCGAACATCACTACGAGAACGACCACCAGCGCGACGCGATGGCCGCCGCCCTCTATGCCCTCGACGCCCACGAAGACCAGTTCGATCGCATCGCTGCCAAACTCCCGCCGGGGATGGACCGCGGTGAAGTCACTGCCCGCGTCGTCGCCGGCGAGGAAAGCGTCGAGGCCGTCCTGCGGGACCTGCGCGACGACGAGGGCAGCAGCGACGACGACGCGACCGAACACGAACCCCGCGAGCTCACCGCCGAAGAAAAGCGGATCAAATCCCTCGAGCGCCAGGTCGAGCGACTGCAATCACACGTCAAAACTCTCGAGGGGCGCGTCGAAGACCGCGACGAACGGATCAACGAACTCGAGAATAGCCTCAGCGGTGCCCGCCGTCAGGAGCGCAAGGAAGTCCGTAAAGACCGCGAGGTCAATCGGTTAGAGCGGAAAGCAAACCGGCTCGAGCGCGAACGTGACGAGGCCCGCGAGCAGGTTGAAGAACTCGAGAAGAAGGTCGAACGGATGAAAGCCCTCTGGAAGCTCGATCACTCGAATTTCAGTGACGTCTCCGCGAAGAAAGAGGGACTGGTCCCGGTCAAGGTAGTCGAGAAGTTCACGAAAGGCGCGATCCGCGAGGCCGACGACCAGTATGGCATCGCAAGCGGCGACGTCGTCTACATTCGTGATGCGAGCGGCGCGGGCCGCTCGACAGCCGAACTCATGGCCGAGTTCGACCCCCGCGTGATCCTCAAAGACGGCGGCCTCTCGGAGATCGCCGACGAGATCCTCTTCGAGGACGAGATCCCCGTCGGGCCCGCCGACGACGTCGCGATGCAGGAGGTCGACGAACTCGCCGTCGCCCGCGAAGACGACGTTGAAGCGGTCATCGACGACTGGCACGAACGCGCCAAAGCCAGGAAACGGGATCGGAAAGCCGCGATGGTCGACCAGCTCATCAGCGAGCACCGCGCCGGCAACAACGGGGTCTGACGGGGTTTGTCATTACGTCTCGGGACCGGCTTCCATCGGCGACAGCACCTGTGGCACCTCCTCTATGGCGACTTCCTCGGTCAGATCCTCGGTGTCGTCGACCGGTCCGTTGATGAACAGCGCGTGGGTGATAAGCGCGATCGCGACGCCGCCGAAGCCGGCGACCGCAACGAAAAACGAGACGGTCGTCGCGTAGCCGATGAGGACTCCGAGGCCGAGGCTCGCTCCGATACCGCTCAAGACGAGGTCGTAGTACTGGAGCGTGTATCCCATACGACTGCTACGAGACGGAGGTGCAAAACGCTTGACCGAAGTTCGAGTCGATCAGAACATTCCAAAACTCTGGAACAGGCCCGAGATCAGGGATTTGACGACCAGTCCGAGACCGGCAAGAATGAGGGCCATTCCCGCGGCGATCAAAAGGCTCTCGTACGCGACGAGTGCGATGCCGGCGAGCAAGAGCACGATCCCGACAATGCCGACCGCACCGAGGTTTCGTAACATATCCACGCGTCGAGAGCCAAGCGAAATAAGCAGCGTGGTTCCTCGCGCCGTCCGCTCGAGTCACTCGGTCGGACTCGCGAACGGACAAAGACAATAAAGGGTTAAACCGCTCGAACGCGAAGCCGCGGCCATGAGCGACGACGGAGATGGCGGTCGGAAGAACCTCCGGATGCCCGAGGACGACGAGGTCTTCGCGACCGTCACGAACATGCTCGGGGCGAATCGCGTGAAAGTACGCTGTGCCGATGGGAAAGAGCGCACCGCACGCATTCCCGGGAAGATGCAAAAGCGCATCTGGATCCGCGAAGACGACGTGGTCCTCGTCGAACCCTGGGACTGGCAGGACGAAAAGGCCGACATCACCTGGCGCTACGAGAAAAGCGAGGCCGATCAGCTCCGCCGCGAAGGTCATATTCAGTAATCGACGCTCGTTTTGCGTGGCTTCACCCTGAACGCAGTTGCGGGAGTTCAACCACCGACTGGTCTCCGGTGCGGTATCAAAAGTACCATACTACCTCGCGACCCAGTGGACCGTACTTAGGTGGTTTCCGTGACCAAGAAACAGGAATACAAGGACGACTATCCCGACAAAAAGCTGTACATCCCGGGGCCGACTGAAGTACGCGACGACGTCATCGAGTCGATGTGCGAGCCGATGTTCGGCCACCGCATGGACCGGATGACCGACCTCTATACGACCATCGTCGAGGACACCAAGGAGTTCCTCGGTACCGACAACGAGGTCGTCATCCTCACGGGCTCGGGGACGGAGTTCTGGGAGGCGTCGACGCTCAACCTCGTCGATGAGAACATCCTCGTCCCGACCTGTGGCAGCTTCAGCGAGCGCCACGCCAACGTGGCCGAACGACTGGGCAAAAACGTCGACCGCCTCGAGTACGAGTGGGGTCAGGCCATCAAGCCCGAGGACATCCGCGCGGAACTCGAGGAAAGCGACACCGACTACGACGTGGTCGCGACCGTGATGAACGAGAGTTCGACGGGCGTGCGCAACCCCATCGAGGAGATCGGAGACGTCGTCGCCGAGTATCCGGACACCTACTTCGTCGTCGACGCCGTCTCCTCGCTGGGTGGCGACTTCGTCGACATCGACGAGCACAACATCGACGTGATCTTCGCTTCCTCACAGAAGGCCTTCGCCATGCCGCCGGGCCTTGCGATCTGTGTGGTCAGCGACGACGCCTACGAGCGCGAACTCGAGAAAGACTCCGCCTCGTGGTACGGTGGCTTCCAGCGCACGATCGACTACTACGAGCGCAAGGGCCAAACTCACTCCACGCCCGCGATCCCGATCATGCTGGCCTACCGCAAGCAGATGAAACACATGCTCGAGGAAGGCCACGAGGCCCGCGACGAGCGCCACCGCGAAATGGCCGAATACACACGCGAGTGGGCCCGCGAGCACTTCGATATGTTCCCCGAGGAGGGCTACGAGTCCCAGACGGTGAGCTGTATCGAGAACACGCAGGGCATCGACGTCGCGGAAACCATCGAGACCGTCAGCGAGGAGTATGACTTCGTCTTCTCGAATGGCTACGGCTCACAGCTCGGCGAGAAGACGTTCCGCATCGGCCACATGGGCGAACACGATCTCGAGAGCATCAAGGAACTCACCGACGCAATCGAGGACGTCGCCGACCTGTAACGGACTGCCGTCAGTCAGCGCCGGCACAGCCGAGGTTCGCCATTCGGGTGCGCCGGTTTCCGGCAACGGCGGATCGTATCAGCAACGCTCAAGCCGCCTGCCGTCTGTTCTCGAGTGGCACTCGATTGACCGACCCGACGCTCGCCTTCTGTGACCAGGGATCGCCCCCGGATACGATGGAGTCAATAGCCCCGCGGATGGCGACCAATGGCGAGCGATGAGAGAAAACACGAGAGAAAGAAACGGGCAGCGACGCGTTCGATGGCCGCGGCCGTCGAACGCGTCGACTACGAAAGGGTCGAATTATTCGCTGGATTCGTTGCCGCTGCCACCGCTGCCACTCTGGACCTCGATCGTCCCCTCCATCTGCGGGTGGGGATTGCAGTTATACGTGGCGAGATCGCTGCTGGCCGTGAACTCGAACTGTTCGCTGTCACCGGGTTCTGCAACAGTGGCACCCGTCGTGTACTCGTCGACGACTTCGCCGTTGCTGTTGCGGAGTTCCAAGTTGTGGTTGGCACCGTCGCCTTCCGACCAGCCGATCGTGTAGGTTTCACCCTCTGTGAGGATGATCGTCGGGTTCTGCTGACCCTCGATGCCGGACGGGGCGAGTCCTTCCCAGTGGGTCGTCTGCCCGCTGAAGTCGATATGCGTTCCGGGCTCGATTTCGACGCCACTGCTGCCATTGTCACCGTTGCCGTTGCCGTTACCGTTGCCGCCACCGCTACAGCCAGCGACGAGAGCCGTCGATGCAGCCGCACCCGTCAGCTTCAGCGCTGTCCGCCGCGAAACTGGATTATCTTGTGCCATCATCGGATGTTTAGCCTCGTAACATAAAAATTGGTACCTTCTTCCGCTAGAGTGTTATGACAATACGTACCACACAATAGGACTACTACGAACTATTGAATGAGAAGTAACGTACCGCGGGGACGAGCCTCGAGGCTTCAAATTCGCCGGCGGCATGCGCCAGCGGATGTACTGATCGCGATGGCACTGGCTTGTGGGCCCAGCCTCAGCATCGGTGACGAGCCGGCAAAAAATACCGTTTCGAGGACCTCCACCACCCCTCCACGACGGCATTACTCGAGTCGGCCGACAGCACAGGCGGACGGTTTGTGGCGTGTCACCGCCATCGGTGAGACGGACTACTGTCAGTCAGTGCCGGCGTCTCCGCGATCCATCCTGCGGATACGCCGGGACATCGTTCCAGCAGACCGTAGAGACCACGGGCGAGTCCCGTCGACATCGCGGCCGCCGGCCATCACGACCGAATCAACACGATCGTTCATCTCGAAAATACTTATCTATACGACGTGCTTCTTTACTCATGTATGAGTAAACTACTCGCCATCATCACGGCAAGCACACAGCGAATCACGAAGGCACGACGAACGATCGCCCACTCCCCCGCGTTCGGTGAGGACCGAACGACCGACGAAGCGGGACGTCCTGCGACGCGCATTCCACCAGGTGGCTTTCTCACCGGGTGAGGGCTCGAGTCGATGACCAACCAGCACGGCTGCGACTCGCTTTTTCTGACTTCCGCTGAATCGATAGAGTCTCTCACGGCAACCGACGGCTGCACAGGCCGTGCGACGCCGCAAGCGTCGCGGCAGTGCGATCAGTCGAACACTGACGACGGCTGCTTGAGATAGACGTCCTGTTCGGTTACTCGCTGGTAGACATCATACAGCGTCTCCACCGCCGCTTCATCGGGGTCGAACCGAATGTGGGGTGCGGTGTGATAGCCACGACAACTGATCAGGAAGAAATAGAGCGTCCGGTGATGATCCGGCGTCGCGTCGACGACGCCCATCGATCGACCGCCGAGGTCGTCCGAAAAATCGTTGAGCAGCGCAGCGATATCGTCGTGAAGCTGCTCGTCCGGTCGATACTGCGGCAGTCCGAACGTCTGTTGCATGTACGTCGTCGCCGCCTCGAGAAACGGGTTCGCGTCCAGCCCCGTCGGATCGACGTCCTGAAACGTCTCGTACAACTCGAGGATCGTCGACAGTTCCGACCGCGTGATGGCGATCGGCAACACGGGCTCGCCACGGGGCAGCGAGTAGTCTGGAAACGTGTGTGACTTCGGGTCCGGGAGCTGGTCGAATAGCTGCTCGAGCGACATATGTCCAACCATGTTATAGAGTGCCAAACTGTTACCGATGTGAACGCGACTCTACTGTTGGATAGCACTCAATACGACGTCGGTCGTGAATTCGCGGCCGGGTTCACCGAAGAAACTCCCGCTCCCACCCCCGTTATCGCCAGGCCGGCAGCGTCGGTGCGTCCTCGGCCTCCATGGAAAGCCAGGCACCGTCCGCGGAGATATCCGCAATGACGTACTCGTCGCTCGCGGCCGTCGAATCGATCGCACCGACGATGGTGTCGTCGGACGCCATGGCGTTGGGGGAGACTGCCATGATAGTGAGTCACACCCAGTATCATATAAAGTCATCGAATCATACTATCCGTTCGCGATACCGATCGGGAATGGAATCGATTCTGGGTGTGAAACACTGGGTTTATACTCATTTTCGCCGTACCGGTGGGATATGAACGTAGCCGACGCGATGACGCCTCGCGAGGACGTGGTGACCGTCGACCTGCCGGGCACCCGGACCGACGTGCTCGAGTATCTCCAGGAGCAGTCGTTCTCGTCCGTGCCGGTCGTCAAAGAGACCGACGACGGGCTCGAGTACCGCGGGCTGGTCACGCGGGAGACGCTGATCGAACAGCCCGACGAGGACCAGCTCGTCATGCTGATGGACGAGGACGTGCCGACGACGACCGCCGAGACGAGTCTCGAGGCCGCCGCTCAGACGATGGTCAAGGAAGGCGCACGGCGCGTGCCCGTCGTCGACGGCGAGTTCGAGGGAATCGTCACGGTGACGGACGTGATCCACGCGATCGCGACGGGCGATCAAGAGACCGACGCCACCGTTGAGTCCTACGTCAGCGAGGACGTGAACACGACCTACGAGGGGGCACCGCTGCCCGTCGCCGAACGGGGACTCTCCTACGCGAACGTCCCCTACACCGTGGCACTGGACGACGACGGCCGGATGAGCGGCGTGCTTACCGAGGTCGACATCATCGACGTCGCTCGGATCGTCGAGGGCGAGGAGTCGACTGGAGACAACTTCGGCGATCAGGACGACGACTGGTCGTGGGAAGGGATCAAGGCCGTCGGCAGCCGCTATCTCCCGACCCGGGACATCGAGATTCCGACGGAGTCAGTCCGGCAGTTCATGAGCGAGGACGTGGTGACGGTTTCGGTCAGCACGTCGGTACAGGAAGCCGCACAGCGAATGATTAGCAACGACATCGAACAGCTCCCGTTGGTCACGGGCGAAGACCTCGTCGGCATCGTCCGTGACATCGACCTCCTGGAGGCACTTTATGAGTGAGCAACAGCACGCGGACGACGACACCGACAGCACGAGCGAGAAACTGGTCGAACTGGCCAAGCGACGCGGCTACTTCTTTCAGTCCTCGGGGGCCTACGGCGGCGTCGGCGGCTTCTACACCTTCGGCCCGCAGGGTGCGGCCCTGAAAGGCAACGTCGAGGACGCCTGGCGCGATCGCTTTGCCGTCGCGGAGGGCAACATGGAGATCGACGCGCCCACGATCATGCCCGAGCCCGTCTTCGAGGCCTCGGGTCATCTCGATGGCTTCGACGACATGCTCGTCGAGTGCCCCGAGTGTGGCGAGAGCCATCGTGCGGACCACATCGTCGAGGACAACACGATGTACGAGGACGCCGAGAGCCTCGAGATTCCCGAAGTCGAGGAGGTCATCGCCGAGTACGAACTCGTCTGTCCCTCCTGTGGTGCCGGACTGGCGGGCCAGGCCGTCGAGGACTTCAACCTCATGTTCGCGACGAACATCGGCCCCGGTGACTCCGACCCCGGCTATCTGCGCCCCGAGACCGCACAGGGTATCTTCGTCGAGTTCCCCCGGCTCAAAGAGTACGCACGCAACCAGCTTCCCTTCGGCGTCACCCAGATCGGCCGGGCCTACCGCAACGAGATCAGCCCGCGCCGCTCTATTATCCGGACCCGAGAGTTCACGCAGGCCGAACTCGAGTACTTCATCGACCCCGAAGTCGACGAGCCGGATCTCTCGAGCGTCGAGGACGTCGAAGTCACCCTCTACCCGGCCAGCGAGCAGAACGAAGAGGACGGCGAGGCATTCGAGACGACGATCGGCGAGGCCGTCGACGAGAATATCATCACGGACCCGTGGGTCGCGTACTTCCTCGGCGTCGCCAAGCCGTGGTACGAGGCAGTCGGCGTCGATATGGACCGGTTCCGCTATCGCCAGCACTTAGCCGGCGAGCGGGCCCACTACGCCAGCGACTGCTGGGACGCCGAAAGCGAGATCGACGGCAACTGGATCGAGATGGCCGGCTTCGCCCACCGGGGCAACTACGACCTCTCGAAACACGCCGAACACTCCGGCGACCGCTTTACGATCTTCCGGCAGTACGACGAGCCACAGACCATCGAACGCGCCACCGTCGATCCCGACATGAGCTATCTCGGGCCCGAATTCGGCGGCGACGCACAGGTCGTCGTCGGCAAACTCGAGGACCTCGCGGCCCGTGACCGTGAAGCGTTCGAGGGTGAGACCGTCGAATTCGAACTCGAGGGCGAGACCCACGAGATCCCCGTCGAAAAGACCGGCTTTTCGGTCGGCGAGGAGACGATCTCCGGCGAGCACATCACGCCCCACGTCGTCGAACCCTCCTTCGGCGTCGACCGGCTGGTCTACACCGTCCTCCATCACGCCTACCGCGAGGACGAGGTTGACGGCGAAGATCGCACCTTCCTCGAACTCGAGCCGGAAGTTGCGCCCACCTTCGTCGGCGTCTTCCCGCTGCAAAGCGACGACGACCTCGAGGCTCAGGCCGACGAGATCGTCGAGGATCTGCGCGAAGCGGGGCTGTCGGTCACCTACGACGACTCGGGTAACATCGGTCGGCGCTACCGCCGCCAGGACGAGGTCGGCACGCCGTTCTGTGTGACCGTCGACTACGAGACGATCGAGGAGGACGAGACGACTGTCACAGTCCGCGAACGGGATACGACCGACCAGAAGCGACTCCCGGTCGACGAACTCGCAGAGACGCTGTCGGCGATCCGGGCTGGCGACCTCGAGTTCGAAGAGTTGTAGCAGCCATATCGTCAGCGGTGGTGGCGGTGCAGATTTTGTTGCAGCTGCGAGTGAACCCGAAGGGTGAACGAGCAGGCCGACGACCGACCCAACGGGGAGGGAGGAGGCTTTTGATCAACCTTTTACCGAGGGACGCCGCGAGCGAGGCGCTTCGTGCCTCGCTCGCGGCAGACCGCAGTGTAAAAGGTTGGAGGTGATCGACGGACTGAAGGTCACTTCTCTCGAGCCACGACATAATGGCCGACGAACTGAAGCGGCGACTCGTCCACGCCAGCGGCTCAGGGCTTGTCGTCCTCTATCTGCTCGCCGACGCCCTCGAGCTCGGACTCACGTGGTTCCGGTTTCAGCTCTTGCTGATTCTGCTCGCGACCGGGGCGCTCGTCCTCGAGTTCCTGCGACTGCAGGTAGGACTCGACTGGCGGCTCTACGACGTGTTGACCCGTGAGTACGAACAGGACAACCCAGGGGCCTACGCACTGTATTTGATCAGCATGGCTGCCGTCGTGGTCGTCTTCGAGCCGGCAATCGCTCTCCCCGCGATGTTGATGCTTGCGCTTGGCGATCCGATCAGCGGAACGGTTTCGGACAACACCCTCCAGCGGATCAAGCCGCCGAAAGTGCTTATTACGATGTTTCTGGTCTCGACGGTCGTTGCGATCCCGTTCCTGCCGCTCGCGGTCGCGATGATCGCTGCCCTCGGCGCGACGCTTGCTGATGGCATCACCCTCGAGATCCGGACCTACATCATCGACGACAACCTGACGATCCCGATTTATGCTGCCTGTCTGGCGTGGCTGGCACTCCAGTTCACGCCGGCGTGAGCCCGGTCGCGGACTCGCAGTGAGCAGCGTCTCAGGGCGGTAGAGCTGTCGTCTCGCGGTTCCGATATCGGCAAGGGCGTACCGTTCTGGGCCGCTCAAGACCGCCGCGGACGAACGGATACTATAACCCGTGGTACGCTCGAGAACAAAGCATCGACTCGCGACCGTCCGCAGCTTTCTCACGGGCGGGCGCGGCGAAATTCTGGTCGCCGTCGCTGCCGGTTGGTTCCTCTCGATCGGCGTCCGGCTCGCGTATCCGGTGTTGCTCCCGTATCTCCGGGAGAGCTACGGGCTGGATCTGACGACGGCCGGCTTCCTGCTGACCGTGCTCTGGCTCTGGTATGCGCTCGGACAGCTTCCGGGCGGCCTGCTTGCCGATCGATTCGGGGAGGGAAACGTCCTCGTCGCGAGTACGGCGATCTCGGCGGTCGCACTCGGTCTCGTCGCCGTCGCCGGCTCCGCGCCGGTCGTCTACCTCGCGACGGCAGCATTCGGCTTCGGAACGGCGCTGTACGGTGTCGCCCGGTTTACGACCCTCTCGGATATCTTTCCCGACAACGACGGGACCGCGATCGGGATCACGATGGCGGCAGGCCAAGTCGGCAACACCGTCCTCCCGCTTGCGGCCGGTGGCATCGCCTCGGCGTTCGCCTGGCAGTACGGCTTCGGCCTCGTCGTTCCTGCCTTCGTCGCTGTGGCGATCGGTCTCCGGCTCGTCGTTCCCGCCCGCACCTCGAGCGCGACCAGTGCCGTCGACAGCGTCTCGCTCGAGACGGCACGCTACGTCGGCTCGCAACTGCGTCGGCCGGAGATCGTCACCGTGACCGCGATCCAGATCCTGACTTACTGTGTCTGGCAGGCGTTTACGGGCTTCTATCCGACTTACCTGATCGAAATCAAAGGATTCTCCGAAGGGGTCGCGACCGGGCTGTTCAGCGCCTTTTTCGCGACCGGGATCGTCGTCCAGCCGCTGACCGGCCGACTCTACGACCGGTTCGGCATCCGGAGGGCGCTGCCGCCCGTACTCGGTGTCATCGTCGCGTCGCTGGTCGCGCTGCCGTTTCTCGAGGGCTTTTGGCCGCTCGTCGTCGGGACGATATTCCTCTCGAGCATCCTCGGCTACGGGACGATTACCCTGCCGTACATGACGGCGGCGTTTCCCGCAGACATGCAGGGCACCGGGCTGGGCTTTCTGCGAACCGTCTACATGACCACCGGCGCAGCGAGTCCGGTCTTGTTCGGTGCGCTCGCCGATCGGGGCTACTTCGACGAGGGGTATTTCGTGCTTGCCAGTCTCGTGGCGGTCGCGGTGGTGTTGACGTGGTGGCTCCCGGAGCAGTGATACGGTCTGCTGTCACGATGTCCCGGTGGGCCCGCAGGGCGGTCGCGGTTGCACCGGAACTGACTGACAGGAGTCCGTATGAGTGGCTGTCACGTGACCAGCCCGTCTATGCGTTCAGCCGCCAGAGCTCGAAATTGAGTACGGCCGCGAAGGTGATCCACGCGAGATACGGCACGAGCAAGGCTGCTCCACGGCGGTCGACCCGTCGGAACGCGAGGATCGTTCCGACGACGAGCACCCAGAGGACGACGATGATGCCAACGGCGGCCAGCGGTGCCTCGAGCGCGAAAAACGTCGGTGTCCAGACGACGTTGACCAGCATCTGGGCGGCGAACAGCCCCAGTGCGAGCCGCCGGCCGTCGGCGTCACTGCGCCAGACGAGCCACAGCGCGACGCCAAGCAGGGTAAACAGTAGCGTCCAGACGACCGGAAACGCGATCGTCGGCGGATAAAACCACGGTTTCTCGAGGGCGCGAAACCACGGCATGTTGGGCGACCCGATCGCACTCGGTGCCGCCCCGACGAGATTGACCAGCAGGACGAAGCCGACCGCAGTGAGGATCGACCCGAGGTCCGGGAGCCGTTGGCGGATCGTTCGGGTTTCCATATTGCGTTCTATGCTGTCGTGGGATTTATACCAGCAGCCTAACTCGACTGTGTTTCGTTCCGGCGGCCCCACAGCCGCGAGACCACTTTCACCGTGCTATCTCAATTCTTAACAGCGCCCGCCTCGAATCGCTGCCAATGGCAACGACGGACGAGGACGTCGCGTCGATCGAGCATCCACTGCTCGAGTCCGACTTCTTAGAGCGCCGGCTCTACCAGCTAAAACTCGCAGGGACGGCCGCGAATCACCACACGCTCGTCTGTCTCCCCACGGGGCTGGGGAAGACAACGGTGAGCTTGCTGGTCACGGCCCGACGGCTCGACGAAGTCGGTGGCAAGTCGCTGATGCTCGCGCCGACGAAACCCCTCGTCCAGCAACACGCCGACTTCTACCGGGAAGCCCTCCAGATTCCTGACGAGGAAATCGTCGTCTTCACCGGCGACGTGAGCCCGGACGACCGCGCCGAACTGTGGACGGAGGCGACTGTCGTGATGGCAACCCCACAGGTGATCGAAAACGATCTCGTCGGGAGCCGCATCTCGCTTGCGGACGTGAGCCACGTCACCTTCGACGAGTGCCACCGTGCGACCGGCGACTACGCCTACAACTACATCGCCGAGCGCTACCACGCTGACGCCAACGCGCCGCTGGTGACAGGCATGTCAGCCTCGCCCGGCGGCGACGAAGTGGCCATTCTCGAGGTCTGTGAAAACCTCGGCATCGCGGAAGTCGAAGTGATGACCGAGGAAGACGCCGACGTCGACAAGTTCACCCACGAGACCGAGGTTGAGTGGGAGCGCATCGACCTTCCAGAGGCAGTCCTCGAGATTCGGGACACCCTAAACGAGGTCATCACAGAGCGCCTCGAGAAACTCAAAGAGCTGGGCGTTGCGAAGTCGACCCAGCCAGATCAGTCCCAGAAAGACCTCAATCGGATGCGCGCGGAACTCCAGCAGCTGATCAACAACGACCAGTCGGAGGGGTTCGAAGGGATGTCGGTCCACGCCGAAGTAATGAAACTCCGGCAGGCCGTCACGCTGGTCGAAACCCAGAGCGTCGAAGCCCTGCGCCGGTACTTCGAACGCCAGCGCAACCAGGCGCGCTCGTCAGGGGCATCGAAGGCGAGCCAGCGGATGGTCTCTGACCCGCGCGTTCGCGAGGCCATGCGGAAGGCCGAGAACTTCGACGAACTCCATCCCAAATATCGGAAAGCACGGATGCTGCTGGCCGAAACGCTGGGCCTCGAGGGCGGTGAGCGCGTGATCGTCTTCACCGAGTCCCGCGATACGGCCGAGGCGCTAACGGACTTCCTCGCGGGGAGTTTCGACGCGAAGCGGTTCGTTGGGCAGGGCGACCGCGAGGGCTCGGACGGTATGACCCAGAAACAACAACAGGAAGTCTTAGACGAGTTCCGCGCAGGTGAGTTCGAGGTGCTCGTCTCCACGTCGGTCGCCGAGGAGGGACTCGACGTCCCGGAGGTCGACCTCGTGCTCTTCTACGAGCCCGTCCCGACCGCGATCCGGTCGATCCAGCGCAAGGGCCGGACCGGCCGCCAGTCGGAGGGGCGCGTCGTCGTCCTGATGGCCGAGGATACCCGCGACGAGGCCTACTTCTGGATCTCCCGACGGCGCGAAAAGGAGATGGAAAGCGAGCTGCGCGATCTGAAAGGGATGGCCGACGACCTAGAAGACGAACTCGACGACTCCCAGCAGTCACTGGCCGATTTCGAGGGCGAAGCCGACAGTGAGTGCGGGGTGAAAGTAGACGGAAACGGCGGCAACACCGACGCCGTCGGCGACTCTTCCACCGGAAGCGAGGGGGTTGCAGACCAGCCCGGCTTACAGGAGTTCGGCGACACGGAGGCGGACGCAGACGAGGACGGCGAGGTCGAAACCCACGAGCCACACGCCGAGGGCGAAACCATCGAAATCGTCGCCGACCAGCGCGAGATGGACGCCAACATCGCCCGCGATCTCTCGCGCCGCGAGGAGATCGAGATCAGCCTCGAGACGCTCGACGTCGGCGACTACGTCCTCTCGGACCGGGTGGTCGTCGAGCGCAAGTCCGTCGCCGACTTCGTCGACTCGCTGGTCGGGGGCGACCGGTCGGTCTTCGAGCAGGTCGGTGCGATGGCGCGACACTACTCGCGGCCGATCGTCGTCGTCGAGGGCGAGGGCCTGTACGAACAGCGTGACATCCACCCGAACGCGATTCGGGGCGCGCTCTCGAGTCTCGCGGTCGACTTCGGGGCGAGCGTCCTGCGGACCGAAAGCGAGGCCGACACGACGGACCTGCTCGCCGTGATCGCCGGCCGCGAACAGGCGACCGCCGACCGAGAGGTGTCAGTCCACGGCGAGAAAGGCACCAAGACCTTGAGCGAGCAACAGGAGTACGTCGTCGCCTCGATCGCCGAGATCGGCCCCGTTACGGCGCGATCGCTTCTCGAGGAGTTCGGGACGGTCGAGGAAGTGATGATCGCGACCGAAGACGAGTTACAGGCAGCCGACGGCGTCGGACAGGTGACCGCCGAGCGGATTCGAGAAGTGATCGGCAGCGACTATACTGGGTGAGACAGTCGGGAAACGACGCTCAGTCGCTCGCGTCGGACGCAATGGCGTCCTCGTCGGGGGGAACAGAGCCGGCCGCTCCCTCCGCACGGGTGACGATCCGTTCGGCCGCGATAACGCTCCCGACGGCGAGGAGAATGCCTGCGATGACATCGATCAACCAGTGAATTCCGAGGTACATCGTCGAGAAGACGACACAGGTCGTCACGAACGACGCGATCTGGAACCACCGCGGGTACGCCTCGCGCGAGCGCCAGGCGAACAGCATGACGACGACCGCCAGCGACGTGTGCAGCGAGGGGAACACGTTCGTATTCGCCGACACTGCCGCGGTGACTTCCTGGGTCTGCGGATAAAACGAGTACATCAGTCCGTCGACGGACGAGAGGTGATTGCGCGGCCCATAGACGATAAAGAGCGTATAACAGAGCGAGCCGATCAGGTAATTGAACACGTATGCCAGCAGGAGTTCCTTGAGATGACGCTGGGACGGCAACAGGAAATAGAGGATGGGGCCAGTCACCAGCAGGAATGGGAACCCAAACATGTACATCGCCGAGAAGAACTCGAGCGTGACTGTATGGGGAACGACGTCCTGGAGGACCGCAACGAACTCCCCTTCGAGAGCGTAGATTTCCGCGGTAAGATCCCAGTCGAGTGCACGCGAGATGCGTAAACTATGACCATGGGTTGCCCGTTTTGCGAGGAAGAACAGCCCCGCGACGCCAAGGTACGGCGATATTTCGGCGAGCCGGCGGTCATAGTCGGCCGCCGTCCGTTTCAGGGCAGTTCGGTCGAGACAGATCGCACAGGTCCCGAGCAAGCCGATACAAACGGCGAGTACCGTGAGTAAGACGACGAATCCAAGTGCCATCGGTAGGGTCTCCTCTCTCCGTGGGTCGGTAAGCGACCGCGGGCCGGTACATGGAGGGTGGAATCGGTGTCGACCCGGCACAAGACCGACATAGCGGTCGATCTGGCCCACGTTCGAGCGATGTTATGGCACACCATACTATCAAATATATATCTAGTGATGTAGTTTATATCTGTCATATTGAGTGTAGAGAGTCGCGTACGGATCGACGAAGCGACACGCATCCACTCACAGGAGAGACCGTCCAGGAAGCAGTACGACCGGCTCGAGCGCCGTTAGCGCAAGGTGGACAGCGTCTCGCCGGCCTCGCGCGCCGCCTCGAGACACTCCCGTGCGTATCGTGGGTCGTCCGTCGCGGCCGCCTCCGTGGCGAACTTCTCGAGCGTGCGGACGAGCGCGTTGTGTGCGGCCTCGAGGTCGCCGTCGGCCGGTTGCTGACGCTGGGTCGGCACGGGGGAGCGAGACGATGCACCCGGCTCGCTCGCACGGTTGTCGGCCGTCCGACTCGAGACATCGGTCTGGGACGACTCGACATCGGCCTGGGGTGTGGGCTGGCGCTCATCCCGGGATGGCGTTGTGACCGACGATTCGCGCTGGTTGTTCACGTCCGTCTCGGCCGTCGACGCGTCCGACGTAGCTGCGGCCGTCGGCTCGGACGGTGCAGCAGGGGTGGATTCGTCCGCGGCGGATTGGTCCGACTCAGATTGATCCGTGGACGGCTGTTCGTCAGCCGGCTGGGCTTCGAGGTCGGTTCCCTCGACGGCGTCGGGATTGCCATGGCAGCTAGGACAGAACGTAGTGCCGTCCATCTGGAACAGCGGGTCGCCACAGGTCCCACAGTGAGTGTTGGTCATCGTCGCGCCCTTGAGTAACAGATCGCTCATTCGCTGGGTGGCCTTGCGCTCTTGTTTGTCGCGTTCGTACTTCTCACGGAGTTTCTCGCGCTCTGCTTCCTTATCGAAGTCGCTCATGTCCAGCTAGAGGTGTCGGAGCGTCGAAAAAGCTGCGACAGCGAGATTCCAGGGCCGTGACGGTGGCACTTACGTCTCGAGTGCGGCTTCGACGGCGTCGACAGCCGCTTCGGGAGTGTCGACAGGCTCGAGGTCGACGCCGGCAGCCGAGACGTCGTGGGCTGCAATGCCAACGACCGGCCGGTCGTAGATGCCGGCGAAGCCGAGTTCCGAGAGGGTTCCGACACCGCCAGTGAGCGCGATCACGGCGTCGCCGTTCAAGGGGACGAGCGCGTTTCTGGCGTGACCCAGTCCCGTGGCGATCGGGATGTCGACGTAGTCGTTAGCCTGTGCCCGGCGCTCGCTCGGCAGGATACCGATCGTCGTTCCGTCCTCGGCTTTCGCGCCCCGACAGACCGCTTCCATGGTACCGCCGCGGCCGCCACAGACGACCGTATGGCCTCGCGCGGCGAGTTCGCGGCCCACTGCCTCGGCGCGAGCCGCCTGTTCGTCGGTAACCTGTCCGCCGCCAATGACGCTGACGCGCATAGTCCAACGGGCGCAGGCATCGGCCATGATCGGTTCGGTCTCGAGGAGAAGAGAGGGAACGACAGTCGTCGAACCTTCATATCGTCAGACTCGTCTGAGGCTGGAATTTCCGACGGATTTAACGTGTGGGATGGGGAAGCATTACGTGGTATGACGAAAGTTAGTGTGGTCGGCGCGGCCGGCACCGTCGGGGCCGCTGCGGGCTACAACATCGCGCTTCGGGACGTTGCGGACGAACTCGTGTTCGTCGACATTCCGGACAAGGAAGACGATACGGTCGGACAGGCTGCCGACGCAAACCACGGCGTAGCCTACGACTCGAACACGACGATCCGACAGGGTGGCTACGAGGACACCGCGGGGTCGGATGTCGTCGTTATCACGGCCGGCATCCCGCGCCAGCCGGGCCAGACGCGGATCGATCTGGCGGACACCAACGCACCGATCATGGAGGACATCGGCTCCTCGCTGGCCGAGTACAACGACGACTTCATCACCGTCACCACGTCGAACCCCGTCGACCTGCTCAATCGGCACCTCTACGAGACGGGCGATCGGGCCCGCGAGCAGGTGATCGGCTTCGGCGGTCGCCTCGACTCCGCGCGCTTCCGCTACGTGATCTCCGAGCGCTACGACGCGCCCGTCCAGAACGTCGACGCGACCATCCTCGGCGAACACGGTGACGCGCAAGTCCCCGTCTTCTCCAAAGTGCGGGTCAACGGACAGGACCTCGAGTTCGACGAGGACGAAAAGGAAGAACTGCTCTCCGAACTCCAGACCTCGGCGATGAACGTCATCGAGAAGAAAGGCGCAACCGAGTGGGGGCCAGCGACCGGCGTCGGCCACATGGTCGAGGCCATCCTCCGCGATACGGGCGCAGTGGTGCCCGGCAGCGTCAAACTCGAGGGCGAGTTCGGCCACGAGGACACTGCCTTCGGCGTCCCGGTCAAACTCGGCTCCGACGGCGTCGAGGAAATCGTCGAGTGGGAACTCACCGAGTTCGAGCGGAACCAGCTCGGCGAAGCTGCTGAGAAGCTCTCCGAACAGTACGACAAGATCGCGTAATCGACGGTCGGCACGGCTCGGCTTTTTCTCGAGTCGTCAGGGGATCAGCTGCTCGCCGTCGTCGTCGTAGACTGTGATCGCGTCGACGGGACAGGTCCGGGCGGCGAACTTCGCGTCGAGTTCCGCGTCCTCGGGTACCTCGCGGACGAAAACGCCGTCCTCGACCTCCTCACTGTCTTCGAGGACGGCCTTGCCCTTCGATTTGTCCTCCTCGAAGGCATCCCATTCGGCGACACACTGGAACATCCCGATACAGGTGTCCTCGTCGTATTCGATCTTCATGGGCAGTGCTTCGCACGGTTGCGGTAAATCGGTAGCGGTCGTCGGTAGGCTCGAGGGAACGCTTTTGCGGCCAGTCATTGAAAGAGAGACGAGACGAATGGTCGCGTTCTCCTTCGTTGCCCTCGTCGGGATCGCCGTTCTCACCTGTCTGTTCATGGCGTGGGTCCTGGGTGCGAACAGCAACTCGCCGCCCTTTGCCCCCGCGGTCGGCGCGAACGCGATCTCGACGATGCGGGCGGCGTTCGTCATCGGGCTGCTCGCAGCCATGGGGGCGCTCATGCAGGGGGGGAGCATCTCCGAGACGATCGGTGCGGACCTCATCGACGGCGTGACGATCACGCCGCTTGCGGCCACCGCGGGCCTGCTGACCGCGGCTGGCTTCATGTCGATCGGCATCTACACGCGGTATCCGATCCCCGCGGCGTTCGCGACGACGGGCGCGATGGTCGGCGTCGGGCTTTCGCTTGGCGGCGACCCGGCGATGGCGACCTATCGCCGGCTCGGCACCTTCTGGCTTTTGGTGCCGATCATGTCCGGCGGACTCGCCTACGCGACGGCGACGGTCCTGCGACGCGACGACGTACCCGAGACGGTCGGCGTCCCGCTGTTGGCCGGTATCGTCGGCGCGATCGTCGCCAACGTCCGCCTCGGCGTGATTCCCGATCCGACCGCTGAGCAGGGCACACTCGCAGGGTTCGTCGCTCGGCAGTTCGGCGGCGGCCCGACGCTGGCCGCCGGCGTCGATCTCGGAACCGTCGTCGTGACGATCGCCGTCGGACTGCTCGCGTTCGTCTGGGTGCGACAACAGGTCCGCGAGTCAGTCGACGGCGGGATTCGGTCGTTCCTGTTGCTCCTCGGCGGCATCGTCGCCTTCTCCTCTGGCGGCTCGCAGGTCGGACTCGCGACCGGCCCGCTCGAGAACCTCTTTCGAACCGAACTCGGGCTTCCGGGATCCCTGTTGCTTGCGATCGGCGCAGCCGGCATCCTCGCCGGTGCCTGGATGGGTGCACCGCGGCTGTTACAGGCGACCTCTCGCGAGTACGCCCAGCTCGGCGTGCGGCGGTCGATCGCGGCGCTGGTGCCGGGCTTTATCATTGCCCAGCTGGCGATCGCACTCGGCATCCCCATCTCGCTCAACAACATCATCCTCTCGGGCGTCATCGGCGGCGGACTGGCCGGCGGCTCGGCCGGGGTTTCGCGGCGCAAGGTCGGCGTCACGATCACTTTCTGGCTACTGACACTCGGCAGTTCAGTTGTCGTCGGATACGGGCTGTATCAACTGTTCGCGACGGTGATAGGCGGCTAATTCATTCGAACTCACTCGAGGATCGTCACCGGCTGTGTCGTCCGTTCGACGACCGTCGTGGCGATATCACGACCGAGAAATCGCCTGATAAACCAGTTCGATCGGGTTCTGTCACCGGCCATCACGACGTGATCGATCCCCGCCTCCGACGCGTATCGGGGAACGACGGTGCCGGGTCGACCCTCGGCAAGTGCGATCCGGACGCGGTCCCCTGTGTCAGGGCCGGCAACCGACTCGAGCAATTCCGCGGCGCTGGCTCGTGCCTGTGTCGTTCGCTCCTCGCGTCGCTCCAAGACCCCACCCTCACTCAGCGGCGCATCAAGCGGTGTCACGACCGCCAAGAGCGTGATCTCGGCGTCGGGAAACGTCTCGAGGGCGTAGGACAGCGCTTCGTCCTCCTGTGGTCGGCCGAGCGTGGGGACGAGGACGCGGTCGGGATCGGCCATAGGACGGTCTTCGGGTGCCGATCCCATCGGTCTGTCGCCGTCGACCCCGCTCTCGCCCCAGGGCGGGTCGCGGATGCATCGATACCCAATTAGATAATCAGTCACCGATCCGGATATAAAAGCAATTTCTGACAAACGCTTTTCATCAGTGGCGGCGGAGGGACAATCATGGGCACCGAAACAGGGATGTCGTCATCGACACGATCACTCACGATCAGCGACCTAGCACGAGCGGGGGTAGTCGCGCTTGCAGTGTCATTGGGCATCAACTTGCTCATCGTGTTCGTGGCCAACGCTGGCGGTATCGCACCGGCACTGGAAGCACTGAATTACGGCCCAGTAACGTTCTTTACGACCCTCGGCGTCGTCGGTGCGACCATCACCTACGGGATTCTCGCGCGATTCAGTGCCAGCCCTGATCGACTGTTTCTCATCGTCGCAGCGATCGTTCTGGTGCTCTCGCTCGTGCCGGATTTCACGGTCATCCCCAATCAACCCGGTGGGAGCCTCTTCACCGGCGCGATCCTCGGGCTGATGCATGTCACGACAGCAGTCATTTGTGTAGGTGTCCTGACCGACCGCAGTGCTGGCCTGTGAGCTGAAACAGCGCACGCAGGAACACACAGTAGCCCCGAAGCAGCCTCGATCGACGGAGTCCGAAAGACGATACTTTAAACCGCAAACGGGGCCAAGGACGGACAATGAATCTCGAGGAGCTGTCGGGGCTCCCACCCGGTGCCATCGATCACTTCAAGCGCGAGGGCATCGAGGAGCTCTACCCGCCACAAGCTAAGGCGGTCGAGGCCGGCGCGACCGAGGGCGAAAACCTCGTCGCGGCCGTCCCCACCGCCAGCGGGAAGACGATGATCGCCGCCCTCGCGATGCTCTCGGCGATCGAACGCGGCGGCAAAGCACTGTACATCGTTCCGCTGCGAGCGCTCGCCAGCGAGAAACGGGCCGAGTTCGAGGCCTACGAGGAGTTCGGCGTGACCGTCGGCGTCACGACGGGCAACTACGAGTCGACCAGCGACTGGCTCGCGACGAAAGACATCGTCGTTGCCACCAGCGAGAAAGTCGACTCGCTCGTTCGAAACGGCGCAGACTGGCTCTCCGATCTCACCTGTGTCGTGTCCGACGAGGTCCACCTGATCGACGACCGCAACCGGGGACCGACGCTCGAGGTGACGCTAGCGAAACTCCGCCAGCTCAACCCTGGGCTGCAGACCGTCGCGCTCTCGGCGACGGTCGGCAACGCCGACGAAATCGCCGATTGGCTCGACGCCGCACTCGTGGATACCGACTGGCGGCCGATCGACCTCCAGATGGGCGTCCACTACGGGAACGCGTTGAACTTCGACGACGGCTCGACACGCGAGGTACCCGTCGAGGGCACCGAAAAGCAGGAGGCCGCGCTCGTCCGCGACATTTTACAGGAAGATGGGTCCTCGCTCGTGTTCGTCAACTCCCGGCGGAACGCAGAAGCGGCTGCAAAACGGTTAGGCGGCGTCTCGAGGACCGAACTGACCGCTGAGGAAGAAGCGACGCTCGCCGAGTTAGCCGACGATATCCGCGACGACAGCGACACCGAGACGAGCAAGGACTTAGCCGACTGCGTCGAACGGGGCGCGGCGTTTCACCACGCTGGCCTCTCGAGCACTCAGCGGAGCCTCGTCGAGGATGCCTTCCGTGACCGCCTGTTGAAAGTAATCTCGGCGACACCGACGCTTGCCGCCGGCGTCAACACGCCTGCCCGCCGCGTGATCGTCCGTGACTGGCGACGCTTCGACCCCAGCGCCGGTGGAATGGCACCACTGGATGTCCTCGAGGTCCACCAGATGATGGGACGGGCTGGCCGACCGGGGCTCGACCCCTACGGTGAGGCCGTCCTGCTAGCCAAGAACCACGACGAGAGCCGGGAGCTGTTCGACCGCTATATCTGGGCCGATCCCGAGCCAGTGCGCTCGAAACTGGCGGCCGAACCTGCCCTGCGGACCCACGTGCTCGCGACTATCGCTTCTGGCTTTGCCCGCACCCGCGAGGGCCTGCTCGAGTTCCTCGAGGCTACGCTCTACGCGAGCCAGTCGACCGAAGCCGGCCGTCTCGAAACGGTGACCGACACGGTCTTGCAGTATCTCGAGTCGAACGACTTCATCGAGCGCGACAGTGACGGCGGTGACGGGAACGAAGACGACGGCAGCGCGTTCACCGCTGCTGCCGACCTCGCCGACAACGGCGAGGAGACGCTCGCGGCGACCAGCCTCGGGCATACCGTCTCGCGGCTCTACCTCGATCCGATGAGCGCTGCCGAAATCGTCCACGGATTGGAGCGTGCGGACGACCGGCCGACCGCGCTCGGCCTCTACCAGCTCGTCTCGCGCACGCCCGATATGTACGAACTCTACCTGCGCTCGGGCGAGGACGAGAAATTCGGCGAGCTCTTCTACGAGCGCGAGCCAGAACTGCTGGGCGATACGCCAAGCGAGTTCGAGGAGGAGCGCTTCGAAGACTGGCTGGCCGCGCTCAAGACTGGCAAGCTACTCGAGGACTGGGCCGACGAAACGGACGAAGAACGACTGACCGATCGGTATAAGATCGGACCGGGCGATCTGCGTGGCAAAGTCGACACCGCCGAGTGGCTGCTGGGCGCGGCCGAGTCGCTGGCCGCCGAGATCGACAGCGAGTGGACCGTCGCGGTCCGCGAAGCCCGCGCCCGTGTCGAACACGGCGTCGGCGAGGAACTGCTGGAACTCGTCTCGGTCGGCGGTGTGGGCCGCAAGCGCGCTCGCCGGCTCTACGAGGCAGGAATCGAGGAGCCTGCAGACCTGCGAACGGCCGACAAAAGCGTCGTGCTCGGCGCGCTTAAAGGAAAGAAAACGGCCGAGAACATCCTCGAGAACGCCGGCCGCGAGGATCCCTCGATGGACGGCGTCGAGCCGGACTCAGCAGGGTCGGGCGACGGCGGCATGACAGCTCCCTCGAGCGGTGGTGACGGGACCGACGACGCGACAGCAACAAACGGAGCAGACGACAGTCAGTCGAGCCTGGGTGATTTCTAATGCAACTCATCGAATGCCGACTCGAGATCGACGATATCGACTCGTTCGTCGCCGACCTCGGTGACTTCGGCGACCGACACGGCGTGACGATCCAGGCGTTCGACGCCCGCTACGTCGCCGATCGCCGCCACCTCGAGCAAGCCGTCGAGTTCGCCGACCGCGCCATCGATCGCGGTGAGAACGTCGCCCGTGACCGCGCCGTCGAAATCCTGCTGTACGCCGCCGGTCGCCGACAGATCGATCGTGCGCTCGCGATGGGCGTCGACGACGGCGAGACCCAGGCAGTGGTGCTCGTCGACGGCGATTCAGACGAGGACGAGACGGCAGCGCTCGAGGCAGTCGAAACGCTGGCTGCGTTCGTCGACCGCGAACCGACACTCGAGACGCAAGACGTCGAGACGCTGTGTGACTTTTTCGACGTTCCTGACGCCGAACGTGAGGCCACCGACGCACCGCTTTCGGCACTGGTTCGCGAGCGGGTGGCACTGCTCGAGGTCGAAAAGTAGTCGCAGCGACGACCGGGTCAGAACACGACGAAGGTGGTCGATCCCGGTGTCGCTCCGGCTCCACCGCCGTCCCATCAGTCGTCTGCGCTTCGCTCGAGCCGACCCTCTCGGGCCTCTCGAAGGCCATCACAGATGCCACCCTGACTCGACATGTTGACCTGTGCGAGCCGACCGCGTCGGTGAACGAGGTCGAACGAGTCGGGATCTATCGGTTCGCCCTCTGGCGTTCGAAACAGATAGTCGTCCGGGGCCGAGACGAGGTCGGTTTCGCGGGCCTTCTCGAGGTAGCGCTCGAGCGGTGCGTTCGGAACGGCGACGGCAAACGAGCGGTCGCGGACGTAGACGGCAGCGGATTCGGCCCCGTCAGTCAGCTCGAGATTGCGCAGTCGAACGTCGACGATTGCCTCAGCGTCGAGTCCGGCCTCGAGCAGCGCCTCGACCGCGTCGTACTGGCGAGCAACGCGGGCCTTGTCATCGAGTTCGGCACGGACTGCCGCGACGTCGCCGTCGGCGTCCGGAAACGCCTCGGCGAACGAGAGGTTCTCGTTGACGCCGCGGTTGATCTCCGTCTCGTGCATGTGCTCGTGGAGCGTGATCCGGGCCTCCTCGACTGCCGGCAACGACTCGATCTCGTCGCGGGCGTCGACGGCCATCATCCACGCGAAGGCCGGCGAGCACCACGCGGTCGGGAGCGTGAGGTCGACACTGACGTAGCCACCGTCGATCTCGATCGCGTCGATATACTCGAGTGCGACGATCGAACGGTCGAGTTCCGGATCGGTGACTCGGTCGAGTCGGTCGCGGACAGCCGCTCGCGTCGGAGCGGGGTCGTCGGATGGCTGCGTGCTCATCAGTCGTCCGCGGGTGCGGGTTCCTCGCCTGCGTAGTGGTCCTCGAGGTCGAACTGCTGGCTGATCTCGTCGTCTTCGAACGCCTGGCGTTTCGCCTCGATGTCGATATCGTAGAGTTCGGCGGCGTTTCCGCCCATCACCTTCTTTTTCGTCTCGAGGTCCCACTCGACGCCGTACTCCATGCGGTGTTCCTGGGTGAGTTCGGCTTCCATCACCTCCTCGACGAGCCAATCGGGGTTCCACAGCGCGTAGTCCGAGCCAAAGAGGATGCGATCCTCGCCGAGCCACCACAGCAGTTCGGACATGATCTCAGAGAACTTGCCCGGTCGGTTCTGTGCGAACGGCGCGGCGACGGCCAGGCCGCCGTAGACGTTCGTCTCCTGGGCGGCGATCCAGCAGAAGTCGTCCAGCCGGGGTAAGCCGACGTGTTCGACGATGAAGTTGAGTTCCGGGAACGACGAGGCTGCGTCGTCGACGTCTTTCACGTCGAAGGCGTCGCGATTGAGCGGCCGAATCGTCGGTCCCTTGTGGGGATGGATGTTTTCGATACCGAGGTCGGCACACTTCTGTAAAAACTCGAAAGCTTCCTCGTCGTCGAGTCGCCAGCCCTTCGAGTCGCCGCGCCACTCGGCGGTGTAGAGCTTGACGCCGGGGATATCGTAGTTCTCGTGGAGTTCCTCGAGGTACTCGAGGCCCTCCTCGCCGTCGCGGGGGTCGAAGGTACCGTTTAAAACGAACCGTTCGGGATGTTCGGTCGCGAGTTCGGCGTTCTGCTCGGTGGTGTTGAACCCCTCGTCGTAAAAGTCGGTAAGGTACGTCGGCTGGAAAATCGCCATGTCGGCGGCGGCGTTGCCGAACAGGTCCTCGACCATCCGGTCAGCGCCGTACTTGCGATACTCGTCTATATCCCACTCGCGCTCCTCGGGCGTGAACGTCGTGTGATAGTCGTAGAAACACTGGATGAACTCTTCCCCTCCCTGGTGTTTGATATTCTCTTCCGTCGCGTCCCACAGGTGTACGTGGCCGTCGATGACGAAGATCTCCTCTCCGTTGTGCTGATACATCGCACCATGCACATCGGTACCACTACCCATTACTCTTTTTCAGGAAGAGATGAATGCGACACTTGGATCGATTTTTGCGGCCAAAATTAGCGGCTGTAGGTAGTAGTATCAAATCCAAAACACTCACGCGACACGAGGTGCGAGGGGAACGTTATCACGGATGACGATAAACTGTGTGTCAGTCCCATGCAAGCAGCCAGACTCCACGGATACACCGACGACATGAGCGACGCGCTCTCGGTCGACGAGATCGACCGGCCGGATATCGAACAGTCCGACGGCGTGTTGATCGAGGTCGAGGGCGCGGGCTGGTGTCAGACAGACAACCACATCATCGAGGGAATGTGGGACGAATACGCTCCGCAGGACCTGCCGATGACGCTGGGTCACGAAAACGCGGGGATCGTCGCCGAAACCGGCGACGAGGTAACGCTGGTCGAAGAAGGCGATCCGGTGATCTGCCATCCTGTCCAGACCTGTGGCATCTGTCGGCCCTGTCGGCTCGGTGAGGACATGTACTGCAAAAATAGCGCGTTCAACGGCCTCACGACTAACGGGGGCTTCGCCGAGTACCTCCTGACCAACGAGCGCGCCGTGATTCCGCTGCCAGACGGCGTCGATCCGACCGACATCGCCCCACACGCCGACGCGGGGATTACGGCCTACCACGCCGTCAAGAAGGCTGTCGACGAACTGAATCCCGGCGACACCAGCGTCGTCATCGGTGTCGGCGGCCTCGGCCACATCGGGGTGCAGTGTCTCGAGGCGATGAGCGCCGCGGACATCGTCGCCGTCGATATCAAAGACGAGGCACTCGAGCTCGCAGACGAGATAGGCGCACACCACACGGTCAACGCTGCCGACGAGGACCTCCCGGACATCATCGCCGATCTGACCGACGACGATGGAGCCCAGCAGGTGATCGACTTCGTCGGCGGCGACGAGACGACGGGACTGGCACCCGAGATCGTCGCCGCCGGGGGCGACCACCACATCGTCGGCTACGGCGGCCACATCCACGAACCCAGTCAGGCACTGGTCAACGGCGAGTTCGCCTACCGGGGGACACTGGTCGGCAAGTACGCCGAACTCCAGGAACTCGTCGCACTCGTCGATCGCGGCGACGTCGAACTGCGTACCGAGCGCCACGACTTAGGCGAGATCAACACGGTCGCCGAACGGCTCGAGCACAACGAAATCGAAGGCCGAGCGGTCATCCTCCCACCCTGAGTCAGCCGGCAGGCGCGACGCCGACGGCTCATCCCAAGACGGCAGCCGATCGCCGACTGGCACTACACTCTTGCCGGGGCACGTGATACGGCCCCCATGGCAACGCTCGAGGATCCCATCGAGATCGGCGGTATGACGGTCCCCAACCGGCTCTATCGCGCACCCTTACTCGAGTGTGCGGGCAACGGTCCCGACGCGGTCGAGGCGCTGATCGACGACCTCGAACCGGCCGCCGAGTCGGGTGTCGGGCTCATCTGCCAGGGCGCGACGATCGTCCGCGGCGAGGGCGGCTGTGCCGCGCCGGGGATGACCCGCGTTCACGATCCCGACTTCGTCGCCCGGCTCTCCCGGCTGACTGACCGGATTCACGACCACGGAAGCCGGATTTTCATTCAGCTCGAGCACGGGGGCCTGCGGAGTATGGAGACCTGGCACGCCGAGTACCGAACGGAGCATCCGGACCTCGAGCAGCTCGCGGTGTCGGAACCGCCGTGGCAGTTACGACTGCTAGACCGGATTGGATTTCTCGAGTACGATCCATACGTTCTCTCGACGGCAGAGGTGTACGACCTCGCCGCCGACTTTGGCCGCGCGGCGGCGCGCGCCGTCGACGCGGGCTACGACGGGATTCACCTCGCCGGGGCCAACATGGGGATCGTCCAGCAGTTCCTGTCGCCGTTTTACAACCGGCGCGATGACGAGTTCGGCGGCTCACCCGAGGCTCGCCTCGCGTTCCTCGCGATCGTCCACGACGAGATCCGCGAGCGGGCGGGCGACGTGCCGCTGGTGACCAAGGTCCCCGCCGAGACGCCCGCCCCGCCCGCGCCCATCGTTCAGCGGAAACTCTCGCTCGCGGATGGGATCGAAATCGCTCGCCGACTCGAGCGGATCGGCTACGACGCGGTCGTCCCCGTCCAGACATCGGTCACCTGGGACATGAGCATCGTTCGCGGAGCGTACCCCGAACGCGCGTGGGACAACGAGGCACTGCGCGAAGCGTACGACGCAGCCTTCGGCGGCGCGACTCGACGACGGCTCGTCGCGCTGGCAAATCGCGTCCAATCGCTCCAGTACGACTTCGAATCGGCGTGGAACGAGGACTTCTGCCGGCAGGTCCGCGATCAGGTGTCGATCCCTGTCCTTGCAGAGGGCGGGATTCGCGAGCGAGCAGAGATGGATCGGCTGCTCGGCTCGAACGGGGACGAACCCCCCGCGTGTGACATGGTCGGGATGGCCCGCCCGTTCTACGCCGAACCGCGGCTGGGTGCGCGGTTGCTCGAGGCCAAACTGGACGGCGACGAGCCGCGTGTCGTCTGCGAGAGTTGTAACAACTGTACGGTGCCCCAGGTGACGGGCGCACCGGGTATCTGTCGGACGCCCGGTGTGCTGCGAAAACGGGGCGAACTCGAGCGAGCGGGAGCCTACGAGCGGTCCGACCGGTAGCCACTGAGGGCGTTACGGTGGTGCTCGTCAGTTCCTCGAGCGGTCCCTCGACGGTGTACGTGGGCGCATCGACTCTGAATCGCGAGGCGGTCGCGCGATCTGCCGACACGTTCGCGCCCTCGATCGATCACGGTCGATCCACGCCCCCGAATCCGTCGTCCAGCGCATAGACCTCCTCGTAGCCGTTTTCGATCAGCTTTGCAGCGCGCAACCGGACAGGGGGGAGGGTGTGGACAGCCACAGTACGTGACGATTCGCTCGCTTCTGGGCCAGTCAGCGACCGGATCGTCGTCGGGCGTGTACGGCGGCGAAGTACTCAGGACCGCACCGGCAATGTGAGCTTTCTCGTACTTCGAGAAGCCGCGGGCGTCGGCGATCCCGCCGGCAGCGAGGAGGGTCCGTCGGTTCTACCGGCCCCCTACCGGCGGCGATGAGATATGATTTCTGGTGGCTCGCATAATACCGGCTGACCCCTTCGTTTCGACTGGAGATCGACGGCAGGGGCTACGAAGGTGCTCGAGTCGAAAGAACGGAAAGAGTAGTCCCCACAGGATTCGAACCTGTGTCGAAGCCCCCAGAAGGCTTCAGGATTGGCCACTACCCCAGGGGACTGCGCTGCGATAGATCGTTGGCCGTGGCCCTATTTATGATTGTCGGGTTGGAGTCGCTCCGACCCGCAGTCGGGTGGATCGGCGTGTTCGAGTCGGTGACAATTCGCACAGAGGACAATACAGCGCTCGATCTCCTCGCGAATACTTGCCTTCGAGTGGCCATTGACGACCATGGTCGCGATGCTGTGTTCTTTCTCGTCTGGATGGTGAAAGTCGAGACACGGTGGTCTGGCTTCGTCACAGCGAGCACACTCGCAGTGTCGGTCCTTATACGCGTAGAGCCATCGCCGGATTTCCGCTCGGCGACGGTCCTTTCGCTCGATTCGTTTCTCCCGGTTCTTGTAGTACCATCGCTGTTGGCCTGTGAGGTCTTCCCACTCGAGGTCGTCAGGAATATCGACCCACTGCGGTTTCGGCTGGACAGGCTGGTCGCCCGTTGCACTGCGATCGAACGTTTCCAACCCCGCGCGTTCTTTCGCCGCATTCCAGCCGCCTAGTTGCTCCATAATCGTTGCAGAGGCGGGTCGCAATCCCAACTCCTCGTACTGCGCCTTCGTCGGCGATTCACCCAGTCGGTCGGCGGCCTCCCGAAGGGCCTCGAGACACTCCTCGTCCGTCGTCACACCACCGTTGACCGCGTTATCGTGTATAAACTCTCGCCCGATACTGGCGAATTCGACCACTCGAGCGCGAATCGACATTCCTTTTTCCCGCTCTCGCGCACCCCCGAGTATGTACGTCGGACGATTCGTCGTCGTCGGCCCCGAGGTCGGCGCGTATCGCGTCTCTTCACGTTCGTTCCCCAACCGCGAGATCACCGCTCGAGAGGAAGCACTCACCGTCGGTCCCACCGACGACGCACCGGAGACTGACAACCCCTATGTCTCTTACAACTGCCTGCGCGTCGTCGAGACGCCGACGGGCGAGACGGTCGCCTTCGGGAACGGGTCGCACGTCGACCCGATCGCGGAGAAACTCGAGCGTGGCTATCCCGCTCGCGATGCGCTGGCCGAGAGCCTGCTGGCACTCGATTACGAAAAGGACGACTACGACACGCCCCGGATCGCGGCGACGATCGGCGACGATGGCGAGGCCATGATCGGCACGGTTCGCAAGGACGCCCTGCTCGTCGAGACCGTCGACGAGCCGACGCTGGTCGCGACCTACGAGAACGACGCCCCGGAAGCGTTCGCCCTCGAGGCCGACAGCGCCGACGCAGCCGCCAGCGAGGTCTACGACCACGAGTTCGAGCACGCCGTCTGTGCAGCCGGTGTCGCACTGACTGACGACGGGTTCGAGACGGCGATCGAAAACGGCAACTGAGCGGCACAGCTCGTTTTGCTCGCTGCAATCACCAGCCCAGCGTAGCTATCGCTCCCGAACGAGTATCGACGGGCGCTGGGTCGTCGACCACCCGCCGCTATGCCCACCTACTGGATAACCTACAAATCACTGGCACCTGTTAGCTGTGGGCATGAAGGTCGGACTCATCTCGGACATCCATGGGAACCGAGTCGCCCTCGAGGCCGTCCTCGAGGCCATGCCGCCGGTCGATGAGGTGTGCTGTGCGGGGGACGTGGTCGGCTACAACCCCTGGCCGGCTGACTGCGTCGACATGCTGCGAGACCGGGACGTGCCGACGGTGATGGGCAACCACGACGCCGCCGTTGCCGCGGAGACGCCCTTCCGATTCAACGGCATGGCGCAGGCAGGCGTCGAGCACGCGGAAGCGCAGCTTTCTGACGATCAGCTCGAGTGGCTCGCCGAACTCCCGGCCGAGCGCCACGTCTACGACGGACAGCTGAAACTCGTCCACGGCCATCCGGACGATCCGGATCGCTACACCAGATATACCTACCCGCAGGAGTTTACACCGCGGCTGCTCGGCGACGAAGACGTGCTGGTGCTCGGTCATACGCACGTTCAGGGCGTCGAGCGGTTCGCCGAGGGGATCGTCGTCAACCCGGGCAGTGTCGGCCAGCCCCGCGATGGAGATCCGCGGGCGGGGTACGCCGTCGTGGATCTCGAGGCGTTGACCGTCGAGACCGGCCGCGTCGAATACGACATCGAGGCGGTGCAGACGGCCGTCGACGAGGCCGGGCTCCCCGACCGCATCGGAACGCGGCTCGCACGCGGGGAGTGAGAGCCGTGAGCCGGCACGCGACCACGGAAAGGGACGCTTTAACACGTCCTCCACGGCTACTGTCTGACATGGTAGCTCCCGGCTCGACTGTGTGTACCGATCGGAACCAGCCACGGCACGTCGTGGGCCGGTGGTGTCGCTCGCGTCCGTCCCGGAACCGACGACGCCTCGAGACCGGATCGACAAGGGAGACGATCGAGACCGATGCTTAGGCGCATCTACGAGGACATGCGGGCGATGCGCGAGCGTGATCCCGCAGCGAAGGGCTGGCTCGAGGTGCTGTGTTGCTATCCGGGGCTGCACGCGGTCTGGGCCCACCGGATCGCACACCGATGCTGGACCGGCGGCGGGACCGGCGAGCGATTTGTGGCACGGCTGCTTTCCCATCTCGTGCGGCTGTTGACCGGCGTCGAGATTCACCCAGGCGCGGATCTCGGTCGGCGGGTGACGATCGATCACGGGATGGGCGTCGTCATCGGCGAGACGGCAGAGATCGGCGACGACGTCCACATGTATCACGGCGTCACGCTCGGCGGGGCCACGAACGAACCGGTCAAGCGCCATCCGACGGTCGAATCGGGCGCACAATTAGGAGCCAACGCGACGCTGCTCGGCGATATCACGATCGGCGAGGAGGCAGCCGTCGGTGCCGGCTCGGTCGTCACGCAGGACGTCGACCCCGGTGCGACCGTCGTCGGCATTCCAGCAGAACGAGTCGACTGACGAACGCAGCCGAATCAGCCGGTTACACGAGCGGCTCGAGCAGTCCTCGACCCGCCTCGAGCAACTCACGAACCCGTTTCTCGTCCCCTGCCTCGGCGTAGACCCGCAACACCGGCTCCGTGCCACTGGGGCGAACGAGCAGCCACGAGCCGTCGGCCAGCAGGAGTTTGAACCCGTCGGCGGTGTTGACGTCCTCGACGTCGGTGTCCGCGACGGTTTCGGGGATCGCTGTCTCGAGGTCGTCGAGGACCCGCGCCTTCTCGCTGTCGGGACAGTCGACGCTGATCTTGTCCTGAACCACGGTGCCGTGAGTCTCGAGGAGTCGGTCGACTCGCTCGTCCAGTGGCTCGTCGGCGTGCATCGTGGCCGCGAGCAACGCCATCAACACGCCGTCTTTCTCGCGGACGTGGCCCCGGACGGTGAAGCCGCCGGACTCCTCGCCGCCGACGAGCGCGTCGCCGTCGGCCATCGCCTCGGCGACCCACTTGAAGCCGACCGGGACCTCCCGGACGGGTTCGCCGTGGGCCTCGGCGATCCGGTCGATCAGATACGTCGTCGAGACGGTCCGGACCGCCGATCCGGACGCGTCCTCGAGCAGATAGTCGTACAGCGCGGCGAAAAACAGGTTCTCGTCGAGATAGCCACGTTCGGGCGTGACGACGGCGATGCGGTCGGCGTCGCCGTCGTTGGCGATCCCGAGATCGACGCCGCTGTCGTCGGTGACGGTTTCGATCAGCGTTTCGAGGTTCTCCGCGGCGGGTTCGGGCGAGCCGCCGCCGAAGTCTGGATCGCGCTCACACCGGACGCGTTCGAGGTCGGCTCCGGCGCGCTCGAGGACCGCGTCGGTGGTCCCGCGGCCGCTGCCGTGCATCGCGTCGTAGGCGACCGACAGCCCCGAGAGGTCTGCGCTGCCGGTGATCGATTCGACCAAGTCAAAGACGGTGTCCGCATGGGACGGGGCGAAATCGACCTCGCGGACGGTGCCGTGGTCGGCTTCGGGAAGCGACTCGGGTTCGGCAAGGCGATCTGCAATAGCATCGGTGATGGCGGGCAGTGCTGGCGCGCCGTCGTCGGGAATGAACTTCACGCCGTTGTATTCGGGCGGATTGTGCGAGGCCGTGATGACGAGCGCGCCCGCCAGGTCGCGGTCGACGATCGCATGGGCGACCAGCGGCGTCGGCCGATCCCGATCGGAGAGCAACACGTCGAACCCGTTTGCACACAGCACTCGCGACAGTTCCTCGGCGAACCCGCGGGAGGTCTCGCGGGCGTCGTATCCGATCGCGACCGGGCCCTCGAGCCCCTCGTCGTCGAGATACGTCGCGACCGCCTGTCCGACCATCCGGACGCGTGGCGTCGTAAACTCCTCGAGCGTCGCCCGCCAGCCATCGGTACCGAAGCTGATCGTCTCCATGGTGCGGTGGTCGCGGGCCGGTGCGAAAAAAGCGACGGGCGACTGCGACCACAGAACATGAGAAGTCACACCACAGCAGACCAACTCATACGGTCTACTGTACGTCATTGCCGGTGCAACCGCGACCGCCCTGCGGTTGCACCGGTAACTCGTTACAGCAAACCGTATCAGGCGTCGACATCGGCGAGGCGCTGTTCGAAGAGCCGTTCGCCCGTCTCCTCACAGGTGACCGCGACGACCTTGTGGGAACTACAGCAGGATTCGACGACTTCCTCGCCCATGCGTACGTCGCCCCCGGAGGGACAGGTCTCGAGGAACATCCGAAGCCCGTTGAGCACCGCCCCCTTCGTCTCGGGCTGGTAGGCGTCCCAGTCGGGCACCCACGACTCGAGAGCGCGGCCGGCAGCGACGTCAGCGAGCAACGCGGCACGAGAGGGCCAGCGACCCACCACGCCGGACGGGGAACGCAACGTGCGGGCTTCGCCGCCGTCGGCGAGGTCGAACTCGTCTGGATCGGCATCGAACCCGAACGCGTCGACAGCGGCCGTAGCGTCGAGCCCCGACTCCTCGACGGCGTCGATCTCGTCGATCCAGTCGGCCTCGAAGGCGTCGGTCAGGCAGAGATCGTCTCGGTCGTCGCAGGGCTCGAGGACATCGTGCTCGAGAAACAGCGTCTCGAGGTCGAGGTCGAAGGCGTCAGCGAGTTCATTAGCCTCGCCGGCGGTCGTGTCGGGTTCGGACGTCGCATCCGCATCGCGGCTTGTCACATCGGCAGCGCCGGCTGAGTCGGTATCGCCGTGGTCTGTGTCGATGTCTGCAGTCGCCGCGGTGTCGGCACCGCCGAGACCGCTCGCTACGTCAGGATCGGGGTCCTTGCCGAACCAGCGCAGGACTGCCGGTGGGAGATACCGCTTGGTCAGCGTCGGCGTGCCGGGGACGAGATACCCCCGCAGGTAGATCAACGCGATCGACATCACGACAGCGAGGAGGCCGCCGAGACGGGATTTCCGCGCGATGAGCGAGCCAGCGACCATCGCGATAACCAGGTTCAGGACAGTACACGGTTCGCAGCGGTTTTCGCCCGTGTAGTCGGGCTGTCTGAGTTCGTCGACGACGTCAAGTTGCATCTCGAGACGATTGTCATCACCATCACACATTTAGTTGTCGGACGGACAGTTCGGCTCCGAGACCGACCACTGAACTGGCAGGATGGCTCACGTGCGCGAATACGGATCACTCGAGCCCGACGAGCTGTTCTTTTTCGGCGCGCGATAGCTGCTTGATCTCGTACTCACGGGACATCGCAGCTGATTTCGAGTCGAACCGCTCGTGATAGCGGAGTTCGACCGGTGTTCGGCCACGGGTGTATTTCGCACCGTCGCCGGCGTCGTGTTCGGCCACGCGTCGCTCGAGGTCGGTCGTGTAGCCGGTGTAGAGAGAGCCATCAGCACACTCGAGGACGTAGACGACGTGGGCAGTCTCGGCCATCGACTGCCGAATGGGACGGAGCTGCAAAAAGTCTCACGTCCGTAGGGGTCCTGATCGGTCGTCGCGATACGTTCAGGCGCCGCGAGCGCGTTCTTTCGCGGCTTCAGCGATTCCAGCGTTCGCCGAACAGCTGACACACGCGTGTATTTCACCGCGTTCGTTGGCGAAAACGCGTGCGAACCGTTCGGAGACGTGCGCGCCGCAATGGTCACACTTGGGCATTGGACACACCGGCCGGAGCCGGTACTCGATTATACCGGGTGAACAGTTAAATAGTCTTCTCCAAACACTGTTTGGCTTTCCGGTAGCAGGAAGTATTTTTCCCTAACAAAGTATGCGTGTCAATCACGAGCCGTGGCGATCGCCTGTGCGATCAGGGTTGCCTGTGCGCCAGCGACAAAGCCCGCATCAATGTTGACGACCGAGAGAACGGTACAGGACTGTAACATCCCGGCGAGTGCCGCCTCGCCGTCGCCGCCGTACCCGTAGCCGCTCGAGACGGGGACGCCGATGACCGGCGTATCGACGAGACCGGCGACGACGGTCGGCAGTGCACCCTCCCGGCCGGCAGCGACGATCATCACGTCGGCGTCGCGGAACCGATCGAGCTGATCGAGCGTGCGAGACAGCGCTGCGACACCAACGTCGTCGACCCGATCGACCGTCGCGCCGGCGTCCAGACAGACGGCCTCGGCTTCATCGGCGACTGCCTCGTCGACCGTCCCGCCGGTGGCGATGCCGACGGTCGCCTCGAGCGACGGCGGCTCGTAGTCGGCGGTCACCACCCGAACCGCGCCGCTGTGGCGGTGGATCGTCGCGTCCGGAGTCGTCTCCGCGACGTAGTCCTCGAGAGCGGCAAACTGCGGGTCGGAGACACGGGTGAGCAGTGCTCGCCCGGTCGTCTCGAGTGCGGTTTCGGCCAGTGCGACGACCTGCGGGGTCGATTTTCCCTCTGCGAAGATCGCTTCTGGGACGCCACGGCGCTGGTCGCGGGCTGCGTCGAACCGGCCCGCCTCGCCGGTGGCATACCCCCTGAGTTCGGCCTCGGCCGCCGCTGGCGAGACGGTACCATCGGCGACGGCGTCGAGGAGTTCACGCATACACGCGCTCCGCGGCCGAGACACTCGAATCCGTCGACCCAGGGTCGAGAACAACCGAGTGAACGAGGGGTCTGGTCTGGTTGGTCTCTGGTTGGTCAGGTACTGAACGTGCGCGCGAGCCCCGGAGGACCGCGCGCGAGCCGGAATCCGGTGATTGACGGCCTTCGAAATCGAACCGGGTCGCTCATTAGACATATACTTTCCGGTGAGTCTGGCCATCGAAACCGGCGAATCAACCGCTGCAACCCCCGTATTTCCGGTAGTAAGCACAATTCTTATATAGGGTAACGGGAAAGGAATAGATCGTATGGCAGATCTTATCGTCAAAGCCGCCGTAAAGGAAGCGCTCGATGACAAAAACGTCGCCTCGGACTTCTACGACGCCCTCGACGAGGAGGTCTCCGAGCTGCTCGACGATGCGGCCCGACGCGCTGAGGCTAACGACCGGAAGACGGTCCAGCCCCGCGACCTGTAAGGTCGAGACTGCTTCGTTTTTTATCGACGCCGCGACAGCCAAGAGCTGCGCATATCCGTCGCTCGTCATACGGTCTACTGTACGTCATTGCCGGTGCAACCGCGACCGCCCTGCGGTTGCACCGGTAAATCGTGTTCTCCAGCAGTATCAGCGCTGGCGCTGGGTCACGTACTCGTTGGTTCGACCGAGTAGCACGTAATCGGTCTCGCGCAGTTCCGGGATCGACGCCGACCCGGTGACGAACATCGCCGTCCGTAACTCGAGGGCAAGCGTCTCGATCAGGTCGACGACGGCGTCGGTCCCCTGCCCTGCGGGGGCGAGAAACGGCTTTGCGAGTCCGCCAGCGCGCGCACCGAGGGCGATCGCCTTCGCGATGTCGAGTCCAGAGCGGACGCCGCCGCTTGCGATCACGCAGTCGTGGACGGATGCCGCCTCGAGCGTACTCACTGCAGTTGGGACACCCCAGGCCCGGAACAGCTGTCCGATCGCTTCCTGACGGTCAGCACCGACCGCGGCCGCGCGGTGGGACTCGATTCCCGACCACGTCGTACCGCCTTGCCCGGCGACATCGACGGCGTCGACACCGGCGTCGGCGAGTCGACGCGCCGTCTCACGTGCGATTCCGTTGCCCGTCTCCTTGACGATCACCGGCACCGAGAGGTCGGCGGCGACGGCCTCGATCGCGTCGAGGCAGCCGCGCGCATCGACATCACCCTCCGGTTGGACGGCTTCCTGTAAGAAGTTCAGATGGATCGCCATCGCATCGGCGTCGATCATCTCGACGGCGCGCTCGACGTCGTCGACGTCGTACTCGAGCAACTGGGCCGCGCCAACGTTGCCATAGAGGAAGGCGTCGGGCGCAACGTCTCGGACGACCGTGTACGACTCGAGTAGGTCCTCGTCGTCGAGCTCGAGGCCGGCACGCTGGCTACCGACGCCCATGGCGATATTCGTCTCCTGGGCGGCTTCGGCCAGCGCCCGGTTGATTTTCGTCGTGTTCGGGTGGCCGCCAGTCATGCTCTCGATGACGATGGGGGCGGCGAGTTCGTGGCCGAACAGCGAGGTGGTCGTGTCGATCTCGTCGCGGTGGACATCCGGCAGTGCCTCGTGGACGAGGTCGATATCGGTGAACCCTGCGCCGTCCGTTTCGATGTCTTCCTCTTCGATGATGCGGATGTGATCGTCTTTCCTGTCGGATGTCTCGGGCATCGAATTGTCTCCATCGGAGGGTAGTGTGATGGTATTGAAAAGGTGTCCATTCGTCGGCCCTGTCGCTGCACGAATTGTGACAGCGACTCGCGTTTTTTGCTCCTCGCTGCGGTAGAACTGGTCCCATGCTACGCACACTCCTGCTCGGTTTCGGGCTCGTCGAAATCGTCACGCCACGACCAGTGATCGAGGCCTGCGAACGGATCGGCCTGCGAAATCCCGGGACGGCCCGGCGACGGCCGCTGGCGCTGACGGGCGCACGGCTCGAGGGACTGGCCTTCGTCTGGCTACTTCTCCGCGGCCGCGAGGGATCGACGCTCATCAGCGCGCTACTCGGGCTTGCCGGGCTGATACTCGTCCTGATTCCGCGACCGATCATCAGGCTCAGCCAACACCTGGTGTATGCCAACACCGACGACCTCGAGCTCCGGCTGTGGGTGGTGCCCGCAGCGCGGCTGCTGGGCGTACTCTACCTGACAGTGCTCTTGCTGTCGCGCTCGGCGGGCACTGAACGGACAGCCGACGCTGACGGCGACACCAACACGACGACTGCGTGAATCAGTACTCCCGGCGCTCGACACCGTCCTCGCGGCCGACGTAGGCCACGTCAGCAAGGCCGACGAACAGGCCGTGTTCGACGACGCCCGGGATCGCCGAGAGCCGTGTCGCCAGCCCATCGGGATCGTCGATCCGACCGAACGTACAGTCCAGTACCAGGTTGCCGTTGTCAGTCACGACCGGCCCGTCCTTGCGCTCGGCGTCACGCAGTGTCGGCTCGCCGCCCAATTCCTGAACCCGATTTGCCGCGACGGTGTGGGCATCAGGGAGCACTTCGACCGGCACCGACCGCTTGAGGCGATCGGTCAGCTTCGAGGGGTCAGCGACGACAAGAAATCGGTCCGCAGCCGAATCAACGAGTTTCTCGCGTGCGTGGGCCGCGCCGCCACCTTTGATGAGCGCGCCATGAGCGGCTGTGTCGGGATCGTCGACAACCTGATCCGCGCCGTCGATCGCGATGTCGACGCCGTCGACCGCGTCGAGATCGGTCAGCGGGATGCCGACCTCGAGTGCCAGCCGGCGGGACTGAAACGAGGTCGGAATCCCGCGGATCTCGAGGCCGTCGTCGACGGCCCGGCCGAGCGCCCGGATCGCGTGGGCGGTCGTCGAGCCGGTGCCGAGCCCGACGATGTCGCCGTTTTCGACGTCCTCGGCCGCGCGTTCGCCGGCGCGTCGTTTCGCTGCGTCTGAGCCGCCGTCCGTCTTCATGCGTGTGCAAGTGAGCGGCGACGGGAAAAACGTTGTAACTTGGCTGCGTCGGTCGGCCCAGGGTCACAGGTCGACGCGGTCGAACCGCCAGAGTCCGAGCGCCAGCGGGACGAGCGCCCAGAGTGCAAGCAGGACGAAACCGAACCACGGCTTGGCGACGATCGGCACACCACCATCGATCAGGCCCTGTGTCTCGTATGCGCTCGAGGCCGTGAACTGGCCAGCGCCGAGCACGGCAGTGATCGCGGAGCCGTAGGCGGCGTCCGGCGTCACGGAGTTCATGACGATGTACCAGCCGGGAATCGTTTCGGGGATGAGCGTCCCTTCGATCACGAACAACAGCGCCTGAGCAAGAACGCTCCAGGCGAACCAGAGCAACACGACGAGTCCGACCGCACCGACTGCCGCTCTGGTCGTCGACCGCGTCATCGCAGAGAGGCCAACGCCAAGGCAGACGTAGACGAACCCGAACAGCACCGTTACCAAGGTAAAGGCGACGTAGTCAACGAGCGAGACCGAGCCGACGAACGCGACGAGTCCAAGCAGGCCGACGGTAAAGCCGACCAGAATCGAGACGGCGACGACACCCGTCCGACCGAGTACCTTCCCCAGCACGACATCCTGGCGACGATGAGGGAGTCCGAGCAGGAACTGCAGGCTCCCACTCTCTCGCTCGCCGGCGATCGCACCGTAGCCGACGAACAGAGCGATAATCGGCACGAGAAAGCTCGCGGGCGTCTGCAACGCGAGTATCAAATCGAGCGTCGACTCCGCGCCACCCTCCTCGAACAGCGCCGAGAGCCGCGAGGCCAGAAACGCACCGCCAACGGTAAACAGGGCGAACAGGCCGGTCAGTGCAAGCAGGACACGCGAGCGAACGGCATCCCGAAAGTCCTTCTTCGCGACGATGATCGCGCTCATTGGGCCACCTCCGCCGGCGTAGCGTCCGACGTGTACGCCACGAACAGGTCCTCGAGCGAGGATTCGTCGGTTGTGAAATCTTCGACGGTCACGTCGTACTCCTCGATCGTGTGTAACACGGTCGTCTTCGCACGGTCTGCACAGGCGACGACGAGGGTCCGGCCCTCCGGCGTCACCGACGAGACGCCGTCGATCGATTCGACTGCCTCGAGAGCGGCTGTCGAGTCGTCGGGAACGCGATCGAGGGTCACGCGAAGCCGGGTCTGATCGGGCATCGTGTCACGTAGCCCGGCGATCGTGTCTTCGGCGATCAGGTGGCCGTCACGCAGAATGCCGATGCGATCACAGACGGCCTCGACCTGCCCGAGGACGTGTGAGGAGAAGAAGACGGTCGCGCCGCGGTCGTTTTCCTCACGAATGATCTCGCGCATCCGGCGAGCGCCGTTGGGGTCGAGCCCGGTCGACGGTTCGTCGAGAATCAGCAGGTCCGGCTCGCCGACCAGCGCCGTCGCGAGCATGAGCCGCTGGGTCATCCCCTTCGAGTAGCCGCCGGCTTTCTTGTCGGCGGCGTCGGCCGAGAGCCCAACCCGCTCGATGAGATCGTCGGGGTCGTCGTCGGCCCCTTTCGATTCGATCGCGAACGAAACGTGCTGGCGGCCGGTCAGCCGGTCGTAGGGCTCGATACCTTCGGGGAGGATACCGGTCCGCTTCCGGATCGCGAGGGCGTTTGTCTGCGCGTCGAGATCGAACACCCGCACCTCGCCGCTGGTCGGCCGAATGAAATCGAGCACGAGGTTGATCGTCGTCGACTTCCCCGCGCCGTTGGGCCCGAGGAAGCCGTAGATCTCGCCGCGTTCGACGGTGAGATCCAGTCCCTCGAGGGCTGTGTCGGTGCCGTACCGCTTCGTTACGTCTGAGATGTCGATGGAGGGCATTGTTCAATCAGACTACCATTGGGGAGTTACAAATAACTTGCTGCGCTGACAGGTTAACATGGAACGAAGTACTATCAGTTGTTGTTCCCAAGAGAAAGAGATTTGTATCGTGTTAGTTCAATACCATATGTTGGATTACACTATGATCGAACTGACTCTGCCCTCCGTCGATCGAACGACACTTGATCGACACCGATGGTCCCGCGTTCGAACGACCGGCCGCTCGCGTCGGGTGAAATAATGTTGCACTACGCCCTCCTTCCCTTGCAAGCCGGCGGCGAAACGGCTCAAATCGACGGCACAACGATGCTGATCGCGATGGTGATCGGGTTCATCATCGGGGTCGTGATCGCAGCCGGCGCTGCCTACTGGGTATATAAAGACGCCACGAAGCGCGACAACAACGAACTCGCATGGGCGATCGGCGTCGGCGCACTGTTGTTCCTGTTTTTCCCCATCGGCGTCATCGCACTGATCGCATACGTTATCCTCCGGGGTGATGAGACGACGACAGAACCGATGACCGGTGAGACGGCCGGTGGAGAGTGGTAGCGCGTCGACTCGGTCGCCGAAACCGGCGTGACGTTGCGCAGAACTTTTTTCAGACCGTCCGTCGTCGAACGGGCATGGCGAGTTCGGGCACGGCCGTTTCTCTCTCGAACGTCCGGAAAACGTATCGTATCGGGGAGCCGGTCCACGCACTCGACGGTGTTTCTCTCGAGGTCCCCCGTGGCTCCTATACCGCGATCATGGGGCCGAGTGGATCGGGGAAGTCGACGCTGATGAATCTCGTCGGTTGTCTGGACACGCCGACGGACGGAACGGTGGTCGTCGGTGGGCAAGACGTCAGGACGCTCGGCGATCGCGAGCGGACACGGCTGCGAGGGACCGAGGTCGGCTTCGTCTTCCAGACGTTCAACCTCATGCCGCGGTTGAACGCCGTCGAAAACGTCGCGCTGCCGCAGTTGTTTCAGGGTGTCGGCCGTGCTGAGCGTCTCGAGCGGGCACGGAACCTCTTAGAGCGCGTCGGCCTCGGCGACCGAACCGATCACATGCCCAACGAGCTATCGGGCGGCCAGCGCCAGCGGGTCGCACTCGCTCGCGCGCTGGTCAACGACCCGGCGATCGTGCTGGCCGACGAGCCCTCGGGGAACCTCGATACGGACACCGAAGCGGACATTCTTGATCTCTTTGACGAGTTCCATGCAGGCGGGACGACGATGCTCGTCGTCACCCACGAGCGCCACGTCGCCGAACGGGCCGACCGAATCGTCCACCTCCTCGATGGACGGATCGAGCGAATCGAGGAACTTGACGGTGCCGGCGGGTCGCAGGCGGGATCGCCGGCCAGCCGAGAATCAGGAGGGGGCGACGAATGAATCCGCTCGAGAGTCTGCGCCTCGCGTGGCGGTCGATCCGCGGCCACCGGCTTCGGTCGGCGCTGACGACGCTGGGAATCGTGATCGGCATCGCGGCGGTAATCGCCTTCGTCACGCTGGGTGCAAGCCTCCAAGCCGGCGTGATCGGCGATATCAGCCCCGATGACCAGCGAAACCTCTATGGCTGGGCCGCTGAACCCGACACCGAAGGCGGCCCGCTAGCAGGCGCACAGCCCGTCTTCACCCAAGACGACCTCGACGCAGTCGAGGATTTCGAGGACGTAGAGGCGGCCTACGGCTACGCGACGCTCCAGACACAGGCGATCTCGAACGGCGAGGAGACCGTGGCACAAGGCAGCGGGTTGGTCGCGTCAGGACCGTCGTACATCCGCGAGGAGCGTCTCGCCGAGGGCAGACAGTTCGAGATGGGAGCACGCGAGGCGGTGCTCAATCCGGCGGCTGCGAACCAGTTCGAGGAGAACGTCAGCGTCGGCGAGAACCTGACCGTGACGATGCTCGGTGGGCAGCGAATGGACGTCGAAGTCGTCGGCATCACCGACAACAGCGAGGGACTGAGCCCGTTTGAAGGATTCGAGTCCTCACCGCGGGTCTACGTACCGACTAACCCCTACTACACGGAACAGGCGTCGATGCTGGGAATCGGCGGTGGCGGTGGCGCTGGCGCTGGCAACCAGAGCCTCACCGGCGGCGAGGCCCGGTTCCTCGCGATCGTCATCGAGGCCGAATCGGCCGACCAGACAGACATCGACGCCGCCCGCGAGAGCGCAATCGAGTATCTCGAGAGCGACGCCGCCGACGCCAGCGAGTTGCTGGATGACGACCTCGAGGTGCAGCTCCAGACAAGTACGGAACTGCTGGGCCAGCTTCAGGACGTATTGAACCTCCTGCAGAACTTCATCGTCGGGATCGCGGCCATCTCATTGCTGGTCGGCTCGATCGGCATCGCGAACATCATGCTCGTCAGCGTTACCGAGCGGACCCGCGAGATCGGGATTATGAAAGCCGTCGGCGCACAAAATCGCGACGTTCTCGGGCTGTTCCTGACCGAATCGGTGATTCTGGGCGTCATCGGCGCGATTCTGGGCACCGGGCTGGGGCTCGTCGGAGGCTATCTCGGGGCCCAGTACATCGATCTCCCGTTAGTCTACCCCCTCGAGTACGTCGCGCTCGCGATCATCGTCGGAATGGTTGTGGGCATTCTCGCCGGGCTGTATCCGGCCTGGCGGGCCGCTCGGACGGACCCGATCGATGCGCTCAGATACGAGTGAGTATGCTCACACCTCTCGATCGGAATCCCGGTCGCGCTCTCGCTCTCGCTGTGCGTCTCGGTCGTCAGCGCGATCGCTCGCGTCCTCGAACCCCGTATCGAACGTCGACGGCTCGCCGAACTCGTCGTCTCGCGTCGACGGCGCGTCGGAACGGCGGGCAGTCTCGTTCGTGTCGAAGCCGACCGTCTCCCGGGTTTGCCGGTGACGGTCGGGATACTCTCGAGCGAGGTACGCGCCGAGGTAGCCGCCGAGCAGCGAAAGACCGACGGTATAGAGCAGCAGGAAGAAGCCGAAGCTAACGATCACGAAGGTAAACAGGACCACCCCTTCGATCGGGAAGCCGCCGATCAGTCCGAGGCTGAAAAACCCGGCCAAGAAGAACCCAAAAATCAGGAATGGGACGAACGTGATCGCGCCAGCCAGCGCCCCCGCGATTGCGCCCGCTCGTTCGTCCGGCCCCTCGAGAAAGCCCGCGACAGCCCCGCCAAGGACGGTCGAGCCCGGGATAAACGAGGCGACGACGCTGATGACAGCGCCGATAATCGCGTTGACGAGCGTTCGCGTCTGAACCATACTAGACGAAAGGACGGCAGAGAGAAAAATGTCGGTGGTCCAAGACGCTCTGTCGTCGGAGCCCAGTCGCCAATCCGGGCGGTCTCTCGCTCAGTCGTCAGCAGCCTTCGAATCTGGCTCCTCGAACGTGGTCTCCGTTTCGTCGGGATCGCTTGCAGGATCCTCGTGGTCGTCTTCGACGAGGTCGGTGAACGTGGCATCGCCGTTGACCTCGTCTGCGAGCAAGTCGACGGCTTCGACGAACACCGCGACAAGCAGTGGGCCGACGACGACGCCAATCGCACCGAGGGTAAAGAGCCCGCCGGTGAAACCGACGAAGTACAAGCTGCCGGGAAGGCCGGCCGAGCGCCTGGCCAGTCGCGGCCGAACGGCAACATCTGGCAGCCAGGCGATCAGGACGAGTCCGAGTGTGCCAAGCAGTGCCGCTGCGACGAGGTCGCCGACAGCGACGTGGTAGAGCGCGATCGGGACGACGAGCATACTCGGGCCGATGATCGGGACGAACTGGAGAACGGCAGCGGCGATCGCGAGCGTTAGCGCCGCCTCGTAGCCGAGCACCCAGAACAGCGGATAGGCGGCAGCGAACGTCGCGATCGACGTCGCGACCTGCAACACGTAGATCGCATACAGCGTCTCGCGGGTTCGCCGAGCCAGCGCGTAGACCACGTCTCGATACTCGTAGGGTACCGGTGCGATGGCCGCCCGGCCTGCCGCGTCACCTTTGAGCAGGAGGCCGAACAGCAACACGACGAACAGCGCGAACTTGATCGCGAGCACTGGCAGCGCCAGCGCGAAGGAGGTCGCAGCCCCCTGAACGAACTCGAGGGCAGCGGCTTGAATCTGCCCGGTTTCGATCGCATAGGTCATCCCGACCGCCGACACCGACAGTTCCCGCGGCAGCGCAGCGAGGGTGTCGACGACATCCTCAAGCCGGAAATAGAGCGCGACGACCAGCGGCGTGCTGACCGCAAGTGTAACGCCGAAGCCAACCAGCGTCGCGGCCAGCGCGCCGGTCCACTCGGTGAGTCCGCGCCTGACGAACCAGCGCTGGACCGGCACGAGGACGTACGCCACGGTCAGCGCGAGGAGGATCGTCCCGAGCACCTCGAGTAAGATCCCGCCGGTCACGACGCCGAGGACAACGACGAGGCCGGCAAGGACGTACCGTCGCTGGTGGCTCGAGCCGGTCGCTCCGTTCGCGAGATCGGTCACAGACGGGACTCTCACCGGGGGATTAAAGTCTTTGTCTGGCAGCCGGACTGGATTGCACAGGGTATCATTTTTCGACGGGGCGTGGTAGATCACCGCATGAAAGTAGTCAACCGGCTTCGGATCGGCGTTGACCGGCAAACGGTGGCTGTCGGGACCAAGATCACCGTTTAGGCCCGCGACGGTTGACGACACCCCATCGAGAGAGCGATCGGCGACGCGCAGACGAAATCCGTACGGATGGACGACCGCGATCGCTGTCGTTGCGGTTCGACTCGCCCCGGAGTCTAGAAGCTCGTCGCGGCGACGTCACCGCCCGAGCGCGAGGCGTACGAACACGAACCGGCGTCGGCGCTCGTTCGAGTCGTGCCGAACGCAACCGCGCTTTGCCCGCTTGGCTGGGTCGGATCGCGATAACAGTCATACGGTCTGCTGTCCCGATATCCCGGTGGGACCGCAGTGTGGGTCGCGGCCGGCCGGCACTGACTGACAGGAGTCCGTCGCAGTGGCGACGAACGGGCACAGCGTTATGCTGCTCACGGATGTAGACCGTGGCTATGGGAGACACAAAAGAGGGACGAGACAAGCAAGCAGACGACGCGGAGAAACACCAGCGAGAGCAAGAACTCGCGGAGGAACTCGAGCGTGGTGACGAAGCCGAACCGCCGCTCGAGGACGACGAGGAGTCGGCCGAAGAGGAGGATACAGCGGACGAGTAGGGTCCGCGGAGCCGACTACAGACCCCAGAAAAAGGCGATGCCAAGGGTGGTCACGACGGAGAGCAGCAACTGTAGTGGCGCGCCGACCCGGACGAAGTCCGAGAACTTGTAGCCGCCGGGACCGTAGACGAAGAGGTTCGTCTGGTAGCCGACGGGGGTGAGAAACGCCGTCGAGGCTGCGAACGTCACGGCGAGCACGAACGCAAACGGGTTCGCACCGATCTGGGACGCAGTTTCGACGGCGATCGGCAACATCAACACGACGCTCGCGTTGTTGGAGATGACGCCCGTGATCAGGCCCGTCGCGATGTAGAACACCCACAGGACGCCCAGCGCCGGCAGGTACGCGCCGGTCGATGCGACGAGGCTGCCAAGCAGGTCCGCGCCACCGGTCTGCTCTAAGGCCATCCCTAGCGGGATGATGCCGGCCAGCAGGAAGATCACGTCCCACTCGACGGCGTCGTAGATCTCGGTCGGTCTGAGCACCCCCGTCGCAACCATCGCAACGACACCTGCAAGCGCGGTCACGAGAATTGGCAGGGAGAGCGCAGACAGCGCAGTGAACGCGCCGATACCGGTTACACCGGCGAGGGTCGAGCCGACCATCCCCCACGGCATCGCGACGGTGCCGACGACCCCCGCCATAATCGCCGCCGCATGGGGGATCTTCTCGGTTCGGTAGTCGGGTTCGTCGGGTTCGTGGGCGACGATGAAATCGTCGTTTTGCGAGAGGCGATCGATGCTGTCCGGGGCCGCCTGTACCAACAGCGTGTCGCCGACGCGGATCCGACGCTCGTCGATGTTGGACCGAACCGTCTCGCCCCGGCTGCGGAAGGCTAGCACGGTCGCGTCGTAGCGCTGGCGAAACGTCGAGCTCTCGAGAGACTTGCCCGCGAGAAACGACCCTTGCGGGATGACGACCTCGACGAGCGTCTGCTCGGGGACTGCCTCGGGCTCGAGTTCGTCCGCACTCTGGGGGTTGCCGGCGAAGGTCAGGGTCTCCCGATCGACGAGTTGCTGGACAGTCGGACGATCGGCCCGCAGTCGTAGTAGGTCGCCGGCACGGAGCGTCTTCTGTGCGATCGGTTCGAGGAACTCCTCGCCGTCGCGGACGACCTGGAGAATATCGGCATCGAACGCGACGTGGTCGATGGCGTCGTCGACGGTCGACCCGATCAGCGGGGAATCGTCGTCGACGACGACATCGGTCAGGTACTCCTCGATGGCGTACTCCTTGACGTAGTCCTCGTCGACAGGGACGCGTTCGGGCAGCAATCGATGGCCGACAGTCATGAGATAGAGGCTCCCGACGACCAGCACGACGATTCCAAGTTGGGTAAACTCGAACATCGAAAAGGGCTGGTCGAGCAGCCGCGCGGAGACGTCGCTCGCGAGGATGTTCGTCGAGGTGCCGATGAGCGTGAGCATCCCGCCGAACATCGACGCATAGGAGAGCGGAATCAGGAGTTTCGAGGGGGAGGTCTTCCCTTTGTGGGCGATATCGGAGATGACGGGCACGAGAATGGCGACGACCGGCGTATTGTTGATAAAGCCGGAAATCGGGCCGCTGACGCCAATCGTCGCGAACAGCTGTTTGTCGAGGTCGTCGCCGGCGAACGCGGACATCTTTCGGCCGATGATCTGGACGACCCCCGTCCGACTGATCCCGGAACTGAGAATGAGCATCGCCAGCACGGTGATCGTCGCCGAGTTCGAGAATCCGGACGTTCCCTCTGCCGTCGAGATCTCGGTGAAATTCACCACACCATCGGCTCCAAGTACCATCAACAGCACCATCACGAGGATGGCAGTCACGTCGATCGGGAGCCACTCGGTCACGAACAACACCAGTGCAACGACGATGATCCCGAAGACGACCACCATCTCTGGAGTCACCGCCAGCCCGCTCGAGTCAGCCGCTAGCGGAGTCGTACCGCTAGCAAGCAGTGAAAATCCGGACACGATTGACAGTACGGAGTCGGTGACGGTCCCGTTTGAAGGCCTCGGTCCGACCTCGAGTTCGAGGTGGCGGCTCCCGACCGCTCAAACGGGCGGCCGACCTACTGCGAGGACAGGCGCGAGCGGAACCGCTCGAGGCCGACATCCAACATATCGGGGCTGACCGGCTGGAACTCGCCGTCGGCAGGCAGGTAGGGGCGCACCGAGTCCCAGCTCTCGCGGGCGTAGCGTTCGTCCAACAGGACGCGCACACCGACGTCGTCGGGGCTGCGGATGACGCGACCGATCGCCTGCCGGGCCTTCCGCACTGCCGGGATCGTCAGTGCGTACGTAAAGCCGTCGCCGAAGGCGTCTTCGTAGGCCCGGCGGACGGCTTTCGTTCGTGGACTCGAGGTGTTGACGATCGGGACGCCACAGACGACCGCCGCAGCCAGCCGATCGCCGCTGTAGTCGACGCCCTCGGTCAGCGTTCCCCGCAGGCTCGTGACGAGGACCTTGCCGTCGCCCGCGAAGAAGTCGGCTTTGAGCGACTGGGTCGTCTCGTCGTCGCTTGCGGCGTCGCGCAGGATCGGTTTCTCGATCCGGTCCTCGAGGACGCCGGCGGCCCACTCGGCTTCGGCGTAGCTGGGCATCCCGACGAGGACGTTGCCCGGAAGCCGGGCGACCTTGGCGATGGCGTTGGCGTAGGACCGTCGCGTCGGGTTCTCTTCGCCCGGTCGACCGCGATTGTCGTACGTGAACTTCGGCGCGGAGACAGCGAAGCTCTCGCGGTTCTCGGCGGGAAAGTGGAGGCCGTATCGGCGTTCGACCACTGGCCGATCGTCCTCGCGTGCGAGGTACTGGAGCCCGGTTACCTCGGTGAAGGCGTCCATCGGCTCGAGGGTCGCACTCATCAATATGCCGCCACCGAACATCCCGAGGCGATCGCCGATGGCGTCGCTGGGAACGCAGTTGTGCAACGCCAGCCGGGCGTTGTAGGCCCGCCGCCACGAGTCGGCGGGCTCGGTGTCGTCCCAGGTGCGCTCGAGTTCGATCTCCCGGAAGTAGTCGGTGTGGTCCTGCCGGTACCACTCGCCGAGGACGCGGCCGACGGCGGGTGCAGCGCGGCTTCGGTCCTCGTCTTCGGCCTCGTTCAAGATTCGACCGGCGACCGCACCGACGGCCTCGGCGCGGACCCAATCGGCGTCGCCGTAGCCCGCCTCGCGGGCCCACTCGCTGAGTTCGTCTTCGGCGGGCTTGCTCGGGTCACGGAGCGGGATTTCTTCGTCGTCCAGTTCGGTCAGGTTCGACTGCCAACCCCGGTAGTTCCGGTCGAGGGAGGCAGTCACGCGGCGGTCGAGTTCGGCTCGGAGGTCACGGACGAACTCGAGGGTCCGATTGAGTTCCTCGAAGGAGACGCCGCTCTCGTTGAGTTCCCCGCGCACGAGGTCGGCGTCGGCGGTCTTGGAACCGCCTTCGGCCTGCCTGCCCTCGCGTTCGAATTTAACCGGCTGGATGACCCGCGAGAGTTCGGTTTCGGCGTCCCGAAGCGTCGCGTCGGCGACGCCTTCGCTGACCAGGTCGCGCACGCGTGGCTCTAACATGTGGGCCTCGTCACAGACGACGAACGTCGAGTCGTCGAGCAGTGCGCCGGTAAAGGAGCCGACCGTCCGCGGGTCAAAGGCGTGGTAGTAGTTTCCGATGACGACCTCGACCTCGCCGAGAGCAGCTCCCATCACGGAGTGGGGGCAGGTGCCGTGTCTCACTGAGCGCGCGACCAGTTCCTCGGGCGTGACCATACCGGCGTCGGTGAAGTCGTAGGGAACCGCTTCGGCAGCAGCGCCGTCCTCGTCGTCCGGTAAATCCTCGAGATACTGTGCGTAGAACGGACAGTACTCTGTTTCGGCACCGACGGGACCACCCTCGCCGTACTCGGGCAGTTCGGGCGGATAGGGCGTCGGTTCGCCTGCGGTCTCGAGAAAGCGGCCGTCGCTGGCGCGAGTTCCACTGTCGGCCAGCCCGATCTGCTGGCTGCGAGCGCGGGCAGCGAGATTTTGTGCGGTCGTCTCACCGCCCTCGCCAGTGAGATCGCGAGTGCGATCCCGGAGTGTCTCACAGCGATCGTAGACGTTTCCGTCGTCGATCCCCGCCGCCCCCTCGCGGTTGTACGGACAGACGTCGGCCTTGCCGACGAGAGTGAGTCCCGAAATCGGGTCCCAGTCGGCAGAGAGGTTCTCGTTGATCGTCTCGAGGTCGGCCTCGAACTGGCGCAGTTGCTGTTTGACGCTCGTCAGGACGAGGACGCGCTCGTAGTCAGTATCCGGATCGCGCACGAGGTCGATCCCCGCGGTGAGTGCGATCATCGTCTTTCCGGTTCCACAGGCCCCTTCGATGACGGTGTAGCCGCCCTCCTGTCCGGTTTCGATGGCGGTTTCGATGCCGTCGACCTGCGGCTCGTAGGGGCTGTCGTGGCCGAAAATTGCACGCCAGTTCGTCATTCTTGCCGTACTCATCGTCCGTCGGTCATAGGGTTGACGAACACGAGTGGCCGCGTGATCGTATTTAAACCGTAGCTCGAGAACGACGGAGCGTCAGGACCACCGAGAACGTAACGCCTTCCAGTCCTGGCGCTCTACCTCGGCTATGAGCGACACCGGTTCCATCGACGCCGACCAGTATCGGGACGAACTCGAGTCGAAACGCGCCGAGAAAGACGACTTCTTCGCGACCCATCCACAGTCGCCGATCCCGCCCGAGGAACGCGACGACTTCGACGGGCTGGACTACTTCGACCCCGATCCGACCTACCGCGTGACCGCGACGGCGACGGTCCACGACGACCCCGAGGTCGTCCTGATGGAGTCCACCGCAGGGAGAGAGGTGCGCTATCTCCGCGTCGCGACGCTGGAGTTCGACCTGAATCGTGACGACGAGGATCTCGAAGATGGAACCTTCGAGTTGGCTGCATATCAACAGGAGAGTCCGAACGCGGAGCCGCTGTTTGTCCCGTTCCGGGACAAGACCACAGGGCAGCAAACCTATCAGGGTGGTCGCTACATGGAGCTCGAGGCGGACCGCGACCTCGAAGACGGCGACGAGCTCGTCGTCGACTTCAACCTCGCATACTCGCCGTTCTGTGCGTACAGCGAGACGTTCGACTGTCCCTTGCCGCCCGAGGAGAACTGGCTCGAGATCGCGATTCCGGCAGGCGAACGATACGAATAGCACAGCGATCTCGCAAGTCGCGACCCGTGCGCTGTCTCATCCGCTGTGCTCGAGCGCGAGACGGATATGAGGGGTTTTCGCAAGGGGCCGTTTCGACTCGAGCCACCGGCCGCGTTGCGGGCTGTACGTCGGGAATTAGGGACTCGAGTGGAAATAGAGGGGTTCGACCGGTTAGGGAGCGACGCCGACGGTCAACAGCGTGCCGAACTCGCGGTAGCGCTCGACCATCGCCTCGCGAGTGTCCCAGTCCTCGAGCGGGAACTTGTCGTCGTCGGGGATCGTGATCTCGCGATCGGGAATGTTGTCCTGTTCGGCAACGTACAGGCCTGCCTCGCGGAAAGCCGCGCGGTACTCGTCGCGGTCCCAGCGGGTCATCTCGATGTCGATGAACTCCTGCCACTCGTGGGAGTGGACGTTCTCCTCGTAGTAGTTGACCGCACAGTAGAACGTGCCGCCGGGCCGGAGTATTCGGGCGATCTCCTCGAGGGTGTGGTGGGGGTCCGCGGCGTAGTAGAAGGCTTCCATCGACCAGACGTGATCGATCGAGTCATCGGCGAAGGGGAGCGCGTCGAAGTCGCCGACAAGGAAGCCAACGCTCGCGTCGTCAGTGTAGCTGGCCGCGTTGCGGGCCATTTCGGGTGCGCCGTCGAGTCCGTAGGCACGGCCAGCGCCCGTGGTATCCCGGAGTGCGCGGCCGGCGTAGCCGCTCCCGCAGCCGAGATCGAGGACGGTCTCACCCGGTTCGACTGGCATCCGCGCGAGCGCGTGCTTTGCGGTGTGCCAGTGTCGATCTTCCATTCCCTTGTCACGGCCGCTCGTTGCCCAGTCGTCGAACTCCTCGCGTACGCTCATAACGGGGCGATGGGTGACGCAGGGATAAACGCGTTCGCATGACGTCGCGGAACGCTGTGGCGTCGCCCACAGTCGTGATTGAAGCCGACACGGTCGATTGACAACAACCTCATGAGATCTATTCTCACTGTTATGAGAACCACCGACAGATACTTTAGGCTGGCCTAAATTATAGCAAGTGAAGGGTCGTCGGTGATCGAACTCCGTGGGCATCTGGAGTTCGCGATCCTCGGTGAGCCACACTGTCCCACCCCCTCGCCAGTTTTGGACCCTTCCTCCGGTTTCCGGAGTCCAGTTTCGTCGCATGATATATCCGCACGCTTAAGGGAGTGCCGAAAGTTGTTCACGCCAGTATGGACTACAGCCTCGAGATAGACGGGACACCGGAGACGGTACCGGGCGGGACCGGCGTCCTCCTCTTGCATCCAAGCACTGGCGAAACCGACCGTATCGATACCGACTTCCTCAAAGCCGACACCGACCACTTCCTCGTCGTTTCGACGCGAACCACTGCCCGCGAAGTCAAACAGAAACTCGAGTACTACGACGTCAACGAGGAGTGTGCCGAAATCCTCGATACGCTGAGTATCGAACGCGGCTACTCCCGGCGGTCGTCCGATACCGTCCACTACGTCGCCGCCCCGGACAACATCGACGGCATCGTCGCTCAGATCGACGCCTTCCTCGACAACCACGAGGGCAAAGTCCGCATTAGCTTCGATTCCGTCACCGAACTCGCCTACTACGCCGGCGACGAACAGGCCCTCGAGGCCGTCGAACGAATCCTCGCACTGCTCGAGGACCACGACGCCGTCGGCCTCTTTCATCTCTCGGAAGAACCACACGACGCCGCGCTCGTCGACGAATTCCGCGGACTGTTCGACGGTGTAATCGACTTAGACGAAGACGGAAGCATCGACGCCGAGTTCTAACCGCCAGTACAGTTACTCGTCGACCAGCGAGTCGAACGTCTTCTCGGCCCACCGGATCGCATACGCCGGGCCATGCTCCCGGTAGGCATCCGTATCGAGCGCAGCGAACGGCGCGGGCAATTCGATCGCGTGTTTGATCGCCGCACACGCCAGTTCGGTTGCGTCCGCGAAATCGGTCTCGCCGCGAGCGACTGCCCGTGGTAGCCCAGCGACCCGATCCTCGAGTCGCGTCCCCGCGTCCTGCCAGGCGTCAGCGAGGGCTGGGTGGTCGTCGTGCCAGTCTGCGAAGACATCTCGGGTCTGGAGACCGATCCAGCCGTCGTACAGCGCGGCGGCGACCTGATAGGTGCTGTTCGGGTCGAGCGGGACTGCTCGATCGAGATCGCGATACGAGTCCTCGAAAAAGCCAATGAACTGTTCGGGCACCTCGAGTCCGAGCTGGACGAACGCCTCGGCGAGCAAAAAGTCGACGAACGATTCGGGCGAGCCCTCGACTCTGGGTTTGACCAACACGACCGGCGGCTCCGTCTGACGGGTCCAGGCGACGCTGCCGTCGCCCGGCATTCCGACCGTAAAATCCGAACTCGCATAGCGAGCGAGCAGCGTTGGCGCGTCTTCGGGCAGCCAGGCATCCGGATAGCTGGCCGGCTCGAGGCTGTCGACGAGCAAGCCGAGGTCCTCAGCGAGCGCTGGTGGAAGGGTTTCGAAGTCACGCTCGCAGTCGAGAACTCGAGCGCCCGGTGCGTGAGCGTCGCGGACCGACGTGAGCCGATCCGGGAGCGCACGAGTCTCGAACATCAGGCGAACGCCGTCTGGAAAACGAGCAGGATCGACAGCAGTGCCGATACGGCGACCGTGGAAAGAACAACCTTGGTTGCAGTGCTCATATGTGCCCCCTCGTATCGCCATTGCTTAAATCCATCTGTCTCCGTCCGCCGTCTCAACCCGCTCGTCCCCGTGTGCCGGTCGAATTACACTGACTCGAGCAGCCGCATTATACGGACTCCTGTCAGCCAGTTGTGACGTATCCGCAGGACGGGTCGCGGAGACGCCGGCAAATCGGTACAGCAGACCGTATACACCATCGCCATCGGTTTGCAACCAGTATTTCAGTTGGAACTCGATTCTCGACTGCGTAGCGTTTTCCGGAGTGATTTCTCTGTGCTACAGTAGAAACTATCCGGTGGGTTCTGCGCGTCGATCACTCGTCGCTGTCGCCACCGTCGCGCCAGGAATCGGGGACGTCGATGACGTATCGGCCGTCCTCCTGGAGAGAGATGATGTACTCTTCACGGTTATAGAGTTCCATCAAATTGAGTTCGTACTGGCCCGGTCGGACGATCTTGATGCTCTCGAATTGTTTGTTGAGCTCTTCCCGCAGGTCGTCGATCGACGGACGATCCCCGCTCGGTTCGCTGACGACACGACCGTGTTCTGGCGGCTGATCGTCATCGGCTGCTGTGGCATCGGTCGGCTCGTCTGCATCGACGCCGTGTCGAGGGTCGGAGACGGCGGCTCCATCGGTGTGAGTCGGCAAGTCGCCTGCAGAAATGACCTCGCTTCGGGCGTCAGCCTGTGCCGAATTCTCGTCGTCTGCAAGCGTCGTGGTCGGCTCGTCCGGTTGCTGGTGCGACCGCTCTCTATCGCCGGATTCGTCGATCGTCTCGGTCTGTGTGTCGGTTCGGTTCTCGGGTCGCCGCGCCGTCTCGGGCCACTCAGCGAACGCCTCGCCGGTTGCGCCGTCGGCCTCGGCGGTGTCAGCCTCACCGCTCGAGGGCCACGACCGCTCCGACTCGACAGCAGCGCTCGAGCCGTCGGGCGTGGACTGTACAGCAGGGTCGGGTGATTGTCGGTTCCGCCCATCCGTCGAGTCGTCGTCTCTAGTGATCCAATCGCGGACGGTCTCCGTGGCACGGCTCGTGACGCTGCCCGACTCAGTCGATTCTGCGTCGGCTGCTTCCGTGTCGCCGGCCCCATCGGAGGCGTCTGCTGTAGCCGCAGTTGTGGGTGCAAACTGAAACTTGTTCCCGCCACAGTCGGGACAGCCCGACAGCATCTCCTTGGAACCGTCAGCGAACGTTCGACCGCAGTTCGTACACTGATGAGGCATTAATTACGGGAGACGAGCGCGCTGATGAGCGTTTCGTCCTTGTGGAGCGTCTCGATCTGGTTGGCTGGTCCGATCACGGTAAGTTTCGTCTCCACTTTGTCGCTACCCATAATGCGGCCAAGCAGCGACGAGTCACGGGCCTCGGACTTGGGATAGGTCTCGATCTCGATCCCGTTGAACTCGTCGGGGCTGATTTCAGCCATCGTCACCTCGATGAGGCGACTCTCCTCGTCCGGCGTCAGCCCTTCCTCTAAGATGACGATGTTCCCGTCGTGGACGCCGTCCAAGATCATCCTGATCTTTTCCATTGTGGCCATCCCGTCCATGCGCTCGCCGCTTATCAGGTCGATCTGTACGCCGTCGGACGGCTCCGAATCGTCTGCGTTGGTTGCCTTCGGCATTGTTTCTCACCCGAAGTACTCCGCGATCTTGTCGTACACTTCGTCCATGTTGTCGCCTTCCTTCGCAGAGAGTGGCACGGTCGTGTGCTGTGGGAAGGCGTCCTCGATCCGTTTGACGCTCGAGTCCTCGAGGTCGGTCTTGTTCGCGAAGATGAGAACCGGAAGATCGCGAGACTCGATGATGCCGATCAACATCGTGTTGACCTGCGTGATCGGGTCTTCGGCGCTATCAAGTACGTAGATGACGCCGTCGACGTCTTCGCGTAGCCAGTGCATCGCCTCGGCGACGCCTTCGGTCGCTTCACGGGAGCGACGAATCGCGTCCTCTTCGTCGAGCTCGTCCGTGAACTCCTCGTAGTCGACCTTGGTCGTCACACCGGGCGTGTCGACGATGTCGATCGTCACCGTCTTTCCGTTGCGTTCGATGTCGACGTTTTCTTTGCGGCGTGCGCGACGCGTCTCGTGGGGGATGTGACTCTCTGCACCGATGGCATCACCCGTCCAGTCGCGTGCAATGCGGTTTGCGAGCGTGGTCTTGCCGGCGTTCGGCGGACCATAGATACCGATTCGTTTGGGCTCCTGTTCCGAAAACAGGCGATCCGTCACCCGAGAGATACTATCTTTGAGTTCTGTGAACAGTCCCATCTGTTGGGCCCTCCAGCACCGCGGGGTGCATCTGCGCGTACTACTAAGCGAACTCACTTAAGCCTACGTCAGACATGTTGACACTCCAGACAAGAAGAGTGTCAGCAATCAGAATGGAACCGACAGATATGTCGGGTGAATCTCGTGTGAGTTGTACATATGCAGACGACTCCAGACAGTCCAGTCTTATCTCGCTGACACCTAGTGCGGAGAGCGTACTATCCTCCCCGGGTGGGTCTCGAATATATATGCTTGGATAGGTATCACAACAACGTGTAATAATACATCGATGTATTGTGATTAATCATGGATGATTAATATCTCGATTAGCATGAGTAAGCGTTCTTGACGGAGTGGGGAGCCCCCCACCCCTTCGTTTCAACTGGAGAGCGTCGAGTGTGTGGGGTTGGTGAGTGGCCTGAGAGCTGCCAGTTATCCCTCTTTTCGGCTTGAGATAGGTTCTACAGCACGAAACCGGACGAATTGGTGGTGTTAGAACGGATCTAGTAACGAGTTCTACTAGTTACTAGTATTAGCAGTTCTGAGAAGATAATCTAGGAAGGACTAGTAATAAGAAACACACCTCTAGTAAAATATACTGTTTTGCTAGTTCTACGGTTACTGTTTCTAGCCAACCAACCTAAAACCTTCCCTTCTAGAAACCCGTCTCACCCCTCCCCCACCTTCGTAGCGTTCCACCTGAAACGAAGGGGTGGGGGGGGACGCATATGGTGGACGCTAACATCTAATTCTGTTAAGCGGTAACAACCGTCTCAATGAATGTCCGAATTACACTTCTCTTGTCTCGTTCGAAACTAACGCACGATATCGGTACGAACAATCAGTCTCACTCGCTGCTCGTTGCTCTCGTATCATCACCGTGTGAACCCAACTGCACTCTCGTTATTCATTCCCGATCTGCTACTATCTTGTCTCTGTTTGCCGCTTCCGTCTCTGTCTACCGTTTCCGATTGTTGCACTCACTCGCGCGTAACAAAATTCTATATAGAAAAATATAAAACAAAAGTTCTCGAGAAACAGCGCCAACACAGCTCGTCAGTATTGTCACTTCCACACGGCGATCATCCGAATCAGTACTCGGACGATTTCAATTCGAACCGCCTCGAGCGCCACTGATCGTCGTTCCAGCACGAGATGAAGGGAAAGGAAGGCTTTATTACCGTGGTTTTCCTCTGTTTCGTTTGCATCAACTGGACCCGACTCGGGTATCTGGAACTGTGGATCCATCTATGGACCCCATCAGACCATGAGATTCCTGATTCCCGACTCGATACTCCACACGAAATAAGGGGGCCTGTGTACGACGGATGTCAGACGACTCAGAAACCGCAGATTCGGACGAGGTTGAAATCGACGGAACGAGGGGGTTCTCGACGAACTTCGAGAACGCTGATCTCGGCGACGAGGAGTCGAATCAGGGGTTGTTCGACGATCTCCTCAGCGGTGAACCCATCTTCGAGAACAAGGAAGTACTCCGTCCATCCTACACGCCACACGAACTTCCCCATCGGAGCGACCAAATCAACAAGATGGCGACCATTCTGGTGGCCGCCCTTCGCGGCGAAACGCCGTCGAACATTCTCATCTACGGCAAAACCGGCACCGGAAAGACCGCAAGCGCGAAGTTCGTCAGCAAGGAACTCGAGAGTACGTCCCAGAAGTACAGCGTCCCGTGTGACGTCGAGTACATCAACTGTGAGGTCACTGACACTCAGTATCGCGTGCTCGCACAGCTGGCAAACAAGTTCATCGAGAAGAACGAAAACCGGATCGACGAGCAACTCGCGACCCTCGAGTCGCTGCTAGACGCCCTCGACGAGTACGATGCGACCGTCGACGCTCGCACTCCCCACGGGGCAAACGCGGACGACCGGTCCAACGACCAAACGGCGTCGGATCCGTTCGAGGTCGCACTCGAGGATGCGACGGAGTCAGAGACCAACGTTTCGTCTGGAGACGAAATCGAGTCCGAGTCAGGCGGTTCTCCACCTGAAGCAGAGGGGTATTCGGGATCGTCCGAATCGAAAACACCCGCTCCCTCCACTGAATCCGATCCCACGTCCGCCGACGGCACCGGAAATTCGGCGGCTGCCGATTCGACCGCGCTTCCACCGGATCACCCTCTCGAGTCGACGCCGTTCGAGAGTCGCGAGGGGGTCGAAGCCCGTATCGAGGAGCTCGAGGCCGACAGGGAGTCCTTCGAGGAAGTCCCGATGACCGGGTGGCCGACCGACCGCGTCTACAGCGTCTTCTTCGACGCGGTCGACTACGACGAGCGGGTCGTCGTCATCATGTTAGACGAGATCGACAAACTCGTCGAGAAAAGCGGCGACGATACGCTCTATAACCTCTCGCGGATGAACTCCGAACTCGAGAACTCGCGGGTCTCGATTATCGGCATCAGTAACGACCTGAAGTTTACCGATTTCCTCGACCCGCGCGTCAAATCCTCGCTCGGCGAAGAGGAGATCGTCTTTCCCCCCTACGACGCGAATCAGTTACGCGACATCCTCGAGCATCGCTCGAACGTCGCGTTCAAGGATGGTGCCCTCTCCGAGGACGTGATCCCGCTGTGTGCAGCGTTTGCTGCACAAGAACATGGTGACGCACGTCGCGCATTGGATTTGCTTCGCACCGCGGGTGAGCTGGCCGAGCGCTCCCAAGCCGAAACGATCGTCGAGGAACACGTCCGGCAGGCTCAGGACAAGATCGAACTCGATCGCGTCGTCGAAGTCGTCCGGACGCTGCCGACTCAGAGCAAACTCGTGCTCTTTGCGATCATCCTGCTCGAGAAAAACGGCGTCCACAGCATCAACACGGGCGAGGTGTTCAACATCTACAAGCGTCTCTGTGAGGAGATCGATGCCGACGTTCTAACCCAGCGTCGGGTGACGGATCTCATCAGTGAACTCGATATGCTCGGCATCGTCAATGCTGTCGTCGTCTCGAAGGGCCGGTACGGTCGGACCAAAGAGATCAGTCTCTCCGTTCCACTCGAAGAGACGGAGGCCGTGTTATTGAGCGATTCCCGGCTGAGCGATATTGACGATGTTCAGCCATTTATTCAGGCCAGGTTCGAGAACTGATACTACTGGACAGAAGTCAATACGAAGTCGGTCGCGAATTTGCGGCCGTCACCTATGGGGACGGCCGCATACGTGCGACCGGCTTCACGTCGTTCTGTCCAGCAGTATGACGAGTAGCGTGGCCGCCGATATCGCGGTCGCATTCGGTTTGGTACCAGCCGCTCAGTCGTGTCGGTCTCGAGGAATGCGTTCCGCCTGGCTCGTGATCGCACCGGTTACTGCTGCTTTCCATACCCCTCTATTTCCACTCGAGAACCCGGCAGACGACGGAGAACGCGGCTGCTGACGTGGAGTGAGTCAGCTTGCAACTCAGGACCGATACCGACCTGCGGCCAGTGCGATACTGCCGCCGGCGACGCCAGCAATACCGGCGAGGTCGCCGTTCGACTCGAGACCGGACGCGGGACCGGTGGGTGTCATCGCTGCTGGCTCCGGCTGTGTGTCTGCCAGCTGGCTCGAGGGTGACGGCGAAACGAGTATGCCACCCAGAAGGTCGTCGACGGCCAGCCTGACGTGGCCGAGCCACGGGATCCGGTACTGTGCTTTGCCGGTGATCCATTCGGGTTTGACGATGTTGGTGTTGGCACCGCCACCTGTTTGATCATAGCCGAGATTGTGGTCGCCTTTCGTGATGAAGCCGGCGTACGGTGCGGGACAGTTCGGGACCTCCTGACAGGTTGCGTCGCCGACGAACTCCGCGTTGGCTTTCGTCTCGATCCAGTTTTCACCCTCGTCGACCCAGAAGTGGGCGCGATGGATGACCGGTGTCCTCGCCGGATTGCCGTTTGGCCTGAAGACGATGACGTCGCCAGGATTGCCGAACTTGGTGTAGTCGGTCTCCTGACCGCGTTCGAGGGTGACGACACCGGTTCCCTCGAGTGCGCTATCGCTGGCGAACCGGTCTTCCTCGACGACGAAGATGAGGTCTCCTCTGTACATGTTCGGTTCCATACTCCCGCTCTCGACGGCGACGAGTGGCGGCCAGATCCCACTGACGCCGAACAGGAGGAGGGCGACGACGGCGACGATAGCGACGCTGCTCAAGACGTCCCGTGTCACCATGACAGTCTCGTCGTTCGTCTTGAGGAACCAGCGGACGACTCCGTCGTCTTCGATCGTCACGTCGTCGGAATCAGACGCGGTCGGTGAGGGTTCCGGTGACGGCGTCTGGGGACTGCCGGCGCGTTCATCCGACCGGTCGCGGTCGTCATCGCCGGAATCGCCAGGAGAAGTCCCGGAGCTAGAGCCGCTCATCGTCACACGTTTCACCGGGCGCGAAAATCAACCTTCTGTTCGCACGGGCTATTTTGAGGAGAGAAGTTCGGCGGTTACGACGAGGAGGATGTCACGGGTCGCGCGTCTCGGCGGCCGTGCTGTACCAGATGAGCGCGAGTACGCTGCCAACGGTGGCGACGATGATCGGGCCGGTGCTGACGACTGAGCGGACCGAATCGACTGCCAGTCGAATCTCTCCGATCCACGGGACCCGAACCATCGCCTTGCCGGTAACCCACTGGGCGCTGACGACGGTCGTATTCGCACCCGACCACGGTACCTGATCGTAGGCTGGATTGGCGTCGCCTTTCGTAATAAACCCATCGTGGGGCGCTGGACACGATGCGAGATCGGCACAGGTCGCACCGTTTAAATGCGCGGGATCGGCCTTCGTTTCGACCCATCGTTCACCTTCTTCGACTCGAAACTGGGCGCGATGGATCGTCGGCGTCTTCGTCGGATCGCCGTTCGGCAGGAAGATGATGACGTCACCCGACTTCCCGAACCGTTGGTAGTTGCTGTCGTGGCCGCGCTGGGCGGTGACGATGTTCGTTCCCGCGACTGCACCATCGCCGGCGAACCGTTCCTCGTCGACGATGAAAACGAGATCCCCTTGCCCGATATTTGGTTCCATACTGCCGCTCTCGACGGCGACGAGCGGCGGCCAGACCCCGCCGATCCCGACCAGCAGACTGCCACTGATCGCGATGATCGCGACGATCGTCACGAAATCTCGAATCGCGGTGCCAACTCGAGTGTCCGTCTCGAGTAGCCAGCGGCCGACCCCCTCGTCTGCGATCGTCTCCGCAGCGCTGCCACGTGTTTGCGGTCGTGTGCCGACGTCCTGCCCGCGGTCGTCCGACTCCGTCGTCGGGTCTCGATTCCGTCTCGAGAGCGCACCGAGGCGGTCGGACCGATCGGAGTCTGACTTCCCGGCGTCGGGACCGTCCATTGGCGTTCGATTTCGCCGACCTTGTCATCAACCTTCCGGCACCATCATCACCACGGCGTTCCCGTCACGAGTGCCGGGCACTCCGATCGCTGATCCGCTACCCTTTTTGCGTCGCTCGCGAATGCGGAGTGTGTGCCACTCGAGGCTGCCGCCCGACTCGTGAGCGAACTCACGAGCCGTGGCTACAACGCCGAGCGAGAGGCGGTAACGCGGCTCACGGCAGCCGACGACCCGCGTGCGGCCCTTGAGCGCGTTCTCGAGGACATCCCGGACGACGTGTTGGTCGTCCGGGCCGAACACGTCGAGACGGCGCTTGCGACCGACGCTGGTGGGGCGACTCGCGCCGATGGCCCTGCTGGCTCGTCGGCAGATCCGACAGCCTCCGTTTCGACTGGAACACACTCGACGCAGGAACGCGATTCTTCCGGCCGATCTCCAGTCGAAGCTGGGGGGTCGAGTTCGGCGAATCGTGAAACCGACCCTGCGGTGCGCTCGCTCGAGATCACCGGTGACATGACCGGCGAGAGCACGGGGACCGGCGAGTACAGCGATTTCGTTTCCGTCTTCCGCGATCGACTCGATCGACTCGGCTCGAAACTTCGCGGGCGGGTCAACCACCGGCCGGCGACGGCCATCCAGGAGATGCCCGGCGGCAGCGAGGCCGCGATGGTCGGACTGGTCAACGACATCCGGTCGACTGCCAGCGGCCACTGGCTGATCGAACTCGAGGACGCGACCGGGACCTTTCCGTGGCTGGTGATGAAAGACCGTGAGTACGTCGACCTCGTCGACGAGTTGCTCTATGATGAGGTGCTGGCGATGGAAGGGACCTTAGCGGACGACTCGGGAATCGCGTTCGTCGACTCGATGTACTTCCCTGATGTCCCCCGTACCTACGAGCCCTCGACCGCGGATCGCCACGTGCAGGCGGCGCTGATCAGCGACGTCCACGTCGGCAGCCAGGAGTTCATGGAAGACGCCTGGAACGCGTTTGCCGACTGGCTGCATACCGAGCAGGCCCAGCACGTCGAGTACATGTTACTGGCCGGCGATATGGTCGAAGGCGTCGGCGTCTACCCCGATCAAGACGAGGAACTCGACATCGTCGACATCTACGAGCAGTACGAAGCCTTCAGCGAGCACCTGAAGAAAGTGCCCGGCGACATCGAGATCGTCATGATCCCCGGCAACCACGACGCGGTCCGCCTCGCGGAACCACAGCCGGGATTCGACGAGGAACTCCGGGAGATCATGTCCGCTCACGACCCACAGATCGTAAGCAACCCCTCGACGGTCACGCTCGAGGGTGTCTCCGTGCTGATGTACCACGGCGTCTCGCTGGACGAAGTCATCGCGGAACTCCCCGAAGAAAAAGCCAGTTACGACGATCCGCACAAGGCGATGTATCACCTCCTCAAGAAGCGCCACGTCGCACCCCAGTTCGGGGGACACACCCGACTGGCCCCCGAAGAGAAAGACTACCTCGTGATGGAGGAGGTTCCCGACATCTTCCATACCGGTCACGTCCACAAACTCGGCTTCGGGAAGTACCACAACGTGCTCGCGATCAACTCCGGCTGCTGGCAGGCTCAGACAGACTTCCAGAAGAGCGTCAACATCGACCCCGACGCCGGCTTCGCGCCGATCGTCGATCTCGACACGTTAGACGTGACCGTCCAGAAGTTCAGCTAGCGGCGACCGCTCATTGCCAGCGGTACAGCTATTCATCGCGACCGCGTTAGCGACTGACGCCCGATCGATATGTCCTCTCCTGACAACAGTCGCTCCGCGGAGACCACCGAAACCGCGTTTCGGCCCGCGATCGACGCACACACGCATCTGTTTCCCGAACGACTTACTGCCGCGATTCGACGCTCACTTAGCGATGAGACCAACTGGGAGTTTTCACACCCTGTGACCCGGTCGGCGATCGAATCCGTCCTTCGCTCTGCGGGCGTCGCTGCCTCCGTCGCCCTTCCGTACGCCCACGAGGCGGGGCTCGCACGGGAACTCAACGCCTGGCTCTGCGACCAGGCCGACTCGTCGGGCCTGCTGATTCCGTTTGCGACGGTCCATCCCGACGACGAAGATGTCGCTGCCGTCGTCCGCGACGCGTTCGAGGCGGGCGCTCGCGGCCTCAAGATCCACTGTCCAGTCCAGGAGTGTCGGCCCGCGGATTCGCGACTCGAGCCTGCTCTCGAGGTCGTCGCGGCGTACGACCGTCCGATCACCTACCATGGGGGCACCGCACCGATGTTCGAGGACAACCCCTACGTCGGCTTCGACGCCTTCGCCGAGCTGGTCGGTTCCTATCCGGAACTGCGCGTCTGCTGTGCACACATGGGAACCTACGAGGTCGAGGCGTTTCTCGAGCTCGCACGCGACCACGAGACCGTCTATCTCGATACGACGTTCGCGATGTCGACGTCGGCTCCGGAAACGATGGGGTTCGATCCGTCCTCGATCCCCGACGAGACGGTCGTCGAACTCTCGGAGTCGATCATGTACGGGTCGGACTTCCCGAACATTCCGTACCCCTATCGCAACGAGCGGGCCGGTCTCCTCGCTCGCGACCTGCCACGGGAGACGATGCGAGACGTCTTCTATCGGACGGCGATCGACTATCTCGGCCTCGAGTCCGAGCCCGACATCGGAGACGGTACGGAGACTGCGGCCGATGGCTGACCCGAGTCAGTTGGTACTGTAGCTCGCGGGCTCGAGTCGAAATCGCACCGTCGGCGCGCCGTCGAATCGTGGGCCGCGGCCGCGTCGTTCGAAGCCGAGTTCGTCGGCCGCGCGTTCGATCGCGGTGGCATCCTGTGCTGCGAGTACTTCGACGGCCATCGACTCGCGCTCGGCAAACCGTACCGGTTCGGCTAGCAGCCGCTTGCAGGCGTTGTTCGTCCCGTCGAGTTGGGTGACGTGAACGGTGTCTTCGCGCGCGTCGAAGCTAATGAATCCGAGCAGGTCCTCTGGATCAGAGCCGTCGTACTGTGTGTTCCCGAGATCCGCGTTCGGATCGTGGCTGCCGTCCTCTGCGACGCGCACCGTGCGGTCGTGGACGAGATTTCGCATCACGTCCGTCGGGGAATCGGCAATCGACGCGAGCGCGTCGGCATCGGCCTCGAGTGCGTCACGTATGTTCATCGACGTATGGTGACGCTGCGCACGACAGTGAATGTTACCCTGCCCGATTGACGACGCCATGCCGGTTCCGCCACACGTTTTGGCAGCGGACGGGCCGTGACCGGGGTGGCAATCAGTGGTTTCGGGACTCGATCGTCGACAATTGGACGGATGATAAAAACGGGGACGATGGGACACAGTTATCTGCCCGCTCTGGTAACGACTCGAGTATGAGTCACAGCATCGCACTGCGAGTCGTCTGTGAGGTGGCAGCATGCGCGTCGTAGCCAAGTTCGGCGGAACGAGTCTCGGTAGCGGGGATCGAATCAACCGCGCCGCGGACTCGGTTGCTGCTGCCGTCGAGGACGGCCACGAGATCGCCGTCGTCGCCAGCGCGATGGGGTCGACCACCGACGAACTGCTCGACGAGATCACCTTCGAGACCGACGATGCCGACCGCGCCCAGATCGTCAGTATGGGCGAGCGGACGTCGGTCCGGATGCTCAAGGCCGCGCTGTCGGCCCGCGGGATCGACGCGACGTTCTTAGAGCCCGGCAGCGAGGAGTGGCCGATCATCACCGACGAGTACGGTGAGGTCGACGTCGAGGAAACCCAGCGGCGCGCCAAAGAAGTCGCCGCGGAGATGGACGGGACCGTGCCGGTCATCACCGGCTTCCTCGCGGAAGGGCCCGATGGCTCGATCACGACGCTCGGCCGCGGTGGCTCCGACACCACGGCGGTCATGATGGGCAAGTATATGGACGCCGACGAGGTCGTCATCGTCACCGACGTCGAAGGCGTCATGACCGGCGACCCGAACGTCGTCGAAGGAGCCCGCAACGTCGGCGAAATCTCCGTCGACGAACTCCGGAACCTCTCGTTCCGCGGTGCCGAAGTCGTCGCCCCCTCTGCGCTGTCGTACAAGGACGGCGGCCTCGACGTCCGTGTCGTCCACTACCAGCACGGTGACTTGCTCTCGGGCGGGACGAGTATCGAAGGCGAGTTCAAGAACCTCGTCGACCTGCGCGAGCGACCGCTTGCGTGTCTGACCGTCGCCGGCCGCGCGATCCGCAACCAGCCCGGCATCTTCAATCACCTCTCTGACTCGCTCGCCGAGAGCGAGATCAACATCGACGCGGTCGCCAGCGGGATGGACACCGTCACGTTCTACATCGACGAGGAGGAGGCCGAACGCGCCGAGAACATCCTTCACCGCGAGGTCATCGCGCGTGACGAACTCTCGAGTGTCACCGTCGACTCGCCGGTCGCCGTCGTCCGCGTCACCGGCGGCGAACTCCCCAACCAGCCGGGGATCATCAGCGAGATCGTCAACCCTCTCGCCGAGGCCCGCATCCAGCTCAACGACATCATCACCAGCGCGACCAGCGTCGCGCTCTTTGTCGACTGGGACGACCGCGAGGAGACTCTCGAGCTGACCCAGGACTTGTTCTAACCCGGGCTATTCGGCCCGCGGTTCGGTTCACTGATTACTAACTGATTGCTCGTTGTGAGAGTCGTATCGACGAACGTATTCTCCACGTAATACAGCGGTAGCGAGTTCGTAACGAAGGTGGTTGGTGGGAACACTCCAGCCATGAGTACCGATCCGACAGTGACGGCGGTCGTCGCGGAGATCGACCCCGATCCGGACGCGATCCTCGCCGCCCACGGTGCGGATGATCCCGATGCGCTTCTCGCGAGCGGTGGCGAGCACGACCCGAGCACTGACGAGACGATCGACGCCGACGACGTAACGGCGGCGGCCGTGTTCGCTGATCTTCAGGCGGCCGCACGCGAGGTGACGGTGACCGAGAGCGATCGCGAGCGCGCGTCCGATTCCGGGTCCGATCTAGAACTCGTCGGTCCCGCGCCGACCGAGACGCGGATTCCGTCCGCCGCGTTCGGGATCGATGACGTCGAGATCGCCGACGCACCGACAGCGATCTGCTGGGACGGGCCCGAAACCGACGGCGCGACTCGCTGATCTGGCTCCGACAGCGGTGCCGTCGCGTCGGAACGCGAACGCGGGTCTACAGGCTTGCGAGAACGCCGCGGGCACGGTCTCGCAGCGTTGGTTCCGGTTCGGGCTCCGACTGGCCGAGTTGCCGTTTTGCGACCGAGCGTACTCCCCGTCGTGCGGACTCCGAACGCATCGCAGCCGCCGCCCAGTCGGGGAGCTGTGACTCGAGTTCCTGTCGCTTCTGGGCTTTGAGCTTGCCGAACTGGCGTAGCGCCAGGCCGATACCGAGAAACAGGCCAGCGTCGAGCAACTCACGGCGGAACCGATCACGGTCGTTCCGGACCGCGACCGCTTTCACCAGCGAGAGCGCACCGATCGCCAAATAGACCTTCGAACGCTTCGACGGATCGCCGCGGAGCAGCTGTTGGAGCGCCATGCGGCGGTGGCTACCACGTTCTCGCTGATAAAAGTCTGCCGGCAGGAGACGGGCCCCTGTCGCGGTCGTGGTCAGACGCGGTCGAGCGTGAGGGTGCCTCGGTAGCGCTGTTCGTCGATCGGCTCGATCGAAAACCCAAGCCGCTCGTAGAACGGGCGGACGCCGTCGTCGAACCGCGCCGTGAGCCGTCCTTCGCGCTCGAGGGCCGTCTCGATCAGCGCCCGTCCGATCCCCCGGTCCCGATGGCGACGCCGGACCCCAACTGCGCCGACGTGGGCCCCGGATTCGCGCTCGAGCGGCTCGAGGACGGCCGTGCCGAGGATTCGGTCGCCGTCGCCCGAACGTGCCGCCATCCCGTTGCGATCACCCGCGACGAAGACGTCACCGGCGTCGATTCGACCCTCGACGTCGCCGGGCTCGAGCAACGCGGCATCGAGAATGCGTCGCACCTCGAGCGCATCGCCAGTGGTGGCCGTCCGGACGAACACGGCGTTATCCACCCTTGATCAGTCGCAACACCGTCACGTGGTCGCTCTCGACCGGCTGGTCCTCCGGAACCGGGCGACCGTCGACGAGCACGCTCACCTCGTGGGGACTCAACTCGACTGCACGCAGGAGATCGGCGTACGTCGGCGTCGCTTCCGCAGTGTGCTCGTCATGACGATCTGACGCGGCGGCCACCGCCTCGAGCTCGAGTTCGTAGGTAGCTTCGCCTTTGACGTCGACGGTGACGTGCATACGCCGCGTTACGAGGCAACGGCCTTGAGCGCGTCGCTCCGGCAGTGGGCGAGCCATCTCGTCTCGTTAGTCCGTCGTCGGCTCGTCCGAGCTAGTCCCGGATCGCCGGTTTCGAGCGCTTCGTCGATGGCCAGACAGCGCCCGTGCGATCGCGCCGAGCCCGAGCAGGAGGACGAGCAGGTTGACCACGCCGCCGACGATGGGCACTAGAGAGAGGCCGGCACCGACCAGCAGGCCGAGGATGAGTGCAAGCCAGCGGTTGCTAATGCCGACCAGCGAGAGGACCCACGCTGCGATGGCAAAGAGCCCATAGATGACGCCGATCCACAGCAGCAAGGCGAAGACCAGCGTGCCGATGATCGACAGCGGGATCCCAACGATGGTGATCGCGAGCGCGATCAGCAGGATCGGCACGCCGATGAACACCCCCAGCCCGATCAGTCCGGTGCGAATCGGTCCCGTCGCGACGCTGTCGGCGACGCGGCCGGAAAACCGCGGGAACAGCGCGAGCAACACGGCACCGAGCAGGAGGTTTATCACGAAGGAGTAGACCGTGAACAGCCACGCTGCGAACGGCTGGACAGTCGGCGCGACGTCGACGCCCAGCGAAGGATCCTCTTCGATGTCGCCCGCGACCGCGTCGGTGTTGCCCTCGAGATCGCCGTCGTAGCGCAGATCGCCCGCGATCGAGGCAGTCTCGCCCAGCCGGATCGTATCGGCCCCGATCTCGGCGTCGTCCTCGAGCGTCCCGTCGATGACGACAGTACCGGCACCGGCCGTGAACGTGCCGTTGACGGTGCCGTTTTCGGCCACCGTCACGCTCCCTGCTGCGACCTCGACGTCACCGTCGACGGTGCCCGCGATCGTCACACTCCCCGCGCCGCCCTCGAGATCACCGTCGACCTGTCCTGTCTCCTCGATTTGGACGTCGCCCCCGGCGGCGCTGACGTCGCCAGTGACGGTGCCCCGGACGATGACGGTGCCACCGACCGCCTGCAGACTGTCGATTGTCTCGCCTTCCTCGACGACGACTGTCCCGCCGGCCCGGGCGTCGGACTGGGCAGTGACAGTCGCCGGGACAGCACCGATGACGACGATGGCGACCAGCAACGCGATGACGAGCCGTGATCCTCGGTTTTCCCCGCGTTTCATGTCTCGTCGTTCTACGAGCAGGCTCAAAAACGTGTTATGCAGATATCAGGATCCGTGTCGGTTTTGATTCGGCTCCCAGACGTGCCCACCAGTCAGCCCGCGCCTCGAGACCGACCTTCGGGCGATTTATCTTCCGTCCCGCTCTGGTGCCGGTATGAGCGAGGCCGAGGCCGACGCCGAGGCGGCGGGGCCGACCCCCGGGAAGACGGAAGTCTGGATCGAGAAGTACCGGCCGGAGCGACTCGACGAAATCAAAGGCCACGAGAACATCGTTCCGCGGCTCAAACGCTACGTCGAGCAGGACGACCTCCCCCATCTCATGTTCGCGGGACCTGCCGGTACCGGCAAGACCACGGCTGCACAGGCCATCGCCCGCGAGGTCTACGACGACGACGACTGGCGCGAGAACTTCCTCGAGTTGAACGCTTCCGACCAGCGCGGCATCGATGTCGTCCGCGACCGCATCAAGGACTTCGCGCGCTCGTCCTTCGGCGGCTACGACCACCGCATCATCTTCTTAGACGAGGCCGACGCGCTCACCTCCGACGCCCAGTCTGCGCTGCGCCGGACGATGGAGCAGTTCTCGAACAACACCCGCTTTATCCTCTCGTGTAACTACTCGAGTCAGATCATCGACCCCATCCAGTCGCGGTGTGCGGTCTTCCGATTCACCGAACTCGGCGAGGACGCCATCGAGGCGCAGGTCCGCGAAATCGCCGCCACTGAGGGAATCGACGTCACCGACGACGGCGTCGACGCGCTGGTCTATGCGGCCGACGGCGACATGCGCAAGGCGATCAACGCCTTACAGGCAGCGGCCGTCATGGGCGAAACCGTCGACGAGGAGACTGTCTTCGCGATCACCGCGACCGCCCGCCCCGAGGAGGTCGAGGCGATGGTCGAGTACGCCATCGACGGCGACTTCACCGCTGCCCGCGCCGCTTTAGAAGATCTGCTGACCGACCGCGGGCTCGCCGGCGGCGACGTCATCGACCAACTGCACCGTTCCGCGTGGGAGTTCGACATCCCCGAACAGGCGACGGTGCGGCTGCTCGAGCGACTGGGCGAAGTCGACTACCGAATTACGGAGGGTGCCAACGAGCGCCTGCAACTCGAGGCCATGTTGGCGTCGCTGGCGCTCGAGGACGAGGCCTAAATTCCGTCGAGCGTCCGCTCGCTGTCGGCAACACCGCGACACACGACGGCGACGTGACCGTTGTTTTCGACGATGTCGACGCTCCAGCCGTGCATATCGGCGATGTGCTCGACAGCCCCGAGGTCGTCGTCGGCACCGTCAAGCACAGCCGAGTGGCTGGCGACTCGTTCCGTCGCGTCTGGCTCCGTCTCGAGCGCATCGACGGCCTCGGTGTCCGCCTCCGAATCGTACTGTGTGAGACAGAAGCCATCGTCGGTCACGCCGACGACGACGGCCGGTACTGTCTCCTCGTCGACGACGAGCCGAAACAGGTGCTCGAACAACTCCCGCAGTCGTGTCTTGTTTGCCTCGAGGATGCGATCGGTCGCGTCCCGCGTGACGAGTCGCGTGTCGCCGGTGTCGACGCTAACCCAGGCTTGTCGTGCGATGTCATGGACGCCGACGGGTTCGGTATCGGCGAGTGCGTCTCCCTCAGCGAGCGCGGCCAGTCGCTCGAGTGCTGCTTCGACGCGCTCCTGTGCGTCCGCAACGGTCGTGACGTGGTCGCTCTCACCGGTGTCGGCGGCGAGCCCGAGGTGGCCGCGGGCGACGTTCAGCGACGGCCAGATGTCGTCCTCGAGCAAATCGGTGATTGCCTCGAGTCGCGCGTCGGCGGCGGCCCGCGCTCGGCTGCAGCGATGGCGTTCGGTCACGTCGTGGTAGACGAGCAGTCCGCTTGGGTTGTCCACGCTCACACTGGCGTCGCTCGCGGCCGATTCGAGTGGCTTCAGCGTGACCAGAAAGTCGCGGATGCCGTCGCCGGTGTCGTGGCGGCGTTCGAACTGGTGGTGTTCGCCCGCCTGTAGCGCCTCGCGTAGCGTTGTCCGTCGGTGCTCGAGGCCGGATGGGACGAGCCACTCGTCGACCGGGTCGCCGACGACCTCGTCGGGATCGGTGCCGAAGACGTCGGCGACGCCGTCGGTGGCTGCTCGAATGATTGGGTCACCGTCCTCGAATTCGTACCACAGGGCAGGGATCGGGAGTGCCGTGACGGTCGTTTGGAGCCGGTCGCGGTCCGGTCGACAGCGATTTTGGTCACGACAGACCCACTCGATCTCGTCTGCGAGGTGGGCGATGGCGTCGTCGGTATCACTCCGGACGTAGCCGTCGATGCCGCCGGTCGAGCGTGCAGCCGCCGGTGTGAACGAACTGTCGGTAAAGAGGACGAGCGGCGTCGAGTCACAGGCCTCGACCACATCGAGCAGATTCGAGCCCGCTGTCGTCGTCGGCGTCTCGGCGAAGACGACACAGTCGACCGCGGGAGCCCAGTTGCGGATTCGCTCGGTCTCGAGCGTCGTCGCCGATCGAACCGATCGCTCGTGGCCGTCGCGTTCGGCGTTCTCGAGTCGCTCGGCACCATCGCTGGCCGTCGCCTCGTGGCCGGCGACGTAGAGCACCGTCCGCGGTCGTGTCGTCGATGACGGCTGGGTCATTCGTTTGAACAGTCGATACTCCATACATCGGGCCCGTCATCTCTTAAAAATTTACTGGCCGGCTCGACGGTGACGCCCGACGGCTGCTGCTACTGTCGGCTGACTGTCTATGATATCAGTCCTCGACCACGGTTGCGGAACTGTTTTACGCGCTGCACGGGCAATAGACGCGTAATGAGCGAACTAGAGGAGGAGTACCGCCTCGAGTACTTCGAGGAGGAAGAGTTCGAGCGCAAGGAGTGCCCGAAATGTGGCGCTCACTTCTGGACGCGCGACCACGACAGGGAGACCTGTGGTGAGCCGCCCTGCGAGGAGTACGGCTTCATCGACAACTCGGGGTTCGACGACGAGTACAGCTTAGAGGAGATGCGTGAGGCCTTTCTCTCCTACTTCGAGGATCACGACCACGAACGCATCGAACCCTACCCGGTCGCGGCGAACCGCTGGCGCGACGACGTCCTGTTGACCCAGGCATCGATCTACGACTTCCAGCCGCTGGTCACGAGCGGCGAGACGCCGCCGCCGGCGAACCCGCTGACGGTCTCTCAGCCCTGCATCCGGATGCAGGACATCGACAACGTCGGCAAGACTGGCCGCCACACGATGGCCTTCGAGATGATGGCCCACCACGCGTTCAACACGCGCGAGGACGTCGACGAAGACGAATACGCCTATTACGGCGAGGTCTACTGGAAGGACCGGACCGTCGAACTCTGTGACGGCTTTTTCGACTCGCTGGGCGTCGATCTCGAGGAAGTCATCTACATCGAGGATCCGTGGGTCGGCGGCGGCAATGCCGGGCCCGCCATCGAGGTCATCTATCGGGGCGTCGAACTCGCGACGCTCGTTTTCATGTCGATGGAGCAGGACCCCGACGGCGAGTACGAAATGAAAGACGGCAACCGCTACAGCCCGATGGACACCTACATCGTCGACACCGGCTACGGGTTAGAGCGGTGGACCTGGGTCTCTCAGGGGACGCCGACCGTCTACGAGGCAGTCTACCCTGACATGATCGCCTTCCTCAAAGAGAACGCCGGCCTCGAGCACACCGACGAGGAAGAGGAGCTGATCTATCGCGCGGCAAAGCTCGCGGGTCACATGGACATCGACGAGGCCGAGGACATGGAAACTGCCCGCGGCGAGATCGCGGCCGAACTCGATGTCGACACCGCCGAACTCGAGGACTTGATGGAGCCCCTCGAGGACATCTACGCGATCGCCGACCACTGCCGGACGCTGGCGTACATGCTCGGGGACGGCATCGTTCCCTCGAACGTCGGGACGGGCTATCTCGCGCGGATGGTCCTTCGGCGCACCAAACGGCTCTGTGATACCGCCGGCGTCGACGCACCGCTTGACGAACTCGTCGACATGCAGGCCGAACGCCTCGAGTACGAGAACCGCGACACGATCCGCGACATCGTTCGCACCGAGGTCGAGAAGTATCGCGAGACGCTCGAGCGCGGTGGCCGCCGGGTCGAGACGATGGCCGAGGAGTACGCCGAGACGGGCGAGCCGATCCCGACCGAGGAACTGATCGAGCTCTACGACTCGCATGGCCTCCAGCCAGACATGGTCGAGGAGATCGCCGCGGACGCGGGTGCCGAGGTCGACGTTCCCGACGATTTCTACAGTCTCGTCGCGAAGCGCCACGACACGCCCGAAGCGGTTGCCGAGGCCGAGGAAGGCGAAGACGAACGCTTCGAGGACCTCCCCGAAACGGAGAAACTCTACTACGACGACCAGCAGCGAACCCAGTTCGAGGCAGTCGTCCTCGACGTCTTCGAGCGCGAGGAGGGCTACGACGTCGTCCTCGATCAGACGATGTTCTACCCTGAGGGCGGTGGCCAGCCTGCTGACACGGGGACGCTTTCGACCGACGACACGACCGTCGAGGTCGAAGACGTCCAGATCGAAGACGGCGTCATCCTCCACCGGACCGACGAGAATCCCGGCAAGGGCGAACTAGTCAACGGCCAGATCGATGGCGGCCGTCGCCGGCAGCTGATGCGCCATCACACGGCCACCCACATCGTCATCCACGCCACTCGGCAGGTGCTTGGCGAGCACATCCGCCAGGCCGGTGCCCAGAAGGGCGTCGAAAGCTCCCGGATCGACGTTCGCCACTACGACCGCATCAGCCGCGAGGACGTCAAGCGAATCGAGGACCGCGCCAACGAGATCGTCATGGACAACACGTCGGTCACTCAGGAGTGGCCCGACCGCCACGACGCCGAAGCCGAACACGGCTTCGACCTCTATCAGGGTGGGATCCCGCCGGGCGAGCAGATCCGGCTGATCCACGTCGACGAGGACACCCAGGCCTGCGGTGGCACCCACGTCGCCCGCACCGGCGACATCGGCGCGATCAAGATTCTCAACACTGAACGCGTCCAGGACGGCGTCGAACGGATCACCTTCGCCGCCGGCGAGGCCGCCATCGAGGCAACTCAGGAAAAAGAGGATGCCCTCTATGAGGCCGCCGAGATTCTGGATGTCTCGCCCGAGGACGTCCCTGACACCGCCGAACGGTTCTTCGAGGAGTGGAAAGACCGCGGCAAACAGATCGAGGATCTGAAAGAACAGCTCGCCGAAGCCCGCGCCGGCGGCGGTGGCAGCGGCGAAGAAGTCGACGTCGGCGACGCGACGGCCGTCATCGACCGGATCGACGCCGACATGGACGAACTGCGCGCGACCGCCAACGCCCTCGCCGAAGACGGCAAGATCGCCGTCCTCGGCAGCGGCGAAAGCGGTGCCCAGTTCGTCGTCGCCGTCCCCGACGACGTTGGGGTCAACGCCGGCGAAGTCGTCGGCGAACTCGCCTCGAAGGTCGGCGGCGGTGGCGGTGGCCCGGCAGACTTCGCACAGGGCGGTGGCCCCAACGTCGACGATCTCGACGACGCGCTCGAGGACGCCCCCGAGGTCCTGCGCCAGATCCTGAACGCCTGAACTGGCCTCGAGTCGAAACCGTCCCCTTCTTTCACGTCTCCCCCTCTCGAGTCATCCATGCCCACTACAACGAACGGAAACGCCTCGCTATACTACGACCGCGCGGGCGAGGGTGACCCCGTCGTCTTCGTCCCCGAGGCCGGCCTCGGCGGCTGGCTGTGGGGGTGGCAACACGCCGCCATCGCCGGCCCCTACGAGGCCGTCGTCTGGGATCTTCGGGGAACCGGCCGGTCAGACGCGCCGTCCGGTCCCTACACCCTCGAGACGCTCGTCGCCGACCTCGAGGCAGTGCTCGCCGACTGCGAGCTCCGCAACGCCCACCTCGTCGGCTGTGGTCTCGGCGGTGCGATCGCACTCCAAGCGGCCCGGACCTCGAGTCGCGTCGCGACGCTGACGCTGTTTGGCACTGCCGCGTGCGGGGACGCGTTCGACCTCGAGCCCTTGTTCGCGCCGCCGGACGACCGCGACGCGCTTCGCGAGTCGCTCGAGGCGGGTCTCTCCGATGACTTCCTGGCGGCCCAGCCTGACGTGTGTGATGGGATCGTCGACTGGCGGGCCGATGGCGATGCCGACCGCGCGGGGTGGGACGCACAGGTCGCGGCGCTTGCAGACTTCGACGCAAGCGACTGGCTGGTCGAGGTGACGCAGCCGACGCGGGTGTTCCACGGGGGTGCTGACGAACTGGTATCGCCGTCGGCCGGCGAGGACCTCGCACGGGGGCTTCCACGCGGCGAGTTCCGCGACCTCGAGGGAGCGGGCCATCTCGCCTTTATCGAGCGCTCGCGGCTGGTCAACGATCTGTTGCTGGGCTTCCTCGAGGAGCAGACGGCAGCCGACGAGTAATCGGGTCCGACGACGGAGCGCTGGCAGGATCGATACCGACCGATCTGACCCGGCCTCGTGCTTGCGACTGACCCCCTATCTACTACGTACTCGAGCGTGGGAGAGACTGTCGTGACTCTCTCGCTGGCGCGGCGGGCCGACCACTTCCCGGATCGGACGGCGGTCGTCGACAGCTCCGAACAGCGGCTGTCCGATCCCGCCGAGACGGTCCACGAGGATCGGGTCTCCTATCAGGAACTGTCGACGCTCGCGGAGCGGATCGCCGAGCGCCTCGCCGCGCGTGGGATCGCCGCTGGCGACACAGTCTGTCTCGTTACCAGAAACCGGGTCGTCGCGCTCGCGCTGTGGTTCGCCTGTCGCAGGCTCGGTGCCACGTTCGCGCCGATCTCGCATCTGCTGACCCCCGCCTCGGTCGAGCGCCCGTTCGACGTCCTCGAGCCCGATCTCGTCGTCGCCGAAGCGGCCCAGCGCGATCTGGTGCGATCGATCCCCTTCGATCGGGCCGTGACGCTCGAGGCGCTGGCGGAGACGGACGGCGAGCCGATCGACCGCAACGAGCGACCGACGGATGTGACGCCGGCGCTGGCGCTCCACGGCGCGACCGGCCGCCCGGTCGCCAGCTACTCGGCTGCGGCCGTCGAGCGCAACTGTACCACGGGCGTCGTCGCGTGGGGGCTCGCCGCCAACGACGTCGTGCCGCTTCCGATGCCGCTGTCGACCGCCGCTGGCCTCGTCCGCGTCGCGCTGTCGGTGCTCTACGTCGGCGGCACGCTCTTGCTCGACCGCGCGTTCGACCCCGGCGACGCCACGACTGCGATGGCCGCGGCGGACGCGACGCTCCTGATCGGCCGCGAACGGGCGATTCGCGACATCGCAGCCGAATCCGGATTCGACAACGCGGTCGACTCGCTCGAGCGAGTCGTCTGCGAGGGACCGATCGGCGACGAGACGGTCGCGGCCTACCGAGACCGCGACGTTCCGGTTGTACCGGTTTACGGTCGCCTCGAGTGTCCGACCGCTATGAGCGGGCGATTCGACCCGGATCGATGCGATTCCGACGGGACCGGCGTTGGCAGCCCGGTGCCCGGCTGTCGGGCCCGTCTGGTCGACGAGGCGGGCGCGGTCCTCGAAGGCGTTGCCGACGGACAGGTGCAGCTGTCGGGGCCGATGCTCGCCGACGGCTATGTGGGCAGTCCCGACACAGACGCGGCCGACGATCGCGGTCGATTCGTGGACGGCTGGTTCCATACCGGCGACCGATTCCACCGTGATGAAGCCGGAGCCTACCACCTGCGGTGAGCCACAGTGCTGACTGGGACCGAGGTCTGTCACTCGGTTCGATTGTTGGGACCGACTCCAACTGGCTGTCACCGCTTACGGCAATGTCGGCACCGTACGCAAGGCCTATTTTCACCGAGTTGCCACTAGACCGTAATGCGTCACCTGCGAATCGCCGTCCTCAACGCGGCCCATCAGGACAAGAACACGACGCGGAACTTCCGGCGCGAACTCGACGCCTCGCTGTCGGAGTTCGACGCCACCGACGGGACGGTCCCCGACGGCTTCGACTACGACGGTGCCGTGGTCACCGGCTCACGGTCGTCGGTCTACTGGGACGAGGAGTGGATACAGTCCGTCAAGGCGTGGGTCGATGAGGCGATCGATCGCGACATTCCCTTCCTCGGAATCTGCTGGGGCCATCAGCTGCTGGCTGACGTCCTCGGGGGCACCGTCGACGACATGGGCGTTTACGAGGTCGGCTACAGCGAGATCGAACACACGGGCGAGTCACGCCTCTTCGAGGGCATCGACGAGACCTTCACTGCCTTTACCAGCCACTCCGACGCGGTCACTGAACTTCCGCCGGGTTCTGAATCCCTCGCCAAAAACGAGTACTCGAACCACGGCTTCCGTAAGGACCGGGTCTTCGGCGTCCAGTTCCACCCCGAGTACGACACCAAGACCGCCCGCGATCTCGTCCACCGGAAGGACCTCTCCGATGACCGTCTCGAGTCGATCCTCGCCGAGATCACCGACGAGAACTATCAGCGATCCTGCGAGGCGAAACTGGTCTTCGAGAACTTCCTCGAATACGTCCGCGAGGTGACGGTGGGAGACGAGACCGCCGAGGCTGCGAGTCACGACGCGCCCGCAGAAGCCAGCGGCTCCGACTGATCGTTCTGTCCGGGTTCGATCGAGACGTGTGACGCCGTCTTGTCGTGAGTCTCCCCGTCGAATCGAGTCACTCGAGTCGCGCACTGAAAACATCGTCGCGAGCGACGACCGCGAAAACCGAATCGTGGTTAGTTTGCGGCGATATCGACCTTTGCTTCCTCGGTCTTGCCGATGGCTTCGACGATGAGCTCAGCGACATCGACGATTTCGATGTCGTCCTCGAAGCCGCCGGTCTTGCGCCCGTCCTCGTACATCGTCATGCACATCGGGCAGGCGACGACGAACTTCTCGACGCCGCTGCCGGCGTCGGTATCCTCGAGTGCCTCACGAATCCGTTCCTCACTGGGTTTGGGCTCTTCTTCGAAGTCCATCCAGAGGCCGCCACCGCCGCCGCCACAGCAGAAGGAGTTGGCGCGGTTGCGGGGCATCTCGTCGAGCGTACAGCCCGTGGCTTTAATGAGTTCGCGCGGAGCCTCGTACTCGTCGTTGTACCGGCCGAGATGACACGGATCGTGGTAGGTGACCGTGTAGTCGAGTTCCGTCCCCGACAGCTCGAGGTGGCCCTCGGAGACGAGTTCTTCGACGGCTTGAGTCCAGTGAAGAACGTCGATTTCGCCATCGGCGTTCCACTGCTCGTCGTACTCGAAGGGCATCATCGGATCATCGGCGAACTCCTCGAAGTCGACCTCTGGGTACTCGTTTTTGAAGGTGTTGTAGGAGTGGGGGTCCGTACAGACGATCGTATCGAACTCGCAGTCCTCCCAGGTTTCGACGTGGTGGCCGGCGAGTTCGATGTAGAGGAACTCCTCGCCGACGCGGCGGATGTCGTTGCCGTCGAATTTCTCGTCGTCGAAGAGGATGCCGAAGCTGACGTCGGCTTCCTTCAAAATCGTGGCCAGCGAGCGCGCGACCTGCTTGTTGCGCTCATCGTAGCTGGGGAAGTCACCGACGTACCAGAGGTAGTCGACTTCTTCCTCGCGAGCATCGGCCACGTCGAACTCGAGTTCCTCAGTCCAGTCGCCGCGATTGCGGGGTGAGTCGCCGAAGGTATTGCCGTTTTGCATGACGTTCTGGAAGACGTCCTGCATGCTCGAGTCGATGTCACCCTGATCGGTCAGCTGGCGGTTGAGCCGGGTAAAGCTCTTGAGGTGCTCGATCTCGACGGGACAGGCGTCCATGCAGGCCATACAGGCCATGCAAGATTCCATCGTCTCGGCGTTGATCACCGAGGTGCCGCCGTCGGCGACGATCGGCTGTTCCTCCCCGCCGGCCTCGAGTTCCTCACGGTAGGATTTCAGATCGAGGATGACGTTACGCGGATCGAGCGGGCGGTCGGAGGCCTTGGCGGGACAGACCGACGAACACCGGCCACACTTGGTACAGGCGTCCTGATCCAGCAACTCTTTCCAGGTGAAGTCGTCGATGGATTCGGCGTTGGTCGCGTCTAGATCTGAGGGGACGTTCGGGAGGCGCTGGCCCGCTTTCTCATCCCGGGTGACGACGTTGGCAAAGGACGAAAGCATGTGGAACGGCTTGGCGTAGGGAATCCACGCGATGAAGAAGAAGGCGACCAGCGAGTGGGTCCACCACGCGAGCCAGTGGAGGTTCTCGACGTTGAATCCAGCTCCGTTGAGCCCAGCCTGCTCGGGACCCAGCGTCGCCAGTCCGAGCGCGTCGAAGCCAAGCGCCATCCCGTAGGCGACGAAGCTGACGACCTCGTGGTCGGGAATCCCGGCGCTGTAGACGCGCAGTCCCTCGAGCAGGAAGCCGCCGATGCCGAGGGCAAACAGCGTCCAGATGAACAGATCGTCCTCAGCGGAGGTGTGGCGGTCCCAGAGGCGGTGGTTACGGACCCAGTAGCGCCGGTAGAGGGCCATCCCGATGCCGACGACGAACAGCAGGCCCATCGCGTCGACCATGAACTGGTAGGCGAGATAGAAGTCACCGTTCCAAAACGAGAGGCCGAGGAGTTTCTTCGCAGCGTACTCTTCGACCATCAGGATGGAGGTCGCGATAAACAGCGTCAGGAACCCCCAGAGGATAAACGAGTGCATCAAGCCGCCGTAGAGGTCTCTGTTGAACTGCTTTTCGTTCGAGAGTACGATCTTGGCCGCGCTCACGACACGGCGTTGTAGATCGTCGAGACGAGGGAACGACTCCCCGTCACCCTGCGTGTACCGAGCGAACCGTCGGTAGACACCGTAGGTGAAGACGGCAACCGTAACGAACGCAAGGAAGTAAAACACCGCGTACTCGACACTGGTGATTCCCCAGTACGTCTCCCTTGCGACGTCTGCCTGTGCTAACGTATTCATGCACAATGAGGTGGGTGGCTGTGACTTAATTCTTGTTACACTCGTAGCCGATCCCGTTGCAGTCTTGCGGAAATTCCATAACTATTTTTAGTTTATAACATCGGTCTGCGCTCGACTACCCGTTCTCAACGTTATCTGGCAACAGGCTTAAATAGACTCCCGTCGGGAGTGTCCACCCATGAACGAGAAAACTGAGGAACTCCGTGATATCTTCACCGACGTGACCGACGGCGAGGACACCATCACTGAATCACAGGAGGATACCCGCGGCTCGCTCGAGCGAGACGAGCGATCGGACGAAGAACGCCTCCGCAGCGTCGTCCAGCAGATGCGCGAGCGCTACGCGTTCGAGACGCCGCTGTCCGACGACGAATTGATCACGGTCGCACGAGGATTCTACGACGAACGAAGCGACGCCGACCTCGCTGCCGAGTTAGCGGTCGACGAAGACGTGATTTTCGACGCGCGGCTGTCTTTGCATCTCATCGACGAGGACGACGCCGACGAAGTCGATCTCGCGGCGATCCGCGACCGCGAGGAAGACGACGCGGCGCTCGCCGCAGAATACGACGTTAGCGAGTCTCAGATCCGTCGGCACCGCCGCGTCGCCGAGGCACAGACCCAGTCCCGAACGGCCAACGACCGCTACCGCGACGAGTTCGACAGCATCCTCGCCGACGCCGACATCACCGAGCGCATGACCACCGACGTCCGCGAAGATGGCCTCGAGGACGCGACGGAAGGGATGGAGACGGACGTGGACTTCTAACGACCTTTTGCGCTGCGCTCCTTCGCGTTGCTCAGTCGCTCGGCAAAATCTCGAGAGAGCGAAGCTCTCTCGGACCTCGCGGGAGCGAAGCTCCCGCTTAGGGTCGATCAAAAGCACTCCTCCTTCCGTTTCGCTCACTGCGTTCGCTCCACATCAGTCGTCGGCCCACTCGCTCCCTTCGGTCGCTCGCGGATGCGGCACTGATTTCCGTCGACCCTCTCACGAACCGCCAGCGGACAGCCAGTGAATTACGCAGCGACCCTTTTTATAGGAACCCGCGGCCAGACGACTCGTGACCCGCACCCATGTCTCGTTCAGTGATCTCCGAACTGCCGCTTACTGCGCGCGAAAGTGTTACTATCAGCGGACCCTGCCAGACGAGGAGCGCGAGCCGCCACCAGAGGTCGAGGCGATCCGCGCACTCGAGCCCCGTTACGAATCCCTGCTCGAGGCTCCACCGGATGCCCTCGCATCCGAGCCCATTGCCGTCTCACCCGATCGCTATCGTGAGCGGCTGGCGGCGACGAAACGGCGACTCGAGGACACAGGCGACTGGGAACGGCTTCGGAATCCGGACGAGCGGGACGTGTTCGCGACTGGCCGGCACTGTCGTGGGATCGTTCACAAGGTGCTCGCCGACCCGCTCGAGCCGGTAGTGCTTTCGTCGGGTGCACCGCCCGAAACCGGCGTCTGGCAATCGCAGTCGGTTCACGCGGTCGCGGCTGCGAAAGCACTCGCCTGGGAGCACCAAGAATCAGTCGAGCGAGCCTGGCTCGAGTATCCTGCCTACGGTATGATCCGGTCGATCGACATGACGACCAGACGGAAGGCCCAGTATCGCAGCGCACTTCGGACGGTGCGCGAGTTAGACGGGCCACCGCCGCGGACGACGGCCCGGTCGAAATGCGATGCCTGTGAGTTCGCCACCGAATGTGGGGTCAAAACGCGGACCTTGCGGTCACTGCTGGGACTCGGCTGACGGGTCGATCAGTGCGTCTCGAGCCAGGTCTCGATTTCGTCGGCTTGTGCGCCCCGACGGTGGATCGTCGCCGATGAGACGTCGACGACGGTGCTTTCGGTACCGTCCGTTTCGCCGCCGTCGAGAACGACTGCGGCGGCCTCGCGGATCTCGGGATCGAGGTCTTCGAGTTCGCGGACGCTCGACTGGCCGCTGACGTTCGCGCTCGTCGCCGTAATCGGCGTGCCGGCGCGTTCACAGAGTCTGAGCGCGAGGGGATGATCCGGCACGCGGACCCCAACGCGGTCGCGACCCGCCGTGAGTTCGTCCGGGATGGCTTCACGTCGCCGACAGAGGACCGTCACGGGCCCGGGAAGAAACGTCGCCATGAATCGCCGTTCCCGTTCGGTCGCACGGACGTACTGCAGCGCCGACGGCACCGATGGCACCGCAAACGACAGTGGCTTCGATCGATCGCGTCCTTTCACCTCGAAGACCCGCTCGACGGCGTCGGGCTCGAGTGCCGCCGCGCCGAGGCCGTAGACGGTCTCGGTGGGGTAGACGACGAGGTCCCCGGTGTCGATCGCCTCGGCTGCACGGTCGAATTCGCTCATTCGATTCGAACTCGGCCGATCTCGGGCAAAAAGCTGTCGCTCAGGAGTTTATTCGAGGCCGAGTTCCGTCTCGAGGTGGTCGTAGTCGGGGAACTCGGGCCAGTCGGTGGCGACCCATGCACTCTCGACGGTGCGATCCGCGTCGAGCGCGAAGAAAGCGATACGGGGTTCGCTGATGCCGGTCATGCCGTCGAGGTCGTGGGCGATGCCGTAGGACTCGGCGATCTCGTTTCCGGGATCGGCGAAAAACCGGACGGGGTAGTCGTTGTCCTCGAGAAACCGTGTGACCTCATAGGGAGTCGAGGCCGTGAGGCCGACGACTTGACCCATACGCTCGTCCCAGTCGCGGGCCGTGAGTTCGTCCCAGACGTACTTTGCGAGAAAGGAGCCCGTCATCGGCGTGAATACGAGGACGGTCGGACCGTCGCAATCCTCGACGAGCGCTGAGAGCGATCGGTCCTCCCAGAACTCGTCGGTGACCAGTGGGCGGGTGAACGCAGGCGCTGTCTCGCCGGGGTCGGGATGGTCCGCTGGGCCGAGGTCGACGACATCGAAGTCGAGCATCAGTCGTCACCCCCCGCGTTCGCCGCGGCTGCGTCGGGATGGGAGGCATCGGCGTCGCCGTAGGTCGTCTCGAGGTAGCCGACGATGTTTTCGCTCTCGGCCATCGTGACGCCGGTGGTGTCGTCGACGATGACGGGGACGGTTCGGACGCCGGCGACGCGTTTGACGACGTCCCGGTCGGAATGCATCGGTTCGACGAACCGCGATCGGTAGTCGAGATCGTACTCGCCTAACAGCCGGGCGACCCGCTCGCAGAACGGACAGCCCTGCAGCCGGTAAAACGTAATCGGTGGCTCGGCGGTCTCACTCATGGGCGAATGTAGCGCAAACGACCCGGTAAACGTGTCGTCGGCGGCGGCGATGGCCGTTAGTGATCCTCGAATAGGAAACTGTTAACCGATTCAGGGATAAGGCTGTATATCAATGGCGTTGTCTCCGCCCCTCGAGGCCGTGTTGGCTGTCTATGAGGTCCCGCTGGTGGGACTCGAGATCGATCAGTCGGTGGTGACGATCCTCGGAGCGCTCGCCCTCGTCGGACTTGTTGGTCTCTCAGCGTTCTTCTCGTCATCCGAAATCGCGCTGTTTTCGATCCCGAAACACCGCGTGGAAGGGATGGCCGAAGACGGGATTCCTGGCGCAGAGCGCGTGAAGGCGCTCAAGGAGGACCCACATCGGCTGCTCGTGACGATCCTCGTCGGGAACAACATCGTCAACATTGCGATGTCGTCGATCGCGACGGCGATCCTCGGGTTGTACCTCGGTGGGCTGACGGCCGTGACAGTTGCCACGCTCGGGATCACTGCCGTTGTCTTGCTGTTCGGCGAGAGCGCGCCCAAGTCCTATGCGGTCGAGAACACCGAATCCTGGTCGATTCGTGTCGCCGGGCCGCTGAAAGTCGCCGAGAAGCTGATGTTCCCGCTCGTCGTCCTCTTCGATTATCTCACCAGACAGATCAATCGGTTGACCGGCTCGACGGGGGCGATCGAGACACCGTATGTCACCCGCGACGAGATTCAGGAGATGATCGAGTCCGGCGAGCGTGAGGGTGTCTTGGAAGAAGAAGAACACGAGATGCTCCAGCGGATCTTCAGGTTTAACAACACGATCGTCAAGGAAGTCATGACGCCGCGACTGGACATGACGGCGGTGCCGAAAGACGCCACGATCGACGAGGCGATCGAGACCTGTATTCAAAGCGGCCACGCCCGCGTGCCTGTCTATGAGGGTAGTCTCGACAACGTCTTGGGCGTCGTTCACATCCGCGATCTCGTCCGCGATCTCAACTACGGCGAGTCCGGGACCGACGAACTCGAGCTCGCCGATCTCATCCAGCCGACGCTGCACGTTCCCGAGTCGAAAAACGTCGACGAGTTGCTCTCGGAGATGCGCGAAAATCGGATGCATATGGCGATCGTCATCGACGAATTCGGTACCACCGAGGGGCTGGTGACCATGGAGGACATGATCGAGGAGATCGTCGGCGAGATCTTAGAGGGTGGCGAGGAACAGCCGATCGAGACGATCGACGAGGATACCGTCCTCGTCCGTGGCGAGGTCAATATCGAGGACGTCAACGAAACCCTCGAGATCGATCTGCCCGAGGGCCAGGAGTTCGAGACGATTGCCGGCTTCATTTTCAACCGTGCGGGTCGCCTCGTCGAGGAGGGCGAGGAGATCACCTACGACGGTGTCCGCATTACGGTCGAGACCGTCGAGAACACGCGGATCATGAAAGCGCGACTCAAGAAACTCGCGGTGCCCGACGACGACGCTGCAGCGGAACACGACGAGACAAATCCGGTGGAGATCGACGAGAACAATACGTAATCGCGTCGCGGTTACTGCTCCGCGTTGACGATCGCTGCAACGTCGCGTGCGACTGCGGGCGGGACGACAAGTCGACGCGGTCCTTGGACGTACTGTCCGCCCGGCTGGGCGTAGCGAAGCGACAACACGGCGGCATCGCCGATCGGGCGAACCGAGACGTCCTCGATCACCGTGAGATCGATCGCCTGTTTCGGCTCGTAGAGGTAGATCGTCTGGGCATCACGATCGAGCGTACCGACCGACTGCAGAAACGAGGCCAGCACGAGTGCGACGAGCGCAAGCGGGAGTAACAATGTGACCAGCGCGGTGAAGGGGCTGGCACCGACGGCTAGCAATTCGTTCTGTGAGATGTATCGGCCGATACCCAGCAGCGAGCCGATAACGATTCCCATCACGACCGTGCCGACGGCAGCGTCCATTGCCCGATCTAGGCGTGTCCCCGACGGGACATCGCCCGGGAGCCACTCGAGATAGCGCTCGGGCTCGTCCGTGGCGGCGAGTGCGAGGACCGTCGTGGTCAGCGCTGCGAGGAGGGCGATGACGACGATGCCACCGCCGACTCCGCTGGCCATTCGGTACAGCCGCCAGCTGACGACGATACTGATCGCGGCGAAGAATGTGCTGACGCCGAAGGTCCAGAGCAGCCGAACGGTACGCGAAGTGTTCGCGTCACGTCGCCACTGGACCGCATCGTCGGGGAGTTCGGTGCCGTCGACGGCGTCCTCGTCCATACTCGATGTCACGACCCGTCGTGTAAAGACCGTTCGATGTTGCTTGATACTACCGGACAACAGTCAGTGAATACTCGATCGCGTCTCGAGTGCGATCGATGTCTGAACCGTTTTGTCCGGCAGTATGAGGACCGCATACGGTCTGCTGTCAGTCAGTGCCGGCGGGGCCGCGACCCATCCTGCGATTGCACCGGGACGTTGGGACAGCAGCCAGTCTCACAGCAGGAGTGCGCTGACAGCGGTGTAGCCGACGTAGCCGACGACGATCGAACCGGCCAGCGACCCGATCCACGCAAGGACGGTAAGGCCCATTTTACGAGCGCTGACGCCACCGCCAGCGCCGGCTGCCGCGTAGCCGCTCCCGATGATCGCGCTGACGATGATCTCGTTGAACGAGACCGGGATACCGAAGAACACCGCGGCCTGCGCGATAATAAACGAGGGGATCAGCGCCGCGATCGATCGGCGCGGCCCCAGCGAGGAGTAGTCCTGCGAGATCGCCTTGATCATCCGTGGCGCACCGGTCCACGACCCGAGCAGTAAGCCAAAGCCACCGCCGACGAGCATCGCGAGCAACGGTAACTCGAGTTGGTTCGTGAGCGGAATCAACGGGCCGATCGCGAGCCCGACCTGACTGCCGCCGGCCGAGAAGGCCACGAGACCGCCGAGAACGAGCAGGAAGTGCCGTTCGCCGCGTTCGGTTCCGTTGCCGAGATCGAGCGCGATCGCGCCCGCCCACAGCGACGCGATGAGCAGCGTGGCCACAGCGGTACCGGCAGCCGCGGGGACGGGAAGCGAACTGCCAGAGACCTGCGCGATCGACGCGCCGCCGGCCCCCGAGCTGAGGATCGCGAACTCGATGTTGGCGACGATCGCACCGACGATGGCGGCCAGCCCGATCACGAGGTGTTCCTCTGCGATCGCGTCGGCCCGCAGGGCTCGAGCGACTGCGTACGCGATTGAGCCGCCGACGAACGGCGTCAGCACCCAGAGGGTGGCGATCTCGGTGTATTTCGCCCACGCTGGGTCGCCGCCCATGGCGAGGCCGGTCCCGATGACCGCGCCGGTGACGGTAAACGCCGTCGCGATCGGATATCCGGTGAATATGCCGGTCGCCACCAGCACAGCCGCGATGAGCAAGGCGAGCGTGGCGGCGGTCGACGACAGCGTTACCCCGCCGATGAGTTCGGTGCCGACCGCCTCGGAGACGTTCGCCCCCTGCAACACCGCGCCGGAAAAGCCAAGCAACCCGACGAGAAAGCCCGCTCGCATCACCGAAATCGCGTTTGCGCCGACTGCCGGGGCAAACGGCGTCGACCCGCTCGAGCCGGCACCGATCGCCCAGGCCATGAAGAGACTCGCGACCGCGGCCACGGCGAATGCGCCGGCTGTGGCGATATCGACCATCTACTCCCTTCCTATTGGATGTTCCTACAAGTGTGTGCCGACCTTCGGCTGGCGGTGGGGGCTGTCGCTGTCTCTTGTGCCGACGCGGTCAGTTCGTCGTCGACTTGGAGTTGTCGTCGGGTTCGGGTGGGGGCTCTGCACCTTCGATGGCTTCGGCGGCATCGGTATCTTTCTCGACTTCGACGTGCCAGCGGTCGATCTCGTCTTCGTACTCGGCGAGGCGGTCGGAGACTTCCTCTTTGAGCTCGTCGTCGTTGACGTTGATCTCGAAGACGAACTGCTCGCTGCTGTCGCCGTTGCGTGCCGACTGCTGGATGTTGGCGCTGACGAGTTCGTTGTCGAAGTAGTACGGCGCGAGTTGGGTCATCACGTTCTGGTAGACCGTGTCTTCGACTCGTCGGAGCGCCTTTCGCCCTGCGGAGTCGGCCGCTCGCGCGACGTAGTCGATCGACTCCTTCCAGGTGCCGACCGCCGCCTCGGCGTCGTCGTCCTCGAGCCGTTCGTACGACTCCGAGAGTTTCTCGCCGGCGGTTTTGATGTCTTCGTCGGGTCCTTTCCCGGCCTTTTCTCCTTTGCCCTCCTCGACGCTGGCCTGATCGGCCGTCTTCTCGCTGACGTCCGACTCGAGGGTCTCGTGGGCTTTGGGACGCCACTCCTCCCACTCCTCGAAGGCGGCGGTGTAGTCCGCGTCGGCGGCCTGTTCGGAGTTGTGGACATCGATCTCTCGAAGCGCGCGCGTGATGCGTTCGCCGTGTTCGACGATGTCGCCCCAGTCACCGCGAACCTTGAATCCCGAGATACTCTCTTCCATTCGGCTGGCCGACTGATAACGTGCGAACGAGTATAAACTTCTCTGCCGGCACCTGTCAGGGTGACAATGGCCTTTTTTCGTGTATCTGGACTCGAGGCCCGCATCAGCCGTGGGGACACGACAGAGCACATATCGTCGAATGCAACCATGTCTATCGTGACCGGTGGCCGAGGGGATCGGTGTGAGGCTTGTGGTTGATCGATACTGTGAACTATCCGGCGAGTGGCTGTACGGGTATGCCGATTGAAGACCGGGATGATGCCTATCTCATCACGCACGCACTGGCAAAGGATACGCTCTCGCGCCTGCGCGATGTCGAGACCGAACAGGTCAGCTTCCGGAAGGGGTTGGTTAAACTCGGCCGGATCTGTGGCTACGAGATCATCGACGGGCGGATGGAAACCGAGTACGTCGAGATCGAGACGCCACTGGAACAGACGATGGGCGAGCGCGTCAAGGGACTGGACAATGTAGTTATCATCAACGTCTTGCGCGCCGCGACGCCGTTCGTCGAGGGCCTGCTGAAGGCCTTCCCGCGGGCACGACAGGGTGTCATCAGCGCCAGCCGCGACGAAGAGGCAGGTCGTGAGGAGGACGGTTCGTTCCCGATTTCGGTCGACTACGTCAAACTACCCGAGATCACCGAGGAGGACACGGTCATCATCGCCGACCCGATGCTCGCGACGGGGAGTACGATGTGTACCGTCCTCGAGCACGTCATCGAGAACTCACCAGAACCCGAGAACCTGATCGTCCTTTCGGCCGTCTCGGCACCCGAAGGCCTGCTCCGCGTCGGCGAAGAACACGACGAGGCCGACCTGCTGACGGTCTCGATCGACGACCGCCTCGACGACGACGGCTTCATCGTTCCCGGCCTCGGCGACGCCGGTGACCGGGCGTTCCGGACGACGTGAGCCGCGTGTACGCTGGCTCTCACTGAACGGGAACCCGGACTTTTGTTGATCGTCGTCAATCGAACTGCTCTGCGCGACAGTGTCGTCGATCCGGACGACTGCGCGGACGTCGATAACCGTCCCTGCGATCGGCGTGAACTGGTTCGGTTGCTGTATTGACGATCCGGGCTCGAGTGTCCGCTCTTCTGCGACGGTGTCGTGTCGCAGGTGTCGACCCTGAGCAGTGCGTTTATCGGGCAGCGCTGGATGACCGCGGTGGCGAGGCGGTCGCTACCGGCGACGAACGTGAGCGTCTCGGGTGTCCGCTGTCGGGTTCGATAGCCGACGACGAGGTGTCCCCTCGCGAGACGCACACGGCCGGCCCGATCGATTCCACAGCCGTTCCTATCCATGCGCAGTCGACCACGACGGAGTCGAGTCTAGATTCCTTTGCCTTCGTCAGGACCAGTCGAATCCGATCGTTGCCGACAGTCAGAATATTAATTATATATCTTATATCATGTGATGTGGATAATATTGATGAACAAACATTTGTTGGTTGTCCATAACTGGCAACAAATGTGGAAATATGACCCTTTAAAATTGATAATGCATAAATAGCCTCGCTATTATCGTGGAAGTATGTCATACGATCTCAACAGACGACAATTCGTGACAGCAGCAGGTGCTGTCGGTTTGACGGCACTCGCCGGCTGTAGCGGCAGTGACAGTGCAGGCGGAAACACTCTCTCGTGGCACGCTGGTGGCACTGGCGGCACGTACTACCCACTCTCGAACAACTTCAAGACGATCGTCGAGGATAACACGGACTACTCGCTGCAGGTACAGTCGACCGGGGCGAGCCTCGAGAACGTCGGTAGTCTCAACCGCGAGGATGCCGACTTTGCGCTGATCCAGAACGACGTCGCGTACTTCGCAGTCAACGGCACAGGCCCCGAGGAACTCCAGGGCAACCCGATGGAAAACATTCGTGGCGTCGCAACGCTGTATCCCGAAACGATCCACGTCATCACGCAGGCTGATTCGGGGATCGAGACGATCCAAGACCTCGATGGTGCGACGATCAACACTGGCGACGCGGGCAGCGGGACGCAGGTCAACGCGTTGCAGATCCTCGAGACCGCCGGTATCGAGGAAGGTGACTTCACCGAACAAAATACCGACTTCGATACGGCGACGGACCAGATTCGCGACGGCGACATCGATGCAGCCTTCGTCGTCGGCGGGTGGCCGGTCGGCTCCGTCGAGAACCTCGCGACCAGTGCAGGTATTTCGCTTGTCGAAATCTCCGGCGAGACGCGTGAGAACGTGATGAACGACGCTGAGTGGTTCGCCGAGGACTCGATTCCCGCCGATACCTACAACGGCATCAGCGAGGCCGTCGAGACGGTGTCGATGCAGGCGATGATTGCGACCCACGACGGTGTCGACGAAGCGGTTGTCGAAGCCGTCACGACGGCGATCTTCGACAACGTTGACGCCATTGACCAGAAGTCCGAGTTCATCACTGTCGACTCGGCACAGGACGGCATGCCGATCGACCTCCATCCGGGCGCTGCGGCATACTTCGGCTAAACCAAACAGCGCAACCACCTCCGTAATTTATCGACCGTGAATCGCCTACCGTACCGCTATCTGGCTGTTATCGTGGCCGTCCTCGTACTGGTTGGAGCAACAGCAACCGTTACATCGACTGCGTCGGCACAGCGAACGCTCGTCGTCACCGATGCAGACACCGGCGACGAGCTGCTTTCGGTGCCGGTCGACGATGGCGACGTCGTGACGCTCTCGTACACTCACAGCGTCGAGAAGACGACCGTCGAAGATATTTACGTCGTCGATGGGACTCAGCTCCGAATGGATCGAATGGTGTTCCATTCACACGGTGCTGGCCTGCCGTCGGATGCACCGATTAAGACGACCGAGGAGGGACTCGTCCTCGAGTTCGACAAATCGTACGACGAAGTCGGCGTCGTTCCGGGCTGGATCGCCGGACACGAACTCATCGTCGACGGTGAACGTTACGACTTGGTCTCGCTTTCCGATGACGCAGTCACCCTCTCGGTAACCGAGCGCACGCTCGTCGACGAACTCCGCCAGTCTGCGGCCCGAGCTGTATCGATAGACGAACCGAGAAGTTCACACATGATACCATGAGTACAGACACACAGGACGCGGAGTCTCTTTCGAACGAAGAACAGGACGAATTACTACAGGAGGTCGAGCGAAGTCGCTCCCATCAGGGGCTATCGGCTGCATTCGTCGCCCTGATCGGCATCACGTTTTCGGCGTTCCAAATGTGGATCGCAGCCCGCAGCTACCAGTTCAGCGCGACACTGCCGGGTATCGGGACCGTCGAAATCGCGTCGCTCCAGCCGTTGCAGGTGTACACGATCCACGTCACCTTCGCGCTCGTCCTCGCGTTTCTGTTGTTCCCGGCGAGCACCGGCGACGGATTCGTTGCCCGCCGCCTCGGCGCAATCGTTCCCGCCGTCAGCGACCGATTCGGTCCGGACAGCCCCGTCACGCGGGCCGTCGAACGACTCCGTGACGGCGTCCGGTGGGCAGCTATCGACCCGAGCCTGCGTCGGATTACACCGCTCGACGCCTGTCTCGCCGTTATCTCGCTGGTCCCGGCCTACTACGTCGTGACCTCGTACGACGAAATCCAGCGGCTGGCGACATTCGGTATCCAATCCGGTGTGCCACTCGGCGAGGCCGTCCAGCCACTCGGGCCACTCGCCGCCGTGCTGACCATGATCTTGCCACTCCAGGGGCAGTCCGGCGCGTTCCTGCTTGGCGCACTCGGCATTCTGCTCGTGCTCGAGGCGACGCGCCGGACGCTCGGCGTCGTGCTCATGTCGCTGATCGCGTCGTTCATCGTCTACGCCCGCTGGGGGTATTTCATCCCGAGCGATTCGGCGATCGGTGCGCTGGCGATCCAGCCCGACACCTGGGCGAGCATCGTCTACGACCTCTGGTACACTACGGAAGCGGGCATCATGAGCACGCCCGTTTCCGTCAGCGTTCGCTTCATCTACATCTTCATCCTCTTCGGGGCCTTCCTCGAGATGAGCGGTGCCGGTAAGTGGTTCATCGACCTTGCGTACTCGATGACCGGCACCAGAAAAGGCGGGCCGGCGAAAGCGAGCGTCGTCTCGAGTGGCTTCATGGGGATGCTCAGCGGCTCGTCGATCGCCAACACGGTGACGACAGGCGCGTTTACGATCCCGCTGATGAAACGCTCTGGCTACTCACCCGAGTTCTCGGGTGCAGTGGAGGCGTCGGCCTCCTCTGGCGGACAGGTTCTTCCGCCCGTGATGGGCGCGGCCGCGTTCCTCATCGTCGAGTTCACTGGAACAGCGTACTCTGACGTGATCATGGCCGCGACCCTGCCTGCGATCGCGTTCTTCTTCGGGATGTGGGTTATGGTCCACTTCGAGGCGGTCCGTGGCGGAATCGGCGGCCTCGCGCGTGGGGAACTCCCCGACGGCCTCGCGAAGTTCCGCGCCGGCTGGTTCTATCTGATTCCGCTCGTCCTCCTGATTTACTTCCTGGTCATCGCTCGCCTGTCGATCAACCGCGCCGGCTGGTATACGATCATCGCTATCACCGCGTTGATCGCCGTCGTAGCCGCCTACGACGAGCGCAGCCGTGTGCCGCTGCTCGGTTCGATCGCCGCGATCACGCTCGCTCACACCGCCGCCTTCGCGACCTATGGCGTCGGCCTCGTGAGCGCGGTGCAGGTCCTGCTCGGTCTCGGGTCGGCGGCCGATCCGTACGCGCTCGGTGCCGCAGCGGGCGCTGCCACGGCGGATCTCGGATCGATCGCGATCGCCGTCAGCACCGTCTTCCTGTTCGCTCGGCCGCAGGCGAACGCACCGCTGCTCGAGCTCGACGACTCGATCGACGAGTCCGCACGTCGGTCTGCGGCGTCGCTCGGTCGCCCGTCGCTCGCCGACAACGCCGGCTACCGCTTCGGGACGTTCGTCCTGAAATCGATGGACTCGGGCGCACGAACCGCGACCACAGTCGTCATCGCCGTCGCGGCGGCGGGCGTCGTCCCCGGCGTGATCAGCGTCTCCGGGCTCGGTCCGAACCTCGCAGCGCTTATCGACGCCGTCAGCGGTGGCTCGATCCTGATCCTGCTTGCTCTGACCGGCGTCGCCGCGATCATCTTCGGAATGGGGATGCCCACGACCGCGATGTACATCATCCTGGTCGCGATGCTCGGCAGTCCGATGGAGGACCTTGGTGTCTGGGTCGTCGCGGCTCATCTTTTCGTCCTCTACTTCGGCCTGATGGCTGACGTCACACCGCCGGTCGCCGTCGCCGCCTTCGCCGGCGCGGGCGTCGCCAAAGCCGATGAACTCAAGACCGCGACCGCCGCGTTCCTCCTCTCGCTGAACAAGATCCTCGTCCCCTTCGCGTTCGTGTTCTCCCCGGGCATCCTGCTCGCACGGAACGTCAACGGCCAGTGGGGACTCATCGGCTGGAGCGACGTTACGGAGCTTCGCTTCTTCCTCCCCGAGGTCGTCGTCCCCATCCTCGGGATGTTCCTCGGCGTCTACGCGCTCGGGGTCACGATCATCGGCTACCAGTACTCGTCGGTCGGCGCTGGAACACGCACGCTGTACGCGATCGCCTCGATCCTGCTGATGGTGCCCGAAGTGCCGCTGCTCGTCCTCGAGGGCGCACTCGCACTCGCCGGCGTCTCCGTCGGGCTCACCGGCCTCTCGGCGACGCTCCTGCTTCGCGTGCTCGGCCTGGCGATCCTCGTCTCGCTGTCACACCGAAACTACACGCGACTGTCCGGGACTGACCTGGAATCCGCCACGCCGAACCCGAGCGAAGCGTAACGCACTCGTCGCGTTTCAGTTCGCGCTCACCGTGAGTGGCCGCGGCTCACTCGAGATCGGCCCGGCCGCTCGTCGCACTGCGAACCCGATCACGAAGCGCCTCTGCGTCCGCGCGCGGGACGCGTACGTCGAAGGTGACTGTGGCCTCGTAGTCGGCGTCGAACTCGTGACCCTCACTTTCTAAAATCGAGCGAACCGTTCCCGAGTCGTCGTACTCGACGGTGATCGACAGCTGCTCGTGTGGCTGTTCTTCGACGACGCCCGCCGCCTCGACGGCCTCTTTGACCGCCCGGGAGTAGGCCCGGACGAGGCCACCGACGCCGAGGTTCGTGCCGCCGTAGTAGCGGGTCACGACGACCGCGCAGTTCTCGAGTTCCTGCTGGGTGAGCACGTTCAGCGCCGGTTTGCCGGCCGAGCCCGATGGTTCGCCCTCGTCGCTTGCGTACTCCCGGAGGAAGTACCCCTCGCCGTCATCTCCGGTCCGCACGCGGTAGGCGGGAACGTTGTGGGTCGCATCGGCGTACTCAGCTTTGATGGCGTCGATGAACGCCTCGGCAGCATCGACGGAGTCGACCGGCCGGACGTGGCCGATAAACTCCGAGCCCTGAACGACGAACTCGGCAGTGGCGGCCTCGGCGACTGTCAGATATGCGTCGCTCACTGCCGCTCACCTCTCGAGTCGGCTCCCCACTGTCGGCGCTCGAGACTGGCCATAGCGACACTTTTCCGGCCGGTGAAAAGAGCCCGTCGGTCCCCTCGTCTGGCGGCTGCAGATGGGCCGCCAGGTATGTTTCGCCCCGACCAGTACGTTATTATTTCTCTATGTGGTGTGTGGGCATATGGAAAGCGAGGCGATCGATTCCCAACTCGCGGACGAGCTTCGAAGCGTCTGCCGGACGACGGTGGGCGACGAACTCCGTAGTATCACGTACTTCACTGAGGACGTCGTCGAGCAACTGTATCTGCGCTCGGATCTGGAGCGAACGGCCGACCTCGTCGGCTTTGCCGACCACGAACGGCGGGGCTTTCACTCGCAGTCGGCCTACCGCAACACGCAACTCGGTGACTATCAGGCGACGATTCGGCTGTTCGAAAACGGCTACCTCTCGCGGGTCATCCGGGGACCACACGGCGTTTGGGTGACGACCGACGCCATGTCGATCGACCGCTTCGAGGAACTGACGAGCGCGCTCGAGACGGTGCTCACCGACTTCGCGGCTGTCGCCGACGCCGAGGCTGCCGACGACTGAGACGGACTCCTGTCAGTCAGTGCTGGTGCAATCGTAACCCGTACTGCGGGCCCACCGAGATATCGGGACAGCAGACCGTCTGAGCGACTGGCGGCTACTGCAACTCGATCTTCCGGACGAATTCGAGGTCGCGGAGTTCGGTGATGACATCGCCCGGGAGTTCCTCGTCGGTAATCAGGTAGAGTCGGGGTTGATCGGTGAACTCGGGGTCTTCGCTGATCGTCTGGCGGATCGAGATCCCGTTGTCGGCGAGCGTTCCCGTTACCTCGGCGACGATTCCCTCTCGTTCGGCGTCGTCGGGCGTGATCGTCAGCACCGTCAGGTCGAGCACTGGCGCAAGGTCCATTAGACTCGGCACTTGCGAGATGTTCTGGAAGATACGTCGGAGGTCGGGATCCTCGAGGATGACGTCGGTCGTCGAGTCGACGACCCGTCGATCGATGCCGATCTCGCGAGCGATTCCCGTGTTCGGAATTTCGATGCCGCCAGAGACGACGCGCCCGTCGTCGTTGACGGAGAACCCTCGCTCGAGCAGCAGGCGGATCACGGCCTGCTGACTTGGCGACCCCTCGAACTTCTCCATGATCTCGTCGAACATCCGTTGTCTCCTCTACGAGTGCGTGGGTATAATGTCCGGCGATCGATCGTGCGCGTGGCCCCACCGCGACGGGTCGTGATCCACAGCCGATCCCGTGTCGACACCGGCGTCTGACGGATGCTTTTAGAACTCGGCCACGTGATCAGTCAGTATGCGCGAACTTCGGACCTGTGACTTCTGTGCCGCCGACGCCGTCGGCACGTTCGAAATCGTCCCGCCCGAACTCGAGCCGACGGAGGCCGAACAACGCCGCGTCGTCTGCTGTCCAGACTGCCGGGATCGACTCGAGACACTGCTCGAACCGCTGCTCGTCCGCCTTGGGATCGCGGATTCCGACGCGACCGACGACAGCCCACCCACACACGATTCGGTCGTCACCGCCGCCGACAGCGCGACGACCCGGTCTCGCTCCGCGTCGGCGAACTCGAACGCGACCGTCACGGACGTTCCCACCGACGAGACGGCCGCTCACGACATGTCAGCGGCAGACCCTTCCGACAACGAGGTCGATACCGACGCCAGCACGTCCGACACAGACGCCGATGAGTCCGATCCGAACGCCAACGAAGCCGATTCGGACGCGCCGAACCTCGAGGGCGGTATCACGCTCGAGCGCGACGAGCAACCGGACGACACCGGCTCAGACGGTGCGGACGCGACCGACAGTGCCGACACGCCACCCTCGTCGGCGAGCCCGCCGCGGGCCTATCGCAAGGTCATTCGACTCCTCCGAAACCGCGAGTTCCCCATGCAACGACGTGCCGTCGAGGAACTGGCTGCGGGAGCCTACGACCTCGAGAGCGACGAAGCCGAAGCGATCGTCGAGTACGCGATCGAGGACGGCGAGTTCGTCGAAAACCGAGGGGAGCTGCGCCGCCCGTAACACATCGGCGGTCGCGAGCCGCTACAGCGTGCCCTTCGTGCTCGGCGTTCCTTGCCGTCGCTCGTCGATTCGGGTCGCATCGTCGAGGCTCCGGGTCAGCGCCTTGAACAGCGCCTCGACCTCGTGGTGGGCGTTCTCCCCGCTGACCGCGAGGTGCAGCGTCAAGCCGGCGTTCATCGCCAGCGACTCGCCGAAGTGACGCGCCATGTCGCTGGTAAAGTCGCCGATCTGCTCCTGGGAGAACGTCCCGTCGAAATAAAAGCGCGGCCGGCCGCTCACGTCGACGACGGCGCTTGCGACGGCCTCGTCGAGGGGGACTTTCCGGTCGGCGTACCGGACGATCCCAGCGCGATCGCCCAGCGCCTCATCGAACGCCTCGCCGAGGACGATCGCCACGTCCTCGACCGTGTGGTGGTCGTCGACCTCGAGGTCGCCGTCACACTCGACCTCGAGATCGAACAGACCGTGTTTGGCGAACGACGTCAGCATGTGATCGAAGAAACCAATGCCGGTGTCGATCGCGGCCGTTCCGGTCCCGTCGATCGTCAGCGTACACTCGATCGACGTTTCGGCCGTCTCGCGCGTGCGGGTCGCCGTTCGCTCGCTCATGTCGAACGCATACCGTCCCCGGTACAAGGCGGTTGCGCTCGCTGCCCAGCGACACCAGTTCGAACCTCTTCTCTTCTCTGTTCGACACGAATCCAAGAAACTCTCTCAAAATCAGTTATAAAATGTCTTGACGCTTCTTACACGGTATAAAAACATTACCCTGATTACAACATTCACGTAAAACGGACCGAAACCGAGCCAATCTTCGACCCGTTATATGGGCCCTGTGGTGAATGGTGTGTTCAAGAAGAGGTGCTCCGTCCCGATGTCAAACTCCCCCGTTTCGAACGACTCGATCGCCCCGTCGAGCCCTGAGCCGGAGGCCAAGCGCGATCGGTCGAACTGGATCCTCCGTTCGCTCAAGGGCCCAACGCAGTTTCTCTCGTTCTGGGCCGCGATCGCGCTCCCGTTCGTCCATCTCCCGCTGCTCACACAGGGGCTCGGTGATCCCGACGTGACGCTGGCATTTTTCCTCTTGCTCGCCGCCAACGTCTTCGCTCTCTACGTCGGTCACGGATACAAACAGGAGTGAGCCGGTCGTCTCTTAGTCAGTGCCGACCGGGTCACCGACTCATACGGTCTGGTGGAACGATTTACCGGCCGACCGCGACCGTTCCGCAGATGAACGAGAACCAGTGACAGGAACCCGTATCAGCCTCGGCTGTGTCGGAACCCAGTGACAGCCGTCCATTGCGTCGTCTCCTCACTCCGAACTGTTATCCTGCCCGCCGTTGACATGTCGATAGATGGCGCTTCGCGTCGATTGGCGCTCGAGTTGTAGCCTCGCCGGGACGGTCCTCAAGTGGCTCTCGGTCCCGACGGTCGCGCCGCTTGCCCTCGCCATCGTCGACGGGGACGATCCGCTACCGTTTCTTGTCATGTTCGCCGTCACCGTCGTCCTTGGGACCGGCCTTGAGTCACTGACTGACGACCGCGAGATCGACCAGCGGGAGGCCTTTTTGATGGTTGCGCTGACGTGGCTCGGCGTCGCGCTGGTCGGGGCGATTCCGTTTCTCATCGCGGGGACGGGCGTGTTCGCACGGCCGGTCAACGCCGTTTTCGAGAGCATGAGCGGCGTGACGACGACTGGCGCGACCGTGATCGCTGATTTTGGGGTTCACTCCCGAGCGCTCTTGCTCTGGCGGGCGCTCCTCCAGTGGCTCGGCGGCCTCGGCATCCTGATCGTCGCGATCGGCCTGTTCTCACATCTGCTCGTCGGCGGTGCCCAGCTGATGGAGACCGAAACCCAGACTCGAAGCGTCCACAAACTCCATCCCCACCTCGACCAGACGGCTCGTCTCATCTGGGGACTGTACGTCGGATTGACGGTCCTGACGACGGTCGTTCTCTTTGCCTTTCACCTCGCCGGCCTCGCACCCGAGATGGACCTCTACAACGCCGTCGCACACGCCCTGACCAGCGTCTCGACTGCTGGCTTCTCGCCACAGCCCGACAGCATCGGCGCGTTCTCGCCGCTCGTCCAGTGGACGCTCATCCCCGTCATGATCGTCGGCGCGACCAACTTCGTGGTCCTGTATGCCGTCACGCAGGGCGATCTCCGTCGGCCGCTCGAGTCCGCCGAGTTCCGGTTTTATATCGGCATCCTCGCGTCAGTCACGACGATCGTCATCGTCACCCTCGCGCTCGATCCCGATATTGCGATGGGGCTCGAGCCGACGATCCGTCATGGCTTGTTCAACGTGGTGTCGATGGTGACGACGACGGGGTATGCCTCGGCGAACTTCGATCTCTGGTCGCCCGGTGCAAAGCACATGCTGTTTCTGTGTATGTTCACCGGCGGGATGGCCGGCTCGACGACGTGTTCGATCAAGTCGCTGCGCTGGCTGGTGGTCCTCAAGGCGTTCCGCCGAAACCTGTTTCTGGCCGTTCACCCGGACGCCATTCGCCCGCTTCGACTCGACGAGACGGTGGTCAACGAGGAGACTGTCCGTGACGTCTTCACGTACGTCACCCTCGCGCTGGTCATCTTCTTCCTGTTGACAGTCGTCATTGTCGTCGATGCCGCCCGCGTCGGCTCCCCGGTCAACGAGTTCGACGCGCTCGGGGCGGCCGCCTCGATCTTCCTCAACATCGGTCCCGCGTTCGGCGTCGCCGGTCCGTTCGACAACTACCTCGCGTTCTCGCCGCTGACCCGAACCGTGATGATCGTCATGATGTGGATCGGTCGCATCGAAATCGTCCCCGTGCTCGTCCTGTTGACCCCCGAGTTCTGGGAGCGCTAAACGCCGGGGCTGTAGATGGTCCGCTCACGGTTGCACTGCGACCACTGAGCGAAGCGTCCTGCTCGAGTCGCCAGTCCCGTCTAGTCGTCTTCCTCGATCGCAGCCTGTGCGTCGGCGAGCGTGAACGCACCTTCGTACAGCGCGCTGCCGACGACGACTGCGGCGGCACCGGTCTCTGCAAGCGCTCGGACGTCCTCGAGCGTCGCGACACCGCCGCTGGCGATCACCGGGATGTCGGTCGCGTCGACCAGCTTGCGGACGGGCTCGGTCGCGACGCCCTCGAGTTGTCCCTCGACGTCGACGTTCGTAAAGAGGATCGCGGCGGCCCCGAGATCGTCGTAGTGTTCGGCGGCCTCGACCGGCGAAATCCCCGCCCCTTCGGTCCACCCTTCGACGACGACTTCGCCGTCTTTTGCGTCGAGGCTGACGACGACGCTGTCGGGATATTCCTCGCTGATCTCGGCGACGATGTCTGGGTTTTCGACCGCTGCAGTGCCGAGGATGACCCGGTCGACGCCGCGCTCGAGGAGATCAATCGCGTCGTCGGCGGTGCGGATCCCGCCACCCAGTTGGGTCGGCACGTCGACGGCGTCGATGACCGCATCGATGGCGTCGGCGTTCGCGCGCTCGCCCTCGAACGCGCCGTCGAGGTCGACGAGATGCAGCGTCTCGGCACCGGCGTCGATCCACCGCTGGGCGGCCTCGACGGGCTCGCCGTAGGTCTTCTCGGTGCCACGTTCCCCCTGAACGAGTTGGACGACCTCGCCGTCCTGAATGTCGACCGCTGGGATCACCTCGAACTCTTCGCGCGCGTCGTCGGCGTCGGTGTGCATACTCGAGTGCGCGAGGCCGGCGCGAGTAAAGGCGACGGTTTCGCCGACCGCCATCGCCACGACACTGTCCTCACTCTCGGCAGAATCGTTACAAGTGTGGTCGGTGTCGGTCGCCCTATGCCGGTGTCGGCGTGCGATTTTATCGCACAGACGACTGTCTCTCAACCCGACTTGACGACGGACGCGCTCGTCGTCTTTGGCGTCGTCGGCCTCGCGCTCGTGCTCTTTCTCACCGAGCGGTTGCCGATCGACGTGACTGCGATCCTGCTGATCGTGATCTTGGTCGTGCTCGAGCCCTGGACGGGCGTCGATCCCGCGACCGGCATCTCGGGCTTTGCGAACGAGGCGACGATCACCGTGCTGGCGATGCTCATCTTGAGCGGTGGCATCAGCCGAACCGGCCTCGTCCAAGAACTCGGACGGCGGATGGCTGGGTTCGCGGGCGACAGCCTTCGCAGACAACTGTTCGCGACCGTCGCCGCGACCGGCCCCGTGTCGGGCTTTTTGAATAATACGCCGGTGGTCGCCCTGCTGGTACCGGTCGTCACCGACGTCGCGAACCGCGGGAACACGTCGCCATCGAAGCTGCTCATCCCGCTGTCGTACGCCTCACAGATGGGCGGGATGCTCACGCTGGTCGGTACCTCGACGAACATCCTCGCCAGCGACGTCAGCGCACGCCTCGGCTCCCAGTACCCCGAACTGCACCGGTTCTCGATGTTCGAGTTCACGAAACTCGGCATAATCGTCGTCCTCGTCGGGTCGCTGTATCTGATCTTCGTCGGCCACTACCTGCTTCCCGAGCGCGTCCCGCCGCGGGCGGACTACCTCGAGGCGTACGACGTCGAAGATTACGTCGCCGACGTCGCCGTCGTACCGGGTTCCCCGCTGGTCGGCCAGACGGTCCGCGAGGCGACCGCCCTCCTCGGGTCCGATGTCGACATCGTTCAGGTCGTCCATGACGAGGCCCGATCGGTCGCGCCCCGGCAGGCGACCCGACTGGCAGAAGGCGACGTCCTCGTCGTTCGGACCGACCGCGATGCTATCGCGACGCTCGAGGCCATCGAGGGCGTCGAACCGGTCGGTCGCGCAACCGCCGTCGACGACCTCGCAGCGCCGGCTGAAGCGGGCATCATCACGGAACTGGTCGTCTCGCTCGACTCGCGGCTCGTCGGTGAACGGCTCGACCCCGAACGCTTCCGCGAGGAGTTCAACGCAGCCGTCCTCGGGCTTCGCCACCACGGCGAACTCGTCGGCGAGCGCATCGTCGGTACGCACCTCGATGTCGGTGACACGTTGCTCGTCCAAGCACCACCGGACACGCTCGATCGCCTCGCCCGCCGTGATGACGTGATCGTCGCGCGCGAGCCACCCCGACCCGACTATCGCGCGGACAAAGCCCCGATCGCGGTCGCCATCATGATCGGCGTTGTCGCCGTCGCCGCTCTCGAGCTCTACCCGATCCTTGTGGCCGCGCTCGCGGGCGTCGTCGCGATGGTCGTTACCGGCGTCTTAGAGCCCAACGAGCTCTACGACGCCGTCGAGTGGGACATCATCTTTCTGCTTGCTGGTGTGATTCCATTGGGGATCGCGCTCGAGCAGACCGGTGGCGCGGCGTATCTCGCCTGGCTGGTCGTCCAGTCGGCGGGGTTCCTGCCGACGATCGTCGTGCTGTGGCTGTTCTACGTTCTGACCGGGCTGCTCACGGAGGTTATCAGCAACAACGCCAGCGTCGTCCTCCTGCTTCCGGTCGCGGCGGCCGCGGCGACGGGCATCGGCGCAAACCCGTTCGCGTTCGTGCTGGCGGTGACCTTCGCCGCGAGCACCGCCTTTCTCGGTCCGATCGGCTACCAGACGAACCTCTTTGTCTACGGCCCCGGCGGCTATCGGTTCAGCGACTATGCGCGGATCGGTGCGCCGCTGCAGTTGGTGCTGTCGATCGTCACCGTACTCGGGATCGCCGCCTTCTGGGGGGTGTGAGCGTCTTTGGTCGACCCGTCGCAGCGCTCGAGGCTCTGAGACACTCGTGTAATTATGGTAATGTGTCAGATGATGGCAACACTTATTTTACGAGCAGCGGTGTACTGTCGGCCGATGGTCGAAACCGTGCTGTTGGTCGGAGTCGTCGCGTCGATTTTCGTTGGCTTCAACATCGGCGGGTCGTCGACGGGGATCACGTGGGGACCGTCCGTCGGTGCCGGGATCGTCACGAAGACGACGGCGGCGGCAGTCATGACGTTCTTCGTCTTCTTCGGGGGCTGGACCGTCGGTCGGAACGTGATGGACACGCTCAGCGAGGGGATCATCACGACGGATCTCACCCTGACGGCCGGCGTCGCTGTGCTCTTTTTTATCGGCTTAGGGATGCTCATCGCCAACGTCTTCGGCGTCCCCGTCCCGACGTCGATGACGACCGTCGGCGCGATCGCCGGCCTCGGACTGGCGACCGGAACGCTCAATTACGAGACGGTCGCGGGGATCGTCTCCTGGTGGATCGTGACGCCGATTATCGGCCTCTGGGTCGGCGTGCTGATCGGCCGCTACATCTATTCGTGGGTCAATCGACGAGTGAACATCGAGAAGTCAGAAGGACCGTTGCTGCGTCTCGATCGGCGTGGCGCGGTTCCGACGCCGACACTGGGCCCGAATACGACGGGACAGGAGTTCGTCACGACGTTCGTCGTTCTCGTGATCGGCTGTTACATGGCGTTCAGTGCCGGCGCGAGCAACGTCCCGAACGCCGCCGCACCGCTGGTCGGGACCGCCAGCGGACTGGATGCCGACACCGCGATCATCCTCGCTACGCTCGCGATCGGCCTCGGCGGCTTCACCATCGCGCGGCGAACGATGGACTCCGTCGGCGGCGAACTGAGCGACATCCCACTACTCGCGGCGCTGTTCGTCATGGTGACCGCGTCCACGATCACGACGCTGCTCTCGTGGGCCGGCATCCCGATCAGCCTCGTGATGGCGACGGTGATGACGATCGTCGGCATCGGCTGGGGCCGGGCGACCCGTCCGATCACGGTCCGCGAGGCGGTCACCCGCGACGTCGAGAACCCCGAGATCGAGTTGGGTGCCATCGTCGCCGAAGAGAAGGCAGGCGAGACGGCACCCGAAATCGGCGAGCCCGAGACAGAAGCCGTGCTTCGCGGCGAGGATCTCTTCAACCCCCGCGCGATCATCAAGTACGTCTCGATGTGGATCATCGGCCCGTCGATGTCGACGATCCTCGCGTACGGGTTCTTCTCGATCCTCCCGGGTGTCGCCTGACGGAAACTTACATCGCTCGAGAGCGTAACTCCGTGCATGCTCTCGAAGATTCTGGTTCCGATGGACGACTCCGAACACGCCGGCCACGCCCTCGAGTACGCCCTCGACAACCATCCCGACGCCGCAGTCACCGTCCTACACGTCGTCGGCGTCCCGTCGATGATGATGGGCGAGGCGGTTGGCCTCTCGCTCGAGGACGACCTAGACGAAGCCGCAGCCGAGCGCGCCGACCCGGTCTTCGAACGCGCTCGCGAGATCGCAGCCGACCGCGACCGCGAGATCGAAACGGTCGTCGGCATCGGCCATCCGGCTCGAAACATCAATGACCGTGCCGAGGAGTACGACACGATCGTCCTCGGCAGTCACGGCAAAGACTGGACCCGTGCGACGCGCCAATTCCTGGTCGGCAACGTCGCCGAGACGGTCTCGAAGCGGTCACCGGTCCCGGTGACCCTCGTCCGCTGAGACGGTCTGCTGTCGCTGTGTCTCGGCCCAGCCATGCCGAGGTGTGGACCCGCCGGAATCGATTGACAGGTGTCCGGTGACGTCTCGAGTCCGTTCGCGCCCCTAGGTCTCCGACTCGTCCTCGACCGACTCCTCGATGATCTCCTCGAGTTCGTCCTCTCGAGGACGGCGGTCGACCCGCTCGCTGATAGCCTCGACCTTCGTCTGGACGTCTTCGACCTGTTCTTCGACCGTTTCACCGACGGTCTGCTCGACGGTTTCTTCGACCTGTGTCTGAACGTCTTCGACCTGTTCCTCAACCGTTTCGCCGACGGTCTGTTCGACGGTTTCTTCGACCTGTGTCTGAACGTCTTCGACCTGTTCTTCGACCGTTTCGCCGACAGTCTGCTCGACGGTTTCTTCGACCTGTATCTGGACGTCTTCGACCTGTTCCTCGACCGTTTCGCCGACAGTCTGTTCGACGGTTTCTTCGACCTGTGTCTGGACGTCTTCGACCTGTTTCTCGACCGTCTCCTCGACGGCTTTGGTCATCCAGTCCGGATCGAACCGGGCCATCTTCCAAACGACGTGCAGGACGTACGAGGAGAACACCCCGACACCGAACGCGAGCCCGACGGACGTGTCGAGCGTCGCTATCAGGCCGATCGAGAGAACGATCAACGCGCCATACGCGAGGTCGATGACCGCGTCGACGCGAGCCGGATTCAGCATCGTCGACCGTCACCCGGCTGGGCTGGCTCGAGGCGATCCGCGCGTCGGCCGATCGCAGTTCGCACCGCGCCGTCGAGGGGTGTGTCTCGTCGGTTCCGTCGGAGACGGAAGTCCTGCTCGAAGCACATGATACCGGACCGTACGGTAGGTACAGTTGAAATTCTTTGGCTGGGAGTCGCGAGGATGGCGGTCTCGAACCGGGTCGGCCGACTTCGGGGCGAACTGGATCGCTCGAGCGATGGCGGTGACGCGGGTGCGACTATCGGTGATCACGGCAGACAGAGCCATTTTTACGGTCACACCGGTAGAGTTCCATGTGTGACGGAAGTACTGCTTATCGTAGGGATCCTCACCGCGATCTTCGTCGGCTACAACATCGGTGGCTCGACGACCGGCCCGGCGTTCGGCCCGGCCGTCGGCGCGAACGTGATCACGAAGGTGATGGCCGCCGGACTGATGTCGGTTTTCTTCTTCCTCGGTGCCTACACCATCGGCCCGAAGGTCGTCACCACGCTCGGCGAGGAACTCGTTACCGACACCGCTATCTTTACCCTGCGGTCGAACGTCGCCGTGCTCTTCTTTATCGGCGGCGCGCTATTCATCGGCAACTACGCGGGTGTCCCCGCCTCGACATCGATGACTGCGGTCGGGGCGATCGCCGCACTGGGGATGGCGACCGGCGAACTCAACTGGGACGTACTCGGTGAGATCGTCGTCTGGTGGGTCGTCGCGCCGATCGTCGGCTTCTGGGTGGCCGGCGTGGTCGGGCGATACTTCTACCCTCGGATCAACGCCTGGGTCGCCATCGAGGAGAAAGAGGGCGGCCGACCGATGGTCTCGATCAATCGATCGGGACTCGTCCCCCGGCTCCAGTTCGGCGTCGACGCCGACCGCCGGGAGATTACCGGTGCGCTGACCGTCGTCGCCATCGGCTGTCTGATGGGCTTTTCCTCGGGAACGAGCAACATCGCCAACGCGATCGCGCCGATCTACGGCACCGGCGACGTCGACATGACGACGCTGATCCTGATCGGCTCCGCAGCGGTTGCCGTCGGTTGCTTTACGATCGCCCGCCGCACGCTCGATACGCTCGGCAACGACATCACGAACCTCCCGCTGACGGCGGCGATCGTCGTCGCCGTCATCAGCTCGGGGATCGTCATCGGCCTCTCGTCGATCGGCGTCCCGGCGAGTTTCGTCGTCATCGCGACCATGAGCATCGTCGGCCTGGGCTGGGGCCGGGCCACCCGAACGACGACGCTGTCCGGCGTCCGTGCCGGCGAGGAGACCCGCGTCTCGGTCGGTGCGCTGACCGCCGAAGAGGAGGGCGAACGCTCTCCCGAAATCGGCGAGGAGGAACCCGAAGACATCCCGCAGGCGTCGGACCTGTTCGATCCCTCGACGACTGCCCGCGTCATCCTCATGCAAAACGTCGTGCCGGCGATCTCGACGGTCGGTGCCTATCTGACGTTCCGGTTCCTGCCGATCTTCGGGTTCTGATCGGAGCCGGCCGACGTGATCGACACTGTGCATCCGAACCCGGCAATCGTTTCGCTCGACTGGCCGTTCGTGGGAAGAGTTCCCCGTTTCTCTCCCCTGGTCAACGAATCCTGTCTGTCTTGAGTTCGAATCGATCGATCCTGACTCAAAGACGATTGAGGTCTGAACAGCAAGCTATACCAGTACGGCGCTCGAACCGTGAAGTGATGCCCACGGTAGAATACCTCAACTACGAAGTACTGGACGACCAGGGCTGGGACATGGACGACGACGACCTCTTCGAGCAGGCCGCTGACGCTGGCCTCGACGAGGAGGACTACGGCTCGCTCGACGTCGCCGAGGGCGAATACATCCTCGAGGCGGCCGAGATGCAGGGCTACGACTGGCCGTTCTCGTGCCGCGCCGGTGCCTGTGCGAACTGTGCAGCGATCGTCAAGGAAGGCGAGATCCAGATGGACATGCAGCAGATCCTCTCCGACGAGGAAGTCGAGGACAAGAACGTCCGTCTGACCTGCATCGGCTCGGCCGAGACCGACGAGGTCAAGATCGTCTACAACGCAAAGCACCTCGACTACCTGCAGAACCGCGTCATTTAAACGGCACGCACCGCGTCGCGTGACGGCTGCCCCGCGGTCGGGGTAGTTTCTTGTTCACTGAGTCCTACTGCTTAGCCTGTCGTCTCGTTATTTAACCGCACCCGTGCGGTGACGATCATCACTGCGTCTCTGATCGCCGAATCGCGGTTGCGAGCCACTCCGGTTGGGATGGAAGTGTGTAACGACTGGTGCGTTCCCGACAGGCCGAAAACGTAACGGCACCGCGCTCGAGAGTGCCGTACGTGACGCTCGCTGGCACCGTGGCGATGGGTCCGGATCTCCTCCGACTGCTTGTCGTCCCGGTCTTTGCCTGGACCGCTGTCCGCGACCTCGCGACCAGACGGATCTCGAGTAGCGTCTGGATCCCGCTGTCCCTCCTCGGGACCGCGGTGTTGGTCTGGGATGGCTGGATTGCCTGGAACACCGGCCAGTACGCGTGGACCTATGAGTTCCTGTTGCCGACAGCGATCAGTCTGGGGCTGGTCGTTCCGATCGCCTACCTGTTCTGGTGGATCGGCGGCTTCGGCGGGGCCGACGCGAAGGCACTGCTCGTGCTCGCCGTCTGCTTCCCGACGTTTCCCGAGTATACGCTCGGGTCGTGGACGGTCCCGCTCGAGACACCACCACTCGGGGCGTTCTCGTTTACGATCCTGACCAATGCCGTTCTCGTCGGGGTAATACTCCCGCTCGCCATCGCCGTCCGCAACGCCGCTGCAGGACGGTTCGCGCCAGTGATGGTCATCGGCTGGCCGATTTCGTGGGAGCGGATTCCGGAGACGCATGGGAGTCTGCTCGAGACACCGACGGGGCGTACCCGTCGTGGACTCGACCTCGATGCCCTGCGGATGTACCTCCGCTGGCGTGGCCTCTCGCTTGCGGACCTGCGTGACCACCCCGATCGGTACCGCGATCCGGCGACGCTACCCGCGGAGCCGAATCCGCCGACCGACGGGGCCGTAAGCGCGGACGTCTCGGTTCGTGGCGATGGCGGGACGCTCGAGTCCGAAAACGACAGAGCCTCGACGACCGCCGTCGACGACGATCCGTGGGGTGCCGCGGCCTTTCTCGACGACATCGACGGTTCGGCGTATGGGACGACACCGGAGACGCTTCGGGATGGACTCGAGGTGCTCGTGACCCAAGAGACGGTCTGGATCTCGCCAGGCACGCCGTTTCTCGTGCCGGTATTCGCTGGACTGGTGATCGCGCTGGGCTATGGCGATCTGTTACTGGGGACGCTGCTATAATGTGCGCTCGTACAGCGGGACGAACACCGTCCAGACGAGCACGAACGCCGTTCCGACGCCGATCAACGCCAGCCACGGCTCGCCGCTACCGGCCGGGGGCCCACTCGCAAGGAGGAGGAACGTCCCCGCAAAGAGCAGACACGAGACGAGGACGCTGCCCAGCTCGAGGGCCGTGGCGATTAGATCGGCGAGAGCCATACGCGATATGTCCAGTCGGAGGGTAAAAACGTCACGGCACTTGTGTATCGATCCGATCGCAAACGCTGACGAGCGTGACTAATTCAGGCTCGAGACTCGATGTCGGCGGCGATGTCGTCGAGTTCGTCGTCAGCGAGGTCGGGTCGCTGGCCGAACATGGCGTGGATGGGACCGCCGTCGTCGTCCTCGAAGCGGGGGACGATGTGGCAGTGAACGTGGGGCACTTCCTGACCTGCGGCCTCGCCGTTGTTGAACGCGACGGTCGTCGCGTCGGCATCGACGGCGTCCTCAACGGCGGGGACCATGCGGTGGATGGTCGCATAGAGATCCGTTGCGACGTCTGCTGGCACGTCGTTGACCCGTTCGTACTCGTCTTTCGGAATCACCAGCGTGTGTCCGGGGGCCAGCGGATTCGCGTCCAAAAACGCGACCGTGGTCTCGTCTTCGTAGACGATTCGCGCTGGGATCTCTCCCTCGACGATCTGACTGAAGATCGTACTCATACGCCAGTGTGTGTCGCCTCATCGTATGAAGGTTTCCCGAGCGCGCTCGAGACTCGCTTACCGCTGGCGACGGTCGTCGAGACGCGATCGAGTAGCTGCGGACTCGTCTCGAGGTCTCATACGGGTTGCAATACCCATGTCCCGGCACAACCGCACGACGGGGTGCGCCGGAAACGACTGATACGGTCTGCTGTCCCGATGTCCCGGTGCAACCGCAGTGCGGGTCGCGGTTGCACCGGCACTGACTGACAGTAGTCCGTATGATAGCAGTCCGTATCAGGTCATGCGAAACGGCGTGTATCCACATGTCCGACATTCGAACGTGTGCCGATGATTTATGAGCTTGCCAGCACATTCCGGGCAGGTGTAGGCCGTTCGCGCGAACTTTTCGCTGGAAGACATGGCATGTGGTACCGCATGACGGTATATTAAATCCACCTGTCGTATGATACCATTGCGAGTGAGGACTCTAGAGACGATTATATGCTTGATATGACGGCTAGCACGACTCGAGGCGCGAGGAATCGGGGCTGGGAGCGGGCGGAGACGATCACGCACACAGCCCGTCGATCGTCTCGCCGATCGCCGTACGGTACTCCCTGGGCTCGTATCCCAGTCGGCCGATCCAGACGTCCTGGTACGACGGATGAAGAATCGGTACGAGCCACACGTCGAGGCGCGCGCACCACACCGGCTCGAGCACGCTATCGAGAAAGCCCTCGAGGTCTCGTCCCTCAGCGGCGAGGACGCTCGTCGTCGCGTGTTTGCCGGTCGCGAGCACGACCGTCGGATCAACGTTGGCGAGTTCAGTCAACAGGTGAGCTCGGCACGTGGCCCGCTCCTCGCCGGTTGGTTCGCGGTTCGTCGTTGGATCGTCCGGATCGGCTGGGAAGCATTTCACCGCGTTCGTGTAGTAGGCATTATCGTAGCCGAGTCGCTCGAGCAGCCGGCGAATGCGCCGCCCAGAATGCTGTGAGGTGTAGGCCTTGCCGGTCCAGTTGCCGCCTCGCCATCGCTCCGCGTCTGGGTTCCCGTAGCCGGGTGCCTCGCCGACGACGACGATGTCGGCGTCGCGATCGCCGGTCCCCCACGAAATGCACTCGCGAGCGTCGGCGAGGGCGGGACAACGCGTGCAGTCTGCCTCGAGAACGTTGCGAGTGGTTGGATAGGCAGGCTCGCCGGCTGCCGAGTCGGCGTCGCCGTTGGTGTTAGCGTCGGACGCGGGCACGCTCAAGCGTCCGTTCCCGAGGCAGTAATGGAAGTCGGTTCGGCGCGACCCGGTCGTGTGATCGCGTCGCACGCGAGGGGACAGGTTTACCTTGGCTGGGTGGCTACCTGCGTGCTAATGACATCGATCGGTCCGGAACTGCTCACGGAATCACTCTCGCTGCTCGTCTACACCGTCGTCGCTGGCGTGTTGACGGTTGGCGGTGCACTCGTCGAACAGGCCAGTCTCCAGCATCTCGGCGCTGGCGAGGCGATGATCGCGCTGTGGCTGGCTGCCCTGGGCGGCGTCATGCTCTATGCGGGCGTGTACGGGCTTGGCTATAAGAAGGTTCTCGCGGAATACGTCTAAGCGGTCGCGATTCGGTTTTGTGTATTGACCAGCGGGGCGCGGCGGAACCCGCAATATCGATTCCTCTTTACTGTCGGAGGCGATTAGGTCGGATATGAGCAGGTTCGGCGAGGTCGACGACCAGTACGACCCAGACGAACTCGAGCAACGGGTTTTCGAGTACTGGGACGACGTCGACGCCTACGAGCAGACGGTCGAGCACCGATCGGACGGTGAGTCTTTCTTCTTCGTCGACGGCCCGCCGTACACGTCGGGGTCGGCGCACATGGGGACCACCTGGAACAAGTCGCTAAAAGACGTCTACCTGCGATACCTGCGGATGCAGGGCTACGACGTCACGGATCGGCCGGGCTACGACATGCACGGGCTCCCGATCGAGACTCGCGTCGAGGAGCGGCTTGGCTTCGAGAACAAGAAAGACATCGAGGAGTTCGGCGAGGAGAACTTCATTCAGGAGTGTAAAGACTACGCCAACGAGCAACTCGAGGGCCTGCAGTCGGACTTCCAGGACTTCGGCGTCTGGATGGACTGGGACAACCCCTACAAGACCCTCGAGCCCGAATACATGGAAGCGGCTTGGTGGGGCTTTTCGAACGCCGCCGACCGCGGCTTGGTCGAGCAGGGCCACCGCTCGATCTCGCAGTGTCCCCGGTGTGAGACCGCGATCGCGAACAACGAAGTCGAGTACGAAGACGTCGAGGACCCCTCGATTTACGTCAAATTCGACCTCGAGGACCGCGAAGGTTCGATCGTCATCTGGACGACGACGCCGTGGACGATCCCCGCGAACACCTTCGTCGCCGTCGACGAGGAGGGCGACTACGTCGGCGTGCGCGCCGAGAAAGACGGCGAGGAGGAACTCCTCTATCTCGCCGATGCGAAACACGAGGAGGTACTGAAGGAGGGGCGCTACGACGATTACGAGATCGTCGAGGAACTCTCCGGCGAGGACCTCATCGGCTGGTCCTACGAGCACCCGCTCGCCGAGGAGGTGCCCGACCACGTCGACGGCGAGGGCGTCTTCGAGGTCTACGCTGCCGACTACGTCGACACCCACGGCGACGGCACCGGCCTCGTTCACTCCGCGCCCGGCCACGGTGAAGTCGACTTCGAGCGCGGCCGCGAACTCGGCTTCCCGATCTTCTGTCCGGTCGGTGGCGACGGCGTCTACACCGAAGAGGCTGGCAAGTACGAGGGTCAGTTCGTCAAAGACGCCGACGACGAGATCATTGCTGATCTCGAGGACAACGGCGCACTGCTGGCCTCGGGCACCGTCCACCACAGCTACGGCCACTGTTGGCGCTGTGACACGGGCATCCTCCAGATCGTCACCGACCAGTGGTTCATCACGATCACGGACATCAAAGACGACCTGCTCGAGAACATCGAGGACAGCGAGTGGCACCCCGAGTGGGCTCGTGACAGCCGCTTCCGTGACTTCGTCGAGGAAGCGCCGGACTGGAACGTCTCCCGCCAGCGCTACTGGGGCATCCCGCTGCCGGTCTGGACCCCCGAAGACCGAGACGATGACGAGGACATGATCGTCATCGGTACCCGCGAAGAACTCGCCGAGCGCGTCGATCAGGACATCGATCCAGACGAGGTCGACCTCCACAAGGACACGGTCGACGACCTCACTATCTCCGAGGACGGTACCACATACACCCGCGTGCCCGACGTCTTCGACGTCTGGCTCGACTCCTCGGTCGCGTCGTGGGGCACTCTCGATTACCCCTCCGACGACAGCCGATTCGACGAACTCTGGCCTGCCGACCTGATTCTCGAGGCCCACGACCAGACCCGCGGCTGGTTCTGGTCCCAGCTCGGGATGGGAACCGCCGCACTCGGCGAAAGCCCCTATCAGGAGGTCCTGATGCACGGCCACGCGCTGATGCCCGACGGCCGCGCGATGAGCAAGTCCAAGGACATCCTGATCGATCCCCACGAGGCGATCGACCGCCACGGCCGGGACGTTATGCGGCTGTTCCTCCTCTCGAACAACCCGCAGGGCGAGGACATGCGCTTCGACTGGGACGGGATGCAGACGATGGAGAACCACCTCCGGACGCTGTGGAACGTCTTCCGGTTCCCGCTGCCGTACATGCGCTTAGACGACTTCGACCCTCAGCAGACGACGCTCGAGGATGTCGACGATGCCCTCGAGCCCCTCGATGAGTGGGTGCTCGCCCGGCTCCAGTCGACGAAAGCCGAGATGACTGCCCACTTCGAGGACTTCCGCCAGGACAAGGCCGTCGATGAACTCCTCGCGTTCGTCGTCGAGGACGTTTCTCGGTTCTACGTCCAGGCCGTCCGCGAGCGCATGTGGGAAGAAGAAGACAGCGCCTCGAAACAGGCCGCCTACGCGACGATCTATCGCGTCCTCCGGGAGAGCGTCGCCCTGCTCGCGCCGTATGCCCCCTTCATCAGCGAGGAGATCTACGGCACGCTCACCGGCGAGGACGGGTTCGACACCGTCCACATGGAAGACTGGCCCGACGTCGACGAGCACTGGGTCGACGAACAACTCGAGGAAGACGTTTCCCTCCTCCGCGCCATCGAGGAAGCCGGCGCGAACGCCCGCCAACAGGCCGGTCGCAAACTCCGCTGGCCGGTCCCGCGCGTTGTCGTTGCCGCCGACGACGAGCGTGTCGTCGAGGCCGTCGAGCGCCACACTGGCCTGCTCGAGGAACGGCTCAACGCCCGCGAGATCGAACTCGTCTCGCCGGAGGACCGCTGGGGCGAACTCCAGTACAGCGCCGAGGCCGACATGAGCGAACTCGGCCCGACCTTCGGTGGTCGCGCCGGTCAGGTCATGAACGCGCTCAACGAAGCCCGGATCGACGAACCGAGCCTCGAAGCGCTCGAAGATGCCGTCGCGGACGTCCTCGAAGACGACGAGGAACTCGAGGAGTCGATGGTTTCGTTCGTGACCCAGACGCCCGACGACATCGCCGGCACTGCCTTCGGCACCGACGGCGACGACCGCGGCGTCGCCTACGTTGACGCCTCCCTGACTGATGACATCGAAAGCGAAGGCTACGCTCGCGAGGTCATCCGCCGCGTTCAGGAGATGCGCAAGGACCTCGATCTCGACGTCGAAGAGCGGATCGCACTCGACCTCGCGATCGACGACGACCGCGTCGCCGACCTCGTCGCCGAGCGCGCGGACCTGATCAACGAGGAAGTCCGCGCCGACGAACGGCGGACAGTCGAGGACGGCCACCGCAAGGAGTGGGATGTCGACGGTGTGATGATGGAGATCGCACTCGAGGCGCTGGCGGCTGCTGAGGCCTCGGAATAGAACTGCCGAGCGAAGCGAGGCGGTTTTTTGGTCCAGATTTTTGCGTGAGTGGTCGCGAGCGCTGCGAGCGACCCGAACGGAAAAAGGTGGATGCCGAGATCGCACTCGAGGCGCTGGCGGCTGCGGAAGCGTCTGAGTAGCTACCCTCGAGCGTCGCAGGCGACTTTTGATTCTTGCGGACGAAACGAGGCAAGGCCAGCAAGAGCAGTGCTCTCGGGGCGCTGACGGCTGCGGAATCATCAGACGAACAGATAGAGATAACGCGAGGTTAGTCTCGAAACCGGAGACGAACCTGATTGGTTCGTTGGTTGTGCTGGCGTTAGAGAACGTCCTGTGTGATGCCGCCATCGACTTTGACTGCTTCGCCCGTCACGTTGCGATTCTCAGCGAAAAAGACGGCGAGACGGCCCATGTCGTCCGGCTTCTGGTCACGGTTGAGGGGAATCGACCGCTGAATCGTCTCCTCGTACGGCTCTTCGCTTGCGGGGGTGAGGACGTCGCGCCACATCGGGGTGTCGACGATCCCCGGACAGATCGCATTGACCGTGACGTCGTCCTCGGCGAGTTCGAGTGCGAGCGTTTTCGTGAGTGCCATCACGGCGTGCTTCGATGCCGCGTAGTGTGCGATTCCTGCGGCGCTCATCTCGCCGGCGATGGAGGCGGTATTGATGATGGAGCCGCCATCTTTGAGTTCCGGGATGGCAGCGCGCGAACAGAGAAAGACCCCCTTCGCGTTGACGTCCATGACGGCATCCCACTCGCTTTCGTCCAGTTCCTCGACCGGCGAGTAGGTGATGATCCCCGCGTTGTTTACGAGAATATCGAGCCGCCCGAACTCGTCGAGTGTCGCGTCGACCAGCTCTTCTGTCTGGTCTGCGCTCGTGACGTCACATTCGACGATTACCGCCTCGGAATCCGTCGACGCCTCGATCTCGTCAGCGAGGGCTTCGGCGTGATCGATGTTATCGGGCTTCGAGTCGTCATCGGCTGCGGACTCCGTGACGCCGATATCAGCGAGGACGATGTTACAACCCGCAGCGGCCAGTTCGCGTGCAATGCCACCACCGATTTCCCCTGCAGCACCGGTCACGATCGCGACTGTCCCGTCGAGATTTCGTTTCTTGACCATGGCCAAGGTAGACGTTACCATTTAACATAAAAACTCCTTCCAGAAATCACACAATTTGAAACCGGATGCTGGTCCGTCACGGGTATGGCCGTTTATTCGCCCAGGACGACGTGTTCTCGTAGTCCGCTCACGAGGACAGCGACACGGTCGACTGCTCGAACCGAACGTAACCGATTCTATCTCGCTCAAATATAATTTCTCAGTGGAAGATACCGTCGTCACAAAGGTCTTGTGCACTGACTAACCAGAGGTGGGTAGTGAGTTCTCGAGTCCCCGCCCTCGCGTTCGTCGTCGTGCTCGTCTGTAGTCTGCCGGCCGGCGTCGGCATCCTCGAGCCGGCACGGGCGGCTGCACCCACTGAGCCTGCTGTCGCCGATTCCGGCGGGGAACTGGCTGCGAGTTCCAGCGAGACGCTGGTATCGATCGGAACGAACGTTGGTTCGGCGACCACATCCAGCGCCGACGTGTTCGACCGCACGACCGTTCTCAGACATCGTCCCGACGACCCTGACGTGTTCGAGACGGAGACGACGTTTCACGTCCCCGGTGCCGTCACCGAGTTCGAGATCGAACTCCAACAGAGTGCGACCGTCGAATCGGTGACGGGGCTCGAGCGGACGGGCGAGCGGACCTACGCGTGGACCGGCACGACTGACGAGCCAGCGATCCGCTATACGATGCCAGCCGATCGGCGAGGCGGGAGCGACGGGACACGCACGTCAGAGACGGGATACACGTTCGTCGAGACAGGCGACTGGGGGATCGTCGCGGTACCATCGCTCAACGTCTCCCTGCGACGGACTGACCCGGTTGGCATCGAGGAGACGGTGACTGTCGACGGCCCGGGTACGACCGGCGGCGACATCGCCGTCTTCGGTCCGGTGACGACCTACGAGCGAGCCACCGACGGCGGGATGATCCGGCTGGTCGTCCCCGACGCCACACGGCTCGAGGAGTCACCGGACGCGATCCTGACGGCACTGGCGGACGCACGCAGCAGTCTCGCGGTGGGGATGCAACGCGACGAGGTGGTCGTGATCGCAGCGCCAACCGGGGCCGACTGGGGACCACGCGGGATTCAGTACGGCCGCGCCGACGCGTGGGTCGTCGCCGACGCCACGCTCGATGAGCCGAACCCGGCCTGGCTCCACGAGTACGTCCACGTCCGGCAGCGCTTCTCGAATGCGGCGACCGACACTACGCCGAAGACAGCGTGGCTCATCGAAGCCCAGGCCGACTACTACGCGGGACTGCTCGCCTTCGAGCACGGTAGCACTGACTTCGACGATTTCAGCGCCCTCCTCGAGCGCGGCGAGCGATCGCCGTACGCCGACGGAGTGCTGGTCGATCGCTCGACGTGGGCGGATCCGAAGACGGACTACGCAAAGGGAGCACTCGTCTACGGCGAGCTCGACCGCCAACTGCGGCTCGCAACCGACGGCGACCGGACGCTCGAGGATGTCTTCCGCGCGTTGAACGCCCAGGAGGGCCGGATCACCGAGGCCGACTTCCTGCAAACGCTTGCGGAGTACGGCGGGGCTGACGTCCGGACTGCTGCCGAACGATACACGCAAACCGAGGCGACGCCCGAGATGTGGAGCCGGAGCCAGCACGCGGCGGCCTTCGACCAGCCGGTCGCCGAGTTCGAGTCCGAGTTGGAGACGGACTCCCTCGAGGTGGCGGGCCGGGAGTGGCCACGGTGGAACGCCTCGGGGTCGACGGGAACCGCCGATGAAGCTGGCGACGTGATCGCGGTCCCAGCCGGTAAACCGGTGTCGCTGCCGGTCACGGTCGCCAACGTCGGCAGCCGAGCCGGTGCGTACGACGCGGCGCTGCAGGTTGACGGTCGACCGGTCGACGTTCGCCGGGGTCGACTCGCAGCCGGCGAGACGGCACAGCACAGCCTCTCGTGGACGCCCGCCGAGCCCGGCGCGTACACGCTTCGCGTCGGCTCCGAACGGCTCACCGCTATCGTTCGCTCGGAAGCGAGTGTGACCGTCACCGACCTCCACGTTTCGCCCGAGCGCGTCGATCCCGGCGAGCCGGTGACGGTGACTGCGACGGTCGAGGCTGCCGACGAGCGCCCGGCAGCGGCCGTCCTCGAGTTCCGGACCGTCGAGGGTGTCGTTGCCGAGCGACCAGTGGCGCTTCGGGTCGGCGACTCGACGACGATCGAGGCGGATCTTCGGTTCGACGAGGTGGGCCGGTACCAGATCGCTGTCGGTGACCGAACTGCTACCGCGCGCGTCGGCAGCGGCCCGGCCGCGGCGATCGAGACGGTGCCCGGGTTCGGCGTTCCGGCGGCGCTCGTCGCGGTCGCGATGCTCCTCATCGTCGCAGTGCGATCGCGCCAGTACTGACGGGAAGCAATCGGTGGCTGCGGGTCCGTGTTCGTCGCTACTCGAGGTCAACCCGGAACCGACACATGTCGGCTCCGTCGTCGACACAGGCTGTTTCGGTGACGGTCGTGTCGCCGTCGAACGCGGCGACGACCCCTTCGAGAATCCCGTGGGCCATGCCACAGTAGGTGGTATCGCGGTGGGTCTCGTAGGTGACGACCCCGTGATCGGACTCGAGACGAGAGGAAATCGCAGGCAGCGACGCGTCGTCCGTGGCGGTTTCGATGTCGCCGTAGACATCGTCGAGTTCGGCGAGCAGGTCCGACGCCTCCCAGTCACGGCTGACGTGGGCGCTAAACGTCGAGAGGAGTTCAGGCGCGAGCGTGCGGCCGACGTCGCGTTCGATTGCACGCCTGTCCTGGGTGGCCATCTCCGACAGCGTCTCGAGGATGGCGTCGATCTCGGCGTCGTCGTAGTAGCTGACGGGGAGATACAGTGTCGGCTCGAGGCCGGCCCGGTCGACGATCGTGTCCCAGGTCTCGTCGTCGGTTCGGTCGACGACGTACTCCTTGAGGGTCTTGTGGACGAGTCCGTGCATTGATACGTTTATGCAAATTCCGGCGCAGTTCACACAGCCGACACCAACCGTGCGAAACGCTAACGGCTAGGCCACGTTCGGTCGAGTACTTAACCGTTTGCTTACAGGTACGACGCGAGCGCCGGTGCGACCGAGACAGTACTGACGCCGCGTTCGATGGTGTCGGTGCCGTAGATCGCTTCGACGCCGGCCCGCGAGAGCTTCGTGACGGCGTTGCGAGCCAGCAGCGGGTGGACGCAGGTGATGTAGACCCGACCGACCGATCGCTCGCGGAGGACGCCGACGGCTTCGCTCATCGTCGAGCCCGTCGCGATGATGTCGTCGACGACGACGACGTCGCGGTCGGCCACGTCGACGTCGCTTGGCGTGATCTCGACCTCGGTGCCGGAGTGGCGAACCTTCTCGAAGTAGTCGGTTTCGCCCGTCCCGTAGGCACCCTGAACCGTCTCGGCGAGGTCGATCGCGCCCGCGTCGGGCGAGAGGAAGACGGGATCCGCGAGGTCGTCGGGTAAGGGCTCGGCCAGTCGGCCCGCAGCGTCGACGGCCGTCGCCGTCGGCTCGAAGAACTCACAAACCGCCTCCTCGTGGGGATCGACCGTCAGCACCCGATCTGCGCCGGTCGAAATCGCTCGCGCCATCGCACGCGCGGAGATAGGATGGCCCGGCTCGAACGCCTTGTCCTGGCGGCCGTAGCCCATGTACGGCAGGACGGTGACGACCTCCTCGACGCCAGCCTCGCGGACGGCATCCTGCAACTGGAGTACCTCGAGGTGGGCGTCGCTCGAGACGGTCGAGGCGACGATGACTGCCCGATCGGGCTCTGCGTCGGCGACGCCCGGGGCGGCCGCGAGCAGTTCGCCGTCGGGGAACCGATCGTACTCGACGGCGGCGAGCGGTTCCTCGAGTTCGCGAGCGAGCGCTGCGGCGAGTGCCTGGGACGTGGATCCACTGACGATCATAGTCGGTGGCACACTCCGGGGGCTAAACCAGCTTTCGTTCTGCGCTGCGTTCGCCCCTCGAGCGCGTCGACCTCGTCGGTCGGTGCGAGTAGTTACGTGTCAGTGTCGCCGTCGCTCGCGTCGCCGGCACTGCACGGACCACTGCTCGTATCGCTCAGGACCGTCAGTTCCCCGTTTCGATCGACCCGGACGAAGAGGTTCAGACACGACGGGTCGTTCCAGTCGGCCGGCGTCACCTCGACCGGCTCGCCCTGATCCAGTCTCACCGTCACGCGGAACTGCCCCGGTTCGGACGGCCAATTTCGCTCGAGGGTTGCTCCGCCGCCGGCCGCGAGATTCTCGGTCGCCCACGCTTCGATCGTCCGGTCGAACTCGACGATGACGTCGACCGTGTGGGCGGTACTGTCGAGGTTGTCGACGGTGATGTCTCCGAGGAGCGTCCCCGCGGTATCGGCCGTCGCGCTCCCGTCGGTTCCGCCGTCGCCAGCGGACTCGTCGTTTTCACTCCCGTCGGTTCCATCCGTTTCGTCGCCGCTGCCCGTACAGCCGGCGACAGCACCGGTACAGACGGTGCCGGTCGCAGCTAGCAGCCGTCGTCGTGAGAGATCGCTCATTTATTGATAGCTGTTATTCAGTATCGTTAACTCTTGTATACTCCGTCTCCGTGCTGTCTGGGAATTCGACGCTCGCGTGTCGATCTCCCGTACCGCTTTGAGAACCAATTGGGTGGGTCTACTGCCGCTCCGGTCGCACGGCGAGCCCCGACACGTCCCTGACGCCCAGCGCTCGCGTTCGCCACTCCCCGTCGCTCCACGCGAGGAACGTCCCCTCGTCCGTGACGGCGTAGGTCGTCTCGCCGTAGCCGACGCCGACGATGTGCTCGCTCGAGCCGTCGATCGCGTGCCACTCGTCGGCGACGAACTCGTAGACGCCGTCTGCGGCGACCGCGTGGGTGCGGACGAGCTCGCCCCGCTCCGAGCGCGGATCGGCGGCGACGGTCTCGAATTCGCCCTCCAAGACGGTCATCCAGCCGTTGCCGAGTTTGTGGAGTCCATCCGCGGTGGCCGCGAGTGGCACCCCGGCAGCCGAGACGTCACGCACGTCCGACAGGCCGGCGTGTGCGAGGCCGTCGTCGCTGACTCGATACGCGCCGTCGGCCGTGCCCACGAGATCACCGTCGATCGCCCGCACCGCTGTCTCGAAGCCGTCCGAAAGCGTCGTCCACTCGTCGGCCCCGGCTGTGCGACACGCGACGCGACCGTCCGGCCCGGCTGCGAGCACGTCGTCGCCATCGAAGCCGACGGCGACCGCCGGGCCGAAGCCGGTCTCGACGAACGACTCGTCGTCGGCCACGACCGGCGCGTCACCCTCGCGGTCGGACGTGGATTCCGCCTCGAGTTCGAGTATGCGAACGTCGTCGTCCGTCGCGACGGCGATGGCGTCGGGGCTGGCTGCGACGTCTCGAGCACCACAGCGTTCACAGAGGCCGAATTCGCCAACTGTGTCACCGGCGACCCGGACGCGAACGACGCCCATCGCGCTTGCGACGTAGGCTGTGATCGCCCCTTGCCGATCGCCGTAGACGCGTTTTTCCTCGATCGATTGCATACAGGAACGTGACAGGGATGGCCCGAAAACGTTCCGCCCTCATATGGACGACTATCCGTTCGCGCTGACACATCCCAATCAGCCATACGGGTGTGCCGGGATCCAGTGACAGCAGCCCGGCTCGGTCTTCGGATCGAGTTGCGGAATCCCTTTGGGGAGTCCGCCCGGACTAGCGCGTGATGCAAGTCTTCGGATCGAGTGGGACGCGGGGCGTCGCCAACGAAGAGCTGACGCCCGCGTTCGTCCTACGCGTCGCGAAAGCGGCGGGGACGACCTGGGGTGACGGCCACGGTGGGGACCGCGTCGCGATCGCTCGCGACACGCGCTATACGGGGCGCATGCTGGCCGATGCGGCCGCCAGCGGGCTCGCGAGTACGGGTGCCGATGTCGACCGTCTCGGGGTCGTCCCCACGCCGGGGGCACAGGCCTACGCCGAACGCGAAGGGGTGCCGGTCGTGGTCATCACGGCCTCACACAACCCGCCCCAGTACAACGGCGTCAAACTCGTCGGGCCCGACGGTGTCGAACTCTCGGTGGCCGCACTCGAGGAGATCGAAGAAACCCTGCTCGCCGAATCGTTTTCCGTCGCCCCGTGGGACGAGACGGGACGCGTCCGCGAGATCGACGGCGTCGGCCGGGCCTATGTCGATGAACTGCTCGCGGCGACCGACCGAGAGACGATCGCCGACGCCGACCTCACCGTTGCACTCGATCCGGGCCACGGTGCGGGTTCATTGACGAGTCCCGAATTCTTCCGAAAACTGGGCTGTCGCGTCGTCACCGTCAACAGCCAGCCCGACGGCCACTTCCCCGGCCGCGATCCCGAACCCGTCCCCGACAACCTCACCGATCTGGGCCGACTCGTCCGCGCGACCGACGCCGACGTCGGCGTTGCCCACGACGGCGATGCCGACCGCGCGATTTTCTTCGACGAACACGGCGAGTACGTCGAGGGCGACGCGACGCTGGCCGCACTCGCAGCTGCCGAACTCGAGGCCGGCGACACGGCCGTCTCGGCTGTCAACGTCTCCCAGCGACTCGTCGACGTGGTCGACGACGTTGGCGCCGAACTCGAGCTCACCCCGATTGGCTCGACGAACATCATCACTCGTATTCAGGAACTCGAGGCGAACGACAGACACGTACCGATCGCCGGCGAGGGCAATGGCGGGATCTTCTTCCCCGACTATCGGCTCTCGCGAGACGGAGCCTACACGGCTGCGCGCTTCCTCGAGTTAGTCGCCGAGAAGCCGGTCAGCGAGCTCGTCGCACCCTACGACGGCTACGTCAACGTCCGCCACAACGTCGAATACGAGTCGACAGCCGAACGTGACGCGATGCTCGATGCGGCGGCCAACCAGGCCAACGCCGCCGACGCCGAGCTCAACACCCGCGACGGCTACCGACTGGATTACGGCGACGCGTGGGTGCTCGCTCGTCCCTCCGGCACCGAACCGCTCGTCCGGATCTACGCCGAGGCCCGCGATGGAAACCGCGCCGAAGCCCTCGCCAGCGACATGTACGAGGCGCTGACCGCTGCGAAAGCCGACGCGTAACGCCGGGCTCCGTTGCTCGAGCCCTCGAGCTCGACGCCCCAATCACGACGAGGCCCACTCCCGAAGCTCCCCGTCGACGACGACTTCGTCCCCAACGTCGTCGAACGTCACACCGCCGTAGGCGACGCGACTGTCAGGGCCGACGTAGATCCCTACAGTACCACAGTCGGCCGCTCGAGCAGTCGTCAGCGTCGCGTCGACGTTCGCTCTGAATCGGAACGACTGATGGTCCGCGCCCGTCGCGGTCACGCCGCTGAGTTTCAGGTCGGCCATGTCGTCGAAGATGATCGCGTTCGTAAACGGGCCGTCGACGGTGACATTCGAGATCGCAGCGCCGTCGAAGCCGGCCGCGTACAGCCCCGAGCCGCTGGCGATGTCGGTGTCGGTGGTTCTGATCGTGACGTTATTGATCGTCAACCCCTGACGGCCGTCCTCGATTTCTCCCAGCGTGATCCCCCGTGCGTTCTCGAGACACGAGACCCGGTCGATCGTCAGGTCTGCGACCGTCTCGTCCGGATCAGCTCTGATCGCCGTATACTCACAGCCGGTGATCTGGCCGTCCGTGATGGTGATCCCCTCGTTCGTCCCGCGGTGAAGGTGGACACCGTAGTCGGGGTCGTTCGCCGGATCGATCTCGAAGTTTTTGAGCGTGCAGTTCTCGGTGGGTGTCCCGTCGTCCGCGACAAGCACGTCGTCGCTGCCGTCCCAGACGCTGTTCCAGCTCGTATCCGGCTGTTGACTGTCGAACTGCACCGGCGCGTCCGAGTCCCCCTCGCCGCCACGGGTCGCCCAGTAGCCGTCGATGACGACGTTTTTCGACGACACGACGTCGATGTGGTGGTAGTGAATGCGGTCGCCGTAGATCCGCTCCAGTCGGACGTTTGCTGCGTGGGCGGGCATGATTCCCGTCGATTCCGGCGAATCGACCCGGACGTTGCAGACGCCCCAGTTCGATGCGCCGTCGTATCCCGGCTCGTCGTAGCCCATATTCGAGAGCAGCGCCCGTCCGTTCTCACCGTCGGGACGGATCCCGACGAGAACGGTCGCACGGCCCGCACCGAGGACGATCGTGTCGTCGCCGATCAGTGGTGTCCGCTCGAGCAGATACCTCCCGGGCGGGAAGTACACGATCCCGCCGCCGGCGTCAGCGACGTCCTCGAGGAGGTCGTGGACTGCCTGGCCGACAGCGGTTTCCCCGTCGCCTTCGATGCCGTGGGCCTCGACGTTCCACACGGGGGTCTCTTCGGTGCGAGCGTGAGTGAGCCGGGCCGCCGCGAAGTGGCTCGTCCCCGGTACCGGTTGCTCGGCACTTCCGCGACCGCTGAAGTAGGTCCAGTCGTCGCTCGCGGCGTCCCAGCGCCAGGTAATTCCTTGATCGGTCGCGTGATACAGTTCGTCGTCGTACTCGCCGGTTGCCGGTCGCTCGCTGATCGGCCCGTGGACGATCGCGTGCGCGTCGATCGCCTCGACCGCGTCGGTGTGGTCCCACTGTTCGCCCTGCTCGTACGTCCCCAGTCCGAGACGCGGCGTGTGATCGACCATGGTTACTCACTCCCGTATGTGTCTCCGTACGCCGTTCCGTACCCGGATTCGACGGCCGCACTGTTCGTACAGCCTGCAAGCGTGAGAAACCCCGACGTTGCGATGAGGACGTCCCGTCGCCCCGGTTCTGAATCGTCCATGATATCTGACTCGTCTTTCGCCGTATAAACTACCTGTTAGGCGGCCGACTCCTCACTCGAGTTGCGCGTCGATCGCGGCGCTGACGGTGTCCCACTCGTAGTTCTCGAGGAGGGTCCCGTCGACGAAGACGGCCGGCGTTCCTGGCACGCCGCGGCTGTCTCCCGTCTGCCTGTCCGCTTCGACGACCCCACGATACGCCTCTTGATCGGCTGCGGCGGCGATCGTACAGCCGTCGACATCGTGGTCGTTGGCGACCTCGCGGATGAACTGGTAGCCGTCCTCGCCGAGTCGGGCTTGCTCCTCGTAGATCCCCTTGGCAAAGGAAAAGAACGTCTCGGCATCGGTTCGGTCCTGGACTGCGCGGGCAGCCGAAGCGGCACGCCACGACCAGTTTTCATCGACGGGGATCGGATAGTCGAAGTAGCGATAGCGGACGTCACCGGGCTCGATGTAGGTCGATTCGATCTGTGGATAGACGTCATTGGTGAACGTCGCACAGTGTCCACAGGCGAAGTCCTCGAAGACATCGACGGTGACGGCGGCGTCTTCTGGACCGAGTGCGGGCCGTGGGAGTGAATCGACCGTTTCGACTTCTGTCCCGTCACAGTCGCTGGGAAACGAGCCGCTGCCGGAGCCACCGAGACAGCCGGCCGTGGTCGACAGCGTGATCGTTCCACCAAGTGCAATGAGGGTTGACCGCCGCGTCGTTCGCATAGTCTGGCGAACGGCGCAGTGACATATATACGATGCCGTTCGCGAACGAGAGCAGCTCCCACGACGGTCATCTCCCCCGCCAACCGCGACTGCCGGCCGCCTTTAGACCGGATCGTCAACGGCGAGCGCGTCCTCGAGTCGCTCCCGTTCGGCCCGCAACGCCTCGAGTTCGTCGTCAACGCGGCCGTCGGCCAGCCGCTCGCGTTCGGCGGGCGTGAGCCGGTCGACGGCCTGGGCTGCGGTCTGTAAGCGGTCGTAGTCGGGATCGGTCGCGAGCAGCCGCACTTCGCGTAAGGCCGCGACGACGTCCTCGTCGGCGATTCGCGCGACGAACGGCTGATACTCCCGCGTCCGGGCTCGCAGGGCACCTGCAGGCCCGGGCGGCCAATCGATCGTCAGCGCCTCGGCATCGATCCCCTCGAGATACGTCTGCTGTGTCGCGACGTTGCGTTTGAGTTCGTCCGCGCTCTCGACGTAGTGCGAGAGTTTCGACCGGGAGTAGTCGGCGTACTCGAGCAACTCGGGAATCGTATATTCGCCGGCCGGATTCTCGCGGACGTACGCTGCTAAGTCCTCGGGCGGGCGCTCGTAGGTCACGAACGGATACCACCGGCTTCGCTCGAGCAGGGCGAACACCTCGCGGGCACTGGTCTCGAGGCGATACGCCCGAACGGCCTCGCGGATCGCCTCGTTATAGTGCTCGATCGGCTCGCGGAGTCGCTCGACCGGCGCGTCGAGATCCGCATCCGCGAGTTCGAGCAGCCGCTCGCGCTCGTCGATCTCGTCGTCGATCGTCTGCAGCCGTTTGCTCGCGGCTTTGCGGGCCTCCGCCAGTGCTTCGCGAGCGGCCTCGCGTTCGTCGAGCATGTCCGCGTATTTTGCTGCTGGCTCGAGGGCGTCGCGAGCCCGCTCGAAATCGGCTTCGCTCAGCCGGCGTTTGTCGATCGTCTCGAGGGCGTCCTCGAAGGACTCGTATTCGGGGAGGTCCTCGTCGAGTCCGGAGACGAGCCCGTCAAATTTCCCCTCGAGTTCGATATATGCTTGAAAATTCTCCTTGCCGGTCCCGGTCGCGCGGTCGACATAGTCCTCTAACAGGTCGGTCGCGGTCCGATACGCGGTTGCGACCGCCTCGACGGTGTCCTCGTCGTGGTCTGCGATCCGCGCGTCGATCGTCTCGAGGCGGTCGCGGGCGACCTCGAGTGCCTCGTGCGGTGTCGGGTTGTCGTCGCTACTGCCGGCGGCGTCGGAGCGGGCGTCGGAGGGCGGGACGCGCTCGCTCATCGGTTACTCGTAGACGGCGTCCGGGTCGAACACTCGTTCGCCGACGTTCTCACCCTCGATCGTCCGGTAGAAACACGACCGATGGCCGGTGTGACACGCGCCGCCTTCCTGGTCGACCAGATAGAGCAGGGTGTCGGCGTCACAGTCGACGCGAATCTCCTGAACGTCTTGGACGTGGCCGCTCGTCGCCCCTTTCTCCCACAGCTCGTCACGGCTTCGCGAGTAGTAGTGCGCGCGGCCAGTCTCGCGGGTTCGATCGAGGGCCTCCGGCGAGACGTAGGCAAGCATCAGTACCTCGCCGGTGTCGGCGTCCTGTGCCACGGCGGGGACGAGGCCGTCCTCACCGAAGTCGACTGCAACGTCGTCGTCCATACTCGAGACGTTGGTCGTCCGAGCGATAGGTCTTTTGCCGCCGGGAGCTCGATCGACTCGAGACTCGAGAAAAATAGCGCGTGCGTCGGCTCGCGTTCAGGCCTGGCCGTTCAGCGTGATGTCGCTGACGCCGATGATGCGCTCGTCGTCCTCGAGTTCCGCTTTCGCGTCCGCGGGAACTTCGCTGTCGACGTTGTAGACGGTCAGGGCCTCGCCGCCGATGGTCTCGCGGGCGTTGAACATGCCGGCGATGTTGACGTCGTGGTTGCCCATCACGGAGCCGATGAGGCCGATGACGCCGGGCTCGTCGGTGTTGCGCGTGATGACCATTCGGCCGTGGGGGATGGCGTCGACGCGGTAGCCGTCGATGCGGACGATCCGCGGGTCGTCACCCGCAAAGAGGGTGCCGTCGACGGAGACCTCGTCGTCGTCGTTGCTGACAGTTACGGAGATCAGGCTCTGGAAGTCCTCGGCCTGGCGGGTCTTGGACTCGGTGACGTCGACGCCCCGGTCTTCGGCGATCTGGGGCGCGTTGACCGCGTTGACCTGCCACTCGAGCGGTTCGAAGACGCCCTTGAGTGCGCTTGCGGTGACGAACTCGATGTCTTCGTCGGCGATTTCGCCCTCGTAGACGACTTCGACGTCCTCGATGCGGCCCTCGAGCAGTTGTGCGGCGACCTTGCCGGCGGTTTCGGCGAGGTCGATGTAGGGCTCGACGCGGGGGAACGCGCTCTCGTCGATCGAGGGCGCGTTCAGGGCGTTGGCGACCGGCTCGCCGGCGAGCGCGGCGTTGACCTGCTCGGCGGTGGAGGTCGCGACGTTCTCCTGAGCCGCTTCCGTCGACGCGCCGAGGTGAGGCGTGACGATGACGTCGTCGTGCTCGAGCAGCGGCGAGTCTTCGGAGAGTGGCTCCTCAGCGAAGACGTCCAGCGCCGCGCCGGCGACCGTGCCGTCTTCGACTTTGGCGGCGAGGGCGTCCTCCTGAATGATGCCACCGCGGCCGACGTTGACGATGTAGTCGCCCTCGAGGAGGTCGAGTTCCTCTTCGCCGATCATGCCCTCCGTCTCGGGGGTCAGCGGCGTGTGGATGGTCAGGAAGTCGGCGCGCTCGAGACACGGCTCGAAGTCGACGAGTTCGGCACCGAGTCGGTCGGCGCGCTCCTCGGAGATGTAGGGGTCGAACGCGACGAGGTCCATCCCGAGCGAGTCGAGTTTCTTGGCGACCTCCTGGCCGACGCGGCCGAGGCCGACGATGCCGAGCGTCTTGCCGTTGAGTTCGGCACCGAGGTAGTCGCTTTTCGCCCATTCGCCGTTTTTCAGACGGATGTGTGCCTGTGGGATCGAGCGGGCGGCCGCGAACGTCATCGCGACGGTGTGCTCGGCGGCTGCGCGAACGTTGCCCTCGGGGGCATTGGCGACGATGACACCTTCGTCAGTGGCGGCGTCGATGTCGATGTTGTCGACGCCGATTCCTGCTCGCCCAACGATAACCAGTTCCTCGGCGGCCGCGAGGACCTCGTCGGTGACTTCGGTCCCGGAGCGAACGATGAGCCCGTGTGCGTCCGAGACTGCCTCGAGGAGGTCGTCTCCCTCGAGTTCGTAGCCCGTTTCGACCTCGTGGCCGGCGTCTCTGAGTACGTCCAGACCCGCATCCGCGATCGGATCCGTGACGAGAACCTTCATGTGCGAGCAAACCGTGCGGAGCACGTAAACCCTTCCGTTGTGCGCGTGGCCGGCAAAAAATACCGCTGTCTCAGATCGTAATCAGCGCAGCGCCGATCACGATCAACGCTGCGCCGCCGACGACGCCTTTCGTTACTCGCTCGACGTCTCGCAAGAAGACGGCGGCAAACAGCAGGGTAAACAGCGGCGCGGTCGCGACCAGCGGGTCGACGACGGCGATTCGGCCACCCTCGAGGCCGAGTGCGGTCATCAACGCGAGCATCGCGACGGTCGTCAGCAGGCCACTGCCCACGAAGTAGCGATACGACGCCCGCGGTTTTGCGAGCACGTCACGACCACCCCAGGCGAGGATGTACGCCAGCAGGGCGACCAGCCCGGCCGTCTCGTTTATTGCGACCGCCTCGAGAGCCGATATCGGCGTATCGAGCATGCCGTACCGGCGGCTGACGTTTGCGACTGCGAAGGTGGCCGCGGCTGCGATCGGCCACAGCAGGTCGCGGGTGGTCCACCCCGCGAGGTCGCCGCCGCGAGCGGTCGCAAGCAGCGCGAGCCCGGCCACGAGGACGACGATCCCAACGCCGGTGACGGGCCCAAGCGGTTCGCCCAGCGCGACCAGCGCGATCAGCGTCGCGAACAGCGGCCGTGCGCTGAGGATCGCACTGTTGAGACTCGCGCCCACTCGATCGACGCCGACGAAGATCGTGACTCGCCCGACTGCGGTGCCGACCACGCCCGCGAACGCGAAGATGGCCAGCGTCTCGCCGGTCACCCCCGTCACGGCCGACCGGCCCTCGAGGGCCGCGATGGCGAGCCAGTAACACGTCGAGTCGACGAGCACGACGACCAGTGATGCCTGTACGGCACCGCCACCTGCGGCCATCCCTCGTTTATCGAAGATCGGCGAGAACCCCCAGAGGACCGCCGGGACTAAGGCGATCGCGACGACCTCGAGCGTCGCGTCGGTCATCGGCCGGCTGCCGCGGACTGCTGGCGGTCGTCTTGTGCGTACACGTCGGACGCGTTCCAAGTATTGCGGCGAGAACGTTACGATATCGGTCTACGGGCCACCGCGTCCTGCGTGTCGCCTCTCCGATGGCGATCGGCAGTTCTATCTTTCTTCAAGGAGAGAATCCCGGCGTTTACGCCGTCATCAGAAATCTTTGATTTCTGATTGCCCGTCAGACGTAGTCTGACGACCGGGCGTGAATCTGACAACGCTTACACAGTCTCCGTTCGGTAGCAATACGGGTATTTAAGTTCAGTCGAGGTGTAGTATGACATACACCGAGGCGGCACGTCCGCCCACCTAATCGGACAATATCGGGACTCCGAGACCCAGAACGTTCGAGACTCCCATCTCGAACCGCTGTGGTGTCTCGGTCACCAAGATAACTCCGAGTCCCCGTGCCGGGGATAGGAGTAACAGCGGTGTGGCCCCGCCATCGGCCCGTCATACCGACGAGTCGTAAACCAGCAAATATCCCAACCCAGCGGTGCGGTGCCGTGGGAAGCCTCGCCGTCGTCGGGCGTAGCCCGACTGCCCGAGGGATCTTCGATCCCTCTCCGTTTACGGCGAGGAGGAGGTCACCCGGTCTCTCGTGTTGTGAACTATCCGGTCACAGTTTTCGGTGTGGATCGTGTATTGGTAGCTATGTACGAACGCATCCTGTTGCCGACCGACGCGGCGGAAGGGACCGAACTCGCCATCGACCACGCTGTCGCCGTCGCCGACCACGCCGGGGCCGACCTTCACCTGCTGTACGTCGTCGACAGCGACGTCTACGGCTCCTACAGCGGCGACGAATACGTCCACGAGTTCGAAGGGTTAGAGGCCGCCCTCGAGCAGGTCGGTGAAGAGGCTCTCGAGTCGGCCGCCGAGGCAGCCGAGGAGGCGGACGTCGAGACGACGACGGTCGTCAGACACGGCGACCCCCACAAGCAGATCCTCGCGTACGCCGACGAAGCCGACGTCGACCTGCTCGTCATGGGCTCGAAAGAACGGTCCGGCGAGTACCGCCAGCTGCTGGGCAGCGTCACCGACCGCGTCGCGCGACTGGCCTCGCGGCCGGTGACGATCGTCAAGACGCCGGTCGAGGGTGAGGAGTAGTCGGTCACGATCGCGAGTCGAAACCTGAACTGGTTTATCCGGTGACCCACAAGCGGCGAGCAATGACAGTCGTCGCTTTCGACTTCGATGGAACGCTTTCCGACTCCGAAATGACCGTCCTGCTCGGTGATCGCTGTGGCGTCGCCGATGACATGGCCGAGATCACCGAACGCGCGATGAACGACGAAATCGGCTACGCCGAGAGTCTGCGCTCGCGTGCGTCCCTGCTCGAGAGTCTCCCCAAAGCAGAGGCCGAAGCGGCCTTCGACGAGGTCGTCCTCCGCGAGGGAGCCGCCGACCTCATCAAAGAACTGAACGACGCCGGCGTCACGACCGCCATTCTCACCGGCGGATTCGAGCGCGGTGTTGCGGCCGCCCTCGAGCGTGAAGGCGTCTCCGTCGACCACATCGTCTCGAACCGGCTGCCGATGAACGGCAATGAACTCACCGGCGACGTCGAGGGGCCGCTGATCGAGGGCACCAAAGACGACGCGCTCGAGGATCTCGCCGACGACGTCGGCGTCGACCTCGACGAGACCGTGGCGGTCGGCGACGGTGCAAACGACCTGCCGATGCTCAAGGTCGCTGGGCTGGCTATCGGCTTCGAACCCAAACCGGCGGTCGAACCCCACTGTGATGTCGTCGTCACGTCGATGGACGAGGCCCGCGAGACGCTGATCGAGGAGACCGTCCTCGCCGAGCCCTAATCGGTCAGGGCCACTGCTGAATTAGGCCGCCTAATAGGGAGTTGTGGCTCCACGACGACGGTTCGATGTGTCGCTCCCGTCGTCGCTTCCCGTTCTACTCACGGTTTCAGTTATATTCTCAGTGTTCACTGACTGTCAGTGCTAACTGCCCATTTCTCGACCGAGAGAGTTTTAACTCGTAACTGAGTAAGCGATTATGATGATGTGGCAAGACCTCGTATTCATGATTGGGAGCAGCCTTTCGATCGTTTTCCTCGCACCGACGCTGCGTGACTCGAGTGCGCGTGTCCCTCTCGGCACGAGCCTGCCGTCGATGGGGATCGGCTTCGTCTATGCGACGACGTTTTTCACGCTTGGGATGAGCTTCTCCGCTGTGGGCGCGCTTGCAGCCGGGACGATGTGGTCGTTGATCGCGCTGTTCCGTTCGCCACAGGGCGTCTCGATGAAACTCGCCGTGCGTGAAAACCTCGCCCTGTTCGTCGCCGATCTGCAATACTGGCTCGACCGTCGCCGCTCCGGTCGGTCGACCACCGAACAGTACGTCCCGTTCGATCACGGGTCCTCGAACGCCTATGGACAGGGCAACGGCCGCTAACTTTCTTTTTCCGATCGTACTGACCTGGCGTCGCTTGACTACTCGTCGGCCAACAGTAGCGCTGCCAGCCACAGCGCCGTGGGGCCTCGAGACCCGATTACCTCGAAAATAGGCTCGTGTGAACCGGCGCGAACTCCCCGGTTTCGTCGGGCTGTTCCGGGGCCGTGTCGGTAATCGAGCTGCCGCCGAGGCCATCCTCGAGCAGATCCGACAGCGGCGGCCCAACGGTTTCGGGTTCGACGAGGAAGGCGTCGTGGCCGTGGTCGGACTCGATCACGTGGTGGGCGACGTCGACGTCGGCCTCGCGTGCCGACTCGGCAAGCGACTCGGCCTGTTCGACGGTGAAGTGCCAGTCGCCGGTAAACGACTCGATGAGGAGCTCGCCCTCGAAGGCCGCCAGCGCGTCGGCATCGGACTCATAGCCCGCCGAGAGGTCGAAGTCGTCCATCGCGCGCGTCATGTAGAGGTAGCTGTTGGCGTCGAACCGATCGGTGAACTTGTCGGCCTGATAGTCCAGATAGGACTCGACCTCCCGATAGGGGAAGAAGGCGGCCGCGGGATCCGGCGGCTCCTCGCGGACGGTTTCGCGACCTGCGGAGCGGCGGCCGAACTTTCGGCCCATCGAGGCCTTCGAGAGGTACATGATGTGCCCGATCTGGCGGGCGCGTGCCAGCCCGTCTTCGGGTTCAGGGCCGCCGTAGTAGTGACCGCCGTTCCAGTTGGGATCGGACGTGATCGCCCGCCGGGCGACGGTATCGAGCGCGAGACACTGTGGGTCGAGCTTGGCAGCGGTGGCGACCGCACCGGCCCGTTCGACGTCGTCGGGATACCGTCGCAGCCAGTCGAGGACGTTCATGCCGCCGACACTGCCGCCGATGACGGCGTGCAGCCGGCCGATTCCCAGTTCGTCAAGCAGCCGCCGTTGGGCACGTGTCCAGTCACCGATCGTGACTGGCGGGAAGTCGGTACCGTAGGGCTCGCCCGTCTCCGGGTTCTCGCTTGCAGGGCCGGTCGTCCCGTAACACGACCCGGGCGTGTTCGCACAGATCACGTAGTACTCGCTGGTGTCGACCGCCTTCCCGGGCCCGACGACGTCGCCCCACCAGGCGCGGGCCTGACCGGCGGTCTCGTCGCCGGCGTCCGGCCGGCGGGCGACGTGGGCGCTGCCGGTCAGCGCGTGACAGATCAACACCGCGTTGTCGCCGGTAAACTCGCCGTAGGTCTCGTAGGCTACCTCGAGGTTGGGGATCGACTCCCCGCACTCGAACTGGAACTCGCCGAGATCGATCGTCTCTTTCGTCGTCATCGTGTCTCACCATCTGATCGACAGGCTCCTGTCGCGGCTTCGATCGCTTGCTCGAGGTCGGCCAGGATGTCTTCGGGGTCCTCGATGCCGACCGACATCCGCACGAGATCGGCCGTGACGCCGGCCTCTGCTCGCTCCTCGGGCGAGAGCTGGCCGTGGGTCGTGCTCGCGGGGTGGATCACCAGTGTCTTCGCGTCGCCGATGTTCGCGAGGAACGAGGCCAACTCGACCTCGTCGCAGAAGGCCTTGCCCGCTTCGAACCCTTCCTCGAGCCCGAAGGCAACCATACCGCCGAAGTCCTCGAGATACTGCGAGGCGTTGTCGTGGGTCGGATGGGACTCGAGGCCGGGATGGGTGACCCAGGCGACGTCCTCGTGGTCATCGAGGTACTCCGCGACGATGGCGGCGTTCTCGCAGTGTTTCTCGACGCGCAGTGGCATCGATTCCAGTCCCTGTAAGGTCTGCCAGGCGTCGAAGGGTGACTGCTGATTCCCGAGACTGCGCAGCGACCGAAAGCGAGCGGCGGCAGCGAAGGGCGCGTCGGCGAAGTCCCGCGAGAAGTCGGTGTCGTGGTAGGCGTGGTTTTGGCCGGCAATTTCGTCGTACCCGTGTTCGCCCCACGGGAACGAATCACCGTCGACGAGGACGCCGCCGACGGTCGTTCCCGAACCGTGGAGCCACTTGGTCGTCGATTCCCAGACGACATCGGCCCCGTGCTCTACGGGTCGACACAGCGCCGGCGTCGCGAAGGTGTTGTCGACGACCAGCGGCACGCCGTTGTCGTGGGCGATCTCAGCGACGCGCTCGAAGTCGGGCGTCACGAGCGAGGGGTTGCCGATCGTCTCGACGTGGACGAAGGCGGTGTCCTCGTCGATGGCCTCCTCGTAGGCGTCGTACTCGAGCGTGGGGACGAATTTCGGCTCGATGTTCCGCCGTGTGGCCGTCTTCGAGAAGTAGGTAGATGTCCCGCCGTAGGTGTCGGTCGAGCAGACGATGTTGTCACCCGCCTCGGCGAGGATCAGGACCGCAGAATCGAGCGCAGCCATGCCGCTGCCCGTCGCGACCGCGCCCGCGCCACCCTCGAGCGCGGCGAGGCGCTCCTCGAGGACGGTGACGGTCGGGTTGGCGATGCGAGAGTAGATGTAGCCGTCGTCCTCCAAGGCGTAGCGGTCGGCAGCGGTGTCGGCGTCTTCGAAGACGTAGGAGGTGGTCTGGTAGATCGGTGGTGCCCTCGCGCCGGTGGCCGGATCGGGTGACTGGCCGGCGTGGACGCTGCGCGTGCCGAGCCCGCGCCCGCCACGCTCGGCGTCGGAGTCGGCCTCGTGCCCGTCGCTCGCGTCGTCGCTCATGTTTAGTATGCATACTGCTCCATCCACATATGCGTCGCAGTAACGGCAAAAACAGCAGACTAGAGAATGACTCTCATTCATCGTCGGCCATCGCCGCTCCGGGGGGCGTTTCGCCTGCAGGCTCAACCCCTATTGCGAGACGGGCCGGCTGTCAACGTGTGCAGACAGTGTTTCACCTCATCGCTGCCGATCCACAGCAACAACAGACGGCGCTTACCATCGCCGAGAACCTCACGGAAGACGACTCGGTCGAGATCGGCGATATCGCAATCGTTGCGCAGGCTGACGGAATTGAACCGCTAACAGCCGACGGAGATGGCAGCGACATGGTCGAATCGCTGCTCGAGAAAGGAATTTCCGTGAAAGCCTGCAGTAACACCCTCGAGCTAAAGGACCTCGCGGAGTCCGATCTCGTCGAGGGCGTCGAACCCGTCCCCTCCGGCGGCGGCGAACTCACGAGACTGCAGAGTGAGGGATACGCCTACATCCGGCCGTAGCGTCGGTCACACTGTGGCTCCCGGCGGTCGACGCGGCGTCACGCCGAGGTAGAACGGACGCTTCATAGGCCCGTAGCGTCAACGGCTGTCCGTGCACTCGAGCGACCGCGATCGGATCGTCCTCGCCGTCCTCGTCTTCGCGGTGTTGTTCTCGCAGCTACTGCTCTATCCGGGCGTGTCGACGCTCGTCGCGACGCTTGGGGCCGACGAGACGACCTCGGCCTTTGCCGCGAGCGCGCTCGACGCGAGCATGTGGTTTCTGATCGCCGAATTCGCCGCCTACGTCGCGTTCGTCGGCGTCTGGGGGATCGTAAGCGATACGACCGGTCGGCGGACGCCGTTTATCGTCGCCGGCGCGATCGCCGGCGCGGTCGGCTACGCTGCCCTCGCCGCCGTCCCCACGCTGGGCTCGATCCCCTTCGCGGGCGTGCTCGCCCTTCGCGTCTTTCAGGGGGCGATGACCGTTGGGGCGTTCTCGCTGACGATGACCATGCTGATGGATCTGGAGGGCGGTCACGGCCGGAACATGGGTGCGGCCGGAATCGCCATCGGCTCCGGGGCTGCACTCGGCGCACCGATCGGTGGCCAACTGACGGAGCTCGATCCGCGCGCGCCGCTGGTCGTCGCCGCCGGCTTGCTCGTCTGCGTGAGCCTCGCCGTCTCGAGCGTCGACGACCGAACGCCCGACACGCGCCGGACCGCCCGCGCGCTCGTCGACGGGATTCGCCGGCAGCCGACGCTTTCCGTCCCGTACGCCTTCGGATTCGTCGACCGGCTCACGGCCGGCTTCTTCGCACTCGTGGGGACGCTGTATTTCCAACAGCAGTTCGGTCTCGGTGCCGGGATGACCGGGCTCATGTTGGCATGCTTTTTCGCACCCTTCGCCCTCCTGCAGTATCCCATGGGTACGCTCTCGGATCGGATCGGGCGGACGATTCCGATCGTCGTCGGCTCGCTGTGTTACGGCGTCGGCATCATCGCCGTCGGCGCTGCGCCGTCGGTCCTGACCGCCGCGATCGCGATGATCGCAGTCGGCGTCCTCGGCGCGTTAGTCGCCCCCGCGACGATGGCGCTGGTCTCCGATCTGGCTGACGAAAGCGAGCGTGGCCTCGCAATGGCCGGGTTCAATCTCGCCGGCAGCCTCGGCTTTCTCGGCGGCTTCCTCCTCGGTGGCACTGTCGCCGGCCGCTATGGCTACGATCTCGCCTTTCTCGTCGTCGGCGGCCTCGAGATCGCCATCGCCGTCGTCACGGTTCCGATCTTCCTCCGGCTCTCGCTCGGGGGCGACCGATCGGGTCCGCTCAAGCGGCCGTGGTGACGCCTGATACGGACGAGCGTATCATGGAATTGAGTATAGCAAATTGGATTCCGTAGCGAACGGTAAGTATTGCTAAATTAGTTATCGATCAGTTTCAGAACAGTGAAAACGATCAGGATGAGTGGGAGAATATACACAAGAAGAATAGCAACTGTCCCTAGAATCATATTAACTACACCGCCTCCTCCTGAGCCTATTTGTATGTAAACTAGTATGACAAACCAGAGTGTTACTAACTGAATGACCGGTATATTGTCCATATACTATCAATCAAAAACAATTTACCTAACAAGGTATTTTCGATAAGGACACGTTCAAGCGGCCCACCTTCGCGTCAGGGTTCCTGACGGAGTAATATCAAACGTCAGACCACCACCCTCACTCTCGTCACCCGGATAGTAGTGGAAGCTGTCTTGTTCTGTTAGACCACCATCGTCTCTGAAGAGGCTGTACTCTATAACATACTGCTGTCGTTTAGCAACGTCTTTACGGACGGTTTGCTCGTCTGGCCCAACATCGATCGATCCTGAGAACACCCGGGCTTCGCCTCTGGAGAGGTCTCCATCTGTTCGTGAAAACGCCATTTCGATTGTGTAGGGACTTTCGGACCGGTTAAAGACGGTCACGGAGAGCATCGGGGGATCAGAGAGCAGTCCCGTACATCCAGCAAGCCCCGAGCAGAGCGGAATCGTGCCCGAAACAAAGATACGACGTTTCATACAAGAACTATTTATTCAATCAATAAGTGATTTTGGAGAGTTTATTTTCCATCAATAAATTAAAAATAATATGTCTATGAGTCCTTTTGTGACACGCTCACGGAAACTATTAGCCCGTTTTGACGCATCCGTGTCGTGTAGGTGCGCCAAGACACGGTGACAGCAGACCGTACGAACGCCGCCGCGGACTGTAACCCATCAACGACCGTGGCAGTCTTGCGACGCGACCGGTGGGCTTTTTCTGCCGGCCGACACAGTAGCGGTATGCACTATCGCGCCGTCGAGACGACCGACGAGTACGTCGCCCGCCTCGAGACGGGTGCCGACTGGCGGGCCGAGATCGAGTCCCTCGCCGACGCGGTCGACGCCGATGCCGCCTGGTTTACCGCGCTCGGCGCGGTCCAGGACGCCGAACTGTGGTTCTACGATCAGGACACGTGCGAGTACGAGCCGATCGAATTCGACGAACCCCTCGAGGTTGCGAGCTGTGTCGGTAACGTCTCGCTCTTGGATGGCGACCGGTTTGCCCACACCCACGTCGTCCTCTCGGGGCCCGACGGCAACGCGGTCGCCGGCCACCTGAACGAAGCGACGGTCTGGGCCGGCGAGGTCCATCTGCGCGTCTTCGATGAGCCACTCGAGCGCGACCACGACGAGACGACCGACCTCGATCTCTGGCTCTGATATGCGAGCGGAAGACGAACGCTACTTCGAACGGCTCGAGTCCCAGTTAGACGATGCGTTCGACGTGGCCGAGCGAGCCAAAGAACGCGGCGGCGATCCGAAACCCGAAGTCGAGATCCCGACCGCACGCGACATGGCCGACCGCGTCGAGAACATTCTGGGCATCGACGGCGTCGCCGAACGGGTCCGCGAACTCGAAGGGCAGATGAGCAGAGAGGAGGCCGCCCTCGAGCTCGCGGAGGACTTCGCCGAGGGCCGCGTCGGTGACTACGAGACGAAAGCCGGCAAGGTCGAAGGAGCGGTTCGCACTGCGGTCGCCCTGTTGACCGAAGGGGTCGTCGCCGCGCCGATCGAGGGAATCGACAAGGTCGAAATCATCCAGAACGACGACGGCACCGAGTTCGTCAACGTCTACTACGCCGGTCCGATCCGCTCTGCGGGTGGCACTGCACAGGCCCTGTCGGTACTCGTCGCCGACTACACCCGCGCGCTCGTGGGGATCGAGCAGTACAAGGCTCGTGACGACGAGATCGAGCGCTATGCCGAGGAGATCTCGCTGTACGACAAGGAGACCGGCCTCCAGTACACGCCCAAGGACAAGGAGACGAAGTTCATCGCCGAGCACATGCCGATCATGCTGGATGGGGAGGCCACCGGTGACGAGGAGGTCTCCGGCTTTCGCGACTTAGAGCGGGTCGACACCAACAGTGCCCGGGGTGGCATGTGTCTCGTCCTCGCCGAGGGGATCGCGCTGAAAGCGCCGAAGATCCAGCGCTACACCCGGAACCTGGATGAGGTCGATTGGCCGTGGCTCCAGGATCTCATCGACGGCACCTACTACGACGACGCTGCGGCGGACGAGGAAAGCGACGCGGACGCCGACGACGAGGGAGACGGCGACGGGGAAGATGCAGACGCCGACGGAGACGAACCTGCGGACGATGGCGACGACACCGACGCCGACGCGCCCGACGGCCCCCCGCGCGTCGAGGAGTCGACGAAGTTCCTCCGAGACCTGATTGCTGGCCGGCCTGTCTTCTCCCACCCCTGTGCCGAGGGTGGCTTCCGGCTGCGCTATGGCCGGGCGCGAAATCATGGCTTTGCGACCGCCGGCGTCCACCCCGCTGCGATGCATCTGGTCGACGACTTCCTCGCGACGGGGACCCAGATCAAGACCGAACGCCCCGGGAAAGCCGCGGGCGTCGTCCCCGTCGACTCCATCGAGGGGCCGACCATCAAACTCGCGAACGGCGACGTTCGGCGAATCGACGACCCCCAAGACGCCCTCGAGATCCGCAATGGTGTCGAGAAGATCCTCGACCTCGGCGAGTACCTCGTCAATTACGGCGAGTTCGTCGAGAACAACCACCCACTCGCGCCCGCGTCCTACACCTATGAGTGGTGGGTACAGGACCTCGAGGCCGCCGGCGCGGATGTCCAGGCCTTCGAGGACGACCCCCGAATCGACCTCGAGTTCCCCGATCCCGAGGAGGCCCTCGAGTGGGCGACCGAATACGACGCCCCTCTCCATCCGGAGTACACGTACCTCTGGCACGACCTGTCTGTCGACGCCTTCTGTACGCTTGCCGGGGCGGTTGCAGCAGGCCGGGTCGAAGACGACACGCTCGTCCTCGACTATACCGAGTCCGTCCGCGAGGCCCTCGAGACGATCGTCATCGAACACCGCCAGCGCGAGAGCGAGGGCCACATTGCGGTCGACGACTGGCGGCCGTTCGTCCGAACGCTCGGCTGTGAACCCCGCCAGACCGTCGCCGACGGCGCGACGCTCGAGCCAGAGCAAGCGCCAACGGTCGAACTCGAGCGCACCTGGGCTGATGCTGATCTCTCCGAGCGCGCACGAACGTGGGGCCACGAGGCCGAGGGCGACAACGCCATCGAGGCGGTCAACGAGGTCGCTCCCTTTCAGGTTCGCGAGCGTTCCCCCACCCGGATCGGCAACCGGATGGGCCGTCCCGAGAAGTCGGAGAGCCGGGACCTGAGCCCTGCCGTTCATACGCTCTTTCCCATCGGCGAGGCCGGCGGCACGCAGCGTAACGTCGCCGACGCCGCCACCCACGCCGAGACGATGTCGGATACCCCCGGTGTCGTCGAACTGCAGATCGGTCGGCAGCGCTGTGAGACCTGTGGCACCGAGACGTTCAAAAACCGCTGTCCCGACTGCAACGAGCGGACGACGCCGGACTATCGTTGCCCCGACTGCGACCAGCGCCTCGAGCCCGACGACGCCGACCGCGTCGAGTGCGATCGCTGCGAGCGCGAGGGAACCTGCGTCGAGACCCGGGAGATCGACGTTCACGATGAGTTCCGGAGCGCCCTCGAGTCGGTCGGCGAACGCGAGAACGCCTTCGAGATCCTGAAAGGCGTCAAGGGGCTCTCCTCGCAGAACAAGATCCCCGAACCAATCGAAAAAGGGGTTCTTCGGGCGAAACACGACGTGAGCGCGTTCAAAGACGGCACCGTCCGCTACGACATGACCGACCTCCCGGTCACGTCAGTTCGGGCAAGTGAACTCGATGTCGACGTCGGCCAGCTACAGGCCCTTGGCTACGAGGAAGACATCCACGGCGAACCGCTCACCCACGAGGACCAACTGGTCGAACTCAAAGTGCAGGACATCGTCCTCTCCGACGGCGCGGCCGAGCACATGCTGCAGACGGCCGACTTCATCGACGACCTCTTGGCGCAGTATTACGGCCTCGAGCCCTTTTACGAGTTCGAGGACCGCCAGGACCTCGTGGGCGAACTCGTCTTCGGCATGGCACCGCACACGAGTGCGGCAACTGTCGGGCGAGTGATCGGGTTTACGAGCGCGGCCGTCGGCTACGCACATCCGTACTTCCATGCAGCCAAGCGGCGCAACTGTGATGGCGACGAAGACTGCGTGATGCTCCTCCTCGACGGGCTTCTCAATTTCAGCAAGTCGTTTCTGCCCGACCAGCGTGGCGGGAAGATGGACGCCCCCCTGGTCATGTCCTCGCGGATCGATCCCTCCGAGATCGACGACGAGGCCCACAACATGGATGTCGTCTCCCAGTACCCCCGCGAGTTCTATCTCGCGACCCGCGAGCAGGCCGACCCCGAGGACGTCGACGTCGAAATCGCCGAGGAGAACCTCGGCACCGACCTAGAGTACACCGGCTTCGAACACACCCACGACACCACCGACATCGCAATGGGCCCCGATCTCTCGGCGTACAAGACGCTGGGCTCGATGATGGACAAGATGGACGCCCAACTCGAGCTCTCGCGGAAGCTCCGGGCAGTCGACGAAACCGACGTCGCCGAGCGGGTTATCGAGTATCACTTCCTGCCGGACCTGATCGGGAATCTGCGGGCTTTCTCGCGCCAGGAGACGCGGTGTCTCGACTGCGGCGAGAAGTTCCGCCGGATGCCCTTGACTGGCGACTGTCGCGAGTGTGGTGGTCGGGTTAACCTCACCGTCCACAAAGGCTCGGTCAACAAGTACATGCAGACCGCGATTCAGGTCGCCGAGGAGTACGACTGTCGCGACTACACGAAACAGCGACTCGAGGTTCTGGAACGGTCGCTCGAGAGTATTTTCGAGAACGACAAGAACAAGCAAAGCGGGATCGAGGACTTCATGTAAATCTACGCTGTCGTTCGCGAGAGCGCTGCTCTCTCGTGACTGAGCGAATCGACGATTCGCGATGCTGTCGGCGCTTCGAGCCGACTGTTCGAGGGATCTTCGATCCCTCGTCGTCTGCGAAACCGAATGTTTCGATTGATGACAAGACGCCTTCGGCGTCTCGAACCACGGCCTGTCGCGAGCGAGGCACGCCGTGACTCGCTTTTCGCTTTGTGACTCGAGCGGCCACCCGCATAATTCGTGCTGTGGCTTTATCGCCGTCGCCGGTGTGGTCGGTCTATGGTCAACACTGGCGAGACACCGGCATCGGAAGGCGAGGAAGCGGCCGTCGAGGCGGTACGGAAACTCAACTTCGGGCAGACGGTCTACGACGGGGACGGCAACGAACTCGGTCACATTCGTGGCTTCGAGCAGAGCGGCTTTTTCGTCACGACGCGCGAGGGTGCCGAAGCGATGAGCGTCGAACACGCTCGGTCGGGCCACGAATTCGGCGAGGCGGAGCTCATGTGGCGCTGTATGGAGTGTGGTGAAATGGGCGATATCAACAGTGGACTTCCCGACGAGTGCCCGAACTGCGGGACCGGGCGCGAAGAACTGATGTACTGGACCGAAGACTGAGCGGGCTCGAGACGGGTCGATTCAGTCCGGGTTTGGCAGCGGCACGACCTAAAGTTGAGACGACAGTGGGTTTAGCGGGGCTGTGATACGTTTTTTGAACAGGTCGGTAGGTTCCCGGTTCAAATCGACGTTCATACGCGTTACTGTCACTGTGTCCCGGTGGACCCGCGACCGTCCTGCGGGTGTACCGGCACTGATTGACAGCAGACCGTCTCAATCCTGGGCACTGACGAACGGCTCTCACTGTTCGGCACAGCAGTATTACGAAATGCCAGCATTATCATAACACAACAACCATTTTTCCGGGGTCTCCAGATCAGATATGGCTGTTCCGTCCCGGAATTCCGCTGCTCTTCCCTCTTCGAGCGTTCTGAAATACTATCTCTACAAATCAACAAAAGCGGTTGAGTTTTACCGGCCAATTATGTATCTCTTCTTTCTCGCCCAAGGACTCACCTTCACGCAGATCGCTATTCTTGAAGCGATATACAATCTGACGACGCTGCTGGGGGAGATTCCAACAGGCTATGTCGGTGACCGTGTTGGTCGGCGCAACAGTCTCCTCATCGGGACCGCCCTCATTTCACTCACACTGCTTGGGATCGGGCTGTCCAGTTCCTTCGGGGCCCTTGTGGCCCTGTACGTGTGCTGGTCGACAGGTTACAACTTCCGTTCGGGAAGCGAAGATGCCTGGCTGTACGATACGCTCACGGATGACCTCTCGGAAGACGAGTTCGCACACGTCCGTGGGCGAGGAGAGTCCGTTTCACTGGCGATTGGCGCAGGTGCGGCGATCATCGGTGGCTATCTCGGGAGTATTGATCTATCGTATCCGTGGTTCGTCGCTGCTACAGTGACGGCAATCGGCGTGTTCGTCCTCCTGACGATCGACGAACCCGAAACCTACGAACAAGCCGACACCACGGACCTGAGTTTTCGGCGAACACTCTCGATGATCCGTCGCACGGTCTCACAGCGTAACATACGGGCGTTCGTGCTGTATTACTACGTTCTCTATGCGGCGGTGACGTACCTCGTGTTCGTGTTTCTCCAGCCGATTTTCGAGACAGTCGTCCTCGACTTTGGTGTGTCACAGGCGCAGGTCAAATCACTGCTCGGATGGTTCTATGCGGCGTATAGTCTCTTCGGCGCAGGGCTGAGCTACTATACTGGTGCGATTCGCGATCGTCTCGGACTGCGACTGTGGTTTCTGGGGCTGCCCTTCGTCGTCGGCGGGGCACTGGTGGGGATGTATTTCGTCCCAGTTCTTGCCTTGCCGACGTTCCTGCTGGTTCGCGGGCTTTCTGATGTGACGCGGTCGTTCGCTAGCCAGTACATCAACGATCATCTCGAGACGATGGGACGTGCGACTGTTCTCAGCGCAATGGCAATGATCAGCGGACTTGCAGTTATCCCCTTCCAACTCGGGAGTGGCATCATCTCCGACATCGTCACCCCATTGTTCGCTCTCGCTGTGGCTGGTGTCATCCTCATTACTAGTTCGACAGGGATCTTGCTCTGGGAGACACCTATCGAACGAGAACCGAGTTAATACCGAACCGGGGGATCGCGCTACTCAGAACTCTTGTAGAAGGGCGACGAACAGAAATCTATGCGAACGAGTTTCAATATTCCAGATGCAGTCGTCGAAGAGTTCGACCAGGTTTGGCAAGATGAGGGACTCGCCAACCGATCACGAGCAGTCCGTGAAGCGATGCAGGAGTACATCGAATCGCATTCACAACTTGAGGACTTGACAGACGATGTCATCGCACTCGTCGCCTTCGACTACCGTCATCACGAGGTGATCGGGGAACTCCACGGTGTCCAACACGAGTACCAAGACGTGATCCTCAATACCAGTCACACCCACCAGGGAGAGTGGTGTCTCGAGTCGCTGTTCTGTCAGGGTGCCGGCGAGCGGGTCCGGGAACTGACCTACCGGCTTCGTGATTTCGACGGCGTGAACCGGGTGAAAATCATGGTCCTCAGAGATAACTGAGAGCAGCGGAAGATCCGCAAATACTGTCGCTCAGTCTGCTGGCGTTGCCGTGGGCTTGGCTGGTTCAGTTGGCGTGTTTAGATAGAGATAAACCAACACGACGATCAAGACGACCTGAACCGCCTTGTCGACGTAGTCGACCACCCCGTACTCCGACTTGGCCACGAGCCAAATCGGGATCTGCACGGCCGTATACGGAACGCCGATGAGATAGAGCAGGCGCCGTCGGTAGTTGAGGAAAAACAGTACAAGCGCGCCGGCGTAACCAACGCCTGCCAGTGCCACGGGAACCCGCCCCTCAACAATGCCCGCAAACACGTGTAGCACGCCAGTAATGGCAACTAACACGACTGCAAGCCACTGGACTCGGGTGAGCGCTCCGATCTTACTATCCGGGTTGTTTTGTGCGTTCATCACAATACTACGTTGGTCTCGCCTTTAGATAAGGACTGTTATTATCGGACTCACAACTCCGTAATACGGCTCTCACCCGCTAAGCAACGTGAATTTCTCATTTCCGATTGCTAAGCGATATCGATGACGTGCTACGGAAGGAAAGTAACTAATTCAACCAACAATCAATCGCTCACGTTTCGATACCAACGGTACGACGAGGTCGGTTTTCTCGAAATCAAATCGCCTCCCATCACGACTGGCCAGTCATTGAATGCGCCGGTTGCAACTCCTGTGGTGCAGCAATTCTATATAGCGCATAGTAGTTTATCATGGCGGCGGGCGTAGATCGATGATGGTGACACACATGGCGATCGAAGACTCACGACTCGCGTTCGGAACGACGGTCTATACCCAGGACGGTACGGAGATCGGCCGCATTCGCGGTGTCGACGAGGACGGCGTCTACGTCACGCTCCGTGACGGAATCGAGGGACTGAGCGTCGAACACGTTCGATCGGGCCACGAGTTCGGCGAGGCAGAGCTCATGTGGCGCTGCTGGGAGTGTGGCGAGCTCGGTCGCCTCGAGAGCGATCTCCCCGACGCATGTCCGTCCTGCGGTGCCAAACGCGAGGAGCTGTACTACTGGACTGAAGACTGAGCACAGCCGGACAACAACCGTTTTTATCCCGCTCGCGTCACCTCGAGCTATGGAGATCGTCGTCTTCGGGGCTGGCAGCCTCGGAAGTCTCGTCGGCGGGCTACTTGCACGCGGCCACGACGTCACACTCGTCGCTCGCGAGGCTCACGCGCGTGCCGTTCGTGAGTCGGGACTGCGTCTCGAGGGTGCCGTCGACGACGGCCCGTCCCACGTCTCCCCTGCAGCGACGACCGACGGGACGGGACTCGAGGCCGACCTCGCCGTCGTCACGGTCAAATCGTTCGACACCGCCGCGGCTGCCGACGCACTTGCGACGGGCTCGATCGAGGCCGTTCTCTCGCTCCAAAACGGGATGGGAAATGAAGCGACGCTCGCGACGCGGCTCGAGGCTCCGATACTCGCCGGGACGGCGACCTACGGTGCGATCCTCCAGGAGCCGGGAGTCGTCGAATGCACGGGTCCCGGCGAGATCGTGCTAGGACCACGAGACGGTGGCTCCTCGGCACGTGCAGAGCGTGTCGGCGAGGCCTTTGCCGCAGTCGGTCTCGAGACGACCGTCGCCGACGACATGCCCCGCCGACTGTGGAAGAAACTCGCAGTCAACGCCGGAATCAACCCCATCACGGCCCTGACTGCCACCGAAAACGGAGCGGTCCTCGAAGAGCCAGCGACCGACCTCGCACGGGAAGCGACCCGGGAGACGGCACGGGTCGCACGTGCCTGTGACGTGTCCCTGTCGAACCACGAGGCGCTGGCTGCAATGGAAACCGTCGCTCAGGCGACGGCCGCGAACACGTCCTCGATGGCCCAGGATATCGCCGCCCAACGGCGCACCGAAATCGATGCGATCAACGGCTACGTCGTCGAGCGAGCGGCCGAGAACGGGCTCGAGGTGCCGACGAATCGAACGCTCACGGCGTTGATCCGGACGTGGGAACAGGGTCGTGGCCGTCGGTGAGCCGTCGCTGTCGTCGCGAGTGATCAAAAAACCGAACCCGACGGATCGAACGCGCTAAACGGGGATTAGAACGGTGCTTCCGGGCCTTCGTCGGCTTCGCCGTCGTCGTCGACGGTTTCGCCGGGGAAGGACGGACTCATGCCGCCGCCCATGTCGTCGCCGCCGTCCATGCCAGTGGTTGCGTTGACCTTCTCGATCTCGGGGATCTCTTTGACCATGCGGCTCTTGATCGCCTGGATCGTCATCGGCGAAATGCCACAGCCACTGCAGGCACCGCCGAGGGCGATGCTGACCTCGCCGTTTTCGCGATCGAGGTCCTGAATCGCTGCGCTGCCGCCGTGCATCTGGATCTGCGGGAAGTTCCGTCGCAGGAAGTTCGTCACGCGCTCCTCGAGATCGTCCCCGTCGTTCTGGGTCTCGGTGCTCATGAACCCCACTTGGGTATCAGCCCCCCTAAACCTTCCGTCCTCCATGTTCGGCTGCCGGCGTCACCGACGGTGCTGGGCCCGCGTTAGGCGAATCCGAACACGCGCTGAAGTTCGGCTTCGATCTCCTCGACGTGGCGCTCGAGGACCTGCTCGAAGCGCTCCTCGTCGACGAGCACGCCCGAGAGGCGGCCGTAGGGATCATCTGGCAACTCGATGCGGAACTCGCCGTTGCCCTCGTAGAAGGGCTCGCTCTCGTTGAGCACCTGCTGGTCGATCGCGTGGACGAGTTCGGAGTCGTACTGGTCGTTCATCCGGTTGAACGCGTTTTTATACGCCTGCTGAAGCTCGGGGAAGTAGTTGGCGTACTTGTCTTCGAACTGCTCGGGGTCGAAGTCGGCCATACTCGACCTGACGGAGAGCGACGACAAAAGTCGGACGATCGGTTCGTTCGACACCGATTCGCTCCGTTCTGGTCTGTGCCTGCCGTCCGATGGCGCGAGCCTGAGACGGTCTGCTGTCACACTGTCGGACAGCAGTCAATACGAAGTCGGTCGCGGATTCGCGGCCGTCTCCACCGGTGACGGCCGTAGCAGCGCGACCGATCTGCACATCGTTCTGTCCGGCAGTATCAGTAGCAGCAGTTTCGGTACCAGTCCGCTGAAACTGTATGGGGTGCCTATACAGAGGCCCGCGTACGCAAGCGGAACGGACACTCCGGCCCTTGGCGACTCCGCGAACATGGGTACCAAACAGGAGCCAATTCCACCCGAAGCGCTCCCGCCGGGATGGGGACTGGCAAAACTCGATGACGACCAGTTCGTCTACCGGCATGGCAACCCTGCGATCGAGCTGATCGCGGATAGTACCCATCCTGATCGCTCCCATCCAGCGCTCGGACTCTGTCGGTGCTGGGAGCTTCGCTACAAGATCTTCCTTACGGATTCGACGATCGCTCGCTCGATCGCTCACGTCTCGACGCGCCGAGCCGCTCTCGACGGCTTACTCGAGTGTATGCATAGTATCCACGAGGCCGCCGACGCAGCCATCGATCCGGTCGCGGTCGAAGCGGTACTCGACCGCGTCAGTTTCTCCGAACTCGTTCCAGACGAGGCGTCGTCGCCGTAGTCGCCGGATCGCCGGCGGTAGCTTCGTTTTACTCGTCGAGCCGCTCGCCTCAGCTGTGCAGGCTTGACTAGACGCGCCGCGTCAGGTGTGCTCGGACCGTCCGTTGACAGTCGCCACAGATGCCGTACAGCTGTGTCGCGGTCGACAGCAGCGGATATCGAGCGGGACCGCTCGCGTAGATCGATTCGATGACCGATCGGTACCGTGGTCCGCTCGGCTCGTCTCGAGCCGTCGACCCAGCAAACTGTGCTTGTCGCCGCTTGAGACGCGTCTCGAGGCGATCCTGGTACGTCTCGAGTCGCTCGTGTTTGGCTCGCAAGTCGTCGAAGCCACACTGTAAGAACGACTCGTCGGCCGTCGCCTGTAGCCAGCCGACGATCGTGTTGATCTCCGTAATTGCCGTCTCGAGTGTCGACCGTTCTTTCCGGACGATCTCCCGTCGGATCGCAAGCTCCCGGCGGCTGGTCGACACTGCCTCGAGCACCGCGGCTTTGAGTGGCGGCGTCCAGCCGGTGTCGGTCGCGAGCGCGGCGGCGACGTCTTCGGTCAGCGTGGTTGCCATCGCCTCGAACCGCGATTCGTCCTCGCAGCCGTTGTCGCTGGAGCGCCCAATGGTTTCGTCGAATGCCGTCCTGACGGACGCACAGTGATCGTCCGACGCCGACGGGGCCGCTCCACGTCCCTGAATCGCTTGTGTCGCCATGGGCGCTGCCGCCTGTTGGGCCTGAAACGCGGTCGGTTGTGCGGCCGGAACCGCTCGAACGCGGTCGGCGAACGCCTCGAGTGCCGCGTCGCGATCCGCGAGCGTCTCCCACTCCTCGGCAAGACACTCGAGCGCTCGGTGGGCCGTCGTCGCTCCCGTCATCGGTCCTCCGCTTGGGCGCGAGTACAGACGAGGCCGCCACTCGTCCGCTCGTCGGTCGTGACCACGAACTGCCAGTCGCCGTCGCCGAGTGCGGTGGCCTCGTGTACACCCAGCGATGCCGTCGACGGTGCCGTCCGACGCAGGATATCGATCCCGATCGGTAGCGTCGGAAACCGCCGCTCGCCGCCGTCGATCGCGTACTCCCGCAGGGTAACGGTCCAGATGTTCTCGCTGGTCCCAGCGACTGACTCGCGTGTAACGCCGTACGTGCCAATCAGCGACAGCGAATCCAGATACGCAAGGCTCGTCGCAACCGGATCGTCGGCCGGATCGACCGGCGAGAGGTTCGCTGCTGCCGCCCGCAGCAATCGGGTTCGTTCGGCCGCCGTGAGGTACTGATCGAGTTCGGCTGCGATCGTCTCGAGCAACACCAGACAGAGCGCGTTTCGGTCGGTCGTCGCCTCGGCAGCGGCCAGATACGTGTCCATGATCGCCCGCTCGACGCGCTCGTGATCGCGACTCGAGAGCGCCTCGAAGACGGCACCGGAGACATCGTGACAGAACCCGATCAGCGGGCCGGCAGTCGTCCCAGCGTGTGTTCGATCGGCCGACAACTGGCTCTCCTGGGCGGTCGTTGTGTTCTCAGGCGCGCCATCGGCCTGGCCCTCGGTGCCCGCTTGCGTCTGGCGGACGATCGGATCGTAAAACGGGAGTTGTGGATCGTATCGTCTGAGGGCGGCGCGGTACTGTTCGGTTGCGCGTGCGGCGTCCGCTGCGTCCGGCCGGGTCGCGAACCGCCGCCCGGCGACCGGGACGGGCTGTTCGCCGGAGCGAGCACAGACGACGTTGTACTCCCCGTCGTCGCTGGCCAGCCGTTCGATGGAACGGCGAATCTCTCTGAGCGTCGTTCCGACCATGATTTCCTCCAGTAGGCTCGTATGCTTTAGGCCCACCTAAACCATCATAAGTGCTCCGGATTTTAGGCAGACCTAATAGTGGCTGAGCTCCACGTTGGTGTCCGAAAGCGATTGTCGGATCGGCACGTGGTTACTCATTCACGGCTGTTGTGGTCGATTTCAGCCGCTTCGAGCCACGCTCGCTGTCGGCAGATATAAACTGGATAGTGATATATTGAATGCGTCTGCCCACCGGATGTCGGTGGCAGCGCAGTGTTTATATCGGATAACAAGTTATTGGCGGTAGCGACGTCTGTCGTTCACTGACAGTTGGCCCCCATGACTACGCAGATCCCGTTTGCGATCGACTTTCACGTCCATTCCGAGGACTCATACGACGGCCACGAGCCGGTCGAACTCATCCTTGAGCACGCCGCTGACATCGGTCTCGACGGGGTGGTCATCACTGACCACGACGAGATCGACGAGTCGCTGCGTGCCGCCGCCCTCGCGCCGGAGTATGGGCTTATCGGGATTCCCGGCGTCGAGGTCTCGACCAAACACGGCCACCTGCTGGCGATCGGCGTCGAGAACCGACCGGAGCCCGGCCAGGCGTTCATGGACACTGTTCAGACCGTCCGCGAACTGGGTGGCGTCGCGATCGTCCCCCATCCATTCCAGCGCAGCCGCCACGGCGTTCGGAAACGCCATATTGCTGATGCCGATGCGATCGAGACCTACAACTCGATGGTCTTTACGGGATACCGGAATCGGCGCGCGCGCCTCTTTGCGAGTCGACGGGACTATCCCCAGATCGGAGCCAGCGACGCCCACTACCTCCCTAACGTGGGCAAATCCTACACCGAAGTCCGCGTCACGCCCGACACGGCGACCCCGACGAAAGCCGACATCGACGGCGACGATCTCATCGCGGCGATTCTCGAGGGCCGAACGCAGATCCACGGCAAGCGGACGCCGATTCGCAAAAGTGCCGTCCAGTACGGGAAGGGCGCGGTGCGTAAGTCGGCGTACGTGTTTACCTCGCGCGCGCCATTGCTACCGACGGTGCCGGCCTCGATGGACCGCTAGGCCAGTTGCTCGCCGACGAGTTCGTCAGCGTGTTTGACGAACGCCCCCTTTTGTTCACGGGGGATCGTCGCCCCCGCCGCGACATCGTGACCGCCGCCATCACCGCCGACCGCTCTCGAGGCCTCGCCCATCACGACCGAGAGATCGAGTCCTTGGCGGACGAGCGAGTGGGTGCCGCGTGCGGAGACTTTCAGTTCGTCGTCGTTTTTCGCCGCGAAGGCGATGATCGGCTTCGAGCGGCTGATTCCCTCGTTGCCCATCGCCATCCCGGCGACGATCCCGACGATAGTCTCGCGGATCTCGTCGCCCGCGTCGAACCACTGGATGTGGGCTTCTTCGGTCGTCCCCTCACGGGTCACGAGATCGATCCCGTTCGAGAGATTGCGCCGGTGTTCGCGGAGGAGTTGCCGGGCGCGCTCGAGTGCGCCGTCACGGTTCCCCAGACAGACACCCAGTCCCACGTCGGCACGCTCGTAGCGAGCGGTCGCGTTGAGCAGCGTCGAGAACTCGCTTGCGTCCCGGAGTTCGGTACCGACGGGTTCCTCGCTCAGGACGTAGGCCGTGCCGACGAGCTCGTCGATCTTCGCCGCGGGGACGCCGCTCGAGACGGCTTTCCGGACCAGTGCGCTGGCGACGGTCTGTTTCTCCTCACCTGAGAGGTCAGCCCATCGTCGCCACTCGCCGTCGCGTTTCAACTCGAGATCGAGCCCGTCGAGAAAGCGCAACGCGCCGTTTGTGTCGTTCGAGACGCCCGGAATGTGGACGTCGGTGGCGTACTCGAGGAGTTTGGGGAGCGGGCGGGTCTGTTTCCCATAGAGGGCGAGGTCTTTGCCCGTCTCGAGGACGCCGGCGTCGACACCCTCTGCAACGATCGCCTCGTTCGCGCCGTGGAGTTCGCCGCCGGCGGCCTGCATGTCGCCAACGGCACCGACGACGGCGAGCGCGGCGAGGTCGCGGTTGTCGGCACGAGCCGTCGTTCCTGCTGGGCCGGCGACAGTTCCGCCATCAGTTGCGGCGGCTGGTGAACTGTCGGAGACGTTCGCGAGCGCCCGCGCGAGGACGTAACTCGCGCCGGCTCCCGACAGCTCCGAGGCTCCGTTGATGCCGACCAGCAGCGGGTTGAGGTGGTACTCGGTGTCCCGGTCGGCGGGTTGGTGGTGATCTGCGATGATCGGCGTGAAATCGCCGGCGTCCTCGTACTCGCCGATCACGTCGAGCTGGCCGCTCCCGAAGTCGGTAAACAGGACGGTGTCGTAGTCGGTCGCCGCGATCGCGGCAATCGCGTCCTCGTCGAGTTGCTTCTTGAACACCGTCTCGAAGGGGATCGCCGCCCGCTTGAGCGCCTGGGCGGCGATCGCGGCGCTCGTGAGTCCGTCGGCGTCGATATGCGAGGCGAGCAACACGCGATCGGCCGCACACAGCCGTTCGGCGCATTTGCGCGCGCGATCCTCGAGTTCGGGAACCGGCCCTGCCATCGGGGAAATGTGAGTCGGCTTCGCTCATAAACCCGCGGATCACTGGCTCACCGCGTCCCGTTTGCGGATTCGACTCACGGCGGTGGGTTCGATCAGTCCTTGTCGGTCGCTGCGTCGACGGTTTCCGTGGCCAACCGTTCGAACGTGGCCTCGCTTGCGACGAGATCGACGTCGATGCCGTGATCCGCAGCCGTCTCGCGGGTCGGCTCGCCGATGACGCCGACGACAGCGTTCTCGAGGCCTGCAATTGCGTCCTCGCGGATTCCACGTTCAGTTGCGGCTTCGAGGAAGTGCTCGACAGTCAGCGACGAGGTAAAGCAGGCGGCGTCGAGCCCGCCCTCGGCAGCCAGCGCGGTCGATTCGCCGCTGTCTGCGGGGCGAACCAGGCGGTAGAGAATCGTCTCGTGGATGTACGCACCGGCTTCCTCGAGGCCTTCGAGCAACACCGGACTACCGTGATCGCTGCGGGCGACTTCGATGCGCGCGCCGTCGACATCGTCTGCAAGAGATGCAACGAGACCACTCGAGGTGTATTCCTCGGGGACGTGGTCGACCGCGAAGCCTTCGTCGCGCAGTGCGTCGGCCGTCGCGGGACCGATCGCACACACGATTTCATCGCTCGGTTCCCAGCCCGCCTCTGAGATGAGTTCCGCACCGGTCTTGCTCGTGAAGATGACGTAGTCAGCGTCCGTTCGGGGGACGGCGTCGGTCGCCTCGACGGCCAGCATCGGATCGGGGATCGGCTCGACGCCGCGGTCCTCGAGGAACGCGACGGCCTGCTCGAGCCGGTCGTCGTCGGGCCGGAAGACGGCCACGGTGGGTGTCTTGCTCATTGGTCACTCACCTCCGGCCGCACCGTAGTCGGTTTGCAGGAAGTCGACGATCGACTCGCGCGTGCCCGCGACGTCGCCGATCACTGTCACTGCGGGCGGTGAAATGCCTTCCTCGTCGCGCACGTCGACGATGGTCTCGAGCGTTCCCGTCGCGACCTGCTGGCCGGGCCAGGTCCCCCGCTCGATCAGTGCGACCGGCGTCTCGGGTGCCATCCCGGCCTCGCGCAGGGCGGTCGTGTAGTCGGGAAGACGGCCGACGCCCATCAGGACGACGATGGTGCCGCCGGTAGCGGCCAAGGCTTCCCAGTCGACAGCGGATTCCTCCTTGGTCGGGTCCTCGTGGCCCGTGACAAAGGAGACCGACGAGGCGTGATCCCGATGGGTGACCGGGATACCGGCAACGGCGGGCGCGGCGATCGCCGAGGTGACTGCAGGGACGACCTCGAAGGGGATTTCGTGGGCCGCGAGATACTCCGCTTCCTCGCCGCCGCGGCCGAAGACGAACGAATCGCCGCCCTTGAGCCGGACGACGGACTTGCCCTCGCTGGCGAGTTCGACCAGTCGCTCGTTGATCTCCGACTGGGGCGTGCGCTCGCCGCCGGCGCGCTTGCCGACGTCTTCGCGGCGCGCTTCGGGGAGTTGATCGATGATCTCCGGGCCGGGAAGCTTGTCGTGGAGGACCACGTCGGCGGCCTCGAGCAGCCGTTTCGCCTTGACGGTCAACAACTCGGGGTCGCCGGGACCGCTGCCGACGAGGTAGACAGTGCCGGGTTCCGCGTCGATGTCGGAGTCTGCCATTCGATATGTCCTCGCTATTTCCCCGCGGGTGTATCTTCTTCGGAGACGTCGTCCTCACGAGCTGCATCGATCAGGTCGGCGGCACCGCGATCCGCCAGATCTTGTGCGAACTCGCGGGCGGCCTCGGCGTGGCTCTCGATCGGCAGATCTCGGCTTCCAGTCACCGACTCCTCGCCGTCGCCGTCGAAGACGCTGACGGTCGTGTGGACGTACTCGCCCTGAACGACCGCGTAGATGCCGACCGGCGCGATACAGCCGCCGCCGAGTTCGGCCAGAATCGTCCGTTCGACGGTCGTCTCGACACGGCTCCGCGGATGGTCGATAAGCTGCTGCATTTCGCGGGCGGTTTCGCCGTCCCGGGCAGTCACCGCGAGCGCGCCCTGTCCCGGTGCGGGAACGAACGTCGATCGCGGCAGCTCCTGATAGTCGACGTAGTGGTCGAGTCGGCTCCGCTCGAGGCCGGCGTGTGCGAGGACGATCGCGTCGTACTCGGTCTCGACCTCGCGGCCAAGCGCCTGACGCTCGAGTTCGGAGAGTTCGTCGAACCACTCGTCGACGGTCCGGTCGTACTCGGCCTCGAAGTCCTCGTTGCCAGTATTCCCTTTGCGTTCTTTGTCCGCCTCCGAGCGCTGCTGGTGTTCGTCCTGTAGCGCTGGCGCGAGCAACTTCTCGAGTCGCGTATCGATGTTCCCGCGCAGCGGCTCGACGTTGAGATCCGGCCGCTCGGATAGCAACTCGGCGCGTCGGCGGAGACTCGAGGTGCCAACAGTCGCGCCGTCTGGCAACTCCTCGAGCGTCGACCCATCGGGCGTCACGAGGATGTCCCCCGGTCGCCCGCGCTCGGGCACCGCGGCGGTCACGAGCTCTTCGGGCTGTTCGGTCGGCATGTCCTTCATCGAGTGGATCGCCCCGTCGAGGTCGCCCTCGAGGACGCGCTCGTCCAGTTCGCGGACGAACGCACCCGTCTTCCCGAGGCGGTGGATCAACTCGTCTGTGATCTGGTCTCCCGTCGTCTCGACGGTGACGAGTTCCACCTCGTACCGGCGGTCCTCAAGTGCCTCTTTTACCAGCGAGGCCTGTCGCCGGGCGAGCGTAGATCCCCGCGTCGCCAGTCGTAGCGTCCCGCGCGTTCTCATAGGCGTCAGTGGGTGCCTCGGGTATGAAAAGCGCACGCTTGTCCGACGAGGGGCCGGCGACCCGTGTGGGGCCCCATACGGACTCCTTCCAGTCAGTTCCGGCACACCCGCGACCCGTCATGTGGGGTGTGCTGTCACATCGTCACAGCAGACCGTATTAATCGGACACCGATCGCAGGTGAGATGCGATCACGTTCACACAGCCTGATAGCCCTCCGTATAGCGGGTTTGCGAATATATTCGTCCATTGTTTTATCATGGACTGGTGATTGGATACGTCCGATGAGCGAGACACTCTACGAACGACTCGGTGGTGAAGACGCGATTGCAGCCGTCGTCGACGAATTCTACGACCGCGTCGTTGCGGATGAACAGGTCGCATACTATTTCGAAGACGTCGATATGCAGCAACAGCGTGCCCACCAGACGCAGTTCATCAGTTCGGTCGCTGGCGGACCGATCGAGTACTCGGGCGACGATATGAAAACGGCCCACGACCATCTGGGTATCACTCCCTCGGAGTTCGAGGCGATCGCGACCCATCTCGGGGATGCACTCGCCGTGTTCGATGTCGACGAGGACGATCGGCAGGCCGTTCTCGAGGCAGTCGCGGGCTATCAGGACGATATCGTGACGGCAGCCGACTGATCGGAGCGATTATAGCGCTTCCTTGTAGGCCTCGAGCGTCCGCTCGACGTCTTCCTCGGTGTGGCCGTAGCTGACGAACTGACACTCGAACTGGTTCTGTGAGAGGAAGACGTTCTGGTCTTTCATCTGACCCCAGAAGATGCGCCGCCAGCGCTCGGTCTCGGCGTTTTTCACGTCGCCGGCGTTTTTCGGACAGTAGTCATACCGTGGACAGGTCGGGTTCTGCTGGCAGCCCGTTTTGCATTGTTCCTCGAGCGCCTCTGGTCCCGGCCCGTCACGGGTAAAGATCACTTTGAACATGCTGTCGGTCCCGGTGACAGTGTAGCTGGGTGCCTGATCGGCGACAATGTCGGTCAGGCCGCTGCGCAGTCGCTCGCCGAGCCCGTTGACGTGGCCGTAGACGTCGTTTTCCGCGGCAAAACGCAGCGTCTCGAGGCCGGCGGCCATCGTGACGGGGTGGCCCGAGAAGGTGCCGGCCTGGAAGACGTCGCCGGTCGGTGCGAAGCCCTCGATGATCTCGGCGCGGCCGCCGATCGCGCCGACGGGGAAGCCCCCGCCGATGATCTTGCCGAACGTCGTGAGGTCGGGCGTAATGTCGAATTCGCTTTGGGCACAGCCGAGACCACCGACGCGAAAGCCCGTGATCACTTCGTCGAAAATCAGCAGCGAGCCGTGCTCGGCGGTGATCTCGCGAAGGAACTCGTGGTAGCCGTCTTCGGGGTAGACGATACCGTAGTTGCCCAGAATGGGCTCGGTCATCACGGCTGCGATGTCGTCGCCGTGTTCTTCGAAGACCTCGCGGACGGCGTCCTCGTCGTTGAACGGCACCGGGAGCGTGTGGTCGGCAAATGACTGTGGGACGCCAGCGGAGGAGGGTTTGGGGTTGTCGGCGTCGCCTTCGACCAGCGTCGACTCCTGTGCGCCGTGGTAGCCGCCCTGCATGACGACGATCTTGTTCCGACCGGTGTAACCCCGCGCGAGACGCACGGCGGAGGTCGTCGCTTCGGTTCCCGAGTTGACGAAACGGAGCTTCTCGACGCTCGGGACATGGCGGACGACGAACTCCGCGAGGTCGACTTCGATCTCCGTCGGCGTGCCGTACATCGGCCCTTCGCTTGCTTTCTGCTGGATGCCCGCCTGAACGGGCTCGGGCAGATCGTGGCCCAACAGCAGCGGGCCGAGCCCCATTACCCAGTCGATGTAGCGGTTGCCGTCGGCGTCGATAACGTGACCGCCGTCGCCTTTCTGGACGAAGAACGGATACGGTTCGATCGCCGCGCGAACGGCGGAGTTGACGCCGCCGGGCAGCACCGACAGTGCCCGGTCGTACAGCGCTCGAGAGTTGTCGTCGGTCATGCGCGCCCCTTCGGATTCGGACGGGAAAGGAGTACCGAGGTCGGGTCGGGTCGCCGGCTCCCGTGTCCGCCTCCTGTCGGGCTGGCCGGAGACCGAATCGGCCCTTGGAGAACTGATCGGTTCTGGAACTGTAACAGAAATCAATGATACACGCCAAGATTGAAATAGTCCGATCGGACATATTCGATCGTGAAACGAAGGAGTAAGTTACTTTTCGCCGGCGTCGGCGTCGTGTTACTCTTCGGTGTCCTCGGAACGACAGTGATGAACGCCTCCGCGGCGTTCGTCACGCCGACCTCGCTCGAGAACGGCAACTACGACGGCGAGTGGGTCAATCTCGAGGGCAAAGTCGCCAACCTCGAACAGGACGGCACCGACATCCGGTTCGATGTCACGGACAACAACACGTCCGTCGACGTCGTCTATGACGGGGCGATGCCCGAGACGATGGCCGAGGGCCGGATCGTCGTCGCGAAAGGCACCGTCGACGACGGGTCGCTCGACGCATCCGAACTCTCCGTCCGGGCCCACGAAGGCAGCGGCGGCGGGAACAGTACCAACAGTACCGCAATGCCACCGACCGAACGGGAATAACGACATGGGGACGATCAGCGTCGATGGCGTGACGAGACGGCTCGGCTCGACGACCGCACTTCGTGACGTTTCTTTTACCGTCGACTCCGGTGAGCACGTCGGGTTGTTCGGCCCTAACGGCGCGGGGAAAACCTCCCTGATGCAACTGCTGTCGACGCTTGCCTCACCCGACGATGGTCGTATCCGGATCGACGGCGATGAGGTGACACCGGACGCGACTGCAGTGCGCGCGAAACTCGGCGTCGTCAGCCATCGGCCGATGGTCTACGGGACGCTTACCGCCCGCGAAAACCTGCGATTGCACGCCCGATTGCGAAATATCGAGTCGGAGCGCGTCGAACGGGTCCTCGAGGACGTGAACCTCCGAACACACGCCTCGACCCGCGTCGCGGATTTCTCGCATGGCATGACCAAGCGCCTCTCGATCGCACGGGCAGTACTGCACGATCCGACGGTCCTGTTGCTCGACGAGCCGTACGCCGGCCTCGACCAGCGGTCGGCGATGGACCTCCAGCGAATCTTGACGCGGTTCGACGATCGAACCGTCGTCATCGCGACCCACGACCTCGAGCGGGCCGTCGACGACTGTGACCGCGCGCTCGTACTCGTCGACGGCACGCTGGAACGAACCGTCTCGCTGACCGACCTCGACCGCCACTCGTTCGAAATCGAATATCTCGAGGCGGTCGGCCGCTCTGATCTGCAATGACCGACAGTACTGCCGTTAGCTACTGGCGGACCGTCCTCGAGGTCGCGCGCAAGGACCTTCGTATCGAGTTGCGCTCCAAGCAGGTGCTCAACACCGCTGCTGTCTTCGCGCTCTTGGTCGTCATCATCTTCGCGTTCAGTTTCGCCCGCACGTTCGCGAACATCGACGTCGTCGCAAGCGGTGCGCTCTGGGTTGCGTTCGTCTTCGCCGGGACGTTCAGCGTAAGCCAGAGCGTCGCCGTCGAAGAGGCCGACGCCGGCCTCGACAGCCTGTTGCTCGTTCCCGTCGACCGCTCGGCGATCTACGTCGGCAAGGTCGTGAGCAACACCGCGTTCACGGCGGCCGTCGCCGTCATCACGCTCGGGTGTATCGTCGTCTTCCTCGATTTCACCGTCCTGCCGGGCACGACCCCGCTGTTGTTGCTCGTCATCGCCCTCGCGGCGTTTGGCTTTGCCGCGACTGGCGTGCTCATCGCGACGATTACGGCTCGAGCGCGACTCAGCGACCTCCTATTGCCGCTGTTGCTCGTGCCGCTCGTGATTCCGGTGTTGCTCGCTGGCGTCGAACTCACGCGGGCGATTTCGGAGGGACTGCCGCTGTGGCGCTGGTTCCGGCTCCTGCTGGCCTACGACGGCGTGTTGTTCCTGATCGGAATCGCGCTGTTCGAGTACGTCGTCGAACGGTAGGGGAACTTCGATCTGTTCTCGCTATCGGATTTCGTATCAGCCCACCGAAACACTGTCTATAAGCCGCGCAGAAACTATTGCGGTTCAATTATATTCGACACGAGACGATATCCGCCATATACGACGACATAGACAGGGACTCCGATCAAGAACGGGAGAATAGGTATTAACAGCAGTCCAAAGGGACTGGTACCATCTTGAATTCCATCTAGAATCAATAGGAGTTCGTATGCTATAAACGATAACAGAAACAGAATTGCGGTAAGAATCCACTCTATCCGCTTCATATATTATCCTATGAGTTTAAAATACTAATACACTTTTGCCTGTGCGTATTCGACCCGAACATCGACATACTGACATTATTTCAGCGGAACGGCGTCAACCGAAATCAATCGCTGTGAATCGGTCGCTGGTCCCCGTCGGTAGCAAACCGGCCTACAGGTACCGATACGCGGCCAGTCCGATCGCGATGACGGCGACGAAGCCGGCGCTCACCAGGCCGAGCGGGAACTCGCTGGCCCCTGGACTGCCGTTGGTCTGGTCGCTGGCAACCGATTGATTGGATTCGGTGATGCTCACCGAAATTTGGTCGTCCGCCTCGAGCGGCCCCGTACTCGTCACCATCGGTATCGGGGCGTCGGCTTCGACGAGGTTGTCCGAGACCTCGACCTGAGTCAGGTCGTAGTCGGTGAACTGGATCGCGAGCTGCTCGACGTCGTAGCCGACCGGTTTCTCGAACGCTCGATCCTCGAGACGATAGTACACGTTGACGGTGGTCGTCTCCTGTGGACCGATCATCGTCTCGACGGTCGCCGTGCCGTTCGTCTGGCTGACCGACGTGCGTTCGTTGCCGACCATTCCCGTGACGACTTCCGCGTCCGATGGCACTGCAACGGAGACGTCACCGGCGAACGGCCGATCGGCACCGTTTTTCACGGAGACCGTCTCGACGACGAACAGTCCGGTGCCGTTTTGCGTCGGCCCAATGTTCAGGAGGTGGTTCACCGGTTGGCCGCCACTGAGCGTCAGTGCATCTCGATCAGTCGTGGGCGTCGGCAACTCGAAGGTCGTGTTCGCTGCATCGTCGCCGGTCGAGACTGCCCGCTCGTAGGTGGCCCCGTTCGCCTCGATCTCGAGGGTGTAGACGCGATCCGGCTGGACCGGCCCGATCGTAAACGAGCCGTCAGTCGCGTTCGTCTGTGTCACGGTGGGTCCGTACTGGCTCGTGACGGTGACGGTGGCGTTCGAAATCGGCGTGCCGTTCTCGTCGACGAGCTCGCCGTCGATCGTGTCGTTCAGGACAAAGTCGGATTGTTCACCGTCGTCGACGAGGGCGTAGTGTGTCATACCCTCGTGCTCGAGTTCGATGAAGTAGGTGATGGCACCCTCGACGGACTCGTAGCTGAACGAGCCGTTCTCGACCGTCGTTTCGGTTTCGTTGCCGACGAGTTCGTTGCTTGGGTCAAGCGGCGCGATCGTGACCGTCTCACCGTCCGCGGAGCCGCCGTCGACGGTGACGGTTCCGGAAACCGACGCGGCAGTGGCGGTCGCGGGGACGGTTAACAGCGATACGAGGACGACGAAGCCGAGGACTGTCTTTCTCATAGGTTAGTCTGATGTGGTTTCGGTGACGTTCTGCTGGCGCGTGACGCGAGGCCAGAGCCGGGCGAGTCCGTGTGCGGGGTCGAACACGATCACGAAGAGCATGCCCACCAGCAACGCGGCGACGCTGAACCGCATCACGGTCATCAGCGGGATCTGCTTGACTGTCAGCGATACGGTCCCGTCGTCGACCGCTGCGATGACGTACGTATCGTGGGTCAGGCCGCGGTCGACGAGGACATCGCGGACTTCCATCCCGCCCTGCTGGAGGTAGCGTTCCTGCCCGGCGTTGCCGCGGGCGATCTGTTCGCCGTTTTGATACACGGTGAGTCCGACGGCAGTTCCCTCGACGCGCGTCTGGTCGAGTGCGGCCGGTGGGTTCGAGACCGGGCCGACGTTTGCCGCCTCGGTGACGACGACGCCGTCGGATTGGGGCAGCTCCGGCAGGAAATCCCACATGACGGTGCCGACACCGACGACCTGATCGCCTTCCGAAATACCAAGGTCGGTCTGACTCGCGTTCATCACGCCGATCCAGACGCCCGAATTATCGAGCTGGATGACGGTCGCGTTCGGCCCGGCGTTTATTTGCGTCGCCGTGCCGTAGACCGGTTGTCTCGTCTCGTGTATCTCCTGGCCGCGGGAGGCGATCTGCTCGCTCGAGAGTGCCATGTTTTCGACGTTCGGCTCTTCGGGTCGCTGATACGAGCGGTAGTCGGATACTTGAACTGCATAGTTGGATTCGGGAACCTCGTGGACGGCCGATCCCTCGATCGTCGCTTCGCGGTCTGCGTCGGCGACGACCAGCGACGACTGGGCGGTAAAGAGATAGGAGAACGTCACCGTCACCACGAGCAGCGCGAAGGCGATGTGGATCATCGTAATCCCCACCTGCTTGAGCTGGAAGTTCCGGTTCGGGTTGCCAGGAACGAACTCGAGCGTTCGCTTGATGACCGTCAGGCAGACGTATGCCGCAGGTGGGAGGATCGAGAGCGCGCTCGCGTTCCCGACGAGTCGATACAACAGTGCGTCGCTGCTATCGACGTTCGATAGCGTCCACGTCTCGCTGGGTGCGACCAGTGCCGCGAGGACGGTCAGCAGCGAGAAGATCCCAAGCGAGAGCAGCGCGCGCCGACGGCCCTCGACGTCGTAGTCCATGTAGAACCCGAGGATGAGCAACACGCCGAGGACGATCGGATAGCTCCAGAGGTTGTAGTACTGGCCGCCGACCGCGACTTCGACGCCGGTCGCGTAGGTGTTGAGCACGGGAAACGTCAGCCCCCAGACGGAGATGAAGCCGAGCAGGCCGATGCTCAGGACCGCGAGGTGTTTCAGGTTCACGTGCGTGATCCAGCGCTGTGAGGTACTCGACGTCTCCGACGGTGACTCCGGCTCACGGAGCAGCCAGTACCCAAGCGGCAGTCCGATCCCGAGGATCGACGTAATCGTCAGCAACACCAGCAGTGCAGCGCCGATGCCGCCGTCGGCGAAGGAGTGGACGCTCCGGAACACGCCGCTGCGGACGATCGCCGTGGCGTAGACGATGAGTGCGAGCGTCGCCCCGGTCATTGCGGGGGCAAGCGTCGCGTAGGTCGACCGGGAGCGATAGTTCATCACCGCGTGCAGCGTCGCCGTGAGGAACAGCCACGGGATCAACACGGCGACCTCGACGGGGTCCCACGCCCAGATACCGCCCCAGCCCAGCACCCGATACGACCACAGCGAGCCAAGCACGATCGCTGCAGTCAAAAACAGCCACGCGATGCGTAACCAGCGCGTGACGCTGCCGATCCACTCGTCAAAGAGGCCACCCTCACCGCGAATCGTCGAGATGAAGTGCGCGACGGCGATGGCAAACGGCATCGTCAACAGCGCGTACGCGACGAACATGATCGGCGGGTGGATCGCCATATAGGGATCGATGAGCAGCGGGTTGAGTCCCGTCCCGTCGATCGGGACGAATCCCGGGTCCATCTCCGGGAACTCCGCCGAAATCGGTTTGAAGGGGCTGTCCACGACCAGCATCGCCGCGAAGTAGGTCACGACCCCCATCGTGATCCCCTGGACGAGTCTCGTCTCGCGGCGCTCGAGGCCACGAACGACGACCGCCCAGAACGCGACGATGGCCGTCAGCGCCGCCCAGAGGAGGACCGAGCCCTGATTCCCCGCGTACACGCCGGTGATCCGGTAGAAGATCGAAATGTAGTTGGCCGTGTTGTTCCACACGTAGGCGTTCGCGTAATCGGTGGTGACGAACTGATAGGTCAGATAGGCAAGCGCCAGACTGAGCAGTCCGGCAGTCACGCCGATCAGCGGCGTGACGGCGTTGAGATACCGCTTCTCACGCCGGAGATAGTTCGTGATGAGAAGGACTGTCGCCGTCAGACCGGACAGCAATGCAGCGCCGATCAAGAGCGTTCCGCCTATCATTGGGTCTCCCACTCCTCGAGTGCGTCATCGAGATAGCTCAGAAACGAGTCCGTCTCGGCGTAGCCGTTGATTTCGATCAGTACCTCGCCATCCGGCGTGACGGCGACATGCTGTGGCGGATAGTTCGCCTCGTACCGCTGTTGGAGCTGCCCCGCCTGTTGACTGTTGTCCTCGAGATTCACCGCGAGGAGGACGAAGTCATCGAGTTGCTCGAGGACGGCCGGATCGGAGTACGCGTTTGCGTTGTAGTCCTCGCAGTACGTACACCAGGTCGTCCAGAAGTAGATGAGAATCGGCTTGTCTTCTTCGGCTGCGACCTGCCGTGCCTCGTCGATATCTGTTCTCCACTCCGTCTCACCATGGTACGTATAGGAGTCGTCGCTCAGTACCGGTGCTGCGTTCATCGAGTAGTACCCGATACTGATCGCCGCTACAAAAACCATGATCGTAAACACTTTTCTCGGCGAAATTGACATTATTGTTATAGTTTGTAGTCTCAGTCGGCTCCCATTACGTCACGCCTTGAATCTAGCAATAGAATGACTTTCTCCCGACCATAAATGTTTAATCATTAGTTACTGTACTTGGCAGTATGCAGAGACGAAACCAAGTGAGGATCATACACGGAGGTGACATCGGGCGATGAACCGAAAGCTCCTCTCGTTACTTGGAGCTGTCGTATTAATCGCCCTCGCCGGCTGTGCCGCGCCATCGGCACCCGGCGGGCAAGCCAACGAGACGACCGAGGTCCCAAAAGAGTGGCCCGATCGGAAGGTCTTCGACGAAGACCTCCGCGAAGGCGAGTCGAAGAACAACTTCGAGTACCGGAACGCGACTGCCGGTGACGAGATGCAGTTCTCCCCCAAGGAGATGAACAACTCGACGCTCCCCTCGAACGAACAGGAGCGCGAGATGGTTCTCTACGGGCGCGAACTCATGCGAAACACCTCCCAGGCAATGCCGGAACACGTCGGCAACGAACTCTCCTGTGCCAGCTGCCACGGTGGCACTGACCCGCGCTATGGGATGACACAGGGGATGGTCGGGCAGGATATCGACATGATCCCGCTCGTGGGCACCCACGCGGACCTACCGGAGTGGACGTCTCGGCGCGACCGAATGCGTGACTCGCGCCAGCGCCTGATGGGCTGTTTCGACCGGAGTATGAACTCCCAGAACTCCACTGAGGGGACGCCAGCCTACGACAGCCGAGAAATGCAGGCGATGGAGGCGTACATGCAGTGGCTGAGCGAAGGCGTGCCAGTGAAGGGACAGCCCTACTGGTCACACCTGAACAAGCCCGACAGTGACGAGAAAAAGGCGATCGAAGAGGTCAACCCCGTCCGCGGTGCCGAACTCTACCTCGAGAACTGTGCGTCCTGTCACGGCGATGATGGACAGGGTATCGAGGGAAGTGCACCGCCACTGTGGGGGCCGGGCGCGTTCAACGACGGTGCCGGCATGAGCCGGATGTACACCTCGGCCTCGTTCATCCGCGAGGCGATGCCGTACGGCACGCCACATACGGTCAGCGACTGGAGTGACGTCCAGGACATCGCCGGCTACATGAACGGCCACGACCGTCCCGCATTCGTCGAGAAAGAGCAGGACTTCCCGACGTCCGGACCGCCGAAAGAGGGTATCTACTACCCACGGACGCAGGAAGAGCTTGGCTACGACATGAACCCGATGCGCAAGAAACTCGAGATCGCCGGGATCCCGACCGGGACCGAATCGCTCAACGAGAGCGACATCCCCGACGACGTCGAGTACTACGACCAGCCGCTTCGCAACGAATCGGTCGACGGCTAAGCCGTCGCCGATAGTCGCCGCGGATCCATCGGTATTGGATCCAGCACGTTCTTTTGGCTCGTGTTATAACATCGCGTCATGTTCGATGTGGCCGGACTCGTCGCTGTGTTCGTTGCAGGGACACTGACTGCACTGACGCCCTGTTGTCTCCCCATGATCCCGCCCCTTCTTGCGGGCAGTTCCGGCCATCGACTGCGACCGGTCGTGATCGTCGCAGGCAGTATCGTCTCGTTTACCGCGCTCGGCATCATCACGTCACTGCTCAGTTCCGTGACGCCGGAGACGCTCAGAGTCCCCTTCGTACTCCTGATCATCGCGTTTGGCGCGATCATGGCTGACGACGACCTTCACGACGCCTACACGACCGCTGCGTCACGAATCACTGGCCCGGCATCGCGGGTGACGAGGAGCGTCGAGAACACACGGCATCCACTCGTCAGTGGCTTCGTCCTGGGCCTGTTTCTCGGCATCATCTGGCTCCCCTGTGTCGGCCCCGTCCTCGGCAGCGTCCTCGCGTACGTCGGCACGTCCGGTGACGTGACGCGGAGCGCGACGCTTTTGTTCACGTACGGTGTCGGGTTCTCGGGCCCGTTGCTGGCCGTCGCCTACGGTGGCAAACGGGCGAGTACGCTGCTCACGACCCGTGTCCGTTCGCTCGAGCGGCCCGCGCTGGTCCGCCGAGTGAGCGGGTACGCGCTCGTTCTGACGGGCGTTGGCCTGTTGTTCGAACTCGATAAGGCGCTCTTGGCAGTGCTCGTCGGATAACGACTGGAAAAAAACTAAGTCAGGTGCTTTCAAGTACTGCGGTATGCGTACGTTTTCGCGACAGCTCGCATCACTCATCCGGCTGCTTCGGTGGATCATGTGGAGTCGGGTCGTAAGATGGGGCGCGTTTGCGTTCGGTCTGACCTCGCTTGCACTCATCTTCAGCGTCGCCTCCCGAACCATGTACGGCATCGAACACGGGATCAACCTCATCGCATACTGGCACATCCCGCTGGCGTTTCTCACTGCGTCTGCGCTGTCGACGACGTTTATCGGGAGCCTGCTGTATCTCCGGTACGACGGCCGATTCTGGAATCGCCTCGCTCACAGCGGCGGCGAAATCGGCTTTCTGTTCGCGACATTGACGCTCGCGACAGGGAGCATGTGGGGGCGGGTCGTGTGGAATTCCTGGTGGGAGTGGAGTGACATTCGACTCGTCACGTTTCTGATCGTCTGGCTGATCTATGCTGGCTACCTCGCCGTGTACGCCTCGACCGAACGGGGAAGCGACGAGCGTTTCGCCGCTGTGTACGGCGTCGTCGCGTTCGTCACGGTCCCGATTACGTACACGGCCGGTCGACTCTGGTCGCCGACGTTTCACGAGCCGACGATCGCGAACTCGAGTGTGAGTGCGAATATCGACCCAATGATCCTCGCGATTTCGTTTCTCGCGCTGGCGTTACTCTATATATACGTGCTAGCGATTCGCATCCGCGTCCATGAAATCGAAGATAAAATTATCCTTCAGAAAGAAGAGGTGCGGTAAGATGGACACTCTTCTCCTCGCTGGATATGGATCCGTGTTCGTGGTGTTGTTCGGGTACCTGCTCTACATGCAGCGGCAGTTGCGTCGACTCGAACGCCAACTACAGGATCTGCAGTAATTGCTGACGTCGTAATCGATTGAGACGCTGTCGGATGATTCGGGTTCTGCCGGGCTGAGTGGTACTGCTCGGCGTCCAACGTCGACTCGAAAAACGGAACGCGTTTGCAGCGAGCGTGCGTTAGACTGCGTCCGGGCCGGTCTTGCCGGTCCGGACCTGCATCGCGTCCTCGACGGGCATGACGAAGATCTTGCCGTCGCCGGGTTCGCCGGTCTCGGCGGCTCCGCGGATGGCGTCGACGACGTCGCCTGCTGGGATGTCGGCGACGACACACTCGATTTTGACCTTCTGGTGGAGGTCGACCGTGTACTCCTCGCCGCGCCACTGTCCTTTCTTGGCGGGCTGGGACCCTCGTCCGGAGACGTTGGTGACGGTCAGCGACGGTGCACCGACGCCAGCGAGGGCGGTTTTGATCTGGCCGAGGCGGTCGGGGCGGACGATCGCCGTGACCATCTTGATCTGTCCGTCGGTCGGCTCGCCCCCATCGGTACGAATGAGTTCGTCGGCGCTGCCGCCGTCGGTCGCGACGTCGGGCTGCCCGAACTCGGGGTAGGTGTCGACGCCGTGTTCGGAGACGTCGAGCCCGTCGCGTTCGTGGTCGGCCGAGACGCGAGCCTGGCCGGCCGCCTTGAACGCGTACCAGATAGTGGCCGTCGTCGCGATCGTCCAGGCGCTGATGAGAACGACGCCGGTGAGCTGTGCGACGAACGCGTTCGCGACGCTATCGACGACGCCCGGCGCGGCCACGAACGGGAACAGCAGCGTTCCGAGGATGCCAGCCGAGCCGTGGACGGGGAAGACTGCACACACGTCGTCGATCTTCAGGTACTGTTCGACGAACTCGAAGACCAGCGGCAGCTGTGCACCGGCGAGGCCGCCGACCACGAACGCCCCCCACCACGCGGCCGTGTCGGGGATCGCTGTGATGCCGACCAGACCGGCCAGCAGGCCATTGGCGACGTACAGCGTGTCGACCTTGCCGGTCTTGAGCCAGGCGACGAGCCCGGCCCCCATCGCGCCGCAGGCCATCGAAATCGTCGTCGTCATCGCGACGCGGCCGAGCTGGTCGCCGAGGAAGACGCCGTTTTCCATATCGATGATCGCCGACGTGCCGACGTTGAAGCCGTACCAGCCGAAGGCGAGGATCAACGTCCCGAGGACGGCGAAGGTCAGCGAGTGACCGGGAATGACGTTCGCGGTGCCGTCGCTGTTGTACCGGTCCATGCGCGGACCGAGCACCCACGCGGCGGTGAGGCCGGCGATGCCGCCCATCCCGTGGACGATCATGCCGCCCGCGAAGTCAGCGAACGGCGTGCCAGTAATCGTCTCGATGTAGCCACCGGCCCACGTGAGCCCGGTGACGACGGGGTAGATGACCGCCGCCAGCAGGAACGTGTAGGTGACGTACGCACGGAGCTTTGCCCGCCCGGCGACGGCACCCGACACGATCGTCGCAGCGGTCATCGCGAAGACCGCGCCGTACAGCCAGTCCATCCAGCCGGCCGGATCGCTCTGGAAGCCGGGCGTAAAGCCGCTTCCAGCCACGACGCCCTCGATGCCGACGCCGATGAGGAAAAACACCGTCACGCCAACGCTCCAGGTCAGCAGGTTCTTCGTCAGCTGGTTCGCCACGTTCTTCGAGCGAACCTGCCCCGCCTCGAGCATGGCAAAGCCGGCGTGCATGAAGAAGATCAGGAACGTGGCGATCAGGATCCACGTGTAGTTGATCGACTCCATCAGCAGCTCGGTCTCGGCCTGCAGGAGCGTCGCGTCCATCAGGCGCTCACCTCGAGAGTCCACACACCGCACGCGCTATCGATCGAATGATCGTGCTTTTCTCCTGCAATCAACACCGCATTCGTATTCCAAATCACGTTTCAACTCGTAGCTCTTGTAGCATTTAAGGATTATCGTTGTTGTTTGTCCAGAATACATCCTGTAATAGGCCCATGTGGACAAAGCTAAATTAGATATAATGTGTATAAGGGTCGCAGCGATGGAGGCTGTTTCCCGCTGCGGTTATATTTTACGCGTTTGTCAACGTCCTCGATCGTCGACGCACCGCATCAGCGGGGGAACAGCCGGGTCTCCTACCGTCGTCGTGGGGCATTTCGGCGGCCCGTCGCTCGCGCGCGGCAGATCTTGCCACCATGTGCTGTCGGCCGGATCTAATTTTGACATTCGTCTATCGAGCCGTCCCGAGTCGCAACTAACGGGCACCTCGCTGACGCACGACGGCGGCGATCGCCGCTACAGTTGTCGTGCGACGTCTTCCGCGAAGTAGGTCAAAATTAGATCCGCACCGGCCCGTTTGATCGACAGGAGCGACTCGAGCGCCACGGCCTCGAGATCGAGCCAGCCCTTCTCGGCGGCGGCATGCAGCATGGCGTACTCGCCGGAGACGTTGTAGGCTGCGACGGGATGATCGAACTCCCGGCGGATGGCGCTGACGATGTCGAGATACGGCAGGGCGGGCTTGACCATCATGACATCTGCGCCCTCCTCGGCGTCGAGTCGGACCTCCCGCAGCGCCTCGCGGGCGTTTGCGGGGTCCATCTGGTAGTGTCGCCGGTTGCCAAACGAGGGTGCGCCGTCGGCTGCGTCCCGGAAAGGCCCGTAGAACGCGCTCTCGTACTTGGCCGCGTAGCTCATAATGGGGACGTGCTCGAATCCCGCCTCGTCTAACGCCGATCGGATCGCACCGACCATGCCATCCATCATCCCACTCGGCGCGACCATGTCCGCGCCTGCGCGGGCGTGAGAGACAGCGATCTTCTCGAGCGCCGCGAGCGTCGCGTCGTTGTCGACGGTCATCGTCGGCTCACAGACTGGCCCATCCGCGAGCGCATCGCCGCGCAGTTCCTCCTCGAGTGGCCCGCAGTGGCCGTGGTCGGTGTATTCGCAGAGACAGACGTCGGTGATGACGTAGGCGTCGGTTTCGCTCGTCACCTGGCGCAGCGCCTCCTGAATGACGCCGTCGTCGGCCCAGGCGCGGGTTCCCTCGGGGTCTTTTGATTCCGGAATGCCGAACAGCATGACCGCTTCGACGCCGGTCTCGAGGACTTCCTCGACACGGGCGACAGCATCGTCGATCGGCACCCGCTCGTGGCCGGGCATCGATTCGATGGGGACGCGCTCGTCGGTCGTCGCGTCGACGAACACCGGGGCGATCAGGTCGGTCGGCTCGAGGCTCGTCTCGCTGACGAGGTCGCGAACTCGGTCCTGCCGGAGTCGTCGCGGACGATGTGTGAGGTCCATACCGGAGTTACTGACGGAACGTGCAAAAGCGGTGCGTTCACGGGCGTCGTTCGAGTTGGGCCCCACTCGAGTGCCGATCGACTCCCAATGAGATGAGTACGCAATTTTAAGTGCGCGTCTCGCATCTACCATGTTAGTCATGGCTATTGATCCACAGTTCACCGAGAACCGGGAACAGGTCGACGAACACAACGGACATTCGGTCTGGGGCCCCGTCGACGAACCCGAAGAACTCGGGATTCACGGCACGCACGTCGCGGTCGATTTCGACATCTGTCTGGCCGACGGAGCCTGCGTCGAGGACTGTCCGGTCGACGTCTTCGAGTGGATCGACACGCCGGGTCATCCCGAAAGCGAAGAAAAGGCAGACCCCGCGAACGAGGCCCAGTGTATCGATTGTATGCTCTGTGTCGACGTCTGTCCGGTCGACGCCATCGACGTCGACGCCGGTCGAACGGCGTAATTATTCGGCGCGGTCGACGTCGACTTTCTCTTTGAGGCTCTCGAGCCCATCAGCTTCAGCGAGCTCCTGTAACCGCCCGCGGAAGTGTTCCTCGCAGAGACCGACTTTCAGTCCATCGGACTCGGCTGCGAAGGCAGCTTCGCGGTCACAGTAGTGGCAGTTCATACTCGGCCGTACGGGCCACGACGCATTGAACCCTCCGCTCGCGGTCAGTTAGTACCGTCGGCTGTCAGTTCGAGGCGCTCGTAGGCCCCCCGGGAGAGCCCATCGATACCAAGGCGCTCGTTGTGTGCGTCGCTACCGCCGGTGGCGAGCAGATCGTGACGCTCGAGCGCGTGTTCGACTGGCGTGCGGTCGATGTCGCGACCGTACGGATACTGGAGTTCGACGGCGTCAAGGTCGGCCGTCAGTGCGAGTGCTTGCTCGGGATCGCGGTACCGCAACGGATGGGCAAGCGAGACGAGTCGACACGACTCGGCCAGTGCCGCCCGCCCCCGCTCGAACGATGGGACCTCACGTGGCACGTAACACGGACAGTCGGAGCCAATGAGGTGATCGAACGCGCCCTGATAGTCGTACTCGATAGTGGGATGGGCGTCGATCGCCCGCGCGATGTGTGGCCGTCCGAACCCGCTGTCGATCGTTACGCCGAGATCGACGCCTAGCCGCGACTCCACGCAGTCGACGATCGCCCGGCCGCGCTCCATGCGGTTTTCCTGGATCGACTCGAGGATCGCCTCGAGTTCTGCACTCGGCTCGAGGCCATAGCCCAGCAGATCGATTCGCTGGGAGGCGTCGGTCCCGACCCGTAACTCGATGCCGTGGATCAGCGTCACGCCGTCGCGTTCGACGACCGGGCCATCGAACGGCTGGACCCGGTCGTGGTCCGTCACCGCGACGACGTCGACGCCGTCACGACGCGCGACCTCGGGGACCGCCTCGAGTGGAAGGCTCCCGTCCGAGCGGGTAGTATGGACGTGTAAGTCCGCGTATGGCATATCGTACCCGAACAGGGCCGCTCCTAAAGGCGTTTCTCCGGACCTGTACCGTCCTCGGACGAGAATATGTATGATATCTGTCTACTAGGCATATAAGGAACCTAGTGAGACTAGAAAACATGCATGGACAATGTTTATAATTATCGTTCACGGATGATAGGGCGTAATGCTGCTCAATGGCACCGGCGACGTCATCGACGACCACGACTACCCCGCCACGACCGAGGAACTGATCGACGAATACGGGGACCGGACCCTCGAACTCCCCAACGGGTCCGAAACGGTCGGCGACGTACTCGCCCGCCTCGAGTCCGAAACCTTCGAGCACCCGGAAGACGCGCGTCTCGCCGTCTACTCTGCTGTCAGCAACAAGGCTGTCGGCCGCGTCGGCTACAGCGACCGTGACCCGACACCGGTCGGGAGTCCGTACTCGCCCGACGCCGTTTCCTTCTAACCAAACTTTTTACGCGGGGTCCTCCCTCGCTGCGCTCGGTCGAACCCCGCGCAAAAACTTTGATGAAAAAGGCCGAGCGCGCCAGCGGCGCGCTCGGTGAAACCGCTCGCGAAGCGAGCGGTATGCTACTTCTATTGGCCGATCAAACAGTATCGATAACTAGAATGCCGACCGTCTCGACGTCGGTCATCTCCTCGCGTTTGTCGTCTTTCAGATCGACCGTGATGACCGCGCCGTTCGGGTCTGGCTCCGGTGTGTCGACCGCTTCGATGGAGAGCCGTTCGCTGTGATCCTCGAGGACTGCTACACGCGTGGTTATACGCTGAACAGGCGCAATACCACGGCGTTCACGCCGTGGATACGCGCCGTCACTCAATGATACGTTCCACCGACAATAGCATAGCCGAGTTTCCAATCCTAAACATTCAACTCACAGGAACCCCTACACAATGGCAAGGTCAGGTCGGAACGGAGCGGATTTCGAACGACCTTCGGAGGCGGCCTGTCCGCCCTCGTAACGAGGCAGTATCCGAAATGCCGACGCGGTGAACGCAAATCCACGAAGGGTTCGTCTTGTGCCCGTCGGCCTGAGCAAGCACGACGATACCTCCAAGTCTGTCAACGTGTCAGTGGCTCCCTGCTGGCAAAAACAACAACCGGGAGTCAATGACGCTGAGGATAGGAGTAACGGCGGTTTGGCACCGTCCTCAGAAATTGAAGATTTCTGATGGGCTGCACGAGAAATCCGTTCTCATGAACGCCAGTCAGCCACCGACCACGACGACTGGGTTAGATGCAAACTCCCGTAAAGTGGCGGTATCCATGGTTGCAAACCTGAAACTCCCACCGCTCGGGATTCCTCCGCGTTCACGCGGAGGAGGATGTCAAGTGTTATTATCTCAGATCACAAATACGTACAACTCTCCCGTACTGGTTGTCATACTGTCGGACAGAAGTCAATACGAAGTCGGTCGCGGATTCGCGGCCGTCCCACCGGTGACGGCCGCAGCAGCGCGACCGATCTTCACGTCGTTCTGTCCGGCAGTATCAGCCGACGGAACCGGGCGTCGAGGGAGTCGTGCCGGATCAGTCCAGCACCGTCAGGACGTCGTCCAATTCGAGCGGAACTGCACCTTTCCGGTAGCCTTCGACATGGCCGTTCGGTCGGGTGCGGTAGACGACGGCTGGGCGGTGGCGCACGTCGGGTTGTTCGCCGCGGACGGCGGCCCACTCGTCGTCCCGAAAGCTTGAGCAGTCGACGAACAGGGTTGCGCCGCCGCCGTGGTTGGCCAACTGGCCGTTGGTCTTGGTCTCGGCGGTGTCACGGACGGCGGCGACGGGGCCGGTGGCGGCGCGGGTGCCCGGCGGCTGTGGTCGGGTGACTTCGACGAGGACGTTGGTATCGTCGTTTTCGGCCCGGAAATCGAGCGAGTGACCGGTCGTGACCTCGATTTCGGGGACGACATCGTAGCCGGCGTCGGTCAGCAGTTTCGCGGCAATGAACTCGGCCATCGCGGCGCTCATCCGGACGCGGTCGACGTGATCGCTGGTGCCGAGTTTCCCCGACATGACGTGTCGATGCTCGTCTAAAACGCCGGTCGAGAGGAAGTCCTCGAAAAACTGGGTCGTCTCCCGGTGGTCGGCGTCGGGAAAGCCCGCGGCGTGGTCCCGGAAGAACGTGCGAGTAGAGTCGCGGCCGTCTTTGGACATGAAGACGGGCAGGAAAAACCACGAGAGGTGCGGGTAGTCCGCGAGCCAGGGGGACCGCTCGTGGAGCGTCGCGGTCAGTTCCCGCTTCGCCCATCGTGCGACGTGATGGGGGACGTCCCGCCAGCCGAACTTGTCGGTTTTCCACAGCGCGGAGGGCGTTTCGGTGTTGCCCATCCAGTAGGCGTCGCCGTTTGCGTGTGTAAAGAGCGCGACGTCACCGTTTTGCATCTCGAAGCGATGTGCCTGCCAGTTGCCGCCGATCTTGAACCAGGGTGTGACGGATTCTGCACCGATGTTCGACTGGAGCGGCTGGAGGATCTCTTGGTGGATGCGCCCGTCGTTCCACGACTGGGGCGAGTATCGAAAGCGAAGCGGCCGTGCCACGCACGTTGCTAGGGTGTGCGGGTGCATATATCGTTCGCTGTCTCGCTGCCTTCTGCTGTGTGACCAGATTCGCTCGAGCACTCCCACTCGAGCAACTCGCTTCCGCCTCAGTTGGCGTGAGCCGCGACCGGGTATGAACGACCGTTACATTAATAGTCGCGTCCGCCGTACTATGAGTATACTTACCATGTCAATGGGTGCCTATGACGAAGACGAGCACGAGCGTCGCGAAAAGCAGGCCTCGACGGTCGATACGGACTTCGACGACGAGCGGACGATCTACCACGGTGAGGTCAAGTACGATGCCGGCGACTCCGCCGAGGACTTGCTCGATACGTTCGAGCAGATCAAGTCGAACTAGCGGTGATCGACAGACACTGCAGTCATCGTTTTTCGCCGTCCCTGAATCGTAATCGAGAGCGTCGCAACGACCGCAACTGCGACGACGTGACCCACGAGCACGACGAGTAACACCACGCGATCCGCGACGAGTGGCACCAAGAGCAACTGTACCGCCGCGAAGCCGACGTTGATCGCGTCGATGCGCTGGTATGCTCGCGTCGGTTCTGGTTCGAACTCGTAGGTGAGTGCCCGCCACAGTCCAACGACGCTCGCCCACCAGCAGGTTCCGATCCGATACACCACGTCCCAGAGGACGAGCAACGCGAGGCCGATCGCAAGCGCCGGCGGGTCGACCCCGAAGAGTTCGACCAGGAGTGCTGACCCGGCTTCGCTCCCCTGCGGATCGACGACGAACAGATAGGTGACGAGCGCGACGAACGCCATCACGCCGAGGACGACGTCGATACTCGAGCCGAACAACAACCGGCGGTACGCCGTCGGCGTGGGAAGATCCCGAACAGTTCGGCTGAACCGCAGCATGAGCCAGCTCCCGACCGTCGCGACGACGACGGCGACCGTTCCAGGGACGACCGCCGCCCAGAGGTCGTAGATCGCTGCGACAGCGAGGATCGCCGCCTCGAAGCCGAGAAACTGGAGTCCGATCGCCGTCCGGCTCGAGACACGCACGCCGGGAACCGTTCCGAGAAGGCTTTCGTAGACCCACGTCTCGCCGTACTCCAGTGACTCCGTCATTTCCCGCCCCGCTTCGTCGGCGCTGCCGTCTCGGCGTGGCCGACCGCCTCGGCACCGCCTAACTCGACACCAACGGCACGCCGGACCGCCACCGCGAATGGCGTCAGCTCGAGTTCGACGAGCCGCTCGAGGCGGTCGTCCGTGACGACGACGCGATTGCGCACGCCCTCGATCAACGGGTAGGCGACCTCCTTGGGAACGTCAGTGACGAGGCCGACCCAGTGTGACGAGAGTTGCGGACTCAGGACCGGCACGGAGATGATGAGCGGGCGGCGACCGGTCGCGATCTCGGCCGTCTGGAGCAGCATCTCACGGTAGGTGAGCACGTCTGGCCCACCGATCTCGTACGTTTCGCCGGCCGTCTCCGGTTGCTCGAGCACTGCCAGACAGTAGGCGACCACGTCGTCGATCGCGATCGGCTGGCAGTCGGTATCGACCCACTGTGGGGTGATCATCACCGGGAGCCGCGTCGCAAGCTGGTAGATCAGCCGGAAACTCGCGCTGCCGTCACCGATGATGATCGCTGCCCTGAGAACGGTCACGTCGGCGCTGCCCGCCCGCAGCAGCGTCTCGACTTCCCGGCGCGAGGCGAGGTGACTCGAGAGCGTGTCGCCCTCGCTGCCGAGCCCGCTTAGATAGATCACCCGCTCTATGCCGGTCTCGCTCGCGGCCCGTTCGAAATTCCGTGCGGCGCGCCGATCCCGCTCGGCGAAGTCCCCGCTGGCCCCCATCGCGTGGATCAGATAGTAGGCGACGTCAGCGTCCGCCAGCGCCGCCTCGAAGCTCCCCGGCTCGAGGACGTCCCCTTCGACGACAGTGACGCCGGCCGGCGGGTCGTAGCTCGCGGCGTCTCTCACGAGGACCGTCACGTCGTGGGTCGTCTTCGCGAGGAGGGCGGCCACGAGCCGCCGGCCCACGAATCCGGTCGCTCCAGTTACAAGTACGCGCATACACTCGGTACGGAGCGAACGCTCTTAACGTCACTCGACGTCCCAACCCGGCGTTTCGGGTGCGCCCCGCTCGCGTTCGACGGCGTCGGCGATGGTCGGCGACGGCACCGCCTTGCCGGCCGCCCGGCAGCGCTCATCCCAGTCGCGGATCGCCGGCCCGACCCACGACGCCTTGTCGGCGGGCTCCGTGTCGGCGTCCGCATCCGCGAGCATCCGCTCTTTTGCCTGCTCGTAGTGAAAGTCGGAAATCGCAAGCGTTCCGGGACTCGAGGCCGCGGCGACCGCGATCGCCTCGGCGCGGTCCTGGCGGGTGAGCTCGCCGGCTGCGGCCCGCTCGACGACTCCCTCGAGGGCGGTCGGTCGTGGATGACAGAACAGCTTCGCTCCGATCGCCTGCGAGCCCAACAGGAGGCCGTCGGGATCGTCGTGGTCGGCGTCGAGCAGTCGGTCGCCGCCGAAGGCCGACTCGACGCGCTCGCACTCGGTTTCGTGTGCGAGTGCGAGGTTGTGTTCCGGATACGCACCGCACTCGTCGGGAAACAGGTCGTCCTCGTGGATCCGACACTGGAGCGTCGTCGGATCGAGGAAGACACAGGTCGGCAGCCACGTCGGCTCGTCGCGACCGAACGGAGCCACCGGCTTCGGCGGCTTTCGGAGCCCGATGAAAAAGGCCGGCCGCCCCGCGACGGCGGCGACGGTGTGGCCGTCGATCTCGACGCCCGCTTGCGGCGCATCTCCGCTCGAGGAGTCCGTAGAACGTGGTTCCTCACGCTCGCCGCGGGCGTGCCAGAACCGCGGGGTCAGGGCCGCGCCCATCCCGGCCTCGAGAAACGCCCGCACCTCGTCGCGGGTCAGTGGGACGAAGGTGGGATCGTCGTCGAGCGGCTCCCGGGATGGTGTGGCCGACGGTTCGTCCTCGAACACCTCACGCCGCCGGTGGCCATCGACAGCGTCTCGAGCGTCCGCGTCGTCCTCGAGGAGCGCTCGCCAGTCCAGACAACAGCCTGCACAGCCTTCGCAGTTCACCTCCATATGCGGCGCTACACCGCTGGGTCGTATAACCGCTGTGCGGGCTCTCGCCACACGAACACAGCCGCCCAGCGATAGGCGAACGGCTTTCATCGTTCGACACCCACACACAGGTATGTCGAAAGCCTCCTGTGACGGCTGTGGCCGAACGGTCACGATTTCGGGCGGAATCGCCAATCTCTGGTCGTTCGGGACCGACGCCGGCACCGTCGGAACCGCGATCACGCTGGATCTCGAGGACGGCACTTCGCATCTACTGTGTTATCCGTGTCTCGAGGCACTGCCTGACTATCCGACGGCAGCGGATGTCGAGCGGCTCGAACAGGTCGACGACGAGACCTCACAACTCAGGTCGCGTTAAAAGCGTCGTGACGGGGGAGTGTGGCGGCAATAACACTGCGTGCGGTCGCGAGACCGCAGCCACAGCCACGGCAGCAACCGCAAGCGGAAGGGGTGGGATTTGAACGCCACGGGGCAAAGTGCCGCCGCGGAGCCAGGTGGCACCGCGGTGCTCTTCCGCTGAGCGACCCTTCCGCACGTCAGTTCGAGGGCGGATTTCGTCTTTGTAATCGGTCGACTACCGGCCTTCTGTCGACCGCCCACGTTTCGTAGGCGGCTAATACCGATCGGTAGCCGCCGGTTTCACCTGCGGATGAGTGAGGTTGCTGGCACGGGTCAGTCACACACGGCGCGACGGTCCGCAGCTTTTAGGACGTGGCCGCGCCGTGAGACGAACGGTGATTCCCGAGCGGCTCTTCGAGGAGTTTCCCGCGCCGAGTTACCGCGGGGCACAGGAGCAGGCACTGCGCGACATTCGAGACGCCTTCGCGGCCGGCAACGACGTCGTGCTCGTTCGCGCGCCGACGGGCAGTGGCAAGTCACTGCTCGCGCGCGCCGTCGCTGGCTGTGCCCGACGGGCCGACGAAGGCGATCCCAGCGACGCCACGGGGGCCTACTACACGACGCCGCAGGTCTCTCAGTTAGACGACGTGGCGGCTGACGACCTGTTGGCCGACCTCAACGTCATCCGCGGCAAGTCGAACTACACCTGCATCCTGCCCGACGAGCGCGACACGCCGGTCAATCAGGCCCCCTGTGTCCGCGAGCGGGGCTACGACTGCTCGGTCAAGCATCGGTGTCCGTACTTCTCCGACCGGGCGATCGCGTCGAACCGCGAGATCGCGGCGATGACGCTTGCTTACTTCATGCAGACCGCCGGCAGCGAGGTGTTCCGGAAACGCGACGTCGTCGTCGTCGACGAGGCCCACGGCCTCGCCGAGTGGGCCGAGATGTACGCGACGATCCAACTCGGTCCCCGAACCGTGCCGTTCTGGGACGACCTTCGCGTCACGGAGATCGACTCTGTCGAACGCGCTGCCCGCTACGCCGACAATCTGGCGGGAACCTGTACACGCCGGAAAGACGACCTGCTCGCACAGGAGACGCTCTCGCCCGCCGACGTGCGTGAACGCGATCGGTTACAGGAACTCATCGGCGAACTCGAGTGGTTCGTCTCTGATTACCGCGATCCGCAAAGTCCGACGACGTGGCTGGTCGACCAGTCCGAGCCACGCACTCGCGACGCCAGCGCCGATGCCGACGACCCCGCAGGCGGCCCGCTGACGATCAAGCCGATGAACCCCGAAAAATACCTCCAGCACACCGTCTGGGATCGGGGCAACAAGTTCGCGCTGCTGTCGGCGACGATCTTAAACAAGGCGGCCTTCTGTCGACAGGTCGGCCTCGAGCCCGACCGGGTCGCCTTGGTCGACGTCGAACACACCTTCCCCGTCGAAAACCGGCCGCTGTACGACGTGACACAGGGGAAGATGACCTACGAGCACCGCGACGAGACGACGCCGAAGATCGCCCGGACGATCGTCCGGCTAATGGCCCATCATCCCGACGAGAAGGGACTGATCCACGCCCACTCCTACGATATTCAGGAACGCCTCGCCGACCTGCTGGTCGATTTCGGCGTTGGCGATCGAATCCGCACCCACGACCGCGACGGTCGCGACGCTGCACTCGAGGCCTGGAAAGCCAGCGACGACCCCGATGTCTTCCTCTCGGTGAAGATGGAGGAAGCACTCGATCTGAAGGGCGAACTCTGTCGCTGGCAGGTGCTCTGTAAGGCTCCCTTCCTCAACACCGGCGACTCGCGCGTCGCCCACCGGCTCGAGGAGGGACAGTGGGCGTGGTACTACCGGACGACGCTTCGCACGGTCATTCAGGCCTGTGGCCGCGTCGTTCGCGCCCCAGATGACTACGGGGCGACGTATCTCGCGGACTCGAGTCTGGTGGATCTGTTCGAGCGCGCGCGGACGGACATGCCTGACTGGTTTGCGGCGCAGGTCGATCGCATGGAACAGCCGGAACTCCCCGCGTTTGATCCACAGGCGGCCCTCGGCGGTGCAACGAGGACAGCACGATCGGCGGGGACGTCACGCTCGAGTCGCGCCACTGAGGCGGATGCGGGACATGACAGTAGAACCTCGTCACGATCGCGGCGGTCGCGGCGATCATCCCGCTCCAGCCCGCTGGCGGATGTCTGGGATACCGACGAGTGAGACGGTCTCCTGTCAGTCAGTGCCGGTGCAACCGCGACCGCCCTGCGGTTGCACCGGGACATCGGTACAGCAAACCGTATGACGGCCGATTCGCGGTGGACCAGTCCCGTCGTGGACGAATAGGCATGACCTCGACCCCGGTCCACCGCCGCTGCCGTCGGTTGGGCCGAGACGGCCAGCGCTCAATTATCTGTCTCGCGTAACATGTTGCACGGTGTGTAACAGTTCGGCAGTCGCGGGCGACCTGCCCGACGACTGGCGAGCGTGAGCGACGGCGTCGGTATAGCGTCCTCGTGACCGTCAGGACAGGGACCTGAGCGTCTCGCCGGTTACCTGCCGTGCGCCGTCCCGAAGTCGGCTGTATCGATCGGCCGCCCACTCACGAAGCCGATCGTCCGGGCTCTCAAGGACGGCGACGAGACGGCTGTTGTCGTACGCACGAAGAAGCGTCCGCTCTTCGCCGAGCGTCATTCCCAGCGATGGCGATTCCGACGCGGCGTACAGTTCGAACGCGTCGCACTCGAGTGACGCGTGCAACTGATCGGGTGACTGTCTTGCGACGGCTCGCAGGGCTGCCTCGTCGACGACGAATTCCGTCGGCGTTCCCGCGTCGGCGATCGGCTCGTGGACAGCCAGCAGTTGTCGGGTGAGCACTGGTGTGGTGACACGCAGCCGCGTGTGCTTGCCGGCCGGCTCGAGGGCCGCGAGCCGATCGCCGTACCACTCGAGCGGATACTGGGGGTTCGTCTCGGTCGGCGTCGCCAGCCGTGCCCCGCACAGCCACTCGAGGTCGAGTTCAGCAGCTGTGTCTTCGGCGTGAGCACAGAACGGCTCGAGTCGCTCGAGCGTTTGGAGTCGGTTATGTGCGCGCTCGTACGTTTGCAGTGCCAGCTCGCCGATCGCGGTCACTTCGTACCCGCCGTCGACCCGCCGAACCCAGTCGCGTTTGACCAGTTCGGAGAGCGTCCGGTGGACGGTCGTCCGGGAGACGTCGGCAACCGAGACCAGCTCGGCCGGCTGGGCGGTCCCGTCGACGAGCCGCTCGAGAATCGTGGGCCGGACAGTCGAGCCGGAGAGATAGCGAAGCGCACGTGCTGGCTCGTCGGTCATCTAGTTGTCAGACTGACTAGTCAGCAGTAAATACTTACGATTGACAGAGGGATGTCACGAGCCAGAGCCTAGAAGATGGCTGTCGCGCCCCATGCCACCATCGAGGACACCATGAGGAACGCGAAGACGAGCGCGATGACCTGATTCTTGTCCATAGTCGACGACTACGGCCCCGCAAGTATCAATGTCACGACCGGAGCCGGCCAGCGCCTCGACCACGCTGTGTCCCGCGTCTCAGTCGAACCGGGCGTCGACGACGACGTGTGCGACACCTGCGCTGTGGCTTTTCACTCGCCGTTTCTCGAGCACCTCGAGGTCGCGGCCGGCCGCATCGGCGGCCCGCTCGAGGCGAGCAAGCGGGCGGTCCCAGAGCCGTGCTTCCGGTGTCGCCTCGTGGTAGTGGACGACGCCGCCGGGAGAAAGCGCCTCGAGCGCGTCGGGGAGGAACTCGTGTGCTTCGTCGGTTCGCGTGCCCGCCCCTTCGTTGTCGTCGTCGCTCGAGTCGTCCGAACTGCCGTAGTAGCCCATGATGACCCGATCGACATCGAGGCCGCCGGCGAGGTCGCGACAGTCGGTCATGTAGGCATCGATCCGGTCGCCGACATCGTTGAGCATGGCGTTCTCGAGCAGATAGCGAAACGCCGTCGGGTTGAGTTCGGTCGCAGTGACCTGTGCGCCGGCCCGCGCTATCGGCAGCGTGAAGTAGCCGATCCCGGCGAACATATCGAAGACGTGCTCGTCGGCGTCGACGATTTCGCCCATCCGGGCGCGTTCGGCCTGATTCCCCGGCGAGAACATCACTTTCGTGGGGTCGAGGCCGTACTGGGTGCCGTGTTCGGTGTGGATCGTCTCCGTGTCCTGCTCTCCGGCGAGTAGTCGGGTGCGGGGCTCGCGGTAGGTGCCCGCTGTGCCGTCGTTTGCGATCCCCGCATCGGCCAGTACGCTGTCGGCCTCGCCGTGTAACTCGAGTAAGGCCTCGCCGACCGCCGTCTCGTCGGGACAGTCCTCGGGAACGGTCACGAGGATTACCGATCCGATCACTGCCCACGAGCCCGGGGCCGACTCGAGATCGTCATCGCTCCAGCCCCGGTCGGCCAGCAGGTCCTCGAGATCGGGATTTCGGCGTTCGGGCTCGAGTTGGCGGACGACTTCGTGGACCTGTGTCTCCGTTGGCGGTTCCGTAATCGGGAGGGCGTTTCTGTTAGGGCCATCTTCGCAGACGCGCCGCGACTCGTCGTAGACGCCCTCAGCGCGCAGCGACTCGATAGCCGTCTCCGTCCGGGGTTTGTCGACAATCGCGGCCAGCGGGGCGTCGGCCGCCGCCCGCTCGAGGACGGCGTCGGCTGCGGGCTCAAGGTCGTGAGCGTCCTCGGCCGCCGGCTGGTCGTCCGCGTCCTCAGTCATCGCGCTCGTCGGGCAGAATGTGCAGTCCGGCCCGGCTCTTCAGTACGGGGACGGTCTCGGCGTCGGGATCGAAGTAGTCCGGCCGCGCGACGGTTTTCGCCTGGAAGGTCTCAGGGTCGAGTACCTGTACGGCGTTGTCGTCTTCGACGGTGACGACAGTGGCTTCGGTCGCGTCCTCGAACTCGCCGAGTTTGCGTGCCTCCGGCGAGTTGCCTTCTTCGTAGCTTGCCTCGTATCGTTCGCCAGTCGTCACGCGAATACCTTTGAGATTGCCGCGAGCGCTGCGGACGAGGACGGGACCGCCGTCGTCGTCGGCGAGGTCGATGATGTCGCCGGGGGTATAGGGCGGCAGGCGGACGGCGAACGTGACACGGTAGACCTCGTTGCCGTCCTCGTCTTCCGTGACGAGGGTTTCGGCATCGTTGACGGTACCACCGAACTCCTCGACCATCTTGTTCGAGATCTTCTTGCCGATTTTGTTGGTCGAGACCTTGATGTTGAGTCCGTCGTCGGTCTCGCCGACCTCGGTGACGAAGGCGTTGCGGTCGCCCGTTGCCTCCATGTCTGCGACGGTCTGATTCGCGACCTCCTTTGCCCGTTCCATCTCGTCGCTCGTCGGGGTGCGATCCTCGGCGCGGATCTGGACGATACTGGCGTAGTAGTCGCCAGCGATCCGTCCACACCGGGTACAGGTCTGGCGGGCGATCTTAACGGGGACCGTCACTTGCTCGTCGACTGGCGTCCCGCGGACGATGCCAGTGAAATAACAGTGCATCCGGATCGTGTTCTGGTCGACCTGCTCGGGATCGATCTGCCAGGCGACGTCTTCGACGTCGACGTGGACGGCAAGCGCCTGACTGACTTCCTCGATGGCGATGTCCGTGTAGTCTTCGGCACCGACGTCGACCCACCGATTCCCGCGATAGACCGCCCCACACCGCGAACAGACGCGAACGTCGATTCGGTCCGGCGCGTCGACGAAGTCGAAGTCCTCGAAGTAACACGAATCACAGAGTTCGACTTCTGCACCGGGCCGCAACGGATCGTTCGCGTCGCTCGCCGATCGCTCGGGTACTGCATCCCCACATCGGGGGCAGAACGCACGCGACTCACTCATTAGCCTCGTTTGGAATCTCAGCGAGTTAAGAGCCGCGTTCCGACTGGTTACGTTCGTCCGCGTTGCTCGTCTTCTCGAGCCGGCGTCGATCGGGTCGGCCAACGTAGCAGACGCCTGTCAGACGGGCCGCCGATTCGATTGTGTCAGACGTGACTCAGTCACACGGTTTCCATACGAAATGAAGGGGTTCACTCGGTAGTCGAAGACGGGCAGGGGCTATCGGTTCGGTGGTGATGCTTATTCCGTCGCGGCCCATACCTATCGATATGAACTGGCAGGCGGACTGGGGACTACGATTTCGGATGTTCGTGACGATGTTCCTGCTGTTTGCGCTGTACATCGTCTTCGCCGGCGTGATTACCGCCTACGTCGGCGGCGGACTGTTCTTCTTCGCGCTGCTGTTCGGTGGCTTCTCGCTGGTCCAGTACTACTTCAGCGACACCCTCACGCTGAAGAGTATGGGCGCAAAGACCGTCTCGCGCGACGAGTATCCGCAACTGCACGCCTCGATCGAACGGCTCTCACAGCAGGCCGATCTCCCGAAACCCAAAGTGGCAGTCGTCGATTCGAGCGTCCCCAACGCCTTCGCGACCGGGCGCAATCAGCGCAATGCCGCTGTCTGCGTGACGACCGGGCTCATGAAGACGCTCGAGCGGGACGAACTCGACGGCGTCCTCGCACACGAACTTGCCCACGTCAAGAACCGAGACATGATGGTGATGACGATCGCCTCCTTTCTCTCGACGATCGCGTTCATGATGGTCCGCTGGGGAGCCTTTTTCGGCGGCGGGCACGGCCGTGGCCGCGAAGGTGGTGGCGGCGGTATCGTGGTCGCGATCCTCGTCTCGCTGGTCGTCTGGATCATCAGCTATCTGTTGATCCGGGCGCTCTCGCGCTATCGCGAGTTCGCCGCCGACCGCGGCGCGGCTGCGATCACCGGCAACCCCTCGGCGCTTGCCTCCGCGTTGCTGAAGATTTCGGGCCAGATGGACAAGGTTCCAAAAGAGGACCTACGCGAAGAAGCCGAGATGAACGCCTTCTTCATCATCCCGATCAAGTCCGGCGTCATCGGCCGACTCTTCAGCACGCATCCGTCGACCGAACGGCGTGTCGAACAGCTCCGCGACCTCGAGCGCGAAATGCAGACCTTCTAAGGGATCACACCGCTCACAGAACCTATGGGACTGCTGGATGGGCTCCGCGCTGTCCTCGGGATGCGCGCCGAGACCGACGCCGGACGCGACGCCGACCCCGACGATCTCTTCGGAATGAGCACCGCCTACCTCACGATGGAGGCTGACCTGGGCTACGAGTCACTCGACGTCGGCGCACTCTGTTTTTCTGGCGTCGACTCGGCCGACTTCCGGGACGCCGTCGACGAGGTCGAGGCGATTCTCGAAGCCGGGCAGGAAGAGACAGGAACCGACTTCTCGGTCACGTCGGACGAGCACGGCTACCACTGGGTCGTCCTCGAGGACGACGATCCGGAAGACCTCATTACAAGTATGCACTTCGCCGCCGACACGTTCATCGAACACGGCTACGGCTCGCGGCTGCTCGCTGCCGTGTTCGCATATAGCAACCGGGACGGGCCTGCCTACTGGATCTACTCCTTCCGACGCGGCCGCTTCTATCCGTTCGTCCCGCGATCCGGCCGGGAACGTGACTCGAGCGCGGAGTTTACCCTCGAGTCGGCCTTAGACGGCGAACTCGAACTCGAGCGCGAGAAGGAGTACTGGTATCCGCTCTGGCCCAGCGAGGGCGGAACCCATCCCTGGGAGTGATCGGTTCAGCGACTGAGGCCGGTTCGGTGTCCAGCGTGGAGCACGAGCATAGATACCAAATTCTTTTGGAGACAGTAGTATAGCAGTTCGACGAGTACGGGGGAGTACGCGGCAGGAATCCAAGACGTCACATCACCAAACGTCACATCATCACCACAACTGCGCCATACACCAGTTGCTCCCGTTCCTGCCGTTCCCCCCTTTCATACCCGTGAGCCGGTGGCTTGGCAACGTTCGGTGGGCGTTTCTGCCGGCTCGCAGTGTCTGAGAGTGACTCATCAAAAACGTCGTAAACCGCTGATTTCGCTTACGCCCGTGCGCCGGTGGCCTTCCGAGCGGCCCGGCGTCCATGTGCCCACGAGCCGACCGCGCCGCCGAGGGCACCGGGGATGGCATAGAACGCGATCAGCAGCAAGCCACCGACGAGCACGCCGAACGTCGGGACGACCCCTGCAAAGAGCAGCGTGGTGAACGTCACGATCGCCAGCGTGATGAGCGATCCGAGGACGGTTGCGATGCCGCCGTGGACCGCGCCGGTGCTCACCGTCCCAGCGGCGAGATACCCGGCGACGAGCCCGCCGAGGATGCCGATCATTGCCCAGGATGTCGCCAGGGACATGAGTTCTGTTCCCGCGACGATGAGCCCACTGACGATTCCGAGGGCGAGGGTGGCAGCGAATCCGATTACGATTGCTTTCCAATTTAATTCCATGGTCAGTCGTGTAGTAGGCTTCCAACGGTTATAACGTTCTTTTCAGCGTTTTCGGAGAGTACAAGCGCTCAGACAGAATATCTGATGGCACGGAGATGAGGGCCGTCACTGGGCAAGCGTCGACATGAATCAGCATGCAGCGGAGACTGGCTGGTCGAGCGACCTCGTCTAGGTACTCATACGGTCTGTTGTCAGTCAGTGCCGGTGCATCCACGACCATCCTGCGGGCCCACCGGTGCCCAGTGACAGGAACCCGTATCAGCCCAGAAGATTATTGAGCGACATCGCGATGAACAAGAGGATCACGAGTTCGTTGACGATCCACGAATTCGCGTCCATCCAGTTGCGAGCCTTCGGAAGGAAGGTTTCGGCGCGCTCACTGAACACAACCAGGGTAAGCGATGGGAGTGCAAGCACCAGAAGCGTACACAGAATAAACGGGATGGCGTCTAGCAACGACGCATCGCTGGCCGCCAGATAGGAGCCGACGGCAACCGACGTGAGGATATCCGTCGGGAAAAACCCCATCAGGAGAAAGCCGAGTCTGAACGAAAACCGGGGCGTCGCGGTCTCGAGTTTGCCCATCCATCGTGGCGGTTCTGACGTCTCTCGAGTGAGATAAGTATGGACCATCGCGAGCACGAGCGCGACGAGGACGATCGCGCTGAGCGTCGTATTCGATGGTCCCTGTTCGGTCACACCGGCGCTTACCTCGTATGCAACTGCGACGACCAGTGAGATCGAGATGGCCGCACCACCGACGAACGCAGCGGAGTTTCGACGCCAGTTTCTGCTCGTTGCGAGAAAGATGGCGCTAAGGATCTGTGGGCCCGCAATCATCACGAACACCATCGGCAACACCTCGAGAAATCTCATCGGTCGACCACTCGGGAGTCGTTCTCTCCGTGTTGTCTCAGCCCGACCCTGGCGCGGGCGTTCGGATCTCCTCGGCGGACACCGCCGGGACGGACACAGTAGTTATCGTCGCGTGTGACGGCTGTGTTGGCTACCATACTGTCATTCAGGGCGTTTTCGGACGTCCAACACTAGTTGGGCACAAAACAGGTTAAAGCTTGACCGCGCAACCGGGTCTTTCCTCGAGTCTGGATCCCTCCAATCCGAACGTGGTGACTTGTCTCTCCCAGACAACTGTTCCACGCTGAGTGGCGTTCTCGCGCGGTGAACCTGACGAACACGGCGTGATACTGCCGGACAAAACGGTTCATCCCTCGATCGCGTCTCGACGGGCCCGACTCTGTTCCGATTCTCCGCCGGGGCCAGTGCTGTGACAGCCACCCTTCTTATAGCAATTCAGCCGGAAGCCACACGTAGTGACCGATTGGAACCAGCAGCAGGGAGACCCACATAACTCGGGGCTCCAGCGCGACCTCGAAGGGCCGTCTCGCGTCACCGAAGCATGGACTGTCGACCTCGTCGGCCCGCCGGGATCGCCGGTGTGCGATCGCGACACCGTCTACGTCGGCACGACTCGGGGGAACTGCTACGCGCTCGACGCCGAAACGGGCCGTCGGCGGTGGGTTTTCGAGACACCGACCGCAACCGACGCAACACCGGTCGTCACTCGCGACCGACTTTACGTCGGGGCCGACGATGGAACGGTCGTCGCGCTCGATCCCGCTACCGGCGAGGTTGAGTGGGAGGTCGAGCTGCCGGCCGACCTCGAGTCTGACCTCACGCTCTCGGACGGCCGCCTCTATGCTGGTCACACAACCGGACTGTCCGCGCTCGAAGCTGAGACGGGCGCGGTGCTGTGGACTCACGAGACCGACTCGGCAGTCACTGGTACCCCGGCGGTCGCCGATGGACGGGACGTCGATCGAAGCCGATCGACCGGGTCCCCGCTTTCGGAACCGGACGAGACGGCTCTGCTCGAAACCGACCAGCTATCGGGGCCGGATCGACGGTGGGCCGAGGAACGGGTGTTCGCCGGGACTGCAGACGGGACGGTGTTCGCACTCGAGGCTGAGACCAGTGACCAACTCTGGACTGCGCCGACTGGCGGTGCAGTCACGACCGGGCCGACGGTCGCCGCGGATCGGGTCTATGTCGCCGACCGCGCGGGGACGATGCTCGCACTGGACGCCGCCACCGGCCAGACGTGGTTTACCTACGAGATACAGGGTGGATTCACCACGTCGCCGACCGTGCTCGCGGCCGCCGAGACGACGTTCGTCGGCGCGACCGACGGCTACTGCCACGTCACCGACACGACTGTCGGCCGGCGCAAACTACGCGGCTGGCTGTTCTCGCGCAAAGGCGTCGAACTCGACGGCCCGGTTCGCTCGGCACCTGTCGTCGTCGGCGATGTCTGCTGTGTCGGCGACGCGAGCGGGTCGCTCTACGGGATCGACGTTGACGATGCCGAACCGATCTGGCACGTTGCCCTCGCGGATGCCGTCAGCGACACGCCCGCGGTCGCATCCGGCCGGCTTTTCGTCGGGAGCGACGACGACCGTCTCACCTGTCTCGAGTGGGAGACGGCCGACCCGAATCGCTGACATCCATCCTGCACCGCTCGGGTCGATTCTCGCCATCGAGGCGCGCCTTCTCTGATAAATGTAGTGCAGTCGTTTCGGAGCACCCCCGCGCCCGCCAGCACTTTCACTTTCACTCCCCTGTTAACGAGGGTTTATGGGGGGTCCAGCACAACGGCAGAGTATGCCCGAAGCAGATCTCGAGACGCTCCCCGGCGTCGGACCGGCGACCGCAGACAAACTCCACGACGCAGGCTTCGACTCCTTCCAGAGTCTCGCCGTTGCCTCCCCCTCCGAACTCTCGAATACGGCCGATGTCGGCGAATCCACCGCATCCGACATCGTCCGCGCTGCCCGCGACGCTGCCGACATCGGTGGCTTCGAAACCGGCTCGACGGTCCTCGAGCGCCGCAACGAGATCGGCAAGCTCAGCTGGCACATCGACGAGGTCGACGACCTGCTGGGCGGTGGGATCGAAACCCAGTCGATCACCGAGGTCTACGGTGAGTTCGGTGCCGGCAAGTCCCAGGTAACTCACCAGATGGCCGTCAACGTCCAGCTGCCGAAGGAAGTCGGCGGCCTCCACGGCTCCTGTATCTTCGTCGACAGCGAGGACACCTTCCGCCCCGAGCGGATCGACGACATGGTACGCGGACTGCCGGACGAGGCGATCGACGCAGCCCTCGAGGACCGCGAAATCGAAGGGTCGGCCGACGACGAAGATGCCGTCGACGACCTCGTCGAGGACTTCCTCGAGAAGATCCACGTCGCGAAGGCGTTCAACTCCAACCACCAGATGCTGCTGGCCGAGAAAGCGAAGGAACTCGCGGGCGAACACGAGGAGTCCGACTACCCTGTTCGCTTGCTCTGTGTCGACTCGCTGACCGCTCATTTCCGTGCCGAGTACGTCGGCCGTGGCGAACTCGCAGACCGCCAGCAGAAGCTCAACAAACACCTCCACGACCTCGATAAGGTCGGCAACCTCTACAACTGCGCCGTCATCGTCACCAATCAGGTCGCCTCCAACCCCGACTCGTTCTTCGGCGACCCGACCCAGCCCATCGGTGGCAACATTCTGGGCCACAAGTCGACGTTCCGGATCTATCTCCGCAAGTCCAAAGGCGACAAGCGGATCGTCCGGCTGGTCGACGCGCCGAACCTTGCCGATGGCGAGGCCGTCATGCGCGTTCAGGACGAAGGCCTGAAGCCGGAATAAGCGGACCTCTGGCTGCTAGACCCAGCGGCGTTTTTCCTGGCAGTCTCATTTCGACCGACGAGTGCGACCGTCTCGAGACGGCTGCCGTCGCTCGAGACGATGGTACCGAACCGCGAAACCGGTCAGAGACCGAACCGCGAAAACAGCAGACCGTGTCAGTCGTCCTCGGTCGTCGTCTTCTCGACGTCGAGGTCTCCCTGATAGATCTCCGCGCCGTCTTGGGCAACCTTCTCGGCTAAGACCGCACATTTGACCCGCATCGGCGAGATGTCGACGCCGAGCATGTCGATCACGTCGTCGCGATCCATCTCGAGCAACTCGTCGACGGTTTTGCCCTGGAGTTCCTTCGAGAGCATGCTGGCGGAGGCCTGACTGATCGCACAGCCGTCGCCAGAAAAGGCAACCTGCTTGATCGTCTCCTCGTCGTCGTCGAGTTTGACGTCCATACGAATCTCATCGCCACACATCGGGTTCTCGCCGATATGGGTAAACGTGGGATCCTCGAGTTCCCCGTAGTTCCGAGGGTTCTTGTAGTGGTCGAGGATCTGCTGTCGGTACATATCAGAGCCCAGTCCCATCGTTAGATACGGATAGGCCAGTGAGTTGTAAAAGGGTTCCGGGGCTGAAACCGGCGATCACGTCGGTCTGTGACGGATTCATACGGACTACTGTCAATCATTACCGGCACATCCGTGACCCGTCCTGTGAGTGCGCCGGGACGTCGGGACAGCAGACCGTATCAGCCGACGCCGTCAGCGCTCGCCGTCGACTTCTCTGTCGAACCGCTCGAGGAAATCCCGAACGAACGCCACACGGTCGACAGCGAGATCGCGACCCGCGTCGGTGTACAGCCGCTCGGGCAGTGCGAGGAGTTTCGTGGAGCAATGGTTGTACTGCGTTGCCCCGGCCTCGGTGTCGTCCTCGTCGACCGGACACGCCGGATCGTGAATTGGCGACCCGATCGCGCCGCCGTGGGCGAACGCTCGAGCGATGCCGACCGCACCCAGCGCGTCGAGGTCGTCCGCGTCGGCGACGATCTTCGCCGCCGGCGTCGCAGGCTCGATGTCGTTCGAATGCCGGTGCGCGCGAATGCAGTGTTGCACCCGTTCGATCGTCTCCGCCTCGGCTCCGCAGTCGCGCAGCATCGGCCCGGCTTTCCGTGCCCCCCAGCGTGCGTGATCGTCGGTCTCGCCGCGGTCCTCTCTCGCTCGGCCGATGTCGTGGAGCACGACGGCGAGTCGCACCACGCGCTCGTCGACCGGCTCGGGATGGCGCTCGCAGAGCGTTTCGGCGAGTGTGTCGACCCGCTGGACGTGGTGCCAGTCGTGAGCCGGCGGTGCGTCCTCGAAATAGGGACGAGCGCGGGTTCGGACTGCCTCGAGCATGGCTGTCGGTGATCGGGACCGGATCAAAAAGCCACTGCAATCGGGGCCACTGGTCGTTCCCCGTAGTAGCTGGCGGTTCCCTGCTCGAGGCCATTTCGGACGGACCCACACCGAATACGAACCGCTATTCGGTTTGCTTGGGCTGTCCAAAGCCGCAGATATTGGTGGCGGAGCCTACGCGAACAGCGCGCGAGCGTCGTCCAGCGCGTCGATCAGCTTGTCGATTTCCTCGCGCGTGTTGTACACGTAGAAGGACGCGCGAGTCGAGGCGGGCACGCCCAGTTTGTCGTGCAGCGGCTGCGTACAGTGATCGCCTGCCCGCACGGCGACCGTGTGGTCGTTCAGGATCGACGTCAGGTCGTGGGCGTGGACACCCTCGAGGTTGAAACTGACCAGTCCGCCGCGGTCGGCACCGCCTTCGGGGCCGTAGATCTCGACGTCACCTTCGGCCGCGAGTTGGTCGTAGGCGTAGGCAGCGAGTTCCTCCTCGTGGGCCTGCACCCGTTCCATACCGAGGTCCTCGAGCCAGTCGATCGCGGCATGGAGGCCGACAGCTTCGGCGATCGGCGGCGTGCCGGGCTCGAACTTCCAGGGGAGCTCACCCCACGTCGAGTCCTCGAAAGTGACCTTCCGGATCATACCGCCGCCGTAGAGGTACGGCTCCAGCTCCTCGAGCAGCGACTGCTTGCCGTAGAGGACGCCGATCCCGGTGGGCCCGGCCATCTTGTGGCCGGAGAAGGCATAGAAGTCGGCGTCGATCTCGCTGACGTCGACGGGCCGGTTGGGGACCGCCTGTGCGCCGTCGATAAAGGAGAGCGCACCGTGTTCGTGGGCGAGGGCCGTGAGTTCGCCGACCGGGTTGACGGTGCCGAGCGTGTTCGAGACGTGAACGGCGGAGACGAGCGCGGTGTCGTCGCCGATCAGGTCGCGAGCGTGGTCCATATCGAGGCGGCCGGTCTCGTCGACGCGGATGTACTCGACGTTCGCACCCGTTCGCTTGGCGATCTGTTGCCACGTGACCAGCGAGGCGTGGTGTTCCATCTCCGTGAGGACGACCTCGTCGCCGGGGCCGAGTTCGTTCAGTCCCCACGAGTACGCGATCAGGTTCTCGCTTTCGGTCGTGTTCTTCGTGAAGACGATCTCCTCGCGCCCGGCAGCGCCGATGAAGTCGGCGACGCGGTCGTGGGCCTCCTCATAGGCGACCGAGGCCTCTTGGCTCAGGTGGTGAATGCCACGGTGGACGTTGGCGTTCGACTCCCGGTAGTAGTCGCTCATCGCGTCGACGACGGGATCGGGCGTCTGGGTCGTCGCCGCGTTGTCGAGGTAGACGACCTGCTGGCCGTCGAACTCCCGCTCGAGAATGGGGAACTCCTCGCGGATCGCCTCGACGTCGAGTGACTCGAGGTTCTGTTGACTCATTGGTGTCTAGGATGGACCGCACACAAAACACTCCTTCGGTTCAGCGAACTTCGTTTTCCGGAGTCGAAACGAATCGGCCGCTCGTGTCGCTATGGTCGTGCGGGTCTCGGTGCCGGGCCGATCGGATACGGGCACGGAATGTGAGAACTGCACTGCAGTGGGAAAGTGAAAGGGGGGAGTGGGATGGGTGGTCGGAAGGCAGACGGCAAGAGAAGTGGGGGTGGGGGTACGGTAGGAGACTCCCCTGCCGCAGTCCAGCCTTGGTGCCACTCGGGGAAACCAGTATCTCCAAATAAATTTGGACCCGGTGCCGCCATCGCGTGGCTGCAGTTGCCGCGAGACGTTGGGTGGATGTACCGACGACCTACAGTTCGGGCGGCTCGCTTACGATCGACGGCTGTGCGTTCCGAAGCAGGAGGTCCGCGTACCGTGCGAGGAGCCATGCAGCAGCGTTGAACAGGTGTAAGACGACGAGTCCGACCACGACGCCGAACGCGGAGACGGCAAGTGCCGTCGGAAGCGAATCGACGTACAGCGAGATCAGTTCGCCGTCGGCGATCGAGAGCGTGATCGGGGCAATATCGATGATCCAGCCGTCGTGTTGGTATGTGAGCTCGGGGACGAATTTGATCGGATCGCCGAGGTGAATGCCGACCAGCTGGTTTTGATAGTGAAGTGGTGCCGCAATCAGTGCGTACGTAACCGTCCCACCGAGGACGAGGACAATGAACGAAGCCATCCCGAGTACGAACTTGCTGAATAGGTACCCGACGCCTTTCCACGTACTGCGATCGGTGACGACTCTTGTTGCCCACTCACGGAGGCCGGTGGCCGGATCGGCCGTCGAGATGTCGGTTCCCAGCAGTCGATCGGCAAGTCGGCGCTCGAGTGCGCTCAACTCGATCGCAGCGACCAGGGTACAGAACGCGACCGGAATCCCGAGACACACGATGACGAGCGCGATCGGGATCCCGGCGATCAGGAGCGCGACCGGGTCGTTTCTGGCGATTTGGATGAGCGAAAACAAGAGCCCGAACGGGATCGCAAAGCCGGTCACGAGGACGGTAAAGTAGCCGATCCCGAGTGGAAAGGAGAGAAAGAGGTACCCCATGTTGGTGTACGTCTGTTTCCGAGCAGCGACGCCGATGAACCAGCGGATGACGGCGCGAGCACGCTCGAGAGCGGTTCCGTCTGTCGAGAGTGGTGATGACGTAGACATGGGTGTCAGGTGGGCCTCCGAAATGAGCGAACGATCGCGACGAGACCGAGCAGATGACAGGCGGTGACGACCAGTAACACCACCGCGTCGGTTGCGTCGGTCATCCGATCAATCGTATGCGAGAGCACGAACGGCACTACCGTGAGGAAGGCGACGCCGATCGCCAGAAACAGCATGGGCTGGCTGTTGTTGCGAGTGTAGCCCCGATAGGCAGTCCACGCCACGACGGTCCCGAGGACGGCACTCGCCATGCCGACGAAGAAAATCGTCGTCGACTCGTCGAGGCCGAGTACCGTCGTCTCGAGCGAGGTGCCGATAGCGAGCCCTGCGGTGTCGAACTGTGCGCTCATCGCACCCACCTCTGACGAGCGGCCCGTCTAGTGTCGAACTGGGCGGGTGGCATACGTCTCGTGGGTGTCGTGGTCGTGAGCGTCGTGGACGGCTGTGGACAGTTCACGGACGGCCGTAGACGATATAGAGGATCGCCACGAGTCCAGCGATCTCGCTCGCAGTCGCGAGGACGGTTGTCGTCAGCGAGGCTGCGCCAAACAGCGTCGGGAGCAGGAATCGAACGACCGTCGGCACTGCGGCCAGCAGTGCGATCCCGAGTGCGAGCCAGAGCAATGGCGGCCGGCGGGCGGCCCGGTAGCCGTCGTAGGCCCGTTTTGCGATCCAACAGGCCAGCACGAACGCGACGGCTTGGCCGATGAAGACGGCGATCGCGATCGTCGTTGCCCCACCAGTGCTGGTCAGAAGCGGAACTCCGTCCATCGTGATCACAGATCCTCGAACAACCGGGTGAACCGGTCGGCAGGGTCCTCGTCGCGGCGGTACACATCCATCTCCATCGAGCCCTCGGCGATCTCGATCGCCACGCGCTCGAGTCGCGTGCTGTAGGTTTTGTAATGGTGTCCATCGGGATCGAGCTCCTGGTACTCGTCGAGAAAACCCTGTGCTGTGAGCCGGTCGATCCGCCGGTAGATCGTCGGCGGCGACGCGTCACAGCACTCGGTGAGGCGCTCGACGGACATCGGTTCCTCGCTTGCCGCGATGAGGATACGCCGGGCATACTCGTCATCGAGTAACGCCAGCAGTTCTTGCTCCTCATCGTCGGGCATTCGGTTGTTCGTATGACAGGTAGATATAAAAGAACCCACAGTTTCTGTCCCTGAAAGCGTGCACGCCGGATTATACACGCGACTGATGTAGCGATGATCGAGATGTCCGCGATCGAAACGAGCGGCTTGACGAAAGCGTATGGCGACCTCACCGCCGTCGACGACCTCGACCTCGTGGTCGAGGAGGGTGAGGTGTTCGGCTTTCTCGGCCCGAACGGGGCCGGGAAGTCGACGACAATCAACATGCTGCTTGATTTCACGCGCCCGACGGCGGGCTCGGCCACGGTACTGGGGTACGACGCTCAGGCCGAAGCCGACGCGATCAGTCCCCGCGTCGGCGTCCTCCCCGAGGGGTTCGACATTTACCCACGACTCTCGGGCCGCCGACACATTGAGTTCGCGATCAAGACGAAAGGTGCCACCGACGACCCCGACGAGATTCTCGAGCGGGCCGGGCTCTCGGCCGACGACGCCGCGCGGCCGGCCGGTGACTACTCGAAAGGGATGCGCCAGCGCCTCGCAACCGGTATCGCGCTGGTCGGCGATCCCGACTTGCTGATCATGGACGAGCCCTCGAGCGGGCTCGATCCCAACGGTATCAGCGAAATGCAGGAGCTCGTCCGCAGTGAGGCCGAACGCGGGACGACCGTCTTCTTCTCGAGTCACATCTTAGAGCACGTGGAGGCGGTCTGTGACCGCGTCGGCGTCTTGAACGAGGGCGAACTCGTCGCCGTCGACACGATCGAGGGGCTCCGCGAGCAGTTCGGCGGCGGCGCGACAATGACGCTTACGCTCGCCGGTCCCGCTGCCGAGGTCCAAGCAGTCGCCGACGAGTTGCAGGGCGTTACCGACGTCACTGCGTCGGGGCGGACCCTCGAGTGTACGATCGCCGATCCGGCCGCGAAGGCGCGGCTGGTGACCGAACTCGCCGACGCCGGCGCGACGATTCGAGATCTGCGGATCGAGGAGGTGTCGCTCGACTCGCTGTTTACGGCGCTAACCAACGGCGACGTAGATGGCTCGAAGACACAGGCCGAACCAGACGATGCGATCGCGATGGAATCGGAGGTGGCACGATGACCTCGCATATCCCGACTGTCGCTCGCAAGGAGTTCGACGATGCCGGTCGGTCGAAACTCCTCTGGTCGCTGATCGGGCTGCTCGTTGGGATCGTCGTCATCGGTTACGTCGCGATCTGGCAGACGGTCGACGACACCACTGCGGCCGAGGTGCTCAGCTTCCTCGGGGTCCCGCTGCAAGTGATCTTGCCGGTCGCCGCGCTGATCGCCGGCTACATGGCCGTCGTCGGTGAGCGCCGCTCGGGGAGCATCAAGATCCTGCTGGGCCTGCCGCCAAACCGGACCGACGTCGTCTTCGGTAAGCTACTCGGGCGCATGGGCGTCGTCGGGCTGGCCGTCGGCCTCGCGTTCCTCGTCTCGCTGGTCCTCGGGGCTGTCCTCTTCGGCTCGGTCCCGTTCGTCGACTGGCTCGGCTTCGCCGCCGTCTCGCTGCTGTTCGGACTGATGTTCGTCGGGCTGGCCGTCGGCGTCTCCGCCAGCGTTTCCACACGCGGGAAGTCGATGGCAATCGTCGTCGGGCTCTACATGGTGTTTGTCGCACTGTGGGAACTGCTCACCGCCGGCCCCTATTACCTCATCTACGACGAATCCGTCCCTGTCGAAGCTGAGACGTGGTATCTGGTCCTCGAGCAGTTCAACCCGCTCTTCGCGTACTCCAACCTCGCCAGTGCCATCCTCGAGAACTCGGTCTATCCCTTCCGGTTCCAGTATGGCCTTCAGGAGATGCAAGCCGCTGGGATGACGCCGGCCGAACGCTATCCGGGCGATGCGCCGTTTTATCTGCAAGACTGGTTCGGCGTCATCGTCATGCTGTGCTGGCTGATCGTCCCCGTCGCGATCGGCTACTTCCGGTTCAAGCGAACGGACCTGTAGCCCTCTCGAGCGACCCACAAATAGCAGTTTCCGCTGGCGTTTCCACGCCAATCGCGCCTACATCCACAACAGCTGTGCGTGCAGCGTTGAGCCGACCTCGAGGACGTTCCCCTCGTCGACGAACCCCTCCTCGACGGCGAGTTCGACAGCCCGGGTGCCGACGATGTTGGCGACATCTGCCTGCGCGAGGCTCTCGACGACTGCGCCTTCCTCGACCGCGTCGCCGCCGTAGAACTCTTCGGTGACGGTCAGCGAGAGGTCGCCTTCCTCGAAGGTCTCGCCGAGGACATCCTCATCGCAGACGGCGACCAGGAGCCCTTCCTGGGTCTGTCGTTCGTTGACGATCATTCGTTACTCGAGTTCCCACTCGCGGTCATCGTCCTCGCGCTCGTCGGCGTCGCCGCCGAGCCCGCCAAGTCCGAGGTCGTCGAGATCGATGTCTCCCTGTCGTTGTGGTGGCTGACGGCCCACACCGCGACCGCCGCGTCCAGCGCCAGCACCGGCTCCGCGACCGGCACCACCGCCAGCGCCGCCCGGTCCTTGCCCGTACTGCTGCTCGTGGTCGTCGATCATCTCCTGTTCGGCCTGCTCGCGCATTTGGTTTGCCTCCTCGGCGAGCTCTTCGGCCTGATCGTACTCGCCGAGTTCTTCGAGGATCTCGGCCTTTTCTTCGATCACCTTGGCGTTGCGCAGCCCCAGTCGGATCGCGTTATCGATGCAGTTGAGCGCCTCCTCGGCCAGCCCGCGCTCCGAGAGGAAGAAGGCACGGTTGAACCAGCCGGCGGCGAATCGCTCGTCGATCTCGACGGCGCGTTCGGCGTGCTCGAGCGCTTCGGAGGTCTCGCCGAACTCCCAGAGGGCATAGGCGAGATTCGTTTCGGCGGTCGCGGCGTGTTCGCTCGCGTCGTCGATCCGCAGCGCCTCGCGGTGGGCCCCGATCGCCTCGTCCCACTCCTCGAGTTCGCCGTGGGCGACGCCTTTGTTCACCCAGGCCTCCTGTGCGAGTTTGTCGTCGTCGGCGAAGCGGGCAGTCCGCTCGAAGGCTTCGGTGGCCTGCTCGTAGCGGTTGATCTGCATGTAGTTCAGGCCGACATCGAGCAGTTCCTTGGCGTCGACGTCGTCTTTGGCGATGTTGTGCTCGTCTAACGTGTCGGTGACGACGCGGGAGTCGACCGGGTCGACCTTCGCCGGGTCGACGCCCAGCTCCGGCGGATCCAGATCGAACTCCTCGTACGGATCGCCAAAGCCCTCTCCCTCGGAGAAGCGATGGTCGCGCTCGTCTCGGTCAGTCATTGGTTGTATGTGGCAGCGACGACTGTTAAGGGCTGCGACCCGGCTACCAACGGCGTTCCGTCTGCATCATCCCTGGCGCTTGCACACGGCCGCCGAGGCGTCTAGTGACGTCCCGAAGCGACTGTGTCACCGCCGCTGGATGGGGCAATCCGAGGCGGTATCGAACCCGGTCCTGTCGCTTGAGCGGCTCGAACACCGCGGGTTCCTCGAGCTCCCAGATCTGCGCCCGGCCGCGCGCTCCGTGTCGGTCACAGATCGCGTTGGCTGCCCGGCGGCCGGCTTCGTTCGCCGACTCCATCGAGGCCAGATCCGAGTTCGTTCGCACGTAGTCGCTCGCGAGCGTGAGGTTCCTGACCTCGACATCGGCCGGCGGCCGGTTTCGCAGCGATCCGACGGTGTTGATCAACAGCGGCGAGTGGTTCTCAACGCGGTCGGTGCTGGTGTCACTGTCCGTTCGTTGCGTCGCTGCCCCATCGTCGGTCTCGACGACTGCCGGATCGAGAAACCAGTCGACGAGCATGTCGTCGGTCAGGCCCACCCCGGACGCATTGAGGTGGGCTTTCAGTTGCGCCCAGATCTCGTCGGCGATTTCCTCGCGCGTACACGCTCGAGCCGGTTTTTCGTATAGGATTCCCGGCGTGTCCCAGTCGGAGGCGATCACCGAGAGGACGCCCGCGACGTCGTCGGGGCCGTGTTCGTCGAGGTCGTAGCCGGTCCAGAACTCGCGCTGGGCGATCGAGGTCAGCGCCCACGGCGCGTCGGCGTAGACCTGATGGCCACGCGGCAGATCGACGGGCTCGGAGAGATAAAACTGGATGCCGCTCATCCAGGCCGTGTCCAGCCGTTCGATGCGCCCCAGTTCCGGCGCGAGCCGTTGCAGCGCTGGCGTGACGAACTTGGGGGCGACCTCGACCGGCACGGCCAGGACGTACTCGTCGTCGCTGACTGTGTCGCCGTCAGCCAGTACGACGCCGGTGACGTGGGTCCTATCGGACTCGAGTCGCTCGACGGGCGTGTTCAGCCGGCATTCGACGCCAAGCGACTCGAGATGACGGACCCAGGGATCGATCCAGGCATCGTTGGTCGGCGCGTTGAGGATGCGCTCGGTCGGCCGGGTCGGATCGAGCTGGCCGAACAGCAGTTGGAGGTAGATCGTGCCGATCGTCCGGGCGCTTCCGACCTGCGGCCGGAGGGCGACCAGCGCCTGGGTGGCGTAGGCGAGCCGATCGCGAAACGCCTGCGAGCGGTTCTCGGCGTCGATGAACTCCCACCAAGAGATGTCGTCGAGTTCGCCCTCGCGGCGGGCGTCGCAGGCGGTCAGCAGATACAGCAGCCGCTCGAGTAAGAAGCGAACGTCCCCACGGGGCAGGTCCTCGGCAAAGGCCGGGCGCAGTGCCTCGAGCCAGCCGCGGACCGTGTCGGGCGTGCGCGTTTCGGCGATCGTTCCCGGTCCGGCCGTATCCGCGATCAGGGTCGCCTCGGTCTCGACGAGGTTGTCCGCGACGGTGCCATCGCCGTCGGGGATCCGTTCCATCGTGTCGATGACGTGGCGGTAGAACGCTGGGAAGAACCGAAAACCGTGTTCGCCCTGCAGCGCGTCCGGTTCGTCGCTGATCGGTATCGACCGGGCCTTTCCGCCGAAGCGGTCGTTGGCCTCGAGGACGGTCACGTCGAACCCGCGCTCGGCGAGTTCGTGGGCCGCGGTCAGGCCGCCGACTCCGCCACCGATCACGGCAACGTCTGTCATTGCATTCCTCTGTGGTACCGATCTACATAACGGGCGTCCCTAACTACACGGTCCACCGCCCGTCACTATTGAGTACGCTGCCAACGAGGATTCGAGTATGCGACTGTTCGTCAGCGTCGACCTCCCCGACGACTTCGCCGAGCCGGTCGCCGACCTGCAAGCCGAGTTCGCCGAGGCCAGCGGGCTCTCGTTTACCGACCCCGAGCAGGCCCACGTCACGATGAAGTTCCTCGGCGATGTCGATGAGGATCGCCTCGCGGATCTCGAGCGGGCACTCGAGGCAGCCGTCGACGACGCCGGTGTTGACCCCTTTACCGTTCGCTACGGCGGCCTGGGCGTCTTCCCGACCCTCGAGTACATCAGCGTCCTCTGGCTGGGTGTCGAACGAGGCGGCGAGCAACTCACCACGCTCCACGAATCGATCGAAGCCCGGACGACCGACCTGGGATTCGACCCGGAAGACCACGACTTTACGCCCCACGTCACGCTCGCGCGGATGGAACACGCCGGCGGCAAGGAGCTGGTCCAAGAGCTCGTCGAGGAGCGCGATCCGACGATCGGCAAGACACGCGTCGCGGAACTGCGTCTGACCGAGAGTACGCTCACCGACGAGGGACCAGCCTACTCGACGGTCGCGTCGTTCCCCCTCGAGTAGCTGCCGTCGTCCGACCAGCTCCTTTCCGCCGACTGGTCCCTGAACGCTCACTGTAGCCCGTCTATACGGAATATAATCACGAAATACAGAACGAGGAATAATGATCCGGTGTCATGTATCGGCGGTGTGACGATGGCACCCGGCTCCGACGAGTCCTCGTCGAACTCACGCAGCTGGTGGCACGTCTCACGCCGTGAAGCGCTCCGCGATATCTGCGCCGCCGTCGGCGGCGCAGCCCTCGTCTCGCCGGTCGGTGCGTCGGAGACGACCGCCGTCGACCACGGCGGCGACGCAGCCGTTCGCGTTCGGGTCCACCCCGGTGCCGTACCGCTCCAGGCGCGATTGGGAGACGGGCTCGATGCATTGCGTCGCAACTGGCCGGCACCGTTCCGTGACGCGCTGGCGGCCATCGAGGCCGCGTTCGATCAGGTGCTCGCATACGCCCGCGAGCAATCCCGGCTCGAGTCCCTCGAGATCGCCGTCGAGCGCGGGCGTCCGGTTCGGTTTCCGCCGTCCATGCGGTCGCTGTCCCCCAACGCCGTGCTCCCGTCGCTCGAGAGCCTCCTCGACCGATTCCGCGAGCGATTGCGGACTCACGATGTACTCGCCGGCGACACCTGCCACGTGCTGTTACACTGGTCACCGCTGAACTATCGGGTCGGCTACGGCGGCACGCTGTCGCCGAACTCGCTGGTTGGGGCAGGCGATGACGGTGACGCACAGACAGTCGTGAACGTCGGCGCGACGGAACGCTGGGACTCGCGAGCCGTGACGCAGAACATGGCGATCCACGAGACAGTCCACACCTTCCTCTCAGAGCCGATCGTCGAGGAGGTCGTCGGGACACGCTGTGAGCACGCCCTCGGAACGGCAATCCGGACGGCCCCGACCACGCTCGAGATCTCACCGATCGCGACCGCCTACGCCGGTCCGGACCGGATCGGTGCTGGCACTCGCTTTCAGGGCACCGGCTGTTACGATCACGACCGGTTCTCTCGCCATGACGGGACCGACGGTATCGACACCTGGACGTACACGACCGCCCTCAGCGACGCCACCTGTGAGGCCATCACCCGCACCCTCGAGCGCCGCTTCGAGGCCTGATACCCCGCATGGCGTTCGGGCGTCTCGTGTCGACGAGGACGCCGAGACGACCGTGATCACTCGTCGCTCATCGCCGTCGTGAGCGACTGGCGGGGTGCCCTGCGAGATGGACAAGATTTTAAGCCAGCATGGGCTACGTCCGGCCACTATGGGTAAAAAATCGAAGGGCAAGAAGAAGCGGCTTGCCAAACTCGAGAACCAGAACAGCCGGGTGCCGGCCTGGGTCATGATGAAGACAGACATGGACGTCCAGCGCAACCCGAAGCGACGCCACTGGCGGCGAAACGACACTGACGAATAACGATGAGTGCAAGTGATTTCGAGGAACGCGTCGTAACCGTTCCACTGCGTGACGTCAAGAAGGGAGCCAACCACGCGGCCGCCGACTACGCGATGCGGCTGGTCCGTGAACACCTCGCGAAACACTTCGCGGTCGACGAGGACGTCATTCGACTGGACCCCTCGATCAACGAGGCAGTCTGGGAGAACGGCCGCTCCAACCCGCCACGAAAGCTGCGCGTCCGCGCAGCCCGCTTCGACGAAGAGGGTGAAACCGTCGTCGAAGCCGAGGTCGCCGACTAAACTTGCAACGCCTCGCCTTCGCCGGGTCGGCCTACGTCGGCGTCTTCGCCCGCGCGACCGACTCGTGCGTGCTCGTTCGCCCCGACGTCGACGACGACGTCATCGCCGACCTGACAGACGAACTCGAGGTGTCAGCAGTGCCGACGACCGTCGGCGGCTCCTCGACGGTCGGCGCGCTAGCGACGGGTAACGAAAACGGCCTGCTCGTCAGTTCCCGCGTCCTCGAGTACGAACGCGAGACGATCGAGGAGGCAGTCGACGTGCCCGTCGCCGAACTGCCGGGGACAATCAACGCTGCCGGAAACGTCGTCCTCGCGAACGACTATGGGGCCTACGTCCATCCGGACCTGCCCCGCGAGGCGGTCCAGATCGTCACGGACACACTCGACGTGCCCGTCGAACGCGGCGACCTCGCCGGCGTCCGCACCGTCGGTACCGCCGCCGTCGCGAACAACACCGGCGTGCTCTGTCATCCGAAAGCCACCGACGCGGAACTCGACGCGCTCGAGGACGCCCTCGACGTGCGAGCCGACGTCGGCACGGTCAACTACGGCGCGCCGCTGGTCGGCTCCGGCCTGCTCGCCAACGATGCCGGCTATGTCGTCGGCGAGGACACGACCGGACCCGAACTGGGCCGGATCGAAGACGCGCTGGGCTATCTCGACTGAACTGAACCGATCGGTTCTGGACTCGAGTACTGTCTCGGCCGCCGTCGTTCTGTTACTGGCGTTCGAACCGGTGTAACACGACCTCGCTGTCGTCGTCCCACTCGAAGTTCTCGTGGGCGCGCTCGAGGACGTGCTTGTACGCCTCGAGGTCGTCCATCCCTTCGGCCTGTGCGTCTTCGTCGGTCAGATCGCCGAGCGTGCGCTCGCGGACGTCGGTCACTTCGAAGGTCGTTCCGTCGATCGTGAACGTATCACCTTCGTCGGCGTACTGGTTCCCGCGGTGGATCTGTGTCACGTCGCCCTCGAGGGCCTGTGTTTGCATTCGCTCGTTTGGCAACAACTCGCTGGGCTCGCGTTCACTCATGGCTTCGGATTCGGGCCGATGCGGTAAAATCGTTGACCCTCCATTGGTTGTCGGTCCTCGTTCGTGTTAGGTCCGAACGGCCGAACCGGAAGGGAAGATTCTTCCGACTGCCTGCCGGAAGGATAGCTATGAGTCAATTTACGGTCAGTGGTCGGTTCAAGAGCCGCGACGGCTACGCGCCGTTCGAGACGAGCATCGAGGCCGAAAACGAGAACGTCGCCCGCGAACACACGCTCTCCCAGCTCGGGAGCCAGCACGGACTCAAGCGAACCGAAATCAAACTCGACGAGGTATCCGAACAATGAGCCAACAGCAACTTCAGCAGCTCTCCCAGCAGCTTCAGGAACTCGAAGAACAGATCGAAAGCCTCCAGACGAACGTCGAGGCAATCCAGCAGGAAAAAACCGAGGTCGACGAGGCCATCGACGCCGTCGAGACGCTCGAGACCGGCTCGACCGTCCAGATGCCGCTTGGCGGCGGTGCGTACCTCCGTACGACCATCGAGAACATCGACGAAGTGATCGTCGAGCTCGGCGCTGACTACGCCGCGGAGTTCGAGGAAGCCGACGCCGTCGACGCCCTCGAGAACAAGAAAGAGCGCCTTGATGAGCAGATCGACGAGCTCAACGAGGAGATCGCCGAACTCGAGACCGAGAGCAGCGAACTCGAACAGCAGGCCCAGCAGCTCCAGCAGCAGGCGATGCAACAGCAGATGCAGCAGATGGGACAGGGCCAGGGCCCCGACGAGTAACGCGGCGGTCCCCACTCGATACCTATGTTCGATAACCTGAAAGAGAAGCTCGGAAGCTTCCGCGACAGCGCTGAAGAAGCCGCTGAAGAGAACGTCGAGGACGTCGACGAGGCCGACCTCGAGGAAGACGAACTCGAGCCCGTCGAATCGGAGGCGGAGCCCGACGCTGCGGAAGCCACCGATACTACCCCCGACCCGGGGGCCGATGAGCCGGCTGTCCCGGCGACAGCCACGGCCGAGACGGGGACGGAACCGGAACCAGAGCCGACCGAGTCCGCATCTGGGGATGCGGCTGGGTCTGCCGGCGATGAGTCGGCGACTGATTCCGCTCCCGACCGTCTCGAGGCCGACGACGCCGCTTCGGTTTCGGAGACGGCTGGTGACGAGCCCGCAGAGACGGCGACGTCCGACGAGGAACCGGCGGACGAGGGCGACGACGACAGCGGTGGCGGGCTCGGGATCGGTGCCAAGGCACGATCGCTCTTCGGCGGCTCCAGCGGCGACGCTGACGACGAGACCGACGAGGAGTCGGATTCGGACGCGGACGTGGAGACGCCCGACGAGGAAGAGCCAGCACCGTCGCCTGTGGACCCGGTCGAGACGAGCGATGCTCGGGAGTCGACGGGCGATACAGACGAGGCGACCGCCGACACCGACGCCGATGCTGACGCCGACACCGACGCTAACGGCGGAACCGGCTTCGGCGCGAAGGCCAAATCCCTTGTCAAAGGGAAGTTCGTTATCGAGGAGGAGGATCTCGAGGGGCCCTTGCACGAACTCGAGCTGGCGTTGCTCTCGAGCGACGTGGAGATGGGCGTCGCCGAGGAGATCCTCGACAACATCCGCGACGAGCTGGTCGGCGAGACACGGACGTTTACGACCTCGACCGGCGAGGTCGTCGAGGACGCCTTACACGATGCGATCTACGACGTGATCAGCGTCGGACAGTTCGATTTCAACGAGCGGATCGCCATCGAGGACAAGCCCGTGACGATCGTCTTCACCGGCGTCAACGGCGTCGGCAAGACGACGACGATCGCCAAGCTGAGTCGCTACTTCGAGGAACGCGGGTACTCGACGGTGATGGCCAACGGCGACACCTACCGCGCCGGGGCCAACGAACAGATTCAGGAACACGCCGATGCGCTGGAAACGAAGTGTATCAGCCACGAACAGGGTGGCGACCCCGCGGCGGTGCTGTACGACGCCGTCGAGTACGCCGAGGCCAACGAGATCGATATCGTCCTCGGTGATACGGCTGGTCGACTCCACACTGACGAAGGGCTGATGGACCAACTCGAGAAGATCGACCGCGTCGTCGGCCCGGATATGACGCTGTTCGTCGACGAGGCCGTCGCCGGACAGGACGCGGTCAACCGCGCCCGCGAGTTCAACGACGCCGCCGAGATCGACGGGGCAATCCTGACGAAAGCGGACGCCGATTCCAACGGCGGGGCAGCGATTTCGATCGCACACGTCACTGGGAAGCCGATTCTGTTCCTCGGCGTCGGGCAGGGCTACGACGACCTCGAACGGTTCGACCCCGAACAGATGGTCGACCGGCTTCTGGGCGAGGAGTAGGCCTCCGCCCGGCGATCGCCGTTCGTATCAATTGACGACCATTTCAGAAGACACTTATTATCTGTCAGAAACGTCTACGTATGAGCCGCCCTCCCTCCAGGCGTACCCTCCTCGCGTCAGTGACGGCCACGGTGGCGGTTACGACGGGCGGTTTCGAGCGCGGGTCGAACGCCACGGAGACACCGTCACTCGAGTCTGGAACCGTGTCCCCCGACTGGTATGAGTGCAACTCGGTTGTGCGTCCCGAGCCTCCTGTCTCGACCGACGACGATGCACTCGCGCCCAAACCGTATCCGGCACCGCCGTCGGCGCTCAGTCCCGCCGCAGTTCGCGACCGATCGACCGACTCGTCACTGAGAGACGAGACGGTCGCGTACGTCACCGAGTTCGAGCGTGCGTATCGGCAGAACGAATTTCTCGCCCGGTATGGCGCGACAACACGAACGTTCGAACTCCGACGGACGGGCTATCGAACGCGGACGCTCGGCTCATCGTCGAACCCGGCGATCATGGTGGCGATCCGCTACGATCTCCGGTTGGGGTCCCAGCAGTCAGCCACCGACCCACGCGACCAGTGGGACGTCCACACCGTCTACTACGTCGACGAGCACATCGTTCTCCGGGCACGATACCACGGCGTCGCTGGTGACCTGTCGTTCGAACCCGATCCGCGAACGCACGGCGAACTCGTCGCCTGTTTCGGCTGACAACGCTGACTCGGTCAGATAACGACGCCGGATTGCAGGATCGCAATGAGGAGTGTCAGCGCCGGGATCGAAAGCAGGGTCGTGAGAAATACACACGTCGAGACGTATTCGGAGACGAGTACCCCATCGGTGCGGGTGCTGCCTGCGAACTCGATGACGAGGATCAGCGGTGTCACGGCCGCGGGCATTGCGGTCTCGAGGACGAACACGCGCGCGACGGTCGGTTGCTCAAAGCCAAGCACAAGCGCGATTCCAAGGCCGACGATGGGTGCGACGCCCATCTTGAGCGCCGTCGCGGGCCAGGCTCGCGAGACCGCTGCGGCGGTATCGGTGCGTGCGAGCTGGATGCCCAGAATGAGCAACATGAGTGGAATCGCGGCGTCGCCGACAAGTTGGAGCGTCTCCATCGTTGCCGTCTCCTCGGGCGGGACCAGATTCAGTGCCCGCGCGAGCAGCGCCGCGCCGACGGCGTAGACCAGCGGAATGTAGAACACTCGACGGACGCCCGCAAGCCCGGCCGACCCGCTACTCCGGGAGGCGAGGTAGACGCCGACGGTGTACATCAACACCGACTGGACCGAGAGAAAGAGGACGGCCGTCCCGCGTCCGAGGTCGCCGAACGCGAAATCGGAGACGGGAATGCCGAGGTTCCCCGAGTTACAGAAGATCGCGACCAGTACCAGTGCGCTCAGTGCCGGCTCTTCCTCGCCGACGGCGCGCCCGACGAGTTCGGCGATCCCCCACATCACCGCGGTGAACGCGACGATGCCGATCGTAACCCGCAGGAGCGTCGCCGCCTCGAGTTGCGTGGTGGCGAGGCTGTGAAAGACCAGCGCGGGTGCCAGTACGTAGACGACAGCCGTGTTCAGCGGCTCCGGATCGATCTCCTTGACGGTTGCGAGTACGTAGCCGACACCCGCAATGGCGATGATCGGCCCGATTGCAGAGCCGAAGATACCGACCAGATCAGCCATCGATCGAGGTCCGGCAGTCACGTCGTGACGTTCGATTGCGGAGACTTATCGGCCGTGAGACGATCGCACTTTGCATGACGGAGCGATATACTGGTTGCGGCCGATATGGGGGTTCCGATCGCGTTTTCGTCTCGATGCACCGTCCCGTCCGTTCTTCTGACAGTGCGGCTCTATCGAATCCGATTTGATCACCATGCATTGGACGGGGATTGGGCTATTTATACTGACGTTGAGCGTCGTACGATGGCACAAGATGCGCATATCTCCCGGCGGCGGATGCTTCAGCTGACAGGTGTCGCGGCGTCGACAGCGCTTGTCGCCGGTTGCGGTGGTGGTGGTGGTGGGAATGGCGGAAATGGCGGTAACGGCGGTGGTGGTGGCATAGAGATCGAGCCCGGTACAGCGATCGAATTCGATGGGCAGACGTCCGGGTGGGAAGGGCTTGCACCCTCGGCGATCGAGGGCGAGGTGAACCCGACGCTGATTCTCCAAGAAGGAGAAACGTACGAGATCGGCTGGACGACTGGTGACGGTGCCGAGCACAATATCGAAATCCGTGATGAAAACGACGAAGTCATCGACGACCTCGCGACGGAGGTCGTCACTGAACCCCAAGACCAGTGGCTCGAGTTCGAGGCCAGCCCCGAGATGGTTACGTACATCTGTCAGGTCCATCCAACGACGATGATCGGTGATCTGCAAGTCGAAAGCGGCGGCGGTGGCGGCGGTGGCGGCGGGAATGAAACCGGAAACGAAACTGAAAACGAAACTGGAAACGAGACCGGCGGAAACACGACCGGCTAACAACTGCGACTTTCGCAGCTCGTGGCAGTTTCGGGGTGACGCTACGGACTCAGCGTGCCCTCCTCGAGATACGAAAGCCGAGAGCGACGATATTGTGTTGCCGGATCGACCCCTCACTGCGTGTGACCTGCCGTCGTTCTTTAAGTGCCTCTGGTCACAAGGTGAAGATACGACGGGAGAACGGATCCTTCTCGGACAGCTTCGACCGCAGAGCATTGCTTCTCGGCGACGTCGTTCAAAACCGGCTTCCCTCGTGTGGTCAGGGGACAGACTGTCAGTGGCTACGATAACCGATCCGCCAGATCATCGAGTCCGTCGGCGATCAGATCGGGGTCTGCGCCGAAGGGGTCCCACGGCGTTGCCTTTCGGTCGAGCCAGACGCCTTGCATACCGGCATGGATCGCTCCCTGTACGTCGAACCACAGCGCCGAGACGTGGGCGAGTTCGTCGATCGGCGTCCCCGTCCGACCGGCGGCGTGGCGGTAGAGATCGGGATCGGGTTTGAACGTCTCGAGTTCGTCGGCGCTGATCGTATCGACGACGAGATCCGCGATGCCGGCGTGGTCGACCATCGAATCGAGCATCTCTGGATTGCCGTTTGAGAGGACGTATGTGTCGTAGCCGGCTTCGTGCAACCGCTCGATGCTCGTTCGCACGTCGTCGAAGACCTCGAGTTCGTGGTACACTTCGAGGATTGCCTCGCGGTCGGCGGCGGACACGTCGAGCCCGTGGGCCGCGAGCGCGTAGGCGAGCGCGTCCCGATTGATCTCGTAGAACGTCTCGTAGTCCTCGAGGTGGTTCGCGACGAGCGTATACTGCATCGAGCGCTCCCGCCACGTCTGCGAGATCGGTGTTGGGTCGTCGATGTCGGCGTGTTCCGTGAGCGCGGCTGCGGTTGCATCGACGTCGACGAGCGTGCTGTAGGAGTCGAACGTGACCGTCGTGGTGCGGTCGGGATCGAACGCCATGGCGGCAGTATGTTGGGGAGTGGCAAGAACGTGGGCCGTTCGTTCTGTCGTCAAACCGGTCGACCGAGAGTCTGATCGCCGGATCGACCGAAGCCGCTTAGTACGACCACCGACTGGTATCGTGCGTGAATTCCTCGAATTGGCGGACCTACCTCGTGACGCAGGCGTCGCTGTCGGGCGATCGGACGACGCCGGAGATCGTTCGTGCGGCCATCGACGGCGGGATCGACGCCGTCCAGTTGCGCGAAAAGGAGACGAGCGCTCGCTCGCGATACGAACTCGGCCGCGAGTTGCGCGAACTCACGGCTGCGGCGGGTGTCGATTTGATCGTCAACGACCGGATCGACATCGCACAGGCGATCGACGCCGACGGTGTCCACGTCGGCCAGTCGGACCTGCCGGTCGAGGCCGCCCGCGACTTGCTCGGCCCGGACGCGATCGTCGGCTGTTCGGCGTCGACAGTTGCCGCCGCTCGAGCAGCGGAAGCCGACGGGGCGGACTATCTCGGCGTCGGAGCCGTCTACGGCACGTCCTCGAAGGACGTCGACGACGCGAAGGATGGCGTCGGCCCGGAGCGGATCGCCGCGATCGCCGATGCGGTCTCGATCCCGATCGTCGGCATCGGCGGGATTACGGCCGACAACGCGGAGGCAGTCGTCGAGGCGGGTGCGTCCGGCGTTGCCGTCGTCAGCGAGATCACGGCGGCCTCACAGCCCCGTGTCGCGACCGAGACGCTCACTGATGTCATCGAAACTACAAAGTCGGTTGCTACCGGAGAACACGGACGATGAGTGTAACCGACATCGCCGCCGCCGACCTCACGGACTCGATCCGGACGGTTCGCGGGACCGAACCGCTCGTTCAGTCGTTGACCAACACGGTGACGATCAACGACGTCGCGAACGTGATCCTCCACTGGGGTGGGCTGCCGGTGATGGCCGATTCGCCCGGTGACGCTGGCGAAATGGCCGCTCTCTCGAGTGCCCTTCTGATCAATACCGGCCAGATACCGGACGACCGCGTCGAGGCGATGCACGAAGCCGGCCGGAACGCCAACGAGCGCGACATTCCGGTCATCCTCGACCCGGTCGGCGTCGGGTCGACACCCTCGCGCGAGGCGGTCGCCGAGAGTCTGCTCTCGGAGATCGAGTTCACCGCGATCAAGGGCAACTACGGCGAGATCGCCGCGCTCACGGGCGTCGAAGCTGAGGTCAAGGGCGTCGAATCGGTCGGCGACTACGAGGACATCGAGCGGACGGCCAGTTCGCTCGCCGAATCGACCGACGCACTCGTCGTTGCCTCCGGCGTCGATGACGTCGTCGCGGACGCCGACGGCGCGGTCCGACTCGCTGCCGGCCACGAGATGCTCGGCGAGGTCGTCGGCACCGGCTGCATGCTCGGTGCGACCGTCGCGACCTTCTGTGCCGCCCTCGAGAATCCCCACGAAGCCGCCGTCCACGGTACGCTCGCATTCGGTCTCGCCGGCGAGCTGGCAGGTGAGATGGACCATACGGGGCCGGGCAGCTACCGGACGAACTTCCGCGACGCCGTCGCCGATATGACGGCCGACACCGCCGCCGAGTTCGATCTCGAGGACCAACTCGAGCCAGTGCTCTGAGTGTGAGCCACCCTCGTCTCCGCAGGCGTCGTGTTCTCGAGTCGACAGGTGTTGAAACAGTTTTGACACCTCTGGACGAACTACTTCGTATGGCCCGAGACGAACTCGAGACCGCGGCCGAATCGATCCGACAGGCAGCCGACGCTGCGTCCGACGATGAGGCGCGAGAACGGCTCACGAATCAGGCGGCGAAGTTCGAGGACTACGCCGATGCCGACCGCGGCCCGGACCACGGCCAGCTCGCACGCCACGAACACGTTCTAAACGACATCGCGGACGACGAGGGCGGTGCCGTCGCATCGACTCTCGAGGACGCACTCGAGTCGATCAGTGCGTTCCGGGAGACGGTCGAGGGCGTGTAGGGCACTCGAGGCGGTTCGTGATCGTCCATTGCGACGGTCGAGACGCCAGCTCGAAACCGGAAGTCGGCAATCGAGAGGGTTAGCAGACCGGCTTCGGGTTTGCGCCCATCGCCTCGAGTGACTCGACGTACTCGTCGTAGGCGGCCTCGATCGCGCTCGCTGCGGCGTCCTCGGCACGATCCCAGTCGTCGTCGGTCTCACAGACCGTCTCGAGCAGCGATTTCGCGCGCTCGAGTTGGTCGTCTAAATCCGCGCCGAACTCGCGGAACAGGCTGGCGGTCTGTGGGTCGGCGTCGCCGACGAAGTAGCCGACGACCTGGTTTTTCGACCGCTGGCTCGCGAGGATGCGACCGACGAACGCGCCGACGCGCTCGACAGTGTCGTCGCACTCGCGCAGGTACTCGTGGAGGGTTGGAACCGCGCTGGGTTCGTAGTCGTCGTCGGCGAGTTTCTCGTCGACGGTCTCGTAGTGGTCCCGCTCTTCCTCGGCCGTGGCCTCGAAGGCTGCCTGTGCCTCGTCGTTGCTCTCGTCGTCGGCCCACGCGCTAAACGTCTGCCAGGCGGCGTACTCGGCGTCGGCGGTCGCCTCGAGAACTGGCTCGGTGTCGATGTCTCCGCCAGTGTCGGCGTACAGTGACTTCGAGGAGCCGAGTCGCGAGAGCGCGGTCTGGTTGTCTTCGGTGATGGCCTCGACGAACGTGTCCGGATCAGTCATGGCGAGTGTTTCGGGTGGGCTCGAGTTATGTCTGTCGAGATCATGTGTGACGATCTCTCGCGTGATGGCGAGAGCCGTCGCTCGGTGGGCCGGAAAACGAGCGGCAGTAGCGGCTCATACGAACTCCTGTCAGTCAGTGCCAGCACACTCGCATGACGGGTTGTGAGTGTGCCGGGGCACAGTGACAGCAGACCGTCTCAGTTGCCTTTCTCGATCGGTGCGCTGACGAGGTTGCCCCACTCAGTCCAGGAGCCGTCGTAGTTGACGGTGTCCTCGTAGCCGAGCAGTTCGTGCAGGGCGAACCACGCGACCGACGAGCGCTCGCCGATGCGGCAGTAGGCGACGGTCGTCTCGGTGCCCGTAATGCCTTCCTCGGCGTAGAGTTCCTCGAGTTCGTCGCGGGATTTGAACGTGCCGTCGTCGTCGGTGACGGCGGCCCACGAGATGTTCTTCGCGCCGGGGATGTGGCCGCCACGCTGGGCGGTTTCCTGCAGTCCTGGCGGGGCCAGCACTTCGCCGGAGTACTCCTCGGGCGAGCGGACGTCGACGAGTGGCACGCCGCGCTCGATCGCCTTCTCGACGTCGTCGCGGTAGGCGCGAATGGTCTCGCGCGGTCCGGCGGCGTCGTATTCGGTTTCGGAGAACTCGGGCACCTCGTCGGTGGTCGGATAGTCGTTCTCGAGCCAGTATTCACGGCCACCGTCGAGCAGATAGACGTTCTCGTGGCCGTAGTACTTGAACTGCCAGTAGGCGTAGGCGGCGAACCAGTTTGCGTTGTCACCGTAGAGGACGACTGTATCGTCCTCGCTGATGCCGTGGCTGCCAAGCAGGTCCTCGAAGTCCTCCTTCGTGAGAATGTCGCGGGTGGTCTGGTCTTGCAGTTGGGTTTCCCAGTTGAAGCCGATCGCGCCGGGGGCGTGTGCTTCGTCGTAGGCTTCCGTGTCGACGTCGACCTCGACGAGTCGGTGGTCGGAATCGCCGTCCTGGAAGGCGTCGAGGTGCTCCTCGACCCAGTCAGCCGTGACGAGTGCGTCGGTAGCGTAGTCGTTTGCCATACACAGCCCGTACAACAGTGATACACAAAGGAACTGCCTAACCGGTCAATTCGGACACCGGTCGACCGTGCCGGAAATACTTGCCGATGATTTCCATGCCGATTCTGCGGCTCGGTCGGACGGGGCCCGTATTCGGCGGCGTCGCGACACACGCGAGCGCACCGTGCGTGACCGCGATCGAGACCGCCCTCGAGAATAAGCAAGTCTTGCCTCCGTCTCGGTAGCCACTGATCGTCGTGATACCGGTGCGTACTCGGGTCTGCGCCACGTATGGCCGGCTAATGGACGAATCCGTCATCGTGTCCCCCGACTGGCTCGCAGCGCACTTGGACGATCCGACCGTCTGCCTCGTCGACGTCAGAGACGCCTGGGAATACGACGGCATCGGACACTTGCCCGGAGCAGTGACCATCCCGTTCGACAGCTATCGCGACGACAGCGATGTCGACCGAGGCACGTTACCCGGTGACGAGGCCTTCGCCGAGCTGCTCGGCGACGCGGGCATCAGCGAGGACGACACGATCGTCGCCTACGACGACACCCACGGCGTCTTCGCCGCCCGCTTCGTGCTCACCGCCATCGAGTACGGCCACGACGACGTTCGGCTGCTCGACGGCGACTACAGCGCCTGGAACCGCGAGCACGAGACCACCAGTGAGACGCCCGACATCGAGCCGACCGACTACGAGCCCGATCCCCTTGAACCAGGGGAGAGCCCGCTGATCGGCTACGACGCCGTCGAAGCGGCCCTCGAGCGCGACGCTCTCTTCGTCGACACGCGCGAGCAAGACGAGTTCGAGGAGGCGCGTCTGCCGGGTGCCGTGCGCTTCGACTGGCGCGAGGTCATCGATGAGGAGACACGGCGGCTGAAATCCGAGGCCGAACTTGAGGACCTGCTTGCCGCCCGTGGGATCACGCCCGACCGCGAGATCGTCCTCTACTGCAACACCGCCCGTCGGATCAGCCACACCTACGTGGTCCTGACGGCGTTAGGCTACGAGGACGTCCACTTCTACGAGGGGAGCCTGACGGAGTGGCTCGACCACGACGGCGCGGTCGAAAGTGGCTCCGTCGACGACTAACCGCTCACGTCCCGCCAGTCCGGTGCCGTCGAGTAGGTCTCGTCGGACAGTTTGTCGAACGCCGCGTAGACCACTTCGTTCAGCGCGGGGTGGACGTGGACTGTCTCCGCGATGTCGTCGACAGTACCACCGCCGTCTATCGCGACGACCACCTCGTGCAGCAGCGTCGACGCCTGCGGACCGACGATGTGACAGCCCAGAATCTCGCCGTCCGGTCCCGCGATCGCTTTCACGAACCCATCGTCGGCCTCGAGAATCATTCCAAGCGGTGCGGTCCCGTAGGGGACGGTGACGGCCTCGTACTCGCGGCCCTCGTTTACGAGTTCGCCTTCCGTCCAGCCCACACTGGCGACCTGTGGGTCGGTGAAAACCGCATGGGGCATCGCCTCATAGTCGACGGCTCGCTGGCTCTCCTCGAGGACGTTTTCGGTGACGACGCGGGCCTCGTAGTCGGCAGCGTGTTTGAACGGCGGCGCGCCGATCACGTCGCCAAGCGCCCAGATCCCGTCCGCGGTCGTCTTCAGGAACTCGTCGGTCTCGATGGCGGCCGTTTCGTCGGTTTCGACCCCAGTCGCATCGAGGGCGAGCGTGTCAGTGTTCGGTCGCCGCCCAGTCGCCAGCAGGAGCTCGTCGCCCGCGAGTTCGACGGCATCGGTGTCGCTCTCGTCGTCGGTCGGTTCGGCGGTCACGGTGACGCCGCCGTCAGCTTCCGCGACCGCGGTCGCCTCGTAGCCAGTATACACATCGCAGTGTGTCTCGAGCGAGTCGGTCACGGCGGCGCTGACATCGTTGTCTTCGCGGGGAACGAGTCGATCGCTCCGGCCGACGATCGACACGTCGGCATCGAGCGCGCCGAAGAAGTACCCCAGTTCGGCCCCGATGTAGCCGCCGCCGACGATCACCAGCTCGTCGGGTCGGTCGTCGAGAAAGAGCACGTCGTCGCTCGTGCGGTAGTCGACGGTCTCGAGGCCGTCGATCGGGGGCACCACCGGTCGACTGCCGACAGCGATGATGACCGTCTCGCCGCGGATCCGCTCCGTGTCCGCCGCCTCGTCGGTCGGATCGATGTCGATCGTGCGATCGTCGACGAACCGACCCACACCGCGGTAGAGGGTGATGTTGTCGTCGGCTTGGAGGGTTGCGGCCTTGTTCGCGGCCTGCTCGTAGACCGTGTCGTGGATCGCAGCCGTGATCTCACCGTAGTCGACGTCCGTTACCTGTGTGTCGACGCCGACCGCCTCGGCGCTCTGTACCTCCTCGAGGACGTCTGCCCGGTGGATGAGTGCCTTCGAGGGAACACACCCGCGCGTGATACACGCGCCGCCGAGCGGACCGGGTTCGACGACGGCTGTCTCGAGGCCCTGCTGGGTGCCCGCGGTGGCGACCTGACTGCCCGAGCCGCCACCGAGGACGACGATGTCATAGACTTCCATACCGGCACCGTCCACGGACGGCCGCCTAAAACGGGGACCTGCGATTTACACACCACGACTCGGTCGGGATGGCCCCACTACAGCCAGTCGTCGCCCGGATCGTCGGCGGTCGCTTCCGTGTACGACTCGACCGCCGCCGCGAGATTTTCGATGGCTTCCTCGGGGGTCTGTCCCTGACTCGAGACGCCGGTCACCTCGTCATCGGCGATGTGGAGGCCGTGCTCGTTTTGGCGCATGGTCACGTCCGCGTCCGCGAGCGCTTCGTACTCGGAGGGGTCTACGTCTGCGTCGGAACTCATATGCGGGCGTTGTCGCGGTCGGGTGAAATACTCACCGACGCGGTTCGACCTGTTGCTGTGACCAATCCAGCAGTTCGGATCGGCTGTAGAAAAAGCCTTTAACGCCATCGCCCCGTAGACCGAGCAAATGGTACTCGACGATCTCGGGAGTTCTCTGCGGGGCACCTTGGATAAGCTCCGCGGGAAGTCGCGACTCAGCGAAGAAGACATCGAGGAGATCGTCAAGGAGATCCAGCGATCGCTGCTCTCCGCCGACGTCGACGTCTCGCTCGTGATGGAGCTGTCGGACAACATCAAAGAACGCGCCCTCGAGGAAGAACCCCCTGCCGGCACCCCAGCACGGGACTTCGTCCTCCGCATCGTCTACGAGGAACTGGTCGATCTCATCGGTGAGTCGACCGAACTTCCGCTCGAGGAACAGACGATCCTGCTGGCGGGGCTGCAGGGGTCGGGGAAGACGACCTCCGCCGCGAAGATGGCCTGGTGGTTCTCGACGAAGGGGCTGCGCCCGGCCGTTATTCAGACGGACACGTTCCGGCCCGGTGCCTACCAGCAGGCCGAGGAGATGGCCGGCCGTGCCGAAGTCGACTTCTACGGCAATCCGGACAACGACGATCCCGTCGAGATCGCCCGGAAAGGCCTGGAAAAGACCAGCGACGCCGATGTCCACATCGTGGACACCGCGGGTCGCCACGCGCTCGAAGACGACCTGATCGACGAGATCGAGGACATCGAGGACGTCGTCGAACCCGACACCTCCTTGCTCGTCTTAGACGCTGCGATCGGGCAGGGTGCGAAAGATCAAGCCCAGCAGTTCGACGAGTCGATCGGGATCGACGGCGTCGTCATCACCAAACTCGACGGGACGGCAAAAGGTGGCGGTGCGCTGACGGCGGTCGATCAGACCGACTCCTCGATCGCCTTCCTCGGGACCGGTGAGGAAGTCCAGGACATCGAGCGCTTCGAGCCCGATGGCTTCATCTCGCGGTTGCTCGGGATGGGCGATCTCAGCCAGCTCGCCGAACGCGTCGAGCGCGCGATGGAGCAGACCGAGATCGAGGAAGACGACTGGGACCCCGAAGACATGTTGCAGGGCTCGTTCACCTTAAACGACATGCAAAAGCAGATGGAGGCGATGAACAACATGGGGCCGCTTGACCAGGTGATGGACATGATCCCCGGCTTCGGCGGCGGGATCAAAGATCAGTTGCCCGACGATGCGATGGACGTCACACAACAGCGGATGCGTACGTTCAGCGTCATCATGGACTCGATGACCGAGGCCGAAAAGGAGTATCCCAAGGCCATCGGTGCGAGCCAGATCGAACGCATCGCCCGCGGCTCGGGCACCAGCGAGGAGCAGGTCCGGGAACTACTCGAGCAGTACAAGATGATGGAAAAGACCATCAAGCAGTTCCAGGGCATGGGCTCCGACAAGGAGATGCAGCGCATGATGCAACAGATGCAACAGCAAGGCGGCGGTGGCGGTGGCGGCATGGGCGGTATGGGGCCGTTCTAAACCGTCCCCTTTTTCGCTATCGAACAGTCAACTCGAGGTCGATACCGACACGGCTCGAGTCCGGTGTCATCACGTTAATATCGCTCTAGACGAACCGGTCCGTAGAAATGAATCGTCGGCAGTATCTCGCCCGCACCGGCGCGGCCAGTGTGAGCACAGGGCTCTTCGCGTCGGTCGCAGGCTGTCTCGGTGGCCTTCCCGGCTCGTCGAACGACAGCGATGTGACGGTCAGCGATCGGACGGGGCAGCGTGCGCTCGACCGCGCCGCGGGCAGTCTGAACACGGCCGCACAGTCACTAACCGACCTCCAGGATCTCGAGAACCCCGAGGGGGTCGACTTCGATCCGACCGAGCCGCGAACGCATATCGAGACAGCCCGCGGCCACCTCGAGACGGCCGCGGCCGAACTGGGCAACGACCGGGCCGCTGACCTGGCGACCCTTCGCTCGTACGCGGACGTCCTCGAGGGACTCGTGGCTGTGACCGTCACCGTCACCGATGACACGCTCGCCGACGACATCGACGCCGTCAACGCGGCACTCGTGGGATCGGGCGATCTCGAGGCGGCAAACGAGATCGTTGACGCCCGCTACGAGAAGATCGCCGGTGCGCGTGACCGTCACGCCGAGGCGACCGCGACGATCGCGGCTATCGACGGCGACCGACTCGACGAATTGGCGGGGATCGATCTCGCCGCCCTCGAAGACGGCGCAGCCACGCTCGGTGAGGTGGTGACGGCACTGGAGACGCTCGCCGGCTCCTACGACGCGACGCTGGACGCCGATGATGGGTATGGCGCGCTCGAGCGCGGGCAATCGCACGTCGACAGCGGCGAGTACGAGGCCGCACAGGGCGAGTTCGAGACCGCCGCAGCGACGTTTGCGACAGCCCTCGACCGGCTCGAGTCCGGCCGGACCGACGCTCCCGACGGGCTCGACGACTATTTCGAGACGGCCAGCTGTCAGAACCAACACCTCACCGACGCGGCCACGGCGTTTGCGGACGGGGCGGCCGCCGCGGCAAACGGTGACCCGACCGCCAGAACCCACCAGTCCACGGGTGAAGCCGAACTCGAGACAGTCCAGAACTGTCCCGACTAGTCGGATGAGCCTGTCGCCGGCGCGTCGCGTTCGTGGGTCGCCATCGGCGGCAGCTCGTCGATCAGGACGACGGCGCTCCCGTCCAGCACCGTCGTCTCGTTGCCGTCTACCACAGTGGTCTCGATCCGGTATTTCGACCGGCCGAGATCCTCAACGACCTCGCAGACGGCAGTGGCACGGTCCCCGATCGAAAGCGGTTCGCGGAAGCTACTCTCCTGTGAGAGATAGATCGTCAGTCCCGGCAGCCGGGCGAGCGCCGCGCTGATCAGCCCGTTCGCGAGGACGCCGTGGACGATTCGTTCGCCAAACCGAGTCTCGGCAGCGTAGGCCGCCTCGAGGTGGAGCCGATTGGTGTCGCCGGTCACGTCCGCGAACGCCTCGACATCGTCGTCGTCGATCGACTTCGAGAACTGTGCGACATCGCCGACCGAGACGGTCGATTCGTCTGCACTGTGGTACTCGAACGCCCAGTCGTCGCGCTCGTATTTCGTGTCCGTCCTGACCTGTCGGCGCGTCGGCGCAGCCTCGAGTCGACTTGGCCCGTGGGCCAGGTGTGGCACGTAGTAGGAGAGTTCCGTCGTCGTGATGATTCCCTCGAGTGCGCCGTTGGCATCGGCAGCGTCGACGACCGGCAGGTGTTCGATGTGCGACGACTGCAACAACTCGACGGCGTCGACGATGGATGCAGTCGACTCGACCGTCGTCAGCGGTGTCGACATGACCGCCGACAGGTCGACGTGGCCGAGATCCTGTCGTTCACACAACTGTGTCGCGAAGTCGCCTTCCGTGACGATCCCCACGGGCTCACTGGCGCGAGCCACGATCACCGAACTGACGCCCTCATCGCGTAACAGCGTCGCTGCATCGGTCGCAGTCGCATCCGGCGGCGCGGTGACGACGTCTTCGATCATGATCTCGGCGACCGGTATCGTGTCGTGCATTTGACGACAGTACGTCACCGACCCCTATCAGTCATTGTGGCCCCGTTCTGTCGTATCGTGCAGGCTGACAGTCACGACACTGTACGTGGCGACGCAGCATCGATTCAGACGGCTCGAGCAGGTCAGCGCCGGAGCTGCCCGAACAGCCGTGTGAGTGTGCGGTAAACAGTTACAGCAGACCGTCTCAGGCGTCGACCGGCCGACCGTCTTCGGTCGGCGGCGCGATATGGTCGATATACTCCTCGATGCTCGGCTCGTCGACCCGGACGCGAACGGCGATCTCGCCGAGTTCATCGGGTTCGCCGACCGAGAAGTTGACGTGGTCCTCGAAGGCAGCCTGCTTTTTCAGTGCGAAGGAGAAGCTATCGCCGTCACGATTAGAAAAGAATTCGCCGCGGGCGGTATCGAGGATCTCCTGGCGGTGGAGCAACTCCGAGAAGTGGTCCATCGCGTGGGCCTCGCCGCGAACCTCGCCGAACTCCGCTTCAATGTCGGCGTTCGGAAAGATATTCGCGACGGCATCGATCACGCGACTCGTAACCTCCGTGTCGTAGACCGGTGCCGTCACCTCGACGTCGACGCGGTAAATCTCGCTCATGGGTCTGCTTCGGCCTCCGCATGTTTCTCGTCGTCGGTTCCGCGGATGATCGACCGAATTTGGTCGTGGAACGCCTCGAGCGAGTCGGTATTTTCGACGACGATATCGGCGCGATCCATCGCGTCGTCCATCCCGAAGCCGCGCTCGCGCTCGTCGCGGGTGGCCAGGTCCTCGCCACCTTCGGCGGCGCTTGCATCCCGGCCGCGGTCGTCGATCCGCTCGGCCCGAACCTCGAAGGGGGCCTCGATGCTGACCAGCGTGAACGCGTCGCCGAACGCGTCCTCGAAGACGTCGACCTCGACACCCGAGCGGATGCCGTCGACCAGCACCGTCTCGTGATTCTCGAGGCGGTCCTCGATCATCGGCAGCGATCGCTCGGCGATCGCCGTCGGGCCGTTTTCCTCGCGCAGCGCCTGTGCGACCGTCCCGTGGTCTTTCGCGGGATCGAGCCCGCGGTCGGCCGTCTCCTGGCGGACGACATCGCCCATCGTCACCACCGGGATTCCGTCCTCGCGTGCGACGGTGGCAGCCTCGCCCTTGCCGCTACCGGGCAGTCCCACCGTTCCGATGACGTGCATCGAGAAACCGTACCGGCGAGACGTGCATAAACGCTGTGTTCGTTACTCGAGTTGTGTCGGTTCCCGGTACTGGCCCGCAGAAATCGGAATCCCAACCGCTTATACTGTTCCGTCGTGGATTTTGACTCGAGGGCACGTAGCTCAGTCCGGAAAGAGCGTCGGACTTCTAATCCGACGGTCGTGGGTTCAAATCCCATCGTGCCCGCTGTTCTGCGAGGAACGGACGTGACGAGCGAACAGCGAACTGAGATGGATTTGAACCAGACGGCGGCGAGCGACAGCGAGCCGACGGCGTGGTTCAAATCCCATCGATCCTATTACGGCTGAAGTCCGTCAACTTCGAGAATTTCTCGACGATCGCTGCAGAGGCCCTCGAAGGCCGGTCGGCACCGCGATCGCACCGCGACACCGGCGGAGTCATTTCGCGCTTCGCGCGAAAACCCCTTGGCAGGTGTCGCCACGGCGACAGCACCAAAAATTTCAGTGCTCTACCCCACCTCGGCACAGCCGATCTCCAGTTGAAGCATATGAAACGGTGGTTCGATAATGTTTAAGTTAATCCTATATGAATATAAAATCAGTTGTATGATTTGTACCTTATTTGAATTATTATGAGAAGTTTTACTAATATACGGCATTCAGATAACAATATGGGAGACGATCGTAGCAGAATCAAAAAGTTTCTTTCAGGACAAAGGCCCGCTCGAGACGCACTTATAATTGGTGCTGGCGTGGGTATCTTAATCTCAACTGGAGTTATTGTACTGTATACCAAATCACCTCTTCAAGGTGATGCGCGTCTAACAGTTGCTCAAATATGGACAAACGTCATAACATCATCTATATTAATAACTGTTTATTCTGCTCTTGTACTCTATTACCGGAAACAGACTAAGATAATGTCTGAGCAATCTAGCTATAGTTCGGACATGAAAGATCTTGAAGAAACACAAACCGAGATCTTAGAGAGACAAAATAAGTTAGCTCAAGTACAATATAAACCGATCATATCGATTGATAGAGTTGACGTAAAAGACACTACACTATATCTAACTCTATCGAATAGAGGTAGTGGAATAGCTAATGATCTTCGAATTAAAACATGTATTGAGACTTTAGACAGTAATCAAGAAATAGAGAACGAAACAGTATCTCTTACTCGTGCATACGAGAACCATAGGAAAAATTACCTATCTGGGGGTGAAGAAGAGGTTGCTTTTGAATGTGTACCGCAAGCACAATTCTTTGATGAAGATGGGACTGGTAAGATCGAACGGGATATAAATTCTGTTTTACATAATATCAATGGTACCGATGTCTCAGTGAAAATATTGTTAGAATACGAGACTGTATTGGAGGAGTCGAAGAGGAAAACAGTCAGATCAAGGTGGAAAACCATCACTGATGAATTAGAATTAAAAGATCTAGTATAATTCATCTCTGGTGTTGCATTTCTTGTCGAGTGCTACTTTGCTTTGATTGAATCTCTGTCCCCTCCTTAAGCAGCGCAGACGAGTTACAGCGTTACCAGCGGCAGCATCGCGAGGACTCCGACGCCGAAGCCGGCGGCCAGCTCTCGGTAGCCGTGATTCGGCAGGTCCGAACCGGTCTCAATCGCTTCGGGGATGAACTCGGTGGCGACGAGATAGACCATCGCGCCAGCGGCGAAGCCGAAGCCGAACGGAAGGAACGACTGCGCCCACGAGACGAACGCGTAGGCGATGACGGCACCGATCGGCTGTGGGAGGCTCGAGAAGACTGCTGCGCCGACCATCCGCCAGTTCGAGAGCCCCATCGCTCGCATCGGGATGGCAATGGCGGTCCCTTCCGGGATGTTGTGGATCGAGATCGCGATCGTCATGAACACGGCGAGGATCGGGATCGAGAACCCGAGGAGCGACAGCCCGCCGTCCATGCCGAGTTCGGCGAACGAGACGCCGACGGCGACACCTTCCGGGAAACTGTGAATCGTGAGGATACCGAGGATGAGCAGGAGGGTTTTCGGGTTCCCCTCGGCGACCGCTTTTGCCTCCAGCGCGTGATCGTCGTGGGCGTGACCGCCATCGGTCTGTACCGTCTCCGTGTCGTCGATGACGGCCGGCTCGTCGTGGTCGTGTTCGACGTCGTCGCCAATGTCGACGCGGTCAAGCACCCGGTCGCCGACTTCAACCAGCACAACGCCGGCGAGCAGGCCACTGACCATCATCGTGGGGAAGCCACCCGACGCGGACGCCAGCCCCTCGTCGATAAGGCCGAACACTGACACCGTGACCATGATGCCCGATGCGATCCCCCAGAGGCCAACGTTCCATCGGTCGCTAAAGTCGTCGATAAAGAAAAACGGCAGCGCACCGATCCCCGTGGCTATCGCGGTGATCAGCCCCGCGACGAACACTAGTATCACGTTCTCCATCCGTATACTACCCTTAACGTCCTGCCCTAAAAGGGCTTTCAGAATCGGAAAATAATGTTTTTGGCAGCCTAAAAATCTGCGCTGACTGCAAAGGATTGTTTTTGCACACCTAAAACACCTCTAGCGTAGCCGTCTCACATCGACTTGGGGTATCTACATCGGAGGGGAGAACGGCCGCTGAGACACTCGTCTACTGACTTTTCGCCTGTGTCCGTCTGCTCGAGCACCACCCCTCAATATTCAAGCCACCAACACGAGCGTATGGACAGTCGCCTGTGGCAGCTCCTCGTCGATCCGGCGGCGTTTTTCGACGCCGAAATGCCGCCGCTCTCGCAGTCGGTCGGCGTGCTCATCGCGACCGGAGCGATGTGTCTGGGGGTGATCCCACCGGTGCTTTCGCTGCTCGAGTCGCCAGTGATCCCCGACGAGGTCGTCTTCGATGCGTTTCCGCCAATCCGATATGTCGTGTCCGGTTGGGAAGTGTCCATCCCGGGACTCGTGGCGATTCTCCTTGTGTCGGTGCTCGCGGTGCCGCTGGTCGCCTGGATCGCGTTTGCGACACTGTTTTACCTGCTGTCGTGGCCGATCGCGAGCGAATCCGGCGTCGACCGAACGGTGAGTCTCGTCGCCTGGGGGTTCGTTCCCCAGCTTTTCGCAAACGGCGTCACACTCGCGGCGCTGTTGGCTGCGTTTCCGGCGATGCCGACCGAGAGCTGGCGGATCGGGGTCACGGTCCCGGCACGGCTCTACGCGTTGCCGCCCGCGTTCGAGCCGCTGTTCGCTGCGGCGACCGTCGTCGGCGTGGGCTGTACGCTCTGGTCGGGCTATCTGTGGGCCCACGCGATCGCCGCGGCGCGTGGCCTGACGCTTCGACAGGGGCTCGCCGTCGTCGCCGGGCCGACGATACTCGTCGTCGGCCCGATCTGAGCCACTAACATCGGTGTTACGTGGTTGCTTCGGGGTCGCTGCTAGATTGATACGTCTGCAGTAACATTGTGTAACTACAGATGAGCGACGAGACCACTCCGGACGACGTATCGGTGATCGTTATCGGCGGCGGCCCCGCCGGACTGAGTGCGGCCCTCTTTACGGCGAAAAACGGCCTCGAGACGACGGTGTTCGACACCGACGAGACGTGGATGCACAAGGCCCACCTGTTCAACTACCTCGGCATCGGCTCGGTCGGCGGCAGCGAGTTCATGGCGACGGCCCGCCAGCAGGTCGACGACTTCGGCGTCGACCGCCGGCAGGACGAGGCAGTGACCGCGGTCAACGAGTCCGACGACGGATTTAGCGTCGAAACTGAGGACGGTGAATACGAAGCCGATTTCGTCGTGCTCGCGACCGGCGCGAACCGCGATCTCGCCGACGACCTTGGCTGTGCGTTCGCCGATGACGACACCGTCGACGTCGGCGTCGACATGGAGACGAGCGTCGAGGGCGTCTATGCGACCGGCGCGATGGTTCGCCCCGAGGAGTGGCAGGCCGCTATCTCCGTGGGCGACGGTGCCGCCGCGGCACTCAACATTCTCTCGACGGTGAAGGGCGAACACTATCACGACTTCGACGTCCCTGCCGATGCCGAGCGCGTCTTCGGCGAACACGTCGCGGAGTAACCGCGACGACAGCCGACTCGTACCGATCGAACCGACTCACACAACGTACCCACTATGTCTCACGACGAACCCACGCCAGTCACGCACGAACTGCCCGACAGCCCCGTCCACACGTCGGGGACCGACCACATCACCATCTGGGGATCCAACGAGGAAGACACGATCGAGTTCTACCAGGACTTACTCGGGATGCCGCTGGTGTTGCGCCAGCCGAACCTCGACGATCCCTCACAAACCCACCTGTTCTTCGATACTGGTGACGGCCGCATTCTGACCTTCTTCGTCAGCGACGACCGCCCGTCTGCCCGCGGCCAGCGCGCCGGCGTCGGCGCAGTGCATCATCTCTGTTTCAGTATTGACCCCGACGAGTACGAGGACACGATGCAGGCCCTCGAGGACGCCGGCCACGGCTACAACGTCTTCGACCGGGGCATCTTCCACTCGATCTACACCCGCGACAACAACGGTCTCGTGATTGAACTCTCGACTGACAAATACGAGGTTCCGGACGACCGTCGCGGCGAAGTGCTGGCCAAAGCTCAGGAACTTCGCGAGGACGACGGGGCCGACTTCGCCAAAGACGAACACCTCCGCGGCGCGATCGGGGCCGTCGGACTCGAGGTCGTCGAACACGACCTGCCCGATGCCAGCGCCGGCGTCGGAGGTCTCGAATGAGCGCCGGCGAGCGCGTCGACGGCCCCCATCAGGGCCAGCAACTCGTTACTGGCGGGACCGCTCTCGAAGACGCCGAGGCAGCGCTCGTCTGCACCCACGGTCGCGGGGCGACCGCCCGCGGGATGCTCCAGTTGGCCGTCGAAGTCGGTCAGGACGGGATCGCAACCCTCGCGCCGCAGGCAGCCCGGCAGACGTGGTACCCCAACTCGTTTCTCGCTCCGGTTGAGCGCAACGAGCCCGGCCGCAGATCGGGCTTGCAGGCGATCAGCGACGCGATCGACGAGGCTGCCGACGCGGGCATTCCGACCGAGCGGGTCGTGCTGATCGGCTTCTCGCAGGGTGCCTGTCTCGCCAGCGAATACCTCGCGCGCAACCCGCGCCGATATGGCGGCTTGGCCGCGCTCAGTGGGGGCCTCATCGGCGAAACACTGGACGACGAGTATCCCGGCGATCTCGAGGGGACGCCGGTCTTTCTGGGCTGTAGCGACGTCGACCCACACATTCCCGAAGAACGAGTCCGTGAGACGGCTGCCGTCTTCGAGTCGATGGATGCCGACGTGACGAAACGCCTCTACGAGGGGATGGGCCACGGCATCAACGAAGACGAACTCGCGGCCGTCTCAGAACTGGTTGCGGCCCTCACCGACGATTGATTGCGACCGCGCTCGAGATTCAGGGCAGTCAGCGGAAGACGGTCACCGGGACGGGTGCACGGCGGACGATCTTCTCTGCGACGCTGCCAAGCAGGACCCGCGAGAGCCCGGACCGGCCGTGACTGCCGATGATGATGTGGTCGATGTCGTTGTCCTCCGCAAAGCGGACGACCTCGCGTGCGGGCTTGCCGACGGCAGTTTCGGTCCGAAAGTCGATGTCCGGGTCACTGACGATTTCTCGGATCTCTTCTGGCAGTTCCTCGGAGACTTCCTCCTCGCGGTCCCGGAACATCTCCTGTGCGGCCATGATCCCGGCTCCCGTCGAGCCATCTGCCGCTTCGATGACGCGCAGCAGGACGATCTCCTCGTCGGGATACGTGGTAAACGCGTGTTCGACTGCCTTCTGTGCGGGTTCGGAGCCGTCGTACGCGACGAGTATTGCCATACCTGTGATCGGTGTTTCAGGACCATAAACCCGCCCGCTGGTAACCAATCGGTTTCGCGGCTCACGCCGTTCGTGAAAGTAGTTTGATGGAACACCCTCGAGAACCGAGCGCGCCGCGTCTCGCGGTTCTCGCTTACGTCGTTCGCTCCGAACCGCGCTACTCCTCGAACCCGTCTTCGAATCGGAACGTCCCGTCACGCTGGACGACCTCGCCGTCGACTTCGATGAACGAATCCTCGCTCATGTCGACGATCATGTCGACGTGGACCGCCGACTCGTTCTGTTCGTTGTCCTCGCCGACGGTGTCGTCGTAGGCCCGACCGACGGCCATGTGGACGGTGTCGCCCATTTTCTCGTCGAAGAGCATGTTGTAGGTGAACTGGTCGATGTCGCGATTCATGCCGATGCCCAGTTCTCCGAGTCGGCGCGCGCCGTCGTCGGTATTGAGGACTTCCGTCAGGACGTCCTCGTTTTTCGCCGCCGAATGGTCGACGACCTCGCCGCCCTCGAACTCGAGATAGACGTCCGTGATCTCGCGACCCTGATGATACAGCGGCATGTCGAACAGGACCTCACCTTCGACGCTGTCGGGTTTGGGTGCAGTAAAGACCTCGCCACCGGGAAGGTTGTGTTCGCCGTGGTCGTTCAGCGTCGGATTGCCGTCGACGGACATGGTCACGTCGGTCGTGTCGCCGCTTTTGATGCGGACCTCGTCGGCGGGGTCCATGATCTCGACCATGTGTTCCTGATGCTCGCGCTGGGCCTCCCAGTCTTTGTTGACGGCGTCCCAGACGAAGTTCTCGTAGCCTTCGGTGCTCATCTCTGCGAGCTGGGCGTTGGCGGGCGCGGGGAACTGGGTGAGACACCAGCGTTTTGAGAGCCGTTCGTTCAAGATGGGCCGGTGGGCCTGCTGGTAGGCGGCGCTGATCTCGGGGTCGACGTCGCTTGTCTGGGTGACGTTGTCGCTGGCCCGGATCGCGATGTAGACGTCGCTGTTTTCGACGAGCGCGCGTTCGTGCTCGGGCGTCTCGAACTCGCCGTCGGACGCCCGCAGGAAGGCCCGCTGACTTCGCTTGCCGGTTCGCTGACTCGTCGTCACGGGGTTTGCCCCCTGATCGCCGATCACTTCGTGAAGCGCGACGACCAGGTCCTCGGCGACCGGATGGGCGTCGATGATAACGTTGTCACCCTCCTCCAGATCGACCGAGTGGTTGGCAATGATCTCGGCGTGTTCCCGAATGCGTGGATCCATGTCCCGGTATTAGAAGGGGAGGGAAAAAACGGTTCGTGATGCGGAGCGTCGCCGACATGAGGCGTCCGCCCTGCTGTCGTCAGCGCTCGCCGCGCATCCCATCGCGGAACTCGAGGACGGTTCGTCGCAAGAGCAGATATCCAAAGAAGACCAGCGACAGCAAAATGGCGACGACCGCGATGATGACGGGGTCGTCGGGGAGAAGGCCAATGATGGTATCCAGCATACGCGGCCGCTACACTGTCACTGTGGTTAACCGTTTCGACCTCGATCGGTTGTATGCGTACCCGTACCGCTGTAACTAAAATCGGAATTTCAGCTTGCGCCGACTATAACGTGGCGTGTCCCGTTCGTCTACGTAGGCCTCGAGTCGGCTGGCACGCCCACCGTGGCAACCTCGCACTCGAGGCCTGTCGCCCTCCCTGCGACACACCGGCCGTGCGACGGCTGCCTGCCCCCCAGATTCGTCGTGACGGCCGGCACCCTCTGACATCGCCCCCGCGTCACTCCCCGCTGGCGTCGTCCTCCAGTCCGAATCGCGTGCCGTCATGTTCGCGTTCGCCGTCCGTTTCTGTGTCTCGCGTCACGCCGGCCGAACCTCGAACGACTCGATCGGTGTTCCGTCCGGCCGTTGGATCGTCCCGTCGAGCCCGCCGTCGTCGCCGTCCTTGAGGACGGCAAACCCTGGCCGATTTCCGCGCGGATCGGCGTGGCTGCCCGGGTTGAGCAAGGTGACGTCGTCGGTCTCGACGACTGTCGGTCGATGGCTGTGTCCGAAGACGACGAGGTCGGCACCGCGCGAGCGGCCGAACATCGCGAGTCCGGTCTCGCCGCCGTCCTGTCGGTGGGTGACGGCGATTCGGATGCCATTTGCCTCGACAACACGGGCCGTCGGCAGTCGATCTCGTACTGCAGCGCTGTCGGCGTTTCCGTGGACCGCAAAGAAACGGTCACACTCCGCTTGAAACGCCTCGAGTGCTGCTTCGCTTGTGAAATCGCCTGCGTGAACGACGACGTCAGCCTCGCAGGCGGCGGTCAGCGCTTCGCCCTCGAGTTCGTGGCCCTGTGGACTGTGCGTGTCCGAGAAGATCGCGATCATGGTCGCAGTTGGCCCGGCAGTGACAGGTTCCTTTCGGATATGGTCGCCGCCCATCGTCGACTGTGGTCACACTCGAGAATTCTGGCCTGCCGAAGGCAGTTCTAGCGCGGCTTATACTTTTAGGGGACCCGTTCGTAATCATCGCTGATGGCCAGTAGTACCTCCGTCGTCCTCGCCGCGCTGTTCGCAAACGGTGCGATCGCGGCGCTGAAGTTCGGCGGCTTTCTGCTCACGGGGAGTCCCGCCATGCTGTCGGAGACGTATCACTCGATTTCGGACACGGGCAATCAGGTCTTCCTGCTGATCGGAATCAAATACGGCGCACAGGAAGCCACCCGTAGCCACCCGTTCGGCCACGGCAAGGCGCAGTTCTTCTACAGCTTACTCGTCAGCGTCATGCTCTTTGGCATCGCCGGCTGGGAGAGCGCACGCCACGGGATCAGCGCGTTGCGAGCGGGTGGCGTCCACCGGGCCAGCGAGAACGTCACGCTACTCGGGCAGACGTTCGATCCGGTCTACGTCAACTACGCCGTGTTACTTGGGGCGATCGCCTTTGAGTCCTACGCGCTCTGGAAGGCCTATCAGGGCATCAGCCGCCAGATGGACAAGTACGGCTGGACGACCTTCCGCGAAGCGTTTCGCAAGACCAGCGACGTGACGACGCTGACCGCGCTCACCGAGGACACCATCGCGCTCTCGGGTGCAGGGATCGCCCTCTTCGGCATTTATCTCACGCGAGTCACCGAAAACCCGATGTACGACGCCGGCGCGGCGCTCATTATCGGGATCATGCTCATGGGCTTTGCCGTCGCGCTCGCCTGGGAGAACAAGCGGCTCATCCTCGGCGAAAGCCTGCCAAAAGCCGACGAGGACGAACTGCGGGCGATCGTCAGAGAGTGGGACGGCGTCACCGACCTCGTCGACTTCCGGACGGTCTACTTCGGGGCCGAGGAACTGCTCGTCACCGCCGATGTCGCCTTCGAGCCCGACCTTGACGCCGAGACGATCGACGACCGCATTACCGACCTCGAGAGTGCCCTGAAAGCCCACGACGACCAGATCCAGCGCGTCTACATCGAACCCGAAGCGTAGCGATGCCCGCGCTACCTAGTCGCCGGTTTCCTCGTTCCGATCGTCGTAGACGGCGACCACCGTCGATCCCGGCGGCCGGTCGTTTAGCACTGCCGTGACCGTCGTTTCCTCGAGATCCACTGTCGAGTGAAGTCGCTGCCGCCCGGCTCCGGTTTCGACGGCGACCGCGACGTCTGTCGGACTCGCACCGGGTGGCAGCGCCGTCGGATCGTAATCGAGTGTGATCCGGATCGCCTCGATCGCTCGAAGTTCGTCGCATGCGACGAGGTCGACGGGCGCACTCAGCGCAGCCGCCGGCACCTCGCTGTCGCTTCCGGCGAGCCCAAACGCCTCCGGGACCACGGTCGCCACGACAGCGACGCGGGCACCCACCTGCTCGAGGCTGTATTCCGCGACGGTACTGGCATCGTATCCAGGGATTGCCATACCGGAGGCAGCGTCTCGAGATATATGGCCCTAGACCGCGCGGTTGCCGGCCGGTCGAATGAGGTCCGTGCCCTCAGCCGATCGGGGAGCGCCGATCGAATCGAGACGAACGTTTTTATCGCAGCACGAACCACTCACGGACTGTGTCTGAGACCGGGTATCTGCGCTTTTTCCCGTACGACCGGCCGTACGAGAATCAGCGCGAGGCGATGGACCGCATCCACAACGCCCTCACGCGGGGCCAGAACGTCCTCTTCGAGGGGGCCTGTGGGACCGGCAAGACCCTCTCGTCGCTGGTGCCGGCGCTTGAAGTCGCCCGCGAGCAGGACAAGACGGTCGTCATCACGACGAACGTCCACCAGCAGATGCGTCAGTTCGTCGCCGAGGCTCGCGCGATCACGCGCGAAGAACAGATTCGTGCGGTTGTCTTCAAAGGCAAGTCCTCGATGTGTCACATCGACGTCGGCTATGAGGAGTGTCAGGCCCTGCGGGACAACACCCGCGCCCTCGTCGACGCCGAACGTGATCGGACGCAACTCGAGCGCCGCCAGCGAGAACTGCTGGCCGAAAGTCAGGACGGCGACGGCTCGGCGGCCGACGCCCGATCGGCGGTGATGGACGAACTCGAGACTATCGAAGAGCGACTCGAGGAACTCGAGGAGCAAAACGTCTGTGACTATTACCGAAACAACCTGACCGGGGATACGGACGACTTCTTCGCGTGGCTCTTCGAGGACGTTCGCACGCCCGACGAGATCTACGAGTACGCAGACCGGCAGGAACTCTGTGGGTACGAACTTCTGAAGGAGGGCATCGAGGGTGTCGATCTGGTCGTCTGTAACTACCACCACCTGCTCGATTCGACGATTCGCGAACAGTTCTTCCGGTGGCTGGGTCGCGATCCCGAGGACGTGATCGCCGTCTTCGACGAGGCCCACAACGTCGAGGACGCCGCTCGTGAGCACGCCACCCGGACCTGTTCGGAGCGGACGTTCGACTCGGCGCTCGACGAACTCGCCGACACCGACGACCCACGCGCAGACGACGCCGCGAACGTCCTCTCGGCGTTTCACCGCGCGCTCGTCGAGACCTACGAGGACTCCTTTGGCTTCGGCGAGCGCGAGCAGATCGGCGACAACTGGACCGACGTCCCCATCGCCAACGACGACCGCAAGGACGACCTCACCCTCGAGTTCCTCCAGCGCTACACCGGGCAGGGGATCGGCGAGGATCTCGAGGCTGCGATGCAACTCGGCCAGGAGTTAGACGAGGAGTACGAAGAAGCGTATCGAGAGGGTGAGACGGCCACGCGCACGGAGTGTCAGACCCTCCAGGCCGCGGCCTTTGTCAGCGCGTGGATGAACGAAGGCTCGAAGGAGGGACTGTACCCGGTCGTCTCCGTTACGCGCGACGCCGGCACCGACGAGGTCTACGGCCGCGCGGAACTCTACACCTGCCTCCCGCGGCAGGTGACCGGGCGGCTGTTCGAGGAGGTCCACGCGACAGTCCTGATGAGCGCGACCATCCAGCCGTTCGAGGTCACCGAAGACGTACTGGGACTCGAGAACGCTGTGACGATGGCCTACGGGCTCGGCTTCCCCGAGGAAAACCGCCGGACGTACGCCGTCGAGACGCCGCCGCTGTTCTCGTCGGATCGCGATGATCCCGTGGTTCAAAACGAGGTGACCGAAACGATCCACGACGCCGTCCGGATGACGCCCGGTAACACGCTCGCTTTCTTCCCCAACTACGGCGAGGCCAGCCGGTACGCAAAGCGCCTCGAGAACAGAAGCGACCGGCCGGTCTATCTAGACGAGCCGGGCGAGGCCGTCGAAGACCTCCGTCAGGAGTTCGTCGCGGACGACGACGCGGTGTTGTGTACCTCGCTGTGGGGCACCCTCGCGGAGGGGGTGAGTTTCGACGGCGACGACGCCCATACGGTGTTGGTCGTCGGCGTGCCCTACCCGCATCTGGACGATCGGGCCGAGGCCGTCCAGGAGGCCTACGACGCTGCCTTCGATGGCACCGACACCGGCTGGCGCTACGCCGTCGAGATCCCGACGGTTCGCAAGACCAGACAGGCGCTGGGACGGGTCATCCGCTCGCCCGAGGAAGTCGGCGTCCGCGCGTTGCTCGACCGGCGTTACTCGAGGCGAGCGAAGTCGGAACTGGGCAGGTACAGCGTCAACGGCACGTTTCCACACGCAGAACGCGAGGAACTGATCGACATCGAACCGGGAAAACTCAAGTTCGCGATGCGCAACTTCTACGGCGACCACGACGCGTACGACGGCGAGCCGCCGGCACCGTAGGCTTGCTCGCGGTAAGCCGCTGGCTGCTGTGCGCTGCCCCTCAGTCAGCAGCCACTGTCTCGAGCGGCTCCCAGTCCTGATAGCCACCGGCCATACTCACGACGCGCTCGGCGTCGCCGTACTCCGTGATGAGCCGGGCGGCTTGAATCGACGAGTTGCCCCGGTAACAGTAGACGACGACCTCGTCAGCCCAGTCGCGGTCGACGACGGTTTCCTCGAGTTCCTCGATAGTGACGTGGTCAGCCTTGGGGAGGTGGCCGTCGGCGTAGTCTTCGTCCTCGCGGATGTCGATCAGGTCGAATTCGTCGCCGCGCTCGAGGCGTTCGCGAACCGTCTCGGTGGATACTTCCTCGATCATGCTCGCTTTCGGAGGTAGATGCGGTAGGTTGCGTCGCCGCTGCGCCAGACCTGTGCCTCGGCGTCGTCGCCGACGGCGCGGGGCACGTTTTCCGTACAGGGGACGTGATCGGTCTCTTGGACGAGCAACTCGCCCGCCTCGAGTTCCTGCAGGCCTTTCTTGGCCTCGACCTGCGGGTAGGGACAGACCTCGCCGGTCATGTCCTGGACGAGGTCGGCCTCCTCGAGCAGTGCTTCGGCGTCGTCGTCGGTCAATTCGTCTGGCGTGTTCGTGACGTCGTCGATGGATGGCATTGGATATCGTAATGTTGGAGGTCAGTTAGCGAACGATTCAGATCGCACAGCCGACTTCGCGGTAGATCCAGTGGGTCATCACGTAGACGCCGGCGACGATGCCGACGGCTGCGATGAACGAGTGGATCGACAGCTCCGCGATGCCGGAGTAGATGTTCCCGATGTTGCAGCCAGGGGCGAGCCGCGAGCCCGCGCCCATCATGAGGCCGCCAACGACGGCGTTGGGAAGCCGTCGGCGCTTCGGGACCCGGAGGGCGAAGTCGCCGCTCCAGAGGGCGGCGAGGAACGCGCCGACGATGACGAACGCGATCATCACCATGTCGACGGTCACGCCGACGCCCTGGCCCTGAAAGAGGATCGAACCCCAGTACTCGAACGAACCGGCGTCGACGCCGACCTGCGAGAGGAGATAACCCGTCCAGCGGGCCTCGGGGCCGGTGACGCCGACGATCGAGACCTGGGTGAACCAGAGCACGGCGGCGGCGGTGATTCCGAGCGCCGCGGTGCGTGGGTCCCACGGTTGCTTGCTCGCGGCGATTGGGTGTCGCCACGCGCGAACGAGCCCGCGGAAATACGCGTTCGTTCCGCGTGCGAACCCGCGAAGGCCCGCGACCGGCGCGAGGAACGCAGCCGGGGTGAGCTGGGCCACGTCGGCGCGTTCGCCGAAGTCGGCGGCGGTCGACGCACGACCGGTCAGCGTCGCGTAGACGAGCAGTCCAGTGAGTGCGACTGCGAGGCCGACCAGGCTGGCCGGGACTGACGTGACGGTAAACAGGCTCGCGCCTTCACCGAACGTCAGCGGCTCGAAGTACGTGCGCTCGAGCGTCGGGAAGGCGACAGTGAAGCCGGCGTAGCCGACGCCCATGAACAGCAACGTGAGCCAGAACTGCAGATAGCCCTCACCGGTGCGGTAGAGTGTGCCGCTGGCACAGCCACCGGCGTAGGTCATTCCGACCCCGAAGATGAAGCCGCCGACGAGCCCTGTCAGCCCCCAGTTGGGCGTCCAGAACCCTTGATAATATCCGAATTGGTACGCGATACCCCAGAAGATCATTGTCAGAAACGTCGCTGCGAGGACGCCCTTTGTGACCCGCGAGTCCTTGTACGCGAAGAAGTCCCGGAAGGCGTTGACGAAGCAGAATCGCCCCTTCTGGAGGAAGGCTCCAAGGGCGAGTCCGACGACCGCTGCGACGAGTAGCGTTGCGACCACATCGGAACCAGTGGCCAGATGGACTTAATCCGCACCGAGCCGGCTGACGCTACCCCGACTCTTGACGCCTCTCTGTGTCGAATTCCGGAACCTCTCCCGTTTAGAACGGTCGCGGCCGGTGACGGGCCGCCGTGGTCGCTGACGGCGGTAGCAGCGATATTTGCGGGGACCTCAGACGCACTGCGGCACGCGTTTTGGCCCACAGCGCGTGTGACGACCCCTACGACGGCAAGGAGACGCGACTCACCGGTAACTTGTACGTCCCGTCCCAGAACTCGAGTTCGCTGACCGTCCACCGGACGGGCTCGATCTCGCGGTCGGCCAGCCGTTTCGCGGTCTCGATGTCGCCGCCGCGAGCCAGCGTCACGTGGGGAACGTAGTCTGTGCCTTCGAGGCCCTCGACGACGTCGAAGGCCTCGGTGAGGTCAGCGTGAATGCCCTCGAGTCCGGGGCTCTCGACGGCGAGATAGACGACGGGAGCTGATCCCAGTGGTGGGTCCTCGAAGTAGTCGATCCCCGTGATTTCGGCCTCGACGGCCGGTGCGCCCTCGAGCGCGCGGTGGGCACGGTGTTGCAGCTGTGCGACGTGATCGGCCTCGCCGAGTCGCTTGAGCAGACACGAGTGGTCCTCGCGGACGGTCTCGAAGCCGACCAGCTCGGGATAGAGGCGATCCGCGAGCTGCCGGACGCGACCGGGGACCGGGACGTTGACGCTGTACACTTCGGTCGATATTGGGACGAGGGAGCTATCAGTCTGGTGGTCTCGGGACTCGACGCCGCTGCCGATGGCCAGTTTAGATTCGGTCGAGCAACCAGAGCACGATCAGGACGGCGATCGCGAGCTGGACGATCACGAAGAAGGGGCCGAGCAGCCAGGCGAGCCCGCTGATCACTGCCTCGAGGACCTCGAGGACGAGCAAGACGGCGATCAGTCCGAGGACGAGTTTTAGTAGCGTCTCGACCTCGAGTTCGCCGCGAATGTCAGACATACACCCTCATATCATGGCGAATGTATGAAAAATATACCGTTACTGTGTCGGAAAGACCTATTTAGATGGCCATAACATATGTCCGTAATGGAGGTGAGGGGGCTGCGAGCCCTGGTCTGCCTGCTCGTGGTGGTTGCATGTTCGGGTGCGTACGCCCCGGTGGTGCCTGTGACAGCGGATGCTGGGACGCAGACAGTAATGCGACAGGTCCAAGCGGACAATGGTGGCGCGGCCATGAACGACTCCGTGCAACTCGAGGACGCTGATCGGATCCATATCGACGTTTTTATCGCTGGGAACGGCTCCGCGCAGGTGACGACGGACTACCAGTTCTATCCCGATGAAAACGGATCGATGGCGGAGTGGGAGTCCCTAGCGGAAAACATCTCGAACAACAGGACGTGGTACGTCACCGAGGAGCGACGCGGATGGAACGAGACGCTCACGAAGGGCGAAAACGCGACCGACCGGGAGATGAACATCTCGAACCTCTCGGTCGAGACGGACACGGACCCTCAGCCCGAAGAGATCGGGCACGCGAGGGTCACCTTTCAGTGGTCGGATTTTGCCCACGTCGAGTTGAACCGGATCGAGGCGGGTGCTGCCCTGTCCGGGTTTACGCTCAGCAATGAGACGACGTTGCAGTTTCGCTGGCCGGAGGCGTACACGATTTATGAGAGCGACGGCGAGCCGCAGGTGGACCCATCGCCGGACGAGCGATCCGATCGCTCGGTAAAGTGGGAGGGCGAGAAAACGTTCCCCGACGATCAGCCACGAGTCGTGCTGATCAAAAACGGCGACTCAGCGACGGGGCAGACGCCGGCCGACGGTGGCCCCCCGATGCCGTGGGTGATCGTCTTCCTCGCGCTGGCCCTGTTGGCAACCGTTGCCATTGCAGGCTGGTTCCGTAGTCGCAATCGACCCCGTAGTGGTGGAACCGACGGCGGGACCGATGTCGCGTGGCGAGCAGACGGCTCGAGTGCTGCCGACTCAAGCATGACTGAGACGCCGCCGGAACTGTTGAGCAACGAAGAACGGGTGTTGCAGCTGCTCGAGCAACGCGGCGGGCGGATCAAACAGCAGGACGTCGTCTCGGAACTGGACTGGACCGAGGCCAAGACGAGTCAGGTCGTCGGTGACTTACGCGAGGACGACGAAATCGAGGTCTTCCGCATCGGTCGGGAGAACGTCTTGTCACTGCCCGACGACGAGTAAGTTCCCGTCCTGTGAGCGCGATGTAGCAGGTTTTAATACCGTGGGTTCGCAGTATTCAGACAATGAGCCAGACCGTCGGCACCACGCTCGCCCTTTCCGGTACCGACGGGACCGTCGCTCGGCGACGACCGCGGCGATTCCGACCGGGCCTTTGAGCCCGTACTATACTCCTTCCCCGATCCGGTTCGTTTCAACGTTCCCGAAACTGCAGTATTTTCGGTTAGCAGTCGCTCTATCGATATTTTGCGTGATTGAAACCAATGAGCTTAAGTCCGTCCTGTGAGTTCACTCGAGTACGATATGACCCGCGTGGCACTTGCGTTTTCGGGCGGCCTGGACACGACTGTCTGTGTCCCGCTGCTCGAGGAAGAATACGGATATGACGACGTGATCGGCGTCACCGTCGACGTCGGCCAGCCGGCCTCCGAGTTCGACGAGGCCGAGGAAACCGCCGAAGCGCTCGGCCTCGAACACTACGTCGTCGACGCCCGAGAGGAGTTCGCCGATCTCTGTCTTGACAGCGTTCGCGCGAACGCGACCTACCAGGGCTACCCGCTGGGAACGGCGCTGGCTCGCCCGGTGATCGCAGAGGCGATCCTCGAGGTCGCAGAGGAAGAGGGATGTACCGGCATCGCCCACGGCTGTACGGGCAAGGGCAACGACCAACTTCGCTTCGAGGCAGTCTGGCGTGACTCCGATCTCGAGGTCATCGCCCCCGTGCGCGAACTCGGTCTCACCCGTGAGTGGGAACAGGAGTACGCCGCCGAGAAGGACCTCCCCGTCGAGGGTGGCAGCGGCGGTGACTGGTCGATCGACACCAACATCTGGAGCCGTTCGGTCGAGGGCGACGACTTAGAGGATCCGAGCTACGTCCCCCCGCGTGACATCTACGCGTGGACCGACGAGCCCGGCAGCGAGACCGAGGAAATCGACATTACATTCGAGAACGGCTACCCCGTCGCCGTCGACGGCGAGGAGTACGAGCCGGTCGAACTCATCGAGTATCTCAACGACCTCGCTGGCAGCTACGGTGTCGGCCGCACCGACATGATGGAAGACCGTATTCTCGGGCTGAAGGTCCGCGAGAACTACGAACACCCCGGCGCGACGACGCTACTCGCCGCCCACGAGGCCCTCGAAGGCTTCGTCCTCACGCAGGAAGAGCGCCAGTTCAAAACCCAGATCGACCAGCAGTGGTCCCAGAAGGCCTACGAGGGCCTGATCGACGCGCCGCTCGTGAGCGCACTCGAGGGCTTCATCGGCGAGACCCAGAAGCGCGTCACGGGTACGGTGACCATCCGCTTCGAGGGTGGCCAGGCCCGTCCGGTCGCTCGCGAGAGCGACTTCGCGGCCTACTCCGCGGAACACGCGTCGTTCGACACCGAGACGGTCGGCAAGATCACGCAGGAAGACGCCACCGGCGTCGCGAAGTACCACGGCTTCCAGCGTCGTCTCGCCAACGAGGCGATCGCTGCGAACGCTGACGACGAGGACGACGAGTAACCATGACCGAGGAGAGCGCTCACGGCGACGAGTGGTCCACTGGACCGCAGTCCTCGTCGGATCGCCGAGCCGACGGTGGCGAGTCCTGCCCCGTCCGCACTGATGGGGGCACCGACGACGAGGGGGTCGTCCGTCGGGACCGCTTCAGCGGCGGCCCTGCCCGGAGCTTCCTCTCCTCGCTTGCAGCGGACGAACGCATTTTCGAGGCTGATCTCGCGGTCGACCGCGCGCACACGGTCATGCTCGCCGAGCAAGGGATCATCGACGACGATGTCGCAGGCGAGATCCTGACCGCCCTCGACGCGATCGAAGTCGACGGCCACGACTCGCTGCCCGACGGTGAGGACGTTCACGAAGCCATCGAGACGGCCGTCATCGAGCGCATCGGTGCCGACGGCGGGAAGATGCATACCGCACGCTCGCGCAACGACGAGGTCGCGGCCTGCATCCGCTATCGCTTACGCGAGGACGTTCTCGCGGCGATCGAGACGACGCTCGCGCTGCGCGAGTCGCTCGTCGACGTGGCCGACGAACACCAAGAGACGATCATGCCCGGCTACACGCATCTCCAGCCTGCCCAGCCGACCACCGTGGCCCACTGGGCGCTGGCCTACGAGGGGGCCGTTCGCCGCGACACCGAACGCCTGTGTGATGCCTACGCACGGATCAACGAGTCGCCGCTTGGCGGCGCAGCCTTCGCGGGCACGACGTTCGACATCGATCGCGAGCGCACGGCCGATCTGCTTGGCTTCGACGGAGTCGTCGAGAACTCGATGGACGCCTCCTCGAGCCGGGACTTCCTGCTCGAGACGGTCCAGGCGCTGTCGACGCATGCGACGACGCTGTCGGGACTGGCCGAGGACGTCATTATCTTCGCGAACCGTGGTTTCGTCGAGCTGTCGGACGACTACTCCTCGACGTCGTCGATCATGCCCCAGAAGAAGAACCCAGACACGCTGGAACTCGTCCGCGCAGTCGCGGGCGATGCAGCCGGCAGCGTTCAAGGGCTGACGACGACGCTCAAAGGGCTACCGCGTGCGTACAACCGCGACCTCCAGCGGGCAACGACCCACGCCTGGGAGACCGTCGACGCCGTGACAGAAGCCAGCGAGGTTGCGGCGGGTGCGGTCGCGACGGCCGACTGGAACGAGGAGACGCTGGCCGCGGAAGCCGGCGCAGGCTTCTCGACGGCGACCGGCGTCGCGGACCTGCTGGCAGCCAACGGGTTGCCGTTCCGAACGGCACACGAACTGGTCGCGATCGCCGCGGAGAACGGCGCAGACTACGATGCACTCGAGGCCGCATCACAAGAGGTTCTCGACGAGTCGCTCGAGGCCCACGTCGATCCCGACGCCGTCGAGGACGCACTCGACCCGGCCGAAAGCGTCGCAAGCCGCGACTCACAGGGCGGTCCCGCCCCCGAGGCGGTCGACGCCCAGCTCGAGGTGGCCCGTGAGACGCTCGCGGCCGACGACGACGCACACGCCGAGTTGACCGCAGCGCTCGAGACGGCCTACGAGACGCTCCGGTCGGAGGTGAACGACTATGTCTGAAGACAGGGGTCGACAGCCGAGGTCTCGGAGTGGCGATCGACCACTCCGACGACGATCCCCGTCCGGGGATGAATTACTTGCTTCATGATATGTCAAAGTAAACTTGCGGTTTGACGGTGTCTACGGTCCGTTAGAGACGGGTGCAGCTAGTATAATTTTGCTGTTAGGTTCGAAGGCTTTAAGGGATCGCGGCTCCCACGTGCGAGTACAATGACCGAATGCGTCGAGTGTGGGGCTGAACTGTCCCTGCACGACGATCTGGAAGTCGGAGAGATCGTTGACTGTACGACCTGTGGTGCTGAGCTGGAAGTCGTCGACACCGAGCCGCCAGTCCTCGAGCGAGCCCCTGAGCTCGAAGAGGACTGGGGTGAGTGACCTTGCAGACGGGCGCGATACCGGCCCGCGCTGCGCACACGACTCGAGGGGCTCGTAGCGAGTTCCTCACAGCCATTCAGAGGTGGCTCGCGTGAACGTAGGCATACTCTATTCACGGATTCGAAAAGACGAGAAGCTCCTGCTGAACGAGCTTCGCGAGCGTGATCACGAGGTCACGAAGATCGACGTTCGCAAGCAGACCTTCGACATTTCGGAGGCTCCCGAGGCGTTCGCGGATCTCGATATCGTCGTCGACCGCTGTCTCGCCACGAGTCGCAGCCTGTACGCTACGCAGTTCTTCGAGGCGTACGGGATTCCCGTGGTCAACAGCCACGAGACGGCGGATATCTGCGCCGACAAGGTGAAAAACAGCCTCGCGCTCGAGCAGGCGGGCGTTCCCACGCCAGCGACGAAAGTCGCGTTTACGAAAGAGACCGCGATGGAGGCCATCGAGGACTTCGGCTATCCGTGCGTCCTCAAACCTGTCGTGGGTTCGTGGGGCCGTCTAATGGCCAAGATCGATTCCAAATCGGCCGCCGAGGCGATCTTAGAGCACAAGGCAACGCTTGGCCACTACGAGCACAAGGTGTTCTACGTCCAGGAGTTCGTCGAGAAACCGGGCCGTGACATTCGCGTGCTCGCGGTCGACGGCGAGCCGATCGCCGCGATGGTTCGCTCGTCGGACCACTGGATCACCAACGCCGCCAAGGGCGCGGAGACGGACGTCTTCGACCTCGACGACGACGCGCTGGACCTCGTCCAGAAGGCCAGCGACGCCGTCGGTGGCGGCCTGTTGGGTGTCGACCTCATGGAGACCGGTGATTCCTACACCGTCCACGAGGTCAACCACACCGTCGAGTTCAAAGCGCTCGACGAGGCCGTCGAAACCGACGTCGCCGGCACCGTCGTCGACTGGCTCGAGGAGAAGGCCAAAGCGGCCGATCCGGAACTCGAGGTGAGCGCCTAATGGCAGCCGATACTGTTACCGCGACTGTCATCGGTGGCTCCGGCTTTACCGGCGGTGAGCTCCTGCGGTTGCTCGCCGGCCACCCGAACGTCGAACTCGCCGAGGTCACCAGCCGGTCGAAAGCCGGCAAGAGCGTCGGCTCCGTCCATCCGCCGCTTCGCGGCACGGACCTGCGCTTTACCGAACCCGACGATCTCGAGTCCGTCGACGTCCTCTTCGCGGCGACGCCACACGGCGTCTCGATGGGCCAGATCGACGAGTTCTTCGAGATCGCCGATACGGTCGTCGACCTCTCGGCTGACTTCCGCCTCGAGACGGAAGAACAGTACGACGAGTGGTACGACGGCCACGAGGCCCCCGAGTACTTGGAAAAGGCCGAGTACGCACTTCCCGAGATCAACCGCGACAACCTCGCGGGTGCGGACCTCATCGCGGGTGGCGGCTGTAACGCCACCGCGACGATCCTCGGGCTCTACCCGCTGTTCGAACACGACATCTTGGAGGGCGGCGAGCAGGTCGTCGTCGACGTGAAAGTCGGTTCCTCGGAAGGGGGAGCTGGCGGCGGCGAGGCCTCGAGCCATCCCGAGCGCTCGGGCGTCGTCCGCCCGTACGCGCCGACGGGCCACCGCCACGAAGCCGAGATCGAGCAGTTCCTCGGCACCTCGGTGTCCTTTACCTGCCATGCCGTGGACATGATCCGCGGCGCGAGCGCGACGAGCCACGTCTTCCCGTCGGGTCCCGTCTCGAAGGGCGACCTCTGGCAAGCGTATCGCGGCTGCTACGAGGACGAGCCGTTCGTCCGCATGGCCGCCGGCGGCTCCGGCGTCTACCGCTACCCCGAACCGAAGTCGGTCGCGGGGACCAACCTCGCCGAGGTCGGCTTCGAACTCGATCCGTCGAACAAACGCATCGTCGTCTTCTCGGCGATCGACAACATGATGAAAGGCTCCGCGGGCCAGGCGGTCCACGCCGCCAACATCGCGCTGGGCTTCGAGGAGACGGCCGGACTCGAGTTTACGGGACTCCACCCCGTGGGGGCGCCATAAATGACCACGGTGGTCAAAATCGGCGGCGCACGTGCCGTCGATCCCGAAGGCGCACTCGCCGACGTTGCGAGCCTCGTCGAAGACGGCGAAGACGTCGTCCTCACACACGGCGGCTCGACCGCCGTCGACGAGACCTTAGAAGAGCTTGGCGAAGAGCCAACGTACGTCGAGACGCCCGGCGGCGTCGTCGGCCGCTTTACCGACGAGCGCACCATGGACGTTTTCAAGATGGTGATGCCCGGCAAGCTCAACACCGATCTGGTCGAGAGTCTGCACAACGAGGGCGTCGACGCAGTCGGCCTCTCGGGTACTGACGGCAAACTACTCTCTGGCAAACGCAAGTCCGCCGTCCGCGTCAAAGAGGACGGCAAGAAGAAGATCAAACGCGGCGACCACTCGGGCAAAATCGAGTCGGTCAACGCCGACCTGCTCGAGACGACCCTCGCAGGTGGTTACACCCCTGTCGTCTCGGTTCCGATCCTCGGCAAGGAGAAGTCGGGCGGCTACACCGCGGTCAACGCCGATGCCGACCGCGCCGCGGCAGCGATCGCCGGCGCGCTCGAGGCCGATCTGGTCTTGCTGACCGACGTCTCGGGCGTCTACGAGGACCCCGACGACGAGTCGACCAAGATCGAGTCGGCCGCCACGCCCGAGGAATTCGCTGGCGTCAAGGACGCCGCCGAGGGCTTCATGACGAAGAAGGTCATGGCCGCTGAGGAGGCACTCGAGGGCGGCGCGTCCTCGGTCGTCGTTGCAGACGCGAACGCGGACGAACCAATCTCGAGCGCGCTTGCGGGCGAGGGGACGACCCTCGAGCCCGGCGTGCTCGAAGACGAAGACGACGCTGAAACGGAGGCCGCAGAATGAGCGATCTCGATTTCGTTTCTGGCAGCAAGCCGATCGGCATCGAGCGCGGTGAGGGACCGTATCTCTACACGTCCGACGGGACAGAGTACATCGACGCCGGGGCGAGCTACGCCTGCACGCCGCTCGGCCACTCCCACCCCGCAGTCGTCGACGCAGTCACCGAGCAGGTCGCTGACCTGACGTTCGTCGACTCGTCCTATCCCGTTCAGTCACGCGAGGACGCCTACGCGGCCCTCGTGGCGTCGACACCGGACGGCCTCGATCAGGCCTGGTTCTGTAACTCCGGAACCGAGGCCAACGAGGCCGCGCTGAAGTTCGCCCGATCGGCGACCAGCGAGTCGAAGATCGTCGCCGCGACCCGCTCGTTCCACGGCCGGACGATGGGGTCGCTCGCAGCGACCTGGAAGGACAAGTACAAAAAGCCGTTCGAGCCGCTTGCCGGCGACGTAGAGTTCGTCCCCTACGGCGACGGCGAGGAGCTCGCTGACGCCGTGGACGACGAGACCGCGGCCGTGATCTTGGAACCGATCCAGGGCGAAGGCGGAATCAACGTTCCGCCTGCGGGCTACCTCGAGACCGCTCGTGAATGCACTGACGAGGCCGGCGCGGCGCTCGTCTTCGACGAGGTCCAGACCGGCATGGGACGGACGGGGTCGATGTGGGCCTGTCAGAACGCAGGTGTCACACCCGATATCCTCACGACTGCAAAAGGCCTCGGCAACGGCCTCCCGATCGGCGGCGTCGCTGTTCGAGACTGGATCGCAGACGGCGCGGCCTCGCACAATTCGACCTTCAGCGGTGGCCCTGTCGTCACCGCGGCGGTCCACGCGACAATCTCGACGCTGGTCGAAGAGGAGTGGCCCGCCCACGCCGCTTCGATGGGCGACTACCTCACGACGGAACTCGAGGCCACGCTCGGCGACGAGGTGCGCGAGATCCGCGGTGAAGGACTGCTCGTCGGCATCGAGTTGAAGCGGGGGGCGAACCGCGTCGCCCGTGACCTCGCGATGAACCACCAGGTGCTGGCGCTGCCGGCGGGTCGAACCGTCCTGCGTCTTCTGCCGCCGCTGGTGATCGACAAAGACGGGGCGGACCAACTCGTGGACGCGCTGGGCGCGGTCATCGCACCCGACTCCGAATCATGAACGCGAGCACGGGCGACCCGACGGACGTCTCGCTTGAGGAGGCTCGAGACCTGCTGGTCGATCTCGTCTCGATTCCCTCCCCGACCCGTGAGGAACGCGAGGCGGCCAAACGCCTCGTGGATTTCTTCGAGGCCCACGACCGGGAGGTCTGGATCGACGCGGTCGGGAACGTCCGCGCACCGGCAGACGATTCCGTCCTCCTGACCTCGCACATCGACACCGTGCCGGGAGACATCCCTGTCGAGGTCGAAGACACCGGCGACGATGAGATCCTCTGGGGCCGTGGCAGCGTCGACGCGACTGGCCCGCTCGCCGCGATGGCGGCCGCTGCCGTCCGAACCGGCGTTTCCTTCGTCGGCGTCGTCGGCGAGGAAGTCGACTCGAAGGGGTCGCGCTATCTCGTCGACGACCGCGACGAGTCACCGGACGCCGTCGTCAACGGCGAGCCCTCCGGGGCCGACGGGATCACGCTCGGCTATCGCGGCCTGATCGCCGGGACGTACGTCGCGACAAGCGAGTCCGGCCATACCTCACGGCCGGACCCGAACGCGATCCAACACGCCGTTCGCTGGTGGTCGGCCGTCGAGGAGCGCTTCGAAGGCGACGAGTACGAACCGATCTTCGAGCAAGTGACGACCAAGCCGGTCGACATCGAAGGTGGCGTCAGCGAGGACGGCCTCTCCGTCGAGACGACGATGGACGTTCAACTGCGCGTCCCGCCGGCACTCGACGTCGAGACCGTCCGCGAAGCCGCCGAAGCCGAACTCGAGGTCGGCACCGTCACCTGGAAGGACAAGGTTCCGCCAGTGATGATGAGCCCGCGAACGGAGGTCGCTCGGGCGTTCCGTGTCGCCATCCGAAAGGAAGGCGCTGATCCGCGTCTGGTGCGAAAGACCGGCACCAGCGACATGAACATCTACGCCGGTGCCTGGGACTGTCCGATGGTCACCTACGGGCCTGGCAATTCAGACCTCGATCACGCACCCGACGAACGACTCCCGCTGTCGGAGTTCGATCAGTCGGTCGCGATCTTAGAGCGCGTCGCGCGGACGCTCAGTGAAGACTGACGAATAAGTATTCGCAGACGAGCTATCATATCATGACGACAAATACGGACGATACACAGCCGAGACATTTCCTCGACGTCGATGACCTCTCCGAGGCGGAACTGTTCGCAGTTCTCGACAGAGCCGACGAATACAAACACGCCGTCGAGAACGGCGAGGACCACGCCGACCTGTCTGGACAGACATTGGGAATGCTCTTCCAGAAGGCGAGTACCCGAACCCGCGTTTCCTTCGAGACGGGGATGACCCAGCTTGGGGGACACGCGATCTTCCTCGGGGAAGACGACATCCAGCTCGGGCGGGGCGAACCGCTGAAAGACACCTCGCGTGCGCTCTCACGATACGTCGACGCGGTGATGGCTCGCGTCTTCAAACACGAGAACGTCGAGGTGCTCGCCGAATACTCGTCGGTGCCGATCGTCAACGGCCTCACCGACGACGCGCATCCTTGCCAGACGCTTGCGGACCTCCAGACGATCCGCGAACACGAGGGCGGTCTCGAGGACGTCTCAGCAGCCTGGATCGGCGACGGGAATAACGTCGCCCAGTCGTTCGCGCTCGGCTGTGCGCTGACCGGCGTTGACCTGACGATTGCGACGCCCGAGGGGTACGAAGTCGACGACGCCGTGCTCGAGCGCGCCCGCGACCTCGGTGGCGATCCGACGATCACGACCGATCCCATCGAGGCGGCCACCGACGCCGATGTCATCTACACGGACGTCTGGATCTCGATGGGCCAGGAGGACGAACGCGATGTCCGGATGAACGACTTCGAGGGCTTCCAGGTCTCTGCGGACTTACTCGAACACGCCCCCGACGCATCGGTGATGCACTGCCTGCCGGCTCACCGCGGCGAGGAGATCACCGACGACGTCGTCGAAGGTGAGCAGTCGATCGTCTTCGATCAGGCTGAAAACAGGCTTCACGCCCAGAAGGCACTGTTGAGCTGGCTGCTCGAGTAGACGACCGCGAGCGATGCGAGCGGCTTTTTGGTCCAGATTTTTTCGTGAGTGGTCAGCAGAGCTGACCCGAGCGAAAAAAGGTGGGCTGTAAAATCGGCTTCACGCCCAGAAGGCGCTGCTGAGTTGGCTGCTCGAGTAGCTGTTCGATCCCGCTTTTGGTTACTCGAGGACTGCGTACACGACGCCGAGGACGAGTCCGTACGCGGCGTGGCCGACGAGACTCTCGACGGCGATGTTCGGGACGGCAGGTGCTAGTTCGAACCCGACTGCCGAGAGCCAGATCGGCATCACGAAGACGGCGAGGACCAGCCAGACCCCGACGCCGTAGCCGAGCCCGAGGAGCCCGGCCGTCGTCGGACTCGCGTCGGCACGTCCCGTCGTGACCAGCAGCGCCGCGAAGACGACGCCGATGACCGCGCCGTGGGAGAGGTGGACGATCGTTCCCGCAAGCCCGCCTTCGAGCCCGTACATCGCTGGGATCGCCATCTCGAGGACGCCAGGCGTCTGAACCACCATCATCGCGCCGAACACGATCGCGCCGATGATACCGCCGACGGTCCCTGCCTGCCAGGGCTCGAGTGCCGTTTTAGTCCGTTCGGGTCGTTTGGTTACTGTCTCTGATGCCATATGACATCACACACCCTGGGTCAGTGTAGCGGTATCCCGGTTCGGGACTCGTCATGCACAGCCGGTTCCCGGCGCTCGGTTTTGCCTGTCAGGCGGCCCTCGAATTGCCCGCAGCGACCGGAGGGGCCAGCAGTCGGCGCGATGACACGAAGTTTCTTTGGACCAGCGCACTCACTCTCACGCGATGTCGAACCCGCTCCGGATCTCGGCTGGCGACCTCGAGACGGATGCCATCATGAACGCGATCGAGGACGGACGACGGGTCGTGATTACGACGACAGCGGCGCAGAGCGAGTACGAGGTGACGTTGCGATACGACGGCTCGGTGTACTACTGTGATACACCGACGCGGCTCCACCGCCACGAGACCGAACGCGAAATGCGGACCTGCATCCGAAACATGGGCTACGGGGCAACAGCTGAGGATGCGTGACGACGGCGCGGCTGCACGTTCCGGCCGGCCGTGACGAGTATTTTGACCTTCGCGGCCGTACGAGCCTGTATGTCCGACACCCCCCAGCACCGCCTCGGGGAACTGATGGAGGAATCGAACCCCCCGTTCGAAAAAGTCATGAGCTGCGTGTTCGGAATCGAGGATCACGAGACCCGCACCTACCTGACACTGTGTTCACAGCCCGGGAGTACGATCGAGGAGTTGGCCGCGACACTCGAGCGAGACCGGAGTACGGTCAACCGCTCGCTGTCGACGCTGCACGAACGGGATCTCGTTCGCCGGGATCGACGGTTGCTGGACGGTGGTGGCTACATTTACCAGTATACTGCGATCGCGCTGCCAGAAGTCAAAGAGATGTTGCACGAAGCACTGGACGTCTGGACGGCGACGGTCCACGACGTGATCGACGAGTTCGACGAGACGATCGAGTAACCCACGTCATCGCCGAATCCACTCACTTTTTCCCTGTTGCATCCCTCCCATCCGATAATGAGTCTCAGTCTCTCGGCCGAGCAGCCTGACGAACCCGCCGACGCCGACAATGGCGTCTGGCTCGAGTGCATCGAGTGTGGCGAGACGTTCGCTCCCTTCGACGACGTTCGCTACACCTGTGATGAGTGTGACGGACTGCTCGAGGTTCGCTACGCCGAGCTGCCGACGCTCGATGACTTCGACGGACATGGCGTCTGGCGGTATGCCGACGCGCTGCCGTTCGCAGAAGGCGTCTCGATTCAGGAAGGTGCGACGCCGCTGTATGAGGTCCCTCGTCTCGAGGAATCGATCGGTGTCGAGGCGCTGCGGATCAAACACGAAGGAATGAACCCGACGGGCTCGTTCAAGGACCGCGGGATGACCGTTGGCGTCCGCGTCGCGAAGGAACTCGGCGTCGGTCGGCTGGCCTGTGCCTCGACCGGAAACACCAGCGCTGCGCTGGCTGCTTACGGTTCCCGCGGCGGGATGGAGACGCTCGTCCTCCTGCCCGCAGGGAAGGTCGCCGCCGGAAAGATCGCCCAGGCGAGTCTCCACGGCGCACGCATCCTCGAGGTCGACGGCAACTTCGACGCCTGTCTCGACATCGTCCAGGAACTCGCCGCCAAGGGCGAGGCCTACCTGCTGAACTCGCTGAATCCCTTCCGCCTCGAGGGTCAGAAGACGATCGGCCTCGAGATTCTCGAGGGCTTCCTCGCCGATTACGACGCCGTTCCAGACCGGATCGTGCTGCCGGTCGGCAACGCGGGCAACACCTCGGCGCTGTACAAGGCCTTCCGCGAACTCGTCCAGGCCGGCGAACTCGACGAGGACGACGTGCCGAAGCTGACGGGTGTGCAGGCCGAAGGCGCTGCCCCGATGGTCGAGGCGATCGAAAACGACGCCGACGAAGTCCGCCGCTGGGAAGATGTGGAGACGCGCGCAACCGCAATCCGGATCGGCAATCCGGTCAACGCACCCAAGGCCCTGCCCGGCATCCGCGAGACCGGTGGCACCGCGGTTGCGGTCTCCGACGAGGAGATTACCGAGGCCCAGCGCGACATCGCAAGTGAGGGAATCGGCGTTGAACCCGCCTCTGCCGCCTCGATCGCCGGCCTGCGCAAGCTCCGTGCCGAGGGAGTCGTCGACGACGACGAGCGTGTCGCCTGCCTGACGACGGGTCACCTGCTCAAAGACCCCGACGCTGCGGCCGCCGCCGGCAGCGAGCCCGAACCTGTGCCGGCCGACACTGCGGGCGTGCTCGCAAGCATCGCGAGCGAGCGCGCGTCGGAGTAATAGATCCGACGGCGTGCTCGAGCACCTCTCGGAGTAACGTCCGTCGGGTGCACGACCCGCGTCAGACGTGTCTGACACCCGACTGACTGATCTTTTTCTCGCTCCCTGTGGACGTCCTATCGAGCCATGTCCGCCGAACAGGACGACTCCGTCTCCCCCGCTGACGATCGACACCAAGCGATCATCGTCGACGACGCGCTCGAATCGACCGCCCCGCGTGATCGGTCGATCGCCGATTCGACACACCACCCGGCGTTGCGTTCCGCTCGGATCGAACGGATACGGCTCTCCGCTCGCATCGCCGCACTCGAGCGGGCACTCGAGACAAGCGAGCGACGCCGACAGGCGATCGTCGACCAGTACGAACGATTGTTGGCCGAGCGGACGGATACGACGGGCCCCTCTCCCTGCGAATCTCCATCGCAGTCACAGTCCGTACTAACGTGGCTTTTCGATCGGTAGCTCTCCCCTGACTGTCGTTTCACTTACCTCGTTCGTTCCATTCTCCAATAATTTAAATACTATTAGGGACCAACTGGATAGAAGGGGAAATAACCAATGGCAGATGCCGATACAGCACCGGACTGCCCCGAATGTGACGGCAGATTACGGAAGCAGGGCACGGAAATCGTCTGTGAGGAGTGTGGACTCGTCTCCGCGGAAGACGAGATCGATCGCGGCCCGGAGTGGCGGTCGTTCGAGGACGATGATTCCGATCCGAGACGAACCGGGGCACCACTGACTCGGTCGCGCCACGACCGTGGACTTTCGACGGAGATCGGATATGGCTCGCATGCAGGCACCAGCTCTCGTCTGACCGGCCGGAAACGGCGACAGATCGCTCGTCTTCGCCGCGAACACAACCGCGCACGGATCTCGTCGAAAGCCGAGCGAAATCAGGTGTACGGCTTTGCGGAAATCAGGCGGCTCACTGCCTTGCTCTCGCTGCCAGAGTCCGTCAGAGAGCAGTCCTGTGCGCTGTTCGAATCCGCCCAGTCCGAGGGGCTCTTTCAAGGGCGTTCGCTCGAAGGATTTGCCGCCGCTGCGATCTATGCCACCTGTCGGACGCGTTCGATCGCTCGCACGACCGACGAAATCACTGCCGTCGCACGCGCCGACGATGCCGAACTCTCGGCTGCCTACGATGCGATGAACCGCGAGCTGGGGCTGCGGACGGGGCCGATCGACCCTGCACAGTATCTCCCACGCTTCGCTTCTGAACTCGAGCTCGGAACCGCCGTCGAGCGTCGCGCGCGAGAACACGTCGAGGCCCTACTCGAGGCGGGCCTGATCGGCGGTCGCAATCCCGGCGGCGTCGCTGCGGCCTGTCTCTACAAGGCGGCCGGAGAACGCGAGTCGTGGCCGTCGATCACACAGGCCGCCGCTGCCGAGGTCGCCGACGTCGCAGCAGTGACGATCCGGGCGACCGTTACAAATATCGACGAGCTCTGACGGCGGTTCGCTCAAAACGTCGCGGGACGACGCCGGTTACGTCGTCCGAAGCGTATCCGTACTCGGCTCGTAGACCTCGCCTTTCTGTTTGAGCTTGTCGATCTCGTGTTCGGCTTTCGACTGGTCCATGCCGACCTCTTCGGCGCGTTCGAGGACGATATCGACCGGCGCGCCGTCGTCGTACTCCTCTTCGATGTCGCTGATGAGTCCTTTGAGGTTCTTGATTCGGTCGCGTTGGGATTTCGAGGTGCCAGCCTCGACGATGTCCGCGTCGAACTCGCCGGTTTCGGGATCGACGCCGATGTCCTGGAGACAGGAGCGAACGATCTCGACGGACTGTTCGGCATCACTTTGCTCGACCGTGTCCGAGAGGCGAACACGAGCGCTTGCCTCCGCCAGTCGAACCAGCGCCTCGAGTTTCCGTGCCGTGACGGGGACGGCAGCGTCCTCGTCGGTCCCCTTCGACCGCAGATCGACGTAGAAGTCCCGAATCGTTGCTTGGGCCTCGTCGGTCATCCGCGGATGACAGTTCTGCTTGGCGTAGGCGATATATTTGCGCAGGAGTTCGGCGTCGATCTCGGGATCGACCTGTTCGGTCACTTCGTCGATCTCGTCGTCGCTGACCTCGAGGGAAGTCATCTCTTCTTGTTGTGTGGTCAACTCCCCTGCGTAATTGGTCGTCAAGATGTGTTCCGCGAGATTCCGGTCTTTCTCTTCGTCGGGCTGGTCGGTGACCGTGAAAATCAGATCGAACCGCGAGATGAGCGCCGGCTCGAGATCGATCTGCTCGCCGATCGGTTCGTACTGATCGAAGCGGCCGTACTTGGGGTTTGCCGCACCGAGCAGCGAACAGCGGGATTTGAGCGTCGCGTTGATACCGGCTTTCGAGACGGATATCTTCTGCTGTTCTAAGGCCTCGTGCATGGCACTCCGATCTTCCGAGCGCATCTTATCGAGCTCGTCGACCGCTGCGATTCCCTGATCGGCGAGGACGAGCGCGCCGGCCTCGAGCGTCCACTGCTGGCCGTCCCCGAAGTCGTCGCGGACGGCGGCGGCTGTGAGACCAGCCGAAGACGACCCCTTGCCGGAGGTGTAGACCGAGCGGGGTGCGATGTTCTGGATGTAGCCCAGCATCTGCGATTTCCCAGTCCCCGGATCACCGATCAGCAGCATGTGCAGGTCGCCTCGAATCCGCGACCCCTCGGGCAACTGCTTGGTCACGCCCGAGAACAACTGGAGAATCATCGCGAGTTTCTCCTGTTCGTAGCCATAGATGGAGGGCGCAATGGAGGCGATCATCTGCTCGTAGACATCGTCGTCGTTGGAGATCTCGTAGATTGCCTTCTTGTCCTCGTCGGTGATGTCCATGTCCTCGAACTGCTCTTCGTCGATGTCGACGGACATCCCCTCCATGTAGAAGTCGAAGACGGGCGATTTGTCCTGGTTGTCGCCCTGTTGCTCGAGGCGGAGGACGCCGGTCGCGGAGACGTGGTCGCCGGGGGTGACCTCGCCGGTGATGTCGTCTTCGATGTGGACGTCGAGCGACTGGGGGGTTTCGCCGCCGCGCAGTCCCTCGGGGCTTTCTTGGATGCGCAGTTTTTGGGAGTCGACGAACTCGGACTGGTCGAAGTTGATGCGGAAGGGGCCCTGTCGTTCACAGCCCTGACATTCGTGGGGTTCCTGGAAGTCGCCGCTGGATTGCGGGACACGTGTGAGGGTGCCACAGAGCTGGCACTCGAAGGCTGCTTCCTCGATTTTGGGACGGACGTCGGTGGCTTTGCGGACGATTCCGTGGACCTGCACGAGGGAGTTCATATCCGGCGCGCGAATCTCCCGGATCTCGGGGGACTCCGTCTCGGGGAGATTGCGAATCCGGACGTGTGCCTGTCCGAGACTGACGTCGATCGGGAGATCGTACAGTCGCAGCGCTTCCTCGGCGTAACGCTGGAGCTGTTCGGGCTGGGCGATGAAGTCGTCCGCGAGGTCGGGCTCGAACCGGTAGAGATCCTGCCAGTCGACGTGCAGCGACCGCTGCTCGTTGGGATAGCGTTGGGCAAGCTGCTTGATCTCGTTGTCGTAGTAGTTGCGGAAGAACTGCTCGAAGGAGTCGACGAGTTCTGAGTTGCCCGCTTGCGCCATTGCACCGTCCTAGGGCTGCCATCGGGTATAAATGGTCGTAAACGAGGATGAAACTGAACGGCTCGAGACGTCGATCGCTGCGAGCGGTCGGCGAGCCGCTATCGTACGCAGACGGGCACGACGGAGCACACGACGATGTGTTCGGAGCTTGGCACCCGCGACTGGAAGCACTGCTGACAAAACGAGTATATTGCCGTCAATAGCCGCCGTCGTCCGACAGGGCTGTACTATTGCTTCCACGGAAGGCTTCATTGGTTGATCCCGACTACATAGAATCGAGGTGATCCCAACGAATAGCAAGATGATCCGTACACCACTCGATCCTCACTGTGGTCAGTCTAATCGTACTCCGTGTGGATCCTGTTGACTGTTTCCACAGAACACCTCACCCCCCGAACTCATAGTTTCGTTCTCTGCCTTCGGTTTCGATGTCACCCGCTAGTCAGTACTACTGCTCATCATACCGATCACAGTAGCCGCCACTTACTGAGTTGTGCTGTGAAAACGCTGTCTGAACATCCCAGAGTCACCGCTGGCGGTCTTGTTCACAGCAGAAATATGGGATCGCCCGGATTTGAACCGGGGTCACGGGCACCCAAGGCCCGAAGTATACCAAGCTAACCCACGATCCCGTACATCTCGATATCGCCCCCATTGCATAAAGCGTTTCGTTATCCTGCTGCCCGTCGTCGTATGGACCGCCACGCTCGAGACGGCCACTCTTCTCCCTCGAGACAGTCATCGGGAACCGACAGAACGGTTTTGCCCGATGCCGTGATAGCGCTCCTATGACCGGACTCGAGTTGCTGGTTTTAATTCTCGTCCTGGTGCTCGTTCTCGGGGCGGCACAGCTCATTGCGGTTGCCAGGCCTTTCATTATCAACGCGGTGGGCGGGCTCGTCGTGTTGTACCTCGCCCAGGTCGGCTTCGGCGTCACGGTGGCGGTGTCGCCGCTGACGATCCTGATCGTCGCAATCGGCGGTGTGCCGGGCTCGGTGCTCGTACTTGCGCTATCGCTGTTCGGAATCGCGTTCGTTCCGTGACCGACGAGTCAGCTGGCCTGCTGTCCCGAGTAACCGGTGTCCCCGTAGACGGGTCGCGGCCGGCCGGTACTGACTGATAGTAATCCGTTGGGTCCATGGTGACAGCGTCGGGGTAGCCCCGTGCTGGCTGTCGATCGTGCGCTCGTCTCCCGTATGTTCTGGCCGCCAAAGCGGGCATAAAAACGATCGTGGCTGGACTCGGCGCGTACCGCCTGCGACTGGCGCGATCAGCGATCCTCGTCGCGCAGTTCGATGTCCGCGACGAGTTCGTAGGGGTGGGCGTCCTTCCGAATGCCATCGATGAGCGTAAACGCCTCGCCGGGCTCTAAGAAGTGTTCCGTGACGACACGCCCGAGCGGCGTGGGTTCGAAGCCGTCGATGAACTCGTACTCCAGGAGTTTGCCGATAGCGTGTTTCGTCGGTACGTCGCCGATCATGCGGTCGTTGAGCGCCTTCGCGGCCTTGCCGCCGACGGTGACGTTCGCCAGCGTTTCCTCGACCGCGGCGGCCTCGTCGTAGTGGGTCATCACCGACTCCATCTCGCCTTTGAGGAGTTTGAAGGCGACTTCGTCCTCGGACATCTCCATCGAATTGTGGTATGCGCAGTCGGGTTCGACGAGGACGTATACGGTCCCTTCATCGTGATAGTCAGGTCGGCCCGCGCGGCCGAGCATCTGGTGGAATTCTTGCACCGAGAGCCACTCGATACCCATCGCCAGCGAGTCGAAGATCACCTGCGAGGCCGGGAAGTCGACACCTGCAGCGAGTGCGGCAGTCGTCACGACTGCGGCGAGTTCCTGCTCGCCGAACTTGCGTTCGACCTCCTTGCGGCGCTTGTAATCTAAGCCGGCGTGATAGGGCGCGGCTGAGTACTCGAGTTTCCGCGAAATCTCGTGACAGCGTCGCCTCGAGTTGGTAAAGATGATCGTCTGCCCGCGATACCCCTTCGAGGACTCGGTGTCGAACGCGCGTTTGACAAGTTTGTTTTCGACCCGGACTTTCTCTTGACCGTCGGCGAACGTGACGTGACGTTCGATCGGCACCGGCCGCTCCTCGAATTCGATGAGTGTCGACTCGAGTGCGCCCGCGAGCTGTTCTGGGTTGCCGACGGTCGCCGAGAGGTAGATCCATTGTGCACCCTGATACTCGTCGCGGCGTTCGGCTCGCTGTTCGCAGGTGTACTTGAGCCGCGAGATGAGGCCGTCCAGCCGGTGGCCTCGCTCCTCCTCTTTGAGGGTGTGGACCTCGTCGATGACGACGGTCCCGATGTCACCCATGTCTTTGCCCGTTCGCAGTGCGTGGTCGATCCCCTCGTAGGTGCCGACGATGACGTCGGCATTGGGGTCGAACTGGTTGCCGTTGTCGGCGATCCGGCTCGCGCCCACGCGGATAGAGACATCGACAAGGTGGCCGTATTCGTCCTGGAAGTCCTCGTACTTCTGATTGGCCAGGGCCACCAGCGGCACGAGAAAGAGCATCGTTCCCTTGCCGTTTAAGACGCGGTTGATGCCGGCCATCTCCCCAACCAGCGTCTTCCCGGTCGCCGTCGCCGAGACGACCATCTGGTCGTCGCCGTCGAACAGCCCGTTTTCGACCGCGAGGCTCTGGACCGGCAGCAGGGTCTCGAACCGGTCCTCGAGCAAGCCCTGCAAGCCGGGATGCAGGTTCAGCGAATCGACCCGGACGGGGTCGACCTCGTCGGTCGTCGCCGAGATGGTATCGAATTTCGTCAGATCGGGATCGAGCCGTCCCTTGAGCAGGTTGACGATCCGTTCTAAGTCCTGCACCTCGAGCATGAGGTCCTCGAGACGCTCTTTGGCCGCGCCGGTGACCGCGCCGCTGCCCGAAAAGGAGAGCTGGCGCTCGAGTTCCTGGCGGGCACAGTCCCGACAGATCCAGTCGTTGTCGTCTTTGATGGCTGTCTCGGTCGTGATCGGCGAGTACTGGCCCGCGGAGGCACAGTAGCGACAGGTCCGGACGGTCTTGGCTTTGTCCTCGAGCTGGTAGCCCGCGAGCATCTCGGTGAGTTCACGCCGTCCCTCGGGTGAGGTTTGCTCGGAGATGCGGATGCGTTTGGCTCGACGGGCGAGTTCGATGAACTCGTCGGGCTGACGGGGCTCTTCGCTCGAGCCGTCTTTGAGCCGGAACTTCGCGGGGCGGGGACCGGCAGAGGTTTCCGAAAGTCCGAGTTTCGCTCTGAACAGCCGTTTGCCGTCACGTTCGACGACGATCAGGTAGTCGTCGCCGGTTTCGTGACAGAAGATCGTATCGACCTGCTGGACCTGCTTCGACACGGCCACGAGTAGGGCGTGGCGGTATTTCAGCGGTTCGGACTGACTCGACCGGTCCGGAGCTATGCTGTCGGCCCCGCCGAATGGCGAGCCCGGTTCCGTCTCGGTTGTCGGCCGGCGGAAATCGCTTTCCACTCTCGAACGCCGACTACGGCTACTGTATATGACCCACGAGTGATCTATAGCACTACATATAACTCTTAGCGAGTTACATACCGGGTGCGTCGAGTCCCATCATCATATGGGTTTGAATCCGTGGGAGCACATCCCGGTCGTTCGCCGCCGTTATGCGCTTCGCTTTCTCGCTGCACTCGCAGTTATCCTCCTCATCGTGGGTGCGTTCGGTGGCACTATCTATGCACAGACTGGTGACGAACTCGAGTCGGATGTCGAGTCACAACTCGTCACCAGCGCCGAAACGGATGCCGACCGAATCGACATCTGGTTTCGATCGACCGAGCGCTATCTAAGCTCGCTGCCCCGCTCGTCGGCGTTTCGCAGCGATGACCGAGTGGCGATCAGCGACTCGTTACACCGGATGAACGATCGCACTGCGTTCGAAGGCGCGTACTACGTCGATGCCGAGACGGGTGCCATCCACGCGAACGCAGGCACGAACGCGGTCATCACTGACGACGGCCGCGTTACTGAGGCGGTCGACGCCCAGCTTTCGACCGTGCTGAAAGACGACTCGCAGGTCGTCTTCTCCGAGGCGTTCGAAACCGAGGCTGGCCGGCCGGCGATGCTCGCCGTCAGCGACGTCCCCGGCGAGTCAGACCACGTCGTCGTCGGGCTCGTCGACCTCGAGTCACTGTCCCGGTACATGATCGGGGCCGACGACCACGACGACGTGGTTGTCGTCGACCGCACGGGGACGATCGTCCTCGCCGAGGAACGATCGCTGCTGTTGCAAGACGACGTACTCGAACGTGAAACTGTTTCGAACGGCACGGGAACGACGTCGATCGACGCCGGGTCAGCGGACAGCGAGACCGTCGTCGGCTACGCCCCACTCGAGCACGACGGGTGGACGTTGACGACCCGCGTTCCAGCGGCCGATGCCTACGCGCTCCAGTCGACGATTTCCAACTGGCTCCTCGCGATGCTCGCGGTTACCTTCGGGGGCATGCTCGTACTCGGTGCGACGGTCGGCCGGAACACGGCTCGCTCGCTGCGCGATCTCTCGGAACGGGCCGCGGCCATCGAGGATGGGAACCTCGACGACCCGCTCGAGTCGACCCGCTCGGACGAACTCGGCGAGTTGCATCGATCGATCGATCAGATGCGCCAGTCGCTGCGCGATCGACTCGAGGAGACCGAGGCCGCCCGGGCCGAGGCCGAACGGGAACGCTCGGAATCCGAGCGCTTCTCCCGGAAACTCGAGCAAACGGCTGACGAGTACGGGACGACGATGCGTGCCTGTGCCGACGGCGACCTGACGCGACGCCTCGATCTCGACGCCGACAGCGAGGCGATGGCGACGGTCGCGGCGGCGTTCAACGACATGATGGACGATCTCGAGGCGACGGTGGCCGCGACGCGGGCCTTTGCCGACGCGGTCGACGAGGCCGCCAACTCGACGGCCGACGGCGTCGTGGAGGTCCGGTCGGCCTCCGAACAGGTGACGACCTCGGTCCAGCAGATCGCCGACGGTGCCGAGCGCCAGAGCGACCACCTCGCGACGATCAGCGACGAGGTCGACGAGCTCTCGACGACCACCCAGCAGATCGCGGCGACCTCCTCGCAGGTCGCGACGCTGGCCGAGCAGACCGCGACGACGAGTGCCGACGCCCGCGAGTCGGCTCGGCGGGCGATCGCCGGTATGAACGCCATCGAGGACGAGGCGAGCGATGCGGTCGCGGAAGTCGCCCGCCTCGAGGAGGAGATCGCGGCGATCGACGACCTCCTCGAGTTCATTGCCGACGTTACCCAGGAGACGAACATGCTCGCGCTCAACGCCAGCATCGAGGCCGCCCGCTCGAGTTCGGACGACGCCCAGTTTACCGCGGTCGCCGAACAGGTCAAATCCCTCGCCGCGGACACCCAGGAGGCCGCAACCGACATCGAAGCGCGCCTCGAGCAGGTCAGCGAGCAGACCGCCCAGGTCGCAGCCGTCGTCCGACAGACCGACGAGCGGATCGCCGACCATCGCAGCGCAGTCGAGACGACGGTCACCTCGCTCGAGGAGATTTCGGCGTTCGCCGAGGAGACAAACGAGGGCGTCCAGGAGATTTCGGCGGCGACCCAACAGCAGGCTGGCGCGACCCAGGGGATCGTGACGATGACCGACGACGTCACGGCGATCAGCGAGGAAACCAGCGCCGAAGCGGAGACAGTCGCCGCGGCTGCCGAAGAACAGACCTCCTCGCTCGTCGAGGTCTCACACACCGCCACGTCGTTGTCCGAGCAGGCACGGGAACTATCCGACGCGCTGTCGGCGTTCGAGGTCGACGCCGAACTAGCTGGTCCCGACGCGATCGAGTCGGAAACGATGGCTCCGAACGCCGAACTCCCGGCCGCTGACGACTACGTAGTCGACTCGACCGTCCCGGACGACGCGTCGACCGACGTCGATGGAGACACCGCTGCTGTCGACGAGGACGAACCGGCATCTCCGTCTCGAGAATTCGACTGGACGAGTCCATAATAGCCGCGTCGAAGCGTCGTTCGTCTCTCGGCTCCGATTTCGATCGCAGCCATCGGCTGCGGAGACTGCTGTCTTTCTCGACTCTCGTCGTACTGATCGCCGGCTAGCGGGACACGTCCGGGATGTGCCTATACGAATCAGGCGGCAGTGATTCCCGTCGTCGGCAGCAGGACTGGCGACTGCGGACGAGCAGCGTTACTCGAGCAACTGGATCTCGTCATCGCCGTTCGGAACCGCACAGATGAACGCGCCCGGCTCGTCGCCGTCGTTGCGGTACCAGTGGACCGTCCCAGCGGGGATCAGCAACGAGTCGCCGGCTTCGACCTCGTAGGTTTCGTCGCCGATACCTACCGTGTACGCGCCCGCAAGGACGTACTGTTCGTGTTCGACTTCGTTGGTGTGTTTCGGGACCTCGCCGCCGGCCTCGAGGACGAACCGCCGGATCGCGAAGTTCGGCGCGCCGTGGTCGTCGTTGAGCAGGACGCCTTTTTCGAGGCCGTCGGCTGCGTCGACCGGGTCGTATTCGATCTCGTCGCTCCGTCGCAGGACTGGCTCGGTCATACCTCGAGTCGGTGCCGGAGCCACAAAATCGTCCGGGTCGGCCGCTGGCTGCGCTCTCGCTACAGCAGACGTCGCAGCCTTGCAAAGAGATACCACAGGCCGCCAATGATGCCACACAAGAAGACGAGGTTGAACAGCAAAACGGCGTACTCAGTGGGGCCCATCGTCGTCAGGATCGTCATAGATGACCTGTCGCTGGACGTACCTATTATCGTGTCGATACACTAACCACTAGAAGCTCTCGTGGTGTGCCGTCACCGACGACGGCGCTATCGCTCAGGGGTGTAAAATACTGCAGTCAAGAGTCGATACCGTACGAATTCCGCCTTACAGGCGCTCGACGTTCGTCGCGCGCGGGCCCTTGGGGGCCTGCTCGATGTCGAACTCGAGCTCCTGTCCTTCTTCCAGGTCCGGGCCGCCGATGTCTTCCATGTGGAAGAAAACGTCGTCGTCCGCGTCCTCAGTCTCGATGAATCCGTAGCCGCCAGTGTCGTTGAAGAAATCAACGGTTCCTTTCGCCATTGCTTCTAAAGAGAACGTCCGGGGACTGATAAACCCTCCGAATCGGATCATATTTCGAAATTAGTTTCTGCAGGCCCTCTCGGCCGGGTTTCGACGATTTTCGACCGTTGATACGGACTGCTGTCGGTCAGTGCCGATAGGCCCGCGATCGACCGTTCTGGTATGCCAGGGAACCCGTCTCAGACGTTCTCGCCGTCTTCGAGTCGCTGGACTGAGACCGAGATAAAATACACCAGCATAAACACGAAAAACCCGCCCGCGAGCCCAACGAGTTCGACAGTGCCCACGCCGTCGGGGTCGATAATGGCAACCGCCGCCATCCCCAACACGAATACTGCGATGACGAAGATACCGACGGCGTAGTAGAAGCCGAGATCGGACTCGAGATACTGTCGCATGTGATGTCGTTTCGACGCGATCAGCAAAACGGTACCGACGCTCGGTTCAGGAGAACGCCGAAGGGTGGTGTCGCCGCCCGCTGTGATGCCTGCTTACGCGAGCAGCCGACGAACCGCGTCGGCGTACTCGTCGGGGATCTGCTCGGCGATCACGTCCGTCTCGGTCTCGCCGTCGTAGTTGACGAGATACGTGCGGCCGCCGTCGTCGCCGTAGATTCCCTGGAAGTCGTAGACGAAACCGTAGACGGCGACGTCGTCGGGGACGTCCGCGGCCTCGCGAAGGAACTGGACCTGTGTGTCGACGTTGTACTCGACGAGTTGGTTGATGACCGTCTCGTCGTCAGCGTCGGTGTCGACCTGCCCGCTCTCGATGGCCTCCTCGACGACCGGCACGAGCAGGTCGACCCATTTGTCGACCCCCTGCGGGCCGGGCATGTCGCCACCGGTCGCAACGTTGTAGGCGGCGGTGACGGCCCCACAGCCGGTGTGGCCGACAACGGCTGCGACCTCGGTGCCGGCGTGTGCGATCGGGTACAGCAGCCCGCCGTTGACGATCTGGTCGCCGTCGACTTCGTCCCAGACCTGATTGCCGATGTTGCTGGGTGTAAAGACTGTCCCGGGCTCGTCGGCGTCCCACATATCGACCTGTGGGACACGTGAGTCCGAACAGCAAATCGAGACGACGGCAGGCTGTTGCCCGTCCTGTACGTCGGCGAAGTGGTCGTCGGCGAGGCCGGCGACGTGGCGCTGGTTGCCGGCGAGCAAGTCTTCGAGGACGTCTTGATCCGTGCCCATATGAGACACAGGCGCAATGGTCGTCAAAACGGTTACGTTCCATTCCGTCTCAACTGTCAACCTTTCAATTTGTGACCAGTCTTGAACAGATAGATCTCGATCCCCACGACGACGGTGAGCGCGGCGAGCGACAACAACGGGGCGACCCCTCATAGCTCGCTGGTGCGATCCAAACCAAATCCGAGTCGTCGAGGACGCCATCTCGGACGCTGTCGACGATCAACACCAGGGGGTTCAATGAACCCTGCTGCCAGCTCCCTGGCAGCGTCTCGAGGCAGTAAAACACCGCGCCGAAGCAGACCAGCGTGGCGAGCAGGTAGAGGTGGGTGCTCGACGGAGATTGCTGCGAATAGTGGGAAATTCAGAGCGGGTGTTGTCTACGTATCATGCTCGCAGCGTAGACGATTTTGCTAATCAGTAATTCCAAACCCTCGCTTGAATAATAATAAGTTGATAAAGAGAACGACTACAGTCGCAGCTGTAAGCACGACGAGAGATGTATTCGGGTTGATCTCACTCATTCCCAGCATTCCGTATCGGACTCCGTTGACCATGTAGACCATTGGGTTGAGCAGTGAGGCGGTGTAGGCCAGCCCGTCGAGTTGGTCTAATGAATAGAACACTCCTCCAAAGAACACCAGCGGTCGGAGCAGGAATTGATTCATGACCGTCAGGTGGTCAAAGTCTTCTGCGAACAGCCCACCGATAACTCCAAGCCCGGCAAAGAGGGTCGTCGTTACGACGCCGAAACTAACCAGGTAGAGTGGGTGAGCGAACGGAATTGACGTAAAGAGAAAGCCAACTCCGATTATCAGACCACCAATGATGAAGCCGCGAAGTGCGCTTGCTAGCACGTATCCGGCAACCGTATAACTGTGTGACAGGGGAGATGTTATGACTTCGTGGATGTACTCGTTCCACCTCCCGTGGAAAATGCTGAACGACGCGTTCTCGAAGGCATTCGATATGGCACCCAGTACGACCAGACCGGGCAACACGAACTGGATATAGGTCACATCACTGATCGTCCCGATTCTACTTCCGAGGATCACCCCAAAGACGGAGAAATAGAGCACGTTTGTTATCAATGGGGGGAGGAACGTGTTGTACGGACGTCTAACGAATCGGAGTACTTCGCGTCTGATTAGCGACTGTAGCTGTCTACTGGCAACGCTCATGCTTGATCACCTTTGAAGAAATGTTGAATGTTCTGTGTTTCTTATATACTCGTTCCAGCGACCGTGACAGCTCGAGAACGCTGCGTTCTCGAGGTCGTTCGAACACCTCGCGTCGGAAGGGCACGCGGAAGCCGACTGCGGACATCAGGCAACTCCCTCCTGTTCTCGCTTCGGCGGGGTGTCCGTTTCGCTCGTTTCGGACTCGTCACTGTCGCTTGCGCTCTCGGCCGTCGAGCGGGTCACGGAGCGGTCCTCGCGCTCGGTCAGGTCGACGAAGATCTCCTCGAGCGAGGTCCGGGTGATCTCGAGGTCGGCGATCTCGTAGCCTCGCGCTTCGAGGTCGTTGAGCAAGCGCGGGGCGATCGAGCCGCCGTCGTCGACACGGACCTCGAGTCGATCCCCGGAGAGCGTCGTCTCGTGTGCGTAGGGGCCGAGTTCGGGTGCGCTGGCTGGCGTCGACTCGAGGCCGACGGCGATCGTGTCGGTTCCACGTCCTTTCAGTTCGTCCGGGGTCGCGACGGTCACTTTCCGCCCTTCGTTCATGATCGCGACGCGGTCACAGAGGCGTTCGGCCTCCTCGATGTAGTGGGTGGTCAGCAGGATCGTCGTCCCCTCTTCGTTGAGTTCGGTCACGAGCTCCCAGAGGTCGTGGCGAAGCTGGACGTCGACGCCGGCGGTCGGCTCGTCTAGGATCAGCAGATCGGGGTCGGTAACGAGGGCTCGTGCGAGCAACAGGCGTCGTTTCATCCCGCCGGAGAGCCAGTCGAAACGCTCGTTTCGCTTGTCGTAGATCCCGACGCGTTTGAGCACTTCGTCGGCTCGTTCGGCGGCCTCGTCCGCGGGAACGCCGTGATAGCCGGCTTTGTGCTCCAAGACTTCGCGGATCGGGAAAAACCGGTCGACGTTGAACTCCTGTGGGGCAACCCCGATCGCGTCGCGGGCTTGCTGGTAATCGTCTTCGACGTCGTAGCCGAAAACGCGTGCCTCGCCGCCGGTCTTGCGAACCAGTCCGACCAGCGTATTGATAAAGGTCGTTTTCCCTGCACCGTTCGGACCGAGCAGGCCGAAGAACTCGCCTTCCTCGACAGTCAGCGACAGTTCCTGGAGGGCGCGTAGCTCTCCGTACTCTTTAACGAGATCGACAGTCTCGATGGCCGGTGGCATCGATACAGGGTCGGCTCCGGTTACGGTTAAACCGTTTGTTCGCAGCATTCCCCACTGCAACAGGTATGTTTCCGCCCCTCACGATCGGTGGCGAATCGGTTCGCCCGACGGTCTCAGTTTGCCGTTCGTGGCCGACCAGAGAAGGCGGACGCACCGCTTTGCTGGGCAATATCGAGCGCGGTCATCACGTCGGTTCGCGAGATCAGCCCAACGAGATCGTCGTCTTCGACGACGAGCAGGCGGCCGATATCGTGTTTTTGCATCCGCTCGATGGCCGTCATCGCGTCCGAATCGGGCGTGATCGTCTCTAAATCCGTCGTCATCACGTCCCTGACAGAGTATGCATCGCGCTCGACTGGCGCAACCTCGCGGGCGTCACCCAGCGTCACGAGGCCGACGAGCCGTTCGCCCTCGAGCGATTCGTTCTCGACGACCGGGTACCCCGTATGGCGCTCGGTGAACATCCGCTGGAGTAATTCTGCGACAGTCGTCTCGGGATCGACTGTGTGGAGGTCACTCACTGGCGTCATGATGTCGCTGACGGTGATGTCCTGGAAGGCGGCTTTCATCGTCACCTGCTGGGCCTCACTCGAGGCGGCGATGAACACGAAGAAGGCGACGCCGATGAGGATGATGTTGAACGAGAGGAGGCCGAACAGTCCCATCACGATGGCAAACAGTTTGCCGATACTGGCGGCTTGCTGGGTCGCCCGTGCGTATGGCTGGTTGCGGGCCAGTAGTGCTCGTAGTACTCGGCCGCCATCCATCGGGAACGCGGGCAACATGTTGAAGATCGCGAGTGCGACGTTGAGGATAGCCAGATACCCGAAGACGAATCGCGCACCGCTGAGACTGGCAGGGATCACGGAGAAGAGTGCGTAGGAGCCGACGCCGAGCAGGACGCTGACGATCGGGCCAGCGATCGCGATGGTCAGTTCCTGACGCCAGTTCTCGGGCATCTCCGAGAAAGCAGCGATGCCGCCGAATAGCCAGAGCGTGATCGAGTCGATCGGAAATCCGAACCGCTGGGCGGTCAACGAGTGTCCGAGTTCGTGGAGGATGACGCCGATGAATAGGCCGACCGCCGCAGTCAGCCCGAGGATCCATGGCATCAAGCCAACGCTAATCGCTCCGATATTGATTCCTGCGGTGAGCCCGTCGTTGAGCAATCCCGCGACCTCTTCGATCTGTGACCCGATGAGGTACGCGAACAGCGGGAGCACCAGCAGGAACGTCAGATCTAGCTTGATCGGAATGCCGAACAAGGACCCGATCCGGAAGCTTCTCATACAGTCCCCTTGCGGCGGCGAACCCTTAAACACGCCGTCGAACCGACAGCACAGCCGCTGTCTGCAGCGTGGTGCTCGCACGATCTGGATTCGCTCGAGTCGGATCGAGCCGCCTCCCGTTGTGGTACTGAGCATGACACTTGTGACCATTGTCCTTTGACAAATATAACCACCATAATATGGACTAGCCACTATATACTTTCTACCCCATAGATTTATACACCAGTTCGTGGTTTGTGTTGGTACGATGATGGAACTGACCCACGACACCGCTCACCCGACCGGCATCCCGTCCGAACTCGATTCCGCGCAGGCGAAACTCGTCTACTTCTATCTCGAGGCATCCGAGGGCGCGACCGCGACCGACCTCCACCAGTCGCTGGGGCTGCCGAAACTGGCGATCCTGAGCGTCCTCAACTCGCTTGCGAGTCAGGGACTCGTCGAGCAGACCGACGCCACCTACGTCGCGACCGACTCGACCCGTCGGAACAACTGAGACGACCGGCCAAACCGGTTCATACACCGCTTGCAGGGTGAGATGCATCCGGTGGTCGGTAGTTTCATCGCTTCGTTCTCTCGCTGGCTGCTGACCTGCCCAGCGACATGGTTCGCGGGGTCGCCGGCATTCATACTACTGGACAGAAGTCAATACGAAGCCGGTCGCGAATTTGCGGCCGTCCCCAGGTGACGGCCGCATACGTGCGACCGGCTTCACGTAGTTCTGTCCAGCAGTATCAGAAGGGACGCGACAGCGGACCTACTGTGCGGACAGTCCCGGAACGGCCGACGCGGCGCTTCGAAGCCTTTATCCGCGCGGTGGGCTTCCGTTTTCACAAGTAACCACAACCATGTCAGACAAGCCTGCCTCCATGTACCGGGAGATCAGTAAGCCGGCCTATACGCGCCGCGAATACATCACTGGCATCCCGGGCTCGAAGATCGCACAGCACAAGATGGGCGACACCTCGGCGGACGCCGAAGACTACCCCGTCCAGATCAGCCTCATCACCGAAGAAGAGGTCCAGATCCGCCACGGAAGCCTCGAGGCGTCGCGCCTCTCCGCGAACCGTCATATGCTCAAGAACGCTGGCGAGGGCAACTACACGATGATCCTGCGCAAGTTCCCCCACCACGTCATTCGGGAGAACAAGCAGGCGACGGGTGCGGGTGCAGACCGTGTTTCCGACGGGATGCGCCAGGCATTCGGGAAGATCGTCGGCACCGCAGCCCGCATCGACGCCGGCGAGCGCATCTTCACGATCTGGTGTGACGTCGACGACGCTGACTTCGCCAAGGACGCGCTCCGACGTGCCTACAACAAGATCTCGCCGCCGTGCCGTGTCGTCGTCGAGAAGGGCGAAGAGAAGCTGATCGCCTAGAAACCACCTTTTACACTGCGTTCGTTTCGCGTCGACAGCAGCGTTGCTGCTGCACGACGCGCTGTCACTCGGTAAAAGCTGGACCAAAAGCACTCCTCCCTCCGTTCTCTCGCTCCTGAGCGTCGCTCGTTCGCATCGGTCGTCGGCCCGCTCGCTCACTGACTCACGGCCGTCGGCCGTTCGTCTTTCCGCGGCGCGTAGCGCCACGCTTTCGTTCGCTCGCGGTCAGTATCGGTGAACTGCCTGCCCTCCCCCGAGTCGTGCGTCTCTCGTGGTACTCGAGCCGCACTCCCGGCCACCGGCAGCTCGAGTTCGAGAGTCTCGTCTCGAGCACCTTTTTGCCGATCTACTCCCGAATATGCCTATGATCGACCTCGCAGTCGCCAACGACCAGGAGACGTTCCGGCGGATGCGTGAGCCGCTGGCCGAACGAGGCATACAAGTTCACCACGTGCCCGTGCGCGAGCGTACGGTCGCGCTCGGCGATCCGCCGTGGGAGCCCGACGACTACGACGTCGGCTTCGTCTATCCCGGCCGACTCATGGAAGGGGGAGTTGCTGACGCGTTGCTCGAGATCCCGTGGCTCAACGACCACGAGACCGTGTTGACCTCGCGGAACAAAGCCGAGGTGTTGGCCCGACTCGAGCGAGGCGGGCTCCCGGTTCCTGACTCCGTCTACGTCTCGAACGACGTCTCGGAGACCGAACTGATCGAGGTCTTCGAGCGCTTCGAGCCGCCGGTCGTGGTCAAGCCGAACTCGACGACACGGGGCGTCGGCGTCGCGAAGGCACACGATCTCGATTCGTTTCTGGGAATCTGTGACTACCTCTCGCTGGTCCACGACTATCGGGCAACCGGCGACCAGTCGTTTCTGGTGCAGGAATATCTGCCCGACGCGACCGACTACCGCGTGATGGTCCTCGAGGGCGAGTGCGTCGGCGCGGTCGAGCGCCGGCTACCCGACGAGGCAGTGCGTGAGGGCCAGTGGAAACACAACGTCCACCGCGGCGCGGAGGCAACGGGGGTCGATCTCCCCGAGTCCTGGCGCGAACTCGTCGAATCGGTCGCCGCCGAACTCGCGATTCCGTTTCTGGGCGTCGATCTGCTCGAGACAGGCGATCGGCTGGTCGTCAACGAGACGAACGCCCGGCCGACGATCGACGAGGAAACGAAGTACGACGCGGGGTTTTACGACCGGTTGGCGGCTGCGATTCGCAGCGTTGCTGATCGAGCGTGAAATCGAAATCAAGACTGCGACCGCGACGGCTCAGTTACTCGAGGCTGATATCCGAGGAACTCTCCGCGCGATCGAAGACGACCTCGAGGACGCCGTTGTTGTAGGTTGCGGCGGCGGTGTGTTCGTTGACGCGGGTCGGCAGGGAGACGCGTTCGTCGTACTGGCGGTGTTCGCTTTCGGCGGAGATGGTCAGGGTCTTGCCGTCACACTCGAGGTCGATGTTGTCCTTTTCGACGCCTGGCAGGTCGGCGACGACGCGGATTTCCTCGTCGGTCTCGTGGATGTCGACGTGGGTGTCCATGCCGAAGCCGCTGTCAGGGTCTCGTGCGGAGTCGAAATCCATGTTGGCGTTCGTGCTGTTCATCATTTCGTTCATCATTCGTTCGATCTCGCGAAACAGGTCGTCGAAGGGTTCGTCGCGGTCGTCTCGGCGCATGGGGGAGCCTAGGGTATCGGATGGCAAAAACTTTCTGTCGTTACTATAACTCTGTCCGTTGATTCGAGAGCAAACGGCGTCTATAGTCCGACGCCGAGCGTCTCGTTGGTCCGCTCGATGCTCTCTTCGGCGTCGGCGCTGCCGGTGACGGCACGGATCGCGTCGACGTTCTCGGGGACGACGTCGCTTTCCTGGTGGATTCCCTGGAAGAGATACAGGTCGTTCCCGACCGTCGAAATCGACTCTTCCCAGATGCAGTTCTCCCAGAGGTCGCCGCGGGGCCGACCGGCGTCGAGTGCGTATTCCTTGAGTTTGCCGCTGCCGTCGATGTTCATCCGTTCGGGGATCAGGAACAGCCGCGACTCGTCGGCGAACAGCTCGCGGACGTCGTCGGCGTCGACTTCCTCCTCGAGCGTGACGTTCAGGCTGTGCATGTGCATCTGCGTCGCGGGTACCTTCATCCCGAGCGTGTCGATATCGAGGTCGGGGAAGATGGTCTCGACGTCGGGACCGTGGTGGGAGGGGATCGTAACCGGGTTCGGCAGGATATCGTTGATCGGGCCGCGGTCGGTCTGGCCGGGGTCGCCGCCACGCCGGACCAGCGTCGCGCGGACCTTTTCGACGCCGTAAGCCTCTCGCAGCGGCGAGATGACCCGCGAGAGCCCGGTCGTGTTACAGGAGACGACGCGGACGTGATCGGCGTCGGCGGCGTCGGCGAAGTTCGAGCGTGCGTTGAAACTCACGTCGACGAGGTCGGCGTCCTCGCCACCCTGATAGAGCGCCGGGGTGTCGTATTCTTCGTACAGTTCCTTGTTCTGGGCCCCGATCCCCGACGGCGTGGCGTCGACGACGACGTCGGCCTCGTCGACGAGATCCTCGACTGGCCCTGCGATCTCGAGCCCAGCCTCATCGAACAGGTGTTCGCGCTCCTCGACGGCCGCGTAGAGCGAGAATCCCTTGTCGATCGCTGTTTCGGCCTCGAAGTTCGGACGCGTCTTCGCGACGCCGAGTACCTCCATGTCGGGTTGCTGGCGGACGGCGTCCGCGACGCGTTTGCCGATCGTACCGTAGCCGTTGATGGCGACCTGTAGCATATACCCGGGAGTGGACCACCGAGCGGGATAATCGTTTCGAGGACTCGCGGTCGATTCTTACTCGAATCGAAGTTCTCAATCCCTCTCGAGGGCGATCTCGGGAGCCGTTCACACTGCTCGAGACGCCGCGAGCGCGATCGAGACGGCCTCCCGTCAGTCAGTTCTGGTGGGACCGCGACCGCTCTGTGGTCCCACCGGGACGTGGTAGAGCAGACCGTCTGAGGGCAAGACATATCGGCCCGCTCGCCACACACTCCTCTATGACAGCACTTCACGCCGCGGCGGAGACGGCCGTCCACCAGTGTCTGGGACTCGAGGCGGGAGAGTCGTGTGTGATCATCACTGACGACGAACGGGTTCCGATCGGGGAAGCGCTCTACGACGTCGCAAGCGAGGTCACCGACGATGCCGCGATCGTCCGCTATCCGCCTGGCGAGACCCACGGCAGCGAGCCACCTGAACCGGTGGCGGCGGCGATGGCCGGTGCCGATGTCGTGCTCGCGCCGACGACAAAGAGCCTGAGCCACACCCGCGCTCGAACCAACGCTAACGAGGCCGGGGCGCGGGTTGCGACGCTTCCCGGCATCACGGAGGATGTCTTCACGGCCGGGCTGGACGCCGATTACGACTCGATCGCGGCCCACTGCGAGGCGGTCCGCGAGCAGGTCGCCGGGGCCGACGAGATCCGTGTCACGACCGACGCCGGCACCGACATCACCTTCGGTGTCGGTGACCGCGAGTGGCTCGCCGACACCGGGATCGTCCACGAGCCCGGCGACATGTCGAACCTGCCGGCTGGCGAGGTGTTCATCAGTCCCACGACCGCGGATGGCACGTTCGTCGTCGACGGGACGATGCGTCCCCACGGGTTGCTCGAGGACGGCCACCAGCTCACCTTCGAGGTCGAGGACGGCCTCGTCACCCACATTTCGGACGACGAGATCCGCGAGACGGTCGCGAACGCGGCAGACGAGGTCGGCGACGCCGCCTACAACCTCGCGGAACTGGGCATCGGGACCAACGTTGCTGTCACAGAACTCGTCGGCTCGGTCCTGTTAGACGAGAAAGCCGGCGGTACGGTTCATATCGCGATCGGCGACGATGCGGGCATCGGCGGTGAGACGGACGCGCCGATCCACCTCGACGGCATCATCCGCGAGCCGACTGTCCTCGCCGACGGCGAGCCTGTCGATCTGCCGGTTGCGGACGACGCTTGAGACGGTTTGCTGTCAGAGTTCCTGGCGAACCGCGATCCGTTCGCGAGTTCGTATCGGGGCAACTAGTGACACGGCGGCGACGACGGGTTCAATCGCCTTTTAGGTGCGTAGCATCTAGAATGGCCTATGAGCGATATACCGGATCGGGTTCCGACCCCCTGTCCTTCCTGCTCGCCGGACCTCGAGACGGTCCACGAGGTACTTACGACGGGCGGCGGTACCCTGACCGTTCGTTGCAGCGAGTGTGGTCACGTCCACAAGATCCAGCCAGACACCGAACGCGAGGTCACCCTCGACGTGGTCGTCTCCCAGGGCGGCGAGTCGTTCACGGCGAACGTCACCGCTCCCGAAGACGAGACCGTCGAAGTCGGCGACGAGTTCATCCTCGAGACCGAGGAAGTGCTCTCGACCGTTCGCGTGACGAGCGTCGAACTCGACGGCCAGAAGCGTGTCGAGGAGGCACCCGTCGACGAGATCGAGACCGTCTGGACCCGCGAGGTCGACAACGTGGCGGTCAACGTCACCGTCCACCCACAGGACGGCTCGCGAGACGACAGCCGAAGTATCACGGTCCACGTCCCCGGCGACTACGCGTTCGAGGTCGGCGACGTCGAGAGCTTCGGCGACGACGAGTTCGAGATCGACGCCTTCGTCGTTCGCGATGACGCGTCGGGCTACCAGCGCGACCGCTTCGAGGTGGAGGGCGATACCGCCTTCGCGAAGGACATCAAGCGTGTCTACGCCTACGACGAGCAGAGCAGCGCCTGGTCGGCCTGGTAAGACCAGACCGACGTGAGCCGTGAGGGCTCACGAGCCCCTGAACGCTCTATTCACGTTTGGACAAGGCGGTTCTCGAGCAGCTTTTTGTCCCGTTTCGTCTTCGACAGTGACGAGATCCTCCACGAGCGGGTACCAAGCCTGTTATACCACACGTCGATGCGATGAACTGGCTGGGTAGCTCACGCGAGCGAATCGATCATAGTATGTTCGGTTCGTTGAGATGTATGCGATCCCCGAGGCCGCACAAGCGCGCCATTGATTACTGCCGATCCGATAGCTAGTCTATGGACCTCGCGGTACTGCGAGAGGACATGGTCGACGGCCTCGAGGCCGCGCCAAAGAACGTTCTCACGGACGAAACCGTCTCCGTCGCGATGCGTGACGTTTCTCGCCACGCGTTTCTCGACGATGAACGGACGGCCTACGCGGACCGCGAGCACGAAGCGCTTGGGACCCGTGTTCTCTCGCCCAGCACGGCCGCTCGCTTGCTGCAGGCACTGGCACTCGAGGATGACGAGACGGTGCTGATCGTCGGCGTCGGCGTCGGCTACACGGCCGCCGTCGCAGCCGAAATCGTCGGCGAGACAAACGTCCACGCCGTCGACATCTCCCGTCCGCTGGTCGTCGAAGCGCGCCGAAACCTTGCGGCGGCCGGCTACGATGGCGTTCTCGTCGACTGCCGCGACGGCGCGAACGGTCTCCCCGAGTACGCGCCGTTCGACCGGATTCTCCTCGAGGCGGCCGTCGTCGACCCGCCACGTGCGCTCCGCGAGCAACTCGCCGAGGGCGGGCGGCTGGTCTTCCCGCGTGGCACGCAGCGACAGCGACTTGCGGTCATCTCGGCCGCTGGTGAGCTCGAGCAACTCGATCCGATCACTCTCGAGCCGCTGCTCGTCGAGGGTGAGCAGTCGGGGGCAGTCGAACGAAACCGGATGGCCCGAGAGGACCGCGAACGAGCGCAGCGACGCGCCGAATCACGTCGCGGCTGGGAACAAGACTGGATCGAGTGGGACGAGACACTTGGGGCGCAGTCACGGCGACCTCGAACTCGATAGCACGGCTGTTCGCTCAGGCCGGCAGCTCTCCTCTGTCACGTATCGTTCGTTCGAGTGCGAGAGTGACAACTGAACCTCAGAAGCGAGTCAAAATGAACTGGTACGGGTTAGACTATCCACTAACTGAATTGAAGAAACGCTCGAGGCAGGATTTCTCGACGTCAGGATACTCGCAACACAGCAAGCTGACTACTCGCGATGTTGAATTTCGAGAAAGCGCCCGAGGCGGGATTTGAACCCGCGTCACAACCGTGACAGGGTTGTATGATAGGCCACTACACCACCCGGGCTTGCAATGCTTTCTTTCCCGGTGATAGTATTAAGGGTTGTGTTCTCGACTCGTTCTTCTGCTTTGCTAACATAACGTCAGGCCTCGCCTCGAGTTCGACCGCTGACCATTGTTCAATTATGCTGAGAGTATACACGCCACAATGTCCACCAGAAATTACTGGTAACTGAACACAACTGCGATGGGCAATGCAGTCTGGTCAGAAGCGAACTCGCTTCGCACCCTCCTCGAACGATTGTCACTCCGGATACTGCTCGAGTATGACTGTTTGGCAGACAACAAACCCAGTTGCTCAGGAGTTTGAATTTTGAGAAAGCGCCCGAGGCGGGATTTGAACCAGAGCCAGACGTGCTCGCTCACTCCGTTCGCTGTGCGCGACTGGCAGGATTCGAATCCAGATTCGCCGTTCTTCGATTTCGGATGGTTGCGACACAGCAAAGCTGGTCGCTCACGGAATAGAAATCGAAGAAGCGCCCGAGGCGGGATTTGAACCCGCGTCACGACCGTGACAGGGTCGTATGATGGGCCACTACACCACCCGGGCTTGCAATGCTTTCTTTCCCGGTGATAGTATTAAGGCTTTTCAATCGGATGCCGTATGGTACGGCCCGCCGCGCCATGATTTCGGCCACTCCGACACACATTCATGTCATAAACTCACACGACCCATAAGGAATATAACTGAGAACCGGATACATTCGAGTGTGATCGACGATTCCGGTCTGGTTCGTCTGGCCGGGTAGCCCTGCTTGTGCCTCGAGTTAGTAACGGTTAAATGCCTCCCACCGCTACCTGCCTGTAGTATCTCGTGACAGCCGCTTCTCTCCAGATAGCCGACACGCACACGCACACCCACACATGGTAGACGTAAGCCAACACGAACTGGTTCCGGAGCACACCGTCCTCGAGGAGGACACACTCGAGGAGGTGCTCTCCGAATACAACATCGATCGTACAGACTTACCGAAGATCAAGCGCAACGACCCTGCCCTTCCGGACGAGGCCGAGGTCGGCGACGTGATCAAAATCGTCCGAGACTCACGAACAACCGATCAGGCAGTGGTATACCGACTTGTGGTAGAATAAATGGCAATGGAACTAGATCGCGACGAACGTCGAGAGATCTCGCGCGAATACTTCTCGAAGGAACGGATCGCCGAACACCACTATCGCTCGTTTAACGCCTTCCTCAACCGAGGCATGCAGGAAGTCGTCGACGAGAAGGCGACGATCGACACGGACATCGGCGACAAGGAAGGCGAGGAGCCGGTCCACGTCGAACTGGGCGACGTCCGCGTCGTCACGCCGCGGGTTCGCGAAGCCGACGGGTCCGAAGAACTGCTCTATCCCCAGGAGGCTCGGCTCCGCAACATCACCTACTCCGCGCCGGTGTTCATGGAAATGTCCATCGTCAAAGGCGAGGAGGGCGACCAGCGGGTCGTCGACTCGACGGAAACGAAGATCGGTCGGATGCCGATCATGGTCGGCTCCGAGAAGTGTAACATCGCCGGCTTCTCCGACGAAGAACTCATCGAGATCGGTGAAGACCCCGCCGACCCCGGCGGCTACTTCATCGTCAACGGCTCCGAGCGAGTGCTCATGACCAGCGAGGACCTCGCTCCGAACAAGATCCTTGCCGAGTACGACACCAAATACGGTGACGAGATTCAGGTCGCCAAGACGTTCTCCCAGCGCCGTGGCTACCGCGCCCTGGTGCTGTGTGAGCGGACGCGCGATGGCCTGCTCGAGGTCTCGTTCCCGTCGGTGTCGGGTTCGATCAACTTCGTGACGCTCGTGCGTGCGCTTGGACTGGAATCGGACGAGGAGATCGTCCACAAGGTCTCGAACGACCCCGAGGTCGTCAAGTACATGCTCGAGAATCTGGAGGAAGCGGAGGTCCAGACCGAGGAGGAAGCCATCGAGGCACTGGGCAAGCGCGTTGCCTCCGGGCAGGGCAAAAACTACCAGCTCAAGCGTGCGAACTACGTCATCGACCGATATCTCCTCCCCCATCTCCACGAGGATGGCGTCGAGGAAGAAGACGTCCGCATCAACAAGGCCCACTACCTCTGTCGGATGGCCGAGGCCTGTTTCGAACTCGCACTCGGACGGCGCGAATCCGACGACAAAGACCACTACGCGAACAAGCGCCTGAAGGTCTCCGGCGACCTGATGAAAGACCTGTTCCGGACCGCACTGAACAAGCTGGCACGGGACGTGAAATACCAGCTCGAGCGCGCCAACATGCGGAACCGCCAGCTCTCGGTCAACACGGTCGTTCGCTCGGACGTGCTGACCGAGCGACTCGAGCACCCGATCGCGACGGGGAACTGGGTCGGCGGCCGCTCCGGTGTCTCCCAGCTCGTCGATCGGACTGACTTCATGGGCGTGCTCTCGCACCTTCGACGGCTGCGCAGCCCGCTGTCGCGCTCGCAGCCCCACTTCGAGGCGCGGGACTTACACGCGACCCAGTGGGGTCGCATCGGCCCCTCCGAAACGCCGGAGGGTCCCAACTGTGGGCTGGTGAAGAACTTCGCCCAGTCGATGGAACTCTCTCAGAACGTCGAGGACGAACAGGAGCTCAAACGCGAACTGGCATCGATGGGGGTCGAGGGTATTCCCGGCCTCGAGGGTATCGAACGGACGACTGCAGCAGGGGACGATTAAATCATGAGCAGCCAACAACGAGAGGCGAAAGTCTACGTCAACGGGTCGCTGGTGGGGACCCACCCAGATCCACACGAATTAGCCGAACAGATCCGCGAAGCGCGACGCATCGGCGACGTCTCCGAGATGGTCAACGTCTCGGTCAAAGAGCGCACTCGCGAAGTGATCGTCAACGCCGACGCCGGCCGCGCACGCCGGCCGCTTCTGGTCGTCGAGGACGGTGAACCCCGCATCTCCGAACAGGAGATCGAGGCGCTCAAAGACGGTGACCTCGAGTTCGAGGACCTCGTCGATCACGGCTACATCGAGTTCATCGACGCCGAGGAAGAAGAGGACATCCTCGTGGCCGTGGACGAGGACGATCTCACCGAGAAACACACCCACCTCGAGATCGACCCGTCGCTGATCTTCTCGATCGGTGCGGGGATGATCCCCTACCCCGAACACAACGCCTCGCCGCGTATTACGATGGGAGCAGGGATGATCAAGCAGTCGCTTGGCCTGCCGAGCGCGAACTACCGGATCCGGCCGGACACGCGCCAGCACTTGCTGCACTACCCGCAGCTCTCGATGGTCAAGACCCAGACGACCGAACAGATCGGCTACGACGAGCGGCCGGCCGCACAGAACTTCGTCGTCGCCGTGATGAGCTACGAAGGGTTCAACATCGAGGACGCGCTGGTCATGAACAAAGCCAGCGTCGAGCGTGCGCTCGCACGCTCGCACTTCTTCCGCACGTATGAGGGCGAGGAACGCCGCTACCCTGGTGGCCAGGAAGACCGCTTCGAAATTCCGAGCCAGGACGTCCGCGGTGCCCGTGGCGAGGAAGCCTACGCCCATCTCGACGAGGACGGCCTCGTCAACCCCGAGACGAAAGTCGACGAGAACTCTGTCCTTCTCGGGAAGACCTCGCCGCCGCGATTCCTCGAGGAACCCGACGACATGGGCGGGCTCTCGCCCCAGAAACGCCGTGAGACCTCCGTCACCATGCGTTCGGGTGAATCGGGCATCGTCGACACCGTCACCCTCATGGAAGGCGAGGACGGCTCGAAACTCTCGAAGGTCTCGGTTCGTGACGAGCGGATCCCCGAACTCGGGGACAAGTTCGCGTCGCGACACGGCCAGAAGGGGGTCGTCGGCCACCTTGCACCCCAGGAGGACATGCCGTTTACCGAGGAAGGCGTCGTCCCTGACCTCGTCGTCAACCCCCACGCGCTGCCGTCGCGGATGACCGTCGGCCACATCCTCGAGATGATCGGCGGCAAACTCGGCGCGATGGAGGGCCGTCGCGTCGACGGGACGCCGTTCCTCGGCGAAGACAAAGACGAGCTTCGTGAGGGACTCGAGGACGCCGGCTTCGATTCGGCCGGCAAGGAGACCATGTACTCCGGGGTCACTGGCGAGAAGATCGAGGCCGAGATCTTCGTCGGCGTCATTTTCTACCAGAAGCTCTACCACATGGTCTCGAACAAGCTGCACGCCCGCTCGCGCGGGCCGGTGCAGGTGCTGACCCGCCAGCCGACGGAGGGTCGTGCCCGCGAGGGTGGCCTCCGAATCGGGGAGATGGAACGCGACGTGTTCATCGGCCACGGGGCGGCCATGACGCTGAAGGAACGACTCTTAGACGAGTCCGACCGTGAGTTCATCCACATTTGTGCAAACTGTGGCATGAGCGCGGTCGAAAACGTCGAACAACGGCGTGTCTACTGTCCGAACTGCGACGAGGAGACCGATATCCACGAGATCGAGATGAGCTACGCGTTCAAGCTCCTCTTAGACGAGATGAAAGCGCTGGGTATCGCACCGCGACTCGAACTGGAGGACGCCGTCTAAACCATGCAAGATACGACACCCAAAGACATCGGGCAACTCTCCTTCGGGCTCATGGAGCCCGAGGAGTATCGGGAGATGAGCGCGACGAAGATCATCACGGCCGACACCTACGACGACGACGGGTTCCCCATCGACATGGGGCTGATGGACCCGCGGCTGGGCGTTATCGACCCCGGCCTCGAGTGTAAGACCTGCGGCAAGCACTCGGGTTCCTGTAACGGCCACTTCGGCCATATCGAACTGGCCGCGCCGGTCATCCACGTCGGCTTTACGAAGCTCATTCGGCGACTCCTGCGGGGAACCTGTCGGGAGTGTTCCCGGCTGCTGTTGACCGAAGACGAGCGCGACGAGTTCCGCGACCAACTCGAGGAATCTCGGAAACTGAGTCGCGACCTCAACGACGTGACGAAGGCCGCGATCCGGCAGGCACGCAAGAAGGATCGCTGTCCGTTCTGTGGCGAGATCCAGTACGATATCGACCACGAGAAGCCGACCACCTACTACGAGGTCCAGCAGGTTCTTACAAGCGAGTACTCCCAGCGCATCGCCGGCGCGATGCAGGGCGACGAGGAGGCAGACGTCGAGCGAACGACGCCGGACGAACTCGCCGAGAAAACCGAGATCGACCTCACCCGGGTCAACGAGATCCTCTCGGGCTCGTTCCGTCCGCGAGAGAGTCAGCGCAAGGCCATCGAGAAGGCCCTGGACATCGACCTCACCGAGGAGGACACGAACAAGCTGATGCCCAGCGACATCCGGGACTGGTTCGAGGCGATTCCGGACGAGGACATCGAGGTACTCGGGATCAACCCCGAGCGCTCCCGTCCGGAGTGGATGATCCTCACCGTCCTCCCCGTCCCGCCGGTCACTGCACGGCCGTCGATCACGCTCGACAACGGGCAGCGCTCCGAGGACGACCTGACCCACAAGCTGGTCGACATTATCCGGATCAACCAGCGGTTCATGGAGAACCGCGAAGCCGGTGCGCCCCAGCTGATCATCGAGGACCTCTGGGAACTCCTGCAGTACCACGTCACGACGTTCATGGACAACGAGATTTCGGGCACGCCGCCGGCACGGCACCGCTCTGGCCGGCCGCTCAAGACCCTCTCCCAGCGCCTGAAAGGCAAGGAGGGTCGCTTCCGTGGCTCGCTGTCCGGGAAGCGTGTGAACTTCTCTGCACGTACTGTGATCTCGCCGGACCCGACCCTCTCGCTCAACGAGGTCGGTGTGCCGGATCGGGTCGCCAAAGAGATGACCCAGACGATGAACGTCACCGAACGCAATCTCGAGGACGCCCGTCGGTTCGTCTCGAACGGCCCCGAGGCCCACCCCGGCGCGAACTACGTCCGTCGGCCGGACGGCCGTCGGCTGAAGGTGACCGAGAAGAACTGCGAGCAACTCGCTGAGAAGGTCAAGGCTGGGTGGGAAGTCAACCGGCACATGATCGACGGCGACATCGTCATCTTCAACCGCCAGCCGTCGCTCCACCGGATGTCGATCATGGCCCACGAGGTCGTGGTCATGCCGTACAAGACGTTCCGGCTCAACACCGTCGTCTGTCCACCGTACAACGCAGACTTCGACGGCGACGAGATGAACATGCACGCGCTGCAAAACGAGGAGGCTCGCGCCGAGGCACGCGTGCTCATGCGGGTGCAAGAACAGATGCTCTCGCCGCGCTTCGGTGAGAACATCATCGGGGCGATTCAGGACCACATCAGTGGGATGTACCTGCTGACCCACGACAACCCGCGGTTCAACGAGACGCAGGCGCTTGACTTGCTGCGAGCGACCCGGATCGACGAACTGCCGGAACCCAGCGGCGTCGACGACGACGGCAAGCCGTTCTGGACCGGCTACGACGTCTTCTCCGAACTGCTGCCCGACGACCTGAACCTCGAGTTTACCGGCACTGTCGGCGACGAGGTCGTCATCGAAGACGGCCAGTTGCTCCAGGGGACCATCGCCGAGGACGAGGTCGGCGAGTTCGGCGGCGAGATCGTCGACACGATCACGAAGATCTACGGCAACACGCGTGCCCGGATCTTCGTCAACGAAGTCTCGACGCTGGCGATGCGGGCGATCATGCACTTCGGGTTCTCGATCGGGATCGACGACGAGACCATCCCCGAGGAAGCCCAGGAACGCATCGACGAGACCCTCGAGGACGCCAACGACCGCGTCGAAGAGCTGATCGAGGCTTACGAGCGCAACGAACTCGAGAGTCTCCCCGGTCGGACGATCGACGAGACCCTCGAGATGAAGATCATGCAGACGCTCTCCCGTGCGCGTGACAATGCCGGGAACATCGCCGACGACCACTTCGAAGACGACAACCCAGCGGTTGTCATGGCCAACTCCGGTGCACGTGGGTCGATGCTCAACCTGACCCAGATGGCCGGTGCGGTCGGCCAGCAGGCAGTTCGTGGCGAGCGAATCAACCGTGGCTACGAGGACCGGACCCTCAGCCACTACGAGCCCAACGACCTCTCGGCGGAAGCCCACGGCTTCGTCGAGAACTCCTATACGAGCGGCCTGACCCCGCGGGAGTTCTTCTTCCACGCGATGGGTGGCCGCGAGGGGCTGGTCGACACTGCAGTCCGAACCTCCAAGTCCGGCTACCTGCAGCGCCGCCTTATCAACGCCCTCTCCGAACTCGAGACCCAATACGACGGCACCGTCCGGGACACTTCGGATACGATCGTCCAGTTCGAGTTCGGTGAGGACGGCACTTCGCCCGTCAAGGTCTCCTCCGGCGAGGAGAACAACATCGACGTCGACCAGATCGCCAGCCGCGTGCTCGACTCCGAGTTCGAGTCCGAAGCCGACAAACAGGAGTTCCTCGGCTCGCGGCCGCGGCCGACCAACCTCTCGGAACACGCAGACGATCGCCTTGCCGAGGGCACGGAGGTGACCTCCGATGACTGAAGTCGACTACGACGTCGACGACGACACCATCGCGGTCGTCGAGGACACCGATCTGCCACGGCGACTCAAAAACGAGGTCTACGAGACGCTCGAGGCCCGCGAGGACGCGACGGTCGAGGACGCCGACGAACTCGCAAAGGCCGTCGAGACCCGCTACCTCGATACCCGTGTCGATCCGCTCGATCCCGTCGGCACCGTCAGCGCCCAGTCGATCGGCGAACCGGGGACCCAGCTGACGATGAACACGTTCCACTACGCGGGGGTCGCAGAGATCGACGTGACCCAGGGGCTGCCCCGCCTCATCGAGCTTGTCGACGCCCGGAAAACGCCGGACACGCCGATGATGACCGTCTACCTCGAGGGCGACTACGCTACCGAGCGCGAGCGCGCCCACGAGGTCGTCTGGAAGATCGAAGCCACCAAGATCCTCGCGCTGGGTGACGTCTCGACGAACGTCGCGGACATGCGCGTCCAGATCTCGCTCAACGAGGACACGCTGAAAGAGCGGCTGATTACGCCCGAGGAAGTCGCCGAAATCATCGAGGATTCGCTGGGTGTCAAGACGATCCAGCAAGGAACCCAGATCGAGTTTGGCCCGGAGGAACCCTCGTATCGGGATCTCCTCCAGCTCGTCGAGGAGCTGCGCGATATCACGTTCAAGGGCATCGAGGACATCTCTCGGGTCGTTATCCGCCGTGAGGAAATGGACGACGGCAGCGAAGAGTTCGTCCTCTACACTGAGGGGTCGGCCTTTGGCGACGTCCTGGAGATCGAAGGCGTCGACGCCTCGCGGACGACGTGTAACAACATCCACGAGATCAGGCGCAACCTCGGTATCGAGGCGGCCCGCGAAGCGATCATCGAGGAGACGAACAACACGCTGGCAGAGCAGGGGCTTGACGACGTCAACGTCCGCCACCTGATGCTCGTCGCGGACATGATGACCAACCGCGGTGAGATCGAGTCGATCGGTCGCCACGGCATCTCGGGCTCGAAGGACTCGGTGCTCGCTCGTGCGGCGTTCGAGGTGACGGTCAACCACCTGCTCAACGCTGCGATCCACGGCGAGATCGACGAGTTAGACGGCGTGACGGAGAACGTCATCGTCGGGAAGCCGATCAAACTCGGAACTGGCGACGTCGACCTCCGGATGGGGTCGACTACCTCCGGGAGCAGTCAGGCCGACTGATCGATGGGGGTTACGCTCGCCGACGACGCCCGGCAGTATCTCGCCGCCTTCGAGGACGTCACCGGTGTCGCCGGCCGCGACTGTCTCGTCACCGACGGCGGCGACAGTCTCCTGATCGTCGTCGAACGCGGCGGCATGGGCGAAGCGATCGGCCCTGACGGCCGGACGATCCAGCGGTTCGAGGATCGTGTCGACGCGCAGGTGCGACTCGTCGAAGACGCGGCCGATCCCGAGACGTTCGTCGCGAACGCGCTTGCGCCGGCAGCCGTCTACAACGTCACGATCAGCGAGAACAACGACACCGTCGCCTACGTTGAAGTCGCCGAAGCCGACCGCGGGGTCGCGATCGGAACCAACGGGCGGACGATCGAGGCCGCCCGCACCCTCGCAGAGCGCCACTTCGAGATCGACGACGTGCAGTTGCTGTAGGCACGCGCCCGGGTCCGTCGGTCCACGGATTCCACTCATTCTGCGTGTCGATCGGACGTCTCCGACCGTCGGCCAACCGTCGTCTCGTGTTCTTCAACGCGGGTAAATTCCGATTCGTTCAGTGACTGGATCACCACTGGACTGACCTCGATCGTCGCCGACGGCTGGTGGCTCACGTCGGAAAGCTGTGACCACAGCGACAGTACCTCCTCGACTGGTTCGTCGACGATCGAAATCGAAAGCGGTTGCTCCTGGCCGAGCGGGGCGGGAGCGTCGGCAGGCTCGATCCGACTGTTGTCGTGAAACAGCTGGAGGGCTGCGCCGAGACGCTGTTGCCGTTTGAAGGGATTCGTCTGTCCCGTATCGTCGTTTTCACCACCGTCGTCGACGGCGTATGCGGTCACGAGATAGCGTACTGAAAGCGCCAGCGGCCGGTCCTGTCGTGCTGTCCCAGAGATGGTTCGGCTGCCCGATCCCATCGCGGTGTCCGTTTCGATCCGATACGGATAGAGCGTGATATCGACACTCGAGAGCGAGTCGATGTCGTCGGGGGACGCCACCTCGATCCGATTCGAACCGATGGGGCTCCGCTCGCCAGCGTTTGCCTTCAGGAGCTCGAGTAACACGTTGCTGACGTCGGCAATGGCGCTATATGTCATTAGATAGTGGGTATTGAGTCAGCACTTATATCTATTAACCACAAACCTGATTTTTATGTCGATACGCAAAACAAAGCAACTCGGCGATCGGCCGTTCCCGTTCGTATCCAGCGCGGTACTTCTGGTCGAGCCGCTCTTTCACTTCTCGGTCGGTTGGCTCCCGGAGATGCTCATGACACGGAGCGAACCGTCGATCGAGCACTCGGCGTTCGGAAACCTCTCGCCTGCCGAGCGTCGCTAACCCGTGCTCCGCCCGTAACTCGAGTCGTCGAAACGGCCGCAGATTCGGCGAGCGATGTATCTAAAGCGATCTCGAGCCGTCTCGCTGATTCGAAACGGGTCGCTTAAGTGGCTTCAACGGATAGCGACGGGTACTATGGCAAACGGCAAATATGCCGCGCGCAAGCTCAAGAAGGACCGCCAGAACCAGCGGTGGTCCGACTCTGACTACGCGCGCCGCGCCCGTGGACTTCGCGAGAAGTCCGATCCCCTCGAGGGAGCGCCCCAGGCTCGCGGTATCGTACTCGAAAAGGTCGGCATCGAGGCAAAACAGCCGAACTCGGCGATCCGAAAGTGCGTCCGAGTCCAGCTGATCAAAAACGGCAAGCAGGTCACCGCGTTCTGTCCCGGTGACGGCGCAATTTCGTTCATCGACGAACACGACGAAGTCACCATCGCCGGTATCGGTGGGGCAAAGGGTCGTGCGATGGGTGACCTCTCGGGCGTCAACTACAAGGTTGACAAGGTCAACGGCGTCGCGCTGAAGGAACTCGTTCGCGGAAACGCGGAGAAACCGGTGCGATAATCATGGCGGCAGAAGATCAACCGGACCCAGACGCGCCGGCCGGCGGCGCAGACGTCTCGGCGAAGCTCTTCGGCGAGTGGGAAATCGGCGAAATCGAGTACGCCGACCCCTCGACCGAGCGCTACATCACGGTTTCGCCCGTCGCTCACACCGCGGGTCGCCACGCCAGCAAGCAGTTCAAGAAATCCGAAATCTCGATCGTCGAGCGCTTCATCAACCGCTTGATGCAGACTGAAGAGAACACGGGCAAGAAACAGCAGACGCTCAACTACGTCCGTGATGCGTTCGAGCTCATTCACGAGCGCACCGAGGACAACCCGATTCAGGTGCTCGTGACGGCCGTCGAGAACGCGGCCCCGCGAGAGGAGACCGTCCGCCTGAAATACGGTGGGATCTCGGTCCCGAAGGCCGTTGACGTCGCTCCCCAGCGTCGTGTCGACCAGGCCCTGAAGTTCCTCTCCGAGGGTGTCTACAACGACTCGTTCAAGACGGCGACGCCCGTCGAAGAGGCCATCGCCAGCCAGCTTATCGGCGCGGCCAACTACGACGTCCAGACCTACGCGGTGAGCCAGAAAGAAGAAAAAGAGCGCGTCGCGGCAGCCGCACGCTAACGCGATCCGTCGAGTTCGTTTTCGACGGTGTTCTCATTGTGCTGTCTCTCGAAGTGTTCTCATCGCGGTTACTCCGGGAATTTTCAGTGCCACCCCGAGCTATCAGCGCCATCGGTGCTGCCCCATCCAGTCGATACACGACCCCATCCGTTTCCTGTCACTAGTTACCATGTATATGTGGCCATCCTGCGGTCCCACCGGCACTGACTGACAGCAGCCCGTATCAGTCCGCGGCAAGACGCTCGCTGCTGGTGTACGATCGCGTCGCGTCGACGAGCACCTGTCGGTAGGTACTCGTGTCTGGCTCTTGTGCGAGTTCCCGAAAGCGCCGTTTGAACTCCTGGAAATCGACTTCTGGTGCGTCCATTGCGGCCACGTGCGCGAGATCGTAGAGTCGGTGTTCGTCATCGACGAGGTCGTGTCGTTCCGCAAGTGCGAGTGCGAAGGCTGCGTTGACCGCTGTAATCTCGGGATCGGCGCTCGGTGAGAGTCGCTCGAGACCGGGCCGTGGTGGCGTCTCGGGTCGGTCGACGACTGCTGCGGCGAGACTCGACTCGAGAAAGGAGAGCAGTTTCTCGCCGGGGCCGACCGAGAGCGTGATGTCGTCGGCGTAGATATCTTTCATGTGGTTTGCGATCTGGTAACAGTGTGAGAGCTTGCGCCGCTCGACGCGTTTGCCGGCCAGTGCAAGATAGAGGACTTCCTCGGTTGACTGGGTGTGAGACGGATGTTGTTGTTCGTGGCGGACCATGTGGGCGAACTCGTGGAGGGCGAGTTCGCGGGCCATCGCCGACGAGGCAGCCTGTTGTGAGATGTTGAGCACGTGGCGGTCGTCGTAGTGGGCAGCCCAGGTCCGTTCGTCGGGATCGTCCCGGAGGTGAACGTAAACCGGCAGCGAGAGATCGTGTTCGGTCTCGAAGAGATCTTGGGCACTGAGAAACGGCGCGGTCGGGCCAGCCCCCTGGACACGTATATCCATGCTTGTACGTACCAAGGGATCCAGCGCTATTACAGTGACGGCTCCCGTCACGTTTCGAACGGGAATGACCTGGGCCGCGACGGATGCAGTGTCCACTCCAGTACGCCCGACCGCCGTTCACCCTCAAACTGCGTGGCATTCACTCACGCAAATTGGACATTCCGGCGCTCGAACCGTGAAATACGACGGATTTCGGCGGCGACGAAACACTACCCTTTTGACCCCGCTGGCGGTAACAGGGTGTATATGGGCCGACGCAAAAAGATCGTCCAAGAGTGTGAACGGCTGATGGACGAACCGGAGAACATCCGGAACATCGCCATCGCCGCTCACGTCGACCACGGCAAAACGACGCTTTCTGACAACCTCCTCGCTGGTGCCGGCATGATCTCCGACGAGACTGCCGGCGAACAACTCGCGATGGACACGGAAGAAGACGAACAGGAACGTGGGATCACCATCGACGCAGCAAACGTGTCGATGACCCACGAGTATGAGGGCACGAACCACCTCATCAACCTTATCGACACGCCGGGCCACGTTGACTTCGGTGGCGACGTGACGCGTGCGATGCGTGCCGTCGACGGTGCGCTCGTCGTTGTCGACGCCGTCGAAGGGGCGATGCCCCAGACCGAGACGGTGCTCCGTCAGGCGCTTCGTGAGGGTGTCAAGCCGACCCTGTTCATCAACAAGGTCGACCGCCTCATCTCCGAGCTGCAGGAAGGTCCCGAAGAGATGCAGAAACGACTCCTCGCCGTCATCCAGGACGTCAACGAACTCATCCGTGGGATGACCGAGGACATGGACGACATCGACGACTGGACCGTCTCCGTCGAAGACGGTACCGTCGGCTTCGGGTCCGCGCTGTACAAGTGGGGTGTCTCGATGCCCTCGATGCAGCGTACCGGCATGGACTTCGGCGAGATCATGGAACTCGAGCGCGCCGACAAGCGCCAGGAACTCCACGAGCGGACGCCCCTGTCGGACGTCGTCCTCGACATGGTCTGTGAGCACTTCCCGAACCCTGTCGACGCTCAGCCCCGCCGTATCCCACGCATCTGGCGTGGTGACGACGAATCCGACCTTGCCGAGGAGATGCGTCTCGTCGACGAGAACGGCGACGTCGTCTTCATGGTCACCGACATCGCGATGGACCCACACGCTGGCGAAGTCGCTTCCGGTCGTGTCTTCTCGGGCTCCCTCGAGAAGGGTCAGGAGCTGTACGTCTCGGGCACCGCGGGCAAGAACCGCGTCCAGAGCGTTGGCATCTACATGGGTGGCGAACGCGAGGAAGTCGATCACGTTCCTGCAGGGAACATCGCGGCCGTCACCGGCCTGCGTGACGCGATCGCCGGTTCGACCGTCTCGAGCGTCGAGATGACGCCCTTCGAGTCGATCGAACACATCTCGGAGCCGGTCATCACGAAGAGCGTGGAGGCCCAGACGATGGACGACCTCCCCAAACTCATCGAGACGCTCCGACAGGTCTCGAAAGAGGACCCAACGATCCAGATTACGATCAACGAGGACACTGGCGAGCACCTGATCTCCGGGCAGGGTGAACTCCACCTCGAGGTCATCACCCAGCGTATCGAGAAGAACCAGGGCATCCCGGTCAACACCGGTGAGCCGATCGTCGTCTACCGCGAGGCCATCGACCGTGCAAGCGATGAGGTCGAAGGCATCTCGCCAAACCGTCACAACCGCTTCTACATCTCCGCCGAGCCGCTCAGCGAGGAGATCGTCGAGACGATCCGGATGGGAGAGGCGTCGATGAACATGCCCGAACTCGAGCGCCGTGAATCGCTCCAGGAAGCCGGCATGGACAAAGAGGACTCCCAAGTCGTCGAGCACATCCACGGCACGAACATCCTGCTCGACCAGACGAAAGGTATCCAGCACCTGAACGAGACGATGGAGCTGTTCATCGAGGGACTCGAGGAAGCCCTCGACAACGGCCCGCTCGCCAACGAGCCGGTTCAGGGAACGCTCATCCGTCTGCACGACGCCAAGCTCCACGAGGACACCATCCACCGTGGTCCCGCACAGGTCATCCCCGCAACCCGCGAGGCTGTCCACAAGTCGCTGATCGACGGCCAGATCAAGATGATGGAGCCGATGCAGGACGTTCGTATCGACGTGCCGAACGACCACATGGGCGCTGCTTCCGGCGAGATTCAGGGCCGCCGTGGCCGCGTCGACGACATGTACCAGGAAGGTGACCTCATGGTCGTCGAGGGTATCGCACCTGTCGACGAGATGATCGGCTTCGCGAGCGACATCCGCTCTGCGACCGAGGGTCGTGCCTCCTGGAACACCGAAAACGCCGGCTTCGAGTTCATGTCCGACTCCCTCCAGCGCGAGAAGATCATGGAGATCCGCGAGCGCAAGGGTATGAAGCTCGAACTGCCGCCAAGCATCGACTACATCTAATCCGGCTACTCCGACGGGCACCAGCCCGTCACTCTGCTGTTATTGCCGTTTTCTTTCGACGCTGGGCCTCGAGCGACAGCATTCTGCAGGCGAGAATGTCTCTGTTAAACTCGTCTTCAGACCCGCTGCGAGTGCTAGCCCTGTCAATCCCTGTGCGTTTTGGCAGCGGCGAGAAAATATCGCTTCCACAAGAGGCTACCGCTCGCTGACGAGGGGGATCGAGCGGTTACTCGCGCTCGCCCGCACCGAGTGCCGACTCGCCGACCTTCTCGTGGCCCTCGATGACTTCTTTGCCACCCATATACGGCTGCAGGGGCTCGGGGATGGTCACCGTGCCGTCCTCGTTCTGGTAGTACTCGAGGATCGCCACCATCACCCGCGGAATCGCCAGCCCCGAGGCGTTCAGGGTGTGCAGATACTCGGCCGATTCGTGGCGCTCGGGTCGGTAGCGCAGGCCGGCCCGTCGTGCCTGGAAGTCCTCGAAGTTCGACGCCGAGGAGACCTCGAGCCAGCGCCCGCCCTGTTCGGGGCCGTCGTCCATGTCGTCGCCGGGGGCCCAGACCTCGATGTCGTAGGTTTTCGCGGAGGCGAATGTCAGATCGCCGGTACAGAGCTCGAGAATGCGGTAGGGAAGCCCGAGGCGTTTGAGGACCTCTTCAGCCTCGCCGAGCAGTTCCTCGAGGCGGTCGTAGCTGTCCTCGGGTTCGACGAAGTTGACGAGTTCGACCTTGTTGAACTGGTGGACGCGGACGATGCCACGGGTTTCGGTGCCGTGTTCGCCGGCCTCGCGCCGGAAGTTAGGCGTGTACGCCTGGTGTTTCAGCGGGAGATCGTCGTCCAGGAGGATCTCGTTGGCGTACATATTGGTGACCGGCACCTCCGCGGTGGGACAGAGCCAGAGGTCCTCGTCGTCGTATTCTTCCTCGTTGCTGCCGCCCAGCCGATAGGCGTCGTCGGCGAACTTCGGCAGTTGGCCGGTGCCGCGCATCGAGGTGCTCTTGACCGGAACTGGCGGGAAGACGTCGACGTAGCCCTGCTCGCGGTGGATGTCCATCATGAACTGGATCAGGGCGTGTTCCAGTTGCGCGCCCTCGCCTTTGAGGAAGTAAAAGCCCGAGCCGGTCGTCTTGGCGGCGCGTTCCTCGTCGATGATGTCCAGATCCTCGCCGAGGTCGTAGTGTGGGGTGACCTCGTCGGGCAGGTCACGCAAGTCGTCGAAGCCCCAGCGACGGTCCTCGACGTTGTGACGCTCGTCAAGTCCCAGCGGGACGCTCTCGTCGGGGACCTGTGGAATCTCGAGGATGCGTTCTCGGAGTTCGTCCTCGAGTTCGACGCCTTCTTCCTCGACTTCTTCGATCTCGGCTTTGAGTTCCCGCGAGCGCTTGATGGCTTCCTCGCGCTCCTCGTCTTTACCGTCAGCGACGAGTTTGCCGATCTTTTTCGTGATCTGGTTGCGCTCGTGGCGCAGGTCGTCGCCGCGTGCTTTCAGCTCGCGCCAGCGTTCGTCGAGTTCGAGGAACTCGTCGAGATCGACGTCGGCCCCGCGGTTCTCGAGGGCGTCGCGCACCTCCTCCGTGTTCTCGCGTATATAGGTCCGGTCGAGCATTGGTCTTGCCAGTGCGTTCTTTGTGCCCGGGCAAAACCGTGTCGGAAGGCTGTGTCTTCCGAGCGCCTGCGACGGTGGCGGGAAACGTTTTTTTCGTCGGCGGGCCGACTCTCGAGACATGGACCCGCTCGAGGGCGAGACGACGTCAGCGTCGGTCGAGTACGAGCCCGTCAGCGTCAAAGACGTACTCGTGGAGATGAAAGACACTGCCGAGCTGTTGATCGACCTCTCGTACTCGGCGGTCCTCCACCGGAGCGAGGAACTCGCCACCGAGGTCCTCCGACTCGAAGAGCGCATGGACGTCCTCGAGCTACGCGCGCGGATGAGCCTCCTGATGGCTGCACGGAAGCCGGCCGATGCCGAACAGCTCGCTCCCGTGTTGGGGATCGTAGGCGCGGCCGACGGGATCAGCGACGCCGCTGGCGATATTGCCAAAATCGTCCTCGAGGACATGGGGCTGCCCGAGGCAATGCGGGCGGCGCTGCCGGAGGCGGCGGGGACGCTGGTCCGTGGCGTCGTCGACCCGAACTCGCCGTATACAGGTCGGACGCTCAAGGACATCGACCTCGAGTCCGAGACGGGCGTCCGCGCGATCGCGCTTCGGCGTGGCACGGACTGGCTACTCAATCCAGGGCCGAACACGCGCGTCGAGGCCGACGACGTGGCGTTGTTACGCGGCCCTGACTCGTCAATCGGCGACGTTTACGAGACGTTGACCGGCGAGGGCTACGAGGCACCGACCGTCGAGGCTCCCGATATCGACGATCTCGAGCGGGCCGTCGATACGATCATTCACATGAAAGACTTCTCGGAGCTGGCGGTCGACCTGGCTTACAGCAGCGTGCTGTTCGACAGCGAGGAACTCGCCGAGGAGGTCCGTAATCTCGAGGTCGAAGTCGACGCGATGCAGTCGCGGTTCGAGGCCTGGACGCTTCGGGCGGCCGCCGACGCGAGCGATCCGGTCGTCTTGCGGGGGCTGATTCAGCTTGGCAACTCGACGGAGCGGATCAGCGACAGCGCGATCGAGATCAGCGAGGGTGTCCTGCGAGATATCGACGTCCACCCAGTCGTGCAACTGGCCGTTCAGGAGAGCGACGAGATCATCACCCGCGTCGTGGTCGATCCGGACAGCGACCTCGACGACACTGCAGTGACCGCCGGCGTGCCCGATGCCGACTCGATGATGTCGGTGATCGCCATCCGCCGACCCGGCGAGGGGTGGCTGCTGGTCGCCGACGCCGACGCCGAGTTACGCGGCGGCGACGTGCTGATCTCGAAGGGGACCCGAACGGCCGCAGCCGACTTCCGCGAACTCGCGACCGCGTAACGTTGATTCGGGCCCCGGTCGCCATTTAAGTACCTCTAGTCACAAGATAGAGCTATGACGGGAAGTCGTCCGTTCTCGCGTATTCTCACTTCCTAGCACAGCAGCCGTCTTCGCCACGGTCTCGACACTCGAGCGTGGCTGTGATCGCTCGGCCATTCACGGTTCAGTTCAGCACGATGATCGCGACGCCCGAGAGGACGACCACGCCGAGGATATCACAGAGGTTCGTGACCACCGGAATCGTGGTGTCGTCAGGATCGAGGCCCCGCGTGTAGGAGACGTAGGTCGCAGCGAGACTCAATCCGATCGCGATCACCGCCAGGGACATGCCGCTACTGATCGAGATGAGCAACAACTCGCCGAGTGCCATCGGCTCGGCGATGAGCTGGCCGACAACCCAGGCGGCGACGCCAAGCGCTGAAAAGACCGTCGCCGCCAGCCCCAGAATCGCGATTACGTTCGTCCACAGCACCTCGTCGCGAACGTCGAACTCGAGGACGCCCAGGTGAAGCCGCGTCGAGAGCCGCGAGGAGAGGATCGCACCGAGATTCCCGCCCATCCCGATCATCACGGGGACGAGCACCAGCAGGGTCGGATTCCCGAGGTAGGTTTCCTGGAGTTCCTCGAGGACGTAGCCCGATCCCATCTCGAGAACGGAGAGCCCGATCAGAATGGGGAACATCGTCCCGACGATGTGGCTGATCGTCCAGGTATCGAGTGCGTCATCAGCGTCGGCGGCCGCCATCAGAAGATCACCTCGGCGAACGTGAGTGCGATAAAGAGGAAGACGACGCCGAAGAAATCGCCGAGCGTGGTGACGATCGGGCCGATCAGGTTGTCCGGATCGAGGCCGTACTCGTAGCTTGCAAACACCAGCGCCAGCAAGCCGAAAATCAGCGTCGTCGACGTGAACACCCCCGAAACGACCATGATCGAAACGAGTTCGATGAGCCGTGCCGATTCTCGCCCCAACACCTGTAAGAGCCCCCATGAAAGGACGGCGATGAATACCGAAACACCGATTCCGTTAATAAAGGAGGCGGCGACGGCGTTGACCAGCCGTCGATCCCACGAGAATTCGGGGTCGATCATCCCCTGATGGAGGCCACTCGAGATCCGCGCGCCCAGTGCGCCGTAGACGTTCCCGCGGGTCGCGAGGAACGCGGGCAGCAACAACAGCATGCCGGGAAAGCGCTCGAACCCTTCAGTCATCCCCTCGGAACCGAGCACCGATCCCGCGAAGATGCCGCCGGCGAGACTGACCACGAGGATCGGCAGCGACTCGCGGTAGATACGCCACGCGGATTGGCGACCCTCCATAGCGGCGAATGACGTAGTCCGAACATAAACCTACCGCGGGTCGAACGCGAGTAAACCGCTCGAGCCCGTGCGGGTTGCTATCGGTCCTGAACGAACGCGAACGTGTTTTGACGCACGCGAGCGGCGACGCGTCCTCATACGGTTTACTGTAACGAGTTACCGGTGCAACCGCAGGGCGGTCGCGGTTGCACCGGCAATGACTTACAGTAGACCGTATCACAGAGGAGTCACAGCGACAAGCGCCCAGGCAAGTCCGATCGCCGCGAGCGAACACGCCAGATTGGCGACGGCGTTGGCGATCGCGCGGGCGCGGTCGCCGCGCTCGTACAGTCGGACGGTTTCGACCGAAAACGACGAAAAGGTCGTAAACGAGCCACAGATTCCGGTGCCGACCAGTTGCAGTGTCGACTCGCCTGCGCCCGCGAGCACCACGAGTCCGAGGGCGAAACTGCCAATGACGTTGACGGCGACCGTCGACAGCGGGAATTGGCTACTCGGGACGCGACTCGAGACCTGCTGGCCGACCCAGTAGCGCAACAGCGCACCGATCGCCCCGCCGGTGCCGACGATATGAGCCGGATCGGGATCGACGGTGACGAGGCTGCCGGCGAGTGCGTCCGCAACGATCGGCGGACTCGCGCTCATGCGGTCTCACCGCCGGTCGGTTGTGGCGTCTCGAGTCGGCGGGCGAGCGCGCGTCCCGCGAGGACCCCGGCGAATCCGAGCCCGTAGTTGGCGGCGACGATTCCGCCGATCGCGAGCGGGCCCGCCGCGAACGCGGTCTGAAGTGCGAACGTGCTGTAGGTCGTCAGCGAGGAGAGAAAGCCGGTCGCGAAGACGGTCCGCGTCCGTGAGCCGATGTGACCCGTATACTCGGCTTCGTAGACCAGAAAGCCAAGCACCGCACTTCCGACGGCGTTGACGAGGACGATCGACGGCACGTCCGCGAACAGATCCATCGCGAACAGCCGGAGGTTCGAGCCGGCGAAGCCGCCGACGGCGATCAGTGCGAGCGTCTCGAGTCGAACGAGGGGATGATCGGCTGCCATAGCGAGGTGTGTGGCAGGGACCGTCAGCCGACCGTCGCTCGGCGTGTGCTGGCAGCGACGCCAGACACGAACCGTCACGTATCGCCCGGCAGTTGGGTCAGGCGGGCCCCATCGCCCAGTTGTCTCGTCTCTCTTTGTTGCCCCTCAATGAGGATTCCGAAAGCCAGCCGGCGGGTCCCGACCAGTTCGAAAACCGGAACGAAAAAAGCCAAGGTTAGACTGCCTCTAAACCGAGCTATGGCCGAAGACGGTACCACCGACGGCGGGCGAAGCGGGTTCGCGCGAGCGTCGTGGGTGAACGTCCTCGGGAACGTCGCCAAGATCGTCGCCGAGGGGGCGGCGGGTTATGCCTTTGGCAGCGTTGCCTTGCTGGCGGACGCAGCTCACTCAGTGGCCGATCTCGTCGCCAGCGTCGTCGTGCTCGTCTGGGGACGAAGCGCGTTCGACGAACCCGACGAGACGCACCCACACGGGCACGATCGAATCGAACCGCTGACGGCGCTGTTCGTCGGTGCCGTCATCGCACTCCTCGGCCTCAATCTCCTCTACCGATCGCTCGAGGGGATCATCTCCGGAACCGGCGTCGAGTTCAGTCCGTTGTTGCTCGCGGCGCTCGTGCTATCGATCGTGGATATGTATCTCGTCTACCGCTACACCGTCCGAGTCAACGAGCGGCTGGAGTCGACCGCGCTCACCGCGCTCGCGGTGGACTGTCTGAACGACATCTATACGTCGATCGCCGCGATCGTCGGCGTGCTCGGCGTACTGGTCGGTGTCCCGCTGCTCGACCCTCTCGCCGGCGGACTGGTCAGTCTGCTGGTCGTCTATCAGGGCGTCGAGATCGGCAAAGAAAACGTCGAGTATCTTATCGGCGCTGCCCCCTGTCCCGAAAAGCGCGCGGAGATCACCCATACCCTGCGGTGTCACCCGGCCGTCCAGGGCATCCACGACCTGACCGTCTTCTACGATGGGACCGTCCTCGAGGTCGAAGTCCACGCCGAGGTCGACGGCGACATTCCCTTCCGAGAGGCTCACGACGTCGAATCGGAGCTGGTCACTCGGTTGAGCGGGATCGACGACGTCGGTGATGCACACGTTCACCTCGATCCGTCCGGGATCGGCGAATGGAAGGACTCGATCGACGACGACTGATACGGTTTGCTGTAACGATGTACCGGTGCAACCGCAGGGCGGTCGCGGTTGCACCGGTAATGATTTACAGTAGACCGTATGAGACCGGTTGCAGTCACTGACTGATAGGTATCGTATGAAATCCGACCGCCGATTAGCCGCGACGCGAGCTTTTATGCTACGTGACGACAGGCTACCCGGTATGGAAGTCGGAGACGTCCGCGAGGTCACGACTGGAGACTGTTCGGATCTCTATTATCTCGATACGGGGATGTACGACACGAACGAGTACGGGGCCGTTTACATCATCGACGACGACCGCCCTGCCGTCGTCGACACCGGCATCGGCACCAACTACGAGCTGGTCCGCGAGGCACTGGCCGAGGTCGGCATCGACGAGGACGACCTCGAGGTCATCGCACTCACCCACATCCATCTCGACCATGCCGGCGGCGCAGGCTTTCTCGCCGCCGACTATCCGGACGCCGACGTCTACGTCCACCCGATCGGCACCGACCACATGGTCGACCCCTCACGGCTGGTCGCGGGGACGAAAGCAGCCGTCGGCCAGCAGTGGCAATATTACGTCGAACCCGAGCCCATTCCGGAAGCGCGGATCGTCGAAATCGAGGATGGCGACAGCATCGATCTCGGAACCCACGAGCTACGCGTCCACGGAGCACCGGGCCACGCGCCACATCAGGTGGTCTTCGAAGATCCCCAAAACAACGCGGTTTTCGTCGCCGACGCCGCCGGGATCTGGGTCCCCGAAATCGAAGAAATCCGGGTGACATCGCCACCCTCGAACTTCGACTTCGAGCAGTGTCTTGCAGACCTCGAGACGCTCGAGGCGCTCGATCCCGATGTGCTCTGCTATCCCCACTTCGGTCCCCGATTCGTCGGCGACGACGTCGAGACGGCCCTCGAGGAGTACGCGACCGTCCTCGAGGAGTGGGTCGACGCGGTCGCACAGAAACGAGACGAACTCGAGGACGACGAGGCGGTCATCGAGCATTTCGCCGCGACGACCGATATGGCCGACGTCTGGGGCGAGGAGAAAGCCAGCGAGGAGGCGAAGCTGAACACCCGCGGCGTCCTGGGCTATCTCGCGCACCGGGAATGATCGTCGCCGCAGTGGGTGAGTGGCACCGTCTCGAGTGACACAGTCGAATCGATTCCTGCCGAGCGGGGAATAAACGTGTCAACACCTGCTAACGGTTTCATCACGTTTTATCTCCATGGCTGACATTCTCACGCGGTATGGGCTGGCGGGACGCCGAACGAGAGTACGTGGACGCGGTCATCGGGGACACCCCACTCGGGCAACTGTTCGAAGACGCCGCCGCGCGCAATGCGAACCGGCCGGCACAGCAGTACAAAGGCGGTGTCTACGAGCGATCGCTGACCGAGTCGGCGTTGCCCGCTGCGACACCCGGCGAGTTCCGACCGATCTCGTACGCCGAGATGCGCACGATCGTCCGCCGGCTCTCGGCCGGCTTTCACACGCTCGGCGTTGAGCGCGGCGATCGGATCGCCATCTTCTCTGCGACGCGCATGGAGTGGGCGCAGACGGATTTCGCCCTGCTGTCGGCCGGTGCGGTCGTCACGACCGTCTACACGGGGTCCTCGCCAGAGCAGGTTCACTACCGGCTCGACGACCCCGACGCCGACGGCGTCATCGTCGAGAACGAAGCCCTGCTCGAGCGAGTCCTCGCCGTCGAGGACGACCTCGATCTCGAGTTTCTCGTCTCGATCGACGCCCTCGAGGGCTACGACGACCGTGACGATATTCTGACGCTCGGGGAGGTCTACGACCGCGGCGAGGAGAGCTTCGATCGCGAAGCCTACGAGACACGCCTCGCGGAGACGGACCTCGACGATCTGGCAAGTCTGATCTACACCAGCGGGACGACAGGCCAGCCCAAGGGCGTTCAACTGACCCACGGGAACTTCCGGTCGAACGTCAACGGCGTTCGGAAACGCTTCGGGCCACGACCGGACAAAGCCGACGACGTGCCGACGCTCGACGAGGAGTCGGTGGCCGTGTCGTACCTCCCGCTGGCACACGTTTTCGAGCGGACCGCCGGCCACTTTGTGCCGTTTGCAAGCGGGGCCTGTGTCGCCTACGCGGAGCGTCCGGACACGCTCCAGGAGGATTTCAGCGCTGTCGAACCGTCGATGGCGACCAGCGTTCCACGTGTCTACGAGACGATCTACGACACGATTCGCGAGGAGGCGAGCGACTCGAGCGTCACAGCGCGCCTGTTCGAGTGTGCGACCGACGTCGGCGTCGCGTACCAGCAGGCCGACTCACCGGGACTGCTTCTGAGTGCCAAACAGGCGATTGCCGACAAACTGGTCTTCTCGTCGGTCCGGGAGGCACTCGGCGGCAACCTCGAGTTGCTGATCAGCGGCGGCGGCAGCCTCTCGGCGGAGCTCTGTCGGCTCTATCACGCGATGGGGCTGCCAATCTACGAGGGCTACGGCCTGACCGAGACCGCGCCGGTCGTCTCGACGAACCCACCGGACGCCGTAACAATTGGGACGATCGGGCCGCCGCTGTCGAACGTCGAAGTGCGCGTCGACGAGACCGTCGTCGATCAGGCGGCGTTTGCGGACGATCCCGGCGCAGTCGGCGAACTCCTCGTGTGCGGGCCAAACGTCACGCAGGGCTACTGGAACGACCCCGCAGCGACACGGCGTGCGTTTACGGACGACGCTCTCGAGAGTCGCACGGAATCCGAGCCACCGGACCGCTCAAGCGACTCTCTCTCGAAAGAAGCCCAACCGGCTGGGGAGGCGGACGATGCGCCGGCTGGCCGATGGTTCCGAACCGGCGACATCATCCATATCCGTCCCGACGGCTACCTCGAGTTTCGCGATCGACTCAAACAGCTCATCGTTCTCTCGACGGGGAAAAACGTCGCTCCTGGGCCGCTCGAGGACGCCTTCGCCGCCAGTGAGGTCGTCGACCAGGCGATGGTCGTCGGCGACGGCGAAAAGTTCGTCGGGGCGTTGCTGGTGCCGAACGAGGCACACATTCGGTCGTGGGCCGAGGCGGAGGGGATCGACTTGCCCGACGAGTCACAGCCACTGTGTGACGACGAGCACGTTCGCGCGTACGTCCAACGAGAGGTCGATCGGATCAACACGGAGTTCCAGCCACACGAGACGATCAAACGGTTCGAACTCGTCCCCCGGGAATTCACCGAGGAAAACGACATGCTCACGCCGACGATGAAAAAGAAACGCCGAGTCATTATGGACCGGTTCGAGGACCGAATCGACCGACTGTACGCGAGTGCGTGACCGGCTGCTGTCGTGCGATCTGGTGTCGTCTAGCACTCGGCGACTGTCTCGCCATACCCGTGTCTCGACGTATCTCACAGGAGTTATCCTATTCGAGTGTCTTCGTTGAAACGAATGGATAGCGCTGCTGTATCGGTTTCCCGACTGGCCGCAGCCCGGGAGCTGAAGCCATGAGCGCGGCTGGTGGCGGTAATCTGCTCGTCCTCGTCGCCGTCATCGTCGGGCTCGGCGTCGTTTCACAGCTCCTCTCGGCGAAGTTTCGAGTTCCGAGCGTCCTCTTTCTCATCGTCGCTGGCGTCGCCATCGGTCCGGAGGGGCTCGGCGTCCTGTCGGTCGAGTCGTTCGGCGGGGGCAGCGGGCTCTCGACGATCGTCGGACTGAGCGTCGCGATCATCGTCTTCGAGGGTGCGTTCCACCTCAAGATCAGCAAGATCAGGAAAGCACCAGCAGCCGTGTTGCGGCTAACGACGATCGGCGCGGCGATCGCGCTTGTGGGGACCGCCGCCTCGGTTCGCTTTTTCCTCGAGGCCCAGTGGGATATCGCACTGTTGATCGGCGCGCTCTTGGTCGCGACCGGGCCGACGGTCGTCACGCCGATCCTGAAAGTCGTTCCCGTCCGCGATCGGGTCGCAGCGACCCTCGAGACGGAGGGGATCGTCAACGACGTGACGGCGGCGATCCTGGCGGTCGTGCTGTTCAAGGCGATGACCGTCCGGGAGCTAACCCCCGATGTCTACCTCCAGTTGTTCGCCGAGCGACTTGGAACGGGCCTGCTCGTCGGCGTCGTCGTCGCGACGATCGTCTGGGCGCTGTTGCAGTACGTCGATCTCTCGCCGGACAATGCGCCACAGAACGCGCGATTGCTCACGCTTGCGGGGGCGATCGTCGCCTTCGGCGCGGCCGACTACGTCTTCTCCGAGGCGGGCGTCGCGGCCGCAGCGACGGCTGGGTTGATCCTCGGCAATGCCGATCTTCCGTACGAGGAGGATATCGCGGCGTTCAAAGGCGACATCACCTTGCTCGTCCTTTCGTTTGTCTTCATTACGCTCGCGGCGTTGCTCGAGTTCGAGCAGCTGTTCGCGCTCGGACTCGGCGGTGTGGCCGTCGTCGTCGCCGTGATGTTCGTCTTGCGACCGCTGCTGGTCTTCCTGTCGACTCGCGGCGACCGGTTTACGTTCCGCGAGACGCTGTTTATGAGCTTTGTCGGCCCACGCGGGATCATTCCAGCCTCGGTCGCGACGCTGTTTGCGATCCGCCTGCAGACGGCCGAGGCACCGACGAACCCGGCCGGCGCGGATCTGCTCGTCGGGACGGTCTTTCTCGTTATCCTCGTGACGGTCGTCTTGGAGGGCGGGTTTGCCAGACAGATCGCAGAACAACTCGACGTGATACCAATGCGTGTACTCATCATCGGCGGCGGCCGTGTCGGTCGCTCGCTGGCAGAACGGCTCGAAGCGCGCGGTGAAAACGTGGTCTTGATCGAAGACGATCGGTCGACCCTCAAAGAACTTCGCAACGACGGCTTTACTGCTCGCGAGGGCGACGGGACCGACATCGACGTGTTGCAGGGGGCAGGTGCGGAGAACGCACGCACCGTCATCGCAGCGACCGGTAACGACGACGTCAACCTCCTCGTGGCACAGCTCGCCCGGTCGAAGTTCGATGTCGAGACGGTCATCGCCCGGGCGAACAACCCCTCGAACGTCGACGCCTTCGAAGAGCTCGACGTCGAGACGATCTCGGCTGCCGAGTCGACCGCGTGGGCGATCGACAACGTGATCGAACGCCCCGCGCTCTCGAACTGGATGTCCGAACTCGGCCGGTCGGGCGACGTTCAGGAGATCGAAGTCACTGACGAGAACCTCGTCGGAAAACGGGTCGTCGACGTCGGTGACGAACTCCCAAGCGGCGTTCTCATTGCGCTTGTGAGTCGGAACGGGACCAACGAGGTCCCGTCAGCCGAGGTCGAACTGCAGAAAGGCGATCACATCACGCTTATTGGCAGGACCGACGCGGTCCGCGAGGCCATCGAGCGGTGTGGCAAACCCGTCTAACCGGACTCGAGACAGAACACAGGGCTGAGATCCGTCCAACCGACACCGTTTTGCACCCGTATCCATCAGTGTGGTAGTATGAACCACTCACGGGGCCCATTGTGTTCGATCGACGTGGGCGAACGCACGGCTGAGTCCGTCTCGATCGACGACATCCTCGAGTCCTCGATCGGCGGCCGGGCACTCGGGACGCGACTCGCCCACGATCGGATCCCGTTCGACGCCGATCCACTGGGGCCGGACAATCGACTCTACTTCGCGACGGGGCCACTCCAGCACTCGACGATGAGCTTTACCGGCCGAATGTCGGCGACCGGCGTCTCGCCGCTGACCGACGGGCTGCTCTCATCGAACGCCGGTGGCTTCCTCTCGCGGAACTTCACCGGGACGGGCTACAGCGCCGTCGAGATTACTGGTGCGAGCGATGAGCTCGTGATCGTCCACGTCAGAGACGAGGTCGACGAGTCACACTCGTCGGGCAGCGAGACGGCGTCTCGCCCACGTGTCGAGTTCGAACCGGTCCCCGAGCTCGCCGAGGCGACCGTCCCCGAGACCTGTGCGTACATCGAAGACGAACACGGCCTCGGCTCGGAGCACACCGTCGTCATCGGCCCGGCCGGCGAAAACGAGGTTCGGTTCGCCTCGATCATGACCTCCGAAGAGCGCGCGTTCGGTCGCGGTGGGCTCGGCGCGGTGCTGGGCGCGAAAGGCGTCAAGGCGATCACGTTCGATGGCGACTCGACCCGCGAGATCGAGCTTCCGGCGCTGCAGATGGAGATCCACGGCGAAGCCGCCCAGTCCGAGAACCCGATGAAAGCCCAGGGAACCACGTCGGTCACGGAGTATGCGAACATGGTCGAAGCCCTGCCGACCCGATACTTTTCGGAGCTTTCTTTCGAGGGAATCGAGGGCGTCAGCGGCGACCGCGTCGAGGAGAAAAAGTACAAGAAAGGCACCTGTTCGTCGTGTGCCTTTGCCTGCAAACTGCCGACCAGAGACGAGGAGTCGGGCCTCGAGACCGAGGGCCCCGAGTACGAGACGCTGATGGCCTTCGGCCCCAACTCGGGCGTCGACGATATCGTCGACGTGATGCAATCGAACAAGCTGTGTGACGAACTCGGGCTCGACACGATTTCTGCGGGCGACACCGTCGCGGCCTACCTCGCGAGCAAGGACGAGTTCGGCAACGCCGCGTTGATCCACGACCTCGTCGAGCGGATCGCCTACCGCGAGGGCGTCGGCGACCTGCTCGCAGAGGGTATCGATCGGATTCACGACGAGTTAGGCGTCGAGAATTGGACCGCCAAGGGCATGGAGTTCCCCGCCCACGACGGCCGCACGCTGAACGGCCAGGGACTTGCCTTTGCAACCTCGAATCGCGGTGCCGACCACATGTACGCCGAGTTCTACCCCTACGAGTACCCGCTGGTCGACGCCGACGACGCCTTCGACAAAGCCGGACTCGAGGGGAAACCGCCGAAAATCGTCGAACTCGAGAACATCAACGTGATCAAAGACAGTGCCGTCCTCTGTAAGTTCTCGCGGGATTTCATCACCGAAGCCCGCCTCGAGACGTTACTCGACGCCGACTACGACGAGTTGCTCGCGATCGGCAGCGAGATCGTCTCGCTCGAGCGCCACTTCAACAACCAGCGCGGCTTCGACCGCGAGGACGACACGGTGCCCTACGAGATACCGGACTTCGAGCAGGGACTCGAGGCGTACTACGACGAACGCGGCTGGAACGACGACGGGACGGTCCCCGATGCGGCACTCGAGGGGAGTACGGACATCGTCGCCGACGACTGATCTCAGCGACCCGACGCGAATCGTTGCGTTCTGTCACTTCCCGCGCCCAGCGTCGTCGCTGTCGTCCTCGAGGTCGTCCGCCGTGAGCCGGTTGTCACCGCGAGACGGCAGCGTGGTGTCATCGGCCCGCGACGGGTGGATGTTGACGTTGTTTCCCCGATAGGGGTCCGTTTCGGGGTCGTAGGACAGCTCGCTGCGCTCGAAGAGGTAGATGAAAAAGCCGATCACCGGAACGAAAAACGTCAGTGCAGCCCACTTTTTCGGTGGCTCGAGCCCGACCCGTCCGGCATCGTAGTAGGCGACGCCGGTCAGGCCCAGATGCCAGACGAGCGGAATCCCCACGAGTATCGCCAGCAACAGCCGTTCCATACGCGTGCTGACGCGCTCGAGCTACCTAAATCGCCGGTTGCTCGATTCCGATCACCGGTCTTTGATTCGTGTGGTCGGTCATGGGACTCGAGGTGGCCTTCTGTCGCGAGAACGACAGATCATACCAGCGGACGACGGTCCTGCAATCCTGGCGGCACGGAATCACCACATCCTCCCCAGCCGATTCGCTCGGTCACTCCGTTCCCTCGCTCATCCCTCGCACGCTTTTGAGCCTCGGTTCGCTGTAATGATCGTGAAAACTTTTGTTGGCCACGTTCGCTCACCAGGTGATGGGTGAAGATCGTCGGAAGGAGATCAAATATCATCTTTCAGAAGAGGAAATTGATGAACTCCTCCGCGAGGCTAAAGACGATCGCCGGAAAGAGCGGTTGGGTTTTCTGAAGAACCTCTATTATGGCGATTCGATTGCGGAAGCTGCCGACCGTGAGGGCAGGTCGGCAGCGACCGGCGGTCGCTGGGCGGATGCTTGGAACGAAGGTGGGCTCGAAGGATTGATGCCGAGTTTCGGGGGCGGTCGACCCCCGAAACTCGACGAAGACGAACAGGAACAGTTGGTTGAGATGCTTCGAGAAGGACAGCCGTGGAAATCACAGGAGATTCGCCATCTTCTCAAACAGGAGTTCGACGTTGAATATCACCCGGACTATCTCGGGAAATTCCTCCGTGAATTGGGCTTATCGTATGCAAAACCCCGCCCAAAACGTCCATGGCGACCGGAGAATCCAGAGGAGATTCTCGAAGAGCGCGTCGACGACGCGCTCGACGAAGATGATCAACCCCACAACAAACGTGAAGGAGATGATGAAGAAGGGTGGATCGTCAACGACGATATCTGTACAGATGGTGGCACTGTTCTCGGGTTTTTCGATGCATCACAACCACAACCGTATGATAATTCACGACGTGTCTGGTACGTCGATGATCCACACGTTGAGCGGCCGTTAGTGAAGACAGAAGACTCGGCGGTTGGGTTCTACGCAGTGAACGGCACCAGTGTGGTCCAGTGGAAAGAAACCGAAGAGAAAGAGCAGATCTGCAAGGTGTTAGAGGCGGTACGCGAGCAGAATCCCGGCAAGCGGATTCTGCTCGTCTTGGACAAGCACGGCTCCCACATCTGTGAATACACGCGCAAGCGGGCGCACCAACTTGGCATCGATCTCGTGTTCCTTCCTTCAGGATCACCACATCTCAACCCAATCGAACAGGTTTGGAAATACCTCAAGTGGACGATGGCACCGATCATCGTTGAGAACGAAGACGAGTTCCACGAACTCGTCAAGGACGTATTTGATCAAGTGACACAACGAGTCAGTTTCGCAAAGAGCTGGTGTGAGAAGTTCCTTGATTTTCAAAAGTTTCCTTGATCATTACAGCGAACCGAGTCACGGCGCGCGCCACTGCACAGGAGTCGTTTCGCTTGCTACTCACTGATCGACCGAATCCTCACTGTCCAGTTCAGTTGACCTCGAACTCGATCGCCGCACCCTGACGCAACCACCTTTTGTCTCGCTCGCGGACGGCTGCTCACGGGTCGCTTCGCTCCCCGTTCGCAGTCCGCGGTTCTCACTCGCGTGGCTCGTTCCGAACCGCGCTCCCCTCACTCGCAAAATCTGGACCAAAAATCCCAGACCAACCGTCTTAGTTGACCTCGAACTCGATCGCAGCCCCTTGTCCAAAGCCGACACACAGCGTCGCCAACCCGAGACCGCCGCCACGTTTCTCGAGTTCGTGGAGTAGCGTGACCGGCAGGCGGGCACCCGAAGCTCCCAGCGGGTGGCCGATCGCGATCGCGCCGCCGTTGACGTTGAAGATCTCGGGGTCGATCCCGAGTTCGTCACGGGCGTACACCGTCTGACTGGCGAAGGCTTCGTTGAGTTCCACGAGGTCGTAGTCGTCGATATCGCGACCGTTTCGCTCGAGCAGGCCCCGCGTCGCCGGGACCGGGCCGATCCCCATCACGGTGGGGTCGACGCCGGCGACGTTGTTCATGCCGACCTCGGCCATGATCTCGAGGTCGTGTTCGTCGGCGAAGGCCTCGCTCGTGACGAGCAGTGCGGCCGCGCCGTCGGAGATCTGGGAGGCGTTACCGGGAGTAACCATGCCATCGGATTTGAACACGGTCGGCAGCTCGGCGAGTTTCTCGGGGGTTGTACCGGGCCGGAGCCCCTCGTCTTCGGTGACGGTGTCGTCGCCAGTCTCGATCGGGACGATTTCGTCGTCGAAGCGGCCCGATTCGGTGGCGTCGACTGCGCGTTGTTGGCTGCGGGCGGCGTACTCGTCCTGTTGCTCGCGGCTGATGCCGTACTCCTCGGCGACTTTCTCAGCGGTCATCCCCATCTGGAGCTCGCCGATGTTGTACAGTTCGGCCAGCCGCGGGTGGACGCTGCCCATGTTCTCGCCCATCGGGACGCGACTCATGTTCTCGACGCCGCCAGCGATGATGGCGTCGCGGTTGCCGGCCGCGATGGCGTCGGACGCCGAGATGATCGCCTGCATCGAGGAGGCACACCACCGGTTGATCGTCGCCGCGGGAACGTCTTCGCCCAGTTCAGAGAGCAAGGCGATGACGCGAGCGACGTTGTTCCCCTGCTCGCCGCGTTGCTGTGCACAGCCCCACATCAGGTCGTCGATTTCGGCACTCGAGAGGCCCGTTTCCGCGAGAATCTCGTCGATCAGCGGGACCGAGAGGTCTTCGCTGCGGACGTCAGCGAACACCCCGTCTTCTTTCCCCTGCGGCGTTCGGACTGCCTTCACGACGACTGGCGTCTGTGTCATGTCCTACCGAATGCCGTACACGGCCTTAAATCCGGTCGAACTCGAGTTCATACGTGAGCCGTTTACGGCCAGTGATATCCCTCGCTGGGTCGATTTCGACCGCGATCGGCCGCAGATTGCTGTCGGCCGATGAGCGGACTCGCTCGAGAACAACCCTTATCTCGGATTGTTGGGAATACGCGGACATGGACGAGGACGGAGCGAACGCCGCTCGAGTCGATGGCGATACGGAATCGGGTGCCGACGACGCAGGCACCACCGACACGGACAGCCCAGGGGCAACCGACGAGGCAGCGATGCCGGGCGTCCCGGACCCCGATCCACAAGAAAACGACGTGCCTGACGACGTCCAGAAGTACGCCCGCTTCAAGAAGATGGACGGCGCACAGTACGACCGGGTCAACGACTTTCTGCGGGATCGCACCTACATCACCGCCCGCGAGTGGGCGATCGCCCGACTCTGTTCTGACTTCCGGACCGAGACTGGCGTCGAGATGACCAAGATCGGCGAGAACCTGCCCGACCTCGTCCCCTTCATGACCGACACCTACACGCCACAGGCGGTCAACCAGGCCCGTGCCTCCTTCGAGGAGAAGGTTCGGATGGCCGGCGCAACGTTTCTCTACGGCGCGATGTGTGATTTCTTCACCGCCGAAGAACTCGACGACGTGATGTACGAGGCCACCGAGGTTGCCAAATTCCTGCTCGAGGTCGAGGGCGTTGACCTCTCGGTCGAAGACGAACTCGAGGCCGAAGAGCGCATCTCGAGTGTCATGCGCGAGGTCCGTGAGGCAAGCGCGGAACTCCGCGCGGAAGACGTCACCGAGGCCGACGAGTAGGCGCTGTTTCGCCTATCGACGCGGTCGCACTCGAGACGACCGGATCCTGGCAGATAGCCGTCCGTGACGCACTGTCGGTTTCGCAACGCTTGAGAGCCGCTATCGACAACAGTGTCCGTGTCCCGCGCTCGCCTCTTCGGGTCTCTCTGTGGCCTCGTCTTTCTCCTCAACCTCGCCAGAATCGTCTTTGCGCCGCTGCTGGACGTGTTTATCGCCGAGTTCGCGATCGGCGAGGCGACCGCCGGACTCATCGCGACATTGGTATGGGTCGGCAGCGCGTCCCTTCGACTCCCAACCGGGTGGGTGCTCACCAAGGTCCCGCGACACCGCGTCGTCGTCGCCTCGGGCGTCGTGCTCGCAGCCTCCTCGGCGTTCGCCGCGACCGCGACGACGGTGCCACATCTCATGGCCGGGTCGTTCCTCATGGGCGTCGCCTCGGGCATCTACTTCGTCTCGGCGAACCCGCTCCTGAGCGAACTCTATCCGTCCCGCGTTGGCCGGGTCATGGGGATTCACGGGGCAGCCAGCCAGCTCGCCGCGGTGATCGCCGCGCCGTTCGTCGCGCTCTCCGTGCTCGTCGACTGGCGATTCGCGCTGTGGGTGATCGCCGCCGGCGCGGCGCTTGGCACGGCCTACACCTGGCTCGCTGCGAAGGGAACCAAGATGCCGACGGCGGGACGTGCGGATCGGGATTTCGTCGCCGGCGCACTCTCGGAGTGGCGCATCATCGTCACCGCGCTGGCACTCGTCGGCGCGGCGGTGTTCGTCTGGCAGGGCGTGTTCAACTTCTACGAACTCTACATGCAATCGAAGGACCTCTCCGACCGGACCGCGGGCACGATGCTCACGCTCGTCTTCGCCGCCGGCGTGCCGGCGTTTTACGTCGGCGGTGATCTGGCCGACCGATTCCCGCACGTCCCGTATCTGCTCGGCATCGTCGGGGCGTTCGCCGCGTGCCTGCTTGCGCTGACGCTCGTCGACGGCCTGCTCGCGCTGGTCGTGCTGACCGCCCTCCTCGGCTTTATCATCCACGCGCTGTTTCCGGCCGCGGACACGTACCTCCTCGATACGCTCCCCGACTCGACCCGGGGCAGCGCCTACGCCGTGTTCAGCTCCGTCTGGATGCTGACCCAGTCGCTGGGCTCTTGGCTCGTCGGGCTGATCCTCGAGCGCGGCTATGCCTATGACACGGTGTTTGCCACCGCCGCGCTCTGTCTTGCCGGCTCGATCGTCGTCCTCGCTGTGCTCGAGCGAGCCGGCCGGCTTCCGAGTTGATACAAGATGTCGGACTGGAGTCAGTGAGAAGCCGCTCGCGAAAGCTGGCTGTCTCTATCGATGACAGCCGACCCTGATACGGGCTCCTGTCAGTCAGTTCCGGTGCAACCGCGACAGTCCTGCGGTTGCACCGGTAACTCGTTACAGCAGACCGTATGAGCGAGTGATCTTCAAATAGGTCTGTTGGACAGTATGAGAGGTCTCGAGGCCGATTGTGAGGGCTGGGATTTGAACCACGCGAAGACGGTCGCTCTCGCGTCGCTCGAGCGCTGTCGTTCGAGACGGCGGAGCCGTCTCGGGATGACGGAAGGTGCCGCTTGCACCTTCCGAACCACGACTTCTCTCGTTCAAATCCTGCGTCTCGCAGACACGACTCTCACTGTCGTTCGAGTCGGTATGCGAGGGCTGGGATTTGAACCCAGGGACCCCTACGGGAGCGGGTCTTAAGCCCACCGCCGTTGGCCTGCTTGGCTACCCTCGCACAGAAGGCAGTCAGTCGTTGTCCCGGGGTGGGGATGTGCGTTTCGGTGTGCGCTCGAGGCGAAGCTCACCAGTCGACGCTCAGCGTGCCGTCGCCGTGGGGGTCGGGGGCGATCTCTTCGTCAGTGCGGCGGTCGACGACGTGGATACACCCGTCGTCTTTCTTGGCGGGACAGACCTCCGCGGCACGGACGTTGTGCTCGAGGTCCTCCTCGCTGATGAAGTATTCCTCGGGCTGGGCCATACCCGAGGCGATCGACATCTCCCAGTTGTCGCTGACTTCGGCGCACTTGCCCGCGCCAAAGCACTTGTTGGCCTCGAAGATGATCTTGTAGGGCTTCTCTTCGACCGGCGGTGCGTCGCTCGAGCCGACATCGCTGGCGCGCTGAATACCGTCGTCGCTCATGTGTCCTCGTTCGAGCGAGTGGCCTTTCGCGTTACGGTTGGGCCGAATGAGAGAGACGACCTACGCCGAGACCTCAGCGTTCGGCTCCGGTAAGTCGTAGGTGATGCCGGTCAGCTCGCTCGAGACGGCCCACAACCGACGCGCGGTCTCCTCGTCGTAGGAGCGCTCCGAGGAGGCTTGGCGTTCGGGCGTCCCACGCATGTTCATGAATCCGCCGGGGCCGTAGTACGCGCCACCCTCGGCCTCGGGCGCGGTCGCGGCGTACAGCGTCGGGAGCGCGCCCATCGCGGCCGGCTGGGCCAGAACCGTGTTCATGGCCCACATCGCGGCTTTTCGCAGGCGGCTGCCGCGCTGTTCGGGGCCGCGAAACTGCAACTGCGTGTTCGCATAGCCCGGATGGACGGCGATGCTCTTTGCGTTGGCATCCGCCGTCAGCAGCCGGCGCTCGAGTTCGTACGCGAACAGTACGTTCGCCAGCTTCGACTGGGCGTAGGCATCCCACGGGTCGTAGGACTCCTCGTGCTGGAGTTCGTCGAAATCGATCTCGCCGCGCTCGTGGATGCCACTCGAGACGGTGACGATCCGCGACTCGGACGCATCGTGAGGGTGGAGGTTCTCGAGCAGCAGCCCGGTAAGCGCGAAATGACTGAGGTGGTTGACGCCGAACTGGGTCTCGAAGCCGTCCGCGGTCTCCGAGCGCGGGATCGCCATGACGCCCGCGTTGTTGATCAGGACATCGAGGGCCGCGTCGCCGAGTCGGTCGGCGAACGCGTGGATCGACTCGAGATCGCCCAGATCGCACGCCTCGACGCGCAGGTCGGCGTCGGGGACGTCCGCGCGCACGTCCTGCGCCGCATCCTGGCCCCGCTCTGTGCTCCGGCAGGCCATAATCACCGTCGCGCCGTTGCGTGCGAGTTCCCGGGTCGCCTCGAGGCCGATGCCGCTGTTCGCGCCCGTGACGACGACTTGGCGGCCCTCCTGGTCGGGAATGTCGTCGGTCGTCCAGTCCATACGCGTGGTATGCTACCGCGGCCCTAAAGGCGTGTGCCAACGATCTCTCTCGGTGTGCGCGGCTTCGGCGGGATTGAACGGGCTGCCGACGGGTATTCCAGCGATAAAACAGCGGGTTCGGCAGTTACTCGTAGTTGACCGAGACGGACTCGAGGACGACGTCCTCTTTCGGACGGTCGTTGGCGTCGGTGTCGACGCTGCCGATCTCGTGGACGACGTCCATCCCATCAGTGACCGTGCCGAAGACGGAGTGGCGGCCGTCGAGGTGGGGCTGGGCGTCGAGCGTGATGAAGAACTGCGAGCCGTTGGTGTCGGGCCCGGAGTTGGCCATGCTCAGGATGCCCTCGTCGTCGTGGCGCAGTTCGTCGTGGAACTCGTCGTCGAACTGGTAGCCGGGGCCGCCGCGGCCGGTTTCGGTCGGGTCGCCGCCCTGGATCATGAAGCCCTCGATGACGCGGTGGAAGGCCACGTCGTCGTACAGCGGCTCGCCTTCGACTTCCTCGCCCGTCTCGGGGTCGGTCCAGGTCTTGCCGCCGGTCGCGAGGCCGACGAAGTTGTCGACGGTGCGCGGTGCGCGTTCGTCGTAGAGTTCGACCTCGATGTCACCTTTGTTCGTGTGCAGGGTCGCAGTAACGTCTCCCATACGTCGGGGTCGACGGGACGACTGAAAACGATAGTGGTCTCGCGTCGCGGTCGGTGTGGGTTACCGTCGACTCGCGGCCGCAAGTACATACCGCCGGCCGTGGAACGACCCGCCATGAGCGACGGCACGCACACGGCGGAGCAGGTCACGCTCGATCGATTGCCGTCGGGCGTGGAACTGACGACGACGGTCCACACCTATCGGGGCGGCAAGCCAGGACCGACGCTATACGTGCAGGCGGCCCAGCACGGCCGCGAGATAAACGGGACAGAACTGCTCCGCCGGTTTCACGAGCGCCTTCCTCTCGAGTCGCTGTCAGGGACCGTGATCGCCGTCCCCGTCGCGAACCCGCTGACGTTCGATCGGGTCTCCTACACGACGCCGGAGCCGTTCGACAGCGTCAACCCGAACATGAACCGAGTCTGGCCGGGCGACGCCGATGGCAGTCTCCACCAGCGCATGGTCGCCCGCCTCTGGGAGTACGTCACGGCGGCTGACGCCGTCGTCGATCTCCATACGGGCAGCCCCGACATGCTCCCCCATGTCGTTTACAGCGCGGGCGATGACCGATCCCAGTCGCTTGCCGAAGCTTTCGGGACCGATCTCCTGCTGGCTGAACGGGCCGGCGACGACGCGCCGGACGCATGGTCCCAACGTGATTTCGACGGCAAGCTCCGTGTTACCGCCGCCGGCGAGGGGATCCCCGCGATCACGCCCGAACTCGCCCACAACAAGCAGATCCTCGAGGGAGTCGTCGCCGACGGCGTCACGGGCTTGCTCGATGTCTGTCGTCAGCTCGATCTCCTTCCCGGCTCGGTACCCGAACGTGATCAGACCGTCGCCCACAATCACGCCGGACAGGTCACTGCCACCGAGTCCGGACTATTCCGACCGAATCCGACGCTCGAGGTGGGCGACGTGGTCGAGGCAGGGACGCCGATCGGGACGGTCTATCATCCGACGACGTACGAATCGCGCCACGAGCCATGCGTCGACCGCGACGGCCTGCTCTATGCACTCACTCGAGAAGCGACGGTGACTGCTGGCGACCAACTCGCGAGCGTGGCGGTGGTCGACGACGAGAATTTGATCGCGTAATCGGCGGTATCAATCACCCCTCGAGAGATCGACTGTCGCCGAACCGGTCAGCAGCGTCTTGTCTGCGGCCGTCCGTGCCTCGAGTGCCGTCTCGACCGTTCCGGCGTCGGGGTCGATCTCGGCGACCTCGCCCGTCGCGACAACAGTATCGCCGGGGAAGACTCGCGACCGAAATCGGACATCGAAACGCGTGACGTCCCGCAGGTCGAACCAGCGGGTGACGACGCGGGAGGTGATGCCGGCAGTTAACATCCCCTGGCCGAAGACGGTCTCATTGCCGGCGGCCGTCGCGTACGGTTCGTCGTAGTGGATCGGATTGAAATCACCGCTCGCGCCCGCGTACCTGACGAAGTGCCGACGCTCGAGATCGTCCACGACGACCGTCGGGCCGCTGTCGCCGACCGCGAGTCCGTCGAGGTCGCGGACTCGCTCGAACCCGTCGCCGGTCGGTGACGGACCGTCGCTGTCGGCCGTGACGGCTCCACCGTTTGGCTCGGCCATGTCGTCTGCTGTATGCTCATCGACAACCGCGTCCTCCGTCTCGAGCATGGTGGTCCGTTCGGTGAGCACGCGGTCGTCGTGCTGATCTCTGTACTCGGTCTCGAGGTGGGCGACGGTCATCGTCCCCGCACGGCCCCCTTCGCGCTGGAAGACGTTCGTGAGGGTGGTCGTTCCCTCGAGGATGTCGCCGACGAACAGCGGGCGCTCGTATTCGTGGCACTGTTCGCCGTGGAGGACGTACTCTGGTTGGAAGCCGAGGTCGAAGCCAGTACCCTCGATGCCTTCGGGCGTGTGTCGCGGAAACCGGCTGACCTGGCTGTAGGTCAGCGGCGCAGGCACGCGGTCGTAGCCCCGCGTTGCAGCGGCCGCTGTGTCACGAAACACGGGGTCATTGGACGTGATCGCGCGTGCAAACTCCGCGACCTTGCCGGCCTCGATGCGGAACGCCTCCGTTGTCACTCGTGAGTCGCCGACCATCGCCTCGAGTTCCGCGAGTGACTTAGTCGGCATCGTAATGTCCCCCGGCCGTTTGACCGGTCATCGCCGGCGGTCGTTCCGTCGTGGGGCGGTGCGTGTCGGGACCGTCCTGTCCGCGTCTCATTACCACCACGGTTTGCGGACGGCTGACATAACAGTATTCCCGGTCGCGGCCACTCGACTGAAACCGCTACTCAAGGCCGCTCGAGTGAGTCAGCGAGTTAGCGGATGACGCCCGCGTCGCGGAGGGCAGCTCGCTGTGTCTCGTCGTAGCCCACCGACGCGAGCAGCTCGTCGGTGTGCTCACCGTGGGCCGGGAGCGACTCGTCGTCGCTGTCGGGTGCGTCCGATCCCGCAGCCGGGAACCCGACTCGTGGGGGTGCATCGTCCGGCCGTTCGACCAGTCCGCGGGCCTCGAACTGTGGGTGCTCGAGGGCTTCGGCCGGCGTATATACTGGTCCAACCACCGTCTCGTCACCCAGCGTCTCGAGCCACTCGTCCCGCGAGCGACTCGCGAACAGGTCGGCGAGTTCCGCACGGATGGCTTCCATTTCGGCTGGATCGTCGGTCTCGTGAACGTCGATGAGATCTTCACGCCCGACGTCCTCGCAGAACGTGGTCCAGAACTTCTCTTCGAGTGCCGCGAACGTCACGTATCGGCCGTCTTCAGTCTCGTAGATATCGTACCAGGGCACCGCGCCGGTGAGTGCCGTCTCGCCGGGGCGGGGATCATCGCCGGTAAGCGCCTCGTAGGAGAGGCCCTGCGAGAAGGAGGCGACCACGTCAGTCATGGCGATGTCGATGTACTCCCCGCCGTTGCCGAGTTCGCGCGAGAGCAGGCCGCCGACGATGCTGAACGCCGCGAACAGGCCGCCGCCAAAGTCGCTGATCTGATAGCCCGGAATTTGCGGCGGTTCCGACTCGTCCTCGCGGGTCATATCAAGCAGCCCGGAAACGCCGACGTAGTTGAGGTCGTGACCCGCGCGGTCTGCGTACGGGCCGGTCTGGCCGTAGCCCGACAGCGAACAGTAAATCAGGTCCGCGTTGTACTCGGTCAGCGTCTCGTAGTCGATCTCGAGGCGGTCAGCGACGCCCGGTCGGAACCCCTCGAAGACGACGTCGGCGTCTTCGACCAGCCGGTAGAACGCGGTTCGGCCCTCCGTGGATTTCAGATCGAGTGCGACGCTTCGCTTGCCGCGATTGACGCTGTCGAACAGCGCGCCGACCTCGCGGTCGGTCATCGGCGGCATGTGTCGGGCGTAGTCGCCCGTCCCAGTGTCTTCGACCTTTATGACGTCGGCACCTGCGTCGGCGAGCAATTGCGTCGCGTACGGCCCCGGGAGAAGACGGGTCAGGTCAAGTATCTGAACAGAATCGAGTTGCATGTGCTCACGTGACGGGCCGTTCTCAAAAGCCTACTGGCGCTCTTCGCTCTGTGGGCGGCGCTTGAGTCACACCGTTCCGGTCGACGACGAACGAACCGCGATCGGAAAACAGCGGAGAACTGCCCGGTTTCGTCGACCGCTCAGTACGCCTGTAGCTCCTCGAGGACGGCTTGGGCGCTGCCGTCGGCGATGACCTCTCGGGCCTGCTCGAGGCCGTCGTCCAGGCTGTCGACGTCCTGGCGGGCGTACATCCGGAACGCGCCGTTGAGCGCGATCGCGTCGGCGAAGTGGTCGTCGCGCTCGCCGGCGAGGACGGCTTCGGTGATCGCTGCGGAGTCGGCTGCCATGTCGTCGACGGCGAGGTCGTCGCGTTCCATCTCCATGCCGTATTCGGCGGTTTCGATCTCGTAGTCCTCGAAGGATTCGTCGCCGTCGGCTCCTGTTTCGTCCCACTCGGCGACCTTCGTATAGCCGGGGCGGATGTCGTCGTAGCCTTCCATCCCCTGGAAGAAGATCGCCCGGGAGTAGTCGAGTTGGTCGCTTTCCTTGATAAGATCAGTCAGCTTCTTCGCGAACGCGAGGTGGTAGAACGAGCCCAGGTGTACGTCGGCGTTCGCCGGGTTGGCAACGGTCTCGATCGTGTTGACGAAGGTTCGGACACCCATCTCGTCGCGACGCTCGAAGAGGTCGTCGATTCCGGGGTTGAACGCGGGCTGATAGTAGAAGCCGAAGCCGGTCTCGTCGACCATGTCGGCGCTTTCCGTTGGCTCGAGTTCGGTCCGGACGCCGAGTTCGTCGAGGACGTGTTTGTACGCCGTGGCCTTCTGGGAGGGGACGTAGTCGCCGGAGTGGACGACGACCGGCGTCCCCGCAGCGGCGGCGACGACGCCGGCACCGACGCCGAGGATAGCGGACGTGTCCTTCCCGTCGTAGTTCGCACCGCAGTCGACCGGATCACACTCGGGCTCGGCGGTGACGACCGACTCCTCGCGCATGACGTCGGTGTAGGCCGACAGCTCCTCGGGGTTGTTGCGCTTCCAGCGGTTGGCCAGCCAGAACGCACCGAGGGTGGTGTCCTCGGGCTCGCCCGCCAGAATCCGCTGGAACGCCTCGCGAGCCTGCGCGTGGCTCATGTCGTCGGCCGACTTGGGACCCGAACCGATGACCTCCGTCAGCAGGCGTTTCAACGGCCATTCGCCGAACGTCTGGGATGCCTTCGCCATGTGCGGCCGTTGGAACGGACGGCGCAAAAACCCCCCGTTTCCTGCATCCTTCCGGGAAACAGTCCGTGAATACCCGCTCACGTCTCCGCCCGTGTCTGAGTGTACGTGGTGTATATAATCGGCCAGCAGCGGAACCGTCTCCTGGGAACCCACTGGCACTGTCGATGACCGAGGAGTCCCGAAACCACTACGGTGGCCGTCTCCCTAGAACGGCCAATGAGCACCCTGTCGGGGAACTGGCGTGAGGCCATCGACGACGTGGACGCAGCGCTGATCGACGGCTACCAGAGCGGCTTCCCGATCGAGGAACGGCCGTTCCGGCGGCTCGCTACCGACCTCGAGATCGACGAATCAGACGCGGTCGAACGCGTTCGCGCGCTCAAGGAGGAAGGGATCGTCCGCCGGTTCGGCGCTGTCCTCAATCCGCCGGTGATCGGCTCGTCGACGCTCGCTGCCGTCCAGGCACCGGAAGACCGCTTCGAGGAAATCGCAGCGATCATCAACGACTACCGGCAGGTCAACCACAACTACGCCCGCGACCACGAGTGGAACATGTGGTTCGTCGTCACCGCCGGGTCACAGCAGCGACGCGACGAAATCCTCGCCGAGATCGAGGCCGAAACTGGCTGTGCGGTCCTCAACCTGCCGATGTTGACCGACTACTACATCGACCTCGAGTTCCCCGTCGTCAATAGCGACCGGTTCGCCCGCGAGTCCCTCGAAGATCGCACCGATTCGTCGGCCACTCGGATCAGCGAGGAAGCGACTGGCGATCTCTCGGCGCTCGAGGCAGACCTCTTGCTCGAGATTCAGGACGGCTTTCCGCTGTCGGCGACGCCGTATCGCGACATCGCCGACGCGATCGGCTCCGACGTCGAGGACGTCCTCGAGGCCGTCTCTCGGCTGCTCGCAAACGGCTGTATCAAACGGATCGGCTGTATCATCAACCACGTCGTGACGGGCTTCGACGCCAACTGTATGGTCGTCTGGGACGTTCCCGACGAGAACTTAGACGAGTGGGGCGAGCGTGCGGGTGGCTTGCCGTACGTGACGCTGTGTTATCACCGGCCGCGCAGGCCCGACCAGGAGTGGCCGTACAACCTGTTTACGATGATCCACGGCCGCGATCCCGAGGCCGTCGACGCGAAGATCGACGAACTCGCAGCCGACTATCTTCCCGTCGACCACGAGCGACTCTACTCGACCGAGACGCTAAAGCAGACGGGCGCACGCTACGATGATCTGATCGGAACCTAACGCTCGTCTCGGCGACTGATACGGGCTGCTGTCCCGATGTCGGTGCAACCGCAGCCGATGGCGGTTGCACTGGCACTGACTGACAGGAGTCCGTATGAGATCAGACAGCCACTCGCCCGGCGGAGCGACCGGGACATGTAGGTCTCCGATACATACCAAATAACATTGGAATAGTCTCTTTAAATCCGCGCTCCAACAGACGGGTTGCACCGCAAGGTGCGCCATGTGTGGGGTCCACCACCGCTTACCATTCGAGCCCCCACACAGCGGCTTCCGATTCTGGAAGCGTCTCCTCATAGAGCAACGACCATAATAAATGATTTTGCCACTCTCGAGCGAGGTGTGTCGTCGATGACGCGGCGTGTATCCTGGGCTATCGAGCGATACTGCCGTCACAGCGACGGTGCTACTGTGGCCGCTCGAGTGCTTCCGCCACGACCTCGATCGGCGTCGGCGGTTCCTCGGGTGCGCCGGGGCGGTTCTCGAGTTGGGTCCGACAGGAGGCACCCGGCGCGACGACGCGGTCGCCGTCGCTGTCTGCGACCTGTTCGTAGAGGATCGAGGCGATCGCGTCGCTCATCGAGGCGTGTTCGGCCTCGTAACCGAAGGAGCCGGCCATCCCACAGCAGCCCGAATCGAGGGGATCGACGGCGTAGCCCGCCCGTCGAAGCACGCCGACGGCGTGGTGGTCCTTCGCGACCGATTTCTGGTGGCAGTGGCCGTGGTAGGCGAGCTGTTGCTGGACCGCCGCGGGGTCGAAGTCGATGGCCTCGTCCAGCCGGAACGTATCGATGTACTCACAGATACCGTAGGTGGCGTCGGCGACCGTTTCGGCAGCGTCGGATGTGAGCAGATCGAGGTAATCGGACTGGAACATGACGGCATCGGAGGGTTCGATCACGACCACGTCCCAGCCGGCCTTGACTTGCGGTGCGAGCGCGGTCACGTTCTCGCGGGCCGTCGTCCGCGCTTTCTCGAGAAAGCCCTTCGAGAACGCCGGCCGGCCGGTATCGCCCAATCCGTCGGGCACCCTGACGTGGACGCCCGCGGCCTCGAGAACGCGGACGGCCGCTTTCCCGGCGTCGGGATGGTTGTAGTTGGTGTAGGTGTCGGGATAGAGGACGACCGTGCGATCTGCGTCGGCCTCGCGAACGCGTGAACCGCCGCGTTCGTCGAACCACTCGCGGAACGTCTCGGCGTGGAACGTCGGCAATGGCCGGCTCGCGTCGATGCCGACGACGGCCTCGAGGAGCTTGCGAGCACCCGGCACCTTCGACGCGGCGTTGGACATGGGTGCGAGTCGACTCCCCCATTTCGACAGCGTCGCGACGTTGGCGAAGAGCCGATCGCGCAGGCTCGCGCCGTTGCGTTGGTGGTATTCGTGGGTGACCTCGGTTTTGAGCTTCGCCATGTCGACCTCGCTCGGACAGTCGATGGCACAGCCCTTGCAGCCGATACAGAGGTCCATCACCTCCTCGACGAACTCGTCGGAGACGGCTTCGTCCGGCTCGAGCCCGCCGCTCATGGCCTGTCGGAGCGCGTTCGCTCGGCCCCGGGTCGCCGTGATCTCCTCGCGGCTGGCCCGGTAGGTGGGACACATCACGCCACCGGTGGTCGACTGTTCGCCGCGACAGCCGCCACAGCCGTGACAGAGCTCGACCATGCCCTGCATGCCGTTGTCGTTGTCCCACTGGAGAGCAGGCTCGAACCCCGCCTCGAAGTCGTAGTCGGGATCGAATCGCAGATGCTCTCGCAAATCGGTTGGATCGCTCTCGCGGAAGACGACCTGCCCAGGATTGAGCAGCCAGTCGGGATCGAAGGCGGTCTTGAGATCCTGGAAGGTTTCCCAGAGTTCGTCGCCGTAGAGTTTGTGATTCCATTGCGTGCGTGCGCGACCGTCGCCGTGTTCGCCCGAGACCGAGCCACCGAGTTCGACCACGAGATCCGTCACGTCGTCGGCGATTCCGTGCAGTTGCTCGAGGCCCACCTCGGTTTTCGTATTGACCAGCGGCCGGACGTGGAGTACGCCAGGGCCAGCGTGGGCATAGAACGTGGCATAGGTGTCGTGGGTCTCGAGGATCTCCTCGAAGCCCTCGACGAACTCGGGGAGGTGTGCGGGCGGGATCGCAGTGTCCTCGATAAAGGAGATGTGCTTTGCGTCGGTCGTCCGCGAGAGCAAGATCGGGAGCCCGGACTTGCGGAGCTTCCAGAGCTTCGCACGTTCTGCCTCGTCGTAGGCCTCGAGTGCTTCGATCGCGCGCGTTTCGTCGTCGCTGTGTGGCACATTGGCGGCCGGCTCGCCAGCGGGGTCTGCCGATGGCACCCGGTCGGCAAGCAGGCCGGCAACCTGTTCTTTCCCGTGGGCGTCGTCCTCGGCGTAGAACTCGACGAGGAGGACGGCGTTGGTTCCCTCGGGCAGGATTTCGGTGACGGGGCCGAACTCCGCAGTGTCGCGGGCGAGATCGATCAACACGTCGTCGAGGACCTCGACTGCGGCGGGGTCGTGTTCGAGGATCGGCTCGACATCGCACATCGCGGTATGGAGATCGGGATAACACAGCAAGGTGACGGCCTTCGTCTCGGGGACCGGCTCGAGCGAGACCGTCGCTTCGGTGACGACCGCCAGCGTCCCCTCGCTGCCGGCCAGCAGGCGCGCGAGGTTGACAGTGCCGGGCTCGCCGGTTTCCTCGCCGCCGGGCAACTCGTCGCCGCGAGCCTCGGCGACGAGCCGATCGAGGTTGTAGCCCGAGACGTTGCGCTTGAGATCGGGGTAGGTTTCGTCGATCAGATCCGCGTCTTCCGCGAGAATCCGCTCGATTTCGGCGTAGATTCGCCCCTCGAGATCGCCGTCGGGATCGGCTCGCTCGCTGAGCTCCTCTCTGGTCACCTCGCCAAAGCGGGTGACGGTGCCGTCGGCGAGAACGGCCTCGACCTCCTCGATATAGGCGTCTGTCTTACCGTATTTCAGGGAGTGTGCGCCGGTCGAGTTGTTGCCGATCGCACCCCCGATCGCGCTTTTGTCACGCCACGCGGGGTCGGGTGCGAACTTGAGGTCGTGGGGAGCCAGCGCCTCGTTCAGCGTGCCCACGATCGTCCCCGATTGGACTGTGGCGGTGCGATCGTCGGGATCGATCGCGCGGATCTCGTTCATATGCCGGGTGAAATCCAACACGACGGCCCGGTTGACTGTCTGGCCGGCGAGGCTCGTCCCGCCACCCCGTGGGAGCACCGGAATCTCGCGTTCGGCACAGTACTCGAGGATCCCCGCGACGTCGGCCGTCGATTCGGGGAAAGCGACAGCGATCGGCGTCACCTCGTAGGCGCTTGCATCGGTCGCATATAGCTCGCGGGAGTAGGAGTCAGCCCGGATCTCACAGGCGACGAGCCGCTCGAGGTCTGTGACCAGGGCCGGGCGGTCGACGTCGTCGCTCCGGTAGTCGTAGTTCGCTCGCCGGTCGGCGGCCGGGTCGGCGCTCGGCTCCAAAGACATACGTCACCCTTGCGCAGGGGCGACAAAAAGCACCCGCATTCTCCCATTAGACGACCGGTACTGGGGCTGTTCGGTCGTCTCGTGTTTCGCTGTCATACGGATTACTGTCAGTCATTTCCAGCGTATCCGCAGGACGGGTCGCGGATACGCCGGTAAATCGGTACAGCAGACCGTATCAATCACTGACATCACAGGAAGGGGTAGTCGGACAGGCGGGGGATCTCGAACCCCCTGTCCGGCACGCGTTTGGTTCTGAGATGTGATCGAGGTCAAACGTCGCCTCACTGCTTTTCAACGCGTGCCCCCTGGGGGCCGCCGTTCGCTGTCTCGAACGGCACCCGTCCGTACTCGAGGCATAAAAACAAACAATGTGCCTAACTAGTGAGGTATCTGTGCCGATGGCCCCACCAAACCGCAGTCGCCCTCGCTGTCGGCTTCGCGGCAATCTGTGTGTCTTGTAAACGTTACCCGCGGCACTAATCGGAATGTCTATGCCTCTCATTCGGTATGTAAGACGTATGCTGGATTTCGTACAGCTCGAGGCCGACCTGGGGCAAGAAGAGCGACTCATCCGCGAGACGGCGCGTGAGTTCGTCACAGACCACGTGCGGCCCGATATCGGCGAGCATTTCGAGACCGGGACGTTCCCGACGCAACTCATCCCGAAGATGGGCGAACTGGGGTTTTACGCGCCGAACCTCGAGGGCTATGGCTCGCCGAACGTCTCGGAGACCGCCTACGGGCTGGTGATGCAGGAACTCGAGGCTGGGGATTCCGGAATCCGCTCGATGGCGTCGGTTCAGGGTGCGCTCGTCATGTATCCCATTCACGCCTACGGCAGCGAGGCCCAGAAAGAGGAGTGGCTGCCGGCGCTGGGTGAGGGCGAGGCAGTCGGTTGTTTCGGGCTGACGGAACCCGAACACGGCTCGAACCCATCGGCGATGGAGACCCACGCGGAGCGCGCCCCCAACGGCGACGGCTACGTTCTGAACGGGTCGAAGACGTGGATCACGAACGCGCCGATCGCCGACATCGCCGTCGTCTGGGCGCGCGATCGGTCGGCTACTGACGACCCCGTCCGCGGGTTCCTCGTCGAAACCGACCGCGACGGTGTCACGACGTCCGAAATCGACGGCAAGCTCTCGATGCGCGCGTCGATCACCGGTGAGATCGGATTGAACGACGTCTCCGTCCCCGAGGAGAACGTCTTACCCGGCGTCTCCGGGATGAAGGGACCGCTGTCTTGTCTCACGCAGGCCCGGTATGGCATCGCCTGGGGTGCCGTCGGCGCGGCACGGGACTGTTTCGAGGCGGCCCGCGACTATGCCACCGAGCGCGAGCAGTTCGGCGGTCCGATCGGCCGGTTTCAGCTCCAACAGGGAAAGCTCGCGGAGATGGCCACCCAGATTACGCTCGGCCAGTTGCTTGCCTACCGTCTGGCTGAGCTCAAAGAACGCGGCGAGTTGCGCCCCCAGCACGTCTCGATGGCCAAGCGCAACAACGTCCGCATGGCCCGCGAACAGTCACGCGTCGCCCGCGAAATGCTTGGTGGCAACGGTATCACGACCGACTACTCGCCCATGCGCCACCTCGCGAACCTCGAGACGGTTTACACCTACGAGGGGACTCACGACATTCACACGCTGATCCTCGGTGAAGACCTGACTGGGCTGCAAGCGTACCAGTAGCCCGCGTCGACAGCCGTGCTGAGAATGGCTCTCTCTGCCCTTTTCGGACCAACAACGTCGTTTTGCTCGCGTTGTGCGAGCCGTTACTGCTGGTGTTCCCCTCGTATCGCTCGACAGGTCCGATCCAGCGTCCTGACAGCGGACGAGGGCCTCGAATGCGCTCGTCCGTTCTCCTTCCTGCCAACGACTCGAAATAATCGCAGTAGCTCGAGAACGTGCTCGTCGCAACTGATAGGAGCCTCGTCACAAACGTCAAGCTCTCGAGTTTGCTCGTCGGAAAACCAGTGGGCCAACTCGGATTTGAACCGAGAGCCTCCACCTTATCAGAGTGGCGCTCAACCTGATTGAGCTATTGGCCCGCGTCGCCTGCTTCGCACTCGGTAGTTGCTCGGTGGGACGTTTAAACGTTTCTTTCTGGAAGCCCCGTGCGAACCGCTACCGGGCAAAGGGGTCGTCGTCTCGGTCGTCAGTGTGCTCGTCACCGAAATCGATCGTATACGAGTCCTCGCTGTCGTCGCCGTCGACGGTATAGTCGTCGTCGCCGAGGTCGTAGGTTCCGCCAGCAGTCGAGTCAGTTCGTCCTTGCGCCGTCTCTTGGTCGGGAAAACCGAACGTCCAGACCTTCCCACTGGCGAATCCACCGGTCTTCTTGTCCGCGTACGGCACGATCACGAAGCGTTTGAGCGCCGCGCGGATCGGAATCCGTGTCACTGGCACGGCCAGCAGGAAGCCGATGGCGTCGGTCACCAGTCCCGGCGTCAGCAGGAACGCACCGGCGGCGATCAGCAAGCCGCCGTCGAGCAGTTCGTTGGTCGGCGGCTCGCCACGCACCATCGAGCGTTGCATCTTCCGGAGCGTTCGCCGCCCTTCGGCTCGCACGAGGAGCATACCCACCAGGCCCGTCAGGACCACCAGCAGCACCATCCCGACCCAGTTGAGGAAGCCAAACTGAGTGACGATCACCGCGAGTAACACGGCGTCGAGAAACGGGATGAGCAACAGCGCGAAGATCCACCAAGGCATACCACACTCTAGCCGCCGAAGGGTGAAAGTCCTTTACTCTCGTCACAGCAGCGCCCGGCTCGAGGCGCGATCGGACACGCCGACGCAAACGCACATGTCGGGAGCGAAAGCGAACGAAGGGCTTACCCCGGCGACTCGCCTCGCTCCGATATGGACGATCCAACGCGCGTCGAGTGGCGCGAGTGGGGCCAAGCGGCCTTCGATGAGGCGGCAGCGGCCGATATCCCTGTGTTGCTCTCGCTGACTGCGACGTGGTGTGATCACTGCCACGAGATGGATGCTGAAACCTACGCGGAGCCTCGCATCGCGGCCAACATCAACGATAGTTTCGTGCCTATCCGGGTCGATGTCGACCGGCAGCCGCGCGTCCGCGACCGATACAACATGGGCGGGTTTCCCTCGACGGTCTTTCTCGCACCCAACGGCGAGGTCCTGACGGGGGCGGGCTATCTCGGCCCCGACGGGATGCGCCAGGTCTTAGATAGCGTTCGGACGATGTGGCAGACCAAAGGCAGCGGCGCGGCACGCGTTCCGCGGCCGCTGCGAGAGGATAACCCGCCAGCAGGCGAACTGACGCCGGAGATCGAACAGGCCATGCTGGGTCAGTTGTCGGAAACGTACGACGAGACCGCCGGCGGCTGGGGCCAGGAGCCGAAGTTCCCACTACCGGACGCCCTCGAGTTCGCGCTCAAACGCGACCGGGAGATGGCGCTGCGGTCGTACGACGCCGTCAGCGCGAACCTGTTAGACGAGTACGAAGGCGGTTTTTACCGGTTTGCGACCGACCGCGACTGGTCGGGGCTGCAACACGAAAAACTCCTCGATTCCAACGGCGCGCTGGTGCGTGCGTTCGCAAACGCCTATCTTCTCACGGGCAAAGACGAATACCGCGAGCCTGCCGAGCGCACGATCGACTATCTGACCGCAACGCTCTGGAACGGTGATGCCGACGCCTTCGCGAACAGTCAGGCACCTGGCGAGGACGATGCTCACAGCCTCGACGCGACCGACCGAGCGAGCGCCGACGAGCCACCGGTCGACGACGGCGTCTTCGCCGGCCCGAACGCGCTCGCGATCGAGGGCCTGCTGATCTACTATGCGTACACCGACGACGAGCGCGCCCGCCGATACGCCGAACGCGCACTCGCGACTCTCCGCGAGGACCTGCTCGTCGACGGCGTCGTTACCCACTCCCTCGAGAACGCGGCGAGCGACGACGGACCCACGTGTCTCCTCACGAATCAGGCCCGTGCGCTGGGTGCACTGACGACGGCTGCGAGCACGATCGATCCGTCCATCCTCGCGGACGCAACGGCGGTCGCCGACGCGACGATCGACCGCTTGTACGACGAGGACTCGTTCCTCGACGGCCCTGCCGAAGGCGTCGGCCTACTCGACCGATCCCTGCGACCGCTCGACGCGAACGTTGCGTTCGCCGACGGGCTGCTCGAGCTGGCCGTCCTCAGCGGCGACGATCGCTACCGCGAACTTGCCCGCGAGACGCTCGAGGCTTTTGCAGGGGCCAGCGACCGCTTTGGCGTCCAGATCGCACGCTACGCGACCGCAGCCGCCCGGCTGCTCGAGGGGCCGCTCGTGCTCCGCGTCGCCGCCGACACCGGCTCGGATCTGCATCGGGCGGCACTCCGACTCGCAGACCACGAGAAGGTGGTCGTTCCCGACGCCGACGGGCTCGAGGCTGGAACGGCACGGGTCGAACGGGGCGACCGTGTGTCTGAACCTGCCGAAACCCCAGCAGCGTTGAGCGAGCGCGTCCAGACGATCCTCGACTGATAGGGCTGCGACCACTGTGTACCGGCGCACCCGAATGACGGGTCGCGGGTGCGCCGGAACTGACCGGGAGGAGTCCGTATGAGACCGTCTTTGACAGCCAGTTTGGCTCATCTCGATCGGTGTTGTCATCTGTTTAAAACTATCCTAGCGTTTATGCCGTTTCGGTAGGTTCGTGTTTGATATGGCCACTCTTAGAGATCTCGGGCTTTCCGAGTACGAAGCGCGGGCTTATCGATCACTGCTCACGACAGGTCCCACAACGGCAAAGGAGTTGTCGCGAGCCAGCGACGTGCCGATGGGACGGATCTACGACGTGCTCAATAGCATCGAACAGTACAATCTGGTCCGCAGCCAGACCGCCAGCCGGCCGAAGAAATACGTCGCTGTCGAGCCCGCGACCGCGCTCGATCGCCTCCTCGAAGACAAGAAACGCGAACTCGAGGAAGAGGCCGAACAGTACGAGTCGATCGTCGACGACCTCTCCGACGAACTCGACGCAGCCGAGCCGGTCGACGAACAGTTCTGGACCGCTGCCGTCGGTCCCGAGGAGACGCGCGATCTCCTCTTAGAGCGGCTCGCGGCGGCCGACAACGACATCGTGATGGTGTCGGCACATCCCTCCCCACAGTGGAACATCGAGGCCGTCAGCGAAGCGGTCAACGCACAACTCGAGGACGCACTCGATAGGGGTGTCTCGATCGATCTCCTGATGACCCGCGACATGGTCGCCTCCCTCTCCGAAGCGGTCGGCCGTCGTTACCGGGAAACCTTACAGCAACGGACGGCGTTCAACGTCCGGACCCACGACGATCTCACGGGCTCGTTTAACATCATCGACGGCGTCGAGGTCTGCATTCAGGTGCCGAACCCGCTGTCCTCGGGCGAGCCCTTCGGGATGATCGACCTCAAGGATCCGGAGTTCGCTGCGAACGTCCACGAGGAGTTCGTTCCGCGGTGGGAAGCGGCGGAGCCCCTCGAGTTCTAGTCGCTGATCTCCTCGCGGAGCGTCCCCAGATCGACGACGCGCTCGGCGTGGGCGTTGTGCTGGTGGATCGACTCGTCGTTGGACTGGGCCATCGTGATCACCGCGTCGTCTGGCAGGTGATCGAACTCGTCGACGACGCCTTCCGCCATCGCACGCACGCAGTCCTCGACGAACTTCGCGTCGGCGTGGGCCGCGTAGGTCATGTGATCCTCGTCGGGTCGCTTCGCGAGGTTGTAGATCCGCGCGCTCATCGAGTCCCGCGCGATGTCGATGACGTCATTGAGATCGACTTCGGGGTCACCACCGGCCTCGACGGTCAGCGTGGCGTGGCCACGCTGGGAGTGGCCCGGCTGTGGCACTTCCTCCAAGAATTCGGTGATCGTCTCTTCTTCGACACCCAGGTCCTCGAGCGTCTGTTTCGCGCGGGCGGCGGACATCCCCTGTGAGCAGGGACAGACGGTCATGCCGGTGACCTGTGCGCCGATCTCCTCGCGGGTGCCCTCTTCGGTCGCCGTCGCCGAGGCCACGATATCGACCATGTGTTGGGTCTCGCGGTCGCTTGCTGGCGTCTGCTCGCGGCGCATGAATTCGGCTTCCATCGAGACCTCCGTTCGGGAGGTGTAGTCGTGTTTCTCGAGCAGCCGTTCGGCGGCCTCACCGCAGACTTCCTCAACCCCGTAGGCCTCCTCGCGGGTCGCGTCCTCCAGGATTTCGTCGATGACCTCCATGTTGCGGCTCATGTCCGCACCCTTGCGCCAGCCGGGGAGGTCGACGAAGACCTCGAACTCGGCGGTGAGGACGATCGGCCGTTTGTCCTCGCGGGCGATTTTAACGAGCTTGTCGACGCCGGTGACACCGACCTGGCTCAGACCGACGGTCACGTCGGGCGATGTCGCCTGCACGTCCGGCAACTGATGACTCATTGACCGCATTCAGGGCAGCGGCCGATTCAAGCTTTCGGAACCGGGAGTATTACACTGGGGCGTCTCGGTACTGGCTCGAGCCATCGGTTCTTTAAGTGCCTCTGGTCACAAAGTAGAGCTATGACGGGAGATCGTCGCTTCTCGAATTCTCAGATCGCCGAGCGACAGGTGTCTCCGTGTCTCGAGTAGCGGAGAACGAGTCAGGTTCGGCGCTCGTCTTCCTTTAAGTGCTTCTGGTCACAAGGTGAAGATACGACGGGAAGACGGCCGTTCTCCTGACTGTTGGTTCGGTAGTGACGAGTGTCGTTTCGTTCACACGGTCGTCATCGTGACGTGTCTACTCTGCTGGTTCTTTAAGTAGTTCTGGTCACAAGGTGAAGCTACGAAGGGCATTCGGCACCCGGTCTTCTCTCGTCTTCCGCGTCTCGAGCCACAGCTATGGCCGCTGTCCCCGACCACGTCTACGAGACCGTCGCTGACCACTTGACGACCATCGAACGCGAACACGACGTTGCGGTCCCGCTGGCGGTCGCTCGCGGGAGCCACGCCTGGGGTGGGGCGAGCCCAGACAGCGACTACGACGTCGGCTTCGTCTTCGTGTCGACCGATCTGCGTCGGTACGCACACCTCGAGCGTCCACCCGAGACCATCGTCGAAGATCGCGGTGCGTTCGAGTACCAGGGCTGGGACGTGCGGACGTTCGCGCAGTTGCTCGCCGACTCGAACGAGGGTGCGATCGATCTGCTGCGCAGTCCGATCAGCTACCACCGTGCGTACGATCCCGACGAACTCGCCGCCTACATCGAACGGACGTACAATCCGATCGACCTCTATCATACGTGGCGCGGGATCGCGACGAGTAACTACCGCAAGTACATCTCGCATCACTTGGTCCGCAGTGATGACGAACTCTTTCCGATCGTCGAGGCAGACGACGAGACGTACCTCGTCGAGACCGACGACGGCACGATGACGGTGTCGGCCGACGACGAGCGCTTTCAGGAGACACAAACGAAGCCAACAGTCAAGCGAAACCTGACGATCTACCGCGCGGCCATGGCCGCCCGCTATCTCAAAGCGACCGGCGAGCGCGGCACACACGATCTGCCGGCGCTCGCATTCGAGACGTTCCTCCGCGAGCAGGCACCTGCGGTCTTCGATCGCAAGCGGATCGAGTGTGCCCGCGAGTTGCTCGAGCGAAAACGGGCCGGCGAGGGCGACGCCACGATCGGTGATGCTGTCGGCCGCGCGTTTGCACACCCACCGAAACGGATCGATCCCGACGTGCATGCACGGGACGGTCCCGATCCCACGCGGCTGGATGGGTTCGTCGACGAGGTGATCGACGCGGTCCAGTAGTCCGTCGGTCCCGTCCGTTCTTTAAGTGCCTCTGGTCACAAGGTGAAGCTACGAAGGGCTTTTCGCGGGCCGATCGTCTCGAGACACGAGCCACGGCACCGGTCGTTATCCCCGTTCGGACCCGACCTGTTAGCGATCCTGTCAGTCAAATTGATACGCGAGACGCTCGGAGCGAGCCTTTTTCACGCTCCCCATCCGAGCGACAGGTGATGCACGACGACGGTGCCGACCCTGGTCGTCCCCCTGCGGCGGGTGGGACCAGCACGGACGGCGTCGAGTACGATTCCGATCGTGAGCGACGCCTCGAGACCCGGCCCGGTTCCGGGGCGCTCTCGCGGGCGGAGGTCCAGCGCGATTCGACGGTTCGCCAGTGGGGCGTCGTCACGCCCAGTGCGACCGTTATCGGCCGCGCCGAGTCTCCCGACGCGGACCTCTCCGAAAGCGTCCGCCGCCTCCACGACGAACAGCACGCGGCGACGCCGGGCTACAGCGAGCGCGCCCATCGCCTCGATCGGCTCCGAACCACGCAGGCGCTGTGTAACGCCCTCGAGGTGACGCCGTGGCAGCGCGATCTCGCACTCGGCGTCATGGACGAGATCGATCTCACCGAGTTCGGCAGCCAACGGGCGATCGAGAAGGTCGCGCTCGTGGTGATCCGTCACGTCGTCGACGTCGACCGCCAGCAGTACTTCGGACTCGACGATATCGACGCGCAGGCGCTGTCTGCCGACCGTATGGAAGAGTTGTTCGCCCAGTATCGGGCCCACGACATCACCGACGAGGAGCCGTTCAAGCGCCTCGCGGCCGAGTACGGACTCGATACGACGAGCCTGAATCGCTTGCGCCGTGTCCTGAAATCGCAACTCGACGACGAGCTTCCGGCCTACGGTCGCAACCCCTACCGTGATCCGAACCTGCCTGACGTGACCGACCAAGACACTGCCGACGTAACCGTCTCCGGAACGGAAAGCTGACCTGCCAGTTGCCGGTGAGAGACGCTTCTCTTGTCCCGCCTCGAGTCCGTCGCTGCGTGCCTATCGAACGCGAGTCGGCACCTCGCGTGACTTGCCCGATCGGGAGTGACTACTCGAGCTTGTCGAGCCCATCGAGGAAGTTCGCCTGTGGGCCGACGAGCGTGACGGCGTCGTCCGCAAGCGAGATCGAGACCGTCGCCGGCGGCTCGAGCTGTTGTCGGTTGCGCCCGTCGCTGATCGCGTAGGCGGTGTCGGTGCCGGAGACAGTGAGCGTGAGTTCGCTGTCGGGTTCAACCACTAACGGTGGCATCGACTCGGTCGCGGCCATCTGCGTGACGACGAGTACGTCGGCCGACGGATGAACGAGCGGGCCGCCTTCGCTCAGGTTGTAAGCCGTCGAGCCCGTCGGCGTGGCGACGAGCACGCCGTCGGCGTGGCTCTCGGCATACTGCTGGCCGTCGACGCGGATCTCGATGGTTGCACCACCACCGTGGCCCCGCCGGGGACCGTGGACGACTACCTCGTTGAGCGCGGGCTCGAGCGTCCACTCCGTGTCGACGCCCGTCGCCTGCAGCCGCGCCAGTTCGCGTCCCTCGACGGTGCCCGTCTCCTCGAGGTCGGCGACGAGGTCGGTGACGACAGCGAGTGCGTCGTCGGGGGCGACGGCGTTGAGAAAGCCGACCTCACCCAGGTTGACGCCGAGAATCGGCGTGGAGCCGACTTCACGGGCGACGAACAGCAGCGTTCCGTCGCCGCCGATACTCACGACGAGATCGCGCCCTGCCATCGCGGCGACCGGGACGGCGGTCGCATCGACAGCCTCGCCAGTGAGTTCGTCGACGACGACGCGTGCGCCCTCGTGCTCGAGAGTGTCGACGAGGGTCGCGGCGAGTGCCTGTGCTCGTTCGTTGTTCCGTTGAGCCACGATTCCGACGGCGACGTCCATCGTCGGCGGCTTCCCGCCCCGTGGTCAAAAAGCCACGCTTGTCTTGCTGGGCCCCATGGCCGACGGCCAACTCGCAGTCGTCGCTGTCGATCCGATCGAGATCGCAGACTGCCTGGCATCGATCCGCAACGAACTCCCGACACTCGTCGAGGCGGTCAGTGTCTCGCGGCTCGTGGTGGGGTCGGTCGCTACGTCGAGTTCGATCGATACGTACCCTGGGTTGTCCGCGAGCGTATCGTCGCTCGAGTTGATGGACGGGAATCGGGCGAACTGGCGAAACGAAATCTATGATTTCATCCGCGGTTTGAAGAATGCGGGTCTTACCACGTTGCTAACGAGCGAAGCCACAGAGGCGAGGCGGACGCCTCGCGGTATGGTATCGTCGCGCATCTCACCGATGCCATCGTCTACAAGTACGGTCAGTCGGACGACGTCCGCGAGACCAGGCTGGCAGTCGAAAGCCAGCCGCTCCGCGATGCGACCCACTCTCGAGCGTTCCCGGAGCCATCTCGGTTCACCAGCAGGTGAACCTGTGTTCCCATCACTTTTCGGGGCAGTGAACTGTTACGGCGACGGCTGACCGAGTAACAGCGAGTTAGGGTGCCGTTTGGTGTCCATACTTTTGCGGGTACGGACGCCATACCCCCGCATGGCCCAACGGACGACCGCCGACGAAACACTGCCACGAGACGAACTTGCCGCCTACCTTCGTGATCTCGCGGCGGAGTTCGAGCGTGGCGACGAGCAAATCACCGTTCCGGTCGGGAACAAGAACGTCGCGCTGACGCCGCCGGAGACGCTCGACGTGTCGGTCGAAGTGGTCGAACGGTCGTCGATGCTGCGAGGGGACCGCGAGACGGTCGACATCGAACTGAGCTGGAAACGGTAATATGGCTGTTGCTGACTCGATCCTCATCTTCGTTTTGAGTCTGCTCGTGGGAACGGTCGCCATCCTCGCGGGCGTGCGACTGGTAGTAGACAGGGATGCGGGCTTTGCGAACGCAGCCGTGACTGCATTGATCGGCGCGATCGCATGGGCGATCACGAGTTTCTTCGTCGGCTGGGTCCCGATTCTGGGTGTGGTGTTGATGCTTGTCGTCTGGGTCGGCGTAATCAACTGGCGCTACCCCGGCGGCTGGGGTACTGCCGTCGCGATCGGCTTCGTCGCCTGGATCGTCGCGGTCGCGCTCGTCTATGCGTTCGCGGTGATTGGCTTTGTCACGCCCGATGCGCTCGGAATCCCGGATGTATGAGACGATCGGATGGCCCGCGCGTTCCCATCGCCGAAGATGGAGGGAAACCCCTTTTTCCGTCGGCGCGAGAGGACAGCCTAGACAGCGATGTACGAGACGATTCTGTTCCCGACTGACGGCAGCGAGCACGCGGCAACCGTCGCGGACCACGCGATCGATATCGCGGCCACACGAGACGCCACTCTGCACATCCTCTCGGTCGTCGACGACCGCGCCTTCCTCGTCCTTGACGACGACCGCGTCGAGCGCGTCCGCGAAGACCTCGCGGCGACCGCCCGCGAAGCGATCGACAACGCCGTGACCCGCGCCACCGAACACGACATCGAGACGGAGACGGCAGTCGAGACGGGCAACCCGGCCGAGTGTATTGTCGACTACGCCGCGGACGTCGATGCTGACCTGATCGTTATGGGAACCAGCGGCGACGAGTACGAACGCAACGTCGTTGGCAGCGTCTCACAGCGCGTCGTCCGCGAAGCGCCCGTTCCCGTCACCACCGTCGGCCCCGACGTCGAGAACTGATTCGGGTCCGACCGACGAGCCGGGGGCACGCTTGCTTCGCGCCCGATCGCTGACGTGACGAGCCGTTGGCCGTTGCCCGCTTTTCGACGGATCGGGTCGGTACACACAGTTTGATATGTCTTCTGTCGCTACTGACGGAGACATGCGTCGCTCGCTCGTGATTGCGGCCGTCTTGCTCTTTCTCGCGTTCGTGCTCATCGGTGGGCCATCGATGGCACTGTCGCTCTCGTCGAGCCAGCAGCCAGCCGCGGAGCCGACCCACACCACACAGCCAACCCCAGCCCTCGTCTCGTTCGACGACTCCGAGAGCGGCTTCTGGGAGTATCTCAGCCCTCGCAAGGGGTTTCAAAAGCGGAGCCCGATCAACGTAATCGTCCGCGGTGACGTCACGGACGTCGAGCGAGTCCTGGTCGAAGCGAACGACGGCGACTGGTCCGAGATCGATGATCCCGAGGAGGCTGCGGTTCCGGAAACGTATGCCCTCGTTGGCGGGAACAGCTCCGACAACGAGGCCCAGTCGATCACCGAACCGCCGCCGAACGACTCGGTCGCCACTGCGTCGAATAACTCGACACACAACGCGTCGACCGACTCGAGCACCGATGCACCCGACGACGCATCGAACGGCCCACGGAGCCGCTTGCCCGAGTTCAACTGGGGTGAGGCCGACGGCGGAACTCGCTACGCCTACGTCGATCCCGGGCCCAACGAGAGCGGCTACTGGATGACCGAAACACGCCAGCTCGAGGACGGCAGCTACTACGGCCAGCGCTATCACATCCGTCTCTACGAGAGTCCCAACGAGGGCGACGACTGGGTCGCCATGCAGACACACTCCGAACACTTCGACTGGTTTACGCTCCGCCACCGCGTCCACGGCTCACAGGCCGCCCAGCGAACGGTCGAGTCCAACTTCATGGATCATCCCCAGATCGACGTCGAAGACGACGTACGGCGGATCTATCTGGGGAACAGCAACTCTTCCGATGCCGACGGCTGGGCGACGGTGGTCGATCTCGCCGGCCTGCTCGTCGTGCCCACGCTGGTCGGCATCCGGGCTCACAGGCGGCACTCTCACGACCCCGCTGGAGCCGACCACGTCACCGACCGACTGGGCCAGCGAACGGCCGATGCCCTCGACGATCACCTGACCGACGCCGATCGGCGTCGCCTTGCGGCTGCACTCGCCCGACTCGAGGGTGGCCACTTTGCCCTCGCCTTCGCCATCATCGCCCTGTTGCTCGGCGTGCGGGCGGGCGGTATCGTCCTCGAGCACCGTGCGACGTTTCTCACGCCCCACCAGATCGCCGCGGTACTGTATCCGGTGATCGGCCTCGGTCTCCCGACGGCGACCTCTCTCATCGCACGCGGGCTGACGCGTCGACTCGACGCCGCGGTCGTCGCCGCGGGCTCGCTTGCGGTCGCGATCTGGCTCGACTACGGCATGCTCGGCGTCGATACACTGCCGCTCGAGGTCGTCGTCCAGCGGATGCTCGTCGTCGTCGCGCTCGGACTGCTCGCCGGCGGTGCGGCCAAACGCGCAGCGCGTCCCTCACGGGTCAACGACATGCTGCTAGTCGGAATCGCGATGTGGATTCTGGTGCTGGTCGGCACGCTGTCGGGTCATTTCTGACCTCCGTAGCGTCGATTTATCGGTGAAACGGCTCATCACTCTTCTGTGAGGCCGGCGTTCTATCGCGGCGAGGCCTTAAGTTCTTGCGCCGTTGTTCTCTACATGACATGGCAAGCCCACCCCGCCAGCGCGAACGTAATCCTGGAACGACAGAACAAACGCAGGAATCAGCGGGTGAGCGTGCCTGTGACGAATGCGGTAGCGGGACCCTCGTCAAAAGCGAGGATCAGGGCGAACTCGTCTGTGACGAGTGTGGCCTGATCGTCGAAGGAACGAACATCGACCACGGGCCGGAGTGGCGAGCGTTCAACCACTCCGAACGCCAGAACAAGTCCCGGGTGGGCGCGCCGACGACCCAGACGATGCACGACAAGGGGCTGACGACCTCGATCGACTGGAAGAACCAGGACGCCTACGGCCGGTCGCTTTCCTCGGACAAGCGCAACCAGATGCGCCGCCTGCGCAAGTGGCAAGAGCGCATCCGCACCAAAGACGCCGGCGAGCGCAACCTGCAGTTCGCACTCTCCGAGACTGACCGGATGGCCTCCTCGCTTGGCATCCCTCGCTCGGTGCGCGAGGTCGCCTGTGTGATGTACCGGCGTGCACTCGACGAAGACCTCATCCGCGGGCGCTCGATCGAAGGCGTCGCAACCAGCACCCTCTATGCCGCCTGCCGGATGGAGGGCATCCCCCGCTCGCTCGAGGAAGTTTCCGGCGTCTCACGCGTCGAGCGCAAGGAGATCGGCCGCACGTATCGGTATGTGGCTCAAGAACTCGGCCTCGAGATGGAACCGGTCAACCCCAAAAAGTACGTGCCACGGTTTTGCTCGGAACTCGAGCTGTCCGAGGAGGTCCAGGCGAAAGCCAACGAGATCATCGATACGACGACCGAACAGGGACTGCTCTCGGGCAAGTCACCGACGGGGTATGCCGCAGCTGCGATCTATGCTGCCTCACTGCTCTGCAACGAGAAGAAGACCCAGCGCGAGGTCTCCGATGTTGCGCAGGTGACCGAAGTGACGATTCGCAACCGGTATCAAGAGCAGATCGAAGCGATGGGGATTCACGAGTAGCGGCTGTCGGGGCTCGAGTCACGACGTTGAGCTTCTTGCTATTCTTGATCGTTGCGGAGTAACGACACTCATCCGGAGATATCCTCGAAAAATGCGCCGACCGGGAATTGAACCCGGGCCGCGAGCTTGGGAAGCTCGAGTCCTACCACTGGACCATCGGCGCGCTTCGTCACTGCGTTCCTCGCGCACCACAGATCACAGTTCCGCCGGAACTGCTCACCATCGGCGCTCGCATGACTGTACTTGCCGGCTACACTTCAACGTAGCGCTCTCGAGCACACATCGAAACCGGTCGTTCGACCACTTTTTCGCGGGGAGGGGTGCCTATTAGGTCACGCCGCCCCTAGCCTGTCATATGATCGACCTTCGCTTTTCGGAGGCAGAACTCGAGCAACAGCGCGACCACATCACGGCGTTCATTCGGGAGCAGGTCGAGGCCGCGGGAGCCGACGGCGTCGTCCTTGGGTTTTCGGGTGGGATCGATAGCACGCTGATCGGCCATCTCGCCGTTGAAGCGCTTGGGGCAGAAAACGTCCACGGGCTCGTATTGCCGGCACACGTCAGCAGCGAGGAGCACATGAGCGACGCCGAGCGGGTCGCCCAGAAGTTGGAGATTACCTACGACGTGATCGAAATCGAGCCGATCGTCGACTCGTTGCTGTCTGTCTACCCTGACGCCGAGGGTGACCACGAAGCCGTCGGCAATGCCCGTGCCCGTGTTCGGGCGGTGCTCAACTATCTCGTCGCCAATCACGAGAGTCGGCTGGTGCTGGGCACCGGCAACCGCAGCGAGGCCGCCGTTGGCTACTTCACCAAGTACGGCGACGGCGCGGTCGACTGCCACCCGATCGGCAACCTCTACAAGGCACAGGTTCGTCAGCTCGCCCGTCATGTCGGCGTTCCCGAGGACCTGGCGGCCAAGACCGCGACCGCCGAGCTGTGGGCCGACCAGACCGATGAGGACGAACTGGGAATCAGCTACGAGACGCTCGACTCGATTCTGGCTGCCCATATCGACGGTCCGCTCTCCGTGGCGGCGACCTGTCGGTTGCTCGAGGTCGACGCGGAGACAGTCGAGCGGGTCCGCGGGATGTACGCCGGCAGCGAACACAAGCGCACGGTGCCGCCGGCTCCGGAGCCACTCGAGTAACACCGATCCGGGCCGGTTCAAGCTCTCTCACGATATGTTCCCTTCTCGTCACCAAGATCACTGTGCGAGTGAAATGCTCGGTTCAAAGGGTTTCTAGTCGAGCACGGCGTCGATGTCGTCGGCGTGGGCGGCGACGAGGTCGGCAAAGGCTGCGGCCTCGCGTCGCTCTTGTGTCGCGCGCTCGCTGTCGTCACGGAGCCGTCGTTTCAGGACTGGTAGCGTGTCCGTGGCGTTTGCCGCGATCTCCTCGGCCACTGACTGAGGATCGTCCTCGATGCGCGAGATCACGCCCTTCTGCAGGGCCTCCTCGGCGTCGATCGATCGCCCGGTGAGTGCGAACTCGAGGGCGTCTCCCTCGCCCATGACACGTGGCAGCCGGACGGTCCCGCCCCAGGCACCGAACAGTCCGAAGCTGACACCAGGCTCGCCGTAGGTCGAGTCGGGTGTGCCGATGCGGACGTCACAGGCCAGCGCGAGCTCGAGCCCGCCACCGCGTGCGGGGCCGTCGATCCCGGCGACGACGATCGCCGGTGTGTCCTCGATCGTGCGCGCGACGCGCTGGCCCAGTCGCGCGAACTCGGCCGCACGGTCGCGATCTCCCTCGAGGGCCGCGACCGCGTTCAGATCTGCCCCTGCACAGAACGCCGGGCCGCGGCCACAAAGGTAGATGACTGGCTCGTCGGCGTCGTCGACTGCTGTCTCGAGTGCGGTGAGCCCGTCGACGGTGAAGGCGTTGCGCGCTTCGGGGCGGTCGAGCGTGATCGTCCGAATCGATCCGTTCGTGTCAACATCGATCATAGTTGCAGTCGATCAGGCGTTTCCAAAGGTCTTTGCCTACTCCGTCGTAACCCCCCGCTAATGGAGAAGGCCGACAGCTGTCGGCGTGCCGCCGTCGAGGCCGTCGCGGACGTCGAACCACCACGGTTGTACGAGTACATCGAATCCGTCCTCGACCGGGCATCGATGGTTCCCGCAGCACTCACCTTCGAGAGCGCTGTGGCGATGGCTCCCGAGGGCCACGCTCTCGAGGACGTGAAGGGCCGCTGCCACGACATCGAGCCCGACTCTGGGGACCATCATCAATCACATGCGTCCGACCGCGATCGCGACCCCGAGAGCATCGTCACGCACGCCGCCGGCGTCCAGCTCATCTACGAGGGGCTCCGACTGACGCGGTCGCTCGCCCACGACGAACCGTGGACGGCGACCGACGCCGATGCCAGCGACGCTGACCTCGCGATCCTCGCGGCCGATATTCTCGTCGCACGCGGCTTCTACCTGCTGGCTCATACCGACGCCGCCGGGAAAGCCGTCCGCACGGTCCAGTCGTTCGGGCGCGACCAGACCTGCCGCAGTGCACTCGAGGCCGAGACGGAGGCAGATGTCGGGACCGACAGCACCGATCTCGAATCGATCGATACCAATCTCGAACGCGACGTGCTCGAACTCGCCGTCCGCACCGGCGCTGTCGCCGTCGACGAAACCCCGTCACCCAAACTGCTCGCCGTCGCCGCGGACATCGCCGACACTGCCGGCACCTCGTTCCCGCCGGTCACGGAGTGTCTGACCGATCTCGAAGCGAAGGTCCGCGAACAATCGCTCGAGGACTCCACGACTGATCGAGCGACATCGGCGACGGATCACTGATCGTATTTCTCGCACCAGCTGACTCGAGTTTGTCACCGATCGCGCATTGACGTGCGATCGACGCTGTACTGACGACCAGTGGCGACGATAGATACTGGAAGGGCGCTACGACATACCGACGCACAGCCCGTCCGAATCGAAACCCATAAAGACGGCTCCGAACAACGAAGAAGTACGCGCCTGGGTAGCTTAGCGGTAAAGCGCGTCCTTGGTAAGGACGAGAGCCCGGGTTCAAATCCCGGCCTAGGCTTTCCCCGATTTCTGGCGAGGACGTTTCCCACTGTTCTCACTGATCGTCTTCGAGCGTCTGTTCAATAGCTCAGCTCCTCTTCGTTGCCCCGCTTGTAAATCTAGAAGAGGACGGCCCTCAGAAACGGGCGGGATGTCGATACGAGCGCTCGAGTACGTCGATGCGATCCTCTTCGCTCTCGAGAGTAGCGCCGATCGGCCCGACGCCGCTCATCGGCCAGGGAACGACGCCTGCTGACGAGTTACCAATCTTCGTCCGAGCGTGCTGTACCTGCCAGCTGATCGCTTGTGACACTCGCAGCGCTGTGGTATCGTGGTAATCTGAATGCCGAGCTGTCCGTCGTGTAACGACCCGGTTTCGGACGATTCGCGTCTGCACACGGTGATGGCGACACTGTCAACTGGTGTCCACGATGTCGAGACGGGCGATGAAAACGCCCAAAGCGAGCGTTAGCGGTCGGTCAGCAGCCGACGGAGGATGTCACCGTAGGCGGGGCGAGTGATCAATACCCCGATGAAGACGCCGAGGATGGTGATGATCGCGAACCCGCGGAGGTCGCCGAGGCTCAAGACGGCAAGCGGTGAGAGGGCGACGACGGTCGTCGCCGCGGCGGCTCCGATGACCCAGAAGGCTTTGCGGAACCGTGACTGGAAGACTCGTTCCGAACTGACGTCGCCTTCGTCCATCACTTCGTCGGCGATGATCACGAGGTCGTCGACCCCGGTCCCGACGACGGCGATGAACCCGGCGACGTGGGAGAGATCCAGCGGCATGCGTATCAGCGCGGCGAATCCGAGCAAGACGACGACCTCTGCCAGTGCCGTGACGATCATCGGCAGGGCGACGCGCGTGTCCGTATAGCGGGCGTAGACGACGCCGCTGACGGTGAACACCGAGAGGAGCCCGATCAGCAACGAGTACTGTTTGAACTGGTCGGCGTGGGCCGCTTCGATCGAGTAGATCTGACTCTCACCGAAGTCGAGCGGTGCGCGCAGGCTGCCGGCTTTCAGATTGACCGAGAGTGACTGGGCGTCCTGTTGGTTCTGGGCACCCATCTGGAAGGTGGGGTCGTTGGCCCACTCTTGGCTTCGCATCGTTTCGGCCAGACGCGAGCCCATGCTGTGTGCGGCGACGGGCTTGCCGTCGGTGACCGTCACCAGACAGTATTGCTCGTTCTCGTGGTCGAAGTCGACGGTTCCGTTGGTGGTGTCAAGACTACACCGGCCCATCCCTTCGTTCGGGTCGGTAAAGCCCTGGTCGTTCATCTGCTGTTGGAACCCGGGTGCGGCGTCCTCACTGACCTGGACTGGGACCACGTAGCCCTGACTCGCCTGTCCCGGCCGCGACTGTGGCTGCTGGGGTGGGTCGACGCTGGCGATATCGTCGCCGGTCAGCACCGTTTCGTTGGTCTGGTTCCCGCTTCCGGTGGGATAGTAGGCGACGACCTCGACGACGCCGCGCTCGGAGAGGATGGTGCGGAGTTCGTCGGAGCCCATGTTGGGCACTTCGACGACGATATAGTGGTCGCCGTTCGGCGTCGTCTGCTCGTAAACCGTGCCACCGGAGAGCCCCGCAGCGTTGATCTTCGTCTGGATCGTCTCGATGATCTGATCGCGGGTCCGCTGGCTCACGCCGTCGCGGATATCGTCTTCGGAGACGTCAGCGCCTGCCGATTGCAGTGCTGCAGCGAACTCCGCGTCGCTGACGTCGTCGGTGAACACCTCCGCGACGACCGTCCCGTCGTCTTGGACGTGGACGCTGGCGTTTGCCGGCTCGAGGCCGAGTTGCTCTGCCCCATCACCGCGGAGCGCTGCCTCGACTTCGTCGATCCGATTCTGGTCGACTTGCCCGTTGTCGCTGACCGCGTCGGGTGCGATCCCCTCGGCGGTCATCCCCGTGACGGGGGCCCGTAGCCGGGTCCCGCCCTCGAGACCCAGGCCGAACTCGAGGTTCGTGGGGCTGTCCTGGAGACTTTCGTTTCCGGCGACGCTGTTGTCGGCGACGATACCACCGGGGATGAACAGGGCGACGACGGCAAAGCCGACGAACGCCACCAGCAAGAGCACCCGCCAGTTGGACTTGACGGCGCTGATCGGATTCATGAGCGGACCCCCTCGAATTTGTACCAGCGAAGCAGACTTAGATTCAACATGTAGGTGTTCATCAGGTCGGCTGCGAGGCCGACGAACAGGATGATACCGATCGATGCCAGCAGGTCGATGCCGAACAGAAACGCCGCGACGCCCATCACGAGCATCGCGACCATCGACGTGACCGTCATCGTGACGCCGGTGCGCATCGCGCGGTAGGTACTCTCGTAGAAGTCACCGCTACGGCGCAGGACGTGGTTGTTCAACAGGATGTCGGAGTCGACGGAGTAGCCGATCAACATCAGCAGGCCGGCGACCGTCCCAAGCGAGAGCGGAATCCCGACGAGTCGCATGAACGCAAGCGGGATCATAAGGTCCGAAAACGCCGAGATGACGATCGCGATCGAGGGGACGAACGTCCGAAACAGCAGGAAGGCGATCGCGCTCATCCCGACGAAGGCAATGACGAGTCCCATAAGGGCCGTCTGCTGGCTTCCCTCCCCGAAGCTCGCCGACGTCGACGAGATCGATTGGACGATCGCGCTGTCGCCGTCTTGGGCCAGGTTCGATTCAGCCTGCTCTCGCAGGGACTGGGAGTCGGTCGAGGCGAACTGCACAATATACTGGTTCTCGCCGCCTGCCCCAGTCACCGATTCGGGCTGTTGATCGAACGCCGCCGAGATCTCGTCGGCCGACGCCGTCGTCTGGACGGTCAGTTCCGTCCCACCGGCGAAGTCCATCCCCAGCGGCACCGGCGTGCCGTACACGAGAAACGACCCACTGAGGACGAGCAATGCAACCGCGAGGACCGCGAGCGGAACCGCCGCGAGTTGGCGGTTACTGTACCGGTTGTATTCGATCTCCGGTACGTCGAAATACGCCATATATCGCTTCTCTTGCAGGCCCCCGAAGTAAGCCTTCTCCATTTCGACTCCCTTTCATCGCCGCGTGTCAGCGAATCGAACCCGACGGCATCGCCACTCGCGACGCCGACCTACTGGCGCATACGGTCTGCTGTCCCGCTGTTCCGGTGGGACCGCAGTGCAGGTCGCGGTCCCGCCGGCACTGACTGACAGGAGTCCGTATCACTCCGGCAGATAGCGGACGCTCATCACGCCGTCGGCTGCCGAACATCGCACCTCTACGCGAACCGCTTCGAGTCTGGCTGCTCGCGCGACCGTCTCCTCGTCCTCGAGGACGTCCTGAGCTGCTGCCTCGAGCTCGCCTTCGGGGAGACAGAACACGTGCAGCTCGCCCGTCCCGGCGCGCTCTTCTTGGATCAGGTCGCCGACCTCGGCGTCGGCTGCCAGCGCCTTTTCGTGCTGGGTCGGCTCGAGATCGCTATCGACCAACTCGATCGAGCGCCGTTCCGCGACGTCGATCACTTCCCACGCAACCTCCAGTGGCGGTTCCGGTGCGACGGTCGCCTCGAGGACGTTGTGGACCTCGAGGCCGGGATTCGACGCGAGGGGGTGGACCTGTGCGGTCTCGACGTCGCGGACGACCGCCGACTCTGGCTCGGCGTGCGTGACGACAAACGTCCCCGTCTTTTCGCTCATGGGCGCTCGTAGGTGGTGGATGGGTTTCGGGGTTTCGGCTTTGGGTTGTGTGGCTGTGCGAGCGACCGCGCGTCGCTGCGGTGACACGGTGGCAGCGATCACCGTAGAACGCAGCACGCACCGCTTTCGATCGACTCGGTGTTTCGCAAAACGGTAATGGGGGGTGGGGGAAGTCCCTCCGGCTGTTCCGGAGGTAGTTCATTGTTTCCGGTAATTCCTGTTAGTTGTTACGGTACCAGTCATTCGGCCACCAGGGTTATTTCAACACACTTCAAATCCGTAGATGGCGGAGGGGGCATTCCGTCGGTGCCAGATCGAATCCGATCGGCTTCGAGACAGACGGACCCGCTCCGCCCTCCTGGGATCGGTCCACCGTCAATAGCCACATCATCACCCGATCTCAGGCCCTCTCGAGTGAGACAGACTCCTGTCAGTCAGTGCTGGTGCAATCACAACCCACACTGCGGACCTACCGGAACATCAGTACAGCAGCTCGTCTGAGACACTCCCTCTCGGATGGAGGGGCTCAACCGCTGGCTCTGGCCGGCGGTTCTCGAGCGAAAACCGAACTCAGTAGTGACAGCAATCTCGATTTCACCGTCGAACGCCACTGTTCGCGTCGACAGCGTCTCGGCGCTGCTCGAGTGTGAGGTCATCGCGCTCGAGGCCCTGGCGGGCAGCTTGGACGCACTTCGGAACGTTGCAGGCACTCACCACTGCGTTGGTCGTGTTGCAGTCGGCAAAGTCAGGTGCGCGCTCGAGTGCGTCTCGTCGGTATGCATCGTCGCCATGGTCCTGACTTGCAGACTCGACACACGGCCACTGAACTCCTCGTTTTTGACTCACTGAACGGCCGCTGTCGGCTCACAGCCGGTAGAGCGTATCCGTCACCAGAGCAAACCGGCGGGGTAACCGACGGGTCGACTCGAGCGATGCACACGACGAGTCACGGTTCGTGTGTATACTCGGGACTCGGATTTTGTTGACGTGGAAACCCAGGGAGGAACTAGAGAAAATAAATCAGATTTACTAATCTCACCGCATTAACTAGGCTCCTAAAGACGCTAAAAGGCCTATTGCGTAAGGTTGGAGTTGTTTAGCTTTGTCAGGGATTTTTTCTGCAGTAGATAGGATCTTTTCAACTTTCTCCAACCAGCTGATCACACTATCTACGTTTGAATAGTCATCTGGTGGTTCAGGTACGTTGTTTTTATCAAATGATCCTTCTAAAGCCGACTCAAGATCATTGGAGAACTTCTCGATATTTTGCCTCATATCTTGCGTAACTTGTACCTTCATCTCCTGATTTGATTTCTGGATATTTGTGATTTCTAGCCCAGAGGTATCTTCAATCACCTTCTCAAGTTCCTTTCTTTTTTCCTCTTCTATTTTTCTACGTTCCTTCTCTTCTTTATATGATTCGGACACATTCCTTAGCTGCTTGTCGTTATCGACCTTCTCTCGCAGTAGTTCATTCACTTGATTCATTAATTCTCTTCCCTCAGACTCTAATAATTCATTATCACCTTCTTCAATAGTAGATTCTAATTTCGATATAATCGGTGTCTCATATACAATATCTTTTAGAAACTCTTTGTTCTCCCCCTCAAGCTCTGAACGGGATGCCAAAATATCGAGATAGCCATCTAGATCTATCCCTTGATCAAAGGTTGATGCAGTACTAATTATTGCTTCGGCAACATCCTCCTTTTCATTTTCAGTGAATTTTGCTGGGGAAAAGGCAACAAGATAATCTAACCAACCTTGGGGATGAATAACAACACCATTTTCCCAAGTTTCTTTCTTTCCAAAATCATTTATTGATAAAAGAGATGAGTTATTAGAGACAACAAATGGTCCTACCAGTAAGTCATCTGAGATTGAAGAACGAACGGCGGTAGCTGAGGCGATGAGTTTGGTATCGTGGGCGATTTGTTCTGCTGATTTTTCACCATCAGATTCCAATTCATCTACTTTCCGAACCCAGTTCTTTATCAGTGTATAATCCGTCTCATTAATTTGCGTATTATCATTCCACTGAGTAATATTCCAATTTTCATCTAATGTCTTTCTCCATCTGTTTATCTCTGTGAAATATCTCTCCGTCCTATGTATATTTCCCCTATTAGTGAAATCTACTACGAATTGATTATCGGCTTCTTTTCCCGTTTTTGAAGGCGTATTGAGGAATTTATCGGCCTTCTCAATCACGTATTCAAGTTCTTCTGATGTGGGTGGTAGGAAATAGAGATCATATCCTAACTCCTGTGACCGATCACATATGCTTGAAACAAGGGGATGAATAGGGTCTGTCTTGCAAAGCAAACCTATCAAGATATTTGTGTCAAGAAAAAGAATTTTATTAGCATCAGGCGCATTGCTGAAATCTATATATCGTTCTCTAGATAAGAGATCGAAATTAACTATTCCAGTGTAAATCGTACCCGTGAATCTGAGTAATGTAGAAGACCTGTTTTCTACGTACTCCTCTAACTTCTCTTTGAAAATATCCTCTTCCAAAAATGACCTTCTCTCTACGACATCTGATAAAACTGAGGGAAAGTCATTATTTAATAGCGTATTCCCATCTGAATGATCTAAATCACCAGAATTTTCCAAAGCGGTATGGAAGAATGTAAGGAAGAAATCCTCAAGCGCATTTTTGTGATTGTCTATTTTATAATCGATTTGTCTATCATAATTGCTATTTTCTAGTAAGTCTTTATATTCAAACCATACTGGTTCAAACTCGGTTGCAAAATTCTTTTTAGTAGGTGGATTAGTTGCTCGATAGGTGTCTCCAGAGACATGCTTAACAACTTCGTCATCTTCTAAAGACTGTAATGCGGACTCAATAGCTGCTTCTTTTACTTCCAATCCGGTCTCCCGCTCCATGGCTTTCTGAACATCGTGAATCTCAAACTGACCTGATACATAGTTATGGGCTATTAGATGTTCAGTTAATTTTCTCTTAATTTCATTCCGACGCTCAATTAGTCTCCCGTCCATTAGGGTGACTGCATTTAGAAGACTCCTCTTATCCATTTTAGAATGAATTTAAGATCGTTGTTATATATATATATATATATATATATTTTGTACTATCTATTCGCTTGAGGTACTATAGAAATCCGATCGTATTACCACTATAACTATCATATATCTGATATGGGGGTTGCTCATCCTCGGAAGCCCCGATACTGACGAACAACCACCGTTTCGTCTGCTTCAACTGGAGATCTGCGTGCGGCGGCAGGGGTAGGGCGCTGTAATTTTTTGGCACTGTCGCCTTGGCGACATCCGCCAAGGGGGCGTTCGCGCTGCGCGCGAACCGACCCCGCCGGCGTTGCGGTGCGATCGCGGTGCCGACCCCGCGTTCAGAGTAAGTGAGTCGGGATCGCACAGCACGGTGTCGAAACGCGGGCAACGGTTTCTCGAGCAGATCGATTTCGCGTTCACAGAGCGCCCTGCCGGATTCGAACCACGGTCGCAGCAAGCTGCTCCCTGCTTCGAATCCGTCAGCGGTCCATTCCACACTGCTCGCTGTCGCTCGCAGGTTCCATGGGCCCTGCCGGATTCGAACCAACGACCACTCGGTTATGAGCCGAGCGCTCTTACCAGACTGAGCTAAGGGCCCTCCACTCGGCACAAACCGTGCACGCTAATTAACGTTTGCTGTCCGGTTCGCTCGCTGCATCTCGAGCCGTGAGCCGCTGGCTACTCCTGATACTCCGTCAGCGTCGGCTCGTCCGTCCCGGCGCGGTGGCGCGTCGCCAGCCCCGCGAGGTGGGGCGCTTCGGGGACGATCAACTCCTCACAGGCGGTTTCGCAGGCGCTTTTGCTGCCGGGCAGACAGAACACCGGCGTATCGACGGCGATCCCCGCCGTTGCACGAGACGCCATCGCGCGGGTGCCGACTTCCTCCCACGACAGCGACCGGAACAACTCGCCAAAGCCCGGCAGCTCGCGCTCGAATAGCGAGGCGGTCGCCTCGGGGGAGACGTCGTCGACAGTGACGCCCGTGCCGCCGGTGGTACAGACCACGTCGATATCCTGGCGGGCGACCAGTCCCCGGACGGCGGTCCGGATCGCGGCGTAGTCGTCCCGAACGAGGTGTCGCTCGCGGACCTCGTGGCCTTCGGCTTCGAAACAGTCCTGGATGGTGTCGCCGCCCGGATCGTCGGGATCGGAGTCGTTCGCTCGCGAACTCGAGACGGTTACGATGCCCACGTAGAGCGGGTCGATGATGTCGTGGCCGTGGTGGTCGGTTCCCCGTCGATCGTCGCTATCGCTGGTCATGGACCTATGTCACTGCCGAACAACGTTAATCCTGCCCCAACGCAGCCTATGGTCAGTTGCCGATCGCCAACAGAGACCGTCGACTGGTCGAGCGGGAAATCGTGAGAAGCGCCGACGCCAGGACTCGAACAGATGCGAGACGGTCGGCCTCACTTCGTTCGGCTGCGTGCAACTTGCGCGTTCGAGTCTGGCTCGTTCCGCCGGTTTTCTCGCCGGGTCCGCTCGGAGCGACCGCTCCTCGCGAGTGGGTGCTCAGAAAACAGCGCCGAAGCCAGGACTCGAACCTGGGACAACCTCGTTAACAGCGAGGTGCTCTACCATCTGAGCTACTTCGGCTTACTCCCTTGTTGCCGGGTGCATTTAATAGGACTTTCGTTTTCCCGGCAGCGGGTTCGATACCCTTTCACGCACCGCTCGAGTGTATCCAGCCATGAGCGATGAGGACGCTGACGGTAACGCCGAGCGGGTCGTCGCCGCGGTACGCGACCGCGTCGATCCGGCTGCCGAGGAACGGGCACGGCTGCGCGAGGTTGCCGATCGGCTGATCGAGCGTGCCGAGACGGCGGCCACGGAGCGGTGTGCCGACGCCGACGTTTTGCAGGTCGGCTCGACGGCCAGAAACACCTGGATCAGCGGCGACCGCGATATCGATATTTTCGTCCGCTTCCCACCGGCGCTCGACCGCGACACCTTAGAAGAGTACGGTCTCGAGGTCGGCCACGCGACGGTCCCCGACGGCCACGAGGAGTACGCCGAACATCCTTACGTGAAAGGCGAAGTCGAGGGGTTCGACATCGACGTCGTCCCCTGTTTTCGTCTCGAGTCGGCGACGGAAATCCGATCGGCGGTCGACCGGACGCCCTTTCACACGCAGTATCTCGAGCAGCGACTCGACGACGATCTTGCCGGCGACGTCCGGGTCACGAAGCAGTTTCTCAAGGGGATCGGTGTCTACGGCAGCGACCTCCGAACGCAGGGCTTTAGCGGCTATCTCACCGAGCTGCTCGTCTGTGAGTACGGTGGCTTTCGGCCGTTGCTCGAGGCTGCCGCCGACTGGCACCCGCCGGTCGAACTCGACCCCGAGGAGCACGGTCGTGTGAGTTTTGACGATCCGCTGGTCGTCATCGACCCCACCGATCCCGAGCGCAACGTCGCTGCTGTCTGTGCGGCCGAGAACGTCGCGCGATTCCAACACTATGCCCGCGCGTTCCTCACGGCTCCCCGACCGGACTACTTCGATGCCGACGACCCGGAGCCACTCACCGACGCAGCGCTCCGCGAGCACCTCGAGCGGCGAGCCACCACACCCATCGCTGTCCGGTTCGACGCCCCCGATCTCGTCGAGGATCAACTCTACCCGCAACTCTACAAGTCACTCGACGGGATCACGAACGGGCTCGACGATCGCGGGTTCGACGTGTTCCGGGCGACGACGTTCGCCGACGACACCGCCGTCGTCTTTGCCGAACTCGCCGTCAGCGAACGGCCAGCCGTCGAGCGCCACGAAGGGCCGCCGATTCAGGTCCGTGACCATGCCGCCGGCTTCTACGACGCCTACGCGGACGACCCCGACGCCTACGGGCCCTTCATCGAGGACGGCCGGTACGTCACCGAGCGCCCGCGATCGTTTACCACGGCCCGCGAGTTCCTCGAAAGCGACCGGCTTTTCGATGTCGGCCTCGGGGCACACGTCGAGACGGCACTCGAGGACGACTACGAGGTCCTCGTCGACGATGAGATCGTGGCGTTGCTCGACGAGTTCGGGCAAGAGTTGGCAGCGTATTTCGACCCACAGCCCTGAGACAGACCTGATAGCGTCTCAGAGGCTGTCGACATCCACGTCGAGGTCGTGTTCGTCGAGCACGTCCTCGAGGGTGTCTATCGCCTTGTCGCTGGGGTCGTCGTCGGGTTCGATCGGTTCGCGGCCGTCGAAGGTCTCGTGGACGAGCGCGACACTGTCGGCGAGGACGTCCAGTCCGTAGCCGCCCTCGAGGATAAAGGCCAATGCAGCGTCGAGGTCGTCGGCGAGTGACCGCATGCGGTCGCTCATCAGTGCATAGGCTTCCGTCGAGAGCCGAATCCGCGAGATCGGGTCGTGTTGGTGGGCGTCAAAGCCCGCACTGATGAGGACGAGATCCGGATCGAAGGCGGTGAACGCGGCGGCGATCGGCCCGTCGATGGCGGCCAGATAGCCGTTCTCGTCGGTGCCAGCCGGCATCGGGATATTCATCGTCGTCCCCGCACCGTCGCCCTCGCCGGTTTCGTCGATGTCGCCGGAACCGGGATAGAGTCCCTGCTCGTGGATCGAGACAAAGAACACGTCGTCGCTGTCGTAGAAGATGTCGTGTGTCCCGTTGCCGTGGTGGACGTCCCAGTCGAGGATCGCCACGCGGTCGACGTCGTAGTCGTCGTGATCGAGCGCATACTGGGCGGCGACGGCGGCGTTGTTGACGAAACAAAACCCCATCGCGTCGTCGTAGATCGCGTGGTGGCCCGGCGGCCGGCCGATCGAAAACGGCGTCTCGCGACCTGTCGCTCCCTCGAGTGCCGATTCGGCGGCCCAACAGGCGAGCCCAGCGCTCCGGCGAGCCGCATCCCAGGTGGCTTCGACGGCGGTGGTATCAGGATCCCAGTTGCCGCCGCCGTTCTCACAGAACTCCCGGACCTCTTCGAGATACTCCCGATCGTGGACGGCAGCCATCGTCTCGAGGTCGCAGGGGTCGGCCTCGACGTATTCGACGCCGTGTTTGCGCTTCAGTCGTTCCCGGATCGCTCGTAGCCGGTCCGGCGACTCCGGGTGTCGCGAACCGGGATCGTGTGCGAGACAGTCCTCGCTGTAGCCGAACTGCATTTGCTCACTCGAATAACGAAAAGTACGTCTCGATGTCGTCGTTGGTGATCGTCCGCCGGTCGGCGTGGCGTGCGAGGATCGCCGCCGCCCGGGCGACGTTGTCGGCGTAATCCTCGAGGATGTCGGCCAGCGCGACGCGGGCGTCCATCGAGACGCGATAGCGGTCGTCGATCTCCAACCGAGCGATGCGATCAACCGGTGCGACCGGTAACTCGAGGTCGTCTTTGTCGATGACCGCCTCGACCCCGAAATCCTGGGCCATCAGTGTCTTGCGGCCGTCCGCCGTCGCCTCCTTGGCGGCGTCGATCGCGAGCTCGCTCCCGTGTTCCTGAATCCGCGTTGCGAGTTCCTTGGACGCGTCGGCGCTCACCCGAAGCTCGCCCGCGTTCCGCCGGATTATGGTGTCCACCGGGGCGAACGGGAGTTCGACGTTCATATCACTATAGGCGAAGCTAACGCCCTTAACGCTTTTCCTAGGTTCGTGATGGGTTGCTCGAGGCGTCAGAACACGTCGTTTGCCTCGAGACGACCATCGCGGACGATCCCTCGGGCGGTTACCTCCTCACCGAGACCGACGTCGGCATCGGTTGCGACACTCATGGTCTCCTCCCCGTCGTCGAGGACGACCGGATTGCCCGCCTGCACGACGACACCGGTAAACTCGAGTTCCTCGCCGTCCGCCGGCTCGTCCGATCCGGCGTCGCCGGGCTCGGTCTTCGTCGACCCGGTGTCGGTGCCATCTGTTGCCGGTTCCTCGTCGGTTCCATCGCCGGCAAAGGCAGACAGACCAGCGTTCTCGTCGCTCGAGTTGTCGGCATCCGTCGACCCACTCGAGCCGGCTGGCTCGGATTCTAAGACCGTAATCGTCGACTGCCAGCCGGCGGACGCCTCGAGGTCGTCTTGCCAGCCGTCCTGAATCTCGACGTCGCCGAGTGCGACCTCGTCGCCCGGCCCCACGTCGATATCGGCCTTCTCGCCCCACAGTGCCACGCGGATGTCGCCGGTCGCATCCTGGACGCGGATGTTTCGGACCTGTCCTTCGGAGCCGTCGTCGCGGTCGAACGTGCGTTTGGGGTCGGCAGAGCGGACGACGCCCGCGATATCGACCGTCTGGCCGATCTCGAGGTCTTCGATCGGCGTGCTCTCGGGGACGTACTCGACGTCTTCGTCAATTTCCTCGACGGCACCGCGGTTGCCGACGTGGAGTTCTAGCTGTCCGTCACGTTCCTTGACGTAGCCGTCGATCACCTCGACGGTCGTCCCGGCCTCGAGTGCTGTGGCACGGTCGGCCTGTTCGTCCCAGAGTGTTACGCGTACGCGCCCGGTGGAATCCCCGAGGACGAGGTTGGAGACTTTCCCTTCGGAGCCATCGTCGCGGTCAAACGTGCGCACGCTGTCGGTGTCCAAAAGCAGGCCGACGAGGGTGACGTTCGAGAGGCCAAGCGAGAGGTCCTCGATCGCGTACGTATCGGAGACCTGCACGTCGACCTCGGTGTCGTCGTCGGGTTCGACATCGTCGACGCTGACCTCGACGCCGGAAAAGCCCTCTTTGGGACGGCCCTTGATCCGGAGGACCTGTCCATCCTCGAGCTCTTCGATAGCGGCTTCGGCATGGTCATCCCAGAATGCCGCCCGAACCGAGCCGGTTTCGTCTGCGACCTCGACGTTGACGACTTGCCCGTCTTCGTCCTCGCCGTCACGCTCGAAGGTTCGTTTCTCGCCGATCGAGATCACCTTGGCGACGAACTTCGCCTCTTCCATGCCGGGCTCGATGTCGGCGATGCCACCGACCTCGCTCTCGCCGACTTCGTGAGCGACGAGCATCGCCGCCGTCTCCTCGTCCGCGAGTCCCCCCATCTGCTCGACTTTCGCCTCGACGGCCTCGCGAAACTCCTCGAGAGAAACGTCGGCCTCAAGATCCTCGTATACACCCTCGATGTCGCTCATTCTATGCTCGTGCATGGGTAGCCCGCGCATAAGCGTTATTCATTCGCTGCTTTCCTGTGTGGGAGTGTTCGACGTATACAGTACGCATACTGGCCGGATCGACCCATTCCGTCGTCACAGACCCAGCACGGAACCGCCACGACCTGTCGGGGCTCGAGCAGGGACACATACCCCACCTGGCCGCCTTTCAGTATATAAATCCCTGGCTGGATACTGTGACACGCTATCTCTCGAGACGTGTCGACAGACAGCAGGAATCGACAGCCAGCGACGGCTTCGTTTCGAAAGGGCTTTAATGTTCACCGGGTTACGTAGAGATGAGTCCTGATAGGGTAGTGGACTATCCTCTTGGCTTGCGGAGCCAGGGACCGGAGTTCAAATCTCCGTCAGGACGTTTCTGCCGACACCAAACCGCGAGCGATGCGTGGCGCGTTAGCGCCACGAAAAGCGAACGGCGAAGCCGTGAGCAGCGAGCGTTCAGTGTCGGCGAAACTCTAACGTGGAGATTTGAGCAGACAAGTTGCAGCCCGGAACGGCGCGTTGCGCTGCATGCCCGGAACATCTTGGCGTGTTCAAATCTCCGTCAGGACGCTCACTCCTTTCGAGTGCGTCACGTTGATCAGCAGTCACGCTTGCCTTCGATCCTGGCATCCAACGCTTGCTCGCGCTCGCGTTGGACTCCGGCAGGACGTCGTGACCAATGTAACACCGACAAGCCATCGCCCGGAAGCGCCGCGAGCGAGCACGATAGACGATGCGATCGGTGTGAAAACCGAGTCGGAACCGTAGTTTACCCTGCCAGTGCGAACCAGAATTGAGGAAGATCGAACAGCTGCCAGAGGATGTGAACGGCACCACCGGCGACGGCGGCGGGGATCACCGTATAGATCGTCGCGACGATCGCTGCTCGGTAGTCGATCGCCAGCAGCGGGAAGAACGCATCGCCGTCCTGACTAATCGCGTTGGCGAGAAGTGCCGAAAACGGGATCGCACCTTCGCCGTACGCTGTGGCGATCCCGACGTGCACACCACAGCCCGGTAGTGCCCCGATAAGAGCACCGCCGATGGGTGCAAGCATCCCCGCAGTCGGCAGTTGTGCAAACTGGATGTCGGCCACGGTCGCGAGTTCGAACGCGAGGAGTGCGACTGCGACCCAGAGGACGATCCGGCTCGTCGACGCGGCACTCCGCCACAGCGCGGACACGAATTGATCCAGACTGGTCCGATCGGTGGCCGGTGCCGTTCCGCGGACGTACACGTATCCGGAGAGGGCGATCCCTGTCACGCCGACGGCCGCTATGACGTCGGTTTCCCAGAGGACGAGCTGTGGCTCTGATTGCGTGAGGAGTGCGCGCATACTGACGCCCAGTCCGACGAGGGCGATTGTCCACCACGAAACCAGCACGGCCCACGACCACAGGTTTGCCGCGGTAGCGACCGAACTGGCCGGCCGACGGGCAGTGCCACAGGCCGCGTGCCCGGATCGAGTGGCCATGCCGCCGTCGGCGGCCGTCGCCGGCTGTCTGACGATCCGATCGATTCGGGCCGTCCCCGTCCCGTATTTTTCTATTAGCAGCCCGGAGAGAACCGCCGTCACGAATGCGATCCCGTACGCGATCGGGGCCACTTCGGGTGCAACAGCGAGCAAGACGAACGCCGAATCGCCGGCCGTCGCCGCCAACGTCGCGACGACGGTTCCGAACCCGACGGCACCACGACCGTACAGTGGCATCACGGCGATCGCTCCCCCACAGCCAGGAATCAACCCGAGTACCGCTCCACCAACTGGCTGGAGGGACTCCGACTCACTGAACCAGGATACGATCGTGTCATTGACGACGACCCGTCCAATTTCGACTACCAGGACCGACAGTGCAACGAGCGACCCGATGATCGCCCACGTTTCGATGGCTACCCCCGAGAACATCTCCACGATCATCTCCAACCACCAGCCTGACATCCCCCGCAACCGGGGCACCGATGTGAATACCACCACTCGAGTCTCCCTGCAGCGATCGTCCGTTGCATCCTTAGTTTTAGGTTGACCTAAAACAACTTAACCGTTATAGACGACGAAACCGTTTCGGGTTTGATACGGGCTCTCGTCTCGGCTTGTGAAATTATCGCTGGTAATCGAGCGGAAGGGGGAGCCGCGAAACCGTCACTGCCCGTTGTCGATCACGAGACCAGCATATTGCACTCGTCGGGCTCGGTTGCCTCGCAGTACTTGCTGCATGGCTGATCGAATCGGTCGCTGAGCTTGCAAACGTCCTCGTGCGAGAGCAGTCGGCCAATACGATAGGCCTGTTCGCTCTGTAACTGGACGCGTGACGTGACCTCGAAAAACCGTTGGACAGCACAGCGTCGCCAGCGGAATTCCCGGGCTACGCGCTCGCCACACGCTGTTAGCTCGGCACCGTAGTACGGTTCGTGCGTTACCAGTCCCTCCTTCTCGAAGCTGTCGAGCATTTCGGTCACGCTCGCCGCGCTGACCTCGAGGAAGTCGGCCAGTTCGCTGTTGCTAATCGGTGGGTCGTCGGCCAGCGTCAGGGTCAACAGCCCACAGAGATATCGGCCTTCACTGAGGCTGACTATCCGCTCGTCGTCACTTGTGGTTGCCATCGGCCTAGTTCGGGGTTCCAGTACTCGCCGAATCGACCGTCCCGTCCCCGCGACCGTCTGCTCGCCAGTAGACGACCGTCTGACCGGTCTTTCGTCGGCACAACTCGCGGTCAGAGACGAGTCGATTGAGTTTCCGTCGTCGCTTTCGGCGGCCGGTCGTTCTCGCTCCCCGCCCTTGTCCGTGTCCGGATGCCATCACGTTCACTACCCGTGGCGGTACCTATACCCTATTGCTAGTACCAATATTGTATTCGAAACTGCTTCGTCTCCGGAAAACCCGAAACGCGAGTCCCCTCGAGGCGCGCTCTCGAGGTTGCATCGGCACCGACATACCTGCTTGTGTCAGAGTTTGTTAAACTCGATATCGTCTTCATCGACACGGGCTTGTAACGAATCGCCGTCTTCGACGTCGAATTCCCGTTCACCGGACGGACCGCCTTCGACATCGACGCTGAGCGTGTGCGTGCCCGACGACAGCACCTCGTCGTGTTCGAACGCATTGTCGGGGTCGATGGTCGCACTTTCGGATAGCAATTCCTCGCCATCGGTGTCGACGAGCGTTATGTCGGCCGTCAACTCGCTATCGGTTCGGTTGAATACGACCACGTCCGGATTCCCGCCGAGGATACTGCTACAGCCCGCCAGAAACGTTGTTCCGGCACTCGCTGTCCCGACGAGGGTGTTCCTTCTAGTAGTAGCCATTAGTCATGGAATAATACTCTACTAATCATATTAAAATCATCGAGGAAATAGACACATAATATAATCCAAATATGAACGTAGCAGCGGATCGCTGCCGGGCGGGATCATCCTAGGCGATCACGAAGGACCAGCAAAGCGCCGCCGCCGACGAGGACGACGGCGATGACCGTTGGTGCGAGTTGTCCACCTCCCCATTCCCACCCGAGAAATCGGGTTCCGACGATCGCTATGATCACGATGACGACACCGAGTACTGTCCCCGGTGACGGCTGGCTGTTGAATTCGGAGGGCATATCCACTTCCGTAGACGATAATTCAATATAAAATTCTTTTCTAGGATGACAGGACACGTCTCCCGAGCGTGGGCTTTCCCCTCAGAGTCACGGCGTCAGACGGTCTGCTATCACTGGGTACCGGCGCACCTGCAGGACGGCTCGCGGGTGCGCCGGAACTGACTGAGAGGAGTCCGTATCAGCTACTCGCCTCGGTCTCTGTAGAAACTGGGTGAGAGGAGTAAGCCCCCTTCTGTTCATCCCGGCATTCGGCTGAGCGTCCACGCCGTCCGCGGCGATGCCGCGGGGTGTTCGGGCTACCACGGCGCGGACTTGCACCGGTGAGGGTTCGCCGTTCCATCGATCCTCGGCCGTCAGTGCGTGGTCGGTCACGTCGAGCGTGACCTGCGGAGTTCAACCGCGAGCAACATGCGACCACGTTCCCTCTGCGGGTTAGCTCCCCTTCCTCTCGGTCGGGTTCGCGCGCATCATCGGTCGGGCCGAGACGTGTCGTTTCTGTTCCAGAGCCAGCGGTCTCCCGCTCCAGACTTGCGTCCGGTCACCTGCCCGAACAGGTGGGGGGACTTTCCTCGCGGGCGTTGGGCACCCCGGAGGGTTGGCCAACGTTACGAGCGTGATCCGTCCCGAAGGGACGGCTCACGGTAGGTACGTGGAGCGACTCGAGGAGTCGGTCCACGAGAGGTAGTCGCGCCGTTGCCGGTGCGACCATCGCGGCAGCCAGGCTCTCTCTCCCAGTCATTCTAGGGGCGGTTGCCGAATAAGTCCCCCGATTGGGACTCCAAAAAGCGCCCATCGACGAATGGAAGCGCTTTAGGACGACTACTGCCATGGTTATCTGTATGTCCCAGGGACAGGGCGTCGACCTTTCCTACGAGGACGGTGCACGTGCGGTCGAACTCGCGCGCGAAGCCGTCGACTCCTACGTACGACACGGACAACGAGAACAACCGGGCAGCATGCGCGAAGCCTTCTACGAGCGAACTGGGGCGTTCGTCCGCCTCGAGTCGACTCGCGGCCGCGGCAGCCTGCGTGGCTGTGCGGGTGGCTACCGCTCTGGCGACCAGCTCGGCCACGTCATCGTCGACGCGGCGATCGAAGCCGCCAGTGGGGACTCCTGTGGTTCCGAGGTGAGTCCCTCTGAGCTGTCGAACCTGACGGTCTCGGTCTGTATCGTCAGAAACGTCGTGCTTACTGACGACCCGCTGGCCGACCTCGAGGTCGGCACCCATGGCGTCGCCGTCGACGGCGGCGAGGGTGGCTGGCTCTATCCGACGGTCCCAGTTGAAAACGGCTGGACCGCCCGCGAGTATCTCGAGCGTACCTGCCGGAAGGCAAAGCTCGCGCCGGATGCGTGGCAGGACGACAACGTCGGCGTCACACTGTTCGAAGGCCAAGTGTTCCGCGAGCGCGAGGCCGACGGTAGCATCGAGCAGGTCTGAACGGGCTCACAGTTCTTCGAGACACTCAGTACACCGATAGCAATGCGCAATGCAGTCCGTTCCCGCGTCTAGCTCGTGGAGTCACTCGATTCGGCTGCTCGATCGGGGTCCAGCCGCTCGAGTTTCGTCTCGAGCAGTGCGTTCAGCGCCGCGAACACGTAGTGGACGGTAAACCAGAGGACGAACAGGTTGACGATGAGGATCAGCGGGATCGAGAGCAGTGTCGGTCCCGGGAGGAGGAGCACCGTACAGACGCCACCGACCGCAAAGACGATGACGAGGCGGATCGCAAGCTGCGTCGCGATTCGAGAGTGTGGGGGGGTCAGCGGCGGCGACCATCGGTGATCGGTTTTCTCGCGTCCGGCAAAAAGTCAACTATCGTACCTTCGTTGGCGTCTTTTCGCGCTTGCGTCCAGTCCAGTTCAGGCAGCTACCGGTCGGGTGACGGCGTCTTGTAGTCGAATCCGACCGCCTCGGCGTCGGCCAGACACCGCTCGGTCGCCGTCTCGAGGTCGAACTCGCGGACGATCTCGCCGTCGCGGACCAATGGCTCGAGCAACGATTCACCCTCGGCCGGCCCGTCGCGGTCGGCGAGCGTGACATGGTGGCCGCCGTCGGGGGTTCGATAGACGTCTTTGACCCCGGAGAGTTTCCCGCGCTTGGAGATGGGTTCGCCGTCTTCGCCGGACTGCGTCCGGCTGCTCGAGGGATCTTCCGATCCCTCGCTGATTTCGACGATGTCCAGACTGAAGTCCACCGAGTCGGCACCGGTGATGTGACTGCCGACGCCGAAGCCGTCGGCGACGTCGTGCAGTTCCCGGATCGTTTCGGGGGTGAGTCCGCCGCTACAGAAGATGTCGACGTCATCGTAGCCCCGTGCGTCGAGGTCCCAGCGCACTTCACGGATGATGTGGCGGAAGTCGCCGCGTCGGGAGCCTGTCGTGTCGATGCGGACGCCATCTAGATCGTCGCCGAGCGTTTCGGCGGCTAGCAGACTCTCGCTTTTCTCGTCCCAGAAGGTATCGACCAGCGCGATCCGCGGCACGTCGTCGCCGACAGCCTCGTCGAACGCCGTCCAAGCCTCGTCTTGGTGGCCCTCGCCGAAACAGAACATGAGTGCGTGAGGCATCGTTCCGCCTGCCTCGCGGCCGAGGATCTCCCCTGCTGCGACGTGGGAAAAGCCATCAAGTCCGGCGAGCAACGCGGCGCGTTCGACGGTCGCCGCGATCGACGGGTGGACGTGGCGCGCACCGAACGACAACACCAGTGACTCGGGCGCTGCCAGTCTGGTCTCGAGTGCGGCCGTCGCGAAGCCACTCGGCTGGGAGAGAAAGCCGAGCAGCGAGGTTTCGAGTGCAGCGAACTCGAGGTACGGGCCTTCGATTCGGAGGACGGGGCCGCCGTCGAACAGCTGGCCGTCGGGAAGCGCGTCGATGTCGACGGCCCGGCCCTCAAAGAGCGTCGCCACGTCTTTCACGCCGGTGAAAACCTCGAACTCCCCGGTCGGGAACTGGTCGGCGGTCACTTCGGCGACGACGTGGGGGTTTTTCCCCGCGTGCTCGAGCGTGGCCCGCGTGCGCTCGAAGTAGGCATCAGTCGCGTCCCCCTCGAGAATCGCCTCCGAGGGCACGGTTCCGAACGGATTTGACATATCGCCGATTTCCCGCGGGAAGCAAAAAAGCTACCCGTCTGCCGGCGCGCAACGGCGATGAACGGTCGCCGTCGATTCGATGTGGAAGCGTGTCCGACGCAACCAGTCGATTGAATGAGAAATATTGCGAGGACGGTCGCTATCGCCTGCGGCCGACGGCGAGCCAGACACCCATTCCGAACACCGTGACTGCGATCGCGCCGACCACGGCTGTCATTCCGAAGCCGGCGGTCGCTTCGGGCGCGGCACCGGCGTCGACGTTCGACAGCGCTGCCACCGATGGGGCGCGGACGATCGTCGCCGTCGTCCCGTTTCGCTCGAAATAGTACGCGCCCGAGTAGCCGCCATCGTCGATTACAAACGTGTTTTGACGGGCGGTGACGGGCTCGGCACCGTGGTTCTCGAGCAGTTCTCGATACCCCTCGAGGAACTCGCCGGTATCCTCGGTCGACTGCCACTCCGTTCGCCAGACGTAGCCAGCCTTGCCCGCCGCGGCGGTGGGGTCGGTCGCGTTGTCGATTTCGTCGGTGGTGTAGATAACCAGTTTGTCGCCGGCCCAGCCGTCGGTGACGGTGTGATCGTAGTTGAACCCACGCCCGCCGCCCATGACGTCGAGATCGGTCCCGTCGAGCACCGACGGTTGCTCCTGAGTCATCGCGTCAGCGGCGAACATCGCCACCATCCCTGCTTCGCCGATAGTGTCGTTTGCCACTGCACCATCGACGGTGAGCTGTCGCCAGCCATCGCTCGAGCGGTCGGGGACCGAGACGGTGGCCGGCTCGCGCTCGGAGCCGGGGTGGATGACTGCCGACGTGGTCGCCGGCGGCTCGTCGTAGGCCGCGTTGACTGCCGACCAGCCCTCGCCTTGCTGGCGCAGGTAGTCGACGTAGTCTGGCCCGTCGCTGTAGGGCTGGTAGATAGCGAAGTAGATGCCCCAATTGACGTCGAATTGGCCGGATCCCCGGTCGCTACGGGGTGTAAGACAGTCCCACGTGACACCACAGCGCCGCTCGTATTCGCGTTCGACCCAGCTCGCATCGCCTTCGATCAACCCTTTCGTCGCTAGGGTCGCGTCCTGTGTCGAGCCGTTGAGCTCCGAGAGGTTGAACCGCTGGTCTTGCAGGACATGGACGAGCTCGTGGCCGAGCGTGAGTTCGTCCAACGCCGGTGTTTCGGGATTTTCGGAGACGATCACGATCTCGTCAGTCTCGGGATCGTAGTAGCCCTTGACGGCACCGCCGTACACTGTCTTGGTCGCGTTGACCGCAGTCGTGTCCCGGCCGACGATAAACAACGCTTCGTAGCCGATGTTCTGTTCTACCCGCTCGGCTGTCGTATAGTTCTCGAAGCGCTCGTCGTTGGTCTGCCGGTAGGTTTCGCGGGAGACGACGTCGACGGCGACTCCCTCTTTGAACGTTTGGTCCCGCAGTACCTCGACGCGGGCCATCGCTCGGTAGACGATAGGCTCGAGGTCGTCATCGTCGACGACTGCGTCCGACTGGTTGTCGACTGGGAGATCGTCGTCGTACCAGTAGCCTTCGACGTAGCCGACGGTGTTCTCGGTCGATGGGTTCTCGGGACGGTCGTCCGGTGGGGCGACCGCGGCGGTCGTGGCCGTGGTCGATTCCAGACGAGGGATCGGTTCGGCTCGATCGACAGTGGCGGCAGTCGTCCCGCTGGAAGCTGCGGTCGTGCTGGCTGCGAGGACCGGGCCAGCGAGGCCGCTTGTCACCAGCGCTCCGGCGAGGATCAGGACGAGGAGGGCGACGGACGTGCGGGGGCGCGTCGATGGCATCTGACGTGACTAGTGACCCATTTGAATAGAAGTGCAAAAAGCACGACGGTCAGACCGCCACTCACTCGGCGTCGGTCGACGCGGCCCGCCGGCCAAGCAGGACGCTTAGAACCGCAGCCACGAGGCCGGCCAGCAGGGCGAGCCCTCGCCGATGCATCGACGCCTGCAGCTGGTAACTCCGGTCACGCGCCCGATCGTCGAACGGGCCGTGTGCACCGAAGTCGCTCGATACCGGTTCGTGAAGATTGTGCGCTCGATCGGGATCGATCGGCTCGTCGGTCTGCTGGGAGTCGTAGCCACCGCGTGCGAGATAGGTGTCGAGCCGCCGCGGCATGATTCGGTTGCCGAGAATCGCTTTCACTGTCGATCGGCCGACCCAGAACTCGTCTTTGTCGTGATCGACAGCCCATCGGATCGCACGCGCGGCGACTTCCGGCTGATAGATCGGCGGCACCGGCTGTGGTTCCTTCGACATCCGGCTTTTCGACCACTCGAACTGCGGAGTGTTCATCGCAGGCATCTGCACCATCGATAGCTGGACGTCACAGTCGTCGTGGATGAGCTCCGTTCGAACCGATTCAGTAAACCCCTGAATCGCGTGTTTCGCGCCGCAGTAGGCCGATTGCAGGGGAATGCCCCGATACGCCAGCGCCGAGCCAACCTGGACGATCGTGCCCTCGTCGCGGGGGCGCATCCGCTCGAGTGCAGCCTGCGTCCCATAGACGTACCCCAGATACGTGACCTCGGTGACGCGGCGGTAGTCGTCGGCAGACATCTCCGCGGCCGGCGAGAACACCGAGACCATCGCGTTGTTCACCCAGACATCGATCGGGCCGAACGCATCCTCGACAGTTTCGGCCGCATCTGCAACCGCGCCGGGATCGGCAACGTCCGTCGGGACGACGACTGCCTCGCCGCCGGCTTGTTCGACATCCTCGCGTGCGGCCTCGAGGCCGTCTTCACCGCGTGCGAGCAAGCCGACTTTCGCGCCGCGGTCGGCGAACGTGCGAGCGGTAGCTCGTCCGACGCCGGCCGATGCGCCTGTGACGACGACGACTTCGGAGTCTGTTGCGTCTGACATGGTTAGCTACTGAGGGGGTTCAGTCGATCGACCGTCTCGAGGGTGGCATACTGCTCCCAGCCGCCGTAACGGTCCTCGAACGAGCCGCGGGGGACGCTGAGCAACACCACGAGCCCACCGGCGACGACGGCGTTGATCGCGGCGAGCGTCGGGACACCAGTGGCCAGCCACGGGGCGACGGCGATCCAGGCGGCCAGCGGAACGTTCAGGAATCGGATCGCGCGGGCGGGCTCTGCAGTCGCGATCACGGTAAAGGAGACAACCAGCGAGCCGACCAGGTGGCTGCTGTCGGCCATGAAGCCGGTCGTCCCGAAAACGGTCGGCGAGAGCATGAGCCACGCGCCGAGTGCCATCGCGGCCAGCAGCGTCCACGGGATCGAGACGCCCCAGAACGGCTCGCCGATCGGTGAGTCGCCGATCGGTCGCTCCGAGGCTTCGTCGACGCCGGACTCGTCTTCGGTGATCGTCCCGCCCATCCAGAAGGCGGTCCAGAGGCTATCGCCCCGGCGCGTCAGCCGGACGAGGTACTGGCCCATCGCGACGACCTCGTCGACCGTCAGCGAAATCATCCACAGCATGCCGAAGGCCGAGAGAAGACAGAGGGTACACCACGTCCCGACCATGATCGGCTGCATGATCACCAATAGCACCTGGATGAAGCCGAGCGGGATCACGACGACGCCGAAGAACGCGACCATCCACGGCATCGTCCGCCAGCGCCGCCGGTCGCCCATGAAGCCCATCAGCGCCTCGACCGAGTAAGCCACCGCGCCGAGGCCGGCGTCGGAGACGGGGAACGCCTTCGACACCTTCGACGTGAGGATCTGCTCGGAGCCCGATCCGTAGATCGGATCCCAGACGCTACCGATGTAGCCCAGTTGGAAGGCGGCCATGTACCACGAGGCGACGAAGCCGAAGATCCCGAGCGCGATCAGCGGCGCACGCTGTGTGCCCGTCGAGGGGTTGTACGACCAGCCCGGCGGAACGGCCGGCCCATCCATCTCCGAGCGCATCACGATCAGGACCGAGAACGTGATCACCATGATGCCGACGAGGCCGCTGTTCGCGTAGGCCGCTGCCGTCGGTGCCCAAAAGGCGATCGGCGCGAACACCAGCCACAGGCCGACGAAGCCGTTGGCGTAGTTCGCGTAGCCACTCTCGCGGACGATGGTGAGTCCGGCGAGCGCGACGAGGACGAGCCCGCTCACCACGCTGTTCCAGAACACCAGCGCGCTCTCGTAGCCGAGTGCCGGCGCGGTCGCGATGAGCCAGATCCCAAGCGAGACGACGGCGTACTGGGGCCAGATCTCTTTCGTCGGGTGCGCGAGCATCATCTCGCCCGGCCGCATCGAGTCGCCGTCCTGTCCGTCGGCCTCGTCTCGGTTTCTGTCGCCGCCGTCGGCCCGCAAGCGGCGCTTACGCGCGTCGGTCGTGTCAGCGGTCCGTTCGTCGGTCGAGTCGTGGGTGCGATCGTCACTCATTGTCTCTCACTCCGTGTCGGTCGGTCGGCGGATGATCTCCGCGCTCGAGTCGAGGGCTGTGAGCGACTCGTCGCGGCCGAGCGGTGCCGGTGTGTCCGGCGATGGGGCGCTCGAGCCGGCTGTATCGGCCAGCGAGAGTGCGCCGTTGATGAGTCCGATGTGGCTGTACGCCTGTGGGTAGTTCCCGCGCTGGTCGCCGGTTTCGGGATCGACCGCCTCGGCCAGCAGTCCGAGCGGACTGGCGTACTCGAGGATCGCCTCGAAGCGCGCTGTCGCCTCGTCGGTTCGCCCCGCGAGTGCGAGTGCGGTGACGAGCCACAGCGAGGTGACGACGAACGGGCTGTCGGTGCCCGACAGGCCGTCGTCACCCTCATAGCGCCGGACGAGGCCGTCGTCGGTCGCCAACCGGTCGATCGTCGCGTCGATTGTCCCTTGCACGCGGTCGTCATCAGGTGGGAGGAAGCCGACGACCGGAACGAGCAGGTTCGCCGAATCGAGCGTGTCCTCGTCGCCGAACGTCCGGACGAAGCTGTTCGCACGGTCGCTGACTCCGCGCTTGAGGATCGCCGCTCGAACGTCCGCGCGACACGTCCGCCAGCGCTCGAGGGGCGCGTCGATGCCGTCGGCGGCTTCGGCCAGCTTGATTCCGCGGTCCAGTGCGGTCCAGCACATGACCTTCGAGTAGACGAACTGCTCTGGATCGCTTCGGACCTCCCAGATGCCCGCGTCAGGTTCGTCCCAGCTCGCACAGACGTAGTCGATGAGGTCGCGCATGACTTCCCAGTCGTTGGGTGTCACAGCCTCGCCGTAGCGGATTGCCTCGTAGATCGCGAGGATCAGTTCGCCGTAGACATCGAGCTGGTGCTGATTACGGGCCGCGTTGCCAACGCGGACGGGGGCGGAGCCGCGATAGCCCTCGAGGTGATCGAGGACGCGTTCCTCGAAGTCGCTGCTGCCGTGGAGGCCGTAGACCGGCGGCACCGCGGCAGGATCGTGCTCGCGACAGTGGTCGAGACACAGCTGGAAGTACGACTGTGCCTCTGCGAGATGACCGAGTTCGGCCAGCGCTCGGACGGTGAAGGCCGCGTCGCGGATCCAGTTGTACCGGTAGTCCCAGTTACGGACGCCACCGAGGTCCTCGGGCAGCGATGTGGTCGGAGCCGCACACACTGCGCCACTTTGCCGGTGGATGAGCAGTTTGAGGACGAGCGACGAGCGAACGGCGAGGTCGTGCCACTGGTCACCGACGGGACAGTCCGTCCCGTTGCAGTCGTGGCTCCACTCCCGCCAGTAGTCGACGGTTCGCTGAAGCGTCTCCCGGTGTGCGGCCGGCGCAAGCGGGACTCCCTCGCCGTAGCCGAGCACCAGCCAGCATCGCTCGTCGGCCTCGAGTCTCACCGTCGCGCTCGCTGCGTGGCCGCCGGCCGACGGCTCGATCGGAAGGTCGCTCGAGAGGACTGCCCGACCGCTGTCGCCGGTCGCAACCACGCCATCCCCTGTCGACTCGACTTCGGGAATCTCTCGCGCGTAGTCGAACCGGGGTTCGAATCGTATCTCGAGTTCGAGCGGCCCGTCTGCACACTCGAGTCGCCGGTAGACGGCAGGCGGCGGGTCGTCCGACTCGGTCGCCTCCGCAACGGGCATGAAGTCCGTCACCGTCGCTTCCCCGCTGGCGGCCCGGAACGTCGTCTCGAGGACGTTCGTCCGGTCGCGATACCGCTGGACGGAGTCGAACGATCCCGTTGGCCGGACGGCAAAGTGGCCGCCGCGGTCGGCATCGAGCAGCGCGGCGAAGACACTCGGCGACTCGACGTGTGGGAGTGGACACCAGTCGATCGAACCGTCGCGACCGACGAGGGCGACCGTGTTTCCGTCGCCGATCACGCCGTACTCAGCGAGGCGGTTGTATTGCATGCTCACATCTCGTTGGTCAGTTCGCGCACGGACCGTGCCGAGTCACGAATAACCGTTCCAGCGCGTTCCCTATTCGGCAGTCACATGAAAGGGCGGCTCGTGGTCGCGACGGATGCGCTGTGGCTCACGCGAGAACGACGAACCCGCGGTCCTGCACCGAAGCGGACACGAACGTTTTCACGGCTCCGCCCGTACGACCGCCTAGCTATGCGCCTCGAGCCAGACCGCACGGCAGTGGTGGTCGTCGACATGCAAAACGGGTTCTGTCATCCCGAAGGATCGCTGTACGCGCCGGGCAGCGAGACCGTCATCGAGCCGATCGCAAACCTAGTCGAGCGCGCCCGCGAGGCCGGCGTCCAGATCATCTTCACCCGCGACGTCCACCCACCGGAACAGTTCGACGACGCCCACTACTACGACGAGTTCGAGCAGTGGGGCGAACACGTCCTCGAGGGTACCTGGGAAGCCGAAATCGTCGACGAACTCCCCGTCATGGAGGACGATCACATCATCGAGAAACACACCTACGACGCATTCTACAACACCGAACTCGAGGGGTGGTTGAAGGCCCGCGACATCCACGATCTGGTGATCTGTGGCACCCTCGCGAACGTCTGCGTGCTCCATACCGGCGGCAGCGCGGGAGTGCGGGACTTCCGGCCGATTCTGGTCGAAGACTGTATCGGCGCGCTCGAGGACGAGCACCACGAGTACGCCTTAGAGCACGCCGACTGGCTGTTCGGCGAGGTCGAGCAGAGCGCCGACCTCGAATTCGCCTAAGTGCGACAGCCGTCCCACCGGCTTTTTCGTCGCCGCCGATCCAACGTGCGGTATGAACGGCTTGCAGCTACGTCGTGCGCCCTCGACGATCCAGGTGTGGACGGACGGTGACGGTCGATGAACCAACAACAGTTGCGACCACTCTATCTGCTCGGCATTGCGGCCAGTGCGTACGCGCTCTGGTATTTTGTCACGGCAGGCTCGAATCTGTATGCGATCGTGTCCGGGCTCGTGACGGTCGTGCTTGTGTTCCGGCTTCGAAAACTGATTGCTGGCTCCTGAGACGGGGCTGTAAGCCCGCTCTTACTGTGAGCGGAAGACCCGGTATGCGCCTTGTCCGATGGCGACGACTTTCGTCTCCCCGTCGGGCGTCGTACTTTCGACGGTGACCTCGCTGACACCGACGCTGCTACCGACTCGGATCACGTCTGCAGTCGCGACGAGATCGCCCGTTGCCGGGCGCAGATAGTTGACGTTCAGGTTGATCGTCGCGATTTTCGTCTCGAATGGATCGTCCATCGCCGTCCGAAGCGAGAGCCCACCGACGGTGTCGATGAGCGTCGCCGCGACGCCACCATGGAGGTCCGCCCGCTCGTCGGGGTCGGCGGTTGGCCGCGTGTTCGTCAGCTTCTCGTCGTAGGGAATCGACATCGTCATCGTCCCATCGCCGACGTTGTCGACGCTCGTATCGAGCCACGCGAGGAACTCGTGGTCTTCCTCGAGAGAATACTGGAGCAGACTCTCGAGGTCGTCGAACTCGTCGAACACGTCCGCCGGTGGCGTCTCCTCGGTCATAGCCTCTCGTCTGTGAGCGACGGTCTTGATGGCTACGTTTCTCGATGTCTCCCTTCGTCTCGGTCGCTCGAGCGAACCCGCACCCGAACTCGCTCGCCGACCGTAAACGACCGCTCGGGGCAGATCAGTTTCGCGCCGAAGTCGCCGTCGCGCGCACAGAACAGCGACAATCCGGTGATCGGCTCGTCGTTTGCCATCACGGTCACGTCGTCCCACGTGATCGTGCGGCCGTCGGCGACGCCGAGTCGATCGCCGTTGAGCGCGACCACGGGGTCGGTATCGTCGTCACGCTCGAGCACCCCGCCGCCCTCGTAGTGTGGCAGCCCGCCATCCAAGACGCCGCCCCCGTCGGCGCGCACGCCGGCGAAACCAGCGCCGGGATCGGGGTGTGCGGGTGCATCGAGCACGGCGTAGGTGTCGCCGGTCGAGACGACCCGGCCGGTGCCGTCCCACGCGAGCGGCCGGACTGAGACCCCAAGTTCGAGCGGGAGCGACCCCGACGCTCGATAGGGGTTCTGCTCGGGGCCGCGGACGCCGACGTGAAGGTGGTTGTCGACCCAGGGGGCGAAAAAGCCCGCCCGGACGAGTCGGCCGAGCGATTCCCCTCGTTCGACACCGTCGCCGGCCGCGACCGACGGCTCGACGTGGAGAATTCTGACCGTCAGTCCCGCGAGCGGGCTGGCGGCCGCGGGCTCGAGCAGGATCAGGTGGTCGTGCTCGGGCGCGTAGGGTTTCGGCGGTGCGCGGACGGTGCGGGTCTCGCGGACGGTGCCAGCAACTGGGCTCGGCGCGACGGTCGTCCGCCCGTCGACCAGCGTCCCGGGATAGAGATCGATCGCACAGCCGCCGTCGTGGGCGGGATACGGCGAGTTATACAGCGAGAAGCGCTCGTACTGCGCCAGCACGGGTTCAGGGAGCGTGACGGCCATCGGATATGAACGCTCGGCGGCGGGAGCGTTTAGACCCACCGGGTCTAACGGCAGCTATGCGCGTGTTCCGCGGCCGGGCAGGGTCGATTTCGACGGATCGCGACGTGAGTCGGCAGTTGCTTTCAGTCGCCGCCGACGGCGATCCCGCCGTCCGCGTCTGGGTTCCCCATCGGCAGGTCGCATTTGGTCGCCGAGACGCCCGTCTCGATGGGTACGACCGCGCCCGCGCAGCCGCCGACGAATGTGGGTTCCCGCCGATTGAGCGCGATGTCGGCGGCCGTGCGGTGGCCTACGACGGCGCGACGACGCTGGCGTTTGCTCGTGCCGAGCCGGTTACGGACGGCAGAACTGGGACGACCGAGCGATACGAGCGCGCCACGGCTGCCCTCGAGCAGGCGCTTCAGAACCTCGGCCTCGAGCCGAGCCACGGCGAGCCCGACGACTCGTTCTGTCCCGGCACGCACTCGCTTTCCGTCAATACGCGCGCGGACGGGCGAGAGCGCAAGGTCGTCGGCATCGCCCAGCGCGTTCGCAGTGACGCTGCCCTCGTCGCCGGAATCGTGCTGGTGGCCAATCGTGGCGATCTCGCGGCCGTGCTCGGGGCGGTCTACGACGCGCTCGACGTGGCGCTCGAACCGGCGTCAGTGGGGAGCATCGCGGCCGCGGGCGGGCCGTCCGATCCCGAGCCCGTTCGCGCGGCGATCGAGGACGCGCTGGTCGGCGACGCGACAGCCGTTTCGATCGAGTCGCTATGAGAGACTGAGATACTATTTTTTCGCTTCGCGGTGTCTGACTCGCATATGACGAGCCGATCACGACCGGAGGGAGCGCAATGACGACGGACGAGTCAGCCGATGACAGGCCGGACCTGACCGAATCCCTGTGGAACGAGCTCCTCGAAGATACACGAGCGGTCGCAGACGAGTACCGCGAGGACGGCTGGGACGTCGTCGTCCTCGAGCCGACTGACATCGCGCCGGTCGACAGCAAGGAGCGAGTCGGCCTCGATGTGACGGTTAGCGCCGACGAGTACGACGTCGTTGGGGGACTCATCGAGGGCGGGAACGTGACGATCACCGCAGCGGACGTGTACTATCGACCGCTCGCCGAGGCGGAGATCGACCAGCGGGTCGCTCTCGCAGTCGAGCGCGACGACGACAGCGAGACGGCGATTTTCGTCCCGCTTGCCTACGACATCACGGCTGTTCGCCCCGTCTTCGAAACGGCGCTGCTCGAGGAACAACTGCTGGTGCACGTCATGGCCGATCCGGACGACGGCTGGGTCAGCTTCTCCCACGACGATCCGTCGCTGTTTCTCGAGGAGTCGGACGTTCGGGCCTGGGATGAAGAGTAATACTCACTCCCCGGTTCGAAACGACAGATCGAGCGACGGCGCGGAGTGGGTCAGCGACCCCATCGAGATCACGTCGACGCCGGTCGCGGCGTAGTCGGGCACGTCCGCGAGGGTGATGCCGCCGCTGGCTTCGGCCAGCACGCTCTCGTAGTCTGTGAGTTCGTCGACGGCCGCTTCCGTCTGTTCGGGCGTCATGTTGTCGAGCAAAACGATGTCCGCACCCGCATCGGCCGCCCGCGGGGCGTCGGCGACGGTTTCAACCTCGACTTCGACGTTCGTCGCGAACGACGTTCGCTCCTGGAAGCGTTCGACGGCGTCCTCGAGTCCCAGCTCAGCGATGTGGTTGTCCTTGACCATCACCATGTGGGAGAGATCGAGCCGGTGGGTGTCACCGCCGCCCGCGACGACCGCGCGCTTCTCGATGCCGCGTAGGCCGGGCGTGGTCTTTCTGGTCGCGGCAATCGCGACGTCGTCGGACTCGTCTCTGGCCGCGTCGACCGTCTCGCGGGTCCGCGTCGCGATCCCCGAGGCATGCCCCGCGATATTGACGGCGACGCGCTCGCCGCGCAGCACCTCGCGGGCACCCCCGACGACCCGGAGCAGTTCGTCACCGGGGTCGACCGCGGTGCCGTCCTCGAGCCGATCGGTCACAGGCACGTCGAGGTACTCGAAGACGGCTGCCGCGGCCTTGAGGCCAGCGGCGACGCCCGACTCCTTCGCGACGAGCCGGCCGACCGTCTCGCCGGGAACCTGATTGGTCACGTCGTGGTGGCCGATGTCCTCGCGGAGCCACTGCTCGATCTGTGTGTCGGTGATCATCTCAATCGTCTGCCGGCGGTTCGGCCATCGATTCGCCGGCGTCCGCCGCGACGTAGTGGCAGCCGATGGACTCCGTATTTTCGCCGGCCGCACGCGCGATCAACAGCGCAGTGACGCTGGCGTTGCGCAGTTCGTAGAGTTCGCGCGCCGTGCGCGTGCGAATGTAGGCGTCGACCTCGCCTTTCAGCCGCCGGAGGACGGCACTCGCGCGGGCGATCTCGTCGGGGTCGCGCTCGAGGCCCAGATACTCGTCCATTGTCTGCTGGAGGCGCGTGAACTTCTCGGCGGCAAAGCGTGCGGGCAGGTCGGGATCCCGATTCAAGAGTTCGGGAGCCTCGACAATGTCGGGATCGAACCCAGTTGCATCGTCGCCCGCACGTAGGCCCCAAACGAGGCCCTCGAGCAGACTCGTACTCGCCAGCCGATTCGCGCCGTGGACGCCGGTGCGGGCACACTCGCCGACGGCGTAGAGCCGATCGAGCGAGGTGCGACCGCGGTCGTCGACATCGATGCCGCCACACAGGAAGTGTTCGGACGGCGCGACCGGAATTTCGTCGCCCTCGATACCGCGGTCGCGACACTTCTCGGCGATGGCAGGGTAGTCGGCCTCGAACTCGAGTGGGCTGACGTCGAGGACGACCTCGCCGGTTGCCTCGCGTTCGGCCTCGACTGCGCGGGCGACGACATCGCGTGGTGCGAGGTCGCCCTGCGAATGGTAGTCGTCCATGAATCGCTCGCCATCGCCGTTGCGGAGGATGGCCCCCTCACCGCGCAGCGCTTCGGAGAGCAGGAACGGGTCTTCGCCGTCGTAGGCAGTCGGATGGAACTGGATGTATTCCATGTCCGTGACATCCGCGCCCGCGAGCGCGGCCATGGCGATGCCGTCGCCGGTGGCGTCGTCGGGGTTGGTCGACCGGCTGTAGAGCGCACCGATCCCGCCGGTTGCGAGGACGGTCGCGCCGGCATAGATCGGTTTGCCGGTCGGTTCTTCGTCAGAGACCACGCCGTGGACGCGCCCCTCGGCGGTGATCAACTCGAGCGCTGCGGTGTCCTGGCGCACCTCGATGCGCTCGTGATTGTCGACGTGCTGCAGGAACGGCCGGAGGATGTGCGTGCCGGTCGCGGCGTCGACGTGAAGGATACGGAACTCCGAATGGGCGGCCTCGCGCGTATAGTCAAGGTCGCCGTCGGCGGTCTCGTCGAAGTCGATCTCGAGCGTGTCGATGAGCACGTCCTCGACGGCGTCGTCGGCGTGGTTGACAAGGGTATCGACAGCCGCGGGATCGGCGGTGCCGTCGCTGGCCGCAATGATGTCTTCCTTGAGGCTCTCGGGATCGTTACGCGTTGTCGAGATACCGCCCTGTGCCCAGTCGGTACTGGCGTCGGCGGGTTTCGTCGCTTTCGTCAGCAAGAGCACGTCCGCGCCCTCTCGTGCGGCTGACAAGGCGGCCGCACAGCCCGCGATACCGCTGCCGACGACGAGCACGTCGGTCGTCTCACCGTCTGTCGTCGTCGCCGTGCTGGTGGTGGTTTCAGTCATCTTAGATCTCGAGCATCCGATCGAGTGCGACGCCCGCGAGTTCTTTCTCCTCGGGGGCGACCTCGATCACGTTGTGTTCGCGGCCGCAAGCGAGTTCCTCGAGCACCCAGGTCAGATAGTTGGGGTCGATCTGTCGCATGGCATTACAATCCATGCAGGCGTCGCCACACAGCGGGACGACGTTCACGTCGGGATGCCAGCGCTGGAGGTGGTTCGTGAGGTGGACCTCGGTGCCGATCGCCCAGGTGTCGCCGGGATCAGCGTTCTCGATCGTCTCACAGATCGTCGCCGTCGAGCCGGCCTTGTCGGCGGCTTCGACGACTTCGCGGCGACACTCGGGGTGGACGATGACCTTTGCGTCGGGGTTGTCTTCGCGAACCTGTTCAATGTGTTCGACCCGGAATCGCTCGTGGACCTGACAGTAGCCGTCCCAGAGGATGATGTCGCGTTCCGCCACTTCGGCGGTGTCTTTGCCCTCCGGATCCCAGGGGTCCCACTGGGCGATTTCGTCTTCCATGCCGAGTCGGTGGGCAGTGTTCTCACCGAGGTGTTTGTCGGGCAAGAATAGCACCTTATCACCCTTGTTGAAGGCATATTCGAACGCTTTGTGGGCGTTCGAAGAGGTACAGACGAGCCCGCCTTGGCTCGCACAGAAGGCCTTCAGATCGGCGTAGGAGTTCATGTACGTGATCGGGATGATGTCGGCGTCGGGCGCGGCGGCGGTGATCTCGGCCCACGCGCTGTCGACCTGCAGCGCCTCGGCCATGCCCGCCATCGGACACGACGCCTCCATGCTCGGGAGGATCACCGACTGGTCGTCGTCCGTGATGATGTCAGCACTCTCTGCCATGAACGTCACGCCGCCGAAGATCACGTACTCCGCGTCGGCCTCGGCGGCTTGCTTCGAGAGCTGGTAGGAGTCACCGATGAAGTCCGCGTGCTCGACGATCTCCCGTCGCTGGTAGTTGTGGCCCAAAATGACGACGTCGTCGCCGAGTTCGGCGAGCGCCGCCTCGATGCGTTCTGTCCGCTCGTTTTCTTCGAGGTCGCGGTATCGTGGCGGGAGTTGTTCGAGATTGTCGTATTTGAACAAACTGAGATCGGTTTCGAACTCCGCCGTTTCCATATTGGCCATTTCACGTCACCTATGGGTACTCCCACATCACACGCGAGTATTGAATAACTTTTTCCTTCGAAAATAGAATTCGAGGGAATACCATCCGTGAATACAGCGACCGATAGTCGATAGCGCGGTATTTGGCCCGCTGGGCGTCGTCCTCGAGAAGATGACTGCCGAGAGTGGCGACGACGAGCGAGCCGATCTGTGCCCGTTCTGTTTTCGACCCGAAGCGATACGACCGGACAAACGTCAGTGAATACTCGATCGCGTCTCGACGGCTGTCGCCGTCGGCGACAGCGTCGTGGGTGCGATCAAGGGATGAACCGTTTTGTCCGGCAGTATAACAGGACCGATATGAGCCGCCAGTGAGATCGAGGACCGGCGGCTATTCAAGTCCGGCTTGCCTACGGAATCGTATGGAGGACGTTACCGACGCTGGAATCTACGCGCGGGAATCGCCCTATCTCGACCGGTACGTGCAAGTGGGAGCTGCCAGCGGGCGAGTCCTCAGCGTCTCGTTTCCGGACGTGCCCGACGCCGATGCCGAGGCGGACCACCCTGTTCTCGATCAGATCTTCGAGTACTTAGACGGCCTCGAGCCAGTCAGCTTCGATGACGTACAGGTCGCGATGACTATGCCGACCGACCAGCGGGCTGTTCTCGAGAGCGTTCGGGAGATCCCCTACGGCGATCAGGTTTCCGTCGAGACGCTCGCCCGGATGACATCGGGGCTTGATCACGAAGCCGACGACGACATCATTCTCGTTCGGACCGCACTCGACGAGAATCCAGCACCGATTCTCATCCCAGACCATCGCGTCCGTGACGGCCCGAGTGCTGCGCCGCCGGACGTCGAGCAGAAGCTGCGGTCGCTCGAGGAACTGTAATACGGTCTGCCACCACTGGTTCCCGGCGCACCCGCATGACTGGACGGGTCGCGGGTGCGCCGGAACTGACTAGAAGGAGTTCGTATATACGACCGGACAAACGTCAGTGAATACTCGATCGCGTCTCGACGGCTGTCGGCGTCGGCGACAGCGTCGTGGGTGCGATCGAGGGATGAACCGTTTTGTCCAGCAGTATAACTGAAGACCTCCCTTTCGAAATTCGGTCGCTGTTCTTCCGGCATTGATCCGCTCCGGCCCGATTTCACTTTCACTTTCGGGCTACCTTTTAACCATGGTCCCCGTGAACACGATGACATGAGCCAAGCGACGCTCGGCGACGACGAGGAACTGTTCGGAGAAGCGGCCACCGAGATGCGTGCGGACGTCGAGTCCTCGCTCGCGGACGCCTGGGGAGCACTCCCTGATGCCGACGACGTCTGGGAGACCGATGCCGACAACGTGTTGGGCGTGCTCAACGGCCTCAACTCGGCGCTCGAGGTCGGCGACGCCGAGGCCCACCTCCGCGATGCGAAAAAGTGGTTCACCATGGGCCAGCGTGCCGACGCCTTCGACGACGCCGACGACCTCAAGGCAGAAATCGCCGACCTGGAAGCAGCAATAGCGGATCTCTCACGGGCGAGCGAGCAGGTCGGCGACCTCACGTCGACGATTCCGGCGCTTCGCGGCACGCTCGAAGATGCCGGACTCGCAGACGACGCAGCTGACGATGACGCTGACGATGGCGCGGCCGACGACGCGGACGAAGCCGAGGAGTAACCGATTCCGTTCGACCGACGGTCCGAATCGTCCCGTCTCTCGGCCGACCCGCCGTCCGATCCTTACCGGTGGTCGGGCCGCGAGACGTCACGCTCGGCGACCGTCTCGAGCAGCCGAGCCAGCGAGTCGGCCGCTAACTCGAGCAGCGTTTCCCCGCGTTGGGCGTCGCCGTCGGCCGGATCGCCGACGACACCGTTTTCCGCAAACTCCGCCGAGTCGTAGGCCAGATTGACGTGACTCGTCCAGTCGCCCCAGCCGTCGGCCGCGTCGGCACGGGCCTCCTCGATCCGATCCTCTCGGACCAGCTCCGGCTTACAGTGGCGAAGCAATGCCGTCTCTAAGGGGCCACCGTGGCCCATGTCGCCGCTGTGTTCGCCGACGGCCTCGAACCAGGTGAAGGGGACCACGTAGGCGTCGCCGGCTCGCGTGAGCCGGCCACCGACCTCTCGGAGGGCATCGACGTTGCCGCCGTGGCCGTTGACGATGACGACGCGGTCGAAGCCGTGGTGGGCGAGGCTTTCGACGGCCTCGCCGACGTAGTCCCGGAAGGTGTCTTCGGAGACCCACATCGTCCCGGGGAACTGGCGGTGTTCCGCGGCGATCCCGACTGGAATCGCCGGTGTGCGCACGACCTCGCGATCGGTGCGTTCGATTCCCGCGTCGGCGACCGCCTCCGCGGTCAGGACGTCCGTCCCGAGAGGCGCGTGTGGGCCGTGTTGTTCCGTGCTCCCCACGGGAACGACGGCGAGATCGGTCTCGAGGTCTCGAACGTCTGTCCACGTCGACGCTGTGAGATCCATGCACGAGTATACTATCGGCTGTACGTCAGTATGGCGGTTCGCCGGCTCTCATGGCGAGCGCAGGCCCAATCCGTTTTCGGCCCCGTCGCGTTCCGTCACCTATGTCCGACAAGAGCCGCGAGCGCGGCGTCGAACTCGGCGATTTGCGGGGCAAGCTCCATGACGAGACGTATCCAATCAGCCTGCGACGAGTTACTCGAGGACTACGGCGACGAAGAAATCCAACTGAGCGATACCACGACGACACTCGAGGAGGTCATCGGATCGCTTGGCGAAGATGAGTTCCAAGACTACAGCGAGGTCGAGGGAGCGGTCATGAACATGGTCGGCGACGAGGCTATCGGTCGGAAAAACTACAGCGACCGCACGCCGCCCGCAATGGGCGAGAAGCGGCAAGATGAGGGTGCACCGGACACTGATGGGTACAGCGAGCAGGAGTCATTCTAGATGCCGCATCGCCCCAATCCCATCGCGTCAGACGATGGCTGTCGGCCGACACTCTTAGTCGTCGTCACCGATTTCGGTCCGTGCCTGCCGGCGCTGTGCGCGTTCGATGAACTCCTGGGGAAGTTCGTCGATCTCGCCGGCTTGCACACCCCAAAGATGTGAGTAGAGCCCGTCGTTCCTGAGCAACTCCTCGTGTGTCCCGCGCTCGACGATCTCACCGCCCTCGAGGACGAGAATCCCGTCTGCGTCCTTGATCGTCGAGAGTCGGTGTGCGATAGCGAACGTGGTTCGATCCTCCGCGAGCTCGTCGATCGACCGCTGGATGAGCATCTCGGTCTCGGTGTCGACGTCGCTGGTCGCCTCGTCTAACACGAGGATCGCGGGATCTCTGAGGATCGCACGGGCGATCGAGAGTCGCTGGCGCTGGCCACCTGAGAGCTTGACGCCGCGTTCGCCGACCTCCGTATCGTAGCCGTCGGGCAGGTTCTGGATGAACTCGTGGGCTTCGGCCATCTTCGCGGCCTCGATCACGTCCTCGCGGTCGGCGTCGAAGGTGCCATATTTGATGTTCTCTGCGACGCTGCCATAGAAGAGGAAGGTGTCCTGACTGACATAGCCGATCGATTCGCGAAGACTCCGGAGGGTAACGTCCTGGATGTTCTGGCCGTCGATCTGGATCTTACCCTCGTCGACGTCGTACATTCGCAAGAGGAGCTTGAGGACCGTCGACTTGCCGGCACCGGTCGGCCCGACCAGCGCGAGCGTTTCCCCACCCTCGACAGTAAAGTCGATGTTCTCGAGGATCGGCTCTGTCGACTCCGACGTCTGGGTCTCGCGATCTTCGTAGCTAAACGACACCTCGTCGTACTCGACGCGGCCGTCGGTCACGGTGAGGTCGGGCGCGTCGGGCTCTTCGTCGACCCGGTTCGGTTCGTCCATCAACCCGAAGATGCGCGCACTCGAAGCGCGAGCGCGCTGATACATATTGATTATCTGTCCAAATTGCGCCATTGGCCAGATAAACCGCTGCGTATAGAGAATGAAGACGACGAACATCCCGGTACTGAGCTCACCCGAGAACGGTCCCGGCGGGCCCGAGATGACCCAGAGACCGCCGACGAGGAAGGTGACAACGAAGCCGATCCCCGCGAGCACGCGCAGTCCGGGGAAGAACTTGATCCGCGTCCGGATCGCCCCCCAGTTGGCGTCGAAGTACTCCTGAGAGACATCCTCGACACGGTCGGATTCGTATGACTCGGTCGTGCTGGATTTGATCACCTGAATCCCACCGAGGTTGTTCTCGAGCCGTGAGTTGACCGTCCCGACGGTCGAGCGCACCTCGGCGTACTTCGGCTGGATGGTCTTGATGAACAGGTACGTAAAGACGGCGATCAGCGGCACCGGCAGCAAGGCAACCAGTGCGAGCTGCCAGTTGATCGCCAGCAGTAAGCCGCCGATACCCACCACCATCACGAGCAGCCGAAACAGGGAGTTCATCCCATCATTGAGGAATTTCTCGAGGCGGTTGACGTCGTTCGAGAGGATCGACATCATCTCGCCGGTCTGCTTGTCGGCGAAAAAGCCCATGTCCAGCCGTTGCATCTCGTCGTAGGTGTCGGTCCGAATGTCGTGTTGGACGTTCTGGGCGAACGTGTTGAACCCCCAGTTTCGGGTCCAGTGGAAGATCGCCGAACAGAGAAACGCCCCCGCGATGATCCCGATCGTCAGCCAGAACTGGGCGATCCGTCCGCCGGGGACATACGGCTCGATGAGCCCCCCACCCACTGGAAACGCCGCCGCGTACGCGATCTCCTGGCGGATCACGGCGTCGATCGCGATTCCGAGCATCAGCGGTGGCAACAGATCCAGGACTCGAGCGCCGACGCTCGCGATCACGCCGACGACCGCAGCCCCGACGTAGTTCACACCGTACTCGAGGAACAGCCGCTTCATCGGGTTCTCGACCTCGGCCCGTTGGTCCTCGAATGGATCGTCCTCGTCTCCGTCGGGGCGATTCATTGCACGGGGCTCAGGGATCGCCAGCAATAAGAATTGCCGACCGATCGACCCAGATCCGGCGTCGGCGGCTGTGGGTCACGCTCGTTCTCGCTGTGGCTTACGCGCTGTCACCGCCACCGAGGCTTGTGATGGTCGTCTGATTCGACTCGAGATCGATGTCGACCTCGTCGCCGACCTCGATTCCGGTCTCGTTCGTGTAGCCGCGTGGCACTTCAAGCACCCATTTCCCGCGACCGGAGTACTCGAGATCGTTGCCGTCTTCGTTCGGGCCGGGCGCGCGGGCGTGGTGAATCGTCGTGATCTCGCCGTCCGCGCCGATAAAGATGATATCGATGTCGAAATCCATCTCGCGCATCACGTATGTCAGGTCTTGCTCGCTTCCGTAGATGAACAACATACCATTACCCGGCTCGAGCGAGTCGTGGTTGCTCAGCCCGGTGTAGCGTTCCCGGGAGTCGTCTGCGACCTCGACGTCGATGACTGCTTTCGGCTCGTCGCTATCGGCATCGTCGGAGACCCTCACCTCTCCGCTGTCGGGCCCCCACGGCGTCGAGACGAGCCCGGCCTGAACGAGAACGACACCGGCTATCGAGAGGACCGCAATCGCGAGCAATCCCTTGCCTACGCGCCCGATTGTCATACCCGATAGCTGTACGGCCAGAGAGTAAAGGTTATTCGGACGGACCTACTCGTCTCGGATGCGGGCTCGTGGTCTAGCTGGTCATGACGCGGCCTTTACAAGGCCGAGGTCGGTGGTTCGAACCCGCCCGAGCCCACTTCCTGCTGCGAGCAACTTCGCGAGCAGCAGGTGTGTGATGCGAGCGGCGGTTCGAACGAGAGAAGACGGAGCGAACGAAGTGAGTGACCGTCTTCACGTGGTTCGAACCCGCCCGAGTCCATCGAGCGAATGCGAGAGCGACCGTCTTCGCGTAGCTCGAACCCGCTCGAGCCCAGTTCTGGGGACCGACAGTGGGTCACGGAACGGTCTCCGAGGACACGTTCTCTAGCGCACGTCACGAACAGAAGTTCACTACACCGCCGATCTCGCAGGAGTCCCCTCGAGTACCCGATTCGACCAGGGCTGCTCGTCGTCAGTGTTTGAGCCGCGCAACGTTTTCTCGAATCTGGCCGAGGAGGCCGTCTCCCGATCTGGGCTGGAGAGCCGAATGCAGCGTCGAGTTTTCCGGTTCGTCCTCGACGACGATCCGGAGATACGGCTCGAGTTGCTCGAAATTATCCGCGAGGACGACAGTGTGATTGTCTTCGTTGTGTTCGACGACACCCGCGTCGTCCAGCTTCGGGACGTGACACTGGACCGATGAGACGTAGACGCTTTTGTACTCGTTTTTCGCCACCTCCTCCGGTGGCACGTCGTGTTCCCAGCCGGCGACCGTCTCGGCCAGCGTCGACAGCTCGATGGGGTCGTCCTGTCCACGGAGCGCATAGAGGAGGTACCGTCGCCGTCGGTTCGCCAGTAACTCGAGGATTGTGTCGGCATCGAGTTCGGTGGGCTCTTGACTCGAGGTAAGGGGTTCCATAACATGGTATTACCTCCCGGTGCGGAAAAGGGTGTCTTGAATATCCGATAATCTAACAGACGAACGGTAATCTTACATAGACCTCCGCGTATTGTCTCCGTTACTGGTTTTTCAGTACCATACTCAATATATCACACCCCGCTGCAGTCTCCTGTAAGCAGCGTGGAACAACGATCGCGATTCGAAATCCTTTTTTATATCATGGACAGAGATTGAGGCAGGCCGCCTTAGCTCAGACTGGGAGAGCACTCGACTGAAGATCGAGCTGTCCCCGGTTCAAATCCGGGAGGCGGCATTTTCCTGCGAACGATGTGAGCAGTGAAAATGCTCCCGAGTGGATTCTGAACCCTGGAAGTCACAGCCCGCGCAGCGAAGCGAGCAGGAATGTCTTCCTTCGGTTCAAATCCGGGAGGCGGCATACTTTTGCGGCGAGCATGTTCGTGAGCCGTAAATATGAAGCCCGACTGTGATTTTTGAACCCATTTTTCTGCGAGCCAGTGAAGGAGCAGAGTGAGCATTTCTGGGCGGAGGTCATCCGGAAGACGGTATCCCGATTTTACGTAATTCTCGCTCGAGACGCGATTGCTCGGCAGATGCTGTCAACCTGAAACGTACGCTCGTAGGGTGTTGCCGATCGACGTCGCGGTCCCGTTTACAGGCGATGGCCGCAATGCCGTAGGGACGTCACAGCGGTTCGAGACAGTTTCGGCAGTACGTAAACGCGGGATCGTTTTCCACACCGCACTGCTGACACGAGAGTCGCTTGCGGTCTCCAGTGGCGTCGTCGGACGCCGTTGGCTCTGCTACCGTCGCCTCCGCCTCGAGATCGTTGTGCCGTCGCTCGGACTGTCGCTCGAGGCCGTCCCGATAGATCCCTTTGAGCACCGGGATACTGATCCCGATCGCAGCGAGTAAGAGGCCGATGACCACTGCAGCGTAGATCTGTTCGGGAGTGGTCACAGAGCTACTACGGTCGCGGGCTGTTTAGTGCTGTCCACTGGTTGGAGCGCCGAACAGTGCCGGATCTGGCAAACCCCTCGCAACCGCCAACGACTTTCCCGTTACGTCTCGGTACCCAACCTGTGAGCCACAACTCGATCACAAACGAGAGCGAGACGTTCGAGATTGGCGAAACGACTGTCCACCGACTCGGCTTCGGTGCGATGCGACTCTGTGGCGAGAATATCATCGGCGCGCCCGACGACGAGGCGGCTGCACGCGAGGTAGTCGAGCACGCCGTCGACTGCGGTGTCGACTTTATCGACACGGCCGACTCCTACGGCCCGGCCGTCAGCGAGCGGTTGATCGGCGAGGCGATCGGCGATCCTGACGACGTGGTCGTCGCGACCAAGGCAGGCCTGCTACGCAACGATGCGGGCGACTGGATCCCCCACGGCGATCCGGACTACATTCGCAATCAGGTACTCACCTCACTCGACCGGTTGCGGACCGACACCATCGACCTCTACCAGTTTCACAAGCCCGACGACGACACGCCCTTCGAGGACTCCATCGCGGCGTTCGCAGAACTCAAAGACGACGGCTTCGTCGACGAACTTGGCGTCAGCAACGTCTCGGCCGAACTCCTCGACCGCGCTCGCGAGCAGGTCGAGATTGCGACCGTCCAGAACCGGTACAACCTGCACGACCGCGGGAGCCGCGAGGTCCTCGAAATCTGTGCCGACGAGGGCATCGGCTTCATCCCGTGGGCACCGATCGACGGCGACGATCTGGCCGCACACGGCAACCTCCTCGACGAGATCGCCGCGGCCCACGACGCGACGCGCCGGCAGGTCGCGCTGGCGTGGCTGCTCGAGCGTGCCGATGTCATGCTCCCGATTCCGGGCACGTCCACCCGCGACCATCTCGAGTCGAACGTTGCTGCCTCACGCCTGTCGCTGTCCGACGCGGAGGTACAGCGACTGACCGAGGCTGCAGAGTGAGTGTCTGCGACTGTCGGTACGTCTCATTCGCCGACGTAGATCGTCTGCAGCCGCGAGCCACAGGACGGACAGCACAGTGTCTGCCATTTCATCGGATCCAGCCCGCCCATCGTCTTCGTTCGGCGCGTCTCGTCGAACGGGACCGTTTCACCACAGGACTGGCAGTCGAAGGGATCGTCCGTCTTGGTCATCGCCAGAGATAGCGCGTGCACACGTATGGGTGATACTGTCTGGAGTCGGTGGGTTACATCCGGTTACATGGCTCGAAGAGCAGTACGCAACAGAAAGTCCGGGTGCGAGAATCGAATCACGTCGAGACGTGCTCACTTCGCTGCACGCGACTCGTCTCGTTCGATCTCGCCTTCCGGGTTTGTCACTCCTCACTTCGTTCGTCGGAAAAAGTCCGGGTGCGAGAATCGAACCCGCGTCTCAGCCTCCACAAGGCTGAAGGATAACCACTACCCCAACCCGGACGCGCTTACATCATATCCTACACGCGGTTGGCCTGAAATACGTTACGACTCGAGGATCGGGGTGTGCGACTCCATACCGCGCGATTTCGATCACACTACGCGCGACCGAGACGTTTTTCGGCACACGGCCGGTACCACCGGTAACGCGTGGCCATCACCGACAAGATCTACATCAAGAACCACCGTCAGCTCAGCTCCCAGCTCGAGACGAACATCCCCAAGGGAGCGTTCAAGGGTGCAACGCTCGATATGCTCTTTCAGGGCGAGGGCCTCGAGAAACTCGACGACGCGACCCGTGATCGCGTCCTCGATTTCACGCAGGACTTTCTCGACTGTGATTGTGACAACAACCCCTACTGTGGCTGCCCGGAGCGGAAGTTTATCCAGTACCTGCTCGAGTTGCGTGCCCAGGGGCTCGGGCCGGATGCGATCGTCGACGTGATGACCGACGACTACATGGTGTATGCCTATCCAGGCGACGTGCTTTCGTTTCTCGATAACGCCGTCCGCACCCTCGAGGCTGCGGAGGGCCTTGCCCGCGTCGACGGCGCAGACGAGGCCCGCGACGAGATCCAGCAGGCAAAGCGGGACCTCGCGCGCTGAGTCATCGCGCTCACATCTGAGCCGCTGAAACTGCAACTGAGCGCAAGGTTGACCTGTTCGGCCGGTGATCGGTCACTATGATCGATCGGGAGGGACGCGTCGTCTTTGGCTCGTTTCTGGCGTTCGTCCTCCTTGTCGCGTGCTCGGTCGTCGTCGAGCGCCAGACTGGGATCGCGCTCCGCGAGAGGCCACTGGTGTCTTTCCTCCTGGTCGGCGGCGTTGCCATTGCCCTGCCGCAGCTGTATCTTGCGTATACAGAGACAGGGACACGTTCGCGGACGCGACTCCGATTTGCGGCTGTTACCACTGCTGTGTTCGCGGTCGCGTTCGCTGACGACGCAGCGGGCGTGCGCTATCTGCTGCTTGCGACGATCGGCACCGGCACGCTGCTTGGACTGCTCTGTTATGAGGCGCTTTCGGGATATCGTGCCGTCAGCGACGATGTCTCGTTTGACCTCCAGAATCGGTGAGCCTCGAGTCAGGAGAATCAGCAACTGTTAGGGTAGCCGACCGTCTCGACCCATCCATGACAGATCCCGAGGAACTCGCCGAGCGGGTGCGCGACGGCGACGTTCGCATTCACGAACTCGAGGACCATGCCGACTACGACACCGCGGCCGAGGCACGCCGGCTGCTCGTCGAACGCGAGACGGGGGCCGATCTCGAGGCCGTCGGCGACTACTCGTTCCCCGCCGAACAGGCGGAGCCGAACATCGAGAACATGATCGGTGCGGCACAGGTGCCGATGGGCGTCGTCGGCCCAGTCCCCGTCCACGGGGGTGCAGCCGACGGTGACCACTACCTGCCGCTGGCGACGACCGAAGGCGCGTTGCTGGCGTCGGTCAACCGCGGGCTCGCCGTGATCCGCGCGGCCGGCGGCGCAGATGCGCGGGTGACGAAAAACGGGATGACTCGCGCACCGGTCTTCCGGGTCGACGGCGTCGCCGAGGCCGCAGAAACCGTCGAATGGGTCGAGGACAACCTCAAGACGCTCCGTGAGACCGCCGAGTCGACGACGAGCCATGGCGAACTGCTCGACGTCGAACCCTACGTCGTCGGCGATTCCGTCTATCTGCGCTTTGCCTACGACACCAAGGACGCGATGGGAATGAACATGGCGACGATCGCCACCGGCGAGGCCTGCGAGGTCGTCGAGGCCGAAACGCCCGCCTCGCTGGTCGCGCTCTCGGGCAACCTCTGTTCGGACAAGAAACCCGCCGCGATCAACGCCGTCGAGGGTCGGGGCCGCTCCGTGACCGCTGACGTCGTGATCCCCGGCGAACTCGTCGAGGACCGGCTTCACACGACCGCCGACGCCATCGCCGAGGCCAACACCCGCAAGAACCTGATCGGCAGCGCCAAAGCGGGCAGTCTGGGTTTCAACGCCCACGCCGCCAACGTCGTCGGCGCAGCCTTCCTCGCGACCGGCCAGGACGAGGCCCAGGTCGTCGAAGGCGCGAATACCATCACCACGATGGACACCCGCGAACGCGAGGACGGCACCATCGACCTCTATGCCAGCGTCTCGCTTGCCTCTCTCGAGGTCGGTACCGTCGGCGGCGGCACGAAACTGCCGACTCAGGCCGAAGCGCTCGATGTTCTCGGGCTTCGGGGTGGCGGCGATCCGCCGGGCTCGAACGCCGACGCGCTCGCCGAGATCATCGCCGTCGGCGCGCTCGCGGGCGAACTCTCCCTCCTTGGCGCACTGTCGTCGCGACACCTCGCGAGCGCACACGAGGATCTGGGTCGGTAGGCACCCGTCCCGGATTCCCTCTCACTCCGTTAGAGTAACCGATATTGGCCGCGACTCTCGCTGACGACGCCACGCCGCGTGAGTTTCTCGAGCGCCTCCCGGACGTACTCGGCCGACACACCCCGCTCGCCCGCGTACGCGATAATTTCGTCTTCGGTCGGCTGCTCGAGCGCTTCGAGTGCCCCCGTTACGATTTCCTGTTTGCTGCCGCTCCGACTCGGCCCGCGCGGATCACGATCGCCGGCCGCCTCGATTTCGTCGGCGTCGAGGCCGGCCTCCTCGAGATATTCCGTCTCGTCGACGACGCCGTCGGCGACGTCGGCCTCGAGTTCGGCAAAGGAATCCAGTTTGGCAAAGGCTTCGCCCTCACCCTGGCGGTTTGCGAGCATGGATGCGCGCACGTCGCGGGCGTGGGCGGCGTCGTCGGTCTCGACGAACTTCTTGCGCTTTTCGTAGGCCTTGCGTGCGCCACAGCGGGGACACTGGCTCGTCTCCGATCGGCCCTCGATGATCCAGAGGTTCGAACACTCGCTACAGCCGACGACGGCGTACATAGCTGGCAGTGGGCCGTCCCGGCAGTTCAATCTTCGGCAACCGAAGCGGAAGTGAAACGCGGCCAGCCGGTGGGGATTTTAGGCGGTTGCCACCGTCTCGAGGCGTATGGAGCGCGTTTCTCTGACCGATAGCGAGTCCTCGGAGGCAGCCGACGGCGTCCATCTGGCGCTGCTTGCCGGCACCGAGTCGATGAACGTCCAGCATTTCGAGATCGAACCAGGTGCGGTCGTCGAGGAACACAGCCATCCCCACGAACAGACCGGCTTCATTTGTGAGGGCGAGTTGACCTTTCTCGTCGATGGAGAGGTAGTCGTTTGTGGCCCCGGCGACTCCTACGCGATTCCGGGTGAGCAGCCTCACGCGGCCGAAAACAATGGTGATGAGACAGTCCGTGGCGTCGATGTCTTCAGCCCGCCACGGGGGAACCCGAGCTGGCAGGAGTAGCCCCGTCGACTGTCGTGTCTGCTGGTCACCACTATTAGATACCACGAGGTTATACCACTAGGTTCGCAAGATACGCCCATGGCAACTGAACAGCGGTCAGTGGGACGCAGGTGGATCGGAACGGCGCTCGAGCGACTCGGGCCGGCATGGCTCGCTGGCGCGATCGCGGCGGGGCCGGCAACGATGGGCAGCCTGCTGGTCGCGGGCGCGAGCTTCGGCTACGCCTTGTTGTGGGTCGTCGTCTGTTCGGCGGTGTTGGGTGCCCTCGGCCAGTATCTCGCCATGCGGTTGGGGCTGCTCACGGAGGACGGAATCGTCTCGGTCGTCGAACGCCATCTGGGATCGACCTGGGCTTGGGTGCTTGTGGTTGATGTCGTGTTGGCCGCCGGCTTGGCGCAGGTAATCATCATGAAGACGCTTGCCGAGGTCAGCGCGACGATGGTTGCCAGTGCGGGCGTCGATGTCGCCGTCTTGGCCGATCCGCGCCTCTGGGGAGTCACGTGGGCCCTAATTCTCGCGCTGGGACTCGCTGGCGGCGGCTACCGGGTCGCCGAACTCGGGGCCAAGGTGCTCGTCTCGATGGTCGTCGTCGCGTTCGTCGCAGCTGCGTTCGTCGTCCCGATCGACCCCACTGCGGCGGCGGGCGGACTGGTGCCAGCGATTCCCGCAGGCGTCGATGGCGCACTCGTCGCCGCGGGCATCCTCGGCGGTGCGGTCCACATCACGCTGCTGACGATGCAAAGCTACACGATGCGCGCCCGTGGCTGGACCGTTCGTGATGCCGACACCGCGGTCGTCGATATTCTGAGCTCGATGCTTGGCGCGTTCGGGGTTTTCAGCCTCGCGGTCTTTCTCGTCGCGGCGAGCGTGCTCCCGGCCGCCGGCGTCGATCCCGCGACGATCGACGGGATCAGCGCCGCCCAGACCCTTGGCCCGGTCGCCGGCGAGTATGCGACCTGGGTGTTCCTCGCGGGTCTCCTCGGTGCGGCAGTCTCGACGCTCGGCGGGAACACGATCGTTCCACCGTACCTGCTCGCTGACAAACTCGGCTGGGAACAGTCGACAGACGACAGCCGGTATCGCGCCGCCGTCGCCGGCGTTGCACTCGTCTCCGCCGTCGGTGCGTTCCTCGGCGGCGCGTTCTTCCAGTTGCTCGTGCTCACGCTGGCCTTTGGCCTCGTCGGAACCCCCTTTGCCATCGCCGTCATCCTCATGCTGCTGAACGATCCCGACGTCGTCTCGAAGACGAACTCCCGTGTGGCGAACCTCGGTGGGGTCGTGCTCTTCGTCGTCGCCGCCCTCCTCGCGGGTGAGTTCGTCCGCGGGGAACTCGAGACGATCACCGACCCGCTCTCGGCGTTCGTCGTCGCCTTCGCGGTCGCGATGGCCCTAGCACTGCTCGGACTGGCGGGACGATACGTCCGCGATCGGGTCAGCGGGGACTGATACGGACTCCTGGCAGTCAGTGCCGGTGCACCCGCAACCCGAACTGCGGGCCCACCGGGACATCGGGACAGCAGACCGTATGAACCGCACGTGTCACTGCCGGTCGAAATCGAACTGTCATGGAAGCGCGGTTACCACACCGAAAAAGACGAGCAGCCCGAGTCCGGTAACGAGGGCCGCGATCCCGAGCGGAACGAGTATTCGGCCAGCTTTCCACATCGCGGCGATCATGGCTGCCATCGCCTTTGTTGGAGTCTGTATAGCTGACATGTGGTAGTGACTACCATATCGGGGACCTTGAAAGTCAGTCAGACGAGTGACAGACGCCACGTCTCAGCGCCGCTCGAGTGGCTTTCGCATCTCGACGTGTGGAATGCCGGCTTCCTCGAATTCTCCGCCGTGGCGCTCGTAACCGAGGCTGCGATAGAAGTCGGCGGCTTGTGTCTGTGAGTGTAGTTTGAGGGTCACGAAGCCGAGCGTCTCGGCATGGTCCTCGAGTCGTTCCATCAGCGCCCGGCCAACACCCGATCGACGCCGTGACTCGCGGACGGCGACGCGTTCGACCTTACCGACGCTGTCTGCGTACTCACGAAGCCGTGCCGCGCCGATCGGCTCGTCGCTGTCGTATGCGACGAAGTGAGTGGCCGTCTCGTCGTGTGTGTCGTACTCCAGTTCTTCGTCGACGCCCTGCTCCTCGACGAACACCGTATGACGGACTGCAAAGGCGTCTTCCCGTTTCACTTCGGAGTCGGCGACGTACACCTCGACCATCAGAAACACGTACGACGTAGTCGGCCGAGAGCGTTTCGCCACGGTTCGATTCAGGTCAGTGTCGCGTCTGGAAGTGACGGACCGCGTCGAAAAACTCCCGTCGCTTGCGCTCGAGGAAAATGAAATGCGTGCCGCCCGCGATCTCTACGTATCCTTTCTGGTGATCGGTCGCACCCACAGCATCGTACAACTGCAGTGCACCTTCGCGGGAGATGATCCCATCGCTCGAGCCACGAACCACGAGCGTCGGATCGTCGATGTGCGCCGGGTGATACGTCTGCTCTTGGCGTACGAGCGGGGCGATGATCGTCTCCGGGCTATCATCGATCGCCTGATTCGTATTGAAAATCGCCTTCCAGACTGCAGCCTGGACCGCTGTGGCAGTGAACTCGTCGCCGCCGATCCAGTCATCCGTGTCGGCGTCCTCGGGGACCTCCGCGTTCCATCTCGTAATGAATTCATCACGGGCTTGTGATAAATACGCCGGGCCCTCGGGATCTGCACCGACCTCGAGTGTGTCGAACGAGCCGCCGGCGAGGGTGACTGTCGCATAGTCGGGTTCTCCAAGCGTGTACACCGCACGGCCGCGCCACGTCCCTCCCGAGAGGCCCACGTAGTGTATGCGATCGAAGCCGCGTTCCTTGCGCAGCCACTGTGTCACTGCGAGGAGATCGAGCGCTTCGCGTTCGAACGACAGTGGTGGCGTATTCACCTCTGGTGGCTGTTTGTACTCGCGCGGGAGTTCGGTGTCGCCGTAGCCACGCATGTCCGGTGCGAACGTCGCCTGCCCCTGTGCCGCAGCGTACCGCAGCCAACCGAACTCCTCGGTGAGGGGTGGGTCGAACATCGATACGCCGCCGTAGGTCATCCCGTGAACGAAGAGCACGGCTTCGTCCGGGTCGTCGGTGGTCGTCCGCTCCCAGACCCGAAGTTGGTGGCCATCGTCCATGGTCAGATCGTGGGCAGTCGGCTTCCACGCTGTTGATTTCGGCTGTTCGATCCGCTGTTCGTCCACCGTCGCAGCTGCGGTGGTCGTTCCGATAACTGTCGTCCCAACTGTTCCTACGAGAAACGACCGTCTCGACGCCGATGGCGGGTATTTGTCTACCATATATCAGCGTACTAACTCCAATAGCACAACAAATAACCATAGCTAATTGGTTCGAGAACAATATACCTGACTTCTAGAACAGTCTTGCGCAATAGAAAACGCGGTCGAGAGCGTGGTGCCAGGGTTATCACCAGCACGTCTCACGAGTCCCATTCCGACTGCAACGTTGTCCTCGATATCGGTGCAGTCACAGACAACTCGAGTTCACGCTCGTGGCTCAGTTTCGAACGTGACACGCTCAAGGTACACAGCCATTTCGTCTCGAGGATCCGTGACAATCGTCTCGATCGAGACGATGAGAGCGGGGCTGTCGTGAGAGTGGATCACTCACTGTCAGTGATACCGATAGCAGAAGAATGTGAGAGTGGAAACCGTTATGACAGTCTCGGTCTCTGTTCGGCGCGAGCCGATCGTCCGAGATGCCCGTGTCAGCTTGCGTCTCTATTTCTCACGGCAAACCCGTGAGAGGACGAGAAACTCGCTTACGCGAGTTTCTCGATATTGTTAACGACTTCCTCGGCGAACTCGCTGGTGGCGAGCTTCTCGGCGTCTTCGAGCTGGCGCTCTAAGTCGTAGGTGACCTTGCCCGAGGAGATGGTCTCTTCGACGGCGTCGCGGACGAGGTCGGCGGCGTCGTCCCAGCCCATGTACTCGAGCATCATGCGGCCCGAGAGGATCATGGCGGTCGGGTTGACCTTGTCCTGACCCTCGTACTTGGGTGCGGAGCCGTGGACGGGTTCGGCGAGCATCAGGCCGTCGCCGAAGTTAGCGCCGGGCGCGATGCCGAGACCACCGATCTGGGCACCACAGGCGTCGGACATGTAGTCTCCGTTCAGGTTCATCGTCGCGACGACGTCGTACTCGTCGGTGCGGGTGAGGATCTGCTGGAGCATGTTGTCGGCGATGCGGTCGTTGACGACAACGGCGTCGTCCGGCGCTTCGCCGTCTTTCTCCTCCCAGAGGGTGTCCTCGGTGATGACCTCGTCACCGTATTCCTCTTCTGCGACCTCGTAGCCCCAGTCGCGGAACTGTCCCTCGGTGAACTTCATGATGTTACCCTTGTGGACGAGGGTAACGGAGTCGCGGTCGTTCTCGAGGGCGTAGTCGATAGCCTCACGGACGAGTCGCTTCGTTCCGAACTCCGTGATCGGCTTGACACCGATGCCGACGGGACCGTCGTGGATGACGCCCGTTGCGCCCATCTCGTCTTCGACGAACTCCTTGACCTGCTCGACTTCGTCGGTTCCGGCTTCCCACTCGATGCCGGCGTAGACGTCTTCCGTGTTCTCACGGAAGGTGATCATGTCCATCTGACCTGGCTCCTTGACGGGCGACGGAACGCCGTCGAGGTGATAGGTCGGGCGGACGTTCGCGTAGAGGTCGAGCTTTTTGCGCAGGCCGACGTTCAGCGAACGGAAGCCAGCACCGACGGGCGTCGTCAGCGGACCCTTGATCGCGACGCGGTGTTCCTTGATTGCCTCGACGGTCTCGGCGGGCAGGTTCTCGTCGTATTTCTCGCGCGCGGACTCGCCAGCGTAGAGGCGCATCCAGTTGATTTCGCGGCCAGTGGCGTCTGCGGCAGCCTCGAGCACTTTCTGTGCGGCAGGGCCGACGTCGCTTCCGACACCGTCACCGTAGATGATCGGGATGATTGGGTTGTCCGGCACTTCGAGCTCGTCTTCAGTTCCTTCCTTCAGCGTGATCTGTTCCCCGTCCTCGGGGACGTCGATCTTGTCGTAGCTCATCTCGTCTGTACGGTTCTCCGACGGGGGTAAAAGGTCTACCATTTCCGTCTCCGACTGGCAAAACCTGCCCGATCTTTACACGAGATGTGTTTCTTGAAAATGCCGAAAACGAGGGTTTGAGGGCCCGAAGCCTCGAAAATAGGATGGTAAATAATGTAGAATGCCGTTAAATGAAGGGGGTAATGAACTGCCTTTTTATATTACCCACACAGGTAATTTGTTCGGTAAGCGTGTCTGCATACTGCCGGACAGCAGTCAATATGAACTCGGTCGTGAATTCGCGGCCGTCTCTACCGGTGACGGCCACAGCAGCGCGCCCGATCGTCACGTCGTTCTGTCCGGCAGTATCAGTGGCACTCTCTCGGCGATGGCCCCACTGTCGGATACGGAATGCTGAGTGGCCAACTGTACGTGATAATCTGGCGTGTCCACGCGAGGAACAGACTATAATATAGTAGCGACTGGAACTGGTCACACACTGATCGTACAGCCCTCATGCGATCGGATATGCACTGATGTTCAATGGCTACTATAACTGCCGCTTCGAGACCGCTCGAGCGACCCGCCGGGAGCGTTCGTGCCTGCGTGCGGTCTCGTGGCGACAGTTGGTGGCTCGAGCCGGCGTCTATGATGACGTGCTCGGTTCGTGGCGTCTCTCACGCCACCGTACTCGAGGCGTGCATCCGGTATAACCCGTGGCGACCGTTTCATCGAGCGGCAGGATACTATACTGTATTACTCCTGTAACAGTCGAGTGCGACGCCGTTCGCTCACCGCTCGCGTCCGGTCACAGTGGCCACACGGGCAGCAACGCGGTGGCAGTGCCGTCCGACGAGGAGACGGAACCTCTTTTTGTCGACCGAACCAACCCCGGTGCATGGCCGAATCCGAGGTCGACCTCGAGTCAGAGCAGTACGAGAAACACCGCGAGGCGGGCGAGATCCTCGCGCAGGTACGCGAGGAAGCAGCCGACCGTGTCGAGGTCGGCGCGAGCCAACTCGAGGTTGCCGAGTGGGCCGAAGACCGCATTCGGGAACTCGGCGGCCAGCCCGCGTTCCCCGTCAACATCTCCGTCGACGAGGAGGCGGCCCACGCAACCCCGTCGATCGGCGACGAGACGACCTTCGGCGAGGAGATGGTTAACCTGGACATCGGCGTTCACGTCGACGGCTGGCTGGCTGACACCGCTGTCACCGTCGACCTGTCGGGCACTCCCGAGCTCGCGGAGGCTTCCGAGCAGGCACTCGAGGCTGCCCTCGAGATCGTCGAACCAGGTGTCGAGACCGGCGAGATCGGCGCGGAGATCGAGGACGTGATCGACGGCTACGGCTACAATCCCGTCGTCAACCTCACGGGTCACGGACTGGGTCACTGGGAACAACACACCAGTCCGAACATTCCCAACCGAGCCGTCTCGCAGGGGTCGACACTCGAGGTCGGCGACGTCGTCGCGATCGAGCCGTTCGCGACCGACGGCGGCGGCAAAGTCACGGAAGGCGCAAGCGAGGAGATCTTTTCGCTCCAGCGCGAGGGAACGGTCCGCAACCGCCAGGCCCGCGACGCGCTCGAACAGATCACCGAGGAGTTCCGGACGTTGCCGTTCGCGACGCGCTGGCTCGAGACGGATCGCCCGGAGATGGCACTCCGCCGGCTCAAGCGCAACGATATCATCCACGGCTACCCCGTTCTCAAGGAAGACGACGGCTACCTCGTCAGTCAGAAAGAGCACACGATCATCGTCACCGAAGACGGCTGCGAAGTGACGACGAAGTAAGGACGGGTATATCGGTGATCAGCATCGGTAATCGTCGCAGTGAGACGGGAGACACCGCGGAGGGAGCGACGAACACGGGAGCCCAACCAACGGGCGCTGGTGGTCGAACCGTGAGGGTCGGTTAGGCGTTGTTCATCCGCTGACTCGTACGGTTGCCACACCGCTGACACTCGGCCACGCGGTAGGGCTCGCGAGAGAACTGCGCGTTCTCTTTCTTGAGGCTCTCGGTTCGGAGCTGAACGGATACCTCGTGGAGAGTTTCGAGATCGCATTCATCGCAGTACTCAGTCATCCCATTAACGGAATCGTCAGTCGTTGCCATTGTCATATTATCTGCCGTAGCATTATCTTAAAACCCTGCTTTATTTTGTCGTGTGAAACGCAAAAATCGCAAGACAGCGGTACCATCGCCGAAAAACCTCGTTGAACGCTCGAACCGTTTACGAGAAACGCACGTTCCTTCAAGACCTAGTTGTAATCATCTATAACACCGATCCAGGGTGTATCGAACTGCTTGAGCGGGCATCCAGGCTGAAACCCTTTAAGACCTCCTCGAGAGACCAGTAGTATGGAGCAGGTGTTCGCACCATGGCGTATCGAGTGGATCAGACGCGAGGACAAAAACGCGGAGATCGAGGACTGTGTCTTCTGTGAACTGCCAGAGCAGGATACCGACCGGGAGAATCTGATCGTCGCGCGAAGCGACCATGCCTTCGTCATGCTGAACAACTATCCGTACAACCCGGGTCACACCATGGTGATCCCTCACGCACACACCGGCGAGTATGCAGCCCTTGAAGACGAAATTCTCCTCGATCATGCCCGCTTGAAACAGCGAACCTTCGATGCACTCGAGGCTGCACTCGAGCCAGACGGCTTCAATGCCGGCTTGAACCTCGGAAACGGGGCTGGTGGCTCGATCGACGACCATCTGCACACCCACGTCGTCCCACGCTGGCAGGGTGACACCAACTTCATGCCAGTGCTAAGCGACACCACAGTAATCGTCGAAGCGCTCGAGGCGACGTACGAGCACGTCCACGAGGCGTTTGCCACACAGGAGGGAACGACTGTTCCCGACGCGGACAGCGCAGTCGTAATCGAGTAGCGGCGCTCGTCGACGGGTCGTCGCAGACAGGCATCTGGCACGCAGTGCCAACGCGACTGCGAGCAGTCCTGCGATCGCGCCAGGGCTCCCGCCACACCAACCGGAATCGTCCGGAACGAACGCGACCGTTAGTGTTCGCAGTACAACGTCTTGCCGTTCCGGAGACACTCGATCCGGATCGGCTCGTCGTAGGTCACCGACACGTGGTCGACTGACCGGACGTAGATGGCCGGAGTCTCACCGGACTGACGGTTAAGATTGGTGAGCAGGCCGGACTCGTGGAGTCGGTCGACTTTTCGATAGGCAGTCGAGAGCGGGAGGTCGTGTTCTGCCGCCAGCTCACGGACCGTCGTCGGCTCGTCAGCGGACAGGAACACGGCCCGCGCGTCGTCGTCACTCAGCAACTCGATGATCTGGCCGGGATTGCACCCGAATTCATCGTCCCGCTGGGCGCGCGTACACGGGGAGAGTTGTCTGGCTGTCTCACTCATGCACGATCGGTCGCTGCGGGGCGGTTTATCTGCGGTTCCAATTCCCGCGAACTGAAGATTATGTCATGCATTGACTCTCTCGAGTCGAACCCATCGTCCGGCGTCAGACGGACTCCTCTCATACGGTCTACTGTCAGTCATTGCCGGTGCAACCGCGACCGCCCTGCGGTTGCACCGGTACATCGTTACAGCAAACCGTATCAGTCCATTCCCGCAGATTCGGGCAGGCTGACACCTCACGACGGCAGCCGTCTCAGACCGGATCGCCGAACGCGTACATGGTCTCGTGGGCCGTTACCTCGAGGTCGACGAAGTCGCCGGGATCGAGGCCGTGCTCGCTTGCGTTCTGGACAATGATCTGTCGGTAGGCCGAATCGCGACACTTGACGGAGTCGGCGGTCCCTTCCTCGACGACGAGACAGTCATCGCGGCGCTGGCCGACCATATCCGCATAGGCGTCGGCGACGAGGTCGCGTTTGAGTTCGCTCATCTCCTTCGAGCGTTCCTTTTTGACGGTCCCGCCAAGCCCTTTCATCTCGGCGGCGTCGGTGCCCGGCCGCTTCGAGAAGCGCGTGACGTTGATCTTCTCCGGGCGCGTCTCCCGCAGCAGCGCCATCGACTGTGCGTGGTCGTGGTCGGTTTCGGTGGGGAAGCCGACGATGAAGTCCGTCGACAGCGTCCAGTAGTCGAGGGCGTCGTCGAAGGTGTCGACGACCTCGAGGTACTCTTGGACCTGATGCTGGCGGCGCATATCGCCGAGAACGTCGTCGCTGCCCGACTGGACCGGTGCATGGAGGAAGTCGTAGAGTTCGTCGTTTTCGGCGAAGACGGCAGCGAGTTCTTCGCGGATGCCGTGGACGCCCTTCGGGTTGGCCATCCCGACGCGCACCCGGAAGTCGCCGTCGATGGCACAGATTTCCTCGAGCAAGCGGTGAAGCTTGCGTTCGCCCTTATCCCAGCCGTAGACGCCGGTGTCCTGGCCCGTGATGCGAATCTCCTTCGCGCCGGCATGGATCAGCGCGCGGGCCTTTTCGACGTTTTCCTCGATCGGCGGGGAGTCGATCTTGCCGGTGGCCTTCTTGGTGATACAGTACGAGCAGTCGGACATACAGCCGCGCGCGATCGGGAGGATGCCGACGACGCCATCGAGGATCGGTTCGGCGTCGGGGGTCGTCGTCGGACACTCGCCGTTGGTGACGGCTTCGGGGACCTCGTCCCAGTGGAGGACCTGGCCGTCGATGTCGGCCTGGGCGAACTCCTCGCCCTGTGCGAGGGCCATACAGCCGGTAATGAAGAGATCGGCCGTCTCGTCGGCCAGTTCTTCGGCCCGTCGGAGCATGTTGCGCTCGGTCTTCTCGACGACGGTGCAGGTGTTGAGGATCGCGACATCGGCCTCGTCCGGTCCGTCGACCCGGTAGTGACCCGCATCACGGAGCCGTCGCTCGATCTCGCGACTCTCCCCGCGATTCGACGTACACCCATACGTTTCGATGTGATACCGGGCCATCCGTTTCGTCCAACTGTCGGGGACCGGACGGCAAAAGCCCGACGGATCGGAGCAGCGACAAGCGACCCCGACCGCCGATTAGTCGTCGAACCCTCGAGACACGCGTCGGCTCGAGGAACCGCTCCGATAGACCACATAGAGGAGCAACACCGCGATGAGGAAGTCGAACCCGTGCTCCATGAGGTGGTGGACAGTCATCGGGGTGAGTCCGAGAACGGTTCCCAGTCCGATCACCGAACGGATGACGAGGATTCCCAGTACAGCTGTGATCAGGACGTAGCGGGCCGACCGACGCTGTGAGTACGCGACAAGGCCGATGACGAACAACGCCGTCGTTCCGATGACGGCGAGGATGATGACGGCGACGAGGATCGGCGCGAGTTGCGGATCGAGCCACTCGTCGGCAAACGACAGCGCAAGCACCATGTGATCGACATCTGAACTGGGAGGGGCAGTAACCTATTCCCTTTGGTCCGTCCGTGAAAAGCTCGTGACCGACCGCAATGCTCGGTCGGCGGCCCGAACAACGGCTTTCCCGGCTGTTTTCGGGTTCGTGCATCGTACGCGGGCGGTTCTCGGCGAGTGGGAACGCGGGAAACCCGTTATATGCCCCCCGCCGCTAGGCACGGATACGAATACGACCCTCCAGGGGGGAAACAGTGATATGACCGATACGAGAGATGAGATCCACGCTCACGTCCAAACCAACGCTGGCGTTCATTTCAATGAGCTCGTCAGGGAGTCGGCGTTCGCGCCGGGACAGGTCCAGTACCACATCCGTCGGCTGCTCGAGGATGATCGCCTCGTCCGGGAGGAGTGGTACGGCCGGACCCACTACTACCCGCCGGAGTACGACGCGTGGGAGCGAAGCGCCCTGGCGCTGTTCCGTCGCGAAACCGCCCGCGAGATCGTCACGCATCTGATCGAGAACGAACCCGCCGCGCCTGGCGACATCGCCGACGAGCTCGGAATCGCCCGGAGTACGCTCGAGTACCACCTCGACCGATTGGTCGAACACGAGATCGTCGACAAGCGCTACGACGAGCAAAACCGCGTCGTCCTCGAACTCGCAAACCCCGATGAAACCGGCCAGCTGTTGACGACGGTGACGCCGACGGTCCCCGATCGGTTCGTCGACCGGTTTACGCGACTCGTCGACGAGTTGCTCGCAGGCACGTCTGACGCACAGTAACTCCTCTCACGACTGCAGTCGTGGGCGTTCTCCTCGAATCTGTATAACAGTCGGCTGGTCGTTGGACCGCTGCTTTCCTACTGCATTCCGGGGGTTTTCTCGAGTCGGTTGTAGTGATCGTTCATCACGTTCAGCGTCGCGATCAGCGCGCCGAGGACGACAGGGCCGTAGAACAGCCCCATGACGCCGAACGCGTAGACGCCGCCGAGAACACCGAGGATAATCACGGCGGGATTGAGATCGGCGTAGCGATCGACGAGAATCGGTCGGAGGTAGTCGTCGGAAAGCCCGACGATGATCGTACTGTAGACGAGGAGTGCCACCGCAAGCACCGGCTCGTTCGCTAGAAACAGGAAGGCAACGGCCGGTCCCCAAACGAGAAACGAGCCGACCAGCGGGATCAACGAGAGGACGATCATGATCACCGTCCAGAACGCAGCGTTCGGAATTCCGGTCGCGAGCAGCCCCAGTCCGGCGAGCGTTCCCTGAATGATCGCGATCAGGACGTGCCCGACGAGGACGGCCCCCATCACCGCGTCCAGTTCCCGATAGAAATCGTCCTGGACGTCATCGGGTAGCGGCGTCAGCCTCCTGATCCAGTCCAACAGCGCGGTCCCGTCTTTGAGCAGGTAATACAGCAGAAAGATCGCGACCCCCAGTCCGACGGCGGTGTGTGTCAGTGCGCTAAACCACGCCGTCGACTGCTCGAGGACCGTGCCGCCGACTCCCTGCGCGGAGTCGGTGAGTGTGGCCGTCAGATCGACGGTCATGCCGGTCTGTTCCTCGATGTATCGCTCGAGTTCAGTTGCGCCGAGCGATTCCGTGTCAGTGTTTTCGACGAGCTGTCGAGCGTCGCTGGCGACCAGTGCGACGATTACGAGCAGCGGAACGACGACACCTGCGACTGTCACGGCGACGAGTCCGAAGGCGGCAACCGGCGACGGAACCTGCTGCTCGAGCCGTTCCTGAATCGGGAACAGGACGTAGGCGATGAGGATCGCACCGAGAACGTACTGGAAAAACGGGAGCACAAGCAGCAACGAGAGATAGGCGAAGAGACCGATGAGGACCAGCAGAAACCCCTTGCTGAGATTCACGGCTGTTATTTCCAGCGTTAGTGAGATAAAACCACGGCCTGAACGTATTGTCAGTCAGGACTGTCGTCGCGAACCGTCACACGGCTTCAAGGGCCTGGTTCGTGAAGTGAGACTCGAATGTCGACGCAGCTCGATCCACTCTCGCTCTCGGCTGATCTCCTCTATACTGTCAAGACCGAGGGCGACGCGGACCCGTTGCGGGAGCGCCTCGCGACGCTCGAGCGGTCGCACCTGGATCGGGCACTGACCGGTCGCAAGGGAAAGCTTGCGTTCTGGCTCAACTGTTATAACGCGTACGCCCAGCTCCTCCTCGAGGAGGAGGCCGACGACGACCTGTTCGATGGCGGGTTGCTCGACGAATGGAAGTTCTTCGCGCGCGATCAGATCCCGATTAGTGGGGTCTGGCTGAGTCTCAACGACATCGAACACGGGATGCTTCGGAGTTCGAAACTGCCGTGGGGGATGGGCTATCTGCCACGACTGTTCCCGTCGTCGTTCGAACGGCAGTTCCGCCTCGAGACGTGTGATCCGCGGATCCACTTCGCAGTGAGTCACGGGGCCGATCACTGCCCACCGATCGCGGTCTACTCGCCCCGTGACGTCGACGAGGAACTGGATATCGCCATCGAGTGGTTCCTAGAGGAGAACGTTTCTTACGATTCCGGCGAAGCCAAAGCGACGATTCCGCGCCTGTTCCGCCAGTATCGAGGGGACTTTGGCGGGACGAGCGGGATCGTCACGTTCCTCCGAGAGTACAACGCCGTTCCGGCTGAGACCACCCCGTCGCTCGAGTACGAGCGCATCGACTGGTCGGCCGATCTCGACGTCGATCTCGACGGAGACGACGTTCGGCGGTAGTCCGTCGGCCGCAGGTGCGGGAGTCGGCGACAGTACTCAGTCGTGCCGGTGAATGGTCGCCGTCGGCGCGTTGCGCATGACACCGCGAGCCGCCCGTTCGGCGTTGAACCGCGAGGCGTATCCTTCGCCGCTATCGGCGATGATGTTGCCGTTCCAGTGGACGAGCCGCCAGCGCCACTCGCCCGCCGCATCCTCGTAGACCTCGAAGCGGCTGGTTCGCTCGGTGTCGTTCGTTGGCTCGGCGTCCGTCGTGTCGCCGTCATCACGATCGGTGACCCGAACACTCGAGCCGTCGGGATCGTCCCACTCGAGTTCGAGGGTCAGGTCGGCAACCGGATGGTCGGGAGTCGGATCGCTCGTCGCTTCGAGTCCGGCGACGACGCGGTCCGGAATCGTGATTCTGACCGTCTGACCGTCGTCGGAGAAGGTAACCGGTCGTCCCGACTCGGCAGCGGCCGTCAACTCGCGGAGGAGTTCCGCGACGTCCGTGCGGTCGTACGCCCGCTCGAGGGCGAAGCTATCAGCTGTGTCTGTGCCGTCCGATCGATCGGCATCGTTCGGTGTGTCGGTCATAGCGGAACTTCGTGGCGCTGTGAGTTAGTGGTTGGTTCTCGCCGTCGGTGTGTCTTGATCGTCTCTTCTGCCGGTGTGTTTTTGTCGCCGCGCTGTCTTCGCTCGCTCGTGACTGCACGCGACTGGACCGCCGACCGAGAGTCCGTATTCGACCGCGACGCGTTCACGTGTCGCCACTGCGAGACCGTCGGCGACGACGCGACGTCGCTTCGACTCTCTCCCGTCGGTGACGTGCCACTCGAGGGGACCGTTCACGAAAGCGCGCTCGTCACCGTCTGTGCGGACTGTTTCGAGATACTCGAGGCAGGTCCGGTGACACCCTCCGTCAGCGCCGAGACGCTGTTTCACCGCGTCCGCGAGACGACCCGGCTGCAGGGAGCGACGGTTTCGGACGTCGCGACCGTCGCGTCGCTGTCGACATCGCTGCCCGCGACCCTCGAGTCCGCTCGCGACGACGGGACCCAGGGCGACAGCGACGCGGTGTCGAACTACCGCCGCACCCGGCGCGATGTCTTGCTTGCGATCGCGATCGTCGACGCCCACCTCGAGGACCTCGCTGCCCTCGAATCGGCCGTTGACCCCGACGTTCGGCCGTCGCTCGAAGCGTTCACCGAGACGGCAACAGCCCTCCAGTCGGGGCTCGTCGAGGTCATCGAACTGAGCGAGACGGTCGTGTCGGCACTCGAGCGCTGTCACGGCTGTTTCGACTCGCTCGAGGGGAAGACGTGTTCGACCTGTGGACTCGAGGCCTGCGAGACGGCTGCCTGGCACCATCCTGGTGGGTCGATCGCGTTCGATCGACTCTTCGGCACGATAAACGAGACGCTGCAGGACGCTTCCGAGACGACCGACACGCTGACCGATCGGGCGACGGCACTCGCAACACAGCTCACGGCGGAGCTGTGAGTACACGGCTGGTGGCGGAGATTTATACTCACACCGCCGAAACGGCTTGACGATGACTGAACACTTCGAGCGCAACCACATCGGAGGGTGGATCGATGGGTAGCCTCCTCGAGACAATTGTGGTCCCGATCGCGAGCGAGGACGATGCCGACGAGACGTGTCAGGCGATTTTGGAGGCGATCGGCGACGACGAGCGACCGACGATCCACGCCGTCCACGTGATCGAAAAGGCCGGTGGCGCACCCGACAAAGCAGGCGTCGAACAGCGCGAAGAACACGCTATGCGTATCTTCGACCACGTCGACGCACGACTGGCCGACGAACCGGTCTCCCTCGAGACGGAGATCCTGTATGGTACCGACGTTGCGGCGACGATTCTTGACGCTGCACACGAACTCGACGCGACGGCGATCGTCTTTACGCCCCGTAGCGCGAACCGGTGGCTGAAGCTGCTCTCCGGCGATGTCGAACGCAAACTCCTCTCGCAGACCGATCGGCCGCTTGTCGTGTTGCCGCGGTCCGATCAGGAGACGTAACGAGACTCTCGCCGTCGCCAGCTACTCGCTTGACTCGGGAACCCTCGGCGGTTCCGCCGAGGAGGCTGTCATAGGTTGGTCGCTGCCTCGAGTGTGATATCGATCGCGCGACCCACGTTGTTCTTGGCCTTGTCGGGGAGTTCGTCGTCGTCGGTGTCGGTTCCTTTCTGGGTGCCTTCGACGAGGTTGCCGTCGACGGTACAGATCGCGCCGGCGCGGAGACCCTTGCGGCGGGCAAGCGAGAAGACGGCGGCGGCTTCCATTTCGACGGCGAGTAAGCCAGCGTCCTCCCAGTCGTCGACGGTATCCCCAGTCTCAGCGTAAAAGGCGTCGTCGGAGGTGACGGGGCCGACGTGGACGTCCTCGTCGTTCGCTTCGGCGGCGTCGACCAGCGCCGACAGCGCGTCGTAGTCAGGCACGGCGGGGTACTCGACGGCCTCGTAGCGTTTCGTGGTGCCTTCGTTTTTCGCCGCGCCGGTCGCGACGATCATGTCGCCGATTTCGATGTCCGACTGGAGTGCCCCCGTGGTGCCGACCCGGAGGAACGTCTCGACGCCGACGTTTGCCAGTTCCTCGATGGCGATCGCGGCGGAGGGACAGCCGATCCCCGTCGAACAAATCGTCAGTTCTCGCCCCTCGTAGGTGGCGTTGACGACCTTGTACTCTCGGTTTTGGGCGATCGTTTCGGCCTCGTCGCAGTGATCGGCGATGCGATCGACCCGCCCGGGATCGCCCGGGATGAGCGCGATATCCGTCAGCTCTCCGTCGTCGACCAGCAGATGTGGCTGCGTCGCCATACCGATGGCTTCCGTCGGTACTGAGAAAAAAGGTTCGTCGTCTCGGTTCTCGTGCTATCCCCCAACCCGTCCCTTACCGACGTGTGCCCACGGCGGTTACCTCGCGGGGCATACGTCGATGCGGTCGGATCGGATCGTGACGACGGCGTCGTCGACCTCGAATTCGACTGTTCCAGTCGGCCGTCTAGCACCACGATTCGTCTCGGCAAAGAGACTATCGAGTGCGTCCGGGTCGATGTAGTCGTATAGCCGTGTACTGGTCGCAGTAACGTCGTCACCGAAGTACTGGGCCAGTGCCATTGCAGCGGCGATACTCGGCGGCTCGTCAGCGTCTCGTTCGTACTGGATGTGCCGTCTGAGGCCGCATCCGTGGGACTCGGTTACCCTTCCTTTCGTCATGTCTCTCAGTCACGAAATCGTGACCGTCTTACTCGAGTGGGCCACGCCTCTCCGTATATAACTACCGTCAGACGGCACCCGGTGAGAACCACCCGGCGGTAGCCGATTGCGGTAGGTCCAATGTCCACAAGAACGGTTTACCAACACATCAGTTTGTGAGAACGTCTTCGACGGCCTCGGCCGTCGGTGCACTCCGCGCGCCGTCACGACTCGCAGTCAGCGACCCGCAGGCGTTGCCGTAGGCGAGTGCGCGATCGACGCCGCCATCCGTGAGCCAGGTCGAAAGAAAGCCCGCCGCGAAGGCGTCGCCCGCACCGGCCGTATCGACCGGCTCAATGTCGAACCCCGAATGGACGAGCGACCCCTCCGGGGTGTACGCTTCCGCGCCATCGGCACCACAGGTGACGACGACGATCCGATCGTCGGCCAGCGCCGCCGTCGACTCGTCTGCAAGCAGTGCTGTTGCCTCTCGGTCGGTCACGAAGACGACGTCGGCGAGCGCGAGCGCATCGCCGTAGTCCCGGTCTACGAGTCGGCGGCCGGGATCGAAACTGACGGACCTCCCGGCCTCGCTGGCAGTACGTGCGATCGCCGCGGCAGTGTCGGGTCGCTGGCCGGTCAGATGGACGTGGTCGGCCGCCCGGATCCGGCTCGGCTCGAGGTCGTCGGGCGTGACGGCTTCGTTGACGCCGTCGTTGCCCAGAATCGCGACCTCGCCGTCCTCGTCGACCAGCAGGTACTTGACGGCCGTGTCGGCGTCCTCGATCACGCGAACGCCCGAGACGGAGACACCCGCTGTCTCGAGTTCTCGGCGGGCGAGCAGGCCATGGTCGTCGTCGCCGACGCTGCCGATCAGCTCAGTCTCGATGCCTAACCCGGTGAGTACGGCGGCGACGTTGGCGGCGCTGCCACCGCCAGACTGGCGCTGTGAGCGGATCGCGGCCTCGCCGTCGGGTTCGGGGAGCCTGTCGACCCGGAGGGTTACGTCCCAGTTGACGTGTCCGGCCACGAGAACCGATACAGAAGCCATTCGATGATAGAAGGTGCACGAGAGCCGTCGATAAAAACCTAGTGACGGTGACCGTCACTCTGCCGGAACTGACCGACAGTAGTCATGTCACCCCACCATGAACAGCAGTGTGTTGTGAACGGCTGGACCGAGGCCGACCGCGGCGACCAGCGCGAGGAGCGTCCGGGCCTGTCGGGGGCGCTCCTCGACGTATTCCCGAAACAGCCCGAGGATGACCATCGCGAGGCCGACTTTGACGAGGACGAACAGCCATCCGGCACCGATAACGCCAGCGGTCGGAAGCGCTTTCCCGGCCTCTAAGATCAGCAACGAGAGCGGGACGTTCTCGCTGGCCCCGAGGACGTCGTAGCCGACCGCGGTCGACACGCCGTCTAACGTGTGCCCGAAAACGACAAGCGCCCCGGTCATGCCCGTCGTCGCCGCGACGTCGGTAAACCAGAGGCCCAGTACGAGCCATGCGATGGCGGTGAGGATGCCGGCGACGATGACGGAAACGACGGGCCAAAACGGCGCGAAGGTCCCCAACTCGATGCTCTGGAAGATAGCGAACATCGCGAAGACGGTGAAAAACGCCGTGCCGGAGATGCCGACGAACCGCGCGATCGTCGGCTGCAGGCCACCGACGTGGAGAAAGATCGCGACGATCCAGGCGAGTCCCGCGACGACCGCGGTCACCGCATAGACCATTGGCGCGCTGAACAGGGGTTCGATGGTCGCTGGAAACGCGTCCAGCTTGTAGAGCACGTGGAGACTCGAGCCGAACAGCATCCAGGGTGCAAACGAAAGCACCGTGCGATCAGTTACCGGCGGCTCGAGCGCCCACAGCAGTGCGATGACGCCCCCCAGTATCACGACGACCGGGACCAGCAGGTACCATGGTGGGACGACGAACCCCTCGGGAACTACCATAGCGAGGTGTTGCTCACACCAGTAACTAACACTTTCCGATTGCCGGATAAACACGAGCGGAATCGGTGATAGAACGGATGAGACATCGATCGCAGGGCCATTGCGATCGGGAGACAATTGCGGTCAGTGATGCCGATCTCAGTGCCAAGTGTGGATGCTCCGAGACGGTGGTATAGTAGCTCGTCTCAGCTCTCCCATGGATCGTCCGTCGGTTCGCCGAACAGCTCCCGCATGAGCGTCACGATGCTTTCGGGCGGAAACTGACCGCGTTCGGTCACGATCGCGTCGACGTATCGCGGCGGTGTGACGTCGAAGGCGGAGTTCTCGACGGTCAGCCCGCTGTCGGTCACTTGGGTTTGGTCGCTGTCCTCGGTTGCCTCCGTCTCTGCAACCTCGCCCGTCGCGTCGCCGATGATCGCCGCTCGCTCCTCGTCGGACAGCAGTTCGCGCTCCGATCGCATCTCGATCTCGACGGTGTGGCCGGTCATGGTGTCCGGGTGGAGTTTGATCGTCTGGGCTGCAACCATCACCGGCACGCCCCGTTCGCGGGCGTTGACCGCCACCCCGCTCGTGCCGATCTTATTGATCACGCTGCCGTCGGCTGCGATGCTGTCGGCACCGACAAGGACGTGATCCGTCCGGTCGAGATAGCGTCGGGCCGCGTTGTCCGCGATCAACGTCACCGGCACGTCCCACTCGCGCAACTGTCGGGCCGTGATATGGCCCTGCTTGCGCGGGCGGGTCTCCTTGACGATCGCCTCGAGGGCTTTGCCCGCCTCGAGGGCGGCCTCGACGCACGCGAGCGCGTCCGTCGAGTGACAGTGGGTCATCACGGTGTCGCCGTCCTGGAGCCGGTGGGAACCGATCTCGCCGAGGCGATCCTGGGCCTGTTCGAGATCGCGCTTGAAGCGCTCGGCCCGGGCAATCGTCGACGACCGAAGGGCAGCGACGGTGTCGCCGTCCATCCCGCGAAGGACATACCGGAGGGCGTTCGGGAGGCTCACCGCGGTCGGCCGCGTCTCGTATAGCGTCGTCGCCGCTGCCCGGAGTTCCTGTTCGAACGCCGCGGGGCTGTCGGCCGTGGAGCGTTCGGCCTGCGTTGCGAGTGCTGTGGCGGCTGCATCGGCGATCGCCGCGGCACCGCGAATCCGCATCGCAGTGATATCGTCGGCGGTGGATTCGACGGCCGGTACGACACCGGATTCGGGACCATCCATGTGAGACGATTACACACAGGTCGTGAAAAGTGACCGGGCGGGTTTTTGCCCATCCGGCGAGTCCACATCGGTATGAATCGCAGCGACCTCGCGCCCCTGATCGATCACACCGTTCTCGGTCCCGCGACGACGCCCGACGACGTTCGCATGACTCTTGATGAGGCCCAACAGTACGGAATGAACGCCTGTGTCCCGCCGTACGCGCTCGAGCTGGCTGTCGAGTACGCTCCCGAGGTGACGCTCATGACGGTCGTTGGCTTCCCACATGGCCACCACGATCCCGCTGTGAAACGGGACGAAGGTGTGACAGCGTGGCGGGCTGGAGCTGACGAACTCGACGTCGTTCTCAATGTCGGCCGACTGAAAGCCGGCGAGGACGACGCGGTCAGGGACGAACTCGCAGAACTGGTCGCCGCCGTCCCGATTCCTGTCAAGGTCATCATCGAAACCGCGCTCCTGACCGACGCGGAGAAACGCCGGGCCTGCGAGGCTGCCGCGGCTGCCGACGCGACGATGGTCAAAACCTCGACCGGCTTCGCCGACGGCGGTGCGACGGTCGACGACGTCGCCCTCATGAGCGAGTTCCTCCCCGTCAAGGCAAGCGGCGGCATTGGCAGCTACGACGAGGCCGTCGCCATGCTCGAAGCCGGTGCCGATCGCATCGGTGCCTCGAGTGGCGTGGCGATCCTCGAGGGTGCACCGACACAGGCGTAGCCAAACAGTTTTGGTCGTGCCCGGACCAACGAAACGCTATGCTCGAGGGGGTTCGAGAGCGGCTGTGGGCGCTCGCGAGACGACTGCAACGCCTCGAGCGGCGCGAACTCGACGCCTTCTTGCGCTGGATCGAGCGGACGGGCAATCTCTTGCATCTCTCGGTGTTGCTGTTCGTCCCGCTGTTGATCGCGGTGGTGACGTGGCTGGCGAACGCGACCGCAGCGGTCTCGTTCCTCCTGTTTCCGCCGCTGGCGTCGGGGACGTACACGCTCTTTGCCGATCCCGAGGGAACGTACGCCACGCCGTCGACGTTCGTCGGGGGGATGACCGTCGGCGCGCTCTGTGGCTGGCTCGCGCTCGCGCTGGCGACGCTGGTCGGACTTGGGGGTGGCCGCGTCAGTGCAACTGGTGCGGCACTTGGCGTGTTCTTCACCGGCGTCTGTACGTGGGCGCTCGATCTCGAGGAGCCGGCAGCGTTCTCGACAGCACTGCTCGTGCTCCTGACCGGCAACGCGCAGTTGGCGTACGTTATCGGGATCGTCATCTCAAGTGCGTTCGTCGCGGTCGCGTTCGTCGTCTGGCGGCGTCACTTCTACCAACAGCGCGCCCGCTATCTCTATGGGACGACGAGCGGTGACGATCACGTGCTCGTCCCGATGAACGACGCCGACGAGACCGTCGCCCGGTTCGCCGCGTCGATCGCCACCGCCCACGACGCTGGCAAGGTCGTGCTCTTTGACGTCGTCGACGAACAGCACGACGACGTCGATGTCGACAGTGACGACGAGTTCCCCCCTATCGAACGGGCAGCCGACGACGCGGCCCGTCATCTCGAGTCACTGGCGGCCGATCTCGAGACCGCCTACGACGTCTCCTGTGACGCCGTCGTCGCGGCCGCACGCGACCAGTCCGCGGGTCTCGTCCTCAGAACCGCCCGCCAGCAGAACTGTGATCTCGTCGTCGCGCCGTATGCCGAACACGAGAACGGCGGGCTCTCGTCGTTTCTCAAAGGATTGTTCGACAGCGAGATCGACGTCATCGCGTTCCGGTCGAACGGTATCCGGCGGCGACACTGGCGAAGCAGCTTGGTCGCGGTTCGGGGTGCCGGCGACACCGCTCGCGCGATGGTCGACTTCGCGATCCGTATCACCGAACCCGGACGCCCGGTCACCGTCAGTACCTGTATCGACGACGAGTCGCGTCGCCGACCGGCCGAAAACACGCTCGCCGATCTCGTCGATGCGTTCTCGGGCCGATTCGAAACACACGTCGTGACCGCGCCGGTCGAGACCTATCTCTCCCGTGTCGCACCCCGGTACGACGTCTGCTTCGTCGGCTCGAGCACCGACCGATCGGCCGCCTCGCGGTTCGTCTCGCCGCCGACGTTTCGCAAACTCAGCGACCTCGAGGCCGACGTGGCGATCGTTCACCGGGGACGGCATCGCTGATGGTTCCGGTTGTCCCTGTCCATCGGTCTTTATTATATAAACAGCTAGTATTACTAGCCGTTGCTAGACAACGATATTTCTAGAAGAAGAATCGTAGTGACAGAAAGGAGAGGAGTTCCGCGCTGTATCTGTATGATTATCAGTTATTGTTGTGACCCCTCGTACCGAGTGAGTCAGTGTCGTGATACTCCTCCGGACACCCCCCTCGTACCGAGTGAGATCGTCTCAACTAGAACCGTGTCTTTCCGTGGAACGCCCGCCACAGTCCTTCAAGGAGGTTTTGTACTCCCTTCAGTAAAATGAATTTAATAGTTAGTATTGTATCTTACTATATTAATGTTAGTTATTACAGTACAGTAGTCGTTTTTTGAAGCCGGCCTATCGATCTACGGAGTGTTTATATAGGCTGTGCGAATTAGATACCAAGTAGATTCGCAACTCACTCGGTATGAGGGGTGGGACTGTTCTCGACGATTCTTATTAAGGACTATTGAATACCGTTAACAGGTGCTCTTGCACTCGAATTTCATGTCTCAGTCAGCATCTGGTTCGGTGCGTTTAATTTCCTGGAACGTAATCTCGGTTCATGGCAGAGGATGGGGAACTGACTGATATATTTGATACTGGTGATATCTTCGCAAACCGAGAGCTGGTTCGAGTCGGTCACGTTCCTGAGCTTGACCGCGTTGTGGGCCGTGACGAGGAAATCCGATCGGTTGGGAGTGCGCTTGCCGCTGCAACCGAAGGTGGGCCGCCAGAAACGACGATCATCTACGGAAAAACAGGGACCGGAAAATCGCTCGTCTCGAGATGTGTCACGCGTCAAGCGTCCAGACGAGCCGCGACCAATGGAGCGGCGCTCAAATATGCATACGTCGATTGTTCTGATTATCAGACAGAAACACAAGCAAGCCGTGAATTAGCCCGGGAATTGAACGAGCATCTCGAAGCAGGGGAGTCCATCCCCCAAACAGGATTGAGTGCCGTGGATTATCGTGACATCACGTGGGACCTGCTTTCTGATTACGATGTCGACTCACTTGTTGTCATCCTCGACGAAATCGATAAGCTCGAGAACGAAGATTTGCTTCGGAGCCTCTCGAGAGCGCGCGAGAGTGGGAAATCAGACACGTTCATCGGCGTTATCTGTATCAGTAATAAGATCGAATATCGAGAACGGTTGAACGAGCGCGTGGATTCGAGTTTGCAGGATAACGAGCTCGTGTTCGATCCATACGGCGCAAAACAATTACGCGCGATCCTTGAAAACCGGAAAGACGCGTTCAAACCTGGTGTCCTCTCGGACGAAGTCATTCCGAAGACGGCAGCGCTTGCAGCTCGAGAACATGGTGATGCACGCAAAGCTGTCGAGACGTTCTACGAAGCAGGCCGTCTTGCAGAGAAGAACGGCGACGGGCAGGTAACTGAAGCGCACGTTGATGAAGCGATTACCCAAGCAGAGGTCAATCGATTCCATCGCCTCGTGAGTGGACAGACACCGCACGTGAAGTTCATCTTACGAGCGCTTGCTGCACTGACCGCGTCAGAGGAGAAAAAACAGTTCCGGACAGCGAAAATATACGATCTCTACACGACGATCGCGACTCAGGAGGGATCGGACCCCTTGTCACATGATCGAGTTAGGCGACTCCTCAAAGAACAAGCGTTCCTCGGGATTACTGAAAGCGAGCATACTGGTGGAGGTGATCGAGAGGGGAGTTATCTCGTTCATCGGCTGATGCGTGATCCGGATATCGTGTTCAATGCCCTCAACGCTGATCGCGGTCCTTGATACTCCTCTGAAATGCGAGTGGGCCTTTGCTGGAGCGACAGTCACAGAACCAGCGTCTCAGAGGACTACTGGCGGTCAGTGCCGGTGGGGCCGCGACTGTCCTGCGGCCCCACCGAGATATCGGTACAGCAGTCCGTCTCACTCACTCGGTGCGAGGGGTGGCTGGCTCGCTCTACCAGTGACGAGGATGACAGAGATGATTTCACAAGTATTGTTCATGGATTGATTATATCTAATCTCACATCGAACTAGAAGATACGTAGGTGTGCGAACGTACTGCTGCGGGTCGTAATTCGCATCCGCTCGCTTCGCGAGCGGTTCACCGGCGGGGCGGGATGAAACCCCGCGACGGCGGCCGTTTGGCATCATTAGAACTGTGTTACAGTTCTGATTAGCAGTCAGAACGCGCTGCGTTCTGACAACATCAACGGGTTTTGCCGGAGATGGAGGCTGGCGTCTACGACGTCAGCCGATGTCCCCGGTAAAAGAGGTTGCTGTCCTGATCGAATCAGGAGTTTATACGACGGTCTGAGAACGGTCCTCTGAACCACTCTTCGTCGTCTGTGATTACCTCTCGAGGATCCGATCGATCAGACCGCTTTCGTCGCTGCCGAGTGCGGATCGCACGAGCAGGTGGCCACCCAGTTGTGCGGGACTAATCACCGCGTCCGCGCCGGCACGCTCGAGTTTCTCGACGTTCTCGCGGTCGGTCGCAGCGGCGACGATCCGTGCCCCGGGGGCGAGTTGGCGCGCGGTGAGGACGGTCAGTGCGTCCTCGGCGTCGTGATTCGTGGCGACGAGAGCCGCGGTCGCACGATCGATCTTCGCGCGTTGAAGCGGGTCCTCATCACTCGGATCGCCGGTGACGACCGGCAGATCTCGGTTCGTGAGTGCTGTTGCAGCCTCCTGATCGTTGGTGACGACGACGAATTCATGGCCGGTGTCTGCGAGTTCGTCGACGATCGGTTCCGTCAGTTCGCCGTAGCCGAGCACGAGGAGGTGCTCGTCTAAGAGTTGGAGCTGTGAGTCGGTCATCATTCCGAGTGTTCTCGAGATACGGTCTTGGATCAAGGGGCCGACGAGCGCCCCGATGGCGATACCGAAGCTCGCGACGCCGAGGATGAGCACGGACATCGTAAACAGCATCGCCTGTACCGACCCCGTGTTCGGTGTCACGTCGCCGTAGCCGACCGTACTCGAGGTGATCAGCGTGAAGTAGAAGGCGTCGAGGATGTTGCTGATCCCGTCGAAGTGCTCGCGGAGAGTGTACCCGCCGATGGTCCCGTACACTTGAACTCCGACCAGTGCAGCACCGGCCGCGAGCTGGGTTGTCGACAGCGAGAGCGGCTTGTCGAATCGCTCGCGAGTGAGCAGGAGAACCGGGATCGACACGATCGAGAAGACGACCAGCGGGAACGAGTACGGACTCAACTGGAGAAGTCCTTGTGCTGCGGTCAGCGGGAGCAACAGCAGCGTCGCCCACCAGCCCGCTCGGAGCCCGCGTCGAAGCGACAGCGCGCTGCCGACCATTAAAAAGCCGGTGAGCGCGCCGGTGAAGGCCGCGGCGTTTCGGACGGCGTCGGGGACGTATTCCTCGAGCGGGCCGCCGACGGCGTTGGTCCCGATGTTGACGACGGCGGTCGCGACCGAGAGCAACGCGACGAGCAAGACGAGCACCACGGCTGCCCGCGTCGTGAGCACACGCCGCCAGTTCTCCGGCAGGCGCGCCCGCAACGACCGGTCGTCGACCATACACATCGCTCAGCGATGGTGTTAGTTAAACGTCTCCGTCTCGAGGCGGTTCAGACCGGCCGAATCGGTGGCGACCAAACTGCACCAGCGCCGAACTGATTTTCGAGCGCGAACTCGACCGCTCGGCCCCGTCCGAACGAGAACGCGCGATGAGCATGGCCGACCTAGAAACCCCGTTCGCCGATGCTCCTTTACCCGTTCCGCGCCACCTGCCCACAATGCCATCCCTTCCGGTCGAAATTCTGCTCGGCCTCTATCTCGGGCTCCTGACTGGCATCGTCCCGGCGTTCGTCGCCGGCTCGCTTGGCTTTCTCGTCCGGTATTTTACCGGCGTCACGCTGCCCGGGTTCGGTGTCGTCGTCCTGGCGCTGTCGATCGCCAGCGTGCAGGGTGGCCTGCTCGGTCTCGTCGAACCGACGATCGCCCAGTCGCCGCGGCTACTCGTTGCCGTGCTGGTCGTGCTCATGCTCGCACTCTATGCCCACAATCAGGGTGACAAACTCGGGGCCGAACTCCCGCGCCGGCTCTCCCTGACGTCCCTGCGACAGCGCACCCTCTCGGCTGACGTGGTCGAACTCGTCGGTTCGGTCGGTCAGGTCACGGTCCGTCCGACCAGTGAGATCCGTGACATGGAGGGCTACCCGCCGCTGTCGCCCGACCTCCGTCGGCGGCTCAAAGCCGGCTCGTGGCGACTCCCCGCCGATCTCCCCCTCTCGGAACTCGAGGCCCGGCTCGAGGAACGACTCCGAACGGACCACGACCTCGCGGCCGTCGAGGTCGCGATCGACGAACGGGCGCGGGCGACGATCGCAGCAGCACCGCCCTCCGGCAGCCTCTCGCGGCGGATATCGGCGGGAAAACGTGCCGTCTCGATCGCGACGCTCGTCCCGACGGGCCTCGCCCGCGGCGATGAGGTCACCGTCAGCGCCGACGATCGGTCGATCACTGGAACGGTGCTGAGCGTCCGAACCGACCGCGACGACGATCGCGTTACGGCCCCTGCTCCGGACGAACCCGCAGACGACGTGGCGACCGATGGAGGCGACGCCGACAGAAGCGACGCAAGCGAGTCGGTCGTCTCCACAGCGAGACCGACCACGGCGACCGCCGGCGGACCCGGCCGCGTGACCATCGCTATCGCCAGCCGAGACGTAAAACCCCTTCTCGAGGCCGAGTCGGTCCGCCTCGTCGTCCGCTCTCGAGGGACGAGCCGGGAGTTCGAGGCGTTTGCACTCCTCAAAGGCGAGGGCTACGTTATCCGTCGGCTGACAGTCGGTGCAGACGGCGAGGCGGAAACCGACACTGAACCCGCCTCGATGCCGGACGTGACGATCCTCGCCGTCCGACGCCAGGGGATCGAAACTGACAGTCGTCGCCACGGCTGGGTGTTCGCTCCCGGGATCGAACGCCGACTCGCGGCCGGCGACGAAGCGTTCGTCGCGGGCCCGGACGCTGCGGTCGACGCGTTCGTGGAGGCGATCGTGCGATGAGCCGGGTTTTCGGCGACGCTCGAGGAGGTGCCCATCCGTGCCCGTGATCGATCCAGTCCCTGCACAGATGATTCCGACGGAGACGCTGCTGACCGCAGTCCTCCGAATCGTCGGGTTCGCCGTACTGTCGGCTGGGACGACGGCCATGGTGGCGGCGACCTACCGATGGTACAGTGCGGAGCGAATCCCCGACGGCGTCGCCGTCCTCGTCGGCGTCACGATCGTCGCGCTCTGGCTCAACACCCAGACCGCACTGCAACAGGCGATCATCGGGAACACCGGACTGACCGAACCTGGTACTGCCATCTACACCGTCGCGGTGTTCGTCGCCAGTGCGATCGCTGCCGACGGCGGCCGCCGACTCGGTGATTCCCTCGCTCGAGACGTATTCCTGACGGCCACGCCGCGGACGATCACCGACGTCACCCAACTCGTTCGGTCGGCTGGTCGCGTCGTCACCGTCGACCTCCCAGACGAAATCGCGGACATCGACGGCTACGACCCCGTCGATGAGTCGGTAAAAGACGAACTCACTGGCCAGACCTTGCTCTTCCCACGCCGGCTCTCAATCGACCAGCTTCGGGAGCGACTGGTTGCCCGCCTCGAGCGTGACTTCGGCGTCGGTCATGTCGACGTCGAACTGGCTGCCGATGGCACGGTCGACTACCTCGCGGTCGGGAGCCGACCGGCGGGAATCGGCCCGACGCTCGCACCCGGAACGGTCGCCGTCGCGCTCGAGGCCGATCCCGCAGCCGACGCCAGTCCCGGCGATGCAGTCAGTATCTGGGCCCGCGACGAGGGTGGCCCCGCTCGACGGGTCGCCGGCGGCGAACTGCGAGCCGCCGTCGATGACGTCGCGACGGTTGCCGTCGACGCCGCCGACGCCCGCGACCTCGAGTCAGACCGAGCCTATCGCCTCACGACGCTGCCGGGCAGCCCTGGTGCCGAACGGCAACTCGTCTCTCTGCTCCGGGCGGCCGACGAGACGGTGACGGCGATTTCCGTCGCGCCGGACGATCCGTTGATCGGCCACCCAATCGGCGCGTTGCCGCTTCTCGTCGTTGCCCTCGAGCGCGCGGGCGATGACGCCGAGACAGCCCTGCCGCTGCCGACCGACGACGTTCGACTCGCAGCCGGTGACGTCGCCTACGTGCTCGGCCGACCCGAGGCGCTCCGGCGGGTAACCGACCGAACGCTGGTCGACTCAGCAGCTGGCGACACAGCCGAGCAAGACCGAGCCACAACCCGTGCTAGCCCCGCGAATGCAGCCAGCGAGCGCGAGCCGGAGCCCGAACAGTCGGGGGAGCGGTAGCTACTTGCCGCCGGCAGCGATAGCGCCACGTATGCCAACGGAGTGGAAACTGTTCGCAGACCTCGCGGAACGTGCGGGGGACAAACACGTAACCGTCGATGCCGCGGCCGGCGACACCGTCGGTGACGCCTTCGATGCGCTGCTCGCGGCGAAGCCGGCCCTCGAGGATCGCGTACTCGAAAACGGCGAGTTGCGCTCGCAGATCAACGTGCTTCGCAACGGCACGAACGTTCTGGTCGAAGAAGAGGGACTGGACACGGAACTCGAGGGTGACGACGAGCTGGCGCTGTTCCCGCCGGTCAGTGGTGGGTGACGCTCGACTCGAGCGAATACGACGGCTCGAATCGGCGTAAGTCGGCGCTATTCCGTGAGATCGATCCCGAGCACGAAGTCGGGTTCCTCGGCGATATCGGCCCCTGCAAACGGCACGTCGGTGACGTAGCGGGCGGTTTCGGGAATCAACACCCGCGTGGCGTCGGCACCGCAGGCGGCGCCGTCGCGGGCGATCGCAGCGAACAGCGAGCGAGCGGCGTCGATGTCGTCCCATGCGGCGACGCCGTACTCGGCCCATGTCTTGGATTCGGACTCCGACTCGCTCGAGTCGTCAGCTCCGATCGCGCTGTCGTACGTTCGCGACCGGTAAGCCGTTCCGGCGAGTCCATCGGTGCCTTCGACTGCGAAGACAGCTGTCTCGTCGGCCAGCCGCTCGAAGTCGGCACGCGTGAGCTCCCGAACAGCCCACGACTCCCCGGGCGCGAGGCCGAGTCCGGACAGATGCTCGCGAGCGTCGCTGTGGGTCCAGTAGCGCCAGGCTGCGGTGGGATCGTGGGAGACGTGAAACGGCCCGTCGGCCTCCGGGTCGGGTTCCGGATGGGCGAATCGGAACTCGGTGATCGGCTCGAAGCCGCTTGCGCGTGCCGCGCCGAGCGAGGTGGCGTTCCACGAGAAAATCATGACCCGACCGACGGTCGCCCCCTGCTTGCGGGCCCACGCGAAGGTCGCCTCGTTCAGCCGGCGGCTGACGCCCTGCCGGCGGTAGTCGGCCGCGACGCGCATTCCCTGAAACCAGGCCTCGTCGGGTGAGAGCATCACGGCCTGCACGATCCCCGCGGTCTCGCCGTCGACCTCTGCGAGGAAGGTTTTCTTGCCCTGTCCGGGTGCGTCCTCGAGCCACTCGTGATAGATCCGCGGAATGTAGTCCCCGCCGCGGTCGGCCCAGATGTCGCTCGTGAAGGCGGTGACGGCGTCGTAATCGTCGTGGGTTGCACGGCGGATCTCGATGGTGACGTCGGCGTCTGAATCTGTCGGCATGACGGTCGAAACACCTCACGCAGTCGCTCGGAACGGGTCCATTATCGCTCCCTGTGCCGATCGGTATCGGTGACGTTATCGAGCCGGTCGAGTTCCCGTTCTGCCTCGAGCGACCGTCGATGTTGCGGCGAGACGATCGCCGCTCCGGATCCCTCGATTCGTTCTTCGGGGTCCTCGACGGAAATCCACTCACGGAGGCGCGAGAGCACACTGCGAATCATACGCGGACACTCAGCGGCCACGCCCAAAAGTGTAGCTCCGAATATGGTTCTCAACTGTCCGCCCGGTCAGCCGGCAGCCGATCTCACTCCCAGGGAACTGATCGTTCCTGAAGCTCGCCCGCAAGCGACGTGCCCATCGCTTCCTCGACGTTCTCGCTGTTTTCGAGCGCCCACATCAGCTTGACCTTGGCCGTTCCCGGCAACGTGTCGCCCGCTTCGATGACGCCGGCCTCGAGCAGGTCACGCCCCGTGTCGTAGACCCGATCGCAGACCCGGCCCTCGAGACACTGGCTGGTCATGACGACCGTCGTGCCGTCCGCGATCAGTTCCTCGAGCCGCGGGATGAGGTCGGTGTGAACGTGGCCGAGACCGGTGCCCTCGACGATCAGCCCCTCGCTGCCCTCGACGACGTCGAGGAACGCGGGGTCCATTCCGGGCGTAAACTTGACGAGTTCGATATCGGCCTCGAGTTCGGATTCGATCGCGAGATCGACAGCGCCACGCTGCTGGTAGTCGCGTCGGAAGGTGATTGCCTCGTTCTCGTAGTCGACTTCGCCGAGCGGCTTCGCGCCGATGGTCTCGAAGGCGTCCCGGCGCGACGTGTGGTTCTTTCGCACGCGCGTCCCGCGATGAAGCGCACAGATATCGTCCGATTCGGAGGCGTGCATACAGACCATGACCTCCGCACAGTCTCTTTTGGCTGCCTCGACGGCCGAGACGGCGTTCATGACGTTGTCCGACGAGGGCCGGTCGGCCGAGCGCTGCGAGCCCGTAAAGACGATCGGGACCGGCGTCTCGAGCATGAACGAAAGCGCCGACGCGGAGTACTGCATCGTGTCGGTGCCGTGCATGACGACGACGCCGTCCGCGCCGGCCTCGATTTCCTCGTAGACGGCCTGTGCGAGGTCCTGCCATAGCGGCGGTTCCATGTTCTCCGAGAGGATGTTGGCGACGACGCGGCCGCGGTAGTTCGCCCGGCCCGCAAGGTCGGGAACGGCGCGCAGGACGTCTTCGGCGTCGAACTGTGCCGTCACTGCGCCGGTACGGTAGTCGACCGTCGAGGCGATCGTCCCGCCAGTCGAGATCAGCGAGATCGTCGGCAAGTCGTCGTCGAACTCGATTTCGGAACTGCCCTCCTCGTCGGGACCCGTCGAGTCCGTCCCGTCGATCTCGTAGACGTCTTCGGCGAGGACTTCGACGTCGGCACCGTCGCGATCGACGCCGACGTTGTAGCCGCCCTCGAGTTTCACCACGAGGTGGTCGTCCGTACTCGAGGGGAGCAACACGCCTTCGTACGTGCGATCCGCGCGGTCGACGCGGACGCGGTCGCCTGGGTTCATAGGGAGGCGTTGCGCGGCGGCGGACTTGAAGGCACGCTTTCGGCCGGCGTGACCTCTCACCGTCGGAGCCACTCGGCCGACTCACCGACCGTCCAGTCGTCGGCGGTGTCAACGCGGTCCCCGTGAAACGTCGTCAAACGCAACAAATAAACCGACGACCGTTTACATACGTGATATGCAAATCGAGCCGCAAGCGTTCGACCGGGTTCTCTCGTCGATGTGTACGGAACCCCACCCGGCGGCGCGCGACGCGGCCGAGCGGTTTCTCGCGACGAATCCCGGTGATCCAGGCACGTATCCCAACGTCTCGGCGCTCGAGGACGATGCCGTTGCCCTACTGGGCGAGATCGCAGGTCTCGACGACCCGGCTGGCTACATTACCAGCGGCGGCACGGAAGCGAACATTCAGGCCGTCCGCATCGCCCGTGAGCGGACCGACAGTCGGACGCCAAACGTCGTCATGCCGGAGTCCGGCCACTTCAGCTTCCAGAAGGCTGCCGATCTGCTCGGCGTCGAACTCCGGATCGTCCCGACTGACGACCGGCATCGAGCCGACCTCGAGGCGGTCCGCGCCAGTGTCGACGAGAATACGGCGCTGGTGGTCGGCGTCGCGGGGACGACCGAGTACGGCCGCGTCGACCCGATTCCGGCCCTCGGCGAGATCGCCCACTCGGCCGACGCCATGCTCCACGTCGACGCCGCGTGGGGTGGGTTCGTCCTGCCGTTTACCGACTACGAGTGGCACTTCGGCCACGCCGCGGTCGATACCATGACCATCGATCCCCACAAGATGGGCCAGGCCGCGGTGCCCTCGGGCGGGTTGCTCGTGCGTTCGCCGGACCTACTCGACGAACTCGCCGTCGACACGCCCTATCTCGAGTCGACCTCGCAGGCGACGCTGACGGGCACCCGCTCGGGTGCTGGGGTCGCAAGCGCCGTCGCGGCGATCGAAGAACTCTGGCCCACCGGCTATCGCAGCCAGTACATCCGGTCACAGAACAACGCCGAGTGGCTCGCCGACGCCCTCGAGAAACGCGGCTACCGGGTCGCCGATCCGACCTTGCCGCTGGTCGCGGCCGACGTGCCCCGGTCGACGTTCGACGCGCTGCGAGCGAAGGGCTGGCGAATCTCGCGGACCGCCACCGGTGAGCTACGTGTCGTCTGTATGCCCCACGTCAGCCGCGAGATGCTGGCGTCGTTCGTCGGCGATCTCGACCGGCTCGAGGTGCGTGCGAGCGTGCCCGTCGCGAGCGACGATTGATCAGAGAGACGTCACACGAGTCGCCGGGTTCAGCTTTTAGGAATGGGTGGTCTCGAGAGTGGGCACAGCGGCTGCTCATACTGACACCAAGGGTGGACACGCAGTGGCGACACGACCGCTGCTCGGCAGACCAAATGAGTGCAACCGCAGCCGGACGATCGAAACCGGCGGGTTTTACGCCCGCCGTCCCATCGTGACGATCATGAGCAACGACGAGTTTCCGACGGACGAACCCGCCGTCGTGACCTGCGGGTTGCCCTACGCCAACGGCGACCTGCACATCGGTCACCTGCGGGGGTACATCGGTGCCGACGCGTTCAATCGTGCGCTGCAGACGCTTGGCCAGGACTCGATCTACGTCTGCGGGTCGGACATGCACGGCACGCCGGTCGCCGTCAACGCCGAACAGGAGGGCGTCGACCCCGAAGACTTCGCACTCGAGTGGCACCACCAGTACGAGGAGACGTTCCCGCAGTTCAACGTCGACTTCGACAACTACGGCCACACCCACGACGAGACGAACGTCGAGACGACCCAGGAGATCGTCCACACGTTAGACGAGGAGGGCTACATCTACGAGAAAGAGATTCAGGTCGCCTACGACCCGGATGCCGACCAGTACCTCCCAGACCGCTACGTCGAGGGCACCTGTCCCTACTGTGGCGCGAAGGCCCGCGGCGACGAGTGTGACGAGGGCTGTCAGCGTCACTTAGAGCCCGGCGAGGTCGAAAATCCGACGAGTACGATCACGGGCAACCCCGCGGAGTACCGCGAGCGCACCCACAAGTTTTTCGAGGTCTCGGAGTTCGCCGACTTCCTCACCGACTTCTTAGACGACCTCGAGGGGACCTCGAACGCACGCAACCAGCCCCGCCAGTGGATCGAAGACGGCCTGCAGGACTGGTGTATCACCCGCGACATGGACTGGGGGATCGATTACCCGAACGGGGAGGGTGACACCGAGGGCGACGACCTCGTCCTCTACGTCTGGGTCGACGCGCCGATCGAGTACATCTCGAGTTCGAAACAGTACGCCGAGCGCGCCGACGACTTCGACTGGGAACAAGTCTGGAAGGGCGACGGCGAGATCATGCACGTCATCGGCCGGGACATCATCCAGCACCACACGATCTTCTGGCCGGCGATGCTCGAGGGCGCAGGCTACAACAAACCACGCGGGATCGCCGCGACTGGCTTTATCACGATCAACGGGAAGGGCCTCTCGACCAGCCGGAATCGCGCGATCTGGGCGAAGGAGTACCTCGAAGAAGGGTTCCACCCCGACCTGTTGCGCTACTACCTGACGACGACCGGCGGCCTCCAGCAGGACGTCGACTTCTCGTGGGAAGCCTTCCAGGAGAAAGTCAACGGCGAACTCGTCGGCACCGTGGGTAACTTCTGGTACCGCTCGCTGCTGTTTGCCTACCGCAACTACGAGGGCACCCCCGACACTGCAGTCTCTGCGGAGGTCGAGGAGCGCATCGAGGAGGCGATCGCCGACGTCCGCGAGCACGTCAACGACTACTCCATGCGCGGGGTCGGTCAGGTCGCGACCCAGCTTGCCCAGTTCGGCAACGAGTACATCCAGCGCAACGAGCCCTGGAAGCTCACCGACGACGACCCCGAGGCGGCCGCACAGGTCATCCGCGACTGCGTCCAGATCGCCAAGGCCGTCGCCGTCATCCTCGAGCCGATCACCCCCGACAAGGCCCAGGCCCTGTGGACACAGATCGGCGAGGACGGCGAGATCGCCGACGCCAATCTCGAGGCGGCACTCGCGGCCCCACCGGCAACCTTCGAGGAACCCGGTGAACTCTTCGAAAAGATCGAAGACGAACGCGTCGAAGAACTGACCGCCAAACTCGAGGAACGCGTCGCAGCCGCCGCTGCCGACGATGACGACGAGGACGAAACCGAAAGCGACGACACCGACGGGGACGAAGCCGACGCTATGACAGACACCGACGACCTCGAGCCCCTGCTCGAGGACCGGATCGGATTCGAGGACTTCCAGGAACTGGACATCCGCGTCGGCGAGATCGTCGCCGCCGAGGGCATCGAAGGTGCCGACGACCTCGCGCGACTCGAGGTCGACATCGGTTTCGAGACCCGCCAGGTCGTCGCCGGGATCAAGCAACTCCACGACCTCGAGGAACTACCGGGAACGCGGTGCGTGCTGCTGGCAAACATGGAGCCGGCGGAGCTGTTCGGCGTCGAATCCAACGGGATGATCCTCGCGGCGGGTGACGAGGCGGACCTGCTGACGACCCACGGCGACGCTGCGCTCGGCGAGAAGATTCAGTAACAGCGCACTGTTCGTCGGATTTTTGCCGGCTTTGGGCGGCGAATCGGTTTAGCTGTGCGGATCGACTAACGCTTGCACTAATAGATAGGTCTATGTGGGTTGCTACCATGGCTCTGTTGTGCACCGAGGATTCGTTTTGCACCTCGCAGGGCGGCCGGTCCTGCGACGGGTGCTGGTCCCGATCGGCTGTTTCATCACGGTCGTCGTCGCCGGCATCGTCGGCTTCTCGGTTCTCGGCGGTGTCGGTCTCCTCGAAGCGGCGTTCTGGCTGGTCGATCTGACGAGCATTGAACTGCACTTCCAGGAGCACGCCGGTGCAGAGCGAGCGACGAAGGCTTACGCCATCGTGGTGACGGCCGGACTCGTCCTCTCGGGGCTGTGGATCGGCGAAACGGTCGTCACCGAGATGTTCGGCGGGCGGATTCCAACGGAGGTCTCACGAGCAACAATGCAACGACGAATCGACGACAGCGACGAACACGTTATCGTCTGTGGATACGGCATGTTCGGACGAACGATCGCCAACCGGCTCGCCGCGGCCGGCCGAACGGTCGTCGTCATCGAGAGCGACGAAGACATCGCGGAACGCGTCCGAACGGACGGCCATCTCCTCGTCGAGGGCGACGCTAGACAGGAACAGACGCTGCGAGCCGCGGGCGTCGAGCGAGCGACGAAACTCGTCGCCGCGATCGACGACTCGAACATCAACATCCAGATCGCGGTCGTCAGCGGGACGGCGGCCGACGCGCCCGAAATCATCGTTCGCGTCGGCGAGGAGATGTACGAGTCAGTCGCGAAGGAAGCCGGTGCCGACGCAGTCATCATCCCCGAAGTCGTCAGTGGCGAGCGCGTGACCCGACTGCTCGAGCCGCCAGCGGACTGATACGGTTTCCTGTCGCTGTTTACCGGTACACCCACGATCGTCCTGCGGATGCACCGGTACTGACTGACAGCAGACCGTATGAATCACACCTCGTCAACGATCTGTGAGAAGTCCTCGGTCGGGACGACCTCCATGGTCTTCCCCTCGAGGCCGTGGCGGTGCAATGTCAGTGCCGACTTGAACGCCGCCTCGTTGTCATCGGTTTCGAAGACGATGAGGAAGTCGTACTCGCCGAGGGCGGCGTAGGCGTCTCGCAGGTCTGCCCCGTGTGTTTCGAACTCCGTCCGAATTTCGCCCCAGATCGAGGCGAGTTCCTGTGCGTTCTGGATCTCGCGGTCGTCGAGGGTGACGAGCGTCGTGTAGGTTGGCATGTCGAGTCGGAGGGGCGATCCGCAAAAAACGGTTGGCGTGGCAGGTGACGGGACGATGGTCGGCGGGACGCGGACAGCAACTCGAACGCGAGTAAGTGACCATCTTTTAGGGAGTGCTGGCGGTAGCCCTCGACATGAGAAACGCGAAAATCGTCTGTACGCTGGGTCCAGCGTCGAACGACCGTGAGACGATCCGGAACCTCGCCGCTGCCGGGATGTCCGTCGCACGCCTGAACGCAAGCCACGGAACCCGCGAGGATCGCGCGGCACTGATCGACCACGTCCGCGCGGTCGACGAGGAGCGAGCCGAACCCGTCGCGGTCATGCTCGACACGCAGGGCCCGGAGATTCGGACCGCGCCGCTGCCCGAGGGCGAGACGGTGACGCTCGAGACCGGCTCCGAAATCCGGTTCGTCGACGGCGATGAGGCGACCCCGGAGACGGTCGGACTCTCGTTGCCGATCGATGCTGTCGAGCCGGGCGATCGCGTCCTGCTGGACGACGGGCTGATCGAGACGACCGTCCTCGAGACCGACGGCGACGGGGTTCGCGCCCGCGTCGACACCGGCGGCGAACTGGGCGGCCGAAAGGGGGTCAACGTTCCCGGCGTCGAACTCGGATTAGACGTCGTCACGGAGTCCGATCGGAAAGATCTCGAGCTCGCAGCCGAGAAGGGCGTCGACTTCGTCGCGGCGAGTTTCGTTCGGGACGCCGAGGACGTCTACGAGGTCGGTGAAGTGCTCGAGGACCTGGGTGCGGACATCCCGATCATCGCGAAGATCGAACGCGCCGGGGCGGTCGAGAACATGGACGAGATCATCGACGCTGCCTACGGCGTGATGGTTGCCCGTGGCGACCTCGGCGTCGAGTGCCCGATGGAGGACGTCCCGATGATCCAGAAACGGATCATCCGCAAGTGCCGCGAGACGGGGCGGCCGGTCATTACGGCGACGGAGATGCTCGACTCGATGGTCACGGCTCGTCGGCCGACGCGCGCGGAGGCGTCGGACGTCGCTAACGCCGTCCTCGACGGCACCGACGGGGTCATGCTTTCGGCCGAGACGGCGGTCGGCGACCACCCTGTGGCCGTCGTCGACGCAATGGACAGTATTGTCCGACAGGTCGAAGAGTCCGACGAGTACGACGAGTTGCTCGAGCAACGCGTTCCGGCCTCGGGCGAGGCGCGGACGGACGCGCTGGCCCGTTCGGCGCGCTTTTTGGCGCGGGACATCGACGCGGACGCCGTCGTGGCCGCGACCGAGTCCGGCTACACGGCGCTGAAGACGGCGAAGTACCGCCCCGGCGTCCCGGTCGTCGCTTCGACGCCGACCCAGACGGTCCGCCGCCAGCTCGCGCTGAGCTGGGGTGTGACGCCGCTGTACGCCGACGTCTCGGGACAGGGGGCCGACGCAGTCGTCGAAAACGCCGTCCAGGCCGCCCTTGATGCTGGCGTCGCCGAAAGCGGCGATACCGTCGTCGTCCTCTGTGGAATGATGACCGAACTCGAGGGGGCGAACACGACGAACATGCTGAAAGTCCACGTCGCAGCCGACACGCTGACGACCGGCCAGGTCGTCGTCGAGGGGCGGGCGACCGGTCCCGTCGTCCACCTGTCGGATGGCGACCTCTCGGCGGTGCCCGATGGGGCTATCGTCGCACTGCCGGCCGACTTCGACGAGGAGTTTTCGGGCGAGACGAGCCGGCTCGGCGGCATCGTCAACGCCGAGCGAGGGATGACCGGGTATCCGGCGCTGGTCGCACGCGAACTGGGGATCCCGATGGTCAGCGATGCCGAGGTCTCGGCACTCACCGATGGCGAACCGGTGACTCTTGATGCCGAACACGGCGTCGTCTACGGCGGCGATATTGGGGACCGACACGAGCGGGCTTGATACCGCTGCTGTACCGACTCCCTGTGCTCACTCGTTGCCGGCTCGGACCGCGGGTTTTTGACGCCCCGGCCAGTATAGCCGCGTATGGCAAACGAGCCGTCCGGACCCGGCGACGACGCCGCCGATCGATGGAACGAGTCGTCGACGGCGAACCCGGACAGCGGACCGGCAGGCGACTCGAGCCCAGCCGATCACCTCGAGCGAGCCGACGAGGACGACGATCGGATCCCGCTCGATCTCTCTGCAAGCGACGACGAGGACGATGACGCGGCTGCGACCGCGTCGGACGGCTATACACCCGAAGCCAGCTCGGCGCCGATCGAACCCGGCGATCCGGACCTCGAGAACGCGCTGTTCGTCCTGCTGGGTGCGATCATGATGGTGCTTGTCATCGCTCGATTGTTGATGCTGCCGCTCGGCTGATACGGTCTGCTACCACTGTGTCCCGGCGCATCCGCATGACGGGTCGCGGGTGCGCCGAAACTGACTGGGAGGAGTCCGTATGAATCGTCCGAGGAACGGGCAATCACACACTCGTGGCCGTTCGGCACTCGACCGATTATCTCATTTCTTTCGTGCGGTAAACATTTAATCGGCACAAGGCCTAACCCACGCATATGGTCGAATCCCTCGTCGGGAACATCCCACTGCTGTTGCTCGTTGTGGGGCTCGTGTTGATGGTCCTCGAGGCCATCTCGCCCGGTGCCCACCTCATCGTCATCGGGATCGCGCTGGTCGGTGCCGGTCTCGTTGGCATGGTCTTCCCGCCCGCAGCGAGCCCGTTCATTTTGGCTGCACTGACGCTCGTGATCGGGCTCGCTGCGGCCTACGTCTACCGGGAGTTCGACTTCTACGGCGGGAAAGGGACGGCCCGGACGACGGACTCGGACTCGCTTGCCGGCCGAACAGGCTACGTCACCGAGCCCGTCACGGCCCGCGACGGCGAGGTCAAACTCGACGGCGGCGGCTTCGCCCCCTACTACAGCGCGCGGACGACCGACGGCACGATCGCGGAAGGAAAGGAGGTCATCGTCCTCGACCCAGGCGGTGGGAACGTACTGACGGTCGAATCGCTCGAGGCACTCGGTGAAGACGAGATCGATCGGGCGCTCGCACGCATGGACGAGTCGTCCGAGTCCGAACACGATTCCGCCGACCAACTCGATAGTGAGCGACCCGACGATGGTGACGACGAGCGAGAGCCCGAAACCGAAACGGAACGGTCGGGTAATTGAGTGACATTCTCGTGCATATGTTGCTGAAACAAGGGAACGCTTTTCTCCCCGCCGTCGTAACTTCGAAATATGGAGATACCATTGGTTCCACTGCAAACCGCCGGCACTGCCCTGTTGCTCGTCGGTGCTCTCGTCCTCGTTCTCGTCGTTGCTGCGCTGTTGAGCGCGATCGAGATCGTCGACGCCTACGAGAAACGCGCCCTCACAGTCTTCGGTGAGTACCGCAAGCTCCTGGAGCCGGGGATCAACTTCGTCCCGCCGTTCGTCTCGAACACCTACCGATTCGACATGCGAACACAGACGTTAGACGTCCCCCGACAGGAAGCGATCACGCGGGACAACTCGCCGGTGACCGCCGACGCCGTCGTCTACATCAAGGTGATGGACGCCAAGAAGGCCTTTTTGCAGGTCGACGACTACAAACGCGCTGTCTCGAATCTCGCCCAGACCACGCTGCGTGCTGTGCTGGGTGACATGGAACTCGACGACACGCTGAACAAGCGTCAAGAAATCAACGCCCGCATCCGCCAGGAACTCGACGAACCCACCGACGAGTGGGGCATCCGCGTCGAGTCCGTCGAGGTCCGCGAGGTCAACCCCTCGAAGGACGTCCAGCGCGCGATGGAACAACAGACCTCCGCCGAGCGGAAACGCCGTGCCATGATTCTCGAGGCACAGGGTGAACGCCGCAGTGCCGTCGAGAAAGCGGAAGGTGACAAACAGAGCGAGATCATCCGCGCCCAGGGTGAGAAACAGAGCCAGATCCTCGAGGCCCAGGGTGACGCGATTTCGACCGTTCTGCGTGCGCGCTCGGCCGAGTCGATGGGCGAACGCGCCGTCATCGACAAGGGCATGGAGACGCTGGCCGACATCGGGCAGGGCGAATCGACGACGTTCGTCATGCCCCAGGAACTCACCTCACTGGTCGGCCGCTACGGCAAACACCTCTCTGGCAGCGACGTCGAAGGAGACGGCGCGGAACTCGAGAGCCGCGAGTTCGACGAGGAGACGCGTGAACTGATCGGACTCGACGACATCGCCGAGATCATCGGCGAGATCGATCAGGAGGCGGATATGGACGTCGAGGCGATGGAACAGGAGGCCCAGGCCATCAAAGAAGGGAAAGATCCCGCGGAGATCTCCGATCCTGACGAGGTCATCGAGGAGATGGATCAGGAGTTCCCGGGTCAGACCGATGGCGGGACCGACGGTCCGGTTGACGACGCGGACGACGCGAGCGAGTGATCGACCACGTCACGCCGTGACCAGCTGTCCCGTGTTCCCGGTCCGTGCGTCTCCCCTCGCTTGGATCGGTTCGCACTGCTCCGTTCTCGCCGCTGTCTCGTGCTCTCGTTGATCCTCTACAGTGGATTACCGCCAGTAGTGACGGTGTATGCCCGACTCGAGAGTCTGCCCTCCCTCCCCAACGTTGTCCGTGTCTAACGCCGGTGCGGAGACGCTGGCTCCCGATCCGATCGGCGGTTCAACATCTCTTACCGAAACGTCCATGCGACGAAATCAGTCACTTTCAGTGAACAAAGCGGAGCGAAACCGGTTTTACGCGGCGGCCCGTGCTGGACTATAGGTATCGAAATGACATCGCCCGATGGGGTCGACGACGAGAAACGAGCGACCCTGCGCCGGTTTGCCGCTATCGGTGCTGCCTCGCCGCTGATTGGCCGCTCGAGTTCATCGACGGCGAAGATGGGGGAAAGCGAGGCCCGCGATGCGATCGCGGGCTATCTCTCGACGACACCCGGGGCACACTTCTCGAAGATCCGTGACGATCTGCAACTTGGCACCGGCGAAACGCAACATCATCTGCGCCAACTCGAGGACGCGGGCGTCATCGAGCGCTATCGCGACGGCGACTACAAGCGATTCGTCACGGCCGGCCGATTCGACGAGTTCGAGAAACGAGCGCTTGGCTATCTCCGACGGGAGACCCCGCGCGGTATGCTGATCGAACTCCTGTCGAATCCCGACGCCACCGCCGGCGACCTCGCCGAGGCGCTGGACGTGTCGGCCCCGACGGTGAGCAAGTACGCCGGCCAACTCGAGGACGCCGGCCTCCTCTCGCGGGACGACGGTTACGCCGTCGAGCGCCCGGAGACGGTGTTGATACTGGTCGTCGGCCACGCCGACTCCTTTGGTGATCGGGCACGATCCCTCGCCCGCAACGCGGATCAGTTACTCGACTACCGTGGGTAAGCCGTTGTTAGCAGCCGGTAAGATCGACTTACAACACTGGCTCGTCGATGACCGACAGCACCTCGGTCACCGACTCGAGTTCGTAGGTCGCGTTCGGTGGACACTCGCGCCCGCGGTTGTGTGATCGCCGGAGGAACGCGGTCTCGAGGCCCGCTGCCTGTCCGGCGACGATGTCTTTCGGGGAGTCGCCGACGTAGAGCCCATCCGAGACACCAAGCTCGGCAAGTGCATCCTCGAGATAGTAGGGATCCGGCTTGCGACGTTCGTAGCCCTTGAGCGTGGGCTCGCGCCCGCGGACGATGTCGAAGTCGATTCCGACGTACTCGGCGACGAATTCGGCGGTCTCGTAGCGATTGTTGGTAACGAGTCCGGTCGTGGTTCGGTCGCTTAGGTCACGAATCGCGTCTACGTCATCGTAGATCCCACGCTCACCTGACCGAAGGCGGTCGTGGGTGCCACTCGAGGCGTGTGTCTCCTTCAGTTTCCAGAACCGCGCCGGATCGATCCCGAGGTCCTCGCAGTGTGTCCGAATCCGTTCGACGTCGTGATTTCTGAAATCGCGGCGCTGTGACGGCGTCGGCTCGGCGTCGAGTTCGGCGAGAGCCGCGTCGGAAGCGTCAGCGTACACCTGCGGATCGGTCCGTGGTCCCTCGAGGAGAACCCCGTCCATGTCGAACAGTACCGTCGTCATCTATCCGGAGAGATGAGGTGTAGCGAAAAGAGGGTTTGGCGTTGCTGGTCGCTAGACGTTCGCGACCGAAACGATCGGTAAAAACGAGCTGAAATGGCACCGGGTGCCGGGGTGGCGTTAAACGTCGACTTTCCAGGTGGTACTCGAGGAATACCCCCACTTCTCGATTTCGACGTCGTAGTCGCCCTCCTGCAGGGCGGTGATGTTCGACCCGACCTCTTTCGCCGTCATCCCGAGTTCCTTGCCGATGAGGCGGGATTTGAAGTACGTCTTCGTCGCCGCATTGTTCCGGAGGTACTCCAGAATCCGCTGTTGTTTGCTCGTGAGGTCAGGGGCCATTGCAGTGCTCATACACAGATGAATACCAGGAACGGTCTTAGGGGGTTTGGTACGCACAGTTAACTGGCCGCCGTCGTGCGATTTCACCACCGAGTAAGAGACGAATAATCGGTCGGAAAGCTTTCGTTGGTACGGCCGGTTAAACCATTCGCAACGCTGACACTCAGCTGGTCGTGATAGTTCCCGGCCGGTGAGCGAATCGATATCACGACCGTCACGCGACATCAGTCGTCGCTGTCGTAATACGCCGTCAGGAAGGGACCGATCGAACACGCAACTGCCTCGCCGAGCGCCTGCGTTCGGTCGGTCAGTCCAGCCGTCAGCGCACCTGCGGCCCCTTCGGATTCGGCGAGGCCGTCAGTTCCGAGCAGATCGTCCATCACTGGTCCCAGTTCCGCACCGGCTTCGACCTGCTCGGCGACACCGTCGGGGAGCCGAAGCGTCGGACCACTACCGCGCTCCGTTCGCGTGCCGTCGGTGACGGCTCCCCACATGATCAACGAGAGTCCAGGGACGCCCTCGAGTCGCGTAACCCCTCCCTCGAGCCCAACTCCGTAGTCGGCGTCGGTCGCTGCGAGCGCTCGCCGGGCGCGGGTTTCGGCACCGGTGACGGTTTCTTCGATCGACCACGGCTGTTCGCGTACCCCGGAGTCGACGTCGACGGCGATGACGGTCGGCTCGTATGACTCGAGGGTTCGCTCGACTGCATCGATCTTGACCGGGTTCGTACTCCCGACTGCAAGCTTCATAGCGGCCGTTTGGACGGCGGGCAGTTGGTGGCTCCGGTTCGAACCGATACTATGCTTTAATGTTTCTATTTATCATACTCTTTTGCCCGAATTACCCCTTTTCGAGGGGTATCTGGCTGAGATTTCGAAACCCTTATCCCTCGAGTGTCTGAACGTGGGAGGTAACGGATCCGTCCGGGCTTTTGCGATCGGTTCGGCCGGGCAGCACTCGCCATCGTATGACTAACGCACCATCGAACACGAGAGTACGACGTAGCGAACCCAAAACGAACGAACAGGAGACCGAAACCGAGGACGAGGACCTGGTCTGTCCCGAATGTGCCGGCCAGCTCGTCGTCGACGACGAACACGGCGAGACGGTCTGTGAAGACTGTGGGCTGGTCGTCGAGGAGGACTCGGTCGACCGCGGTCCAGAGTGGCGTGCGTTCGACGCCGCCGAGAAAAACGAGAAGTCCCGCGTGGGTGCGCCCACGACCAACACGATGCACGACAAGGGACTCTCCACGAACATCGACTGGCGCAACAAAGACGCCTACGGCAACTCGCTTGGCTCGCGCCAGCGCGAGAAGATGCAGCGCCTGCGCAAGTGGAACGAGCGCTTCCGCACGCGTGACTCCAAGGAACGCAACCTGAAACAGGCACTCGGTGAGATCGACCGGATGGCCTCCGCACTCGGCCTCCCCACGAACGTCCGCGAGACGGCGTCTGTCATCTACCGGCGCGCACTCGACGAGGACCTGCTGCCGGGACGCTCGATCGAGGGCGTCTCGACGGCCTGTGTCTACGCCGCCGCCCGACAGGCCGGCGTCCCCCGGAGCCTCGACGAGATTGCCGACGTCTCCCGCGTCGAGAAAAACGAGATCGCGCGCACCTACCGATACGTGGTCCGCGAACTCGGGCTTGAGGTCCAGCCGGCCGACCCCGAGAGCTACGTCCCTCGCTTTGCCTCGGGTCTCGAACTCTCGGACGAAGCCGAACACCGCGCGCGCTCGCTTCTCCAGAACGCCAAGGAGAAGGGCGTTCACTCGGGTAAATCGCCGGTCGGACTCGCGGCCGCCGCGGTCTACGCCGCCGCGCTGTTGACCAACGAAAAGACCACGCAGGCTGCCGTCTCCGACGTTGCAGACATCTCCGAAGTCACCATCCGCAACCGGTATCACGAGCTCCTCGAGGCCGAGGAGACCATCGGGATGGCGTAATCGCGGCCATCGAACGACACGTCGCCGGAACGATACCGTTTTTATCGCGCTCGGTCCCAGTCGGTAGCAATGGGACTTGATTTCGACTCGTTTGTACTCACAGCAGCGACGGCAGACCTCTCGGACGAACCGGCGGCCCGCGAGCACGCCGATGCGGTCGAATTCCGAATGGACCTCGCTGACGAGCCGCTCGTAGCGCTCGAGGCCTACGACGGCGAGTTGCCGATCCTCGCGACGAATCGGGCCGAATGGGAAGGTGGGGAAGCAAGTAATGAGGGCCGACTCGAGGCGCTGGCCGACGCGACCGCGTTTGAGGCTGTCGCAGCGATCGACGTCGAACTCGAGTCGATTTTGGATGGGGACGCTGATGAGTTGCTCGAGACGGCTCGCGAGCGCGACGTGTCGATCGTCGCGTCGGCCCACGACTTCGAGGGGACGCCGCCCCGGAAGGAGCTAGTGCGGACGCTGACGGAGGCGGGCAAGTACGCCGACGTGGCGAAGCTGGCGGTGACTGCGGAATCGAAGGCCGATACGCTCGCGTTGCTGTCGGCGACCGAGCAGTTGACCTCGCATGGAGACACCGTCGCGACAATGGCGATGGGCGAAGTGGGGAGTCACACACGTGCGGTCGCGCCGGTGTACGGATCGAAGATTGGGTATGCACCTGTTGATCCTGCAGACGCCACTGCGCCGGGGCAGTACGACCTCGAGACACTCGCGGAGCTCGTGGCACACCTCGAGTGATCTGAAAAACAGCCGAAATCGGAATGTTAAGGGCAGCGGTCCCCCACTAGCCGACAATGACATGGCTCCGCGCGATCCTCGCTGCCGGTCTGTCGGTGATCCTGCCCGGTGCAGGTCACGTCCTCTCTCGTGACTGGCTTCGCGCTGCCGCTTTCGCTGGCCTGTTCCTCGCTGCGAGTGCCTTCCTGCTCCCGATCGAGCAACTCGCGGCCGCCGAGCCGGCGAGTTACGACGAGGCCATCGCACAGGCGACCGCCATGGCCGAGGACGTCGATCCAATGGCACAGTTTTCCCTCTCGTTTATCGCCCTGTTTGCCACGATCGACGCGGCCTTTCGGGCACTCGGCTATCCGTCCGGCGGCGACGACAACGCAGACGGGACGACCTGTCCCGAATGTGGGAAAGACGTCGATCCGGACCTCGAGTTCTGTCACTGGTGTACGACGCGACTCGAGTCCGACGCGCCCGAGTCGGAGACAGACAACTGATACGGTCTGGTGTCCCGATGTCACGGTGGGACCGCAGGACGGGTCGCGGGTACACCGGAACTGACTGACAGCAGACCGTATGAGGGAGAGTCGAACCGTTACTTCTCGATAATACTCTCGTCGACGGCCTCGCCGAAGTGCCGGGCCGTATCCTCGTAGTACAGCAGTATCTCGTCGCCGGCTTCCAGCTCCGTCACTGCCTTGCGACCCTCTTTAGCGGCGACTTTGATCGTCTCGGCGTTCTGGAGTAGCGTCTCGACCCGGTCGCCGTTTTCGGTCTCGAGGGCGACCCGGAACATCGGCCGCTGTTCGATCTTGACGCGACCGACGATGGCCTCGCGGGTGTTGCCGTTGGTGTCAACGACCTGTACCTCGTCACCGCTTTGCAGTCCCGCGAGGTATTTCGTCCCGCCGTCGGGCGTGCGGATGTAGGCGTGAACCGCACCCGCGTTGACCCGGAAGGGACGCGAGGCGACGTACGGCGATTCGGCCGTTTCCGCGTGAACGAAGACCAGCCCGCGGCTCATCGAGCCGACGAGCATCCCCTCGTCGTGCTCGAGGAGGTTGCCGGTGTCGACACAGACCCGGTCGGCGCTGCCCGCGCGCTCGACGTCGAGGACTTCGGCGTACTCGAGGTCGAGACTCTCGCGGGCGGCCTCGTCGCGGACCTCGACCGTCTTGCGGATCTCGTCGGGGTCGTCCGAGTCGAGCAAGACGGCGTCGGAGCCGATCTCGAGGGTTTCGAAGGCCGTCTTCGCTTCCTCGGCGCTGGTGACGCCCGCGACGAGGTCGGTCTCCTCGCCGATACGGGCGATCAAGTTCTCGAGTGGGATGATCGTCCAGTCCTCGCCGACGACGATCGTGTAGTCGGCTTCCTCGGCGGCGGTCTCGGCGAAGTGCTCGTACTCCTTGCCGAGAATTCGGACGTACGCGCCGCGATCGAGGTCGCCGTCGCGGCGCAGCGTCGAGAGGTCCGCTGAGCCCGAAAAGTCCTCCGGCAGGTCGATCGTCGCGTCACCCTCGCCGTCTTTGCCGACGACGATGGCGTCGGCCTGTGTGGACGGGTTGTCGTCGTCGCTCTCGGCGTCGTCGATGTCGTCGACCAGCGTTACGTCGCCGTCGGTTCGGAACGCCGCGACGTTGATGTCGCCGAGTTCGCGGACGCGCTCGACATCGTCTTCGTCGACCAGTACCCAGTCTGCACCCGCCTCGAGCGCGGCGGTAATCCGTGCCCGGCGGTCGTCCCAGTCGCCGACGGTGTCGTCGGCTTTTACCCAAACAGTTCGCGTCATAAATCGACCCTCGAAGGGGACCGGCTTGAACGTGGCGAATCGGGCAGGTGCGATGGGTACCCGCCCGGGACCAGGGATGCAAGACACGCCAGCAGGCACACTGCGGTCGACACAGTCGCTCCGTCACAGCCGAGCGGAAACTGACACTATTTCAGATAGTAACGAAAGTACCGATACTTTCTCCAAAGTTGATAATATCTGATCGGTCGACCGATACGATATGGGTCAGCGCCACCTCGAGATGCCCACCGAACTGACGATCGACTGTGCCGCCCACCGACTCGAGGTGGATGCTGCGGCCACAGTCGCGCGAGCAGCCTTCGAGCATGCAGGCGAGATGGCAACCCTCGAGTACGGACGTTCGGCTGCCGTCCTGGGTGCCGTCCGACTCGCCGCCCGTCGCACCGGCGTCGGTGAACCCGACCGCGACCGGATCGCGGCGACGTTCGATGTCGATCCGGAGCGTGTCGTCCACGCCGACGAGTTGTTGGCGACGTATTTGAGCCCGCCTGCCGATGCCGACGAGATCCGCTCGCTCCGGCGGACGCTCATCGTGGCCCAGGAGGTCCTGGCCGCGGTCGAGCGTGGCCGCAGCGCTGGCCCCGAGCTTCCGGGCTCGCACCTCGCTGACGCCGCGCCCTTCCTGCTCGCCCGCGCGAGCAGCCACCTCGACTCCCGCACCGACTGCGAGTACCCGGGGCTCGACGCGGCGGCACTTCGTGACCACATCGACCGACTCGAGGCCGACCTCGAGCTCGCTCGGCTGGGCACGAAACTCTACGGACTTGTCTATACTGAGAACTAAGCGGGCCGCTTATCGGATGTAGTTGGCCTCGTCGCCGAGTTTGTGTCGGAACGCCCGGTAGGCGTTTTCGCCGCGCTCGGTCAACTCGACGACGCGCCGACGGCCGACGGACTCGATCGTGACGTAGCCGTCTTCGACCAGCGGCTCGAGGACGTGGGTATCGAGCACGCGGAACGCGCCCTTGTCCTCGCCGGCGCGCTCGTCGGGTGCGCGACGGTCGGCCATAAACGAGAGGTTTTGCGCTCGCGCATACTCGATGAGGTCTTTCTTCTTGGGTGGGGTCGTCCGGTCGTCGTGGTACCCCTCCCACGCGTCGGGATCGGCGAGAAACTCCATGATTGCGACCTGATCGCGCGTCGGCGACTCGATCGGGTAGGTCGGAATGCCTTCGATTTCGTCGACCCCGAAGGAGCTGGGTTCGGTCGTCCCGTCGTGGGCATACGTCGATGGATCGACGTAATAGGCGTGAGCGTCCGTCGAGACGTCCATACACGCGATCGTCGCGCCGATCGCTGGGATCGTCCCCGCGCCGGAGACGTTGACGTACACCTGATCCTCGGCGTGTTTCGCGGCGATCGTCGTCACGTCTCCGAGGACCGCATAGACGTCCGTCAGATCGCATTTCCAGGTCCGAACCTCGGGGACGATCGACTCGAGTTCCTCGTACAACGCGTCGTGATACTCCGCCGTCGCCGTCGCATTCCGCTCGGCGTGGCCGTCGCTGTGCTCTTCTCGTCGGTCGTCCGCTGTGCCCCCGTGACTCGCGCCCTCGTCCTCGAGCAGGTAGACCAGATCCGCTCGCTGGTCGCGAATCGGCTCGAGGATCCGATCGAACTCGTAGCCAAGCGGGACGACGTGGACGCGCTTGACGACTTCCATACTCCGAGAGGCGTGTCAGGAAAAATAACGGCTCCGGAATCGCCGATGTAACTCGAGTCGGCCCCGACCGATCACTGGCACGGTTCGGCCATCCCTCCTCTCTACGAGGCGTTCAAGATGGTCTCGATAGTGTGGCGGTAGTAGCGACGCGTTCACAGAGTCGGCGAAACGTTGAGAGTGCTCGCTCCCCTACACCAGCATAGATGGCCGCCTACGACGCGATCTGTTTCGATCTCGACAGTACGCTCTGTGAGCCGACCCAGGATGCCGCCGCCGTGCTCGAGTCGACGTTCGAGCGGGCCGGTCACGAGCAGTTCTGTACGCCGGCAGCGCTTCGGGCTGCAGTCCCCGACCTGCCGACCGCCGAGACGGATCGCGAGTTCTACGAACACCTCTTCGCCGAAGTCGCAGCCCGATCTGGTGTCGAGACAGAGATCGCACCGACACTCGCCGCGGAGTATCTCGAGGTTCGGGATCCAACCGCTGTCGAGTTCCGCCCCGGCGCACAAACCGCACTCGAGCATGCCCGCGATCGAGGACAGGTCGGCCTCATCACGAACGGTGGTCGGCCGACACAGACACAGAAGCTCCGGACGCTCGGCATCGAGGACGCCTTCGACGTGCGGGTCTTTACGGAGCCAAGCGCCGGCATCCATCCCAAACCAAGCACGGCACCGTTCGAACACGCGCTAACCGAACTCGAGGTCGCCCCCGACGCGGCGATCCACGTCGGTGACTCACTCCACGCCGACATCGCGGGCGCAAACGCGATGGGGCTCGATTCGGCCTGGCTCGATCTCGGCCGCAACGACGGCCCCGGCGATCACGCGCCGACCTACGAACTCGCGTCGCTCGAGGGGCTCGAGACGATCGTCTGAGCGACTGGCCTGGGTTAGTTTTCGGGCAAGAGATCCGTATGGACCAGCGCGCGGTACTGCGTATCGGTTCCCTCCTCGAGACGCTTGAGCAGCGCCGCCGCATCCGTGAAGCTCTCGGGGAGTTCGAACGGGTCACTGTCGTCTTCGTCGCGTTGTTTACAGAACTGGACGAACGCCAGCAGGTTCTCGTGGGCACCGATGCGGGCGTAGACGACGCCGATGTCTTGGTCGACCGCCTCCTGCCAGGTCTCGATAATCGGTTCGACCGCCTGCCGGGGTTTGCGCAGTTGCTCGGCCAGTTCCGTCGCATCGACGCCGCCCTCACCGACCAGTCCGTCGAAGACCGACTGGAGGTCGTTGCTAGCGTCTGCAAGCGGCGCATCCGCTTCGGCCTCAACAAGCTCGGCGAACGCCGCCACTTCATCGCGCCGGACCGCGACGGGATAGACGAAGTCGTGTGTCTCCTTCGGGAGCGTGTACGATTGCCCTTCGATGCCCTGCTCCCCAGGGCTCGTCTTTCCCAGCATTAGATCGAGTATTCCCATACCCGAAACAGGTGTCGTGAGGCGAATAAGTGTTCCGCGGTCAACTCGATACGTCTTCGATTATGATCAGTCTTCGGTGGGAACTCGAGGTGCTGTCGACGATCGAAACGGGCTGGCTCGTGCCATCGTGCTACCAGTCGTCGCCGAGTGCCGCCTTCGCGCCGCCGTAGCCGCTTGCAGTCGTCCACGTCCGGCCGCTTTTGGTGTGTTCGACCTCGTAGGCTCCGCCGCAGCCACCACAACGGTACTGGTCGGGCGCTTTCACCGGCTTCGATGCCCGGTGGCGCTTCGCACACCAGTCACAGCTACCCGCGAGACACCGAAGGACGTACCGCGGCTCCGCGAACGCATCGCAATAGCGTGGGGCCGCGAGCGCCGCGGCGCGCTCGCGAAACCGCGACCCGTGCCCGGACTCGCCGAACTGCTGGAACTCCCAGGCGTGGACGAGTTCGTGGCGAACAACCCCTGCGAACGCGGGCCACTCGTAGCGCTCGTAGGCCCGTCGCGCAAGGACGATCGTCGCCACCTCGCGATCGGCATGCCACTGACACACACCAGCTCGGCGGCGCGCTCGCGCTGATACCTCCCACTCGAGGGCTCCGAGGTCGACCGCCAGCTCGTGTTCGCCCACGACCTCGCGGGCGTGAATCCGCGCACGGGCGACGATTTCGTCTGCAAGCGTGTGTTCCTCGCCGTCGGTCACGGACTCGAGAAGGGAGACTGGTTCCGAAATTCTTCCGGTAGGTCGACCACTCCGGACGGTCGATGGCCCAGCCGTCGACAAGTTAGTAACTTGGCCGAGTTATTTTGTTAAGATTGCTAGTCTAAACGCCGCCTAATAGCAGCTGAATTAATAAACGGAACACTCTGAGTTCGAACTACGATGAGTCACAATGAGTCGGCGCACACCCACGACGACTCACACGACGGTCACGATCACGACCACGGTGGACACGGGCACGGACACGGCCACGGTGGCGAGTCGACCAGCAGTCGCAAACTCGCCGCCGTCTCACTGATCAACGTCGTCGGCTTCCTCGTTGAACTCGCCGGCGGACTGGCGTTTGGATCGGTTGCGCTCATCAGCGACGCCGTCCACATGCTGTTCGACGCGCTCGCGTACGTGATGGCTTTCGCCGCCTCCTACGTCGCCGAACACTACGGCGAAGATGAGCGCTGGTCGTACGGCCTCCACCGCCTCGAGCCGTTTGCTGCCTTCCTCAACGGCCTGTTGCTCCTGCCAATGGTCGCCTTCATCCTCTGGGAGTCCTCTCAGCGATTCTTCGAACCCATCGCCATCGGGACTGGGCCGACGATCGCCATCGCGGCGGGTGGACTGCTGGTCAACATCGGCTCGGTCTACGTGCTCCACGGTGACGCGATGAGCCTCAACGAGAAGGGTGCGTTCTACCATCTGCTGGGCGACGCCGGCGGCTCGGTCGCCGTCATCGTCTCCGTAGTGGCGATCGAACTGACCGGGATCCGTGTCATCGATCCGATCACCGCAGCGCTGATCGCCGTCGTCGTGGCCTGGTCGGCAGCCACGGTGTTGCGCGGCAGCGGCGAGATCTTCTTCCTCAAAACGCCCCTCGAGAGCGACGAGATTCGGTCGCATATCCGCAAGATCGACGGCGTCGAGGCGGTCGACGATTTCCATGCCTGGCAGATCTGCAGTCAGATCACGGTTGCGACGGTCCACGTCGAAACGGACGTCGAGACGATGCTCGAAGCGGAGTCGGTCACACGCCGGGTCCACGACGAACTCGCCGGCCACGGCGTCGATCACGCCACCGTCGAACTCTCGCCGCACTACGACGACCGCGACGTTCATCTGGATACGCACTGTCACTGAGCGATCCGGTGGTCGGGCGACAGCACGTCTCGAGTGATCAGTCACCCCGACTTTTATCGTCTCGAACCAGTTCGATAGTTCATGGCAACTGACACCATGTCGTCCGCACGGAAGCTCGCGGACGCGATCCGACGCGGCGAGCGATCCTCGCTGGAACTCGTCGAAACCGTCCTCGAGCGGATCGAGACGACTCGCGACCTGAACGCCTACGTGACAGTCATCGCGGAGTCTGCCCGAGAGCGCGCCCGCGAAGCCGACCGCGCGGCAGCGGCCGGCAAGGATCTCGGCCCACTGCATGGGGTTCCGGTCGCGATTAAGGACCTCCGGGATCGAAAAGCGGGCGTTCGGAACACGATGGGGCTGGCTCCGCTGTCCGATCACGTCGCCACCACGGACTCGATCACCGTCGAGCGACTCGAGGCGGCCGGTGCGGTGATCGTCGGCACCACCAACACGCCGGCGCTCGCCCACACGATCAAGACCGACAACCGTCTCGTCGGCGCGACGGCGACGCCGTTCGATCTCGAGCGGTCGGCCGGCGGCTCCTCCGGTGGCTCCGCGGCGGCTGTCGCGGCCGGCCTCACGACGTTTGCTACCGGCTCGGACATCGGCGGCTCTCTCCGGGTGCCGGCCTCGTGCTGTCACGTCATTGGCCTCAAACCCACCTTGGGGCGCGTACCGGCCGATTCCCGGCTCGATTCTTTTGGCACACACACGCCGTTCATGGTTGGCGGTCCGATCGGGCGGTCGACCGAAGACGTCGCGCTTGCGTTCGATATCCTCTCGGGACAGGACGACCGTGATCCGCTCAGCGTGCCGGACGGTGACGACGTGCTCCCGGCGACGGATCGGCCGGCAGACGACCTCTCCGTCGGGTACAGTCCGAATCTGGACTTACAGCCCGTCGATCCAATTGTCCGCACGATCGTCAGTGACGCCGTCGACGACCTCGCAGCTGCGGGCGTGGCCGTCGACCACGTCGACGTTTCGCTTCCGGCCTCCGAGACGCTCCGCTCGGCGTACTACACGCAGGTCGGTGGCTACTTCGCCGCGCTCGCGGCTCGAGTCGAGGAGCGGTTCGGGATCGACCTCGAGACTGCCGACGTCGAAGAGACCCTTCTGTCGACGATCGCGCTGGCAGACGACACGAGCGCGGTCGACGAACGGCTCGCGAACGGCCCTCGAACGCAGGTCTACGACGCGATCGAGGACGCGCTAGCCGGCCACGACGCGCTCGTGACGCCGACGCTGACGGTACCTCCCTACGGGAAGCGGCTGGCCGACCGGTATCCGACGACGATCGACGGGCAGGCCGTCGACGGAATCCCGACCGACGCGATGCTCACCTGGGTGTTCAACCTGACCGGCCATCCGGTCGCGTCGGTCCCCGCAGGCCTTACAGACGATGGCCTGCCGGTCGGGCTGCAGATCGTCGGTCGCCGGTACGCGGAGGCGGACGTGCTCGCGGTTGCTGCGGCCCTCGAGCGGGCGCGGCCGTGGACGGCGCACTATCCACGTTACTGATACTGTCGGATAGAAGTCAATACGAAGTCGGTCGCGGATTCGCGGCCGTCACCGGTGGAGACGGCTGCAGCAGCGCGACCGATCTTCACGTCGTTCTGTCCGGCAGTATGAACGGCGGTCCAAAACGGACCGAGTAGAGAGCCTGACGGGAAAATCAGTTGCTCAGGCCTCGAGTGCGAGTCCAGCTTCGGCCAGCGCGTCCTCAGTCGAGAGATCGTCGTGGACGACGCCGGCGACTGCGCGGGCGATCGCTTCGGGGTCTTCGTGCTGGAAGATCGAGCGGCCCATCGAGACACCAGCACCGCCGGCGTCCATCACGCCGCGGACCATCTCGATGGTCTCGCGGTCGGACCCTTTCGAGCCGCCGGCGATGACCACCGGCAGCCGGGTCGACTCGACGACGTGCTGGAAGCTGTCGGCGTCGCCGCTGTAGCCCGTTTTGACGATGTCGGCACCCAGTTCTTCGGCGAGACGAACAGCGTGGCCGAGCGCTTCGGGGTCTTCGGGGTCGACGCCCGGGCCGCGAGCGTAGGCCATCGCGAGGACCGGCATGCCGAAGCGGTCTGCTTTCTCGGTGACCTCCGAGAGCTGGGTGAGCTGGTCGGGTTCGTGATCCGAGCCAACGTTGATGTGGAAGGAGACGGCATCGGCACCGGCACGGATCGCCTCCTCGACGGTGCCGGTCATACGCTTGTCGTTCTCGTCGGGGCCGATCGTCGTCGAGCCATTGAGATGGACGATGTAGCCCTTGCCGTTCTTGTTGTCGTGGACGCGCGGCGCGATCCCTTTCTGTGTGAGAACCGCGTCGGCACCACCGCTGGTGACGCCATCGATTGTCGATTCGATATCCTTCAGTCCCTGAACGGCACCGATTGTGATGCCGTGGTCCATTGGGACGATTACGTACGATCCGTCTGTCCCGATTCGATCGAGTCGTGCGTCAGTTCCGACAGTCATTGCGGGAGTGTAGCAAGCTTGCAGTTATGGCTGTTCTGGTTCCGGTGCCACTTCGTCGGTCTCAGCGCCGCGGCGTGCGCCGCGTTTGAGCTCCGCGGCTTTGGCCTCGAGCGCGTCGGCTGCGTCGCCCGGATCGTCGCTCGAGGCGATCAGATCGATGAGTGCGCTGCCGACGATGACGCCGTCCGCGCCGGCCTCGATGATCTCGGCGGCGTGGTCGCCCTCGCTGACACCGAAACCGACCGCCTTGGGGACATCGTACGCCGAGAGCCGAGAGAGGCTGTCGTGGGTTTCCCCTGACACGTTCGCGCGCGCACCCGTCGTTCCGAGCCGGGCCTGCACGTAGGCAAAGCCCGACACCTGGGACATGATCGTCTCGAGGCGCTCGCCCTCGGTCGTCGGCGCGACGATGAAGACGAGATCGAGCCCGTGCTCGTCACAGGCCGCACGGAGTGGCTCGGATTCCTCGGCAGGCAGGTCGGGGACGATGATCCCCGAGAGGCCAGCTTCGGCGGCTCGCTCCACGAACGGCCTGACATCTGGCTCGGAGCCATATTGGAGGATCATGTTGTAGTAGGTCATCACCAGCAGCGGTGCCTCGGTTTCGAGGTCGTCGACCAGCTCGAAAAAGCCCGCGGGGGTCGTGCCGGCATCGAGCGCGCGGTTGATCGCGGCCTGAATCGTCGGTCCCTCGGCGATCGGCTCCGAAAACGGCAGGCCGAGTTCGATCAGATCAGCGCCGCCGCGATCGAGCGCTTCGACGTACTCCTTGGTGGCCTCGAGCGACGGATCGCCTGCAGTAATGTAGGTAATGAGGGCAGGATGGTTCTCGCGGATGGCGGCTTCAATGTCGCTCTCGATCGATGTCTCGTCGCTCACTGGTCGAACACCTCCACTTCGGGCGCGGCCGCGAGGTCACGTTTCTCAGTTTCCTCGAGCACCGTCTCTAGGTCCTTGTCACCACGGCCGGAGACGTTGACGACGACGAGATCGCCGAGGTCTTCGTGGGCCTCTTCAAGGAATCCGAGGGCGTGACTCGACTCGAGTGCGGGGATGATTCCCTCGAGTCGCGAGAGCCGGTGGAAGCCGTTGAGCGCGTCCTCGTCGTCGACGCTGGCCGGCGTGACGCGACCCGTCTCGACCAAATGGGACAGTTCCGGACCGACGCCGGCATAATCGAGTCCCGCGCTGACGCTGTGGGACTCCATGATCTGTCCCTCCGTACTCTGGAGGAGCTTCGTCATCGCGCCGTGGAGGACGCCGTCGGTACCCGTCGACAGCGTCGCGGAGTTGGGCGCGAGGCCTTCGGCTTCGTCGATCTCGAGGCTCGAACCGCCAGCCTCAACGGCGTACAGGTCCACATCGTCGTCGGGGACGAACGCGTGGAAGGTTCCCATCGTGTTCGAGCCGCCACCGGCGCAGGCGACGACGCTGTCTGGCAGGCGGCCGGCCTGCTCTTGAACCTGTTTCCGGGCTTCCGTGCCGATGACCGACTGGAAGTCCCGGACCATCTTCGGGAACGGGTGTGGACCGACGACCGAGCCGATCACGTAGTGCGTTCGCTCGACGGTGGTGGCCCAGTCGCGCATCGTCTCGTTGATCGCTTCTTTCAAGGTGCCGCTGCCGGCCTCGACCGGATTCACCTCGGCCCCGTTCATCCGCATCCGGTAGACGTTGGGCCGCTGGCGATTGACGTCGGTCCGGCCCATGTAGATCTCACAGGGCATGTCGAGGTGGGCGGCGGCCATCGCCGTCGCGGTGCCATGTTGGCCCGCACCGGTTTCGGCGATGATCCGTTCTTTGCCCATGTACTTCGCGAGCAGCACCTGTCCGAGCGCGTTGTTCAGCTTGTGAGCCCCGCCGTGGAGCAGGTCCTCGCGCTTGAGGTAGATCTCGCGGTCGTAGCGCTCGCTCAGCCGATCCGCACGCTGGAGCGGGGTCGGTCGCCCGCCGAACTCACGCATTCGCTCGCGGAATTCGTCCATGAAGCCGTCCTCGTTTTCGAGGACGTAGCGTTCGTAGGCGTCCTCGAGTTCTTGAACGGCTGGCATCAGCGCCTCGGGGACGTACTGGCCGCCGTAGTCGCCGAACGTTCCCGTTCGACTGTTCTCTCCGTCGCGTTCGCGTTCCGTGCTCATATCTGGGTGTCTCCGTCGTAGTCGCTCATGTCGTCTCCGTCTCGGTCGCAGCGTCCGATTCTGCCCGCACCAGTCGCCGCGTGTTCTCGGTCACGTCGCTGTCGCCCGCGCCGTGGTCCATGATGGCGCTGCCGACGAGCAACGCGTCGGCACCCGCCTCGCGCATCCGTCGCACGTCGGCCGGCGACGAGATTCCGCTCTCGGCGATCAGTGTCACGTCATCCGGTACCTCGGGTGCCACTGACTCGAAGGTTTCGAGGTCCACCTCGAGTCGGGCCAGATCGCGGTTGTTCACGCCGATAATTTCGGCCCCTGCCTCGAGGGCGGTCTCGAGTTCATCGCGGTCGTGGACCTCGACCAGCGGCTGAAACCCGCGCTCGCGGGCGGCAGCGACGAGTCCCTCGAGGTCGTCGACGAATCGCGCGATTAGCAACAGAAGGTCGGCCTCGACGACGTCCATCCCGGCTTCGTCGAGAACGAAGTCCTTGCGCAAGACGGGGACATCGACGGCTTCCCGAATCCGTGCCAGTGCCTCGGGCGAGCCGCCGAAATGTGTCGGCTCGGTGAGCACCGACAGCGCCGTCGCGCCACCATCGACCATCGCCTGCGCCAACTCGACTGGGTCGTCGTCTCGCGTCCCGTCGGCCGTCGGGCTCGTCGGTTTTACCTCCGCGATCACTGGGACTCGCCCCGCGGCCTCGGCGTCGGCCAGCGCGTCGGGCACCGAGCGTGCGTCGACAGAAACGACGCCCTCACCACCCGACCGCTCCCGTGCCGCCTCGAGAATCGACTGCACCGCGGGAGCGAGCTCCGTATCGGAGTTCATTATTGTACATCGACGTACTCATATGTACATAAGGCTTGCGCCATCGTGACGCAATCGGGGATCTCACGAGTTCGTAGTCGGCAGGATTGACACGCTCGAACCTGACGAGTTTTGGAGAACAGAAGGACGGGTGGGATACGGGTGGGGTCGCTACCGAAGCTGGTACGAGTCGCTCTTGTCGTCTAACTCATCCAGGAGGAGCACTTCGTCTTCCTCGTCCTCGAGTCGGTCCTGGAGCTCGGTGACGTAGCCTTTGTACTCGTCGAGTTGTTCCCGAAGGTGCTCGGCCTCGAGTTCCAGCCGCTCGTGTTCGCGGATGAACCGCTTTGGCACTTCGACGGTTGGCGGGAACGAGACCTCGTCGTCATCGCTCGTGCGGGCCTCGAGATCGGCTTCGGGGACGACTTCGACCTGGCCGTCGTGTTCGACGAGCTGGTCGACGTAGTCTCGGAAGACCGCAGACAGCGAGATGTCACGCTCGGCGGCGATCTCTTGTAGTGCCTCGAACGCGTCCTCGTTGACCCGAAACGAGATGGTCTTGTTCTTGTTCCCCATCGATGTCCCTAGTCGTCGTTCACGACACTTAACCATTTGTCAGACGGTGGAAAACGGGGCGACTCGAGTCCGGTGGTAGCCGCGTTAGACCGTCGCTTCCGTGTCGTCGACGTCGCCGACGGTCTCTAAGCTCTCGAGTGCCTGAATCACGTCGTTGCGGTAGTTGACGACCGGCGAGTCGTACTGCTCGCGGGCCATCTGGGCGTACTCGTTTGTCGGAGCGGTCGAGGCGCTTTCGGGTGCCTCCTGTTCGCTCTCCCACGCTTCGAACGCCTCGATGCGGTCGAGCGTGCGTTCTGCGGTTTCGACGACCCAGCGGTCGCGCGTCTCGTCGTCGACGACCGAGATCGATTCGGGTCGCAGCGAGACGTTGATGGTGCCGTCGTCGGTCTCGTAGGTGCGGGGTTTGCCGACAATGGAGACGTACGCCGGCGGCTCCGTCTCTCGCAGCACCGAGGCGGCCTCGGGCTGGTACTGGCCGGCGTAGACGAAGAACGTCCCTGTCGGGTCGACGACTCGGCCACGCCAGTATTCGCTTTCCTCGCCGACGTCTTCGGTTTCGGTCAAGGTCCCGGAAACGAACACGCGGTTCGCGCGATCGCCCGTTGGGAGCAACGCGTAGTTTGGCGCGCGCTCGTCGTCGCTCTCTTTGAAGGCGTACGTCGAATCGTTGAATTCCGATGCGAAGACGCGGCGGGCGACTTCGCGGGTGAGTTCAGACTGGCTCATGTTACATCGACCTCGCTTTGATCAGCAGTTCCTCTGGATCCGCTGGCCCGCCGAGTTCCTCGACGTCGTCAGCTAAGACGTACCGACCGAACGTCGGCCCCTCGATGCGGTAGTAGGTGCCGACGATGTCCTCGCGGATCTCATCGGCGACGATGGTCGTGTCCAGCGCGTCCATCGCCATCTCTTTTGCTTCCTCGAGACTGAGCCCGGTCAACTCCTCGGTGGCGTCCTTGTCGAAGATGACTTCGTGGGCGTCGATGCCGTCGTCGACGACGGCCTTGATCCGGAGGTCGAACTCGCCTTCGACCTCGCCGTGTTCGTTACAGCGCCCGTTCTGGAGGACGCGGGTGCAGTCCTCTTCCGGGCAGCGCTTGATGAGGCCGCTGCCGCGTTGCATGTCGACCAGTGCGCCTTCGACCTCGCTGGTGTCGTTGCCGACCTCTATGTCCTCGTCGAGTTCCTCGATTACCGTCGTCGAGTTGAGTTTGACCGAGTACCGGCCCTGGTACTCGTCGGTGACGACGTTGCGGAGTTCGTAGACGCCGCCTTCCTCGAGCGCCGGGAGTTCTGATTTCGCCCACTTGGTGAACTTGATCGTCCCTGTCGGGTCGCCCAGCAGGCCGACCTGTGCGACCGAGTCACTCCGTGGGTCCCAGAGTTCGATGACCTTCGCGGTGAGGTCGATCCATTCCTCGGGCTCGTCGACGTCCTCGATGTTGGCCGCCTCGCTGTCGCCACCCGAGATGTCCTCACGCTCTAAGCCAGCTTCCTCGAGGTAGTGATTCGTGACGCTCCGGCGTGCCTCGTCTATCGGCACTTTGTACTCGTCGACGAGCGTCGTCAGACGTTCTTCGACGTCCTCGATGTCGACGTCTATGTGGTCCGAAAACTGCGCGTGTATGTCGTCCGCGTGCTGTCGTACGTCGCTCATAGTGTCTCGCCTCCTCTTTGGTTTCACTGGGAGGCATACCGCTGTTCGCGCCCCATCGTATTTAAACTGAGGGGAGCGGAGTGAAAGTGAACTGTAGCGAAAGAAACCGCCAGCGGGCGTCGCGGGGCGTCTCGAGACGGTGATCGTCACCCGTCGAGACACCGATTCGTCCTACTGCTCTGTGACCACGAGTGCGGCCTCGAGCGCATTGCCGATCGTCTCCGTGCCAGCGTCGTCGACGGCGACCAGCGGCGGGCGGACCTCGTCGGAAGGAATGACGCCGCGTTCGGCCAGTGCCGTCTTCGTCGCCGGGGCGAAATCGTGGGTCGTACACGCGTCGAACAGCGGTGCGATCGCGTCCCGCTGAAGTTCCCGACCGCGCTCGTCGTCAGCGCGTTCGAATGCCGCCCGCAGTACCTCGGGGACGACGTTCGACAGGGCGTTGATTCCGCCATCGGCACCCATCCGGAGCGCCGGGACTAACAGGGCGTCATACCCCTGCAGACACAGGAATTCCTCGGGTGTCCTTTCGAGCACCGAGAGGAAATATTCGAGGTCGCCGCTCGAGTCTTTGATTCCGACGACCCTGTCACGTTCGGCGACGGCGGCGACGGTCTCAGGTTCGATACGCTGGCCCGTACACTGCGGGATGTTATACAACAGGACGGGCAGCGATGCCTCGTCGATGATGGCCTCGAAGAACCGCTGGTTGCCCGCGGGCGCGTTCGCGGTCGTGAAGTACGGCGCGACGATCGCGGCGGCGTCGGCACCCGCGTCGGCAGCGCGGTCGATCGCCGCAACCGTCTCACCGACGCTCGTCGCGCCGGCACCCGCAATAACCGGAACCTCGGCGTGGTCGACGGTCGTTTCGACGACGCGGCGGTGCTCGTCGGCCGTCAAACTCGGATACTCGCCGGTCGTCCCACAGGGAAAGACGGCGTCGATGCCGCCGTCCTGGAGGTGTGCAAGCACGTCGACGAGTGCCGATTCGTCGATCGATCCGGCGTCGAACGGCGTCACCATTGGACAGGTAATCCCCTGCAGCGCGTCGCGAAGTGCCATGTCCGTGTGCGACGTGCGACCACGCCAAAACCGTTGCCATCGGTGACCCACGACCACGACGGGGAGCTGTGGTGTGACCGCCGCGTCGATCCGTCCGACAGTATATGTGTCCGGCAGTCGAACGAACGCATATGGCGGATCGGCGTCGGCTCGAGCGATTCGTGCGCTCGACGCTGCAGGGCGCAGGCGAGCAGTTCGAGGAGCTTCGCAGATCGACCGACGAGCAACTCGAGGAGGCCCGCGAGGCATACGAAATGGCGAAACACGCACGTCAGTTGCCGACCGATGAGGCGGGACGGGCGAAAATCGTCTGTCGGCGCTACGCCCAACAGCGGGCGGCGAAGCTCGACGACGAGTACCGACCGGCCTGTTATGAGGCGGGCCACCCTGACTGTGAGGGGTGTGCAGAAGACGTCCGCAACGGCCGAATCGAGACCTGGTGAGATGGACCGTCCCGTCGTCGCCTGCGTGCTGGCCGGCGGGATCGGGAGTCGACTCTATCCTGCGAGCCGACGTGACCGACCCAAGCAGTTGCGGTCGCTCGTCGGCGAGCGCTCGTTGCTTGCACGGACGATGGACCGAACGGCGTTTGCCGACGAACAGTACGTCCTGACCCGCGAGTCGGTTGCCGACATAGTCTCCGAGCACGCACCAAAAGCGGGCGTGCTGGTCGAACCGGCCGGGAAAGATACCGGGCCGGCGCTGGTCTATGCGGCCTGGCGGCTCCGCAAGCAGTTCGACACAGAGCCGGTCTTGGTCTGTCTCCCCAGTGACCACTACGTTGCCGACGACGCGGCGTTCACAACACGGCTCGAGCGCGCCGCCGAAATCGCCGTCGAAACAGGCGGGCTGGTCACGGTCGGCGTCGAACCGACGCGGCCGTCGCCGGGCTATGGATACATCGTCCCCACCGACGGACTCGAGGCCGACACCGACACCGACACCGACGACTACGCAGCCGTCGCGCAGTTCACCGAGAAACCCGACCGCGAACACGCACGCGAACTCATCGAGGCCGGCGCGTACTGGAACGCTGGCGTCTTCGCCTGGACGCCCAGTGCCCTGTTGGCCGCGGCGCGAAACTCACCGCTCGCGCCGCTGGCCGAGTCACTCGCAGCTGGCGACCCTCGCGGTGGCTTCGAGGCTGTCGAAGCCAGCAGCGTGGATTGCGCGATCATGGAGCGCGCGACGAACGTCTTCGTGACGCCGCTATCGGTCGACTGGGACGACCTCGGGACGTGGGACGCGGTTGGCCGGATCCTCGAGCGAGCGGGCGACGAGTCGAACGACGTCGTCGCAGGCAGGGTTCTTGCGATCGACGCTACGGAAAACGTCGTCGCTGCACCCGACGCCCACGTCTCGCTGCTCGAGGTCGACGATCTCATCGTGACGGCGTTCGAGAATCGAATCCTTATCGCTCCGCGGGACGCATCGCAGCGAGTGCGCGATGTGGTTGATCGCTTGCGCCATCGGGACGCCTTCTAACACGTCTGACAACCTGTCACACGCCGGCTACGCTCGAGTAGTTTCACTGACTGCTGTTTGGCAATAAAAAATCGAATTCAGAATTCGTTCGCGGTTATTAGGCTAGCTTGGCCTCGGTGTCACCGTTTGACGGCCACAGCGCCCAGATGAGGACCGCAACGATGAGTGCCAGTCCCAGTACGCCCGTCTCCACGACGGACAGCCTGACACCGAACCACGAGAGCACCGTTCGCAACTCGACGATCAGTGGCGTCAAAAACGCCATGATGACGAGGAGTCCGCCCTTCGAGATACGCATACTAGAGCATCACCCCACGCACGGACTCGAGGACGAGGCTCGGGTCGGCAACGACGCTTGGCTTCCAGGGGTCGATGCCGGGGCCGAACAGCCCACCGGCGTCGATGATGCTCGCAAGCGGGAGCGAGTAGGCGATGATCACGAGGACGACGGCGATCGAGGTCCAGAGCTTGAGGTTATCGATGATCACCGGCGCGTCCTCGGGGCCCGAGAGCGTGCCAGCATAGGTGTTGTCCGGAATCGAATCGCTGGTGGAGCCACCGATGGTGGTCAGGACCATGTTCGTGATGAACAGGTACACCGAGAGGGTCAGCAACGCCGCGCCCAGAGCGACCTGTGCGTCGATCTCAGCGACGGTCCCGACGGCGGGATCGAAGCTAAAGCCCTGATACTGCGGCTCGGCAGTCCGGCGAGGCATCCCGAACAGCCCGGCCCGGTGCATCGCGTTCGACATGAAGGTCATGCCGATAAACCACAGCACGACCTGGACCAACCCGAGCGAGCGGTTCCAGATCTCTTTGCCGGTCAGTTGCGGCATGAACCAGTAGGACGCCGCCATGAAGGTCAACGCGACGGCGGTGCCGACGGTGAGGTGGAAGTGACCGACGACCCACCAGGAGTTGTGGACGAGGTAGTTGATGTTCAGGCCGGCGTTGATCATGCCGGAGAAGCCACCTGCGGCGAACATCAGCCCTGCAAGCGCCATCCCGGTAAACGCCGGGTCGCGCCATGGAAGTGCCTTGAGCCAGCTGAGGTAACCTTCACCGCCGCGCTGGCGCGCACCGTGTTCCATACTGGCGACGACGGTAAACGCGGTCAGCAGGCTCGGCAACAGCAGGAACATCGTGTTCGTCATCGCGATGAACTTGAACCCTTCCGCGATGCCGGGGTCCAGATACTGGTGGTGGATCCCGACTGGCGTCGACAGGATCAGGAACAGCACGAAGACGACACGTGCGAGCGGATCGCTGAACAGCTTGCCACCGGAGAGCTTCGGCAGCATGGTGTACCACAGCATGTACGCCGGCATCAGCCAGAAGTACACGACTGGGTGGCCGAAGAACCAGAACAGCGTCCGGGTCAACAGCGGGTTAACGGAGTCGATGATGCCCAGCGACCACGGGAGCAGGAACGCGAGGATCGAGATGGCGACACCGATCGAGCTGAGATACCAGAACAGCATCGTCGTCAACGCCATGAACGTCGGCAGCGGGATCCGCTCGTCGGGGTTGTCCTTCTTCCAGGCCCACCATGTCCGGAACCAGTCGAAGCCGGCGAGCCAGGACCCGACGACGAACAGGACTAAGCCCACATAAAACGCCGGATGGGCCTGAAACGGCGAATAAAACGTATACAGGACGTCGGCGTTCATCGGAATCTGGTCGACGACGCCGCCGAGGATCGAGACGCCGACTAGGAGCGTTCCGATCATCATCAGGGCGTACCAGCCCCACGTAAAGCGGATGTTTTTGACACCGCGATCGAGGCTAGTCGTTACTGCCCAGGTGAAGATCCCCACGAGGAAGAAGATCGTGAACGTGATCACCAGCAAGACGCCGTGGGCTGTCAACACGGTGTAGTAGTCCTGCGATGGGATGAACCGCAAGACGTTCGTTCGGTGCAGGCCCTGGATGAGCCCGAGCGTCCCGCCGATCGTCAGCGCGAGGAAGGAACTCCAGAGTATAGCTCTGATTACGCGTGCCTCCTTCGGGAACTGGTCGATGTAGGCGTTACGCATCGCCATCACCTCCTTCGGTCGCGTTGGTGACCGTGAGGGTATCGCTTTCCTCGTGGCCGTCGACGGTCACCGTCCAGTCGTGATCGCCTGTTCCAAGGTCAGTCGTGTCGACCGCGAACTCGACGGTTTCGCTGCCGTGTGCGGGCACTGTGACGTCTTGCTCGAGTGACTGCTGATCGCCGATATCGAGGGTTGCGGTCGTTTCGAGGTCGTAGTTCATATCGTTGCTGACAGTGGTGTTGATCGTCGTCTGGTTGCCGAGCTGGGCTTCGCCGGGGGCCTCGGTCGACAGCTCGGTCAGATCGAACTCGTCTTGCGGAACAACGTTCAGTTTCCCTTCCATCGTGTGGTGGTATGCACCACAGTACTCGTTGCAGAGAATGCCGTACTCGCCGGGTTCGTCGAACTCGACGGTCATCTCTGAGATCTGTCCAGGGACGACCATCGTGTTCATGTTCGTCCCGGCGACAGTGTAGCTGTGTGTCACGTCTCGGCTCGTCACGTAAAACGTCACGGTGCTGTTCGCCGGCACCGTGATCTCGCTTGGCGTGTACGTCCACGCCTGAGCGACGACGGCCGCCTCGTATTCGTTGCCACCGACGTGTGTGACACCGGGGTCGCTGAACCGCTCGTCGTCGTTGATCGTGTCCGGATCGATGGACCCACCATCGTCGTCGATCATCGCGATGCCAGGACCGACTGCCCCGTACGTGACCGTCGCGATGAAACCAACGATTAACACCATCGACACGGCCAGCCAGGTCTTTTCGTAGGTGTGAATGTTCATGCAAGCCCCACCACCGTCAACAGCACCCCGGTGACGGTCGGTCCGTTACCGAGGAACTCGATGAAGTACATGAATATCCACAGCGCCACCAGTATGAGAAAGTAAATCCCAACTAGGATCGCTGTTCCGATCGGATCGTACTCGTCGTGATCGAGTTCACGAACCTGATCGGTCTCATCCGTGGGATGCTTCCCATCCACCCCTTTTTCGATAGCCGAACTCATACGGAGTGGTAGGGAAAGGGGATGACTTACTGCCAGTCATCGTTCCCGGCCACTGGGAATGGGTTGGGGAATTAAGCTATCGACCGCCAAATGCATGTGTATGAGCCTCGAGACACTCCAACCCCGGCACGCGGCAGCTGTCGGGTTGCTTGCGTTAATCCCGCTTATCGTCTATGCAATCACGGACTCGGTATTCGCCGGTGGCGTCAGCGTGCTCAACACGTGCCTCATCTACGGCTCGCTGTATCTCGCCATGTCACCGGTCGAGACGTCCCACGGCCACCATGGTGACGGCAGCAGCACCCTCGGCTAACGCTTTCAGTTCAGATGACCCTCGTTTCATCCGTATCGAGCCCGCTCTCGACCGCTCTTCCGCTTGAGTCCGGCGTCCACTCACTGATCGTACCGCTGATGGGTGCGTCGGTACCGTCGGGTGCCGTCCTCGAGCGCGTGAACCTGCTTTTGCTCTTCGTCGTCGGGCTGCTGGCCGGCGCACACTGTTTGGGGATGTGTGGCCCACTGGTGACGGCGTATGCCGACCGGATCGGTGCGGCGAGCAGTAAACGCCGCGACGACACGCTCACCGGCTACGAGGTGCGCCAGCATGCGCTGTTTAACCTCGGTCGGACGGCCAGCTACGCTGCGGTTGGCGGCCTGTTCGGCCTGCTTGGGGCGATCACGATCGCCTCGAGCGAGGCCGTCGCCGCCATCGGTGACAGCGTCAGGGGCGTGACGGGGATCCTCGTCGGGATCGCGATCGTCACGAGCGGCCTGTACTATCTCCGGGGGCAAACCGCCGTTCCCGGCCACGGGCTGCCGATCATCGGAACGATCTTCCGCCGACTCTCGGATCTCCTCTCGAGTCGGATCGACCGCTACGCGACGTCGCCGGGGATTTTCGCACTCGGTGCGGTTCATGGCCTCATGCCGTGTCCGATCATCTATCCGGCGTATCTCTACGCGTTCGCGCTCGGCTCACCGACGCGCGGAGCGCTCTCGCTCGCCGCTCTCGGGTTGGGGACGATTCCCACGCTGTTCGCCTACGGGACCGTTTTGAATACCATCGGGCCCGACACGCGCGTGCGACTCCATCGTGGACTGGGGGCTGCGTTCGTCGTCCTCGGCTACATTCCCCTCTCACACGGGCTGATGCTGTACGGCATCCATCTGCCACACGTCCCGCTCCCGTACATTAACCTGTTCTAACGATGGGTGAGAATCCACGGCAGTCCGCGCAGTCGCCCGCGGCGGCAGCCAATGCAGGAACTGCGAACCCGACCGGCAACGGGTCACCGGCCGAGCCCGAGGCCGACACCGATACCTGCGACCTCTGTGATCTGCCGACTCCGCCGACCCCGATCACCGAGTCCGACGTGGACGGCTCGTTTTGTTGTCAGGGCTGTCTCGAGGTCGCTCGAACGCTCGACCGAACCGACGGCCCCGACGAGGCGGAGCTCCAGTCACGACTGGACGGCGATGACGGTCCCGATCTCGATGATCTCGAGGGCGAGGACGCCTTCCTCGCGGTCGATGGGATGCACTGTTCGACGTGTGAGGCGTTCCTCGAGACGACCGCCGAACGCGAAGCGGGCGTCCGCGGCGTGACGGCCAGTTACGCGACGGACACGATCCGAATCGTCTACGATCCCGACGAGCTCGCGTCCGACGAACTTCCCGACATCGTTTCCGGCTACGGCTATACTGCATCAGACCGCTCGAGTGCCGACGACGAAGACGCCGATAATCGGCTCGGTGCGCTCCTGTTCGGGGCCTTTTTCGGCATGATGGTCATGACGTGGTACATCCTGTTTCTGTACCCGACCTACTTCGGCTTCGACCCGATCGCCGACTTCGGCGGCTATGACGGCATGTTTCTGACGGCGAACATCTGGGTGTTTACGTCGTTCGTCCTCTTTTATACCGGCTATCCGACCCTCCGCGGGGCGTACGTCAGCCTCCGGGCAGGTCGGCCGAACATGGATCTGCTCGTTGCGCTCGCCGCACTCGGCTCGTATAGCTACAGCGCGATCGCGACTCTACTAGGGCGGACCCACGTCTACTTCGATGTGACCGTCGCGATCATTATCGTCGTCACCGCAGGGACCCACTACGAGCAGGCAGTCAAACGCCGTGCGACCGGCCTCCTCTCCGAACTGACCGAACAGCAGGTCGACGAGGCCCGCCGCGAGAGCGGCGAGACGGTCCCCCTCGAGGACGTCGATCCCGGCGACCGCCTGCTCGTCCGTCCCGGCGAGCGGATCCCCCTCGATGGCACCGTCGCGGAGGGCTCGGCTGCCGTCGACGAGTCGCTCGTCACCGGCGAATCGCTGCCCGTCGGCAAGACGTCGGGTGATCCGGTTCGGGGCGGGACCGTCGTTACCGACGCCCCGCTCGTCGTCACGGTCGGCGACGAGGCCGAAAGCACGCTCGACCGGCTCGTCTCTCTGCTCTGGTCGATCCAAAGTGCCCGTCCGGGCGTCCAGCGGTTGGCTGACAAGCTCGCGACGGTGTTCGTCCCGCTGGTCGTCACCCTCGCGGTCGGGACGACCGCCATCTTGCTCGCGACCGGCTCGAGCGTCTCGCAGGCGCTGTTGATCGGGCTGACAGTCGTGATCGTCTCCTGTCCGTGTGCGCTCGGGCTCGCGACGCCGCTTGCGATCGCCGCAGGGATTCAGTCCGCCGCCGAGCGGGGCATCGTCGTCGCCGCGGAGACGATCTTCGAGGACGCCAGAGACGTCGATGTCGTCGTCCTCGACAAGACGGGGACGCTCACGACCGGGACGATGGCCGTCGAGGACGTTCACGCCGTCGATGACGTCGATGCCGACGAACTCCTCCGGCGGGCTGGCACCGTCGAGGCACTCTCCGAGCATCCGATCGCAGCCGCCATTGCGGACGCGGCTCCCGAATCCGCGACCGAGGACGCAACGACCGCCGTCGACGAGTTCGAGCGGGCCGACCGCGGCGTCAGCGGGCTCGTCGACGACGACCGCGTCGTCGTTGGCCACCCCGACTACCTCCGCGAGCACGGGCTCGCCGTTCCCGACGCGCTCGAGTCTCGAATCAGCGAAACCCGTGACGCGGGTGACGTACCGGTCGTCGTCGGCTGGGATAGGCGGGCTCGTGGCGTGATCGTCGTCGGTGACTCGCCGCGTGAGGAACTGGGTGACGCGCTCGAGACGCTCTCGGCGGGTCGCGAAGTCGTCGTTCTCACGGGTGACGAGGGCGCGGCGGCCGACCGGTTCCGCGCGCTCGAGGGCGTCGACGAGGTTTTCGCCGGCGTCCCGCCGGAGGCAAAAGCCGAGACCGTCGACCGGTTGCGGAGTCGAGGGACGGTCGCGATGGTCGGCGACGGGAGCAACGACGCGCCCGCGCTGGCGACCGCAGACGTCGGCATCGCGATGGGCAGCGGGACGAAACTTGCGACCGACGCGGCCGACGCGGTGATCGTCGGCGACGACCTCGGTGCCGTCTCCGAGACGTTCGATATCGCGACGAGCACCCACCGGCGAATCCGGCAGAACCTCGGCTGGGCCTTTGCCTACAACGCGGTCGCGATCCCGTTGGCGGTGCTCGGCCTGCTGAATCCGCTGTTTGCCGCCGTCGCGATGGCTGCCAGTAGCGCGCTGGTCGTCCTCAATTCCTCGCGATCGATGTAGCCGACGCGTCGGCTCGACGCGTCGTCATTCGTCTGTGTCGCCGTCGGTTGCCACGATGCGCTCGAGTTCCCGGCGCTCGCCGTTTTCGTAGACGTAGGTCGTCTCATCGTCCTCGTCGCGTGTCCGTCGATGACTGCCGTCACAGAAGGGAAACGACCCCGACAGGCCGCACTGACAGACCGCGATATCACCGTTTTCGTCGTCGATATCGGACGGCTCGAGTTTTCGTGGCCCCGTCGCCTCGAGTTTGACAAGTCGTGACATGATCTTGTCTCGGATCGCTGGCGACAAAACCTTTCGCTCGCATTGGGGATTGAGCGGATGACTACGGTTGTTGCTGTCACACCACACGGATTCCGGGAACGGCAAGGTTCTTGGTATGGCTCTCGAATATCGGGGTACCCACAGCTATGTCGTCCTCTGCGGCAATGCCGACGGCGGTCGCACTCGCGGTCGTCAAAACGCTCGTCCTCATCGTCGGCGGCGTTATCACGTCGTTTGCGTACAAGGCCTATCGGCGAACCCGGCAGCCGGCGCTTGGCTATCTCACACTCGGGTTCGGACTCGTCACCCTCGGGCTGGTGCTCGCCGGCATGCTATATGAGTTGCTCACTGTTCCGTTGATGACAGGCATCCTCTTTGAGAGCCTGCTGGTTCTGGCCGGCTTTCTCGTGATCGCGCATTCGCTGTACGTCACCTGATACCTGTATCGCACGTCGATCGAACGCGAGACGCGATCGATCCCTCATGGACTGGTGTCCGGCAGTATACGAACCCAAACTGTTTTGGGATCACTCGTATCCGTGATCGGATAATACGTCGACACACGGCAGGGAGATATAGTAACAACTGAACGTTACTGCACACCTTCTCGCACGACCGCTGTGCGATCGGTGTAATCGATACAGTTGGAACTAGCGGGCACTGACAGGGCTTCTATCGGTCAGTGTCGGCCGGCCGCGACCGTCTTGGGGGTCCTACCGGTGCCCAGTGACAGGAAACCGTATGAACCATGGCGCTCCGCCCTGCCGTCGTACCCCCACCTTTCCGACGCACTTCCCGATATGATCGTCGACGGCCGAGCAGCATCCGGGGCGGCCCAGCTGGTCGCGAACCTGCCGTAACCACCCAGACGTAAGTAGACAGCATCACGAGTGATGGGTATGAGCGGCGATCCCGTCTACGTAACAACGACGTGGGGACGTGTTTCGAGTTGTCTGTATCGACGCCTCTCGACGAGTGATCGGCCATGAACGACGCCGACGACCCGGACCTGGCCGTCGGAGCCGACGCGTTCACGGACCAGGGTGCCGGGCTCGAGGTCGCGGTCGTCGGCGCGGGTGCCATCGGTGCGACGACGGCCTACGATCTCGCACGCGAGGGTGCAGCCGTCACGCTCTACGACAGCGGTCGCGTCGCAAGCGGCGCGACGGGCCGGGCCGCAGGGATCTGCTACGATGCCTTCGCGGACGGACTCGACGCTGAACTCGCGGGCGAGGCGATCGAACGCTTTCGTACACTCTCAGGCGACGATACCTTCCCGTTCGTCGAGTGTCCGTACGTCTGGCTTGCCCGCAAGGGCGACATCGACCGGGCCGACGCGATCCGCGATCAGATACAGCGGATGCAGGACAACGGTGTCATTGCCCTCGAGATGGACGGCGACGCACTCGCCGATCGGTTCCCGGCCCTGCGGACGGACGACGTCGCAGTTGCTGGAATCGCCGGCGCGGCGGGGTATGCCGATCCGGGCGCGTACACCGCCTGTCTCGCGGCTGCGGCTACCGGTGCCGGGGCGACTCTCGAGACCGACACGCCGGTCGACGTTCGAACCGATCCAGCGCGTGTCATCCGTCCGGATGGGACAGTCCACGAAGTCGACGCAGTGGTCGTTACAGCAGGTGCACGCACGAAGGCGCTGCTCGCGGATGCGGACATCTCCCTTGCTGTCAAACCCTACCGCGTGCAGGCACTGATCGCTGACGGCGATCTCGCGGAGCCGATGTGTTACGACGCGACGGGCGGCTTCTATCTGCGACCCCACGCGAACGGCGTGCTCGTGGGCGACGGCACTGAGAATCGCGAGGCGGACCCTGACAGCTACGACCGCAACGCCGATTCGACGTTCACTGCCGACATCCGTGATCGAGTTGCCCACCGGATTCCAGGTCTCGCAGACGGCGGCCTCGAGCGGGCGTGGGCTGGCCTCTGTACGGCGACCCCGGATCGAGATCCGCTCGTCGGCGCGGTCCGTGATGGGGTGTACGTCGCGACCGGTTTCCAGGGGCACGGCTTCATGCGTGCGCCGGCGATCGGACAGCGACTCGCAAGAGAAATCTGTGGTGGGTCAGGGGTCGACGCTTTCGACCCGACGCGGTTCGACGGTGACGAGGCGTTCGACGTCGTCGATGGGATGTCGCTCAATCCGAACTAGAACCAGCTGGGGACCGGTCGCCCGAATTCGGCCGACTTTCGCGGTCGACTTCGTATTGCCAGTCTCACTCCTTGTCGACGGCGACCGGCTCCGCGTTCGGATCCGTGTCGGCGTCGTCAGATGTGTCGAGCCCTGCCTCCGTTTCGGTTGTGTCCCCGATCGCAGACGCCTTCGGAATTTCGACGCTCAGTGTCCCGGTTTCGGAGAGGCGCGCCGTTCCGGCGTCCGGATCGACGACCGCGTCGGCCGGTAACTCGGCGTCGCCGGACAGCGACATCCCCCGTCCGGGAAACTGCATCTCGTAGCCCTCGTGAAACTGCCGGAATCGGTCGATATGAATCCTGACGGTGCCGTCGAGATAGCGGACCTGTACGTCGTCCGATTCGGCACCGGGCGCATCGAAGACGACGCGATAGGCGGTGTCGTTCTCGAGAATATCGACGGGGAGCGATCGGTGGTTCTGTACGCGACCGCTCGCACGGCCGACCTGACGGTAGAGGGTGTTGCCGACCGATTTTCCGAGGTCTTTGAACCTCACAGGGTGTCACCTCGGACGGTGCGTGCGGCGTGGGCGGCGGTTACGGAGACCGAGAGAAGGGCCTGACAGTACATGGCAGACATGACCGTGTGAACGGTTATGATCGCCCCGTAGATATCCCTTTTGTTCCGTACAAAAGAAACGTCTGACATGTGGATAGTTCACTTACAGCTCGACCCGCTCGAGGCAGTCAGTGCCGCCACAGACCGGGCACGACAGCGCCGAAATCTCGAAGTCGTCAGGCACGTCGTAGGTGTAATGATTCTCGAACAGATCGAGAAAACAGTCCTCGTTGGTACAAACGAACTCTTCTGTCGCTGGCATAGCGAGGACTAGCGCCACGACGCCTATCAACACCGTGGTTGGCGGAAAACTGGCGATGGTTGTGCTCGCGCGTGTAGTCACCGTTTTACCACTCGAGGCGCTATCGGGAGCCATGACTGACCCCGAGACGCTGTCGGTGACGATCGTCGACGGCTACGTCGACGAGCCCGCTCACTTCGGGGTGCCGCCATATATCTCGACGTACCCTAGGTATACGGCCGGGGCGCTCGTCGATGCGGGGGTTCCCCGCGAGCAGATCACGTACCACACGATCGATGGGCTTCGCGACGACACCAACCGCTGGCGGGATGTCGACGAGGCCGATCTCATGATCTATCTGGGGGGCATGACCGTCCCCGGAAAGTACGTCGGCGGCACGCCGGCCGAGCCCGACGAGGTTCGCAAGCTCGCCTGGACCGCAAGCGGCACGAGCCTGATGGGTGGCCCCGTCAAGTTCGGCGTCGGCGACGAAAACGCCGGCGCGACCGAGACTGAACGGCAGGACTTAGACTTCGATTTCGTCGCCAAAGGCGACGTCGAGGCTGCCGTCTTCGATCTCGTCGAAAGCGGTCTCGAGGGATTCAACAACCGCATGCGCGATGTCGATGAAGTCTCGCGGTGGGCCCAAGAGGGTGCGTTCGTGGTCGACCAACACCCGAACCATCCCAATCACCTCATCGCCGAACTCGAGACCTCGCGGGGCTGTGCTTACCGATGTTCGTTCTGTACCGAACCCCTCTATGGCAATCCCTCGTTTCGGCCGCCACCGACTGTCGTCGGCGAGGTCGACGCGCTTTCCGATTACGGCGTGAAACACTTCCGGATCGGCCGACAGGCCGACATCCTCGCCTACGGCGGCGACGGCGAAGCGCCCAACCCTGACGCCCTGCGCCAACTCTACAGCGGGATCCGCGAGGTTGCCCCGGACCTCGAGACGCTACATCTGGACAATATGAACCCCATCACGATCGTCGAGTGGCCCGAAAAGAGCCGCGAGGGGATCCGGATCATCGCCGAGCACAACACGCCCGGCGACACGGCCGCGTTCGGACTCGAGTCGGCTGATCCAGTGGTCCAGGAGGAGAACAACCTGAACGTTTCCGCCGAGGAGTGCTTTGAAGCGGTCCGGATCGTCAACGAAGAAGGCGGCTGGCGACCCGGTGAGGAACCGACAGATGCGCCAACGTTCGGTGACGACGCCCCACGACGGCTGCCCAAACTGCTCCCCGGGATCAACCTCTTGCACGGCCTCAAGGGTGAACGTGAGGAGACCTACGAGCGCAACATGGCGTTCCTCCGGCGGGTCTACGACGAGGGCTACATGCTCCGGCGGATCAACATCCGGCAGGTGATGGCCTTCGACGGCACCGACATGTCCGACACAGGAGCCGAGATCGCCAACGAACACAAAAAGCTGTTCAAACGCTACAAGACGCAGGTTCGCGAGGAGATCGACAACCCGATGCTCGAGCGGGTTGCTCCCCCCGGCACCGTCTTGCCGGACGTTCATCTCGAGTACCATCAGGACGGAACGACCTTCGGCCGTCAGCTCGGTACCTATCCGTTGCTCGTCGGCGTACCGGGCGAGCGCGCGCTCGGCCAGACGATCGACGTCGCGGTCGTCGATCACGGCTACCGCTCGGTGACGGCCGTCCCCTATCCGCTCGATCTCAATGCGGCGTCGATGGACGAACTCACTGCCATCCCTGGTATCGGCTCCAGTACCGCCGGTGATATCGTCGTCGATCGCCCCTACGAGTCGGTCGCCGACGCCAGGGTCGACACGACGGTCGATCTCTCCCAGTTCGTTACAACCCGGCCGCTCGAACGCGTGAACTGACCGCAATCGCGTCTGATTCGGCCCATGAACGGACGCTTTTTCCGTCAATTGGCAGTTCTGTGTCGGTAGTTCTATTATGGATGGGAATCAGAGGTGAAATAGAGGGTCTACCTGTGGAGATCTCTGAAAAATTGTTGTGTCTGTTCAGTACGGACGTATCGGAAGAGGAGGATCGCTACGTCATCGAGGTACCGCGGCAGGAAGTCGAGACCGGCGACATCGATCCCGGCGAGGTCTATCGTGTCGCGCTCATCTCGCGCGAAGACGAAACGAGCGGCGACGAGGGGACGACGACTACGACTCCCAAAAGTGCGCCATCGGAGCCCCAGCCGCCGGTCGATGTCGGCGAAACGCGCTACGTCGAGATCGAAGACATCGGCAAACAGGGCGACGGCATTGCCCGCGTCGAACGCGGCTACGTCATCATCGTTCCCGGAGCAGACGTCGGCGAACGCGTCAAGATCGAAGTCACCGAGGTCAAGTCGAACTTCGCTGTCGGCGAGATCATCGAGGAGACGTTCTAACAACGACCTTTTTTACCCGAGTCCTCGCGCGGCCATCGGCCGCGCTCGAACCCGGGCAAAAAATCTCGACCAAAAACACCGGCAGAGCAGAACTCTCCCGAGCTCCCGTTCACTTCGTTCACGGGAAAGATCGAGCGCGCCGCCGGCGCGCTCGGTGAAACGGCGCGCAGAGCGCGCCGTACAGTGGCTGCCACTACAGTAAAGTCACCAGTTCTTATCCGGTTTTGCCACTCGAGTCCTGACGATCTTTCTTAGGCGAGAGAATCTCCCGTGAACGACGGGGAGGTGGTCACTCATGCACGTCTTCGTGGAACTGGTGTACGTGACCGACCTATCGCAGCCCGTCTCATAGGTGGTGGAAACAGTTTCGAGCACTCACTATTCCCTGTGTCACTCATAACATCGACCGATCACTCTAATTGATAGCTACAGCGGCGGTGCTTTTCGGATTACGGTGAACCAGTACTTTGTCGGCGGGTAAGCGCCAACTGTCCGAAATAGACAAGAACAGCCCCCATCGCGGCAAGTGTCCCTCCACCGAGAACTGTAGCGAGTGCGTGGAGTGGTCTGACGAGAAGACCAGGGCCGGGTGGGATGAACAGCGAGTAGTAAATCGGGATGAGGAACGGCATAAGGATGATTGGGGCGAGGAAGAAGGTGACACCCACGAATCCACCCCACAGAAGCGGAGACTGTACCTGATGGTGGGTAGAGTGTCGATACACCAAAAACCCTGCAAGTACACCAATACCCAGCGCTATCGGCGGGACAAGGGCATCTATACCAGGGACAGGAGGATAGAGAGGAGACATACCTAATTATCCATGTACGCGGATTGTAGTCTTTCTGGAGAACGGCCCCGTGATAGATACGCAAAGCTACCTGACGGCTATTCTACCACAAATACTATCTAAATAATTGGGTTTCAACAGAGCTATCAGACTCGTCTCAGTCCTCGAGCGGCGTTCCATCCATCCGTTTCGCTCCTTCCGAATCGTGGACGACGACCTCGCCGGGGCCGGGATCGGCAGGCCGGTAGCGATCTCGGACGGCGATTGCTTCCTCGAGTTCCCGGATCGCGCGTTCTTTGAGCGCTCGCGCCAACTCCTCGGCGTCGTCGCGGGAGATATCGCGGCCGAGCCCCTCGCATTCGTGGGCACGGACGATGCCTTCCTCGCTGACAGCCTCGCCCATCGGCTGGCTGGTGCCCGCGAGCGCGATGCTGAATGGATACGTCTGGCAGATGAGTGGGCGGTCGTCGTGAGCGACACAGGAACCACGTCCCGCGTCGTCTTCCTCGTAGAAGACACAGTCGCCACAGCCGTCCGTCTGGAGCGCCCACTCGAAGGTCTCGCCCTCGAGGTCGCCGTCCTCGGACTCGGCAAGCCCGTAGGGCATCGGGCGGGCGACGTCGCGCCACTCGCGCTCCTCGTCGCCGGTCGCGGCTGCCTGCTGGAGGTCACGCACTTCGTCGGGAAATACCGTCGCGGTGTGGTCGTCTTCGTCATCGGCCGTACAGCAGGCTCCACAGCGGGTACACTCGAAGCCGATCGACTCGATCGCGTCTGCGAGATCGGCAACGGCGAGCTGGCGAGCGGTGTCGAGTTCGTCCTCGAGCGATTGCACACCTGATGGTCGGTGTCGACGGGGAAAAGTCAGTCGTCCGCGAACGGCGATACCGGCCGGTCATCCCACGTGACGTGACCCTCGACGGCGAGTTTCTCGAGGTGGGCGGCGACGGTTGCCCGCGCGAGGTCACGTACGCCCGCGAGGTTTTTGTCGTATGCCGTTTCGATGATTTCCGCGATCGTATCGGCACCAGTTGTGGCTGCCGCATGCACTCGCTGCTCGCGCTCGGCCCGGTGGGAAAGCAGGCGCTCGAGGATTGCACGAGGAGCGTTGATCTCGGGACCATGACCGGGATACAACGTCGGTGGGTCGATCGCCCGGAGTCGACGCAGCGTCGTCATGTACGCACGCATATCCCCCTCTGGCGTGCCGACGACGACGCTGCCCTCGCGGACGGCGCAGTCGCCACAGCAGATCGGGCCGCCGCGACCGGCCTCGAGCGCGACGTGGTCGGGAGCGTGTCCCGGCGCGTCCAGAACCCGGACGCGCTCGTCGCCCACCGGGATCGTCGCGCCGGGCGTGAACGTGCGATCGGGCTCCTGGCCAGTCGCGTCCCGAAATCGATCGGTGCGACCGTCGCGAGCCCACACCGTCGCGTCAGTTGCGGCCGCGTACGGCTCGACGCCGCCGACGTGGTCGGGATGGGTGTGCGTAACGAGGATGTGGTCGACGGTGTGTGCCTCGAGCAGTCGGTCGAGCGCGTCGGTTTTCGCCGCGGGGTCAACGAGTATCGCGGGCTCGTGGCCGGCCTCGTCGCGTCGTGTCTCGGTTGCGCTGACGAGGTAGGCGTTGGTCTCCCCACCCGGTGCGCGCGTCGCGACCGGGATTGGACACCGCGTGACGTGCATATCTCGACAGTGTGAGCGAGCGAAAAAGGATCTATCGTCGGCCGGTTAGCGCTCTCGCACAGGACCGTCTATGATCGTCACGCGTGCGAGCCGGGCCGGTCAGCGCTTGAGGAAGTAGACCTGTTTGCGTGCATCGCGGAAACTGTACCGCGAGCCGATGAGGCCAACGTCCTCGAGTCGGTTGAGCGCGTACCGAACGGTGCGGTCGGGAAGTAGCGATTCCTCGGCGAGTTGGCCCTGCGAGAGCGGCGAGTCGGTCTCTAACACTTTCGCGACGAGCTTCGCACTCGGTGGCAGGTCACGGAGGCGGTCACGGTATTCCTCCTCTGAGAGGAGTTCCTCGGCTGCGGTAGCACGGTCTTCGGCTGTACTCATGCTCATACTCGAGCCAGCGGCGTCGTCGGTGGTAAAGCTTCCCTATATGTGGATACGGATACTGAAGTTTGTATAAGGCATATAAGTAAGATATTAACACAGGCATATAGTTCGGGTTTCGACAACGATGGTCACGCAAGATAGCAGTACAGAGCCGGGTTCGTCGGCTGGACTCCAGTATCGTTTTATCCCAGCACGACAGTAGATTCGCCCAGTGTGAAAGGACAGGAGTGGTACCAGGCCGACGACGTCGCCGAGGAATACGACGACAAGCGCTTCTCCCGGGGCGGACAGCTGATCGACCGTCGGGAGAAAGAAGCCGTCCTCGAGGCGATCATGCCAGTCGAGGATCAGAAGGTCCTCGAAATCGCCTGTGGTACCGGGCGGTTTACCGTCATGCTCGCACATCAGGGAGCCGATGTCGTGGGACTGGACATCTCGGCAGCGATGTTACAGCAGGGACGACGAAAAGCGCAGGACACCGATCTCGCGGGAACGCTCGAGTTTCTCCGGGGCGATGCGGGCCGACTGCCGTTTCCGGACGATCACTTCGATACCGTCATCGCGATGCGGTTTTTCCACCTTGCGGACGATCCGGAGGCGTTCTTAGAGGAGATGCGCCGCGTTTCCCGTGATCAGATCGTCTTCGATACGTTCAACCGCTTTTCGGCTCGCAGCATCTACAACTGGGCGCTTCCGATGGGGTCGCGGCTCTACTCGAAAAGCGAAATCGCGGTCCTGCTCGCGAAGACGGATCTAACACTCGTCGACGTCGAGGACGATTTCCTCCTTCCCTACGGGCTCTATCGGTCGATCCCTAACTCCCTCGCGTCTCCGCTTCGGGCGCTGGACAAGGCGATCGGTGAGTTGCCGACCACCGACCACGTCGCATCGGTCTCGTACTGGAACGCACGTGTTCGCTGACCCGACTGAAATCCAACCTATTTACTACGAGGGTCTCCTATAGGTGGGTATGGAGCTCTCGGTGGTCGTCTCGACGCTCAACGACCGAGAGCGATTAGTGTCGTGTCTCGATGCGCTCGCCGAGCGAACGCCGACTGAAACCGAGTGCATCGTCGTCAACGGCCCCTCCTCGGACGGCACGACTGGCGTCGTCCGTGACCGCGACGACATCGACGTGCTCGTCGAAATCTCCGAGCGCAATCCGAACGTCTCCCGCAACGCCGGCCTCGAGCTCGCGACGGGCGAGGTCGTCGCCTTCATCGACGGCGAGTACGCGATCGACCATAGCTGGTATTCAGCCATCGACGAGTCAATGGCTGATGGGACCGATGTCGTCACCGGTCCCGTGACCGGTCATCCCCTTCACGCCGGTCAGTCGTCCGACGCCGTCGCTGGCCGGACTGTAACCCATTTCCACGGAGACAACGCCGCCTTCGATCGATCCGTCCTCGATGCACTGGATGGCTTCGACGAATATCTCACAGCGGCGGGTGAGCGCGACTGTGCACATCGGATCGCGAGCCTCGATTTCGAGGTGTCGTGGAACGCGGCGATGGCCGCTCGCTGTGAGGTCGGAACCGATTGCGGCGCGGTGATCGACTCGCGGGAATCTTCGTCGGAGCTTCGTTCTGACGGTGGCCGCACCGGTCCTGACTGGGGGGCGACCTATCGGTCGCTGTCGTACCGGCTGGCGAAAAACTATGGGCTGCGGCCGGGCGTCTTCGCTCGGACTGCCGGGAGCGCAATTCGAGAAGGGGCTACTGGCGTGTGCCGGCTGGCGGCCGGCGAGGCGACACCAACGAGCTGGCTCTCTGATGGGACCGATGTCGTCAGGAACGTCACACGCGGCCTGTGGGATGGCGTCCGAGCCCGCTACCGTGATCGCTCGCCTCGCCGTAACCCCAACGGGCTCTCACAGCGACACGATCGCGCAGTGCAGGTCTACGACTGGCGGTAACTGACGGCCTCAAAAGCGACACTCGAGCGCGCCAACCCAGTTAGCGGCATCGACGATCGCACGGGCAATCTGGTAGTGTATTCGAGGACACTCACGCTACCGATCAGTTTTCCTGACCGTCTTCGTCTGTTGGGATACGTCAAATGAACATTTCAGTCTAAGGTACTTTTATCCCCGTCCCCGACCGTCGATGAGGTATGGATCGACGACAGTTTCTGGCGGCCTCGAGCAGCGGACTCACAGCAGCGGCGGCGGGCTGTCTGGGCAGTCCGCTCAGTAGTGACGATCCCGAATCGGGCCCCGGTGCCGACCCCGGAGCAGAATCGGACATGAAAGCACGAGACGGTGAGATCACGGTCAGCGCCAGCGGAGAAGTCGAAACCGAGCCGGATCAGGCGGTCATCGATGTCGGTGTGGAGGCGTCCGGCGAAAGCGCAGCCGCCGTCACCGAAGAGCTCTCGACCGGCGCTGCCGAGTTGCGGACGACGTTCGACGACCTCGGGATCCCCGAGGAGAACATCGAGGATGGACGATATCGGGTTCATCAAGCACACGGTCGAACCGCAACCGGCTATGAGGGGGCACACTCCTTCGAGGTGACGGTCACCGACGTCGACCGCGTCGGCGAGATTATCGATGCAGTGACCGAAGCCGGTGCGGACGACGTGGGTCACGTTCGCTTTACGCTCCGTGAGGAGACGCGATCCGAACTGCGAAACGACGCGATCGACGACGCACTGGCAAACGCCGACGAGGAGGCGTCCCACATCGCGGACAACCGTGGCGTCACACTCGAGGGGACGACGGCCGTTTCGACCGGTGACGTACGGGTTCACCCGGTCCATCTCGAAGCCGAAGCCATGACGAGCGCTGACGCGGCAAGCGGCGGGGCACCGCAGACTGAAATCGGGACGGAGCCGGTTCGCGTGAGCGCCAGCGTGACGGTCACGTACGCCTTTGGGGCGTAACCGGCGTGGGGCCGGCTGACAGCGATCTGGACAGCACAGCCGACATGTGATCAGATCACCGCCCGAAAGAAGCCATTACCTTCGTTTTCTGCTGTCGGACACGCCGAGCAGTCGCCGAGAAACAGTTGTCACTGCGTGGGTGACGGACGAAAGACGAAACGCTCAGTCAGCAGTCGTCGTTAGTCGTCAGCTGGAACCGCTCGCGAGTCAGCTCGCCCGGAAGCCATGGCGAGCACGTCGTCGAAGAAGTCGAGGGTGTCTTCGGGACCGGGGTTCGCTTCGGGGTGGTACTGGCGGGTGATCACGTCGTACTCGACGCCGTCGATTCCCTCGGGCGTATCGTCGTTGACGTTGATCTGGGTGACCTCGAGGTGTTCGCCGGGGTCGGCGACCGTGTAGCCGTGGTTCTGGGTGGTCATGACGACTTGCCCGGACTCGAGATCGAGCACGGGCTGGTTGACGCCGCGGTGGCCGAAGTCCATTTTCTCGGTCGAGCCGCCGAGGGCTTCGGCGACGATCTGCTGGCCGAGACAGATGCCGGCGACGGGCGTGTCCTCGACGAACTCCTCGACGAGCGTGATGGCCTGCTCGAAGTTGACCGGGTCGCCGGGACCGTTCGAGATGAAAAGGACATCGGGCTCGACGGCCGCGACGTCGTCGACGGTCGCGTTGTAGGGGAACACGTGGACGGTCGCGTCGCGTGCGAGCAGCGAGTCGACGATCGAGCCTTTCGCGCCACAGTCGATCAGCGCCACGTCGGGGCCGTCGTTATCTTCGCCGTGGACGACCGGGTCGTCGACGCTGACCTGTGCGCCGATGTCGGTGTGGTCGCTCATGGCCTTGCACTGTTCGAGTTCGGCCAGTGCGTCTTCCTCGGTGACGTCCTCGCCGACGGCGATACCGCATTTCATCGCGCCGCCGTCACGAATGTCGGTAACCACATCACGCGTGTCGAGGTGGTCGACAGCCGGGACGTCCTCGCTTTCGAGCCACTCGGCGACGTCCTCGGTGAGTTCCTTTGCAAGCACCGCACGCGGATGGACGCGGTCGGACTCGAAGCGCTCCTCGCGGACGCCGTAGTTACCGATCAGCGGGTACGAGAAGGTCAGGACCTGCTCCTCGTAGGAGGGGTCGGTCAGACTCTCCTCGTAGCCTGTATATGCTGTTGTGAAAACGAGTTCACCGCGGGCCGTACCTGACGCACGACCACGTCCCTCGAGTACGTGGCCGCCTTCCAGTGCGACGTAGGCTTCCGTCATTACGATCTACGTATCGGATGGATGTTGATAAGTGTTGTCTTCGAAGCTCAGTTACGATTTTCGTAATCGGTAAGTGCGGGTCGGCTGTAGGTACGTATCTCTATGGACGACCTGGACCGACAGATCCTCGATATCCTCCGGCGTGACGCCCGAACGCCGTATACTGAGATCGCAGACGAGGTTGGGACGAGCGAGGGGACCGTGCGCAACCGTGTCGAACGAATGATGGACGACGACGTCATCGAGCGCTTTACCATCTCGACTCGGACGGGGAACGTCCAAGCGATGCTCGAGATCAGCGTCGCGGTCGACGTCGATACCAAGGGAGTCTCCGAGCGGATGGCGGAGTGGGACGAGGTCGACTTCGTCTGGATGGTCTCGGGCGAGCAGGACATCGTCCTCGTCGTCGACGCCGCGGACACGCGCGGGGTCAACGATCTCATTACGAAGGCCCGCGATCAGGACGAGGTTGTCAGCACGAAGACACGATTGATCTTAGACGAAGAACTCGGGTAAGCGTGGTCTGGGGTCGGCTCGAGCGACCTGATACTGTCGGACAGAACGACATGACGCCGGTCGCGAATTCGCGGCCGTCTCCACACAGGCGATGGCCACATGTCTGCGTCCGGCTTCGTCGTGACTGCTGGCCAGGAGTCTGGGGTCCGGATGCCGTCGGTATTCTCAGTGCGTTGGAAAACCTCGATTCCTTTTTCGAGTTGGTTTTATAGTCACAGATAATGACTACTGGGGAGACGCCTGCCGAGCAACCTGACTCGGCAGTGTCCTCCGATCGCGGGACACGGTCGGATCAGGAATGTTTGACGACGCTCGAGGAGTACGAAAAGATATTCGACGCCGTCGAGGACGCCGTTTTTCTCCTCGATGTCGATCGAACGGCTGACGGTCGCACGTACCGATATCGACGCGTCAATCCCGCATACGAGACGATCACCGGCCTGACCGGCACGGAGATTCGTGGACGGACACCGGCCGAAATCTTCAGCGCGGAAACGGCGGCTGCCGTCACCGAGCGATACGACGCATGCGTCGAACAGGCGGCGACGATCGACGACGAGACGACGCTGTCGCTTCCTGCCGGCGAACGCACGCTCGAGACGAAACTGACACCGACCGTCGGAAACGGTACGGTCGACCAGCTCGTCGGGATCGTTCGTGACGTCACCGAGCAAAAACGAAAGGGGTGTGAGCTCGAACGGAATCGGGCACTCCTCGAGAAAGCCGAGCAGCTCGCAGCCGTCGGTGGGTGGGAACTCGATCTGCGGTCGGACGACCTCCGGTGGACCGACGGGACACGCGAGATCTTCGAGGTCGGTGCCGACTACGAGCCGACGCTGTCTGCGGCACTCGAGTTCTATCACCCTGCCGACCGGGATCGAATTCGCTCGTTCGTCGAGACGTGTCGGGACGGCGGGGAGCCATACGACGTGGTACTGCGAATCGTCACCGCTGCGGGGAACGAACGATGGGTTCACACCGTCGGCGAGCCAGTCGTCGACGGCGGTGAAGTCGTCGCGTTACGCGGCGCAATCAGAGACGTAACGGCGCGAAAGGAACGCGAACAGGAGCTCCAGCTCTTTCAGCAGGCGGTCGAACAGGCGGGCCACGGGATCGTGATCACGGATCGCGAGGGAACGATCGAGTACGTCAACCCGGCCTACGAGCGAGACAGCGGGTATACCCACACGGAAGCTGTCGGGCGAAACCCGCGGCTGGTCAAATCGGGCAAACACGACCAAGCGTTCTACGAGCGGCTCTGGGAGACGATCTGCTCGGGCGAGGTCTGGGAACACGAACTCATCAACCGCCGGAAATCCGGGGAACTGTACCACGTCGAGCAGACGATCGCGCCGATTACCGACGACGAGGAGATCACACACTTCGTCGCGATCGAATCCGACGTGACCGACCAACGACTGCGCGGACAGCGACTCAGCGTCCTCAACCGGATCTTGCGACACAACATCCGAAACGGGATGAACGTCATCCAAGGGAACGCAACACGGCTCCGAAATCTCACCGGCGACGAGCGAGACGAGGCGCTGACCGCGATCGAAGAACAAGCCGCCGAGTTGTGCAAGATCAGTGACAACGCCGCGGCCGTGCGGGACCTGTTCCAGCGTGACCGCCATCCCGACGCCACCTGTGATGTCGGTTCGATGCTCTCGCGGCTGGCGACCGACTTCGACGACGACTATCCGGACGCAGACATCACGGTGACCGCACCCGAGCACGTCACGGCCCAGGCCGACGACCGACTCGAGACGGCGATCCGGACGGCCGTCGACAACGCCGTCACCCACACCGATCGGCCAGTCCCCGAGATCACCGTCAGCGCGACCCCAGCCGATGGTCCCGCGATGGGCGACTGGGTCGATGTTTCCATCGCCGACAACGGGCCGGGGATCCCGCCACAGGAACGACCGATGGTCGAACGCGAAGCCGAGACACAACTCGTTCACGGAACCGGCCTCGAGCTGTGGCACATCTACTGGATCGCCAAGAGCTTCGGCGGCGAGATGCGGATCACGGACAACGATCCGCGGGGGAGTATCGTCACGATCCGTGTCCCAGCAGCCACGACGTAGCGCAATGGACGGAGCCGCGGGAACGCCAGCAGTAACGGCCAACTGGCGGGGTCGACTGGCGTCAGTTCTCATCCGGTGGGCTCCCGACACCGGGCGTCGGCTCCTCGAGCGTGTCGAGCACCTCTTTTCGGCGATGGAGCTTCCGATATCCCCGTCGGAGGAGCCGGTCGAAGCCCGTCCGACAAACGCGTGCACGGACTCGTCCGTCACGGATCGCAGCAACGACTGCTGCCGGCGTGAGCTGCTCGGCTTCGATAACCGTGTACGCTCGGCCCACCTCGAACGGGTAGTGGGCGTCGCTCCCACCGATCAGCGGCAGTCCACGGTCGTCTGCGAGCTCCTCGACGAGTGGCCGCGAACGGGGATGTTTCCCGTTGACTTCGATCGCGTCGAACGGGATCTCCTCGAGTTCTCGGACGGAACTGTTTCGAAACGGGTGCGCGACGATCGCGGCACAGCCGCGGTCGTGTGCCAGTGCGACTGCGTCCGCCGGAGAGAGCACCCCCGGCTCCGTCTCCGCGGGCGGGTCGGGGCCGACGACGAGGACGTGGCCGCGGTCGGTCGTGATTTCGATCCCCGGGATGAGTTCGACGGCTCCAGTCGGCGTCAATGGCGTGTAGTAATCGTGATTCGTTGTCGCGACCCCGTCGAGGCCGCGCCGGTCAGCCATTCCGGTGAGTAGACGGACGCCCAGCGGGTCGAACCGATCGCCGAGCCCCCGATAGCCATGAAAGAATCGCGTGTGTGCGTGCAAATCGACGGTATACACGGGAACGCATACGCCAGCGAGGCCCTTTTGCCCTCGGCTGGCGTGTTCCAGATCATGTGCCCGGAGGGGACAGCCGGCGGTCGCGGTGATGACCGCGTGCTCATCCTCAATCCTGTCAGCGGCAGTCAATCCCATGTCGACACTGTGGTCGAACTGGGGACCGAACATGGCTTCGACGTCCGAAAAACCGAGAAAAGCGGCGACGCGAAACGGTTAGCCCGCGACGCTGCACCCGATGCCGACCTTATCGCGGCAGGCGGCGGCGATGGCACGGTGAACAAAGTGGTTAACGGGATCGCTGCTGCGAACGAATTCGAGACGACGACAGTCGCTGTCGTCCCCGCAGGGACGGGCAACAACTTCGCGACGAACATCGGGATCCAGGGGATCGAGCACGCGTTTGCAGTGATCGAGGCGGGACGACGGCGACGGATCGATCTCGCCAGTGCGAACGATCGGATCTTCGTCAACTCCTGTGTCGGCGGCATTACCGCCGAAGCAAGCAGCAAGACGGAGCCAGCGAGCAAGGCGAACCTGGGCGTGCTCGCATATGTCAAAAGTATGTTTGCGACGATGGGGTCGTTCGACTCGCTGCCGCTCCGGGTGGAGACGGCTTCAGGACCGAACGGGAACCGAACACGAGCCTGGGACGGTCGGGCCATGTTCGTCCTCATCGGGAACTGCCGACGGTTCACTGGCGCTCGAACGGCACAGGCCAACGTCGAGGATGGCCTGCTCGAGGTAACGATCGTCGAGGACGCCGCGGCGATGAACCTGCTCAGCGATGCGGCCCTCCAGCGGCTGTTGGGACGTGATAGCAAATACGTCGTTCGCCGGCGTGCCCCGTCGCTCGTGATCGAGAGCAATCAGGACGCGATCAAATACAGCCTGGACGGTGAGATGCTCGAGGCCCACTCGCTTTGCCTCGAGACGATCCCAGGGACACTTCAGGTCGCTGTCGGCGATGAGTATCAACCCGATCCGAATATGGGGTTCGTCTAACTGTCGGTGACCGGACGTGGCTTTTTGTCATCGTTTGGACTGTGTGACCCTCGAGCAGTTGCGGTGCGTTCGCGTCTCGAGGTGAACTGATACCCTATGATACGGACTACTGTACGTAATTTCCGGTGCAACCGCGACCCGCACTGCGGTTGCACCGGTACATCGTTACAGCAGACCGTATGAGGCGATACTGGTTTTACGAGTCGACGTAATTGTGGTTCTATGAGCACGCCACAGGAGGATGTCCAACACGAGAACGCCGGACAAGACGTGATCGCCGTCGACGCCGACGACAACCCACTCGAGCTCGTCAACCGGCTGGACGCCCATACGGGCGATGGGATCCGCCACCGCGCGTTCACCTCGCTGGTCTTCGATGGCGAGGGCAACATCTTGCTCGCCCAGCGAGCGCCGGAGAAACGCCTCTGGGGGACCTACTGGGACGGCACTGTCGCCTCCCATCCCGTCGAGGGCCAGAGCCAGGAGGAAGCGACCCGACAGCGACTCGAGGAAGAGCTCGGAATCACGCCCGACCAGTACGACGACCTGCGGCTGACCGATCGCTTCGAGTACAAACGCTACTTCGAAAACGAGGGCGTCGAACACGAGGTCTGTGCCGTGTTGCAGCTGACACTGACTGATCGCAGCCTCGAGCCCGACGAAGACGAGGTTGCCGGACTGATGTGGGTTCCCTACGAACGACTCCACTCGCATCCGGAGTGGTACCGACAGCTCCGACTCTGTCCGTGGTTCGAGATCGCCATGCGCCGGGACGTCCGGTAGGTATCGTCGGTCGGTCGGTCGCGCGCTTGCGAGCGTACCGAGTGGCTTGATCGTCCCCGACATGGGCCTCGAAACGCCGTGTCTCTGCAGCGACTGCTGGTGTGGACCGGTGAAAATACGATCACGCTGCAACTATGGGGTACGGTAACAAGGCTTATTAGGTTCCTGTTCGTAGCGTTGTCTGAGGACCGACGAAACAGGTCCCGTGTGACGAAATGAGCTCCTCACCACCGGAAACCGAGACGTACGAAGTCACGCTCTCCAGAGACGAGCAATGGGTCGCCCATCACGCGCTCTCGAACCGCCTCGACGCTGCGCTCGATGCCGACGAGAAACCACCTGAATGGACGATCGAGGTACTCGAGACGATCGAAGCCGACGGCGACACGGAGCGGCTCACCGGGTCGCAAGCCGACCGGCTCTATGACACGCTGGCGACGTACGTCGACCGTGAGGAGACACCACCAAGGGACGTCAGCGACGCCACGACCGTGCTTGCGCGACTCGAGGACGTTCGTACTGACTGACTAGACGGTCACGGGTCGGTTTTTTTGCAGTCGATCGTACAGCGCCAGCGAGCCGTCGCCGTTCAGGGTCGAGTCGTCGCCCAGACGGCCGTAATCGCAAGCAAAGCGGCTGGCGCAAGCGGCAGAATCAGCAACGCGAATCGGTATCCCTCTCCACCGGGTGGGACCAGATAGATCGCGACTGGAGCGATGACAAATGCAAAGACGATAACGCCGACGAGAAGCCAGCCGCGCCAGTCGAACTCCCGGTCGACCGCATCGGGGTGGGTCGGCTCGAGACCCCCGCCCCCGCCGGCCGGCTCTTCGGTCCCCTCTTCACCGTTTGCGTCGAACGCCGCTGGATCGTGGACGTAGCCGCCGTCGTCGCTCGAGCTCACGACCGGACGTATCGAGCGCGTCGTGAAAGCCCTCACGGTTCCGGCACCCGGGCGTGGCCGACCCGTGATCGGTTACAGCTCGCTGTCCGGTCGGACGACCACCTTGCCGAACCCTTCCCGGTTCTCGATGATCTCGTGGGCGCGGGCGGTCTCGCTCATCGGCAGGACCTCGCGGATCGCGGGCTCGAACGTACCGTCCCAGACGAGTTCTAGCACGTCGTCGACCTGGTCGGGCGTGGCCATCGTCGAGCCGATGATCTCGAGTTGGTTCCAGAAGATGCGCGGAATGTCCGTCTCGGGGTTGCCACCGCCGGTGCCACCGCAGGTGACGAGTCGGCCGCCCTTGGTCAGGCTCTTCAGCGAGTCCTGCCAGGTGGGCGCGCCGACGTGTTCGACGACGACGTCGACCCCGCGGCCGCCGGTCTCCGAGCGGACCCAGTCCGCGAAGTTCTCCTCTTCGTAGTTACAGACGTAGTCCGCGCCGTGTTCTTCGGCGTACTCGAGCTTTTCTTCGCTGCTGCCGGTCGCGTACACTTCCGCGCCCGCGTAGTCGGCGATCTGGAGGGCAGCGTGGCCGACCCCGCCGCTGGCTCCGAGGACGAGTACCGATTCGCCTGCCTTGAGCTCGGCACGCTCGATGAGCATCCGCCAGGCGGTCTGGAAGACTAGCGAGGCCGAGCCGGCGATCTCCCAATCGACGTGCTCGGGGACGGGAATCAGGTTGTCCTCGGGGACCGCGGCGTACTCGGAGTGGACGCCGGTGACGTGCTCGCCGATGATGTGGAAGCCTGGATCGAGCGTCGGGTCGTCCATCCGGAGATCACCGACACCGGCCGAGACTGCGACGTGGTCGCCTTCCTCGAACCGGGTGACGTCCTCACCGACTTCTTCGACGACACCGGCCCCGTCACTGCCTGGAATGTGGGGCATCTCGAGGTCGATTCCCGGCATGCCACGGCGGGTCCAGATGTCCAGATGGTTGAGCGCGGCCGCCTTGATGTCGACCAGTACCTCGTCCCGGTCGATCTCCGGGTCCGGATACTCGCCGTATTCGATGACATCCCTGTCGCCGTGTTCCGTGATCTTGACTGCTTGCATAGTGCTCCCAACGAACAGGCTATATAAAATCGTGATGGAAGGGGCAAGCACGTCGAACCAGAGTACGTCAATTGACGAAATACGGTGGGTGCGATTGAACTGATCCGACCGCCGACTGACGGCTGTATGCGACTGGGGACCGTTTTTCCCGTCAGCGACCCAACCACGACTCATGAGTGACTCGACGGACGAGCCCGGTGTGGTCGGCGCGGCTGTCGTCACGGTCTCGTCGGACTCCTCGATTGAGGAGGACGACGCGGGCGAAGCGATCGTGGCAGCCTTTGAGACGGCAGGCCACGAGATCGTGACGCGGGAACTGATCCAGCGGGACCACGACAACGTTCAGTCGAAAGTGTCGCGGCTCGTCGACCGCGACGATGCGGACATCGTCGTCACAACCGGCGGCACGGGTGTCGAACCGCGGGATGCGACCCTCGAGGCAGTTCGGCCGTTGCTCGACAAAGACCTCCCGGCGTTTCTCGATCTCTTTCATGCCCTCTCCTACGACGAGCGGGGGACCGGCATCGTCTCAAGTCGTGCCCTAGGGGGCATCTCCGAGGGAGTCCCGATCTTCTGTCTCCCCAATGACCGTGAGGCCATACGGATCGCTTGTGAGTCGATCATCGTCCCCGAGGCACAGCGACTTGCAACGCTCGCAAACGGGGAGACCGACACCGACGAGGAGTGACCGTCGCCGACGACGGGTGATGCTATCGTAGCCGCTGCCCGTCGGTGCGCACTTGGCTGCGAGAGCTGTGCGAGAGGGGTGTGTCATTCCTTTCAGTTGCTACTATAGGGTCGAGCCACCACGGGAAGAACATGGAAAAACAGGCGCTTCGCGAACGCGTGTGGGACGATCTCGAAGAAAGCGGCGTCGCCCGCTTTCCGTTTCCGCCCCACGGCCGGATTCCGAACTTCGCCGGGGCGAGCGAGGCTGCCGACCGATTGGCCGCACAACCGGAGTGGGAGTCGGCGACGACGATCAAAGCAAATCCCGACGCGCCACAACTCCCCGTGAGACGGCGCGCGTTGCGTGATGGAAAGACGGTCTACATGGCGGTGCCACGGCTCCGTGACGAGAAGTGCTTCCTGAAACTCGATCCCGACGAACTCGAGGACTACGACGCGGCGACGACGGTCTCGGGGTCGTCGACACACGGCGAGCAGCTCGGCCCGGACGAGATCGACCGCGTCGACCTGATCGTCTCCGGTAGCGTCGCGGTCACAAAGGACGGCGGTCGCATCGGCAAGGGCGAAGGGTACAGTGACCTCGAGTACGCCGTCCTCCGGGAACTCGGACTGGTCGACGAGGAGACGCCGGTTGCGACGACAATCCACGACCGGCAGCTCATCGACGAGGCCGTCACGCTTGCAGCCCACGACGTCGCGATGGATCTCGTCGTCACGCCCGAGCGGGTGATACGACCCGAGGGCAGCGACCAGCCAGCGGGCCTCGACTGGGACCTGCTCGATGACGAGCGACGCGACGAAATTCCGGTGCTACGGCGACTCGAGGAAGACACTTGATACCCGTCAGCTCGCACGCTCGTCTCAGTCTCACTGTCGGTCAGTAGGACGGACGATCGGCATCGACTCGCCTCTCCTCGCGTTCGAATCAGAGAAACGCAGGGTGTGACGCGAGCCGGTGGGGTGGGCCCGCGTCAGCAAGAATCGATTGGCAGTGGTGGGGAAGGGTGCTGTGGTGGGGTTGCTGGAAGTCGCGGGAACAGGTGGTGGGTGCCATCGGTGGGGTCTGCCCGTCGACCTCCACACACGGCTACCAGCGACTCCCACTTGAACGGGGGTGATGGTATACCGATCTTACGCCGAGTTCCGCCGAATTCAAATCGGATTTAGACTGGCTCTCTCGGCTTCGAGACCGTTTATCCCCGGTAAATCTGAATTCGACCAAGAAACAGAGGGATGGTCGGTATCGGTCGTATCTGTGCGTCGCCAGCACAGGGTAGTGGGCGTTAATCGATCAGTTCGTCGGCGACGACGCTCGCGTCCATCAGCTGTGGATCGATGGCGATGTCGAGTTGTCCCTTGATGAACTCCGGGATCGTGTCGCGAGCGTAGACGACGGTTCGAAGCTCGTCGTTGAGATCGCAGGCGATCGGGATGGTCGTCGCCTGGCCGACATCGGTCAGGACGTACAGCTCGGCCGCGACGATGCCTGCCTCCTCGAGTTGGGGTCGCGTGATGACGCCGTCAAGACGGGTCACGTCGACGCCCGCGGCCTCGAGCGCGGGAGCGATGGCGTCGTCGTCGGGGCCGGCAACGATCGCAGTCGTCGTGCTCATTCGTACTCGATGGTCGCGGGCGGTTTGTGGGTCACGTCGTAGACGACGCGGGCGACGTTCTCGTTCTGGCCGGTGATCCGAGATTGGATGCGCTGGAGGGTGTCCCAGTCGATCTCCTGGGCGCGGGCAGTCATGCCGTCACGGGACTCGACCGAGCGTACGGAGACGACCCAGCCGTGGACGCGGTTGTCGCCTTTGACACCCGTCGCTTTGCCGATGACGGCCGCGAGCGCCTGCCAGGGCTCGTACTCCTCGAGTTCCTCCTCGACGACGTAGCAGGCGTGGCGGGCGACCTCGAGTTTCTCCTCGGTGACTTCGCCGATGACGCGCACGGCGAGACCGGGGCCGGGGAACGGCATCCGCTCGGCGACGATCTCGTCTAAGCCGAGGTGGCGGGCGACCTCGCGGACCTCGTCTTTGTAGAGGTCACGGACGGGTTCGACGATGCCCTCGAAGTCGACGACTTCGGGGAGGCCACCGACGTTGTGGTGGGACTTGATTCCGCCTTCGCTCTCGATGCGGTCTGGGTAGATCGTCCCCTGGACGAGGTAGTCGGCGTCGGCGTCTTTGGCTTCGCGTTCGAACTCGCGGATGAACTGCTCGCCGATGATCTCACGCTTTTCTTCGGGGTCAGTGACGCCCGCAAGGGCCTCGAGGAATCGGTCTTTCGCGTCGACGATCCGCAGCGACTCCATGTAGTCGAACGTCTCGCGGATCTGCTCGGTCTCGCCTTTCCGCATCAGGCCGGTGTCGACGTAGACCGGCGTGAGCTGGTCGCCGATTGACTCGTAGGCCAGCGCGGCGGCGACCGACGAGTCGACACCGCCCGAGAGGGCGATGACAGCGTGTGCGTCGCCGATTTCGTCTTCGATCTCTGCAACTGCGTCCGGAACGAACGTCTCAGTGTCTACCATCAGTGGGTTACCTCTGTTTCAGTGTCGGTGTCTGTCTCTGCCTCGTCGGCCTCACTCTCACCGGCCTGCTCGAGGACGGCCTCGACCAGTCCGACAAATGGCGGGCTCGGCTGTCCGGGGCGGGACGTGTATTCGGGGTGGAACTGCGTCCCGAGGAAGAACGGGTGGTCCTCGTGTTCTAAGATCTCCATCCGATTGCCCGCCGTGCCCGAGAACGTCAGCGGCTCGTCTTCGAACTGCTCGAAGTACTCGGGGTTGACCTCGTAGCGGTGGCGGTGGCGCTCGGTACAGGATGTATCCTCATAGAGGTCGTAGGCCAGCGTCTCGGGTTCGATGACGGTCGTGTGCTCGCCGAGACGCATCGTGCCGCCCATATCTTCGACTTCGTACTGTTCGGGCAGGATATCGATGACCGGATGTGGGGTGTCTTCGACCATCTCTGCCGAGTGGGCATCTTCGAGCCCCAGGACGTGCCGGGCGTACTCGACGACGGCCATCTGGAAGCCAAGACAGAGTCCCAGGAACGGCACGTCGTTTTCGCGGGCGTAGCGAACGGCTTCGATCTTGCCCTCGGAGCCACGCATGCCGAAGCCGCCGGGAACGATGATCCCGTCGACGTCGGTGAGTTGGCCGTCGTGACCGTCGGCCATCTCGTCGGCCGATACCCAGTGGACGTTTACGTCGGCACCGAGTTCGAAGCCGGCGTGTTTGAGCGACTCGTGGATCGACATGTACGCGTCTTCCAGGTCGTACTTGCCGACCAGCGCGACGTCGACTTCGTCTTCTTTGTCGGTCGTGACGATCTCACGCCACTCGTTTGCGCGCTCGCCCTCCGGCAGCGCCTCGTCGGCGAGTCCGAAGTGCTCTAAGACGTACTGATCTAAGCCTTCCTCCTCGACCATCAGCGGGACGTGATAGACGTCTTCGACGTCCGGGTTCGAGAACACCGCCTCGGTCGGGATGTCACAGAACAGCGCGATCTTCTCTTTCGTCTCGGGGTCGAGCCGGTCCTCACAGCGGCCGACGATGATGTCTGGCTGAAGGCCGATCGAGCGGACCTCCTTGACGCTGTGTTGGGTCGGTTTCGTCTTTTGCTCGCCGTTTTTCGAGTAGGGAACGAGGGTGACGTGCGTAAAGAGGACGTTCTCTTCGGGTTCCTCGTGGGCGAACTGCCGTAAGGCCTCGAGGTAGGGCATGCCCTCAATGTCGCCGACCGTGCCACCGACTTCGATGATACAGACGTCGGTGCCTTCGGCGGCCTCGCGGATGCGCCGTTTGATGTCGTCGGTGATGTGGGGAATGATCTGGACCGTCTTCCCGAGATAGTCGCCGGCACGCTCTTTCTCGATGACGTGCTGGTAGGTCTTCCCGGTGGTGATGTTGTGGTCCGAGGTCATGTCGATATCGAGGAACCGTTCGTAGTTCCCCAGGTCGAGGTCGACCTCGCCTCCATCCTCCAGGACGTAGACTTCCCCGTGCTGATAGGGGTTCATCGTCCCCGCGTCGACGTTCAGGTACGGGTCGATCTTCACCGCGGTGACGTCGAACCCGGCGTTTTTGAGGAGTCGGCCGGTGCTCGCAGCCGTAATCCCCTTTCCGAGTCCCGACATGACGCCGCCGGTGACGAAGATGAACTTGTTCCCCAGCGAGGGGTCATAATGAGTGTCCGATTCCGTCGGCATACCGAGTGTGAGCGCGACCGCTTGAAAACGATTTCGGGAGCGAACCGCCACCGACAGAGGTTATCATCCCTCGCCAGTGGTGCTCCCAGACGACGGCTTGCGCTCCGCAGTCGGCGACGACTCCGGCCAGTCAGCGCCATATAGGCCTTCGTGGCCGTCGCTGCTTATGCGTGCTCGTCCTGAATTTCGACGATCTCGGCGTTCGCGATCGTCTCGATGTCGCCCACAGTCCGAATCTGAATCGTGTGGCCGGGCAGGGCCGACTCGTCTTCCTCGAGCGAGTCGTCCGGGACCGAGACAGCGGTGACGCCGTCGATCGTGAGAGCGCGGCACTGAATCGGATCGCCCTCGTACTCGACCGTATCCCACGTCTCGATGTCGAGGTCGTCCATCTCCTGGCCGAAGTAATCTTCCGCGTTCGGGTTGACCGTGTCTTCGGTTTGTGACTCGCCTGTCGTCCGGTTGTCGTCGAACTGTACTTCCTCGTATTTGTACTGGCGAAGCTGTGCGAGCATGGCCGTGCTAGACCGACCACTGTGGTTAACGCTTCTCGGGGCAGGTGCCGGGTGGGAACTCGAGGTGGATACGTCTGCGCACAGGGTCTCGAGAGATGGGTAGAAGTACACCCCGTTCGTTGGGCCGCTATGACCGATCTCCACGTCACCGTCGACGGCCATGAACTTGAAGCAAACTGGACCGACGACGCACCCGAAACGAAGGCTGCACTCGTGGACGCACTCCCTGTCGCGGGCGATGCGACTCGCTGGGGCGACGAACTCTATTTTGACGTGCCGATCGATGTGCCAGCAGAAAACGCCCGCGCAGTCGTTCCCGAGGGTTCGATCGCCTACTGGCCGACCGGGAACGTGCTGTGTCTGTTCTGGGGACCGACGCCCGCCAGCGAGGACGACGAGCCACGGGCCACCTCGCCTGTGAATATTGTCGCACGCGTCACCGATACCGGGCCGCTTGCCGAGGTCGAGGGTGGGGCGCGGGTTCGACTCGAGCGGATTGCCGAGTGAGCGCCCGACTCACGTGCAAAACAGAGGGTGGCGACCAGTCGACTACTTGCCCCAGAAGGGATCCCGGCTGCGCTGCTTGTCGAGGTACATGTTCAGCGCCTCGAGTTCGTCGCCGGGGATCTCGCTTGCGAGTTCCTGTTCTAAGATCTTCGCGTGTTTCTCTGGGATCTCGATCCAGAGCTCGTCGCCCTCCTCTATCTGGCGGCCGACGGTCGGGCCGTCGATGGCAACCGAGACGCGGTTGCCCGCGCGGGCCTCGTCGACATCCTCGCCCTGTTCCTGAATCCCTTTGACCTGGCCGACGCGGTTGGGTTCGTTGCCCTCGAACTTGACGACGTTCGCGTTGTTCTGGATCGTCCCCGAATTGACCTCGACGCCGACGACTGCGGGGTCGTTCTGGCGGAAGGTATGGTCGAGCAGGATCCGGAACCGGGCCGGTCGCGTGATGTTCTCGAGGATGGTGTCCTGTTGGGCCTTCTCGATTCCTTCGACGTACTCCTCGTACTCCTCGATCAACTGGTAGATGACTTCGTCGGTGAAGATCGTTACGTCCTCGATCTCCGCGCGCTGTTCGGCGTCATCGAGCACGTCGACGTTGAACCCGAGAATGGCCTTCTGTTTGCCGTCTTCGGCCGTCGAGGCGACCGAGACGTCCCGCGGGGCGACATCGCCGACCTCCGCGCGGACGATCGGGACCTCCGCCTCATCCAAGGCGTCGGCCATCGCCTCGAGGCTGCCGAGCGTGTCGGCTTTGACGACGACTCCTTCCTCGGCGGTGTCGACGGCGATGTCGGCGAGTTCGGCCTGTACTTCGTCGATGACCTGATCGAGGTCACGATCGCGGACGACGCGGACTGGTGCGCCGGCCATCGCGTCTGCGAGTTCCGGTGCGGCGACCTTGATCCCCGAGGCGGCCGAGACTTCGTCGACTTTCTCGAAGCGGCTCTCGGTGCGGATCTCCGCGAGGGGACGGGGCTGGAGCAACGCGCGGACGTCAGTGACGATCGGTTCGTTCATTCCGCCGACGACGATCTGGTCGTCCGCTCGGATCGTGCCGTCATAGAGGACCGTGTCGATCGTCGTCCCGAAGCCTTTCTCCTCTTTGACCTCGAGGACGGTGCCGACACCGGGGCCGGCGACGTCGATCTCCATTTCCTCTTTCATGTAGCGCTGGGACAGCCCCATCATGACCGTCAGGAGGTCAGGGACCCCCTCGCCGGTCATCGCCGAGACGGGGACGACGCCGACGTTGCGCTGGAAGTTCTGGACCCGCCAGTACAGATCCGCCGAAAAGCCCTCGTCCGAGAGGTTGCCGATGATCTCGTAGAGACTCTCGTCTAAGCGCTCGCGCACGCGATCGGACTGGCTCTCGTAGGTGTCGTTGATCGGCGTGTCCTCGTGGGCGTTCCAGCCCGGAACGGTGTCGATCTTGTTCGCCGCGACGATGAAGGGAGTCTGCGAGCGTTTGAGGATGTCTAAGGCCTCGAGCGTTTGGGGCTGGAAGCCGTCGTTGACGTCGACGACGAGGATGGCAATGTCGGCCAGCGCGCCCCCACGGGATCGAAGCGTGGTAAAGGAGTGGTGCCCCGGCGTGTCGATAAAGAGGAGGCCAGGGAGGTCGAAATCGTCCGGGTCGACGAGATCGCCCGCGATCGTCGAGATGATATCCAGCGGGACGGCGGTCGCGCCGATATGCTGGGTGATCGCGCCTGCTTCGCCCTCGATGACCGCGGAGCCGCGGATCTTATCGAGGAGACTTGTCTTGCCGTGATCGACGTGTCCGAGGACGGCGACGATCGGCGTTCTGAGGGATGTGGGGTCGCGTGTATCCGTGTCCGACATGATGAACCACCCAAGAAGGTCTTACCTAAATCGTCCGTATCGCCGTAGTTAAACCCATCGTCATCGCCGTTCCGACAGTCGTGGCCGTCGCTGCTGGGCAGTTGTCCGGTGTGCCGGTCGCATCGAGCTATCCCACTCGAGTGGGTCGCTGATGGCCACCCGCCTGTTCGATGGTTGATGGCTCTCCGTTGGGAGATGGCCCTGTTTCGGGCCGTCTCCATGGTTTTAATACCGATTAGTAAGTACAGGTATGCATGAGCGATATACTCGCTGAAAACCTCTCGGGGAAGTCCGTCATGGGTACCGACGGCACCGAGCTCGGATTGCTCTACAACATTACGATGGATCTCAAATCAGGGAAACTGAACGATCTCGTCATCGAGCCTGACGAGGAAATCTCTCGGCGCGCCGTCGATTTCGACCTCGACGACGCCGGTCACTTCCTCGTTCCCGTCAACCGCGTCCAAGCGGTCAAAGACTACATTGTTGTCCAGCGCTAACGGTATGTACGTTCTCGACTCCTCGGCTTTTATCCACGACTTCCATACGACAGAACAGACTGCGACGATCCCGCTCGTCCGCGAGGAACTCAAAGACGAGAGTGCCTATCGCTACGACGCGATGGAAGGCTCCGGGATGCACATCCACATTCCAAACGACGATACCACCGAGAAGGTCCAGCGTGCGGCCCGTGAGTCCGGTGATCTCGACGTGCTTTCGGAAACCGACGTTCGGCTCATCGCGGCGAGTTTCGAACTCGACGGCGTCCTCGTGACTGACGACTACGCGATGCAAAACGTCGCGGAGAAACTCAACGTCGACGTCGAAGTGATCGCCCGTGAGGGGATCGACGAACAGCGCCACTGGACGTTCCAGTGTCAGGGCTGTGGCCGCGAGTTCGACGAAGAGAAGGATCGCTGTCCGATCTGCGGGTCTGAACTGGCCCGAAAGAACCCCTCGTAACCGGCTTACTGTTCTTAGCCGACCAGAAAGTAGAGATTCGTAAAGACGACCGCGTTGTAGATCCCGTGGACCAGCGCCGGCATCACCAGATTGTCCGTTCGCTCGTAGATCACGCCGAGAACGATCGAAAGGCCGAAGATGGTACCGAGACTCGCGATCACCGCACCTAATCCTGCAGTGCTGTATGCAAGGACGTGAACGGCAGCGAAGATGACGCTAGCCACGACGACGGCACCGGCCCGCGAGAACGTCCCGTACAGCGACTTCTGGATCACGTTCCGATAGAGCAACTCCTCGAACGGGCCGATGATCAGAATGGCAAGCGGGATCAACACCAGCAACATTTCCGGGGCGTCCTGGGCATTCTGGGTCGTCGCATGGTCTGCGCTTTCGACACCGGTCGCCTGCATGGACAGCGAAATCGCGTAGAGCACCCCGAAGAGGACGACGATACCGCCGACAATCCAGACGAGATCTCGCAGCGTTGGCCGCCGAAGATCGATGAACGACAGGTCACGATCCGTTACCTTGAGAAAGGCACCGACCACGAGCACCGTCCCCAGTGCCATGCCGACCTGGCCGACGACCTGATTAGCGAGGGTCCGCTGGACCTCCGAAAACGAGTCGAGAAACGGCAACACCGGAATTGCGATCACTGGCGTCGTCAGATAGGGGGAAAAGAGGCCAGCGAAGCCGACGCCGGTGAGTACGACCACTTGCTGTCCTCGCTGTTTCAGTCCGCCCACGCCGATCCCGAAGTAGTCTGCGACGCCGACGCCGGCAGTCAATCCTGCGGTCACGAAGGCGACGAAGACGACCGGTATCGACGACGAAAGTGCCGGGACAGATACCGGTGCTGTCGTCCCTTGATTCAAGGCATAGCCGGTAAGCAAGACGACGCCGATGCTCGAGCCGGCGGCGATCGGACCAGCGATCGTTCGCTCGATCCCACCGTGACGACGGACGAGAAAAGCGAGGACAGCAGCGGCAGCGAACCCGGTGCCCGCCCAGATGACTGGGTCGGCGACACCGCGGCGAACGGGAACGAGCATCGCGACCATCGTGATCCCCGCGAGGGCGGTCCCGAGCCCGGGAACCACGCCGGACGTGAGCTGCCCGGCATCGTCGGTCCGTGCGGTTTCGGTCATACCGTAGTATTCGTGCGAGGACCCATAGGCCCACCGCAACCGGACGACAGGCGGCAAGCGACTCCCGCGGTTGATTATCGTTCGACTCGCAGTTCGGTCTTGTCAGCAACCGCCTCGGCCTCTTCGAACTCCCCTCCGCCGAGCAATCCTCGCGTCGCCTTCTTGGCCCACTCGACGGCCGGCTGCTCGAAGGTGTTGACGCCGTAGAGCTCGCCCGCGAGCACACAGGCGGCTTCCAGTCCATAGAGCAAGCTGCCGAGTTCGTATTCGTCGACGCGTTCGATCTCGATACGGACGTTTGGTCGACCGGCAGCCGCGAGACTCGCTTCCGTGGCTTCGAGCTCGGCTGCGAGCAACTCGCCAAGCGTCGCATCACCCAGATACGACAGCTCCGCGACGTCGGTATCCGGAATCTGTCGGTCGGTTCCCTCCTGTGTCGTGACGAAGGTAACGACTTTGTCACGCGGGCCCGCGCGATAGAGTTGTAGCTGTGAGTGCTGATCGGTGACGCCGAGCGCTCGAACCGGCGTCTGTCCGAGGTCGTCCTTGCCGAGGCTCTCGGCCCACAACTGGGCGAACCACTCGGCGGAGGTCTCGAGCGACTCTGCATAGGGCATCATCGCGTTCACGCCCGCGCCACGCTCGTCTAGCGCATACGCGGTCGCGCCGTAGGCGTAGGCTGGACACTCGAACAGCGATCCCGACAGGGTCTCGGCTTCGGCGGCCGCACCGGCAAGCAGCGCTTCGAGATCGTGGCCACAGACGGCTGCGGCGACCATACCAACGGCTGAAAGCGCTGAAAACCGCCCCGGTACGCCATCGGGAACCTTCAGTGCGGGGAGATCGTGGCGGTCAGCCAGTTCGCGAAGCGGCCCGGCCTCCCCAGTCGTGACGATCGTCCGCTCGGTCCAGTCGACACCTGCCGACTCGAAGGCCTCACGCACGACGAGGAAGTTCGCGAGCGTCTCAGCCGTCGTCCCCGACCGCGAGACCACGTTGACCGCCGCGTTCTCGAGCGAGACGCGCTCGAGGTGGCTCGTAATCCACTCGGGGTCGACGTTGTCCAGAAAAATCGTCTCGGTCTCCGACTCGAGTGCGTTCGTGATCGTCGCTGCGCCGAGCGAACTCCCACCAATGCCGACAGTGAACAGAACATCGGCGTCGGCGATCGGCTCGACCGCCGCCTGGATTTCATCGGGATCGGTTCGCTGCGGGAGATTCAGCGCCTCGTAGCCGTGTTCTCGATTTTCCATTCCGTGCTCGATGCGCTCGTGGGCCGCTGCGACCTGCTCGTCCAGTCGCTCGAGGGACTCTCTCGAGACGCCCGGCGATGCGACGGATGCAAGCGCATTACCGATATCGACGTTCATATCTCTGCACGCGCCCGCCTGGGGTAAAGACGTTCCGTGACGGAACCTGTCGAAACGGAAATCAATAGCCACGTTAGCCAGTGGCTCGGTCCTCAGCTATCGATAGTAGACACCAATCGGTAGACTGCATGCCTGCCCTCGATCGATACAGACCGAACGAATTATCGAATTACCGACAATCAGAACTGAATATTGTCCATTCATTCTGTATGGTATTCTCTCTCTTTGAAGTCTCGGTTCGTAGGCCTTAAGTAGTGATCGGCGATTGTGATTATATACGAAGAAGGAGGCGGCGTGGACGACACACGCCGTCGGCTCGGACGATTCAGGTTCGAAGGGGTTATGTACTCCCGATGGCTTATGAATACGTCCGGAAGGAAATGAGGATCCTACCCCTGCGGTCCGCCGTATAGATGGGATCTGATGTTAGCCTTGGTAGTTCGGTGACGCCCGATCGGTCGTTCGATCGTGTCACCGAACGTGTGGACCCATGTGTGAGTGTATTTACATTCACCGCCAACACCCCCAGTTTTGCTGGGGAAGAGCATTTCATTCCGGTTGATCCTGCCGGAGGTCATTGCTATTGGAGTCCGATTTAGCCATGCTAGTTGTACGAGTTTAGACTCGTAGCAGATAGCTCAGTAACACGTGGCCAAACTACCCTATGGATCCGGACAACCTCGGGAAACTGAGGCTAATCCGGAATACGGCTCTCAGCCTGGAAGTGGCGAGAGTCAGAAACGCTCCGGCGCCATAGGATGTGGCTGCGGCCGATTAGGTAGACGGTGGGGTAACGGCCCACCGTGCCCATAATCGGTACGGGTTGTGAGAGCAAGAGCCCGGAGACGGTATCTGAGACAAGATACCGGGCCCTACGGGGCGCAGCAGGCGCGAAACCTTTACACTGCACGAAAGTGCGATAAGGGGACTCCAAGTGCGAGGGCATATAGTCCTCGCTTTTCACCACCGTAAGGAGGTGGTAGAATAAGTGCTGGGCAAGACCGGTGCCAGCCGCCGCGGTAATACCGGCAGCACGAGTGATGACCGCTCTTATTGGGCCTAAAGCGTCCGTAGCTGGCCACGCAAGTCTATCGGGAAATCCGCGCGCTCAACGCGCGGGCGTCCGGTGGAAACTGCGTGGCTTGGGACCGGAAGATCCAGAGGGTACGTCTGGGGTAGGAGTGAAATCCCGTAATCCTGGACGGACCACCGGTGGCGAAAGCGCTCTGGAAAGACGGATCCGACGGTGAGGGACGAAAGCTCGGGTCACGAACCGGATTAGATACCCGGGTAGTCCGAGCTGTAAACGATGTCTGCTAGGTGTGCCACAGGCTACGAGCCTGTGGTGTGCCGTAGGGAAGCCGTGAAGCAGACCGCCTGGGAAGTACGTCCGCAAGGATGAAACTTAAAGGAATTGGCGGGGGAGCACTACAACCGGAGGAGCCTGCGGTTTAATTGGACTCAACGCCGGACATCTCACCAGCATCGACAATGTGCAGTGAAAGTCAGGTTGATGACCTTACTGGAGCCATTGAGAGGAGGTGCATGGCCGCCGTCAGCTCGTACCGTGAGGCGTCCTGTTAAGTCAGGCAACGAGCGAGACCCGCACTCCTAATTGCCAGCAACACCCTTGTGGTGGTTGGGTACATTAGGAGGACTGCCAGTGCCAAACTGGAGGAAGGAACGGGCAACGGTAGGTCAGTATGCCCCGAATGTGCTGGGCGACACGCGGGCTACAATGGCCACGACAGTGGGATGCAACCCCGAAAGGGGACGCTAATCTCCGAAACGTGGTCGTAGTTCGGATTGAGGGCTGAAACTCGCCCTCATGAAGCTGGATTCGGTAGTAATCGCGCCTCAGAAGGGCGCGGTGAATACGTCCCTGCTCCTTGCACACACCGCCCGTCAAAGCACCCGAGTGGGGTCCGGATGAGGCCTCGATTCCGAGGTCGAATCTGGGCTCCGCAAGGGGGCTTAAGTCGTAACAAGGTAGCCGTAGGGGAATCTGCGGCTGGATCACCTCCACAGACCGGGACTGGGGCGTTGCCCCAGCCCACCTTAGCGGTATTCCGCACGTTCGATCGACCACCGAGTGGCCGATCGGGCACCTTAGAACTACCAAGGCTAACACAATCTCTCTGTCCACCCTCTCTTAGGGGTGGACGTGGGCCCATAGCTCAGTGGGAGAGTGCCTCCTTTGCAAGGAGGATGCCCAGGGTTCGAATCCCTGTGGGTCCATGCTTCGTACTGCTAATCGAATCGTGCCCCTTAAGTGGGAGACGGCTTGATGATGGAGTACGACCGAACCGATGCACCAGCCCGCGTAAGTGTGGCTGGGAAGGGTTAATGCAGGCCAGCTGTCTACTGGCGTGCAGATGAGACCGTGTGTACGTGTAGTCCAGGCGTCCACTGGACCCGTTCCCGGGTCACTCAACGTTGCGACTCTGTCGCAACGCCGATCCGATGAACGTGGCTACTGTGCCAGCTGGTGGATCGCTCGGCTTGAGAGCTGAAGAAGGACGTGCCAAGCTGCGATAAGCCTAGGGGAGCCGCACGGAGGCAAAGAACCTAGGATCTCCGAATGGGAATCCCCACCGCAATTGCTTCGCGCAATGGGGAACGTCGAGAATTGAAACATCTTAGTATCGACAGGAAAAGAAAGCAAACGCGATGTCGTTAGTAATGGCGAATGAACGCGATACAGTCCAAACCGAAGCCTTCGGGCAATGTGGTGTTCGGACTGACTTTCACTTCTCGAAACGCGACACGAAGTCTCTTGGAACAGAGCACGAAACAGGGTGACAGTCCCGTAATGTCGTCGAGTACGGAACGCGTCAGTTCCAGAGTATCGGGGGTTGGATATCCCTCGTGAAGATCGCGGGCATCGACCGCGAAGACTAAACACTCCTCAAGACCGATAGCGAACAAGTAGCGTGAGCGAACGCTGAAAAGCACCCCAAGAAGGGAGGTGCAATAGGGCGTGAAATCAGTTGGCGATGGAGCGACAGAGCACACAAGGTCCCGGACAAAACGACCGCAGCGCGAGCTGCTAGTAGGAAGTTTGGGAAGCCGGTGTTCTGTCGTACGTTTTGAAAAACGAACCAGGGAGTGTGCCTGTTTGACGAGTCTAACCAGATCATCTGGGAAGGCGTAGGGAAACCGACATGGCCGCAGCATTGCGAGGGCCGCCGTGTTCAAGCGCGGGGAGTCAAACGGGCACGACCCGAAACCGGACGATCTAGGCGTGGACAAGGTGAAGCGTGCCGAAAGGCACGTGGAGGCCTGTTAGAGTTGGTGTCCTACAATACCCTCTCGTGATCTACGTCTAGGGGTGAAAGGCCCATCGAGTCCGGAAACAGCTGGTTCCAACCGAAAGATGTCGAAGCATCACCTCTGCCGAGATAGTTCGTGGGGTAGAGCGACGGATTGGGGGACCGCACTCCGAGAGGAGTGCGCCCCCCTGTCCAACTCCGAACCTACGAACGTCGTTTGACGCAGGGAGTCCGGTGCACGGGGTAAGCCTGTGTACCGTGAGGGAGACAACCCAGAGCTGGGTTAAGGTCCCCAAGTGTGGATTAAGTGCGATCGAAGGTGGTCTCAAGCCCTAGACAGCCGGGAGGTGAGCTTAGAAGCAGCTACCCTCTAAGAAAAGCGTAACAGCTTACCGGCCGAGGTTTGAGGCGCCCAAAATGATCGGGGCTCAAATCCACCACCGAGACCTAGCGGCACCTGTCACAAGGTGATCCCGTAGGTTGGCGTTCTGTTCGGGTGGAAGCACGGTCGAGAGATCGTGTGGACCGTTCAGTAACGAAAATCCTGGTCATAGTAGCAGCGTGAGTCGGGTGAGACCCCCGACGGCCGAACGAGTAAGGGTTCCTCAGCACTGCTGATCAGCTGAGGGTTAGCCGGTCCTAAGTCAGCCCGTAAGTCGAAGCTGACAACAGGGAAATAGGTTAATATTCCTATGCCAGTGTGCACTCAAAGCCGACGCTTTGGGGCCGCCTGAGCTGGGCTTTCGCCCAGTCGAACTGTCGAAGTTCGTGGAAGCCGTAATGGCACGAAGCGACCGAATGGCAGGATAGCGCAAGTCAGGTCAACCGAGAGCCCGTGAAAAGGTGAGCACACTGTCCGTACCGAGATCCGACACAGGTACTCGTGGCGGCGAAAGCCAAGGTCTGTCGGGAGCAACCGACGTTAGGGAATTCGGCAAGTTAGTCCCGTACGTTCGCAATAAGGGATGCCTGCCCTGTTAGGGGCAGGTCGCAGTGACTCGGGCGCTCCGACTGTCTAGTAACAACATAGGTGACCGCAAATCCGCAAGGACTCGTACGGTCACTGAATCCTGCCCAGTGCAGGTATCTGAACACCCCGTACAAGGGGACGAAGGACCTGTTAACGGCGGGGGTAACTATGACCCTCTTAAGGTAGCGTAGTACCTTGCCGCTTCAGTAGCGGCTTGCATGAATGGATCAACGAGAGCGCCACTGTCCCAACGTTGGGCCCGGTGAACTGTACGTTCCAGTGCGGAGTCTGGAGACCCCCAAGGGGAAGCGAAGACCCTATAGAGCTTTACTGCAGGCTGTCACTGAGACGTGGTCGCCATTGTGCAGCATAGGTAGGAGCCGGTACACAGGTACCCGCGCTAGCGGGCCACCGAGGCAGCATTGAAATACTACCCGATGGTGACTGCGACTCTCACTCCTGGCGGAGGACACTGGTAGCCGGGCAGTTTGACTGGGGCGGTACGCGCTTGAAAAGATATCGAGCGCGCCCCAAGATTTCCTCACCCGCGTCGGAGACGCGGGAAAGAGCGCAAGAGCATACGGAAGTCTGACAGTGTCCGGCACAACGACGGACGCTGACGCGAAAGCGTGGTCTAGCGAACCAATTAGGCTGCTTGATGCGGCCAATTGCTGACAGAAAAGCTACCTTAGGGATAACAGAGTCGTCACCCGCAAGAGCACATATCGACCGGGTGGCTTGCTACCTCGATGTCGGTTCCCTCCATCCTGCCCGTGCAGAAGCGGGCAAGGGTGAGGTTGTTCGCCTATTAAAGGAGGTCGTGAGCTGGGTTTAGACCGTCGTGAGACAGGTCGGCTGCTATCTATTGGGGGTGTTACGGTATCTGACGGGAACGTTCGTATAGTACGAGAGGAACTACGAATGGGTGCCACTGGTGTACCAGCTGTCCGAGAGGGCACGTGCTGGGCAGCCACGCACCACGGGGTAAGAGCTGAACGCATCTAAGCTCGAAACCCACCTGGAAAAGAGATACCACTGAGGCCACTCGTAGAAGACGAGATCGATAGACTCGGGATGTACGCACCAAGGCAACGAGGTGTTGAGTCCGCGAGCACTAATCGGCCAAGCCACACACTCATAACTACAACTATAACGCATTGGATCCGTGACGCGGTGAACGGGTCCGGACGCAAACTGGACTACACGTACATGACGGTCTTGGACACACCACCGATTACGGTTTGACGACGGTTCGAGTCCGTCGGTCGGCGTTACGGCGGCCACAGCGGCGAGGTGCCTCCCGTACCCATCCCGAACACGGAAGATAAGCTCGCCTGCGTATCGGCAAGTACTGGAGTGGGCGACCCTCTGGGAACGTCGATTCGCCGCCTCCACTCATATCGACCAATACGGTCATCATTCACCGATCGTGGTCTGACGGCGGTTCGATTCCGCCGATCGGCATTACAGCGGCCATAGCGGCGAGGTGCCTCCCGTACCCATCCCGAACACGGAAGATAAGCTCGCCTGCGTATCGGCAAGTACTGGAGTGGGCGACCCTCTGGGAACGTCGATTCGCCGCTATCATTCATATTATTACCACGCAGCTACCGCTGTGTGGTTCCAATTTCAATATTGAACTCGGATCGGCACTTATGATCGATCCGATCCACAGCGAAATCCTACCGCAATAGGTCGACTAGAGATACGACTTGATACGGGAGCGAGAGCTGTTGCAAGGGCAGCTGTATTAATTGTTGAGATATTGTTGTTCCCATTGCCGACGCTCTTCGATCGCTTGCTGCCCACGATTACTGATCTCGTAGTAGTTGGTTCGCCGATCGAGTTGTCCCTTCTCGACGAGATCCTTGTTGACGAGGGTATCGAGATTTGGATATAACCGGCCGTGATTGATTTCACTGCTGTAATATGTTTCAATCTCGTCCTTTACATCCTGACCGGACGGCTGATCGGCACCTGCAATTACGTAGAGGAGGTCTCGTTGAAACCCTGTCAGATCGTCCATTGTGTATCCTTGAGTGGACGAACGGAAACCTGGCTATTTGTTATCGATTTCGTATCAACTGTTCCGACCACGTTTAGCGAAGCTAACTATGGCAATCGTATTCCTTACTCCTGTTTCATTCAGTAATAACGACTTAAACTCGGCAATACAGCTACATAAACAGGTCAATATACGGCATTGACACTACAAAGGGACTATCTATAAAGAATACAGTTTGTTTACAATTACACTCACTTTTCCATTCATAACTGCTTAAATATGTGAGTAGTTCTACTCGTCACAAACATGCCTATCAGCAGTTGCTGGCAGCGGTAAAGCGCGAAAGAACGAAAGTCGACTGTGAAAACCCGTTACCGAACGTGAAAGCCGTGTTACAGGCGGGTGACGTTGGTGGCGCGGGGGCCCTTGGGGGCCTGTTCGATATCGAATTCGATGTCTGTGCCTTCTTCGAGGTCCGGACCGCCAACGTCTTCCATGTGGAAGAAAACGTCATCGTCCGCGTCGTCCGTCGAAATGAAACCGTAGCCGCCTGTGTCGTTGAAGAAATCAACGTTTCCTTTCGCCATTGCAATTCAAGAGAGACCCCCGATACGTATAACAGTTGTGTTACAGTATGTATGTCGGAACAAAAATAATAACTCCCTGTACCCAACGATCACAGGATGAATGTCTGAGAAACAGCGGATCCAACTATTCTCACTCGCCGATAGAATCGTTACTCGAGAAACCGACTTATCGGCCATTCGAGACGGCGCGGAACCCGATGTACTGCTGGAGCGGCCCCCTCGTTTGGAGACGGAAACCAGCGATTGCAGGCCACTCTCGTCGGGTCCTCCTGAGCACGAATCCGGTGATCGTCCAGAAACGGGGCCGAGTCAGTCGCGAGTGGGTCAGTCGAGCCTAGGTTTGCCGACAGATTGAGACGCGAGTAGGGCCGTGGGAGCGGTGACATTGCTGCTGGCGCTCTTAGATAGCACCGCTTAGGGTGGCTCACTTGCTACCATCGGTATGAGCAAGACACGGATGCAGGGAGCGCCGACAGTCGCGCAAGTGGGATTGATTGGGCTCTTCGTCACGGCGCTCGTGACTGCACAGGTGACCGCGTCGAAGGTACTGGCGTTCGAACTCCCCATGTCGCTGCCGGTAACGGGGTCCCAACTCGCGTTGCCCGGGGCGGCACTCGCGTATGCACTCACCTTCCTCGCGAGCGACTGTTATACCGAATTGTACGGCCGGCGTGCGGCCCAGATCGTCGTCAACGTTGGGTTCGTCCTGAATTTCGTCGTCCTCGTGCTCGTCTGGTCGACGATCGCCGCACCGGCGGCCGACCCGAGCACTGCTGGACAGTTCGCGACGGTGCTTGGTGCGTCGACGAACATCGTTCTCGGCAGTCTGCTCGCGTATATCGTCAGCCAGAACTGGGACGTGCTCGTTTTTCACCGGATTCGGGAGTACACCGGTTCCGAGAAGCTCTGGCTCCGCAACATCGCCTCGACGGCGAGCAGCCAAGCGATCGATACTGTCATTTTCGTCTCGGTTGCCTTCGCCATCGCGCCAGCGGTCCTCGGTGTCGGCACTGTGCTTCCGACCAACGTTGTGCTCTCGTTGATGATCGGCCAGTACCTGCTAAAATTCGTGATTGCCCTCCTCGATACGCCGGTCGTCTATGCGATCGTCTCTGTCGTGCGCTCGCGTGAGGGTGCCAGCACCAACGACACGCATTCCGTCTGAGTCGCCGATGATGGTGAGTGCGGTAGGCCAGATCGAACGGGGACCGTTTAGTAGCCTGCTCGAGAGCCATACCTATGGATGAACGCGTACGCGAACACGCCGCGGTACTGGTCGGCTGGAGCGCTCGCGTCGAAGCGGGCGACAACGTTGTCCTGTCGGTCGGCCCGGACGCCCACGAGCTGGCGGTTGCCGTCGCAGAAGAACTCGGCAGTCGCGGGGCGAACCTGCTTGCGACCTACAGTTCGGGCGAGATCACGCGGGCGTATCTCCGTGCTCACGATGGCGATTTCGATATGAACCCAGCACACGAACTCGCGCTGCTCGAGAGCGCCGACGTCTATCTCTCGCTTGGCGGTGGCCGAAATACGAGCGCGACGGCCGACGTTCCAGGTGAGCAGCGGCAGGCGTACAACAGCACCAGACGTGAGATCCGCGAGGCGCGACTGGATACTCGCTGGGTGTCGACAGTCCACCCGACGCGGTCGCTGGCCCAGCAGGCGAACATGGCCTATGAGGAGTACCAAGACTTCGCCTACGATGCGATCCTTCGGGACTGGGAGTCGCTCGCCGAGGAGATGGCCCAGCTCAAGACCCTCCTCGATGACGGCAACGAGGTACGTCTCGTCTCGGAGGGGACCGACCTGACCATGCGAATCGATGACCGCACGGCGGTCAACAGCGCTGCCTCGGTCGCGTACGACTCGCATAACCTGCCAAGCGGCGAGGTCTTTACGGCACCCGCTGGGACCGAGGGGACGGTAACCTTCGACGTGCCGATGACCCTACGGGGCGAGTCTGTCCGGAACGTTCGCCTCGAGTTCGACGCCGGCGAGGTCGTCGACTACGATGCCGACCAGGGTGCGGACGTCATCGGCGACATCCTCGAGACGGACGAGGGTGCGCGCAGACTCGGCGAGCTCGGGATCGGGATGAATCGCGGGATCGACCGGTATACGGACAACATCCTCTTCGACGAGAAGATGGGCGACACCGTCCATCTCGCGCTTGGCCGGGCCTACGATGCCTGTCTCCCCAACGGCGAGTCCGGCAACGACTCGGCGGTCCACGTCGATCTGATCACCGACGTCAGCGAAGCGTCCCGGCTCGAGATTGACGGAACGGTTGTCCAGCGCAACGGGACGTTCCGATTCGAATCAGGGTTCGACGGTTGAGCAGCCATGGGCCCACTCGGCGGGCGGTGTGAGTGTCGCTCGAGCGGCGGCGAACAGTACGAACTGCATACGAGAAAGTGGATACACGTCACTAGATCGAAATGATTGCATACGCCTACCGATGAGTCCACATGTCAGTTCTTGTTCTGCCGACCTGATAGCTGTCGACACCTTGGTATCGACACCAGTGGGATCGCTGTCGACAGGAGAACCGGCACTCGACGGTTTCGTCATGCTCTCGAGTCTCGAGACCTAACTGAGACTATGCGCGATCACCTCCGGGCCGGCGTCGCGATCTTCAACGATGGCCACTATCATGCCGCCCACGACGCCTGGGAGGATCACTGGCTCGACCTCGATGCGGGCAGTGACGACGAACGCCTGCTGCACGGTCTCATCCAGTACAGCGGCGCGGTGTACCACGCTCGCGAGCGCAACTGGGCGGGTGCCGTCGGACTCGCCGAGAGTGCACAGGAGTACCTCGCGGGGTTGCCTGCCGCGTATCGCGGACTCCACCTCGATCCTGTTCGATCGTTCCTCGGGAGACTTGCGGCCGATCCGGAACGTATCGAACGACGACTGCCGGTGGTGCTCGAACACGAGGGGACAGCGCCGACGCTATCGGACCTCGACATCGGGCCGACGGCGGTCGCGGCGGTCGTCCTCGCTGAGGAGTTCGGCTACGATGAGGCCCCAATCGCGCAGGCACGAGCGTACGCGCGGCGCGATCTCGAGGCCGGTGACGACGCCAGCCAGTTCATTACATTGCTGTTCGATTTCGTTCGCGAGGACGAGCATCGGGGAATCGTTTTCCAGCGGCTCACCGAACACGTCGGCCGACGGCAGGCTCGAGAGAAAGACGTCGACGGGTTATTTGGACCGAATTGACGGAGGCGAGCGTCGGCTCCGTTCAGGCGTCGGGCTCGAGGACTCGTTCGTCGCCGTCGTAGTGGGCGGAGTTGTCCTGTGGGTCGTAGTCGAGGACGTCGCGGGCGCGCTCGATCGAGTAGTACTTGCGGTCGTTGTCGGAGATACCGTAGACGATCTCGTAGTCGTAGTCGGCCTGAATACAGCGGTCGAACAGGTGTGCACAGTCACGGTAGGAGAGCCACATCGCCTGTCCGCGCTCGTAATCGATCGGCGGATGGCCCTCGGTAAGGTTGCCGATGCGAACACAGACGACCGAGAGATCGTATTCGTCGTGATAGTAGCGCCCGAGGGTTTCCCCGGCGGCTTTCGAGACGCCATAGAGGTTGCTCGGCCGCGGGAGTTCGGTGCCATCGAGAAGATAATCGTCGTGGGCCCGGTACATCTCGGGCGTGCGTTCCTCGGTCTCGTAGTTGCCAACGGCGTGATTCGACGAGGCGAACGCGACCTTTTCGACGCCGGCGTCGACGGCGGCTTCGAAGACCGTCTGTGTGCCGTCGATGTTGTTGGTCAGGACGCTGTTCCACGGCGCTTCCGGTCGCGGATCGCCCGCGAGGTGGATCACGACGTCGATGCCCTCCATCGCCTCGCGGACCGCCTCATCATCGGTGATGTCCGCGACGACGAACTCGCCGGGCTGGTCGCCCGTTGGCGGATCGCGATCCAGCAACCGCCACTCGTAGTCATCCGACAGGCCGCCGAGGATGGCCGTTCCGACCCGCCCCGCAGCCCCCGTGAGCAGGACTGACTGTGCCATTCGTTCGGTGTGAGGGCCAGCGTCGATAAGTACCATGCGATTCGGCCCCAGCGCGGTCGGTGGTGTCATGCATCCCCCGTGTCCACCCACGCCTCGAGTCTCGGATCCACTCGCATCGCAATCCCCTTCCCGACCGCACGCGAGGGCCTGTACATGCCCACAGACACGACACCCACGGACGCGGAAGCCGCCTGCTTCGAGGCCGGTATCAAGTTCGGCTCGCTGTACCACCAGTTTGCCGGCACGCCAGTCTCACCGGACAGCGCCGCGACCCTCGAGTCCGCAATCGAGGAGTCGATCGAAAACCAGCCCCATTGCACTGCGGTGACCGTCGACGTGCTGACCGACGAACTCGAGGCCGAACTCGCCGACGCGACGGCCGACTACACCGAACTCACCGGCCGCTTTCTCGAGGTCGAGATCGTCATCGACTACGAGGGCTGTGAGGTCGTCACCCGTATGGAAATGGAAGATGGCTATCCCCTGATGCGACTCGAGTCGGTCCGAGACGAACAGTCACACTGACGCCCGGCGTCAGACGCTCGATCGGTCGACTTTCTCGGGTGCTTCAAACGCCGTCGCGAGCTCGAGCAGTTGCACCAGAATCCGGCCGGTCGCGCCCCAGACGGTGTAGCCGTCGACGTGGAAGTAGTGGATGACGATGTCGCCGTAGTAGGGGTGCGAGCGGCGTTCGTACTCGTAATTCTCGGGATCGAGCAGTTCCGATACTGGAAGGACGACGATCTCGGCGACCTCGTTGTCGTCGCGGATATATTCGCGATCCGGCACGTGGGCGACGAAGGGTGTGACGGCGTATTCGGTGACCGTCCGGATGTCGTCGAGTTGGCCGACGATCTCGGCCTCGCTTGGCTCGAGGCCGATCTCTTCGTTTGCCTCCCGAAGTGCAGTCTCGAGGATCGTCGCGTCCTCGGGTTCGGCCCCGCCACCGGGAAAGCTCATCTGGCCGGGATGCTCACCGAGATGATCGGCCCGCCGGGTAAACAGTAGATGGTCCTCGCCGTCGTGGTCGACGATCGGCGCGAGGACGGCGGCGTCGTACTCCTGATCGTCGATTTCGGTCGCTTCGTAGGCTGCGACCGGGTCGAGGGTCAGTCTCGTCGTCATTCCTCGAGGGCGTCCTCCAGTCGCCGCCGTTCGTCCGCGAGGTCGATCGGAGCCCAGGCTTCGAGATCGTAGCTGATGTCGAGCAGGGTCCGCAGTCGGTCCGTCTCGTCGGCCGTGACGGCCTCGGCGACGGCGTTGCTGAATCGCTCGCGGGTCGCCTCGCCCAGCGCCTCGCGATCGGGGTGTCGGCGGTCGACATCGAGAATGTGTGGGACGTCTTCGGCGTGGTCTGGTACCGTTGGGAACGCTGTCGGCCCGGGAACCAGTAGCGCCTCGCTGTCCGCGATCGTCTCCCCATCGCCCTCGTTGGCTGGGTCGTATCGAACGAGCGCGAACGTCTCGAGCGCCTCGTCGATCGCCGTCTCGAGGGCCGCGTCCTCGACGGCTTGTCCGTCGGCGCGGTAGGCGGCCTCGGCGAGCGCCCGCTCGAGTTCCACGCGGGTCAACCCGCCGAAGAGGTCGACCACGCCGGCTAGTTCGTCGGCGGTCGCGTCCATACGCGGCCTAACGGCGGGTATCGGGATTAGTCTTGTGAGCGCGACCCAGCGTGGTGATGTCGCCATGGACGGGTTGCCGCGAGCACGTCTGCCGGTTCGAACGGCGCGTCGACCCATCGCGGGAGGCGCATGTCGGTGGTGGCGTCGGGCGGCGCGATCGATTCGGCGTAGCGTGTCACCTGCGCTCGCTCGCCTTCGAGATCGTACTCGAGTCCGTTGAACGCCGCGTCGGCACGGTACTGTTCGATCAGCGCCGTCCCGGCGGCCCGATAGCGATCGGGGAGCGTCTCGTAGTCGGGGGCGACGCCGTGGTCTTCGAGGACACACAGGAGCGCGGCGGCAACGTCGCGGCTCATTCCCTCGAGGCCGGCCTCGCCGTCGACCACGCGGTGGTCGTGTTCGTGACGGCCGAGGTCGACCTGTGCAGTCCCGTCGAAGCCAGCGACGTCGTAGGCGTCACCGAGCGTGCCGACCTCGAGCCCCCACGTCCGCGGCGTTTGCAGTCGGCGGGCGAGATCGGCGGTCGCGGCGAATTCACCGGCCAGCGCGTACCGGAACGCCCCAAGGTAGTCGACGATCGGGGCGTCGTGGGCGTCCGCGAGCGCCCGAAGCAGCGGTTCATAAAACAGGCGGAACAGCCGACCGTAGAGCCGGCCACGCTCGATGCGGGCGTAGTACCCTTTTGCAAAGTCGAAATCCATCGTCAGCGGTGCGAGCAGCCGCTGGACGTGTTCGGCCTCGTAACTTTTGGCGTCGGCATCGTGGACGACGACCGTGTCGGCAGCCGCAGCTGCTGGCCCGAGTGCGAGCCAGACGTCCCGCCCTTTCCCCCAGTTGCCCGCCAAACCCGTGTCGGCGAGCAACGCGTCGACCTCGGGCGCGTTACACCAGAGCACCCGCGTCGGAAGTTCGAACGTGGCGAGCCAGTCCCGAAACGGTTCGATCTGCGCTTGCTCAGCGCGGATGGGAACGAAGACGGCCGCTGGCGTTGGCTCGAGGCGCTCCATTTCCTCGAGGACGCGTTCGGTGGCAGGACTCTTGTACTCGCGAGCGGTCATCGGAACGACGAGTGCCGTTTCGGCGACCGCGGCGGCGACGTCACGGGTGAGGGCACCGCCGACGCCGTCTCCCTCGCCGAACTCGTGGAGCGTCGCGATCCGCTCCTGGCAGTACTCCATCGATGGGTTGTTCACGCGGACGGGTAAAACGGCCACGACTCCGGCCAGATTCGTAGCCACTGCTGCATACCCGATCGCACGAGGACTGTGCGATCAGTGTCTCGATCGTTTAGCGTCGACCCCTCGATTGTCGGCCGACTCACATCAGAAAAAGCACCGGTCTTTTTCTATCCCACCTTCTTACAGGCGAATATGAAATCAGTTCGGAAGGCACTTCGTGATGGCGACCTCGATAAAGACACCTACGATCGGCTCGTCTGTGGTGACTGCGAGAAGCCGCTCAAAACCGAAAACGACCCAAACGAGATCAAGACGGTTCGCATCTGTCCTGACTGCGCGTCCGAGTGGAAGGAGATCCGCTAGCCCTGTCGGCGGTCGGTGGTGTGCGGAGTCGACCGGCTAGCGCTCGCCAGCGAGTGCCGAAAAGAGCCGTTCTTCGAACTCGTCGCGGCTGATCCCGTCGGATGGACCGATCCCGTTCATGTGATCGACAGAGAGTTGCCCGCCTCCCATACGCGCGTGCCCGCCCGCGCTTGCCATCGGAATATCACTGATGGCGTGGCGGAGCGTCTCACCCATGTGAACCCGATCGTCACGCGACCGGCCGGAGAGATGAAGCGTCCCGTCGTGTTCGCCGTAGACGACGACCGCCGTAATCCCCTCGAGGTGCATGAGTTCGTCTGCGGCCTGTGGGATGGCGTCGACGTTGCTGATCTCGCCGACGTCGCAGACAGCGAAGGGACCTTCGACCCGCTTTTCGGTGATCGCCGTCGCCTTGACCTGTAACACGTCATCGCTGACCTGCGGGTTGGCGATCCGATCGAGCAGGTCCTCGTCGATTCCGGGGAACAGGGCCGCGGCGGCGTCGAACTCTGCCCGCGAGCAGCCGTTTGTCAGATGGTTCGTATCGGACTGGATCCCATAGAGAAGGCCTGTTGCAAGCTCTGGCGATACCGAAAGCGAGCTCGAGTCGTCCGCTGTATCCATCGTCGCGCCGATGTCGAGGAGATATTCGACGAGGATCGTCGACGCCGCCCCGTACGCCGTTCGGACGTCGGTGAACTTCGTGCCGGCTCCGTTCCCGGGGTGGTGATCGACGACAGCGATCGGCTCGACGGACTGGGCACCACTAAAGCCCCGCGGCGTGTTGTGGTCGACCAGGACGACCGCGTCCGACGCGAGCTGGGAACTGGCCTCGATGGACTCGAGCTCGAGCCCGAGGACGGTCCGGAACGCCCGGTTCTCCTGGTGGCGGATCTCACCTGCATACTGTAACGTCGTGGCCGTATCGACCGATTCGGCGATCCGCTCGACGCCCATGGCACACGACATGGCGTCGGGGTCGGGATTTGGATGCATCAACACGGTCACGTCGTCGTAGTTTGCCAAGAGGCGCTGGAACCGGGCCCCTGGCGGTCGTCGAAACCAGCGAACGAGCCACCAGACACCGAGGACGAGCGCGACGACGACGAGAACCAGCAGCGACAGTAGGAGCGGCTCGAGCGAACGGACCGAGTCGCTGATCGACTCGACCATCAGCGGGTTCGTCCCGACTGCCGTCGTGGCCGTCGAGACGCTCCAAGCGCTCATATTGCCATGTCAAATCGAACCATCAAGAGTGTTCCCCCGGTTCCCCGTGTTCGGCGGCTACCGATCGCTGGTGGCGGCGGCCTGATAGCGTTCGATCGCGTCACGATACCCCTCACGGAAGGTCGGATAGGCGAACTCGTAGCCCAGTTCGCGGAGTTTTTCGTTCGAACAGCGCTTGCTCGTCAGGATGCGGCGTCGGCCTGCCTCGGAGAGGTCGTCGTCGGCAAGCCGGTCGGCTTTCGTCCGCTTCGGCGGCTGCTCGACGCCACACTCGTCGGCCAGCCAGTCCGCGAACGCCCACTTCTCGGCGGGCTCGTCGTCGACCACCTGGACGACCTCGCCACGTGCGAGGGTTTCCTCGAGCACGTGCCGGACCGCGCCGGCGGCGTCGTCCCGATGGACCATGTTCAGATAGCCCGCCGTCACAGGCCCCTCGAGATAGCGCTCGAGCCGATACCGGCCGGGGCCGTAGAGGCCGGCAAAGCGGGCGACAGTCCCCTCGAACCCGTATTGTTCGGGTAACTCGAGGGCGAGCCGTTCGGCCTCGGCGAGGACCGCGGTCTTGTCGGTCGTCGGCTCGAGGGGTGTCGTCTCGTCGACCCAGTCGCCGTCGTGGTCGCCGTGGACACCCGTCGAAGAGGTGTAGACGAGTCGGTCGGGCGCGTGCTCGCGCTCGCCGAAGGTTTCGATCGCCGTGCGCAACCCCTCGACGTATACGTCGCGGGCGGTTTCGGCTCCCCGGCCGCCGCTGCTCGCGGCGAAGACGATCGCGTCGACGTCCGGGACCGCCGCGAGCGCCTCGCGGTCGGTGACGTCGGCCTGGACGGCGTCGAAGCCAGCGTCTTCGATCCGTGCAACGCCCTCGTCCGATCGGCGGACGCCGATCGGGTCGTGATCTCCCGCCGCGAGTTGTCGACCCAGTTCGAGGCCGACGTACCCACAGCCGAGAATGGCAACGCGCATACGCGAGTTCGTGCCCGGATCAGCATAGGTTCACCGCTCGCGGCGATCACTCGACGGTGACCTCGAGCGCGTGTGGGTGCCACGCGTTCTCGGCGTAGCCGCCCTCGTTCCACGGGTAGTCGTCGCCGTCTTCATCCGCGTCAGCGATCCGTGCCGGCTGGCGGCGGCCGCGTTCGTCGGTCGCGCGCGAGGCGAGCGTGTACGTGCCGGGTGTGGGCTCCCAGCGGTACCGAAACAGCCGCCACGCACAGTCGTAGTCCGGCCCGAAAAAGTCCGCGTCCTGCCAGCTATCGCCGCCGTCGGTCGAGACCTCGACTGCCGTCACCGCGTCGTCGCCGGCCCAGGCGACGCCGACGATCTCGACCGTGCCGTCGGCAGCCGGGGTGACGGTCGCGCCGTCGTCTGGCTGGCCGATCGTGGACTTGACGTTCTCGTCGAACGTGTAGGGGTGGTCGATCTCGTCTGACTCGAGTTGGTCCCAGGTGTCGAACGTCGAGACCGTCGCGTTCGAGTCGGGCTCGACGCCCTCGGGGTGAATGCGGTAGGACGACTGCTGCCACTGGGTGAAATCCTCGCCGTCGCGGTCGGCCCACTCCGGGCCGTGGACCATCGTTTCCGTGACGTGCAACTCGGTGAGCCACTTGACGCTGTTGACGCCGTACCAGCCGGGGACGAGCAACCGAACCGGATGGCCGTGCTCGGGCGGCAACGGCTCGCCGTTTATCTCGTAGGCGAGGATGCAGTCCTCGAGGACCTTGGCCATCGGGATCGACCGGGCGAACCGGTCGTTTTCGTCCTCGACTTCGGGGTGGTCGCCGCCGACCGCGGTGAGCCACATCCCGTCGTCGGTCGTCGCGCCGTGGTCGGCCAGGATCGACGTCAGCGGTGTCCCGGTCCAGATGGCGGTGCTGACGGCCCCGTACTCCCACTGGACGCTGCCGGTTTCGGGATCGAAGTAGCCGCGGCCGTTACCGGCACACTCCATCGTGTGTGCGACCGCGACCGTTGGGTAGTCCTCGCGGAGGTCGTCCATTCCCAGCGTGCCGTCTTGATCGACCGCGCCGGTGAGTTCGACTTCCCAGTCGGCACCCTCGGGATCGAGGGTCTCGTTGCGGTGACAGACGTAGTGTTCCTCGATCGGCGTGAGCCAGTTCGCGTACGTCTCCCGATCAGCGGCACCCACGACCCGATACCGGTCCTCGAGATCAGTGACGGCCTCCGTGCCGGGTTTCCGATCCAGAATCGCGTCGGTTTCTCGGTTCCGAGTATTGCTGCGCTCCGAGTTCGACATACGAGCCACACACCACCGAGTGCGATAAATCACGGGGCGTGGTACCACTCATCGATGACGGCTGTGACAAATACAGCCGCGCCTACGGCGCACCGTCCGCGATCACGTACTGCACATGGACGAACTCCGCGAACGACATCGGCGCTCGCCCCTCGATCTTCTGCTGGATCTCCTTTGCCTCGAGGTCGAGGTCGATGTAGCTCTCGAGTGCCTCAACGTCGAGGACCGCCGTCGACATTCCCAACAGCAAGTGCTCGAGCGCCATCGTCACGATCGTCTCCGGGTCCGGTTCGCCCTCGGCGAGCGACTGGATCTCGGCGGCTTCCTCGAGCGTCAGATCGGGCGAGTCGCCGGCTGCAAGCGCCTCGAGCACGTCTTGCTCGAGATCGGTGTCGGCCGCGACGGCTGCTGGGCCGTGTTGGTCGACGATCGTTGCGAGGTCGTCCTCGTACTCGGCCCGCAATGCAGCGGGCGAGTCGGGAACGGTCATCCGCTGTTCGTAGAACATATCCGAACGGACGGGGATACAGCAGAAAGGTATTGTGACCTCTCCCGATCACTGCTGGGGAGTTACTGTGCAACCAGTCGCCTCACCGAGTGTATCAACTCACCGGAACGTTAAACAGGCTGCTTGCATATGGAAGTGGTATGAAAGTCGCCCTCCTCGGAGTCGGTCAGGCCGGTGGGAAGATTACTGAACGGCTTGCCCGATTCGATGCAGACATGGGATTTGGAGCCGTTCAGGGCGCGTTGGCCGTCAATTCTGCGAAACCCGACCTCAAGTCCCTCGAGTTCGTCGACACCCAGCTGATCGGTGCCGACCGCGTCAACGGTCATGGCGTCGGTGGTGACAACGAACTCGGTACCGAGGTTATGCAGTCGGACATCCAGCAGGTCCTCGGCGCACTCGACGGCCGTGTCACTTCGAAAGCGGAGGCGATCTTCGTTGTCGCCGGTCTCGGCGGCGGCACCGGTAGCGGTGGTGCGCCCGTCCTCGTCCACCACCTCCAGCAGGTCTATGACGTCCCCGTCTACGCGCTCGGCGTCTTACCGGGACGCAACGAAGGGGCGCTCTATCAGGCCAACGCCGGTCGGTCGCTGAAGACCCTGCTGCGGGAAGCCGACGCGACGCTATTGATCGACAACGACGCCTGGCACGAACAGGGCGAGAGCGTCGAAGGAGCCTTCGAGACGATCAACGACCGGATCGCCCGGCGGGTCGGCCTGCTGTTCGCATCCGGTGAGGCCGTTGAAGGCGTCGGCGAGAGTGTCGTGGACTCGAGCGAGGTCATCAACACGCTGCGTGCAGGCGGCGTCGCGGCGCTCGGCTACGCGAGCGAAGTCGCAAGCGAGGACAGCGCCGAGAACATCAGAACGACGATGAGCGTCTCCCGGCAGGCGCTGCTGACGGGAACGAGCCTGCCGGATGCGACGACTGCGGAGGCTGCACTGCTCGTCATCGCGGGCCAGTCCGACGCGATTCCGCGCAAGGGCGTCGAGAAGGCGCGCCACTGGCTCGAAGACGAGACCGGCAGCATGCAGGTCCGCGGCGGCGACTTCCCGCTGGACAGCGACCGCCTCGGCGCGCTGGTCTTACTCGGCGGGGCGGAACGGTCCGATCGGATCGAGGCGTTCATGGACCGTGCCCGCGAGGCAAAGCAGGCTCAGGAAACGGAATCGACCGACCACGCGGATGCGTTCGCCGACGACCGACTCGAGGATCTTTTCTAACCGGGACCGCACTCTCGAGTACTCCACGAATCGACGGCGACCCGACCGAGCCCGATCGGCTCCGTCGCACCCAGTTTTATTTATAAGTCACTCACGAGCCGTGGTATTGCCCAACATGGGGGAACGACGCCCCTGCTAACGGTTTTCAGGGGTTGTGTGACCGGTACATTTAAATTATAGGCGACAGTACTGTCTGTCACCAGAACGCCACCGGGGCGCGTATCGCTCGACGATCGATGACAGGAAATCTTATTCACCGAGGTTTCGCAGATCGTGAGCAGCCGCTTCGACCAGTTGATCGAGAGTCAGTGAGTCATTCGCCGAGCCGTCGGCGAGCGCTTACACAGTCGGTCGACTGGTTCCCCGGTGCGGGTATGGCACAGAGGTTTGACTAACATGGTAGACGAATCGAAAAACATCGAACTGACAGAGGACGACCTAGAAAACAAATCGAAAGGACAGCTCATCAAGATGGCCGGTCAACTCCGAGACCGGCGAAACGACCTGAACCAGATGGCGTCCGAGCGCGCATCCAAGCGCGACGACCTGAACGCGAAGACTCGCGAAAAGGTCGACAAAGCCCAAGAGCACCGCGAAAAACGCGACGAGCTCAACGAGCAGGTCCAGGAACACAAGGAAAGCCGCAACGAGCTCAACGCCGAAGCCAACGAGCTGTTCGACAAGGTCGAGCAGCTCAAGTCGGACATGGAACTCGACGAGGGCAAGGACCTAGAGGAGCTCGAAGAAGAGATCGAGCAACTCGAGTTCAAACAGCAGACCGAGGTTCTCTCGAGTGAAGACGAAAAAGAGCTGATCGAGAAGATCGAGTCCAAGCGCGAGGAGTACGAAGAGCGCAAGCAGAAACTCGACCAAAACGAGGATCTCGAGGAACTCGTCGAGGAAGCCGAGGAAGTCCGATCAGAAGCCTCCCAGCACCACCAGAAGGTGACGGAGCTGGCGGACAAGGCACAGGAACATCACAACCAGATGATCGAGGCCTACCGCGAGGCCGACGACATCCGTGATGAGGCCGACGAGATGCACGAGAAGTTCGTCGAGGCCCAGGAAGCCGCCGACCGCCACCACGAGGACTTCGTCCGCGTCCAGAAGCGCCTGCGCGAACTGGACAAGAAAGAGGAAGAAGAGCGCAAGTCCGAGCGCGACAAAAAGAAAGAAGAGGCCAAAGAAGAGGCCGAGGAAATCTATCAGAAGTTCAAGGAAGGCGAGACCCTCGACACCGAGGACCTGATGAAGCTCCAGAAGACGGGGCTGCTCTAGATCGATCCCGTCTACCGCGATTTTCTCCCGATTTTCGGGGTTTGAACGCGGGCGTGTCGCTGTTTTCTGCGTCGTCACGTCGAGAGCGGACGCCAGTTGTGCGTCCGACCTCCTGACGAGCACTGCGTCTCGTGTGTCGGCCACGCTCGAGTCCGTCAGACGAGACTGCATGCCAATCTAGTTGTAGCCTGTCACTATTCGAACGATCGGCAGTGTGTAGCAAGGGCTTACGATAGAACGACCGATGGTCGATAACCCGAATCCGGGTGGCTCAGGGCTCGAGTGAGGCGACGACCGCAGATGAGTCCTGCTGGTGAGGGGTGGACACGCGAGTGTCAGTAGTCGGTACCTATGACCGTCCAGTCGGGGCTCGTTCGGTGGCGACCGCGATGGGGCGTAGTATTCGATCTATAACAATGGAATGGGACCCACAGCCATCGCCTATGGAACGACACAGGGACGACGCGGGCGTGGTCGTGCCGGGGATCGACGCGCCGAGTACCGTCGCGTGTCTCCGCTCGCTTCGACCGCGCGGTATCCGTACGATCGTCGGCTCGGAGTCGCGGTCGACGCCGGCGGCCACGTCTGTCTATCGCGACGAGTTCGTCGGACTGCCGGACCCGGAGACGGACCTCGCTGCATACGGTGACGCCTTGCTCTCGCTGGCCGAGCGGCCGGACGTCGAGACGATCATCCCGGTCCGCGAGGAGGATATCTACGTGCTTGCCGATCGAAAAGGCGCGTTTGCGGACGTAATCGCGACGCCGTGGCCGGACTTCGAGACGCTTCGACGGGTCCAGGACCGCGTCGAGCTCTTTGCAGCCGCCGATGCGGCTGGAGTCGCCGCTCCCGAGACCGCGCTGCTCGATCAGTGGGACGACTGGGACCGGGAGACGATCGTCAAACCACGATACACCGTCGCATCCACCACCTATCTCGGCGCGCGGTTCGATGACGCGGAGATCGGCTCGACGGAGTACCAGCGACCGGGGACTCGGCCGGATCCCCAGGCTGCCCTCGAGCGGCGCGGCCACGTCCCGCTCGTCCAGGAACGGATCCCCGACTCGAGAGAGTTCGGCTTTTTTGCACTTTATGAGCACGGCGATCCGGTCGCGACCTTCCAGCACTGTCAGCGCCGCGGCTGGAAGTACTGCGGCGGCCCCAGCGCCTATCGGGAATCGGTCCATATCCCCGACCTCGAGACTGCTGGACGCGACCTGCTCAACGAACTCGAGTGGCACGGGCTCGCGATGGTCGAGTTCCTGCGCGATCCGGCCGACGGTGAGTTCAAGCTGATGGAGATCAATCCGCGATTCTGGTCGTCGCTGCCGTTTTCAGTTCGTGTCGGCGCGGATTTCCCCTACTACTACTGGCAGCTGGCAACCGACGGACAGCTCACATCGGAGCCGACCTACGATGTAGGGGTGGGCGGGCACCTCTTGCGAGGGGAACTCAGTTACCTCCATAGCGTCGCGACCGAGGAGTACCCGCTCGTCGAGCGGCCGTCGCTCGGCACGGCTGCACGCGAGGTCGCCACGTCACTGGTGTCCCACCCACGGTTCGATTACGCGGTGCTCGACGATCCGGTGCCGTTTTTCCAGGACGGCGTCAACCTCGTGCAAGCGTGGCTCGACGGCCGATCCGACGGCGGCATACCGGACCAGACCGAAACCAGCCTCGAGCCCGAGTCGACGGACGACGGCGTGGAGCCGACGGAGACGAAGCCGGGGGCCGACGAGGAGTCGACACGGTCGGCCCAGACCGACGGCGGCCAGTCGCCGGACTCGTAGGCGATCGCACTGATCGATATGGGGTCGTCTGCGTGTCTAACCGCCAACGCTTAACGGGAACCGCACCCAGCTATCGGTATGGCTCGAGGTGACTGCTGTGGTCAGTAGTGAGGGTATCGGGCGACTCGCGGTCGTCGTCGGTGGCGGCCTCGCGTTCGCGATTATCGGCGTCGTCCTGTTTATCATCTTCCCGGCGACGCTGACGGACCTGCTGGGTGTGGTACTCGCGCTCGCGGTCGCACTCGTCGGCGTGCGGCTCGCGGGCAACGCTGCCAGCTCGCTGTTTCCGGACTACGACGTCGCCGAGGTTGCCGTCGAGGGACCGATCAGCCGGGACGGCGGTGGCGGCCGCCTTCCCACAACACCGGGCGCGACGCCGGCCGACGACATCGTCGAGCAGATCGATCGCGCGAACGACGACGATAACGTCCGGGCGCTGTTGTTGAAATTGAATACACCTGGTGGTGAGGTCGTCCCGAGCGACGACATTCGACTCGCAGCCAAGCGCTTCGACGGGCCAACGATTGCCTACGCGACCGATGTCTGTGCCAGCGGCGGCTACTGGATCGCAAGCGGCTGTGACGAACTCTGGGCCCGCGAGGGCTCGATCGTCGGCTCGATCGGTGTCATCGGGTCACGGATCAATGCGAGCGACCTCGCCGAAAAGGTTGGTCTCTCCTATGAACGCTTTGCCGCCGGTGAGTACAAAGACGCCGGCACGGCGCTCAAGGAGATGGATGACGACGAACGCGAGTACTTGCAGGGGTTGATCGACGACTACTACGATACCTTCGTCGAACGGGTCAGCGACGGCCGCGACTTGGAGCCGGGATTCGTCCGCGACACTGAGGCCCGGATCTACCTTGGTGAACAGGCCTACGACATGGATCTCGTCGATCACCTCGGCACCCGCCGGGAGATCGAGGACGAATTGGCCGACCGGCTCGACACCGACGAAGTGACCGTCGAGGAGTTCGAACCCGAGCGGCCGCTGATGGCCCGCGTCGGCGCGGGTGCCCAGCAAGTCGCGTACGCCTTCGGCGCTGGGCTCGCCGGCCTCGGCGACGGCCGCGGGTTCCGGCTGCGTAGCTAATCACGGAGCGACGTTCTCGAGGCGACTGTCACTAGGTACCTCGTGACAGGTTGGCTCGAACGAGTAAGTGGTTTTATCGTTGCACGGAATGCATCGCCTATCGTGACAACGCTGGTCGTCTGCCTCGACCGAACCGACGACGTGGGCCGCAAAACCGGCCTCCACTCGCCAGTCGTCGGCTGGGAGGCAGTCCGCGCGCTCGTGACTGACGTCGGCCTCGCGGATCCGGAGGACTCGAGTGTCAACACGCTTCTCGAGTCGCTTCGGGTCGCCCAGAACTTACGCGACGAAAACGAGGAGGTCATCGTCGCGGTCGTCTCGGGGGATCACGAGTCGATGGTGTCGGCAGATCGGGCGGTCGCCACACAACTCGACGATCTCATCGCCGACTACGACCCCGATTCGGCGGTCGTGGTGACCGACAGCGCCGAGGACGAACGGCTGATCCCGATCGTCGAGAGCCGCGTCCGGGTCGATTCCGTCGATCGGGTCGTTGTCCGCCAGGCCCGGGACATCGAATCGACGTACTACTTGCTCAAACAGTTCCTCGCCGACGAGGAACTCCGCCAGACTGTCCTCGTCCCGATCGGGCTGACGATGCTCGTCTTTCCGTTGCTTGCGACCACCGTCGGTCCTGCGAAGGGAGCGGCCGCGATTACGACTGTTATCGGCCTCTTCTTGCTCTACAAGGGATTCAACATCGACGAACTCCTGACTCGCCTTGCCCATCAGACGCGAGAATCGCTGTACTCCGGCCAGGTGTCCGTCGTTACCTACGTGGTCGCGGCCGGCTTGACCTTCGTCGGCCTGTTTGCCGGCGCACTCGGCGTCTCGAGCCTCGGTGACACGCCCGGTGTGGTGCTTCCGGCGACGCGGTTTGCCTTCGATAGCATCCCCTGGCTGGCGATGGCCGCGCTGACCGCAAGCGCCGGTCGGCTGCTCGACGAAGTGATCGGCGATGACCCAGTCCGACGGTCGTTCCTCAACCTGCCGTTTATTGTCGTCGCCGTCGGGCTGGTAATTCGTGGTTTCTCTGCATACTTCCTCGAGCAACAGGGTGTGATCGAGCCGTTCGTCGTCTCGGCGTACGAGTTCGGTGTCTTCTCGAACGAGCGGTTCGTGATGGTCGCCGGCGAACGACTCGCGCTGTTTGTCGTCTCGGCGCTCGTCGTCAGCCTCGTCGGTGCGCAGGTCGCGTCGTCGCTGAGTGAGTCACACGGCGGCGATCGAACTGATGGCGGGGCCGACGCGACGACCGACGCGGGAACTAGCGCACGTTCTGATCGGTCCGATCCCGAACTCACGGACGGCGGTGCGAATACGACTGCCGATCCCGACCGCGATCGCTAATACTGTCGGACAAAACGGCTCACACATCGATCGAACGCGAGACACGATCGAGTGTTCATTGACTGTTGTCCGACAGTATACCAACGCGAACTCGGTATCCCTTTACCCATCCCTGCCGATCACGTCACATGAGCGACGCAGACGGCGCGTGGGTGAGTCTCTTTTCGGGTGGCAAGGACTCAGCGTGGGCGCTGTACCAGGCCATCGAGCGCGGCTTCCCGGTCGAACGGCTCGTCACTGTCCATCCTGCGGGTGACTCGTACATGTATCACGTCCCCGCAACCGACCTGGCCGCGCTGGCGGCCGAAAGCATCGGGATCGAGCTTGTCGATGTCGAACCCGACGACTTCGGGGCTGACGCGGCGACCGACTCGAGCGTACAGGGCGACGACGAACTCGAGCCACTCGAGGCCGCCCTTGAGGAACTCGACCTGCGAGCTATCCGGTGGCTATCGCCGGTGTTACGGCCGGGGCCGTCGAGAGCGAGTTCCAGACGAACCGCATTCAGGGGATGTGCGACCGACTGGGACTGTGAAGCTGTTCGCCCCGCTGTGGCAGGAAGATCCCCACGAGTTGGCCGACGCGATGCTCGAGGCGGGCTTCGAGATCGTGATCATCCAGGTGGCAGCCCACGGCCTCGACGAGTCGTGGCTGGGTCGAACACTTGACAGCGAAGCGATCGACGAACTCGAGGCGCTCAACGAGGAGTACGGCGTCCACATTCTGGGCGAGGGCGGCGAGTTCGAGACCCTGGTTGTGGATGGACCGCATATGGATCGGCGGATCGACCTCGAGTACGAGACTGAGTGGGACGGGACGCGCGGGCGATTGCGGATCACAGACGCGTCGTTGGAGGTGCGGAGCGGAGTCGAGTCCCGTTAGGTACCGATCCGGTAGCGGTTCTCGAACGGGACGCGTTCGTGCCAAGCAAGCAGCACGTGGAGCGCGATCGCGACGACGAACAGCCCGAAATTCCAGATCGGCGAATTGTAGTAGATTACGTCGATGATCACTGGTTTCGCGTACAGCGGCCAGAACGGCTTGACCGGCGGAGCGATGTCGGGAGCAGAGAGGAGATCCGCAAAGATGTGACTGGTTCCGCCGAGGACCAACCCAGCGGTCGCGAAGACGAAGACGGTCTCGTTCGAGATGGTGGTGCTTCGAATCAAGCGGTTGGCGTTGAACCAGCCGGTGAGCCACTTCGCGGCACCTGCGCCGGCGAGGACGCTCATCAGTGACACGAACACCAGGGTGTGAGTGATGCCGTGGTGAGTGATCGGGAGGACCTGCTGAAGGACGAGATCGATGTCCGGGAGCATCGCAGTCGCCAGCGCAAAGCCGGTGAATCCCAGCGCACCGCGTTGGCCCCAGACGAGCCACGCTGGAGCAGCAACCAGCAGCGCCATCCCGAGGTGGCCGGTGACGTCGACCATGTATGTGGGCGATTATCGGAGCCGCCGGACAAGCCGGAGGAGCACTGACACTGCTGTCCCGATGCCGGGAACGCGAGACGAGAGGACGGCCGCGCCTAGCAACAGCAGGCCACTCTTTGGTCGCCCACGCCGAAACGCCAGCGCGCTGTCGATCACCGTCGAGACGATGCTCAGTTTGTTCGCTGTCTGCGAGTTGACGTTGGTCATCGTTCTGTTCTCCGGGATTAGAACCTCGTGGGCAAGTATAACATCGCTGCAGCAGCAGGCTCTCGGAACGCCGGTGATCGGCGGTTGACAGTATCGATCGAAATCTCGAGCAAAAACCGCTCGCGCACTTCCATTCGCTCACGGGCACGGCTGCCCGTTTACGGCATTAATCGTGTTTGAACGACCGCTGACCAGTGAACGCCATCGCGGCATCGACCTTTTTCTCGTCGGGTTCGTTCGCTCTGCTCACTCACCACTCCGTGAAAAATCTCGAGCCAAAAAGCCGCTCGCTTCGCTCACGGACGTTGTGTCCGTTCGCATTCCGCGGTTCTCGCTCACGATGTTCGCTCCGAACCGCGCATCGCTCGCGGTCCTAATCGTGTTTGAACGACCGCTGCCCCGTAAACGCCATCGCCATGCCGTGCTCGTCCGCGGCCTCGATCACGTCCTCGTCGTTGACCGAGCCGCCGGGCTGGACGACCGCCTCGATGCCCGCCTCCGCGGCCTCTTCGATGCCGTCCGGGAACGGGAAGAACGCGTCCGAGGCCATGACCGCGCCCTCGGCGTCTTTGCCTTCGGCGTGCTCGTCGGCTTTCATCGCTGCCAGCCGGACCGCGTCGACGCGGGAAACCTGTCCCATGCCGACGCCGACCGTCTCGGTGCCGTCCGCAAAGAGGATGCCGTTCGATTTCACGTGCTTGAGCGTCTGCCACGCAAAGACCATCGACTCGAGTTCCTCCTCGGTCGGCTCGCGCTCGGTGACGACCTCGAGATCGTCGACCGAGATCGACTGCAGGTCCCGTTCCTGGACCAGTCGGCCGCCGACGAGGTCCTTTTCGGTGAAGCGCTCGGTCTGCTTGCCGAGCGCTCGCGGCTCATCGCCGCTCGCATCCGAGGCGCTACGCGACTCGCGGCCCACGTCGAGCACACGGAGGTTCTCCTTCTCGCAGAGTACCTCGAGTGCGTCGTCGGTGTAGCCGGGAGCGACGACGACTTCTTTGAACGAGTCGATGATCTGTTCGGCCGTTGCAGCGTCACACTCGCGATTGAGCGCGACGATGCCGCCGAAGGCGCTCATCGGGTCCGTCGAGAGGGCCTTCTCGTAGGCCTCGGCCAGCGAGTCGGCGGTCGCACAGCCTGCGGGGTTGGTGTGCTTGATGACCGCCGCCGCGGGCTCGTCGAACTCCTTGATGAGGTTGAGCGCGCCGTCGGCGTCGTTGTAGTTGTTGTAGGACAGGGCCTTCGCGCCCTCGTTCAACTGGTCGGCGTGGACGACGCTCGCCTCGTCGCAGGTGTAGTCGGCGTAGACGGCGGCGTCCTGATGGGGGTTCTCGCCGTAACGGAGCGTGTCAGCGCGGTCGCTCGAGATAAGTCGCCGGGCGGGCAGCCCCTCAGCGTCAGGTGCGGTCGGCGTATCGGCGTCGACCGTGACCTCACCAGCCTCGAGATCGATGTCGACGGCTCCCTCGGCGACCCACTTCACGGCCCGCGGGTACGCGCGGAACTCGCCCTTGTAGAGGACGTGTTCTTTCAGGTCGTCTTCGTCGTCGCCCTCGTAGACGGGGATCGGCTCCTGAGTGACGATCGGTCCCATGTCGACTTCGTCCTCGAGTACGTCGCCGTCTTCGTCGGTCGCGTCGGTGACGACGTGGACCGTACAGCCGGTCACCGACACGCCGGCCTCGAGCGCGTCGCCCCAGGCATCCATCCCAGGGAACGATGGCAGCAAGGCGGGGTGGACGTTCAGCGTCGTCGGTGTCTCGGAGAGGAACGTATCCGAGAGGATCCGCATGTAGCCGTCCAGACAGACGAGGTCGAACTCGTAGTCTTCGAGTGCCTCGAGCACGGCCTCCTCGTGCTCGCGGCGGCTCATGTCCTCGGCGAGCGGGACGACTTCGGTCGGAATCCCGCGCTCCGCGGCGGCCTCGAGTACCGGTGCGTCCTCGGTGTTCGTCAGAATTACGGCGAACTCGGCTCCGCCCGGCTTTCGGTCGGCGATGTTCAACAGGTTGCGCCCTCGGTTGCCGGCCATCCCGGCGATTCGCGTCATGGTCGAACCCGCGCCCGCAAGCGGCAAAGTGGTTGCGGTCTCGAACACCGGGGTATCCACGTTCGTGTATTATTCTGACTGTATTTCGCCCCCGATCGGCAGAGGTATGCACGCTCGTGGCATCGAGCGGCCACTGGTTTCGATACGCTTTTGCGACCCGCTGGACGAACGGCCACTATGACCGAGACCGACGCCCTGTATGCCGTTTCGCCGCTGGACGGCCGATACGGTGGCCGGACCGCACCGTTGTCGCCGTACGCGAGCGAGGCCGCATTAATGCGCGCCCGCGTTCGCGTCGAAGTCGAGTACCTGATCGCACTGGCAGACTGCGAAGCGACGCCGCTCGAACTCGACGGAGAGGAACGCGAGCACCTCCGCGGGCTCTACAACCACTTCGCCGAGGAAGACGCCCGCCTGATCAAGAAACTCGAGACGGAGGGCCACGCCGACTTCGAGGCGACCAACCACGACGTCAAGGCCGTCGAGTACTTCGTCCGCCACCGACTGCCAGAGGACAGCGACGCCTCGGCCTGGATCCACTTCGGACTGACCAGCGAGGACGTGAACAACCTCGCCCACCGGCTGCTCGTCCGCGACGCCGTCGACGAAGTGTTGCTCCCCGAACTGTACGACGTTCAGGACACGCTCGCCGAGATGGCCCGCGAGTACCGCGACCTGCCGATGCTCGCGCGCACCCACGGCCAGCCCGCGACGCCGACGACCTTCGGCAAGGAGATGGCCGTCTACGCCTCGCGGCTGGGCCGCGCGACGGGCCGGATTCGACAGGCGACCGACGAACTCAGCGGTAAACTCGGCGGTGCATCGGGCACTTACGCGGCCCACGTCGCCGCCTACCCCGATGTCGACTGGCCGGCGTTCGCGCGGGACTTCGTCACGGATCTGGGCCTCGAGTTCGAGGGACTCACGACGCAGGTCAACCCATGTGACGACCTCGCGGCGGTCTTCGACGCGTTCCGCGGTGCCAACGACGTCCTGCTCGATCTCGATCTGGACATGTGGCTCTACGTCTCCGACCGCTATCTCGGTCAGGAGGCCGTCGAGGGTGAGACGGGGTCGTCGACGATGCCCCACAAGGTCAATCCGATCGACTTCGAGAACAGCGAGGGCAACCTCTCGAAGGCGAACTCGGATCTCACCTTCCTCGCGGACTACGTCACTACTTCCCGGCTTCAGCGTGACCTCTCCGATTCGACCGTCAAGCGCAACATCGGCGGTGCCTTCGCCCACTGTCTGATCGGCTACGGCAAAACCGCCGCCGGCCTCTCGAAGGTCGTCCCGAACGAACACGTGATGCGCGACGAGCTCGAGTCGACCCCCGAGATCATCGGCGAGGCCGTCCAGACGATTCTCCGGCGCGAGGGCCAGGCCGACGCCTACGAGCGCGTCAAGGCCGTCACCCGCGGGAAGGACGTCACCATCGAGGACTTCCGCGAGATGTTCGACGACCTCGACGTCGACGAGGACGTCCGCGAGGAACTCCACGCGCTGACGCCGGCGGGCTACACCGGCGTCGCGAGCGAACTGGTCGACGACCTCGAGTAATCCTCGCGCTTTCTTCTTCCGTTTCGAGTACCGATTCTGGCGACATCCGCTGTCTCAGTTCCGGCCGTCAATTCCGGGATCGTGACAGTATTGGGCACCCTCATTCGAGGGAGTGTATGGACTATCTTCTCTGGGTGATCGTCGCGCTCGTTGCCTACGGGTTGATGGCACCGCTGACGAGCGTCGTCACGTCAGACGTCCCGCCGGCTGTCGCGCTCTTTCTCTCGACGACGATCTTTCCCTGCCTGACGGCGGTCGTCCTCGTCGTCACGGGAACCGGCAGCCTCTCGGATGTCTCCAGCCCGTCGGCGGGGATCGTCTACGTTGCCGGCCTGTTTCTCTCCGCGGGCATCCTCGCGTACTACCAGGCGCTCGAGCGCGGCCCGGTCAGCGTCGTCGTGCCGATCTACGGCCTGTTCATCGTCGGGAGCTCGATCATCGGCATCGTCTTTCTCGGCGAAGAGTTGACCGCGACCCGCGCGGCCGGCATCGTCGTCGCGGCGGCTGCAATCTATCTCGCAGCGGGGGGTGAGGCGTGATGCGACGGTACGTCTGGCTGTCGATCTTCGCCTTCCTGTCCTACAGTCTGGTTGCGCCGTTGCTCTCGATCGCGATGCTCGAGTTGCCCAGCACGCTGGCAGTGTTCCTCTCGAACTCGGTGATGTTCCTTACAGTCGGCCTCGTGATCCGCGCTCGCGGCCTGTCGGTCCGTCCATACCTCTGGCATCCGCGCACCCCCTACATCCTCGCGATGGGCGTCCTCCTGACGATCGGACTGTTGACCTACTACCGGGCGCTCGCGCTTGGACCAGTGAGCATCGTCGTGCCGATATACGGGCTGTTCATCGTCGTCAGTTCGCTGGTCGGTATCGTCGCCTTCGAGGAGACCGTCACGCCGCGCAAAATTGCCGCCATCGCGCTGAGCGTGCTGGCAATCGCGCTGATGTCCCTGTGATCCTCGTCGCGGTCGGCCCAATCACTCCGTCGTATCGACGCCAGCAGCGTCGTTGATCGGGCACTTCTGTGTCGTTCCGGTCACTAGCAAGATCGCGCCGATGACGAGTGCGATGACCGCGGTCACGATGCCGACGGTCCAGTACCCCATCAGCGCGGCGATGCCAGCAAGCACGGCGATCGCGCCAATGACGATCCGTCCGGTACGATCGATCCCGCCGACGTTCTTTTGCATGGCATTCACCCACACTAAATTGGGTTCCCGTTGACAAAATCGTTCGGTGTACCACGCGAGCGGTACGTCTCGGCGCGAAACCAGTCACTATCGGACACTGAAAGGGCCGTCCTCTGTGGGTCGTTTACTCGAGCAACGCCGCGAGCGTCTCCTCGAGTGTCCCCGCCGCCTCGCGGACGGCCGCGACCCGGACGTACTCCCGTGGCGCGTGGGCGACGGCTCCCTCGTCGTCGGCGAGGACGCCGGGGCCGAAGACGACCGTCGGGGCGTCCGCCGCGAAATACGACGCTTCCGTCGCTGCGGTAAACGGGCGTCTCTCGCCGCCGGATGCGTCCGCGAGCGTCTTCGCCACGTCCGCGTCGGGATCGGTGTCCCAGGCCTCGAGAAACGGCGTCGGCCGGTCGGTAAAGCGAAACTCGAGACCGACATCGCCGGGGATTGCGGCCTGCAGATGGGCTGTCAGTGCCTCGTGGAACTCGTCGGCGGTTTCGGGCGGGACGCTCCGCCGGTCGACCGTCAGCGCGCAGTCGGCTGGCACCTGATTGGTCGCCTCGCCGCCTTCGACGACGGTCGGCGTCAGCGTCGCTGCACCGAGTTGCGGGTGGGTCGGCGGTGCGTCGTCGCGCTCGTCGAAGGTTCGGATCGCCGCGAGGACGTCCTCGAGCGCCGCGACCGCGTTGACGCCCGTTTCGGGTTCGGCGGCGTGAGCGTTTGCTCCCGAGAGGTGGATCGTCCCCTGGAAGCGTCCTTTCGCCGCTGTGCAGACGTCGATATCGGTGGGCTCGCCAACGATTACCGCGTCCGCATCGCGCGTGGGTGAGTCGTCGCCCGAGACCAGCGCGTAGGCTCCCGTCGAGAGCACCTCTTCGTCGGGGGTGACTGCAAGCGTGACGCGGCTGTCAGTCGGCTCGACCGCGAAGAAGGCAGCGAGCAGCGCCGCGAGCGGTCCCTTCGCGTCACATGAGCCGCGGCCGCGGATCACGTCGCCACCGTTCGCTTCGGAAGCGTCCCCGTCGCGTTCGAACGGGACGTGCGGTGACACCGTGTCGATGTGGGTATTCAAGACGACGTGCGTCTCGGCCTCGGCTCTTGGCTGTCCGCGACTCGCCAGCACGTTCCCGGCATCGTCGACGCGAGGATCGACGCCGTGGGTCTCGAGCGTCTCACAGAGATACTCCCGCATCGGCCCGACGTCTTCGTGAGACGCGTGCTGAACGGCAGTCTCGAGAAACGCGACCGGATCGAACGCGTCGGCGGAAGACTCGTCGCCCGTCACGATTCGACCGGCGACTCGAGAGTCACTTCGCCGTCGAACTCGTGCTCGACTGGCCCGGCGAGTGTCGGCCGGCCGCGCTCGTTGAAGCTCACCTGCAGGTCACCGCCCGGCGGATGGACGTCGACCGGATCGGCATCGGTGAGCCCGAGTCGGCGCGCCACGACGGCGATGGCGACCGCACCGGTGCCACAGGAGTCGGTCTCGCCCTCGACGCCGCGCTCGTAGGTTCGCTGGTCGAAGCCACCATCGCCGTCGGGGCTGGCGATCGTGACGTTCGTCCCCTCCGGGAAGACGTCGGCGTGGCGTACCGGCGGCGCGACCGCCTCGAGATCGACCTCGTCGACGTCGTCGACGAAACTCACGGCGTGGGGGACGCCGGTGTTGACGACCGAGACCTCGAGTCCTTCGATCTCCTCCTCGAGGACCGGTTCGTCGGCCTCGACCGGTACCTCGTCGGGGTCGAACGTGAGGTCGGTCATCTCCACGACGACGTTCTCGCCGTCGCGGTCGGCCCGCAGCGTGCCCGCCTGCGTGTCGATCATCACGCTGTTAGTTCCGGTTCGCTCCATCGCCCACTCGGCGGCACAGCGCGCGCCGTTGCCACACATCTCGGCCGTCTTGCCGTCGGGCTGGAACAACGTCATAACGACACGTGGCGGGTTGAAGTCTTCCTCGAGCGCGAGGAAGAGCACTCCGTCGGCACCGACGCCGTCGGTTCGGTCGCACTCGCGTTTGGCGAGTGCGCCCCGATTGGGAACGTGTTCGTTCGCGTGGATGATCAAAAAGTCGTTGCCGGTGCCGTGGTACTTCTGGAATGGAACAGTCATCGTGCTATCGTACTCGTTGGTTGTCGGTGTCGCTCACCGCTGGGTGGTCGTCGGTCTTTCGATCCGTCTCCGAGCCATTGTGTGCCTCACGTTCCGGACGCGTCACGTAGTCGACCGTCTCGCGACGGCGAGCGAGCCGTATGTCGCCGTCCTCGCAGACGACGGATGCGGGCCGGGGTCGGGAGTTGTACTGGTTTGCCATCTCGTAGCCGTAGGCCCCCGCGTTGCCGATCGCGAGGGTGTCGCCGCGTTCGGTTGCCGGCAGTTCGCGGTCAGCACAGAAAACGTCGCCGCTCTCGCAGATCGGGCCGGCGACGGTCTGCGGGACGATCTCGCGCTCGTCGGCGTCTAAATCGCCCGTCAGGTTCCGGATCGGATGATACGCGTCGTACATCGCCGGTCGAATCAGCGTCGTCATCCCCGCGTCGACGCCGACGACGGTCGTGTCGCGGGCCGCCTTGACGGTGTTCACGTCGGTCAGCAACACGCCCGCGTCCGCGACGAAGTAGCGGCCGGGTTCGATCGCCAACCGCGCGTCGACCTCGCCAAGCGCCTCTCGCGTCGCCTCCGCGACCGATTCGAGATCCAGCGGTGCTTCGTCCTCGTGGTAGGGGACGCCGAAGCCGCCGCCGACGTCGACGAACTCGAGGTCGCCCACTTCCTCGCTCACCTCTCGAGCGAGATCACCCATCCGTGCGACGAACTCTCGGTGAGCGTCGAGCTGGTCGTTTGAAACGCCGGAGCCGACATGTGAGTGGATGCCGACGACGTCGAAGCCGCGATCGGCGGCATCTTCGAGTACGTCGACGGCACGCTCTGCGGGGACGCCGAACTTCGCGGCTGCGCCGGTCTGCACCTTCTCGTGGTGGCCAGCGCCAATACCGGGGTTGACCCGAAGGCAGAGTCGGCCGTCGTACCCACGGTCGGCGAGCCGGTCGATCGTGTCCTCGGAACCGGCCGTGACCGTCAGTTCGGGGTGGTCGGCCCACGTATCGACGATCCAGTCGAGGTCGCGAGCCGGCGGGTTGACCGCCGTGTAATGCACTTCGGAGCCGGATGCGCCCGCCGCGAGCGCTCGCTGGACCTCGCCGGCGGAGGCACACTCGAGGCCGGCCCCTTCCTCGCGCAGTGCTGAGAGCACAGCACCGAGCGCGTTCGCTTTCACCGCATACAGGATGTCGGCCTCGGGAAACGCGGCTGCGAGCCGCCGGTAGTTCTGGCGGACACGCTCGAGGTCGAGAACGTACAGTGGCGAGCCGTAGTCGTCGACGAGCGTCTGTAGTTCGGCCGCGTCCCACGCGGAGAGGCGGCGGACGGACGGTGAAGCCCCAGCGTCAGTCATTACCACGTTCAAGTAACCGCGAGGATTCAAGGGTTTGGGTTCTCGATCGCAGTTGGAGAGTGATCGATATCTCGGACTCCTGCTCTCGAGGGTTCTACCAGCGAGATCGAGACTTGAGAGCTAACCTCATAAAAAGCTGATAGCGATATCGGACGGGACCGTCTATTCGCGCAGCGCGTCTTCGCGTTCGGTCGCCTCGAGCGTCTCCGTCTCGAGGTCGGTCGCGACGACGGCGGGCTTGTACGCGCCGCCGTCGAAGAGGTCGTGGTCGCTGACCGAGGACTCGACGAAGCGGGTAAAGGCGCGCCGATCGGCGGGCAGTTCGCCGTACAGCACCTCTTCTTCGACGAGGTCGTAGACCGGGATGCGCGGCGTCAACAGCGTGTTCTCGCCGACGACGCTGTTCTCGCCGACGACGAAGCCGCTGGTGACGCGACAGCCAGCGCCGAGCGAGACGTTGTCCTCGACGATGACCGGTGCGTCCTCGACCGGTTCGAGCACGCCCCCGATGAGGGTGTTCGCGCCGAGTTTGACGTTGTCGCCGATCTGCGCACAGGAGCCGACGGTGTCACAGGAGTCGACGAGGGTGCCATCGCCGACGCGCGCGCCGATATTGACGAACGCGGGGCTCATCAGGATGCAGTCGGAGCCGATGTTCGCGCCACGGCGGACGACGGTGCCGTCGGGCGTGTTGCGGCTGCCGCGGTCGCCGTACTCGCTCGAGTCCGCAAGCGGGAGGACGTCGTTGTACGTCACACCGCCGTACTCGCGGGGCTCGGTCGCACGCAGGCCGAAGTTGAGCAGGATGCCCTGCTTGACCCACTCGTTTGCCTCCCACTCGCCACCCGATTTCTCGGCGGCGCGGATCTCGCCGGCCTCGAGCGCGTCGAGGAAGGCATCCAGCGTTGCGTATGCGTCTTCGCCGGCGGTGTCGGCGTCGATCTCGTCGTTCTGCTTGCGCTCCCACAGCTCGTCGATGTCGGTCTCGAGTGCGCTCATTCTGCGATCACGTCCGCAAAGTCGTAGCTGCCTGCCTTCTGTCCAGCGATCCAGACCGCCGCGTCGACCGCGCCAGCGGCGAAGACGCCACGATCCTCGGCGCGGTGGGTCAGCCGAACCTCCTCGTGGTTGCCCGCGAGGATGATCTCGTGTTCACCGGTGATATCGCCCGCACGCAGTGCGTGAACGCCGATCTCGCCGGCCTCGCGCGGTGCATCACCTTCACGGCCGTGCGCGCGCTCGGTGAACTCGCCATTGGCTTCGATCTCCTCGAGCAGGCGGTTTGCGGTCCCACTCGGGGCGTCGCGCTTGCCGTTGTGATGGGTCTCGACGAGTTCGACGTCGTAGCCCGGCAGGTTCTGGACCGCCTCACCGACGACGTTGACCAGCGCCTGCACGCCGCGCGCGAAGTTCGGCGCGTGGAGGACGGGCACGTCCTCGCTTGCAGCCTCGAGCGCCTCGAGGCCGTCGTCGTCGAAGCCGGTCGTACCGGTGACGTAGGCGACGCCCGCATCGGCACAGACCTCGGCGTACTCGACGGCCGACTCGGGGCCGGTGAAGTCGATGACGGCGGTGGGCTCGCGATCGGCGACCAGGGAGTCGAACTCCGATGCGGGCTCGATCTCCACGCCGTCGACTGTTTCGCCGTCCGGGTCGCGATTGACGGCGAAGACGACCTCGCAGTCCTCGCGGCCCGTCGCGGCGGCGAGTACTTCACGGCCCATCCGGCCCGTCGCGCCGGTGACACCGAGCCGAACCGTCATCGATCACCCTCCGCCGCGTCTACGTCCGTGATCTCGGTCGGCTCGCGCTCTAAGTCGGCGAGGACGGCCTCGAGCCCCTCGCGGTACTCCTCTGCCAGCCGGGTCAGCGGCGAGCGCATGCGAGCGGGGCCGTAGCCGCGGATCTGCATGGCTTCCTTGACCGGGATCGGGTTGGTCTCGACGAAGAGTTCGCGGAACAGCGGGCCGAGTTCGTGGTGGAGCTGCTGGGCGCGTTCGTAGTCGCCGTCGAGTGCCGCGCCGACCATCGCACACGTGCGCTCGGGTTCGATGTTCGCCGCGACGCTGATCGTTCCGGTGCCACCGACGGAGATCGTCGGCAGGGTGAGTGCGTCGTCGCCCGAGAGAACCGCGAAGTCCTCGTCGGTCGTGCGCTCGGCGATCTCGCCGATCTGGCCCAGATCGCCGCTTGCGGCCTTGAAGCCCGCGATGTTCTCGTGGCTCGCGAGTTCGACAGCTGTATCGGGTTCGATGTTGCGGCCCGTCCGCGAGGGGACGTTGTAGACGATCTGTGGGAGGTCGACCGCGTCCGCGATCGTCCGGTAGTGGTCGATCAGTCCGCGCTGTTCGGGCTTGTTGTAGTACGGCGAAATCAGCAGGAGGCCGTCCGCGCCGGCATCGGCAGCGCGTTCGGAGAGCTCGAGTGCCTCACGCGTGTTGTTCGAGCCCGTGCCCGCGATGACGGGGACGTCGTCGACGGCCTCGATGACCGCCTCGACGACGCGGACGTGTTCGTCGTGGGTCAGCGTCGCCGATTCGCCGGTCGAGCCGACGGGGACGAGCCCGTCGACGCCTGCTTCCTCGAGCCGTTGTGCGTCTTGCTGCAGCGTTTCGTAGTCGATCCGTCCGTCTTCGTCGAAGGGCGTACACATTGCGGGGTAGACGCCCGAAAGGTCGAGTGTTGTCATGGGATGTCGTTGGGTCGTGTCTCGGCCCCCAACCGGTAGGGTGTATCGGTTCCGGTCGGTGGGTGGTCAGCAGTCGGTCGTGCGCGGTCGAATCGTACCCGGGACGGGGATGCCACGCCCGCCGCGAGCACATTCACGCACGTTTACGTTTAGAACGAGGAGGGACGTCGCTCACGACGGGACTGACGGTCGGATGAGCGACGTGGCGCATATCCGTTCCGTTGCGCTAATCTGCCTTATTTTTTCTGTCTTTGCTCGACAGCTGATTGAACCGTGTTAGGGAGTGACGACCGTCTTCACGTAATTTATCCCGCCTCACTACGTACTGGTTGCTATGACGGACTTTGGATTGAAAGTGCGAATGGCGATCGTTGGATCGATCCTGTTTGCATTCTATATGCTGGTCGGTGCCTTCGGCCTGGCGATGTTCGGCCTCAGTATGTGGCCGCTGGTCGCACTCGGCCTGCTCGTCTTGCCGGCCATCCAGTACAAGATCGGGACGTGGTCGGCAACCAGACGGGCCCAAGAGATGCCCGAAGACGGTCAGTATCAGGACATCCATCGGATGACCGAGTCGCTGTCCCAGGACATGGGCATCGACAAGCCGACGCTGATGGTCATGGAGATGGGCGTCCCCAACGCCTTCGCGACCGGTCGAAAGGGCAACGGCGTCGTCGTTGTCTCGACAGAACTCATCCGGCTGCTCCAGCGCGACGAACTCGAGGGTGTGATCGCCCACGAACTCGCCCACATCAAGAACCGTGACGTCATCACGATGGTGCTCGGTCAGTCGGTCGGGATGATGGTCGGCTGGGTCGCCTACATGGTCTACATGATGGGCGACGATCGCAACATCGGCAGCATCTTCGTCGGGATGCTCATCTCGAACCTCGCCCAGATGCTCGTGATGGTCTTCGTGCTGGCCATCTCGCGCTATCGCGAGTACGTCGCCGACGACGACGCCCGCCAGTATATCGGCAGCGGCGACCCGCTCGCTCGCGCCTTAGAGAAGATCTCGAAGGGATCGCAGGGTCGTGAGTCACAGCTCGACGACAGCGTGAGCGCGCTGTGTATCTTCAACGCCGATCGCTCGCTCCTCCAGAAGGTGTTCGCGACCCACCCGCCGACCGAAAAACGCATCGAGAAACTCCGCCGCTAACTGGAGTGCCGTCGTCGCCGGTCACGAGCGACCGACGCGACTTTTTACACTGGCGCGCGATATGCAGATACGTGACGGAAATTCATCCCGGGCAGCGCGTCGCCGTGCTCGTCGACGCCCAGAACCTCTATCATACCGCACAGAGTCTCCACAGCCGTAATATCGACTACTCGGCCTTGCTCGAGAAAGCCGTGCAGGACCGCCAGCTCACGCGCGCGATCGCCTACGTTATCCGCGCCGAGGCCCCCGAGGAGGAGAGTTTCTTCGAGGCGCTGATCGACATCGGCTTCGAACCAAAGATCAAGGACATCAAGACGTTCGCCGACGGCACCAAGAAGGCCGACTGGGACGTCGGCATGAGCCTTGACGCGGTGACGCTGGCCAACCACGTCGACACGATGGTCCTCTGTACGGGCGACGGCGACTTCTCGCGGCTCTGCTCGCACCTACGCCACGAGGGCGTCCGCGTCGAAGTGATGGCTTTCGAGTCCTCGACAGCCGAGGAACTCATCGATGCGGCCGATTCGTTCCTCGACTTAGAAGAGCGCCACGAGACCTTCTTGCTCTAACGCGTCTGCCCCACTCGAGGCAGGACTACGTCGGCTGCTGGCGTTGCCACAGTCCGAACAACAGCGCAGCGACCGTCACGAACAACGTCGACCCGGTCACGAGATACGTAAGCGGTCCGGTAGCGAGCGTGGCGGGCCCGATCAGCGTCAGAGTCCCGATGACGAGTAGGGTGGCTCCGAGGCCGATTTGCGTAACGTCCATGTCCTGCCGAGAGCACTCGAGCGAACCCTTATAAGTATCACTTTCATCTATCGGGCCACGCTCACCACGCCGGCAGGTCGAAGGGCTTTCGATCCGGCAGACCAACCGTCGGGTAATGAGCGAGCCAGCAGACGGGAGTGCCGGCCTCTCCCAGCTTCGGACCATCGCTGACTATCAGTTCGGTGCAGGTGCGGGCGCGGCGCTGTTCCCGCCCGACGAATCGCTGACGATCAAACGCACCACGTCGGGACGGCCACAGCAGGTTCACGCCGAGTCGGGACGGATCGTCTCCTTTGGCACCGACGGCCGGTTTACGCTGGGTCTCGAGGGCGGTCGCCGGCTCGACGCCGCCCTCCCATACCCCGCCTATCGCGTCGTCGTCGACGACGAAAGTGAGCCGTTCGTCCGCGACGAGAAGAACGTCTTCACGAAGTTCGTTCTCAAGGCCGGCGACGAGATCCGGCCGGGTGACGAGGTGCTGGTCGTCCACGAACGCGGCGAGTTGCTCGCGGTCGGCACGGCACAACTCGATGCCGGGGCGATCCGGGACTTCGAGACGGGAATGGCAGTGAACGTGCGCGAAGGCGCGCCTGCTGAGTCGTAATCAGACGGGCGGCGACCACAGCCGGCTACAATTGGCACTCTCTTCCGATCTCCCGTTCGTATCGTGTCTTGGTTTCCGCGAACAGCGTCTCACCAATCTCAGTGTGGAGTCGCGGTGCGGCCGTGGCGAAGAACTCGTCTAAGTTCTCGTACTGCGAGAAGGCGGCGTTCTCCTCGGCGTCGTCGTATCGGTTTTCGCGTTCGTACTTGAGTGCCTGCAGGCAGTTGTCGATCAGATCCATGTCCTTGACGAACTGTGCGGTCGGCGTCTCGCGAGTCTCGTACTCTTCCCAGAGCGAGCGAAACTCGCCATCGGTGTCGAACGGCTCGAGCAGCTCAGCGATCGCCGCCCGCTCGCGGGCCGTTTTCTCCTCGTCTGATACCCGCTGGTGCTCGTCATCCGCGCGAGTCGCGATATCTCCCGTGCGCGCTTCCGCGAGATCGTGGACCAGTGCCATCGAGACCGCCCGATCACGGTCGACGGCGTCGCCAGCCTGCTCTGCATAGAGCAGGCATAGCGTCGCCATCCCCCACGTGTGTGCAGCCACCGATTCCGGCGTGTCGATCCTGCGGAGGACCCACCCTGTTCGCGACTCGTCTTTCAGTTCGAGCGCCTCGAGCAGGGCGTCGAATTCGTCGGCCATGGCCAGATGGCACGCACTAGCGCCGGTTGAACCCGTCGGTCACCGACCCCGTTTCGAGCCCGATGGATCGGTTCGGCGACCCGGGCAGCGATCCTCGAACGACAAAGTAAAAGGTCGCTCACGGCGACGTGGCGAGTATGTTTGGAGGAGGAGGCGGCGGACTCAATCCGCGCAAAATGGAACAGATGATGAAACAGATGGGAATCGACGTCGAGGACATCGACGCCGAAGAGGTCATCATCCGCACTGCAGAGCACGACCTCGTGTTCAGCGACGCCGAAGTCACCAAGATGGACGCCCGCGGGCAGGAGACCTATCAGGTCATCGGCTCGCCCGAGAAAGTCGAAGCCGGCTCTGCCGGTGGCACTGGGGCTGACGACGACGCTGGCTCGTCGATCCCCGACGACGACGTCGAACTCGTTGCGATGCGAGCCGATGTCAGCGAGGACGAGGCCCGCGAGGCCCTCGAAGCGACCGACGGCGATCTCGCCGCAGCGGTCGAGTCCCTCGAGTGACTCGCGTGAGCGGTGCCAGCGACGCTGAGAGCGACCGCATGCCGGTCTTGCTCGTCCGCGGCGACCGCGAGTTTCTCGTCGAACCCGGCGACGAGATGGGGACCGACCTCGGCGTGCTCGAGGTTCCCGACGACGTCGAGTCGGGCGACATTGTCGAGACGCATCTGGGCGACGAGTTCCAGGTGCGTCGACTGCGCGGCCCGGATCTCTTCCATCACTTCGAGCGGACCGGTGCGCCGATGGTCCCCCGCGACATCGGGCTGGTGATCGGCGAGACGGGGATCGCAGGCGGCGACCGGGTCCTCGACGCCGGCACCGGCACGGGCGTGCTCGCGGCGATGATGGCTCGCGCCGGCGCATCGGTGGTGACCTACGAGCGAGATGCCGACTTCGCTGATGTCGCCCGCGAGAACATGTCGCTGGGTGGCGTTTCCGATGCTGTCGATGTCCGAACCGGCGATGTAACTGAGCAGCTTGAGGACCTCGAGCCCGCGTCGTTCGACGTTATGACGCTCGATACGGGCGATGCGGCGACGATGGTCGAACACGCACCCGAGCTGCTCGTTGACGGCGGCTTCGTCGCGGTCTACAGTCCGTTCATCGAGTCGACTCGTGACGTCGTCGAGACAGCCCACGAGGTCGGGCTCGCGGACGTGACCACGCGTGAGACGATCCAACGCGAGATGCAGTTCGACGACCGTGGCTCGCGGCCGTCGACCGCACCCGTCGGCCACACCGGCTACCTGACGATCGCGCGCAACGAGTAACGTAGTCTCTCGCGGTTTCTCTTCGCTCGAGTTCTGGTCCGTACTGGGATTTCCACCAACCGATCGCGGTACCGTTTCAGTAGCAGAATCACTGAGCGGTGGCCGGGAGCGGGCTCCAAGTAACGCGCGGAGCCCGCGACTCGGGGAAGGGCAGGCGCTTTACAGCCGTTCGCCGCGAGCGACCATCGGAAGCGAGCGGGCCGACGACCGACCCATCGGGGAGGGAGGAGTGCTTTTAATCGAAATTTTGCCGAGGCACGTCGCGCTGTGCGGCAGTTCAACTGCCGTCAGCGCGACAGACCGCAGCGCAAAATTTCGTTAGTTGTCGTCCTCGCGCCACTTGTGCTCGCATTCGGTACAGATAAAGAAGCGCGTCTCGGACTCGTCGGCCGAGCGGATCTGTTGCATGTACCAGTAGGCACGGTCGTTGCCACATTCGGGGCAGATGGCGTCGGTTTCGGGCAGCGAGGTCTCCTCGGAGGATTCGATGATCTCGGTGGCTTCCTGGTCTTCGGTGAGCGTGTACTGGGCGGCGTCACCTTTCGGCTTGGTAAAGCCACAGCTGTTGCATTTCCAGATGCCGTCGTCGGCTTTCATCATCGAACCGCATTCGTCGCAGAATTCCATCGTTGTCCGGGCTACGGGCGTCGAGCGACTTAAGGCACCCGTTTAGGTCGCTGTGCGCCCTCTCGCTTCGGAAGGCCTTCATACGGTCTGCTGTCCCGGTTTACCGGTGCAAGCGTCGGACGGGTCGCCATTGTACCGGCACTGCCTGACAGCAGCCCGTATCAGGCGTCGCCTTCCGACTGATACGGCTCTCCGACGGCTTCCCGCGGGAGGACGTTGTTGAGTTCCGTCCAGAGGTCCTCGACTGACTCGAAGCGGTCGCTCCCACTGCGTTCGATGAGCGCTCCCAGGTTTCGCTCGCCGTCGGCCAGGAGGAGCGTGGTATCCTCGAGGGCGGCGGCCGCGCGGTCGGTCGTGATCGGGTACTCGAGGTCCGCGAGGGTGGTCTCGATGCGGCTGAGTTTGACTGCTGGCATGGGTAACGAGACGCCGTCCGGTAGCATGTACTTCTGCGACGATTGTCCGTACTGTCACCGGGACCGCGCCGATTCGTCGAAACTGTAATCGGGTGGGGCCACACAGCTATGATCCATGCGGAGTGTCCTCGAGCGGGTTATTGCGCCGTTTGCCGTGGATCGACGGGTGCTCGCGCTGGCGGGTGCCCGGATGGCAGACGGGATCGGCAACTCGTTTCTGATCATCGTTATTCCGCTGTATGTCACGAGCGGCATCGTCGGCGGGACGGCCTTCGGCCTCGGGGAGTCGCTGATAATCGGGCTGATCCTCTCGTTGTTCGGCTTTCTCAACAGTAGTTTTCAGCCGGTTACAGGCCGACTGTCGGACCGGTTTGGCCGGCGCAAGCCCTTTATTTTGGTCGGCCTTGCCGGGCTTGCGCTGACGAACATCGCCTACGTTTTCGCGGAGACGTACGTCTCCCTGTTAGTCATCCGCGGGCTGCAGGGGGTCAGCGTCGCTTTCATCATTCCCGCGTCGGTGGCGCTTGTCAACGAACTCGCCTCGAGTGGCGACCGCGGCGGGAACATGGGTGTCTACAACACCTTCCGGTTGGTCGGCTTTGGTGCCGGCCCTGCGGTCGCCGGTGCCGTCGTCAATCTCGGCCCGTACACGCTTCCCGGTGGAGTGACGGTCAATGGGTTCGACGCTGCCTTCTACATCGCCACGGTCACGGCGACGATCAGCTACGTGCTGGTGACGGTGCTTGTCTCCGATCCCAAGTCGACGGCGGCGAACGCGGGTGCGGACCTCTCGATCCCGATCCGCGATCGGACGGGGCCGAACCTGCTCGATCCGATCTTCACACTCGGCCTTGCGTCGTTTTTCATGGCCACGGGGATCGCGCTCTTTGCGACCATTCAACCCGAGGTCAACGCTCGGCTCGAGCAGGGTGCGACCTGGTTCGGCCTGCAGTTTGCGGCGTTTATCCTCGCGCAGGTCGCCCTCCAGACGCCGATCGGGCGAGCCTGCGATCGGTACGGCCGCCGGCCCTTTATCGTCGGTGGGATGGTGTTGTTGATCCCGACGACGCTCGTTCAGGGATTCATTCTCTCGTCGATGCTCATGTTCGTTGCGCGGCTGTTTCAGGGTGTTGCGGCCGCGATGGTCTTTGCCCCGTCGCTGGCGCTGGCGGGCGATCTCGCCGGGAAAGGGGAATCGGGGTCGAAGCTCTCAGTGCTCACGATGGCCTTCGGCTACGGGATCGCTGCTGGCCCGCTCTCGTCGGGTGCGCTAGTCGGGTTCGGCTTCAGAGTGCCGTTCGTCTTCGGGTCCGTTCTCGCCGTCTTCGGGGCGATCCTGGTCTACACTCAGGTCGAGGAGACGCTCGAGACGACGGCCCCAGTGCCGGTTTTCGGCAGTGAGTGATCGGAACACGACGGGACGCAACGCAAAAGTAGCGGATACACATACGCTTTCACGATGACGCTCTCGGAGGAGGCCACAGACCGGTTGGCGGACGTAGTGGAGCTACAGCCGACGAAGAACGCCGAGCTGCAGGAGCGCTGGGATATGGACAGTGGCAGCGAGGTCCATCAGTACTTGGAGAACGAACTCGGTGACTACTACTTTCGGGACGACAACAGCCTGATTCGGGCGACCGCCGAAGCGGCTGACCTGGTCGACGTCGAACCGGGCATCGAGAGCGATCCTGACGCCGACGGAATCCCCTCCAAAATCCGCGTCCCCAAGTTGCAAGCCCAGATCGTCGCGGTGTTGGCTGCCCCCGGCGAGCGATCCGAGAGCGTCGTCTCGGTGCTTCACAACCTTCGGGACGAATACGACGTCGACCCCGACGCCGAGGACGTCCGCTCGGGCCTCCAGAGTCTGCGCCGCAAGGGCGTCGTCGAGGTCGAGTACCGCACTGTTCCTACCTTCCGGCTGGCCGTCGAGCGCGACGACCTCGAGGTCGCCGTCGCCGAGTAAGTTCGTCACCTCCGATTGTGGCTGCCGGCTGCGTTACAGATCCGGCCGTCGACGACGGCGACGCTCGGCGAGCAGTTGTTGGAGCCGTTTCCCAGGACCTCCTTCGATCGGCCAGCCACGAGTGCGCCAGACCGGCGGCTCGGGTTCAAAGTGAGGACAAGAGCCGGCACATTCCCTTGCCGTCTGGCACCGACCGGTGGCAGCACAGTAGGACAGCGCCTGCTGGCCGTCTCGAGCGCACAACTGGAAGTGCCGGCAGTCGGGACGCATCGTCTCGACGAAGGAGCGCCAGCCGCGTTCGTAGGCGCGTTCGGCGATCGCGAGCCGTGTGTCGGCTTTCGTCTCGGAATCGACGTACTCGAACCGGGCCGCCGATGCGTCGCGAGCGCTGCCGTCGGGGCGCTCGAGAATTCTCGTTCCCGGTTCGTCGACCGCCAGCGTTCGGGGATACCAGGCGACGTCGGCGGTCAGGCTCTCGGGCTCGAGCGTAAGAATGCCCGCTTCGACCGGCAGATCCTCGAAGAGTGCGGGTTCGACGGTCTTGTCCGTCTGTCGGGTCGCGACCCAGACCTCGTCGGCCAGCCCCATGGTGACGTCGTACTCGAGTTGTGAGCCGAGCGCGCGGGCGGCGCTGGCATCGAGGGCCGGTTTGTTCTCGATCGCGACGATCCGCTCGAGCCAGTCGGGATAGACCCACTTGCGGCGGATCTCGATACGGTTGCCCGACTTTCGCGTCTCTATAATCCCGCGGTCGTCGGCGCGGTGGATCGCCTCGCGGACGTACCGCCACGGGTAGCCGGGATGGGGGAGCGCGTCGCGGTAATAGGTCCACTCGGTGGGGGCGTTTCGGACGATGTGGAGGAGATCGCTGTCGAGTCGGTCGGGACCGAATCGGGCGCGGCGACGGAGGGCATCTGGATCGCACTCGAGAACGATGGTGTCCCAGCGGCGGCGCTTGGTGCCGAGCTGACGGGCAACGACGGTCGCGGTGTCGTCGCCGGCAGCGGTTGCTGGCGGCCACGCCAGTTCGGCCCATCGGCAGGCCCGTAACTCGAATCCGAATTCGTGTCCGGGGTCGCGCTGCACTGTTCACGATAGGGTCGGGACCGACATGTGTACTACGGTGTGTTCATTTCGGCTTCGACGCGTCGCTGTCGGGATCGAGCCACCAACGAAACCGAAAGCGGCATTCGACCGAAGTCGATCCGGCCTCAGAACGTGGTGGGTGTCGAAGTCGACCGCGACGTTCCGCTCGTGGTGGCTGTCGCGAACGCATGGCCGAACATGCGGAAAATCGCGACGTTCGCATAGAACCCAATGAACGGCACGAGTAACGCGCCGACGACGGTAAATACCAGAGTAGAGTTGACGATCATGAGCACGACGGCCACGGCCATCGGAAAGAGCGCCGCCAACAGATAGTCGGTGCTCAGCAGGACGGGCTTGATCGCGCTCATGTCGAACGCTGCGCTGATCGACCCTTCGCGAGCATAGTTGGTCAGCCCCGCGGGAACGATGTAGTAGATGATCAGCATCAGTGGAATGCTTGCAAAGACTGTCATGAACCCGATACCGGCGATCAGTCCACCACCATCACCGCCAAGCCCTAACCCAACGCCGATCAAGCCGAATACGACCACCGAATAGATGGTCGTCGGCACGATCGCATACGCCAGTCCGATGACCGTCCCGGCCAGGCCCTTCACGAAGAGGTCGCCCCACTCAGTGAACTTCGGTGGGTTCTCGTCGCCGGCAACCGTCTTCTCGAGCACCTGGATCCAGTAGCCGGTCAAGAGAATCGCAGGAAACAGCAACACTGAGAGGAGTACGAGTCCGCCACCGATCAATATCCGTCCGACCCAGTCGCCCCGAACCGGATATGAGAGTCCATCTTCTAACATGTCTCGTTCACAACCAGTGGACTCATTGGCGATAAGAAACACTTTCGATGAGAGGAGAGTACGGAGCGGTAGCGAGTTCCGTGCTGAGTAGTGACGTGGCTAATCAGCAGCGCTACTATCGGTGGTCCAATGAGGTTGCAACTGCGGACGACAGCGACGATCAGGACACCAACTTGTCCGATGTCGGCGTCGCGGTATGAGCCGTCGTCACCCTACTCTTCCTCGTCCTCGAGTTCGTCTAAGAACTCGTGGGCGTCCTCCAAGATCTCTCGTGGTCCGTCCTGCGTGACGGTGTTGATCGCCTGTTCGTAGTCGCGCCACTGGAGGTCGCGGTGTTCGTTTGAGAGTTCCGCGCTGGCCTCGAACGATTTCGCAATAAAGAGGTGAACGGTCTTGTGAATCGTCTTGCCGTTCGCCTCGAAGACGTAGTCGTAGTCCTTGCGAAAGCCGTCGAGGAGCCGGAACTGTTCGATACCTGCCTCTTCCTTTACTTCGCGGATCGCCGTCTGCTGTAGCTCTTCATCTCCTTCGACACCGCCCTTGGGAAACTCCCAATCGCCTGGGCGGCTCTTGAGTAGAAGATACTCGCGCCGGCCCCGCGTATCGCGGAAGAGGATCGCGCCTGCGCTCGTAGCTTCGACTGCCATTAAGTAGGCTAACAGATGCGACGTTAAGAGAATATCGGACTGTTCGTCCAGCGTATGCTGATTGTGGGCGTGATTTTCACGCCATCACCGGCCGATCGACCGCAGTCGTTCACCGGGCCTGATCAGTATCGACCGATCTCAGCAACTTTTTACGCGCCCACCGTCGATCTATTCGACAGCACCAGCCATGACCTTCGTCACCCGTCTGACGCTCCAGAGCGGCGATCGCGCCGCACTCGATGGTATCGTCGAGGACATCAAAACCACCGCCGAGCGAAAGGGCGCAGCACTCAAAGGCCCCCACTCGCATCCGCCGGAGCGACTCTCGGTTCCCCAGCGCTGCCGACTCCACGCCGACGACGATCGGCGGTTCTCCTCGTGGGACTACACCGTCTTCACTCGTGAACTCGAGATCCACGGTCACGACAATCTCGCACGCAATATCGCATCGCAGAACTTCCCCGATTCGGTCCATATCGAGGCCGAAGTCGAACAGATCCACGGCGCTGGCCGCGGGAACTGATCACAGTTTTTGAGTCGTGACGAGTCGCCGCCAGAGCTTTTTATTAGTCTCGCGGAGAGTGTACCATGACCGCGGACGACCTCGTAACCCTCCGGCGAGACCTGCATCAGCGACCCGAGCCTGCCTGGCGCGAATTCTATACGACTGCACGGATCGTCGACGAACTCGAGTCGCGCCTCGGCGACGACCTCGATGCCCTCCACGTCGGACCAGAGGCGATCGCGGGCGACCACCGGCTGGCAGTGCCCGACGACGCGGAGCTGACCCCCTGGTACGAGCAGGCCCACGAGACGGATGTCGATACTGCCACGCTCGAGCGACTCGAAGGCGGCTACACGGGTGCCGTCGCCGTCATCGAACGCGGCGAGGGGCCAACCGTCGGCCTGCGCGTCGACATCGACGGCCTCCCACGACCCGAATCCGAGGAACTGTCCCACAAGCCCGCCGCAGCCGACTTTCGCTCCGAACACGACGGCGCGATGCACGCCTGCGGCCACGACGCCCACGCGACGATCGGAATCGGCGTCCTCGAGCGAATTGCAGACAGCGATTTTGCGGGCACCCTGAAGGTGTTCTTCCAGCCCGCCGAGGAGGTCGTCGGCGGTGGCAAGTCGATGGCCGAAAGCGAGCATATCAGAGACATCGACTCCCTGCTCGCGATGCACATTGGCCTCGACCACCCGACCGGCGAGGTCGTCGCGGGGATCGATGGCTTTCTGGCGGTTTCGCATCTCGAGGCCGAGTTCACGGGCGAATCGGCCCATGCTGGCGGCCATCCGGAACAGGGCCGTAACGCCGTGCAGGCGATGGCAACGGCCGTCCAGAACCTCTACGGCATCCCACGGCACAACGATGGGAAGACGCGGGTCAACGCGGGCGTCGTCGAGGGTGGCAGCGCCGCCAACGTCATCCCTGACGAGGCCCGCATCGTCGCCGAAGTGCGCGGCGAGACGACCGATCTGATGGAGTATATGAAACACCGCGCCGAGCAGGTACTCCGGAGTGCCGCCGAAATGCACGACTGCGAGGTGTCGATCGAGACCGGTGCCGAAGCACCCAGCGCGAGCAGCGACGACGAACTCGTTTCGATCGTGGCTGACGTGGCCGGCGAGACGGCGGGCGTCGAGCGCGTCCTCGAGCGCGACGAACTCGGCGGCAGCGAGGACGCGACCTATCTGATGCGAGCGGTCCAGGAACGCGGCGGCAGCGCCTGCTACGTCGGTGTCGGTACTGATCACCCCGGCGGCCACCACACTGCCACGTTCGACGTCGACGAGGCGAGCATCGGTCACGGCGTCGACGTGTTGGCCGGGACGATCGAGCGGCTGAGCCGGCGGGCGAACTGATATCGACAATCCGAACAGTCTTCATCATCGAACCGAACCACGTGACACGATGGTCGGTCGATCAAGGGGCGACGACTCCGTCGACACGCACTGGCGGGGCCATCATCGACTGCTCGAGGTGAGCCGGTCGTGAAGAGAACCCGCGTGCGGGCCGCCCTCTGGGGGCGCATGGCGGTCTCGGTGGGGTTCCTCGTGCTCGCGATGGGACTTCTCGTCGCCATCGAGGTCGTGTCGATCGGTCTCGCGTCTGGAGTGGCGATATCCCTTCCTTACCTCGTTTTTACGCTCGCACTCGGGAGTTCGTCACTCGCCGTCGTTCCCACCGGCGTCGTCTATGGCGGGCTGGCACTCGCGGCGGGCTGTGCCGTTCGCGTGGTCCAGAGTGAACCAGCTCCCACGGAGACGGCGATCGAAGTCGCCGCAGTAACGTATCTGCTGGTGATGCTGTCGTCGATAGTCGCGACCGGGTATCTGCTCGTCTCGGTCCTAGGGGGTTCGCTCAGAGCGGCGATACTCGTCTGTGGGGTCCTCGTCGCTGCTGTCGTCGTTAGCTGGCTCCTCTACGCGGCGGTCGACTGGTCGAACGCGGACGAGACGGAGCGCTCCGGGTATTCGGTGCATGAGCCCACGACCGTGGCGGCCGACGAGCCCGTCGGGATCACGACCGAAATGCGCAGCGTGCTCGAGGGGATCGGCGAGCTGACGGATCGACCGGCGTCCGGCTATTTTGGTGTCACGCTCGCAGGCGTCGTCGTCCTCGGTCTCTGTTTCGCTGCCGCGACGGTCGTTCCGACGGTCTATCACCTCCCGGGACTGGCGGCAGTCGGCAGCCTCTGTATCGTCGGGCTACACATCGGTACCACGATTCGGTCCGAATACGCCGGCGAGAGCGCAGTGCTTCGCGATCTCGAGCGGGGTGAGCGACGCGAGTCGCGAGCCACGGCCACGACCAGGGCGGATGACCACGATCTGGCGACCCTTCAGGCGACGGTCGGCCGGCTCGCGGCCCAGGCCGACGTTCCCACGCCGACGGTTCGCATTGGCTCGAGTGCCACCCCGCGGGCCATCACGGTCGGCTACCGACCCGCGACGTCGACGGTCGTGGTCTCCCGTGGGCTGCTCGAGACCCTCGATGACCGGGAACTCGAAGCGGTGCTCGCACACGAACTCGCACACGTCGTACACCGGGATGCGGCCGTGATGACCTTTCTCGCCCTTCCCGCGGCGAACGCGAGCGCAACGGTCGATCGCCACGTCGCGAATCCGGTCCTCGCGATTCCTGCAGCCGTCACGTACGCGGTGAGCCGGTGGTGTGTCGCCCTCGTCTCGAGCTATCGGGAGTACGTCGCTGACGACGGTGCCGTCGCGATCACTGGCGATCCGGCCGCCCTCGCGAGTGCGCTCGAGACGCTCGACGCCGAACTCGAACGGCGGCCTGCGACGGATCTGCGCGACCACCGGTCTACCGCGGCGTTCTCGATCGTCCCGCCGCCGTGGGAGGAGCACCGCTTTTTCGACCGGACCCGGCGGGTCATCGCTCGGGGAATCTTCGGGACACACCCCGACACCGAAACACGGATCGACCGGCTCAGAACTGCCGTCGACGGGCGTGACTGAACGGTCTCGATACCGGGTCACGACCGACCCTCATCAGGCGTCCATCACGACCTCGAGATCGAACGGCGCGTCGGCGGGGGCCGATTTGGGCTCGAGGTAGCCGACCGCGAAGGCGGTGTAGACGCTACCGGCTTCGGGTGCCACGTCGAAGGTCGCGACCACGTCGCCGTCGTTGGTTTCAGTCGCTGGTCGGACCTCGAGTGTGTAGTCGCCGCCTGGCACTTCGGTCGTCGCCGCCTCGCCGAAGGCCACGTCGTCGAACAAGACCGTCTCGCCGTCACCAACCGTGACATCGACAGCGGGTGCGTCCGGCGAGGCATGCACGAGGCGGACGCGTGCGTTGTCACCCGGATCGCTGATGTCGTCTTCAAGAACTGTCGGTGCAAACGGCTGGTTCGTCTCGCTCAGTTCGCCAAGCGCCGCAATGGTGAACGCCCCGTCCGTGATCTCGAGGTCATCCTCGAACACGACCGTATCAGGGTCACCTGCAGCCGTGATCATCACCGTGTAGGTTCCTGGCGCGAGCTCGAGGTAGTCGCTGACGTCCCGGTAGGGCACATCCTCGAGGATCGTGTCGCCGTCGACGTCTACGTCGACGTTCGGCGCATCCGGCGAGAGGTGCGCGACGCGGACGTTCGCCATTGTCTCGTCGCTTCCGCTCTCGTTCATCTCGTCGTCACTCATCTCTTCTCCCGACCCGTTACCGCCCATCTCGCCGCCGTTGTCACTCCCACCCATACAGCCGGCGAGCGCGATCCCGCCCGCAGTTCCGATCAGTGTCAGTGCCCGTCTTCGTGTGTGGCTCTGTGCCATGCAACCTGGTACTTGATGCATCGGAAAAGCGAAATTCCCTAACGGAGTAGGGGTATTTCCACAGGAATTTATAACTCACCGACCAGTAATACTAAATTACTCTGACGTAGCCGTCTCGAGTGACCAGTGGCCGGGAGGACGGCTCGAGCAACGCGAGAGCCGGCTGACTCGGGGGAGGGCAGGTAGCTACCCATTCAGAAACCGCGAGCGAACCCGAAGGGTGAGTGAGCGGCCTTCCTCGTGAACGCAGTGAACGAGGGGTCGGAAGAGCGCAGCTCTTCCGGTGTTTTTGGTCGAGATTTTTTGCCCGGGTTCGAGCGCGGCCGATGGCCGCGCGAGGACCCGGGTAAAAAAGGTCGGTTCTAGTATTTGGGCTCTGCTCCAGTCGTCTCGTAGACCTGTTCCATGATGTCGTCACGGCGTTGTTGCCAGTGCTCGAGTGCGGCGGGGTGGTGGGGATACCCTTCGTAGAGCTCGAGTAGGTCGTCGGCCCGGCGTTTGGTCTGGAAGAGCGTCCAGATCGTCCCCCAGTGGCCGCGGCTGTTGAGCAGGCTTTCGATGGCGAGTTTCGGGCCGAGACTCGTACTCCCCGAGTACAGCGCCTCGGCGAGTTTCTCGCCGGGTATCGCGGCGAGCAGTCCCATCAGGTCGTCGACGTCGACGGCCGTCGAGAGGATGTTGTAGACGTCCAGCGCGGCGTAGCGTGCGCCGAAGTGGTCCATGACGCGCTCGTTGTATTCCCAGAGGGCCTTCTCGCTGACGTCGCCGGTCTCGATCGCCTCGATCGCGGCCTCGCCGGCGTACTTGCCGCCGTAGGCGGCCCCGGCGATCCCGCCGCCGGTCGTGGGGTTGACGTGACCGGCGGCGTCACCGATAGCCATGTAGCCCGGATGGACGGCCGAATCGTAGGGCCGTCTGGTGGGGAGAGCTGCGCCGAGTTTGTCCTCGACCTCGGCATTCCGGAACTCGGGGCGGGTCTCGAGGTCGCGTTTGAGGTCGTCGACGAGTTTCATCGGCTCTTCGGTCATCTGGAAGCCCAGGCCGGCGTTGATCTCTGTCTCCGTGCGGGGGAAGTACCAGAGATAGCCTGCGGCCCGTTCGGTCGGCTTGAAAACGAGCGCGTCGTCCCACTCGACGGGCTCGTCGACGTGGACGATCTCGCGGTAGGCAGAACAGAAGTGCGTATAGTTAACGTTCGTATCGAACGCGGAGGCCGAGAAGTCGACGTGATCCTGGAGGACGGACAGCGAGCCCGCGGCGTCGATGACGATGTCGGCCTCGTAGGTGAGCGGCTCGCCGTTTCGGATCGCTTCGACACCGGTGACGCGACCGTCGTCATCCTGAATGACGTTTTTGACGACGGTGTCATACTGGAAGTCGACGCCGACGTCGCCGGCCCCGTCGATGATCCGGCGGCCGTACTCCCAGCGGTCGATGACGGCCAGTTCGCCGGGGATCGGAATCTCAAGGACGGTATCCTCCTGTGGGATCTCGAAGCGACCGTGATCGACGCCCGTATTCGTAAAGGCGGGCTCGAGTTTCGACTTCGGGATCGCCTCGGGGAAGCTGTCGGCACCCTTCAACGCGTCGCCGCAGGCGATGTGGCCCGCTTCGGATTCGGGCTTTCGCTCGAGGATGACAACGTCGTACCCTTCCCGTGCGATGGTCGCTGCGGCGTAGCACCCTGCCGTTCCGGCACCGACGACGACCACGTCCGGCGACTTCGTCTTCGGCGTCGTGGCGGCCGACTGCTCCTGCGTACTCATATCAACACTGTGGACGCCGCGGTAAGAAAACGTTTTATCAAGCGGCTGGCCGCGATCTGGGGCTGCTTCGGTGGCGAATCTGCGTGTTGGAAGCGGCCGGTTCGCTCCGCTGGAGTGAAATAAAGAGTTTTAGTGAGGTCCGCCGTACCGAACCGTATGACTGAGTATACGGTCGAGTTCGTCGGGACGGGTGAGACGATTACCTGTACCGACAAGGAGACGATCCTCAGCCGGTGTCTCGAGGAGGGGATCGCTCAGGAGTACTCCTGCCGAGTGGGGATGTGCCTGGCCTGTTCTGCCGAAATAGTCGAAGGTGAGGTCACCCAACCCGCCGCCCGCGGCCTGACCGAAGCAGAAGCCGAAAACTACGCGCTGACCTGCATGGCGCGCCCACAGTCAGATCTGAAACTCGACCGTGGCAAATATCCGCCGAGCATCGAGGACGATCTCGAGGCCGATAGCGGACGCGACGGTGCAGTCGCCGACGACTGATACGGTTTGCTGTACCGATTTACCGGTGCAACCGCAGGGTGGTCGCGGTTGCACCGGCAATGACTGACAGGAGTCCGTCTGAGACCCGTCGGTTGGACCACGTTCTCGGCGGTTCACACGACGGATAGCGGGTGTGCCGGCACTGACAGCGGTTCATCTCGAAGCGTGGCGACTGGGCGACCGAAGAGAGCGCGAGAGAAACGCGGAGGCTGGGACTCGAATCGCCGACGCGGCGCGCTCAAGGCGCGATTACTCGACGAAGTCGATGTCGTCACCGCCTGCTCCCGCGGGCTGGACGGCTTCGCCGTCCTGACGACCGTAAATCTGGGGCGACTCGACGCCCGTGACGACGATCATCGTCCGCATGCTGCCCTCGAGACTCTCGTCGATCGAGGTCCCCCAGATGATGCGGGCGTCGGGGTCGATCCGGTCGTAGATTTCCTCGACGACGCCTTCGGCTTCCTCGATGGCCATGTCGTTGCCGCCGGTAACGTTGACGAGTGCGGAACTCGCACTGGAGATATCGACGTCTAGCAACGGCGAGCGAAGCGCGGTTTTGACCGAATCTTCGGCTTTGGCTTCGGAGTCGGCTTCACCGAGGCCGATCATGGCGACGCCACCTCGTTCCATGACAGTACGCACGTCGGCGAAGTCTAGGTTGACAAGTCCGGGTTTCGTGATGAGTTCCGTGATGCCCTTGACGCTCCGCATCAGGACCTCGTCGGAGACCTTGAACGCCTGGCGGACGGGCAGTTTGCCCACTGAATCGAGCAGGCGGTCGTTGGGGACGACGATGACGGTGTCGGAGACATCGCGCAGGCGCTCGAGGCCGGCCTCCGCGTTGGTTCGGCGGACCTCTCCCTCGGCGGTAAAGGGCGTCGTGACGATCGAAATCGTGAGTGCGCCAGCCTCGCGGGCGGCTTTGGCGACGACGGGCGCAGAGCCGGTGCCGGTGCCACCACCGAGCCCGGCCGTGACGAAGACCATATCGGAGCCGTCGATGGCATCGTAGATGTCCTGCTGGCTCTCGAGGGCGGCTTCTTCGCCGACCTGGGGCAGGGAGCCAGCCCCGCGGCCGCCGGTTTTCTCCTCGCCCATCAGGATCTTGGTGTCGGCTTCGATCTCGACCAAGTGCTGGACGTCGGTGTTGGCGGCGACGAGTTTCGCGCCGTGGATCCCCTCCTCGTGCATACGGTTGACAGTGTTCCCGCCGGCACCGCCACAGCCGACGACCGTGATGTCGGTCTGGAGGTCCTGGAGAACGTCTTCCAGTTCGTCGTCGGTCATCGTCCCGGTCTGTCGGCCGTCCGACGACCCGCCGCCGGACGACTGCCCGTCCTGGGGCGCGTCGTCGGGAGCCGTGGCCGCCCCGTCTTCGGCCTCGTCGATTGCGTCGTCGATGAGAGAGTCCATTCTTGCTCCTGTCTAAACAATGGAGCATAATTACCTTTCCCCTACACGTCAGCCGCCTGTCTGACACGTTCGGACGATCGTACGGATCTCATTGCGTGAACGTCGAATCCACGAGCAGCACTCGAGTAATACGCTCTTACTGTCGGTTTCCCGTTTAGTCAGATCTGGAACCGGCGCGTTCGCTCGGTTCGAACTCTCTCGGGACTGACCGTTTCCCCGTCGACGGTCACTGACTCGCCGTCGGCGAGTGCACCGAACTTCGGCCCTTCTGGAACGCCGGCCTCGCGTGCCAGTTGTGGATCGAAGGCCGTCTCCTCGGCAACGATGGCGTCGTCGTCGACCCACACGGTGTCGTACTTCTCCGCGAGGACGGCAGCCAGATCCTGAATTATCTTCGCTCTGGGTCCGCTCGAGTCTTCGGTGGCGATGTCGTCAGTATCGGGAACAGCCACCTGCGAGCCGACGCGGCTTCCTCCGTTTTCGGTGGCGAATGCCACCGTGTTCGCCGCGACGGTTTCACGGACGCGGTCGGGATCGATCCCCTGTGCGACGCTGAGGAGATTGGCCGGAAGCTCGACGACAGTAAACGACTCGGCGAGCCGCTCCCCAAAGCGGATTCCATCGTCGACGGCACCGAGCTCGGTTTCGACTGCGTCGACGACCTCGAGCGGCCGGTCGTCGACCTCGCGGAGCCACGTCTCGCTGACGAGCCGGCAGTCCAACTCCTCGAGCGTTTCCTCGAGCACCGGCCACTCGCCATCGAGCAGCGCGACCCCGGCATCGCTCGCCTCGAACGCGCGCTCGAGCACGTCGCGGTGGGCCGTCGGATGGCCCATCGCCTCGAGCGCCCAGTCGGCCGCGACGTGGCCGACCGCCCACGAAGTCTCGCGGACGACCCGTCCGAACCGGGGGGCGTAGTGGTTGCCGCCGAAGCCGACGAGCTGTCTGTCACGATGTGGCACAATGTTTCGCAACTCGAGGATGGCGCGGGCGACGGCGTCGGCACCGGCGGGATCGTCCCACTGTTCGTCGCCGCTGCCGAGTTCGGCAAAGAGCGACGGACAGCCCACCTCGGAGGGGCCGTGGTGGGTACATTCCATACCCACGTCGTACTCGGTGGGTGCGTACTCCTCGAAGGCTGCGAGCAATTCGGCCAAGGCGTTCGGCGCGGCGTCGGCCAGCGCATCGGTCTCGCCGCCGAACTCGGCCGGGCCGAAGTTGCCCGTGAAATGGCCGGTCAGCAGCGGGCCAGTATCCCCCGAATGTCGCGAGGCAAAGACGAGCAAGTCGGGGTCGCAGTCGAAGGCGTCGGCAGGACGCTCGAGATCGATATGCAACGCGTCGAACGACCGCAGGACAGCTCCGTCGGTCCGGTAGTAGGTGCCGCCGCCGTCGGCTACCGGCCGGCTGTCGTCGGTTCGCTGGGTCCAGTCGGCGCGCTCGCGGAGCCGATCACAGATGTGCTCCGAGGCGCGGTCGGCGTGGCTTTCGACGATCGCGAGCGTGGTCATATCCGTGCTCGTGGGTTGTCGGCGTTAACGTCGCCGGTTTCCATCTGCTGGTGACGGTGACCCGCAACGTTTCATGTGTGTGGATAACATACACGTAATATAGGATGACTGACCAATGACCGATAACTCGTCGGATCGAACTGTCACGTCCGGGGGGCAGTCGTTCGAGTTCGACCTCGAGATCAGCGAGTTGAGCGCACTCGTCAGCGATTGTGCCATCGCGCTGTTCGATGCCGACGGGTTCATCATCGCGTGGAATGCGGGCGCGCGCCACCTCACGGGATACGACGCGGAGACGATCGTTGGCGACCACTACCGGTCTCTCTTTCCGACAGATGCTCGCGAGGACGGCCGCCCGGACCGGTTGCTCGAGCGAACACGTGCCGAGGGGACCGCCGAAGACGACGGCTGGCGACTCGGGGACGGCGACAGTCGGGTATGGGTCTGTGAGGTCATCGCCACGATCCGTGCGGATGGCGACGTCGGCGTTCCGGTCGCGTCCGCAGCCGACTTAGATGGGTATCTCTGGTTCGTCCGCGACCGAACAGCTGATCACGAGCGAGCACGCGAACTCCGCAAGGAGAAGGCGTTCACAGAGAGCGTGCTTCGCGCACAGCCGGACATCCTCTATGCCTACGACACTGACGGGAATCTGATCCAGTGGAACGAGCAGTTCGAGCGCGTAACCGGCTACGACCCGGCACCATCCAGTGACGTCGATCCGCTGACGTTCATCGCACCCGAAGACCGCGACCACATCGGCGACGCGATCGAGCGCATCCTCGAACACGGCGAGCGTCTCACTGCTGAAGGTCGGGTTCTCGCGACCGACGACGACCGAATCCCCTACGAGTTCAACAGCGCCAGAATCGTCGACGACGGTGACGTCCTCGGCTTTACCGGTGTCGGCCGCGACATCAGCGACCGCAAGGCTCGCGAACGTGAACTCGAGCGCCTCGAGCGACTCAACGCGGTGATTCGGACGATCGACGACACGATGGTCACGGCAGACACCCGCGACGAGATCGAAGCTGCGATCGTCGACACGTTCGCCGCCGACAACGCCTACCGATTCGGTGTCATCGGTCGGGCTCGAGGCGTCGCGACGGGTGAGGGACACTCGTGGGAGCCGACTGCTTGGGCCGGAATCGACGCGGCTGGCGCGGACGGTTGCTCGTCGTTCGTCGATCCACCGGTCGACGCCGACGGCGAGTCGGCACTCGATACGCGAACCGTCCAGCGGTATCGAGCGCTCCGCGATAGTTCGATCGAGCAGTGGCGACACCACGCACGCGAGCACGACTACGGCTCGATTGCTGTCGTCCCCATTTCTGCGAGCAGCACGCCACTCGGCGCACTCGTGATCGGCGCAGCCGAGCCGTCGGCGTTTCCCGATCGAGAACGGGAAGTGCTACAGGAGTTCGGCGGCACGATCGGACACGCGATCAACGTGATGGCAGTCCGTCGGCTGCTCTATCAGGATACCGTCGTCGAACTCGAGTTCGAGTCGACCGATCGGGGCGACGCCTGTATTCGGCTCTCCGACGAACTTGGCTGCGAGGTGTCGGTCGACCACGTCCTCCCGCTGACCGGTGAGGTGTTCATCTATTATCTGACCGCATCCAACGTCGATCCCGATCGTGTACGCGAACTCGCTCGCGACGACGAGGCGATTACGGACCACCGGCTCATCGACGCTAACCACGATGAGAGCTACTGGGAATGTGTCGTTCGCAGCGCGACGATCGCCGAAACCGTCACCGGTTACGGCGCACGGCTGCGGTCGAAGACCGTCCGCGACGGCGTCGCGAAACTAACGGTTCAGGTCAGTTCCGATGTAGCGCTCCACGAATTCGTCGACACGATTACGTCTGCCTATCCAGACAGTAGGCTCCGCTCGAAACGAACCGTCGAGCGACCGGTCGAGACGCGCGGCGACTTTCGGCGCACCGTCGAATCGATGCTGACCGACAAACAGCGCATGGCACTCGAGTCGGCGTATCACGGCGGCTACTTCGAGTGGCCATCTCGGCACAGCAACGCAGAAGAGATCGCCGATCGACTCGGGATCGCTCGGCAAACCTTCCACCAGCACCTCAGAGTCGCACAGGCGAAGCTGCTCTCGGCGTATTTCGGAGACGCTGACTGAGACGGTCTGCTGTCACGATTTACTGGTGCATCCGCAGGACGGGTCGCGGGTGCACCGGAACTGACTGACAGCAGACCGTATAAGACCGCCGGCTGGCCGTCGTTTGCAGATCCGGTGTAAGGTGTCGCAATTACACCGGCATCCCGGAACCACTGGTGTCATCCCGCATTCGCCGATACCAGAGCATGCTGGTACATACCTTTCCCCCGCCCGGTGTCTCTATCCGGCAATGAGCCCGCCACCGTCCACCGAGCTGACAACCGCGCTGGACGTGCTCGTAGAGCCGCGACGCCGATATCTCCTTGCGACGCTGCGCGAGCACGCGGACGCATCCGAACCGGACGCCCCGCCGGCATCGGAAGGGATGTCGATCGACGCGCTTGCAACCGCGGTCGCGACGATGGAACACGGCTCCGCGACCGTCACTGACGAGCAGTCCGGTCGCGTCCGACTGACGCTGGTCCACGCCCATCTCCCGCGGCTGGTCGACGCCGGGTTAGTGGTGACACATACTGACGGCAACGCGACAACAGTCGCTCTTACCGACCACCCACTGCTCGAGGCCGAGTGGGTTCGGTCGATCCTCGCCGACCCGACCGGCGAGGCGTTTCCGGCCGACGAGACGACGCTGAACCGAACGCTCGAGGCGCTTCGCAGCCCGCGTCGTCGAACCGTCTGTACCGCCCTCGCAACGCAGCACGAGGCCGTCCCCGTTTCCGATCTCGCCGCGACGGTCGTCACGCGAGAGGCCGACAACGGGGCGGGGAAAGTCGACGTCACAGAGTCGGCACGTACTGCCGTCGAGACGTCACTCGTCCACGAGCATCTGCCAGCACTGTCGGCGGCGGACCTCGTCGAGTACGACGCGGCGGCACGAACGGCCGCGCTTGCGATCGACGCACCCCTGTGGCAAGCCGACTGGGCGACCGACGGGCCGCTTGCAGCCGTTGCCGAGTTCGTACGCCACCGTGCCGAGCAGGGCGGTGTGGCTACTGCGGCGCACGATTCGGATCGAACGACGGCTGACGCGACGCCATCGGCCGAGCCAACCACAGACGTCACGCCAACGGAGACAGCGGCCGCATCGACGACGGGATCGTCGGCGACGACCGACGATCGGCTGCTCTGGACGCTAGCACGACCGCCTGCTGACCGATCGTCATCGCGATCGGATCAGGTCCGGAATACCCCGTCGATCACGGAACGAGAAGAGCGATAAAGCCAACGTAGCTGCCGACGAGGATCATGCCGTCGAGTCGCGTAAGCTGTCGCCGATAGCCCATCAGTCCGACCAGCAGGACGGTGAAGGCGACCATAATCGGCAGCTCAAACCGGAGCGTCGCGGGCTCGATCTCGATCGGCGTGATCAGGGCCACGATGCCAAGCACCGCGAGGATGTTGTAGATGTTCGACCCGACGACGTTCCCGACAGCGAACGACTCGTGGCCCCGGATCGCGCCGACGACCGAAGCCGCAAGCTCCGGCAGCGACGTCCCGAGTGCGAGCACCGTCAGTCCGATAACGAGATCCGAGACCCCAAGGGCCGATAGCAGTCCCGTCCCACCGGCGACGAGCCATCGCGAGCCGATCACGAGCACGATTAGCCCGCCAATGACGAGCGCTCCATCCCGGGCCGCTACTCCCGACGCCGCTGCCGCGTCGGGTTCGTCGACCATCGGGGCGGACTCCGCGTTCGCGTAATGGAGGATCATCGCCGTAAATCCCGCGAGCACGACCAGCAAGAGGATTCCCTCGAGCCGACCGAGCCGTCCGTTCGCGCCGAGTGCGACCAGCAAGAGCGCGGCAAGTACCATGACGGGGACGTGGCGACGGATCACCTGATCGCTGATCTGCAACGGCTTGATGAGCGTGGCGACGCCGAGTACCAGCCCGATGTTCGCGATGTTCGAGCCGACGATCGTCCCGAGTCCGATGTCACTCGAGACACGTAAGGCACCGATCGCCGAGACGAACAGTTCGGGCGCGGTCGTCGCGAAGGCAATCACCGTCACGCCGACGGTCGCCGCATGGAGCCCGATGCCGAGTGCCAGCCGTCCCGCACCCGCGACCAGCAATTCGGCACCGCCATAGAGTGCGACGATCCCACCCGCCAACAAGAGGAGGTCGAGGGGAGTTCCGGAGAGCATGGCGGCGGCTACTCGTGATGGGGCTAAAAGCCACGCGAAACGGCCACCGGTCGCAGAACGGCTCGCGTGGGGCGTTGCGTGAGCGGGTCGCAGCCACACGAGATTGAAACCAGCAACACCGCCGGAAAGCCAGACCGATTATAGTCCCACCACCCCGACTGACAAACCGAGAGATGGCTATGGACGTGTATGGCTTACTCGGCAATCCGGTCGGCCACTCGCTGTCGCCGCCGATGCACGAGGCCGCCTACGACGAACTCGGACTCGAGGCCCGCTACGTGACCTTCGAGCCCGACGAAGACGATATCGAAGACGCGATCGCCGGAGCCGACGCCCTCGGGATTGCCGGGCTGAACGTGACGATCCCGTTCAAACAGGACGCCCTCGAGATCGTCGCCCCCGAGGACTTGGCAGCTCGAATCGGCGCAGTCAACACGATCGACTTCTCGGGCTCGGGGCCGCCGACGGGCTACAACACCGACGCTGTCGGCGCGTTACGTGCGCTGCGCGACCACGACGTCACGATTCAGGACGCGCGGGCGGTCGTCGTGGGTGCTGGCGGTGCCGGCCGGGCGATCGCGTTCGGGCTCGCCGACGCCGGTGCGACAGTTGCGATCGCGAACCGAACCGAGTCGAAAGCACACACCCTCGCCGAGGAGGTGCCCCGCGCGACTGGCCACGGACTCGGAGACCTCGAGCGACTGGTCGCTAACGCCGACGTGGTGGTCAACGCCACGAGCGTGGGCATGGAATCGGACGCGACGCCGGTTCCCGCCGACGCACTCCACGAGGAGCTGGCCGTCCTCGATGCGGTTTACAGCCCGCTCGAGACGCGACTGCTGCGCGATGCGGCCGACGCTGGCGCGACGACTGTCGACGGCGCATGGATGTTGCTCTATCAGGGCGTCGAGGCGTTCGAGATCTGGACCGGCCGGGACGCACCTGTCGACGCGATGAACAACGCGCTTCGCTCGCGTCTGTAGGCTGCTGGCGGGCACGGTCGAAACACTGACAGTATCAGGCGAATTTAAGTGTGGGAACCGACTACGTCGATATAATGGCACTCCTCCAGAAGCTGAAGTCCCTGTTGGGGTTCGACGGGGCGGACTCGGAGCGTGGGCGCTCTCGAGAGGTCGGCGTAACGGTCGAACGAGAAGCGGCGGACGACGGACCTGAGACCGCCACGGCTCAAGACCGGACGGAGGACGTGCGTGCCGAACCGCCACAGTCGGCTACTGCGGGGACGGCGGACGACGCACCTGAGCAGCCGACCGACGTCGACACAGCCACGGAACCAGCTGTCGATTCCGAGACGGCGGCTGAAGCCGAGTCGGCCGACGATACTGATACCGATCTCGAGGTGGACGCCGAATCCGAACAGGTCGAACCGGAGTTGGACGACGAGACGGAACCGGAACCCGAACCAGAACCGGCTGTCGAACCCGAGTCCGAGCCGGACGTGGAGCCAGAACCGGAAGTGAAAGCGGAGCCAGTCACCGAGATCAAAGGTATCGGCCCGGCCTATGCCGACCGCCTCGCCGGAGCGGGCGTCGAAACCGTCGCCGAACTCGCCGCGTCGGACGCCGCCGAACTCGCCGACCAGACAGACATCTCCGAGAAACGCATTCAGGGCTGGATCGACCGCGCCGAAGTCCGGTAACGAATCGACCAGACACCCGTCGAATCCGCCCTCACGTCATCGTTTCACTGTCCCCATCACTGCCTGCTTGTTTTCTGCGCTGTCACCCACAACAGCCCCGAAATCGCAAGAGGATTACCCACCGACTCCGTCCCGCTCGACATGAGCGATCCGCGCGTCGTCACGACGCTCGACTCGTTTCGCGCTGCCGCATCCAGCCGTGGTGGGGCGGCTGCGGACCGGGCCGCATCGTCGGCTCCGAGCGGCCGCCGCGTTCCTGTCGAAGTCCGCGTGCCCGTCAGCGATCCGTTTCTCGCCTATCGCCGCGCCCGCGACGGCGACGGTGGCGCGTTCCTCGAGACGACCGGCGGCCAGCCCGGCTGGGGCTATTTCGGCGTCGATCCCGTCGAGCGGCTCACGGTCGGCCCCGACGCCGTTTTACGAGCACAGGACGATCGATCGCCGACGCTGGCCGCACTCGAGGGGCTGCTCGCGGACGACCGACTCGCCCGCGGCGAGTGTGACGTTCCCTATCCCTGCGGAGCCATCGGCTGGCTCTCCTACGATGTGGCCCGCGAACTCGAGTCCCTCCCCGAGTCGGCCGTCGACGACCGAGGTCTGCCTCGGCTCGAGGCTGCGGTCTACGACCGCCTCGCAGCCTGGGAGGAGCCGACCCAGGGAGCGGTGACGCTGCGGATCACGGCCTGCCCGCGGGTCGGCGGCGACGTGACTGAGCCCGAGGACGCTGTCCTCGAGACAGCCTACGAGCGTGGCCGCGAGCGCGCGCTCGAACTCGCTGACGCCGTTCGCGACGGTGATCCCGAGATCGGCGAGCCGCCGGTCTCACGTTCCGATGCGACCTTCGAGAGCGATTGTGGTCGCGAGGCCTTTGCCGACCGCGTGCGACAGGTCAAGAAGTACGTCCACGATGGCGACACCTTTCAGGCAAACATCTCCCAGCGGCTGGTCGCACCCGCCGCGGTCCACCCCGTCGCCGCCTACGACGCCCTGCGACGGGTCAATCCGGCACCCTACTCCTGTCTACTCGAGTTCCGGGCAGCCGATCTTGTGAGCGCGAGTCCGGAACTGTTGCTTGAGCGCGACAGCGAGTTCGTCAGGACCGAGCCGATCGCGGGGACGCGACCGCGCGGCGAGACACCGGATGAAGACGACGCGCTCGAGGAAGACCTATTAGCTGATGAGAAGGAACGCGCCGAGCACGCGATGTTGGTCGACCTAGAGCGCAACGACCTCGGGAAGGTCTGTGCGTACGGCTCCGTCGACGTCGCGGAGTATCGCCGGATCGACCGCTACTCCGAGGTGATGCACCTCGTCTCGAACGTCACGGGCCAATTGCGCCCGGAGGCGACACTGTCCGACGCCATCGCGGCGGTCTTCCCCGGCGGGACGATCACCGGTGCACCGAAACCACGGACGATGGCGATCATCGACGAACTCGAGGCGACCCGGCGCGGTCCCTACACCGGCAGCGTCGGCATCTTCGGCTTCGACGGCCGGGCCACGCTGAATATCGTCATCCGGACGCTGGTCCACCACGCCGACGAGTACCACCTGCGGGTCGGTGCGGGCATCGTCCACGACTCAGATCCGACCAGCGAGTACGACGAAACGCTCGCCAAGGCCCGCGCACTCATCACGGCGGTCGACGAGGCGCTGGGCGAACGGGCTGAACTGGGGCTCGAGGCGCAAGGCGGCGCTTCGTCTGAGCGCTCGGCGGGAGGTGAGCCGCGTGAGTAATCCCGAAGCCGTAGCTGAAACACGAATCCTCGTTGTTGACAACTACGATTCGTTCGCGTACAACCTCGTCCAGTACGTCGGTGAACTCGCAGATGAGGTCGTCGTCCGGCGTAACGATGAAATCGACCTCGCAGGCGTTCGCGATCTCGAGCCGACGGGAATCGTCGTCTCGCCGGGACCGGGCACTCCACAGGAGGCCGGCATCTCGGTCCCGCTGTTCGCCGAGACCGACTACCCCATTCTCGGGGTCTGTCTCGGCCATCAGGCGCTGTGTGCAGCCGAAGGCGCGCCGGTCGTCCACGCCCCCGAAGTCGTCCACGGAAAGCCGTCGACGATCAGCCACGACGGGACTGGGATCTTCGCGGGACTTCCGTCGACGTTCCAGGTCGGGCGCTATCACTCACTTGCGGTCGAGCGCGATGAATTACCGGCCTCGCTCGAGGAAACTGCCCAGACGGCAGACGAGCGCGGCGTCCTGATGGCGGTACGCCACCGCGAGAAACCCCACATCGGCGTGCAGTTTCACCCCGAAAGCATCCTCACGCGAGGACAGCCGGATACGGTGACCGGGACGGACGACGGCACCGGCGAGGAAATATCGCTTGCGCTCGGAAAGCAACTGATCGAAAACTTCTGTCGGTTCGCCGCGAGGGCCGACAGGGACACGGAGGCTCACGATGAATGATGAACTGCGCTATCATGTCGACGGCGATCTCGTTCCCGCCAGCGAGGCCGCTGTCAGCGTTGACGATCGGGGGTTTCGCTACGGCGACGCCGCCTTCGAGACGCTACGGGCCTACGGCGGGACGATCTTCGCGTGGGACGCCCACCGCGATCGTCTCGAGCGCACCTGCGAGGCCCTGTCGCTCGAGCACGGGCTGACGGCGGCTGATCTCCGGGGCCGAATCGACGAGACGCTCGTGGCGAACGACCTCGCGGACGCCTACGTCCGCCTCTCGATCACGCGCGGCGTCCAGTCGGGGAAACTCACACCGCAGCCAGCAGTTGATCCGACGGTGGTGATATACGTGAAACCGCTTCCGCGAGGTGGGCTCGCGGGCGAGTCAGTCTGGGACGCCCCAGCGACAGTCGAGACGGTCGCAACCCGGCGAATCCCCGACGAAGCGATTCCGACGGCAGCCAAGACACACAACTACCTGAACGGGATTCTCGCGCGCGCAGAACTCGAGGCCGACGCGGACGAAGCGCTCATGTGCGATCTCGAGGGCCATATCGCGGAAGGGGCGACGAGCAACCTCTGGTTCGTCCGTGACGGTGACCTCTACACGCCGACGACCGATGGGCCGGTGCTGCCGGGGATCACCCGGCAAATCGTGCTCGAGCTCGCTCGGGACGCTGGCATCGCAGTCCACGAGGGCTCGTACGAGCCAGCCGACGTTCACGGCGCTGCCGAGGCGTTTCTGACCAATCGGACCTGGGAGCTGCGCCCGATCGCGACGCTTGACGGCCACGAGATCGGTGGCGGACCCGTTACGGAACGACTCGCACGGCGCTACGACGAGCGGGTCGAACGGACGTGTTACGAGTAGCCGTCACGATTCGTCTTCGAAGGAGTGAGTTACTCGGATTCGACGAGCACCCGCACTGACTCGCTCGAGTCATCGTCGGGCGTCTCGATCAGTTCCCGTTCCGTCCCCGAGAGCTCGAGGACGAACTCGCTGCCGAACGCGCTCGCGGGTGTCTGGAATCCATCCGGAACACGGGCGCTGTCCTCGAGCATCCGTTGGGCGGCTACCACCGCCGCTTCGGCGGTCAGCGCGTAGGGGTTGGGCGTCCGCAGCCGGGCCCGCGCCTGCTGGCCAGTGGCGTCGTCGACGACCTCGCCCCAGACGACCGCGCTGCCGGTCGCCAGTTGTGCTCCGTCCGGATCGTCGAGACGGGCGTCGATGACCCGCTTCAGCAGGCGCTCGACCGGCCCGCGCTCGAGCAGCCACCCCAGCGAATCGACGGCCGCCAGTCCGCTCGCCGCCCACGGCGGCGCGGCGGCGTAGACTTCGATGGATTCGATGCCAGTGCTGTGAGCGGCGGTGACGACGTCGCCCCACGGGATCGTGACGGCGTGTTCGGGGCCGTCGCCGAAGTCGATCTCGCGTGTTCGGTAGCCGGCCGGCACCTGAATGAGTCGGCCGTTCCGGCGGACGACACCGCCGCTGCCGAGGTGTTCGACGAGCGTTCGGGCGGTGCCCCGCGAGAGCCCGCCGCCGCTTTTGATCCCCAAGCGAAGCGTGTCGGCAGCGGGGAGTTGGTCGGCGAGGAAAGCCGCCAGACAGTCCGACGGCACGACGTCGAAGCCGACCCCGGGCAGGAGCGTAACTCCCGCTTCGTGGGCTGTGTCATCGCGCTGGCGGAGACGCTCGAAGACCGGGAACTCGCCGGTGATGTCCAGATAGTCCGTGCCCGCCTCGAGACAGGCCGCGACCAACGGCTCGGCGGTGTCGACGAACGGCCCCGCACAGTTCACCACGGCATCGAAGCCCTCGAGATGGGACGCGAGGTCTGCCGACTCGAGATCGATGACGCGACCGTCGACGCCGAGGGCGTCGGCCTGGCGTGCGATTGCGCGGCCGTCCCGGCCGGCGACGACGGGCGATCCCCCTCGTGCGACGGCCTCGCGGGCGATCAGTCGGCCCGTGTAACCGTAGGAGCCGTAGATGAGAAGGGAGTCCATAGGTCGCGTTCGTCGGAGAGCGATTTAAAATTCCGTCAGACGCGTGTTCACTCGATGGCATAACGTTCAGGACCGCTGACTTCCAACGGACGCGGTGATGGACGCTGAACGGATCACGGCGCTGTCGGACGTGCCCACCGATTCGACGGTTTGTTTCCACGTGACCGACGAGTCGGGCGAGACACAGGAGGCGATTCTCGTCAGGACCGACCCGGTCGCGACCGACGGCGGCGACCCGGTCTCTGAAGACGGTGTTACCTGCTGGTTGAACTACTGCCAGCATCTTACACACATCAAACTCGACAAGGGGTCAGGCGCGCCGATGCGAGACGGCGAAGTCGTCTGTGCAAATCACGGCGCGTACTTCGCGGCCGACTCCGGTCGCTGTACGTTCGGTCCCTGTGAAGATGCCTATCTCACCGGCCTCGAGGTGACCGTCGAGGATGGCGACGTCTATCTGACTGACGACGACTACGCGTTCGTCGGGCTTGGCCCGGTCGAGACTGACGACTGTGATCGCGCCTCGAATTCGAACGTCGAGTTCTAGATGGTGGCTGGCGCGACCAGGTCCCGCTCCTGATCGTACTCGAGCAGGCCGGCGTCGACCAGCCGCGGCAGATGGTCGTGGTAGAGGGACAGATAGACCTCTTTGACGCGTTCGGCCGAGATGTTTCGCACGGTGTGGCCCGTTTCGCGGGCCGCGACTTCCTCGGCTGCGTCCGGCAGCGTCACCTCCTCGCCGTAGCTGCGCATCACCGACAGCAGCAGTCGGCGACGCTGGTCGGCAAGCAGGGAGAACACGTCGTCGAGCGTTTTGGCCGCCGGGTCCGGCCTGTCGGCCTCATCGAGCCAGTCGAGTACCGTCCGTACGATCTCGACGCAGTCACGCTCCGAATGCGATCTGGAAGTCATGTGTGGTCCGTCGTTCTCGAGCAGGTGCGACTGAACCGAGCCGAACGCCGCTTCGACGGGCCGTGACGCCGCCACTCGCTCGAGAGTTCGTATCGGGTTCTCGCCTGCACCACAAATATTAGTATCGGATCCAGTTGACAACTCCCATGGTGAAGTGACAGTTGATCGTCGATGAACGTCTGGTTCAGACGGTCTGCTGTACCGATGTACCGGTGCAACCGCAGGACAAGTCGCGGGTACGCCGGAACTGACTGACAGGAGTCCGTATCAGTCACTCGATCGTGAACGTCGGCTCGTCGATGGACTCGCTTTTGCACTCGGGACACCGCGAGGGGAGGTTCAGCAGGTCGTCGTAGTCGTCGAACCCGCAGTCCCGACACGTCGGCGGTGCAACGAGCAGTTGCTCGTCAGTGCCGTCGACCGACCGGGAGACGTGTTCGACGTGGCGGACAACCGCGTGTGGCGTCAGATCGAGCTGGGTGGCCAGCTCGCTCGGCGTCGCCGGTTCGGCACGGAGCGCATCGGCGAGTTTCTGTCGCGTCGTTTCGTCGGCCTCGCGCATACGTCCTCTCAGGCGGTGTGTATTTTTATACTGTTGGACAGCAGTCACAGCGCAGGTCGTTCGTCTCCGTCGTCGATACCAGTTTTTCCTCCTGCTGTGGGGTTTCGGGCGTGTTAGACCCTCTCACTCGAGAAAGGACAAGTGACTTGGACCCCGCAGGTGAACACCGGCGTATGAAGGCAGTCGTCCTTGCAGGCGGATACGCGACGCGAATGTGGCCGATTACCAAACACCGGCCCAAGATGTTCCTCCCGATCGGCGAGTCGACCGTCATCGACCGCATCTTCACGGAACTCGAGACCGACGACCGGATCGAGGAGGTCTACGTCAGCACCAACGAGCGGTTCGCACCCGACTTCGAGGCCCACCTCGCTGACAGCGAGTTCGACAAGCCCCGGCTCTCAGTCGAGGAGACAACCGAAGAAGACGACAAGTTCGGCGTCGTCGGCGCGCTCGCCCAGCTCATCGACCGCGAGAACGTCGACGACGACCTGCTGGTCATCGCCGGCGACAACCTGATCAGTTTCGCCGTTTCGGACTTCCTCGACTATTTTGAGGCCCACGACGCGCCCACGCTCGCCGCCTACGACGTTGGCTCCCGCGAGAAGGCCAAATCCTACGGGTTAGTCGAGCTCGAGGGTGACCGCGTCGTCGACTTCCAGGAGAAACCCGACGACCCAAAGAGTACGCTCGTCTCGATCGCCTGCTATGCGTTCCCGCAGGAATCGCTGGATCTGTTGCCGACCTATCTCGAGGACGGCAACAACCCCGACGAGCCGGGCTGGTTCGTCCAGTGGCTCCAGAACCGCGAGGCGACCTACGCCTACACGTTCGAGGGAGCGTGGTTCGATATCGGCACTCCCGAAAGCTACCTCGACGCCGTCGCCTGGCACCTCGATGGCGACTCGCTGGTCGCCGATTCGGCAACGCTCGAAGACGCCACGATCGGCGAGAACGTCCACGTCATGGACGACGTCACGCTCGAGGGCACCAACCTCGAGCACACCGTCATCTTCCCGGACGCGACGGTCAAGAACGGCGATATCCGCCGATCGATCATCGATGAGGGCACTCGGATCGAGGATCTCGACCTCGCCGGGGCGCTCATCGGAGCCCACACGACGATCACGAACGGGACGGAGTAGGGTCGACGAACCGCGGGTCTGCGCCGCCGTGTGCGCTCGCGATTAGATCGCTGTCTCCTCCTGTGCCCGCTCGAGGCCGTTCTCTGCCTCTTGTCTGGTCTGCTCGAGGGGGGAGGGGGTGATCTCGTCGGGCAGGCCGATCCGATCGGCCAGTGCCAGCAGCGTCTCGAGTTTGTGAGCTCGAGACGTTCGACCCCGTCCCAGTTCCGTCTCGACGAGATCGCCCAGAATCGGCTCCTGCAGGTCGCCGACGATTTCCTCGCGGTCAGTTTGCAGCCCCTCGAGCGTCGGGTTTTCGACCGGGGTGGGCTCGGCCTCGATCGTTCTCGAGCATGGGCGGACTGTCGGCGGGTGGCCCGTCACTCGAACCGTCATCCACACCGCTTGCAGTATCGTTTACAGCGCCGGCTCACGACACTGGACTTTAGCGGCTGCCGATCGACAGGTGGCCTATGAAACGTGGTTCCACTGATCTGAAACCATCGGTGACGGGCATGGGTGATCCGGCGTGATCGAGGATCGGGATGCCCTCGCGTCGACCGCGGCCCGCGACGTCGCTCTCGACTGTCTCGAGGCAGGCGTCGAGGCCGGCCATCCGCGGACGGTCATCCGTGATGCCGTCGCACTCGAGGACGAAACCCTCCGTGTCGCCGACGCGACGTCCGACCTCGAGGCGTACGACGACCTCGTCGTCCTCGGTGGGGGCAACGCTGCGGCCCACGTCGCTGCGGCGCTCGAGGGGATACTGGGCGATCGGATCGACGGCGGTGTGGTCGTTACGGACGATCCAGTCGACACGGATCGTGTCGAGGTTCGCGAGGGCGATCATCCCGTGCCGAGCGAGCGCGGCGTCGCGGGGACGCGTGCCCTGCTCGAGGCGGCGGACGCGGCAACCGACGAGACACTCGTCGTGATGGCGATCACCGGCGGCGGCAGCGCGCTCATGCCCGCACCCGCCGGTGAGATCTCGCTTGCGGACCTGCAAGCGACCACCGACGCGCTGCTCGCAAGCGGGGCCGATATCGGCGAGATCAACGCGGTCCGCAAGCACCTCTCGGCGCTGAAAGGCGGCCGGCTGGCCCGCCGCGTTGCCCCAGCGACGGTCGTCTCGCTGCTTTTCAGTGACGTCGTCGGGAACGATCCAAGCGTCATCGCGAGCGGGCCTCTCGCGCCCGACGAGACGACGTTCGACGACGCGCTTGCGGTGCTCGAGCGCTCCGGAATCGACGCGCCCGAGACTGTTGTCGACCACCTCGAGCGCGGTGTGGCCGGCGAGATCGCCGAGACGCCGGATCCCGGTGATGCTGTCTTCGAGCATGTCTCGAATCACATCGTTGCCGACGGGATGACCGTCCTCGAGGCGGCCCGCGAGGCGGCAGCCGAGCGCGGCTACGAACCGCTCGTCCTCTCCGCGCGGATTCGCGGGGAGGCCCGCGAGGCGGCCACGACTCACGTTGCGATCGCCGAAGAGGTCCGCGCTACGGGGACCCCCGTTTCACCGCCGGCTGTCCTCCTCTCGGGTGGCGAAACGACGGTGACGATCCGCGGTGACGGGACGGGCGGCCCGAATCAGGAGTTCGCGACGAGCGCAGCGCTCGAGCTGGCGGACGAACGTGCAGGTAGCGGCCGGGACGATGACCGCAACAAAATCACGGTCGCCGCGATCGACACCGACGGCATCGACGGCGTGACCGACGCGGCCGGCGCGCTCGTCGACGGGACCACCGTCGAAGATCCAGAGAGCGCACGCGCGGCACTCGCCGAAAACGATGTCTCCCCGTTCCTCGAGGCGCGACACGCGCTGATTCGGACGGGGCAGACGGGAACGAATCTAAACGACCTGCGGATACTGGTCGTCGAGCAGTCCTAGCCCGCTGCGATCGCAAGGCTGTGACTTACCAGTAGATAGTAGCACAATTCCTTTATGCCGAATCCTGCCTGAAACTGAACCGGGCAGTTCGGTCACTACACGTGCGTATTGACCGATAGCGGTTCCTATCAGAGTAATAGTATGTGTGGGGGCGTACTACATACAGATCAGATATTCAGTACATGTTCTTCGCACTTTCCAGGATATAGTATATTATTTTAATTTATATTGTCGAGAAGTTGGTTCGCACGGATAATGATGTACAGAAGCACAATCCCACTACCAACTGCAAGGATAAATTGTGCTGCGAGCATGAATATGAACCTCAATACGGAGAAGTCTACAACAAATTCAGTTAATCGAAGGGCCAAGATTGGGAGAAAAGCGGCTACAACAACAGCCCCGATAAGTTTTGCAAGGGGGAGTGCTTCATCGAGGATCTGATCCGTATTGAGCTCTCCTGATGGAGACAAGAACGGTTTTGGAGGCGACATTCACTTATAGGTCAAGTATGATAATTTATACATTTCACGATTTACTACTGAAACTATCTTGACAGAACATGCACAGAATTTCTTGGGCAAGCGAATACCGTATTCTTCTCATATTCGGTGGGGTATTTTAAAGATTATTTGAAGAAACAAGCACTCTCGGTTACTGTAACACCTGTACTGAACGCGAGTTTCACGAGCCACTCTGAATACGAAACTGTATTCCCAACTACTGTTACGGCTCCACGCTCGGCCCGAGCGCGTCGATCACGCGACAGGCGTTTTTCGAGAACGCCCGGTGCAGCAGGTCTTCGGAGACGTCGAGCGTGAGGATCTCCATGACCGCGACGTTGGGATGACAGGCGGGCGCACCGCTGCCGAAGAAGACGCGATCCGGATGCTCGAGCAGCGCGCGCTCGAGGTGGTCGCGATAGCGGACGAAACTGGTCTCGAGGTAGCAGTCGTCGTATTCCGTCAAGAGGTCGATCATCTCGGTCATCAGTGACCGATTCAGCGGGTGGCCGCCGAAGTGGCCGACGATAACGGGAAACGAGCGCTCGAGGAGGGTTTCGGCAAGCGTTTCTGGCGGTGAATTAGTGCCGCCGCGAACGATCACGGGGAGGTCGACGTCCTCGAGCGCCGTGAGGACGTCGTCGTCGGGATAGTCGTCGACGGTTGGATCGAGGACGAAGCCGTGGAAGCGGTCGTCGTAGGCGTATTTCTCGATATCGCTTGGAGTCGTGTGGTGGTCATCGCGGCGGCTGACGGCGTTGCGGAGTCGGGAGGTCGTTTTCTGTCCCGGCGTCTGGGTGCCATTGATGCGCGCGAAGGCGGTGAGCGGCCGGTCGACGCTGCGTCTGGCGACGCTGTTGTTCGGCGCGACGTAGCTCGTCTCCGGTGCCGACGGCGGGAAGACGACCGCTTTCGTGATTCCGGCTTGGTGCAGCTCCCGCTCGAGTCGATCTGCCGTAATCGTGTGTCCCTGTGGGGCTCCCCCGCCACCAGGTGACGGCAATCGCGTCGAAAGGTCCACCACGCGAAACCCGTGTTCCAACTCCAGCATTCCCACCAGACTGTTCCGAGTCGACATATATTGTGCTACCGGCCGGTGTCGTCCGGTTGTGTGGCTCAGGGACACGGAGAATCGCAAGACGGAGCGGTGGTTCGAGGGAAAGAATTATATAGAAGTGCTGACGACATGGTTAGTGAGGATCAACGATGGCACAACAGCGACGCATGGGCGGACAGCCTATGTTCATTATGAGCGAGGACAGTCAGCGAACCCAGGGCCGCGACGCCCAATCGTCGAACATCATGGCCGGCAAGGCCGTTGCCGAGTCGGTACGCACCACACTCGGGCCCCGTGGCATGGACAAGATGCTCGTCGACTCCGGCGGGGACGTCGTCATCACCAACGACGGCGCGACCATTTTGAACGAGATGGACATCGAACATCCCGCGGCCCAGATGATCGTCGAAGTCGCCGACTCCCAGGAAGAGGAAGTCGGTGACGGCACGACGACCGCGGCCGTCCTCGCCGGCAACCTGCTCGGCGAGGCCGAGGACTTGATCGAGCAGGACGTCCACGCGACGACAATCGTCGAGGGCTATCACGAGGCCGCCGAGATCGCCCTCGAGGCGATCGCCGAAGAGGTCGGCGAGGCCGACGTCGACGACGAGGTGCTCAAGCAGGTCGCCGAGTCGAGCATGACTGGCAAGGGTACCGGCGGACTCACCGCCGCCTCCCTGGCCGAGACGGTCGTCGAGGCGATCAGCCACGTCGACACCGACGCGGGCGTCGCACGCGACGACGTCACCGTCCATACCCAGATCGGTGCCTCCTCGAACGCCACCGAACTCGTCCCCGGAATCATCGTCGACGAGGAACCCGCCCACGACGGCATGCCGAGCACGGTCGAGGACGCGTCGATCGCCGTTCTGGACGTCGAACTCGACGTCCGGACCGGCGACGTCGACGCGGAGTATGCCATCGACTCGATCGACCAGCTCAATGCCGCCATCGACGCCGAGGAAGGCGAACTCGAGGGCTACGCTGAAACCATCGCCGACAGCGGGGCTGACGTCGTCTTCACAACCGAGGACGTCAACGACCGCGTCGCCACTGCGCTCGCCAACGAGGGGATTCTCGTCTTCGAGAGTCTCGGCGACAGCGACGCCCGGCAGGTCGCCTCCGCGACCGGCGCACGCCGTGTCGGCGCACTCGACGACCTCGAGGAATCGGACTTCGGCTCCGCTGACCGGATCCACACCGAAACCTTCGGCGGTGACGACCTCGCGTTCGTCGAAGGCGGTGTGGCCGCAGAGACGGTCACTGTCTTCGTCCGCGGCGGTACCGAACACGTCGTCGACGAACTCGAGCGTGCTATCGGCGACGCACTCGACGTCGTCGCGACGGCGCTCGAGTCCGGCGAAGTCGTCCCCGGTGCGGGTGCGACCGAGATCGCCATCGCGGACAAGATCCGCCAGGAAGCCGCCGGTATCGAGGGCCGCAAGCAACTCGCCGTGACGGCCTTCGCCGACGCACTCGATGTCGTCCCACGGACGCTGGCCGCCAACACCGGCCGCGACCCAATCGACGCGCTCGTGGACCTCCGTTCCGCCCACGAGTCCGAGGGTCGGGCCGGCCTGATCACCGATGGTGACGAGGTTACGATCGACGATCCCTTCGAGTACGGCGTCGTCGATCCCGCCGACGTCAAGCGCGAGGCCGTCGAGAGCGCCACCGAAGCCGCGACGATGATCGTCCGCATCGACGACGTCATCGCCGCCGAGTAACGTCGCTGTCGCGACTCCTGTTTTATTTCGTTGGTCGTATTCGATCGGGACTGACTGGCGACGGCTCGATTTCCGTTACCTTCTCGGAGTGTACTGTCACGATCCACACCAACGGGGAGGCTGGTGATCGGCCCCGCACGCCGACACGCTGCCCCGACAGGCAACTGAGAGAAGGGGGCCGTAACTCGTCCGCGGCAACTCACGTCAGCTGTCGTCACCCGGTACGGGCTCGAGGACGACCCGATCACCGGGCTCGAGGTCGAATGCCTCGTCACCACGGCCCTGATTGACGTCGAGTTCCACGTAGCCGTGGCTGCCGACGGTCGCCAGTCGATCGCCGACGGGGACGGCCGCGAACGTCTCGCCGACGGGGACGGACTCGCCGTTGGCTCGGACCCGTTCTCGGTCCTCGAGCGCCGGCCCCGGTACGTTCGTGATGACGTTCCCGAAGCCGTCGACGGCCAGCACTTCGCCGATCGCTCGCTCGGCATCGAGTGTCGCCGTCGGGAGTTCGAGATCGACATCGGCTGTCGTCGGCTCGAGCCACGCGAGTGACTCGAGATCCGCGATGTCGGCGTCGTGGACCGCGGCGGCAGCCGGTGCGAAGACGTCCCGCCCGTGGAACGTCTTGCTTCGGCCCTGTGGCGGGTGCTGGCTGTGGCTGTTGGGTTCAGACTGGTCAGTCGTCGGCTCGACGGGGTCGAGACCGTCCTCGTCGATCAGGGAGGACTCGAGTCGGCCTGCATCGCCTGCGAGCCGCCGCGCAGCAGGCAGCAACACGCCGTTGTCCGGGCCGACGAGCGTGTGCTCGCCAGCACGGACGACGATCGCGTCGCGGTCGGTCCCGACACCGGGGTCGATGACCACGAGATGCGTTGCAGGCGGAAAATAGGGGAGTACTTCGCGAAGCCAGAAGGCGGCCGTCCGGACGTCCTGTCGGGGGAAGTCATGGGCGACGTCGACCAACCTAGCGTCCGTTCGCTGTCGCAGGACGCCTTTCATCACTGCCGGATACGGCGTGCCGAAGTCCGAAGCGAGCGTGATCATAGTTGCCGCTACGAACTGCCGGCCCATAATGCCGGTTGGAACTGTCTCGCGTCACGGCCGCACGACGGGCCGTGAGTATACCGGAGCGGAGTCCACCCGGCGGTATCACGTCGGTCGTCAGCTGTCGTTTGTGTTCGAGTCCGATTCGCTGACCATCTGAATGCGCTCGATGCCGTTCATTTCCTCGACGACGTCGACGACGGCTTCGGGAACGAGCGACTCCCAGTCGCCGCCGGAGATCATCCGCTCGCGAACCTCCGATCCCTCGAGGACCTCGCGATTGAACATCGGTGACTGGCGGATCTCGATCCCGGCTTCCCGAAAGAGCTGGATGACCAGCGGGTTATTCGAGTAGGCGACGTCGAAATCCGGGCTCATGCTCTGGACGTGGCTGACCCACACCGAGTTTCGCTCTAGGTCTTCGATCGGAACGGCGTAGGTCACGAGGTCGTAGCCGACCAATGACTTCGTAATCATCATGATCCGCTCGCCGGCAGTAAACGGGTTTCTGGTCGTATGGGAGTCGTCGGCGCTCCCGATCCCGAGCACGAGTTCGTCGACGTCGTCAGCGATCTGTTCGACCATACTCAAGTGACCGTTGTGAAACGGCTGGAAGCGGCCGATGTAGAACCCCCGAGTCATGCCGGATACTGCTCGAGCAGCACGCTTAAGCGTGGCGAGTCACCCCGAATCACGCCTTGTGACACAGTATAGCATGTTAGGCATATTTTCACACGTGTGTTTGCCACGCATGATGCATTCGGCTACAGACCGGTCCTGAAACGATATATTCGCAGCAGTTTACACCTGTCTAAACACGTCGACGACTTCGCTTGATTTGCCCCGTCGACCGCTGTGCCTCCCGGTATCAACAACTGACACCATCCTCCGTATGGAGAAAGTATATCAGTGCCAATCCCTTCGACACAGATACCGAACAGAGTTCTATGAGTAACGATACGAACGTTGACGACCCTCCTGAAGACGCTTCGACTGGTCCCGACCAGGACCAATCCGAGCGTCAGGGAGAGCGGTCGCCGCTCGAGGAGGACGGCGACCGTCGTACCGACGTCGACGACGAAATCGAAACCGTCGAAGACCTCGGCAGTACGGTCGAGGTCGATCCCGGCGTCGAAGTCGACGAGGAGATCGCCGAGGACGACCTTCTCGGCGGCCTCAAGATCGACTCGACGGAGGACATCGAAGTCCCCGATCGACTCGTCGATCAGGTCATTGGTCAGGACGAGGCACGAGATATCATCATCAAGGCGGCAAAACAGCGCCGACACGTCATGATGATCGGCTCGCCGGGGACCGGCAAGTCGATGCTGGCGAAGGCGATGAGCCAACTGCTGCCGAAAGAGGACCTTCAGGACGTTTTAGTCTATCACAACCCTGATGACGGGAACGAGCCGAAGGTCCGAACTGTCCCCGCCGGGAAGGGCGAACAGATCATCGATGCCCACAAGGAGGAAGCCCGCAAGCGCAACCAGATGCGGTCGATCCTCATGTGGATCATCATCGCAGTCGTCATCGGCTATGCGATCTTAAGCACCACCAGTCCGCTGCTTGGCATCCTCGCGGCAGGGATCATCTGGCTGATCTTCCGGTATACGTCCCGCGGGTCCGATGCAATGGTGCCCAACATGATCGTCAACAACGGCGATCAGCGCGTCGCTCCCTTCGAGGACGCGACCGGTGCCCACGCCGGTGCGCTGCTGGGCGACGTCCGCCACGACCCCTTCCAGTCCGGTGGCATGGAGACGCCAAGCCACGACCGCGTCGAACCCGGCGCGATCCACAAATCGAACAAGGGCGTGCTGTTCGTCGACGAGATCAACACGCTCGACATCCGGACTCAGCAGAAGCTGATGACGGCCATCCAGGAAGGCGAGTTCGCTATCACGGGCCAGTCCGAGCGCTCCTCGGGTGCGATGGTCCAGACCGAACCCGTCCCCTGTGACTTCATCATGGTCGCTGCAGGGAACCTCGATGCAATGGAGAACATGCACCCCGCGCTCCGCAACCGGATCAAGGGGTACGGGTACGAGGTCTACATGGACGACACCATCGAGGACACCGCCGAGATGCGACGCAAGTACGCCCGCTTCGTCGCCCAGGAGGTCGAACGCGACGGCCGCCTGCCCCACTTCACCGACGACGCCGTCGAGGAACTCATCCTCGAGGCCAAGCGTCGCTCGGGCCGGAAGAATCACTTGACGCTGCACTTCCGTAGCCTCGGCGGACTGGTCCGCGTCGCCGGCGACATCGCCCGCGCCGAGGACCGCGACTACACGACCCGTGAGGACGTCCTGCAGGCCAAACAGCGCTCCCGGTCGATCGAGCAACAGCTCGCCGACGACTACATCGAGCGCCGCAAGGACTACGAACTGCAGGTCACCGAAGACGGCGTTCAGGGCCGTGTCAACGGCCTTGCTGTCATGGGCGAGGACTCCGGTATCATGCTCCCCGTGATGGCCGAGATCGCCCCCGCCCAGGGCGGCGGGCAGGTGATCGCCACCGGCAAACTCCAGGAGATGGCCGAGGAGTCGGTCCAGAACGTCTCCGCGATCATCAAGAAGTTCTCCGACGTCGACCTCTCGGAGAAGGACATCCACATCCAGTTCGTCCAGGCCGGCCAGCAGGGCGTCGACGGCGATTCGGCCTCCATCACGGTGGCAACCGCCGTCATCAGCGCCTTGGAGAACATCCCGGTCGATCAGTCGATCGCGATGACTGGCTCGCTGTCGGTGCGGGGCGACGTGCTCCCGGTCGGTGGGGTCACCCACAAGATCGAAGCCGCCGCGAAAGCCGGCTGTGATACGGTCATCATCCCGAAAGCCAACGAACAGGACGTGATGATCGAAGAGGAGTACGAAGAGATGGTCGATATCGTCCCCTGTTCGAACATCAGCGAAGTCCTGGATGTCGCCCTGATGGGCGAACCAAAGAAGGACTCGCTGGTCGACCGCCTCAAGTCGATCACTGACGCTGCGTTCGACCAGAGTGCCGTCGGCTCCGCCAGCGGGTCGAACCCGAGCCCGCAGTAAATGCCGCAGTGGGCGACGTTCGTCGGACTGACGGGCGTCGTCCTCGTCTTGCTGCTCGTTTTATCGCATCTGACCCAATCCGCGTTTCACGACGATACTGGCAACGCCAGCGACGGCGTCGATGACCGATTCGATACAGCGGACCACGATTCCGACTGGACCGCTCGAGTGCCCGCTGAGTCGTCAGCACCGCACCCGTCCCCGAACGTGCCGGAGCCGATCGACGACGATCGATCCACCACGAATACCGAGAGCCGACCACGCGATGGAGCCGCGTCGACTCCCGCTCAGCCCGATCACGCCGACCGAGCGGTCGATCCGGCGTCGCTGTCGACTGGGGCACTCCTCGCGAACGTGGCCTTCTCACAGGGGACGTTTGCATTGCTGTTGGTCGGCGCGGCAGTCTACACCGCGATCCCGGCTGAAGCGCTTGGTATCGCGGTTTCGGCGGCGTATCTCGAGACGGGACTCGTAGTGGGGACAGCCGCGGGGATCGGCGTCTACATCGCGAACGAACTCGCCGCGGCGACGGCGACTCGCTTCGGTTTCGACCACGACGAGACGCTTCGGGAGATGCTCGCTCCCGACTCGATCGGCGGCTGGCTCGTGTTGTTACTGGCCGTCTTGCCGATCATCGCCGTCTTCGAGGAGTTTCTCTTCCGCGCGGCGCTGATCGGTGTCCCTGCCGCCGGCTTCGGCCTCTCACCGTGGCTGCTCGCGGTTGGCTCTTCGATCGCGTTCGCCCTCGGCCATGGCATGCAGGGTTCGGTCGGCGTCGTCGTCACTGGCCTCCTCGGGTTCGTCCTCGCGGCTATCTTCATCGTCACCGGGAGCCTGCTTGTCGTCGTCGTCGCTCACTACCTCATCAACGCCCTCGAGTTCGTCGTCCACGAGGGACTCGGCCTCGAGTGGGCCGAGACCCTCGAACACTAAGGCCGGCGAACGGGTGAATAGGGTATGGATGTGACCGCCGGGTCGACGGCCCGCTCTCGAGCGATCAGTGCCCTGATTCTCGGGTATTTCGTCGTGCTGATCTATGCGACGATCGCGAACGATCCGCTGGCGGCCGCCGTCGCCGAAGTCGGCTTCGGCGTCATCGCGATCGCCGTCGGGGCGATGCTGTACGATGGCGCTGCGGACTGGCGCTCGGCGCAAACGCTGGCTGCGGGGAGCCTCGTCGCCGGTGGCATCCTCGCGTTCGGGAGTGTTCTCACGGGGTCGGCTGCCGTCGATCTGCTCTCGTCGGTCCTCGTAGTGCTCGGCGTCGGCAGCTACGTCTACGCCGTCTGGACCGCGACCTGACCGATTCGGGGCGGCGTTGGTCGGCAACGAGTCACCGAAACGGGCCGGTCACGTGTTCCACTACCCGAACCACTTGCTGTGGCAGTTGTCGATGACCATCGGAAGCACGAGAACACGGCTGCGAGCAGGGAACCGGCGACCAGCCCAGGCAGCCCGACGAGTGCCGAGAACGCAACGAGTTAAAACTGCTCGAGTCCCGTCTGTTCGGCCTCGGCGAGCGCGTCCTCACAGGTCGACCACGACTCACGCGCGAACGGTGGGAGTTCGCCGTGTGCGTCAGTGTAGGACGCGAGAAACTCACGGGTGGTCGAGTCGCCCGGATAGCCGCTGCCGACCGGCCCGTACTCGTCGGCCAGCGCAGCGACGTGAGCGTCACGTTCGACCTTGGCGATAATGCTGGCCGCGCCGACCAGCGGCGAGTCGTCGTCGGCCCCGTGGCGGGCGTCGACGGTGAGTCGCTCGAGCGAGCAGGCATCACTGACCCGGCGGGCGAAGCGCTCGGCGTCGGTGTCACAGGCGTCACAGAGTCCCGAAACTGGCTCGCTTGCATCTCCGGATCGCTCGAGATCCGCGACGGCGTCCTCGATCGCGTTTGCGTGGGCCGTGACCGCAAGCGAGTTCATGTCGGTTTGGGGGTCGTCGATCCGCGCCGGCGTGATCTCGGCGACGCCGATCGCGATCCGATCGTCGTCCCGTAAGGTCGTCGCCAGTTCCTCGCGACGCTCGGGCGTGAGTCGCTTCGAGTCCCTGATGCCGTCGGGGAGGCCGTCCGGGTCCTCGAGATAGACGGCCGCCGCGAACATCGATCCGAGCGCAGGGCCCTTGCCAGCCTCGTCGACGCCGAATGGCATACCACGAGGGTCGACTGCGGAGACAAAAGTCGTTGTGATACGGACCCCTGTCGGTGGGTTCCGGTGCACCCGCGACCGCACTGCGGGCGCACCGGAAACTCGTGACAGCAGACCGTATGATACTGCCGGACAGAACGACGTGAAGATCGGTCGCTCTGCTGCGGCCGTCACCGGTGGAGACGGCCGCGAATCCGCGACCGACTTCGTATTGACTTCTGTCCGACAGTATGACTCGTCGATCAGTCGGCCGTCTCCGCGAGCTCGTCGTCGGACGCCGCTCGCGGCTCGTCTCTGAAGTACTCCTCGAGTTCGAACGGCTCGTCTTCTCCTTCGACGCCGGTGACGTCGAGCGCCGTTACTTCGGCGTCAGTCTCGAGCAAGCCCGCCAGACTCGGTTCGGTGCGGCCGTTGTCGCTGCTGATGAGTTCTTTGACGTACAGTCCGCCTTCCCCGTGGAGGCGCACTTCGGCCTCGGTCGGCGAGTGCAGGTCGCCGTCGATTTCGTAGACCGTCCGCTCGCGGGTCAGTCCCGCCCGCCGGTGGTCGACCCGTTCGGGCGTATACTGGTCGACGGTCGTCCCCTCGAGTTCTGTGAGTGCGGCGTCGAACGCGTCTTCTTCGACTGGCCCTCCGAACGCCACGTCGGCCCGGTAGTGTTTGCTCGCGTCGTGTTCCTTGACGCGTTCGACCATCTCGTAGGTTGCGAGTCGCAGGCCCTCGACCTCGACTGCCCCCTCGGCAGCGTCGTTGATCTCGCGCTCGAGCGCTTCGACGTCGGGGTCACGGACACTGGGTCGTTTCACCTCGAGGACGAAGGGCCGCCCGTCCTCGAGCATGCGGGCGTCGACGTCCTCGCGGCCCGCGCCGTGGAAGGTGCCCTCATCGCCGTCCATCGCCGCGACGACGTGGGGGCGGACGACTTGTTCGACGCTGGTGTCGTACATGTAGCCCGAGCCGCCACAGTAGTCACAGGGCTCCTCGCCGTCGTCGCCCAGCTGGACGCCGCTGCCGCCACACTCTCGGCAGGGCCACTCGGTCTGTGGGATGTCGCGCTCGAGTTTCCGGTAGCGGCCGTAGACGAACGCGGGATTGATCTGGACGTCGACCGCGTGGCTCGTGACGGTGTCCGATTCGAGCGCTTCGAGCGGGTCGAACCCCTCGAGGTCGACGACGGCGAGTACGTCAGGCCGGTCGAAATCGACGTCAGTGTCGGTCATCGCGCCGACGCGCCGGCCGACCTCACGGTTCATTTCGCGCTTCATCGATTCCCCGACGTCTGGCTCGAGGCCGGCGTCTTCTCGAAGCAAGCGCTCGTTTTCTTCGACCAGCGGCGGGACGCGGGTGCCGACCTGGTAGGTCGCGAAATCGACGCCCGCGAGTTCGTCGACGATCGTCTCGGCAATGGCATCGAAGGTGCCACAGTACCCCTCACAGACCCAGCAATCCGCGGGATCGGTGGGCTCGAAGTCCTCGTCGTCGGCCAGCGCGACCGTCGTGCGCAACGCTCGGCCGCGCTCGGCGTTTGTCAGTCCGAAACTCCGGTCGGCGAAAGGCCGGCCGAGACAGGAATCGCAGATGGAGCCCGTCGAAAGCAACTCGCGGGCGTCGTCCGTGATCATGTTTCGGGAGTGGGGCGGCGCGGGTAACACGTTTTCCCTTCGAAGCGACGGCGTGAGACTCGATTTCAGCAGGTACCGCCCGTCTCGACTCGCGCTGCCGGTGTGCCCGTGCTTGCTCGTGCAAGTCACAGCCAGGTGATTCAAATGGATCGGGTCCTACCCTCCACGCATGAGCGATCACCGACTGGATCGTCGATCCTTTCTTGGAGCTGCGGGTGCCGGACTCGCCGGTGCCATCGCCGGCTGTGCCGAGCCCCGCGCCGAGAATTCGATCGAGGGAGACTCCTCAGCCACCATCGATCGGGGCGATCTCGCCGACGGCTCGGCGTTCACCGATATCTATAACGCGGTCATCGAATCGGTCACGCAGGTTCGCGTCTTCGGCGTCGAAAACCCGACCACCGGTGCCGAGGGACGCGGGCAGGGATCGGGCTTTCTCTACGACGACCGCCACGTCGTCACCAACGACCACGTCATCGCCAACGGCGAGGCGGCCGACCTCCAATATACGAACGGCGACTGGACGAGCACCACGCTCGTCGGTCGCGATGTCCAGAGCGATCTGGCCGTCCTCGAGGTCGATCACGTGCCGGATGGGGTCGCGCCGCTTTCGATGGCCGACGAGCGCCCGGTTGTCGGCCAGCAGGTCGTCGCCGTCGGGAACCCATACGGGCTCAACGGGTCGATGTCGACAGGGATCGTAAGCGGCGTCAACCGAACACTCGACCATCCCCAACAGCGGTTCTCGTATCCGAACGTCATCCAGACTGACGCTGCCGTCAACCCCGGGAACAGCGGTGGTCCACTCGTCGACCTCGAGGGGGAAGTCGTCGGCGTCATCAACGCTGCCGGTGGCGACAATATCGGCTTCGCCATCTCTGCAGCGCTCACTAAACGCGTCGTGCCGGCGCTCATCGAGAACGGCGAGTACGAGCACTCGTATCTGGGAATCGGCCTGCGAACCGTCGATCGACTCGTCGCCGAGGAAAACGACATTTCGGAGGCGGCCGGCGTCATGGTCACCGGCGTCATCGACGGCTCGGCTGCCGATGGCGTCCTCCAACCGGCCACGCGGGCCGTTCAGCGACGCGGCGAACGGATCCCAGTCGGCGGCGACGTCATCCGCGAACTCGACGGCACGCCGATTCCCGACCGACACGCCCTCTCGACGTATCTCGCGCTCGAGACCAGTCCCGGTGACACGGTCGAGGTTCGACTCCTGCGAAACGGGCGGCTGCGTACGCGGGACCTAACGCTCGATTCCTGGCCATCGGTGTAGGCGGCTGGCGACGCTGCATGCGTCGCGTTCGGCCGATTGCGCTCCGCTGGTCGTGCCCCACCGAAACGAGTCGTTACTGTCGCTACTGTGCGTTCGTTTCGGACTATAGCACGATCATACACATTAGGACTCGTTACGTTCTTTCTCACGCGATCGACCGAGCTGGAACCGAACGCTACCATCGGGACCGTTATAGTAGTGGCTTGATAACAATGTACATGGTTGTGGCGATCACATTCGGTGCGAGTACCCACCTGATGTCGCATGACCGACGCCGACACCTCCGACACCGATAGCACGGAACCGACGTTCGAACTCGATCACGTCGTGGTCGAAAACGACGGCGCGCCGGACGAGTGTGCAATCTTCCCGCTCGAAGCCAACGAGACGGAGCTGCTGACCGCCTGGATCTCGGCGCACGAAGGTGCCTTCGTCGACCTCGAGTCGATGCACTAACAATGTACCTGAATCACTCCGTTACCGCTGTCGGCTTCTGGCTCGGCACCCTGCTGCCGATCGCCTACGTGCCCGTTATTCTGGCCGGAATCGATTCGATCGGGCGACTCTCGCTGCTCATCGCCCTGCTGGCGGTACACGCACTCGCTCTCGTCGTCGGCCACGACTATGCGGGATCGCGATCGCGCTGACCGCCTCACGAATCGGTTGCGATCGCTCTCTCAGTTTGTCCGCCACACTCGCCTTCGAGACGGTTCGACGGGACCATTCACTCGAGCGAGGCCGACCAGACCTGCGCTCGCGGCGTTCCACAGCAGTCACAGACGACCGCTTGGTTGTCCTTGTACCTGGCTCGCTCGAGTTCGCCGTCGGGACAGTCAGGACAGGACTGACCCGTGAGAATCGCGAGCAACTGCTGCGTACCGCCGGACTGCGACGACTCTGATTTCGCCATATAGTCACTGCATACCGGAGACCGGGGTAACGGTTGGCCATGCCTATGCAGCCTCAACGGGACCCTGATACCGTCGGGTGGCTGCCAATCTCGGCACGACCGCGACCCGCGTGTGGGTATCTCGCCTCCAACCGGCAGGACGAGTCGAAGCAGCTATGGCCGCGTCCGGTGAACGGCCGTTCGATGTGGCCCTGGGGACACCTCGCCGTCGCCTACCTGTTCTTTACCGTCGTCACACACCGCCGGTTCGGCCGCCCGCCGCGTGCCTGGCCGGCGATCGCACTCGCCGTCGGCTCGCAGACGCCGGATCTGATCGACAAGCCACTCGCGTGGAATTTCGGCGTCCTGCCCGGCGGTCGGACGCTGGCCCACTCGCTTTTCGTCGTCGCCTGCCTCGTGCCTGCGGTCTTGCTCGTGGCGGACCGACTCGAGGGTCGCGCGGTCGGCGTCGGCTTTCTCGTCGGCTACGGGTCGCACCTCTTGGCGGACATCCCGCCAGCGGTCCTTTCGGGAGAATTTGCATACGCCGCCTACCACCTCTGGCCGGTACTCGAGCAACCACCAGAGGATCCCGTCGCCGGCATCTTCGATGCGATCCTTCACTACTACACGATGGGGCCCTACGAGTGGGTGCAGTTCGGCCTCTTTGCGGTCGCCGCCCTCGCCTGGTACCGCGACGGGATGCCGGGGCTCGGCCTTGTCTCGGCCTCGCTCGAGCGCCGACTCGGCGTCGAGTCCTGATCGCCGGCGGCCGCGCCCGCTGCTCGATCGTCGGATCGTGGGGGCTATCCCGACGGCCAGCAACGCTTTGATATGCGCCAGTTCGTACTCATCGGTCACGACGTGCCGACGACGCCTGACTTCTCACTCGACGATCTCGCGGGCGGAGCCGGCCGCCTCGACGCGCTCTGTCGGTCGATCACCGCCGCGTTCGTCACCTCCCACGGCATCCGTGAGGATGTCCGCGTCCACCTGATCGCCCAGGACGAACTCACCATCACCTTCGACGGCAGCGACCTCCAGCGGCTCAACCCCGACGAGCGAAGCACCGCCGCGTTGGTTCGGAACGCCCTCGAGCACCGCGACGAAGCCATCGGTGCGCTTCCTGCAGAACCCAGCCCAGGAGTCGAACTCTACCGACGCGGGTTCGAGGGAACGCTCGAGGAACTCGCCGACGATGGCCCGATCGTCCAGCTCCACGAGGATGGCGAGGCGGTCGTCGACGTCGGCGCGGAGCGGCTTTCGGACGCGGTGTTCGTGCTCTCGGATCATCGTGATTTCACCGCGGACGAAGCCGATGTGCTCGAGGAGTATGCCGATCAGCGGCTTCGACTCGGACCGCAGTTGCTCCACGCCGATCAGGCGATTACGGTCGCCCACCACTATCTCGATACGGACGGCTACGAGCGGTTTTGAGCGGGTTGTGCGAAAAGACGACCACCGGGCCGGCGGTTCGACGAGTGTGCATTCGGAAGCGTTAAAGGATCCGCCCCATTCCGTTCGAATGCGGGCCGGTGGGGTAGCTTGGTATCCTTCGGCCTTCGGGTGGCCGTAACCGCAGTTCGAATCTGCGCCGGCCCACTTTTCCCGCATCGCAACACCGTGAGCGACAGCGAACGGTCTGCGATGCGGGGGAATGGAACCAAGCAGATTCGAATTAGACCGAGGTTCTGCGCGGAGCGCAGGTTCTCGGGCGTCGTTCGACATCTGCGCCGGCCCATACTACTCCCGCAGTTCACGACGACGAGCGAAGCAAACAGATCAGAGACACGGTTCTCGGTGGATAGACACAGTCGATGCCGACCGGCGGCAACAGGGCCGATCGGATGGCCGCTCACATGACCCGATCCGGACGAATCCGTAAGATCACCCGCTCGGATTCGATCGGGTTCGGGTACTCGTCGACGTCCATGTATCGCTGGGCGAGGTCGTCGATGTGTGCTCGAGCGCCGTCAGTCGTCCGTTCCTCGACCTCGCCGATCACCGAGAGGCGTCGGTAGGGGTCGTCGGGATCGGTCATGCTGACGCCGATGGCGGGGTTGTGTGCTACGTTCTTCGCTTTTTGTCGATGTCGTTCGGTGTTGACCAGCAGGCGTTCGTCGTCGGCGTCGTAATCGATCCACACCGGTGTGACGTGTGGCAATCCCTCCTGCGTCAGCGTCGCGACGTGGGCGAACGTTTTCTTCTCGAAGAGGTCGTGGAAGTCGTCGGGGATCGCGGCCATGGCACCGTATCGTTCACCCGCATCGGCCTTGTGTATGGTACCAACACCCACGCCGGTCGAACAGACAGTGAGACTGATTATTTTCGGCGGCGTGGAACGGGGGCCACTCGAGAGAGACGGATAGCGACCACGCAGATGACGGCTGACGGCTTATGATCTCTGAAAGTGTCTGTAATCTCGTATGACTGACCAGCAGTCGCCAACTCGTCGTCGAGTACTGAAACTCACAGGAGCCGCTGCATCGACCGCTCTCGTGGCCGGCTGTGGCGGTCCTGGGAACGGGAACGGAAACGAGACGGAAGAGGATGGGGACGACGAGGACGAAGCTGACAACGAGACTGAAATGAACGAGACGAACGAAACCAACGAGACGAACGAAACCAACGAGACCGGGATGAACGAAACTAACGACACCGAGTAAGCGCTTTTTCTCCGGCAGCCACCCGAATTCGTTCGAGTCCACAGCCCATCCTGCTAGCCACCCGTCGAACTACTGGCGATCGTCAGGCTGACACCCCGCCGTCAGTAAGGCTGGCCACCGAACCGGGACGCAACCGTTACCGGTCCGCGTCTCGTCGCTCGAGTAATGACCGACGGACTCGAGGCGGACGTCGAACGACTGGACGGAATCGCCGAGCGACGAGACGAGTTGGCTGCTCGCGTACGGACCCACGCTGGCGAGATCGCACGGGAACTCGCCGTGTTACAGGGTGGTGACTACGGCCAGGAAACGTTCGATACCGACGGCGGTAGCTGGACGATCAAGTACGAGGCTGGCGACGTCCAGTATCTGCGATTCGATCCCACTTCGGGCTCGGAGACGTACGTCGTCTCGAGCAAGCAGCCACCTGAACCCGAGGCCTTAGAGACGGCGATGGCCGACTACGGGGCGTTCGTCGCGGCGTACAACGAGTACGTCCGCTCGTTCGACGGGCTGTTTGCGGACGTGCCCGAGGAGTTTCCGGCAGTCGAGTCGACGGCGGAGCTGGTCGCCGAACGGGATCGGATTGTCGACCGTATTCGGGAGGTCTGTGACGCGATGGCGGCACAACTGCATCGGTACGACGGCGAGTACGGCACCTACGCGACGACGGTCTCTGGCACCCGCTGGGAGCTGAAGTGGGACGGCGACGTGGCTTCGTACCTGCGCGTTGGCGGCTCCAACGGTACCTACCTCCTCTCACAGTACGGGCCGCCAGCAGCTACTGACGTTCGCCGGTTTGCTGCCGACGTCCCGGCGTTCGTCGCCGCGTTCAACGACCACGTCGACGATCTCGAGGCGGATCTCGCGCAGGTCTGTTTCGGCGGCGACTAAATCTCACCCAGTCGTTCAGCGGCAACGAGCGAGCCCCTGTGGGGGACACGACTGCGTCGGCTCTCGAGGCGGCTTCGGAGCGATATACAACGGACCCAACTGCTCTATACCGGAACTAGTAGCCGTTTTGTACCGTCTGGGCGTAGAAAGCGGTGGCGACGACGGTCGCCAGGACTACCATGGATGGCTCTACTGACCGGATCGATGAGGGTACTGCCCACGAGCATGCGGCTGCCACCGACGCGGTCGACGCCGACGAGACGGTACTGTTCGATGCCATCGTCGTTCGATACGAATCCGGCAGCGATCGCTGTACGCTCGTTCCCCACGAGGGATCGACAACGGAGAAACTGAACGCCTGGCTGACCGCCGACCTTGAGATGGTCGTCGATCTCGACGAGGCCCGCTGACGACGACTGCCGGAATCTTGCTGACTCTGTAGCCGGGACGGGGAGGAAGCGAGACGCTGGCGGTAAAGCGGGCTCGAAAACCGATCCCAGAAGCTAGACGTCGACGTACTGGTCGACCCACTTCTGGCGGCGCTGGAGCGCGCGTCTGCCTTTCGGCGTCAGCGCGTAGTAGTTCGTTCGCCGGTCGAGTTCACCTTTCTCGACGAGTTCTTTCTCGACGAGCGTGTCGAGATTGGGATACAGTCGACCGTGTGTGACCGGCTGGTCGATGTAGTCGTTGATGTCGTCGAGGATCTCTTGGCCCGACGGCCGATCCTTTCCTGCGATCACGTACAGCAAGTCGCGCTGGAAGCCAGTTAGCTGATCCATGGATCACCCTCTGAGTGACGACGTTCACCGCTCTGTGGTTTTGTTATAGAGCGGGTACACTGCTTGATCTCCCCCGAATGCGCCCCATATGACTGCTGTCGGTCGAGAGTGCCAGCGAGAGCCACCACACGACGCCATCGAAGACACGCATCGACGTGACGCGGCGCTTTTGACGATCACCGCCGTATCGGTCGCTATGCCTACCGATGAACTGGCTTGGGAAACGCGCGAGCGCCGAGTAGCCTATTCTTGTCCTGGTTTCGACATCGTTAACGAGTCCGTTCAACTGCCCGATGGCACGGAAACCGACTTCGATTACCTCTCGGAGCCGCCAAGTGTCTGCGTCCTGCCGTTTACACCCGATGACAACGTCGTCTGTATCGAGGAGTGGCGACAGGCTGTCTCCCGAATCAGTCGCGGACTCCCCGTCGGCGGCGTCGAACCCGACGACGACGATCTCGAGGCCGCAGCCCATCGCGAACTCGCCGAGGAGACCGGTTACGAAGCCGAGCGACTCGAGCCACTGGTGTCCGTCGAACCCGCAAACGGAATCGCAGATACACGCTTGCACGTTTTCGTCGCCGACGGCTGCCGGCCAACTGCCGAACAGCAACTCGATCACAACGAGAGCATTCGCCCGACGGAACTGTCGTTTGCGGACCTGACCGACGCGGTCGCAGCCGGCGAGATTCACGACGGTCGGACGGTGCTCGCCGTCTCTTACTATCGGCTGGTCGACCCGGTGTGTGGTCCAGCCAAAGAATAGCGACCGATACCGACCCGCGTCGCTCGAGTGGCGTGTGCCAGCGGTGCCGCGTGGGTCGTCACTCCGTTTCGTTGGCGGTCGTATTGTCGGCGTCGTCCGCCTCGCTATCAGCGTCGTCGGTCACGTTGTCGGTCTCGTTGGCACCGGCAGCCGTCTCGTTGTCGGTGTCCTCGGTCTCGTTGTCAGCCTCGTCGGTTACGTTGTCAGCCGTTTCGTTGTCGGCCGTTTCGTTGTCGGTTTCGTTTGTCGTGTCCGCTGTCGGCTCCTGGAGTGCGTCGACGAGTCCCTGCGTTTCGCCAAGGGTGAGGGTGTCGACAGTACTCTCTTCGACCGTCATCGACCCTGCGGAGACCGACGCAATCGTTTCGCCCGAGTCCGTCTCGTTGTCGTCGGTTTCGTTGGTCTCGTTGTTGTCACCCTGCTGACTCTCGAGGGTACCGACGGTCATGGACTCGAGCGTGATCTCGTCGACATCGAACTCTTCGATGGTCAGCGAGTCGATCTCCTGGACGGTTTCGTTCTCGTCGGTTGTGGTGTCGTTCGTCTGGGTCTCGCCGTCACCACCCTCGTCACCACCATCACCGCCGAAGAGGTCGCTGATGAAATCCGAGATGCCAGCGAGGATCCCGCCGTCCTCGGTTTCTTCGACGGTCAGGTCCTCGATCGTCAGTTGCTCGGTGTTCATCGACTCGATCGTCATGTCCTGTACCACCACGGTGCTGGCGTTCTCGTCGACCACCTGCTGGAGACTCGTCGCGGACTCGTTGTCGGTTTCGTTGTCGTCGAGTTCGGTCTCGACGGCGTCCGTTTCGCCATCGACCATCTCGGCATCGGTCTCGTTGCCGTTGGTTTCGTTGACCTCGGTCTCGTTCCCGCCATCGAGTTCGGTCAACGAAACGTTCTCGAACGACAGCGATTCGAAGGCGACGTTCGAGATCGTCACCCCGGACTCATTGTCGGCGGGCTGACTTTCGTCGCTCTCGTTGAGTTGCGCTATGAGTTGCTCGTCGGCGTCCTGAACGTCGAGTTGCTCGGCAGAGAGTTCCTCGATCGTCGCGTTTTCGATCGTGATGTTCTCGAGTTCCAGCGTGCCAACCTGGACGTTTTGCAGCGTCGCACTATTGCTCATGTCTCCGGCGTCGTCGGTCGTCGCCGTGGTCGTGCCACCAACGAGGGCGGGACCCCCCGCGAGCATGACCAGCAGCGCGACGAACGCGACACCGAGTGTTTGCGGTTGTGAAGCCATACGAACCGACTGACGACGGTTCTCGAGCTAAAACGAGCCGACTGTTACGGGATTTCCGCCGCGAAAACGGTCGTTGTGTCAGCGACGACGCTTACCGCCGGTTTCAGGCTGGACACCTCGTGACAGCAGGCGATTTGTCAGATTCAAACGAACCGCTTACTCACCACTCCCGATCGAAACAGTTCGTTGTTTCGAACTGCGATGCCGTCGACTCGCCAGTGACCGATGTCGGTCGACTACTCGAGTCGGAGTTCGCGCGTCTCGACGGCGTCACAGACCGGACAGACGAACCGGTAGCTCACTCGCCCGCCCGAGGTGGTGACACGCCAGTTACCGTCGGTGTCGACGTAGCCACACGACTGACAGCGGAGTTCCGATTCGTCGAACTTCTCGCGGAGTCGCTCGAACGGCGAACGGTGTACTGACATGTGTAAACATATGTCGTGGTGGCATATAACATGCTAGGCTCGGTAGTGCCTCGCTGTGCCGTCTTCCGATCACAACGATTCTTAGGCATCACGCCCTAGTACAGCGTATGGACGATGTCGACGCGGATCGCGGCGGTGGCCTCAGTGATGCCGCCGGAGCGGCGCGTGCACTCGAGCACGTGGTCGATCCGGTGGTGGCGGTCGCTGACGGGACGCTCACGTACGCGAACCCGGCCGCCCGTGATGCATTCGAAATCGGTGACGCCGACCGCGACGCGGCGACCGCACTCGGAACGCGCTGGAATCGGCTCGCGACGGCGATCGACGAGACGACGGTCGGGACCGCTCGCTGGATCGATCTCGACGAAGACGGCGGTGCGCGTATCCACCGCGGTGCCAACGGCGCGACGATCACGTTCGATCGCGGGCCGCCCGCCACCCACGGCGACGCTGGCGGCACACCGGAGGGGGCGCTGCCGGGAACGAGCGACCGGCTGGTGAAAGATCGCGCACTCGAGGAAGCCCCCGTTGGAGTCACCATCTCCGATCCCGACCTCGATGACAACCCGCTGGTGTATGTCAACGACGCCTACGAGGAGATGACTGGCTACGAGTACGACGAGGTCGTCGGCCGCAACTGCCGGTTCCTGCAGGGTGAGGAGTCCGACGAGAACGCGATCGCCGAGATGGCGGCGGCCATCGACGAAGACCGGCCAGTCACTGTCGAGATCAAAAACTACCGCAAGGACGGCACCGAATTCTGGAACGAGGTCACGATCGCCCCCGTCCGTGACGAAGACGGCCGTGTGACCCACTACGTCGGCTTCCAGAACGATATCACCGCGCGCAAGGAGGCCGAACTCGAACTCGAGCGCCGGACCGAGGAACTCGAGTACATCTTAGATCGCGTCGAGGGGTTGATGCAGGACGTCACCGACGTCGTCGCCGGCTCGACCGACCGCACGGACCTCGAGACCGAAGTCTGCGACCGGATCGCTGCCGAGGACGCATACAGCGGGGCCTGGATCGGCGAGCGCAACCCGGCGACCGAGACGATCGACGTTCGCTCGAGCGCGGGGGATGGCCCCGAGCACGATCGACTTGGGACAGATGACGACCACCCTGCCGCAGAGACGCTTGCGACCGGCGAGCCCGCCGTTGCTACCGTCGGCGGAACGACCCACATCGCCTTCCCGCTCTCGTACAACGAGATCGAGTATGGCGTGTTGACGGTCCGGACCGAGCGGACACGCGCCGTCGACGACCGCGAAACCGTCATCCTTTCCGCACTCGCCCGTGCGGTCGCCAGCGGGGTCAACGCCCGCGAAACCAGTCGCGTGCTGACGACCGACGCCGTCGTTGCCGTCGAACTCGACGTGACCGATCGCGCTCTGGCCCCCGTCGCCCTCTCGGCCGACGCCGACTGTCGGCTCGAGTATCGCCGGTCGGTCCACCGCACGGGCGACGAGACGGCGTCGCTGTTTACCGCAACCGGTGCGAGCGCGGACGAACTCACTGCGGCCGCCGCGGAGCTGTCCGATGTCGACTGTCGCGTCGTCGTCGAACGCGACGAGGAGTCGCTGATCGAACTGACCGGTGCGGACGACTTTGTTGGGTGGCTCTCCGAGCGTGGCGTTCGCACCCAGGCGATCGAAAGTGACGCGGGCCGAGCGCGTATCACGCTCGAGGTCCCCCGCTCGGCGAACGTCCGGGCGGTCGTCGAAGCCGTCGAGGACCGCTATGCGGGCACCGATATCGTCTCGTTCCAGCAGCGCGAGCGTGAGGCCGAGACTCGCGAGGAGTTCGCAGCCGGACTCGAGGAGGCGCTGACCGACCGCCAGTTCGGCGCGTTACAGCGAGCCTACCTCGGCGGCTACTTCGAGTGGCCGCGACCGACGACCGGCGAGGAACTCGCCCAGTCGATGGGAGTCTCGCGGCCGACGTTCCACGAACACCTGCGGACGGCAGAGGCGAAACTGTGTCGGGCGTTCTTCGGTGACGCATAGCAGGACTCGAGACTGTCTTGGCTCGAAACCGGTAGTCGGTGCTTAGGCATTGAGCACGGCCGTGGATGGTCGCCAGCGTTTATGTGGCCCGTCGTGTGGGTAGTCAGCATGCTCGAGTTCGCAACGCCGCTGCAGACCGGTGGTGGATTCCTCTACTGGGCGCTCGTCTTTTTCCTCCTTGCGATCATCGCCGCCGCGGTCGGCGCACGTGGCGTTGCCGGGATCTCGATGGAGATCGCACGGATCTTCGTGTTGATCTTCATTATCCTCGCGGTGGTCGCGCTCCTGTTGTGAGACTGCCGGATACCTAGACACTGGTCTGACTCGAGATGTGATCGCTGCTGGTTACGTGTCTGCAGCAGCTGCCACCGCCGGCGAGCGTACCGACAGAATCCGGTCCAGCATCATCCGACGAGCATGCCGGCCTCGAGAACCTGTCTTCGATAACCGATACTGGTTACATTTGGTTGAGAACGCCTAACATGCTGGGCGTCGTAGATAACGGTAAGCACTTACCATGACTGAACTCGGCGGATTTCAAGATAAGGTTGCCCGCATCGATCTCTCGGAGGAGGACGTTGCCTACGAGTCGATCGACGACGAGGACGCAAAGAAGTATATCGGTGCGCGGGGGCTCGGGGTAAAGTACGTCTTCGATCAGGGGCCGGAGGTAGATCCGCTCGGGCCGGATAACCTGCTTGCGTTCATGAACGGGCCGCTGTCGGGGACGCAAGTGACGATGAGCGGCCGGATCGCCGTCTGTACGAAATCGCCGCTGACCGGCACCGTCACCGACAGTCACCACGGCGGCTGGTCGGGTGCCCGGCTCAAGTGGTCCGGCTTCGACGGGCTGCTCTTCGAGGGACAGGCTGACGACCCGGTCTACGCCGTCGTCGAAGACGGTGAAGTCGAGCTGCGAGACGCCTCTCATCTCTGGGGGACCGGCGTCCACGAAACCCGTGAGACGATCGAGGAGGAAGTCGAGGGGTCCTACGGCAAGAACCTCTCGATCATGGCGATCGGCCCTGGCGGGGAAAACGAGGTCAAGTACGCCTGTATCATCAACGAGGACGACCGCGCCTCTGGCCGTGGCGGCACGGGCTGTGTCATGGGGTCGAAGAATCTCAAAGCCGTCGTCGTCAAGTCCTCGACGAAGATGCCCCAGCCGGCAGATCCGGAGACCTTCCGGGAGGGCCACCAGCAAGCGATGCAGGCGATCCAGGAATCGGAGGTCACTGCTCCCAACGAGGGCGGCCTCTCGATGTACGGGACGAACGTCCTGATGAACATCGGCGAGGAGATGGATGGCCTCCCGACGAAAAACGGGAAGTACACCTCGACTGAAAGCATGCGGGAGGCGGAAGGCGTCGACATCGACGCCGAACGCGTCTCCGGCGAGAACGTCCGCGAAAACATCCTCGTCGACGAGCCGACCTGTCACTCCTGTCCGGTCGCCTGCAAGAAGGAAGTCGAAGTCCAGACGATGCACAAAGGCGAGGAACTGAACGTCCGGACCGAATCCTACGAGTACGAATCGGCCTACGCGCTCGGCCCGAACTCGGGCCACACCGACCGCGACGCCGTTGCGGTGATGATCGAGCGCTGTAACGACATGGGCGTCGACACCATCGAGGCGGGCAACATGATGGCGATGGCCATGGAGATGTCCGATGAGGGCAAACTCGAGGAAGGCGACCTCGAATGGGGCGACACCGAGACGATGATCGACATGATCGACCGGATCGCCCGCCGCGAGGATGACCTCGCGGACCTACTGGCCGAGGGGCCACGCCGGGTCGCCGACCGTAAGGAGGCCCACGACAACTCGCTGGCGGTCAAAGGCCAGACCATCGCGGCCTACGACCCGCGCTGTATGAAAGGCATGGGCATCGGCTACGCCACCTCGAACCGTGGGGCCTGCCACCTGCGGGGCTACACCCCCGCCGCCGAAATCCTGGGCATCCCTGAGAAGGTCGACCCCTACGAGTACGAGGGCAAAGGCGAACTCACCGCCCAATTCCAGGATCTCCACGCCATCAGTGACTCCTTCGACATCTGCAAGTTCAACGCCTTCGCCGAAGGCATCGAGGAGTACGTCACCCAGTACAACGGGATGACCGGCCGCGACGTCACCGAAGACGAACTCCTCGAGGCCGGCGAACGAGTGTACAACTTGGAACGGTACTACAACAACCTCGTCGGCTTCGATGGGAGCGACGACTCGCTGCCCGAGCGCTTCCTCGAGGACGGCATCCGCGGGCAGGGTGCAAGCGAAGGCGAATACTGCGAACTCGAGGAGATGAAAGACGAGTACTACGAGTACCGCGGCTGGGTCGACGGCGTCGTCCCCGACGAGAAACTCGAAGAACTCGGCATCGACATTGGCCCCGGAACGGGCGTCAGCAGCGAAAGCGGGACGGCGGTCTCGAGCGACGACTGATCGCCGTCGGCGTCGCACGTATTTCGCGGTGCTCGGCTCGCGGCCGTCTGGTTAGTTACGAACACTGTCTTCCTTATCGATACATACATGTAGGATTATTTATCAGGGTTCGGTATGGGATTCGCAAAACAGTGGAAAGGTGTCAACGGCTATATGCTGCGGGACCCGGGGACGTTTTTCGCGGAGTACGACGAAACACATGGCATCGGCTACCCGGTCGTGTTCATGCTGGTGTCGTATTTCGCCGTCGTGGTGCCACTGGGGCTCCTCATGGTGGTGGTGAATATCACGGAGCCGACGCAGATCGCGGCTGCAGTGGGGGTCACACTGGGATTTGGCATCGTGTTTTGGATTACTGGCGTCGTTGAAGCGCTCGTTGCTCACGGCCTCGCTTATCTGTTCGGCGCACGCGGGCTGACAGAGACGCTCGAGGCGTACGCGTTTCCGGTCGTCGTTCGCTACTGTCTGTGGTGGATTCCACTCGTCAACCTCGGTATCGGGCTCTACGGGCTTTACCTCCAGATCAAGGGGCTGACTGCGTTTCACGATCTTTCGACGGGCAAAGCGACGGTCGTCGCACTCCTCGCGTCGGTCCTCTATCTGCTTCCCGTGTTCGTCGTCCTCGCAGCCGTGATCGGGGCGTTCGTCCTCGATCTCGGCAGTCAGCCGGCCCCCCAACCGGCCATGCTTGTCCTCGAAGTCATCGCATAGCTGCTGGGACGATCGGTCGCCTTCCCTTGTCGTCACTACCCTGCCGAAGCACAGTCACGGACGACTGCAGCCACGGCTGCGCAAAACGGATGGAACCGATCGAGAAGCAGCGAAACGTCCGTACGCCTCCGCGACGGTGTGAGGCGGATCTGTCCGCAATAGCCTGCTCCGTAGCAACGATCAGTCGTCGGCGACGGCGTAGGAGGCAGCCGAGTCGGCTTCGTCCGGCTTCGTCAGCTCGACTTCGACGCCCCCGTTGGCGACAGAGACCAGCACGTCGTCGAAGTTCTTCCGGTACTCGGTGGCGTGCTTTCCGGTGGTGTTGATCCGGACCTGCTCTGTGACTAAATCTGCCTCGGTGAGCATCTCGACTTTCCGATAGGCTGTCGACATCGGAATGTCACATTCCTCAGAAAGTTCCGTCGCCGTCAGCGCAGTCTCGGCCGTCGCCTCGAGAATGGCCCGGCAGGCGTCGTCGTCGAGGGCCGCGAGCACGGCCTGCGGATCGACGGACTCGTCACGTTGCCAACCTCGTCGCCGGGTGTCTGAGTTCATAGCGGACATCTGTTTCATCCAGTAGTAGCAACCAGACCCCCTCCAAATGAGTCCCAATAAATACAGGGGGCTTTATATCCGGTGTCGAATCTGTCGCTCGGTGGGACGAGTCGGGGCTTGCGGACGCAGGCTTTAGGATGTCTGCGTCCCACCAGTGCGTAATGGCATCGGGGATTCGCGCGGAGATAAAAATCGACGATCCGGCTGACTGTATCGTCGCACAGGCCGCAGCCGAGACGAGCGGTCGGGCCCACTCCGTCTCGAAGAGCACCAACCCGTCAGCGCCCGAGCGCGTGACCGTCGAGTTCATGCTCGAGGCGGAGACGGAACCCGACGAGTTCGATGTCGACGCCGACCTCTCGTCGATCTTCTCGTATGGCTCGAGCACTGTCTATCGCTTCGAGCGCGACCTCGACGGCGACTGTCCCTGTGCGTGCATCGAGCAGTTCGACTGTCCGCTCGTCGACGTCCGCGCACATGGTGCGGCACTGTACCTGACCTTTCATGCGCCGGATATGGCACAACTGCAGACGGTCATCGGTGCGTTACGCGAGCGGTATGCGACACTCGACGTCCAGCGACTGCTCCAGTCCCAGCAAGAACACACCGAGCAAAACCTCGTCTTCGTCGATCGGAACACGCTCACCGATCGGCAGGCGGAGGTCCTCGAGACGGCCCACCGGATGGGCTACTTCGAACACCCAAAGCGGGCCAACGCCGGCGAGGTCGCTGACGAGCTCGGGATCACCGGAACGACGCTG
>NZ_SHMP01000004.1 GCF_004217335.1 Natrinema hispanicum
CGTTTTCCGACCGGCACCGAACTCCGTTGCATGGAAGAAATCATCCGTGCTCGCGGTCACGAGCACGTCAGCGCCGAACACGCGAGCACCTTCGAAGTGACGACCGATGACTATCTCACTCCTGCGGGCGATTGCATTCTCGCGATCGAGGCCGACCGTTCCCCGGCTGATTTCGACCCCGAGTTCGTCGTGGCATGTCAGGACGCCGACGCAACGATCACGGTCACGCTCGAGGCCGACGGCTACACGGAATCGGTCTCGGGACGTGGCCACCCCGATCTCGAACTGACCAACGAGCGAAGCGCGGTCGGACGAACGAGCGACTACATCGACGACCGGACGATCATGGTTGGTGCAGAGTTCGCAGCCGAGGGGTTCGACCGCGACCTCGTCGACGCACTGGCTGACGGTGCCGACGTGACGGTGACGATTCGCGTCGAGTGACCGGTCGTCAGCGCCGCTCGAGCCACCGCTTCCGTCGCGGTTTTGTCCTGTCCGTTCTATCATCCCGATATGAGCGATGATCCGGAGCCAGCCGTCAACATCAGCGGTGGCACGGCAGGTGGCGGTGTGGCCGCCGAGTTCGATCCAGCGACAGCCGACACCCGCGCAGAGGCGGTCGTCGACCGACTGGGTGAGCTGTACTGGCAGAAGACCTACGGCGGGCAGGACGCCTTTACCTGTCTCGTCCGGACGATTCTGAGCCAGAACACGAGCGATAAGGCGAGCCAGCCGGCTCATGACGCACTGCTCGAGCGCTACGATGGGGACGACGTCGATCTGGCCGAATCGCTCGCCCATGCCGAGCAGTCAACGCTCGCCGAGACGATCAGCTCGGCGGGGCTGTACAACCAGAAGTCCGAAACCATCATCGATACCGCCGAGTGGGTACTCGAGGACTTCGGCTCTGCCGCCGCGTTCGATACGTTCGTCAAAGACGAGGCACCGGCAGCGGTTCGCGAGACGCTGCTCGAGGTTCGCGGCGTCGGCCCGAAGACCGCCGATTGTGTCCTGCTCTTTGCGGGCGGTCGCGGTGGCGTCTTCCCCGTTGACACGCACGTCCACCGGATCTACCGGCGGCTGGGAATCGCGCCGCCGGATGCCGATCACGAAACCGTTCGTGAGATCCTCGAGCGCGACGTCCCCGCGGCCAAGTGTGGCTTTGGCCACACGGCGACGATCCAGTTCGGCCGCGAGTACTGCACTGCGCGCAAGCCTGCCTGTCTGGACGATCCCGAGGCGTGCCCGATGGCCGATCTCTGTGAGCAGGTCGGCGTCTATCCTGCGACGGGCGAGGTCGTCGATCCGGCCGACGCTCCCGAGTGACCGGGCCGGCGACTCCTCTCGTCACTGTTGGCAGCCGGTCTCGGCTGTCCTCGCTCGAGTCCCCTCCCAGCGGCTAGTCACTGGATTTATACAATGTTGATTGCAGTTGTGAAACAATGGTTGCATTCACGGATGCGGAACGGGAGGCAGTGTACAAGACGATTTACGCCCGGCGCGACATCCGGCGGTTTCGTGACGATCCGATTCCCGAGGAGGTGCTCGAGCGACTGCTGCAGGCCGCCCATCACGCACCGAGCGTCGGGTTCTCGCAGCCGTGGGATCTCGTGGTTATCCGCAACGATGAGACCAAAGCCGAGATCGCGTCGATCGCAGAGCGCGCCATCGCGGCCGCCCGCGAGGGCTACGAGGAACCGCGCCGTAGCGAGTTCGCGGAGTTGAAACTCGAGGGCATTCGTGAGTCCCCGATCAACATCTGTGTGACCTGCGATCCGACCCGCGGCGCGCCCCACGTGCTGGGTCGCAATTCGATGAAGCGCACCGACGTCTACTCGACGTGTCTCGCGGTGCAGAACCTCTGGCTAGCGGCTCGCGCGGAAGGCGTCGGCGTCGGCTGGGTGAGCGTCCTCTATCCCTACGAGGTTCAGGGGGTGCTCGACATTCCGCCACACGTCAAGCCGATCGCGTATCTCTGTCTCGGCTATCCGGAAGACGGCTTCCCCGAAGAACCCGTGCTTCAGCAGGAAGGATGGCGTGAGCGACTCGATATGGAGACGCTCGTCCACGAAGAGCGCTGGGACGGAGACGAGTCGATAGCGGCCGATGGCGAAGCGGCCACCTCATCGAACAACAGTCGGTAACTCCCTGCTCGAGATTCTGAGCGACTTCGAACTCGATTGGTCATCCGCGTGGCCGACTCGAGCGCGCGCCTCGATCAAGTGGCGAGCGCTCGAGTCACGGGGGAGGGCAGGCCGACCGCACGGCGCGCGAACCTGCGCGCCGTGCCAATGTCGCCCTAGTGGCCTGCGGAAATCTTCGATTTCCGGGCGACCGGAGCGCCTGGCGCTCCGGTAGACATTGAAAGGGCGAGTGAGGTCTGTCAAGACCGAACGAGGGCTTTCTTTAGAGGAAACGGAAGGTTTCCAGATTCTTCGGCGCGAAGGTGCGCATGTCGTAGTTGTGATAGAGCGCACTCGAGAGGTCCTGTGTGGAGCGTTCGTCGCCGTGGACACAGAGGACCTTCTCGGGACGTGGGTTCATCGTTTTGACGAAGTTCTCGAGGCCGGCGCGGTCGGCGTGGCCGGAGAAGCCATCGACGGTTTCGACGTCCATATTTAGCGAGAGGGTGCCGCGGCCGCCGCCGTTGCCCATGGCACCGACTTCGCTGGTCGGAATCTCGTCCCAACCGTTCTGAATGCGTCGGCCGAGGGTTCCCTGGGCCTGATAGCCGACGAAGACGAGCGTCGAGTCCGGGTCAGGGCCGATATGCGAGAGCCAGGACATGATCGGGCCGCCGGTGACCATCCCTGAAGTCGAGAGGATGATACAGGAGTCGCCGTCGGCGACGTCCTGGCGTTCTTCCTCGCCGCCGTCGATGTGGTTGAATTCCTCGGCGAGGAAGGGGTTTTCGTCCTCATGGAAGATGCGGTCGCGCAGGTCGTCACGGAGGTATTCGGGGTAGGTGGTGTGGATCGCCGTCGCCTCCCAGATCATGCCGTCTAAGTGGACCGGCATCGAGGGGATGTCGCCGTTGCGCATCGCCTCCTCTAAGACGAGCATGATTTCTTGGGAGCGGCCGACCGCGAACGCCGGAATGACGACCTTGCCACCCTGCTCGTAGGTCTCGTTGATGACTTCCTTGAGTCTCTCTTCGGAGTCCTGCTGGTCGGTCTGGTAGTCGTTGCGACCGCCGTAGGTCGACTCCATCACGAGCGTTTCGACCCGCGGGAAGTCGTTGGTCGCGCCGTTGAACAGGCGCGTGTCCTCGTAGTGAATGTCGCCGGAGAAGGCGACGTTGTAGAGGCCGTCACCGATGTGGAAGTGCGAGACGGCCGAGCCGAGGATGTGGCCGGCGTTGTGGAGGGTGAGTTTGACGTCCGGTGCGATGTCGGTGACGTCGCCATACTCGAGCGGGATGGTGTGTTTGATCGCTTCGCGGACCTGTTCGCTCTCGTAGGGTGGGCTGCGGCCTTCTTTGGCCGCGACGTCGAGATAGTCGAGGGTCAGCAGGCCCATCAGGTCCCGTGTGGGTTCGGTACAGTAGATCGGGCCGTCGTAGCCGTACTTGAACAGGAGCGGAATGAGCGCGGAGTGGTCGAGGTGGGCGTGGGTGAGGACGACGGCGTCGATGGTCTGGGGGCCAGCGCCGAGTGCCTCGGGTGCGTGGAGATAGGGCACTTCGCCTTCCGCGCCGGGTTTATCACCGCAGTCGATGAGGATGCGGGTTTCGGGCGTCGAGAGAATAAACGACGCGCGACCGACTTCACGACAGCAACCCAGTGTGGTGATGCGGACGTACTCGTCGTCGGACATCTCCTCGCGGTGGATCTGTCGGCCGACCTTCTCCAAGATGTCTCGGCGCTCGTCGCGTTCCTGTTTGAGAAAACTCCGGACGTTCGAGACGGTCGAAGATTCGATCGGCGGGGTACGGACGACTTCGGGCGTCCAGCCGACGTTTTTCGTGATTTCGCGGAGCGTCGAGCCGTGACGGCCGATCACCATGCCGGGCTTTTCGGCCTCGATGACGACTTCGCCGGTATCGGCGTGGAAATCGAGATCGGTCACCCCGGCTTCGTCGGGAATAACGCCCATGATCTCCTCGCGGGCCTGCTCGGGTCGCGAGAGAACGCTTGGGTCGGGCCGGACGGTGATCCGCTTGCGAAGCTTGCTCGCGAGCTGTCGGATGAGATCGCCCTGCTGGGCAAACTTTTTCGGATCGCGAGTGTAGACCACCAGTTCGGGGCCTTCGTATTTCACCGAGGAGACCGAGATATCGCTCGGTAACTCGCTCGTGATCTGTGCTTTGAGATCGTCGAGTTGCTGCTCTACAGTGCTCATAGGTCGCCAATGTGGCTTGCGTGAACTCGCCGTCCGGGATCGGGGACGCCGCCGGGCCGGGCGGAGGCGATCGGAGACAACTGACGGAACTCGGTGTCGTGACGACCGCTGACCGGCGGCCGCCGTGTCAACATCGGTGGTGAGTGTCGTCCGGACGGGACAACGTAGCTCACACTCCGTCTCGTCTCTTGGATCATCGTATCCTACTCCATGCCTGACGAAGACGCTCCCGGATCGGTTATCCTGGTTCGTGCGGGAAGATTCCAGGGAGAACCCGCTTACTCGAGGCTATTCTTTGCGGAGTATAAAAGCCTTCGCAAAACTGGGACCGGAGCGGCGCTCCTGTTGGCCAACAGGAGCGTTGAACGCGGTCTCTCGCCGGTGTAGGTGTGACGAATGCTACAGAGCTTTGGGAGATGCGACCGTCGTCGATAGCAATGCACGTCACGCCCACTCGCGTCAGCGAGGAACGAGACTGGATTGCAGCCCGTGCCGATCGCGTCGTCCCGATCATCAACGATGTCCGCGACGACCTCGGAGAGATCTTCGAGACCGATGTCGATGCGGTGACGACGACACAGTACCGTGCGGCGGTCGACGACGTCTTTGCTGACGGCGATCTGGCAGTCAACGTCGCTGCCTTGGTCGCCATCCTCAGAGACCTCGATGTCGAGGGCGACTATCCAGGGTTCATTGTCGATGAACTCCTCGGTCGCGAACTCGCCGGAACGATCGCCGGCGAGCAACCGCTTCGGACGCTCGGTGAGGCGACGTTCCACTACGCCGACGTCCACGTCCACGGCGACGCAGACGAAAACGCCGGCGTCGACGACTGCGAGGCCGCATTGGCCGCCGGCTTTCAGGAACGGCTGCCGGGGTGGAAGTGGACCGAGCGCGAGAGTCCGTTCAGCGTCGAATAATACTGCCGGACAGAACGACGTGAAGATCGGTCGCTCTGCTGCGGCCGTCACCGGTGGAGACGGCCGCGAATCCGCGACCGACTTCGTATTGACTTCTGTCCGACAGTATAAGCAGTTACGACTCGGTGCCGGTGGTCGACTCGTTCGTGTCGCCGCTCACATCGGTCGAGTTGTTCGTCGCTCCCTGCTGGTCGTCGGCTGCCGCCTGTTGTTGCTGGAGTTGGTCTCGTCGCTGCGCGAACTGTTCGTACCGGTCGGCGGCATAGATCGCGTTGATGTCGCCGCTTTGTAGCGCACCAACGATGGTCGCAGGGGGTGCATCGATGAGGAAGAAGCCGAACGACGGGGACGATTGTTCGATCGTCACGTCGTCGTTGGCGCTGGCCAGATCCTGGATCGCCGTTCCAGCCTCCTCGGTCAGCTCGCGCTGTTTGTCCTGGAACCGCTGACCAGCTTGTTGCTGAGTGATGCTACCGTTCTCGATGGATTGGCGGAGGTCCTGCTCGTAACTTGCCAGTTTCTCTTGATCCGGCATGACAGTCACGGTCAGCGGGCCATCGGCACTTCCCGAATCGCTCTGCGTGATCGACTCGAGTTGTGAACAGCCAGCGAGCGATGCGGCTGTACCGGTGCCAGCAGCTGCGAGGAATCCGCGACGGGTGGGGAGATTCGCCATCGTGTCGTGTGCGGGGTGGGAGGCCAATATACCTTCTGCGTTCGGCTTGACTCGAGGGCGACGACTCGAGACGGAATCGACCCGACAGCGGGGAGCTTTTATCGGTCCCGACACTATCGCTGCCAGTGACGGAGTCTGAGCACGGCCAGCGGACGGAAACGCTTCAGGGACCGACGCCGACGGCCGCCCGCGACGTGATCGCTCGCGGATTCGATCGCGACGCCATCGTGACCGTCTTCGGACGCTGTACCGTCGATTACGACGGCCGAGCGACAAGTTATCTCGAGGCGGGCGACCGCCACGTCATGTTCAAGCCCGACGGCGCAGCGCTGGTCCACACCGACGAGGGTCAGCAACCGGTCAACTGGCAGCCGCCGGGCTGTGACCACGCCGTCTCCTGTGAGGACGGCACGCTCGTCCTCGAGAGCCGTCGGTCGACGCCAGAGGAACGGCTCACCGTCCGATTTCAGGACCTCTTGCAGGTCTCCGCGCTGTCGGGGTCCGACGAGAACGACCTCGCACTCATTGGCACAGAGGAAGACCTCCGCCAGCGGATCTTAGAGGAGCCGGATCTGCTCGAGCCCGGCTTTACGCCGCTGGCGACCGAGCGCGACACGCCGGCGGGTGCGGTCGACATCTACGGCGAGGATGACGCTGGGCGGGCGGTCGTCGTCGAACTGAAGCGTCGACGGGTCGGCCCCGACGCGGTGAGTCAGCTCCGGCGGTACGTCGACGCCCTCGAGCGGGATCTGCACGCCGAGGCGACGGTCCGCGGGATTCTAGTCGCGCCGTCGGTGACCGATCGCGCGGCGCGGCTGCTCGACAATCACGGCCTCGAATTCGTTTCGCTCGAGCCGCCGGCCGAGTGAGTAGTCTAGTCGGCACGTCAGGCCGGATACGTCCCTTCGAGGCGTGTTTGCTCGAGGACGTGGCCGTCCATCGCTGACCGGAGTTCGTCCGCGCCGGCATCGGTGTCGAGGTCGAGCGACGCGTCCAACGTATACAGTTCGAACCGGTAGGTATGTTCTCTATCTGGCGGGTTCGGGCCGCCGTAGCCGTGCTCGCCGTAGTCGTTCGTTCCCTCGGTCGCCGCGCTCGGGTGCCAGTCTTCGGGAATCGTCGTCGTTGTCGGCGGAACGTTCCAGACGATCCAATGATCCCAGATCTTCCCCGCGGGGGCCCGCGCGTCGGGATCGTCGACGATCAGCGCGAGCGCGTCGGCGTCGTCAGGAACGCCGTCGATCTCGAGTGGCGGGTTGACGTTGTCGTTCGTGTAGCCGTACTCTGCGGGGATTCGGTCCCCATCGTCGAACGCCGGACTCGCGAGTGTCAGGGGTTCCATCTCGATCACCAACTCTCGTGTCGGGCGTTCACCGCCGCGATAAAAGAACCTTACAGCCGGCTCGAGAGCTGGCTGTGGGGCGATCGAACCAGCGTACGCGGCCCGAACCCGTCCAAGCGGTCGGCTACCGACGAACGGTGAAGATCACGATCCCCAGTACCAGCAACATAACACCCCACCACCACGATTTGCCCGGGAGATACGCTAGCAGGAGGGTGACGATGCCCGACGTGATGAGCGACCAGCCAATGGTCGTTCGATACGTCATGGAGTAACATCGTCGCTGGCACGGTTGTGTGTTGTGCCGGATGGTGCCGTCTACGGTCTGCTCGGCGTTCCACGCCGGCGGCTTGGATCGATGCAACCGACGGAGCGACCGGCTTACTCCTCGAGCAACTGTTTGAGCCGATCGAGTTCCGTCAGCGCCTCGACGGGTGTGAGGTGCGCGAGATCGAGCGCGCGGAGTTCGGCCGCCACGTCCGCTGGGATGTCGCCACCGTCTGCCGTCGCTGGCGCAGGCGGCTCATCGTCGGCGTCGGCTATCGGGCGATCGCTCGAGTCGGTGTCGTCAGTCCCCTCGTCAGCGCTGTCGGCCGCTCCGGCTTCCGCCGCGGCCGCATCGGCGACTAGCTCCCGCGCTCGATCGACTACGTTTTCGGGCACGCCGGCCGCGGTCGCGACTTCGACGCCGTACGAGCCCGTGGCCGCGCCGGGCGCGATTTCGTGGTAGAAGACGACCTCGCCGTCGTCCTGGTCGACCTCGAAGTGAAGCGTGAAGGCGGCCGCGAGGTCGTCGGCGAGTTCGGTCAGCGGGTGGTGGTGGGTCGCAAAGAGCGTCGTCGCGCCGACTGCGTCGTGGAGGTGTTCAGTGATCGCCTGTGCGATCGCCATGCCGTCGGCAGTCGAGGTACCCCGCCCGACCTCGTCGAGGAGGACGAGCGATCCCTCGTCAGCGTCCCGGAGGATCGTCGCGAGTTCGTCCATCTCGACCATGAACGTCGAGCGGCCGCCGGCGATGTCGTCGCTGGCCCCGACGCGGGTGAAGATCCGGTCGACAGGCGTGAGTCTGGCGGCTCGAGCGGGGACAAAACTCCCGACTTGGGCCAGCAGGACGATCTGGGCCACCTGGCGCATGTACGTCGATTTCCCGGACATGTTGGGACCGGTGATCACTGCGAGCCGTCGGTCGCTCGTCAGGTGGGCGTCGTTGGGGACGAACGACTCCTGGGTGCGCTCGACGACCGGATGGCGGCCGCCCTCGATGTCGATCACGAGGCCGTCCCGTCCCTCGCGCTCGAGCAATTCGGGCCGGCAGTAGTCGTACTGGGCGGCGACGGTCGCAAGGGAGACGAGCGCGTCGAGCGTCGCCAACGCGTCGGCCAGGGCCTGAACGCGTTCGACTTCGGCAGCGATCTCGCTACGAACCTCACAGAACAGCTCGTACTCGCGGTCGTCGGCCCGTTGTTCGGCACCGACGATCTCGTCTTCGCGTGCTTTCAGTTCCGGCGTGACGAATCGTTCGGAGTTTTTCAGGGTCTGGCGGCGCTGGTAGTCGTCGGGGACGGAATCGAGATTCGGGTTCGTCACCTCGATGTAGTAGCCATGCACCGAGTTGTGACCGACCTTCAGCGAGTCGATGCCAGTGCGCTCGCGTTCACGTGCCTCTAAGTCGTCGATCCACTGTTTGCCGTCGCGGGCGGTCGCACGCACCGCGTCGAGGTCGTCGTCGTACCCCTCCGCGATGATCCCGCCCTCGGTGATCTCGATCGGTGGCTCGGCGACGATCGCGTCCTCGATCAACTCGCGAACGTCCGACAGCGGGTCGAGCGCCTCGTGGAGTTCCCGCAGCCGCTCGCAGTCGGCGTCCGCGAGCTGGTCACGGATCTTGGGGACGACCGCGAGCGTATCCCGCAGCGAACGCAGGTCACGGGCGTTGGCCCGCTCGCGGGAGATCCGTCCGATCAGCCGCTCGAGGTCGTAGACCTCCCGAAGCCGTTCGTGAAGCTCTTCGCGCTGCTGGACGGCCGCTTTTAGTTCTGCGACTGCGTCGTGGCGGGCCTCGATTCGTGCGGGCTCGAGCAGCGGTCGGCGAAGCCAGTCGCGCAACCGGCGGCCACCGAGGGCGCTCGCGGTCTCGTCTATCGCGCCGATCAGCGTCGCGTCGTCGCGGCCGTGGACGGTTCGGGGTTCGAACAGCTCGAGGCTACGCAGGGCGACGGCATCGAGTAAGAGATACTCGCGGGGGTCATAGCGGGTGAGTTGCGTGATGTACTCGAGGCGCTGTTCTCCCTCGCTCTCGAAGACGGCTGCGACGCGCTCGTCATCGGCCTCGCCGCGTTCGCCCTCGTGGTCGCCGCCGCGGACGTACTCGGCGTAGGAAAGCAACGCGCCGCAGGCACGGATTTCGGCGTCGGTGGCGAGCAAGGCGTCGGGGTTCCGGAAGTACGCTGCGACCTTCTTGCCGGCCCGCTCGTGGTCGAAGGCCCGTGCGTCGAACGGCGTCATCATACAGTCGTCGGGGACGGGATCAGCCGGCGCGTCGGGGCCGACGACCGCCTCGGAGGGGTTGAATCGGCTTACTTCGTCGGCGATCGACTCGCGTGCGGTCGCACTCGTCGCGTAGAAGTCGCCGGTCGAGACGTCGAGGAAGGCCAGGCCGAGGCGCTCGTTTTCGCGGGCGAGCGCCGCAACGAAGTTGTTGTCGTCGCTTGCGAGCAGTTCGTCCTCGGTGAGCGTCCCGGGCGTGATCACGCGTGTGACCGCACGCTCGACGACGCCCGAGGTCTCGCCGGGCTCTTCGACCTGATCCGCGACCGCGACCCGGTAGCCGGCCTCGAGTAAGTCCTCGATGTACGACTCGGCGTTGTCGATCGGAATGCCGGCCATCGGGTACTCGCCGGTGGAGTCCTCACGGCTCGTCAGTGCGATCTCGAGTAGACGCGCGGTGCGTTCGGCCGCGCCACAAAAGGTTTCGTAGAAATCTCCGACTTGAAAGAGGACGATCGCGTCGTCGTAGCGCGCACAGAGGTCGTGATACTGACGCATCATCGGCGTCAGCTCGTCGCGTTTCTCGGCCATCGCGTCGGGCGGGCCAAGCGCCGGATCCATACCCGGAGTCGACCGTCCGATGCGGAAATAGCTTGCTGGATTGGCTCGCCGACTCGCGTGTTGTGCCGGTCAACGACCGATCACTGTTCTGACACACCGGTCTCGAAGTACAGCGCTGCGTGGCTCGCACACCCGGGATTGAACGCCGCGTCACATGACGGACACCGATAATCGGCTGCGAGATAGGTGGGGACGGTCAGCGTGGTGTCGCAGACGCCACACAGAACTGAGGGCTCATCGAACCGATCGCGTGGCCACGGCACCGCCTCGTGGTCCGTACGCGCCTTGTGGCATCGAAAACAGGGGTAGTAGCGCTCACAGCACGCGAATTTGAACGCGACCACGTCGCGGTCGGTCTCGTAGTGAGCACACCGGGTTTCCGGGCCGACCTCGACGCCGCGGATGGACGGGCTTGGCATAGCGTGTTCGGCCGATTCGACGGGCTATGACGACTTCGAGGTTGTGGTCAGGCGTGACATCGAAGCAGCGTAGACGTCAGCTTACGAGAGCCGCAAACGCGGCACGAACGGGACAGCAGCAGTGAGTGACGTGGCGAGCGGCGTCGTGACTCGAGCGCCCTCGAGCGAGACTGCTCGCGTCGACCCGCTACTCGAATTCGGTGGTGTCGCCGCGCCGATAGCGGTCGAGCCGGCGGTAGCCGTGGACGGTGGCGTCGGTATCGAGTTCGATCTCGTAGCGACCGATGATGTCCTGCGTGTCGGGGACGGCCCGGCGTTCGACGACCTCGACGACGGCCCGCCAGCCGTCGTCGGTCGGCGAAATCTCGCTGACGCCGTCGAACTCGTGGCCGATGAGTCGGCCGGCAGTCGACTGGACGGTTTCTCGAACCGCGAGGACGCCCGCGATCTCTTCGTCGGCGTCGACGTCCGCGTCGACCGCCTCGGGATCAGTCGTCTCCGATGCTGTCATGGCCGCCGTGCCGCGGGATCTGGGGTGTTCGACGTCGCCGCTCTCGGCCTGTTCGTCGGGCTGTTCTTGTGTTTCGGCTGCTTGACTGTCGCTCACTGTTGGATCATGCTCGTTGTGTTGATAGCAGAAGCCATCGTCCTGGGCTGGCCGTGAGCACCGCTCGCCGTCTTCGGTGCGGGCCTTGCACTGTGCCTGTGATTGGGTGTCGGCTTCGGCCATTGGTCTGTGTTCGGTGTACTCTTCGAGTCGCTCGATGCGGTCGTGCTGTCTGTGGGTCAAATCGTCTCGGTGATCTGCGATCACAGATCGTCGATATCACTGCCGCCATCGCCCGCGACCTTCGGCGCGAGCACGTCGCCCACGAGTGATTACTCCGTTGCGGACTTCGGCGACGATTCGGGCCGGGGCTCGACCTCCACTTCCTCGAGTTCCTCGAGTTCGCCCTCGGCCGTGGCTTGCTCAATTTTTGCGATCTCCTCCGCGTAGTGCAGGAAGGTGTCGACGGAGGCAACCACGACGCGGGCTTCGATCGTCAGCAGTTCGATCCCGACGACCGAGATGCGCGCCCAGACGTCGATGACGACGCCCTTATCGAGGACGCGGTCGAGTACCTCTGCGAGACTCGAGGAGTCAGGTCTTCGTTGTGGTTGTGCCATACAATCCAGCGTTGATCGGCAGTTCGTAACACGACTCGGACTGCGACTGCAAGTACGCTGGCCCAAACCAGCCGGTTCACCGGCTCAACGCCTCTTTCGTAGTGGACCGGTCTCGAGAGAACACGGCTCGAGATCCGGAGGATGAAACTGCAAGCACTACCGTAACCCGCCGGAGCAACGAATTGTTCGCCTGACGATACGTGGGTGCTCGTTGCGGTGTTCGCACGGAGCGCAGTTACCAATACCATGTTAGTTAGGTTCCCTCCCATCGACAGCGGCGACGTGTTTCGATCGCGTGTCTCGTCCCGTGACGATAGACGGAGTCGGCACGGACGACCAGACACGAGTTTGGATGGGACGTCCGCCGCGTCCGTTCAACTGGTGATCCACCGATGACCAACCGATACGTCTACGGCATCGTCGACGGTGAGACGGTCGAGTTCGAAACCGAGGCCGTCGGCGGTGCCGAGTGCGTCTATACGATCTCTCATCGGCGACTCGGTGCCGTCGTCTCCGACATCGACACGACCGATCCCACGGAAACTGACGAGGACGCCCAGCGCCACGACGATGTCCTCCGCGAGATCATGGGTTCCGACGGCGGGACGACGGTCGTTCCAATGCAGTTCGGCATGGCCTTCGAGGGAGATCGGGAACTGAAGAACGTTCTGCGTGGGGCACGACCGGCGTTCCGACGCGCGATGACCGATATCGAAGGCCGGTTCGAACTCGGCCTCAAACTCGTCCGCGAGGACGACGCCGATGTCGACCGCGAGGCGATCGAAGCGGATGTCGCGGATCGCCTCGAGCCGGTCGCCGCACAGTCGGTCGAAAACGATCTGTTCAGCGATCGGCTCGTCCTCAATCGCTCGTATCTCGTCGATCGTGACGAGCGCGAAACGTTCGACGACGCGGTTGCCGACTTCGAGGGCGACCACGACGAGCTCATGGTCCAGTACACGGGGCCGTTCGCGCCGTACAGTTTCGTCGACGTGAAAATCGGAGCCCAGTAACCCATGTTCGTCCTCGACGATCTTCTGTTCCGGCCGTTCGTCGGCATCATCGACGCGCTCCACACCATTGCGCTCGACGAACTCTACGACGTCGAGGCCATAGAGGACGATCTCAAGGAAAACCAGTTGCTGTACGAACTCGGCGAGCGTTCCGAGGCGGAATACCAGCGCCGCAAGGAGGAACTCGAGGCGGAACTCGAGACTGCCCGCGACGTCCACGAGCGGCTTGCGAGCGGCCGCGTGGAGGTGAAACGATAATGAGCGACCAGCCCCCGACCGACGACCGCGACGAATCGAACGACGACCGCACCACCGACGATCGGTTCGCCGACGAGAACGATCACTGGCTTGCGAGCCTGCTCTCGGCGCTCGAGGCGATCGGAAGCGGCGTGACGTCGGCCTCGAGGCGACGGCGCGGTGGTCGAACTGTCTTCGAGTACGACATCGCGATCCGGTCGATGACCGACTCGCCATGTGGACGGCGTCCGGACGGCGACGATGGTCAATCACGGACGCGACGCGTTCGCTCGTCGAGTCCCTCGAGCGATCACAACATGGCGATCCGAACTGACGACGACGAACTGCTGGTCGTGGCGGATGTCGCCGGTGCCGGTCCGGACGACATCACGGTCGGCTTCGACGACTCGGTCCTCGTCATCGCTGTCGGCGGGACCGAACTCGATCAGATCGAGGTTCCTTGGCGGGAGACGGACTCTCGAGCGACGATCAGAAACGGGGTCCTCACTGTCCGGATCCGGCCGGAGACGACGGGTTCGGCGGAACCGGAAGCGATGGAGGATGACCAATGAGCAACGCCGAGCCCGCCGACGAGACGTTCGGTGAACTGCTCGAGGAGGCGGCCGAGGGCCTCCAGCGACTCGACGAGACGCTCGAAAAGAGCGAGACGATCGACGAGCTCGACGACGAGACCATCGAGACGACCATCGGCGACCTCGACGCCCTCGCGCGGGTCGCCGAAGAAGTCGGCGAACTGCTCGCGGCAATGGACGTCAGCGAGCTTCCCGAGGCCGTCGCAGTGGACGAACTCGTCGATGCGATCGAACTCGGCGAGCTGCCAGCCGTCTTGGAAGACGAAGACGTAGACGCCACCGACCTCGTCGAGTTTAGGGAGTTGTTCGACGCAATCGACCTGCTCGAAACCTGGAACGCCGCGGATCTGACCGGCCTCTGGGAGGAGAAACGCGAACTCGACGACGCACTCGCCGATCTCGAGGACAGCGCCGACACCGGCGCGGTCGAAGCGGTCGTGTCTGAAATCGCGGCCAGCGACGAACTCTTGTTCAGCGAAGCGGGTGCCCTCCTCGAGACGGACGCGGACGCGACCGATGCCGTGACGGCGGCGGCGCTTGGCGACATCGACATCGCGGAGGATCCCGACGCCTATCAGGCAGCCATCCAGCGGCAGGCAATCGAAGGCATCGACGCCTTCCGGGCGGCGCTGCTCGAGACGCACGAGCGATTCGAACGGCTCTACGAGTTCAACCGCGAGAAAATGCGCCGACAGGACACGAGCACGAACTCGCGGAACCCGACGGCGACGTCGACGATCCCCACCAAACGGCGCGATCTCGGGGGTGGTGCCCGCTATTCGACCGTCCCACAGGACGTCAAGCTCTCGACGGCACCCTCCCGGAAACGGATCTACGGCCGTCGGTTCGAACTCGAGCGAGAACGCCGGAGACATACCCATGACTGACTCACCAACCCGACGACTGAACGGCTGTGAGGGGCGTCCGACCAACGTGTGGCCCCGGCTCACCGGCGGTGATCACGATGGTCGATGAGTTCCAGCCCAGCCGCCAGAAGGCCGATCTCGCCGAAGTCGTCGAGATGCTCCTGGACAAGGGGATCGTGATCAACGCCGATATCGCCGTCTCGATCGGCGACACGCAACTGCTTGGCGTTCAGGTCCGAGCCGCGATCGCCTCTTTCGAAACCGCGGCGAAGTACGGCCTCGAGTTCCCCGAGGGAACGGATATGCGCCGCGTCGCCGAGGCGGCTGGTGATCCCGAACTCGCCGAGATGGACCGGCCGAATCCGGTGATCGACCCGACTCGAAGCGTCAACGTCACTGCCTCAGAAGAGTCGGATGAGACTGCGAGCGAGGAGGAAACGGAATCGGCAACCACGGAATCCGAGGCGGACGATGCTGCCCCGGAGGCTGAATCGGAAGGTGAGGTCACATGACGGCGATCAACGTCGGCGACGGTGAGGATGCCCGAGACGGACTGATGACGCTGGTCGTTACCGTCGTCGAGATTCTGATCGACGCACTCGAGCGCGAGGCGATCCGCCGCATGGAGTCGGGAACCCTCTCGGACGCGGAGATCGAACGGCTCGGCTCCCAACTCGCGACGATCGAGGCCGAGATCGACCAGCTCAAAGCCGACGAGGGAATCGAAGACGGCGTCGACGACCTTCGGGGCGATCTGGACGGGCTGGTCTCTGACGCGATCGAACAATTGCACGGCGAGCCGACGACCGTTCAGCAGCCCGGCTACTCCGTATTCGGAGGTGAGGGTGAGTGAGCCACGATCGCACTGATGACCTCGGCTCCGGCTCCGACGAGCACCTCGAGACGCTCGACGATCAGCCGGCCGGGGAGCGTGCCGAGCTGCCGGATATCGAGACGGGGCGTTACCTGTACTGTCTCGTCCAGCCAGACGCGGACGCTTCCCTCGAGACGACCGGCGTCGACGGCGAATCCGTCTCGATCATCGTCGAGGACGGCATCGGAGCCGTCGTCCACACCTGTGACGGCATCTACGACTCGGCGAATCTCGCACAGATCCGGCGGTGGCTGGTTCGCCACCAGACGGTCGTCGACGAGGCGGGACAGGCCTTCGGAACGCCGATCCCGTTCCAGTTCGACACGATAATCCGAGGTGACGACAGCGTCGTCCGCGAGTGGCTCCGCGAGGAGCGAGCGACCCTCGAGCGCGCGCTCGCCGGGCTGGCCGACCACTGGGAGTACCGCGTCGAGGTCGTCGAAGTCGATCCGATCGATGACGAGACGCTGACCGAACGCGACGAGCGACTCCAAGACCTCGACGAACGGATCGGCGACTCCGAGGAGGGGACGGCCTTCCTGCTCGAGAAGCAGTTCGACCAACGGCTGGCGGAACTGCGTGCCGCGCGACGGGAGTCGCTGACCGCCGACCTCGAGGAGCAATTGGCTGCCGAGGCGCGGGAAGTCCACGCCCTCGAGCGCTCGCCGAGTGCGTCACTGGCTGACGACGTCGCCACCGACGATTCGGGGTCGAATGGCGGTGAGCCCCTCTGTCGGCTCACGCTGTTGGCTCACGAAGACGACGAGGACGCGATCGGCTCGATCCTCGACGACGTGGCCGCAAACGACGGTCTCGAGGTCAGGTTCACGGGGCCGTGGCCGCCGTACACGTTCGCGCCGGAACTGGGCGGTGACGATGACGGAGCCACAGCCGCTACTGACCGCCCGAACTCACAGCCATGAGACCGCGAAAGGACGACGAGGCGTTCGTCGACGTGCTTGACGTGCTCCTTAGAGACGGTGCGATCCTCCGTGCTGACGTGATCGTCTCGGTCGCAGAGGTTCCACTGGTCGGGATCAAACTCACGGCGGCGATCGCCGGCATGGAGACGATGACCGACTACGGCCTCTTCGAGGAGTGGGATGCCAGTCGCCGGAACGCGGCCGTCAGCCGCCGCCAGTACGCCCGATCCAAACCTGATCGGGACCGCCCCACGTTTGACGAACTCGATGTCAGTCGCTCGTACACGGGTGCCGACGAGAAGGACGACGTGACGCAGTGATCGCGCAGACTCGAGAAGATAGACTGCAGACGAGAGCCGAACGGGCGAGAGCTGAGGGGTATCGCTGCACTGATGGCCCGCCGAACCCTCCCCATGGACTCTTCCTGTGCCCCCGGACGGGGGCCACCAGTCAGGCGTACTTCGGCCGTTCCGTCGTGTGCTCGACGTCGCCGGTGATGCTTTCCTCGTCGCTGTCCTCGTCGTAGACGTACTGGCCGGTCGCACCACAGAGGGTACACTCGTAGGTCTCAGAGATTTCGTTGATCATCTCGCCGTCCTCGAAGTAGACCCGGCTCTGGGTGATCTGCAGAAACTGGGCGGTCTCGCAGTTAGTGCAGGTGATCATATCCGTTCGATGGCCACTACTGGTTGTAGTTATCCGGCTTGTAACCGACCGGGACACGAGACTATAGGGTTCTTACCCGGGTCGCAGTTGTCGACACGGATTCGGACAGCCCCCTCCGGCATTGCGGGTCGCTCGAGCCGGATCGAACGCGAGTAATACCTGCATAATCGCAAGCCAGAAGCGGGTTTCGTGTCGACGATTCGCGAACGAATTACGTTCTCGAAAAACTGTCTTTCGAGACGAAACGAGAACGTTACACTCCCGATGAGTCATACGGTCTGCTGTCCCGCTGTCCCGGTGGGACCCAGGGCGGGTCGCGGTCCCACCGGTACTGACGTCCAGTCGTCCGTAGCAGGTTTTCGGGACGAACCATCATCGACAAGGGCTGGTCGCTCGCCCGCTCTAAATCGGTCGTCAGCGGCTTATCACAGTAGACGTGACAGCCGCTATCGAGGGCAGCGAGGACCTGCTCGTAGGGGTGCATATGGGGAGTTCCGACGAGTACTGCGTCGAGTGGCGTCTCCGTGAGCATCGCCTCGTACGTGGCGTACTGCCGGTCGGCAGACACGTCGAACTGGCGACCCACTTCGTCGCGAACGGCCCCGTCGAGGTCACAGAGCGCGGCGACGATCGCGTCCGAGTGGCGGTGAAACTGTTCACCGACGGTCGTCCCGATATATCCGAATCCGACGATACCGATTCGAAGTGGTCGGTGTCGACGTTCGTTGCTCATAGGTCTCCACGGACTGGCGCAGTCCCCGTCTGGAGGCGTCGCAAGCAACAGTCGCTGTTCGTTCGGGATCGTCCTGTGACTATGTGGGAAACTCGAGTTTTCGGCTCGAGTTGCTCTGTTGCAGCGTCGAATAGCACCAGTTTCAGCCTTGTTCTCGGCTGAATTCCGTGAGACTTGTGGGGAATTGGACGCCGTCTGGCGATATGAGGTCGAAACGACCGATCATACGGCAGTGTAAGAATCTTGCCAAACAGCACGTGGATAACCCTGACGAACCCGCTGCGCCGGACGGCGCCAGCGGGTTCGCCGAGTGGGCTCAGATCGCGTTTATCCTCTTGCATGCGGAACTCGACAAAGATTTCCGAGAGACTGAAGCATGGTTCAATGACTCCAGAGCCATCCGTGAAGAGCTCAACATCGACAAATCGCCGGATCACACCACGCTCTGTCGATGGGAGCAACAGGTCGACATGCGTGAGCTCCGCAGCCTGCTCCGCCGCAGTGCGGAGCAGGCTGGCTGGTCGGGAACAGCAGCAATCGACGCCAGTGGCTTCCAGCGAGATCAGACCAGCTATCATTACCGGAATCGTGCTGGCTTCTCGTTTCATAAGCTGAAGACGACGGTTTTGGTCGATACAGAGTCACTGGCGATCAAAGACGTTCATTTCACGACGAAGCGCAAGTGGGACGGACACATCGGCTTGCAGGTCTATCGGCGCAACGCCGAAGACCTGCAAGAGTTCCTTGCAGATGCGAACTATTCGTGGTCAGATCTCAGAGAGGAGTGTCGCGCTGGCGCGACACGACCGCTAATCAAGCACAAGGAGCACAATGCGCTGAAGAAAGCGCATAACGCTCGGATGGACGAAGATCTGTACCATCAGCGGACACTGAGTGAGACTGCGTTCTCACTACTGAAGGATGACGGTGAGAAGTTACGCTCTCGGAGCTGGCACGGCCAGTTCCGAGAGCTCACGCGCAAGTGTATCGTGCATAACCTATCGCAGGCGGCGAGTTAGGGCTCGCCGCCTGCTCTCTTTCTCTGGACGTATCCGCCAGAGACATCGCCGTCATCCACGTACGGGTTCTCACAAAGTGACCTAATTCTGATGGTTGCAGAATCAACGAACTGGACTCCTCCCACATCATCCAGATCTCAAAACCATCAGTACAGGAGTTCTAACGCCATCTACCTGAATATCAAAATTTCAATACTGCCGCCGTCTTGCGTTCAACAGAGCAGCTCGAGTCCAACGTTGGGCAGTAGCACGACGCTATACGCCGTTATACGCTGCCTGCGTGTGGTTTGGTGTCGCTACACCGTACCAAGCGGCTGCATAACTATTGGTGAATCACCCATCGACAGACGTGCGGGGTTGCAAACCCCCGCCGGGTACACGCTCGGCTCAAGCGACGCGCTGACAGCCGATTGCGTGCGTTCGTGCCCGGATCGCTCGGACGTGGACTCGCCCCCGCTTCGAGTACGCTCATGTCTCTCACGCCCAGGGCGGCTCCCCCCGCTCCGCCCGGGGTTCCCCGATACGCGAATCGGAAAGTGCCAACTCACAACCGAACGAGCGACAGGTTGGGGCAAAGACGACGGTGACTGTGTTCTGTGCCATCGAGTGTCCCACATTCGACACTGCTGTCCGGTACGTACGATCGGCTCCCATCCTCGAGACGTGTCGGACAGTCCTCACTCTGAAATAAATAATAGCTGATGTATATACCAAGCTACTAGATTATCAATACGTTCCATCGTCGAAATTATGCGGGACTGGTAATTAGCCCCCTTCACGCCGAGATCATCACGGATGCAACTGTCTAGCTTCGCATAAATCAACGAACAAACGGTTGAAAGCCGCTTCAGAGCCGGAACGTATCACGCTGCTAGATGAGTCACGATTGCCCTATAAGCATGACGTAATACGCTGGGGATGAGAAAGAGTAATTCCGGTGAAAGCAGCAATCGAGCCGCTTTTGGGCCGTTTGAACCTCGGGTTCCGTACTGCTGGACTCGGAAGCGTAGTCACGATGCTCTGAACACTATGAGTACCTTCTTCTCAGTATTTCGTTTATTATTGAAATCAAATAGCTATCGTGTCTCGCGTAGCAGCGAACGCCCACATCGCGGTTTGGCTCCGTCGTCCCCATCACCACAACTGTCGGGTTCCTGTAGGTATGCTGCTCGGATATACCTGCTAGAATTACATTCCTATCCGTGTAATTGATCGCCGCCTTCCGAATCGACGACACGACTCTGGAACGGGATGCCGGCCGACATCGACGATGGGGTCGGCGACGGTTGCCGGTCGCGTCGACGAGCGAGTGGCTTTTGACCTGGCAGAGCGCGATCGTCGGTCAGGAACTGTCGCTCTGGGCGTCGACCGTCGCGACAGCCGCGAGGTTTACGATGTCTTTGACCTCGTCGCCACGCTGGAGCACGTGAACCGGCTTGTCCATGCCAACGAGCATCGGGCCAGTCGCGTCGGCCCCACCCAGCCGCTGGAGCAGCTTGTAGCCGATATTTCCTGCCTCGAGGTTCGGGAAGACCAGTACGTTCGCGGGCTGCTCCAACTCGGAGAACTCGTAGGTCCCAGTTACCATCTCTTCGAGGACGGCGGTATCGGCCTGCATTTCGCCATCAACGGGGAAGTCAATCGTGGGATCCTCGCGGAGCCGTCGGGCTGCCTCGCGGGGTTTGCGGGTGCCCTCGTTGTCGACGCTGCCGAAATCGGAGTACGAGAGCAACGCTGCGCGTGGCTCGACATCGAACCGCCGAGCCAACTCGGCCGTGTGGCGGGTGACTTCCTCGAGAACGTCTTCGTCGGGGGCCTGATTGACCGTCGCGTCGGCGACGAAGACCACACGATTCGTGAACGTCAGCATGTAGACGCCGGCCGCGTAGTCGGCGTCGGCGGCCGTGCCGATTACCTGCAGCGGCGGGCGCAGCGCCGACGGGTAGTGGTTCGTCAGCCCCGTCAACATCGCGTCGACGTCGCCACGATCGACCATGACGCTCCCGAAGTAGTTGGTATCGTCATGGATCAGCGACGTGGCCTCGCGGCGGGTGATGCCGTTTCGCTTCCGGCGCTCGTAGAGATGGTCGGCGTAGGCCGCGTACGCACCGCTCGTTGGGTCGACCACGTCGGGCTCGAACTCGAGACCGAGAGCTGCGACCGTCTCGCGGATTTCGTGCTCGTCACCGATCAGAACCGGGGTTGCGATTCCGCGGTCGACCATCTGTGAGGCTGCACGGATGATCGTCTCGTCGGTTCCCTCCGCCAGCGCGATCCGTTTCGGATCGGATTTGGCCTTGTTGAGGACGACGCGCATCATCTCGCGGGATTTCCCGAGTCGGGCCTCGAGTCGTTCGACGTATCGGTCGATGTCGAGATCGATGCGGGCTGCGCCTGACTCGATCGCCGCGCGGGCAACCGCGGGGGCGACTTCGAAGAGGACGCGCGCGTCGAGTGGCTTCGGAATGATGTAGTCGGGGCCGAACTGCAGCGGTTCGTCGCCGTAGGCTTTGACGACCGCGTCGGGCACGTCCTGTTTCGCGAGGTCGGCCAGCGCCCTCGCCGCTGCGACTTTCATGTCCTCGTTGATCTCGGTCGCGCGGACGTCGAGCGCACCGCGGAAGATGAAGGGAAAGCCCAGCACGTTGTTGACCTGATTGGGGTAGTCAGAGCGCCCGGTGGCCATGATGACGGTGTCGTCGCGGGCCGCTTTGGCTTCCTCGTAGCCGATTTCCGGGTCGGGATTGGCCATCGCGAAGATAATCGGGTCGTCGGCCATCGCTCGCACCATCTCTTGCGAAACGATACCGCCAGCTGAGAGGCCAACGAAGACGTCCGCGCCGACCATCGCGTCTGCCAGCTCCCCGTCGGGGCGGTCCTGTGCGAACGCTCTGTTGTACGGGTTGAGATCGCCGGCTTCGGCCCGCTCGGTCGTCAAGATCCCGTCGATGTCACACATCGTGATGTTCTCCCGTTTAACCCCCAGCGAGACGTAGAACCGCGCCGTCGCGACCGCGGCTGCACCTGCGCCCGCAAACGTTACCTCGAGGTCGGCGAGGTCTTTCCCCGAGATTTCGATGGCGTTGAGCAGCGCAGCCCCGCTGATGATGGCGGTGCCGTGTTGGTCGTCGTGGAAGACAGGGATCGACAGGCGCTCGCGGAGTCGTTCCTCGATAGCGAAACACTCGGGCGCTGCGATATCCTCGAGATTGATCCCGCCGAAGGTCGGTTCCATCGCGGCGACCGACTCGACGAACGCGTCGGTGTCGTCGTGGGCGAGTTCGATGTCGAAGACGTTGATGTCCGCGAAGCGCTTGAACAGGACACCCTTGCCCTCCATGACGGGTTTCGACGCCTGTGCACCGATATCGCCGAGCCCGAGGACGGCCGAGCCGTTCGAGATTACACCGACGAGGTTCCCTTTCGTCGTGTACTGGTAGGCGGCGGTCTCATCGTCGTCGATCTCGAGACACGGGGCAGCGACACCCGGCGAGTACGCAAGCGAGAGATCACGCTGCGTGTTCGTCGGCTTCGTCGTCGCGATTTCGATCTTGCCCGGTGGGTCGCCCCGATGGTACTCGAGCGCGTCTTCGTCCATTGGTCTGTCCGTGTGTCTCCGCTGCACCAGCAAAAGTGTACGGTTGTAGTCGAATATCCTTTCAATCGAAAACATACGTCGGCAAACCCGGCAGATCACGTCTGACGGTATCCTGACCGAAAATACACTCATCGTGTGTCACAACGCGATCGGCTCGGCAGCCACCCGCCGCTCGTTCGACACCGCGATTCGAGACGCCGGCCATCGATATTCTAACCACAACATTTGTACGACAGGCATCACTGGCATTCGGTATGACTGACGGCTCGAGTCGCCGCCAAACCAAAGTCGAGCGCGTGATAGACGAGTACGACCTCGAGTCGTGGGGTGACCGTCTCGAGGCGAAATGGGTCGGCGACGGGACGGAGCGAACGAGTCTTCGCGATCTTGCAGCCGAGTTCAACAGGGCGGTCCTTCGGGCAGCCGTCCGCGATGCTGGCGGCTCGATGGTCGAGTCCGACATCGAAACCCTCTACCGGACGCTGACTGACGACGACGTCTCCCGCTCCGAGACGGTCAGAAAGCGCCGTGAACTGGAACGAACGGGTGTCGATATCGATGCGGTCAGTTCGGACTTCGTCACGCATCAAACGATCTATACGTACCTGACGAACGTCCGCAATGCATCGCTTCCCGAAGCGGACACCGACGACCGACTCGAGCGAAAGACCGAGACCGTCCAGCGACTCGCCGGTCGAACGCAAGTCGTCACCGAATCCACACTCGAGGAGTTAGGCAATGCAGGCGAGATCGCGGACCGAGACTACGAGGTATTCGTCGACGTCCGTGCGATCTGTGGCAACTGTGGGGCTGATTACCCGATCGCGACACTGCTCGATCAGGGTGACTGCGACTGTGAGATCGCCGACGGCTCGTAGCGTGAGGCAGCCGGGGTTCCTGTAACCAAATAACATTTATACTGGCCGGCGAGAACCATCGATCGTGTCATCTCCAGCGTCAGTCTCCTCCTCGATTACCGTTCTGGCGGAGAATATCGGCGGTATCGACAGTACCGAGGTCACACTTACACCCGGTGTAAACGTGTTGACTGGCCGGAACGCGACGAACCGAACGTCGTTTCTCCAGACGATCATGGCGGCGCTGGGGAGCCGTCAGACCTCGCTCAAAGGTGACGCAGACGCCGGTCGCGTCGAACTGACACTCGACGGTCGGCAGTACACGCGTACACTCGAGCGATGCAACGGCGAGGTCGTCTTTGACGGCGAGCCCTATCTCGACGATCCCGAGCTTGCTGATCTCTTTGCCTTCCAACTCGAGTCCAACGAAGCACGCCGCGCCGTCAGAAGCGGTGATGACCTTCGCGAACTCATCATGCGCCCGATCGATACGGACGAGATCGAGGCCGAAATCGACTCCCTCGAGGCTGAAAAACGCGACCTCGATGACCGGCTCGAACACCTCGCCCAGCTCGAAACCGACCTTCCCGGGCTCGAAGAAGAACGGACCGCTCTCGACGACGAGATCGAGTCTGTAACCGACCGGATCTCCGCTCTCGAAACCGAACTCGACGAGTTCGAGGTCGACATCGAGGCGAGCCGCGCCCGGAAAGACGCGATCGAGTCGGCGTTTGCCGACCTGCAGGCGGCGCGAACCGAACTCGAGTCCATCGAGTACGATCTCGAGACCGAACGGGAGAGTTACGCCGAACTCGAAGCCGAACGCGACGAGCTGCAGGCGGAACTGGCCACCCTCGACGACGAGCAGCCATCGCCGGATCGACTCGAGGGACGGATTCAGGAGCTTCGCGCTCGGAAGCGGTCGCTCGATACGACCGTCAGCGAACTGCAGAGTGTGATCCGGTTCAACGAGGACCGTCTCACAGACGATGGCGTCGAGATCGAACTCGAGGAAGCAGCTGACTCGGAGGCCAAGACCGACGGCGACGTCACCGAGCAACTCCTCGCCGATGACGACGTCGTCTGCTGGACGTGTGGCTCACACGTCGATCGCGGCCGGATCGAGTCGACGCTCGAGCGGCTCCGGTCGCTCCGCCACCACAAACTCGAGGAACGGAGCGAGTTGCAGGCACAGATCGACGACCTCACGAGCCGCCGGAAAGCGCTTCGCGAGCGATCACAACGACGAGGCGAGATCGAAACGCGGCTCTCGGCGATCGAGGACGACCTCGAGCGTCGACAGCACCGCATCGAGGAACTCGAGGCCGAACGCGACGAACAGCGAGCCCGCATCGACGACCTCGAATCGGACGCCGACACGTTCGAGGACGCCGAGTATAGCGACATCATCGAGACCCACCGCGAACTGAACCGCCTCGAACTCGAACGCGAGAGTCTCGAGACCGAACGCGACGAGGTGCAGGCCCGAATCGACGAGATCGAGGCCACACTCGCAGACCGACACGACCTCGAGGATCGACGCGAGACCGTCGAGGAAGCCCTCACCGAGTGTCGGACCCGCGTCGACCGGCTCGAAGAAACCGCCGTCGATGCGTTCAACGAGCACATGGACTCGATTCTCTCGCTGCTCGAGTACGAGAACCTCGATCGCATCTGGATCGACCGCCGCGAGAAGACGGTTCGTGAGGGTCGTCAGACGGTCACGAAAACGGCGTTCGATCTACACATCGTCCGATCGACCGCGGATGGGACGAGCTACGAGGACACGATCGATCACCTCTCGGAGAGCGAGCGCGAGGTCACGGGCCTGGTCGTTGCACTCGCCGGCTATCTGGTTCACGATGTCTACGACGTCGTTCCGTTCATGCTACTCGATTCGCTCGAGGCGATCGATGCGGATCGGATCGCCGCCCTCGTCGAATACCTTGAGGACTACGCCGACTGTCTCGTCGTCGCCTTGCTCCGTGAGGACGCCGAAGCGCTCCCGGACTCGTATTCGTACGTGCGGGAGATATAGACACCACGCCACTGCGGGGCGCACACGCTACTCGTCGGTCTCTGCCAAATTCTCGAGGAAGGCATCGCCGAGGAGAACGACCAACAGCGCGCCGACGAGGTCGAACACGAGATCGAGAGCGGTGTCGACTTTCCCGTAGGAGACGAGCAGTGGTTCCCAGCCGAGGTGGTTCGCCGTCGCGTGGACAATGTACTCGGCGATCTCCCAGAGGACGCCGGCGCAGGCGACGACACCGAGGACTCGAGGGCCGGGGTCGTGATCGTTTCGCCGGGCGGCAGCGAATGTCAGCCCACCGAGCAGCGTTGCTGAATGGGTGTGTGTCATGTGGTCCCACCACCAGATATCATCGTACGGGCCGAGCATGCCGATGGCGTGGGTAAGCATCGCGCTGGTGAGATACACGCGTTGCCACGATCGGAAGGTCACGTCGTATCGGCGCTCGAGGCGGCCGGGAAGGTACGTCGCCACAAGCGCGATGAGTGCGTTGACGACCGCACCCGGGTCCCGCCGACGGTAGCCGATAGCGACCACGGCGAGAAGCGAATATCGGATCCCACGTTCGGCCTCTGTCGCTACCGAGGTCTGCATGTGTTTGCTCACAGGTTATAGCCGCAACTGATAATAGTTCCGACAGAAACGCGCCGACGCTGCCGTTCGATCGATCACTCGACGTATTCAGGGACGTACCGGGCGGGCAGCCGCGCAAGCATGTGATCCGGAATCGCTTGGAGCAGATAGCCCGCGATCAGCACTTCCGCGATCGCCGGGAGCAGCCGTCGCACGGCGGTATAGACGACCCCGATCAGCACGGCCGTGCCGACGATCATGCGGAGTGTGCCCTCGAGCGCGAACAGGAGCGGGACGGCGACGACCACCGAGAGGACCAGATCCTCGGGTGCGCCGTCGTACCGGATCCACCGTCGCGGTGCGAGCCAGCGGTCGTGGTAATGGTTGTAGACGGCCCGGCTCGAGGTTGCTTCCCACGGCCGGAGCTCGAGTCCGCCGCCGAAGACGTCCATCACGCTGTGAGCTGCCGCACCGAGGAGCCCCATCGCTGCAGCGATCGTCGCCGTCGTCGGGGCGAGCGCGGCGACCGGTGCTGCCACGGCGGCGAGTGCCGAGTAGTAGACCGGATAGTGCAGCGTCTTTCGGTGGCCGATATACATATCCAGATCCGGAATGAGGCCACCGAGCAACCCTGCAGTGAGCGCGATGTCGGCGTGCTCGGGGACGGCGACTGCGACGGGGAGTGCAAGCGCAAGTCCAACGAGCACGTGCGTTGGCAGCATCATTGTGTTACATTCCAGGCGACACAACCCTTTGAGTATGTCGGTTACAATGCTATGTCAACACTATCCATAGGTGTGCCCCACATCGCTGTCGACGTGTCGGCATGCAGGAGTCGTTGGGCTGGTGGATCGGTCAACTGGACCCGCTGTACACTCAGTATGGTGGTCGCTGTTGCCGGATGACGCCCGCGAGCTCCTGTTGTTCGTCCGCGAGGAGTTCGTTGAGGTCGTCGATCGTGATGATGCCCGTCAGAGTGCCGTCCGAGTCCGTCACGGGAAGCCGTCGAACGCCGTGTTCACTCATCAGTTCAGTGGCGTGGTAGAAGCCCGCTCGATCTTCGATCGTACACAGGTCCTTCGACATCACGTCTTCGGCGACGACCGTGCCCGGATCGGTTCCGGACGCGAGGATTTCCATCACCAGATCGCGGTCGGTCACGATTCCGACCGGCGCGTCGTCGTCAGTAATCACGACACAGCCGACGCCCTCGTCTTGCATCGTCGCTGCGAGTTCCTGAATCGATTCGTCGGGTGCGGCGGTGACAATGTCGCTCCGAGCGAGATTCTGGACTGGCATGGGTGGCTCACTCGTCGGTCCCACGACCAGTAGCATAATCCCTCGCAGCTATCAATGTGCCAACCTGATCGACAGTCCTCTCTTCCGGTCGCACACACCACCTCAGATCATGGCTCACCATATCTGGTCTGCAACGGCGTAGCGACCAACTGTGCGCTCGAGTACGAGACTCTCAGCTAGTCGCAGCCGGGAAGATCTGACAGGCTGACTGACGGAGCTTTTATTTGGTTGTGTATGGTAGTTTTGTCGTGGTAAGCGTGAAGTCAACTACCTCTAAACAGAAAAACCTGTACGAATGTATGGTCTGCGGAGCGCGAACGAAAGCACGTCATCAAGCCGCCTGTGCGCACTGTGCGGGAGAGATGCAGAACCTCAGCAATACGCGGGAGTGAATCGGAGCGATCGCTCGTCGCCCGGTGTGCGACCTGCGGTCCCGCGCTTGTTCACCCAGGAAGCGTTTTCACTGATCGGAGCTCGATGTCACACGTCTCGCGCCTATCCATCAGACTGCCAACGTGTTGCTCCGTCCGGAGCCATTCTTTGACGAGCTCGTTGACGTTGTGAACGAGGATAGCGACGGTCACCAGTGTCGTCATCAGATTGATCCGAAGCGGGGCGGGCCGCCAATCGACGCACCGAGGATACCGCCCGTGATGCCGACGACGGTCAGCGCGACGACCGCCAGCCCGATGACGACGCCCGGTAGCCCGTCTCATACGGACTCCTGTCAGTCAGTGCCGGCCGGCCGCGACCGTCCTGCGGGCCCACCGGGACATCGGGACAGCAGCCCGTCTCAGTCGTCGATCTCACGTGTGGTCGCCTGCGAGAGGTACGCCGCCAGGATCGCGGTCTGGATCGTCCGCAGATCCGCCGCTTGAATCGTTGCCGCCGCCTGAAAGCGTTCGCGGGCGTTCGCGACCGTCTGTGGCTCGGCAGCGAGATACGCGAGGTCGAACGCGTCGGCGTCGACCTCGCGGGCAGTTTCGAAGGCCGCCTCGTCGTAGAGGTCGGCAAATTCAGTGACGAGGTCTGAAACGAGCCTGTCGGTCGCGTCAGCACCCGGATCACCCTCGGGGATCGTCGACTCCGACGGGTCGAAGTAGCTCTCGTAGTCGACGACGCCGGCCGCTTCGTACAGGTAGTCGGCGAGCGCGTCGAACACGTCCTGAGAGACGTAGACACCGAACAGCTTGTACCGATCGTCGGCGGTCATCACATCGGGGTTCTGTGCCGAGACCCATCAAACGTCGCCTTCGAGACGGCTATCCGTCTCACGCAAGCGCACGCAGAATTGAATAAAATGTCCCGTCGCGCCGCTTAGGCCGTCTTCTTGACGTAGTGTTTGTAGACGTCGCCGTCCTCGACTTGCTCGAGCAGCTCAACGCCGTCCGTGCCAGTCGCCCAGCCGTCGAGGTCGCTCATGCTCCCCGAATCCGTGGCGACTACCTCGAGGATCTCGCCGTCGGCGAGGTCGTCGATGGCAGACTTCGTTTGGACAACCGGCATGGGACACGATGCACCTTTCACGTCGAGCGTCTCCGCGATCTGGTATTCCGAACTCATAGTTTTGTGTGCTCTCTTGGAGCTATTCCACAATATCGACTACGGCTTCAAAAGGTTGTTGATTCTTGTGGAGTATGCAAACAACTGCACAAAATACAAACGCGGCAAATAGCTCATACGGACACAGTATTCCAATCTACCCATTGTTTGGCGAGCCAGTATTGTGCGATAGTAGAACGACCATGCAAAGCTTTATGTGGAACGGGACAGTACTCGTTGGTGTACACAATGGACGACACGGACTTCCCAACCCCAGACGTCGAGGTCGAATCGATCACCCCCAGCGAACTCAAAGCGAGCATCGATGCGGGCGAGGACGTAACGCTCCTCGACGTACGCGCCAACTCGGAGTACGAGGAGTGGCACATCGACGGCGACAGCGTCGAGTCGATCAACATCCCCTACTTCGAGTTCCTCGAGGACGAGATCGACGAGGACGTTCTTGCACAGATCCCCGACGACCGTGAAGTGACGGTCCTCTGTGCGAAGGGTGGCTCGAGCGAGTTCGTCGCAGCCACGCTCAAAGACCGTGGCTACGACGCAAACCAGCTCGAAGACGGGATGAACGGCTGGGCGCGCATCTACGAGCGCGTCGAGGTCTCGGAGTACGACGGCGCGGGCACGCTCTACCAGTACCAGCGTCCCTCCTCGGGCTGTCTGGGCTACCTCGTCGTCGACGGCGGCGAGGCCGCGGTCATCGATCCACTGCGCGCGTTCACGGATCGCTACCTCAACGACGCTGAGGAACTCGGCGTCGACCTGCAGTACGCGATCGACACGCACATCCACGCCGACCACATCTCCGGCGTGCGTGCACTCGACGCCGTCGGCGTCGAAGGCGTCATCCCTGACGCGTCGGTCCAGCGTGGCGTCACCTACGCCGACGAGATGACCCTCGCCGAGGACGGCGACGAGTTCGAAGTCGGCGACGCGACGATCGAGACGGTCTACACGCCCGGGCACACCTCCGGCATGACCTCGTACCTGGTCGACGACTCGCTGCTGGCGACCGGTGACGGCCTGTTCATCGAAAGCGTCGCCCGTCCCGACCTCGAGGAAGGCGACGACGGCGCACCCGAAGCCGCAGCCCAGCTCTACGAGAGCCTGCAAGAGCGCGTGCTGACGCTACCCGACGACACGCTGATCGGTGGCGCACACTTCAGCGACGCCGCCGAGCCCGCCGACGATGGCACTTACACCGCTCCGATCGGTCAGCTCGAGGAGGAGATGGACGCGCTCACGATGGACGAAGACGACTTCGTCGAGCTCATCCTCTCGGACATGCCCCCACGGCCGGCTAACTACGAGGACATCATCCCGACGAACCTCGGCCAGCAGGAGGCCGACGACGACGAAGCATTCGAACTCGAGCTCGGCCCGAACAACTGTGCCGCCAGCCAGGAATCGCTGGCAGGCGACTAAGCGGAGCCGATCGATACCGGTTCGCCCGATCACCTCTCGGATCGTCCGTGGCGACTCATCCCATGCGCTCGAGTTAGACGGCTGTGTGACAGCAGCCGGTGACTCGATCTTTCCTGATTCCCGGATCCTCGTTTCGCGTTTCGACTTCTCGTATTCGTGGCTCTACGTGCCAGATTTCTATGTCACAATCTCGACATTAGCCCTGAAATGCTCGAGCACCGGACCGTCAGCCCATCGTTTACGACATAGCCGTTCCCACTCCGGGGTACGACTATAGGGATCGCGCTGGAATACCGTGGCGATGGCTGACCCGCCACACGAGCAGCCGTGGTCACGGGTTCTCGAGGACCTCGAGTCGAACCCCAACGGACTGACGAGCGACGAGGTGCGCCGGCGACGGGAGGAGTACGGTGCGAACGATATCATCGAAGGCGGCGGGCGGACGCCGGTCGACATTTTTATCGCTCAGTTCGACAGCGTCCTGATCTGGGTGCTGATCGTCGCGGCCGTGCTCTCGGTCTGGGCGGACCACACTGTCGACGCAGTTCTGATCGGCATTATCGTCATCGCAAACGGGATCTTCGGCTTCGTCCAGGACTACCGCGCCGAGCGAAGCCTCGAGTCGCTGCGCGAGATGGCCGCGCCGACGGCTACCGTCCGCCGAGACGGCGAGGTCGTCGAGATCGATGCCCAGGAGATCGTCCCCGGCGATATCGTCGTCTTGCGAGGCGGCGACGTCGTCCCCGCCGACGGTCGGTTGCTCGAGGAGACCGACCTTCAGGTCGACGAGGCGGCGCTGACCGGCGAGAGTGTCCCGGTCTCGAAGTCAACCGCACCGGTCGAGTCGGAGACGCCGATCGCAGAGCGGACGAGTGTGGTCTATAAGGGGACGAACGTCACCCGCGGCAAGGGTGTGGCCGTCATTACCGAGACTGGGATGGAGACGGCGGTCGGTGCGATTGCCCGCGAACTCGCCATGACTGAGGAGACGCAGACGCCGTTACAGACCGAGCTCGACCAGCTGGGTCGCATGCTCGGCGGTGGCGTTCTCGTCCTTTCTGCACTGGTTGCCCCGCTGTTGCTCCTACGCGGGACTGCTGCGATCCAGGCCGCGCTTACGGCCGTCTCGCTGGCTGTCGCCGCCATTCCAGAGGGGTTGCCGGCAGTGGTCACGCTTGCGCTCGCGCTCGGCGTCCGGCGGATGTCCGACGAGAACGCACTCGTCCGTCGACTTCCGGCGGTGGAGGCGCTGGGCGCTGTCGACGTCGTCTGTACGGACAAGACCGGGACGCTCACGAAGGGACAGATGACCGTCAGCAGACTCTGGGTCAACGACATGGTCCTCGATCTCGACGGCAAGACAGGGGACACGCAACGCGCTGACCGTGAAGATCTGCTCTTACAAATTGGTGCACTCTGTAACGACGCGACGCTCGAGAGTGGTGATCCGACCGAGCAGGCCTTACTCGAGGCGGCAGACCGTCGGGGGATCGATCTCGAGGACCTGCGGGACGAGTATCCCCGGAGTGGTGAGGTGCCGTTCTCCTCGGATCGAAAGTGGATGGGGACGGTCCACGACGACGTCGGCTACGTCAAAGGTGCGCCGGAGGTCGTCGTCGACCACTGCGACCGAATTCTGACCGCCGACGGGCCGGTGGCGCTGACCGACGACAGTCGCGACCGGATTGAGACGACGGTTCGCGAGTTCGGCGACGACGCGCTGCGTGTGCTGGCGATGGCCTACTGTGAGGAGCCAACTGGTCCCGACGACCTCGCTGACGGACTGACGTTCGTCGGACTCGCTGGCATGATCGATCCACCTCGAGAGGAAGTCGCCGATGCGATCGCAGCGACGGAACACGCCGGCATCGACGTGAAGATGGTGACCGGGGATAACGTCCGCACGGCCGGTGCGATCGCCAGCGGACTCGGGATCGGCGCTGAAGTGCTCACGGGACGGGAGATCGAACGGATGGACGACGAGGGGCTGCGCGAGCGCGTCGAGGCCGTCGATGTCTTCGCGCGCACGTCGCCAGAACACAAGGTACGCATCCTGCAGGCGCTGCAAGACCGAGGTCACAACGTGGCGATGACCGGCGACGGCGTCAACGACGCGCCGGCGCTGAAAAACGCCGACATCGGCGTCGCGATGGGAATCCGCGGGACGGACGTCGCTAGACAGGCCTCGGATATGGTCTTGCTCGACGACAACTACGCGACGATCGAGCGTGCGATCGAGCGCGGGCGAACGATCTTCGATAACATCTGGAAGTTCGTTGCCTACCTTCTCAGTGCGAACATCGGCGAGGTGGCGCTCGTCTTCATCGCATCGCTGTACGGCTATCTCATCCTGCCTGCAGTGCAGTTGCTATGGATCAACCTGGTGACCGACGGGTTGCCGGCGCTGGCACTCGGTTCGGATCCGAAAAGTGAGGACGTGATGGACCGATCGCCACGCGACCGCGAGCAGGGGATCATCGGTCGCGCGATGCTCGTCATGATCGGCGGAATGGGTGCCGTGACCACGATCGTCCTCCTCGCACTCATGTTCTACACTCTCGAGGGAGCATCCGCCGTCACCCCACGCACGATGACGCTTGTCTTCACCGGCTTCGTCTTCCTCGAACTCATCGGGCTCTACGTTATCCGGTGGCTGCGCGAGACGCCGGTGCTATCGAACAACTGGCTCACGGCGTCCGTCGCGGTCTCGATCCTGCTGCACCTCTCGGTGTTGTATACCCCGCTTTCCCAGTATTTCGGGACGGTGCCACTCGACATGGCCGACTGGGGCCTCATCGCCGTCGTCCTCGCTGTTTGTCTGCCAGGATATCTCGGGGTTGCCGTCTTCGTCAGGCGCATGCAGGACTGAGCACGGTTTAGAGCGGCTGGCCGACCACTGCTGTCCGGAGCACAGCGCCGTGACACGCGAGTCGCGATTCGAATCACGTCGTTCGGATATCGGCCGTCGACCTCGAGCGGCTCGTCCTCGAGACGGTCGTTCGCCAGCCATTGGTATCCATTAGCTATACCGATGGGTGCTGTAGTGTCGAATATGGACAATCCCTTTCGCCGAGACACCGACGAAACGGATCGACTCATTGCGCTGAGCGATGGTGTGATCGCGATCGCGATCACGCTGTTAGTGCTCGAAATCACGGTCCCGACCGTCCCGGCGGGGAGTTCACTGTCGATCCTTCCTGAGCTCGTCATCGAGCAGTGGGACGAGTTCGTCGGCTACGCGCTGAGTTTTCTGGTTATCGGGCTCTACTGGATGCTTCACCGTCACGTCTTCGTCCACATCGAACAGCACGATCGAGGGCTTCTCTGGCTCAATCTCCTATTTTTGCTGATGGTCGCGTTCGTTCCGTACGGGACGAGTCTGTTCACCACCTATCCGAATCAGTTCGGGATCTCAGTTTATGCGGGCGTGTTGGCACTGACTGGGTTCAGTCTCGCGCTCCTGTGGAACTACGCGTCACGGCAGGATCTCTTGGAGGAGGGGCTCACGTCTCGGATCGTGCTCGTTCAGGAAGCTCGGTTTTTCGCCTCACCACTGGTGTTCATCCTCTCGATCGCTGTTGCGGCAGTCGATCCGACACTGGCCGTTCTCACCTGGGGGCTCCTGGTTCCGATAAACGCCGTCTTACAGTCACGGCTCGTCGATAGTCTAGAGCAGGCATCGCAACGGCCCCTGTGAGTGTTCATCACTGGGTTTGGGACACTTGACGGCCGAGGTGTGTCCGGATCGGCGACTGGCAAACAAGGGCGAGAGTTTCTTGTACTGAAAGCGACTACGGAACGATTTCTACGCGTCGCTCTGCTCGCTCGCGGTCGGGGGTTGTGTTATCGCGCTTCTGTTTTATACGTGCGTTCGGCGTATCGTCCCTATGCGGCTCGTGCAGGTGTTGATCCCGGAGGGGAACCGCGATTCGGTCGTGGCGGCATTGGACGAACAGGAACTCGACTACGCTATCTTCGAGGAGACGGGCCGCGGCGAGTTCGAAGCGATGGTGCAGTTCCCGGTGCCGCCGACTGGCGTCGAGCCCGTGCTCGATGACCTGCGTGCCGCTGGCGTCAGCGAGAGCGCGTACACCATCGTGTTACCGACCGAGACCGTCGTCTCGACGCGAATACAGGCGCTGCAGGCGCTCTATCCCGGGGACCGTCTCTCGCGTGATGAGTTGAAGGCGAACGCAGAGAGTCTCGCACCTGAGCTCTCGACGTATTTCGCGTTCATCGTGCTCAGTACTGTCATCGCCACGGGAGGGCTGTTACTTGACTCCTCGGCAACGATCATCGGCGCGATGGTCGTCGCACCGCTGATGGGACCGGCGATCACCGCAAGCGCCGGCAGCGTGCTGGCGGATCGCGAGCTGACGACACGGGGCATCACGCTGCAGGTCACCGGTCTTCTGCTTGCGATCGCCGTCGCCGCCGCGCTCGGGGTACTCCTCAAGGGAACGGTGATTGTCCCACCCGGAACCGACATCCGGACGATCCCGCAGGTCGCAGAGCGAACGAGTCCTGACTTCCTCTCGCTGTTTATTGCGTTCGGCTCGGGAATCGCCGGCGCGATCAGCGTCTCGCGTGGCTCCGGGTCGACGCTTGTGGGCGTCGCAATCGCGGTCGCGCTTATCCCACCTGCGGCGACGGCAGGGCTCGGCATCGCGTGGGAATACGCCGGCGTGGCCGCGAGCGCCTCGGTGCTGGTGTTGGTCAATCTCCTGGCAATCAACCTCTCTGCGCTGGCAATCTTCTGGCTCAGTGGGTATCGGCCCGAGCTGACCGACCAGCATGGAACTGTGCGTGCGTCGGTGCTCAGGCGCGGTGCGGTGCTCGTCATCGCGCTCGTCGGGCTGTCGGTCGTGCTTGGGCTGGTCACGCTCGCCGCCTACCAGACGACGACGTTCGAGCAGCAGGCGACCGCTGAAACGGAACAGTTCTTCGACGAGCCCGAACTCTCGGAATACGAACTCGAGAGCGTGGAAGTCGACTACAATACCCAGGACCTCCTCCTCGGACACGATCCAACCGTCACGGTCATCGCCGGACGGCCGACTGTCGAATCCGTTCCGCCGGATCTCGCGGATCGTCTCGATCGCCGCCTCGAGGAGCGGTCCGGAGAGGACGTCGCCGTTCGGATCGGATTCATTATCGGTCAGGAGTCCGACCCGATTCCGCCGACGACCGGGACCTCGACGAGTGCGGTGGCGACTAGTACGCCCCATGCGGAGTGGCCGCTCGTATCGGTCGGTCCAGACGTGTCGGGCGGAGCCACAAAAACGGTTGGCGACCGATTCACGCCGCAGTGGCCGTTTCGTCGCTGATGACGCGCCGCTCGGCCGAGCCGACAGACAGCAACGCGACGCCGCTGACGACCAGGTTGACGCCGAGTAACACACCGATCGCCCACAGCGCGGTCGACGGCCAACCGGCCCAGAGCAAGCCGGCCAGCAGGAGTCCGATCACGCCGCTGACGGCGATCCACAGCCCGTTGGCTTCACGTGGCATGCTCAGCCCGGCGACGATCTCGAAAATCCCTGCTACGAACAGGTACGCGATCACGAGCAGCGTCAGCGTCGTCAGCCCGACTACCGGGTTCGCAAGCAGGCTGATCCCCGCAATGACGTAAATCACTGCGAGAATCAACTGGACTACGCTGCCAGTCCAGCCGGGAACCGAGAACGCGTGGGCCACGTGGGCGAAGCCGCCGATCACGAGCAATGCACCGAGGAGCAACGACACCGATATCCCAGTGACGAACGGAAACAGGATCGCGAGCACGCCGAGGACGACCAGCAAGACGCCGCCGCCGGCTGGGACGCGCCAATCGTGATCGGAATCGATACTAGTCGACTGGTCCGCTACAGTGTCTGTCATTGTCTCTCACCCAGTATACGATACGGCGCTGACATCCGTAAACACCAGTTCTCTCCGACTAATAGCTCTCTCGAGGCGACCTGTCACGCGATTTTCCATCGTTTTGACAGTCCGCTCGGCTCCATCGGCCCTCGTCACTAAGGGCATCGAGCGAGACTGATACAGCATGGCAGCCCCGATACGACGGCTCGTTCTCGATGTGATGAAGCCACACGAACCCGACATTCTCGAATTCGCCCAGACCGTCGCCGACCAGGAGGGAATCGCCGGCGTCAACGTCGCGCTGATCGAAACTGATCGCGTCGTCCAGAACCTCAAGGTGACGCTCGAGGGTGAAGACATCGACACAGTCGCTGTCGAGGACGCTATCGCCGACCTCGGCGGCACCGTCCACTCGATCGACGCCGTCGTCTGTGGGACACGTATGGTCGACGACCACGAAACGCCACAGGATCCCTGATATTTTCGAGCCGTGACTGCTATTCGCACGCTGCTTGAGGACGAAGACGTCAGGTCGATCTCGCGGCGGTACTTCATCTCCAACGGCTTCGACGGCACGCTGACGGCCATCGGGGTCGTCGTCGGTGCGTATCTGTCGGGGATCGACGACGGACTGACCGTCGTGACGATCGGGCTCGGCGCGGCCGTCGGGCTGGGAACCTCCGGCGTCTGGAGCGTCTGGGAGATCGAACGCGCGGAGAAACAGGCCGAGCTGCTGCGGATCGAACAGGCCATGCTAACCGATCTCGAGGACACGGAACTCCAGCAACGACGGGCGGGTGCCCGAAAGATCAACGCGGTCGCCAGCGGCATCGGCCCGCTGATCGGCATTATCCTGCCGCTGTTACCGTTTCTCGCACACAACGTCTTTTTCTCGCTGCTCGAGGCGACGCTGGTCGCGGTCGGAATCGGCGTGGCCGTCCTGTTTACGTTCGGGGCGTACCTCGGCTCGATCTCGAAGCAAAACTGGGTCGTCGCCGGCGTCCGAATGGGGCTTGCGGGGATCGTGGTCGCGTTTCTCAATCTGTTCCTGCCTGGCTGACCGCAACGCGGCCGCGATAGCCGGTCAGTGATCCCCGTAGTTCTTCTCGCCGGCCTCGATCGGCACCTCGAGCCAGTTGTCCATCGGCGGCAGCGGACACTCGTATTGGTCCGAGTAAGCACACGTCGGGTTGTATGCCTCGTTGAAATCGAGGATCCAATCGCCGTCGCTCGTCCGGTGGCTGTCGACCTCGAGGTCGAGATATCGACCGGCCCCGTAGGTCTCGTCGCCGCTGGTCGCGTCCCGGAAGGGCACCCACAGGCGGTCGTCGTCGGGCTCTGCCTTGTAGGCCTGTAGCGTCACGTCCTCGCCGTCGACGGTAAACTGGAACTCGCCCCACTCGAGGTACTCCTGTTCGCCGTCCGTACTCGTTCCGACGGTGATTCGCTCGGGGTCGTCGTACTCCTCGAGGGAGAGTTCGAACCGGTAGTCCTCGTCGATGGGATAGTACTCGAGGCCGTCGAACGACTCGCGTTCGTCCGGCGAGAGCGGCGAGTGTGGATGCTCGCCGAAGTACTGGTCCTTCTGTTCGCGCTGGGTCTCGATCGCGTCGCGCCAGTCGGATGCCATCTGTACTGTTCGGTACGGACTCGACACATATGGTTCATCGGGCGACGTGAGTTGGTTGCTCTCGACTGGGCTCTGCAAGTGTAACCGACAGCGAACGCGGTCGGTCGTCACTCCCCGCTCGCCACTGCGTTATATAAATCCCCGCAGTGATCCGGCAGTATTCACTCACGATAGCAGTGAGTATCGACGGGTAATGTCACAGTGGGTTTCTGATCCGTCTCACCGGGAACCAGCCCGGGACAGTCGTCAGCTGATGACGACATCGCTGGACGGAGACCGCAATCTCGCCTACACCGAATACGGCTGTTCGGATGGCGTCCCGGTCGTCTTTCTCCACGGAACACCCGGCTCCCACCGACTGGGAGCGCTCTTCGAGACGGTCGCACGGGAACAGGGGATTCGATTACTTGCGTTCGAGCGGCCCGGCTATGGCTACTCGACACCGTGGCCGTCACGCTCGTTGCGTGACGCCGGCACGGTCGTCAGTACCGTCCTCGACGACACAAACGTCGAGCGCGCGGGTCTCGTCGCCTTTTCAGGTGGTGGACCACACGCGCTCGCGACTGCTGTGACGCAATCGGATCGTGTCACCCGCGTCGATGTCGTTTCGGGGGCCGTGCCACCCGACGTCAGCGAGGAGCAACCCGCGACGCAACGGCTACTCGCAGGCTTGGCGACGAGGACGCCCACCCTGCTTCGCGGCCTCTTCCGGGGCCAGGCGTGGCTCGCCGCTCGACTCGATCCATCGCTCGTCGTCTCCCAGTACACGGCGGCTGGGGGCGCGGCGTCGATCCCGGACGACGCCGCGGCGATCGTACAGGCCGATTTCGTTACCGCGTTCGCCCGGCACCGGCGCGGTGCCGTCACCGACTTCCGCAATACGACGTCCGATTGGAGGGTCGATCTGGATGACCTCGAGACCGACGTGTGCTTCTGGCACGGCGAGAACGACACGAACGTCCCGATCGACGGCGTTCGCCGCCTTGCAGCACAACTCCCGACCGCGCAGTTACGGGTGCTCGACGATGCTGATCACCTGCAGACCCTCCTTCAAACTGTTCCTGAGATGTTACCCAGGCATCGATGACGTAATCGAGATCCCATCCCGTTCCGGTCGACCGACCTGCACCCAGGGTGGCAACCCACCGTGATTGATCTGTCGCTCGAGCGAAACCCGGGTTCCGGTGAGAACTGCTGTGTACGGCGGAGACGGCTGTGGTTACGGCGTTTCTCGAGCGCCGGTGACGGGCGACGGACTGGACATTATCTTTGACGCTCGGGCTACCCAGGTCCACGCTATTTGGGGATGAACAGTGTGTGACTACTGTATGCCCCCAGATGGGTCTTCTTCCAACGGGAGTTCTCGTCCTGCTACGGACTTCAAGGCGAGAGTGAAATACTGGGCCCCAGCGATCGCCGTGAGTCTGACGACGTTCCTCATCGTCATCAATGCCTCCCTGATGAACGTGGCGATCCCCACGATGGTGGACGAGTTTGAGACCTCGGTCACCGTGATTCAGGGGGCGGTTGCACTCTACTCGCTGGTGATCGCGGCGCTGATTCTCCCGGCCGGGACGCTGCCGTCTCGGCATAGTCGGAGACGTGTCATGGCAGTCGCACTGATCGTCTACGCCGGTGGGACGCTGGTGGCGGCGATTAGCTGGAGTACGACGATCCTCTATTTCGGCTGGTCATTCGTTGAGGGGGCCGCGGCCGCTGTGTTATATCCCCTGACATACACTGAGTTGAGAGTCAGTTACGACGGCACTGACCGGGCGAAGGCGTTCGGACTGTTGGCTGGCGTAAGCGGGGTTGGAGGGACGCTTGGACCGATTATCGGTGGCGCACTAACCACGTACGCAAGTTGGCGATGGGGATTTACGATCCAACTCGTCGGTGTGGGGGTTATTCTCCTCTTCGTTCAGTACATGAGTCCGAACCCACTGTCAGAAACACGTAGGACGCTGGATAAAGGTGGGACAGCGCTGTCCATCATCGGTGCAACGTCACTTGTCACTGGCTTTCTTTTGAGTGGAAAGTATGGGTGGTTCCTCGAACGGCGGCCGTTCGCCGTCGGCGGCGTGCAGTTCAATCCGTTCGGGACATCGCCGGCGATCTGGTTTCTCGGGCTCGGATTCTTTGCGTTTGCTGCGTTCATTCAATACGAGCGCCGACTGGAACGCGCTGGGAAGTCGCCGCTCGTTCCACTGCACGTCCTGACGAACCGCCCGTTTGTCTCCGGCGTTATTACATACAATATTCGAGCGATCGTCTCGGCTGGCTTCTTTTTCATCTTCCCGGTCTATCTCCAGGCCGTACTTGGATACACCGCCTTTGAAACTGGGGTCGCGTTGTTACCGTATTCTCTCGCGTCGATTCTTTTTGCGACGGTTACGCCCACCTGGCGGACGTACGTCTCACCAAAGACGCTGATCCAGATCGGTATCGTGTGTCTGGGCGTTGGACTGGTGCTGTTGTACGAGCAGACAGGCCCCGGTCAGACCATCAGCAGCATGGCGATCCCAATGACGATTTATGGAGCCGGTGTCGGGCTCATACTCGCACAGATTTCCAATATGACAATGTCGGCTGTCCCGACCGCAGACTCCGCTGAGGCATCCGGCGTCCTAAACGTGAGTAGTTCGATCGGCTATTCTCTGGGGACAGCAGTCGTTGGCTCGTACTTTCTCGGGCAATTCTATGGGAGTGTCGTCGATGGCGTCCTCCGAGCAGAGCACGTGACCGTTTCAACGGACCGACGAAATGAGCTGGTGATCGCGCTCGAGGATGCCGTCGAGACAGCGACCGACGCCACCCAACAACAGTTCCTGACCCAACTCACGCCGACCCAACGACAATTGCTCGAGGGGATCTTTGAGGCTGCGATGTTCGACGCGCAACGAGCGGCGCTGCTCCTCTTGGTACTGTTCGTGCTACTCTTGCTCGTCGCATCCACGTTCCTGCCACGGCAGATACCGGACGACGACGACCGACCCGACCACGCCGAATCACCGCAGGGTACACCACGTGAGGGTTCTGAAAGAGCTGCAGAGGACTAACCGAACACCTCGGATTCGAGCCGTTATCTGTTCGGTTGGTGTGGCTCGAGCGGCCTCTGATGGCTTTCTATCGAGGGACTCAGGTCAGTGTCAGCTGTGATACGGACTCTCGTCCGTTGACTTCAGGTAATGAATACGGGGTTGGGACAGATTTGAACCACGCCGAGACGTGCTCGCTTCGCTGCGCGCGACTCGTCTGGTTCAAACTGCCCAACGTAACGAAGTTGCTGCTCGCGTATTGCTCGCAGCAAAATTAGTGGGTTGGGGCAGATTTGAACTGCCGACTTCCTCCGTGTGAAGGAGGTATCATAACCGGACTAGATCACCAACCCGCACGAAAGTGTTTCCGTGCGTTCGACTTAAGACTTCCTTTCATCGCTCGTCGCTACGTTCGAGCGCCACTGCTTCACACGATCGCGTACGCCTCGAACCGTCTTCCGGACGCGGGTTTCGGCGCGGTGCTCGAGTGCGCGTACGTCTTCACGGACGCGGTCGATGCGGCTGGGGTCGTGATCGGGCTCTCGGCCGAGCCGAGCGCGGACCCATCCCGTGAGCCGTGCTCAGTATGCAGCCACGCCGAGTCGGGCGTGGGTAGCGGCTCGCCGCAGGTCGTATCGGCTATCATGGCAGTGGTTGTTCATGTGGTATGTTGTCGTATATAGATTGGGCGAGAATATCGTTCTTCTGCGAACAACAAAATCGGTAGGTGCCGGTGACGGACAGTGTGACTCGAGTCCAGCTGTGCTGCCGAATGAAGTCACGTGGCGAGTCGGCGGCACCTCATGCAACGTCAGGCGGGCGTTAGTAGTCCGGTGCGTCTTCTGGTTCGCCGTCACGTGCATTGACGACTCGAGCCAGCGTAAACAACCCGTCCGAAAGCCGGTTGAGGTACTGGACTGCGTCCTCGTTGATCTCCTCTTCGGTGGCGAGCGCGACCGCGCGTCGCTCCGCGCGTCGACAGACAGTGCGGGCGTGATGCAGCGCCGCGCCGTGGTCGCTACCGGTCGGCAGAATAAAGGAGGTCAGCGGCTCGAGTTCCTCGTCGTACTCGTCGATCCAGTCCTCAACGGTCTCGACGTGGGTGGGACGGATCGCGGGATCGTCCTCGTCGGGATCGGGGTTCGCGAAGTCTGCCTGGACGACGTGGAGGTGGTTCTGGATCGTTGCCAACTTGTCGTTGATATCGTCGTGGTCGGTCGGCCGGATCGTCCCGATAAGTGCGTTGAGTTCGTCGACGGTCCCGTACGCTTCGATGCGGGCGCTGGCCTTCGAGACGCGAGTCATATCGCGGAGGTCGGTCTCCCCTTCGTCGCCGCGACCGGTGTAGATCGACATGGCTGGACCGACGGATGGCGGCCACTTAACTTTCGTGTCACCGGCACTGCCGCCGGTTCGGCTACTCGAGCGTCACGCGAACCCCGCCGGAACCAGTACGTTAAACTCGCTTCGCTGGCTACCACCGGCCATGGCTCTGGAACTCGAACACGAGTGTCCCAACTGCGGGGAAAAGAAGACGTTTTACCGCGCTGCTAGCACGACGCTGCATCTCGGCGAGAAAGTCAAGTGGCACTGCCCGGACTGTGACTACGGCTTCGTCCGGATCGGGGACAACGGGACTGCCGTCGACTCGAGTACCGCATAACCCGATACTCCGTTTCTGCTCTCGTTCTCGAGACTGTCGTTCGATCTGCGCCCGCAGTCGATCGGCTACGAATCGTCCTCGAGCGCCTGCCACGACAGCCGTGGATTCCGTGCTGCGCTGGTCTGATCGATCCGGCGGGCAGTGGTCCGTTCCGGCGCAGCCTCGAGCGTGTCGTCGTCCTCGTCGGCGACGGCGTTGAACGCGGCGGCGAGGCGATCCAAGGTGTCCTTGCTTTCGACTTCCGTCGGTTCGGTCATCAGCGCCTCGGGGACGATTTCGGGCCACTTGGTCGTCGGCGGGTGGACGCCGTAGTCGAGCATTCGTTTCGCTACGTCGGCGGCGTCTTGTTCGCCGGCGCTGGCGACGAACTCGTGGTGGAACGGCCCGTAGGGGATCTCGTAGTCGATCTGTTCGGCGAGGTAGTTCGCGTTGAGCACTGCAGAAGCGCTTGCATCCGCGAGCCCATCATCGCCGAGGCGGGCGATGTAGGCGAAGGTCTTGACGAGGACGAGCCAGTTGCCGTCGAACCCGTGGACCTTGCCGATGGTGTGCTCGGGCTCGAAGCGTTCGTAGACCGACTCCCCCGACTGTGACAGCTCGGACCGCTCGCGAACGCGAGGCGCGGGCAAGAACGGGGCCAGTTTCTCGACGACGCCGACCGGACCAGCACCCGGCCCGCCGCCGCCGTGGGGAGTCGCGAACGTCTTGTGGACGTTGTAGTGCATCACGTCGAAGCCCATGTCGCCCGGGCGCGCACGGCCGAGCAAGGCATTGAGATTTGCCCCATCGTAGTAGAGCAGCCCACCGACGTCGTGGACCATGTCGGCGATCTCCGCGATATCGCGCTCGAAGAGCCCCAGCGTGTTTGGATTGGTCAACATGAGCGCCGCGGTGTTCTCCGAAAGTGCAGCCTCGAGTGCCTCGAGGTCGACCCGGCCCTCGTCGTCGCTGGGCAGGGAGACGACGTCGTAGCCGCCGAGTGCGGCGCTCGCGAAGTTGGTGCCGTGGGCGCTCTCGGGAACGATGACTTCGTCGCGGTGACCCTCACCGTTGTGGTCGTGGTAGGCCGCGGCGACGCGGATGCCGACGAACTCGCCGGCTGCGCCCGCGGGCGGCTGCAGGGTCACTGCGTCCATGCCGCCGATCCGGCCGAGATAGTCTTGCAGCCGGTAGAGCAACTCGAGGGTGCCCTGGATGGACGCCGCAGATCGGTCGGGATGGACGGCCGCCGACGGCAGCGCGGCCACGTCCTCGGTGAACTTGGGGTTGTACTTCATCGTACACGACCCCAGCGGGTAGGGGCCGCTGTCGATCCCGTAGATCATCTGGGAGAGGCGCGTGTAGTGGCGCGCGAGTTCGGGCTCGGAGAGTTCGGGTAGCTCGAGGGAATCCCGCGTCAGATCGTCGGGCAGCGGTGAGTCTGTCGCCTCACCATCATCACCGTTACCGTCGTCTTCGCTGCCGATGTCGACCCGCGTCAAGTCCTTCTCCGAGAGCAGCGGTTCGTACTCGCCGTTTTCGACGTATCGAGCCTGATCGTAGCGCGACTGTTCGGGCGTGGTGTCGCGGTTGGTTCCGTCGTCGTTCATCGTGCCACCTCCTCGAGGGCCTCGACGAACCGATCGAGTTCTTCGTCGGGAACGCCGGCCACGCAGAGCTGAATCTCGTGGTCGCCGACGACGTGGACCGCAAAGCCCAGTTGCTCGAGGTCCGCAGCAACGGCGCTTGCGGGCTGGTCGACGTGGGCGACGAACTCCCGGAAGTGCCGGCGGTCGTGAACCGGCGCTTGCACGCCGACGATGTCGTCGACGCGCTCTGCGAGGGCCTCCGCGCGCGTGACAGCGCGTTTTGCAAGGTCGACCATCCCGCTTGGCCCAAGGACGGCAGCGTGGATCGCCGTTCGCAGCGCGACCCAGGCCTGATTCGTGCAGATGTTGCTTGTCGCACGCTCCCGGCGGATGTGCTGTTCGCGCGTCTGGAGCGTGAGCGTAAACGCCCGGCGGTCGGTTGCGTCCTCGCTGACACCGACCAGTCGGCCGGGAACCTGCCGGAGGTAGTCCTCCTTGGTGGCAAACAGGCCAAGTCCCATCCCGTAGCTCGTCGGGAGGCCCAGCACGCTCGCGTCACCGATGACGACGTCCGCACCGACATCGACGGGGCGCTCGAGCAGCGACAGCGCGATCGGATCCGAGCCAAGCGCGAAGAATGCGTCGACGTCCGCTGTGAGGTCACCGATCGCTTCCAGTTGTTCCTCGATCGTCCCGCGCACCGTCGGATTCTCGGCGTAAACCATGACGACGTCCTCGTCGACGGTCGCCTCGAGTCCGGCGAGGTCGACGTTCCCGTCGTCGACCGGGTACGCCTCGACGACGAGGTCGGTACCGGCGACGTAGTTCGCGAGTGTACTTTTGCGTTCCTCGCGCATGAGTTCGGGCACGAGCACCCGGTTGCCCGAGGTGTCGCGAACGCGGTCGGCCAGCGTTGCGGCTTCGCCGAGTGCGGTCGCGGCGTCGTAGATCGAGCAGTTCGCGATCTCGAGGCCGGTCAACTCGACCAGCAGCGACTGGTACTCGAATAAGGCCTGCAGGAACCCCTGCGAGATCTCGGGCTGATACTGCGTATATGAGGTCAGAAACTCCGAGCGGTCCGCGAGGTGGTCGACCAGCGATGGGATGTAGTAGCCGTAGTGGCCGCGTCCGAGCAACTCGGTGCGGTCGTCGTTGCGACCCAGCACCGAGCGCACTAGTCGTCGCGTCTCCCGTTCCGTTCGCGCGTCGATCTCGAACTGCCCGTCGAACCTGACGTCGGCCGGAATGTCGAAGAGTTCCTCGACCGTCTCCGCGTCGACCGCCTCGAGCATCGCCGTGCGGTCCTCCGCCGTGTGGGGAGCGTACGGACTCCCTGTGGTGTGTGATCCGTGCATGACTAGGGGTGGTCTCGACCGATCACGCCGTTCGATCCCCCGCATCGATCGAGCCGTTCGGTCCGAGACACGATATTCGCCTCTAGCGGATAGGGGATTATAAACGGCGCGAGGCGGAGACACCTCTTCAGGCAGGGAAGACAGCTGACACGGTGGGCGATGAGCCACCAGTTCACCCGATCACTCGCGGTCACCATGGAGGGAGACGACCCGCTCGGGATGAGCCCACACCAGTGAGACTTGCCGGGTATGGGATAGTAACAACTGAAACGGTTTAGGCGCTAATCGCACGACGGCTGTGCGATCAGGTGTGCACTGACGTTCAGTGGCTACGATAGCTGACTATCCATCGGACTCGATGTCATCGTTCGCATCCGCTGGCGGCTCCGTGTCATCAGGTGTCTCTGTCGGTTCAGGCCCGCTCTCAGCGATCGGTTCGCCGGTGTGTACCCGAGCAAAGGAATCGAGGACGAGTTTCGCGCCGCCGAGGACGACGGGACCGATAAAGAGGCCGACGGCCCCGAAGACGACGAGGCCGCCGAAGATGCCGACGACGACGATCGCAGAGTTGAAGGCGCTGGTCCGGCCGATCAGTGCGGGTCGGAGATACGAGTCCGAGAGGCTGACGACGATCCCATAACCGGTAACTGCCGCGCTAGCGGTGAGCTGGCCGACTGCGACGAGATACGCTGCAACCGGAACCCAGACACCGAACGCGCCGACCAACGGCAGTAGCGTCAGGACGAACGTCGCGACGGTGAGAAACATAACTGCGGGGACGCCAGCGATCGCCAGTCCGGCACCGAGCATCACCGCCTGGATAGCCGCGACAGCGACGTTTCCGACGACGGAAGCCCACATGAGCCGATCCAACCCCGTCTGTAACTCTGCCAGCACGTCGTCGTCGATCGGCAGCACCCACTGGAACCACGCGACGAGTTGCCGTCCATCCCGCAACAGCGCAAAGAGGACGAACAGCGTGATTGTCAGTCCAATAAAAACACTTGGCAGGCCGCCGACGATGTCGATCGCTCCCGTCGTGACTCCCTGCAGGCCGGTTGCGATCCGGTTTTGATTCGCTTCGTACAGGGCAACGAGATCGACCGCGTACCCGTTCGTCTCGAGCACCTGTTCGACAGTCTCGACGTCGAGTTGCCCTTGTCTGATCGCACGGACGAGTCGAAGCGACTGTCGAATCGCGAGCAACACGACGTAGACGAGCGGGAGTAACACGACGAGCAACGTCGCCACCACCACTACGATCGCTGCGACTGTCGGGCGGACGTATTGCTCGAGGCGGTGCTGGACGGGCAGCATGATATAGGCAAGAACGACACCGAAGAGGACGTACTGCAGATACGGCAGAAGCACGAACAGCGCGAGGAGACTGCTCACCAGTGCAAGCGCGGCCAGTCCCGGCTGTTCGACGACCCAGTCCGGTGAATCGGGACTGTCTAGCATGGGCAGATATGCAATGTCCCGATACATTAGTCCGATGATGGGACCTATCATACAGACTACTGGCCGTCAGTGCCGGTGCACCCGCGACTTCCCTCCCCTGCTTGCACCGGGACAGCAGACCGTATCAGCTCTGTCGGGGCTACATCAGTCTCGAACGCGCCGGCTGTAGTGCTGTGAGAGTCGCCCTCGTGATTCACAGGGCTCGAGAACGAATAGCAGATCATGAAGGCACTCGTAGCCGTCGACGGCTCCGACGAATCCGAGAACGCGCTCGCCTACGCTGCCGACATCGTCGACGCGATGGGCGGCTCGATCACGATCGTCCATGCGGTCGATCCCACCGCGTACGACGAGGGCGGCAGCGAACCGACCGCGTCGCTCTGGGAGGACCAGCGACTGATCGTCGAGAGCGTCGAAGACGCCGAACAGCGGGGGATCGACATCACTGACGACGCGGCCGACCTCGCCGCGGACCTCGGCCACGACGCCGATGTCGAACTCTTCTATGGCAATCCGATCAGGGAGATCACCAACTACGCCGAGGACGAGGGATTCGACGCGATCTACGCCGGCCACCGCGGTCGATCGGAGCGTGCAGGGCTGATGCTCGGTAGCGTCGCCAAGTCGCTCGTCGAACGCGCGACCGTTCCGGTGACCGTCGTGCGCTGAGACGGTCTGCTGTCACTGTTTCCCGGTACACCCGTACAGCGGGCCGCAGGCCCACCGGCACTGACGAACAGTAGATCGTATGAAACCGCCAAAAACGCCGCTATTCCACGTACCGATACTTCCGCTCGCCCATGCGGCCCCAGCCGTCGAAGACGAACTCCTCGCTCGGCGTCGTGAATTCCTCAACGTCGACGTCCATCTCGTGGTTGTGGACGTCGTGGATCTCCTCGTAGTCTTCCCACGTCATCTCATAGCGGTTGTCGAGTTGCTCGTCGACGTTCAGGGCCTCGATTTCGGCTTCCCAGCCGTCCTGAATCGTCTCGGCGTGGATCTCCGCCTGTGCGCCACTGCCATAGGAGCCAACGAGCAGCTTTTCGCCGGTCAGGTCGCGGCCTGCCTCGAGTGCGTGTTTGAGCGCGCTCGCGCGGGCGACGTGGACGGAGCCGGTATACCAGTTGCCCACGTTGCGGGAGATCGTCAGCGTCGGATCGATCGTCGCGTCGTACCACTCGGCGTAGCGGTCGGTGTCCTTGAGCGCATCCATGTACTCCCGGAGGGCGTCGCGATACTCTTCGTCGGAGTCGAACGCTTCGGGACGTGGCTGACGACCGATCTCCTCGGCGAGTTCGTCTTCGGTCGGCGTATCGCGAATGACGTGGCGGAACGCCAGCAGGGCGGCCTTTCGGACCATCCCCGGGAACGGCGTGTGGAACGGCGCGTAGACGAAGTCGTCCTCGTGGACCTCGCCGGCAACGCTCTCGAAGTCCTCGAGCGCTTCGCGCATCCGTGCGAGATAGACCTGCACGGAGCGTTTGCCGTCGACCGAGGGGAACTGCTGGTTGGGTTTGAGGAAGTCGGTCTCGTCGGCCGAGCCATAGCCCTGCTCGGTCGAGAGTTCGACGAGACTCGGGTCCTCACTGATGAGCATCGCGACGGCACCGGCACCCTGGGTCGCCTCGCCAGCATCACCACGAGCGTAGAGGGCGGTGTCGGTCGCGATAACCAGCGCCGAGCGACCGCGGTTGCGGCCCGCGCGGATCCAGTTGCAGGCGTCGTCTAGACTCTGGGTCCCCGCGATACAGGCGAACTTCCGCTCGCCTTTGTTCGCATGGTGGAAGTCGCCGTCGTAGACCTGCTCGAGACAGCCAGCGACGTACGTCGAAACCGGCTTCGAGTTGTCGAAGGCACTCTCGGTCGCGACGTCGATGCGGCCGATATCGTCGGGCTCGAGGCCTTTACGCTCCATCAAGCGATGGGCGGCGTTTGCCCCCATCGTGACGATGTCTTCGTAGCTGTCGGGGAACGAACTAGCGTTGAGGCCAAGCCCCTTCGTGTATTTTTCCGGGTCCTCGCCCTTCTCCGCGGCGAACGTCCCCGGCAGATCGAGTTTGAGGTTTCCGGTCCAGATCTCGACGGCGTCGATGCCGACTGCTGTCATACCTGTCCAATACAGGTGATAGTACAAGGTATTGTCGTTCCCTGTTTCGACGATCAACGATATATTCGTGGCACCGACCACTATCGACGTGCTTTACATCGTGTTCGCTCGTCGACGATGGCTCGAGCGTGAAGACGGCGACTTAACAGCTCCCGGCATTCCTGCGTTCAACGCTACAGTAGCCACTGAACGTCACTGCACACCTGATTGCACGACGCGAGCGCGGTTCGGAGCGCGCACCGCGAGCGAGAATTGCGGACTGTGTGATCGGCGTGTCAATCGGTTCAGTTGTTACTATCGTGACGATCGATCGATGAAAATCAGCACACGCTTCGATCGTGGCTACTCGTCTTCTTCGACGACTTCCGGATCGCTCATCGCGCTCTGGAGGCTGTCGAGGCCGTTGATCCACTCCGTGACCAGGCCGTACTCGAGATCCTCGGCGACGGTCATATCGAGTTCCTCGCCGTCGATGATGAGCGTGCCAGCCTGGGCTGCGTAGCCGAGTGCGGCATCGAGGTCTTCCTCGGCTTCAGCGTCGGCGGCAGCGCTGAGGTAGTCGCCGACAGTGCCGTCTGCGGCCGGGCCGTTGGCGACGTACTCTTCGGCCGCAAAGAAGACACAGACCAGACTCGTCTGGACACCGTCGACGAGGATCAGTTTCTCCTCGTCGTCGATGCCGACTTCGCTGAGGACGATCTCACGGACGTCTTCGATCTCCGCGAGCGTTTCCTCCGCATCGAGTTCCCCGTCGTCGTAGGCGGCGACGATCTTCGCGATCGCGATCGCCGTGTCGTCTTGCAGGTTCAACAGGAGTCGAGCCGAGTCTTCGTCTTCCGGATCGATATCTTCGTCTTTGATGCGATCGATCCAGTTCTGCCAGCGTTCCTCCGAGTAGAACTCGGTCGGGGGATTGCTCATACAGACACCTACACCGGCCGCTTGAAATGCCTTTCTCTACATTAGCCGAACGGAGCGACTATCAGAGTTCGATAAACGACCGCAACAGCGGCTCAGAAGACCATTTCGCTGTTTAGCTATGGGTGGTCGCTGGTGTGCGTCCAACACCGTCCGAACGAGCGTCCTCGAGCGCGCCGGGAGCGGCCCCGCCACACCCGGTTACGCCTCGCGCTCGAGCGTCGCTTCCGTGTCGATCCCGTACACTCGCTTTGGCGTCTCGACGTGGGCGTTGCGAACCGCTTCGTCGTAACCGTTCTCGAGCAGCCACCGGACCCGCCGGGGGACCGTCTTAGGGCCGAGCACCGCCCCCGGTCGGTCGGGGTCGTCGATGTAGTCAGTCTCCATCAGGAACGGCTTGCCGCGCTCGGCAGCGCGCTCGAGTTCGTCTTTGTCACAGATCACGCTCGGAGTCGGTCCCGCGAGACGGCCACTCGCGTAGTGTTTGACGACCTTGTGGGCCGGCATCCCAGCCTCGACGGCCCAGTCGGCCACCTCGGTCATGTCCTCGCTGGCCTCGGCGTGGAGTTGCACGGCACACTCGAGGTCGGCCGCGTGGTCGAACGCCCGGCGCATGACTGCGTTCGAGGCGTCCCAGACGGCGTCGTCGACCTCGTAGTGGGGGCGTCCGGATTTCAGCGCCAGCGCGTCACCCGATTTGACATACTCCGCGGCGACGTCGATTCCGGCCTGCATGAGATCACGCGCCTCCGCGGGCGTAAAGCCCCGCTCGTCGACCAGCCGCGAGATCAGGCCCGGATGGACGCCCAGCACCGGCCAGGCCTGTCCTGCGAGTTCGCTCGAGGCTTCCTTGACGACCTCGATCGTGCGCTCGAAGACCGCCCGGAAGTCCTCGCCGGTCTCGGCTTCGACGCCGAGGTGCCAGGAGGGTTTGTTCACCACGAGCAGGTGGGTGCCGCCGACACGAGCGAAGTCTTCGACGGCGTCGATACCCCGGTGGTTGTCCGGATCGAGGTGGAGGTGGTCGTCCAGCACCGGCCGATCGTCGATCATGGCCGATATTCGGCGGGCCGCGCTCGAAAAGTCACCGACTTCGGGACACTGGCGAGAGACTGCGCCGATCACCATTGGTCGACAGAGAGACGGTCCGGAAAGTCACCGAGTCGATCACCTCTCGTCGTGGGTAACCCGGTGCCGTGGACGAGATCGTGGTCGTTCGTATTGGGAATAGTTATACTTGAGGATACGAATAGTGCTAGCGCACACCAATATGGTGATACTGTATGAGTGATAGCGGAGACGGGTCGGCAGATGACGGACCGACAGACCAGTTTACACAACCGGATCGCGATCGTGGGCCGACCGTCGAGTTCTATGGCGGTCGGGGAATGAGCGCGTTCCCGATCGCATTTTTCATCGTGTGGGCCATTGTCCAGACCGCTCTCTGGCGGATCGGCGACACGGGTGGGCTCATCGTCGGCATCCTGATCGGGCTCATCGTCGGCATGTTCTTCGTCCGGGGCAACTGGCAGTCCTACGCCAACACGATCTTCGAAGGGATGACCCAGCCGGTCGCCGTGACAGCCATCGTGGCGTGGATCTGGGCCGGGATGTTCGCCCAGCTCCTGCAAGACGGTGGCTTCGTCGGTGGCCTGGTCTGGCTGGCGGACACTGCGGGCATCGGCGCGGCACTGTTCCCGGCGATCACGTTCGTCCTCGCGGCCGTCTTCACGACAGGGATCGGGACCGGCTACGGCGCGACCGTCGCCTTCGTCGGCCTGTTCTTTCCCGCTGGCGTGTTACTCGGCGCAAATCCCGTCTTGTTGTTCGGCGCGATCCTCTCGGGTGCGATCTTCGGCGATAACCTCGCACCCGTCAGCGACACGACGATCGTCAGTGCCGTCACCCAGGACGCCGACATCGGCGGCGTCGTCGCCTCGCGGTTCAAGTACGTGATTATCGCCGCTGCGATCGCCTTCGTCGGCTACGTCGCCGCCGGCAGCGCGATGAGCGGCCTCGAGATCAGCGCCGAAGCCCAGGCGATCTTCCTCGAGAGTAGCGAGGCGATCGGCCTCGTTCACGTCATCTCGATGCTTGCCGTCATCGGCGCGGCGATCGCCGGCCGCCACATCGTCGAGGCCATTTCGTGGGGGATCGTCCTCGCAGTCGTCTTCAACCTCGCGTTCGGCCTGACGACCCTCGGTGACATCGTCATGTTCAACGCCCCACCGGACGCGCCGCTGTCCGAACCGCTTGCGAGCCTACCGATCCTCACCGTCGTCGAAGAACCCAGTGCGATCGGCGTCACCGGCAGTCTGATGACCGGCGTCGCTGGCTTTCTCGAGCTCTCGATTCTCGTCCTCCTGATCATCGGTGCGGCCCAGATCATGATCCGCGGCGGCGCGTTCGAGGCGCTTCTCGAGTGGTCGATCGAGAACCTCGCGACGAACGTCCGCAACGCCGAACTCACGATGGTCGGCTCGGCAGCGCTGATCAACGCGATCATCACCATCAACACCGCTGCCGAAGTCGCGATCGGCCCCTACATCTCGAAGATCGGCGAGCGGTTCAACCTGAACGGCTACCGGCGCGCGAACATTCTCGACGGCCAGACCGCCGCGCTGGGCTACATCTTCCCGTGGTCGGGTGGGGTGTTGGCCGGCTACAGCGCGATGCAGGAGTTGCCCGGCAATTACGAGTGGCTCGACCAGTCGATGCTCGTCACGCCGATCGACGTCGTGCCATTTGTCTTTCAGGGCTGGCTGCTCGTTGCAGTGTTCGTCGTCGCAGCACTCACCGGCTTCGGCCGCGAGTACATTATCGACCGCCAGAGCGAGGAGGTGGCCCGCGTATGAGCTTCTTCAGCAAGTACCTCAAGGGCTGGCGGCTCCGCGCGAACCGGCCGACGCTCGAGCCCGGCTCCGAGATCGACGTTTTCGTCGCCGAAACCAACGGTACCAGCGGCCGCGCGTACATCGGCGATACGGAGCTAATCGTCAACGGTGCCGGCCCGGAGACGGTCGAGAAACAGGTCCGCGTGCGCGTGACCGACTTCGACGAGACGACCGCGACGGGGCAGGGCGAACTGCTCGAGGTCGTTGGCGAAAGCTCCTACAGCGGCTAAAACAACGCTTTTTTCGGCGCGCTCGCGTTACGGCTCTGGCTCGAGCGTCACTGCCTCGTCGGCGGCGTTTCGCAGCGCGTCCGAGCGACCATGTGTGCCTGGGGCGATCGCGATCGTCTCGACGCCGACGGTCCCTGCGTGCTCGAGGACGGGTTTGAAATCGGTATCTCTCGAGGCGATCGCAAGCCGGTCGATGGTGCTATCGCCGGCGAACGCGGTCGCGTCGACGGCGAGTTTGACGTCGACGTCGCCGCTGGTGACGATTACTTCGAAGCCGCGGGCCTCGGCGGCCTGAATGAGGCCGGGTGTGGCGTGTTCGTCGAGATAGAGGCGGATAACGCCGATTCGGCCGAGATCGCGCGCTGCGTCGCGCAAGTCGTCGAGGTCGACATCGAACTCGTCGCGGAAGACGTTCGGCCCGTCGACGAACAGCCCCACCGCTGGCTCGGCGTCGGGCTGTGGGTCGACCAGGTGGGCGAGACGGGCGCGAACGTGGTCGAACATACTCTGCTTTCCCGTGGCCGCGAGATAGATGTGACGAAACGTTCCGACGAGTGTGGGAGACGAAACTGCAAGCGATCGCGCCCGGCCGACGAAAAGACATTACTATGCTGCGGATGTCCGTTCGAGTATGCCGCTTCAGACGCCGCCGTTACGTGGGTTACACGACGAGCGCGGAGCGAAGTTCACGGAGTTTGGCGGCTGGGACATGCCGGTCGAGTTCGATTCGATCCAGACCGAGCACGCGGCCGTCCGGGAAGACGTCGGTATCTTCGATGTCTCCCATATGGGCCAGCTTCACGTCACCGGTCCGGACGCGACGGAGCTAATGCAACGGCTGACATCGAACGACGTCACCCGGCTCGCGGTCGGTGACTCCCAGTACGCCGTGATCACCGACGAGGACGGGATCATCATCGATGACACCGTCGTCTATCGCCTCCCCGACGAGGACGGCGAGGCGACCTACCTGTTCGTCCCCAACGCCGGCACCGACGAGGCCACCCACGAACGGTGGCTCAGCTACCGCAACGAGTGGGACCTCGAGGCGACCGTCGACAACCGAACCGACGAGTACGCCATGTTCGCAATCCAGGGGCCGAACGCGCCCGAACTGGTCGAGCGCGTCACCGACGAGTCGGTCGCCGACCTCGAGCGCTTCGAAGCCCGGGACGCGACGATCGACGGCGTCGAGTGCTGGACCGCCCGGACGGGCTACACCGGCGAAGACGGCTTCGAGCTGATCGTCCCGTCGAACGCGGCTGAAGAGATCTGGACGGCATTCGACTGTCAGCCCTGCGGCCTCGGAGCCCGCGATACGCTCCGCATCGAGGCCGGACTACTACTCGCCGGACAGGAGTTCGACCACGAGACCGATCCGCGCACGCCCTACGAGGCCGGCATCGGCTTTACGGTCGCGCTCGAGACCGAGTTCGTCGGCCGCGATGCCTTGGCCGAGATTGACGAAACCGGCGTCGACGAACGGCTCGTCGGCTTCCAGCTGATCGACCGTGGCGTCCCCCGCCACGGCTACGACATCACGTCCACCGAGAGCCGGGTCATCGGCACCGTCACCAGCGGGACGATGAGCCCGACCTTAGAGCAGGCGATCGGCCTCGGCTACGTGCCGGTCGAGTACGCCGAACCGGGCACGACCCTACAGGTCGTCGTCCGCGGCCAGTCGAAAAAGGCAAGAGTTGAGACCACACCCTTCATTGACACAGTATAACATGAGCTTCGACGTTCCCGACGAGAGACGGTACCTAGAATCACACGAATGGGCACTCGAGACCGACGGCGTCGTCCGCGTGGGCATCACCGATTTCGCCCAGGACGAACTCGGCGACGTGGTCTTTGTCGAACTCCCCGACGAAGGCGACGCCCTCGAGCAGGAAGGCGAGTTCGGCGTCGTCGAATCGATCAAGGCCGTCTCCGACCTCTATGCCCCCGTCAGTGGCGAGGTTGTGGCGGTCAACGACGAGTTGTTCGACGCCCCCGAACTCGTCAACGACGACCCCTTCGGCGACGGCTGGATGCTCGAGATCGATCCGGACGATACAGACGAGCTCGAGGACCTGCTGACGGCCGACGAGTACGAAGATCAGATCGCGTAACTGGATTCAGACGGACGTTTTGGAGGGTCCCGTACTTCCCAATCACGGACACTGTGGACAGCTACTGACTGTCCGCGATACGCTCGACTGCCAGTACAAGGCGGTACAGCAAATAGACAACGAAGAGCGAGAGTCCGATCAAGAATAGTCCGCCCCAAAAGACGAGCCATGCGAATATCTGTGCCGTTACAAATACGCTGTACAAGAGGCTTCCAGCAAGCAGCACGATAATTGCGGGCACAGCAAATCGTGGAATCTTTTCTTGGAGGAATACCGCACTCATATCGACTCTGTCACCTCACAAACATTAAACTCTTTGTGAATTACAATATTCCACACCGGGTTCGGACAGCACAATCCTTGCCACGGCTATTATAGGGGGGAAATTAACAATCCGGAATGTATCCCAAGCTCGCAGAGGGAGGGCTCCCTCGAAAGCGGAGTTCAACAGAGACAGACTCATCAGCGTAGTCTGGGAGGAACCACTCTTTCCAATCGTAGTCGTCGATTTTCACCTGAAGCGTAAAGTGCCCGTTGCGTACTGGAATCTCAGACCCTTCGATTTCAAATCCACCTTGGTGAGAGCCTCCAATTTCGTAGTTCTCTTCATAGACTCTCTCCCCAGCGTCAGAGAGGCGTAATTGAATCTCGTGGCGTGTTTCGTATGTCGTCCATGCAATAATATCGCAGATACGGACTGAATCATCGAACCAATCAAGACACCCTCCTCCCAGAATTACAATACTGCTCCCACAACAGTGGAGAAGAGAACGCCGGTTCATGTATTAACATTTGAATGATACGTAAATGTAATATAAGTGGTTATCTGTTTCGTATTTTGCGCTACTGATCGCCATATCCGACTACAGCGCAAATCAAAAGCAGCGGTCGGATTTGTTCGGAAATCCTCAGTTGGTGCTCACGACCTTGATCACGTCACCCTCCTCGAGTTCGTAATCCTCCCCCACCTCCCGATTCGACTTGGCGTTGACGGCGTGTAAGTAGCCGTCGCCGATGTCGGAGTGGACCGCGTAGGCGAGATCGACCGGCGTCGAGCCATCGGGCAAGAGGAATGCGTCGGGAAGAATATTCCCGCTGCCGTCGGACCACTTCGCGGCGTCCTCGACCGGATAGGCGGTGATGTGCTCGAGTAGGTCGTAGACCGCGTGATCGAGGGCCGCCTGGACGCCGGTGCCGTTCCACTCGGCCATCGTGTCTGCGAGTTCCTCGAGTGCCGTGCGCTGAGCATCGCTGACGTCGTCGCCGATTTCGATCGTCTCGTCGCCAGGATCGTAGTCGACGAGATCGTTGTCCGCGGCCCGGCGAAGCGCAAGTTCGCCCTCCGCGGTGGTCGGGATAACGGGCTTGTCCAGTTCGAGCAAGCGTTCGACGTTTTCCTCGGGCGCGATGTCGATCTTGTTCGCCGCGACGACGATCGGTTTCGTGCGCTGGCGGACGTCACGCGCGAGCGCCTCGCGGTGCTCGTCGTCCCACTGGATCGGATCGTCGGGGTAGTCCAGATCGCGGAGGACGATCGCGATCTGTTTCGGCGAGGCACCGAATCCGGAGAGCATCTCCGCCAGCGCGTCGTCGATGTCGAAGTCGGGCGAGCGGGACTTGCGCTCGACGGACTCCCAGTTGCGCTCGACGATGCCTGCCAGCCAGAGGTCCATCTCCTCCTCGATGAAGTCGATATCCTCGAGTGGGTCGTGCTCGCCGATGTCGACGGGTTCGCCCTTTTCGTTCGTGCCACCGGAAGCGTCGACGACGTTGACGATGACGTCTGCGTTCGTCAGTTCGTCGAGGAACTGATTGCCCAGTCCCTTCCCCTCGTGGGCACCCGGGACGAGCCCCGCGACGTCCAAGAGTTCGATCGGGACGTAGCGCTTCCCGTCCTCGCAGTTGTCGGCGTTACAGCGCTCGTCGCGCTCGAGACAGGGACACTCGGTCCGGACGTAGCTCACCCCGCGGTTGGCGTCGATCGTCGTAAAGGGATAGTTGGCGACGTCTACATCCGCCATCGTCGCCGCCGTGTAAAACGTGGACTTGCCGGCGTTTGGCTTCCCGGCAAGCGCGATCGAAAGCATGGCTCAGGGTAGCAGGGTCCGGGAAAACTACCTTTCGATTCCGACGATGGCGGGCCGACCGCGTGGATCGCAGTCTCGAGCCTAGAGTTCGACGGCCATCATCACTTCGTCGACGTACTTGCCGTCGAGCTTGTAGTGGTCCTCGCGAACGGCCTCGGTCTCCCAGCCGTGGTTTTCGAGAAACGCGATCGCATCCTCGTTGGCCGAAGGCACGCTCTGGTAGACCTTCTCGTAGCCATTGGAAGCAGCCCACTCGAGGCCGCGCGAGAGGAGGTGTGCGCCGACACCGTGTCCGCGGTACTCCTCGATGACCCCGACAGTGAGTTCAGCGGTGTGGCTCAGTTTTTCGAGTTCCGGCGCGTGGATGTGTACCCAGCCGACAACGTCGTCGTCGACGGTGGCGACGAAGAACATCCGCGACTCGAGCTCGTTGTGCCGAAGTAAGGCGCTCTCGTGGTCGATCTCGTCGGCGACGGTCTCGGCTTCGATGTACGTTTTCTCCTCGGCGACCTGTCGGATCGCGCCGACGATCCCCGTCAGATCCTCCTGGCGCGCCGGCCGGATGTGAAACTCGAGATCCTCGTCGACGTACTCTTCCTCTGTGCCCGCTTCGAGGGACACCCTGAGCGTGCCGTCTGCTTCCTCGAGTCGCCCGTCTCGCTTGAGGATCGCGATGTGATGGCGGAAAGCGCCCGGATCGAGGCCGAGTTGTTCGCGCGTCTCTTCGGGATCGACTGCTCCGCGCCGTTCGACGTACTCGTAGATCTGCTTGCGGTCCGTGTGGCCGAACTCGAGCGTCTCTGTCGATTCCATGTTAGTCGCTACCACAAACCAATACTTAACGCTTGGCCGGCCGATCCAGCCAGTGCTCCATCGGAGCCAGACCGCAGTTAACGCGAGCAGTATTCATGTGCCGGCTCGCGGAGCGATCATCCACGCCCGTCCTTAAGACGACAACTGGTACAGCCGAGCGACCTTCCTCCGCCAGGTCCTCGCTTCGAGTGCGTGAGATGGCGCTCGTGGGGTACAGAGCGTGCATCTCGCGGTCCCGATGATTGACGCGACCCTAATTGGTGCTGGCTGTGCGCTTGCCCTCTCCCTCGCGGTCGGACTGGTGGCCCACGAGTGGGCACACGCGACAGTCCTTCGGCTCGCTGGGGTCGATTACGCTATCTCGTATCTTCCCGGCCGACCCGATGGAATTGTGGGGCTGGTAACGACCCATCCATGGGCCGTCGTCGTCCCCCACCCGACTGGACACGAACCAGCCTGGGTCCTTCGTCTCGCCGCGCTTGCACCCGCTGCGCTCGCCGTTCCCGTCTTCGGACTGGGGCTGGCTGGCTCCGTGTCGATCGACTCGCCGGTTGTCGCTGCCACCGCCATCGGCTGGCTCGCCTGTGCGCTCCCCAGTCCACAGGACTTCTCCGTTGCGTTCTACGCCGACCGACTCCTCGAGCGATCCCGCACATTGAACACGGCGACCGGTCCTCGCGCCGACTGACGGTCGTCGTTCGGTCGCCGTGTTCGGACAGCGACGGGACACGATTATCATTACCGACTGATACCGACTCCTGGCAGTCAGTTCCGACGCACCCACCCCCGTCATGCGGGTGCGCCGGGACATCGGGACAGCAGACTGTATGACACCTCATCCCCGATTGCATGACAGCACTCCGAGCTGCTCGTCGCTCGTCTAGTTGGGCAGCTCGAGATCGAACGCATCAGTCGACCACGCGTGTGCGCTCGTAACGATTGCGAACGCGACGAGGATGATCCACGCCGCGACGAGTCCGGTGATCGGAACGATGTCTGCGGTGACTGCCGCCAGACCCAGTCCACAGCAGACGATCGTTCCCGCGTATCGCCGCGGCCACCGGGGAGGCGAGGCGGGTTGAGACGGCGGCTCGAGATACGGGCGCAATTGCTTGGCATGCGGCGTCGGTTCGACCCAGCCGCGGTCTTTGTCGTAGTCGACGATGCCGTGGTTGTCGAGTTTCGGGAGGTGTGACTGATACAGCGAGATGTAGACACGCTGGCGTTCGTCGGAGGTCAGGTTGTCGACGGTCGTTTCTTGTTCCCAGGCGGCGACCTGTTCGGCGAGGTCCCGCAACCGAACCCGGTCGTCCGCGGTACGAAGGTATCGAAGCACGTCCCGCCGGCGTTGTGTTTGAAGCAGATGGTAAATCTCGTCGAGCGAAAGGTCAGCCGAATTCTCAATCGACTCGGATGCTCGCGGCGATTCACCGACGGCATCCGTCCGACTACGTCCGATCACGTGGATTCCCAGACGGACGTATTCTTGTTCAACAAATAAAACTACGCACTCGTCCAACCGTGACCCCGGTATCACCGTGAGAACGCAGGAAACGGGCCGTGGGACGACCTGCGATGAGTCCCACAGCGACGCGATCAGACAGCCACGAACGATCGCGAACCGTGATTGAGCATGGGTGATCCACCGATACGCACCGCACTTCTCGGTGGCTGATACGGTCTGCTGTCAGTCAGTTCCGATGCATCCGCGACCCGTCCTGCGGGCCAACCGGCACATCGGGACAGCAGACCGTATGAGCGGTCGGCATCGCGCCGACAATCAAAATATCGGTTTGTCCAGTAATAAGCTTATCTTTTGGTATTATTATGGCGTCTCGGTTGAGAGACAAATCGAATGTATGGCAAATGGAGCTATTATGTGGGGTGCTTGCCTTTGGGCAAGGGCTTCAGCGACACCAAGACACGCTCACGGCAAACTGTAGACTGTCCGACCACGCACACAGTGACACTTTACCACCCACCGCCCGTCAGCACCGCGTGCGAGTGAGTGACGGTGTTACCGGTCGATTTCTATCGGCGCGGTTCGCTCGGATAGCTCGGCACTGACGAGGGCGGCGTGACTTCGCCGGAGCCGTTCCGACAGCGCCTGATGTGAAATGCCCAGCTCCGCGGCTAACTCCTTGAGCGTCACCCCTCGCGGAACGTCGAAGTAGCCGAGTTCGTGGGCCTTGCAGACGGTCTCGTACTGTGTTTCGGTCAAGGGTGTCTGTGCCCGTGCGAGGTCGTCAACGCCGCTGATCCGGGTGACGGTGACCCGAAACTCGTATTGCTCGAGCAACTCGTGGCACGCCGACACCGATTCCCGGTCGTGAAAGAGTAACTTCACCACCCACCGCCCGTCAGCACCGCGCGCTGTCAAGATCGCACCGTCGTTCTCGGTGACGATCTGTTCGAACAGTTTCACGCCGTCTCCAAACTCGAGTCGGAACAGCCAGCGATCGTTCTGACTGGTTACGCTTTCTGTATTCGTTGTGGATCGCTCGTCGTCAGCGACGCTCGCGACGACCTCGATCGAGGGATCCGCCTCGAGCGCCTGCTTGACCGTCCCGTGATCCGGCCCGTTCGTCCAGACGAGCGGTGCCGACCCACCGATCATTCCACCGACCTGAAACTCGAACGTCGACACTCGATCGAACGTCCGGGCGAAGGCAAGCCGTGCAGCCGGAATCTCGAGTTCGACGACTGTGGTCATCACCGAAGCCCACCACGGTGACGTATAGACGGATTTGGTTTCCGGTAGCCTTTCCCGCCACCCAATTCCACCGACTGTCATGTTTGCGTGACTTCTCACTGCATTCAGTCATCGTTTCTGAGGTGTCCTCTGCGGTAGCTGGCTGTTGTCACTCAGTAACGGTGTGTATTCGACTACTAAATCATGCGCAATCAATCATTTTCGAGACTGGTGGGGTGGTCGGTGTTTTATCAACCATTCTCATTTCCTGTAATTACCGGACACTTACAAGTAGTCCCGACTCCTTGGTTAGCATAGCCAACGGAAATTGGCTGACAGGGAATGCAGGCTATGCGGCGTTTCTTCTCGCTCGCTGTAATGGCTTACCGGTGGAGCCGCGCAACGGGGCTGGTCCCATCGCGGTCGAGTTCGACGAGCCCGTCCGACTCGAGGTCCGCGAGCAGTCCCTCGAGCCACTCGCGGCCGTACTCGCCGTCAGGGGTGTAGTCGACACGAATCCGATGCCCGAGCGTGTCGAGCTCGAGTTCGTCGTACTCCCGGAGCGTGGCGATCACACGGCCCCGGAACTGTCGGCGACTCCCCTCGAAGCTCGGTTGGGTGGGGACGTCGGGGGCGGTGAAATCGCCGCTGGCGTAGGCACCACACCACTCGCGCCAGGGACAGCCGGCCTCGTCACAGCGTGGGGTTTGCTCACAGGCGACGCCACCGAGTTCCATGACGGCGTTGTTCCAGACCCGTGAGCGACCTGTGGGCATGAGGTCGGTCGCGGCGTCCGCGAAGGCTCCGTCGTCGTCCGGCACGTCGAAGGCCCGATAGAGCACACGTTTGACGTTCGTGTCGACGACTGCCTCACCGTTGTTGAACGCGAAACTCGCCACCGCGTTCGCGGTGTAGGGGCCGACACCCATCAGCTCCTGCAGTTCGTCGGGGGTGTCGGGGAACGACCCATCGTATTCCGACTCGACCTGCTGGGCAGCCTCGTGGAGGTACTTCGCCCGATTGTTGTACCCCAGACTGTGAGCCGTCCAAAAGCCCACGACATCCGCGCGGTCGGCGTCGGCCAGCGCAGCGGGCGTCGGCCAGCGCTCGAGAAACGCCTCCCAGGCGTCGACGACACGGCCGAGCTGGGTCTGCTGGCTCATCACTTCGCTGACGAGGATGGCGTACGGATCGTCAGTCTGCCGCCACGGAAAGTCGCGGTGGTCGTCCTCGTACCACGTGATCAGCGCCTCGCGAACCCCTCTCGAGATCGTCGGGCAACGCCCACTCCTGGGCCCCTGCTGTCATCGACGGGGGTTGGGCCGTCGGCTGTAAGTGGGTGTCGCAATCCGCTGGCCTGCACACGACGAATCCCCGTAATTTTTCTCTCGAACAGCAGACATCACGACCATGTCCTCGCGATCGCTCGGGCCGACGCTGATCGCTATCGGCGTTGGGATTATCGTCGTCCCGTTTCTCGTCATGTTCTTTCTGGCGATCGGCCCCCTCGGCTGGGTGCTCCTTGGCGGCGCTGTCATCATCCTTGGAATCGTCGTCTCGCTCCGGGAGTCGCCCGGCTACGACGACGTCGACCGCAGCAATCGGATCAACTGCGACGACTGTGGGGCACGGATCGATGCTGACGCCGACACCTGCGAGTACTGCGGTACTGCCCGGTAAACCGGAGCGACGACAGACACCGCTACTGTCGCCGCCTGACTCGACCACGAAAGGTCTATCCGGCCCGCACCAGTCCCCTCTCGTATGAGTCTCGACGATTTGACCGACGACGTGACGGACTCCTACTCGAGCATCGGCGACGAACTGGCCGTCTCGCTCGACCGCGAGACACGCAACGAACTCGCCTTGCTCGAGACGGCCCTCGAGCCCGAGGAAACGGACGAACTCGTCCGCCGGGCGATCCACATGCTCTTTCAGTCGACCGTCGACACCGGCAAACTCGATTTCCAGCTGCGGACGGCCTACGACGTGACCTATGACGAATACCTCTCGGGAATGACCTTCGAGGAGATGACCGGCGCGGATCAGTATCCGTCGATGGACGACGAACGCCGCTACCAGTTCTAACGCTATCGCGGCCACTTACGACCGGGACGCGACCGGCGTGACTACGGCACCACGTCAACCCATCCCTATGTGTTCTAGGCACAATATATACTTTGACCAACATAAGAGGTGCACTTATCAGTCCTCGATTCTTCGCGTCGCATATGGCAATCAGTCAACGCTCACCCGACGCCGACTACCGCTGTCCCGACTGTTCGGGCGTACTTACGGCCCGATACGACTCGCTGGCCTGTGACGACTGTGGCTACACGCCGCGCCACGGTGCCGACTAACCGATCGCTGGATAACGCGAGCGAACAGGACAGGTACGACGCCGAAAACAGACTTCTATCACTCCCTCCGAACGTCCTTAGTCGTCGATCGGGGCCGCACTCGAGAGCGCTTCGTCGATGTCGGCCTCGGCCATCTTCTCGACTAAGGCGTCGATGACTTCCTCGCGCTTGCCGGAGACGAACTTGATCGAGCCGACGACGAGGTGGCCGCCACCGGAGACGCCGCCGCCTGCGATTTCGGCCTCGAGTTCAGAGACCATATTGGGGATGTCGAGTCGGACGCCGTCACTGCGGAGCACGGCAAAGTCCGGGCCGTAGCCGACCGTGATCACCGGATCGCCGGTCTCCTCGATCTTGCGGTCGTGGATCTCGCCGGTCGTCTTCCCCGGTGCGGGGTAGGTAAACCGGTGGGCGTAGTTTTCGACGTCGATCCGGTAGAGGTGGGCACCGTTGTCGAGCGTCTCGTGCTCGAGATGGGGCATCGCGGCCTCGAGCTGTTCGTCGACTTCCTCGCGGCCGCGCTCGGCGAAGAACTCGACGAGTTCGCGGTGGCGCGCTTCGTCGCCGTTGGCGATCTGAAGCAGGTCTTCGATCAGCTGGTCGCCGGAGTTGTAGCGCAGCCAGAAGGCGGCGTAATCGAGTGCCTCGCTGACGTCCTGCAGGCGGTCCTCGTCGTAGCCTTCCTCGGCGGCGAGCTCGAGGTAGTCGTCCATCGCGTCGGCCTTCGAGCGGTCCGAGATGCCGGCGACGGCGGGAATGTGGCGCAGCTCGTCGGAGAGGTCAGGGTAGATCATCCGTGCGAGCTCGACACAGAGCATACCCGTCGTGATCCGGTAGTCCTCGTCGTGGAGATACGGGTTGACGTGGGCGTCGAGTAGGTCCTCGACCGCCTCGGGGTCGGGATGGTGGTGGTCGACGACCGCGATCGGGATGTCGTAGTGGGCCAGCGTCTCGTAGGCCGGGACGTCCTCGGCCGTCGAACCGTTGTCGAGCATGAGCAGGAGTGGCAGTTGCTGGCCGTGTTTCTCGCGATCCTCGAGCGCGAAGTTCAGATCGCGCGTCGCGTCTTCCATCTCGTAGAACGGCGCTTTCGCGGGCAGGCGCTTGATGAGGTGCCGTGGCGCGTCCTCGTCCTCGTGGACGTCGGCGATAAAGCGCTCGAGGGCGATCTGGACGGGAACGGCGGCACACATCCCGTCGCCGTCGGCGTGGTGGCGCACGCGGATGGGACGTCCCTCCAGCACCGTCCGGCGGAGCAGTCGGGCGACTTCTTCGAGGCTCGGCCGCAGCTTCTCGAAGGCCGGCCAGTCGATCAGCGGCGCGACCTCGTGGGGTTCGGCGCGGGCTTCGAGCGCTTCTTCGAGTCGCTCGCGCGCTTCCTCGGCGTCCTCGCCCTCGAGTTTCGAGAGTCCCTCGACTTCGACCTGGACCGAGTCTTCGCGGTGTTCGGGCGTGCCGGTGATGCGAACGACGTCGCCGATCTCGATGGCGGGGTAGGCACGAACGCCGGCCTCCTCGAAGGCGGCACAGGGGACGACGCCGTTTTCGTCGGCGACGTGGAAGATCGTCGGGCCGCCGGTCTGTTTGACCTGCGTGACCTCGCCTTCGAGGTGGATCTGTTCGCCGAGGTTGTCTTCGAGGCGGTGGGTCCCAGTCAGCGAGTAGTCGTGGCCGACTTCTTCGATCGAGTAGTCGTCGATATCGACGGGCTCGAAGGCCATGTCACCGTTCTCACGGACGCTCTCGAGTTCGACGACGAGTTCGTCGCCGACGGCGAAGGTGCCCTCGAGGACGGACTCGTGGACGAGTCCGGAGACGGAATCGGAGAGGTCGACGAAGACGCCGTAGTCGACGATGCCGTTGATTTCGGCGAGGTAGGGACGGTCTTGCTCGACGTCCTCGGCGGTACAGTCAGGAGCGAGATCGTAGACGACGGAATCCCCGTCGTCTGCGCCGGGTTCCCCGGCGGAGTCACGTGTCATCTTGGTCTGCTGGTTGGAGGCGGTCGCGTATAACCCTTGTCAAGAAGCTATCGTGGCTCGAGACGCCGTCCTTGAAGTTGTGCTAAACAGTAGCTACAAGGGCACCCGTCAGGATCATCCGCGCATGGACATCTCACACCCGCCAGCGGAGGGTGACGAGTACACGTTCGCACGGACGTTCGACCACGAGGACGTCCGCGAATTTGGCGAACTCTCGGGCGACCAACAGCCGATCCACACCGAGCCCGACGAGCTGGGTCGGTTGACCGTCCAGGGACTGCTCACCGCAACGCTGCCGACGAAGATCGGCGGCGACCTCCGCTATATCGCACGGAGCATGACCTTCGAGTTCGTCGAGCCGGTCTACACCGGCGAACGGATCACCTGTACGGTTCGCCTCGAGTCGGTGGCCGAACGCGACGGTTACTACGACGTAGAGAGTGCGGCGGTCTGTACCGACGAAGACGACGAGGTGGTGCTGAGAGGCGAGATCGACGGGCTCATCCCGACGGACGCCTTTTCTGAGGCGACGTAGGCTACACGGTTCGTCCCACGGCAACAATCGGGGACAGGGCCAGCAGCATCGGAACGTTTAGCACTCGCAAAGCCCCAGTGAAAGACATGGGGCTGTTCGACGCGCTGTTTCGCTCGAGCGAGATTCTCGGTATTGCCGAGGAAACCCTCGAGTTCGCCCTCGAGTCCTCCGAGGAGACACACCCAAACGAGTACATGGGGTTTCTCCGGGGGACCGAGGCCGAGCGGCTGGATCTTGACCGGGACGGCCTGGTCATTACGGACATCCTCGTGGTGCCCGGAACCGAGACAAACAGCGTCAGCGCGACCGTCAAGACGAACCAGATTCCAAACGACGTGAAGGCGCTGGGAAGTATTCATTCCCATCCCAACGGCGTGATCCGCCCGAGTAACGCGGATCTGGACACGTTCGGCCGCGGGAGCGTCCACGTCATCATCGGCGCACCCTACCGACGAACGGACTGGAAAGCCTTCGACTCACAGGGGAAGCCGACCCAGTTGAACGTCCTCGACGTCGAACTGCCCGAGACCGAGGACTTCTTCGATTTCACCCAGGCGGACATCGACGAGGAACTGCGATGATGAGATCTTGTATGCTCGAGACGATGCCATCCCGACCGACGACGGAATCGAGAGTGAGACAGCCATGACGCGAACGGTGATTGCACAGGGGACCTTCGACATCCTCCACCCCGGCCACGTCCACTATCTGGAGGAAGCAGCTGCGATGGGCGACGAACTGTACGTCATCGTCGCGCGTAAGGCAAACGTCGACCACAAGGCGAAACCCATCTGTCCTGCGACACAGCGACGCGACGTCGTCGACGCGCTCGAGGCCGTCGACGAGGCTATCCTCGGCCACGAGGAGGACATCTTCGTCCCGATCGAGGAACTCGATCCCGACGTGATCGCACTCGGCCACGACCAACACCACGACGACGAGGCGATCCGCTCGGAACTCGAGGCGCGTGGCATCGACTGTGCGGTTCGCAGAGCAAGCCCCGGCGAGCCAAGCGACGATGACCAGTTGCTCTCGACGCGGCTGATCATCAATCGGATTCTCGAGCGACGGGGCTAGGATCGGGAGGGTCGCCTCGAGAAGGCGCGGTTGCGGCCTCCTCCACGGTACTGCCAGCTATCGAGTCTGGCAGGTCTCTTCCACGTCATACGACCGGACAACAGTCAGTGAATACTCGATCGCGTCTCGAGTGCGATCGATGTCTGAACCGTTTTGTCCGGCAGTATCAATTTTGCATGACGATCGGCGGCGGCAACCGGAGCGAGTCGATAGTGTGTCCTGTTTCGACGAAGTGTTCGATCGCCTTCTCGGAGACCTCTTTTTCAGTGTAGCCGTCGGCAGTGCTCACCTGCCAGTCGCATTCGAGACAGTACTTTAACATACATCGATCTACCAGAGAGTCGTTCACATGGGCGGGAAAGCCCCGTGCAGGAAATCGAAGGGACCGGCACTGGCCGGGTCCCGAAACGGCAGACTTCGCTTGCGGCTGCCGACTAGTCGTCTTTGACGCCGGGGTTGGTCACCGCGCCGTTTTCCGCCGAGCCGAAGTCACGGCCGAACTTCGCCAAGACGCCGGTCTCGTAGTTGGGCTCGGGCTGGTCCCACTCCTCGCGGCGGGCCTCGAGTTCCTCGTCGGAGAGATCGACCTCGAGCGTGCGGTCTTCGATGTCGATCGTGATCACGTCGCCGTCTTCGATGAGACCGATCGGGCCGCCGACGAACGCCTCGGGGGCGACGTGGCCGATCGAGAACCCGCGTGTCGCACCGGAGAAGCGTCCGTCGGTGATGAGCGCGACGTCCTCGGCGTGGCCCTGCCCGGCGACCGCGCTCGTGACGCCAAGCATCTCGCGCATGCCGGGGCCGCCCTGTGGCCCCTCGTTGCGGATGACAATCACGTCGCCGGTTTCGACGTGGCCCTCCTGGACGTACTCCATGGCCTCGGCCTCTTCCTCGAAGACGCGGACGGGCCCTTCGTGGTGGAGGTCGTCGTCGCCCGTGACCTTGAGGACGGAGCCGCCGGGCGCGAGGTTCCCCGTCAGGATGCGGATGGCACCCTGCTCGTCTTTGGGCTCGTCGACGGTATAAAGGAAGTCGACGTCGAGCTCCTCGATCGACGGTGGGTCGAGACGCTCGAGTTCCTCGCCGATCGTGTTGCCCGTGACCGTCAGCGCGTCGCCGTGGAGCAGATCGGCCTCGTAGAGGGCGTTTAAGACGACCGGAACGCCGCCGACCTCGTGGAGGTCGTTCATCACCCGCTGGCCGCCGGGCTGGAGGTTGGCGATCTTCGGGGTGCGCTGGCTGACCTCGTCGAACTCCTCGATCTCGAGATCGATGCCGGCTTCGGCGGCCATCGCCAGCAGGTGGAGGACGGCATTGGTCGAGCCACCGATGGCGACCTGCAGCGCGATGGCGTTCTCGAAGGACTCCTTGGTGAGGAAATCGGAGGGCTTGCGCTGTTCTTCGACGACCTCGACGGCCAGTTCGCCGGCCTCGCGGGCGACGTCGTAGCGCGACTCGGCCTCGGCGGGCGGGCTGGCGCTGCCAAGCGGGGAAAAGCCGAGCGCTTCCGAAATCGAGGCCATCGTGTTCGCGGTGAACATACCACCACACGACCCCGCGCCGGGGCAGGCGTGGCGTTCCATCTCGTCGAGTTCTTCGTTGGACATCTCGCCGTCGGCGACGGCTCCGACACCCTCGAAGACGTTCTGGACGGTGACCTCGCGGCCCTCGTGTTCGCCGGGCATGATCGATCCACCGTAGAGGAAGACCGAAGGGAGGTCAGTCCGGATCGAGGCCATCATCATTCCGGGCATGTTCTTGTCACAGCCACCGATGGTGACCAGCCCGTCCATGCGCTCGCCAAAGGAGACCAGTTCGACGGAGTCGGCGATCATCTCGCGGGAGATCAGCGAAGCCTTCATCCCTTCCGTCCCCATCGAGATCGCATCCGAGATCGTGATCGTCCCGAACTCGATAGGCATGCCGCCGGCCTCGTCGATCCCCGAAAGCGCGGCGTCGGCGACGTCGTCCAAATGGACGTTACACGGCGTGATGTCCGCTGCCGGGTTCGGCACGCCGATCATCGGCGCACCGAAGTCCTCGTCGTCGAACCCCATCGCACGGAACATCGCGCGGTGTGGGGCCTTTTCTGCGCCCTCGGTCACCTCGCGGCTCCGTAACTCCTCGTCTTTGCCGTAGTCGAACTCGCTATCGCCGCTCATAGTCAGACCTTACGTTGAAAGGCCATAAGTCACCCCTTCTCGGTCAGCCCTTCCCAGGTCAGCGGTTCAGCCGAACGCGTTCGGATCGAGACCCGGGGATGTCGTTCGTGGTGCCGACCCCCGCCGACCGGCAGACGAGTCAGTATCAGATCGACAACACTCGTTGCCACCGTCGAAACCCCCTTGCCGGGGGCCTCCATAGCCGGGAGCAAGAGTCCGATCATGACGACCGCGACCGTCAGCGTGGGCGCACGACTCCACGTTGGCTTCCAGAACCTCTCGCTTGCCCGCGAGCGACTCTACGGCGGCATCGGCGTCGCGCTCGAGGAGCCGCGGGTAACCGTCACCGCCGAACCGGCCACCGACATCAGGACCGACGACGAGTTGGTCGGCCGGTACGCACGCCGGGCCGTCGACGTGCTCTCCGTTCCCGGCGTCGCGGTCACGCTCGAGGAGTCACTGCCGCGCCACGTCGGGTTGGGCAGCGGCACCCAGCTGGCGCTTGCCGTGTTGACGGCGACAGCGCAGGCCCACGGTCTCGAGGCGCGCGTCCGCGAGCACGCCCCGGCGATGGGCCGGGGCGGCCGCAGCGGTGTCGGTGTCGCCACCTTCGAGGACGGCGGGTTCGTCGTCGATGCTGGCCACCCGACGGCTCGGTTTACGACCGAGCCGCCGGTCGAAGGCGACTGGACGGTCCCCCCGGTCGTCGCCCGCCACGACCTGCCCACGGAGTGGCGCTTTCTCGTCGTCGTCCCCGATGCAGACTCTGGCCGTAGCGGCGACGACGAGGACGCGAGTATGCGCGCGGTCGTCGAACGCGCCGATCCTGCCGTCGCCGATGAAATCGCCTGCGTCGTCATCCGGAAACTACTGCCCGCCGCTGCTGCAGGCCGACTCGAGGCCTTCGGCGAGGCGATCGCCGAAATCGGTCGCAAGAACGGTGTCTGGTATGCCGACGCGCAGGGCGGCGTCTTCAGACCACCTGCAGGCGCACTCGTCGAATCGCTCGAGAGTTGTCCGGTGCTGTCGGGCGTCGGCCAGTCGTCGTGGGGGCCGGTCGTCTACGGCGTCACCGACGTCGCCCACGCCGCAGAAGCCGAGGCCGCGGCACGAGACGCACTCGCCGACCACGGACTCGAGGGACGGGTTATCCTCGCGGAACCGGCACGACACGGGGCTCGGGTTTGCACGGACGGCGATCGAAGGCAGGCGTGACCGACCCGCTGTGAGGTGTGTTCGGGACGGCCTGACGCGACCGACTCGATCGAAGTGGAGTCTTTTTGCGTGCCGAGTTCGTAGGCCCACGATATGCAGTTTTGCGACGATTGCGGCTCGATGATGAAAGCCCAGGGCGACCGCATGATCTGTACGAACGACGAGTGTGGTGCCTCGAGCGAACGGGACCGCGAGCAGGAAGACGCGTTCGTCACAACCGAGTCACAGACCGACGGCGACGTGATCGAATCCGACGAGAACGCAAACTTCGAGGGGAAACCGAAGGCCACCGACGTGATCTGCGACGAGTGTGGCAACGAGGAGGCGTGGTACACCCTCAAGCAGACCGCCTCGGCAGACGAGCCGCCGACGCGGTTCTTCAAGTGTACTGAGTGCGGGAAGAAGTGGCGCGGCTACAATTAATACCGCGTTTTCAGCGGCTGCGGCGACTGGGACACTAGCGGATCGCTCGACGACTAGTTAGGTATGTGGTATCAATACACAAGGAATAAGCAGTGGCTCTCCATACAGTGCGTATGGACGCGATAGATCGGCCGACGTTTGCGTCTGAAGACAGCAGGCGAATTTACGAGTACGTCGAACGACACGGGACCGTCGAACGGCACAAACTCCGTGACGTCGTCTCGCTTCCGTCCGAGGAGTTTCAGGACCGACTCGAGGAGTTGAAAACTGACGGGTATCTCGAAGAGGATGGCGGCACGTTCCGGATCGCACTCGAGTTCGGGGCCATCGAGAAACACGACTTAGGCGAGTTCACCGTCACCGTTCGACCCGCACGCCAGCGAGACTTCGACGGCCTCATCGAGACCATCCGTGACGTCACCTCGGAGGAGACCTACGTCGTCGCTGAGACGATCGCCGAGCAACTGCTGCACGAACATACCGTCAGCAGACATAACGCGGTGGAGTCCCGGGTGTTCTTCGTTGCGACCGTCGACGGCGACGTCGTCGGCTGGACTCATCTCGATCTCCATCAGGTCGATCCGGTTCGCGAAGTCGCCCAACAGACCGTCGGCGTCCGCGAAGCCTACCGGGGACACGGCATCGGGAGCACGCTCTTACAGCGGGGGATCGAGTGGGCCGAAGCCAACGGCTACCGCAAGGTCTACAACAGCGTGCCGGTCGTCAACGACGGCGCGCTCGAGTTCCTGACTGCACACGGGTGGAACACCGAGGCGATCCGCAAGGACCACTACACGATCGACGGCGAGTACATCGACGAAGTGATGATGGCCTACGAGCTGTAGCCCCCATCCCCGCGAGCGGCCCGTCGATCGATCCCACGTCGGGCGCAACGTTCACGTCGGTTCGCACGAATCGACGGGTAGACGAATGTCCGATGGCCCGCGGTTGCCGGGCGTCGAACGCGAGGACGACGAGGACCGGATCGTCTGTCACGTCGACGCCGACTGTTTCTATGCGTCCTGTGAGCGATTGCGCGAGCCCGACCTCCGCGGCGAGCCTCTCGTCGTCGGCATGGGCTACGAGGCCGGCGAGACCGTCGGCGCGGTCGCGACCGCTAGCTACGAGGCTCGCGAGTTCGGCGTCGAGAGCGCACAGGCCATCTCGACGGCCCTCGAGCGACTGCCCAGACGCGCAGCGTACGAGGCCGACGAGCTGGACGACGACCTTGAGCGCGGCGAAACCGGCTACTACCGGCCCGTCGACATGGACTACTACGAGTCGGTCGCAGCCGACGTCCGCGAGATCCTCCACGACTGTGCCGACGTGGTCCGCGAGGTCAGCATCGACGAGGCCTACCTCGACGTGACCGACCGCACGGCCTGGGAGGTCGCCGACGGCTTCGCCCGTCACATCAAGGACCGAATCCGGCGGGAAGTCGGCGTCACCGTCAGCGTCGGCGTCGCGCCAACGATGAGCGCGGCCAAGATCGCCAGCGACTTCGACAAACCCGACGGGTTGACGGTCGTCCGACCGGGCGAACTGCGGGACTTTCTCGAGCCGCTCGAGGTCGACTTGCTCCACGGCGTCGGCCCTGTAACTGCCCGTGAGCTTCGGGAGATGGGGCTGGAGACGGCCGGCGACGTCGCCGCGGCCGATCCGGAGCCGCTGGTCGAGCGCTTCGGCGAGCGCGGCCGGGAGCTATACGATCGCGCCCGCGGGGAGGACGACCGCCGCGTCGAGCCGAAAGGCGACCCCAAGAGCTTCTCGCGGGAGTCGGCCTTCGCCGAGCCGGTCACGGAGCCGACCCCGAAGTACGACCAGATCGAGACGCTCGCGGCGGCCGTCGCGGATCGCGCACAGCGAGAAGGCGCACTCTACCGGACGATCGGCGTCAAAGCCGTCACGCCGCCGTACGACGTCAACACGCGCGAGCGATCGCTGCCCGGCCCGGTCGACGATCCCGAACTCGTCGACCGGATCGCCCGCGACCTCTTTGCCGAGTTCGAGGCCGAGCCCGTCCGCAAACTCGGCGTCCGGGTGGCAAACCTCGAGTTCGCGGCCACCGATCAGGCCAGCCTCGAGAGCTGGGAGCAGAGCGGGGACGAGCCTGAGCCGAGCAGTGAGCCGTCCGGGGAGACTGCATCGAGCGACGAGCACGTGGCTGGACAGTCGTCGCTGACCGATTTTTCGTGAGGGACCACCACGCTGCCGCCTGTCCGATCGCGTGTCACTGAGACGGACAGGACTCCGAACTGAATCGAACATTGAAATTATAACCCATGGCCAACAATCAGGAGACAGACGACACCGTCGCTACGCTCACATGACAGATGACTTCTACGACCTTCTCGAGATCCCTCCTGACGCCTCTCAGGACGAGATCAAAGACGCCTATCGCGAACAGGTTCGGGTCTATCATCCCGACCTGAACGACGACGACCGTGCGCAGGCCCAGTTCACCGCGGTCAAGACTGCCTACGACACTCTCGGTGATCCGGTCGAACGACAGGCCTACGACCGACTCGGTCACAAAGACTACGTCGCCAAACGGACCAGCGGCCTGCCCTCGCCCGACGTCTGGAAAAGCAACGATGGAGACGACGAGGAAACCGACGGGACGGAACTGAACGATTCGGAATCAGAGACGAAATCGGCCGCCGAAGCGACGGCTGGGTCCGGAACGGCTGGCTCGAGCGCGAGCGCATCGAATCGCTCGTCGACCGCGAACGCTGGTGCGACTGGCTCGACAACGGGATCGACAGCGACCGGCACCGCCAGCGCGAGTACGACCGGCACTGCACAGCGTACCGCGAGCGCAACCGGAACAGGGACCGGGACCGCCGGAGGGAGTGACGCGGGGACGGCCGGGCGGACGACGAGTCCCGCAGGCGAAACGGCTCACGGAACCGGCGGCTCGAGCAAGAGGGACACCCAGACCGGCGCACGATCGGCGACGACCGGCAACCCCGTCATTCGCTGGTGGCGTCGGCAGAACCTCTCGTTGCCGCTGCTCTGGCTATCGCTGTTCGTGTACGTTGCTGGCCTCGGTCACTTCGCGCTCGCGAACGAATCGACACTTGCAACGCTTTGGGCCGACGTACGCGCGCTCGGGGCGGATCCATCGGGGATCTTGGCGTTGCTCTCGGCGAGTCGCCACGGACTCGAGACGACCGTGGCGTTCGTCCGGGGTGTCGAGGTCGTGGCGTCGCCGCTGGAATCGACGCTGTGGTACGCCGCGATGGCGGGTGTGGTCGCGCTCGCGGTGGCTGCGCTGCTCGTAACGCGCATCGTCCGCCGGGAGAACCCGTGGGGTGCAGTGACGATCGACGAGACGATCGTCGTCGCGCTCGCGCTGGGGGTGACGACGACGCTGGTCGGCGGGCCACTGCTCGCAGGAGCGGTTCTCATGCCGCTGTTGTTCGGCGTGATCGTCCGCCACACGAGGCGACTGCCCGGCTGGACGCCGTCGTATTTGTACGTCGTCCCCGTGCTCGCCCCGGCCGCGGGGTTCGTCGCTGCGACAGTGGACGCGGCCTCACTGCCCGTCGACCTCGCCGCGTTCGTCCTCGTCCCGCTGTTCGGCGGGCTGGCGCTGCCAGTGCGAGCGACTATCCGGAAACACTTCGGTCGTTGAGACGGGCGCTGTCACTGTATCCCGGCGGTCCACACGACAGGTCGCGGGTGCGCCGACACTGACCGATAGCGGTCCATCGGAAGTCAGGAATTCGCGGGCTCGAGCGACGCTCACGGGCCGATCTCGCCGGGCAGTTCTCCGTACCGAACGGTTAAAATGCGACAGGGGGCAATGTGTCGCATGGCCAAATATTCGACCGGTTCGTCCGGCGGCGGTGGCGGGACGAACTGTGAACTCTGTGGTGCCGAGAGCGACTCGCTTCGGCTCGCGTCGGTCGCGGGAGCCGAACTCGAGGTCTGTCCGGACTGTGCACCACACGACGATTCGCAGACCCACGGCCGGGACCGAACGCGAAGCGAGGGGAACGCGAGCGGTAATCGCTCGAGCGACGAGCCAAGTCGCAAACAGAAGGCAGCCCAGAACGTCGCGAAAGCGAACCCGGTCTGGGACGAAGACTCCGAACACTGGGAGAGCGAAGGGACGAATTACGACGACGATCCACTCCCATATCTCGTCTCGGGCTACGGCGAGGCCGTCGTCGAGGCTCGCCGGGAGGCCGGCCTCCAGCGTGCGGAACTCGCCGAGGAACTCGACGCACCGGAGACGGACATCCTCGCCGTCGAACAGGGTCGTGCGACCCAGGCTGGCATCGGTGGCGGCCTGATCACGGCGCTCGAGGAGCGACTCGACGTGACGCTGTCGGAGTAACCACTAAATTTCGGCTGTCGTGATAGTCATGGCGGGCAGAGTTTTAGTGGCGGACGACAGACTGTGACCGATGACCGGACAACGGGCGGCAGCGGAGCCGTACGCCACGCGGTTCGAGACCGAAGTGACGTCGATCGACGACCGGCGCGTCTAGCTCGAGCGGAGTCACTTACTACGGTGCGAGCAGCGGGCAGCCGGCCAATCGCGGGACGATCGGCGATATCGCGGTCGGCGACGAACTCGAGGACGTGTACGTGCCGCTGGAATGTCGGACCTGACCCCGGATCGCTCGAGGGGAGAGTCAATCGAACCGGTCGCCACTGTCACGTTTCGTCACTGATCTGTTCCCAGAGGCTACACCAGTCTTCGACTGCGACGTAGCCTTCGACTTTCGCACAGGCACCCCACGTGTCTCCGTTCTGGTCGGGAATGAACTCCGCACAGTTCCCACAGGATTGACCTGGGGGAGCCGTTTCCGCTGCGATCGCCTCGACGGACTCCATGAAGTTCACGTCCGCTTGTGTCTGCAGGTCGTCGGGATCACGCTGCTCACCGGCCTGGGAGGACGCCGTTCGGTACTCGTTCGGAACCGCAGCCGTGGCCAATTCGTCTTCGGATAGCCCGTCTGGAACCGACGGTTCGGGCAGTTCCTCGTAGATCGTACACCAATCTGCGCCGTCGATGTAGCCTTCGACCTCCGCGCAGGCACCGAACGTGTCGCCGTTCTTATCGGGGATGTAGTCGGCACAGTTCGCACAGCACATGCCCGGCTCGTGTGACGAGTAGTCACCGGCTTCGTCGTACTCCGAGAAGTCGACAGCTGCTTTCGGGGTCAGATCGTCGGGATCTCGTTCTTCGTCACCGAGCGACAGCGCCGTCCGGTATTCTTCCGGCACCGGGCCGCGTTCGAACTCCTCTTCTGAGACGCCTTCTGGGAGTTCTTCCTCGGCTTCCGAATCTTCCTCGCCGTTTTCGTCTGTCCCGCCCTCACCGCTATCACCATTGCCCGTGTCATCGACGCATCCGCTCAACCACACGATTCCTGCGGTGCTGCCAGCAGTGGCAGCGAGATACGCCCGCCGATTCCACTCGTCGATGTCGTCAGGCCACCGCCCAGGCGTGTTATCTCCCACCATGGGAATTCTATCTCTCCTGCGAGGATAAATGACAAGGGTACATACATCCGATTGTGACCTTCCGGTCGGCGTGTACCCCGTGGTTCCCAGCAGTAGTTTCTGCTCGGATACGTGTGGGTCACCTTGCTTACGGAGGGTGGAAACTATTACTATCTTAGGAGTGAACGGCATTCCATGGGCATCGACTACTCTCAGTTACACGACCCGAACGCCGAGTACACGATGCGGGATCTCTCGAGCGAGACGATGGGGATCACGAACGAGCGGGGCCACGGGCGGGACGTCGAGATCACCGACGTCCAGACGACGATGGTCGACGGCAACTTCCCGTGGACGCTCGTGCGGATCTATACTGATGCGGGGATCACCGGCACCGGCGAAGCCTACTGGGGCGCTGGCGCACCCGAATTGATCGAGCGGATGAAAGCCTTTCTGCAGGGCGAAAACCCGCTCGACATCGACCGGTTGACCGAACACCTCATTCAGAAGATGTCCGGTGAAGGCTCGATCGGCGGCGTCACCGTGACGGCGATTTCTGGTATCGAGGTCGCGCTGCACGATCTGGCCGGGAAAATCCTCGAGCTCCCTGCCTACCAACTGCTGGGCGGCAAGTACCGCGACGAGGTGCGGGTGTACTGCGACTGTCACACCGAGGAAGAAGCCGACCCGATCGCCTGCGCTGACGAGGCCGAGCGCGTCGTCGAGGAACTGGGCTACGACGCCCTGAAGTTCGACCTCGACGTGCCAAGCGGCCACGAGAAGGACCGCGCGAACCGCCACCTTCGCCCTGCCGAGATCGAACACAAGGCGTCGATCGTCGAGGCGGTCACCGAACGCGTCGGCCACCGAGCAGACGTCGCCTTCGACTGTCACTGGACGTTCTCGGCGGACAGCGCCAAACGGCTCGCGAAGCGTTTGGAGGAGTACGACGTCTGGTGGCTCGAGGACCCCGTCCCGCCGGAGAACCACGACGTGCAACGCGAGGTGTCACAGTCGACAATGACGCCGATTACTGTCGGCGAGAACGTCTATCGCACGCACGGCCAGCGCCGACTGATCGAAGAACAGGCCGTCGATATCATCGCACCGGACATGCCCAAAGTCGGCGGGATGCGTGAGACCCGGAAGATCGCCGATCTGGCGGACCTCTACTACGTTCCGGTCGCGATGCACAACGTCGCCTCGCCGGTCGCGACGGTCGCCAGCGCTCACGTCGGCGCGGCGATCTCGAACGCACTGGCAGTCGAATACCATTCCTACGAACTCGGCTGGTGGGAGGAGCTGGTCGAGGAAGACGTCATCGAGGACGGCTACATCGAGGTCCCCGAAGAACCCGGGCTAGGCGTCACGCTCGATATGGACGCGGTCGAAGCGCACATGATCGACGGCGAGGAACTCTTCGACGAAGCATAGGTCTCGACCCACGCCTCGAGCGCCGGTCGATCACGCGTCGCCGTCTCGACATCGGATGAGTGTGCTGGTCGTCCCTTTATGCTGCTTGTCGGGGTCGCTATGGCCATGTCTTCGGAACAACCAACCCGCAGACGAGCACTGCGGATGATCGGGGCGACCGTGGCAGTCGGCGGGCTCGGTGCCGGCTCGAGTGCCGCCCAGAACGGAGAGGACGGTGACGACGGCGTCGACAGTCCGTATACGGCGGTGTATCGCGACACGATCGATTCCGTCGTCCTGGTGACCGTTGCTGGTCCGCGTGGCCGTGGCGGCCTCGGGTCGGGGTTCGTCATCGACGAGCAACACGTCGTGACCAACGACCACGTCGTCTCGAGTGCGACCGACGACGGGGTCGAACTCCAGTTTAACACCGAGGAGTGGCGCACCGCGTCGATCGTCGGTACCGATCCCTACAGCGATCTCGCCGTCCTGCGTGTCGAGAACATGCCCGACGCTGCGTCCGGACTCTCGATCGTCGACCGCGAACCCGCCATCGGCCAGGAGGTGCTCGCCCTCGGCAATCCGTTCGGCCTCGACGCTTCGATCTCGCAGGGAATCGTCAGTGGTGTGGATCGGGTATTACCCAGTCCGTCCGGGTTCTCGATTCCGGCTGCGATCCAGACCGATGCACCGGTCAACCCCGGCAACAGCGGCGGCCCGCTCGTAAATCTCGAGGGTGAGGTGTTCGGGGTCGTCTTCGCCGGTGCCGGGCAGGCGATCGGCTTTGCGATCTCGCCGCGACTTGCCAACCGGGTCCTTCCTGCGCTCATCGAGGACGGCACGTACGAGCACCCGTACATGGGCGTCGCCGTCCAGCCCGTCGGGCCGGAGATCGCCGACGCGGTCGGTCTCGAGGACGCGACTGGTGTCCTCGTCGTGGAAGTCGTCCCGGACGCGCCCGCCGCCGATGTCCTCGAACCGGCGACACCCGGCCAGCCCAGCAGCGGCGACGTGATCGTCGCGATCGACGGCCAGCAGGTGCAAAATCAGGCACAGCTGTTGTCTTATCTCGCGCTCGAGACTGCACCCGGCGATACGGTCGACCTCACAGTCGTTCGGTCGGGTGACGAGCAGTCGGTCGAAGTGACGCTGGACTCGAGGCCGGAATCGCAACTGCCACAGACGCCGATCGGCCCCGAGCGATGAGTCGATCTCGCGGACCGATCGCGGCCGCGATGGCTGTTACTCCCACGCTGCTGTCCGGACATGCCGAAACCGCTTTCGGCCGACAGTAGCTGCGGCGGGCTCAATCGACAGCTGGATCGGTTCGGAGGCGATCGGTGGCGTCTCTTGGATGCGTCCCAACGACGAGTCGGTGTGGCCACTGGTATGTGAGTTCGAGAGCGTCGCGTGCCACCTTCAGGTGGAGTATCACGTTGGCGTAGCCTTTTGCCGACCCGTCGCGTACTGTGTGTGATGTTACCACGACAACGCAGAAACGACCCGACCAGTGATCGACGGGTCGCTGCAGAACTCACACGGCTGAAACGAAAGGTAGCGAAGACGGAAGCCGAACAACGCCGGCTGCGAAATACGATCCGGGGGCTGGCCCGCGAAACGGATGTCACGCTCGGCTGTTCGTGTCCACACTGTGAGCAGTCGTATATGCTCGTTCGAGACGGGCAGATGTACTGTCCGTCGTGTTCGAATCGACGCTCGGTGTAGCCAGACAGCAGTTTGAACTGTTTGACTGTCATCCTGATCACCGCTAAAAACTATGTCACTCGTTGTGGGACGGACACAGGAGGGAACCCATGCCTATCGATAACCTCGCACGGAGTGATGTCGTTACAGCGTCGATCGACGAACCGGTTCACGAACTCGCAGCGATGATGCACGACGAAGACGTCGGGAGCATCGTCATTACCGACGACGAGCCAGTTGGGATCGTCACCGATCGCGACCTGACGATGCAGGTGCTCGGCGAGCAAGCCGATCCGGACGAATTGATGGCTGAAGACGTGATGTCGGACGGCCTCCAGACGATCGAACACGACGCCGGATTCTACGAAGCGACCGAACTGATGAGCGAACACGGCATCCGACGGCTCCCCGTCACGGATGCAGACGGTGCCTTGCAGGGTATCATCACGGCCGACGATCTCAACGAACTCCTCGCCGAGGAACACCAGGCGCTGGCGAACGTCATTCAGGCACAACGGCCACCGTACTGACCGACCGTCCGAACCAGCTTTTAGCCCGCGTCGCTGGCGTCGCAACGGCCAGCGGACGCGTTCGTTCCACTGCTGGACGTCACGATAGGTGTCGGTCCACCCGGGCACGCTGAACGTCTGTGGTGTGACTTTCCGTTAGCCGCTAGGCCCCTTCCTGGCGGAAGCGCCTCCCCTGTTCGTAGATCGTGACGAGTTCTTCGATGAACTCTTCGAGGGTCTCGTCGTCCTCGAGGTGGCCGTTCATGCGTTCGACGAGGTCGTCATCGAGTTCGATCGGGTGGACCATCATCGCTGCTACCGCTCGCCAGCCGAATAACGCATCCCCGTCACAGTTCGCGATCCCGAATCGAACGTTCGGTCTGTTTCGTAACCGCCTCGAGCCCGTCGCTGATCCGGACCTCGTATGGGTCGGGTTCGCTTACGTGCCGGCAGCGCTCGGGCAGGGCCTCGAGTTCTCGACTGGCGCGCTGCCGGATCGTCGCGAGCTCCGGCGGGGTGTAGACGAGCGATCCGTCCTCGAAAATCGGCTCGAGTTGGGGGGCTCCGGCCTCGAGCGCTTCGTCGCGTCGGGCGAGGACGTCGTACTGATACTGCCCGTCGCGTTCGACCCGATGGAGCGCTTTCTGTCCGGGATAGGTGACTTTCCCGGGCGAGAGTTTCATGCTCGGTGCGAGCGCCCCATCGCGCTCGACGGCGGTCAGTTTGTAGACGACGCCGCTGTTGGGCGCGTCCGCGCTCGTGGTCAGTGCCGTTCCCGGACCGAACGCCGATGCGACGCCGTCGTCGTCGAAAAACTCCCGCAGGAAGAACTCGTCGACGCCCGAGGAGACGACGATGGACGCGTCGTCGACGATCTCGCGGACCTGTTTCGAAAGCTCGGTCAAATCGCCTGAATCCAGACGTACCCCACCCAGATCGACGTCGCGGTCCGCGGCGACAGCGACCGCTCGCTCGGCACCGGTGATCGTATCGTAGGTGTCGACGAGGTAGACCGTATCGTCGCCGTAGACGTCGGCGAACGCCGCGAACGACGCGCGTTCGCTCTCGAAACTCTGGACCCACGAGTGTGCCATCGTTCCGTACGTCGGAACGCCGTATCGCTCGCCCGCTAGCATGTTCGAGGTGCCGTCGAAGCCGCCGATGTACGCCGCCCGCGCGGCCGTGAGTCCGGCGTCGGTCCCGTGAGCGCGGCGCGACCCGAAGTCGACGAGGTCTTGTCCGTCGCCGTGTCTGCGAACGACGTCGGCCATGCGCGCCCCCTTCGTCGCGACGAGCGTCTGGAACCCGACCTGATTGAGCACGAACGTCTCGAACAGTTGTGCCTCGTGGATCGGCGCGGTGACTTCGAGCAACGGCTCGTTCGGGAAGACGAGCGTTCCCTCGGGAAGCGCCCGGATCTCGCCGGTAAACTCGAACCCGTCCAGATACGACAGGAACTCCGCATCGAACCCCTCCTCGGCCAGATAGTCGAGCGCCCGGTCGTCGAACGCGAGAGTCTCGACGTAGTCGATCACCTGCTTGAGGCCGGCGGCGATCGCGTAGCCGCGGTCCGGTGGGAGCTTCCGGAAGTACAGTGAAAACGTCGCCGTTGGTGTGTGATCTGCCTCGTAATACCCTTGCAGCATGGCGAGTTCGTACCGATCGGTAAACAGTGCACGATCGCGGGGGTCAAGGGAGCTGCCTGTCGGTTGCGTCATGTTCTTCGTGTGTGTCGACACCGGGACGCCCGAAATAGGTCCGACCTGATATGGGCCGCTGCTGGCGACTGTTCGTCACAGCCGCCGTGATCGTCCGCTGTCGGGAACGATCCGCGACGGTCGACGCCGACTCCCCAGCCAAAGTCGAATCGACTGCCGCACACGACGTCTCGAGGCGTTCCGAACGAGCATCGAATCGGACCCGCAATCCTGATCGGCAATACAAGAATAGAACATCGAGTTATAATTCGCCGCTAAACAGTCGCGTTCTAGTGATTCTTGTCTGTACTATTGACAATTCTTTAGTCGTTTTGGCGCATCCCTGCGTACAGGTGGCGGGATTGTCCACTCAATCGTCAGTATCGCTCTCGTTTCAGGTGCTTGGAACGGTCGTCCTGTTTCTCTTTGCAATCCAGCTACTGGGTTCGGCGGTTGAGACACTCTCACCGGTTCTCAGACAGATTCTCGAGCAAATCATCGTCGGCGATCGCTCGGCGCTTGGCGTGAGTTGGATCGCATCATACGTGTTAGCAAACGGGTCGATCGTCGCTGCCCTGTCGCTTACGCTGTTCCGTTCGCACCTCGTCGTCCCGTCGCAGCTGTTTCTCATGGTCGTCGGCTCGCGACTCGGTGGGGCTGCGATCGTGCTCTTTATCGGGGCGTTCGATTATCTGAACGAAGAACTCGAGTCGGTGAGCGAGTCGGTGCGACTCGGGGTGCTGACGTTTTTGCTCACTCACTCGATTTATCTGCCGGTGCTCGTGGTGGGATACGTCTTGCTCCCCGTCGTCGAATCGTGGAACGTCTCCAATCCCGTCATCGCCGGCGAGACGGGAATCGCCGATCGGCTGGTACCTGAAACGGATGTGAACATTCCAGACCTCATCCCGGTGTTCACGGAGGGAATCATCAACGCTGTCGGCGCAGTCGTGGCGTTTCTCTTGGCGCTTGGGTTGATTTTCTTGAGTATGCGGCTTTTCGACCGCATACTCGACAGCGTCGACAAACAGCGGTTGCGAGATCGGTATGTGAAGCGCTTGAACGATAAGTGGACCTCGTTTACCATCGGACTCGTTTTCACCGGGCTCACAATGAGTGTCGCGTTCTCCCTGGGCGTGGTCGTGCCACTCTACAACCGCGGTCATATCAAACGACGCGAGATCATCCCGTATATCCTGGGCGCAAATATCGGAACGCTGGTCGACACGCTCATTATCGCAGTGGCGCTGGACGTTCCTGTTGGCGTGCTAACTGTCGCGTTGTTACTCGGTCTCGGGTTTCTCATCTCGTTGCTGCCGTTACTATTCTATAACCGGTATGTCAGCGGTATTTCCGTTCTCTATGAGCAACTCGTCGATAACAGGGGCTACTTTATTGGCTTTCTCGTCTCACTGTTGTTCGTCCCGCTACTGCTGATCGGTTTGCGATAGGCCGTCACTATAAGCCTCGAGCCGTCGTGTCTGACGCTGTGACCAGCGCCGAGCCACCCCCGATCGAAACCGACGGGCTGACCAAGTACTACGGGGACGTCCGCGGGCTCGAGGACCTCTCGATTGCCGTCGAGCGCGGGGAGATCTTCGGCTTTCTCGGCCCGAACGGCGCGGGGAAGTCGACGGCGATTCGCGTCCTGCTCGGGCTGTTGAAACCCACCGACGGCGAGGCCCGGCTGCTGGGACATGACGTCACGGACCGAACCGAACTGCGCGAGGCGAAACGCCACCTCGGCTACCTGCCCAGCGACGTGACGTTCTACAACCGCGTGACGGGAGCGGACGTTCTCGACTACTTCGGCCGACTCCGTGGCGACCAGCGGCGGGCCGAACTGCTCGAGCGGTTTCCGGTCCCCCTCGACCGAAACGTCAAGGCGTACTCGAGTGGCAATAAACAGAAACTCGCCATCGTCGCGACGTTCATGCACGATCCAGCGCTGGTCATCATGGATGAACCCACGTCGGGGCTCGATCCGCTCGTCCAGAACGAGTTTTACGACCTGCTCGATGAACGCCAGGAACAAGGTGGGACGAGCTTCTTTTCCTCACACATCTTGAGCGAGGTGCGCCGCGTCTGCGATCGCGTCGGGATCATCAGGAAGGGCCGGCTGATCGAACTCGACACCGTCGACAACATCCTCGAAGCGGGTGGGACAGTCGTCACCGTCCGTCTCGAAGAGAATCCACCGGCGTCGGCACTCGAGTTTCCGGGCACAGCACACGTCGAACGGCAGGACGAGACGTACCGGCTCGTGCTCGCACAGGAGTTCGATGCGCTGATCGACCGCTTACACGAGTACACTGTCCGCGACCTGACCGTCCGTGAGGCGTCCATCGAGGACGTGTTCATGCATTTCTACGGCGAGGCCGACGAGGACGAGCGAGAGCGCGAAGCGCAATCAGGGGCCGACAGTTGATGCGATCGATCACCGCCGTCGAAACCACCAGATCGCTGCGAGCACGAACACGACCGCGACGGCGGCGAACGGAGCGACTGAGTCGACGTCGGTCGGCTCGTCGGTGTCAGCGATCGCGACTTGCGTCGTCACCGGATCCGTCCTCGTGCGATCCCCAGTCTCGGTGTCGTAGATGAGCGTCACCGCGACGCCGGTCGTCGTCTCGATCGCGTCCGTGGACGACTCGAGGGCGAACCGAACTGTTTCTGACTCACCGGCCTCGAGCCGCCCGATGTACGCCGTCGGCGACTCGCTCGAGAGCGGCGGCGTCACGTTCAGCGTTGCGACGACGTCGGTCACCGTCTCGGAGCCGTCGTTCGTCACTCGAACCGTATAGACCCCTGATCCGTCGACTGGAATCTGGTCATGGACCGGCGTGATGTCGAACGAACGAGCATCGTCGACGGGGATCAGCACTGGGGACGGGCCGCCGGTCACGACGATTTCGTCGTCGGTGTCGCCATCGTCGTCCTCGTCATCATCGTTGTCGTCCTCGTCGAGGGTGTACTGGACGGTTGCGAACACCGGATAGTCTCCCGGTTCGACGCTGGCTGCACTGACGTCGATGGTGACGGTCTCGGTCTCGTCGTCGTCGAGTTCTTCGAGGGAAATCGCCTGGCTCGTCTGTGGTGCCGTCGGCGGGCCAAACGTCACTGTCCCCGTCGACTGGAGCGTGACGACGACGTCTGTTACGTCCTCGTCGCCGTCGTTTGTCACCTCGAAGGTCATCGTCGTCGTCTCGCCCGCACGGACGGACTCGTTCTCCGCGACGGCAACGGTGACGTTGTCATCAGCCGGCTGTAGTACGGGGAAGCCTGCCGCTTCCGCCGTCGATGGTCCTGTCCTCGAGGTGTCGATTCCCTCCGTATCTGCAGGTGCGGGCGATTCGGGTTGAGGACGAGGGCGGACGGCTGCTCTATCGGCAGTGCCGTCCCCGTCGGCCGTCGGAGTCGACTCGTTGCGCTCCGTTACGTTGTCAGGAGCGCTGACTTGTGGCGCGACGACACCACCGCCATCGGGAAGCGCAGTGACACTGCCGGTGCCGCTTGTGAACACCACCGCGGCGAGCACGAAAGTGACGACGACAGTGCGGCGACGTCGTCGCCGTGCCGACTCACCCTTCGCGTCCGTCATATCCGATCCGAAACGGGCGATTACGGCATAAACCACGAGGCCTGTTCCAGCCGCGAACGACTGACTTACTCGAACGCTCGGCGACCAACACCGTGTTACGTTGCGTCGTCTCGCCCGACAGTCCAGCACCTATAAGCCGCTGTCGCCCGTCCGGACGCGACGGTTCGACGCCGTATGCTCGAGATCACCTCGTTCGAGGCGGGCCGTCGGCTCCGTGGATCGCTGTTACTCGCCGGTGCGCTGATCGCATTGATCGTGCTTACGGTCGCGCTCTTTCCGTCGATCGAGGAGACGGGTGTCGATTTCGACGCCTATCTCGAGTCGCTGCCGCCGGAGGCGACGCGGGCGTTCGTCGGGAGCGTGACGACGCTGACGACGATCGAGGGGTATCTCGTCTCGCAGCTCTATCAGTTCGGCTGGGTGTTGCTGCTCGCGATCTACTACGCATACGCCGCCGCGTCGACGGTTGCCGGCGAGGTCGAACGCGGCACGGCAGAGGTGATGCTGACGTTACCAATCTCGCGGACGCGGTTCGTCGTCGCGAAGTTTCTGTCACTCGTGCCGGGACTGGTCCTCGTCAACGCGATCACGTTTCTGGCGATCTATCTCGGCGTGGAACTCATCGGCGAATCGGTGTCCGTGAGCCGGCTGTTTGCCATCCACGCGTACTCCATCGCGTACTTACTCGCCTGTGCTGGCGTCGGACTGGCTGCTTCGGTCACGTTCGATTCCGTCCGTCGGGCACAGACCGTGGGTGCAGGGACCGTCTTTGGGCTGTTTTTGCTCGATACGTTTACCTTCGACACCGATTACGAGTGGCTCGGCGATATCGCGTTCTCACGCTACTTCGATCCGGGCGCGATTCTCGTCGATGGCGATCTCTCGTGGTCCGATCTGTCACTCCTCGTGGTCGCCGTCGTCGTCCTCGTCGTTTTGAGTAGCGAATTCTTCGAGCGGCGCGATCTCTCCGGGTGAGACCGCTCGCTCGACGACCCGGAATACGCTTTTGAGACTGGGCGTCGCATGATGTGATGATGCCACATACCCTTCTGGTCCCGTTCGACGGGTCGCCGCTGTCCAAACGCGCACTCGAGTACGCGATCGACGAATACGACGACGTCTCTCTCGTCGTACTTCACGTGATCGACCCGAACGACCCTGGCTACAGCTCCGCCGTCGATGTCGATGTCCGAACCGAACCGCTCCACGGGTCCGACGCCTGGTACGACCGTGCCCACGAGGTCGAAGCACAACTCTTCGACGAGGCGCGTGAACTGATCGGCGATATCGACGGCGAGGTAATGACCGAATCGACGGTCGGCGACCCGGCACGCGAAATCGTCGACTACGCCGACGCACACGACATCGACGAAATCGTCATCGGGAGCCACGGCCGCTCCGAGACGAGTCGCACCTTACTCGGAAGCGTCGCCGAACTGGTCGTTCGCCGCTCGCCGGTGAGCGTCACTGTGGTTCGCGGTTCGGAAACGGGATAACTGGCACGAGGGTGCTCATCGCTGCTCGACGAGCGCGTCGGTCTTGCTCCGCACCCGGATCGGCTCGTGGTCCGCAGCCAGCGTCTCCGCCGCGGCGCGTTTGCTCCCTGTCTCCGCGTAGATGGTATAGAGGTCGTCGCCGGGCTCGACCGGGTCGGCCGTCGACGTGTGGATGATGAGCCCGGCGCGGCTGTCCTTCGGTGCCCCTGCCCGCCGCGCGAGGTCACAGAGCTGTCTGTTGTCGACGCTCGTCACGACGCCAGCGCGGTCGGCCTGCACGGTCGTCGATTCGGATCCCGGCTCGAGGTCGTCTGGTTCGACGTCCGGATCGCCGTCCTGTGCCGCGACGATCTGCCGAAACCGATCGAGTGCTGCCCCAGACTCGAGGAGATCGGCTGCCGACGCGTCGACGCCACAGTGTGTGAGGAGCATCTCGGCCAGCCGAACCGACTTCAACCGGAGCGACTCCGGGCCGTCGCCGTGCAAGACGGCGAGGACGTCCCGTGCCTCGAGGACGGGACCGACACCGTGACCGATCGGCTCCGTCCCGTGGGTAATCGCACAGGTGACTGCCACGTCGAGGTGAGCGCCGACACGCTTGATGTCGTCGGCGAGTTCGCGGGCGTCGGCGAGGCTCTCGACTTTCGCACCCTCACCGTAGGGAATGTCGATCACGACGTGTGTCGAGCCGGCACTGCGCTTTTTCGAGAGCACCGAGGCCATGAGTTGGCCCGGCGGGTCGATCGACAGCGGGTTTTCGGCGCGGATGATCGCGTCGTCGACCGGCGAGAGGTCGACGCCGCCGCCCCAGACGAGACAGCCGTTGGCCTCGGCCACGATCGACTCGATTTCGGCCATCGAAAACTCGACGTCACAGAAGACCTCTACGACGTCTGCGGTTCCGGCTGGCGAGGTCACGGCACGCGAGGAGGTCTTTGGCATCGTCAGACCAGCGGCTGCGACGATCGAGACGATGATCGGCGTGACACAGTTGCCCGCCACGCCGCCGATCGAGTGTTTGTCGGCGACGACTGGCGCGTCCCACGAGAGTTGCCGGCCGATGTCGGTCATCGCCCGCGTGAGGTGTTTGGTCTCCTGTAAGGAGAGCCCGTTTGCATACACCGCCGACACGTACGCGCTCAGTTCGATGTCAGACAGCCGGTTTTCGTGGATGTCCTTGACGATCGCCTCGAGTTCGTCGTCCTCGAGTTCGATATCGTTCAACTTCTTGCGGACGTACTGGACCGATCGGGGCGTCCCGGCGAGTGTCACGTCGACGGGACCGCGAACGTGGTGCAGCGGCTCAGTCACCCCGAGGACGCCCTGCTCGACCAGTTCGTCGGTTACTTTGACGATCCCCGTTGTCGTGCCGTTTTCGTCGATCCGGAGCCGATCGAGCGGGTGTGCGCCGAGCTCGGTCGCATCGATTGTGTTCAACAGAACAAGTGGCCGGGTCGTTCCGATATCGATCCGGGTGGTCTCGAGTCGCATTCGTCCATGCTAAACGCTACCAATAATCAAAACGATGTGGGACGGGTCTCGCGCCCCTGATCGTGGCGAGTCGTCGCCGATGACCGACGGTATCACGGCACAGTCCTCGCGAGTGATCAGTGGGTGGCGCTACTAAGACAGCAGGCGTCGAACGGAGACTATGTCGGAATCGAACCTCGTGTCCATTCCGGTCGACGACGTCGAACTCGAGGGGAAACTCGTCGTCCCCGAGGGGGCGAACGGACTCGTCGTCTTCGCCCACGGGAGCGGGAGTAGCCGGAAAAGCCCTCGCAACAACTACGTCGCCGACGTGATCCGACAGCGAGGGCTGGGAACGCTGCTGTTCGACCTGCTCACCGAAGCCGAAGACCAACGACGCGAAAACCGCTTCGACATTCCGCTGTTGACCGACCGACTCGTCGCGGTCACCGAGTGGCTGCGAGACCGCCCCCAAACTGCACCGCTTCGGTACGGCTACTTCGGCTCGAGTACCGGTGCCGCGTCGGCGCTGCGCGGAGCGGCCCGCGACGCGACCGACATCGATGCCGTCGTCTCCCGTGGTGGCCGCGTCGATCTCGCGACACCGTTTCTCGAAGACGTCACAGCCCCCGTGTTGCTCATCGTCGGCGGCAACGACATGCAGGTGCTCGACTTGAACCGCGACGCTGCCGACGCGCTCACTTGTGAAACCGAACTGCACGTCGTCGAAGGCGCGGGCCACCTCTTCGAGGGCCCGGGCCAACTCGAGGAGGTCGCCGACGTTGCTGCCGACTGGTTCGAGGCAAACCTGGGATAGTCGACTGACACTGCAGAACCCGTCTCGGGCGGCGTCACTCGTGCTGGGACTGGTTCCTGTCACTGGGTCCCGGCGGGACCGCAGGACGGTCGCGGCCGGCCGGCACTGACTGACAGCAGACTGCCTGAGTCGCTTTCGATAGACGAGCCACTATATTCATTACTTCAGGGAAGCTAATACAATTGTGGGTCGACCCCACGCGCTGTCGCCCGCGAACCACGGTGGCGGGACGCCCAGCCCTCCACCGCACTTGTGCCATTACATCACGTCCAAATCACTCGTGAGTGGTGATACTCGAGTGAGTCTCGAGTCGTTTTTACAGAACATTTCACCATACAGTTCTGATTTATATACTTCTCAGATCCGTTATGAATCGGAACCGATCGATGCGATCATAGTAACACTCAACCCACATCACGAAGTCGACCACAGCCCCACTACCGTTCCCGCAAAGCCGCCGAACTGCCGATCTTCAGCCTGTCCTTCGGAAAACGGCCCTCGTACATCGTCGACGCAGCGACACTCGACGCTGGCCGAGAGTGAACTCGGATCGGCTCGATCACGAATATAACTCTAAAACGAGAGTTTAGAATATGTCTATTGTTTCTGCCACGTTCTGTTGGTCTCCAGCAGGACCTGCTGGTCTCGCGGCTGAACTCGCGTGTCTTTTCGCCTACCGGTCGGGTGCGTTCTCGCGAACGAACTCGATCGTCTCTTCGATCGACGTTCCGGGGCCGAAGATCGCCGCAACACCTGTGTCCTTGAGTTCGTCGCGGTCCTCATCCGGAATGACGCCGCCGGCGAGCACGAGCGTGTCGTCTTTCGCGCCGTATTCTTCCAACCCATCCATGATCTTCGGGACGAGCGTGTCGTGGGCCCCGGAGAGAATCGAGATTCCGAGGACGTCGATGTCCTCCTGGACTGCGGCCTGAACGATGTCGTCTGGTGCCTTGTGCAGTCCGGAGTAGATGACCTCGAAGCCGGCGTCACGGAACGCTCGAGCGATGACGTGTGCGCCACGGTCGTGGCCGTCAAGACCGACTTTCGCTACCATGCATCGAATCGTCCGCTCATCGTTCTCGGTACTCATGGACCGCGATTCGAAGAGGAGGTGTATGATTCTATCGGAGTCAGCTAGTTTAGCCGTTGAAACGACGGTCTCGCCTGGGGAAAGAATTAATTTCGGATAGATGGATGGTACCATATGACAATTCGCGACGCGACGACCGACGATATCGACGCTATTCAGCGTGTAGCACACTCGTCATGGGAAGCCGACTACCCTGACATTTTGAGCCGTGAGTCGATTCAGGAAGGGGTCGACGACTGGTACACCGAGGCGTTGATTCGCGACTCGATCATCTGGTCGCAGGCACTCATGCTGGTCGCCGAGCGGGACGACTCGATCGTTGGGTTCGCACACGCCACGTTCGAGCCGGACGAACACACAGGGGACGATCCTCCGCGTGTACGTCGATCCCGACCACCGCGGTGAGGGAATCGGGAGCGATCTCCTGACCGAGACCCGCGACCGGCTGTTCGAGCAGGGCGTCGAGCACATCAACGCGATGGTGCTTGCAGCAAACGACGTCGGCAACGAGTTCTACCAAGCGTTTGGCTTCGAGCAGACGGCAACCGAACCAGTCACGATCGGCGACGAGCGCTACGAAGAGTGTACGTACTCCCTCGACGCGTCCGAAAGCCAGTGACCGAAGGCCGTCTCAGACTGGGCTGATCTCCTCGCGGTAGGCACCGTGGTGGTCTTCGAAGACCTGCATGATCTCGCCCATCGTCGCGTAGGCCTTGACGGCGTCGACGATGGACGGCATGACGTTCTCGTCGCTCGTAATTGCAGTCCGACAGCGCCTCGAGCGTGGCGTCGACTGCTTCGTCGTCACGCTCGGCTTTGACCTGCTCTAAGCGCTCGAGCTGGCGGTCCCGAGTCGTTGCGTCGACGTGTAACAGCTCCGGCGAGGTGTCTTCCTCGATGGTGTACTCGTTGACGCCGACGACGACTTCCTCGCCGCGCTCGACGCGTTGCTGGTACTCGTAGCTCGCTTCCTGAATCTCGCGGTGGTAGTAGCCCTGGTTGATGCCGTTGAGGACGCCGTCGCGGACCGAGCCGTCGCCCATCTCCTTGATTTCCTCGAGATAGGCCATGATCTCGGCTTCCATCTCGTTTGTGAGTTTCTCGATGGCGAACGAACCCCCCAGCGGATCGACGATGTCGGCCGCGCCCGACTCCTCGGCGATGATCTGCTGGGTGCGCAAGGCGACGCGGACGGCTTTCTCGCTTGGCAGCGCCAGCGCCTCGTCGAAGCTGTTGGTGTGTAGCGACTGGGTGCCGCCGAAGACGCCGGCCAGCGCCTGGAATCGTCACCCGGACGATGTTGTTCAGCGGCTGTTGGGCCGTCAGCGACTGGCCTGCCGTCTGCGTGTGGAACTTCATGCGCTTGGATTCGGGTTTGTCTGCGCCGTACCACTCGTCCATCACGCGAGCGTAGACGCGACGTGCGGCTCGGAACTTCGCGACCTCCTCGAAGATCGAGTTGTGTGAGTTGAAGAAAAACGACAGCAACGGGACCGAACGCATCGATGTCGAGTCCCCGCTCGAGACAGTCCTCGACGTAGGCAAAGCCGTCGGCGAGCGTAAAGGCGGCCTCCTGAGCCGCGGTCGACCCGGCTTCACGGATGTGATAGCCCGAAATCGAGACGGGGTGGAACTTCGGCGTCTCCTCGACGGCGAACTCGATCGTGTCCGTGACGACCTCGAGGGAGGGTTCTGGCGGAATGACCCACTCTTTCTGTGCAATGAACTCCTTTAACATGTCGTTCTGGAGCGTGCCCCTGATCTCCTCGCGGGGGACGCCCTGCTGGTCGGCCAGCGCGATATACATCGCGTAGATGACCGCCGCCGACGGGTTGATCGTAAAGGAGGTCGACACTTCGCCGATGTCGATGCCGTCGAACAGCACCTCCATGTCCCGAAGCGTGTCGACGGCGACACCTTCCTTGCCGACCTCGCCTTCGCTCATCGGGTGGTCCGAGTCGATCCCCATCAGCGAGGGCATGTCAAAGGCCGTCGAGAGGCCGGTCTGGCCCTCGTCGATCAGGTAGTGAAAGCGCTCGTTGGTCTCCTCTGCGGTCCCGAAGCCGGCGAACTGGCGCATCGTCCACGTGCGCCCGCGGTACATCGTCGGGTACGGCCCCCGCGTGTACGGCGGCTCGCCAGGGAAGCCGAGATCGTCCTCAAAGTCGAGGTCGGCGATGTCTTCGGGCGTGTAGAGGCGGTCGACCTCGTGGTTCGAGACCGTCGCGAACCGGTCTTTGCGTTCCCCGTGTTCCAAAAACGGCTCGAGCGTCTCCCCTTCCCACGATTCCCGTTGCTGGGCGATCGCTTCCAGCTCTTCTTTGTCGAACATTGTCTAACGTATAGATGCAACTCTTCTAAAGTGTTGCCCCGGTCAGGGTGGCTGTCCGGTGGCATCGATGATCGACAGCAGGTGTGATGTTCGTATATTCGTCACACGGTATCTACTACCAATAGTAACAAAAGCTATAAGAACGGCACCTCTGATTAGCAAGGTATGGGTGTTAATTACACTACAGAAGTAGACAGCTTCGAGTGGGACATTCCGGATTCGTACGCGATCACGTCGGTCGTCGCAGACCACGCCGCGTCCGTCGGTGATCGTGTCGCCGTCCGGTTTCTAGACGATGAGGGAACCCGCGAGGAACGAACCTACGCCGACATTCGGGACGACATGAACCGTTTTGCCAACGGCCTCGAGTCCCTCGGCGTCGGCGAGGGCGACCGCATCATGCACCTGTTCCCGCGCCATCCCGATGCCTTTGCCGTCCAACTCGGCGCGCTGGCGACCGGCTCGCTGCTGGTCCCTTGTTCGTCGATGCTGCGCTCGAAGGACATCGAGTTTCGGGCAAACGACTGTACCGCGACGAGCATCGTCGTCCACGAGTCGCTGACCGATATGGTCGAGCCGGTGCTCGAGGAGACGCCCCTCGAGCGGGTCATCGTCCTCGACGGCACTGAAGACGACCTGCAGGGCGAAGGGTGGACGACGGTCGCGGATGTCATGGCCGAGGAGTCGACCGACTACGACGGCCCCGAACTGGCCGCCGAAGACCCGATGACGATCAACTACACCAGCGGGACGACCGGCCAGCCCAAGCCGGTCCTCCACAAACACCGCTGGCAGTACTGTTTCAACCGGATCAACGCCCCCTACTGGTGGGGTATCGACGAAGAGACGGATCTCGAGGATGAACTCCTGTGGGCGACGACCGGCACCGGCTGGGCGAAGTGGTTCTGGAGCCCAGTCGGTGTCGGCCTGACAACGGGGGCGACCCAACTCATCTACGACGGCGAGTTCGAACCCGACACCTTCCTCGAGATCATGGAAGCGGAAGGGGTCACCAAGCTCTGTGCCGTCCCCACGCAGTACCGGATGTTCGCCAACGCCGACCTCGCAGACTACGACGTGCAACTGAACGACGCGCTCTCGGCAGGCGAACCGCTCAACCGCGAGCCGATCGAGCGCATTCAGGACGCCTGGGGCGTGACCCCGCGCGACGGCTACGGCCAGACCGAGACCGTCGCGCTCGTGACGAACTACCCCGGAATCGACGTCAAACCCGGCAGCATGGGCAAGCCGACGCCGGGCGTCGGCGCGACGATCATCGACGTCGACGACGAGGACGAAGTCGAGGCCGGCGAGATCGGCGAGATCGCCGTCCCGGTCGACTCGCCGGCGATCTTCGACGGCTACTACGAGAAGCCCGACCTCGACGAGGAGAAACTCTCCGGTGACTACTACCGCACGGGCGACCTCGCCTCCCGCAACGAGGACGGCTACTTCTTCTTCGAGGGCCGGGCTGACGATATCATCATCTCCTCGGGCTACCGCATCGGCCCCTTCGAGGTCGAGGACGCGCTCGTCAGCCACGACGCCGTCGCTGAGGCCGCCGTCGTCGACAGCCCCCACGAGGAACGCGGCAGCGTCGTCAAGGCCTACGTGATCCTCGCCGAGGGCTACGAGGGCAGCGACGAGTTGAAAGACGAACTGCAGGCGTTCATGAAAGCGGAGACGGCTCCTTACAAGTACCCCCGTCGGATCGAGTTCACCGACGAACTCCCCAAAACTTCGAGCGGGAAGATCCGCCGCGTCGAACTCCGCAAAGAAGAACAGAAGAAACACGGCCTGTAGCGGGCCGACGCCCGCTCGAGTGCGGTTTCTGTCGCGGTTCAGACTCGGGCGCTTACTCTGCCGGACGGAAGACGATCGTTTGCTCGTCGGTCGTCTCGTTCGATTCGACGGTCGCGGTGACGCGGTCGCCGATTTCGACGGCCGCCTGGTCGATACCCCGCACGACGCCCGTAAGCCGGACGCCGGCGAAGTCGACGACGGCGGTGACGTAGGGCGCGTCGTCCTCGAACTGTGGCGTCGGCACGAACACGGTCGTGTGCGTGACGATCTCGCCGGACGGTGGCAGGTCCCGCTCCGCGAGCTCGCGGTCGCCACAGTGGGGGCAGGCACGCCGTGGGGGCAGCAGGCCGTGCTCGTTCTCGCAGGTGAGGTAGTAGCCCTCGCCCTCTGCAAGCGCATCGAGGAAGGCGTCGTACTCGCCGTTGGTCACGTCAGTCATTATTCCATCACCTCCAGAACGTGAACAGTCGCACTGGCGACCGTCCCACCGGCGTTCTGGGCAACGCCGATCGTCGCGTCGTCGTCGACGGCGTCGGCACGCGGATGCGTGCCATCGAGCAGCGTTGCGATGGCCGCCACCTGTGCGGCCCCGGTCGCACCCACCGGATGGCCCTTCGCTTTCAGGCCGCCCGAGAGGTTCACCGGCAGCTCACCATCCCGGCGCGTCTCGCCACGGCGGGCCGCTCCGATCGCCTCACCGTGACTGTAGAGCCCAAGCGCCTCGAGCGCCAGCACTTCCGCGATGGTAAAGCAGTCGTGGACTTCAGCGATGGCGATGTCGCTGGGCTCGATGCCGGCGTCGTCGTAGGCTTCCTCAGCAGCGTCGCGGGTTGCAGGCGTCCGCGAGAGCGACTGGCGATCGTGCAGCGCCATCGTATCGCCGCCGTGGCCGGCTCCGGTGATCGCAACGTTGGCGTCAAGGCCGTGCTCGTCGGCGTACTCCGGCGAGGTCAAGACGAGCGCGGATGCCCCGTCGCTGATCGGACAGGAGTCATAGAGGGTAAAGGGAGACGCGATTTCGGGCGCGCCGAGTGCGTCCTCGACCGTGATCTCCTGTTGGAGGTGTGCGTGGTCGTTGACCAGCGCGTTGTCGTGGTTTTTAACCGCGATGTGAGCCAGATCCTCGTGGCTCCCGCCGTACTCGTCGAAGTAGGCGCGTGCCATCAGCGCGTACGCACCCGGGAAGGTGACACCCGACCGGACCTCGTAGAGGTCGTCGGCTGCGCCGGCCAGTCCTTTGGTCGCCCCGGCCGTCCCCATGTTCGTCATCCGCTCCATGCCGCCGGCGACGACGACGTCAGCCTCGCCGCTTCTGATCGCTCGCACCGCGTCACGCACCGCGACCCCGCTCGAGGCACACGCGCTTTCGATTCGGCGCGAGGGAGCGGTCGTCCCGAGCGCCTCCGCCATGAGCGGTCCCTGGTGCCCCTGCCCTTCCGAGAGGGTGCCGACGAAGTTGCCATAGAAGAGTTCGTCGACGTCCGCGGCCGGGACGCCGGCATCCTCGAGGGCGGCAAGGCCGGCTTCCGCGAACATGTCCCTGCCCGTCCGATCGGGATGCGATCCAAACGACGTCATTCCTGTTCCGGCGAGTCGTACCTGCGACATTAGCTACCAGAACCACATATCAGTTCGCGCGGTATAGCTGTGTCGGACCACGACCACACGTTGCAACTGTCGTTTCCGCCACTGACGAGAGTCGGGACATTTACTACGACAGTCCGACCACCACAGAGTGATGGTTTCAGATCTAGAGACGATCGACCGTGTCGGCGTTGTCGGCGCTGGCACGATGGGCAGTGGTATCGCACAGGTCGCCGCAACCGCGGGCTACGACGTCGTCATGCGCGACATCGAACAGGAGTTCGTCGACAACGGCTTCGAGACGATCGACGACAGCCTCGGCCGACTCGTCAACAGGGACGCGCTCACCCAAGACGAGGCCGACGCGGCCCGCGACCGGATCACGGGCACGACCGACCTCGAGGATCTTGCCGACTGTGACGTCGTCGTCGAAGCTGCCCTCGAGGATCTCGAGGTCAAACGTGATATCTTTGCCGACCTCGATGCGGTCTGTCGTGACGATGCCATCCTCGCGACGAACACGAGTACGCTCTCGATCACGTCGATCGCGAGCGCGACCGAGCGGGCGACTGACGTCATTGGCCTGCACTTCATGAACCCGGTGCCCGTGATGGAGGGCGTCGAGATCGTCACCGGCGAGAAGACGGCCGACGAGGTCACGGAACTGGCCCACGCCTTCGCCGAGGATCTCGGGAAGACGACCTGGGAGTCCGACGACAAACCCGGTTTCGTCACCAACCGTATCCTGATGCCCTGGATCAACGAGGGTATCCGGGCCTACGACGAGGGCGTCGCGACGAAAGAGGACATCGACGCGGGGATGGAACTCGGCACGAACGCCCCGATGGGGCCGCTGACGCTCGCCGACCACATCGGGCTGGACATCTGTCTGCACGCTTCCGAGACGCTCCACGAGGAGTTAGGCGACCGCTACAAGCCGGCGTACCTCCTCAAACGCAAGGTTGAGGCCGGCGAACTCGGCAAGAAGACAGGGAAAGGCTTCTACGACTACGAGTAACGACTCGTTCTACTCGCCTAAGTGCCGTGAGATAACTTCTTTCTGTATTTCAGAGGTTCCCTCGTAGATCGTGGTGATCTTGGCGTCGCGGTAGTAGCGCTCGACGTCGAAGTCCTTGGTGTAGCCGTAGCCGCCGTGGACCTGCACCGCCTCGTCCGCGACGTCGACGGCCGCCTCGCTGGCGAAGTACTTCGCCATACTCGCCGCCTGTGGATCGAGCCCGTCGTCGTTCTTCTGGGCAGCGTCACGCGTCAGCAGGCGTGCAGCCTGAACGTTCGTCTGCATGTCCGCGAGCTTGTGGGCGATCGCCTGATGCTCGATGATCGGCTCGCCGAACTGTTCGCGCTCGTTGGCGTAGCTCACAGCAGCGTCGAGGGCCGCCTGGGCGACGCCGACGGCCTGGCTTGCGATCGCGATCCGGCCACCGGTCAGGATCGAGAACGCAGACTTCAGCCCGTCACCGACTTCCGTCAGGCGATTCTCTTCGGGAATCCGCACATCGTCGAAGATCAGCGTCGTGGTGTCGCTGGCACGCAGCCCGAGTTTGTCCTCTTTTTTGCCAACCTCGAGTCCCGGCGTGTCCTTGGGCACCAAAAACTGCGTCACGGTGTTGGGATCGTCGCGGTCGGTCTTGGCAAACAGGATGACGACGCCCGCACGCTTGCCGTTCGTGATCCACTGTTTTTTCCCGTTGATAACGTACTCGCCGTCCTCGAGCCGGGCCTCAGTGCTCATCTCCGCCGGGTTCGAGCCAGCGTCGGGTTCCGAGAGCGCGAACGCACCGACCGGGCGGCCGTCGACCATTTCCGGCAGCCACTCGTCTTTGTGTTCCTGGGTGCCGAACTGACGGATACACGAGGTGGCCAGACAGTGGACCGACAGCGCCGTCGCGACCGCCAGGTGGCCGCGTGCTAGTTCCTCGTTGACGATGCTGTAGGTCACTTCGTCGGCGTCGAACCCGCCGTACTCCTCGGGGACCGTCAGCCCGGTCAGATCGAGCTCCGCGAGCCCATCCCAGACGTCCTCCGGAAACGTCTGGGCCTCGTCGTGCTCGTCGACCGTCTCGACGACCTCTTTCTCGACGAAATCGCGGACGGTATCCTGTATCAGCTGCTGCTCGGCTGTCAGCTCCATACCGGAGTGTTCGAGAGCGGGGTAGTAAAGTGTCCGATTCCGTCATGCAACCCTCGTCGATGCCGGTGTTACCGCTCGAGACTCCGGTGTGGCCTAGATAGGTAACTAAAAATACTGCCTCCCGAGAGGGGTATGTATGACAGTTCGGCAGTCAAGAGAGGCGGCAGTCGAATGTATCGACGACGGCGATACGGTCGGCGTCGGCGGCTTCGTCGCCGTGGGCATTCCCGAGTACATTCTCGAGGCGCTCGGTGAACGGTACGCCGAAACGGGCCATCCACGTGATCTCACGCTCTACCATCCAGCTGCAGAGGGAGACCGACAGGGCCGCGGGCTCTCGCATCTGGTCCAGGACGGCATGCTCGAGCGCACGATCGCGAGCCACTGGGGCTTTACGCCCGACCTCATGGCAAAAATCGTCGACAACGAGATCGAGGCCTACAATCTTCCCTTTGGCGTGATGGATCACATGCTCCGCGATACCGCCGCGGGCAAGCCCGGCACGATCAGCCACGTCGGGCTGGGAACGTTCGTCGATCCTCGCCAGGACGGCGCGAAGGCCAACGACATCACCGACGATGATATCGTCGACCTCATGACCATCGACGGTGAGGAGTATCTCTTCTATCACTCGGTGCCGATCGACGTGGCGATCATTCGGGGGACGACGGCCGACGAGAACGGTAACATCACCATGGAGCGGGAAGCCCTCGACTCGAACGTGCTGGCGATGGCCCAGGCTGCCCACAACTCCGGCGGCACCGTGATCGCCCAGGTCGAGCGCGTCACGGAGTCGGGCACGCTCACCGCCCGCGACGTAGCCGTCCCCGGCGTCCTGGTCGATTCCGTCGTCGAAGCGCCGCCGAGTCACCACCAGCAGACGTACGCGGAAGACTACAATCCCGCCTACAGTGGCGAAATCAAACAGCCGACCGACGACGATCGCGAGCCGCTTCCGCTCGACGTGCGCACGATCATCGCCCGCCGGGCCGCGATGGAACTCGAGCCGGATTCGGTCATCAACCTCGGCGTGGGCGTTCCGGAACTCGTCCCGGTCGTCGCGGCCGAGGGCGGCGTCGACGACGAGATCACCCAGACCGTCGAGTCGGGACCGGTCGGCGGCGCTGCCTCCGGCGGGATCAGCTTCGGGACCGCGGTCAACCACGAGGCGCTGGTCTCGTCGACTCAGCAGTTCGACTTCTACGACGGCGGCGGCCTCGATATGGGATTTCTGGGCATGGCACAGGTTGACGTGATGGGCAACATCAACGTCAGCCGGTTCGGCTCGCAGCTGCCCGGCTGTGGCGGCTTCATCAACATCACCCAGAACGCGGAGAAGGTCGTCTTCTGTGGCACCCTGACGACCGACGGCCTCGAGATCGAGACCGGCGACGGCGACCTCTCGATCGAACGCGAAGGGTCGAGTCCGAAGTTCGTCGACTCGGTCGAGCAGATCACCTTCAGCGGTGAGTACGCCGTCGAAATCGACCAGCCGATCGTCTACGTGACCGAGCGCGCCGTCTTCGAACTCACTGCGGAGGGACTCGAGCTCACGGAAGTCGCGCCGGGAATCGACGTCGAAACCGACGTCGTCGACCAGCTGGGCTTCGAGCCACTCGTTGCCGATGACCTCGCGGAGATGGATCCACGGCTCTTCGGCGACGAGCCATTCGACCTGACCGACGCGATCTAGATCTGGATCGAGACCTCCTTCTCGGTGCCTCGAAGCAGGAACCGTTAAGCGAGATTACTTCAAATACCTGTTCTATGGTTGCATACGACAACCTCTCTATCGATCACGACGATGGCGTCGCAACGGTCACGCTCGAGAGCACGGCCGGGCGAAACGCACTCACGCTCGAGATGGCAAACGAGCTGGTATCGGCGGCGACGACGCTCGGCGAGGACCCCGAGACGCGCTGTATCGTTCTCACGCACGCGGGCGATTTCTTCGGCTCCGGTGCCGACCTCGGTGCTCTCTCCGGCGACGAATCCGACGCGGCACATATCCGGGAGCTGGCCGGCCGAGCCCACGAGGCGATCGTCCAGTTCCATCGGGCGGAGACACCGGTCGTCGGCGGCGTCAACGGTATCGCCGCCGGAATCGGCTTCAGCCTGGCGCTGTTTCCTGACCTGCTCGTCCTCGGCGAGGACGCGACGCTCAAGTTCGCGTACCCGGGGATCGGCCTGACCGGCGACGGCGGCGCGACGTTTTTCCTGCCGCGGCTAGTGGGACTGCGAGCCGCCAAAGAACTCGTCCTGAAAGACGAGCCCATCAGCCCCGAGGCGGCCCGCGAGTTGGGACTGGCCAACGAAGTCGTCCCCACCGACGAGTTCGACGACCGGCTGGCCGAACTCGCCGCCGAACTGGCAGCCGGGCCGACTCAGGCGTTCGGAACGACGACGCGCCTGCTGACCGACAGCTACGAGCGCTCGCTCGAGCGACAGCTCGCAGCGGAGACGAACGGTATCGCAGCTGCGACGCGAACGGAAGACTACGAGCGCGGTCTCGAGGCCTTTTTCGGCGACGACGACCCCGACTTCGTCGGCCGCTGAGCGTTCAGGTCGGGTGTAAACGAGCGTGCGCTGTCCGCTCGACGTGGCTGTGTTTCGAGCCCAGTGAACGTGATACTTTATCACACTGTATGTTGAACCGAGCGGATATGCATCTCGGAGTAGTCATCCCGCGGACTGGCTCACACGACCCGACCGACCTCGCGATCAGCGCCGAAGCACAGGGGTATGACTCCGTCTGGATGGGCGAGCTCTGGGGCTCGAGTTCGGTCGTGAAACTCAGCGAAATCGCCGCGCTGACCGACGAGGTTGAACTCGGCACCGCCATCGTCAACGTGTTCTCGCGGACACCCGCCGTCCTCGCGATGACTGCCGCGACGCTCGACCAAGTCGCCGACGGCCGTGCGGTCCTCGGCGTCGGCACGAGCACGCCCACCGCCGTCGAGAACATCCACGGACAGTCGTTCGAGCGCCCGGTTCGGCGGTCCCACGAGACCATCGAGATCATTCAGCGGATCTTGACCGACGACGAACCGGTCGACTACGACGGCGAACTCGTCAGCGTCTCGGGCGTCCCGCCGCTGGATCGGGACGTTCCCGTCTATCACGCGGCGCTCGGGCCGGCGAACCGCCGTGTCGTCGGTCGTCTCTGTGACGGCTGGCTCCCACACAACATTCCCTTTTCCCAACTCGACGAGGCGTTCGAGGTCGTCGAAACGAGCGCTCGAGAACGCGGTCGCGACCCCGAAGAGATCACGATCGCCCCGTACGTCCCATCGGCTGTCAGCGAAGATTCCGACGAAGCCTACGACGCCGTTCGCGGCCACATCGCCTACTACGCGGGCAGCGCCGAGGGGTACCGGAACGCGATCGCCACCGCGTTCCCCGAGCAGGTCGAGCGCGTCGCCGAGGCCTGGCAGGCGGGCGATCGTGCCGACGCGACGGCGCTTGTCTCGGACGAGATGGTCGACGATCTCGGCGTCGCCGGAACGCCGTCCGAGGCCCGCCAGCGGCTCCGCAAGCTGGTCACCGAGACGATCGTCGACCGGCCGCTCGTGACGATTCCGGAGCAGGCTGCCGACGACGTTGCCGAAGACACGATCGAGGCGCTGGCACCGGTCGCAGGCGACTAATCACTGTTCTAGCGATCGGAATCGGGTTAGACGTAATCTAAGTTAACCTGCGTCACGTTCGCCGACCGCTTGACGATGTCGGCGATCTCTGCGCGTCGCGCCTCGTCGATGCGACTCTGAGGGCCACAGACACAGATCGCCCCGCGAATCTCGTCGCTTTTGTCCAGCACTGGTGCGGAGATACAGACCATCCCCGCGATCCGTTCGCCCTCGTCGATGGCGTACCCCTGTTCGCGGATCTCCTCGAGTTGGTCGAAAAGCACGTCAGGGTCCGTGATCGTCTGATTCGTCATCTCGATGAGCCCCTGCCGGTCGATGATCTCCTGAACGCGGTCGTCGGGCATGTGTGCCAGAATGGCTTTTCCGGGAGCCGCCGCGTGAAGCGGCATACGCGCACCGGGATACGCGAACAGATTGACGGCGTCAGGGCCTTCCTGGACCGCGGCGATCACACATTGGTCGTTCTCCTCGACCATCAGCGTCACGTGTTCGCCGGTCTCCGCCGCGATATCCTGCAGTTCGTCGCTGACGGCTTGAAACACTTCCAGCCGGTGGCGCTGTCGGTGGCCCACCTCGAGAAACCGGGTCGTCGTCGAATACTCCTTGTCCTCAACCGTGACGTAGCCCGTCTCGACGAGCGCCTGCAGGTAGTTATGGACGGTGCTGACGGGCATCTCGAGGCGGTCTGCGAGTTCTGAGACCCGTCCACCGCCGTTTTCCGCGAGTTCATCGACGATCCTGAACGCCCGTTCGACCGATCGGTTTGACGCGCCCGTCATTACACGGTGCATTCGACCGGTCCCATAGAAGCGTTTCGGCTCTCCCGAATGAAATTTCGGGTGCTTTGTGCCGATCGCGAACGGGAGCGCGGACCGAACTCGGTCGGCAGTGTCAGTGCAACGGCGCCGCGATCGCGCACTGTCGGATTCATCAGCCGCTATCCACGCTGTCGTCACGACGCGCTTGCCGAACGAGCGCCGCGTTGCGTTTCGAGTGTGATGAAACGCGTTTCACCCAGTGTCGCCGGCTATTCGTGGAAACTACGTCGCTCGAGCGTTGTCTCCGTTGAAATGCCCACATTCGGCTCCGCCGAAAGCAGATGCCAGCCGGAGATGGTCGTGTCCCCGTGTCGGACCGGTCAGTTATCGATGATCGTCCGACCGTGTTGTTCGCAGGCTTACAATCCTATGATTGTAATTGATAGGCTGAAGACTGACAGTGGCCGATTCACACGAACCGCTCCACAATAATCGCGAATGTCATTCGACACACATCGATAGACGGATTTTGAAATAGCTAATATATCTTGTCATATTACTATTCTACTCAGAACTAGATGATATTCGATACTAGTGTACTCTCGAATAGATCATATGGAGATGGACACAGACATGGATCTCGTTCAACTCTTAATACCGCCAGAGAACGGGAGATTTTCAGGCTTCTCTTCCTCGTTTACGGAGACGCCACGTGCTGCACGCTCCGAAAAACTGAACGTAATTTCACATGTAGAATACTTCTGCTATCTAAACACTACTGGTTAAATACCAGTTATAATATATTACATTTCTCACTACTCGTCGCTCTTTCCCGACAGCGATGCGCTCACGTTCGACCGCGCTCGTTGCTTCACCTGTCTGTGAACCCATACGATTTAGTCGTATGATATACTCATCCGTGGTATGGTTCGACGAAGTATCTTGTTCTCACCCGGTGATAAGCCCGACCTCATGCGGAAGGCAGCGATGGGCGACGCGGATGTCGTCGTGTTCGACCTCGAGGATGCCGTCGCGCCAGGCGATAAAAGCGACGCACGCGAGGCCGTTCGCGAGGTCCTCGCTGACCTCGAATCGGACTGTGAGGTCGCTGTTCGCGTGAATCCGATCGGCCTTGGAGCGATGACAGACCTCGAGGCGATTCTCGAGGGGCCACGCCCGGACAGCATCATGGTGCCGAAAACGGAAGACGCGACGGACATCCAGCGGGTACAGGCGCGACTTGCGGAAGCCGGCGGGTCCTGTCCAGTGTTAGCGCTGATCGAATCCGCGGCGGGCGTCCTTCGGGCCGACGAAATCGCCACGGTCGACGCGACCGACGCGCTCCTGTTCGGAGCTGAAGACCTTGCAGCCGATATCGGTGCGACGCGTACGAGCGAGGGGACAGAAGTGTTGTACGCACGCGAGCGAACGGTGATCGCGGCCAGCGCCGCTGGCATCGACGCGATCGATATCGTCTACACCGACTACGGGGATACGGATGGCCTCCGTGAGGAAACCGCGTTCGCTAGACAACTCGGTTACGACGGCAAAATGGCGATCCATCCGGATCAAGTGCCGGTGATCAACGACGCGTTCACGCCAAGCGACGACGATATCGAGTGGGCAGAACGCGTTCTCGCCGCCCGTGATCGGTCGGAAACGGGTGTATTCGAAGTCGACGGTGAGATGATCGATGCACCACTCATCGCGCAGGCAGAACGCATCCTCGAGCGTGCTGACGAGGCTGACAACTGATACGGCTGCTGTCACGAGATTCCTGGTACGACCCAAGACAGATCGCGGTTGGACCGGCACTGACTGACAGGAGCCCGTATGAGACGGTTCCGGAGCGCTTATCGCGCCTGCTCGATCTCCTCGAGCGCCTCCGGATTTTCGATACTACTCATGTCACCGAGATCCTCGCCGGTGTAGGTCGCTTCGACCGCCCGACGGATGATCTTGCCCGACTGCGTTTTGGGGAACTCGTCGACGAACAACACCTCACGCGGACGGAACGGTTTCCCGAGTTCTGCGCCGACCTGTGCGCGCAGTTCGTCGCGTAACTCGTCGGTCTCCGTGTATCCGTTCTCGAGGATGACGTAGGTGACGACGGCGGTGCCAGTCGTCTCGTCGGGCGCGCCGATGGCGGCGGCCTGATTGACGGCCTCGTGGTCGATCAGTGCGCCTTCGACTTCGGCGGGGCCGACTTTTCGGCCTGCGACGTTCAGTGCGTCGTCGGCGCGACCGTGGAGGAACCAGAAGCCGCCCTCGTCTTTCTGGGCCCAGTCGCCGTGGTCCCACAGCGGCGGGTCCTCGAACGTCGACCAGTACTCCTCGAGATAGCGTTCGTCGCCCGACCAGAGCGATTTCGTCATCGAGGGACAGGAGTCACGCGCGACGAGGTAGCCGCGGTCGTGATCTTCCCTGACGGAATTGCCGTCGCGATCGACGATATCGATGTCCATTCCTAACCCCGGACCGCCGAGCGTACAGGGTTTTAGCGGTTGAGTCGGCATCGGCATGAGAAAACACCCCATGATCTCGGTGCCGCCGGAGATGTTGATGATCGGGGTCTCGCTGCTGCCGACGTGCTCGTAGAACCACTGCCAGGATTCGGGGTCCCACGGTTCGCCCGTCGACCCCAGGATTCGGAGCGAGGAGAGGTCGTGGCCCTCGAGCCATTCGTCCCCATGCTTGCGCAGCGCTCGGATCGCGGTCGGCGAGATACCGAACTGCGTGACCCCGTGGCGGTCGATCAGTTCCCAGAACCGATCCGGCTCGGGGTAGTCGGGTGCGCCCTCGTACATGACGACGGTCCCGCCGAAGGCATGCGTGCCGATCAGCGTCCACGGTCCCATCATCCAGCCGATATCGGAGACCCAGAAGAACCGATCGGCCGGTTTGAGGTCGAACCCGAAGTGCAGTTCCTTGGCCGGCTGGACGAGCGCGCCGGCGTGGGTGTGGACGATCCCCTTCGGTTTCCCCGTCGTCCCCGACGAGTACAGCAGCATCGACTCCTGACTCGAGGCGAGCGATTTCGTCTCGTACGTGTCGTCCTGCGAGGCGACGGCGTCGGTCCAGCGCTCGTCCCGGTCGTCGACCCAGGGAATCTCGTCGGTACCGACGTGGCCCAGCCGGTCGTAGACGATGGTGTGCTCGACGTGGCCGGCCTCGTCGATGGCCTCGTCGGCACTTGCTTTGAGGAGGACGTCGCTGCCGCGGCGCTGGAAGCCATCGCCGGTAAACAGGACCGAACATTCCGCGTCCGCGATCCGGGTCGCCGTCGCATCGACGCCAAAACCCGAGAAGATCGGGACTGCGATCGCGCCGACCTTGAAACAGCCATAGAGGATCGCGATGACTTCGGGCACCATCGGCATGTAGAGCCCCACGGTATCGCCAGTCTCGATGCCGCGTTCCTCGAGCGCGTTGGCCACCTGATTGGCCTGCCGGTGAAGATCGTGATACGTAATCTCTCGTACCTCGCCATCTTCGCCCTCCCAGAGGCAGGCGACCGTGTTCCGCGTCTCGCTGTCGACTCCTGCGTGGCGGTCGACGGTGTTGTGGGCGATGTTGAGCTCGCCGCCGGGGTACCAGTCGGTGAACTGCGGTCCCCCGCGGCTCGCGGTTTCACCGCTCGCGCCTTCCGAGGCGCTTCGCGCCTCGCTATCGTCTCGTACCTCGTCGTAGTCCTCGTAAAACTCGAGGCCGAGGTAGTCGACCAGTTCGTCCCAGAACCAGTCGACACCCGAATCCGGGACGTCGTCGAGTTCGGTGGTCGTGCGCTCGATAAGCGCGTCGTAGTCGTCGATGCCGTACTCCTGCATGAACTGCCAGACGTTCGTCGATTCGACGAACTCTTGACTCGGTTCGTGTGCGATTTCGTCGGTCGCTGGTGTCTCTGTCATTCGTGGGGTCGCTCGCGATGGGTGGTTAGCGGGCGATACGTCTCTCGGACGGTCGTGTGATGAGAACGCATATTCCATCGCCGTCCGTGGTCGGCCGTATGAAGGCTATCGTCCGGACGAATTTCGACGACAGCGTCTCCGCCTACGACGCCTACGAGCAGCGAACCGGCCGGTTTACCGCGCTCGCCAGACTGCTGGCCGCCGAACTGTCGGCGCGAGCCGACGAGCCGTTCGACACCGTCCTCGACGCCGGTGCCGGCACGGGCGCGAGCACGCGCGTCTTCGCCGAGCGGGCGCGACGAACGGTCGCACTGGACATCAGCCGCGAGATGCTGTGCGAACTCGAGGGTGCACCCCGTGTCGAGGGCGATTTCGATCACCTGCCCTTCGTCGACGGCGCGTTCGACGGCGTCGCGTTTACCGCATCGCTTTTTCTCGTTCCCGAGCCGGCGGTCGCGGCACAGGAGGCCGCCCGCGTCCTGCGGCCGGGTGGAGTCGTCGGTGCTGTCGCACCGCTTGGCTGGGTCGATGCCGACGGGACGGACGTCTTCGCCGACCTCGAGCGCGACTCGCGCTCGCCGACGGGTGCCGACGACGTCGAGGCGGCGCTTGCCGACGCGTTTACCGTCGCCACGGGCACCTGGCGGTTCGCGACGACGGCCGAGAACGTGCGACGTTTCCACGCGATTCCGGCGATGGCGGCACGGCTCTATCCGCGACTCGCCGCCGACGAGCGCGTCGCGAAGGCCCGAGAGTTGCTCGCGGGCCTCGAGGGCACCGTCGAACAGCGGTGGCGATGGATCGTCGGCGTCGCAGAGTCGGGCTGGAGGTGACTCGGTTCGACCACGATCGGCTGGCATCGTTACGTTGCGTGTTCGCGTTTCAGTGAGAGTGCCGTCCGGTCGAATTCACAGACCAGCGGCTCCTCCTCATTCACTTTGAACACTTCGACGTGCATGGTGACGATCCCGCGCTCGCCGTCGCTGGTCTCGTGTTTGTCGGTGACTGTCGACTGGACCCGGATCGTGTCTCCGTGATAGACCGGGGTCGGGTGCTCGACGTTGTCGTACGAGAGGTTCGCGACGATCGTCCCGTCGGTGGTGTCGGGGATCGTGAGCCCGACGGCCAGGCTCATCGTGTAGAGCCCGTTGACCAGCCGCCCATCGAACTGCGTCTCCGCGGCGAACGCGGCGTCGAGATGCAGGGGCTGTTGGTTCATCGTCATATCACAGAACTGCTGGTTGTCGGCTTCGCTGATCGTCCGTCGCTTCTCGTGTTCGATGGTCTCGCCGACCTCGAAGTCCTCGTAGTAGCGTCCTGTCATGGTTGAATCAGGTAGTGAACGATTACCGGGCGATCAGAGGATCGTCCCGTGTTTCTTGTCGGGCAGGTCCTTGTCGATGTCCTCGTAGAACGCAAAGCGGTTCGTGAGTTCCTCCCGCAAACTGCTCGGCGGGACGATCTCGTCGATGACGACTTCGCTCGCCATCCGGTGGATGTCGATGTCTTCGCGGTACTCCTCGCGGAGTTCCTGTTCTTTGCGCTCGCGCTCGTCCGGGTCGTCGATCTCGGCGAGTTTGCGCGCGTAGACGGCGTTGATCGCCGCTTCGGGCCCCATGATAGCGATCTCGCCCGAGGGCAACCCGATGACGCTCTCGGGGTCGTAGGCAGGGCCGGACATCGCGTAGATGCCCGCACCGTAGGCCTTCCGGACGACGACCGACTGTTTGGGCACCGTCGCCGAGGAGGTGGCGTAGATCATCTTCTTGCCCTGCTCTAAGATGCCGTCTTTCTCGACCTGCGAGCCGGCCATGAAGCCGGGGGTGTCACAGAGGTACAGCAGGGGAACGTCGTAGGCGTCACAGGTCCAGATGAACTGGGCTGCCTTCTCGGCGGCGTCCGGGAAGATCGCGCCCGCGCGGTGGGCGGGCTGGTTGGCGACGATGCCGACCGGACGGCCATCGATTCGAGCGAAGGCAGTGATGATCTCCTTGCCGAACTCCGGACGGAGCTCGAGCGTCGAGCCGGCGTCGACGATCCGATCGATGACGTCGAACATGTCGTAGCCCTTGTTGGGCTCCTGGGGCACGATGGCGTCGATCCCCTCGGGTGAGGCGGCAGGTGCCTGTCCGTCGGTGTGGGGCGGTTTCTCGTCCGCGTTGTTCGGCAGGTAGCTAATGAGCTGGGCGACCAGCTCCCGGGCGTGTTCCTCGTCGTCGGCGACGAGGTCCGCACTCCCCGAGTATTGGGCGTGGACGTCCGGGCCACCGAGTTCTTGCAGATCGATCTGTTCGCCAGTAACCATCTCGACCATGCGTGGACTGGCGATGGCCATCGCCGACATGTCCCGGACCATGACCGTGAAGTCCGCGAACACTGGGGTGTAGGCCGCGCCGGCGATACAGGGGCCATAGAGGACGCAGATCTGCGGGACGCGCCCGGAGAGCATCGAGTGGTTGTAGTAGTACTTCCCAATGCCCTCGCGGTTCGCGAAGAAGCCGGTCTGCTGGTCGATCCGGCCACCCGACGAATCCATCAGATACAACACTGGCTTGCCCGTCTTCAGCGCGCGCTGTTGCATCCGCAGGAACTTCTCGACGCCCTTCGCGGCCATACTGCCGCGTTTGACCGTGTAGTCGTTGGCCATGAAGTGGACGTCCCGACCCTCGAACTCGGCCGCGCCCGTGATCAGGCCGTCGGCCGGCAGCTGGTCGTCGTCGTCGAACTCCGCGAACCGGCCGTCCTCGAAGAGGAAGTCATCGCCGAACCAGAGATCGATCCGGTCGCGGACGAACAGTTTGCCCTCCTCGGGCAGTTGTTCTTTGTACTTTTCCGGGCCGCCTTCGAGAATCTCGTCGATCTCCTCGAGCAGCAGTTCCTCGCGCTCTGTTGGCCCGAGATCAGCGTCCGGCTGGGCCTCGGGTTCGCCCGCCGCCGTCGCACCGGCGTCGCTGTCGCCGTCGTAGGACGCACTGCTGATCTCGTCGCCGCCGTCGGTGACGACGGTGACGTCTTCCCGGTACTGTGACGCCATGGCTTCGGCGATCGCCCGTGCCTCCGTTTCGGTCGTGTCGTCTGCAATCTTGATTCGCATCGGTGATCACTCCAGTCGGACGAGAGTATCGCCCATGTCGACGGAGTCGCCCGCCGCGATCGGGACTGACTCGACCGTCCCGCCACTGGCGGCGACCACGTCGTTTTCCATCTTCATTGCCTCGAGCACGCAGACCACGTCACCAGCAGCGACCTCGTCGCCTTCCTCGACCGCGACCGAGAGGATGGTTCCCTGCATTTCGGCGGTGATGGCGTCGGCGGTGGCGACCTCGGCCGTGGATCCGCCGCCAGACCCGCCGGACCCACCGGAACCGCCGCTGGTGCCGGCTGACTCGGCCGTCATCCGTGCGCTCGCGTCTTCGATGACGACGTCGAATCGCTTGCCGTCGACCTCGACGGCGACCTCGGCGGTCGTCGACTCCGTCCCGTCGCCGCCGGCCGCCTCCGCTGGCCCCCAGCGATCGACGGCGGACTCGAGCGCGTCATCCTCGAGTTCCCGATCGAGGTACTTCGTGGTGTGGTCGCCGGCGACGAAGACATCGTCGTCGAGCATCAGCCGATGGAACGGGATCGTCGTGTGGACGCCCGCGACGTCGAAGTGCTCGAGCGCGCGCTTCGAGCGCTCGAGACAGTGGGCGCGGTCCTCGCCGCTGACGATCAGTTTCCCGATCATCGAGTCGTAGTCGCCGCCGATCTCGTCGCCCTGTGCGACGGCGTGGTCGAGGCGAACCCCGATGCTCGTCGGCGGCCGGTAGGTCGTCAGCTGCCCGGGCGTGGGCGCGAAGTCGGCGGCCGGGTTTTCGGCGTTGATGCGGTACTCGACCGCGTGGCCGTCGATTTCGACGTCGTCCTGGGAAAATGCGAGGTCCTCGCCGGCGGCGACCCGCAGCTGCCACCGGACGATGTCGATCCCGGTCACTTCCTCGCTGACGGTGTGTTCGACCTGGATGCGGGTGTTCACCTCCATGAAGTAGAACTGTCCATTTTCGACGAGGAACTCGACGGTCCCAGCGTTCGTATATCCGGCCTCGCGGACGCCATGTCGAGCGGCCTCGCCGATTTCGGCGCGCAGGTCGTCGTCGAGCGCCGGGCTCGGGGCTTCCTCGACGACCTTCTGGTGGCGACGCTGCAGCGAGCAGTCGCGCTCGCCGAGATGGCGGACATTTCCGTGCTGGTCCGCGAGCACTTGCACCTCGATGTGTTTGGGTGCCTCGAGATACTTCTCGACGTAGACCGAGTCGTTCCCGAAGTAAGCCTCGCCCTCGCGTTTGGCGCTCTCGAGGGCGTCGTCGACCTCGGCCTCGCTGCGGACGATCTTCATGCCGCGGCCGCCACCGCCGCCTTCGGCCTTGATGGCGATGGGATAGCCGAACTCCTCGCCGAGTGCTCGTACTTCGTCGGCGTCGTCGACCGGTTCGGTCGTCCCGGGAACGACCGGGACGCCGGCGTCCTGCATGACGGTTCGGGCTTTCGTCTTTTCGCCGAGCGTCTCCATGGCGTCGCTCGGCGGGCCGACCCACGTAATCTCGTCTGTCTCCTCGACGCGGCGGGCGAAGTCGGCGTTTTCGGCGAGGAAGCCATAGCCGGGATGGATCGCGTCCGCGCCCGCTCGTTGGGCGACATCGATGATCTCCGCCTGGTCGAGGTACGACTCGCTGGCCGGTGCGGGGCCGACGTTGTACGCCTCGTCGGCGTAGTCGACGTGACCGCCGTTGCGATCGGCGTCGCTGTAGACGGCAACCGTCTCACAGTCCAGTTCTTCACACGCTGCCATCACACGGACCGCGATTTCGCCGCGGTTCGCAACGAGAACTTTCTCGAACATTGTCAGTAGGATTTCGGGAAGCCAAGCTGCTGGCCGATATGGTTGTACGCCATCTGCTGGGAGACCGGGGCCAGCCGCGTGAGGTTGATTTCGCGCCACCAGCGCTCGACGTCGTACTCCGTGGCGTAGCCCCAGCCGCCGAAGGCCTGCATCGACTGTTTGACCGCTTCGATGCCGGCCTCGACGGCCGTCGCCTTCGCGACGTTGGTCTCGTAGCCACACTCCTCACCCTGATCGTAGAGCCAGGCGGCCTTCTCGCGCATGAGCGCGGCCGTCTCCATCCGCGCGTAGGCCTTCGTGATCGGGAACGAGACGGCCTGGTGGCTCCCGATCGGCGCGTCGAACACCTCGCGGTCGTTGGCGTACTCGATCGCCGTGTTCGCAGCGAGCTTGCCGATTCCCGTTCCGGCCGCGGCGAAGCCGATGCGCTCGGGGTTGAGCATGTCGACCAGCGCCCACCAGCCCTCGTCTTCCTCGCCGAGCAGATCCTCCTTGGGGACGCGAACGTCCTCGAGGAACACCTCACAGGACTTCGAGTAGTTCATGCCGTGTTTGGAGATCGGCGAGACGTCGATGCCTGGGGTGTCCATGTCGACGATGAACAGGCTGATGCCGTCGGTACCTCGATCGACCTCCTCGAGCGGCGTCGTACGGGTGACGAGGATCATGTTGTCCGCCCGGTCGGAGAAGGTGATCCAGGCCTTCTGGCCGTTGAGGACGTACTCGTCACCATCTTTTTCCGCGCGCGTGGCGACGTTCAGCGTGTTCGTCCCCGCTTCTGGTTCGGTGATGCCGATGCAGAAGTTTCGCTCGCCGGTGGCGATGTCGGTGAGGTATTTCTCTTTCTGTGCCTCCGTGCCGTTCTCGCGGATGCCGACGGCGGCCATACCCGCGGTGAGCACCAGATACCAGGTGCCGGCCATGCCACAGCCTTCGGCACAGAGCGTCTCCATGGCCAGTCCCATATCCTGCATTCCCATACTGGCACCGCCGTATTCCTCGGGAACCAGCAGGCCGTGGAAGCCGGCTTCGCCGAGCTCGTCCCAGAACCCCTGGGCAAACTCCTCGTTTTCCTCTTTCTCACGCCAGTACTCCGGTCCGTATTCTGCTGCGACCGCTTCCGCGGTCGATCGGATCATCGACCGTTCTTGGGTAGACTCGAAATTCATGCTATAGTATGTCGTATGTGGGGTCGTCTCTAATAATTCGTCCTCCGAAGCGGCAGGTTACGTCGCCGCCTCGGCTTCGTCTTCCGCCTCGTCTTGCAGCTCAGTTCGGCGGATCTTTCCGGTGACTGTCTTCGGCAGGTCGTCGCGGAACTCGAGTTCGCGGGGGTACTCGTGGGCCGATAGCTCCTCTTTGACGTGGGTCTTGATGTTCTCCTTGAGGTCCTCGGAGGGCGTCGTGCTCTCGCTTGGCACGATGTAGGCTTTCACGATGTTGCCCCGCTCCGTGTGTGGTTTGGGCACGACGGCGGCCTCGGCGACGGCGTCGTGTTCACCCAGCGAACTCTCGACCTCGAAGGGGCCGATGCGGTAGCCCGACGAGAGGATGACGTCGTCGGCCCGCCCTTCGAACCAGAAGTAGCCGTCCTCGTCTTTGTGTGCGAGGTCACCCGAGAGGTACCACTCGCCGTCGGGGCCATCGATGAAACACGAGGCGGTCTTTTCGGGTTTGTTCCAGTACTCGGCGAAGAAGCAGGGATAGTCCCCGCGTTCGGCGATCTCGCCGGTCTCGCCGGGCTCGAGCACTTCGCCCGTCTCGGGGTCGACGATGTCGGCCTCGATGCCCGGCAGTGGCTTGCCCATCGAGCCGGGTCGGAGTTCCATCGTCGGGTAGTTGTTGATGATCATGTTGCCCGTCTCCGTCTGGCCGTACGTGTCGAGGATGGTGACGCCGAGTTCGTCCTCGCCCCACTCGACGACACCTGCCGACAGCGGCTCGCCGATCGAGAGCGCGTGACGCAGATCGAGGTCGACGTCCGCGAGCACGTCCTCGTTCTCGCGGAGCATCCGGTAGGCTGTCGGCACCGAGAACAACACGGTGATCGGGTAGTCGTCGAGCAACTCGGCCCACGTCTCCGGGTCGAACTCGCCTTCGTAGGTGAACAGCGAGGCCCCCCAGAACCAGGCCCCGAGGGTGTTGATCGCGCCCGTCAGCCAGCCCAGGTCGCCCGTACTCCAGTAAAGGTCGCCGGGCTGGAGGTCGACGGCGTACTTCTGGGTCGCCGCGACGCCGGCGACCCAGCGCTGTTTGTGGAGGACGCCTTTCGCCAGCCCGGTCGTCCCCGACGTGTAGTAGAGCAACGCGTCGTCTTCGCCGCCGGTGGCGGCAGCGTCGTACTCGGTGCTCGCCCCGTCGAGTGCCGTATTAAACACGACGTCGTCGGCGGGTGCGCCGCCGCCGCGATCGACGGTGATGACGTGTTCGACCGTCGGTGCGTCCTCGAGTGCCTTCGCAACCGTCTCGCGGTTGTCGCTTGTCGTCACGAGAACCTTCGCGTCGCAGTCGTCGAGACGGTAAGAGATGCCGTCCGGCCCGAAGCGTTCGTTAACGCTTCCCCAGACAGCACCCCGTTTGAGCGTCCCGACCAGCGCCACATAGTGTTCCGGAATCCGTGGCATATACGAGAATACGCGGTCGCCCTGCTCGACGCCCAACTGCTCGAGGACGTTCGCAAACTGACTCGAGCGGTCGGCTAACTCCCAGAACGTTAGCTTCGTCAGCTCGCCGTCGGTATCGACCTGATAGAGTGCGACCGACTCACGCTCGGTCGCATGCCGGTCAGCGACCTCGTGCCCGATGTTCAGTTCCGCCGGTGCATCCCAATCTGCCTCCGCATAGATATCGTCCCACGAGAACTGCTCCCGTTCAGTCTCGTAGTCCGAGAGGTTGTGGCTGGACACCATACACCAACCCGGATATCGTTCCCCTATATAATGCCACCGGTAAATTCTGCAGCAAAAACAGACGAATACTGTATGTGTTCGCAGAATAGATTCGCTTCATCAGACTACTGTCCTGCGTAAACACTACTGTTTACGTACTATTGAATAGCAGACATGTTTAACTCGTTTTGTGTGGGTGGTGCTGTCAGTCACTGCTCGTCATGGTCGCCTCCAGCAGCGTCGCCATCATAGCGTGTCCGCCACGCTGTCCGTGCGGCCTCACGAACGGCCGGCGGAAACGACGTTTCGAACGTAACCCGTGGCGCGATATAGGAGTCCTCCCAGCGCGGATCCCAGGCCGCATTGACGTACAACCGGGAGCCGGTCTGTCCGTCCTGTCGGTACCGGGGCCGTTGGGCCGCTGGCGCGGATGCGTCGCTGAAGATCCAGTCCCGCGAGGGATGGGCTTTCACCCAGATGTCACCGAGGACGCGGCCGAGATCCGTCGGTGCGACGTCTTCGTCGACGATAATGACCGTATCGAACAGCGACGAGAACGTAAAGAGGATGTTCGCGAGTTGCCACTCGAAGCCGGCATAGAGGACGTCGGTGGCGACGACACAGAACCCGAGTTCGGCTTCGGCCGGTAAGAGAACCCACTCGACGGGCGAGATCCCCCAATAGTTGTTGACGCGGTGGTACAGCGTCGCCGCCGTCGTCACGCCCGTCAACTGCAGATCGTCTGCCAGCGGTCGGCCGACGGGCGAAAACGGCACGACCGGCTCGTCGGTCGCGATCACCCGCTCGACGGACAGTGCAAGCGGCGTGCTCTCGAGACAGTACTCCCACGCTTCACGCCGGTCCGACTGGAAGTCGGGCTGGTGGTCGGCGACCGTCGTCTCGATCACGACCTCAGTCGCACTCGGCACGAGACCGCCGTTCGTGGGGACGAGCGGCACGTCGTCGGCGACACCGCAAGCCTGGATCGGTACCGCGACGTGGTCGGTCACGGCGAGGAGATAAGCGGTCATAATAGCAGCAGGTGGCACGCCGAGGGCGATCGAGATCGTCTCGTTACCGTCGAGCAGGGCAGCCAGCGCGGCAGGTGTCCGCACTCTGAGCGTTTCGTCGCCAACGATGGAGCCGTGGATCGGTGCCCAGTACGTGCCATCGGCCGTCGCTATCGACGCCATACCCAGCGTCAGCACGGGCCAGACGTCGTCAGCACCCTGTGGGAGGCCCAGCGCCTGCACGCTGTCGACGGTGCGCGACGCCGCTTGCGTGTCGTACGTCGGGCCGTCCGTCTCGCCGGCCGGTCCGAGGCCCGTGATCGTCTCGAGCACGGAGACGAACGACCCGTCGGACTCCAAGCCAAGCCCAAGCGCCAGCCGCGACCACGGCTGTGCATCCCGCCGCTGCATCCGGTCGGGACCGCTGAACGAACCACTCGCGAGGTCGACGCCGTCGACCCGGTTGTATCGGATTGCCGGCCCGCTCGCACGGAGCGCCTCGGCCGCGACGACGTCGGGTGGAACGTCGGCAAGTTCGTCGGCCGCGAGCGTCAGCAGGTCGTCGTCGCCGTCCAGACCACGGAGGTACTGCGCGAACGGGATCATAGTCAGTCACCACCTCCATACTGGCGCTGCTCGAGGAGATCGAACGGCTCCGGCGAGACGCCCGCGTCGACGAGCAGTTGCTGTGCGCGTGCGCGCAGTGACTCCGTTTCGGCGTCGTCTTCCGGCGGTCGATCACTTGTCGCGTCGATGTAGGCTTTCGCGGTCTTGGCTCTCGAGGTGCCGACGTCGGCGCTGCCTTTCTCGTCGGGGGTCTGGTAGATGTTAAGCGGGACTTTCGGCATGCGCTCGACGCCGAACTGGTGAAAGTCCGTGTCCGGATCGGCGTTCAGCGCGATCGCCGTCAGGACGGCCCGTGGGTCGTGTGCGTCGACCGTCGAATCGACGAACACGAAGAAATCGATATGCAGCATCCCCCAGGTGGTAAAGACGAAGTTCGCCAGTTCGTGGAGGATGCCGGGGTACGACCGTTCCGTCGCGATCACCCAGACGGTCCGGGAGGTAAACCGCCACGGGACAGCGGCGTCGACGTCGAAGCCAGCTGCCTGCAGGCCAAGCGTCGCATCGGGACCGGCAGCGGCGGTCTGGAGCGTGCTGCTCGAGTTCTGGCCGTAGCCGACGCCGGTCCCTTCGACACAAAACGGCACTCGGGGCTTGGCTCGGTGGGTGATCGCGTCGACGGCGAAGACGGGCATCGACCGCCGCGGGCCGTTCATGTAGCCGAAATAGTCGCCGAAGGGACCCTCGTCGAGGCGTTCGTTCGGGAGGACGTGGCCCTCGATAACCAGTTCCGCCGTCGCCGGGACGGACAGGTCGTTCGTCTCACACGGGACGAGGTCGACAGGGCTGGCTTTCAGCCCGCCGGCGAAGGCGGCTTCGCTCCGGCCCGTCGGAATCCACATTTCGGTACTGCACTGGACGGCCGGCTCTGCTCCGACGACAGCCGCTACCGGCATCGGCTCACCGCGCGGTTCGTACTCGTAGTAATAGCGATTCGGAACTTGCTCGCCCGCCAGAAACAGCAGGCTGGCGAGCGCATCGTCGTGGATCATCATCCGGTGACTCGACCATCGTCCCCACTCCGTCTCCGGGTCCGGCGCGACGATGGTGTGGAGATTCGAGTACCGCCCGCCGTCGCTTCGATGCACGTACGGCCAGGGAAACGACAGGAGGTCGACGTCAGCGCCGGTGTGAACGACGTCTTTGCAGGGTGCGCGCTCGGGCTCGAGGAGTCGGGGCTCGCAGGGCGAGCGAAGACGGTCGATAATTGCGTCGTAATATGCGGCCCCGGACAGGCCGGCCGACAGCCCGAACGCCTGCGCGAGGTGATCCCACGGTCGACTCCGTGGGCCGCGGTATGGATCGCCGACGAGCGCTGCGTCGACGTCGGTCGCCCCAACCGACCCGAACAGCGGTACCTCGCCGTCGGTCCGGTTGGCGAGCATCGTGATCGCGCTCGCCTCGAGATCCCACGATACCGGCTCGTCGAACGAGACGAGCGCGTCGTCGTCGGCGAGTAACTGGAGATAGTCGCGAAACGAATCGGCTGCCATGACTATTCCTGGTCCATCAGCGCACGTCGGAGTGGGTCGGCCTCGAACTCGGTGCGGACGGCGTCGTATGCCTCCAGCAGCGCGGGGCGGTCCTCCGCGAGGCGCTCGAAGGCGAGTTCGCGAAGCGCCTCGGCAGTCGACTCGTACTGGCCCGCTTCGACGAGGTAGGTAAGCACCACCTTGAGGTCGTCGGAGCGGGTATTGACGATGTTCGAGGTCGTTTCCTGCTCGCGTGCGAGTCGCCGCAGGAGGTCCTCGTTGATCCCTGCTGCATCGATCTCGTCTATGAGTTCGACGTACCACTCCTTGCTGACAGTCTCGTGTGGCCCAGTAACGACCGTCAGCCGCTGTGGATCGGTCAGCTCGTCGGGCTCGCGAGCGATTCGGACGCGTGCCTCGAAGATTCGCTTGGTTTCGGCATCGGTGATCTGCAGCGTCGTCTCCGTACACTCCTCGTCGGGCAGATGTTCCTCTGCGGTGATGTAGTGGTCCAACGTGGCCTCTTCGCTCCGGTCATGTGTCCCGTGTCTCATACTCTCATGCACCACTGGATCACCGTTACGCGTCAACTTCCTAAAGAGACGTGGTTCCTCGCGTTGGCGTCGCGAATCCGACAGGCAACGCTACTCGGAAGCGCACTCGGAACCTGAAAAACGGCTAGCGGCTACCGGCGCACCGGCTGAGCGGATCGCAGTTCGCGAGCGCAATAACAGCCCGTCTCAGTCGCCTTCGGCCGACGAGTGTTCGTTGGCCTGCTGGCGCAGTTCGGGCGCGATTCCGGGAACGTCTTGGGGCTCGACTGCGCCCTCGGCCTCGAGTTCTGCGATCGATTTCGGGAACTCACGCAGGCTCATGTGGATCGCGATGCCAGCCTGTGCCCCCTGTCCCATCGCGACGGGGACCTGGTTGTGCCCCGGCGTCAGATCGCCGACGGCATACAGGCCATCGATCGACGTCCGGCCATGATCGTCGACGGCGACCGTGCCGTCGTCGTTCAACTCTGCGCCCAGCGACGTCGCCAGCTCGTTGTGGTACTCCGAGCCGTACATCGCGAAGCCGCCTTTGTACTCGCGAACGGAGCCGTCCTCGAACTCGATCGCCTCGAGCCAGCCATCGTCGCCGTTTTGGATCCCAGTGATCTCCGCCTCGATGATATCGATGGGATGGCCCTCGAGTTGGGTGGCCCGCTCCTCGCTCCAGGTGGGCTCGTCGCCGCGCAACAGGATGTCGACATCGTCGGTGTAGTTGAGCATGATCATCGCGACGATGGCAGCGCTGTCGTCGTGGCCCATCACGTACACCGGCTCGTCGACGAACATGTACGCATCGCAGTGCAGACAGTAGTGGAGGCCGCGACCGGTCCGGGGCAACGGCGGGTCGGGCCGGCCGTCCGAAAAGCCGGTCGCAAGCACGACGGCCTCAGCGGTGACGGTTTCGTCGCCCGTCTCGAGTTCGAACGTGCCGTCATCGCGGCGGTCGATTTCGGTAACGAACTCCGTCCGGTAGTCCGCGCCGTAGGATTCGATCTGCTCGACGGCGGTCTGGAGGAACTCGTTGCCCGATACCGATTCGGGGACGCCGATGACGTTGTGGGTCTCTTGCATCATCGCGGCACGGCCGCCACCGCGGTCGAAGACGGCAGTTTCATGTCCGAGTCGCGTCGTATACAGCGCGCTCGTCAGGCCGGCCGGGCCGCCGCCGACGACCGCAACCTCGTAGTCGTGGGATGTGGATGGATCAGTAGACATCGGATTACCTTCTGTCACCCCGTTACCAGTGGGTGATTATAAACACAAGCCAACGCGTTCGTCACCGGGTTACCGGCTGGTAACCGCCTGTGGCGGCTGGTATCAGAAACCAGTTCTCACACCAAACTGTAGGCTACTGCTCTTCCTGTTGAAATTCTGGTTGATATGTGACGATTCCATCCACGTTGGCTACCGCTCCTTCGTGTAACGGTTTGACCATGAACCCTTCGTCAGCACCATACTCATTACCGAGTCCATACTCGCTTGCCCGTTCAAAGCCAAAGCGAGAATAGTACTCGGGATCGCCTAACACGACCACCGCATCGGCACCGGCCTCACGACACTTCTCTACCCCGTGCTGAATCAGTGATGAGCCGACGCCCTCGTTTTGATTTTCCGGTCGGACACCGACCGGTGCGAGCCCAACCAGTTCGACGTTCTCTCCCTGATCGGCTACGGTCGTCGGAGAAAACAGGATGTGGCCCACAATTTGGTTGTCTGCGACTGCTACAAGCGAGACCACAGCCTTGTCAGCATCGTGTAATCGCTGCACAATGCGTGACTCGTCGAGCCGTCCGTCGAATGCACGTCGATGCACTTCAGAGACGGCAGCAGCATCACTCGCAGTGAAGGGTCGTATTTCCATAACTAATTCTCTGACAGTAGAGAGCGACTCTGTGCCACAAGACGTGATCGGTTTCACTCACTCTTGTGGTATCCTGATCACTACCCTTCCATTCTGCCCCGCGATTTTGGTGTGGTGACTGTACGCCCTGTATTGAGCATCGTTTTGCCGACAGCACCAATAGCTGATAGAAGTGCCCACAGTTGATTCATATGTCTACTTATCGGCCAATTCACTGTGCAATAGTTGTAGTCAATCCCACGAGACGAATCCACGATACCGTTGTCAGTGGCACACACAGCAAACAGCACGTAGCAGTAGCGTCACCGGTTCTCGAGAGTGGTCTCGATACGTAATCGAAGCGATGGCCGACTGGGGGACGGACTACCTGACGGCTGCGGCAGATGAAGAACGTTCGATCGCGTAGCCGGACTGGCGATCGGTTGATGTCCGGGCTTACTCGAGGGTCGCGACCAACAGGAACGTTTCCGGTCGGACGGCCTCGTGCTCGATGGCAAAGCCGTGTTCGCGAAGTGCCGTTGTAGCGTCGTCGGCAGTGTAGCGTTCGTCGACTGGCGGCCCGTGCTCGCCGGTGCCGGTCCCAGCCCAGTCGAGGATGACGAGGCGGCCGCCCGGCGTGAGGACGCGGCGGATCTCCTCGAGGGAGTCGTCACTTGCGAACTCGTGGTAGGTCATCGTCGAGAACGCGGCGTCGATGGAGTCAGTCTCGAAGGGCAACTCGCCCACGCCGGTCGTGACGAGATCGACGTTCTCGGGAGTGCCTTTATCCCGATAGTAGTCGTGCATCTCTTCTTGGAGGTCGACCGCGTACACGTCGCCCGCGTGTGGGGCGACAACGTCGGTGTAGAATCCGGTACCGCTGCCGAGGTCGGCGACGGTGTCGGTCGCGGCAGGCTCGAGCGCCCACAGCAGCTCTTCGGCCGAGAGGAATCGATACCGCCGGTCGGCCTGCTCTAGCTTGTCGGCTCGCGAGGAGTCAAACGTATGATGTCCCATTCGTGTGAGATATTGGGGTGTCCAAGAAAAATCTTTTCGACACCGACGCTCGCTCGCTTCGAAACGAGAGCACACGGTTGCAACGGAATCGAACGCCGACAGACTATCTTCTACTGATAGTCTCGCTCAGGTGGGTGTCACTGCCACTGGCGTCTCATGTCGATAAGATGAGTGCAGTATTGTGGCCTCTATGAACAACCTTATTGGTGACTAGGTCGTACTGTCGACTACGATGACCGATTCGGTGAGCGAATACTTAGACAGCGAACTGCAGTGCATCGACCTCCTCGAGTGTGCTCACGGGCTCAAAGAGCTCGATCGAACAGTGTTCAGGCTGCTGGTAACTGCGGACGAGCCGCTGACGGTCGACGACGTCGCTGACGGCATCGGTCGTGATCGGTCGACCGCCTATCGGTCAATTTCTCGGCTGCTCGACACTGGTTTCGTAACCAAAGAACAGCGGAACTACGAGAGCGGCGGCTACTACTACGTCTATCAGGTGCGGGAGTCGGACGCGCTCGCAGCCGACATGCAACGACTCCTCAACGACTGGTACGCCCGCATGGGCATTCTGATCCAGGAGTTCGAGGATACCTTCGATTCGGCCCCTGACGATGGGCGCGCGCCGGTCCAACGCGACGAGTAAATCGATCACACTCTCGGTCATCGCCGGCCCGCTTCGGATCGATGATGGCTGCCGCTTGTCGACGGCGAGCAGCAACGTGCGCTGTATTGGGCCTATCATACAAAACAACTAAGACGATGTATCCCGTACCGGCGGATATGACCGACGATCAGACGCTCGAGGAGATTCGGCAACGAAAACTCGAGGAGCTTCGCGACCGCGCGGCAGGCGAGGAGCCCGCGGACTCGACACAGGGGAGTCCGACGGAGCCGATTTCGATCCACGGCGCGGCCGAGCTCGACGACACTGTCGCGGAACACGACGTCGTCCTCGTCGACTTCTATGCCGACTGGTGTGGTCCGTGTCAGATGCTCGAGCCGGTCGTCGAGACGATCGCCGCCGAGACCGATGCAGCCGTCGCGAAGGTCGATATCGACGCCAACCAGCAACTCGCCGCGGAGTACGGCGTCCGTGGTGTCCCGACGCTCGTGCTGTTTTCGGACGGCCAGCCTGCCGAACAGCTCGTCGGCATGCAACAGGAAGCCCAGCTTCGCAGCCTCGTTGGGAAGTATACCTGATCGAGCGGGGCTGTCCGCCGATCCCCGACCCTGCCCTCCGTAGTCGCTGCGTCAGCAAATCACCACAACACATTTCTTTTCACTCGACAGAACGCCGACCATGGACTCGGACGCCGCCTCTCGAGGGTCACTCTGGGGGCTTGCGACGCTGGCGAGTTTCTGCTGTGTCGGTTCCGGAACCGTCGCTGTCGCCGGCGGGACCGCCGTTGCTGGTGGGGCCGCCGTCGGTGGTCTGAGTAGCGGGATCGTCCAGCTGGCAGTCTCGATCGTTACCCTCGGCCTCATCGGGGTGGTCGTTCGCTGGCGCGCCGACTGTTCGAACTGCGAGGCGTGAGCCGCGATCGTGAGACGCGCCTCGAGCGAGAGACGACAGTGCTGGGACGGCGGTCTACCCGGCCGTCTCAAACGAACCCAGCGAGGGGCTCGAACTGGACCGCCGCGACGAGCACGGCGAGAAAGACGTACGATCCCCGAATGAGTAGCATGGTCGCGAGTTCGGGGCCGGCCTGTCGCGCGATGACCGCAACGGCTGCGAACGCAAGCGCCGCGAGCAACGCTGTAACGGGAAAGAGCCGTCCGATGGCGAGCCCGATGACGGCCACCAGAGCCACGGCCATCAGCCCGTAGGCGACGTCGTAGGCACGATCGGGGCCGACCGCGACCGCGACGGTTCGTTTCTGGATCGAACGATCGTAGGCATAGTCCTGCGCGTCGTCGATCACCTTGATGCCCGAAAGAAGGACGAGGAAGACGACGGCGAACGCGAGCGCGACAGGCGAAATCGTCGTCGCCTGCACGTAGTACCCGCCGAGCAGCGAGAGGGCGATCCCGAGCGGGTAGCCGGTCGTCGCCGTCACGGGGTTCGTATCCAGTTGTGGCGCGTGGTGGTAGGCGATCACCCACGTCGGAGCGACGAGCGCGACCGCGACGGCGTCGACGAGCACGGCGAGGGCGATACAACACAGCGCGACCGTCGCCGTCGACAGTCCGAGTGCGAGCTGACAGCCCCGTTCGGTCAACGGATGCTCGTCGTCCTCGCCTCGAACGTAGAAGTCGACGTAGCCGTCCTTGACGTGGGCCGTGTAGACCGCTGCAAACATCGCGACGACGTGGACCGCTGCGAGAAGCGGCGCGACGGTGCCGGCGAGGATCGCTCCAAATAGTGACGCGGCCAGCGGCGGCGTCATGAAGACGGGATGTACCTGCGACCAGAGCGCTCGAGCCGTCGTGCCCATCCCCGTCCCGTCCCTCGCGATGGCCATACTCGAGCGACAACGAACTGTCGTATAATACCCAGGCCGGGCCCGCACGTACTGGAACCGATCAGCCGAAACGCATAGCTTGATGTGAACTGCCGTGCCACGGAACGGCATGACGGACGGCTACACGGGCGCAGACCTCGTCACCGATGCCCTCGAGTCCTACGGCGTCGACTACGTCTTCGGCAACCCGGGAACGACTGAACTCCCGATCGTGAACGCGATCGCCGAGAGCGACCTCGAGTACCGGCTTGGCCTTCACGAGGACATCGCGGTGGGGATGGCCGGCGGCTATGCCCAGCGGCGGCGATACCACGCCCATCACGACGAGTCGGTCACGCCCGTCGGCGTGGCGAACCTCCACATCGCGCCTGGGCTGGCCCACGGGCTGGGCAACCTCTATGCGGCCAAGGTCGCCGGTGCGCCGCTGGTGGTAACCGCGGGCAACCACAGCACCGACTTCCGCCACGAGGAGCCGATCCTCTCGGGCCGATTGGCCGACATGGCTCGGCAGTTCTGCAAGTGGTCAGACGAAGTCCTCGACGTCGCGGCGCTCCCGACGATGCTCCGGCGGGCGTTCCGGGTGGCGATGACGCCGCCGACAGGGCCGGTCTTCCTCGCATTGCCACTGGACGTGACGATGGCCGACACCGACGCCGAGCCCGAACGACTCGGCCCGATTCCGAACGCCGGTCGGGGCGATCCGGTACAGCTCGAGCGCGCCGCCGACCTGCTCACTGACGCTGACGAGCCGGTGCTGGTCGTCGGCGATGGCGTTGCCCGGTCGGGTGCCGACGCCGTCGCCGCGGCGGTCGATCTCGCTGAGGCGACGGGAGCGCGCGTCCACGGCGAGATCCTCTCGTGTGAGGCCGACTTCCCGACTGCCCACGAGCAGTGGGTCTCGTATCTGCCGACCAGCGAGGACCACACCGCGACATTGCTCGACACCGATACGATCTGCTTTGCCGGCGTCTCGACGAACACGACGCTCACGCGCCACGAAAAGGTGCTGGTCGACCCCGACACGACCTGCATCCACGTTAGCGACGACGCCTGGCAGGTCGGCAAGAACCAGCCCGCCGATGCGGCCGTGGTCGGCGACCCCGGACTCGTCCTGCAGGACCTCGCCGAGCGTGTCGAGGGACGACTCTCGGATGCTGTCGTGGCCGAGCGACTCGAGATGGTCGCCGATGTCACGGAGCTGGCCGAGGCCAAGATGGCTGGCTTCGGCGAGGGTGACGGCGACGACCCGCGCGCTTCGAAGGCACAACTAGTCGACGCTCTGGAACGCGTCGCGGGCGACGCCGCCGTCGTCGACGAGGGCGTCACCTCGAAGTACGTTATGCTCAACCGGTGGGACCTCGAGCCCGAACAGTACATCTCGAACAAAGGCGGTGGGCTCGGCTACGGGCTCCCGGCGACGGTCGGCGCTGCCGTCGCGGAAGCACAACGGGACGATCCCCGTAACGTGGTCGGCTTTATCGGCGACGGCTCCTACCAGTATTATCCCCACTCGATCTACAGCGCCGCCCGCTACGACCTCGATCTGACGGTCGTCATCTCGGATAACCGCAACTACCGCATCCTCAAGGACAACACGCTCAAGCTCATGGGTGGCACCGAGGACGACTACGAGTTCGTCGGCATGGACTTCGAACCAGCGGTTGACCTCGTGGCAAACGCCGAGAGCCACGGCGCACGCGCCGACCGCGTCGAGACGCCTGACGAGATCGAGGGTGCACTCGAGAACGCGTTAGCCCACGACGGGCCGGACGTACTCGACGTGTTGGTCCACGATTGATGCAGTCTGGAGTGTGTCATAGAACGACTATCGCGGTATTTATTTCGACCCAATCGGGGTGAACTATCCATTCACTACACCTGCAGACTGACCGCCGAATAGTCTGCCAGTTGTAAGAGGATTTTCAATACTTGTACTAAATACAGGGTTCGGATTCACCACAAGTTAGAAGTCGGAAACTAGTTCTTTATTTGTCAGTTGCGAGGTTTATGAAGTGTTGTTTCGATTAGGCCATACCCAGATAAAGAAATAAACTACGACGATAGTAATGAGTGGGGAGGTACCAATGAAGAGAGCGATCATGAAAGCAGGCGGATAAAGGAATAATCCCGGTGGTGGAACGTCTTTGTATTTATTGAGTATGTCGAAAACGACAGCAGGAACAGCGAGAACAGTTGTAGGCAAAACAAACAAGACGACAAATGTCTCCAACGCCCATTCTGGAGTATTAGTAAAAAAAGTGGCACCTGACAAAAACAAAGCACTGACGCCAGACAGTGTCGGTAAATACCACCATTTGTCAGTGCGAGCAGCGATGGATTCGAGAGTTTGGAGAACCGGCCCAGGCGAGTAGTTTTCGGAGACCATAGTTTCTGTTTCCAGTTAATTTTCAAATATTTTCTGCACACGAAGTCTGGTACCGTGCTGACCTCATCCTTATATCTCGCATATCATTCCTACCAAAAACTGGATGGATAACTACTCTTTTCGGTATGTATGTTCACTGTACTTACCGTTGTTGGGTAGTCTCAGGGAGAGTGTACGAACTATTCTATGACACTCTCCCAGTCTGCGGTACCGATTTCCCGGTGCACCCGTGGGACGGGTCGCGGTTCCACCGGCACTGACTGACAGGGGTTCGTCTGACTACGAGCGCCAGTATGCCGGCGTCAGGATGACCAGCACGGAGAGGATCTCGAGCCGGCCGATCCACATCAGGAAGACCATGTAGAGTTTCGCGGCGTTGGAGAAGGGCTCGTAGCTGTTCATCGGCCCGACAACGCCGACGCCCGGTCCGACGTTCCCCAGCGTCGCGATCACGGCGCTCGTCGCCTCGAGTGCCGACAGCGAGAGGTCGGGCGTGCGATAGGAATCGAGGAACAACAGGACGCTCGAAACGACGAACAGCGTCAGGAACAGTGCCATGAAGACGAAGATGCTGTGGATCGTCTCCTCGTCGATGATATCGCCGGTACCGCCCATTCGCACCGGCTGCACCGCCTTCGGGTGGACGACACGGAAGAGTTCGCGCCGCATGGATTTTTGGACGACGTACCAGCGAACGATTTTGATTGAGCCGGCAGCCGACCCCGCCGAGCCGCCCAGAAACATCGCGAAGATGAGGATCAACTGTGTCGACTCGCTCCAGGTGTTGAAGTCCATGCTGGCGTAGCCGGTCGTCGTCACGATCGCGAGCGTCTGGAAGAGGCCGTGGCGCAGCGACCGCTCGAGGCTCCCCGGAATCGTGGCGACGCCTTCGGGAACCGTCGCGAGACCAGCGCCGAGAAAGAGCAGCGCCGAGAGGAGGCCGCCGACGATCCCCATCGACAGCAGGTAGGATCGGAACTCGGCGTTGCCGGTCAGTCGCTCGAGGCGGCCACGCCAGGCGTACCAGTAGAGCGCGAAGTTCGTCCCGGCGACGACCATGAAGACCATGATCGCCCACTGAACGCTCGGTGCGAACGCCTCGGCGCTGCGTCCCTCCGGCGAGAAGCCGCCGGTCGGCAGCGACGTAAGCGCGTGTGCGACAGCGTTGTAGAAGGTCATGTTCGGGGCCACTCCCACGAGGTGCAGCCCGTAGTAGACGACCACGGCAGCGAGCGTAAACCAGGCGTAAATCAACCACAGCGCCCGCGCGGTTTCTCTGATCCGCGGCGTCAGTTTCTCGACTTCGATCCCCGGCGCTTCCTCGCGGATGATCTGGGTCCCACCGACGGAAAGCTCCGAGAGGATCGCAACCATGAGCACGAGAATACCCATTCCGCCGAGCCACTGCGTGAGCTGTCGCCACATCATGATCGACCGCGAGTGGGTTTCGACGGAGATACTCCCCATGGCCGTCGCGCCCGTCGTCGTAAAGCCGCTCATACTCTCGAACAGCGCATTGACGGGATCTGCGATCGTTCCCGTGCCAGCGACGAGATACGGGATCATCCCGACCAGCGGAACGACGAACCACGTCAGCGCGACCAACAAAAAGGCCTCGCGGTGCTCGAGAGTCGGATCGGGCTCGAGGCGCTCGAGGCCAGCGCCGACGGCGATGGCGACGACCAGCGCGACGAGGAAGGGAAGCGGGGACTCCCGGTAGTACAGCGCGACGACAGTCGGAAACAGCAGCGTCAGCGAGAGGTACTTCAACACCGTTCCGACGAGGCTGCAACTGGATCGAACGTCGACGTAAAGCCTTCGTGCCATATATTAGCTCTCTTATCGCACCGCGAATCACTCACCAGTAACCGATCGTCGTATCTGCGATAGAGTCGCGGTCTCGCAATAAATACTGCGTTCGACCCCTGCCACCGATCTGCCGGGATCGACTCCCATATCGTGTTCGAGTTTCGGGGGTCGGCTTCAGGTCGCTCGAGACGGAAACGCGACCGTTTTATGTGAGTTCGTTACGGGGTGTGGGGTGATGAGACTGCGAGCTGTGACTCGAGCGCTGCCGTGGAGGGGAGTGCCGTGAACGCCGCCCTCGATCTACTGGTGCAACTCGGCGACTACGACCAGCCACAGGGAGTCGCCGAGCGAGCCGTTCAGGCCGAAGCGCTGGGATTCGATCGGATCACGGTTGGCGAGACGACCGGCTGGAACATCATCCCGCCGCTGACGCTGGCGGCCGACCGTACCGACGAACTGGGCATCTCGAACGACGTGATCTCGCCGTACGGGCGGTCGCCGGCGATGCTTGCCCAGACCGCGCTGACGATGCAAGACGCCGCCGACGGCCGGTTCCGGTTCGGGATCGGTCCGAGTTCGCCGGCGATCACCGAGCGCTGGCACGGCAAGGAGTTCGACCGGCCGCTGCGTCGGACCCGCGAAGTGATCGAGATCATGCGCGGGGTCTACGACGAGGGCACGCCTGCCTACGAGGGCGATGTCTTCGAGATTCCAGGCCTGAATTACGAGCGCGGCCCCCACGAGAACCCGCCACCGATCGACCTCGGCACGCTCGGCCCAAAAGCCACCGAGATGGCCGGCCGCTTCGGCGACGGCTGGGCACCGCAAATGTTCACGAAAGACGGGCTTCGCGATCGACTCGCGGATCTCGAACGCGGTGCCGACTTAGCGGACAAGGAACTTTCAGACCTGCGAGTCGCCCCCATCGTCCGCGGGATGGCGTCCGAAGACCGCGAGAAAGCACGCGAAAAGGCTCGCAGCACGATCGCGTTCATGCTCGGAGCCTACGGTCCCTACTACGGGAACTCCGTCGCCGAGCAGGGCTATCCGGATGTCGTCGAGGAGATCCGGGCTGCGTGGGACGAGCGGGATACCGATGCGATGGCCGCCGCACTCCCCGACGACGTCCTCGACGAACTGGCTCCCGCGGGCACTCCCGAAGAGGTCCGCGAATGGGTCGCGGACTACGCCGAGATCGACGGCGTCGACGCCGTCCGCGTCGGGTTCGTCGACGGGCTGTCCGAGGAGGACAAGCGGACGACGATGGAAGCCGTCGCCGACCTCGCGTAGCCGATCTGCCGGTCGACTGTCACTGTGTTTCGGCGCACCCTGCGGTCGCGGTTGCACCGGCACTGACTGACAGTAGACCGTATCAAACTGTCGTACTGACCGTCGAATTGCGGTCCGTGAGGACATGGCTCCGTGCCTCGATTTGTCGCCATCGACGCTGACGCAAGTGCGATCGATGCCCGAAGTGCTTTGCCCGGCAGTATAAGTACTGTCCAATACCTACCGGTGGTATGATTCCACTCCTCCGTTCTCCCGAGACCCTCACTGCGTTCGGCGAGTCGGCGTCCGACGGCGTCGACACGGCGATGAAGCTGTTAGCACATCGCTACCGGCGCACGGTGTTGCAATATCTCGAGGACAAAGACGGTTCGGCCACGCTCACGGAACTCGCCGTCGAAATCGCGACCCAGGACGCGGCGACGGAGCCGAACGCGATTTCGGATCACGGTGATGTCTCCGCACGGGAGCGACGGACCGCCCGCATCTCCTTGCACCACATCCACATTCCGAAGTTGGCTGCCGCGGACGTGATCGACTACGAGTCCGAAACCGAGACGGTCACGCTCCGCGAGCGCGGTCGGACGCTGCTCGAGCGGGACGACGCCATCCGCGGACTGGGTAACGTCGAGTAGCCGGGTCCGTGTCGCGGTAACGACGGCTTACGGTTCGATCACCAGTTTACCGAGGAAACTCTCGTCCATGACAGCGTGTTGTGCATCGGCGGCCTCCTCGAGGTCGTAGGTCCGTGCCACGTCGATCGAGAGCGCGCCCGTCTCCATGAGGTGAGCAACGCCGCGTAGCGGGACACGCAGGTCCGGCGTGTTGAACATACTCATGAACTGGTAGGAAACGTCCTTCGAGCGGGCGGCCCCGTCGTTCGTAAAGCCGGGATCCGGACTGTTCTCGCCGATACCGACGACGCGGGCACCCGTCGCGGCCACGTCCGCGTCGAACTGCAGATAGTCGTCGAGCCGATGGTCGAGCACGGCGTCGACGCCGCCGTCGGAGGCCGCGAGGACGGCATCGGCCAGATCGTCGCGGCTGTAGTCTATGACCGTTTCGGCTCCGTGGTCGGCGAGCGCGTCATGGTACTCTTCGGCGGCCGTCGTGATCACGCGCGCGCTCACGGCGGCCCCGATTTGGACGGCCGCGTGGCCGACACCGCCTGAGCCCCCGTGGATCAGACAGTACTCGGCAGGCTCGAGGCCGGCGTGGTCGATCAGCGCGCGCCAGGCGGTGACGGCGACGACGCCCGCCCCGCCGGCTTCAGTCAGGTCTGCGCCGTCGGGGAGGTGGACGACGCGATCGGTCGGGATCGCCGCGTACTCGGCGTAGGACCCCTGATACCCGCCGTTTCCGATACCGGTCCCGTAGACACGGTCGCCTTCGGCGAAGTCGTCGACAGCGTCCCCGACTGCGGTGACGACGCCAGAGACGTCGACACCGGGTGTGAAGGGGACGTCGACCGGCTCGTACGACCCGTCCCGGAAGTAGGTGTCGACGGGATTGACGCCCGCGGCGGCGACCTCGACGACGAGTTCGTCCGCGGCCGGCTCGGGCCGATCGATCTCATCTACCTGCAGTACATCCGCATCGCCGTGTTCGTGAAGACGGACAGCGCGCATATCTCGGCTGACGTCACGGGTGCGTATAATGGTACACGAGACGGCAGTCCGAGCTATCGAACTGCTCGAGTCGCGTCGTTGATAATCTCGAGGGCCGCTTTCAGTTCCTCGGTCCCGGTCGCATAGGAGAGTCGCGCATAGCCTGCGCCGTTCTCGCCGAAAGCATCGCCGGGGACGACGACGACGCCCCGATCGAGCACTTCCTCACACCAGCCCTCGGGTACCTTCGGCATCGCGTAGAAGGCCCCCTCGGGGGTGGGAACCTCGAGGCCGGCGTCGGTGAGGCCGTCCAGGACGAGGTCGCGGCGCTGTTCGAAGGTCTCGACCATCTCCTCGACTGGCTCTTGGGGCCCCGTCAGGGCGGCTTCGGCGGCGTACTGGGCCGGCGCGGAGGCACAGGCCTGACCGTACTGGTGGACGCGGAGCATCCGTTCGATGCGCCGGTTCGAAGCGACGACCCAGCCGAGCCGCCAGCCGGTCATCGAGTAGGTCTTCGAGCAGGCGCTGAGGGCAACGACGTTGTCCGTCTCGGCGAACTGCAGCGGCGAGTGGTGCTCGCCATTGAAGACGATGTGTTCGTAGACCTCGTCGGAGATACAGAGTACGTCGTGTTCGTCGGCGATGCGGGCGAACTCGCGCATGTCCGCTTCGCTCTGGACGGCCCCCGTTGGGTTCGCGGGGCTGTTGATGACGAAGGCTGCCGTCTCGTCGGTAATCGCTTCTTCGACCGTCGCAGGATCGAGCGTCAGGTCCTCACGCAACCCGACCGGCTTCGGCGTGCCGTCTGCGATCCGGGTCAAGGCGTCATACGAGACGAAGCCGGGATCGGGAAAGATGACTTCCTCGCCGGGATCGACGTGGGCCTGCAGCGTGATATGGAGCGCTTCGCTGCCGCCCGCGGTCGCGATCACGTCGTCAGGGTCGATCTCGAGGCCGTAGTCGCGGTCGTACTTCGCCGCGATCGCCTCCCGAAGCTGCTGTGTGCCCTTGTTGGAGGTGTAGGCGTCTGCCCGCCCGGATTCGATGGCCTCGATCGCCCCGCGGCGAGCGTGGGGTGGTGTCGGGAAGTCCGGCTGGCCGAGACCGAGGTTGATCGCGTCCTCGCCAGCGGCCTCGAACACCTTCCGGATGCCACTGATTGACACCTGCTCGACTCGAGCTGCGAAGTCAGTCATGGCTAAACGGGGGTGTTCGACCCCGATAACTCTTGATGTCTCGTCAACGTTGGGTCGATCAGCGCTCGCTGGCGTGGGACTCGAAATATTATTGTCATGATGACATTTTCCGCCGATGGCTCTCGGTTGGAGACGAGTTTTAACTGTCCATCTATATGATAGAACACACCACAAGGGATATGCCAGTCGTAGCGAATCACACGGATAATGACCTTCTCTCGACGAGCGGTACTCGCTGCAGGCGCGACGGGGACGCTTGCACTGACGGCTGGCTGTCTCGACGTCGTACTCGGTAACGGACCACTCGAGTTCGATGCCGGCCGTGTTGCCCCAACCGACGACGCGGTGGCGACGGCCGGCTACCAGGAGAGCGACGTCAGCGACGAGACGATCGAGCGGACGGTCGAACTCCCTGGCGGCGTCGAACGTGAGGCCCGGGCAACGATCTGGCAGTCGACCTATACGAAAGCCGTCGACTACGCTGGCCAGACGCGTGAGGGGGCCGCCTTCGTCGGCGTCTCGATCCCTGGCATGCAAGTCGCGGGGCAATCGCTCAATCCGCTTGGCGAGTTATCGAACACGGAACTCCTCGAGCGATTCCTGGGGCAGCTCCCCAGCGATCACGGCGAGCTCTCCGGTGTCACACACGAGGAATCGTTCGGCCTCGAGATCCTCGGCGACGGCCGCACCGTCGACCTGTTCGTCGGGACAACCGACCTCGAGGGCGAGATGATCGAGATCGAGCTCAAGCTGACGTCGTTCGACCACGAGGGAGACCTGCTCGTCTTACTCGGTACCTATCCGAAGCTGCTCACTGCCGAGTCGGCAAACGTCGAGGAACTCATGGAGTCGGCCGAGCACCCGGTCTCGAGCTAACGAGGGGGGGGGGGTGCCCCGACTCGAGACCGCTCGGTCTCGACAGCCGTGGGGTCGGAGAAGACGATTCGGGGACCTAGTTGACGCTCACTTTGTTCGACCATGTGTCGATAGCTGCGGGTATGTGGCGTGTGAGACCGCTGGACGGTAACTGGATGGGCTTCTAAATCGTCGGCGGCGGTCACGTTGCAGTGTACACTATTGGGAATGTCCAGAAATGGTTTAGGCGCTGCCAGCCCACGCTTACCCATGGCAGATACGTTCGTCGTCATCGGCGGTGACGCAGCAGGAATGAGCGCTGCGAGCAAGGCGAAACGCGAGAACCCGGAGCTGGAGGTAATCGTCTTCGAGAAAGGCGACTGGGTCTCGTATGCCGCCTGCGGGATGCCCTACTACGTCAAAGGAGACGTCGACGACCTAGACGACCTCGTCACGATCACGGCCGACGAGTTCCGCGACGAACGGGACGTCGACCTGCGAACCGGCCACGAGGTCGTCGACATCGATCCCGACGCCCAGACGGTAACGGTCGACAGCGGCGCGGAGACCTACGACCAGCCCTACGATGACCTTCTCGTCGCGACCGGCGCGAACGCGATCAAACCGCCCTTCGAGGGGCTCGACCTCGAGGGCGTCTTCACCATCCACAACATGGACGAAGCCGACGCCATCGAGGACTACGTCACCGAGCGCGACCTCGAGACGGCCGCGATCGTCGGCGGCGGCTACATCGGGATCGAGATGGCCGAGGCGCTGTCGGAACACGGCCTCGACGTCGATCTCTACGAGATGCTGCCCCACGTCCTTCAGCCGTTCGGCGAACCCGTCGCCGAAATCGTCGAAGACCATCTGCGCGAGCAGGGTGTCAACCTCCACCTCGAGACGGCGGTGTCGGGCTTTGACGGTGACGAGCGTGTCGAAAGCGTCGCACTCGAGGAGGAGACCGTCCCCGCCGACGTCGTGATCGTCGGTGTCGGCGTCGCACCGAACGTCGACCTCGCCGAGGCAGCCGGCATCGAACTCGGACCGACCGGCGCGGTCGCGACCGACGAGTACGGTCGCACGAACTACGAGAACGTCTTCGCGGCGGGAGACTGTGCCGAGGCACGCCACGTCGTGACCGGCGAGCCGGACCACGTCCCGCTTGCCCTGACCGCAAACCGTGCGGGTCGAGCGATCGGCCAGACGATCACCGGCGATCCCACGCCGACCGGTGAGATCGCGGGCACGGCCATCGTCAAAGCGTTCGAACTCGGGGCCGCCCGGGCGGGGCTGACTGACGAGGAGCGAGCCGAAGAGGCCGGCTTCGATCCGGTCTCGGTCACGATTTCAGCGGCAACACGCGCCCACTACTACCCGGAGGGTGAGGAACTCTCCGTCACGCTGCTTGCCGACCGCGAGAGCGGCAGGCTACTCGGTGGCAGCGTCGTCGGCCGCGAGGGCGCAAAACGGATCGATACGGTCGCGACGGCGCTTCACGCCGGGATGACCGTCACCGAACTCCAGAACGCGGACCTGGCGTATGCACCGCCGTTCAGTCCCGTCTGGGATCCGGTTCTGACCGCGGCGAAAGTGCTCTCCGGCAAGCTCGAGTAACGACGGCCGACCGCATAGCGCCGTCGCGGACCGACAGCCGTTGTCGGCAGCGTTCTGAGGGGATCGGAATCCGAGAAACGTTTAAATTCAGGCTGTTCATAGCAGTGACTATGGAAAACAATGTCGGCTCGGTGGACCGTCTCGTACGGCTCGTCGGTGGTGCGGTTCTCATTGCCATCGGCATTGCGTCGATTGTGCATATCCTCCATGCCGGAACGATCGTAGGCGTGATCGCGACGCTGGTCGGACTCGTCTTCTTTGGGACCGGGGTGACCAGATTCTGTCTGCTCTACCAGCTGCTGGGCGTCGATACGTGTAAGGCACCGTAACCGGCGTCGGCCCGGGGCCGATCGGGTCGATGCAAGCCGTCAGCTGTCGTCCCCAGTATTTCACAAATAGCCCAAGATTATTGTCCGCTGATTGCGTAGGTGTTCGCAATGGAATCGAACGGATCACCGTCGAGCAGTGCAGTGTCCCGTTGTCCGACGGGCTTGCAGTTACGACGGAGGACGACCCATGTCTGAGAACGTAATGATGACCCCGACCGAACTCCGGACCGACGTCCCTGCCCTGCAGGACGGCATCTACCTCAACTACGGCGCACACGGCCCAAGCCCGAAATACGTCGTCAACGCTGCCGACGAGTTCGTCCGGACACACGAATACGACGCACCGATCGCGGACGATCCGTACGAGACCGCCTTCGAGGCGTTCGACCGCACGCGAGAGACGGTCGCGTCGTTTACCGGTGCCGAGCCCGACGAGATCGCGCTCACGGAGAGCACGACCGGCGGGATCAACGCGTTCGCCAACGCGATCAACTGGCAGCCCGGCGACGTCGTCGTCCGCACCGACCTCGAGCATCCCGCGGGCATCCTCCCGTGGCAGCGCCTCGAGCGGGAGGGCGTCGAGGTTCGCGTCGTCGAAACCGAGGCCGGGCGGATCGACCTCGAGCAGTTCGCCGAGGCCGTCGCGGACGCCAGACTCGCCTGTTTCAGCGCGCTTACGTGGACCCACGGGACGCAACTCCCTGTCACAGAGCTGGTCGACATCGCCCACGACGCCGGCGCGCTCGCGCTCGTCGACGCGGTCCAGGTCCCCGGACAGCTGCCGATGGACGTCGGCGAATGGGGGGCCGACGCCGTCGCCGCTGCCGGCCACAAATGGCTGCTCGGACTCTGGGGTGGGGGCTTTCTCTACGTCGACCGCGCCGTCGCCACGGACCTCGAGCCCCGTGCTGTCGGCTATCGAAGCGTCGAAGATGCAAACGCCGATCCCTACGAGTACGCGGCCGGTGCGCGACGGCTCGAGGTCGGGTCGGCGAACCCGGCACCTCACGTCGCGCTCAAAGAGGCGATCGGCGTGATCTCCGAGGTCGGGATCGACACCATTGAAGCCCGGGTGCGTCGCCTCGCGAGTCGGCTCGCCGACGGCGTTCCCGACGATCGGCTCTATAGCCCGTCGACGCCGGAGTCAGGGCTGGTGACGATCGACGTTGCGGATCCGACAGCGACAGTCGAACGGCTGGCTGCGGAGGGCATCATCGTTCGGGAACTGCCGTCTCCGGACGCGATCCGGGCGTCCGTTCACGCGGTTAACACGACAACAGAAGTCGATCGGCTGCTCGAGGCGTTGGACGAAGACTGGTGATCACTCGAGGGCGACGTCACCGTCGTCGGTGACGACGACTTCGTGACCGCAGTAGTGAAAGCGCACTTCGAACGTCCGGTCGGCGTCGTCCGAGCCGTGGTCGATCAGTTCGTTCAACGCGTCGGGATCGACGACATCGGCCAACGGTGGTGTCATCGAGGTTGGGTCGACACCGTCCGCTTCGGCGATCCGTTCGATGATGCGCGGTACGACCGGCGACGAACGTTGAGTCGTGTGGAGGGTCATTGAGAGCGAGTAAACACAGTGGTCGGGAGTCGTTTTGGGGCTAGACCAACAGCTGGATGTCCGATTCGGCCATGTGCTGGAGGGCGGTCGCTGCGCCGACGCCGGTGGTGACGCCGTCGTAGAAGTCGTCCTCGTCGTACTCCATCAGCTCGATGGTCATCTGACAAGCCTGCAGGTCGACGCCTTGATCGAGGGACAGTTCGATCAGTTCCTCGATGGTTGCAGTGCCGTTCTCGTCGATCCGCTTTTCCATCATCCGCGTTGCCATCCGATCCATGCCGGGGAGGGCAGCGAGGGCGTTTGGCATCGGCATGTTGGGGTTGCCGACCGCACTGAGCTTGAGGTCCGAGGACTTCTCCTTGTGGAGGATGTCGAGTCCCCAGAACGTGTGGAAGACGACCACGTCCCAGCCGAATGCGGCCGCAGTGCTCGCGAGGATCAGCGGCGGGTACGCCATGTCGAACGTCCCCTGGGTTGCGACGATCGTCATCTTCTTCTGGCCGTCGCCGACCTCGGTCTCGAGGGACGCGACTTGCTCCTCGAGTTCTTCGATCCGCTCCTGAAGGGCTTCCTCGCTCATCGGCTCGCTGTCAGCTCCCGCCGAGGGTGTATCCGTACTCATGCTATGCCGTCTTCTCGACGTAGTGTTTGTAGACGTCGCCGTCCTCGACCTGCTCTAAGAGTTCGACGCCGTCCGTCCCGGCTGCCCAGCCTTTGAGGTCGCTCATACTGCCCGAGTCCGTGGCGACTACCTCGAGGACCTCGCCCTCGGCGAGGTCGTCGATGGCGGACTTCGTTTTGACGACCGGCATTGGACACGATTCACCTTTGACGTCGAGCGTCTCCGTGATATCGAATGCTTCACTCATGGTGGGGTACTCCGTGATTTGTATTGGAGTTACTCTGCAATATTGGGTCGAGGGTTAAAAGATTGCCGGTTCTTGCACCCCTTGCAAACAACTGCTGGCCTGAAATGACACAAATATCTCCTGTAGTGCCCCTCTAACCGGCGTCTGCCAGCAGCCTCCAGTCGAAAACCATCCAATATTGTGCGAACGGGGAACTACTATGCAAACTCTTATATGCTATCGACCGATACCTGTGAGTACACGATATGAACGCCGACGATTTCCCGACTCCGGATGCCGATGTTGCGGCGGTGACTCCGGAGACATTGAAAAGTCGTATCGACGCAGGCGAGGAGGTGACGCTCCTCGACGTGCGCGCCCACTCGGAGTACGAGGAGTGGCACATCGACGGGGACAGCGTCGAGTCGATCAACATCCCCTACTTTGAGTTCCTCGAGAACGAGATCGACGAGGACGTACTCGCCAAGATCCCCGACGACCGCGAAGTGACGGTCCTCTGTGCAAAGGGTGGCTCGAGCGAGTTCGTCGCGGGCATGCTCAAAGATCGTGGCTACGACGCAAACCAGCTCGAGGATGGGATGAACGGCTGGGCACGCATCTACGAGCGCGTCGAAGTGTCCGACTACGACGGCGCAGGTACCCTTTATCAGTACCAGCGTCCCTCCTCGGGCTGTCTGGGCTATCTCGTCGTCGACGATGACGAGGCCGCGGTCATCGACCCACTGCGAGCCTTTACGGATCGCTATCTCACCGACGCCGACGAGCTCGGCGTCGACCTGCAGTACGCGATCGATACGCACATCCACGCCGACCACATCTCGGGTGTGCGCGCACTCGATGCTGTCGGCGTCGAGGGTGTCATCCCCGAGGCCTCGGTCGACCGTGGCGTTACCTACGCCGACGAGATGACCCTCGCCGAGGACGGCGACGAGTTCGAGGTCGGCGACGCGACGATCGAGACGGTGTACACGCCCGGCCACACCTCCGGGATGACCTCGTACCTCGTCGACGACTCGCTGCTGGCGACTGGCGACGGCCTCTTCATCGAGAGCGTCGCCCGTCCCGACTTAGAAGAGGGCGACGACGGCGCACCCGAGGCCGCAGCCCAACTCTACGAGAGCCTGCAGGAGCGTGTCCTCTCGCTGCCTGACGACACCCTCATCGGTGGCGCACACTTCAGCGACGCCGCCGAACCCGCTGCCGACGGCACCTACACCGCTCCGATCGGCCAGCTCACAGCGGAGATGGACGCGCTCACGATGGACAAAGATGAGTTCGTCGAGCTCATCCTCTCGGATATGCCACCGCGACCGGCCAACTACGAGGACATCATTCCCACCAACCTCGGCCAGCAGGAGGCCGACGACGACGAAGCATTCGAACTCGAGCTCGGCCCGAACAACTGTGCTGCCAGCCAGGAATCGCTTGCGGGTGACTAATAATTCATATGGTAGCTGATCCAGTCCCTCTCCAGTTGGCCGCCGAACTGTTCCCGAACGGGATCAGTCGGTACGCCATCGGCGGACTCCTCGTCGGTCTCGGCACGGTCGTGATTTATCTCGGGACCGGCATCCCCGCCGGTGCGAGTACGTTCCTCGAGTCGACGCTGTCGTACGTCTCCGGACAGTCCCGCTTCCAGCGGTACGTCTCGTCCCGTGACTGGCGGCTCGTGTTCACGTTCGGCATCATTATGGGTGCGCTGGTGTTCTCGGCGACCGTCCAGTCCGGGATGATTACGACCTCGCTCTATCAACCCGGGACGACCGGCCAACTGTACGAGGTTGGCGGTCTGACGCTCTGGTCGACTGACGTCCAGCCGTGGCGGCTGCTCGTCGGCGGCATCTTCGTCGGTATTGGGACACGTATCGGGAAGGGCTGTACGTCCGGACACGGTGTCTGTGGCGTCGGTTCCGCATCGAAAACGTCAATTACAGGTGTAATCACGTTCATGATCGTCGCAATCCTGACTGCACAGCTCGTCGCCGCACTGGGGGTGAGTCCGTAATGGCGGACCGCCATCCCCTCTTCATGCCGCTCGTGCTGGTCGGCGGCCTGATCTTTGGCTTCGGACTCGGCTTCAGCCACATGGCCCGTCCCGAAGTGGTGCTGAACTTCCTCCAGTTCGATGACTTCGGGCTGGTGTTCGTGATGTTCGGTGCTGCGATCGTTACCGGGGTGACGTTCTTCCTCGCTCCGCGACTGCTCGGTCGGGCACCGCTGACCGGCGACCAGTTCGAACGCCGGCTGAAATCGTTCGATCGCAACGTCCTGATCGGCGGGTCGATCTTCGGCGTCGGCTGGGGGCTCTCGGGCATCTGTCCGGGTGCCGCCTACGCCAGCCTCGGCATCGGCAACGTCACCATCCTCTGGGCGCTCGCCGGGATGTTCCTCGGCGCGTACCTGCAGGGTCGGTGGCGAAGCCAGACCGCCAGTGCCGATTCCGTGACTGCAGGTGCGGACTAAGCCGCCCTTTTCGATCCGCTAATGGACCCCACTCTCGTTTTGCTGTTCGTCACTGCCGGGTTCGCGAGTCTGTTTATGGCGTGGGTCATCGGCGCTGGCTCGAGCGGCGCGACGCCGTTTGCACCCGCCGTCGGTGCCAACACGATTTCGACGATGCGGGCCGCGTTCGTCGTCGGAATCTTCGGCTTCGCCGGCGCTGTCACACAAGGTGCAAACGTCTCGGAGGCGATCGGTCGCGGACTCATCGGCGGTGTGAGTCTCCCAGCCGCCGGGGTCATCGCCGTCTTACTGATCGGTGCTGGCCTCATGGCGATCGGTATTCGAACTGGCTATCCGATCGCGACGGCATTTACCGTGACTGGCTCCGTGATCGGCGTCGGGCTCGCACTCGGTGGGACGCCGGTCTGGGCGAAATATCAACAGATCGGTGCCGTCTGGGTGCTGACGCCATTCGTCGGCGGCTCCATTGCGTACGGGATCGCGAGCGTGCTCCCGCGATCCGACGTGCCTGAACGGTTCAGCATCGCCGTGCTCGCGGGCCTCGTCGGTGGCGTCCTCGCGAACGTCGAATTTTCGTTTCTCGGCCCCGCTGGCTCGACCGGCACCGTTTCCAGCACCGTCCAGGAGTTCGTTGGACTCGAGAGCGTCAGTGCCGCGATCGGCGTCTCGCTTGCGGTAGCGCTCGCGGTTGCAGGGCTCGTCTACTGGGACGTCCGGCGGGACATGACCGGCGGGCTCAGGCGGGTGCTGTTGACACTCGGCTCGCTCGTCGCGTTCTCGGCCGGCGGCAGCCAGGTCGGGCTCGCAGTCGGGCCGTTGTTGCCCTTGCTCGATGACCTCGAGGGGGTCTCGACGATGGCCATCCTCGTCGGTGGCGGTGCTGGCATCCTCGTCGGCTCGTGGACTGGTGCGCCGCGCATGATCAAGTCGCTCGCACAGGACTACTCGTCGCTGGGGCCGCGTCGCTCGATCGCGGCGCTCGTCCCGTCGTTTCTCATCGCGCAGGTCGCGATCCTGCTTGGCGTCCCAGTCTCGTTCAACGAGATCGTCGTCAGTGCGATCATCGGCAGCGGCGCGGCGGTCGGCGGCAGAGATGCGATCAGCCCGCGGAAGATCTCGATGACGATCGGTGCGTGGATCGCCTCGTTTGCGCTTGCGTTCGTGCTCGGCTACGGTGTGGTCCTCGTGGTCCCGATGGCGTAGCCGGGCGCACTGCCTGTTGTCTATTCGTCGAATACAAAACCCGATTCGGGCGTGTCACTGCGAACTTACCGCGACGAGACTCCGGCATTGAGATGGCCTGCTTCTCCGATTCTGACGAAAAAATTATTCTCTTCGATAGCGATACCGTCGCGTCCATAGGGTACCTCTGCTGTCTCTGATCCGGGGAGTTTCACAGTTACAAGATACCCCTTCTGAGGGTCGAACACGCCTTCGTAGACCGTTTCCGACCCTGGATCGATTGGAACGCGACTAACGATTTCATGTTCGCGTTCCTGGCCATCGATATATACTGCAATGTCGAGTCTCACCAGATGCGGAAATGAGTGATCGTTGGAGACAAGCAGTGTCCCGACTGGCTGTTCCTTGCTCGTCAGACACCCTGCAAGTGAGACCGAGGCGACACTGATTGTCGAAATAAATGTGCGCCGATCCATTTGTTGGTATGTTGTAACTTGTGTTTATAGATATTATCTATCTAAAACGAACTAATCCGTGTTTGGCCTGTCCGTATCGCGGCTTTCGCGGTCAACTCCGAGTCACGGATTCGTCCAACTCTAGAAACCACTAACAGTCACTCCACACCAGATCGCACGACGGATGCGTTTCGAAGCGCACCGCGAGCGAGAACCGCACACCCTCTGTCGGTACGTCAATCGTTCAGTTGCCAATATAGCTCCTGTTACGCCGATCGAGGCGGCGGCACGAGGTAAACGTTCCCTGCAGCACGCGCGATGACTGACTCGGAGACGCTCCCGAGTAACAGCCGCCGAAGCCGGCTCCGGCCACGCGAGCCGAGCAGGATCGTCGTCGCGTCGAACTCGTCTTCGGCCGCGATGATCTCGTCGGCTGGATCACCCTGCCGAACGTTGATCTCCGTCTCGATGTCCCACTCCTCGAGTTGAGCTGCAAGCTCGTCCAGTCGTGCAGCTGGCTCGTCGGCTTCGTCCGCTGTCACGCCGGTATCTTTCGGTGATTCGACGTGGACCAGTGTCGCCGACTCGGCCGCATACCGCAGCGATGAGAACGCCTCGAACGCTCGTTCGGCGTTTTTGGAGAAATCAGTCGCATAGAGCATACGCCGAAAGAGGTGTTCACGACGGAGTTCGGGCTCGTCAGTCTCGCGCTCGATACGTGTAATGAGTAGTGGCACCACGGTCGTCCGCGCGAGGTTCCGCGTTGTCGATCCAATGACGCGGTTCTCGAGCGGGCTCTTGCCACGCGAGCCGGCGATCGTCAGATCGGCTCCGACAGCGCCGGCGATCCCGTTGATGCGACGATGGGGCGTCCCACGGACGACGTGAGTTTCGACATCGAACCCGGCGTTTTCCATCACCGACTGATACCGATTGAGTGCGCGCTGGCGACGGCCTTCGAGGTCCATACCTGGCATCCCTGCATGGACGTTCGAGGGGACGACAGTCACGAGATGGATCGTCTCGATGCCGATTCGCTCGAGACACTCGAGGCAGGTTTCGTTCTCGATCGCCGCTTCACTGGCTGCCGAGAGATCAGTCGTGTAGAGTGCTCGCATGTCTCGAACGGATGCGATCGCTGTATAATATTGTTTGTATAGTTCAGAACCAATGAACATCAGTCGGCACGATTCGGTTCGATACCAGCGGGTGATCTCCACTGATTGTCCCCGGGAACTGTATTTCTCTAGCGCGATAAAATCCGCGCGCGATCGATTGAGGCGTTTAATCGCGGTCGTTCAGCGATGAGCTTTGAACAGCTATATCGATATAACTTACGCATATATTTCGGTTGGATAGTCGTGTGATCCGTTGCAGTAATATTGTACAGCATATCCAAAACTGTTAATACCGCCATCCGATTAGGGTCTATTGTAGAGCAAGCCATGACCCGCACACAACTGCACACGATGGGTGGTGAGACGCGATGATCGGTGGGGGAAGCCTAACCGCGTCGGTAGACGCTGGTATGCTCATCGGGGCTGTGCTCCTCGAGGCCATCATCCTGTATATCGGCTACGGCGCAGCAGAACAGCTATTCGGAGAACCAGTCGTCAATCGCATTAAGAATAACTAACAATGGAGATACTTGGAATGAGCCTGGCACTGATCGTACTGTTCGTCGGGTTCGGTCTGCTCATCGGGATCCTGTTCGGATTCTTCGGGATGGGCGGATCGTTCCTCGTGACGCCCGCACTGCTGGTGATGGGCTACGACGCGAACGTCGCGGTCGGGTCCGGTCTTGCGTTCGTCTTCGGGACCTCCGTGATCGCGACGCTGAAACACCGTGATCTCGGGCAGGTCGACTACAAACTCGGTATCTTGATGATCGCCGGGACGACCGCCGGCATCGAGGTCGGGAAGATCGGCCTCGAGTACCTCCAGCACATCGGGCTGGCCGGCTCCGTGGTCAGCGTCGCGTACGTGCTGTTGCTGGGTGGGATCGGTGTCTTCGTCACCTACGAAGCGATGAAAGGCAGCGGTGGCGGCATCGACCACGACGTCGACGAGGACGCCGATCTCGAGGATGAGGAAATTCCCGAGATCGCCCAGAAGATTCAGTCCTACAACGTGCCACCGATGATCTCGATCCGCGGTGGGTTCAAAGTGTCGCTGTGGATGGTGCTGGCTGTGGCGTTCGCGACGGGGGTGCTGTCGGGCTTCCTCGGCGTCGGTGGCGGCTTCATCCGTATGCCCGCGCTGTTCTACCTGATCGGCGTGCCCGTTCCGGTCGCAGTCGGGACCGACCTGTTCGAGATCGTCTTCTCGGGCGGGATCGGGAGCTTCCTCTACGCCCAGTCCGGTGCCGTCGAACTCGGCATCGTCGTTCCCCTGCTGGCTGGCAGCGCACTCGGTGCCCGCGTCGGCGCAGCCGCGACCAACCTCGTCAACGAAGACGATATCAAGGTCTACTTCGGGGTCATGCTGTTGCTCGGCGCGATCGCAGTCGCAGTGCGAGAGATCGGCGGCGTCCTCGAGATGCCGGTGTTCGACGTGGTGAGCCTGGTGATCATCCTCGGGGCCGCGCTGCTCGTCAGTGGTGCCGTCGTCTACAGCGGCGTCACCATGCTCCGCGAGAACGCGAGCGCGTCGCCGCCGACTGCTGACTAGGCGAACACAGGATTGTACGATTTCTACACAAGTCTTTTAACCGCTCGGTCTCTATATAGAAGTGATTCCAATGCCGGATTCGATGTCCGAACAACTTCAGCAAGACATGCAGTGTGAAGGGCTCCTCGAGTGCTTCCACGGCCTCAAGCAACTCGATAAGGAGTGCTTCCGGGCGCTCGTCGCTGCCGATGAGCCGATGACCGTCGATGAAATCGCCGACGCCGTCGACCGCGAGCGCTCGACCGCCTACCGGGCCGTCCAGCGGCTGCTGCAGACGGGATTCATCCAGAAAGACCAGGTCAACTACGATCAGGGCGGGTACTACCACGTGTACTTCCCGACCGATCCGTCGAAGCTCGCCGACAGCATGCAGCGGATGTTAAACGATTGGTACGCCAAGATGGGCCAGCTCATCCAGGAGTTCGAGGATAAATACGAGCAGGCACAAGCCGACGCGACCCCGATCGAAAGCTAGTCTTGCGGTCAGGGGTCCGATCGAGTACCGCATTCGGCGGCGACGAAGCGTCGCACCGAGACTCGTATCCGGGTTCGATACTGCGGTGCTGGCGTGGGGCCACTTGCAGGTCTTTCTCGAACCGTCTTCTCGTCTTTTCTATCTGTTTCGACCACTAGCGGAAAATATATCCTCGAGCTGTGACGGCCTGTTTCCGCTGAACCGCGCGTAACTGCGTTTGATCGGCTGTGAGCGGCTATTTCGGTGTGCCTTCGCCGACTCGGAACGCCGTAGATCTCGCCGACTCGGTTAGGGGGATACGGGTGCCGCGTGTATCGAGTTGCAAGGCGACTGCATCGTCTTCGCCATCCTCGCTATGAGCACACCAGAACCTACCAGCGACGTCGAACAGTTCCTCACGAACGTCTCCGAGTTTCGGTATCGCGAGGTGATGATGGTCGCCGCGACGCTCGCCGTCATCGTCGCGTCGATCGTCTTCTTCCCGGGCCTCGAGCACATTGGAAAAGGCGTTCAGTCCGATCTCTCGGTCGAATTGCTTGCCCTGTTCGTCGCGGTTGCGATCGTTGCCGGCGTCGTCAAGGGCATGATCGGCTTTGGCTACTCGCTGATCACGACGCCGATCTTCGCATCGGTGATCGACCCGACGTTCGCCGTCGTCGTCCTCGCGATTCCGCCGTGGATGCTCAACATGTTCCAGATCGGTGAAACCGATACGGGACGAGCGTTCGTCCGCGAGGAGTGGCCGCTACTGACGCTTGCCGTCGTCGGGAGCGTCATCGGGGTCGCAGCGCTTGCAGCGTTCAGCGCCGGGCCGATCGTTCCCTTCGTCATCGGCCTCGTCATCCTCGGCTACGTCGTCTTCCAGGTCGTCCAGAACTTCGTCACCGTCGAGGAGGCCCACCACCCGATCGCGCTCGGCAGTGCTGGTTTCCTCGAGGGCTTTCTGCTTGCGATCGCGAATCTCGGCCCGCTGCTGCCGGCGTACTTCCATACCTTCGAGCGAGACACCGAACGATATATCGGCGGCCTCTCGATGGTGCTTGGAACGATATTCACCGTCCGGATCGTCCAGATGGCCCTGTTTACCGACCTCCTGACGACCTATCGCCTCTGGCTCGGCTCGGTGATCGCGGTCGTCACCATCGTTGGCCTGCTGGCTGGGACGTATCTCCGACGGCTCGAGATCGACGAGCAGCGGTTCAACTGGTTCGTCGTCGGGCTCCTGTTCGTCATCGCGCTCAATATCTTCCGAAACACCGTGCCGGCGCTGTTCTTCTAGTCTCGATCCCCCTACTTCGTCAGCGACGCGAGAATGAGCAACATTCCGCTCGAGACGATGGCCGCCTGTACGAGGGCGGCAGACACGATCGTCGTCCGAAACACGAGGTAGATCAGCCCCTCACAGATCGCCCCGGCACCGATAAATACGAAGCCTGCGGAGACGTATAGCATCGGCGTTTGGCCGTTTCGCCGGTAGCCGTGATACGCCAGATACGCGACGACGAGGCTCAACACGAGCGTGATCAGTTTGGCGACGACGAACGAGGCTTCCATCAGTCGTCACCCCGAAGATCGTCCCAGAGCGACGTAAAATTGTCAGCGAGGTCGTCGCGCGTCTCGAGCGTCAGCGACAGTTCGCCATCGGTGAGATCGACGTGAAGCCCCTCGAGTGCCGTTTCGAACTCGCTTCGGTGGGCTCCATTCGAGTCGACTGTGTTTCGTTCTTCGAGGAGCTCGAGGTCTTGAAGCGTCGAGACGCGTCGATAGACCGTCGTAAGAGAAGCATCACACTCCTCGCTCAGAGCCTTCGCAGTCATGGGACCCTGGTCGGCCGCGACGAGTATCTTCCGCGCGTATTCGTCCGCGAGGATCCGGAATATCTCCGACGAGTTCGGGGAGCCGCCGTGCTGCACACGATATACCCCGACGTTCTGTGCCAAATAGGCCACGATTTGCTGGTTCAGCAAATCGCCACGGCTGTCTTGGGACTGCCGGACACAACGACGTCAAGCCGGTCACGAATTCGCGACCGTCCTCACGGTGTGGCCGCACGTCTGCGACCGGCGTCGCCGTGACTGCTGTCCAGTAGTATGAAACCACTCGAGTTGAACACGGTTCTCGGCCACGCCTCTCGCGGTGACCTCTCCCGCAAGACAAAAGAGGAGTTTCGCGAGACCGAGGCTGGCGACTGGACGGAATCCGAGTGAGACGGACTCCGGTGAGTCAGTTCCGGCGCACCCGCGACTCGTCCCGTGGGTGCGCCGGAAATCGGGACAGTAGCCCGTCTGAACGCCTCGATCACGTGGCGCAGGTCGGACACGTGCGTTTGTAGCGGGTGTAGATCAGTCCCGCCAGCAGCGCCACGGAGATGACGCCGAGCAACGGCCGAAGCGGATCGAAATAGGTCATGAGTGTGGACGAACTGAACAGCGCGAGCAAGAAGACGTTACAGATCGGACAGCCGACGGCCAGAAAGCCACCGACCAGCCCGCCCATCGCCCACCGATCCTCGCTGCTCGTGTCCCCGTCTTCGCCCTCGAGTCCGGCCTGGGGAACGTCGGTCGCCACCCGCTGTGCGGTGTAGACACCCGCCAGTAGCGCGGTCAGCGTCAGGAACAGGTAATCGACCGGCGTCCGCGGGACCATCCGGACGTACAGCGGGTTCGGGATGAGGCCGGTGACGAGTCCGAACAGCGCGAAGACGCCGATCCCGGCTGCGATTCCCCAGCCGATCGCTCGCCGATCCGAGCGGATCGAGCGGCCGAATCGGCGTCCCGTCATTGCGTCGCCTCCGTCGTGAACGCACAGCGTTTGGGATGGCCCGCCCGGCCCAGGAAGAACAGCAACAGCGCGAGCCCGCCGACGCGGAGCAATGCGCCGTCGTACGGGAGCGCTGCCAATCCGCCGGCGAACCCGAGAAAGCCGAGCAGGCCAGCGCCGCAACTCGCACAGCCCGACGCGAGGAGTCCCGGCAACACGCCGGTGAGGTCGGTGAGACTCGAGAGGCCGACGAGCCGCAGTTGCGCGACGGCGTTGACGATTGCGACGCCCGAGAGCAGGGCATAGAGGACGATGACCCCGAGCCCGGTCCAGCCGTCGGTCCGGTACACCGTCTCCGTAAGCGAGACGACGACGTACTCGAACCAGTGGAGGCCGTCACCGAGCATCTGGAGCGAGAACTCGGGCATCGTACTCAGGATCAGTAGCACGTAAGTTGCGAGTGTCACGAACACCAGCCCGATCGTCCCCCGCCACGTCTCGAATGGGTACGAGACCGCTTCGGAGAGGTTCGTCAGGTATCCCCTGATCGAGTCGCGCGTGAACATCTAAATAAACCGATGCAGGGGTGATTGAAATGTCCCACTCCGATTTGCTGACTCAGCAAATTCTGTCCTCGTTCCGCCACACAATACGGACGGGACTGACGAGACACTGTCGGTAATGGAGTTCGAACGCGATTCGGACGACGGCACGTCTCGCCGACGGCTACCGGCCCCACGAGCTGGCTCGCCATCGAGACTTCGGATGGACTGTCGCTACCAGTACAATCCGATGAAGAGCCGGACCTTTCGAACGTCACCGGGATCAACATCGTCGCGGACGGGCTCGATGGTGGGCCGAGCAAACTGCTGGTCGACGGCCTCCGGCGGACCGAATCGGCCACCATCTCCCGGCCGTCGTAGCCACGGCTCCGATCGTAGCCGCGGACGACGCCTGATTTGCTGGCTCAGCAAATCGCCGGTTCCATTACGGTTCGACGATGAGAATCGACGCGAGTACAAACCATGTCGCTCGATCAGCCGTCCCGTCGCGCTCTCGTGACCGGTCTCGTTGGCGTCCTCGGTGGCGGCGCTTACTTTCTCACTCGGTCCGGTGACACCGCGACGCAAGAGCAGGTCTCGTCGTTTCACTCGAGCGACGAGACGTCGGCGCTCGGCGTCGACCTCGCTGGCAAGCCGATCATGGGCTCGCCCGAGGCCCCCATCCAGATGTACTACTGGACGGACTTCCAGTGTCCGTTCTGCGGGAAGTTCGAACGAGAGACGCTTCCCGACCTCGTTCGCGAGTACGTCGATCCCGGCACGGTTCGCATCGTGTTCATCTCGCTGCCGTACTTCGGCGACGACTCGATGACCGCCGCGGTCGCCGGCAAGTGCGTGTGGGACCAGGTCCGCGACGCCGAGCCGTCGGCGTACTGGAACTGGCACACGGCGGTCTTCGAGGAACAAGGCGAGAAGAACTCGGGATGGGCCGCGACCGAGAACCTCCTCGAGTACACGCGCTCGGTCGATGGTGTCGACGCCGACGCGCTCGAGACGTGTCTCGACGAGCGGCGATCGACGTTCGAAACGCAGGTCGATGCCGACGCCGAGCACGCGCGCTCGCTCGGGGTTTCGGCGACGCCAACGTTCGCCATCGTCGATCGCGACGCCGACTCGCTCGAAACCCTCGTCGGTGCCCAACCGAAAGCCCGGTTCGACGAGGCGATCGAGCGGATCCAAAGCGAGTGAGCCGTGTCTCCCCGCTCACCGCCTGTTAGCGTCCGACGCCAGTCGCGCTCGAGCGTCGCCGGTGTGTTCGTCAGCAAACCACCTGATAACGCTCCCCTCCGCACGGTGGAGGAGTTCGCTACACGCCGCTTTCGAGATGTCGAGATCGTTCGCGACGTCGGTAAGCGTCGCTTCACGCGGCGTCGCGTAGTAGCCGCGCTCGAGCGCCGCCAGTAGGACTTCGCGTTGTCGGTCGGTCAAGACGTCGTCGGCGCGGGTGTGGCCGATCTCGTGAACGTACTCGAGGGTGTACTCGATGCCGAGCTCGTCGAGCAATTGACCGAACTCGGAAAACCGGGACGACGCTGCGGTTACCGTCCACGTTGCCTCGCCGTTTCGGACGGTAAACGGCATCTCGATGGGGATGCCGGACTTCAAGACCGGCTGGAGGATCGAAGGACTAGTCGTTTCGACGTGGAGCAACGCGTCCGACTCACCTTTCCAGAGGAGATCGAAGTCGACGATATCCGCCCGATCGGCCATGTCCGTGATCACCGGGAGCGGATCCGCCGTCTGTAACTCGATGAGCGCGATTCCCGTCCGTTCACCGGCTAGTGCCGAGACGACCTCGAACGTCGTCTCCGGATGGGACTGGGACACGTCGTTGATCCATGTCGCGTCGGGGATCGAGATGGCGAACTTTGCTCGAGGCACGTGCGTGAATCCGTGGGACAGTACCGTTCCATTGACCCCTAATATGTTCGGTCTTGCCAGATTCGTTCGGGTACTCTTCGTGTGTTCGGCTCAACAGATTCCTGTATCGCGTAGCTACGATCACGGAGAGAAACAGATGCAAACGCGCACGAATCCGTTTATCATCATGGCCGGACTGTACCTGACGGTCGGCTTGGCCGCCATTGTGGGGACCCTCGCCGCCGAGTCCGGGCTCGTCGAATCGCTGCCACGCCTTCGATGGGTGCTGATCCATCTCGCGACGATCGGCGGACTGACCCAGGCCGTCTTCGGCGTGTTGCCGTCGCTGGTGACCGCGACCGACGCGTCGGCGCGACGACCGGCCACCAGCCGCCGGTGGCTGCAGTGGCTCGCGTTGAACGCCGGCTATCCGTTGCTCCTCCTCGGGATGGCGACCGGTGCGACGGTCGTCGCAGTCACCGGTGGGACGATCGTCCTCGGTGCGCTCGGACTCCTGCTCTCGACCGTCGTTCGGACGAGTGGATGGGCGATGAACCGCGGACTCAGCCGCTACTACCGACTCGCACCGTGGTTTCTCGTCGTTGGGATTCTCGCGGCGTTCGGGATGCTACTCGGAATCCACGGGCCCGGCGGCTATTTCGGCTCGCTCGAGGCCCACGTTCACGCGAATGTCTGGGGTTTTCTGGCGCTGATCGTCGCCGGGGCCCTGTTGACGCTCCTGCCGGCACTGCTCGAGGCGGAGCTTCGGTATCCCCGACTCGTCTCGGTCACGTTCTGGGGGCTGACGATCGGCGTCGTCGGCCTCGTCGCTGGCCCGTGGCTCGCACGCCACGAGGTGACGGTCCTCGGACTCGGCAGCTACGTCGTCGGGACGGGCGCGCTGCTGGCGAACGTCGTCGGCACGTACCGCAGCAGTGACCGCAGCCACTCCCGGCGCATCGCGCTCGTTCTCGGAGCGTATCTATGGCTCGCCTTCCCTGTTCCATGGGCACCGTTCGTCTTGCTTGTTCCCGATCTCGTCCCCGCCAGTGCGATCGAAACTGCGGCCATCAACGGCCTGATCTTCGGCTGGATGCTCCAGCTCGCGATGGCATTTCTCCCTGTCGTGGCGGCGGCGTTCGCACGACCCGTTGCGGATCACGACATCATCCAAGCGGTGACGACGGTCGCTGCCGAGCACCCCCACCCGTCCTGGATTCAGGTGGGGAGCGTGAACCTCGGCATGCTCGTACTCTGGCTGACGCCAATTCCGTTCCGCGGCGGACTCACAGCGAGCGCGACGCTCGCGGGGTTCGCGCTGATCGCCGTCGCCTGGGCGCTGTTCGTGGTCTCGCTCTGGCGGTCGATCGCATCACCGACGAGCGAGGGTGGGACACGGCACAGCGCAACGCGCGATACGGCGTAACTGTCGATACCGATACGCGCATCGCACTCACGACGTCGAATCTGAACAGCCCCATTATATTTCGGTCTTTGATCAATACTGTCGGCACTGGGAACGGCCCCCTGATACAGACTACTGTAAATCATTTCTGGTGTAACCGCGACCCGCACTGCGGTTGCACCGGTACATTGCTACAGCAGACCGTATGACACCAAGCCTTTGTCCGGGCGTGACAAACGGCCGCGCGATGGTCACACGTCGAACGATCCGATCGCTCGCCCTCGCGGGCGTCCTCGCCGCCCTCGCTGGCGTCCTCGCCGCCCTCGCTGGCGTCGCGTACGCGCTCCGTTGGCGGCGAAACCCGTCGCCGTGTCCGTACTCCCAGCGCGTCTGGATCGATCTCCCCCGGCCGATCATCTCTCGCTCGAGGCTGTGCGAGGTCCTCGAGCCACGGCCCGGCGAGCGAATCCTCGAGTTCGGGGCGGGGACCGGCTACTACACGGGCACGGTCGCCGCGGCGGTCAGACCGGCTGGAATGGTCCACGCCGTCGACGTCCAGCGGCCGATGGTCGCGGACCTCCGGGCGCGACTGCGCGAGCGCGGCGACGACAACGTTGCGCCGGTCCACGGCGACGGTCGGGCACTGCCGTATCCGGACGACAGCTTCGACGCCGCTTATCTGGTTCTCGTCCTCGGCGAAATTCCCGACAAGGAGCGGGCACTCGCCGAACTCGAGCGGGTGTTGAAACCCGGCGGCCGGCTCGTCGTCGGGGAGTCGCTTCCTGATCCCCACTTCGTCACGCGTGAGACGCTTCGGGAACGTGCCGAGCAACAGGGGTTCCGATTCGAAATCGACGTTGGAACGCGAGGGAGCTACTTCGCACGGATGTCTGTTCCGCCATCAACGAACGGTAACTGACCCGGTTTCGATCCGACCACCGCTCCGCTCGCTTGTTGCCATCCCATACACAATTGACCTGGGTCTCGTCATCTGAAATCGCTCAGTAGCAGCTGTATCGGCCGTCTCCGGCCACTATGATACAGTAGCACCGTATTAACGCACCCTCGATATGGTGGTATTGCGCAATACATACAAAACCTTTAAACGTAACCGGGTCATAGAAAGTCGTGATGGCAACTGATGCACCTAGCGGCTCCGGACAGTCACTCGACGAACCACTCCACGTCGAAAGCGAAGACCACTTCGAGGAGGTCACTACCGGCTACGACGTCGTGCTCGTCGATTTCTACGCCGACTGGTGTGGGCCCTGTAAGATGCTCGAGCCCGTCCTCGAAGGACTGGCCAGCGAGACAGACGCCGTAATCGCGAAGGTCGACGTCGACCAACACCAGCAACTCGCCGGCTCGTTCGGCGTCCGCGGTGTCCCGACACTCGTCCTCTTTTCGGACGGCGAGCAGGTCGAACAGCAAACCGGCGTCTTGCCGGCCGAGCGACTCCGTAGCATGATCGAAGGCTATACCGAATGAGCGAGGCCATGACTGACACCGTCCACGACGTGATCGTCGTCGGCTCCGGCGTGTCCGGCCTTTCGGCGGCCGTCTACGCCGCGCGAGCCGACCTCGAGCCGCTGGTCCTCGAAGGCCCCGAGCCGGGCGGCCAGCTGACGCTGACGACCGACGTCGAGAACTACCTGGGCTTCCCCGACGGGATCGGCGGCATGGAGCTGATCCAGAACGGCAAAGAGCAGGCCAAACGCTTCGGTGCTGAGTTTACCCACGGCACCGTCGAGCGCGCGACGCTCGAGGAGCGCCCGTTCGAACTCGAACTCTCGAACGGTGACGTCCTCCGCACGCGCGCGCTGATCGTCGCCAGCGGTGCGAGCGCCCGCTGGGTCGGCGCGGAAAACGAGGACGAACTCATGGGCTATGGCCTTTCGACGTGTGCCACCTGTGACGGCGCGTTCCACCGCGGCGACGACGTCCTCGTGATCGGCGGCGGCGACAGCGCGATGGAAGAGGCGCTCTTCCTCGCGAAGTTCGCCGAGAGCGTGACGATCGTCCACCGGCGCGACGAACTCCGCGCGTCCGAGATCATGGCCGACCGCGCCCGCGAGCACGAGGATATCGAGTTCCGCTGGAACACGGAACTCGAGGCCCTCCACGGCTCCAAAGAGGAGGGCCTCACTGGCGCGACGCTGATCTCGCATCCCGACGGCCACCCCAAAGAAAAAGCCGACAACGGGGTCGACGTCGACCGAGAAACCGTCGACGTCGGCGGCGTCTTCTACGGGATCGGCCACACGCCGAACACCGGGTTCCTCGAGGGCTCCGGCGTCGAACGCGATTCGGATGGATACATCCAGACCGAATCGGACGACGAGGGTCGCGCGACGACCCACACGGCAGTCGACGGCGTCTTCGCCGCCGGCGACGTGGCCGACTCACGCTACCGCCAGGCGATCACCGCTGCCGGAACCGGCAGCATGGCGGCCCTCGACGTCGAGGACTACCTTGAGACGCTCGAGCACGAACAGAGCGCGCCGGCGATGGCTCCGGAACAGTAGTCATACGAACCCCTGTCAGTCAGCGCCGGCGCACCCACGACCTGCCATGCGGGTGCGCCGGGTCACAGTAACAGCAGACCGCATTACCGGCGGCAGCTCTGTTGCAAGCAGCGGCACGCTGACGTTCACTCACTGCTCTGCGACCGACTTCTCTACTCGGCTCCCGAATTTCGGCGCGCGACCATCTCGAGGCCGATCCAGGAGATGACGACCTCGCCGTTTTGGTTGATCCCCTCGAGTTTGGTATCGACGTACCCACGAGTGGGGTCGCTCTCGGAGACGCATTTCTCGAGGACTTCGGTTCGAATCGAGAGCGTATCGCCCGGCGTCACGGGCTGGTGCCACCGGAGTTCGTCGACGCCACGGGCACCCATGCCGGCTCGATCCTGCATCGGACCGTCGACGAGGAGCCGCATACAGATCGACGCGGTGTGCCAGCCCGACGCGACCAGCTGGCCGAACGCCGAGTCCTCGGCGGCCGCCTCGTCGGTGTGAAACGGTTGAGGATCGTATTGCTCGGCGAACGCGAGAATCTCGTCTTTCGTCACGTGATACTCGCCGAACGTTTCGGTCTCGCCGATCTCGATGTCCTCGTAGTAGCGCATTGGCGCGTCATCCGGGACGTATCGCCAAGAACCTGTGGGCCGAGCCCGCCTGTCGCTGCCGGACTTCCAAACATCTATGCGATGCCGGCGTGGTCGTTTCGGTATGACACTCGAGGGACACGCCGTCCTCGTTACCGGTGGGGCGGGCTTTATCGGATCGAATCTGGCGAACCACCTCGCCGAGGACAACGACGTCACCGTCGTCGACGACTGCTATCTGGGGACGCCCGAAAACCTCGACGACGATGTCGAGTTCGTCGACGCGAGCGTTCTCGAGGACGACTTGCCAACCGATGTCGACGTCGTGTTCCATCTCGCGGCGCTGTCGTCGTACGCGATGCATGAGGATGACCCGACGACAGGTGCCAGAGTCAACGTCGAAGGCTTCGTCAACGTGGTCGAGCAGGCCCGACAGGATGGGTGTGAGACCGTCGTCTACGCCTCGACATCGTCGATCTACGGCAGTCGAACCGAGCCGTCGCCGGAGGACATGGCCGTCAGCGTCAACACCGGCTACGAGGCGTCGAAACTCGCCCGGGAGCGCTACGGCGAGTACTTTTCGAACCACTACGACATGTCGATAGCTGGGATGCGCTTTTTCTCGGTGTATCAGGGCTACGGCGGTGCTGAAGAACACAAAGGCGAGTACGCCAACGTGATCGCGCAGTTCGCCGACGACATCGCCAACGGGGAGCCGCCGGTGTTGTACGGCGACGGCACCCAGACGCGCGATTTCACGCACGTCTCCGACATCGTCCGCGGCCTCGAGTTGGCCGCAACGAACGAGCTCGATGGCATCTATAACCTGGGAACCGGCGAGGCCTACGACTTCAACACTGTCGTCGAGATGCTAAACGACGAGCTTGGCACCGATATCGAGCCGGAATACGTCGAGAACCCGATTCCCGAGTCGGTGTACGTCCACGATACCTGCGCCGACGCCTCGAAAATCCGTGAGGAAACTGGCTGGGAGCCCCAGATCGACTTCGAGGAGGGGATTCGGCGGGTCTGTGCGCAGTATACGGATCAGTAGCGTCGTGGTTCGAATGCCGTCGACTTCCGTGCGAGCGATTTACGACTGATATAATCCAAGTCTGTTCCTGTCACCTGTTTGAAATTGAATGCTGCAGGGAGGGATGCCCCACACCGCCCCTCAGAACGATTTACACCTGTTGTAAATAAACCTTTGTAGGTTGTGGTCCGGATACCGAATCGCTCGAGGACTGGGCACATCGTCACCACCGCCAGGTCGGGTCGTTGCACCGCCAGTAACTATCAGGAAAAACGATGTACGTGAGCGCGGTGTCGCTGCGAGGGCTTTTTAATGTGGCACGCACATCCACACGGTATGCAACTCCATAACAGGGGCGTCAGACAGGACGTCCGCGAACTCGGTGCATTACTCGGCGATGTCCTCGAGGGCCAGACCTCTCGGGGGGCCTTCGAGACGGTCGAGTCGTGTCGGCGGGCCGCAATCGATTACCGTTCCGGTGACCTCGAGTCACGTGAACCGCTCGTCACGGAACTCGAGGGACTGTCGCCACACCGACAGCGGACCGTCGCCCGTGCGTTCGCGACCTACTTCGAGTTGATCAACCTCGCCGAAGAACGCGAGCGGGTCCGGACCATCCGCACGGACTCCCAGGAGGGCACACTCGAGGACAGCCTCGAGGCTGCAGCCAAAGAACTCGGCGAAGAAGACGTCGAGACCGTCCGACAGATTCTCAACGACGTTTTGATCGAGCCAACCTTCACCGCTCATCCGACCGAGGCTCGACGAAAGACCGTCAAGTCGAAACTGCGGGAGATTTCGACGTCGCTCGAGACACTCGACGAGCGACTGTTGACCGACAAGGAGGAACGCCAACTCTGGCAAGATATCGACGCCGAGGTGACGAGTCTCTGGCAGACGCCACAGGTGCGCAACCGCCAGCCCGAGCCCGAAGACGAGGCGCGCAACGTCCAGTGGTACTTAGAGAACACGCTGTTCGACGTCGTGGGCAACGTCTACGACGAACTCGACGAGACAATCGACGCGGAAGTGCCCGGCGACCTCGAGATTCCGAAGCTCTTCGAGTTCCGCTCGTGGGCGGGCAGCGACCGCGACGGCAACCCCTACGTCACCCCAGAGGTCACAGCGAACACACTCGAGCGCCAGCGCTCGGTGATCCTCGATCGCTACCGCGATCAACTCAAGCGCCTCTCCGGTGTCTTGAGCCAGGACGGCAGCCGGATCGACGCTGGCTCCGCGTTTCAGGCCTCACTCGAGCGCGACCGTGAGCGCCTGCCCGGCAGCGCTCGCACGGCCGAGCAGCGCTACCCCGACGAGCCCTACCGGCAGAAACTCAAACTCATGCGCGAGCGGCTCCGCCGCGTCGGCGACGTGCGGCCGGGTGGCTACGACGACGCCGACGAACTCGGTGCCGATCTCAGCGTTATCGCCGAGAGCCTGCGCGCCAACGACGCTGACAGTATCGTCGACGCACACGTCGATCCGATCCGGCGGCAGGTCGCCACCTTTGGCTTCTCGCTTGCGAGTCTCGACTTACGCGACCACCAGCAGAAACACACCGACGCCATCGCTGAGGCCCTCGAGCATGAGGGCATCGACTACCGTACTCTCTCGGAGGACGAACGCGTCGAGTTGCTGACCGACGCCGTCTTACAGGACGAGCCGGTGATCGATCTGAGCGAGACCACCGATCTCTCGGACGACTCGGCGCGCGTCCTCGAACTCTTCGACAGTCTCGCCGACTGGCAGACCGAGTACGGGGTCCACGCCATCGACACCTACTGTATCTCGATGACCGAGGAGCCAAGCCACGTCCTCGAGGTGTTGTTCTTGGCCGATCAGGCCGGCGTTATTTCCCTGCCCGAACACGCAGGGATCGACATCGTTCCGCTGCTCGAGACCGAGTACGCCCTCTCGGGGGCCCGGCGGATCATGGGCACGCTGTTCGAAAACGAAGCCTACGCCCAGGCGCTGGAGGCCCGCGGGCGGACCCAAGAGATCATGCTGGGGTACTCCGACTCGAACAAGGAAAACGGCTTTCTGGCGGCGAACTGGTCGCTGTACAAGAACCAGCGCCGGCTCGGAGAAATCTGTGACGACCACGACGTGACGATGCGGCTGTTCCACGGCCGCGGTGGCTCGATCTCGCGTGGCGGCGGGCCGATGAACGAAGCGCTGCTGGCGCTGCCGAACTCGACGGTCACGGGGCAGGTCAAGTTCACCGAACAGGGTGAAGCCATCGCCGAGAAATACGCCAATCCGCGCATCGCCGAGCGAAACATCGGGCAGATGCTCAACGCCCAGCTCCGGGCGCGCAAGCAGGCGCTAGATCAGCCCGAAGAGGAGGTCCACGAGGAGTGGGTCGCGGCCATGGAGACGATGGCCGACGCCGCGCGTCGGGAGTACCGCGACCTCTTAGAGAGCGACGGCTTCGTCCAGTACTTCGAGCAGGCGACGCCGATCACCGTTATCGAAGACCTCGATCTCGGGTCGCGGCCAGCCTCCCGGTCGGGCGAGCGCACCGTCGAAGACTTGCGAGCGATCCCGTGGGTGTTCTCGTGGACCCAGTCGCGGTGTATCCTGCCGGGCTGGTACGCCCTCGCGACCGGTGTCGAGGCGTATCTCGAGAACGGCGGGTCGATGAATACCTTACAGACGATGTACGAGAAGTGGCCGTTCTTCCGGACGACGCTCGACAACGCTGCGCTCTCGTTGTCTCGTACTGAACTCGAGATCGCCGACCGCTACGCCGACCTGGCTGAGCCGGACCTGCGCGAACGGTTCTTCCCACGCGTGAGCGACGAGTACGAGCGGGCGGCCGACCTGATCACCGAGATCGGCCAGCGTGACCAACTCCACACTCGCGACTGGCTCGGCGAGAACTTAGAGCGGCGAAACCCGTACGTCGACCCGCTGAACATGCTGCAGGTCTACTTGCTCGGCCGAACCGACCGGACGGACATCGAAGAACGGACGCTCCGGCTGACGGTCAAGGGTATCGCGGCCGGCATGAAAAACACGGGGTAATCGGGCCGCAGACCGGCCGACACACGGTCTACGTTGCGGATGGCTGGTCGACCGGGGTCGCCACCGACCGACGAACGGCACGCAGTCACAGAGAGCGAGAAAATCGAAACGGGTAAAAACGTCTCTCGAGTAGAAGTGAGTGAGCCGAGATAGCCTAGCCCGGCCAAGGCGGCAGATTCGAAATCTGCTGTCCTCACGGACTCGGGAGTTCAAATCTCCCTCTCGGCGTTTTACAGCGACCACAACCGACGAGCGACGCGTGGCGTCGCGAGTCGTTCGGTCGCTGGAAACGACAATCAGAGATTTGAATCAGGGAGTGAAGCAACGCGAACGACCGTGGTTCAAATCTCCCTCTCGGCGCTTCTCAGCGACACAAAACGGCGAGCGACACGTAGCGGCGTGTGTCTCTGTCAGGTAATCACGTCCTCGAGCGACCGCCGCGGCGTTCGCATTGTGTCCGGTTTGGCGTATCCAAGGCGAAACAGGTGCATGGGTGTCGAGTCCTCGAGCTCGTCGGACGTCGCGGTGAGAACAGCGATCGCGGGCGCGCTCGTAACGAGCGTCGAGTTTTTCGTCCCTCGCGCTCACCGAGGTCGAGATGGCGAACCGCAAGCTGACCGATCCGTGCTGCGAGCCAGCTTGCGCCGACCGCTCCGCCTGCCACCTGCTTTTTCATTATGACGAGTGGACACCAGTCTCGAGCGAGAACTGATGGGGAAGTGACAATAGCCAATCGCAGGAACCCGGGCGGTCCCCCATCATTCGCAAGGCCGGTCACTATGTTAGTCCTTGACGTAGATTGCTTGTCACGAGGAATCCATGTATCCGACGCCAGTATCTTCCCGGTCAGTACCTGCAGGGTGGAACCGACAGCGACCAGCGGGAATGCCACGCGAGTCGCCAGCTTCGACGGGGAGGAAACGATGAGTTCCGACGACCCGACAGCGGGTGAGGGGTCCGACACGACCGATGAGCCGTTTCATCCGCTCGGCGAGTCGTGGCAGGACGAACTCGAGGACCTCCTCGACGACACCGAGTACGACACCGAACTCGGGATGCAGATGGGGAAAGATGCGATGCGGGTCACGCAGGGGGAGCTCTCAGAAGAGGAGTTCCACGAGCGGTATCACGACGACGTGATGGAGGAGTTCGGCGAGGACGAGCGGCCGATCGCCAGCCCGGACGACGAGGACGATGAGGGTGGGTTTGGCGCGATGCTCTCGAAGCTCGGTGCCGGCACGGAGTCCCGTCGTGAGATGCTCAAGAAGGCGGGTGCTGGCGTCGGCTTCGCCAGCCTCGGCTGGGGAGCGGTCGATCAACAAGAGCCCGAACAGGAGGCAGTCGAAGACCCCGGCGAGGTCCATCCCGATGAGGACGCGACGCAGTGGGGGATGACGATTGACCTCGAGTACTGCGATGGCTGTCTCTCCTGTGTGACTGCCTGCAACGCAGAGCACAGCTGGGATCTGGGTGCCAACTGGATGTACGTCCTCGCGTTCGAGGACGGCAACGTCGAGTCGCCCGATCCCGACAACTTCGAGAGCCACCGCGAGTTCAACTTCCTCGTCCGCCCGTGTCAACACTGTACCGATGCACCCTGTGAGAAGGTGTGCCCGACGACAGCACGACACACTCGAGACAGAGGCGGACTGGTGCTGACCGATTACGACGTCTGTATCGGCTGTCGGTACTGTCAGGTCGCCTGTCCGTACGGCGTCAACTACTTCCAGTGGGAGGAGCCGAACGTCGATGAAGAGGAGCTCAGTTCAGACATGGTCTATGACTATCGCGACCGGCGTGTCAGCAGTCGGGCCCCCCGCGGCGTCATGTCGAAGTGCGTTTTCGACCCACCTCGTCAGGACGGCAACTTCGGCGAAAGCAACGTCGGAACGACGGCCTGCGAAGTGGCCTGCCCGCCGAGCGTTATCCAGTTCGGTGATAAGAACAACCCGAACAGCGACCCGTCGCGGTACCAAGAGAACCCGGCCCGATCGCGAGTCCTCATCCGCCTGAGTACGATGCTGCCCTCGCCCGACGACCTCCCGTCGATGCTCGAGGGCGTCGGCACCGATCTGGATGCGGTCACCGGAGCCGTTGATGACCTCGACGAGCAGTCGATCATGCTTGCGACGGCGGTCCAGCTCACGAACGTCGAGTACGATCAGGAGGCACCGCCGGGCGATACGCTCGTGGATCAGGAAGCGACGATCCTCGAGGTCGTCTCGATCCTCGAGGACCACGGACTCGCCCTCCAGAGTGAGGAAGTCCTTCGCGAACTCGGACTCACAGTCGACCAGTTCCAGAGACCGCCTGCGGGGTCGGGCGAGGATAGCCCAGACATAGTGGTGAACAATCGGGAAGACGTCGCCCAGCAGCGACTCGAGGAGTACATCCCGCCCTCGGGCAACGAGTTCGAACTGCTCGAAGATTTCGGGACGAACCCGAACGTCACCTACCTCGGGCAGGAACCAGGACCCGAAGCCCACCAGGTCCCCGGCCCGACCTCCTACGAAGATGTCGGTATGGTGAGTAAGCGCCAGAACGTCCTCGAAGACGAGACTGTCGGCCTCGGCGTAATCGACTCGTCGTAACCGTCTCGACAACTCGTTGCCACCACTGACACTGGATTAGATCTCGAATCCGAAGTTAAAGTCACCTTGCCACTGCGACCGTTCGCCGCGGAAAATCGTCTCACCGCGGTGGCGATTGCCGACCCAGAGCACCCTCGAGAGTGTCGTTTCGGGGTCGCTCATGACGAGCCCCTCGAAGAACGAGCACTCGACGGTATGGTCCGCCCCGCTCTCGGCGAACCGGAGGCTCGCACCGTCAGGATCGATCGTACACGTATCGAGCGTAAGCCGGTCGATTCCATCGCCGCCGTTCGTGACGAAGACGCCGTGTCGGTCCGTGGCGGATTGTGTCTCGATATCGAACTCGCAGTCGTTGAACGTGACGTTCGACGAACTGACGTAAACGGCGTAATCGGACGTCGACGGACTCGAGCGATCAGTGATCGTACACGCGTCGAATATGGTCGGTGCGTCGTCGTTGTCGTCGACCCGAATCGCCCGGCCGTCGGTTCCCTCGTCGGTGATGTGGATATCGGTGAGCCGGGCTGGCCCATCTTGTGTCAGACGGATGATTTCGGTGGTTTTCTCGACGGTGTTTTTTATCAGCAACTGGGAAACCAGCTGTCCGCCGCCGTTCTCGAGCCAGAGGCCGGACCACGGATAGCCGGGCTGTTCGGTCATCGTGATCTGACAGTCCTGCACGTAGTCGTTGGGGCCGATTCGAATGCCCGCGCCGGCACAGTTGCGGACGTGACAGCCGGTGATGGTGTTTCGGCCGTCGTCACCCGAGACGTAAATCCCGTTATCGATGTAGTCCGACACCTGACATCCTTTCCAGTAGTTCGTCCCCTGGTTGTAGATGTCCGAACTGAACGGGATCGCGTGGCCGACGTGCGTTGATCGGTCGGACGTCGTATCGCCATTGTTGAGATAACAGCTGTTGATAACGTTGGTCGTGGATGATCGAACGCCGTCGACCAAAATCGTGTGGCGGTCGCCGCCGTACTGGCTGTTGAACTTGTCACGTCTGCCACGCATCGAGATGTTCTCCATATGGCCGTACCGGTAGGTGTACCAGCGGGCGATCCCGGTATCGTAGTTGCCACGAATGTCGATCTGAAGGTCACGCATGACGGTCCGCTGGGCATGTGGGAGCGAGGCATCCAGCGAACCGACGGTCATCATGCGATCGACGTCCTGTTCGGTGACTTTGAGGACGGCGAACGGGTCACCGACGATACCGAGGAATTCGTGGGCGTCGAAGTGGACGTTGTCCGTCGCGACGTTCCACGTCCCGGCGGGGATCGTGTAGCAGTGATTCCGTTCCGTCGGTGCGAACGAAAAGTAGTGATCTTCGATCGCCGCCCACAGATCGTCTTCCGCAGGTTCGACCCCGAGATCGTCGCGTACGTCGACGATACTCGGATTCGAATCAGCCTGAACCCGGACGGCGTCGTCGCCGGCCTCGACTACTGAGAGCGCGTCTCCGAAGTCCAACTGGGAGACGGCATCGTCGATCGTCGTTCCCGAGTCGCTGACAGTTATCCTGCCCGCTTCACTTCTGGGTTGTGCCCCAGCGGTGCCGGCCTGCGAACTCAGTGCAGCGGTCCCAGTCGTCGCGCCGCCGAGCCCGAGCGCACCGAGCAGTTTGACGTACGAGCGACGTGTCGTCCGTGCCGATGGATCGTGTTGTTGGTCGTCTTCCATCTCGAGCGAACAGTCACGAATTTGCCGATTTGTTATAATCGATCTACTGACAATTGCGTGGCCGTAAACGGTCGGCAAGCTGTTTTCTATCTGCAACTCTCGCGAACGCAAGCGATAGGCTCTGCCATACCACGGTGACGTGATCCCAGCCTCACACGAGAAATCTCTCAACTAAAGCCGTCTCGAATCTCGATCCGCCTCTGTCCGCTCCCTCGAGTCGACGTGCCGGGACCGATCTGTTCGATGTTCGAAACCACACGTATTCAAGCGACTCGAGTCGAACGAACGACTATGGACAGTCAAAAACGACTGATCGTCGCGGGCCTCTGGATCGCGGTTGCGGTCGTGATGGCCACGACGCTCGACCTCGGGATTCCGTCGTCGGTGAGTGGGGCTGCTCGCCTGTTCGTCGTCGTACTCGCGCTGTTTCTCGCGAGCGTGTACTTGCTCGATCCGTGGAACGTCGTCAGTGACCCCTTCCGACAGGAATGAGCGCAGAGCTGTTCAGCAGACGCCAGGTATGCCGTCGTCTCGAATCGTAGCACACGAAGTATTCCGCTCGGCGACCGGTGATGTCAGTCGTCAGCCGGTGCGAGCGGTTGCTGATCGGCCGCGAGCAACCGATCGAGCGCGTCGACCATCGCTGTGACGCTCGCGCGCGTGATGTCTGCCTCGCTGCGGGCGACGGTCACCGAGCGGTCGTTACGGACCATCGTCACTTCGACGGTAACGACGGCATCGGTGCCACCCGTGACCGCGTCGACGTGGTAGGACTCGAGTTCGGCGTCGGCCATCGAGCCCAGCGCCTCGCGGACGGCCGAGACGGCGGCGTCGACGGGGCCAGAACCGGTTCCGCTGGCGACGCGTTCCTCGCCGTCGACCTCGAGTCGGATGCTGGCGGTCGGGACGGCACCGCCGCTGGTGGCGGTGAGATCGAGGAGGTCGACGACGCGGTCGCGGTCCTCGCCGGTGACGTCCTCGGCGATCGCCAGCAGATCGGCGTCGGTCACGCGGCGGCCGCGGTCGCCGAGTTCGGTGACGCGCGTGGCGATTTCGGCGATTTCGTCGTCGTCAGCATCGACGTCGTGTTCCTCGAGCGTGGCTTTGACGCCCGCGCGGCCAGTGTGTTTGCCCAGTGCGAGCCGGCGTTCGCGCCCGACCGTTTCGGGCGGGTAGGGCTCGTACATCTTGTCGTCTTTGAGCGTGCCGTCGGTGTGGATGCCGCTTTCGTGGGTAAAGGCGTTCTCGCCGATGACAGCCTTGTTCGGCGGCAGTTGGACGCCGGTCGCCCGCGAGACGACCTGTGCGAGATCGTATAGCTCCTCGAGGTCGGCAGTCTCGACGTCGTAGACGTGCGCTAAGGCGATCGCGACCTCCTCTAAGGCGACGTTGCCGGCGCGTTCGCCGAGCCCGTTGACCGTACAGTGGACGAGATCGGCACCCGCCGAGATCGCCGCGAGCGCGTTGGCCACGCCCAGTCCGAGGTCGTCGTGGGTGTGGGCACTGACCGGGCCCAGTTCAGCGAGTCGGGCAACGGCTTCGTAGGTGTGTTCCGGTCCGGTGTGGCCGACGGTGTCGGCGAAACAGAACCGGTCCGCGCCCGCGTCGAGCGACGCTTCCGCGAGGTCCTCGAGGTAGTCGAGGTCGGCCCGCGAGCCGTCTTCGCCGATGACCTCGACCCAGAGATCGTTGTCTTTCGCGTAATCGACGAGTTCGGCGGTTTTCTCGAGGTTGTCTTCGCGGGAGGTGCCGACCTTGTCCTCGACGTGGCGGTCGCTTGCGGGAACGACGATGTGGACGCCGTCGACGCCACATTCGAGTGCGAGGTCGATGTCGCCTTTGAGTCCGCGACAGAAGCTGGTGATCCGAGCGTCGAGGTCGAGGTCGGTTACCCGCGAGATGGCCTGTCGTTCACCCGCGCCGGTACAGGCGCTGCCGGCCTCGATGGTCGAGACGCCGGCTCGCTCGAGGGCTCGAGCGATGTCGACTTTTTCGTCCGGCGACAGCGAGACGCCCGGCGCTTGCTCGCCGTCGCGAAGCGTCGTGTCGAGAAGGCGTACTGTACGGTCCGATGCGATCGTCTGTTCGGGTGAATGACTTACAGGCAAGAGTGGTGAGTTTGAAGGACTGCGATTACGTTCGTCGGAGAATTTCACGCCCAGCCGGGTTGCCCCGACTTCCTCTATCCTCGTCAGATGGCGTATGGCGTGCCATTGTACTGCAGGCTAACGGATCTTGCCGACTTAAATCCGCCGGTCGCGCAGCGCCGGCGCGTCCGCACCTGTGGGCTGTTAGTGCTCGTCGTTGCCCTCGAGGGTCAGCCGATCGCCGGGTTCGATGTCGGCTGCGGCCCCAGCCGGGAGTTCGACGATCAGATCCGCGCGATCGCGGGCGAATCCGAGCCACGGCCGGAGCCGCTCGACGCGCTGGACGACGCCGTCGACGACCCAGACGGCGTCGATCGGGAAAAAGACGAACAGCATGTGGAGGTCACGAACCCTCGCCGAGTCGAACCGAAAGACGAGCGCGTAGTCGGCGGGCACGGAGCGACGGAACATCAGTCCGCGGGTCTGGCTGACAAGCGAGTCCGCGACGTCGACCGCCGTCGCCAGAACGGTTCGGTCGGCCCCATTGGCTGACGGATCGTCAACGGCCGGCCCGTCGCCGCTTGATTCATGGACGAGTCGCACGGCCTCGAGTCTGCATGGCGACGAGAAAAAAGTCCCGACGCGTGCTTATAGTTCGCTGACGGCCGAGGCGGCATCGAACAACGACAGGACACCCTCTTCGAAGAGCAGGCGACCGAACTGCGTCAGTTCGTACTGGGGGCCGTCGATCGAACAGTCGACCAGACACGCCATTCGTTCGGCGACGACGCCGCCGTCGACGAGTGCATCGATTCGGTCTTGAATTTCGGCTTCCGTCCCACCGAGCTCGGCTGCAAGCTCGGGGACGGTGACGCCCTCTGCCGGATGGTCGTACACCGTGTATGCGACCTCGAGTCGGTCGCGATCCCCGATCGCGTCGATGACGTCGATCACGTCGTCGGCCGACAGGAGCGTCTCGGTGTCGTCGATCGGTAGCATGATCGATGTCGACGCAGTCCGCTGGCAAAATCCCATCGACAACGCCCACCGTGTGGAACGACGCCACGAGCGCGTGTGCCGGGCGATTCAACACCCCTCGAGCCGTAGCTCTGCCGACGATGGAGAAAACGCCGCAGGGAACCTCGGTCGGCGTCGACGATCCCTATGAGTTTGCGGGCGTCTGTGACTACCTCACCGGGGACGGTAACTGCCGGTACGCCTTCGATCACTACGAGCACGACCCCGAATTCGCCCGCGAGCGCGCCGAGGCGGAGTACGCATGTCCTGTCGTCGACCCTGAATCCGAGTGGTCGTGGGCCGACTGTCCGCATTTCCGCTCGCGCAATCGCGACCGCGAATGCGTCCGCTGTGGCCTCGAAGAGAAACGGCTGGCACACGACGACGAGCGGCCGCTGCTCGAGGAACACCACCTGTCGTACGCGCGCGATGGCGACACCCTCTCTCACGAGATTACGGTGTATCTCTGCCGGTGGTGTCACGCCAAGGTCCACGATTCGTGGGCACGGATCACCGACGACGCCGCGCTCGACCCCAAGGCGATCGCAACTCTCGAGGAGCGCCGCAGCCGCGAGCAGTCGGAACTGGGCTTTGAGTCGGCGGCAGAGCGATACGATCGAGACGAGTAGCGTGTCGCCGACTCCAGTGAGAACGGAGCTTATGCGAGTTTCCGCAGGAGCCCGTAGACCGCATCGCGCAGCCGGTCGGGCAGATAGCGTGCGTAGATCCCGTACTGGGCGATCGGGCCGACTGGGTACCGGGCCGGCGGCTCGGGGCTGGTCGCGGCCTTGAGGATCGCCGCGGCGACGTCGTCGGGAGCTGCCCTGAATGGACCGCCGCTTCCCCCGCCGATCAGCTGTGCCTCGTCGTAGAGTTCGTACAGCGATTCGTAGGCCGGCGTTCGCTCGTCTTCGGGGAGTTCGTCGTCGACGCGGTCGGAGAAGTTCGTCTCGACCGGGCCGGGTTCGACCACGACGACGTCGATCCCGAACTCTTCGGCTTCCCCGCGTAAGGCGTCGCTCATCGCCTCGAGGGCGTGTTTCGAGCCGGCGTAGGCACCCGCGCCGGGAAGCGAGATCCGCCCGATGACACTCGAGACGTTGATGATCCGACCCTCGCCCTGGGCACGCATATGCGGCAGGGCGGCCCGCGTAAGCCGGTGGGGGCCATAGACGTTGACGTCGAACTGCCGGTGGAGGTCGACCGTGGCGACGTCCTCGAGCGGCCCCATCTGGGCGTAGCCAGCGTTGTTGACGACGCAATCGATCGAGCCGGCGATGTCGACGGTCTCCTCGACGGCCGTCGCGACCTGCTCGGGGTCGGTAACGTCCAGCGCGATGGTTTCACAGCCAGCCTCCGCGAGCTCCTCGATATCGTCGACGTCCCGTGCCGTCGCGAAGACCTGCCAGTCCTTGGCGAGGAAGGCTCGAGCGGTCGCGCGGCCGATACCGGACGAGCAGCCGGTGATCAGCACCGATTTCTTGCGCGTGTAGCGGTCGGTCTCGCCCGTCGCGTGCTCGCGGTCGTCCTCGACGACGGTACCATCCGGCCCGTCATCGGCTGTCTCCTCGACGTCCTCAGCGGTAGCCATACGTGACCGGTTCGAGAGACGATACCTAAGTATCGACGGTTTGTCGCGCTAGTCGTTAGTTCCGGATTCGGATACGGTCAGTATGGGTCGACTGCCTGTTCGGCGACAGCAACTACCCCGAAAGCTCCCGATCAGCCCCTTTCAGTCCCACCCGCCGCAGCGGTTGGTCAGGGAGCTGTCGTCGGTGGAACGCGGGTCTGCCTACTGGTTGAATTCCCGTTTGGCTTCGTCAGCATACTTGTCCGCGAGTCTCACTGGCTCGGGGAGTTTGTACGACGTGGCTAGCTCGAGGACAACGTTGGCAGCCGTCTCGGGGCCGACTCGGTGGCCAGAGCTGACGTACAGCGGGTTGATATGCTGATTCGGCGAGTCGTACTGGCGAGTCTGGACAGCGTAGCCGATGAGCGTTCCATCGGGGGCGTCGACGCGGTCGTTCGCTTCGATGGCGACTCGAGAGCCTGCCGGGAGATCGGTGGTGTCCTCGCGCGGGCGGCCACAGAGCAGGCTTTTGGCGACGCCGATACTCGGAACGTCCCTGACGACGCCCATGTGGGTCGCAATGCCAGCCTGTCGGAAGTGGATGCGACCGCTGCCATCGAAGAGGATGAGATCGGGATCGACGGACAACTCTTCGAGCGCCGCGAGGATCGGCCCCCCTTCGCGAAACGAGAGCAAACCGGGAATGTAGGGGATATCAAGGCCGGTGACGGCGTGGACGCGCTCGATTACCTCGCCGCCGCGGGTGGCGACGACGGCGCTCAGGGCGTGATCCTGCTCGCCGTCGGCGTTCGTAAGAAACGACTGGTCGACGCCGACGACGGTCGGCTGTTCGTCTCCACTGGCAGCCGCCGCGAGCGGGCTCGAGAGCGCGTCGGGATCGAACGCGAAGTCGTCCTCGAAGACGGCGATATCGGCGATCTCGCGCTGGAGAGTTTCCATCTCCGCACGCGAAAGGCTGGGATCGGGCGCGAGGTCTGGCCGGGGCTGACTCATTCGTTTGCGGTGAGAGTGGCCGTGCGAAAATCAGTTGCGGGCTGTCGCGGTGCGAGCGTAGAAATGAGGACCGGTCAGAACCGGCCGCGTCCGGGGCCACCTGGGCCGCCCGGCCCGCCGGGACCGCCACCGCCGAACTCGAGGCGACTCGGAGCCCGGAGATTGCGATTTCGCTTGACGTACTGGCCGTAGGCGAGGCCGATCACGAGGCCGATGAGGTGGGCCCCGTGAGCGATCGGCCCGCCATCGCCGACCGAGAGGAAGAACACGCTAAAGAGGGCGTAGCCGGCGGTCAGAAGCCAGATCGGCACTGGGAGGATAAAGTAGAGGTACACCTTGAGATCGGGGTTCAAGACCGTCAGCACGCCCATGATAGCAAGCGCCGCGCCGCTGGCCCCGAGGACGGCCGTCGGAGCGCCCTGTGCAGCCGAAATCAGGACTTGACCCAGTCCGGCGAGCGCGCCGCTGACGATGAACAGGATCGCGAAGTCACGCGAGCCGATGTAGCGCTCGACGAGCGGCCCGAAGAAGAACAACACGATGCTGTTCCCAACGATGTGCATGAAGTTACCCGGGCTATGAGCGAAGACGGAGGTGACCCACGTCCAGACGTACGCGACGTTCCACGACGTCAGCGTGAACAGCGACTGGTGGAGCGCCGAGCCGGCGACCAACAGCACGAGCCACTGTGCGAGGAACGTCAGCCACATCAACGCGAGGAACGTGTAGGTCGCGTTCCCCCGGAAGTACGCCAGCGGTCCGCCAGGCCCGGTATCGATCGGGAGTTTGTCAGTCAGACTCGAGGCGCGTGATGTGTTCCCACTCGAGCTGACGCCGTCGTCGAAACCGCTGTCGAAGACCCCCTGTGGGTCGTTCCAGTTTTCGAGCCCCGTACAGTTGTGATTCTCGGGGAGCCGGTGATCGGCACAATAGGTGCCACCACAGTGCCGACAGTTATACGGCATGTTTTCGTCTTTCCCACACACGTCGCACTTGGCCATTGATCGGTGGTATGTGCGGAGTAGCTAAGGGATTTGGGGTTTGCCCGGATTATTTCACAGTAATCAACCCGGTCAGTATGTGTGGCGGACAGATCGTTTCGTTTTTTGGACCGTCCGTACCGGGTGCTTGCTCGACGAGGGACGCGACGTATTCAGCATGACAAAACGTCGAACTGTCGCTTTCTCACGTTCTTTCAGCACCGTCGAAGTCGAAATAGCCGTCGATGAGGTCAAATCGTTCGGCTTCACATGGAATCAGCGTATCTGAACACCATATGCGCCGTGGGCTGTACATTTTTGCCTCCCCGTCGCCCACATTCGGTCGTGCAAGAGTACGAGCGCAAGCAACTGCTCGAGCGTGTCGAGCGCGAGGGCGCAACTGTCGGCGCGGATATCCCGGAGACGATCACGGTTCAGGGGGAAGAAATCGACCTCCGGACGTTCGTCTTCGAGATCAAGCGCCGTGAGACGGTTCCCCCAGGCGAGCGCGAACGCGTCGAGCAGGCGAAAAAGAACCTGCGTCGTGAGCGCCTCGAGCGCTTAGAGCAGATCGAGGAGGGCGACATCACCCGCGAGAAAGGCGAGGAACTCGCCAAGAGCATCATCGGCATCGATCGAGCGCTGAATGCCCTCGAGAGTCTGGGACCGACCGATCTCGAACGTGAGCAGAAGCTCCAGCACGCGCAGGACCGCAAGCGCTGGATGTCGTTCCTGAAAAAGGCGCTGGGAGAGAACGACGACGCCAGCGCACGGAGGGGCCGATGACGACCAACGCCGAACTTGCCGCCCGCTTCGAGGAGTTCGCCGACTTGCTCGAAGCTGACGGCGTCGAATACAAACCACGCGCGTATCGCCGGGCAGCGGAAAACGTCCGCGCCTATCCGTCACCGATCGCCGACCGCGTCGACGCCGGCGATCGCGAGGCCGTCGAGAGCATCGAAGGCGTCGGCGACGCGATCGCCTCGAAGATCGTCGAGTACGTCGAAACCGGGTCGGTCGAGGAACTCGAGGAGCTTCGCGCCGAGTTGCCGATCGACATGGCCGACATCACTCGGATCGAGGGCGTCGGTCCCAAGACGGCCGGCAAACTCTATCGCGAACTCGGGATCGAAACGTTAGACGACCTCGAGGCAGCCGCCGAGGTCGGCGAGGTTCAGGAGGTCAAAGGCTTCGGCCCGAAAACCGAACAGAACATCCTCGACAATCTGGAGTTCGCCCGCACCGTCGGCCAGCGCCAGTTGCTCGGCGAGGCACGACCGCTTGCCGACGACGTGCTCGCCTTTCTCGAGTCGATCGACGCCGTCGAGCGGTGTGCGGTAGCCGGCTCGATCCGCCGGTGGCGTGCGACGATCGGCGACGTCGATGCACTCGTGGCAACTGACGTGCGCGAGGACGTCATCGACCAGTTCGTCGCATGGGAGTCGGTCGATGATGAGATCGAGTCGGGTCCAGAGAAGGCAAGCGTCCGCGTCGGCGAGATTCGAGTGGATCTTCGCGTCGTCGTCCCCGAGGAGTTCGGTTCTGCGCTGCAGTATTTTACGGGGAGCAAAGATCACAACGTCAGCCTGCGCAACTACGCGATCGACCGCGGGATGAAGTTGAACGAGTACGGCGCGTTCGATGTCGATGAGATCGACGACCCCGACAGCGGGCAGCGCGTCGGCGAACGCGTCGCCGGCGAGACGGAAGAAAGCATGTACGACGCGCTCGGGTTGCCATGGATTCCGCCGGAACTGCGGGAAAACCGCGGTGAGATCGCCGCCGCCGAAAACGGTGAGCTACCGGAACTCATCACTCGTGAGGACATCCGTGGCGATTTCCACACCCACACCGAGTGGTCAGACGGCAACACCACGATCGCGGCCATGGTCGAGGCTGCCGCCGAGCTGGGCTACGACTACTTCGGGATCGCCGACCACGCCGAGGGCCCTGGCATTGTCGGCGGCATGGGCCTCTCGGATGCCGAAATTCTAGAGCAAATCGAAGAAATTCGCGCGGTTGGCGACGAGGCCGAGATCGAAGTCTTCGCAGGGATCGAAGCGAACGTCGACGCTGATGGCGAGATCGACCTCTCCGACGAGGTGATCGACGCGCTGGACGTGATCGTCGCCTCGACGCACAGTGCGCTCGATCAGGACGCAGAGACGGCCACAGAGCGGCTCGTCCACGCCGTCGAGAACCCGGCGATCGATATTGTGGGCCATCCCAGCGGCCGCCTGCTCAATCAGCGCTCGGGGCTCGACTACGACGTCACGGCGGTCGGGCGGGCCGCCGCCGAGCACGGCACTGCACTCGAGGTCAACAGCGACCCTCGTCGACTGGATCTCTGGGGCAGCGCCGTTCAGGCCGCCCTTGAGGCGGGCGCGAAAATCGCGATCGACACCGACTCCCACCAGCCCGCGACCCTCGAGTACATGCGCTGGGGCGTCCACACCGCACGCCGCGGCTGGGCCGAACCGATCGACGTGATCAACACCTGGGATCTCACGGAGCTCCGCGAGTTCCTCCACTGACAGATATCCGATGCGCTCGCTCGTCGACGTCATGTGCGGTGGGATCGTCTCCTACCTGCGGATGTGCAACCACGACACCGTCTACGCCGCCGATCGAGACCTCGAGGCCGACGATGACCTCCTCGCCGTCGCCCAAGACGAAGGACGGACGCTCATCACACGAGACGTGACACTCGCGAACCGCGCGGCGGACTCGATCTGCCTCGAGTCCCGCGATGTCGAGGATCAACTCGGGGAACTCGCTGCAGCGGGTGTCGACCTCTCGCTGGCCGACGAACCCGCGTTCTGTGGACGGTGTAACGGCCCGCTCGAGTGGGTCGATCCGACGGCGTCGATGCCCGAGTACGTCCCCGATTCGATCGAGAGCGACGTCTGGGTCTGTCGCGACTGTGGGCAGTACTTCTGGCGCGGGAGTCACTGGGAGCGGGTCGCAGAGACGCTTTCGAGGATTTAGTAGACGGCTACGTCGTCGAACCGCCCGTCGTAGGCGATGTGCTCTGGATGGGTCGGTTCGGTGCCCGACAGAAACAGCCGATCGACCTTTTTCCACGTGTTCTCGTAGACCAGGTGGCCGAGTTCCGTCGCCGTCGTCGCCCACCGATTGAGGCCGTTTTCGTAGACGACGCGGCGTGCGACTCCATCCTCCAGCGCTGCCACGAGGTCGCCTTCGCTCTCGATTGGCGTGTCGAAGGCGGTGTGGGCGACGCCAACGGTTCGCGAGAGGTGGGCATACGAGGAGGTAATCGGCGGAAACGAAAACGCCTCTCCGAGGTTCCGTGCGCGGCGATTGTGTATCGGGAAGTGTTTCGGATTGAAAATCTCGAGGGCGTCGATCGTCTCCGCGTACGTTCCGAGATCGGACTGTTCGAGGCTGACGTTTGCGAACGTCGGGTGTGGGACGAGCACTGCAGCGTCTTGGCGCTCGAATTCGGCCATCGCCGTTTCGAGCGGGATGAAATCCGGGATCGGGTCCTCGAGACCGACTGCGAGGATGTGTTTGCGGTTGCGCCAGGTGCCGGTAAACACCTCGCGGGCGGGAACGACCAGCAGCTCATCGTCGGAGTAGGCCGCAGCGCGCTCGCGGATCTCCGGGAGGCGGGTGAAGTGCGGTGCATAGACGAGTGCGTCGAGGCCAGCCCGTTTGGCTCGCTCGACCACGCGGTCGTTGAGCACCTTCACGTGACAGTCTACTCGGAACGTCACTCCGTCGGTCACGACGGTTACTTCTGGTACAATCGAGTTATGAATTCTGATTTAGCGGTGGCGGAAGGCGACAGACTGCCGTCCGCAGTGTCTCGATCGGTGTCGACGTTGGCGGCTCGATCCGTCTCGAGTACGTTCCTTCTGGCCGATGGCTTTCGCTGCGAAAGGATCATTAGGGCGGCCGTGCGAGTGAGAGTATCGAATGGCCTGGGAATGCGGAATCGACGGCTGTGGCGCAGTGTTCGACGATGTCGAGTCTGCCGTCGTCCATCAGGCGACCACCCACCAGCGTTGCGAGTGTCAGGTCTGTGGTACCATCGTGCCGGACGGCTATCTCGCGATCCGCCACGTGTTTACCGAACACAGCCGCGCCGAATACGTCCGCACCTACGGTGCCAGTTCCGAAGCGGTCCGTAAACGCGAGGCGTTACTCGAGGAGATCGACGCAGTCGTGGATATGCAAGCGATCGCGACGGAACTGAAACGCTAATTGTCGAGTCGCAGCGCTGTCCTGTTGTGTCTCCGTGGAGCACAGCGAGCGAGTCGCGCTCGAGGCAGGACGTGTCGCCGACACAACGAAAGCAGTGCTCTCGTCTAGCGCTCGTCGGAATCGAGGACGCGAATCTGGTCGCCACGCACCGTCACCGGAATCGGAACCGTCGCCTCGTACAGTTCGACCGTCACCTGATCTTTGCCTTCGTCGATCCGCTGGACCTGTGCCTTCTCGCCTTTGAACGGCCCGGCGATGAGTTCGACGATGTCGCCCTCGGCGATTCCCTCGACGTCCGGTTTGGGCGAGAGGAAGTGCTCGACCTCGGAGATATCCGATTCGCCGGGGACGATGCTCCGGGCGTGAGGGATATCCTCGAGGACGCGGTTGAGAACCGCGTCGCCGTCGGCTTCGACCATCACGTAGGAGGTCAACGAGTCGGGCGCGAGCGCGGCGTGGATTTCGGGCTCCTCGCGGTTGATGATCATGTCCGCGACGGTGCGCTCTTGGCTCGCCGTCGTTTTGACAGCGAAGATGCCCATTAGATGCCACCACCGCTTGTCAGCAGTACCATGACTGCGCCGATGAGGAACCCGACGAGACCGACCAGCAAGATGCCTGCACCGGCGATTTTCGATACCTGAAGGAACTCCTCGCTAGTGGGCGTCGTCGCCATTTTCAACACCCGAACGTACGAGGTGAGGTCGTACGGAACGTCCATATTTGTCTATTTACAGCGTGGGGTCTTTTATCTGTCTTTCGTGTCTTTTGACTGTGAGGGCTGTCGGTCAGGTCACGCCGGTCCTGACCAGCGTCCGGCAGTTACACCGCGCGTAGGTTTTAGCTGTGGGTGTTTTTCCCACGGCAGACAGCGATGTTCACCGCGACAGTTCACTTCACCCACCATCGAGAATGGATCCTGCGCGGCTCACAGCCGACGTCTCCGAGCCGATCCCGATCGAGATCGAGGAGATCCAAAACGGGTTCGTCACCGTCAGCCACCGGACCGGTCCCCACACGGATACCTTCCAGTCGGAACTCGAGGCAGCCGACCACGTCGAACACGCTACGTGCCTCGACGACGAGTAAGGGCGGGGTGGTCACGAATCCGTGGCTGGCAGCGTAAACGAAAACGTCGCGCCTTCACCGGGCTCGGAGTCGACCCAGATCTCACCGCCGTGGCGCTCGACGATCCGCCGACAGAGCGCGAGTCCGATCCCAGTTCCGGTGTATTCCTCGCGTGTGTGGAGTCGCTGGAACACCTCGAAGACCCGCTCGTTGTCGTCGACATCGATGCCGATCCCCGAATCGCTGACCGAGATCGTCCACTCGTCTGCCGTCCGCTCGGCGTCGATATGGACCCGTGGTGGTTCGTCGCCGCTGTACTCGAGGGCGTTCTCGAGCAGGTTTTGAAACACTTGCCGGAGCTGGCTGGCGTCGCCCATCACGGTCGGCAACGACTCGGCCGTGATCTCGGCGTCGTGTTCTTCGATCGAGAACTGCAGATCCGCGAGAACATCCGACAGCACCACGTCGAGGTCGACCGGTTCGAAGGGATCGCCGCGAGTTTCGACGCGTGAGTACTCGAGCAGGCCATCGATCATCTCGCGCATGCGCTCGGCCCCGTCGATGGCGTACGCGAGAAATTCCTCGCCGTCTTCATCGAGTGTCTCGGCATAGCGGCTTTCGATGAGTTGCACGTAGCTAGAGATCATTCGAAGTGGTTCCTGCAAATCGTGCGAGGCGGCGTAGGCGAACTGTTCTAAGCGCTCGTTCGAGGCCTGCAACTCGTCGATGTACTCGCGGCGGTCGAAGTGCAACTTTAGCAGCGTCGCGAGCGTCTCGAGCAGTTCGCGTTCCTCGTCGGAGAAGCTGACCGTCCCGTCGGCCGCGAGGCTGCGATCGTCGTGGAGGACGACATCGATCGCGATCGGAGTGTCATTGACAGTGCTGCTGGATGCGGTGATCCGCCGCTCGAGCGATTCGTATGTGTCCGTGGTCACTTCGTCGTCGCCGACCGAGACGCGCGCGGCGGTTCGCTCCGGATACTGGAAGAACTGCGGGAGGCCAGTTATGAATTCCTGTAGCAAGTCAGGTGCCGGTTGCTCGCCGGTCTCGAGTAAGTTCGTCGCGAGTTGGACGGCATCGAGTTCTTTCTCCCGTTCCTCGAGTTCCCGTTTGCGCCGTCGGGCCAGCTCTTTGAGATCGGTAATGTCGGTTGCCGTCTCGACGACTTGCTCGATCTCGTCGTGCTCGTTGGTGATCGGTCTGGCGTTGATCGAGAGCCACTGTGGTCCGTCCGGTCGATCCAGACGGATCTCCCGATCTATCACGGCGTTTCCCGTTTCGAAGACGCGGGGAACTGGCCGTTGGTCGATCGGGAGGAAGTCGCCGTTCTCGTCGTGCATGTCTCGTTGAGCGGTGGTATAGGCCGGCTCGTCATCCGGGAGATCGAGCAGTTCTCCCATCCGTTCGTTCGCTCTGGCAGCCGATCCATCCGGATTGACAACTGCGATTCCGACGGGGCTTGTCTCGAGAATGCGCTCGCTGAGTTCGTACTCGCGGCGCAGTCGCTGCTCCTGTTCTCGGCGTTCGGTCATATCACGGGTGATCTTCGCGTAGCCCTGCAACTCGCCTTCGTCGTAAATAGCCGTTATCGTCACGTTCGCCCAGAACCGCGACCCGTCCGATCGGACGCGCCAGCCTTCGTCTTCGAACGTCCCCGTCTCATGTGCGCGCGCCAAATTGCGTTCCGGGACGCCGTCTTCCCGATCGTCCGCGGTGTAGAACGTCGAAAAGTGCTCACCGATAATCTCCGATGCGCTGTAGCCTTTGATCCGCTCGGCCCCTTTGTTCCAGCTCCTGACGTATCCGTCGGGGTCGAGCATGAAGATCGCGTACTCATCGACGGCGTCAACGAGCGATTGAAATCGCTGTTCGCTCTCCTCTCTGGCTCGCTGTGCTTCTTTCCGGTCGGTAATATCGTAGTACAGTTCGATACGCCCACCGGCATATGGTCCGGACTCGATCGGTTTGCTGCGGTGTTCGAGCCAGCGCTCTTCTCGATCCGTACCGGCCGTCACTCGACACTCGAACTGTTCGACGTAGGTATTATCCTCGTAGGTGGCTAGCACTGTCTCTGCGAACGACTCAGAATCGGTAAGACGGTCTCGGATCGTCTCCTGAATCAGCGTCGCCTTGTCCTGGCCGATAATCTCGGCTCGCACGAGGCCGAAGTATTTCTCGACCGTTTCATCGGCCCACACGATATCGAAGTCGTCGTCGAGGACGAACACGCCGACATCGGCTTCGTCGATGACGGACGCGATCGAGTCGTACGTCTTCCAGGTCGACGGCAGTTGTTCGTTCGTCCGGTCGTGGTCTTCGACCGCCCGAACGACGCCGACCGTCCCCTCGAGGTCGCCGTCGTCTATGAGCAGGCTGAACCGAAGCTCACAGGGGACGCTGTCGCCAGCCGCGCTCTCAACGACCAGATTGAACGTCGTGTCGGGATCGGCGTCGTGCTCGAGACGCGTCCGGATCGCCTCCTCGAGGCGCTTTGCGTCCGGTCCCTCGATGACGGTCGAGACGTGCTCGCCGAGGAGGTCCGCTCGCGGAGAGCCCGTCAGCGACACGACGGCGTCGTTGATGGCGACGAATCGACCCTCGGCGTTCAGCTGGAAGATTCCGTCGTCGATGGCGTTGACGAGCGTGCGACAGCGCCGAAGCGAGTCGGAATCATCCCCCTCGTTTCGAAAGAGCTCGTTCGAGACGCGGGCCACGTCACCCATAGGCGTCATTGGATGCGATCCGGTTTACATGTATGGTGGACCTCGCTCGAGCGGCAGTCGAATCGCCGACACGGGACGGCTCGCGCGACAGCGATGGTCGTCCGTGTGTGCATGATATAACTGATCAACAGCTGTTGGGGACCCCTTCCTCACCCAACGTCCTCGACCTCCTCTCCGAGAATGTATAATTACACCAACGCGAGACGACCGGCATCGACACCGACTTCGCCGCGACTACCGTGTGATCGGCCATGACCGACTCCGGTGCCACACTCCGAACGTCTCTCGAGCGTGACGACCTCCTGATCTGTCCCGGCGTCCACGACCCGCTTACCGCCGCCGTCGCTGATTCCATCGGCTTTGACGCCCTCTACATGACCGGCTACGGAACGTCGCTATCAAAGGCCGGCTATCCCGACGCCGGCTTCATCACGATGCCGGAGATGATCGAAAACGCTGGCAATATCCAGGAGCGAATCGATGTGCCGCTGATCGCCGATTCCGACAACGGCTACGGCAACGCCACGAACGTCATCCGGACGGTTCGCGAGTACATCAAAGCTGGCGTCGGTGCCATCCACATCGAAGACCAGACGTTCCCGAAACGCTGTGGCCACACGAAAGGGCGACAGGTCATCCCACGGGAGGAAGCGGTCGGCAAGATCGAAGCTGCGGCCGACGTTCGGGACGATCGGGCCGAGGACTTCGTCCTCATCGCCCGCACCGACGCCCGTGGCACGGGTGACGGCTCGCTCGACGATGCGATCGGCCGCGCAAATGATTTCCTCGCAGCCGGTGCCGACGTCGCGTTCGTCGAGGGGCCGACCGACGAGGCGGAACTCGAGCGCATCGGCCGGGAGGTCGACGGGCCGATCGTGTATAATTTCGTCGGCGATCTCGGCTCCTCGCCGTACGTCGACCTCGCGTCGCTCGAGGAGTGGGGCTTCGACATCGTGTTGTTCCCCATTACATCGACGCTGTCGACGATCGCGAACGTCTACGCGGACCTCAGCACCTTCGCGGACGACCCCGTCGCAGCGATGCGAGACATCGACGACGCGTTCAACGCCCAGCCCGTCGGGAGCCTCCACGAGTTTTCGGGCTTTCCCGAGGTCGTCGAGTGGGAACGCCAGTACCTCCCCGACGAGGCACAAGACAAATACGAGGATTCACTCGGGGACGACCTCGAGTCCGAATAACTGGGCGCTTGCGGCGAACGAGATTTCCGTGGCAGCGACTCGAACGACCCCTGCGGGGGCGCTATCTTCAATTGCCTGACTAGCTTCCCTTCGGACGTGACCCACGACCGAATCCACGCCAGGAAACCGACTCACGACATCGAACGGTGGTCCATCGGAACGATCGAACGGATTAGCGATCGGGACGGACACTGTGTCTTCGAGGTGCAGACCGATGCGGGTGATACGATCGAACTCGTCGTCACGACTGCAATCCGGGAGTTGGTCGTGCGTCGACTGGATCTCGACGCCGGTGAGTCGCCCGTTGGGGCTCGAGTCTGGTATCGAAAATACGGTGGATAACGGCCGAGAGTATACTGTAGGCCACACCAGTGCAGCGAATTTCGCACCATAATCGAGAGCCAACAGAAGGTTGCGTTACCATTAAATAGTTTCATTGACTGAATGTCACCATATTCGAAAGAAAGCGATGGCTTCGAAACGGACGGCCTGCGAGACACGCAGTTTCAGTTTCCAGACAGGACAGCGATCGAAGCCAACGATGAGACGCGTTCGTTCTTTCGAAGCGGACCACTTCAGAGACCGATGACGCGAAAACCACGTAGAACCACGGATTCGGCGACCTGGAACCGGCAGTTCAGCCACGCGAACAGCACAGTCACAGGTGGGTGCTAATGGCCGCAGTATCGATGATCGTCCTCGGGCTGATCGCCGCTGGGACACTCGTGATGTTCGGCTCGATTCTGTATGCCCGGCGGCTGTTCCTGCGACTAAACGAGGAAAGCTACCGACGACGGTGGCGGGGACTCCTCGCGCTGATGGTATTTTTCCTGCTGGGCTATGTCGCCGCCCTGTGGATCGCGTTCAGCGGTCAGGAACTCCGCTTCCAGCTGCTGACAGGGTTCGTCTTCTTGTTCGGCGCTGTGTTCGTCCTGCTCGTGATCAACGTGGGATTGATGACTGTCAACGATCTTCAGGATAAAAACGAGTCCCTCCAGACGAAAATCGAAGAGGTCGAACAAGCGCGCCAGGAGGCAGTCACGCTTCGCGAAGAAACGGACCAGCTCAACCAGCACTTAGAGCAGAAAGCAGACGAGTATGCAACCGTCATGCAGGCGTGTGCGGCCGGCGATCTGACACAGCGGCTGGACCCCGACAGCGAGAACGAAGCGATGGCCGAGATCGCACGCGAGTTCAACGACATGCTCGCCAAACTCGAGTCGACCACCGAGGACCTCATGACGTTCGCACAGGACGTTGCCGCCGCATCCGAATCAGTGACGTCCAGTGCCGAAGAAGTACACTCGGCCTCCGAACAGGTCTCGACGTCGATCCAGGAAATCGCCGACGGTGCCGACCAACAACACGAGTACCTCCGTTCGGTCACGACAGAACTCGACTCGTTGTCGACGACGACCGAGGGGATCGCCGTCTCCTCGAACGAGGTCGCCGAGATCGCCGAACGAACCGTTGACACCGGGAAGGAAGGGAAAGAAGCCGCACAGACGGCGATCAATGCCATGGACGAGATCGAAGCCGAGGCCGCCGACGCCGTCGCCGAGATGCACCGTCTCGAGGACGAGGTCCAGCAGATCGACGAGCTGATCAACACGATCTCTGAGATCGCACGCCAGACCAACATGCTAGCGCTGAACGCGAACATCGAGGTCTCCCGCGCGACGAGTGCCAGCGGCGACGACGGGTTCTCCGCCGTCGCGACGGAAGTCAAAACGCTCTCCGAAGACGCTGCAGAGGCAGCCGAGAAGGCCGAGGCCCGCCTCGAGGCGATTCGTGAGCGAACCGAGGCGTCCACTGCCGAAGTCGAGCGCACGAACGCCGGTATCAAAGACGCTAGCGAGCAGGTCCAAGAAGCCGTCGCCGCGCTCGCTTCGATCACTGAACTCGCCGAGGAGACCAACGTTGGGATACAAGAGATTTCGGCAGCCAGCGAAGCGCAGGCGGCCTCGACTCAGGAGGTCGTCGCGATGGTCGACGACGTCGCAGCGATCTCCGAATCGACGAGTACGGGTGCTGAAAGCGTCGCCGCTGCAGCCGAAGAACAGACGACGGCGCTGACCGAGGTTTCGACGAGTGCTGAACAGCTCAGCGACCAAGCGGCACGCCTCTCGCGGGCACTCCGCTATTTCGAAACCGACGCAGCAGCCGCCAGCGCCGTACCGACCGACGCCTGAACCACCACGGTTTTGTGTTTCCAGCACAATATAGTAGTGATGAGTCGCATCCGTCCAGCCAAACTTGCAGCCCGCCTCGAGTCGGGAGACGAACCGTTTATCCTCGATATTCGTCCACGGACGGACTATCAGACGAACGCGATCGAGGGCAGTCATAACGTACCGGTCTATCAGGAGTTGCGCCAAGGCGATGAGTCCGCACTTCGCGATCGACTCGGGGAAATCCCACATGAACGAGATGTCGTCGTCGTGTGTAAGATGGGTATGGTTGCCAAACGAGCAACGAGTCTACTCGTCGACGAGGGGTACGATGCAGCGACGCTGTTGGGTGGAATGAGCGGGTGGACTGGCTATCAGAACGGTTCGCTCGGATACAAACTGCGCTCGTTACTCTGGAAACTCCGGTAGGTGCCGTCTCTCCGGTTGGTGGATCCGGTGGCGCTTTCGACACGACAGAGCTCGAGACGACCGTCAAGAGATGGATTGAAGCGGAGGGTGTTGGTTTCACATACCGTACATCCATTCCCTCACAAGGATTGCGAGGGTGTGTCGGAGTATCCAGTTCTTATACTACTGGACAGCAGTCGATACGAAGCCGGTCGCGAATTTGCGGCCGTCAGCTGCGGGGACGGCCGCATGCATGCGACCGGGTTCGCGTCGTTTCGTCCGGCAGTATTAGAAGGGCTGGCCACCGCCTTGTGGTGACGGCGGTTGGCCCATCTGCTGTGACTGGTCCTGCTGTGTGACCTGCTGGCTCGCCTGTTGGATCGTCTGAGTGACCTGCTGGGCTTGCTGGATCACTTGTTGGACACCCGGTGCCTCGGACTGCTGGAGTTGCTGGGTACTCTGCTGGAGTGCTTGCTGAGTACACTGGCCGAACGTCTGTGCGAAGTCGGATTGTCGCAGGAGGAGGGTCTTCTGGAGGTGAATAATCTGGGTGAGGTCAGCCAGCATCCCGGAGGTGAACCGATCGCCGGCTTTCATCGCCTGTCCGTGTGCCCACTCGGCATCCGATTCGAGTTCCTCGAGTTGGTAGATCGCCTGCGAGACCTGCTGCGGGACGCCCTGGTCGAACGACCGGGGCTGCTGTTGGTGCTGTTGTCCAGTCTGTTGCTGCGGTTGCTGCTGTTGCTGCTGCCGCCTGGTCTGGTGTGGTGTCCGCTGGCGTCGGGTTCGCTGTTGAGTTGGCTGTTCTATTTGCTGTTGCGGCGGCTGTTGGTATGACATGGTTCTCTGGATGGTATCGTCACCTACGAGGTCGGAGATCCGGTAGCGCGTTGCCTCGTAGGGTATCGTGACCAATCCAGCCGCCCCAATAAATACTCGGGCTACTGTTTCTCCCACTCGAGCTACTGTTTCGCCGATCCGAACCCCCGAGTGACTGTTCGCGTCCATTCAGGCTTCCTGTCCGAAACTATCCGCCATTCAAAACAGAGTTACCGGGCGTGCTCGCACGGTATCGTACTATCACACACTATTACGCCGCTGTTGATACGATTCGTTTTCGTCGTCGATTGGAGATCCTGTAACTCGACCGCTAACTAGCTGTCCATGTGACCGACGCGTCAACCAACCGCGAGAGTGCCACGGTGTATGCCGCATCTCGTCACGTCACATCTCTCGTTTCGACCTCGCCCCGAACGTCATTCCATGTGGACAGCAATTCTTTGTCGAGTCCGTCCTGTCCTTCCTCGAGCGACCACGACCGCCGATTGATATCTTGGAGCCACTTGACGTAGGAGAGCTTCGGTAAACGTCACCAATGGCTGCGGGAATGAGAAGATCAACGTCTAACGTGAGCAGTTCGTCGGTATCGATCGTCTCATCGGCGTAGTCGGTGACAGCCTCGGGCTCCTCATCGTGTGACAGGATCGTATGCGGATCGAGCCCCGCTGGGTTGTAGGCCGCTCCGTTGACGTCACTGACCGCGACGACGGTCGCACCCTACTCGTCGAGCAGACGGGTCGCGTTCGCACCACCACTCCCGAACCTCAGACGGCAACGGCCGTCTCCTCGAGCGGATCGTCGTCGTAGTCACTGGCTTTGCGAGCAGTGAGTGCGACGCTCCGTCCCAGCGTTCCTCGCGCCCAAACTGCCCCGATGACTGGTTTCTCAGTTACAACATCCGGATCGTCTCTGCCTCTTGTCTGCTGCAGGTGTCTATGATCCACGACATCGTCTTGGAATCGGTCCCCATATCGGGTGCAGGGATGTCTTTGTTCGGCCCGATCGTGTCCCGGATTTCGTCCGCGAATCGCCTGGTAAGACGCTTTTTCGGACGGGACCGTTACCTCGTGGATGGCTGCCGGGTGTTTGAGGCATTCAGTACTGTTCGGATCGACATCGAGGCGCGTTGCAGCGTGCTCGAGGTATTGTCGAGCCGTTGCAACTGCTGGCATGGCTTCCGACCGTCGTCTGGCTGAGAAACCGTACTTTCGACTGTCGTTGGGGATGTATTAGATGACATCCCTTACGTTTGAGGAGATAGCGGTTATTCGAGCGACAGAGCCCGATTTTGGAAGGTGTTCGTACGCCCACAACGAGCGCATTTCTCGGCTCGGGCATCAGAGGTAATAATCTCGCCACAAATCAGACACTCGTATGTCGATGCAGTATCAGAACCACCCTTGATGTCGTACATACATGTTACTGATCGTTCGACAGTCGTATAAATATTAGGAATTAATGTACTATAAACACATATAATGGCGTTATAGGTGCCTTCGACCGACTGATGTTCAGCATCAGGGACGATCGGTTGCGGTCGAACAACTGAAACTCATCCCGGTCAGCAGCGATCTCGTATATCCTGCATGAAATCACGTCACTTTCTCTCGGTGATCTTCTGCGCGATAGCGCTGTAAGCAGACGTGCTCGCGATCGTGGATATCCAACCGCAGCAGCGCACTGGTGGATCGGAGTCGGTTATCCTCTCATCGGATACCATAAGATGTGAGACCGAACGTAGGGATTCGTCTGAACATAGTAGCCATCTTGTACTTACAAAGACTTATGCCACGGGACACCATAGCATGAAATGTCGGGCGAAGCCACGAGGATTCACCGGACGACTCGACTCGAACGTCCATACAGGGCAGGAAAAGTCGAGTTAGAGGTATAACCAAGGCTCCGGTAACACGGAAACAAGGTGAACGCCTCCAAGGAGACCAACACGGCCCATAACTTGACCACCATGGTGGCCAAGTGAGAAGGCTCAGTAACGGATCTCGCGTAAGCGAGATTCGTGAACTGGAGATACCCAGGCCGAAGGGCTGTAGAAACGTGCTCCCGTTCGAGTCCAAATTGAGGTTTTCGCCCGTGTATATTTCTATCGACCCACTAACCAGTCGTACTGATTGGGGCTACCGGGAGATACAATCAAATAGGTGTGACGGGCTTTCCACAACCGAAGCCGTAATATTACTCTTCGTCAAATATCTGTTGTTGGCTTCCGCCCTTTCTGCCAGTAGTGAACTGCCGAGCGCGATATTTGAATCTTCAGTCCGGCGGGCAAGCAATCTGTCACTGGCTGCTCGACTGAAAACGCTCCTCGAGATCATCTGCCGGTAAAACGTCAGCCTCTGACGTCTGCTTTCTGCGCTCTCAGTTGGCTGAAGACGATGACGAAATCATTCGCACCAACTCGAGACATAAAACTCAACTGGAGCCTCGAGAAACCGGACATGGTTCAGCGCGTGAACTGACCGCGAAGTCAGGGGCCTCAGTACTTCACAAAGCCGCTTAGTTAGAACGTCTGCTTGCTGTGAATGTGCCTAGCAAACAGCAGCAAGCAGACAGTGAAATCCACGAGGACCAACTTCTTAACTTTCTCGTCAACGTTCTCACCGGCGCGTTTACTCTTGACCTCGGTGAGAACGCTGAAATCGACCCAGAGGACATTTTCGAGGTCCTCGTCGGCGCGACCGCCGACGGGACCTCGATCTCCTCACTCTGTAAGGAGAGCAAAGACGCTCCCTCTGCCAATGACGTCCTCTACCACCTCCGTTCCAAGTTTGACCTCGAAACTGTCGAATCTACGGGGAACACGCTTCTCCAACAGGATATCCTTGAAACACTCCCCCAGCAGGTGGAGGTCGTCGCTGACCTCCACCTGCGACCCTACTATGGTGACAAAGACGAGACTGACGGCCTCTACTACAGTGAGGCCAAAGCAGGAACAACTGCGTTCCATGCTTACGCCACACTCTACGCCCGTGTGAACAACAAGCGCTACACCTTGGCGGTGCGCCGTCTCACCGACGGCGACACCGCCAGCGATGTCCTCGCAGAGTTTCTAGGATTGCTCAACAACTTCGATTTCGACGTTAAAGCGGTATATCTCGATAGCGGCTTCTACGACGGCAAGTGTCTCACATTGCTCCAAGCACACAATTTCGCGTACATCGTTCCAGTAATCAAGTGGGGCAGCAAGATCAAGAACGAACTCAGCACCGGTTGGAGTCGTGAGATCACTCACGATCTCACGACGTCCTACGGCGAGTACGAGTGGACTGTCGAGTTTCCAGTGATGATCGACTGTACCTACAAGAACGGTCGATACGGTGAGCACGGGGTGGCGCGTCACGGCTACGCCGTCGACGCGCCGTTTGTCGATGAACCTCGACAGGCTCGATCCCATTACAGCAAACGGTTCGGGATCGAAGCGAGCTACCGTCTCTCCGAGTCAACAATCATCTCGACGACGACGCAAGATCCTACGAGACGGCTGTTATTTGTCGTGCTCAGTCTCCTGATTCAGAACGTCTGGCGGTACTTGCACTGGGAGTATGTGGCGACGCCCCGCCGAGGCGGGCGTCGCCTCTGGTGGTGGCCTTTCGAAGAGTTCGTCGACATGGTGACACGGGCAGCGTGGACGGCCCTTGCGGTGCGTCGGGCCGTCCCCGCGAATCGGCCACCGGACGACCGGTTCCACCGGTAACTAGTGACCGATCTTACCCTGGCGATCAGTGGCAACGCTGTCGCGTCGGCGGCGTTCAGCCGCCGACTGCAACGACCTCCTATCTCTCGTTATGGAGTAGATCTTCAGAGTGCGAATTCGAGCTCTGGTTCGCTAGTAACTCACGCTCCAGCGTTAGTTTGCTGAGGATGCTTTGTGAGGTACTGGGCCTGTCTAAGAAGTTGGTAATCAGTATTAACTCATCGGCGGGGAGTGAGAGTTCACCGACCATGCCGTCAAGATCTACGTAGAGACTGCTGCATCAACTGGACCCATACGACTGGTCCGATGACCGTGGGACTTACCGACCAAGTCGCATAGAAGTTTCTCAAAGTCAAGAAATAGCGGGAAGTAGATTTGAACTACTGGTCTGCGGGTTATGAGCCCGCCGGAATCTCCTGGCTATCCCATCCCGCTGTCTAGCCGTCTCTGCCGACCATCATTAAGGATTGCTATCTGGGTGCTGTCGCTGGCATATTCCAGTGCAGTTATCGAATAGTCTGGCCGGATTCAGTCTCAACCTCATCTACTATCTGTGAAATCCTGGAGGAATAGAGAACTACTAGTCGTAGTTACTCGTTGGATAGGAGTATGAGTGGAGGCGGCAAATCGACGTTCCCAGAGGGTCGCCCACTCCAGTACTTGCCGATACGCAGGCGAGCTTATCTTCCGTGTTCGGGATGGGTACGGGAGGCACCTCGCCGCTGTGGCCGCCGTAACGCCGACCGACGGACTCGAACCGTCGTCAAACCGTAATCGGTGGTGTGTCCAAGACCGTCATGTACGTGTAGTCCAGTTTGCGTCCGGACCCGTTCACCGCGTCACGGATCCAATGCGTTATAATTGTAGTTATGAGTGTGTGGCTTGGCCAATTAGTGCTCGCGGACTCAACACCTCGTTGCCTTGGTGCGTACATCCCGAGTCTATCGATCTCGTCTTCTACGAGTGGCCTCAGTGGTATCTCTTTTCCAGGTGGGTTTCGAGCTTAGATGCGTTCAGCTCTTACCCCGTGGTGCGTGGCTGCCCAGCACGTGCTCTTTCGAACAGCTGGTACACCAGTGGCACCCATTCGTAGTTCCTCTCGTACTATACGAACGTTCCCGTCAGATACCGTAACACCCCCAATAGATAGCAGCCGACCTGTCTCACGACGGTCTAAACCCAGCTCACGACCTCCTTTAATAGGCGAACAACCTCACCCTTGCCCGCTTCTGCACGGGCAGGATGGAGGGAACCGACATCGAGGTAGCAAGCCACCCGGTCGATATGTGCTCTTGCGGGTGACGACTCTGTTATCCCTAAGGTAGCTTTTCTGTCAGCAATTGGCCGCATCAAGCAGCCTAATTGGTTCGCTAGACCACGCTTTCGCGTCAGCGTCCGTCGTTGTGCCGGACACTGTCAGACTTCCGTATGCTCTTGCGCTCTTTCCCGCGTCTCCGACGCGGGTGAGGAAATCTTGGGGCGCGCTCGATATCTTTTCAAGCGCGTACCGCCCCAGTCAAACTGCCCGGCTACCAGTGTCCTCCGCCAGGAGTGAGAGTCGCAGTCACCATCGGGTAGTATTTCAATGCTGCCTCGGTGGCCCGCTAGCGCGGGTACCTGTGTACCGGCTCCTACCTATGCTGCACAATGGCGACCACGTCTCAGTGACAGCCTGCAGTAAAGCTCTATAGGGTCTTCGCTTCCCCTTGGGGGTCTCCAGACTCCGCACTGGAACGTACAGTTCACCGGGCCCAACGTTGGGACAGTGGCGCTCTCGTTGATCCATTCATGCAAGCCGCTACTAAAGCGGCAAGGTACTACGCTACCTTAAGAGGGTCATAGTTACCCCCGCCGTTAACAGGTCCTTCGTCCCCTTGTACGGGGTGTTCAGATACCTGCACTGGGCAGGATTCAGTGACCGTACGAGTCCTTGCGGATTTGCGGTCACCTATGTTGTTACTAGACAGTCGGAGCGCCCGAGTCACTGCGACCTGCCCCTAACAGGGCAGGCATCCCTTATTGCGAACGTACGGGACTAACTTGCCGAATTCCCTAACGTCGGTTGCTCCCGACAGACCTTGGCTTTCGCCGCCACGAGTACCTGTGTCGGATCTCGGTACGGACAGTGTGCTCACCTTTTCACGGGCTCTCGGTTGACCTGACTTGCGCTATCCAGCCATTCAATCGCTTCGTGCCATTACGGCTTCCACGATTTTCGACTGTTCGACCGGGCGAAGGCCCGGCTCAGGCGGCCCCAAAGCGTTGGCTTTGAGTGCACACTGGCATAGGAATATTAACCTATTTCCCTGTTGTCAGCTTCGACTTACGGGCTGACTTAGGACCGGCTAACCCTCAGCTGATCAGCAGTGCTGAGGAACCCTTACTCGTTCGGCCGTCGGGGGTCTCACCCGACTCACGCTGCTACTATGACCAGGATTTTCGTTACTGAACGGTCCACACGAAATCTCTTCCGTGCTTCCACCCGAACAGAACGCCAACCTACGGGATCACCATGTTACTGGTGCCGCTAGGTCTCGGTGGTGGATTTGAGCCCCGATCATTTTGGGCGCCTCAAACCTCGGCCGGTAAGCTGTTACGCTTTTCTTAGAGGGTAGCTGCTTCTAAGCTCACCTCCCGGCTGTCTAGGGCTTGAGACCACCTTCGATCGCACTTAATCCACACTTGGGGACCTTAACCCAGCTCTGGGTTGTCTCCCTCACGGTACACAGGCTTACCCCGTGCACCGGACTCCCTGCGTCAAGCGGCGTTCGTAGGTTCGGAGTTGGACAGGGGGGCGCACTCCTCTCGGAGTGCGGTCCCCCAATCCGTCGCTCTACCCCACGAACTACCTCGGCAGAGGTGATGCTTCGACATCTTTCGGTTGGAACCAGCTGTTTCCGGACTCGATGGGCCTTTCACCCCTAGACGTAGATCACGAGAGGGTATTGTAGGACACCAACTCTAACAGGCCTCCACGTGCCTTTCGGCACGCTTCACCTTGTCCACGCCTAGATCGTCCGGTTTCGGGTCGTGCCCGTTTGACTCCCCGCGCTTGAACACGGCGGCCCTCGCAATGCTGCGGCCATGTCGGTTTCCCTACGCCTTCCTCGATAATCGAGTTAGACTCGTCAAACAGGCACACTCCCTGGTTCGTTTTTCAAAACGTACGACAGAACACCGGCTTCCCAAACTTCCTACTAGCAGCTCGCGCTGCGGTCGTTTTGTCCGGGACCTTGTGTGCTCTGTCGCTCCATCGCCAACTGATTTCACGCCCTATTGCACCTCCCTTTGTGGGGTGCTTTTCAGCGTTCGCTCACGCTACTTGTTCGCTATCGGTCTTGAGGAGTGTTTAGTCTTCGCGGTCGATGCCCGCGATCTTCACGAGGGATATCCAACCCCCGATACTCTGGAGCTGACGCACAGCGTACTCGTCTTCGGTACGGGACTGTCACCCTGTTTCGTGCTCTGTTCCAAGAGACTTCGCGAAGAGTTTCGGCTGATGAGAGTCAGTCCGAACACCACATTGCCCGAAGGCTTCGGTTTGGACTGTGTCGCGTTCAGTCGCCCTTACTAACGACATCGCGTTTGCTTTCTTTTCCTGCCGGTACTGAGATGTTTCAATTCCCGGCGTTCCCCATTGCGCGAAGCAATTGTGGTGGGGATTCCCATTCGGAGATCCTGAGTTCTTTGCCTCCGTGCGGCTCCCTCAGGCTTATCGCAGCTTGGCACGTCCTTCTTCAGCTCTCAAGCCGAGCGATCCACCAGCTGGCACAGTAGCCACGTTCATCGGATCGGCGTTGCGACAGAGTCGCAACGTTGAGTGACCCGGGAACGGGTCCAGTGGACGCCTGGACTACACGTACACACGGTCTCATCTGCACGCCAGTAGACAGCTGGCCTGCATTAACCCTTCCCAGCCACACTTACGCGGGCTGGTGCATCGGTTCGGTCGTACTCAATCGAAGTTCCGTCTCCCACTTAAGGGCACGGATTCGGCGATCAAGTACGAAGCATGGACCCACAGGGATTCGAACCCTGGGCATCCTCCTTGCAAAGGAGGCACTCTCCCACTGAGCTATGGGCCCACGTCCACCCCTAAGAGAGGGTGGACAGAGAGATTGTGTTAGCCTTGGTAGTTCAAAGGTGCCCGATCGGCCAAACGGCGCGATCGAACGTGCGGAATACCGCTAAGGTGGGCTGGGGCAACGCCCCAGTCCCGGTCTGTGGAGGTGATCCAGCCGCAGATTCCCCTACGGCTACCTTGTTACGACTTAAGCCCCCTTGCGGAGCCCAGATTCGACCTCGGAATCGAGGCCTCATCCGGACCCCACTCGGGTGCTTTGACGGGCGGTGTGTGCAAGGAGCAGGGACGTATTCACCGCGCCCTTCTGAGGCGCGATTACTACCGAATCCAGCTTCATGAGGACGAGTTTCAGTCCTCAATCCGAACTACGACCGAGTTTCGGAGATTAGCGTCCCCTTTCGGGGTTGCATCCCACTGTCTCGGCCATTGTAGCCCGCGTGTCGCCCAGCACATTCGGGGCATACTGACCTACCGTTGCCCGTTCCTTCCTCCAGTTTGGCACTGGCAGTCCTCCTAATGTACCCAACCACCACGAGGGTGTTGCTGGCAATTAGGAGTGCGGGTCTCGCTCGTTGCCTGACTTAACAGGACGCCTCACGGTACGAGCTGACGGCGGCCATGCACCTCCTCTCAATGGCTCCAGTAAGGTCATCAACCTGACCTTCACTGCACATTGTCGATGCTGGTGAGATGTCCGGCGTTGAGTCCAATTAAACCGCAGGCTCCTCCGGTTGTAGTGCTCCCCCGCCAATTCCTTTAAGTTTCATCCTTGCGGACGTACTTCCCAGGCGGTCTGCTTCACGGCTTCCCTACGGCACACCACAGGCTCGTAGCCTGTGGCACACCTAGCAGACATCGTTTACAGCTCGGACTACCCGGGTATCTAATCCGGTTCGTGACCCGAGCTTTCGTCCCTCACCGTCGGATCCGTCTTTCCAGAGCGCTTTCGCCACCGGTGGTCCGTCCAGGATTACGGGATTTCACTCCTACCCCGGACGTACCCTCTGGATCTTCCGGTCCCAAGCCACGCAGTTTCCACCGGACGCCCGCGCGTTGAGCGCGCGGATTTCCCGATAGACTTGCGTGGCCAGCTACGGACGCTTTAGGCCCAATAAGAGCGGTCATCACTCGTGCTGCCGGTATTACCGCGGCGGCTGGCACCGGTCTTGCCCAGCACTTATTCTACCACCTCCTTACGGTGGTGAAAAGCGAGGACTATATGCCCTCGCACTTGGAGTCCCCTTATCGCACTTTCGTGCAGTGTAAAGGTTTCGCGCCTGCTGCGCCCCGTAGGGCCCGGTATCTTGTCTCAGATACCGTCTCCGGGCTCTTGCTCTCACAACCCGTACCGATTATGGGCACGGTGGGCCGTTACCCCACCGTCTACCTAATCGGCCGCAGCCACATCCTATGGCGCCGGAGCGTTTCTGACTCTCGCCACTTCCAGGCTGAGAGCCGTATTCCGGATTAGCCTCAGTTTCCCGAGGTTGTCCGGATCCATAGGGTAGTTTGGCCACGTGTTACTGAGCTATCTGCTACGAGTCTAAACTCGTGCAACTAGCATGGCTAAATCGGACTCCAATAGCAATGACCTCCGGCAGGATCAACCGGAATGAAATGCTCTTCCCCAGCAAGGCTGGGGGAGTTGGCGGTGAATGTAAATACACTCACACATGGGTCCACACGTTCGCTGACGCAGATCGAACGACCGATCGGGCGTCACCGAACTACCAAGGCTAACATCAGAACCCGTCTGTACGGCGGACCGCAGGGGCGGGGTCCTCATCTTCGTCGTACTAAATCAGAATCGCCGAACACTACTTAAGGCCTACGGACCCCACCCTTCAAAGGTAGTTAATACCACACGGCCTGTCAGATAGGGATACGACTATAAATTTCGTTCTTGTGAAGCAGATTGTTATTGAATCATAGAATTAATCGAGCGGTTTGTTCGAAAATACTCAAACGAGATATCCAAACAACGTTCAGAAATCAATAATGTGCTACACAGAAGAGAATGGTCTAAATTGATAGCGTCCGTATATATCGTAATCTACTGACATTCACAAGACCAGTTTACCATTGGTAGATAATCAGATTGAGAATAAAAGCTATCAGCCATTACTTATCTCAACCTCGTCATCTAGCTGAAGTTGTAACCGTTGTGATCCATTTGTCTCTTCACCATACGAATCCCGATACTGAATCCCACAGTTTTTAAGGGTCAACGTTTCACCATTCTGCTCAAATTTCTCGATCATGCGCTTTTGAGCGGCAGTTGCATCATAGAGATTCAGATCGACGAGTCCACGACCATCCCAATCAAACGTAGCGAAGTTTTTACTATTTTTCGCGATGACACGCCCACTGAGGGACTTGCGGATTTCTCTATTAGTTTCAATTTCGTTTAACTCGGCTTGTGGGAGCGGCCTAAGATGCTCACAGTGTGAGTCAGGAAGTTCGTTGATGAAGACAGACTCTGCTCCCTGAACGGTCAACACATCCAATCGCGACTTTGATCGTGTGAGAGCGACATAGAATAAGCGGCGTTCTTCTTCCAATTGGTAACTAGCTTTGTGTTCCTCATAGATTTCGGGTGGCTGTTTGACTGGGTCAACCCACTTATCCCCCTGAAGGCTAGGATATCCGTGGTTTTGAACGACCTTCGGGATGAGAACATGTTCTGCTTCAGACCCTTTTGAATCGTGAGCAGTACGTATGTCAACACTATCTGGAAGTGATTTTTTGAGGGAGTAGTAGAAGGATGGGTCACCATCTTTCTGTCGGAGAAGCACCTGAGTTTCTTCAGGTGAATACGGGGATTCCCGAATTAACGATTTTATCTTACGCTCCATCGACTGATTAAGTTTGTGCTCAAATGTGTCACAACCCAAGTGGTGGATCTGAACGGGATCACCACCCGGTAGACCGGATGGTTCTTTTTCAGTTCGGATCTCGTTATTCTCGATCAAGGCGTTGCTCGCATTGACAACTGATTCAGGACACCGATAATTATTTTCGAGTCGAGTATCTTCGAAAGCGTCAAAATCCGCTAATAGTGGGTTGTCATCTGTAAAGATTTCTTCAGGTGCTGTGTCAATCTCATCGTATTCATCGGCATCGAGCTCGTCTCCGAAGTTGATGAATAGATCCGGCCGAGCACCTTGGAACCCGAAGATACTCTGCCAGTCGTCGCCAACGCCGAAAGTCCTTACATCCTGTCGCTGTTTGGCGAGTTCCTTGACTACGCCGAACTGCACTCGGTTCAAATCCTGCATCTCGTCGACGAAGAGATACGAATACAAGTTGTTCTCGTCAACATCCCCCTCTCGAATGAGGTCTCTAGTAAGTACTACTGACCCATGGAAATCAGTCTTTGTCCTATTATCAAACACTTCATTGAATTCCCTGTAGGCTGCAATCGAGAGTCGCGCAAATTCCTCAACACCCTCATCCAAATCTTCGCCTTCTTTGAGATGTGATTCAACCTCATTTTTTGTCTGAACGGGGTTCCACTCACGAACGCGAGCTTGGTTGATGAACTCAGAGACCTTCTCTACAATATCGGTACTTCCCGAGCGTCGCTTCGTGAGCTGTGCTGAGTCTCGGATGATCGGAGTGAACGCTGGTGTGGTAGCTGAGTGTAGGAGAAACAGAGTCCACAGATGGAGAGAACCGAACTGAGAAAGCTGAGATACGCCGTTTTAGACGAATGCTGTTGCTCGTCAGGTGCCTGCCCAAGGCCGCGGGCTGGCGTCAGCCCGCGGCCGATGCATACGTTTCTGGCACACCGACGCCGTTCATCTTGATCTCCCAGCGCCGTTCTAGCTCTTCTTCCAATGCATGTCTAATCCAGTCAGAGAAGGTCTTGAACGTGAATTCCTGGGGGAGGTCGCGCCCGCCCCGACGTGGGCGGGCGACGACCGCCCACCGAAGCACGAGCCAGAGGTTCTCCAGCAAGAACCCGACCAAGACGAATGCAAAGCGGACGACTGGATCTTGTGTCGTCGTTACCACTCGTGCTTGGCGAAACACCCGGTAGCTTGTTTCAATCGCTGATCGTTTCCGGTACAGCTGTTCGACCTGCTTGGGCGTGCGATCAGCCATATCGCACGCCACATACCCTCGCACAACCTCCCCGCTTTTCCCTCGATCTCCAGCGTGATAGGACACAGCGACCGCGAGCGGGAATTCTAGTTCCCGCTCGCGGTCTTTGTACATCCGATAGGTTGTCATGTACGAACGGTGCGTGTCCAACTTTTCCTTCATGCGTTCTCCCTTCTTTTGGACGGGAACGACAGTCGCAGCAATCTCCTGAGAACGACGCAGGATACGTTCGTTGTAGAAGCCACGATCAGCCAACAGAAGCTCTATCTCGAAGGGATAGGCCTCGACGCGGTCGAGGACGCGCTCGACCGCGTCGGCCTCTTTCTCATCGCTACGGACGTACGTCATCGCCAACGTCACTGGCTTTCCGTTCGAGACGAGATACGCCGTGCAGTACCGGTGGCACGTCGTTGTTCCGTCTTTCGCGTGCATGCGGCAGAGTTCACCTTCTTTATCGGCGTACGTTCCGTGGTAGGGGTTATCGACGAAGTCAATGGAGACGATCCTCGACCGATCAGGGTCGAGGATCGTCATCGCTAACTCCCAGAGAAAGCGGTTAGCAACCCGCTCAAGCCACTCTCGGTTGAGCGTATGGAGCCAGTCCATGACAGTATCATCACAGGCAGCGTTGTCGTTGTCCTTGCACGTCTCCCAGACGGACGTCTGATTGACTGCTGCAAGAATGACAACAGCCCAGATATCGCCGGGATCGAGGGGCGAGCCCTCGATCCCTGGCAAGGGGAGCTGGCAGATGACGTCTTCCGCTAAATCTTTCACGTCCGAATCCGAAAGAACACCGTCTGGCTGAGGGATACTGAACACATTCACTCAACCAGACATCTTCCTCATGAGACCAACGCTTTAGCTCCAGCTCTTACACCAGTCGGGAAGTACCGAATATCGTGGTAGAGAACCTTCCTGTCGTATACGTAGTCTTTGAGATCGCGGCCACTCAAGCGATTGGAAAGGTCGATACCCACCTGTTGAAGTTCATTTTCGAGGGTTGTCTGGACAGCATTAGCAAACCGAACCTTGGTTTGTTTTCGCTTCCAATTTAAGTCATCGCTCGGGCGATCAAGAAGGTTCTCGCCGTCAAGAACAATGACTGTCTTGCCTTCAGGATCATTCTCCAGTTTCGGATTCGAGGTGAAGAGTCGGCGTATCGTCTCGGGTCGTTCACTGTGAATATTCCGATACTGAGGTCGATCTTCACGGGTCTCTTCAGAAGTGCAGTACTGAATATAGAGGCGCTCTCCCTGCACAGGTTCGACGAGCTCAAAATCTAAAATGGATCCATCAGATGGAGATGAGGCCCATTCAATATGCGTTTGATAATCGTACTCTAATCCGAGCGTCGTAAGAAGTTGTGCAATCGACTTGTGGGCAATTCCTTCCTCAGGAATGGCGTCTAACTGAACCTCTTCTCCTTGTATCGTTACCGTCGATTTCGCCGCATGTGACTCATAGACTCCGTCCACAACATCGATGTCGTTCGGATCATACCGATCATCCTTCCACGTACTCATGAAGGATTCGTAGGTTGCTTCGAGTTCCTCGTCGTCTTGTATATCTCGCCATATCCGGGCAATTTCAGTAGTTTTGGCTTCGCCAACGATAAATTCCAAATCGCTGTACTGTTTCTCAGCTATCGACTTGCTGTATGAGTTGATAGTCCTAACATCGACACCCGTAATATCGAACGTCTCCTCAAGTTCCTTCTGCATCTCGTCACGTCCATTGCGAGTGAAAGTGAACGCTAATAGGTCACTCGCAGCTACGTCGTCAAATTCAGAGAGAATAAAGTGGACTCGGCGGCCGAATGTGGTTGTCTTCCCGGTCCCTGCAGCCGCATTCACTCGATTAAAGTTATCATTTGCGAAGATTGCCCGAAACTGTTGATGTGTATGGGTGTGGTCCGGATCATCGAAGAAGTCATTGAGTTCAGACCCGTGCTTCTTTTTCATGTGATCAATCCACGCTGCATTGTACGTGGAACGACGCTCTATGAACTCCAATACCGCTTGAAGATCCTCCTCCAATGTCTTTGCTGCATCAAGAACCTGTTCTTCGTAGCTGCCACTTTCATCCAACAACGGTTCCAATCGCGCTAATGCTTCAGACGCAGTCTCGTATTTGTTCAAAGCTTCGTAGATCGTGAGGTAGTCCGTATACTCCTCAGTGTATTGTTTCTTCCATTTGATCAGCTTATTTGTCGTTTCAATGACTCCTGTTTCCCTATCAGTACCCTGAAGAACTACTTCTGGATCGAGTGATCCAGTCGTAGAACTTGAAGAGAACAACCCACGGATAAACGCCAAGACCCGGTTCATCGATACGCTGCCCGACGAACCTTCAAACAATAAGTATTTTCAAACCAGAATATATTCGAGAAGGGGGCTATTCTATTCACCAAATTGTTATTTATTTATATTAATTATAAGTAAACTAAATAGACAACAGCACTAGCGGATGCAACACTGCTGCAGCACACTCGAGCAGCGCCTAGCAGGGGAATTGGAGGATAGCGAGCTTATACAGGAGATAGTAACCTGTCGCTATCAGAACGAGCCGACGATGATAAGCGAGGTTTATTTCACACCGTGATAGATAATCTAAGTGGTGATAGGATAGTTTAGCCGGGAGATAGATCGGAAATGAAGAATGCTCCGACAGGGATTCGAACCCTGGTCATTGCCGTGAGAGGGTATACTTCCCCTCACTGATAATTATCCGCTCACTCAATTACCCGTTCGCTGAGACCATGGTTTTCGACCGTGTGAGCGATACTATGGTCTGGAGGTTAAAAAGACACCCAGTTAATTGCCTTAGCGGGACACCCGACCTATCCTAACGATTTGCGACTCGATTAAGCGTACCCAGGTGAGTGCTCGTTGTGGGCAAATAGAGGCACCAAACCGGGATCGCCAATTTCGAGATTCTTTAAGTCAACCATGGTTCTATTCATCCAGAACCCTCATTCCGAGAAAGATTGCCTCATTCTCTTTATAAGCGAAGAGAGAATTCACCAAACCGGTATTATTTCACCACTCTAGAATCGATATAATTGGCTGGCTGTAGCCATGACCCTGGAATATAGCTTGGGACACTCACGTCTGCACCGTACTGTATTGAGGCCAGTTCCGATGGGACTGTAACGGGTACCAGTACCGTGATACCGTACCATCGGACAGAACCAGATCAGCAGACCAAGATACTGTACCGCGTTACAAAACCATGATTCTGTATCACGTCTGTGTTCCACGGACCGGATACACAGTAGCGTTCCACGTCAGTGTACCATGGGACTGTGCTATGTGTCCGAACGGAGCGTAGATATGTTCCTCCTCTACCGGAGTTGTTGACAGAATCTCGTTGAATAGACAGTGCGTATTTCGCCCCGCTGCTCCATTGATTAGCTGGCAATAATCCGGGCGATCCAAACGATCGGGATCACCGGAATGGCCAATCCGGTGAGCAAAAGTACGATGGCGATCACGGCTTTCTCGGCACGACTCGACCCATGCCATATCGACTGCCACATATCATCGATCGCCTGTGCCGTTCGCTGGATCAATCCAGCCATAGATGGTGCTGAGGTATAGAGACGGAAAATCCCACGGCATGCAAAGGATTGGGGTCCCGTTTCACAGCGTCTGGGACATTCGCCTTCAACTCCTCTCCCTATAGAAGAAATCACACGTTTGGAAATCGTGATTTCTGAAATCGAGAATTCCATTTGGCCGGAGATGCTACTGGCTGTATGGAGCAATTCGTTGATCGAGACATCGAACTCGATCAACTCACGGACTGCTATGAGTCCGAGATGGGGGATTTCGTCGTAATCTACGGCCGCCGTCGCCTCGGTAAGAGTGAGCTCGTTCGCCAGTCCATCGCTGATCAGGACGACGCTATCTACTACTAAGCGGTTGAGTCCACGGCACAGAACCAGCTCGAACAGTTCGTCGACACCTCAATCGCACAGTTCTCGTCGCTGCGGAACGTCCGCCGTGACTGGGAAACACTTCTTGAAGCACTCGGCGAGGAAGACGCAATCGTCGTCATCGACGAGTTTCCGTTCCTCGTTGAGGAGGACGAGTCGTTGCCTTCCCGAATTCAGCGCGTCTAGGATACCACGTTGGTGTATCGCATCTGTGTTTCACGGTAGCGGTTCACGACAGCGTCCCATGGACTACTATTTTTCCATTCATCACCTCAATTTGGGGCTCTAACGGGTGAAGACGTGCTTACGGTCTACTTATAGGAACACTAGAATGAAACGTGGAGGACTCGATCACCGTACTAAGACACTGTACCGTGTTCCAGTACCGCGATTCTGTACCATGGTTGTGTACCATGAACCGGTTACACGGTAGTGTTCCACGTCACCGTCCAGAGAACCGTCTTTTTTCGCCTGAGAATCGCGCACACCACTCATCACAGAGTAATCCACGGGAAGCCACGGGCCACCGCGCCCGTGGCAGTTCACTCAAATAGTAGATCAGAATCCAATGAAATCTGGATGGTGCGACCCTGTAGCACAAGTGTACTGAATCAGATCGACGAAACTGACCGGGAGTCACTGACGCCAGAATCTCGTTGATGGCCGATCTTCCAAGTACCGTCGTCGCTGCTCCATTTTTGTCTCTTGCACATGGAGTACTTTCGGCTAACATTCATTCTGTTGCTTACGATCTCAGTTGGGACATTTTGGGTAAGATGGTTCCTTGACCGCATATGATGGTTAATTGTCGAGCCCGTACAGATCAGGCCGGTCATCGAAGCACCGATTGATAGTGCGGTGTGAAGTGTCCAGACGCCGCGCCGCTTTCCCCTTCGAGATCCCTACATCATTAGACTCCGCTTCGACGCGTTCCTTAACGAGTTCCAACGTCGAGCACACGCGAGAGTACCGATCCGAGGTTACGAGTTCACCATCTCGCCATTCGAAACCCAGCGGAGCTCGCCCACCCGAGGGCAGGTCCACGCCGCGCGCACGAAGGTCCGAAACAGTCGCCTCGCGCTGTATTTCGAGCCCGGCACGATCGACCGCAGCAAGCGTTCGGATGTGCGCTCGCGCTGCCTCGCTCTCCGCTTCGAGGCGGAGTCCTGATTCGAGAAGGACCAAGTCGCAACCATTCGAATCGAGGATCCGCGACGCTCGTTCCTCCATGTCCGCCGCAGTCGCCCCGAGACTCTCGATCTTGTCAACAACCACCACTGCGAAGCCCTCCATGTCATCAAGCAACTCAAGCCCAGCATCAACCGCGGACCTATCTGGGCGAACGCTCCAGGTAACGATTCCACCGGGGGCAGCAACGGGCGCGGACTGGCTCGTGCCAGTTGTGACGTCGGTAACGAACTCGGTTCGATCCCTGGAATCTATCGCTGACCCCTCCCGCTCCGCGGCGTATTTGAGGACTGCTCGGATCGGATCCGCGAGCGACGTACGAGCCTTTGCGGTCGCTACCGCGAGGAACCGAGGAACGGTCTCGTTATCGGATCGGACTCCGGTATCTGCCTCTGTTTCGGACGCGGACTCCCTGCCGTCGGTCGCTGTCGCAGTCTCAGAGGATTCTCCGATCGAATCGAGATTCTCAAACGTTATCTGTTCCATGTTTCATTTCCAACGATAGATGGGTTACGTAAATGCTTTCGCAGGGGCCTTCGCGGGGGGAGCGGAAATCCTTGCGGAACTTGTAGAGTTTCAATCTCTTTCTCCCACACCCCCTGCGAAAAACAACTGGCCCGCGCATTACCCCAGCGGAAAACCCTGCGAAAGGGAGAGACCGTCATTACCACCCTGGCGGAACACCCTGCGAAAGCACGAACGGACTCCTAAGAACCCATTCCAGAATCCAATTAGAAACGAAGAGAACAACTAGAAATGCCGCACATCACCCCCGCGCCGTCTTGCAATTTTCACTCCACCGTTCCAAATTTAATTTGACCGGTTAAACACCGCCGTTTCAGATTTCAATTACCACGATTGAACACCTCTCAAATTCACCCGAAAATCGGATCGCCACCCCCGCAACGCCATGCGATTTCCACACTACCATTCCAAATTCCAATAGAAAAATCGTAGATCACTTATATAATTCTCCAAACAATTATTTTCTTCTCCGTGTTTCTGAGGCATTTAGAGAGGCTATAGAGGGCTTTAACTAGTTAACTTCCAATTCTCCTGGTTCTATACCCACGCTAATTTTCCGCAAACGTGTTGCGGTATAGACGGCATTCAACCACACTATGTAAGATTTCAGAGATACACTCACGCGCCGCTGGGCTTCGATCAGTCAGCTCCATGGATGGCCTGCTTCCGAGCCTTCGCATAGGGATCAGCGTAAATATTCGGAGACCCTCATGAGGAAAACAGCTTACTGGGAAAACCGCATGACGAGAGAGACTCAGAACTAGTCTGCTGATCGCTATCAGTCGCTAACTGATGCCACGCCGAGAGATCAGCCACCGCGGTCGTCAGCGGAACTCAGATCGAAGTCACGACTGCGAACGTTACAGCGAATCCGACCATAGTCTGCCACCCTCCCTGAAACGTGAGTCGGTCCTCAGTCATCGCGTCACCCCTCAGCGTCGTCTCGTTCGTGGAGTTTGATTTCGATTGGCTCGTCGGGCTTGAGATTCGTACTGGCGATCAGATCCGGGTCCGGGTCAGACACGAGGTTGAACGTGTACTCGCGGAGGATCGTCGCCAGTACGGTCTTCATCTCCATACGCGCGAACCGCATCCCGATGCAGTGACGAGGCCCGCCACCGAACGGGAAATACGCGTATTCCGGACGATCGACGTCGCCTACGAACCGATCCGGACGGAACGCTTCGGGATCGTCCCACCACGCCGGGTCGCGGTGGACGGCCCACTGCGGCAAGACCAGGGTCGTGCCCGCAGGTATTTTGTATCCCTGTAGCTCCACGTCTCGCGTCGCTTCGCGGAAAAACATGTACACGGGTGGATAGAGACGCAGCGCCTCGTCGATGACGTGCTCCGTTCGTTCGAGTTCCGGGAGGTCCTCGGCGGTCACCGCCCCGTCGCAGACAGCATCAACTTCCGTCTGGAGTTTCGCCTGTTCGTCAGGGTGTTGGGCGAGACAGAGTAACGTGTACGTCAGCCCGAGGGCTGTCGTCTCGTGCCCGGCGAAGAGGAACGTGACCATATTATCGCGGAGTTCCTCCTGTGTGAGGTCACTCGCTTCGACGAACCCCACGAGAATCGACAGCAGGTCGTCGCCGCGGTTCTCAGGCTGCTGCTCTCGCCGCTGTTGGGCCAGTTCATCCACGAATGTTTGGAGTGCATCGAGTTTTCGTCTGTACCGCCGATTCGTCGGTGTCGGGAGACTGTCCGGCAGGAACGACCAGAATCGACTCGTATCGAACCGTGTGAGAATTGCGTCCGACGCCTCCGAGACGACCGGGTTCTCTGTCACGTCTACGCCGAACAGCGTCCGACCGAGCACGTCCATTGTCGTTTCGGCCATCCGTTCGTTCACGTCGACGACCGCCCCGTCACGCCACTTTTCGACTGTCTCTTCCGCAGTCGCACGCATCTCGGGAACGTACGTGTTCAATCGGTTCCGGTAGAACGCCGGTTGCACCTGCGTCCGCTGGTCCTGCCATTGATCACCGTCCGTGACGAACAGTCCCTCGCCCATCGCGTCGGCGAGATTCCGTGTCAGCACCTCACCTTTCTCGTAGGCCTCGTGGTCGTCGAGGAGCACCTGCTGGATCGCGTCCGGATGAGCGACCATACACGCATCTGTCCCGAACACTTGGTAGCTTGCGACGCGGCTGTACTCGTCCCGCAACTCCTCGAAAAACGCGAAGATATCGCGGCTCAAATCGACCGTGTTACCGATGACTGGCAGTCCACGCGGACCGGGCGGGTAGCTCACTTCTGAGCTCATATGCACTCATTTTCGACACGCGGACTCCGGTGTTCTGTCGGACAGGTCCACTCCTTTTTACCAGTCCTGGACGACTGTTCCCGATAATGCGGTACCTCCAGTTGCAGATCCGCTTCCCGCCTGAGGCACGACATCCGATGCATCAGTTCCTCGTTGAGCAGGATTCGATTCAACGAGCATACCTCCGCCACTGGAACTTCTCGAACCCCGAGTACGTCACCACCTTACTCCACGTCGTCGGGGATATTGAGAATGGGCGTGAGGCGTACCTCTCGGCGATTGACGCCGCGGAATCCATCCAAGAATACGATGTGACGCCGGTCGATAGCCGCAGCTTCTACATCTACATTCGGGAGTCTGCACAGGGGTTCGCCAGTCGTCTTCGCGCTCTACTCGCCGATACAGAACTGCTCATCGTCCCGCCGATCGAGTACGGCACTGACGGTGAGATGCTCTTCGAAGTCGCGGGCGAACAAGACGCCCTCCAAGGGTTAGTCGCCAACCTCCCCGATCACCTCTCTGTATCGGTTAACCGGCTCGGTGAGTACGATGCATACCGAGAATCGCACGTAACAGCGTTGACCGACCGGCAAGAAGAGGTACTTGAAATCGCACATGAGAACGGGTACTACGACATTCCGCGGCAGACAAGCGTTCGAGAAATCGCTGATGAAGCAGGCTGTTCAAAAAGTACTGCCGCAAATCATCTCCGGAAAGCAGAGGCACGACTTGTAGCGCTCTACGAAGAGCGTTCTGTGACAAACTGATCCGGGCGAGTTCTAGTTGCGACCCTCCAGGATGGGAGTTTTCTTCTCGTCGATGAATGTACGTACCTCAGCTATGACGCGATCGGGTGCTTCTGTCGGGCCGCCGTGACCTACGCCCTCGAACTCGGTGAATTGGCTGTCTGAGAGGGCTTCGTTAACCGCACGAATGCCGTCTCGGAGATGGGGCGGCCCCTCAGTTCCAGTCAGCAGGAGCACTGGAGCATCAATCTCTAGTGAGTCAGGAAGGTGGTACTGTTCAATAGCGCGGTTGATTCGAGCAATGTTTTCCGTCAGACCGACGATGTCGGGCCAGGGCGGCCACTCAGCGAGCCAGCCGTCTAGATCATCGATGTCGCCACCGTGCATGACCTCTCGAATGTAGAATTTCATCGCCTGACGCCGATTCCCGTCGTTGATTCGCGCCTGCATCTGGGACGCGAGGCTGGCTTGCTCTCTGTACTCGCCGACGAGGACTGCCGGTTCATACGCAACGAGTTTCTCGACCGATGCAGTTCGGGCAGTCTCAATTGCTAAGAGACCACCGAACGAGTGCCCGAACAAGATCGGGGTTCCATCGACTGCATCGATAACCGCACGAACGTCTTCGACTCCTCGATCAAGGCTGTATTCGGTGGAGTTGCCGCTCTCTCCCACACCCCGTCGATGAGGGATAATAACCGTGTAGTCTTCGACGAATCGAGGAATAATCGGCTTCCAGTACTCGGGAGAGGACCCTCCATGAAGAAGAATTAGTGGCGGTCCCTCTCCGTGTTGCTCGAAAGCGATACTGGTACCATCTGCGGACGTAACTCTCTGCATTGTACATCTATTGGTTCGTGCGAGATCGAGGAATCCTTCTCTCTCAGCTCTTCGGCCATTTAAGTACGAAGTGGTCCCAGCGTGTAGTCCTCAGTTGGGGAGAGGCGGCCACGTCGTTGCTACTGTCTCCTCGATAAGTTGAGTCTCGGCGCGACGCAACCGCTCAGAGAGCGACGACGCTGAAATGTCTAACTCTGCAGCGACTTCTTCCAGTGACGCCTGACGCGGGATGTCAAAATAACCCCGTTCGTAGGCCGTCCGGAGAGCCTCCTGCTGATGGTCGGTTAGTCCCTCGCCAGGCGGTTCGGACTCACCATCACGAGTGAGCCGGGACAACCGAAAGCCGGCGTTCTGCTGCCAAAACGATGAGAACCTCTTGAACGCTTCCCGGGTGGCAAACCATCCTGTCTGTCGCCACCCGTCCGGTAATACCTCGATCCGTTCGATGATCGCGTCCGCCGTAGCAAGCGCCTCAAGGCTGGTGAGGTCGTCGATGTGATCTCCGAGTTGTTCTTCGAAGCTGAGAGCAGGCATCACTTGATAACGGCGTGTATCGCCAGCCTGTCCGATGAGGGTCCATTCACGGACATCGTAGGCGTCAGTAAAGGCATCCGCAACCGCTTGGTGTGAACTGCCGGTCACAGTGACGAGGAACAGCGGTCGTTTCCCATGATTGTACTGCAGGTCAAGGATCAGCGTTGCCTCGGGCACTGTCGCTGCTACGTTAACAAGCGGTAGGGCGTCGCAATCAATCTCGAACTCAGCGACAAGCCTCATACGCTATAGTTTCTGTCACTGGTAATGGTGGTGTCGAAAGACTCAGTTGAAAAGGAAGAGGGATGTCATAGAATCGGTCACAGACCTATTCGACTCCGTAGTGTGCGGTCAGTACAGGTCAACTAGTTACCCTTCAGATCCGATTCTAATTTTATGCTTCACTAGGCTCCGCAGCAAAGCACTTAAGAGGATGGAATAGGTTACTTCCAATATGGAAAGGATACCTTCCATAATGTCTGCTGATCCGGACGAATTTGAGAAGGGCGCTACTCAAGAAGTGAACTCAAAGCAAGATGCACCAGTGATACTATGAGCGAACTCCCTGAGAACATCCAGCGCCAGAAACGCAATGGATACCTGATGCTCGTCAGAGCCGTGTTCACACTTGGCGTAACTGTTGCAACAGTTCAGTACTACGAACTCTCACCAATCAGCTATCTTGGTGGACTCGTTCCAGTCGGAATTCTCGTATTCTTCGGTTATCGAGCAATATCTGCGGGCCGGGAAGAAAAGGCACTGGGCGACGAACGAACCCAGCAGTTGTATGGCAAAGTCGGTATCAACTCATTTTGGTTTTTGATGTCTGTACTAATAGTTGATATGGCGTTCAGCATCTTCCCGGAAGACAGTGCAACCAGTATCTACGTGTGGGTTGGACTGGCATGTTACGGTCTATACTTCGTCTACTACAGATACGTGGAGTGAGTCATGGAGAACGAATTAAAGGTTTATCGGGCGAAGCACGACCTAACGCAAGAGGACCTTGCGAAAGAGGTCGGAGTTACTCGACAGACCATTAACGCACTTGAAGCAGAGAGATATGACCCATCTCTTGAACTTGCGTTCAAACTCGCAATATACTTCGACTGTTCGATAGAAGATATTTTTTCCTACGATAGTGATTGAGCCGTTCAGTATGCACATCCACTTACCGGCTGATTCAATCGAAGGGAGTTGAAACAAATCATCTTCGAGTCGTTCTATGACACGCCTTACCCCCGGTACCACGCTTCGGCGGGCATCCTCTTGTTCTCCCTTTTAATTGGCCGAATGGCTGAGAGAACGGCTTAGCGCCGTTCCCCTTGAACGCAGAGATGCATGGTGACGACCCTGTCCGCAGATGGTATAGAATTGGCCTACGAACGACATGGCGACGGTCAGCCATTGATCCTCCTCCACGGCGGTATGGCTCCCCGGCAGTACTGGAATCCAGTCCTGCCGCACTTTGAGGGGTATTCCACTGTAATCCCGCAGCGACCGGGATTCGGCACATGTCTCGATGATTCAGAGACGACAAGCGCCGACGAGGTACTGGATCATGAGGTTCAATACGTGCACACGCTTGCTAATACCGTTGATGGCGAGCCGATTCTGTTCGGCCACTCGTACGGCGCGTTGACGGCAATCGAGGCCGCGACGGATGCAGCGGTCGAAGCGGTCCTCGCGTACGAACCAGCTGTTCTCCCCGATGAATTCCGCGCAGAGGCGGATCTCGCCGACCGGATGGCGGTACTCATCGAGAAGGGTGAACGCCGGGAAGCTGTGAAACGCTACATCGAGCAGGTCCTCCACCCCGACGGAATTGACCACCTCGATGCGTGGTTGGCCGAGTGGCCAGTGTGGCCGGACTGCGTGAAGCTCACTGAAGAAGTTGTCCGGATGAATCGTGCCGTCGAACAGTACCAGCTATCCGTTACTCTCGATGTCACAGCGCCCGTGCTCATAATGACGGGCACTAACGGACCAGACTTCCTCCGCAAAAGCGCTCGTGACGTTCACGAGGCGCTTCCGCACAGCCGTCTCGTCGAATTCGATGGTGTCAGTCACAGCGGGCCGAGTGAAGCTCCGGAACGCATCGCAATGGAAGTCGATACCTTCCTCTCTGGGTAGTCACTAACGACTCGACGCTGCTCCTGCGGATCTTTGATACGATCGGTTAGGACTCACAATGCCAGGAATCCGAGTGTCGAGAGTTGCCAGCTGAATGCGAGTCCTAGCAGTGCCAGCATCGTCTGGTGGATGCGTGTGGTCAGTGACCAGTAGCGGTACCGCCATGCCAGCAGGGCACCCGCAGTCGTCCCGAGCGAAAGTGCTCCGATGAGATACGGGAACGCGAGTGCGATCTGCATCGGGAGTGGTCGCGTGATAAGCGTGAGCTCACCGCCGGTCTCTAAGATGAATATGAAGAGCGCTATGAACCCGATCGAGACACCGCTTAGCCCGATACCTGCTGCCCGAGCAAGCCACGAGGGGCTCGTCAGTCGGCGTTTGACGCCGTAAGTAAACCTTCGGTCGTCGGACTCGTGCTGTTCAGTTCGCTGTTGAGAGGCGTGCTGATCTGTCATTCGTGGTCCTCCATACCGGGTTCGTTGTCGGTGCGATGTTGCTTCCATTGCTGCCAGGCGCTGTGGCCGCCCCACCCAGCCAGCGAGAGGCCGAAGCCCGACAGTGCTGTCCCGAGAACACCGCCGGTGACGAGTTGTCGTTCGTGGAACGGGACTGGCTGGTAGACGCCAGTCGGTTCACTACTCATATTCAGCACTTCCACACCACCATCCGTTACCTCGAAGGCAAGAACATCGTGACCGCCGATCTCCTGGTACACGTATGGTTCGGTCTCGACCCATTCCCGAGCGTCTCCTTCGAGAGTTGTCGTGCGCAGACGCCCGTTGTCGGCGGGTTCGACAGTTACGTGTTCGAGTAGATCGACGACTTGGAGGGGACCGCTCTGCGGGAGATATGAGAGGCTGTACTCGCCAGCGACAGTTTCAGCACGCTCCTGACCACCCGGCCTCGAAGTCGGTGTCGGCGTAGTCGGAGTTGGTTGGAGATCGTACTCCGCGACGATCTCATCAACGACAGCCTTCGGATGTTCACCCGGGTTGCTGTTGTACGCGACGAAGATCCCGACGTCGTCATCCGGGGCGAGCAGCAGGTAGCTCGTGAAGTTAACCGTCGCTCCTGAATGCGCGATGAGATTAGCGTCTGGATCACCGTACTCGTGGAAGCCGTACCGCCAATTCGTGACTGCTGGGTGGCGAACATGGTGGCGACTGTGCATCGTGTCGACGGTCTCCGAATCGAGAATCCTCGTGCCGCGGACCGCGCCGCCACCGAGGTATGCGCTCATGAACGCCGTCATGTCTGTCGCCGTCGCACTCAGTGAACCTGCTGGGCGCATATTGATGTACACGTTGTCGGTCGCCGTGAACGACGCACCGTCGCGGACATGAGGTACAGCGAGGTTACCAGGCTGGTCATCTGGAACAGGCTGGTCGAACGTGCTGTGAGTCATGCCGAGCGGGTCGAAGATCTCCGACTGAACGTACTCCTCAAACGTCGTGTTGTGGGCCTCGGCGACAACATGACCGGCGAGTGCCGCCCCGTAGTTGGAGTACCCGACGAGCTCGCCGGGCGGACGGATGCGCGAGCGCTGCTGGTCAGTGAGTACCGTCTCCAACGAGTTGAGAGCAGCTGGGTCGGCGACGATGTCAGGGTCGAGCGTGGATTCGAACCCAGCGGTGTGCGTCCCGAGATGTCGGAGCGTCACGGGATCGTCGTACGTGCCCGGGACAGTGACGATGGAATCGTCAAGGTACGTGTTAACGTCGGCGTCGAGGTCGAGTACGTCCCGTTCGACGCCTTGCATAACAGCGGTGTAGGTCACGAGTTTCCCGACCGATCCAACCCGGAACACTGTCTCGTCGGCTCGAACCGGATCGTCGGCATCGACATTAGCAGCGCCGTACCCTTTGGTGAGAACGGGATTGTCTCCCGAGACGATAGCGACGGTTGCGCCGGGAGTTGTCGTCTCGATTCGACCGGACATCACCTCGTCGACGAACGCTTCGAGTTCGTCTGGGTTCGTGAACGGGTCGTCACCAGACCGTGAGTCGGTAGCCTGAGAGACGGTCGTGGCGCTCGTTCGACCGGCTGCGGTTCCAAGACTGACGAATCCGAGACTACCGAGACACCCGAGGAACGACCGTCTCGTGGTTCCATTGGCGCTCGTGTTCATCGTGATGGGATGGCTACGATGGTTGTGACGAGACCGAGGAACGCGGTCGAGGCGGTGTCAACTGTAAGACCAGCCTGTTCGACAGTCTTCAACGGGTCATGGTTCAGTCGGCAGCCGTTCTTCTCGTAGTGAGACTCGGCGCGCCAGTCTTGGAACCAGGCAAGCGGCGCGGCGTCGCTGCGACTGTGTTCGAGCAGCAGGATCTCGCCGTCAGGCGTGCAGACCCGCTCCATTTCGTGAAGCGCCGCGATAGGGTCAGGGAACGTGCACGTCGAGAACGACGAAATAACGGTGTCAAAGCTATTCTCGGAGAAGTCGAGTGCCTGGGCGTCCATCTGGCGGACAGTCCCGTCCAGACCGAGCCTGTCGAGTTCATCGCGGGCGTGGCCGAGCATTTCATTACTGATGTCGATGCCGACGACCTCGCTCGACCGTGAGAGGTAGCGGAAGTTCCTCCCGGTGCCACAGGCGACATCAAGCACTCGACCGTTCGCGTGCTCAAACTGGCGACGGCGATACTGACCGGCGAAGAGCCGATCGAGTTGCCGCCACCGAGCGAGCTTGTCAGCCACGTCTGCGTACGCGTCAGCGATCTCTTCGGCCGACTTCGATCGTCTCTGACTAGGTTGCTGTCTCTCAGTCTTTTCACTCTGTGTTCGATCCTGCTGGCTTGTCGGTTCGTGGGGATTGCTTGATGGCATGGGTTGGGCCTCCGTTGACTGCAATTACGGGTCGGGCCAGCAACACCAATAAAGCTATTTGAGATCTGATAATTTATCAGATTCGCTCCAAAACTGGAGTTGAGCCGACAACCGAGAGATAACACTTCTAACACCGATAAGCAGAGAACCACCCGATCAGCACTGCGATCCGCTCAACGCCACTTTCGTAATGCTACTGTTAGGAACGGCGGAACTCACCGCTCTCGCGTCGCACGCGCTCCGTCTGCACTACCGTCGCAGTCGAATCAAGATGGAGCCTCACTGCATCGTCCCCGTGACGCAACACGACCTCGTACTCGTCAGGATCAGACGCAACCTGTTCGGATGTCCAACGACCCTTATAGACGTATTCGTGGAACTCCCAGATGCCCTGTGCCGTCACATCAACTCCGCGATCCCAATGGAATGCGATCGACGCCGGGTGATAGACGACACTGTAGGTCAACGGGCTGTTGTACTCCCGAAGACACTCCTCACAGGTACTCACCACAACGAACGAATCAGCATCAGGCAACGCACTCCCAGGTACTTCGACCACGTCAGCGGAGAGTTGCGCCCCACACTCCGGGCACATGCCTCGTCGAATCTGCTTGGCAACCTCCGCACTTCGTAGCTTGACACTCTGAACGAGAGCGTCGCCGTCCCATGTCTCAACCTGGGCGGGCGTTATCGGTTGCCCCGTAACCTGCTGCTCGCATGCCATACAGTCGATCCGGAAGAACTGGTGCGAGAGACTCGCTTCAAGTTCGTCCTCACCACAGAAGACACATACTCCATCAACCGGTTCAGGACCAAACGACTCTGGCTGCTCGTAATTCCTAGACAGGATGAATCGAACAATACGCTCGCCAGCGTGAGAAAGCGAGTACCCGTCGTCGCTTTTTCGTAGATACGTCCCGGTGAGCTCGCCCAGATGGTACGACAACTTCGACGTATTCTCCACGTCAACGTGGTCATAGATCTCAGAAAACGCGAGTTCAGCAGCCCCTGACCCGACCTGTTCAAGTTCGTACTGGGCAATAGCGACAGCGCGAAGAATATCAACCCGAGTGTCGTCAGCAAGAAGGCGAAAAATATCCGTCGCCGAACGATCCCCTGTCATTGTCTTCCGTATCTACACCCAGTTCAGCAGCAATATTGAAACCCCGGTCGTCCTCATCGGAAAACACCGGGGAACGTCCACGTGAGGGGAGATCGCCGCACACCACGTTTGGTGTGTGTCAGTGGGTTTTGTTTGAATCGTAACATCACCACCCACACCCCTCATTTCGAACGTAACCCCGTCCAAGCGGGAGGGGGAAGGTTACTGAATCAGTGAAAATTAGCATGCAGCCACGGCACCCTATTTAAACAGATGATATTTCAGAGGAGCTATTCACTAGAATGTACTTACACGTCTTCTAGGGCGTATTGTTGGCGTGCGTTTTTCCTTAACCAAAAAGTTTATATTAATATTATATAGTTGTAGTAGTATAGTAGTGTAGTAGTCTAGTTAGTGAGAGTGATCAAGATCACTTGCCAATAGCCAATTTGTTTCCGTCAGTCAAAAGCCAATCTGAGGGCAAGCTGGAGCGGTTCTAATCCTATTTCGTGACAATTCTCACAACAAACAATCACTCTAATTTTGTCTGTTCGTTGGAGACCATGCTCTCTCAGAAGAGAAACGTTCGAAATGAGGGGTGTGTGTCCCCACTCAAAACAGCCCAACGTCAGAGACGATCTCATGCTGAGGGCTTACTCCTTTATATGGCAGGTTACTACACAGTCTTACCGACCGACCGTTGAACACGTCTTCCAAAACATCCACTACTCACAAATGGATATCTTCGAAACAAGGCGACCATTCCGGGATGATTACAACCCTGGCAGAGTCGTTGCACGTGACGAGACAATCGACAAAATGGGAAGTGCCTTCCAAGATTTCGTGGATGGGTATCGTCCACCCGACGTTTGTATCTGCGGAGACTCCGGAATCGGAAAGCGAACAATCATCAAACACCTCCTCAAGGTACTCCAAACAAAGGTCGAGACGGAACTCGTCGTTACCACTGTAGACTGTGCCGAGCACAATACTATTTATAAAATTTACCTCGCACTCGCCAACAAAGTGTGTCCAGACCGATACCCGAACGGTACGAACCCGCTCCTCCTCCAAGAATCGATATTTCAGGAGATGAATGACCCTGATCGCACCCACTTCATCATTCTCGAACATTTAGAAGCACTGGGGCTAGAAGGCCCGCCGTTTAACGACTTGCAACAGGCCAGATCCACTTACAGCGTCGAGAATACTGAATGTGGGTTCATCGGGATCAGCAATGAATCACGTATTCTTGGATATCTCCCAAAGGACGTGGTACACAAATCACGGATGCACACGATTGAGACGTATCCGTACGACGCTCACCAGCTTCGAAGCATCTTGGAACTTCACGCGGAAATAGCGTTTGCCGACGGTGTACTTTCGGAGAGCGTTATTCCGAAGTGCGCAGCAATAATCGCTCAAGAAACTGGTCAAGCGACAGAAGCGTTACAACTACTCGAACTTTCTGGCTATTTGGCGCTTCAATCGGAAGCCGAGCAAGTAACGGAAGATCATGTCTCGAAGGCGAGAAACTCCTTGATACAATTACAGGCGTATAATAAGTTCACTAAAGAACTAACAGCAAAAGAACAGCTCACTTGTGTAATAATAACCGCATACAATTTAGTGAACGGGACAGCAATAACTCCTGACGATATTTCCAGGCATTACAGAGAAAGATGCAGATCGTTCAATCTTAATCAGGTTAAAATACGGCAGGTTCGAAACTACATTCAAGATCTCGATAACAAAGGGCTACTCGACTGCGAGGGATACAACGCAGGTCGTGGAGGCGGGATCCAGACGAAATACAAACTTTCAGTTCCACCAGAACCGATCATTCAAGGAGCCATCGCAACATCTGGGAGATTCAAGAGACTGCTGCAACAACAAGACGTGTCGATTAACAAATTCACAGAGACAGAGGAAGGCATTGATTTCACCGCATTCTCATCTCGTCAATAGACCTGACGAAAGAAACTCTAAATGCCACACCGTCAAACCACAATCCGAACCACCAACTCGTTCGGCCGTGTCCTTCCTATCCTCGAATCGTGACTCCCAATTAAGCCGGGAGACAAGTACAACGTGCAACTACTCACCAACGCTGACGAACACCGTCTCAACGAACTACAAACGTCATAGTGGGACGTCCTCCAGAACCGTTCTCTGTGAACCGTCACGGGCCACCGCGCCCGTGGCTTCCCGTGGATTAGTCGGACACACCCGCGACACCATCGGCGTGGTGACCTCTGGCGGTGTCGTGGGTCACAGTCGGCTGGTTCACACAGCCCGATGCCTGCCGTCGCAGCTTCCGCACATCGGGAAGCGTCTTGAGAGCAGGCACATGCCTCTCCAGTTTCGCCAATCCCTTCTTGGCGATGTTGATAGCCGCGTTCCGGTCAGCGTGGTCTTGCCGCCCACAATCCACGCACTTGAATCGCTTCTTGTTCCGGTTTGCACGAGTTGTCTGCTCACACTCAGTGAGTGAACATGCCTGACTCGTGTATTCCGGGTTGATTTCGTCGGACGGAACCCCTTGGAACGCGGCTTTGTACGTGATGAACTTCTCCGTCTCTTCTATCCGGAACGTCACATGGGGTTTGTTCGACGGGGGGACGGGGGGTGTCCGCAACTCTCTGCCGGGGGTTGTGCTGCCACGTTTCCAGATAGGAAGCTCGACTAGAAGCGATCCTCCGTGGAGCACATCATGAGGAAAGAGTGACTGAACGGTGAACTGCCACGTAAGATTCCTCATCAAGAACAGGACTGGCTGCAGGTGCGTTTCCCTTCTATCTATCTTTGAACAGCGAGAGAATCCCGGCGTTTACGCCGGGCGTGAATCGCGTCACTCGGGTACACAATCCACAGTCGATGGCAGGCTGGATATTCAACGTGAATCCACACCACTAAGTTAGATTGTCTATATAGGCTATGTATGGCGATTCAGGTTACTCGCACCTATGTTGGTTCCATTCAGAACCAGCGACAGGTCTGCGATGCCCTGGATTTGCTCGGAGACGCCGCCTCGAAGATCTGGAACGTTGCACGCTGGACCGCCGACCGCATCTGGGATGAAATCGGCGAGGTACCCGATGAAGGGGCGCTGAAGGCATACATGAAGAATCAAGCGTGCTGGAAAGACCTGAACGCACAATCCAGTCAGAAAGTCATCGAAGAACTCTCTGACGCTTTCCAGTCGTGGTTCGATCTACGACAGAACGACGAGACGGCGAATCCGCCCGGCTACCGCAAACACGGTGGCGAACGACCGCGCAGTACGGTCACGTTCAAAGCAGACGGCTTCAAACACGATCCCGAGAACAACCGTATCCGACTTTCGAAAGGGTCGAACCTGAAAGAGAATTGGTCGGACTTCATCCTCTGTGAGTACCAGACCCGGCCAGATGTCAACCTCTCAGAAGTCGCCCGAGTGCAGAACGTTCGCGCCGTCTGGAACGGTGACGAGTGGGAACTGCACTTCGTCTGTAAAGTCGACCTCGAAACCAGCGACTCGGCAGGCGACGGGGTAGCAGGCATCGACCTCGGCATCACGAATATCGCCACAGTCGCATTCCCCGACGAATACGTCCTGTACCCCGGCAACTCGCTCAAACAGGACAAGCACTACTTCACCCGAGCCGAGTACGACACCGAAGGTGAGAACGGCCCGTCAGAGAAGTCGATGTGGGCGCGTCGGAAACTCGCAGACCGCGAGACGCATTTTTACCACGTTCTCACGGACACCATCATCACCGAATGTGTCGAACGCGGTGTTGGCACGCTCGCAGTGAGTTGGCCCGAAGACGTTCGAGAGTCCGACTGGGGGAAGACGGGGAACAAGAAGTTGCACTCGTGGGCGTTTGACCGCATCTACCAGTACCTCGCATACAAAGGCGAGATTCGTGGCGTCGAGGTGCTGAAGGAGAACGAGTGGGAGACGTCGAAGACCTGCTCGCACTGTGGCGATGCGACGAAGTCGAACCGTGTCGAACGTGGCCTGTACGTCTGTGAGTCGTGTGAGTTGGTAGCCAACGCGGATTGTAACGGGGCGGAGAACATGCGCCAGAAGATAACTCCGAGTCCTCACGGTGAGGATAGGAGTAACGGCTGTGTGGCACAGCCATCGGTACACCTGTTCGACCGCGAGAGCGGGACGTTCCGCACGAGAGAACAGGTCGTGTCGTAGACCAGCAAATATCCCACCCGCGGTACGGGAAGCCGCGCCGTCGTCGGGCGTAGCCCGACTGCCTGAGGGATCTTCGATCCCTCTCCGTTTACGGCGCGGAGGATGTCACTTTGGGAACTATTCCACTACTTGCTTTCCCTCAATACATGGTGAGGAATTGCGGACACCCCCTGTCCCCCTCCACCAAATCCCGCTCAAGAAGAGACTCCTCCCTTTGAAACCCTAAGTGTTTAGGTGACTTTGACAGCGAAGGAGTCTCCGTCTTGCCCGTGAGTGACGAGTGTACCGACACTAGACGGATGCCGCAAGGTTTGACCAAAGGTGGTTCAGATGAGACACACACCCCACGTTTCCGCTCCAAACATCTTTGAGAGTCCCCCTACCGCGAGAGAACAAGAGAGTGGAAAAATATTGCCGATCAGGGTTCCTGTCTGATTAAGAGATATTGTTTTGGAACTTTATTATATATTTTATGGTATAGGTAATAAATGCGCGTATTATATAATAATAGAAAGACGTTGTAAACACCCTTAGATGGGATAATAATAGAAGAATTAGTATAGGGAGGGATGGGACAATCTCCCATCAATTATGTCTTATTTATACTCTCTTCTGAAAGTCATCTTCAAAAGACACTCTCTGTAGATGAACAAGGCGAATATCTCGGGGCTTGCCCCGTGGCGATCTACAAAGAGAAGTGGTGATCTGAGGTTGATTTCTCTCTTCAGCCAGCTCCACCGCTCTTGTGAACTTTTGGAGCGGAAACGCGGTGTGTGTCCCCTTGATACCAGGACAATATGTAAAGAAAGAATACTGTAGTTCAATTGGGACGTCATCCATCCATCGCAGTGCGTCAAGAATCAACACGGGATCGCCGAGTCGCTGCTCAAACACGGTGATCGGATGCGAATTAAGAACGCATCCTCTTCTCGCTGTACCGTCTCGTCCCAACAATCGATTCGAAAGTTGAATTCACGATTAAAAATATATGACCTATCACTCCATTAGTCACAGCAATGCCTTTCATCGCGGTTGATCCCGTTGATAATCGTCCGCGAATCCCGATTGGCGTCGGTGACGACGAAGAGGTTCAATGCCCTGTCTGTGACGATCCCCTTCGTGTTCGTGAAGGACCTTCTACTGCCCGTCATTTCTACCACCCACCGGACCACTCTTGCAGTGGTGAATCCGCTCTCCATCTCCGAATGAAATCGATCGCTGTTGAGAAACTCACAGACAAGTACCCTGACGCATCGGTCCACGTTGAGTTCGTCACTGACGAAGTACCGCGTCGTGCTGATGTCTTCGTAGAATTCGATCAGCCACAATTCCCTTCCGGGAAGGGAATCGCGGTTGAGGTACAGTACCAGAATGAACAGAAGGATCTCACGGAGACGACTGCCAGCTACCTTAGCGGCGACATCAGTGTGATCTGGCTCTTTGAGGAGAATTACGTCGGCACCCGTCCTGAGTACGACGACGTCAAACTCCCTGACCCGATCCCGGTCTGGCCGTACAGCATCTCTCACGGTGAGGCGTCATCGCCAGACTCGTCAGCTGGGGACTACCTGGGTATCACTGAAGCCGACCTGATTGCAACTCTCCCGAATCACGTCGACGATCAAGTTTCGCTGGCAGAATTCCCGGGTGCGTCGGATACAGACGAGGAGTCCGAAGACCTCCCAGAGTGGACCCGTGAGAAAGAACTCCATTTCAACCTCTCAATAGAGTCTCCAGGTGTTCGAGAAGTCTACAAATCATGGTTAGACGGCAAAATCCAGAGCAAAGGCAGTGAACACCAAGACGAAATCGAGGAGCGCCGAGCAATAGTGAAGTTAGAAGACCGGCTCACCTATTTCGCCGAGCGCTTTAGCAAAGGGCCTGGAGAGACATTTGAATTCAGTATCGGTGTCCGCCACTCTAGCAGTGGTCAGTTCACTGCCCGAAAGTTCGTGGACGGTGTGGAACGGGAACTCATGTTCCCTATCGGCGACGATGAGGTTGACTCGTTCACCGAGTTCGTGCTGGAATTGTGCTATACATTAGAGTGTACGCGCGCCTCGACGTCGAAAGAACAAGCAGTGAATCAGCCAGCCGAATCCAACCTCAGCACGCTCTCATACGCAATTTCCCACACAGGAACCGAGACGGTTACCGTCGAGCTGAGCAGTACCACAGAAACCATGACTCTAAAATTCTGCCCGCAACAGATCCAACCGCTTGTCGATCTCTGTGCCAAAGTCCGACTCTGGTACGACTACTTGAGATTATAGAATATTATAGTAATCTCTTTGATGATGGCTTTTTGTATTAGCCAATATGTCAGACGAACTTCTCAATGTCCACGAGGAGGTCAAGGAGACGTTCCGGGATAGGATTCAAGACAACGACAGTATTTCTGACCCCGTGACGGATTCTATTATTAGTTTAACTGATGAGGAAATGACAGATTCCGGGGCTATTCAGAGCGTTGTTGAGGAGGCATTAGCAGATGAGGATTCATAAGATCCATATCCGAAACTTCCGTGGGATCCGTGACTTCGAGACAGAATTCCGACGAAGTGGGGCTCTGTTTTACGGACCAAACGGGGCAGGGAAGAGTAGCGTTCTACAGTCAATCGAATTCCTACTGACAGGGTGTGTACGTGACTTAGAAGGATCTGGCACAGGGCGGCAGGATCCGGAGAAGCATATACGTCACAGAGGTGTTGATCCAAGCGAGAGTTGGGTGACTGCCACGTTTTTGGATGGTGGTGAAGAGATCAAGATAAAACGTACTGTGGGTAATTCAGACCAGTTGGAAATCGTTTCGGACCATTCTACACTCCCGTCGAAATTGAAGACGCAGCAGACTGCGATGCGTCTCTCTCAGAATCGCCTATCACGCGACGAGGTTCTGGATTTTGTTACGACTTCACCAGGTTCGCGTGGAGATGCTCTAAATGAGATTCTCAGGGTGCAGAACACAGAGGACAAACGGAAAGCGTTCGCAAAGGCCGTTAGTGACCAAAAAAGCCAGATAGACTCGTTACAGGATGATTTGAAGAAGCAGCGTGATGATTTCTATGATGCTCTTGAGGACACGGTGTCAAACAAAACTGATAACCAGGTGATGGTTGATGCGGACTCTGATGCATTAGAGGTTATCAATACTCTACGCTCCGAATACGAGGTTAGTTCGTTATCCGAATTGGACGAAAAGGAGTTTACGGCAGGGATTACCAAACCGACCAGTTATTCGCGTACCCATCCGCTGGATCGAGGAGATCTTCGCTCAGAGTTTGAAGTACTTGAGGAATGGTTTAGCTGGGAAGGTGAGATGGCTCTTGCAGATCGTCAGAAGTTGCGGGATAAACTGGAGGAATTTGAACAGAATAGCGAACTTCGTCGGGATGTCCGAGCGCAGAATCTTTTGGAGCAAGGGGAAGAGCTTCTCACAGAATTTGAACCAGATTGTCCACTCTGCTTGTACACATGGGACGATGCTACAGAACTGAGAGAACGAATTGAGAAACGGCAAGACAGTGCCAGCCACGCAGAAGAACTTCGGGGAGAGATCGACGATCTGAGGGATGAACAGCTTGAACGGATAAAAGAGGTACAGAACGCAGCCAACACATTGATCAAAGTATTCGAGGATGAAGATCCTGAGTCATACCCTCAGCCGATTGCACAATGGACGCGAGAGTTGGGAACGATTGAGGCTGAGCTACGTGAGTATCGGAAACAGTTAGAGGCGGGTGATGTTTTGGAAGTCCCGTTTCCTTCGCTTGGGAGGGAGGAGTTAACTGCCAAACTGTTGACTGCCGACCTCGAAGAAGCTGTGGTAGAAATGAAGGCACAGTGGGAGAGTGAACAAGAGGGTAACGAGGGAATGAGCTCGTATCGTGTTTTGGCTGTCGCTTACGACCGATTCTCCCGCTATTCGGAAATTCAAGAAGACATCAAAAAAGCAGAGGAAGTTCTATCGACGCTAGAAACGGTCAATAATGAATTCCGAACCGCGAGACAACGTCATTATGACAGGACTTTAGAGAAAATTCGAGAACGGTTCGAAGAAATCTACTGCGATCTTCACACCGATGAAGAAGTGAAAGATTTCTCTGCGGATCTGAAGTCAACGGATCACGGAGTAAAATTCAGGACATCATTCCGAGACTCAGACACCCACCGCCCGAATCTCGTCTACAGCGAAGGGCATCAGGATAGTATGGGGTTGGCGCTCTTCTTAGCGATGTGTGAGGTGGTAGGAGGTGAGGAACTTGAATTCCTCTTGCTTGACGACGTTGTCACGTCGATTGATGCGGCACATCGCTCGGCTATCGCCAATCTCCTTGGGAACGATATTGGGGGAGATTTCCAATTGATAATGACGACGCATGATAAGGTCTGGGCTCGACGTCTACGGACGACGAAATACATTCAGAACACCATTCACTTTGCCGATTGTAAGTTTCAGGCTGGCGTTCACCACAGCGAAGATATCGCTAACCCGTGGGGAATGATTGACTATTACTTAGATCGAAATGAGATTACTGCTGCGGCAGCTTGGGGACGAAAAACTGCTGAGTGGTTCTGTAGTAAGGGTTGCGAGCAGTTCGGCGCAGAACTGCCTTACGGAAATCGAGAGAATTTAGGATTACAGGACTACTTTGATGGGATTGTTGGCGAGCTAGAGTTTCTGTTAGAGCGTGGAGACGTGGATGATGAGACCATCTTCGGCGAGTCGGAACTTAGCGATACTGACGAAATGGTCGGTAATCTACGACGACTAAAAAACGAACATATCTGGGGTCTAAACGAGAATATTCACTATAACGAAGAGTTCGAAGCAAGCTACTCTCCTGACGATCTCAGGGAAGACATAGCGGTATTTGATCAACTTTATAATGTCCTCCACTGTCCAAACTGTAATAATTGGCGTCAGCATGGACGAGATGGTGTCTACTGCTCGTGTGGCACAATCTGGAAAACATAGTTTGTGTGTTTGCTGGTCTGCGGATGCTGAGCCAGCCTAACGATTATCGATCATATACTAAACAAATAACTGAGATCAATCCGCTTGCTTCACCTACAACGCTTCGTCTACTTCCTGTAACGCGTCAATTGCTTGTTGGAGATGCTCTCGTAGCTCGTTGCTGACGCCCCCATCACTTGCTGCTTGGTCTGGACGATGACCGTCTGCACCACCAGACTGCACCTCAGACTCTGATTCAGGTGTGCCCCACGTTTCACTCCTGCCAAGTGATTCATCGTCTTGCCCAGTGACTGTATCGTGTGATTGCTGTTCGTCACCCTCGCTCGTCGACGGTTCCTCTGCGGGTACTTTCTGTTCTGTTCGCGTGTCTTCCGCTGGTCGGCCACCGCGACTGAACGCGCCTAATGGGAAGTCGTACGCGTACGCTCGCTTGACCTTGTTGAACGTCGTGCGCCGCGAGATCCCGAGGACGTCCGTCACGGCACTCCGATCACAGCCACGTTCCAGTGCTTGCCTGACTTGCTCGTCTTCCATGCGTTGCAGCAACAGCTGCTGATCGTCCGGGATGTGGCCGCGCGCCGAGTTCTCGATCTGTTCAGTCAACCCCCACTCTCCGGTTTCGACGTCTTTATCGACGATCTGCTGGTCGCGTGATTCGACCCGGTTGTCGAGCCCCATTAACACCCACAGCCGCTCACGAATCGCTGACACGGACAATTCTAACGTCAACCCGGATGCGATCTCCCCGGTTCGCAGCGGCCCGTTTGCTGCGAGGAACTGCAGAACCTCGATGTCCTGCGGTAACAGGACACTTCGATCTTCGTCCGTGATCTCGACCGGCGAGTCAGCCGGCGTGGACTGCTGGTGCAGCCAACTGTGACACGGCCGGCACAGCACCGTCAAATTCTCCTTGTCGTGCTCGCCCATCCCGTCCGGATCTCTCTCAATGTGATGTACGTGCAGCGTCGCTAACCCGCCTTTCTTAGGTCCGCACCGGCCGCACGCCTGGCAGCGATGCGAATAGTCATTCAACACGTCCTCACGTGTCTCCGGATCCACCGTCTCGTGACACTCACAGTGCCCATTCTTCTCGGCTGCATTCTTCTTCGTTGATTTGGTACTCGCTTCGTCGTGAGATCGTGACTCCGAGTCTGTCATTCGTTGCTCTTGGAACCGCTCACTCGTCGAATTTCGATACGTCGCCGCGGTTCTGCCTGGGATATCGCTTCAATCTACAACCGCGTCCTGACTCGCGTGACTCGTGCGCTCGAATTCCGTCACCCCTCCGTCGTCGGCGTCAATGACTTCACGTTGAAATCGGACTTACTGCAGTACCGTTCCGCAAGCCGGCCAAGCGATCGTGTCCGCAACACGTCCGCGACGTTATGCACCACGAGCTCCGCGAACCGGGCGTTCTCGTACGCCGTGACCGCCTCACTACTCTCCACGAACGGATCCACATCACCGTACCTCCCGTCGCACAACGCCTCGTACACGCCCGCCAAGTCGCCTCGCGGCTTATCCTCGTCACTAACGGTCGTGTTGAACCGCGACGTGACAAGCGGCATCACGTCCGCGTACGGCACGTCCGTGAACGGCCAGTCGATATCGTGGTGTGCGTACCGCGTCCGGAGAAACGGGACATCGAACCCGCCTTTCCACCGCTCCCCATTGTACGCGACCAGCAACACATCCTCATCACGGAACCGCTCCTCGACGAACCCACTCACCGCCTCGAACAACGCTCGTTCAGACTCGTGCGTCGAGACTTTCACGTGCGACTCGACGCGATCCCGCACCGCAGCCTCCACGTCCGGCGCGGCCCGCCCGTCCGTCTGGACGAACACACGCACCCCAAGCGGCACCGCGAACCCGACTGTCGTCACCACATCATCCACGGCGAACCCTGTCGTCTCAATATCAAACGTCACCTGCTCCAACGCCACTACGCATCACCTCCAGCCTGTGCGGCAACACGCTCTGGAACCCGATCCGTGCCGGGCGGCCACACGCGCAACTCACCGAACCCGAACCTGGAGTGCGTCCCGACACGGGACACGCCGTTCACCGCCGTTCGAACCGGATCCGACCCGGCGTACGGCACGAGCTGCCCGTGATCAACCACCGTCACGGCGTACGTCTCCCCTCCGTCGACGAACCGGGTCTCCCGGCACCGCAACTCGTCCTCGTCGACACCCCACCACCACGGGATCGATTGGGAATCCCCACTCGGGTGCTCAGTCTTCAACACGTACGGCGTCACCAACTCAATCCAGCACGTCTCGCCAGTACCCTGCGCTGCTTCCAACCGTGAGAAATCCAGCGTCTCTACATCCACGAGCCGCGTCTCCGCAACCGACAGTTCCCCGAACCCGTAATTCCGAGCGCCACCAACCTGCACCCCGTCGAGAACCTCTTCAGACACTGGGAGGACGTCATCGCCAGGCCCGGCGTGCACGTAGCAATGCAGGAACCACGACACGGATCGCCGGTGATCCCGCATCTCCTCCGGACGACCGAACCAGCACGTCGAATCGAACGCTACGCGACCGCCGTGGATCTGCAGGTCGTGCGTGTTATGCGCATCCCGCGGCCGCGAGTCCAACAACCACCGGTGCGCCGGGTCACGGAACATGAACAAATCCGCGTACGACTCCACCTCCGGGAGCGACTGGCCCAGCTTCCCCGCGTACCCGTCTTGGGATGCAGTCGGCGGGTACTCACCGTACTCACCAGGCACGAACACGCCGTGGCTTACACGCAACGCTCGAGCGGTCTGATCATCCACGCGGCGTGCGATCGCATTGAACAACGCGTTCCCAGTTACGAAGTATGGGTGCCCCAAGTACTGCCCGTCCAGTTCGAACAGCACTTGCTGCAGTCGCGTCACACCCACCACCTCTTCGTTTGAAACCACGGCCAGGCACACCGCTGCCCCCACACCCTGTTTCGAGTGCCATCGTATCGACACAGGCTCTTGCGCCAGAATCCCGGCACTTCACTCGCAGCACCGGCTCGCCAATCACAAGACGACACCCACACCCTGTTTCGAGTGCCATCACCACGACAGCCCCGCTCATCACGAAATCCAGGCAGCAGGTCAGGATCACGCCAACCGTCACGCTGGACCGGCACCCACACCCTGTTTCGAGTGTCTTTCCAACGCCGCCGCGTCCAGTCTCGACACACCCCGTTTCCAGTGCCACGACCGGCACACTGGCTCACCCGCCATTCTTCAGGCGGCCGCGGCGTACACGACCAGCCACGGCACACCGCCGTCGCACCGACACGACCCGACACGTCGCCGCGACGCCTACTCACGACGACCACCTCCCGACCCAGCAACGCCACGTCCAATCTGTGAGTTCGGCGCTGGGTCGAACTCTGTGGTGAACTCCTCGATGAACTGCAGCGCCGACGACCACGACCGCACCCGGCGAAGCTGCGCATCCAGCACGCGCCATAACCGCGACGCATCCACATCGAACGGGTGTTCCGGCAGCCGCGCCCACGTATCAGCGAACGACCTAGCCGGCACGTCACCAAGTCGCGCCGCCGGCCGCCCATCCGGGTTACCCGTTACATGCAGCGCGAACGTCGGCGTCGCCAACACCGTCCTGTGCGGTACGATCTCCGGCGCACAGTCACGAGGCGTCACCGCGAGGAACAGTTCGTCGAACTCGAACCCAGCTCGGTAATTATCGAGCAGCGCCGCCGCAAGCAACGTATGGTACTTCAACGACGTGTACGGGTAGTACGGCGACTCGCTGAACACCGCCGGCACATCACTCGACAACCACGCCGCGTGCAGTACTTCTGCATCATCACTCCCGACCAGCTCGTGTAACGCAGCATCGACATCGTCCACTGCCCCGGTCGTCGACGCGGCCTGTCCAGTCAGCAGCGACAAGCGGAACCACGACTGGTGTGCGTCCATCGTCTGCTCAGGCTCACCGCGCGGCCGACTCAACAACGCCGCGCCCGCATCCGCGCCTTGAGGAACCGGCTCGTTCACCCGGACACCACGGAACATCTCCTCCGCGTGCTCGTGCGACCGCGACCGCGCCTTATGCACATCATGCCGATACACTGCCACCATCGGATCCACACCCGACTCCGCAGCGTCACTCGACACAGACGCGTCACTCATCCCGATCACCCGGATCAGCATCGTGATCGTCAGCCGCCTCTTGTTCCGTTGCTGTTCGCAACTCTGTCGCCGGTGGTTGCAACTCATCCAACACACCCGACTCAGACTCTATCTCACCAGCCACCGCGTCCTCATCATCAACTTCTTGCGCCTCCAATTCAGTAGCCGTCCGCAATTCCGTTGCTGGCGGCTGCAACTCGTCGAGTCCATCACACGCGTCTTCACGCTCATCATCACCGCCATCAGGATCCGTCACGCCGACTCACCTCCCAACACTGCATCCGAATCATCGCCAGGCACCGGCACGTCCACATCACGAGCCGCCACACGCGCCTGCAACGCCGTCACGAACGCCGGGCGACACTCCGACGCCCACACCTCATCCTTCTCATCCATCGCCGACGTCGCCGCCTGCGCCCGGTTAAACACGCGCCGCACTTCCTGCTCGGTGTACAGTGGATTGATCACCCACACGTCAGCGATCCCAGCACCAAAATTCCGAGCACCCCCGAGCTGGAACGCAAACTCATCACTGTGCGCATCTAGGAACGACACTGCTTCCAGCAGTAGCCCGACGAACTCCGGCTTCAACTCGCGGAACGTCAACTTCCACGTCCCCTCAACGTTCCCGAGCACGTCTCGATCCGCCTGCCGAAGCGGCTTCCCGCCGTCCTCATCGTTCCGCGACCGGACCTGATTCGACACTTGCCGGTAATGCGCCTCCGCCTCACCATCAAGGACATCCACGTTCCGACGAATCGGAGAAAACGACACCGGACGACGCAGCAGTTTCCCCGGCTGATCACCGAACCCGCCGAACACGTCGTACACCACGCACCCGTCGTCGTGATCGTCGAGACAGGTACCTTTCTCATGGTACCCAGACTCCAAGTCCCGCTCGTACACGTTCGCACGCATGTAATCCGCATTCGACTCCCCCGGATGGCACGCCGTCGCGCCAGCAGCTTGGAGGACCTGTTCACAGCCATGGCGCAACCAGCCGCTCAACGTGAACGGCGAAATCTGCCCCTCGATCTGATTCATCGGATCATCCGCCTCGTACCGATCCGACGACGCATGGTGTCTATCCGTCACGATGCCGTCCCCAGGGGACAACAGATCGATTTCGAGTCCAACGTACACGTCCGGCAACAGCATCTCCTCAAGCGATCGCGGGAGGTTCAACTCGATGTCCAAATGCGACGCATCCAGCTCCGGCTTATCGCTCGACGTCATCGTCCCACCTCGTGCTCCGCGTTCAGAACGTCTGGTTTCACTTGGCCGTCAGCAGTCGCACACCACCGAATCGACTTCGTCGCCGCCGCGCTCACCCCAAGCACCTCAGGAGCAAGCAAAACCGGCCATGATGATTGTGTTGCTCCGTCAGAGCACCATCCAACACGGCCCTCGACGAGCAATTCGCGCACGCCGAGTGTGAACACCGACGAGTACTCGTCCCGATCGGCACCGCACAGGACGTGTCCGATCTGAAACACTACTTCGCCAGCCGGCCGAAAAACGTACGCTACAACCGTCTCGCCCTCACGAAGAAAAGAGCCGCACACCAAACATGTCGCGGCCCCTTCCCCGAGCGAAACACATTCTATTTGTGATATTTCTTCAGTTAGCTGGGCACCGACAGTCTCTTGATTTATCGGGTTTGATTCTTCCATGGGTTCTCACGTCCCGTGGGAAACCCAGTCCGAGTGTCCCTAGCACTCGGGCGTTTTCGCTGAATCCACGCCCTCCGGGACCAGGCTTCCACACCATCTCCTATATTGTGTAATGGTATAAACGTTCCCCATCTCCTTCGAAGGAGATGGGTAGTAACCCATCACCTACATAGGTGATGTCTACAAATCGATTACTGTGACGGGGAAAGATCGGGAAGAAGAATCTGGTAGATACACGACGAGCTACCCAGATTCCGATTTCATAAATGCCATCCAAACACTTGGTGGGATGGCGGGGACCTCTGAGATAGCCGAAAGCGTCGGCTGTACACGTCGGACAGCATACACGCGTCTCCAGTCACTTGAATCCGAAGATCAAGTTGCCAGTAGAAAAGTGGGAAACTCTCTACTTTGGAGTGTCTCCGACTAAGGCTGGCATTTTCCTCTCAGAGGAGACCTATTCAATTCTCACACTTGTCCCAAACTCAGTGAGGCGAGAGTCTCAAATCAACTTTTAAGACATGAGACTGAACATAGTGCTGTATGTCCATTTGCTTCGAAGAAAGCGCCCCCTCCAAATTCGATATCCATGACTGACGAGCAAACCAAAGAGATTCGGCGGCGTTTAGATGAGGAACTCTCCCTGGATGAGTTTGAACGCGATTACCGATCCACTGGGGAGGCAGCGACACAGTTCTTTCAGGACCTCTTCGTTCAGGTGCTCAACTTCGAAGAAACGACTTCGCCACTGGGTGACGCAACTTGGCAGGATATTCCTGTTCACGAGTGGCCGAACACAGCCCGGGCAAACGCTGCTCGGCTCTTCGCCAAATCGGGGAACTTCCGCGTCATCTACGTCGAACTGGAGAAGCTGACTCGGACAGCTGAACGGAACGCTGTCCAGAGCCTCACGCGGTCGGACAGAACAAGCGGATGGGCCATTGACGGCTCCTTCCTGACTGTATTTCACGCGCCGGACGAGGACATCTGGCACCTCGTCACTCCCTATGAGGAAGGCACGGACGACATCACTACTGGTCGCCCTGTGCTGCGCAGGTACACGCTCGGTGAAGGCGAGACCCACCGCACCGTTGCAAATGCGCTGTCGAGTATGGACGCTAGCAAGGGTCGGCTGGCAGAGCGCATCGACGAGGCGTTCCGAGTCAAGCCCGTTACCGAGGACTTCTACGAGAACTACAAGAACGCCTTCGACACGCTCAGTAAGGAACTTCGCCGGAAAGGTCTAGAGATCGAGGATGCAGACCGGTACGCGCATACGACGCTCAATCGGTTGATGTTCTTCTACTACCTCCAGAAGAAGGGCTGGATCGGTGACCGGAAGGACTTCGTCCGCTGGTTCCACGAGCAGTACGAGAAATCCGACGAGGAGGATGTATTCCACGAAAAGTGGCTCTCGGCGCTGTTCTTCGAGGGTATGAACAGCCCGAAAGGTGGAAATATCAACGTGGATCTTCCGTCCGATGTCAGGTCTGCCATTGCTGGACTCCCATATATGAACGGTGGGCTCTTCCAGCCGACTGAGGAGGACGAACGCGACACGTTCCTGTCTGACTCCGCGCTAAAGTCGGTGATCGAAGAGTTCCTCGAACAGTACAACTTCACGGTTACCGAGGAGAGCCCCTACGACATCGATGTCGCCGTCGATCCGGCGATGCTCGGGAAGATTTACGAGTCCCTGATTGCCGAGCAGGAACGCGGTGAGGCAGGCATCTTCTACACGCCTCGTGTCGAGGTTGATCTGATGTGTCGCATGGCTCTGTACGAGCAGTTCTGCGACCATGCCAATGATCTCGATGCTGAAGGGAAACAGCGGATTGTCGAGTTCATTTTCAGCGAGCCACAGGACTGGGACGCAGAGAGTGCCGGTGAAACAGAGCAACTGGAGAACATCCTCCACAAACTGCGTATCGTTGATCCCGCCTGTGGTAGTGGTGCGTTCCTGGTGGGAATGAAGCAAGTGGTCACCGAACTGTACCGGAAGCTCGGTACGACCCCGGACTATCACCTCAAAGAGCAGATAATCAACGAGAACCTGTACGGCGTCGATATCAAAGACTGGGCGGTCCGGGTTGCTGAGTTCCGGCTTTGGCTTTCGCTCGTTGAGGGCGAGGAGCAACTCCCAGACCAGCGCCCAGTGCTACCGAATTTCTCCTTCAAGCTCAAGGTTGGTGACAGCCTGATTCAGAAGCTCGATGGAGAATTCGTTTCACTGGATACGCTCACGCGAACGCTCGATGGAGATACTGCTGGCCTCCTCACGGAACTGAAAGAGCTGAAGCGTGAACACTTCGAAGGTGAGACTGACCGAACTCAAGAGATCGAAGAGAAGCAGGTGGAACTCCTCAAAAACCATGTCGACGGTCTCATCGACAATCTCTCAAAGGACGGTTCTCAACAGACTCTCTTCGGAGACACAAAGGACGACCAAATCGATGACGACGTCCAAGAGCGTATCGAAGAGCTCAAAGAAACTCGTGACGCGATTGATGAGGCTGGGGCGGCTGGGTTCTTCATGTGGGACATCGACTTCTCCGACGTGATGGTCGAGGGTGGATTCGACATTGTCATAGGAAATCCACCATACGTCCGTCAGGAAGACATCATTGACCAAGGAATTCATCCAGAACGTCTTGATGAGATGGATGGTGGAGAGGTCAAGAAGTTGAAAAAGGAATACAAGAATGACCTCGTCCAGTATGTCGAGGAAACATTTGACATCAGCGCTTACAAGCGAAGCGACATTTATGTCTATTTCTATTTCAAAGGTCTGGAAGTTCTCCGAGAGAATGGAACACTCTCATACATCACCTCTAATTCCTGGCTTGACATCGGGTACGGAAAGCGCCTTCAACAGGCTCTATTAGAGAAAGCAAGTCTCTCGACGGTGATGGGAAATATCAGCGAGAAAGCATTCGAAGATGCTGACGTAAATGCCTACATCACGATGGCAAATAAGAGCCAGAATGGCATTCTTGCTGGTGAGACAAAGTTCACGAGAATCAATTGTCCCTATGTGGACCTCAATTACGCGTCTGCCTTCAAGTCGATCTTCACTACGAACGAAGCAGATACTGAAGAGTTACTGTTCAATGAAGAGCCAGCAAGGGTCTATGAAGAGGGAGATATCCGAACACTCACGTTTTCCCATGCAGGCCTGTGGCGACTCGGGGGTGGTTCTACCCGAGATCTAGATGACGATTCTGGGCCTGTTTATTCGGAAGAATCCGGTTTTGGGCCAACCAAAGTTATAGCAAACCACGATCTATCTCAAAATCTTCAACTACCGACCGGTTCCTATAGCATGGGTCTATGGGGACGGTTTGTTGATGCGCCAACTCTCTACTTTGAAATCTGGCGGGACGCTGGCGATCAGTTCACGACCATCCGCGATCTCACAGACGATGGGGGCGATCTAACTCGCGGAGTCACGAGTGGTGCGAACAAGTATTTCTTTGTTCCACGACCCGGAGAGGACAACAAGTACTTTACAGCAGACTATAACGGTGATACCGGGGAGCTTGTTCTCACGCACAAGGACAGTAATCGAACAGCTCGGATTGAGCCAGAATACTGGATGCGGCCGCTAAAAGAGATTCCGGAGGACTACCAGGACCAGTTTGATTGCCGTTATGAAACAGATGATGGGACTGAGATGGTCCCCAATCTCGTGCTAGTAAAGAATCGAGAAATCAAAACTAGCCCGATTGAGCCAGCCCACCTGAGTAGTGTTTGGATTCGGATTGACGATGACAAAGCAACGCTTGAGCAAGACGGAAGGAATGCGCTAGACTACGTTGAGCTTGGAGAGGCCGAAATCTGGGGGCGGGATTCTGACAAGAGTCTCTCCTCCCGGACTACATTCAATAGTCGAGATCCGTGGTATATGCAGCCCACCGTGTCCGACCCCTATATCCTACTAACTCGCTACGTGAACGCAAAGTACCAGTTCCATTTCAATCCGTGTGCATTCCCAGTAGCAGATAACTTCTACTATCTCTCCACCTCTGAGGAGTTCGATCCAGCCTACCTTGCCGGTTACCTCAACTCGACGCTTGGCTGGTTTATGGCTGAAATTTCGAGTCGAAGCTGGACCAACGCTCTCAAATTCGATAAGACGGAGTTCATGGAACTTCCAGTCGTGGACGCCAAGGAACAAACACAGTCTACTGCCGGTGAGGCCGTTGAGAATCTAATGGAGCGCGATCTTGAGGACGTCTTTGTAGAGTTAGGTGGGTACAACCCAAGTGACGTGACGATTGAGAGTGTGAAGGAGGATCGAGTTGATCTCGACACCCCCATCTTTAATGAGTTAGATCTTACCGACAAGCAGCGGGAACGTCTCTACAAAGAGATGGTGACTCTTGTCCGAGATCGACTTATGCGACAGCCCGATGAGAATCCATCGTTGTGTGAGACAATCACTGAACACAACTCGCAATACGACTACTCCCGCTGATCGGTTTAGAAACTATTTTCGAGAATATCGCGCAAGGATTGGAGGACTGAACAAGCGACTTCTTGTTTGGCTGTACCGACAACTAACACCTTTCCGCTTGAGAAAATCAGAAGAGTTGCCTCATACTCCGGGGATCGGTATACAAGTCCCGGAAATTGTTCAGGCTCATACTCTGTGTACTCTAAACCAAGACGAACAGCGAGTGTTTCCAGCTCCAATCCTTGGTTCACTTCATCCATAAAAACAGCCGTCTTCTCCTCAAATTCAACGTCACCAGTCTCAAAGCCGATGTCATCAAATATTTGGAGCAGTTGGTTCACTGCCTCGGTCAATTCTTCGTGTCCTAGTGCTCCACGAATTTGAAACGACCCAGTCCGATAAATACTGAAGGCGGGACTATTCTCCCCGAATTTTACGGTTACAATCCCTGTGCTTTGAAAATTTACGTCTAGACTCTCCCCGACTTCATTTCTAATCTCATCAACAAGAGTTTCCAAGTCTATCTCCTTGCCTAAGGAGCCACTTCCCATTATACTTACAATCTTCATTACTTTTGAATCCTACTGGCTAAGACAAATGCTCGTCGTGCTACTATGAAACATTTTTGAGGTGGCTAGTTCCAGTGTAGTGTATGTCTCCGTCACTCTCACTCACAGTTTATGATACCAAGCGTATAAACGGTGCCTTCTCCCGAGAAATTCTGAACCATGAGTAACGACAATTCAATCGGGATCATCGACAACCGTCGCTACTCCCACCTTGATGAGGTCCTAAAGTCAGGGCTCGAAAGCCAGGGTGTTGACCGGATTCGAATTGCTGTCGGATACCTCTACATGAGCGGCTTGAAGCGACTCCGCCCGGAGCTGGATAAATTCCTTGACAACGGGGGGACACTCCAAGTTCTAATGGGGAATCCAGACCAGCAAGGGTTGGACGAACTCATAGAGGCTCACCAGAATCTCCGTCTCACCGGCACGAAATTCAAGCAGTCACAGAACGTCAAGTGGAGTGAGCGACCGGAAATTCGTGCCGAAACTGCGAACAATTACTCGAATCAACTGCTCTACGAAAACCCCACTGCGGAGAATCAGGCCTTCTTCACGAAGCTGATTGACTGGCTGGAACAGGGACGTATCCAGCCTAAGTTGTACCTTCAGGAGCGGTTCCACGCGAAGGCGTACCTCTTCGAGAAAGACGAAGGAGACATCTTTACGCCCAAGGATGTCGGCGTCGTCGGTTCGTCGAACCTCAGCCTCAGCGGCCTCCACAGCAATACGGAACTCAACGCGCCGGTCTACAACGAGAAAGTCACGCAACTGAAGGAGTGGTTCGATGACTTGTGGGACGACGCCGTTGAGTTTGACGCGGATCTGCTGGAAGCGTTCGAAGACTCCTGGGTCTCGAACAACCCCGGACACATCTCAACGGACGACGAACCACCTGCACTTCCGGGTGATTCACTCCCAGACGACACGACTGAGACACTCCGAGAGGTCAGCAGTGGTACTGGTCTCCCTGCACCGTATCTAGTGTACGCGAAGATTCTCTATGAGCTCTACAAGGAGACGCTGGAGACTGCTGAGGACTATCTTCAGTCATTTGACGTGTACGATGACCTCTACGAGTTCCAGAAGTGGGCAGTAAACCGTGGGATCAGAATCGCCAACAAGTACGATGGTGTCCTCGTTTCCGACGTCGTCGGGATGGGGAAGACGTTCGTCGGCCTCGGCCTCCTCGAACACTTCCATGCCCGAAATCGCCTCCGTGGCAACAAGGGGAAGATGCTGATCATCTCTCCGAAACATCTCAAGCCGATGTGGGAGCGGATGGTCAACAAGCAGTACAACTTCAACGCGGAGGTTATCAGTCTGGGGATGGTGTCGAAGGAGGATTTCCACGAGACGCTCTTGGAAGAGCACGACGACACGACGGTGTGTCTCGTAGATGAGGCGCATCACTTCCGGAATGATGATACGCATCGTTACGACAATCTGCAGTCGTTCCTTCCGACGGTTAATCAGACGATTCTCCTGACTGCGACGCCGTATACGAAGAGCGCGTGGGACGTCTACAATCAGATCAAGTTGTTCCACATCGAGGATATCACGCCGATTCCGATTACGCCGCCGAACCTCTATGACTTCACGCAAATGGCAGAGAACGATGAGACGGATCTCTCAAACCTTCTGAGCCACGTGATGGTGCGTCGGACTCGCCAGGACATCATCGACCAATATGGTGAGGAGGATGAGGATGGCCGGCTCTACCTCCAGATGGCTGGTGAATGTCGGTACCTCCCAGATCGGCACTTACAGACGGTGGATTACAATCTGCACGAAACGTATTCGACGGCTGACGGCGTCAATAATTCACTCTATGACGCGATTGTGGAGACGTTAGAGGACCTCACGTTCGCTCGGTACTCGCTAGGTCAAGAGGAGTACCTGAAAATAGAGTACGCGAATCAGGACCCGTATCAGAATCTCTCCTCGATGGGGAAGAGCATTCGTGGGTTGATGAAGTCCAACCTTCTGAAACGGTTGGAAAGCAGTGTTCACGCCTTCTACACATCGCTCACCCGGATGCTTCGGAGTTACCGGATGTTCCGGGATCTCCTCGACGAAGGAACGGTTGCTGTCGGGAGCGATGTATCTGAACTCATCAACAGTGGAGAGCAGATCGACTACATCCTTGATGAGATCGACGAAATGGTCGAGGAGGGGGAGTATGCGGCGTATCAAACGGAGGCCTTCCATCTTGATGAGCTGAAACGCGATCTTGAGACTGATATCCAACTCCTGGCAGATCTACAAGCCACGCTGGAACCGTTCCATCAGGACATCCAGCATGACTACACGATGGATGATAAGGTCGAACAGCTTCGGCAGCTTCTCGGGAATCTCCGTGTGGGATCCCATGATCTTCTTCAGCGCGGCGACCGTGCTGAGAAGTTGATCGTCTTCACGCAGTTTACTGACACGGTGGAGTATCTGGAAGCTGCGTTTGAGCAGTTCCAAGATCGGGGACTACTCTCCGATGACGTTCGGTTTGCCAGTGCCACAAGTGACACTTCGAACGTGGAGAGTATCATCCAACGCTTCGCTCCTGAGGCAAATGATGCACGGGACGAAATCGACCCGAGTGACGAGATAGATGTCCTATTTGCGACCGACGTGGCAGGGGAGGGGGTCAATCTTCAGGATGCGAATTTAGTCATCAACTACGACCTGCACTGGAATCCCCTGCGTCTAATTCAGCGAATCGGTCGTGTTGACCGCCTCGGAAGTGGGCACGACGACATCTACGCGCTCAACTTCCTACCGGAAACGGAACTTGAAGAGGAACTCGGTATCGTTGACCGCGTCGAGTCACGTGTCCAAGAGATCAGTAGTGTTCTCGGTGAAGACGGGGAGATACTGAGTCCGGAAGATAACGTGAACCGGTCGTACATGGAGGATATCTACGCTGAAGAGGATATCGAGAAAGTCGAAGATGACGTGAATGAGATCATTGGGAGCGACGATCTTATTGGTCCAGCAAGTAGTCTTCAGGACCTCAAACAGAAGTCTCCGGATCTACTCGACTGGTTGGATGACCGCGACGGAATTCGAAGTGCGATGGAGTGGGATCGAGAGTACGACGGCATCGTCATTGTCTATCGGCAAGGAGACTACACGACCCCGTACCTCGTTACGTTCCCAAGCGAGGGGGGACAGGATCTCGCCTCACAAGAGAAGGACACCATCGTCGAAACCATCACGTGCCCTGTTGATGAACCAGTTGCGTCCGTTGACGCAGAGACATTCGATAGTCGATACGAACGTGCTGTACAGGTGGCGCGGACAGAGTTCGGCGATGACATGGGCAAGCGCCGTCAGTTCCAGCGAGAGGCCCGACAAGGAGCGAGTATCGACCGAGACTATGTGATTGACGAACTTGGGGAGGTCGCATCGTCCGTAGAAAATACCGATCAACAACAGACACTGGCACAGTTCCAAGACATCGTTGAGACCGTGTCGGCAGATCAGATCCTCGATGAGTTCAGAGACCTCCGTAACGAGGAAGTCACGGGTGAAGAGCTGGTGACGGCTGTCCGGGAGGTCATCTCTCGATACAATCTGAAAGAAAAATACGAAGAGCGGCAAGAATGGGCGGAGGAGCAGGAAGAGCCTCCGCATGTCGTCGCGGGGATGTACTTGAAGGGACAGGAGTAAGCAGGCAGGAGCGCGCTGAACTTCAAATATCATCACGCGCAATTCGGAGGTGTGACTCAGTTGGAACAGCTTCCCACGACAGACTCTGGGCACGTTGTGAAACGTCATGCAACCGACTGGTTGGAAGGCCTCGACGAAGCCACTGAACAGAAAATTCGAGAATCAGTAGTCGCAAAGCCCAACGGTTTCTCTGGGAGTAAATACGCAACCGAGATTTCCGACATCCGCGTCACGGGCTCACCCGAGTTTGTGGAGGCAGTCGGAAGTCTATTCAAACCGCTCTTGCAGTTTGAAGGGGAAGAAACAAGATTAGAGATCAACCTTCAGCGAACCGAAGACCGGGACATGGGGGAACTGACCGATAACTACGCGCTTTATTTGTCTGTAGCCGAACGAGGGTAGGAGACAGTATTTTCGTTAGATTGGTGGCTCTGTTGACACTCTCTATTATTTATATGAAGAATAGCCTCTTTTCCGGTTGTGTTCGTAGATCTTCTCAGAATCTAGTGCATTCGAAACTCGCAAAACATAGAAATGGTTTCAACAAAGTCATTTCAGTAATTTCTAAAACGAACCGCACCGCAATCGTTCGCCACCTACGCAGATCACGACCGCAGAACAGCGCCGCTGCTCACGACTCAGCGTTTACGAGGAGGATCCACCGTGTCAGTTAATCAGGTTGGGTCTGTAGCGGTGCTATTCGTCCGGTTCTGGTTCCTGTTGTTCTCCGGGGAACACAGGATTGTTGTCCGCCTGTCCAGCCGCTTCGATCAATTCGGCACTGACAGCCCCAGCGATGTCTGCCAGCATCTCTCTGTGGAGTAGCTCGCCTCCATGCGCGAACGCAACAATGTCTAACAGACTGCAAAGAAACGATTGTGTGTCGTAGGTTAAAATATCTCTGTGAACGATAATCAACTCATCGTCGTGTTCGCAGGTTACCATCCTTGATGAATCGGTTGTCCGCAGCGACTCCGAAACTTTTGCTTCCCACCCCTCACCCGGCAATGCAACCCACGAGAACACATCGTGCCGCAACTCCCACATCTCCAATTCCTCGTCCGTAAGATCGTCCTCGTCGACAAACTCGTAGCTGAACGATTCTCTGAACTCCTCACGATATTCTTCAGTTCCACGAATTTGGTCGCCGTTGACGTCAGTGGTGTCCTCGATGTCCGGCTTAATTCGGTCCGGGATAGTAACGATCTCATAGCCGTCTGAGCGAGCATTGTCGAACAAGTTTTGACTGCGATTCTGCTCATCGTGTGTCGCCACCACGACGTCCCGTTCCGCGTTCAGGATCTTGACCGCGTGGACCTGCACCGGCTTCCAGTCTAACTCGTCGTGCGTCTCCCCAGTCACGAACTCGTTCAGATCATCGACTAATCGGGATGCCACGGTCTCCGACTCACAGGCTTGCAGGATTTTCTTCACTCGCGTTGAGTACGCTGTCCGCCCCACGTTTGACCGCTCACGATTCAGCGCGTCGTTGATTTTCTTCGTCGTGTTCGTGATATCGTAGCTAAACAGGAAATTCGGCTCTGAAGCCACACGAAGCCCGCTCACGAACACTGACGCACCCTCATTCTCAGGAACTTCGTACACATCACCGAATCGGGTCTGTTCCAGTAATTCTGCGTCAGTGTAATCAATGAAGTTCTGCTTTGCCGCCTCAATATCCTCGTCCGTGATCCCGTCCAGTATGACCTCTGTGCCTTTGATGTCTTTCTCCGGCGGGTGGATCTCCACATGAAGAGTCTCGATTTCTTCGAATCCGTGTTTCGGGGCCTCCTTTACCGTGAACGTGTTGTGTGGTGAATAAATCGTAATGTCGATCCCATGCCGGTGACAAGTTGCAATTGCGTCCTTGATCCCGACACCGAACTTCCCGATTACCTTGTCAGGGTTGTTTAGCTTCTCTTCGTCTTCGGCCTGGGTGAGATGCTCGTACCGGAATCCGCGTCCATAATCCCGGATATGCCACATGCCGTCGTCGCTATAGATATCAGGATCATCCGTGTCCGTGAGGGCAGCCTCGTCCAGGGCGTTCGCAATGATTTCGCGTGCTGCGTCTGCTGGCCCCCACGCCTCTAGAACTTCCTCCATATTCAAGTCAAATTCTCGTGTTGACGTTGACATACAGATCTGGTTGCTATACAGTCAAATAATACTGATTATAGGCACGTACGTCTGAATCGTATTGTTCTGAAACGGCTTTATTGAATCTCTCTTCATATCTGGCGATTTGCTGGAAGTCAGTTTCTCACAGGATTCGCAAAACCTCGCGTGAAGAGCCGCTCTTCTGCATATCAACGCTAGAGGATTTCAACAAAGCCAGAATTGTCGTTCTGATTGATTGGTCAGCCGTACCAGGACCATGACGTGTTCGTGACAGAACTCTCAATCTCTGATGCGGGGGTGACAACAACACGGCATCCGGTATGACTACGAGCGTTCGTGGATACCCAAGTCCTGATAACAATCACTGCCGTCTCATCTGATAATGCAGTGCTTCTCCAAGGGAGACCGCGTCCGAATCGATATTCCTGATGAGACAGATCCCGATCATCAGAAGTATCACGGGGAACACGGACAGGTCGTTGCAGTGCTGAGTGATGATGCGGATTCGGTCACTGCTGACGAGCGAGATGCTCAGCTCTACCGGGTTGTTTTTGATTCAGGTGAGACAGCCGATTTCCGGTGGCGTGACTTGCGGCCACCAATCGAACCAATCGACGACTCCTCACAAGCATAGTCCCAGGCAGCTCACGTCCAGCTTCGGAGTTGATCTCTCCCGGGGAAGGATCATCATCCAGCTCTGTTACGGTTTCTACATGCCAACTGATCGGCTCCGTAGTATTGTCCCGATGTTCGGTGGTGGGACGCGGTATGTTGAGATGTTGGATGCGGTTCTTGAGTTCGTGGAGGTGCATCATCCGACGACGGATGAGTTTGTTGGGTGGCATCGTGGGTCGTTTTTGAACGTGTCGAGTCGGGAGTCGATTATGCGGCGGGTGGGTTATTTACAGTAGGTTGGCTTTCTTCAGCAGGTAGAACCGACCCCTTCGGCGGATGTGCCTGGATATATCCGTAGTGGCAATGAAAATTACGGCGAGTACGACGCGTTTGATCTGTTTGTATTCGCCAAATGATCACGAATTAATGCGGGAAGTGGCGCGAGGATATCGACAGTCATGTTTCATTCTAGTGTATTCACACCACCTTCACTTTACAAAACAGAATAATTAAACAGCTGCCAACATCAGTAATATTCATCAATATGACTAACACGTCAAATATCGCTTCCTCTCGGGTGATTGCATATTTAGACGAATCAGCAGGCGGATCCGATGACCTACGGTTTGATAGTGAAATCCCATTTGGGAACCTCTCTGCCTTTGGTGAATCAATCAAGGATAAAATGGAGATTGATCGGAAGGATTTACATGAAGTTTTACTTGATAACCATTTTGTCATTCCGCCGTATCAACGGCTCTATTCATGGAAACACAAACAACTCAAGGAATTCTGGGAAGTGATTACTGATTTCGTTCATATGCCGGCAGAACAGTCTGGGGAGCAAGTCTTTGGATTGTACTTTGGTAGTATCTATATCGCCGAAGATGGGAGCGGATCACGGCTTGAAATCATCGATGGACAACAGAGACTGACAACCACCTCCATATTCCTGTTCGCGCTTAAACAAAAGCTGGAAGAACGAACGGATGATCTATATCCGGATTTAGCCTCATTCGTCAATAGTACACTCGACCAACTGAAGGACGTACTGTATGATACTGGGGAATTTACAGCCACAACAACATCAATTCGACTCAATAAACACGACACTGACTTCTATAACAAATTCCTCTTACAACCGGCTCGTCGGCAGGAGTATCTTGAAGACAGACAAGAGAAGGACCGGGGCAGATACGATGCGCGTTTCAAAGAGGCTATTCAGGTGGGTGAACTGATTAATAGAATTGGAGATTCGTCTCTCAAAAGTGAATTTGAAGACGCTGAGCAGAATGAGTATATTTATTTCGCCGAATCGCACAAGCGGCTCATACACGCCTACAATTTCTTTGATAATCATCTCGATGCCCTTCTAGAAGAGATTGATGACCAGGAACGACAGGTTATCCTATTAATTAATCTCAAAAATTACGTGCTCCGGTCATTTGTGGTCTCACTTTGTTCAATTGAGTCAGAAGAGGCGACACTCCGGATGAATATTTTCGAGTCGCTCAATGACAAGGGTCTAGATTTAGCCGAAATAGACCTGATTCGAGCGCGAATTCTCAATCGGTTTGCTGGGGAAGCTGATGCTGATAAGTACACTGAGATCTGGGAAGACGTAATCAAGTCCTTCGGCGCTGATAGCCGGGAGATCAAGCGGTTCCTGACGTATTTTATTGCTGCTACTGATGAGTCCATCTCGAAACTCTCTGATGTAAACAAAGCACTGCTTGACGTCTTCCGGACGAAAGAGGGTGAATCTGGCGCGGACCCACGGATGGAGACCGCTGATGAAGCGAGAGAGCTTTTGACGGAAATTGGGACATTCAAACAGTACTATTTAGATATCAAACGTGGCGAACTCACGAGTGCGCAATCAGATATCAGTGACATCAAGCGAGAATGTGAAGAGATACTTGCTCGGTTAGATGGTCTTCGAACGATTCAGTGGCGTCCACTCGTTACATATGTCTACCAGTCTGTGGACCAATCACCAGGTGGGGACCAGCTATTGCTCAAAGTCATGCGAGCGGTCGAGAATATTAGCTTCCGACGGGTGTTCGTTGAGACACCAGCAAATACCGTTGAGCCACTATATGTCAAGGCAACACATGAATTTCGGCGGCTTGAAGGCGAGGATGAATTTACTGCTTCGGATTTAGAGAACTTCATGGTCCGAGAGGCCCGCGAAGCGGCACCACAAATGTTTGGATCGGGATTCGTAACAACGCTTGTACAAAAAACTGAGTGGGGGAATAAGAATCTCAAGAATTTGCTTTGGAAACTCTCCTCAGAGATGCACTACGAGCAAAGTGGTGCATCTTCAATCTCTGTTGAGCTGAATTTAGATAGTATCCATTTAGAGCATGTTCTCCCGGTGAATATGCTTCGTGAGGACGCCCATGACCCATATGCGTGGCTAAAATCATTCTTCAAAACCAACGACGTTGACACTCAGATTGCGAATCAAGTTGCAGAGCTTGAACAGCTAGACGCTGTCAATCTGAATGATGATAGTCAGGCTGCGCAACGAGCGGAAGATATCATTTCCGGCATTCGAGACCGATTTGTCCGCGATTTAGGGAATGTGATTCTCCTCCGCGAAGACATCAACAAGTCAATTCAAAATCGTCTCTTCTCCCGAAAACTCTACCGTTACTTGGATGATGATTTCCGTGAAATTGGAGCCAATGAATATCTTACTGAAAATGGTGATCTGGACAGAAGTAAGCTTGATGAGCTCCAGTCGTCCGAGATTGACTTTACGATTGATGAATCTAACGAAGCTAACCTCAGCGAGATTGAAAAGTATTTCAACTATTATTGGAATTATCAAAATTCTGCTTCCCGGAAGGCCGACCTCATCGAAGACACGTTAGATTCACTCACATTCTCGACACAACCCGATGAATTCGAAACTGCTAAAAACGATATCGAAGATCTCGTGAAACGAGATATGCGGAACCGGTTAGAAGACCGGCGGCTTGGCGGGCTGCAATCCCAAGTCACAGACTAATTGTCCAAAATGACCCGTCACAGGGTGATATCGCTGCCAGATCGGTTCAGTAACCGGTTAGCATCGATCTACATTGAAATCGATGGCAAAGAGATTCAACAGAACTCGCTGGCGAAACCTGCGGCCACCGATTGACGTGCCTCCAAAGTTGTAACCAACGTCCGTTCCCCGACAACATCCTACTGTTGATTTAATGGGGAAAGGATCATCATCTGCTACTGTCACTGTTTCTGTATGGCTCCGGATCGGCTGCGCAGCATTGTCCCCATGTTTGGCGGTGGGACACGTTACGTTGAGACGTTGGATGCGGTGCTTGAGTTCGTGGAGGCGCATCACCCGTCGACGGATGGGCTCGTGGGGTGGCATCGCGGGTCGTTTGCGAACGTGTCGAGCCGGGAGTCGATTATGCGTCGAGTCAGCTATTTACAGCAGGTCGGTTTCCTCCAACAAGTAGACGAGCGGTGGGTGCTGGGGGATGCTGGCAGGGAGTACGTTGAGCAGGGTGATGTGGCGACGTTGCTTCGCATCATGTGTGATCGGAACGTCGGGTTGCGGAGTCTCCTGTATGCGTTGTCTGCGGGGCCGATGACGCTCGCGGAAGTGAGTGAGCAGCAGTTGGACACGCATCCGGAGTTAGGGTGGAGTCGTGGCCAGACGGATATGGCGAGACAGCGCGTGAATTGGTTGCGGAGTATGGGTCTCGTCAAGGAGCGAGGTGACGCGTACGTGTTGACGGACGAGGGTCGATTGTTCGTCGAGAACGCTGTTGCAGAGTGGAGTGACTCTGACTGGACGCCGGCGACGAGTGACGACGGGATGAGTGCTGGGACGTACGCGACGACGGTCCACGCTCGTGCGGTTGATCCTGAGTTCCGTGCGACGGTGATTTCACGGCACGACCGCGAGTGCCCAATCTCGGGTGTTGATCACCCTGGGCTTCTGGACGTGGCGCACGTGCTGTCGTGGAGTGACTACCCGGAGTACAGAGCGGACTTGGCGAACGTGCTGCCGTTGAGTAAGACACATCACGCTGCGTTCGACCGGGAACTGTTCACGATCGACCGGGATTACCGATTGCACGTGAATCCGTCCTTCGAGACGCAAAGCGAGTTATTGCAGCGAACGATTCTCGATCGAGACGGTGAGCGAGTCGCGCTTCCTGAAGAGAGCTTGAACCCGGAGTATCTCGAAAAGCATAACGCGGCGCTTGCGTGGGTGTGAGTGAGGCGTACAGGTGGAACAGCGAGGCTGTAGTTTATTCCGTCTCAGGGAAAGTGTTTATAAGAAACCTGGTTATATTACCGATTAAGCGACGCCCGAGATCACTCTCGCATCTGTAAACTGACGATGCATAAATATCTCTGGCAGACCTACGAGATACCCCAAACCCTGGTATCATAGAACTTTGCCGGCGCGGTGCCAGCGCGTCATCGGACGTCGCATGCTCGCTGTGCGGACAGCGGCCAGCATGTGATATCAATGACGCGAGAACACTCAGCGGAAGATGACGAGTGCACAGTGCAGGACAAGGACAGTCAGCAGTTCAAAACGGTAGAGGATAAAGCGAGAGAAGCGCTAACGCACGATGATCCCGTGAAGAGTTGTGCTGTTACCGTTCGCGCTCATAACCGGCACTACGACGCCGACAAGGGAGTGACGCACCATCTCATCAGGACTGAGGAAGAGTGGATGGCGATTCGAACGTGGGCAGAGGATGGCGGCGACACCGGGATCGCGGTCAACAGTCACGGCGAGACGCTGACGTTGGACGTGTTGGAGCTTAACCAAGACTGTGTTGCAGACCGGATCTGTAACGAAGGGCTTGACGCCATTGACAGTCACGACGCAGTCGCGCGACCCGTGGAACCGTTTACCGCACTTGTTCGGCACGCCGAGGATATCGCGGAAATCCTCGTGACGGAGTGGGAAACCGGGGCAGACCATGTCGTCAGAGAACGGCTATACGAAGGGATGGCCGGGTGGATTGGCCGCACCGCGTGGACCGCATATGAAGAGGAGGCCATGTACATTGAGGCAGAACGGGCAACAACGCAGTTCATCGAGAACCATGTCAGGTGCGAGGTAAGTGATGACGTGGAAGCGACCATCCAAGACATTTCTAAAACGGCGTTATATGACGCGGTCGCCGAACATCGCGGCCGTCAAACCCCGCACTTGGACTACGCAGCGGAGGTGACGCTCACAGACTAACTTTTGTTAGTGAACTGGGCTTCGGTGACAGCGTAGTGGTCTGGGATCGAATACATTCACGTCCCATGAGCGTGAGCTATTTATGTGAACTACGCTAACCTCTAACTTGATTCGATGTCATCGTCACGTGTCTCGGTCTCCATGAACACTATTCGCCCTCCCGACAACAACGAGTACACGCAGGCGGACTTCCAGATTGACGACTTGGAAATCGGTGTAAACAAGTTCGATGATCGGTATGACTGCTTCTGGCATACAGCCACTGGTATCAAGCTGTTCGACGAGGCCGTAACCAGACAGTTTGAGGCATCCGATACCACCGATGTAGAACCGTATCACCGCGAGAAAGGGCTGCTGGGTGATGGTATGACCTACGGCCAACTACAAGAGGAGTACTCGTTGGACGAACTGGAGAGACTAAAGTTCAAACTCAACTCGTTTGACGTAACTTGGGAGGAAGAGTGCGATCCGGTAAACGAAGCTTCAGACCTCCTCCCTAACGTGATCGTGGTCAACAGCCGTGAATTTGATCCCGGACCTGTTTGCAACCTCTACGAGCACACCGAAGGCACACGACGGCACGAAGAGACAGTCGCCCCATTACTTGAAGAGGTAGAGGACTACATCTTAGAATAATCACCAATCTGGAGAATGGTGTCCTCAGATTCAATCATCGATGACCTCTCTTCCAGCACTAAACAGCTTGACTGTTGCGACTGGGATAAAAACACCAAGTTCGAAGTAACCGCGGTCATCGACTGTCCTACCAACGACTGCGAAATCACCTCTAATGAGGACGCCGATCTTGAAATCGAAATCTGGAACAAGAGAGACTACCCACAATTCCTCTTCATCGATGTCAACAACACTTCTGACTCCAACCTGCCAAAATCTGAAGAAACATGTGAGCACATCGGTTCAGGGAATACGAGAACGTTCAATTTCACTGTCGAACACAACACCAACAGTACCCCTGTCACCGAGACCTTGACAGTGAACTTGGAGTACGTTGACAAACAAAATAGCTGCAACAACGATAATAAACACCGATCACCGAACTTCGATGTGAACCCAAAATTGGAACTCTGCTAATCCCTCCTCTTGGAATGGTTGACTGGCTTCTACTCATGAATATTGTCCCTTTCTTAGCCATAATATTCATCGAATACTTCTCCCAGTCTATTCCCTCCTATTACGAAGACATCTTCAGAAATCATTTTGACTCATCTGAGTACGTTTCAGGGGACTGGCAAACCACCCTAGAACAGACTGGTATTGAAACAGATATCGAAAATGTCGCGGGTGAACTCGAAGAGGAGGCAGACACCATGCCTGACAAAATCCGGCCAGATACCCGTGATTACCTGACCTACGCCACTGACCGAATTCAGACCAGAACCAACCTCGCAATAACCGCAATATCTGTTATTATCATAATCACCCTTCGACTCATCTCGCTCAATAACCCCTCAGAACTGGTTGTGGATACACTGGCATTTCTTCTGGCTGGGATCGGCATAGCCTCAATTATCGCGGGAGTGTTTTTAGAACGGAGATTCCAAGAAATAGATCCGCACGAATACTCAAGGACAAATTGGAGAGGCAGCATCTTTTCAATCGGCACAGCTTACGTTATCGGAATAAACCTAGCGGCCGTCATAGTGATTGCAGCAGTTGCATTCCTTTAGCCTTGGAAAGCTGTAGATCAAATAGATGCTACCTCGTACGACGAGTGCCTCTGAGATAGAAGGATCGAAACTTGGCTGTGAGAGGTGCTCGATTATCTCTTTTGAAGGTTTAGTGGAAAAGTAGGTCTATGCTTGTGTAGTACTGAATCAGATTGATCGATGAGTTAGGAGTAGAAGATGACGGGGCGGCGGTCGCCGCCGTGTTTGTCGTCGGGGAGGTGTTCGGCGAGGTCGTCGCGGGTGTCGTCGCCGAGGAGTTGGTTGAGGACATCGATGGCGGAGGCGCGGAGGAGGGGTTTGTTGTCGTTGCCGCAGTTTTCGTCGAAGGTGCAAGCGGGGCAGCCGTTGGGTTGGCCGCAGTTGCAGTCTCGGAGTTGGTCACGGGCGCGTTCGGCGAGTACTTCGAAGTTCTCGTAGATGGCGCGGGCGAAGCCGAGGCCGCCGTCGACGCCGTCGTAGATGAACCAACCGGAGGCGGTGCGGCCAGTGAGTTGTTGGGTGCGTTGTTCGAGAGCGTGGGTGGCTGCTTCGAAGGAGTCGCCGATGGAGTCGGTGATGTCGTCGTAGTTGGGGTGGGCGTAGTGGGTGTCCATGACGAGCGTGGCGAGGCCGCCGAGGTCGTTCTTGTCGACGCGGAGTTCGAGCGGGGCGGTTTGGATAGTGGCGTGTTCGGCGGCGTGAAGCCCAGCGATGTACCCGAGATGGGCGCTACCAGTGTTTTCGGGGTCCACGCCGGTTTCGATGCCGTAGTCCTGGTACTTGTGGGTGAGGGCGGTTTCGACGTCTTCGGGGACTTCGACCCAGCAGAGCTGTGTGTCCATCAGGATCGGCGGGGTTTCCGTCGGGATTGCCTGTTGTTTCGGGTCGCTGTTGGCGATATAAAGCTGGTCGTAGGAGTGGTGGTGGACGAGAACTGTGCCGCGGCCAAAGTGGAGTGTGAATCCGTTGACCTCGCGGGATTCTTCGGATTCGGCGTCGAGGACGTTGACCTTGTTGCGGGTGCGGGTGTAGTACTCGCAATCGACTGGTTTGAGTTCGATGATGGGTTGCGGGCGGTCCTCGTCCATGTTGACAACTTCGAACTGCTGGCCGTTCTGGAGGCGGACTGCGCCTTCGTGGTAGTCGCGGTAGGCGCGGTTCTGCTCGATAGGTTCTAAGTCCAGATCGTCTGGGAGGCCCCACTTGTCGCGGTCGACGTCGTCTGCGAGTTGGAGGCGGTAGTCCGTGCCGGTGGTGCCGTACAGGTTGACGCGTGTCTGTGGGCGGCTCGGGCCAGCGTAGTGGACGGCGGCGTCGAGGTAGCCGTCTACGAACCCGGCTTCGCGCCACATTTTCACGGCGGCGCGGAGCCGGTCTTCATCGGCGAACATACCAATATCTGATTCGTCGAGGGCGATTTCGTCGGCGGCGGCGAGAACGTGGGTTGCGAAGACGGAGTTGTTTGAGGTGTCGACGACGGCGTCTTCGACGTCATTTTCGAGGAGGTACTCGGGGTGAGTGAGGATGTACTGGTCGAGGGTGCGGTGGTCGCCGACGAGGACAGCGAGGCTGCGGCTGGCTTCGCGGCCGGCGCGACCGATGCGTTGCCAGAAGGATTGGCGCTGGCCGGGGTAACCCATGAGAACGGTTGCATCAAGGCTTCCGATGTCGATGCCGAGTTCGAGCGCAGAGGTCGTGGCGAGCCCGGTGAGAACCCCGGTTTTGAACTGGTGTTCGCGGGAGTGACGCGTGCGGCGACCGAGCCCGGCGTTGTATGCTTCTCTCCCGACGGTGGTCGAACGGTCGTATTCCCGGGGGTTGGTCTGGCGGTGTTCATCTGCGCGCTGGATGCTGAGCTCGGTGAGTTTACGGCTCTCACAGAATAGTAACGTGCGGATGTCGCGTGAGGTCAGGTGATTGAATACTTTCGGTGCTTCGACGCTGGCCGGGACGCGCTCGGCGACGAACTCCTCGCCCTCGTCTTCCCCTTCTGAGTCGGTTCCGTCGTCGATGTTGATATCGAACGATTCCTCCTCTGGTGTGGGATCCTGCGTTTTGTCTCGCGGCGGTGGGTTCCAGAGGATGACGTCGCGGGGGCCGTGTGGTGAGCCGTCGTCGTCGATGACGGTCACGGGGGCGTTGATGAGTTCCTCGGAATGGTCACGCGGATTGCCGATTGTGGCGGAGGTGAGGATGTACTGCGGGTTGCCGCCCCAGTAGTCGGCGACGCGTTGCATCCGGCGGAGGATCCACGCGACGTGGATTCCTTCGAGGCCGGTGTACGTGTGGGATTCGTCGATGGCGATGAGGTCGAGCGCGCTGTAGAAGCGACTCCACTTGTCGTGGTGTTCGAGGTAGATGTTGAGCCCGGCGAAGTTAGTGAGGATGACGTCAGCTTGCTCACGGATGGCGCGCCGCCCGTCTGTGACGTCCCCGTCGTAGATCTCGACGCGGATGTCTAATCCGAGTTGCTCGTACAGGTCGTCGAGGGCTTCCTGCTGGTCTTTGGTGAGCGCCTTCATCGGGTACACGCACAGCGCGGTTGACGCGTCGTTCTGTTCGGTGGCTCTCGTCCCGTCGGGGTTGAGGACGCCGGCGTCGAGGAGGTTCCGTGCGATTTGCAGGCCGTAAATGTGGGTTTTCCCGCTGGAGGTGGAGGTCGTGACGGCGACGTTGTCGCCTGTTTCGAGCGCGTTGAGGGCGTCGGCCTGGTGGCTGAACAGGTCGTACGGGTACGGGTCGGCGAGTTCCGAGCGGAGGACCTCCACGGTCGGGGTGGTGTCCGCGGGTTCCGCCGGGAGTTCGATGGTTTCGATGTACTCCGAGTCCGGGGTGAGGCTGACGCGCGGGAACGTGTCGATGATGGTGTCGGCGTCAACGTCGTTGCGAGCGGTCGCGTCAGTCGAGGTGCTGTGGTCACTCATTGTTAGAAGTCGGTGAGGCCAGCTTGCTGGCCGGTTGCGCCGCCGGTGCCGCTGTCCGTCATGTCGCGGCGTGTGGCGTTCGTAATGGCTTGGTAGACGTGCCAGAGCGCTCGGCAGTCGTCTTCACAGTACGCCTTGTGACGGTCCCAGTCCAGTTCAGCTGCCGGGGAGTCTGGGTTCCGCATGAATTCCTGGTATGCGGCTGCGGTTTGCGCACCGGTTAATCCGGTTCCGGCCGAGTCGTAGCCGAGCGCGCGAGCGACGTGATCGAGTTTGTTGGTTCGCCCGGGGAGCAGGGCGTTGCCGTCGCGGACGGCCCACTTGTACAGGTCGTAGGTCCAGATGTCGTCCCAGGCCTCGACGTATTCGGGGAGGTGCTGTTCGAGGAACTGCGTGATGTGTAGGTAATCGAATTTGTACCCGTTCCAGGTCAGCACGGTTCTGTCTCGGTGGTTGGCGATGAACCACGTGATGAAGGCTTCGAGGACTGGTTTCGGATCCTTCGGGTGTTGCTTCTCGATGAACGCTTGGTAGTCGTCGGTCGCCGGGTCGTAGACGCCGAACTGCCAGATGATGGTGGGCGACAGGCCGTCGGTTTCGATGTCGAGGCAGAGCGGCGGGCGGTCGTCGCGGGTCTTGACTGGTGTCTTGTTCGTGAGGACGATTGGTTCGCCTGAGTGGATGACGTCGGCGTGAGCGTGGATCTTTTCTGCCGTGGTCTGCCCGATTCCGGGGAGGTCGGTGAGGGTACTGACTGCGAGATTTTGGACGTCGCTCGTTGTTTGACAACCCTGTGTGCGGAGTCGCTGGGCAGTAGACTGCCCTACGCCGTTCAACGCTCTGAGGCCGAACTGGTCGGCGTCGACAGCTTCTGCTGCGATGGTCCCGCGGGCCGTACAGGTGTACTGTGCGAACATAGCACCGCTGTGCTCTGTTGCACCGAGCCCAGACATCGGGACGTGGACTGACGAGTGGTTGTGCGGCAGCTCCCATTCGTGGTAGTACTCTGCTGGTTGACCGCCAGCGAGGACGGTGACTGGTTCAGGCAGGGTAGCGCTGATCGCCGCCAACTGCTCGGCGTGCGGGAGGGTCGTCGAGAGGGTCGTTGTATCCCACTCGACAGTGAGTTTTGGGACGAAGAGGAGCGTCGCCGCCTCGGAGCCTGTCTGTCGTTCACCTGCTGCCAGTTGCGTCTGGAGGCGAGGGAGGACATCCCCGTTTTGGACGGCGAGGATGTCTATCGTCTCGGGTGGTGGGGCGGCGTCAGGGGCTTCGTGAACACCGCCGTCGGGGGAGTACCGGTAGTGGTAGACGCGGGTCCCGCCACGACTGAGTTGTGGGTGCAAGACCGGGATGTCTGGGGCGGCGTCACGGGCGGTGGCCTCTGCGGTCGGGGTTCGGGGTCCCGGGATCGTGATGAGTCCTGGAGTGAAGTACTGGACGGCGTCCCGGATCGCAGGCTGTGACACGCGGTCGAGGGTCGATGCGGGGAGTGTCAGTAACTCCAGGGGCGTATCGCCGTCCGTGGTCCAGTCAGTATCGCCTGTCATGGGTGTCGGTTAAATGAAGCCGATTTTGTCTCGGAGTTTGTTCGTCGGGGGGAGGTGCTTGCGAGCGGCAGCAGCGCTTGCCAGGTCTGCGTACATCGTCGTGATGGGGAGGCGGGCAGTGGCGTTGGACGCGCCGATGTGGGCTTGTGACAGGAGGTATGTTTGTGCGGCTAACGTCTCGATGGGAGTGTCGCCGTGGGCGCGTTCGACGGTGATGGGTTGGGGGAGGCCGGTGCTTTCTCTGCTGGCGAGGGTTTCGGGCTCGCCGAAGGTGGCGACGATGGCTTTGGGGAGGTCCTCGTAGATGGCTGCGGTCGCTTTCTGCGGTGTGTCGAAGTGTGCGCCGCTGTATTTCAGGACGCGGGCTGGGGCCTGTTTTCGGATTTCGACGACGTCGTACGCGACATCGAGTTCGGAGAGGAATGTCTCGACGTCACTGAGGTCTTCGTTGGCGAAGCCATCCCGGTGGATCGTGATGCGGTTCGGGTACCGGTCGTACCGGGTCCGGAAGCCCATCACGGCCTGTTTGACGATCTCTTTGAGTTCCTTCGGTGGGATTTTCTCCCCGGACTGCGGTCGGGAGGAGGTGTAGCCGAGGACGGCCCCGTCAGCGTGGATCGCGGTGGTTGCGGCGGCGAGATGGATGTGGTTCCCATCGGCTGACTCGTCGTACTGGTGGGTGACGTCGATGCCGAGGTGGAGTTCGGAGTCACCGGGCAACGCGCGCTCGATAGTGAATGGGATTCCGCCTGCAGCCGCGACCAGTCCGAGGGCGATGTTGATGATCGTGAACCGTTCGTCGAGCGTCGCTTCGTGTGCGAACTGGCTGTTGAGGTCTTTCGTGGCGAGGACCTTCTTCACCTCGTCGTAGACACGCCCCGGTTCAACCGTGTCGAAGTACCCAGTGTTCTTCGGCGGGAGCGTGCAGAACACGGCGTCGTAGTCGTGATCGTCCGAGATTTCTGCGGCGATCTCCATGCCGAGTTGGTCAGCCGACATCGTCGCGTCGAAGGTGACCTCTTCGACGTCGTCTGGCGGGGCTCCGATTTGTTCGAGTTTGCTTTCGAGCGTGGACCAGCCCCGTTGGATCCGGTCGTCTCGTTTTTCCATCCGGATGTGGCACACGTGGAAGGAATCCGGTGCTTCGTACACGTCGAGGCGGGTGACGTCACTCGGGTGTGTCCCGGTCTGCCCGTCACTGAACTGGAGAACGTCTGCCTCCGGGTCGAAGAGCCCCTGAACGGAGATGTTCTCATCGCCGAGCAGCGGGTCAGATTCGAACTCGACGGTGTGCTCGTCGAACTGGAGTGGGCCGAGCTGTTCGACGAAGCTCTCCGCGTTCGAGATGCACTGTTGAGCGGACAGGCGCGTATTGAGCCGCTGTTTTTCTGCGAAGTCCTGTGCGAATCGAGCGAGGTTTTCAGGGTGGCCTTGGAGCGCGAGGAGTTCTGGTGGGAACGCCATCTCGGTTCCATCGCCGCGCTGACGGACCGTCCAGACGACTTCTCGGTCTGCGTTCTCTATCTCGTCGACTTTCGCTGGATCGACCCATGGTTCCTCGCGGTGATACTGGACGAGACTCTTGTTGCCCTCGATGTGAAGCTTGTCGGTGACGGTTTCTGGGCCGACGCCGATGACGTACAACCCTCTGTCTCGGTAGGAGGGTGTCACCCGGAGTCCTGGATGAATCTCGCCGTCGTCGAGCTGGTCGAGCGTCTGGTCTGAGAGGATCCGGTGGCGGTAATCGACGTGCAGGTAGGCGGCACGCGTGGGGAGCACTTCGACGGTGAGGTTGTACCGTTCGTGGAGGCGGAATCCTTCGTTCTCGATCACCGGGTCGATCTCCAGGATTTTATCGATGCCGTGGATGTCGTACTGATCGCGTTTCGCGTCCTTCAGGACTTCACCGAGCATTTCACCCAGGACTTCCCGGTCATCTTCGTCCGCGTAGACGACCGGTCGAGTGCCGACCTCGTTGATCTCGAAGCGGGGCAGGTCCACGCGTTCGTGCGCGAGTTTCACCAAGGACACGAGTTTGAACGCGCTGCCGACGACGACGGGCGTCACATCGAGTTGTTGCCGGACTTTTCGACGGGCTTTGTACGTCGCCCGGAGCGTGTTCTGGCCTGAGGGTCGGAACCCTCGCTTCGGAACGAGTTCGTACTCGTAGACGTCGTATTCCGGCAGGTCATCTGTGGCACGGAACGTCGTGAGGCCGTGGTCTCCACTGGCAGCGGACGTGTCGTGGGTTTCGGCGAGCCCGTCTTCGAGGGCTTCCTCGGTGGTCGGGGGGGCCTCCATTTCGAGGAGTGTGGCATCGCTCTGGACGGTGAGGTTCTGGTATTCCGTCCCGTCGTTGCCTTCGTCGATATCGTATTCGACAGCGGTGATGAGGTAGGTGGCTCCTCTGTCGTAGTCTTCGTTGTAGATCTCCGCTGGTGCGGAGTTCTTCCACATCGTGATGGTCCGGTCGTCGCCGCCGCCGTCTGTGAATTTCAGGTTGCGGCGTGGGTACTGCCCTTCGTTATCGAAGACTGCGTCGAGGGTGAAGCGAACGGCGTAGGTGTCTCCGACCGGTACGTCGTTGAGTGAGTTCTCGTCGAGGTTGACTGGTTTCATTGTGCGACCTCCGTTGCTGGGAGACATTCGGCAGGCGCTTCGACTGTAACTTGTTTCCCTTTCAGATGGTCGAAGTTCACGACGGCGTCCTCGGTCGCTAAGATCTGACCCCGGACGCCGAGAACCTCTGACTGTAGTCCCTCGTCCACGGTGATTCCTGGAAGGGTGCTGACGGTCGCATCGTCCCCGGCGAAGTGTACCGGAAGTCGAACAATCCGGTCTTCGAGAGCCGTCTCCTCACTGGGAAGCGTCGAGAACGGTTCCAGAGGTCCTGTTAGGACGTCTCGGCACGAATCGACGGCTTCCATGAGAGCGTGTTTCGGCTCGTCCAGCGGCTTGTACCACTCCTTCGTCGATTCCGTCGACACGACGGTCTCCAACGCGTCCTCAACGGTGCCGGCGACGCGCCGATTCGGTGTTCGAGCGACGATCATGCCGTGAGTCGCGCCCTGTTCCGCCCAGCGACTCACAGCGCGATCCGCTTGCGTGATGCCAGCCTTCACGCTGTCTTTGGCGACGAGATAGACAACGAAGTTGTGCGCGCACGACCGTCGTTTGAACGCTGGGAACGGGCAGTCCTGATACGTACAGGACGTTCCAGGCGTGAAGACGCACTGCTGGAAGGGCGGCTTCGACTGGCACTCCTGGCACGGGGTGTCGTTCGCTCGATCACCGCAGTGCTGGCAACGAAATCCGGACTGGATGTCGATGCGAATCTCTTCTCCGACGAGACCGGCGAGATCAATCGGGCCGTCCGTGTCAGCGAGGTACAGTCGGGGTTTACCCCGCGACCAGGAGACCATCGTCGGGTGACCACTCACGGTCGCACGAGAGTCCAACTCAGTCGGTTGCTGACCGGTCATTTGTATCCCCCGAGAGTACCCTGGAAGTCAGACGGGCTCCGGTACAGATCGATGATCTTGTTGGTCAAGTACCGCATCGCCTCTGCCTGGATCGCCGTCTCGATTTCACGGCCGTAGAGCGTGATGCGACCGGTATCGTCGAACCCGACTTCGACCTCGATGTTTCGATTCGGGAGATCAACACGAACCTGTTCGAATGTGTCCCCGAAGTACTGCTCCCACCAGTCCGTCTGCCTCAGGTCACCCCTGTCTTGAGCCGACACGTAGTCCGGCCGTTCGCGCTTGTTCGGACTGATGTCGACACGTTGGACGCGACTGGATTCCTCAATGACTGTCCGAAGATCCTCCTCGTCGAACTCTACGGTCTCGAATTTCACGTCCTCATCGAGAACCGCCGCGAGTGTCGTGAGAATCTCCTGCTCGATCTCCTTCGTTGCCTTTGCGATGGCAACGTACCCGTTCTGGAGAAAGAGAACCGCGTACCGTTCGGCGCGTTTCGTTTCCTCGGTGCCTTCGAGCGTGGTGAGGTCGTAGTACGTCTCACAACCGTATTCCGCCCAGCAGATGCCGTCTGCCCCCTCGGTGAACGTCTGTGGTAGCATTCCACTGCGAAGGTTAGCGTCCGAGTTGAATGCCGAGGTAGCCTCAATCCCGGCTTTGATTGCTTCCGTGTCGATTCTCTCGTCCCGTAGTGGCACAATCTTGTAGCTAGCCATCGAACTCGGCCTCCTGGTTGATTCGTCGTTGGATGAACGGTTCCAGCGTCTCGGTCACACGATAGAACGCGCGTCGCCCCTCCCGGTCGCGTTCTACAAAGCCTTCGTCGCTGAGTTCTCTGAGATGATAGGAGATTGTCGATTTGTCGCGGTGGAGTTTCTCGACCAACGTGCCCGGCTGGACACCTCGGTCATTTGGCAGCTGGAGGATCTGTTTCAACACCGTGAGCTTCGACTCCGAAAGGTCCTGGACGCGAGCGCTCGCATCGGCTAAGTGGAGTCGGTCGGCAGCCGAGTTCGTGGCTGCTACGTCCCCTGGCTCCAGCTCTTTCCGGAACGCCTCTTGAAGCGATTCCAAGGCCAGGGTGTGGATCAACCGTGGGATCCCCTCGCTTAGCTCATGGATGCGCCCCATGGTTTCCGAGGGAAGCGTGAATTCGTTCTCGGAGAGTATCTCGAAGATGATGCGCAGCGTCTCGTCGGTGTCTTTGCGGAGGAATGCATCGAGGTGGATCTCGTTCGAGGGCGGGAGCGCGTCTTGGACGCGCCCTCGGTTGACGCCCCACCGTTCGGGCGTCCAGGTCGTCACGAATAGGCCACTATCTACGGCTCCTCGGAGTTCGTCGAGCGAGGTTTCGATTCGTTTGTCTAGGCCGCAACCATCGATGCAGACGATTGGGGTTTCGAGCTCGGTCAGGTCGTGAGCGAACTCATCGAGGAGGAATCCGTCGTCGGCCTTCTTTCCGAGATCCGTCGCGTCGATGAGCTTCGTATCGATGTCTGCGGAGAGCTCCGTGAGAAACGAGACGACCGTGTGGAGCAACTGCGTCTTCCCGATCCCCGACGGCCCGATCACAGGAGTGTGGTAGACGTCCTGTTGCCGGGTTACAAAGCCCGCGTACTCACCGATCTCGTCAAGTGCGTCTTCGTGATTGACCGCTTTCTCAGGGTGGTCACGGAAGAACACTGTGAGTTGGTCACGGTTGGCTAGTTCTGGTTGGAACTCGTGATCGGACAACCAGACTTCGTAGCTCCCGACGCGCCCCTGTTGCCCGCGTTCGAAGGCTTCTCGGAAGCGGTTTTTCTTGTCTTCGTCGTCGTTACCTGGGTCCATCAGTTCCAACGCCTCAAACTATTCAAGTTGAGCAAAACTATTAAAACCTATTGGTTAGATTTACTGTATGTGGAAACACCATGTTAACGCTGACTCACATCGCGGATACGCACCTCGGCCACCGACAGTACGGATTGAAACAACGAGAGGACGACATGGTGTCAACGACACGCGCGGCGTTTCGAGAGATGGTCGGCGAGCGCGACACGGACGCCATCCTGCTGCCCGGGGACCTGTTTCACTCCCGGGACCTTCGTCCGAAAGTCCTCGACCAGGTCGAACGAGAGCTCAGCCGATTACCGGACGACGTGCCGGTGTTGGTGTCCCGAGGGAACCACGACGAGAACCTGACCCCGCGCGAGGTGACGTGGCTCAATTACCTGCACCGGCGCGGCCACATCGTGTTTCTGAAGGCGGATCTGGAGTCTGACTCGGAGACTGCTCACTTCGAACCGTACGATCCGGAGGACCTCGGTGATTACGCCGGATTCTACGACATCGAGGTAGCAGAGTTCGACGGTCCAGTTCGAGTGTTCGGGCTCCAGTGGCGAGGAGCGCGAACGGGGCAAGCGTTGCAACAGGTGGCACACGGGATTCAAGCGACGAACGCCGAGCACGGTGAACCGGCGGCGACCGTGTTACTGGCGCACTTCGGTATGGAGGATGAGGTTCCAACGCTGGGCGGGACGGTGACGCACGCCGAGCTCCGCGACGTGAAAGAGCACGTCGATTACCTCGCACTCGGGCACATTCACAAGCGGTACGAGGCTGCTGAGTGGATCTACAACCCCGGATCCCCAGAAGCTCACGACACGCGTGAGGGTCGCTACGATTGGGAGCACGGCTACTGTTCGGTCGCGTTGACGGCCGCCGAAGACGAGACCGAGAACGCGGTCGAGTACGAGGTGGACCATCACCCGACCAAGCGGCGACCGTACTGCCGGGTTGAGTTCGATGTCACGGAGTACGACTCGCCAAGCGAACTCGAAGCCGGGTTTCAGGACCACGTCCGCGGGGAGCAATCGCGGATTGATGAGTACTGTCGGAAAGAGGAGTTCACGGCGAATGGTGACCCCCGAGCGCCGATCATCGACCTGCGGTTCAGCGGAACGTTACAATTTAGTCGAGGTGACTTCCGAACGGATGAACTCGCCGAGTGGGTGAAAGAGGAGTGCAGTGCCCTGTACGTGCAGGTGAACACAGGGATCCGGACGGCAGACGTTCAGCAATTGATCTCGGAGATCGACGAGGACGAGGTCTTTCAGGATGGTCGGTTGAACACGGCAGCGCTGGAACACCGCGTGTTCGAGACGATAGCGAAGGAATCCATCTACGACGAGCAGGCAGAAGACGTCGCCGACATCCTGGGGAACGCACACCAGATGGCGCAGGCCGAAGAGGCCGTCGAAGACATCCGTGATTCTGTGAGTTCCGCACGGCGAGACTTGTTCCCGGAGTTGGCTGACGATGTGGTGCTTGACATCGATGAGGATCCGTTCTCGGACGCGGATGCTGACGGCGAGACGGAGTCAGGTGATGCTGAACCGGGTGGAGAAGCCGACGACGAAGCAGAGGTGATGCAATAATGAAGATTATCGAGGTTGCGTTAGAGGACATCAAGTCGTACGAAGAACGGACGAAGGTACCGATTGAGGGTGGTGTGACGGCGATTCTCGGTGAGAACGGTGCGGGGAAGTCGACGATTCAGGAAGCGATCGGGTTCGCGTTATTCGATTCGCTGCCGTTCAACAACAAGGATTTCGTCCGAGAAGGCGCAAGCTCGGGGACTGTTGAGGTCACGTTTGACCAGAAGACGGAGCGCGGCACGGAGCGGTTCCGAGTTACCAGGTCGGTTGGCCGGTCGAGCTACGGGTTGCATCGGTACGACGCTGAGAGTGACGAGTGGGTAGACTTGGACATCGATTCGAAAACGGAGCTGATGGACTGGCTGTGCGCTCGATTCAACGTCGAAGACAAAGGTGAACTGCAGAGTCTGTGGGAATCATGTATTGGGGTGCCGCAGACACGGTTCCTCTCTGACTTTTCACAGACAGCCCGGAACCGCAAAACGACGTTCGATGCGTTGCTGAATCTCGACGCGTATGAAGAGTCGTGGAAGCGGCTCAAGGACGTCCCGGACGCGATTGAGAAGCAACAGCAGGATCTTCGAAGTGACATTGACAGGCTCACCGGCGAGGTGCAGAGCCTGCCGGACGAGCGAGCGGAAGCTGAATCGTTGACTGAAGCAGTTGACGATATCAAAGCGCGTATCAAGCAGAAAGAAAGCGAGTTGTCGGAAAATGAAGCAGAGTATGAGGAGTTAGAAGCCGTTGAACAGGAAATCGACTCTCTCAACGACGAGGTCGAGTCGTTAGAGAAAGAGATCGAGACAACGGAAGATCAACTGGAAACGGCTGAGAAAGAGTTTGAAGATGCCGAGGAAGCCCAGAAGAAATGCGAGGCCAACCGTGACGGGTATCAGCAGTATCAGGAAGCGAGTGAACGGCTGGACGAGCTAGAAGAGGACAAGAAAGAGCGGGACACGCTTGAAGAGCAGCGGGATGAACAGGAAGAGGAGATTCAATCACTCAAGTTCGAAGTTGAGCAGCTTGGGGAGCAAGTAGAAACGTTGGAAGCTGCTCGGGAGACGCTGGAGTCGCTTGAAGCTGAGAAGGAGCGGTATGAAGAACTTGATGATCGGATTGAGTCGCTGACGGAACGTGAAGACGAAGTCGAGGAATTACAGCAGGAGATCGAGGACTTGGCAGGCGAAATCAAGGAGACGGAAGACGAGATCGAGTCGTTGGAAGAGACGGTTACCGAGATCAAAGAAGAGTGGGAAGAGACGACTGACCCAGGAGACCTCGACGACGAGATTAACACCAAGGAGGCACAGCGGAAGCAACTGGGGGCCGAGAGGAAACGACTCGAAGAGCAGTTAGAGCGGCTGCGTGATACGGATGCTGATGCACCGTGCCCGACGTGTGATCGGCCGTTAAATGAACAGCACCGGTCGAAGACGATAGAGCAACGGGAAGCCCGAATCGAGGAGATTGGAGCGGACCGTGCGGATCTCGCCGAAGAGCTCGCTGAATTACGTGAGCGACGTGACGCGGCGAAAGAGGTCAAACAGCGCGTTGATAAGATCTCACTTCACCGGGACCAGATCGAGTCGTTAGAAGACGACCTCGACGACCTCCAAGAGGAGAAAAAGGAGACTGAGTCGGAGTTATCGGAGTTAGAAGAGGAGTTGGAGGAACTGCCGGACCTCGAAGCTGAACGCGATGACCTGGAAGATGCGTACGACGAGTACCAGACGGCGGAGTTCCGGATTAAGGAGCATGCGGATGCACCGGAGGAGTTGGAAGAAAAGCGTGCTGAGTTAGACGAGGAACGGTCGGAGCTGGAGGAGATCAAAGACGAGTTAGCTGACTTCGAAGGGTTGGACGATGAGATCGCTGACCTCAAGGAGACGATGGATGAGACGGAGTCGGCGTATCAGACGTATCTGCAGCACGAGCAGCAGGCATCGCAGGTAGAGGACCGCCGAGCGACCGTCAAGGGGTTGAAGGACGAACTTGAGGACCTCAAAACAGAGTTCGAAGAGACGGAAGCCGAACTGGAGGAGACGCAAGCATCGTTTGATGACGAACGGTTCGAGACGCTTGACACAGAAATCGACGACCTCAAAGAGGAACTGGCCGGTGATCGGCGCTCCTTAGAACATAAACAGGATGCGCTGGAAGAGACGCGCGAGGAGATCGAAGCGTTAGAGGCGAAGTTGGCGGAGCGTCAAGAGAACGTCCAGCAGCTGAAGGAGTTGAAGGCAGATCAGCAGTTCGCCACGTGGGTGCGTGAGAACGTGCGGGAAGCCGGGCCGAAGATGCGTGAGATCATCACGGATCGGATCGGTGCGCGGGCGAACGAGTTGTTCCGGACGATTCGCGGTGTATCCGCGGAGACGCTGGAGTGGACGAGCGATTACGAAATCGTCGTGCACGACGCTGATGTGCGGAAGTCATTCACAACGCTGAGCGGCGGTGAGAAGATGGCAGCGGCGCTCGCAGTGCGGCTCGCCATCCTCGAACAGTTAGCGTCGGTCGGGCTGGCGTTCCTGGATGAACCGACGGCGAATCTGGACCGGGAGAAAAAGCGGAACTTGGTCACGCAGTTGAAGCAGTTGGATAGTTTCGAGCAGCTCACGGTCATTAGTCACGATCAGACGTTCGATTCGATGACGGATTACACGATCACTGTAGAGAAGGACCAGCAGTCGTCGGAGGTGACCGTGAATTAATGCCGATCGACAAACGCGGGGTCGCTGCCGAGTTAGAGGCTAACGTTGAGACGATCGAAACGTATCTGAAGGATGACACGGGGATCGTAGAGCGGTATCAGGACGCGTTCCAGCGGCTTCCTGAGGAGTGGACGAGTGAGGAGATCCGTGACGCGTTGCAGCGAGCGTCCTACCCTGGGGCGTACCCGACCGACGAGTTCGATTCCGCGAGTAGCATGGTTGTCCCGCATGCTGAAAGTGATGGGTGGGAAAATCACGAGGAGATCAACGAGTGGGCGCGCGAGATTCTCAGTGATGTGCCAGTCATGGCTGTCGATGGGTCGCAACTCCCGCCAACCACGGAGTTCAACGTGCCGCTGGCGTACGTACAGGCGGCGTGTGCAGTCAATTACCATCACGCCGACGGGCGACTCGACCGAGATGTCGACGGGCGGCTGTTGACGCCTGACGAGATTACGCGGGAATCAGAGGACGGGGATTACCGGTTCGTCGATTTGCAACTCGTCGGTCACCACCGCTTCGAATACGAGGGATCGCTGCTCATCGAACAACTCGTAGAACTAGCAACTGCTCGTGATGCTGGTGACATTAATCACACGCCGGTCGTGTTCTATGACGGGCCGCTGATCGCGTCGTTCACGAACCCGTTGAGGCCGGAGACGCGCGAGCGATACATCTCGACGCTAAGCCGGGTGGTCGCGGCGAGTCAGCATCATGAAATCCCGCTGGTTGGGTACGTTGCGGGTTCAAGCGCGACTGAACTCGTGAAGATGACGCGACTCCTGTTGAAGGATGAGTTCGAGACTGACCGCGTTATCCCAGACGCGCATGTCTTGACGGAGTTGATGAGTCCGTGGGGGGATACGACGATCCCGTTCATCTCGAAGCGTGACGGGAGTGTCGATGCGTTACAGACCACGTACGAGGGCGAGCGGTACGAGTTCCAGGATGATATCCTGTTTTCGTACTTAAATGTCCCGCCTGGTACCGGGCTCGACCGGATCGAGTTCCCTGGCTGGCTGTGTCGAAGCGACGGGCCTGACGGGTACGACTCGATGTATGAGTACACCGTTGAAATCGTTCGGGCAGAGGCCGGTGTCGGGCGTGGCTACCCTGAAATCCTCCAGCAAGCCGATAGTGACGCCGTGATTGATCACCAGGATCGTCAACAGTTCCACCGGATCGTCCAACGCTGGGCTGAATCGAACAACGTGCCGCTCGAATGGAACGCCAAAGCACTCAGCAAGGAACTCCGCCGCCGATGACGATGCCAGCTTACAGCACTGTCTCGGGAGTACGCACTGAGCAAGGAACACGCAGTAACATCAATCGAAACCTATGACGAACACATCAGCACCTAGTGACTCGCCGGATATCGATTCGTGTGTCCGGATCGGGAGTATCGTGTCCTCAAACAGCCACCTGGATTACGTCGCAGAGGTGTACAAGGAACGGGACTGCGACCGACCCCCAGAACTGCATGAACGCGAGTTCGGGCAACCAGTCTTCATCAAGAAGACTGTTGACGGGACTGAACACGCGATCATCGGCGTGATTTACGACACGCAATTAGTGGACCCAGATCAGGGGCGGACCGGGCCACGGTTAGCTCAGGACGATCAGGCGCAGTTCACGCCAGGATACATCGAGGAGCGAACGACGCTCGTCGGGATCGCGCTGCTCGGGACTGCGGTCGTAACTGACGAGCGGGCGATCACGGATCCAAGTCATCAAATGCCGCGATGGACGATGGAAGTTGACGATACGGTGTATCACTGTCCGGATCAGTTCACCGAAACGTTCCACCGTATTGACGGGCAGATACAGTTGGCGTATATGGATCGGTTAGTGGATATTGCGGGTGATCTCGGTGCAGAAGTCGTCGTGACGCTGATCGACCGATTACGAGGGATGCTTCCTGAAGACGATTCGAACCAGCGCGTGTTAGATGTCGTTGAGCAGAACGTGCAGTGGCAGGCACGCGAACAGCGAGGGGTAGTCTAATGACGGGACGAACGGATGTCATCGGGACGGTCGCCGGTCCTGGAGATGGACCAAATGAGTTCGTCTTCGTCGCGCCAGCGGACAGGACGATCAAGACGGGAGAATTCATCACGTACTCGGTTCCGGTCGAAGACGAAACCCGATCGGTGTTTGCCCGTGTGACGAACCGCGAGCTAATCAGAGGACTCCCGGAAGGATTCCTCGCTGACCCCGAAGTTGCGCCAGACACGGTCGCGGCGACACTCGGTGTCCCAACCGACGACACAGAACTGTATCGGTTGACAGCGACGGTCATCGGGTACTACGATACGAACATGACGGCGTTCGCCAACCCGCGGCAACTCCCCGACCCGGGAACGCAGCTGTCCATCGCACCGGACCCCCAGCTCGAAACAGTGCTTCCCAACCTCGGCTGTAAAACCGACCGCGTCGACGTGACCGAGTTAGATGGCGTTGCGCACATTGGCTGGCTACTGAACCGTGCGGAGGAAGCGACGAACATTCATCTCCCAATCGAGGAGTTCGTCTCGACGCACTTGGCGATCCTCGCAGAGACTGGGAGCGGGAAATCCTACACCGCGTCCGTCCTGATCGAGGAGATGATGCGACCCAGTTCCCGCGCCTCACTACTGGTGTTCGACCCACACGGCGAATACGGTACGCTAGGCGAAATGCAGGGTCACGAGGCGTTCCAGGGAGACGACGGGTACCAACCGGACATCGTATATTACAATCCGGATCGGCTCCGCGTCCGGATTTCCGAGTTAGAACTCGGGGACGTCATGGCGATCTTGGATAACCCGAGTAACCGGATGCAGGAACGGCTCTCGACAGCATGGCGCTCGATGCAGAACGAAGAGAGCCAAACTTGGGGGATCGATGACCTCATCCACGAGATGGAGCAGATTTACGGTGCGGATGACTCTAGCGTCGGCGCGTTAGAATGGCGGCTTCGCCGCTCGATCCAGCGGAACGACCTGTTCCATCCCGAAGAGAACGTTCCGCTCGACCAAATCGTCGATCCCGGTCAGTGTACGGTTCTCCAGATGGACACGCTGGACAAACGAGATCAGCAACTCATCACGACCGTTCTCGTCCGCCGACTATACCGGGAGCGCCTCAACGACGTGCGCGGACGCAGCTCTGATGTCGATCACCCGGTCTTCGCGTTGTTCGAAGAGGGGCATCGGTACGCTCCTGCATCAGGTGATGCCCCGTCGCTCGGCATTATGCGGACGATCGCGTCTGAAGGCCGGAAGTTCGGGTTCGGTCTCGGGATCATCAGTCAACGCCCGTCGAAGATTGACCCGGACGTGCTGTCACAGTGCGGGACACAGATTTCAATGAAAATTCGGAATCCGAATGATCAAGATGCAATCAAGAAGTCTGTGGAGGCGGCTGGCGAAGACGTCACCCGAGAACTACCTGGTCTGACGCCCGGACAAGCAATCGTCTCCGGCGACGCGATGAACACGCCAGCACTCATCCAAGTGAGATCCCGACTCACAGAGCACGGTGCCGAGAGTCGCCCGGTCATCGACGACTGGCATGAAGCGTATGAGAAGAAACAGCGTGAGCCGTCCCAGTCCGAAGCGGCTGATTTCGGTGGTGGCGATTCGACTGGCGTGCAGAGTCTCGACTAATCCCGCCTATCCAGCCTACAGGACTCGGGTAGGTCTGTTTCTATAGAGGGATCGTCTCTGGATTTCGAAGAAATCATTGCTAGCTATGCGTGCCTCGGCCGTCGCGCGCGGCAAACTGGTTGTTCTCACCCCGATACAATCTTTCAATTGCTATGATGGGCGATATGGTCGTGCTGTCAGTCGGAGGGTCGTACTGTGAGTGTGGATTCCGGCTTCTAACGGCCTGATGAGTTAGAAATAGCGGGAAATCGGGACAAGGTTTTAAATTCAACTGGCGGTTGTACCGGTTTGCATGCAGCGCGTCATCGACCGGAAGTTGTACGATACAGACCAAGCCAAACAGATTGCTCGATACGCTCCGCTCACAGATAAGGGCGATTTCAACTACTTGATCGAGACCTTGTACAAGACCTCTGACGGGGAATACTTCCTCCATGGAGATGGTGGTGCAGCAACGAAATGGGCGGAAAAGATCAGCAACAAGCGTATGCCCAGCGAAGAAATCCAGCTGTTGACTGACGAAGAAGCCCTGAACTGGTGTGAAGAGCGAGCAGTAGACGGTGAAATTGTCGTCGAGGAATTCGGCCACTTAGTCGAAACATAATTTCAACAACCCCCTCGGAATCCACCACTCGGAAGGTGGGCAGCACACTGCGGATCATTCCCGCAGCGAGGTCTCATGACAACAGGTGGCAACAACCTCCACCGATGCGGCGTAAGCCGTGATGCGGTCATATATCGCTCGGACAAGACACCAACTACCATCACGATCGGTGGAAAAGAGGAGTCACTGACACATCTTCCCAGATTTCTTATCACAGAAAACCGACATATTTTGCCCTATCAATTCTATTTTCCTGACAGAATCCGACATTATTGAAGCAAGATTCCGCAGGATATTCGCAAAGAGTGGCCCCAATATTCTCGTATATATTATGATAGTTAATCGGAGAGAAGGGTGTTTGGGTGCGAACTCTGCTGACACAATTGGGCGAAGAAGGCCGGATTAAATCGCCTTCACCAGCACATTTGTCCCAGCTATAAGCGAGAAGGATGTAGTGCTGAACTTCTGCACAATACTGCGGAGTCAAAACGATTTCAGCCCTGGTCTTCGCCACAATTATCTCATTTTGAACATTTCGATCAACCCCTTCGAGCGTACCATCAGAATGTTCCTCTGCCCGTCACCTTAGATTACTAATTAATTTTCCCCGACTACAATCTGAGGCACTTCCCACACTTCATTGTATATTTCAATTGGTGGGTATGGGCAATGGGTTTTGGAAGTCACATTGCATATATACATTAGAACTTCAGGCTAGTTCCGTAGTGCGGTTATTCATACACCATTGCAAAAATCAATTACCACACTTCGGACTAAACCATCACTTCTTTGATTGATCCGAAATCGATCCAATTGCAGTCCTCGTCCAGTGCAGATTTGAGAGAATAACCAGTGCCGGGTTTCAAAGAGAACATCACAAATTTACATTGGTCTTGAATCGTAACGTTGGTTGCGATTTTGGATAGGGCATTGTACATTTCAATTGGCGCTCTCACGGAGTTCCAAAGGGGGTAATTGAGACGGTGAAGAATTTGGCGCACATAGCGTGAAAAGAACGGATAGGACCACTGTCCCGTCGCGTGGTTTTCAATGGACCATTTCAATTTTCAATAGAAATTAACGCGGATCGTCGAATCAGCGCTTGAGTCGGGTTTCCGTCTCCGTGTTTCTAAGGGCTTTAGGCACACGGAGATTGTTTCTAACTCTTTCATTTTTATTTCTCCGTGTGCTATACCCCCGCCGAATTTCCGCAAATGGGCTTTGATGTATAGAGACGGGGGAGATTTACTCCCCGGAACGTCTGAACCTTTGCGGCAGGTGGGCCGCCCACATTCATGCGCCATGTGGGGTGGGGCTTGCTGGGTCCTATCAGATTGAGAAGATAGACGAGAGTGTAACGACTCCCTTGGGTCGGGGAGTCGCTGGGGGCAGGGTCTCTTACAGCTGGGTGGGACACCTGTTACTGGGGGTCAGCAGTTGGGCGTTGCCCAAGCCACAAGTGCGCGGCAGAACGGCCGCGCTTTGTGTGTCTGATTTTTGACTATAGGAGAGAACACAGTCCCCGTCTCTCAGGTTCGCCGGGGATACAGGAGTCCCTATGCTCGCAGGGATCACATAGGGAAGGGCTGTTCTCAAAGTTTCCACTTTCACTGTGGCTGGCTCACCTTTTTCACTCAAAACGTTAAACACATTGCTTGAGCCGTGGATTCCCCTGTCACACGCTCCATGGCTCCACACTCGTTCCCCTATGACTGTCGAAAACCAGGCGCTCGGAAACTGCCCGTTCTGCAACGCTAGAGTCCCGAAACACCAAGCGATCATCAAGTTCGAGACGAACGGCGAGCAACGCGTCTTCGCAGAATGCCCTGAATGCGGCGAAGTCGTCGATCCAGACAGCGCCGGTTGACGGTCAGATATTGCTGAGAAGAAGACTGACAGCACACGTTAATTACGGCATCTCTGAACCGTGAAACGGTCATTCTCCCAGTGAGCTGTCTTGGAACAGCTACTCGTAGTAGTCTTTGCGTTCAATGACTTCGGCGAAGCCGACGTTCTTACTGACGTCCATGATTTCGATTCGCACCCGTTCGTTTGGCTCGGTATCAGGCACGATAACAACGTAACCTCGTTCAACGCGAGTGATGCCATCTCCTTGATCACCAAGGCTTTCAATATCTACGGTGCGCTGCTCTCCTTTCTCAACAGGAGGTTCTCGGTTCGTTTGCTCGTAATTCTGGGAGTGGTCATCTGAGTGTTTGGCTGTTGAATTAGGTTGGTCCTCGTTTTGAGTTTGAGCTTCGCGTTTCGGTGACGCAGTCTGAACCACCGCTGTACGATAGGTCTGGTCTGGTTGTAACTGGCCTTTGGATACCTCACGGGCGGGTACTTCAATGATGTAGCTATCGTCCGTTTCCTCTAGTTCCGTAGTGAATAGGCATAGTAAGTTATCTGGAACGTCCATCAGAAACTGCCCTGTCTGTAAAAGCTGTTCAAGAACATCTTGGTTCTACCGGTGATGGAATGATATGCGATCGCTCTGGCCTGGTGTTTAGTGCAGTAGCTCTGTTTCTTGACGATAATAAGGAGACTGTGGAGCGGTTGGAGATTACGTACCCGGAAGAGAGATGTGACTGGGTCGAAAAACACTAGTTTCCCTTACCGTCAAGGAAACATCCTTACTTTATATGTACGAATCAGACAAGGTTAGGTATGGGAGAAACACCAGACTGTCGGAACGTCGCTGCGTATGTGCGCGTTAGCACAGCCGATCAAGATGCCGAGAGACAACGCGACTCAATTGCATCGAAGTACGAAGAGGACAACATTACGTGGTTCGTCGACGTCGAGTCAGGTGCATCTCTCGCCCGGGATCAGTATAACGATCTTCGAGATGGACTCGACGAATACGACGTAGTAGTTTCAACAGAGATCGATAGGCTCGGCCGATCATTCAGCGAGCTCGCGTCTTTTGTTGAGGAACTCCGTGATCGAGGGATCGGTCTAGATTTAGTGGAACAGCCAGTTGACACGACAGGGAAAGAAGATTGGATGGGCGATCTAATGCTGAACATCCTAATCACGTTCGCAGACGCAGAGAGGAGGATGATCAAAGACCGCGTTCAGCAAGGCATCGACAAAGCCCGCCGCGACGGAAAGCGCGTGGGCCGTCCGCCGTTTGGCTACGACGTTGAGGACGGGTTCATGTACCAAGTTCCAGATGAGTACGCCCGAGCACAGAACTTCATCAGGGAAGTGAAGAAGGGTCGGTCGAAGCGAGCGACTGCAGAATTCTTCGAAGTCCCCGAGAGTGCTATTCAGTCGATCTTGAAGCGTAGTGAGCAGAACTACGAAATCGCGTTCGATAACGACGAGTGGCGGATCGAGCGAGCAAAGGTTGAGGCTGGGGAGAAAAATCTAGAACCGCTGGAAAGGGGAAGTAACGATTTTTGACTGGACTCTGTGGGAATGATCTGGACCTCACCCACACTGTATTCGAAATGAAATCTGTTATAGAACGTCTAGATAATCAACCCTCACACACCGTTTTCGAAATGAAATCTGTTATAGAACGTCTAGATAATCAACCCTCACACACCGTTTTCGAAATGAAATTAGGCCGTCAAACACAGATTCGGGTTCTCATACGCGATGCTGCTAATAAATCTTGATTCTATATGTCTCTTCTTCGAGTTCATTTCGATCACGATAGCTTACTCAGCCAGTTTCACCACATAATCCGCTCTCAGACTGAAGACGGGACAGTCTCCGTCTTTAATTTCTATGATTTCATTTCGATTGCGGTGTGAGGGTTATTCGCCTCTGGAGCATCCCCCTCTACCTAATTTCATTTCGATCACGGTGTCCTCATCTCGATACTACTCCTATTATTTCGATTCCGATAGCACCCTGAGTCATTTCGATCATGGGGTCTTCATTTCGACTACACCCCCTTCATTTCGAAAAAGGTATTGCAACTTAGTGTCCATCACCGATAATGAACCACAACCCATCCGACATGCAGGGAGATGGGGGCAAAGATATCGCAGATCAGCCTTCTGAGTCATCTATCGTCGATAGCATCCTTGATGGCGAACGAAAAACGGTCTTCGAGAATAAACAACTCGTTGACTCGAACACGATCGTCGATCATAACCGAATCTATGGCCGTGATAAACAACTGGCAGCTGAGGCCCGGGCGTTTCGTGACACCCTCGACGGCGAACGTCCCCCAGATCTCTTACTCTACGGGCCAAGTGGTACTGGAAAAACACTCACGGTGAAAGCGGTCGCTGAGAAAGTAAAAGAACGCGCCACTCAGAACAAGATTGACTTCGACTTTATCGCGGTCAATTTCAAAACGATGGAGTCCCACTCGCTAGACCGCGCTGTCTGGAAACTCGGAAATCAAACCGCTAAAAAAGCCGGAGTCTCCTGGGATATCCCTCGGAAAGGTGTCTCCACCGATGCAAAATACGTCCGCCTCTACGAAATTGTTGACCGGCATTTCGATGCTCTTGTATTCATACTCGACGAAATTGACACTCTTACCGGTCGCGCTAGTGATGACGAGCCTGCGTATTCCCGGTTACTCTACAGCTTGAGCCGAGTTATGGCCGAGCAGCATGTCGATACCCTCGTCTCAACGGTCGTGATCACGAACCACCCCAAATTCCGCGAGAATCTCGATAGCCGCACCGATAGTTCGTACAATCCGACTGGTATTCCTTTCTCCGATTATGATGCTAACGAACTCATCGAAATCCTCAACCGCCGACGCGACGCCTTCAAAGACGGTGCTCTCGATGACGGCGTCATCGAACTCGTTGCTGCATACGGGGCGAAAAACGAGGGTGACGCACGTCGAGCAATCGACTTACTTCGTGATGCAGGAGAGTTAGCAAACAGGAACGGAGAGACAGTTGTCACAGAGCGGCATGTACACGCAGCCAATGACTCAGTCGTCAAAAACCGGGTGTTAGAAATTGTGGGTGGAATGTCTCTCCAGAAGAAGCTCTCGCTTTATGCTGCGGCCGTTGTCGCAGATGTGAATAATGGCTCAGCACCGAGTCCAGCAATTTACACGTTGTATCAGGAGATCTGCCAACGCACCGACCGAGATGTCTATACACAAGAAACGGTCAACAGCCACATCAACAAAGCAGGAACGTATGGTGTACTCGAAAGCGAGCGAACGAGTGGTGGCTTCAAAAGCGGTGTTCACCTCATGTTCACGTTCACAGAACCAGTCGACGCTGTAATTGAGACACTCGAAGAAGACGATACGTTCGACGAGATCGAGCTATCCACCGCTCGCTCAATTGCGCGACAATCTATCCGCAGCACTTGACATCTCTCAGAGTAAGACGTGAAAATCTTGGTGAGTACAGGTGAGATATCATAGAACGGTTGGTACGTCCGATCTCGACTCTCCAAAATCGCTCAATACAGACAAGGGCGTTACCGGAGCAGTTCCCCATCTCTCGGATAGGCGTCAGAAACGACCTGCTGAATAGAGAGGATTAGTGCAGCACGACGACTTCGTTTGTTTCACGCCGAAAGTAGTGAACCAGCCGCTCACTGCAAGTACAACTGTATCGGTTCCACACATCAAAATACTATACTCAAACACGAGAATGATTACGTATGGTCGCTGACACGCTGACTGAACTTTCCCAGCGCAACGAGGCTTTCTGGATAGGCCTAGGCTTGCTGTTCGCAGGCGCGCTCGTTTCCTCATTCGCCCAGATTAGCAATCCGCCAGTTGGAGAGGTACTTGGAATACTCGGAGTGACTGTTCTCGCAGTCAGACTCCTTGTAGGCCTCTATGAGATACTCCGAACGTCGGCCAAAGCAGGACGAACGGGATATCAAGAAGGCAAACGAGATAACTGATATAGCACTCCTCTGTACTGGATTCGTCCTCACATCAGATTAACCATGGGTGCTGTGACATCCGAAGTACAGGCTCACTTCTGGAGTGTCAATCCCCGAATAGGCGCGAGAGGAATCCGCTCGACTCGTTTTCGTCAGAACTCACCTTTGCCCCAGCCGACGGTTCGTTATCAGTGCTCGTTTCGGCGGCACCGTTCAACAGTTCGTCGACGGAGTACCCGATCCACTCGGCGAACTCCTCTGGGGCACCGATGTAGACGCTCGTGGAGGACTTCTCGGACATGAACCGTTTCGGGAGCCGCTTCTCGTAGTCGTATACTTCGTATTCTTCGCGGTCGAAGTCGGCAGTGATCGCGTCGGGCTCGGATTCGAACGTGACGCGGCCACCTTGGATGTCGCGCTGCCATTTGAGGCGTCCCGTATCGTACTTTTTCTCTGCTGGTTCGTCGGCTGGGAAGTACTCGGGTTCCTCCCGACCGGCTTCGTCGTAGAACTCGCGGAAGATGCGTCGAACGCCTTCGATGGTGCCGTTCCCGTCGGTCCAGGGTTGCTCGGTGAGCATCCGGCGGGCGACGTAGCTGAAGATCGGGTTTTCCCGTTCTAGTACTTGGGTGAGGTCTTCTTGAGCTTCCCGGAATCCTGGGTCTTCAGGGTTCGATGGGAATGAGACGTCCATACTCAGGATCTTCATCCGGTTCCGGAACTCCGATTTGGGAAGCGCGTCGTTCGTCGTGAAGATGAGGCAGGGTTGGTCGACGCTTGTCGGTGTCCAGTCGCCCCAGTAGTTCCGGATCGGGCTCCAGTTCTGGATCTTGCGCTTCTCTGCGTCGATGATTGCGTACGGGAAGGACGTGTCCCACTCGCGGATGCCACGGATTTCACCGACACCGACATCGTCTGCGTCTACACCGGAGATAACCGTGTTATCGGAAATCAGTCGGAGAATGTACTCGGTGAGTTTGTCCTTCCCGGCGTCGCTTTTCCCTTCGATGTAGAGGTGCTGGAGGACGTTGTCGAGCGTCCGTGATGGTGAGGAGAGTGCTTCGGCGTACTGATTGGCGAATGGGGCCCAGAACCCGTAGAGGAACGCCTCGTACATTTGCGCCATCACCGCGGTTTCCGACTGCGTGTAACCGTGGTTCTCGACAGTTTCGATGTAGTCCTCAATCGTTTCGAGACAATGGTCCAAGACTTCAGGCGTTGGTTCGTCAGTAGCGACCAGAATCATCTCATCATCCTCGCCAATCACCACTTGCTCAGCGTCCGGAAGGACAGACATCGTCGGAATCGCCGTCGATTCCTTGACCTGCTTGTTGTATGCGCTCAATGGTGCAGTGATACTGTGGTCTTCGACGGTCGCACCCCGATCACGGAGGCTGGTCCCGAACTCGTCGGCCGTGTCTTTGTCCACTTTGCTCGTCCCCATCCGAATCTTCTCATCAGGCGCTCTGACCCGTGGTCGGTCGAGTGTGTCTGTCAAACTTGTTTCGTGCTCAGATTCGACGAGCCCAACATCTGGAGACTCGTCACTGTCATCCGTTTCGTCTGAGTCATCCTCGATCGCTGAATCGTTGGGTTCTACGATGGTTCGATCGGCATTTTCGGGTTCTTCGATAAACGCGACCGTCTCGTCAGCCTCTTCAGGATCATCAACGACGGCAGTGACCTGATCTGCGACATCTTTTAGATCCTCTACAGCGTCCTGATTCAGCGCCGCCGTGTCACTCACATCGAGATCTGCCGTCCCGACCCAGTACTCAATCCGGTTCTCCCGCTCTTCTGGTGAGTCGGCTTCTTCAAGCGCTTCAACCAGCCCCTCTAACAGTGTCTGGCTGCTGTAACTTTCCCGATATTCGTCGATGAACCGCTTGAACTCTTTGTCCAGTTCGGTCCCGACATCAGTCGTAAAAACAGATATCTGGTTTGTGTGGTACTCCCATGAGTTCCGTGAGAGGTTTGCGGATCCCTGCACGAGCTTTACCGTGTCGTCCGGCATGACGATACGGTAGATCTTCGAGTGGACGGTCTTCCGGTTCTTCAGCCGAACCGTGAGCCGACCATCCTGTCGCAACTGAACCAGTGAGCGCGCAGTAGAGACGTCGTTGACTTGACCAGCGTAATCGTCGGCGTTTCCGATGAGAACGTCCAGAGATCCGATATTGTACTCGGTCAACATTTTCACCATTAGTTCAGGCGTCTCCGCGTAGGTAACTGCGTCAACGTGATGAGCACCCTCGAACAGATCGAGAAAATCACCGCGCTCCTTCACCATCGCCAGCCGGTACTTTGCCGATCCCGACCCATAGAACTCCGGCATATCAGCGAACCTGTCGAACGAGATGTTCGCCGTAAGTTCATCCATACAGTAAATTACAACTAGTTGGCAATAAATCCGTCCAAGGAGATTAGCTGCTTTTCTCTACTTGACCAGCCATTGGTGTGTTCCTGTGCAATCCAGAAAGGCTCGCAACTCTCATTATGTGTGTGAGATCGGACGTAAGTACGCACAAGACCGTGTACCCACGTACGTACCTGGATGTGTACCTGTCCTTGGATCTAAATTCTCTATCTGAAGTATATTGAAATATGTATATACAACCCTCTCAAGGACGAGGGTTTTTAACTAAATGGTTAATATCCTGTTTCGTATCAAATGACGAGTTCAAAACTACCTGCTGCCATCACGGAAGAGTTGCAAGAAGAACTCGGTGATGCAGCAGAAGATGTTCAACAAAAGTACGAGGAACTCCACACGTGGATGATCAATGAGGGAAAGAATCCAAGGCGAGAAATCGGACTCAACGAATCGACGGCAAAGAACTATCTTAACCGTCTTGATCAGCTCCATCGATTCTCAATCACGTATTTCGACCCGGACGATCCTACGAAAATCGAGGACGAGCATGCCGACGAGCTCCTGTTGATGATTGATCGAGCAGAGATCACGAAACAACGAGGGAAGAACAAAGGCGAGGAGTACGGTGAATCGACGAAGAGGAAATTTGCCGACACTCTGGAGTGCTATTTCAGATGGCAGTATTACGAAGGAACGATGGACTACGAGTGGGAACCAAAAATCAACTTCAGTGACGAGAAAGGTGAATCCGCGTACCGATTCACCTACCGCGAACTGGGACTATTGTTTGAGGAAGCAGAGTCCTATGGCGCACTCCCATCGTACTACGATACACCTGTTGACGAACGGGAGAAAATAGATGGCCTCGTTGCACAGCGGCTTGGAATCCCGAAAGAAGACGTGACGCGAAACGATTGGTTGCATGCTGATTGGAGTGGGAAAGTCCACTCCATGGTGACCGTTGGGTTCGATGCTGGACTCGCACCGATCGAAATCGGAAACGCCGAAATGCATTGGTACGACCCGAAATCGAACACGCTCAAAATCCCAACTGAGTACGCCTGCAAAGAACGCGAAAAAGAAGAGGTAGGCCTGTCAGACAGGTCTGGAGATGTGCTAAGTGAGTGGTTTCAGGAGCGACGTCACCTCAAAAAGTACGATGGGAGCAACAAAATCTGGCTCAACAGGGAGGGAAACCCCTACCAATCAGGGAGCCTCTGTAACCTCCTGCGCAATCTATGCGAAGAGGCAGGGATCAAAACAGATAATCGGAAGATCGTCTGGTACAGTCTCCGCCAGACGATGGGTCGGAACATGACTTCTGAGGGCGAACTGTCCGAAGCCAACGATCAACTGCGACACGAACGATTCGAGACGACACAAGAGTCGTATAACCAGACCCCAGTCGAAAAGCTTCAACTCCGTCTGAACGAAACCCAGCGAAAAGCACAGAAGGCAGCAGCAGATCCAGAATACAACCCCTTCGCAGAAGAGGCAGACGCGACGTCGTCAACAGCCACTACGAACACTCAACCAGCACAGGAGACAAACGAGACAACTGCGGCGGTCTCCAAGACGCATGGCGGTGGCCTCCACATCGATGCGGTGATTCCGGATACGACTGAAGCCCGTGTCGATATCACGAGGCAAATCCTTCAAGACGGGACAGAGGAGTAACGCTGCCCCACTACACTGGAACTACCCCATTCGATCTAACGCGTTCTTCCGGTCTTCGATCGGTGCTTGATCGTACTTCATCGTCGTTTCTGGCGACTTATGACGGAGTTGAGTCTGGGCAGCCGCGAGTCCTTCCTCACGCGCCATATACGTTCCTGTCGAATGCCTGATAGCATACCAACTCATTTGCCGATTCTCTGTGGAGATCCCTGCGATCTCACAGAGCCGGTGAAGCAAATTCCGGAGTGACGAGGTCTGGTACGGGTTGCTTCTTCTCGTCAACCAAAGCGCGTCGGTGTCATCGTACTTTTCGATCGTTGCTCGTTGTGTCAACCAGCGATCCAGCATCTCGACAGTCTGGGTCTGGAGACTAACGATCCAGTGCTCTGTATTCTTCGAGGACTCTTCTTTCGGGATTCGAAGGACACCGTTGTCGACGTCAACCCACGACGTTCGTGCGCGTTCAACTTCGATCGGGCGTAGACCACCATCAAGGCTCGCGGCGACAAGGCTCGGTGTCTTCCATTTGTTCGCGCGGTCCCAGTCCGCTTCCGTCACTTCTGTTTTCGGCTTCTCGAAACGTTGTGCCAGGTACGCAACCCACTGGTCTCGTTCGTCACCGTGGACGCTATCACGACTAGGGACACTTCCATACTCCAGTGACGCGTCACGGATGGCAGTCCGCTCTTCGCGCGTTAAGTAATCCCGTGGCGTCGTTGATTGGTTTTTGCGGGAGAACGTAATCTCTGGCTCCCACTTGTCTGCTCCGCGTTGATGATGTCGCCACTTGTAGAGCATCATCAAGGCCTTCCGACACGAGTTCTTGTGCGCGTTTGACTTCTGTTGGCCAGCTAAGTGGCGCAAGTAATTGTCAGCGTGGTCGTGAGTGAGGCTCGTAGTGTACCCGCCTTCCTGCTCCCAAACCCAGCGGTAGAACTGGTCCATTCGGAACGCGCGATTGCTGACGGTTGTTTTTGCGTACCCATCAGCTGTCTTCGGATCTATACCGAATGTTAACAGCCAATCAAGGCACTGTTCTCGCTCACTCCGATAGTCGAGGAATTGTCTCTCATTTAACAATTCTTCTGTCGGCCCAGGAATGAGCGTGATGTCTTCGAGGGGGTCGATTGCCTGGTCCGCGTCTTTCATTGCCTGACCTCCGTGACGGGAACCCAGACCATTGCCTCTCGATTTCGCCAATCGCAAGACGGCGGTCGATTTTCCCCCTTGAACTTCATTGCCTCACGACGTAGTGGAATCGCAAGACGGCGTCGGGGTCGATGCACCATCTGAACCGCATTGCCCGTGAACATACGTTTACCTGTGGTTAGTTCACGGTGAAAACCACGAGAAGGCGGCGGGGTAGGATGCTCCGACAGGGATTCGAACCCTGGTCATTGCCGTGAGAGGGCAATATGATTGGCCGGACTACACCATCGGAGCGGGCTTCGTCTTCACTCAATCGTAGAGCGGTGTTATGTTTAAGGATTCCGTTTCGATCCTGCAGTGAGAGGAGGTCACACGAGATAACGGATCAGCGATAAGGTATTGTCAGCTGTCACTCCTCGAACGGTGACTTCGTTGCCTCGGGCTCGAAGCCCTCGAGGCTGATGATGTTTTCGCGGCCGACGCGGAGTTTGCTGATGGTGCCCTCGTCTTCCATATCCGAGAGCAGCATGCTGACCTTGGATTTCGACCAGCCGGTTTCCTCGACGATGTTGACCTGTTTCATCCGCCCACCGTTCTCGCGGATGAGTTTGACGACGCGGTCTTCGTCCGTCAGGAGTTCCTCGTCGGCGATCGAGTCGGTTTCCTCGAGGGGTTCGTCGGCCGCGTCGGCGGCAGCTGGTGCGGGCTGTGCTGCGTCGGGTGGTGACTCTCCGGTGGCGGGTTCGCCAGCGCCGGGCCCGTAGCGTCGATACCAGATCACGGCTGCGGCGGCGAGGCCGAGACCGAAGAGGGCTCCGAGGAGAGGCCAACCCGGACCGCCGCCTATAGCTGTAATCAGTCCCGTGTCGGTACTCCCAGGACGGTCAAACACGGCACGGGGACGGCCGTCGATGAATCCCCGTTGACCGCTCCACTGAACGGACTCCGCGTCTTCAATCGAGTCCCCGGCGTACTGCCCGTCGGCAGGTTCGATCGATTGGAACGTGAGATCACCGCCGGGCTCGATGACGATTTCCTGATTCGACTCGAGAAAGACATCGGTGAAGACGTCACCGACGATAATTCGGTCCGCGTCGACGGCTGCGAACCGCTCCCACGTAAAAGACATTTCGACGACACCCATCGTCGTGAATCGCTCTTCGACCTGCGCGGAACGGCGGAAATTCGTCGCTTCCATCTCTCGGCCGGTTTCCCGTTGTCCGGACTCGACCATCAGACGCGACTGGTTGGTAAATCGGTCGTAGAAGTCCGTCTCGTTGGCTCTGAACTCCTCGGCGAAGGCTTCGAAGTTCTCTCTGGCAGCGGTCGCGTTGTCTTCGTTTGCGAACACCTGTTCGTACCGGAAGGTCCACGTCGCGCTGCCGTTTTCGTGAACGATGATCTCGAACGTCGTCTTGTCGAAATCCTGGGCTTCCTGGATGGCGAACTGGCTGCCATCTGGTGGAGTCGCCATCGCCGCGGGGTGTGGCTCCGCGGCTGGCGAAGTGATCGGTCCAGTGTCGGCCACCGCGATCGGTGCGCTGACCCCGGCGACGAGCGTAAGGACGACGAGAACGACGAATCCGACGGAGGCCGACCGATTCATTCGTCTACTCACTACGTGTCGGAGCTAAAAATGCTTGTGAATAGCGAGAGGGGTGGTAGAAACGGTCGATACGAGCAGTATACGTCCGATGAGTGGCGTCTCGCTCACTTGGGGCGGTTCCCGACACTCCGACCTGTGTCGATACCCACAAATCGATCGACTGTGTAGCAGGCCTCATGATCTCGAATCTCGCACAGGGTGTGCAGGCGTTTACCAGCAACGTCTTTCTCGTTACCGGTGACCGGACCGTCCTCGTCGATACGGGCGCGAACTTCGACGTCGTCGAGGCCGTCGCCGATCGCGTCGACGATCTCGAGGCCATCATCCTGACCCACACGCACCGTGACCACGTCGGGAACCTTGCGGCAGTCAAGGAGACGTTCGACGTCGACGTGTGGGGGTATGACACCGCGGTCGACGGCGTCGACCACGCAATCGCGGACGAGGAGACGGTCCAGTTGGGCGATCACGACTACGTCGCACTGCATACCCCAGGCCACAAGAACGACCACCTCTGCTTTTACTCGGAGGAGGCGAGCGTGCTGTTCGCGGGCGATCTCGTCTTCCAGAACGGGAGCTTTGGTCGCACCGACCTCGAGGAGGGCGATCGCCCGACGCTGATCGAGAGCATCGACCGCGTGGTCGAGTGGATCGATCCCGACCTCGAAGAGATGCACACGGGCCACGGGCCGAGCGTGACCAACGACCCCTACAGCCACGTCGAACTCTCGGCGCAGATGGCACGCCAGACGTAGGCGCGTCGCCCGACAGAGAGACTGTCCAGCAGTCAGACCTGTCTGGCGGCGTCGAGCAACGTATCGTACGCGTCCGCGTACGCGCGAGCGATCTGTGTGGGATCGTCCCGCTGTTCTTTGCCAAGGGGCGGTAACCGCACGCGCTCGAGCGGGTCGAGATAGTCGAGGACATCGGGGACGCGCTTCTCGATGGCCCCGTCTCTGGGGCTCGAGTTGGCGATTTCGCAGGCTCGACAGTAGCGATCGCCGTTGTAGACGCGCACGCGACCGGGTTCGACGGCTGCGACGGCGGCGATCTGCGCTGGATCGAGCGACGACAGCGGAAGCGCGATATCGCTGTAGGACTCGACGACGGCGACATCCGTGTCCTCGATCTCGGTCGCCAGCCGGTCGAACGCGGGGACGTACTCCTGTTCGGCAAGGTCGTTGAATTCGGCGACGGTCTCGACGGGAACGGCGTCGGAAAGGGGGAGCGCGTCGGCGACTGCGTCCGGAACCTCGGCGGTTGCGTTGCGGACGAACAACGTATCGTCGGGATCGCGGCCGATTCGGTCGACGACGAACTCTCGATCGGTCCGGCCGAGGAGGCCGCTGCCGCCGCCGGGACTTGGCTGCCAAAGCCGGTGGACTGGGTTGAGCCGCTCTGGCGGTCGGCCGCGGCTGTCGGCCGCCGAGAGCCGCGCCGCGTCTTTGCCGTAGAGTCGCCCGTCGGCGAGCGCGCGCCGACAGTCGTCGTGGTCGAACCAGAAGTCGTTGCCGGCGCGGGGTTTGTAGCCGACCGCGCCGGTGCGCTCGAGCAGGCCGGCCGAAAACGTCGTCTTGCCGGCGTCGACGCGGTCGGCACCGACCACGAGCAGGATCATTCTTTCAGGCCGTAGTAGCCAGGCTCGTCCTCATCACGGGGTTCAGCGACGATGAGGTCGTCGGCGTTGGTCATGATCCACGGGATCGCCCAGTCGAGCAGGATGTCCTCGGTCTCGCGGTCGATATCGGCGTCTGGCTCGAGACCCTGCAGCAGCCGTGCGATCTCGTAGACGGTGTACATCTGGTCGTCCTCGAGCAGTTCCGCCGGCGTGTAGAAGTCACACGGCGGGAGGTTCTCGAACTCGGATTTGGGAACGGGCATACACGTCCGTACCGGCGGCCGGTGCCTAAAGGGTTCGTTCGCGCTCGAGCGAGCGAGTCGATGGAACCGTCATGTCACTCGGTTCGCGTGCCACCCTCGAGATAATGGGCGATGCGGTCCCGACTTGATTCGGCTACCTTGACGAACTCGACGACGCGCTGGCCGTCTTCACGACGATCTGACTCGACCTCGATCGTCATCGACTGGTCGCGCAGGTGGTCGAAGAGGGCGTCGATCGAGTCGGCGTCGCCCCTGACCGTGTGTCGGTGGCCGATCGTCTTGCCGTCGTCGACGTCTCGAATGGCTTCGACCATCGGAATGAGGATCGACTCGCCGAGATCGTGTGCGCGTTCTTGCAGCCGGTCCTCGTCCTCGTCGAACTCGGTGGCCTGAAACGCCTCGCGGAGGAGCCGCGAGAAGATGAAATCCCGACCATGATCGAACGGCAGCGAGAACGCGTAGGCGAGTTCGTCGTGGTGTTGGGCCTCGGTCGTGTATTTGGCCATCGCGTCACCGGCCTCTGATTTCATCACGACGCCCTCTCGCCCCGCCGCGTCGAGTTCATCGATGGCGTCGCGAACCGTCTCGGCGGCGGCTTCTGGCGGTGCCCGTCCGAACAGCCGCGGCTGGTTGAAGTCGTACGTTTCACAGATCGCGCGGCGATCGGCTACGGACAGCGGGTCGCCCGACTCGCGGTCGCGAACGCCGAAAACGCGGAAGTCGTGGGTGTCTACCCCTTCGTAGTCGGTGGTCGTGTAGGGCGTTTCCGGCCCGATGAGTTCGGCACAGAGGGTCTTTTCCGGATGCTCGTCGAAAAACGCCTCGAGCGACAGCAGCTTGCGCGCCCGCGCGGTCGTATACGGGCAGACGTAGCCGCTTCTGGTAAACGCAAGCGGCTCGCCGACGGCCGCGATCCGGACGTTGAACCCGTCGAGTTTCTCCTCGATGGCGACGGTGGCCCCGTCATCGAAGAACGACTGAACCCCCGGTTCGAGCACGAGCAGTCGCGGGATGCTCGGATACCCCCTGATAACGGTCTCGGCGTCCTCGACGATGACGGTCCCGCGCTCGAGACCGTGGCGCGCGTCCGTCAGGACGTGGTAGGTCCGACCGTCGAACGACCGTTGCTCGAAGTGCTCGAAGAGGTCGGCCGGCTCGTCGGTCGTCGCCCCGAGGCGCTCGAGGTACGCGTCGCGGTCCATGTATCGACTCTCGCCGTTCATCGTCAAAAACACCGGGCCGGCCCCGCTCGGCGGCGGCAGCCGTCTGCTTGGGGTGAAGTCTATGTAGCTTACCATACAATCGATACGTATGCCCGGCGATCTCCCGCGTCAGCGGTTCGTCCTCGACACGTCACTGTTTATCACCGAGGAGATCCGCCGCGACGACGAGTCGCTTGAGGCGGCCGTGCTCCGCCTGCTCGGTCTCGTCTCGACCGCACGCCTCGAGCTCAATATCTCCTGTTACGTGCCGCCGTCGATCCACGACGAACTGGGGACGATGTTGCGCGAGCGCGACGTCGACGATGCCGTGTTCTCGCGGCTCGACACCTGGGTCGTCCGCAAGAGTCCCGACCGCTATGGCGTCACGATCCCCGCGAACGTCGTCTACAACTTCATCGACGAGATGAGCGACCGGGTCGACCGCGGCCTGCGGGTCTCGGAAGAGGCCATTCGCGAGGTCGAACAACTCGACCCGGACAAACTCACGCGGGAGGCCGATGACGGCGAACGGGAGGCGTACATGACCGAAGCCGATCGCGTCCTGTCGAATCTACGTGACAAGTATCGCCGCGCGCTCCGACAGGGCGTCCTCGACTCCCGTGAAGACTTCGACCTACTGATCCTCGCGCGCGAACTCGATGCTGGGGTCGTCACGGAGGACCGGGGAATCATCTCGTGGGCCGACGAGTTCGGCCTCCGCTACGTCCGCGGCGGCCAGTTCCCGACGCTGCTCGAGGAGTACCTGCGGGCGACTGGCGTTGCAGACGACGACTAAGCGGGAGCACCGTCACCAGACGAGCCACTCGAGTGCGAGCACGACCGCGGCGAGGAAGACGTGTTCGCCGTCGACGACGAACCCGTAGTACAGCGGCCCGCGGTCGGGGGTCGCAAACGGGATGTATGCGCAAACGTAGGCGTTCATCGCGAGCACGGCGAGAAACCGTCGCGGGATCGTCCCCGTCACCACGAGCGCGACGACCACCGCGGCGACGACGAGGGTCGCACCCAGCGACCAGACGCGCGTCGCGTGCGGGCCGAACTGATTCGGGACCGTCGGAATGTTCTCCTCGCGGTCGCCCTCGATGTCTTTGACGTCGAAGATCACCGCGGCGATGGTGATCATGACCGTCACGTAGGCGAACATGAACAGGACTGAAAGCGACCAGAGCTGATCGTAGTAGTAGCCGACGCCGACCGGGAGCGCACCCCACGCGAGGCCGACGAAGAGGTTCTTGACGAGGAAAACCTGTTTGATACCACCGACGGAGTACAGCAGTGCAACCGCAAGCGGGAGTAACAGATACGCAGCCCCCGAGAGCCCAAGCGCGACGGCAATCGCGATCGCAGCGACATAGAGGACGACTCCAGCCGTCAGCCAGAGGCGACCGTAGCGTTTCGTAAACGCCGCGCGGTCCGGGACGTTCTGTTCGTCTTCCTCGAGGTCAGTAAACCGGTTGACGGTGTAGACGAACATCGTGGCCGCGAAGACGATAAACAGCGGCAGGGCCTCGAGTGGCAGGTTCGCGAGGATGGCAGTGGTGACAACGACGCTGAGCGTCGCCAGCGAGATAAAGAGGTTGCTGTGGACCAGAAACCGGAGCACGGTCGTTATCGACGACACCCATCCCGAGGGTCGATGGGTTGCGGTAGGGTTTGTCACGGGGGAGCCCCAAGTGCGGATAGGGGAAGCCGAACTTTGAATGCTGTGACAGGCCGGCCCATATCAGTGCCACCTCGTTCGTGGACCGGACTGTGTGGATGGCACGCGCAGGCGGTCGTGGATGGTAAATCGTGAACGATCCTCGGGAAGAGCCCCCGAATGCGTGTCAGTAGCGAGCGGAAACTGGCAGGATTTAAGCAAGGGCGGAACGGCCCTTCGAATGGTATGAAATTACACGAGTACCAGGCGAAGCAGGTCTTCGCCGATGCCGGGGTACCGACGCCGGACTCGCAACTCGCGTCCGACGTCGACGGCGTCGTCACCGCGGCCGAGGAGATCGGCTATCCAGTCGCGGTCAAGGCGCAGGTACAGGTTGGTGGTCGAGGGAAAGCCGGCGGGATCAAACTCGTCGAAGACGATGACGAAGCCCGCGAGGCAGCCGAGTCCATTCTCGGAATGGATCTCAAAGGCTACCACGTGGACCGCGTCCTCGTCGAGGAAGCAGTCGACTTCACCGACGAACTCTACGTCGGGATCACGATGGACCGTGGCGAGGGCAAGCCCGTCGCGATGGTCTCGACCAAAGGCGGTGTCAACATCGAGGAGGTCGCCGAGGAAGACCCCGACGCGATCGCCCGCGAACACATCGACCCCGCCTTCGGGATGCATCCCTACCAGGCCCGCAAGGCCGTCTACGATGCCGGTGTCGACCAGTCGGTCGCCCGTGACGTCTCGAGCGTCCTCACCACGCTCTACCAGCTCTGGGACGACAAGGACGGTGCCGACGCCGAGATCAACCCGCTGATGGTCACCTCCGACGACGAGGTCATCGCGGCCGACGCCGTGATGAACATCGACGAGGACGCGCTGTTCCGCCAGCCCGAACTCGCCGAGATGGAAGAGGAAGCCGCCGGCGGCGACGAACTCGAGCAGAAGGCCGACGAGTACGGCTTCGACTACGTCCGACTCGAGGGTAACACGGGGATCATCGGCAACGGTGCCGGCCTCGTGATGACGACGCTGGACCTCGTCGACTACTACGGCGGCGAGCCCGCAAACTTCCTCGACGTCGGTGGCGGTGCGAAAGCCGACCGAATTGCGAACGCACTCGACATGGTCTTCTCCGACGACAACGTCGAGAGCGTCGTCTTCAACATCTTCGGCGGCATCACCCGCGGTGACGAAGTCGCCAAAGGGATCAACGAAGCACTCGAGCAGTTCGACGAGATCCCCAAGCCGGTCGTCGTCCGTCTGGCCGGTACCAACTGGGAGGAAGGTATGGAAATTCTCAACGAGGACCTCGTGACGGTCGAGCAGACCCTCGAGGATGCAGTTCAGCGTGCTGTCGAGTACGCTGAGGAGGTGAGCGAATAATGAGCGTACTAGTCGACGACGACACGCGCGTCGTGGTACAGGGCATCACCGGTGGGGAAGGCAAGTTCCACACCGAACAGATGATGGAGTACGGCACCAACGTCGTTGCCGGTGCGGTCCCCGGCAAGGGCGGCCAGGAAGTCAGCGGCGTGCCGGTTTACGACACGGTCCACGAAGCAGTCGAGGAGGAAAACGCCGACACCTCGGTCATCTTCGTCCCGCCGGCCTTTGCCGGCGACGCGATCTTCGAATCGCTCGACTCCGGGCTCGATCTCGCGGTCGCGATCACGGAAGGCATCCCGACCCAGGACATGGCGCGCGTCAACAAGCGCCTGACCGAGACCGACACGCGACTCATCGGTCCGAACTGTCCCGGCCTCATCACCCCCGGCGAGGCCAAACTCGGCATTCTCCCTGGCAACATCTTCTCGGAGGGGAACGTCGGTCTCGTCTCCCGCTCGGGCACCCTGACCTACCAGGTCGTCGACAACCTGACCAACCGCGGCATCGGGCAGACGACCGCCATCGGCATCGGCGGCGACCCGATCATCGGCACCAACTTCGTCGACGCCCTCGAGCTGTTCGAGAACGACCCCGACACCGACGCGATCGTCATGTGCGGTGAGATCGGTGGCGAAGACGAGGAAGAGGCAGCCGCGTTCATCGACGAACACGTCGACACGCCGGTCGCCGGCTTCATCGCCGGCCGCACCGCGCCGCCGGGCAAGCGCATGGGCCACGCCGGCGCGATCGTCTCCGGCTCCGGTACCGGTACCGCCGAGAGCAAAATCTCGGCGCTCAACGACGCCGGTGTCCCCGTCGGCGACACCCCCGAGGAAGTCGCCGACCACATCGAAGAGTTCCTCGCGTAACAGCGCCGATCCACTCGAGGCGGTCCGTACCCGACGGTTCTGACTGATCGCCTCTCGTTTCTCTCTGTTTGACACCATTCGCATCACGAGCCACGGCGTCTGCTCACAACGACGACCCGTCGCTCGCCCGCAGGGCGATTCATAACTGTGTCAGCCGTCAGTATTGGCTATGCCTGTCTGGCTCGAGTGTGACACCTGCGGCGACGAACAGACGATTCCAGACCGGGACGACGCACCGGGCGGCGGCACGCGCTGTCCCGTGTGTGGCGAGCGACCGTTTACGGTTCGGCGAACGGGACTTGCGTGGCATCCAGATCCATGATCGGCGAGAAAAGAGCGGGCGAATGTCGGGTGTGTGGGCAGGGTAGCTAGAACAGTCCGCCGAGCGTCTCGCGGAGTTTCGAGAGCGGGCCGGCGGAGTCGTCAGATCGCTCCGGGTCGGTTTCGGTCGCCGGGTCGTCGGCATCGGATTCGGACGCGGTATCGTCTTCGGGTTCGGGTCCTGCGTCGTCATCCTCGAGTTCGAGCGCTGTATCATCGTCTGCCTCGGCTTCGACGGGTTCGTCCTCGGCCGTCTCGACGAGTCCATCTTCCTCGTCTTTACCAGCTGTGTCGGACTCGACGCCTTCGTCCTCGACGGGCTCGTCACTCGAGTCGGTATCAACGGGTTCATCCTCGACAATGTCCTCGCTCGAGTTCGGTTTCTGCTCGAGGGTGTCATCGGAACTCGGATCTGACGTCGATGGGGGAGACTCGGGCTGTGTGTTGTCAGTAGCTGTCTCCACAGCATCGGGAGCGGACGCCGTCACAGCGTCGTCGGCGTCGGTCTCACTGTCAGGTATGGGGTCGGCGTCGGTTTCGCTCGAGTCCGGTCGGTCGTCGGTGTCGCTTGTGGCCGACTCGTCAGTCTCGAGAGCGTCGTCGTCCGCATCGATATCGCTGTCGGGCTTGGCTTCTCCCGACTCATCCGCGTCGGGATCGATCCAGAGAAACTCACTGTCGCCGTCTTTCGAGCGACCGGTAAGCAAGAGAGCAGCGAGTTCGTCGTCGTCGGCCAGTAGGTCGTCGTCGACCACCCCGTCGGGTTCGGGGTCGGGTTCGTCCGCACTCGCGATGATGTCGTCCGGGCTCTCGTCAGCGAGGATATCGTCGGTCCCGTCCTCGTCGCCGACGTCGGTCTGAAGCTGGTCGAAGACGTCAGCTGCCGTTTGCTCGTCACCGACGTCGGATTCGTCCCCGTCGGCGGTCTCGGTCTTCGTATCGTCCCCTGACTCGCTATTCGATTCGATCTCCCCGAAGAGGTCCGCGCTCGAGCCCACGTCGAACCCAGAATCGCCCGCCTGTGTGTCTATCGTACTATCTGTCATGCGCTCGCTCTATAGTAGTGGATTATGACGAGTATTTAATTTTTGGAATTTTTCCAGTCCGATCAAATTACATCGATGACGTATTAGTCTACTGGCCGCCAGCGGGGGAGAGCAGGAGCGGAGGTTGACAAACGCCCAGTCAAACGACCTCGCAGCGGTCGATCCAGCGAATCAGCCGTCGTGTGAGCGAGCCGCCGTCGACCGACCGACCCCAGCCGACTGATGATCGGCACAAGCCCTATTAGTCGACGCGATGAATGCGATTCGGTACCATGACTGGAATCGAGTACGACGACTTTCTGGACCTCGAGTATGAGCCTGCGGCGACGGACCTGACTTGTGAGTTTACGATCGACCCGGCCGCGGACATGTCGATGGAAGCCGCAGCGAGCCGGGTCGCCTCCGAGTCCTCGAACGGCACCTGGGCAGCGCTCCACGTCGACGAGGACGAACTGACGGATCTCGGTGCAGTGGCCTGCGAGATCGACGGCACCGAGATCACCGTCGCCTATCCAGCGGCGCTGTTCGAGGCCGGTAGCATGCCCCAGATCCTCTCGTGTATCGCCGGGAACATTCTGGGGATGAAAGCCGTCGACTCGATCCGGCTCGAGGACTGCCACTGGCCGGAATCGATCGTCAGTGGCTTCCCGGGGCCGCAGTTCGGGACGAGCGTCGCCCACGAAAAACTCGACGCCGGCGAGCGGCCGGTACTGGCGACGGTCCCGAAACCAAAAGTCGGCCTCTCGACTGCAGCCCACGCCGACATCGGCGAGGAGGCATGGCTGGGTGGCGTCGACCTGCTGAAAGACGACGAGAACCTTACCGATCAGGAGTTTAACCCCTTCGAGGACCGCCTGACGGAGAGCCTCGCGGCCCGCGACCGCGCACAGGAGGCCACCGGCGAACGCAAGGACTACCTCGTGAACGTGACCGCTGAGACCAACGAGATGGTAGAGCGCGTCGACCTCGTGGCCGAACACGGCGGCGGCTTCGTCATGGTCGACGTGATCACCGCCGGCTGGGCGGCCGTCCAGAGCGTCCGCGAGCGCTGCGAGGAGCACGGCTTGGCGATCCACGCCCATCGTGCGATGCACGCCGCCTTCGATCGGCTCGAGCACCACGGCGTCTCGATGCGGGTCATCGCCCAGATCGCCCGCCTCTGTGGCGTCGATCACATTCACACCGGGACTGCGGGGCTGGGGAAACTCGCAAACGAGGACACGCCGGGGATCAACGAGTGGCTCACCGGCGAGTGTCACGGCCTGAAGCCAGTGCTGCCGGTCGCCTCTGGCGGACTCCATCCCGGCGTCGTCGACCAGCTGCTCGACACCCTTGGCACCGACATCATCGTTCAGGCCGGCGGTGGAATCCACGGCCACCCCGACGGCACCCATGCAGGCGCGAAAGCGCTCCGCCAGTCCGTCGACGCGTCGATGGCCGGCGAGTCGCTCGAGGACTATGCCGACGACCACTCGGAACTGGCGACGGCCCTCGAGAAGTGGGGCGCAGAGACGCCGCGGTGACGCCGTCGGAATCGGTCGCTGCGAGCAGAACGACCCAGCTGCCGGGGCCGGTAACACTCATGTAACTAGACATTCTTCTAGAATTCAGATAAATACATATAAATACAGCTGAGAGATACGGTAATGTCGTATAGACAGTCACGTCATCGTGGGCGTCCGTCGCCGGTGACTGTTCTGACCACAGTGACGGCTGCCCTGATCGCCGGGGCGGCGCTCGGCGGCGTGTTGCACGCGACCGGCAGTCTTCGGTCGGTGGCCGATGTCTACGGGCTCGAGGGGGTGGTAAACGAGTGGACGTTGGTCTTCTGTCACAGCCTCGTTGCGGGCGGGCCGTTCGTCGCGCTCGTCACTCGGCTTTCGCGAGGCCGATACGTCCCGCAGCCGCTCGCCGAGTGCTATCGAAGTCCGTTCCTCGGTGCCTGTGTGGGCCTTTCCTACGGTGTCGTCCTCTGGGTGACCGTCGTCGCCTACGGTGGCCCGCTTTTGCTTGGGCTCGCTACGGCACGTCCGTATCCGGTTCCCGTCGACCACTGGGGGAGTTTCGTCGGGCTGTCGACGTTCGGGGCCGTCTTCGGGGCGTGGTATCCGCTGCTCCGGACGTTCTTCGCCGAGCGGCGCTGATCGCGATCGCCGATTGAAACGGAATTCGTTCTCAGCGGGTGAGCTGATCGACCCTCGATCCTCGAGTGTCGGCTTTCCGGCGAACTTTTTTGTTTATTGTTATCGACCACCATGACCGTATGTCAGAGTCGCCACCAAACGTTCAGCCGCCGACGCCGGCGGAGATCCGCGAGTACGCACGACGCCATCACATCGACCTGACCGACCAGGAGGTCGAAGACTTCGAAGCCGCCATCACCGAGACGCTACTGGGCTACGAGCGATTGGACCAGCTTCCAGACTATCGACCACGCGTCGAGTATACGGACCGCGACCCCGGCTACCGGCCGGGACCCGACGAAGATCCGCTCAACGCTTTCGTCACGAAGTGCAAGGTAACGGGCGCAGACGACGGCCCGCTTGCGGACTACGAGGTCGGGCTCAAAGACAACGTCAATTTGGCCGGCGTTGAACTGACGGTCGGGTCGAAACTCTTCGAGGGCTACGTCCCGTCGACTGACGCGACGATCGTTACGCGGTTGCTCGACGCCGGTGCGACCATCACCGGGAAACTCAACATGGAAGACATGGCCTTCTCCGGCAGCGGCGAACTCTCCGCGACTGGGCCGGTACTGAACCCCGTCGATTCGGACTACATCGCGGGCGGGTCGTCGTCGGGGTCGGCAGCAGCCGTCGGCAACGGCGACGTCGACGTCGCCATCGGTGGCGATCAGGGCGGCTCGATTCGAATCCCCGCCGCGTGGAGTGGCCTCGTCGGTCATAAACCGACACATAGCCTGGTCCCATACACCGGGATCGTCGGTCTCGGCCGGTCGTTCGACCACGCCGGGCCGATCTGTTCGACCGTCGACGACTGCGCGCGAGTGCTGAACGTGATCGCCGGAAAAGACGGCCTCGACCCTCGCCAGGGAGTCGTGCCGACCGACGACTACCGCGAGGCGCTTTCGGACGATCCATCGGATGTGACTGTCGGCGTCCTCGAGGAGGGGTTCGACCGCGAGACAGGTGAGTCGGGCGTCGACGAAACCGTTCGCGACGCGCTCGCAGCGTTCGAGGACGCCGGGGCGACGGTAACGGAGGTCTCCGTGCCGATGCACCTCGATGGCCTGACCATCTGGAACGCGATCGCACTCGAGGAGACGGCCGCGACGGTCGACAGTGAGGGCGTTGGCCACTACGGGAAGGGCTTCTACGATACGCAACTGGCCGATGCGTTCGGGCGGGCGCGGCGGTCGGACGCCGACGACTACATCACGACGTTGAAACTCACGCTCGTCCTCGGCGAGTACCTCTCGGACGAGTACCGCGGCCACTACTACGCGAAAGCGCAGAATCTCAGCAGAAAACTGGCCGAGGAGTACGACGACGCGCTCGCGGACGTCGACGTCCTCGCGATGCCGACGACGCCACAGACCGCCCACGCAGTCGACGAGTCGATCTCGCGCCTCGAGGCGATCGACCGCGCGCTCAATATGCTTCACAACACGTCCCCGTTCGACGTGACTGGCCATCCGGCGACATCGGTGCCCGCCGGGACGGCAGACGGACTACCAGTCGGACTCATGCTGATCGGGGAACGCTTCGACGACGCGACGGTGCTCTCGAGCGCGTATGCGTTCGAACAGCACATCGAAACCGGTCTGTGAGCGGCGGACGATCACGTGATCGTGACCGTCCAAAAACATTATATGCTCGTTAACCACCATTCTGAGTGTGGTTTACGAGACTGGAAACGAGACGGTCGACGACGCACTCGAGCGGGTCGTGGCCGGCGAGCGACTCGATCGGACCGACGGGCTGGCGCTGATGGCCCAGCCGGTCGATGTCCTCGCCGAAGCCGGCGCAGCCGTGCGTGATCACTTCGGTGATGGCACGGTCGATGCCTGCTCGATCGTCAACGCGAAAGCGGGCAACTGCGCCGAGGACTGTGGGTTCTGTGCGCAGTCGGTCCACTTCGATACCGGCATCGAGACCTACGGCTTCCTCGGCCCGGAGAAGGTCTTAGAGGCCGCCAAACGCGCCGAACGTGACGGTGCCCAGCGCTTCGGGATCGTCGTCGCGGAGAAAGGCGTCTCGAAGGAACACCGGCCCGAAGAATGGGCGGAGGTCATCGAGTCGATCCGCCTCGTCCGCGACGAGTGCGATCTCGAGGTCGACGCCTCGCTCGGGATCCTCACCGAGGAGGAGGCTGCGATCCTCGCCGAGGAGGGGATCAACCACTATAATCATAACATCGAAACCTCGCCGAACTACTTCCCCGAGATCGTCGACACCCACAGCTTCGAGGATCGGGTGAAGACCCTCGAGGTCGCCAAGGAGGCCGGCATGGACCTCTGTGCGGGCGTCATCCTCGGGATGGGCGAGACCCCGACGGATCGCGTCGAGGCTGCGATCGCGTTACAGGACATCGGCATCTCCTCGCTGCCAGTGAACGTCCTCAACCCGGTCGAGGGAACGCCACTGTACGAGCAGGGTGTCGGCATCTCGACCGAAGAAATCGTGAAGACGGTCGCGGTGTACAAACTCCTCCATCCCGAGTCGCGGGTGCGACTCACCGGCGGCCGCGAGGTCAACCTCGCCCCCGACGAGCAGCACCTGCCACTGGAGGCTGGCGCGGACGGCCTACTCACCGGCGACTACCTCACGACCGAGGGCCAGTCACCCGGCGAGGACATCGAGATCATCGAGCGCGCGGGTCTCGAGCCCAACCAGGAGACCAACGAGTTCGACCCCGAGGAAGTGAAGACCCGCCACAGCGACGCTGCGGAGTCGTCGACCGAGACGGCACCACGAACAGGCGCAGAACCGAGCGACGACTGACAGAGATTCAACATACCACGACAATCATGGACGACGTTACGTTTGCGGTACTCGGAACCGGCGGTATTGGCCGACGAGCACTCGAAGTGAGCCAGCACAAAGACGCCCTGACACCCGTCGCGGCGTGTGACCGCCACGGGACCGCGATCGATTTCGACGGCCTCGACGTCGACGAACTGCTCGAGGCAACCGAGGGCAACATTGATAATGAGGTTGCAACTGACGGCGGAGCGGACACGACGGCCGCATCCGAGGGCGGCGTCAAACAACACGGCGAAGAGCTCGGCGTCGTCGCCTCCGAACAGGCCCGCCCGAGTGAGGATCCGATCCAGGACGTGATCGACCACGGCGACGAGATCGATGCCGTCCTCCTTGCACTGCCGAACTACGAACACGACTTCATTCCGCGGACCGCCGAGCGGTTCATCGAGGGTGGCTACTCCGGCGTCATGATCGACGTGCTCAAGCGCTCGCGCGTGATCGACATGCTCGACGACCGCCGCGAGGCGTTCGAGGACGCCGGCATCACCTTCATCTGTGGTGCGGGCGCGACGCCCGGCCTGCTGACCGGCGCGGCGGCGCTGGCCGCCCAGTCGTTCGTCGAGGTCACTGACGTCGACATCCACTGGGGCGTCGGCCTCAAATCCGGCTACGAGGACAACCGCGGCACCGTCCGCGAGGACATCGCCCACCTCCCCGAGTACGACATCGAGACCGCTCGGGAACTCTCCGAAGCAGAGATCGAAGAAATCATCGACGCCCACGACGGCGTCATCGAGTTCGAAGACATGGAACACGCAGACGACGTGCTCCTCGAGCGTGCGGGCGTCTGCGACGCCGAAGACGTCACGGTCGGCGGCATCCTCGACGTGTACAACGACGAGAAGCCGACGACGACTACAGTGCGTGTTACTGGCCGGACATTCGATGGCGAGACCGCGACGAACACCTTCCAGCTCGGCGATGAGACGAGCATGGAAGCGAACGTCAACGGGCCCGCGCTGGGCTATCTGAAAGCCGGCGTGCGACGGAACCGTGCCGGCGAGTACGGCGTCTTCGGCCCCGCCGAACTGATGCCCGGCTTCTGACGACACCGCGACGAGCTTTTCGATCGCTCCGATGAAACGCATACACATGATGACACGGAACCGTCGCGTCCCGGCGACGAGCCGACCGAACCGAGCCGAACCAGCCGATCGATACGAATCGTGAGAGTCAAACCGTGGCGCTGAGTCCGTTTAGCCGAATGGCCGACCGTGGGTTCGACCTCGAGGACCGACTCGAGACCCTCGAGGACAACGATCTGAAACGCTCGCTCTCGCCCGTCGATCGGGTCGCCGAGCGCGGCTACTTCGCCGAGCCCTCGGGCGGCGACCTGCCCGTTCTCGATTCGGCGGAGGCACTTGTGTTTGCCTCGAACAACTATCTGGGGCTGACGGACGACCAGCGGGTCCAAGACGCCGCTCGGCAGGCTGCCGCGACCGTCGGTACGGGTGCCGGTGCGAGCCGGCTCGTTACGGGCGATACGATGGTCCACCGGGACCTAGAGCGGCTGCTCGCCGAGACGAAAGGAACCGAGCGCGCGCTTGCCTTTTCCTCGGGCTATGCCGCGAACGTCGGAACGATCACGGCACTCGAGCCGGATGTCGTCTTCTCCGACGAATTGAATCACGCGAGCATCATCGATGGCTGTCGACTGTCGGGTGCCGAGACCGTCGTCTACGACCACTGCGACGCGGCGAGTCTCCGATCGAAGCTCGCGGAGCGAACCGACCAAGCAAGACGGGACGGCCGTGATCCGGCCGACGAAGCCTGGCTGATCGTCACCGATTCGGTGTTCAGCATGGACGGCACTGTCGCCCCGCTCGCGGCAATCTGTGACGCCGCCGAGGAGTACGGCGCGTGGGTGATGGTCGACGAGGCCCACGCGACCGGCCTCTACGCGAACGGCGGCGGGGTCGTCCAGGCCGAAGGGCTCGAGGACCGCATCCAGATCCAGCTGGGGACGCTCTCGAAGGCGCTGGCCAGTCAGGGCGGCTATGTCGCCGGCAGTACCGAACTGATCGAGTTACTGATCAATGACGCGCGCTCGTTCGTCTTCTCGACCGGGCTCGCGCCGCCGGCGGCCGCCGCCGCAAGCGAAGCGTTGCATATCGCTCGCCACAGCGACGTCCGCGACCGCCTCTGGGAGAACGTTGCACATCTCCGTGATGGCCTCGAGTCCATGGGCTTTGAGGTCTTGGGCTCCTCGCAGATCCTGCCCGTGCTCGTCGGCGACCGACAGGATGCACTCGCACTCGCGGATGGCATCCGCGAACGAGACGTCGTCGCGCCGGCGATTCGGCCGCCGACGGTCCCCGAGGGAACCAGTCGAATTCGCGTCGTCCCGATGGCGACACACGATCAAGACGACGTCATCGCTTGTCTCGAGGCGTTCCGCGCCGCGGGCGAGGAGGTCGGAGTGCTGTGACCGCGACCCAACCGATCGCCGTCGTCGGCACCGGCACTGGCGTCGGAAAGACGGTCATCACGGCCGGGCTCACGCGCTTGCTTCGCGAGGCCGGCCACGACGCGCGGGCGATCAAGCCGGCCCAGACGGGCCATCCGCCCGACGACGACGCGGAATTCGTCGCTACAGCCTGTGACGATCCCGAGGCTGCGACCTGTCCCCGCTATCTCGAGCCGGCGCTCGCTCCACGGGTTGCAGCTGAGGTTGCCGACGAATCCCTCTCTTATGAGACGATCCGCGCCGCGTGCGAGCGTGAAATCGACGCGACTGCAGTCCCGATCATCGAGGGCATCGGCGGGCTGCGGGTACCACTGGCCGGCGATCACGAGGTGATCGATCTCGTCGCCGACCTCGAGGCCGCGGCGGTCGTCGTCACCCGGTCGGGACTGGGGACGCTCAACCACACCGCACTCTCGATCGACGCTCTCGAGGCCCGCGGGATCGATGTCGTCGGCATCGTCTGCAACGAGTACGCCGGCGAGACGGTCGCCGAACGGACTAATCCAGACGAACTTGAGCGGATGACCGGCTACGCGGTCGAGACGGTGCCGCCGCTGGCTGACGATGTTCTTTCGGATCCGCGGCAGATGGCTATCGGCGTCGGGGACGCACTGTTACCGGCGTTCCGTGCGTTACTGCCGGTAGAAACCAGCTGATCACACCCTCAGGCCGACGGCGCTGGTCGCTCTTCGTCGACTGTCGACTGCTCGCTCTCCGATGGCAGTGGTCTGTCCTCGACGTGGTCGTCGACGAGGTGTGACACTACTTCGGACTTCCGATGCTCGACCTCGAGGTGAACCCGGAGGTCGGTTCGGTCGGTGTACGTCTCCGTACAAAGCGGGCAGCGACGTGGTTCTGTCATTCAAGCGGTCACCAACAGCCACTCTCACCGTTCACCGATGTAATAGTGTCGATTGGTAAGAAATCCTTTAGTTCCGCAGCGAATGTAACCGGAAATCGTGCCCGAATCGAAACTGTCAGACACCACGGTCACAGATCGATCGAACGCGAGACACGATGCGCCCACACGGATTGTTTGAGCACCCAGAGTCTCGATGGAACTGCTGGCTCACATGAAGTCGCCCAATCCGGATTGATCGCCATCCGGTTCGTCGGGCGCTGTTGCGTCTGCAGATGTCGCCGATTCATCTGCCGGCGTGTCGTCCGCCGATGTCGCAACCGTCCGCTGTCCGCTGTCGTCATCGTCAGTCGAGTCGTCGGTATCCCCACTCGAGCGTTCGGTCTCGAAGAAGGCGTTGCCCGAGTGTTCGACTGCCTGCTCGGCTTTCAGATCGGCGGCATCCTCAACGATCGACGCGACCTTGTTGGTGTCTTTCCCGCTGCCGGTAATAAACGAAACCTCGGCTTCGTCGAGGTCGTAGGCCGCCGCCATCCGGACGGTCAGGTCGCGGTTCCGACAGTGGTGTGTCATTGTCGAAAGGAACGGGAGGATCTCGCGGCGGACGGTGGCGACGCTTGCGCCTTCGCGCTCGGCGATGCGTTCGGCGATCGAATCACGGGTATTCCGGGTTCCCTTGGTGCGGCCGAGTTTCGACCAGTAACTCGGTGGGCCATAGCGCGTCCAGCCGCCTTTGGAGCCGCGTCTCGAGGCGGCGACGCCGGCGGTCATGTTGTCCGTTGCGTATCGCCAAAACGAGTAGTCCTGTGTCGCTCGGACCCGACCAAGCCAGCGGTCGGCGTTGGAGAGGAACTCGTAGGCGTCGGCCAGCTCCGCGCCCTCGTAGTCTTTCGGGACGTTGTCCTCGATCCAGTTGAGCATCTCGTCGGGCGTTTCGTCGACATCATACGAGGCCCGCAGCGCGCCCTCGGCGTCTTTCTCCTTGATCAGGTCGTCGAGGAAGTCGAAGATCCCCTCGGTGGTGTCGCGCTCGCTCGTGACCACGTCCTCGACGGTCAGCCGTTCGGTTTCCTCGGCGACCGCCTGCAGGTCGTTGACCGCCGAGCGAAGGTCGCCGCTGGTCGACTCGGCGATCTTCGCTAACGCCTCCTCTTCGAACTCGATGTCCTCGCGTCGGCAGATGTCCCGCAGGACGGGCACGATCGAGCGCTTCGAGACGTCGCGAAACTCGATCGTCTCGCAGGCGTTTCGCAGCGATTGGCTCATGTCGTAGAACTCGTTTGCCACGAGAACGATCGGCTGACTTGCGTTCTTGACGACGCGAGTCACCTCCCGCGAGCCGCCGTAGTCGGCGTTCCCGTGAAAATTGTCCGCCTCGTCTAAGATGACCAGCCGCCGGCCCGCCTCGCCGCCAGTCAACGTGCCGCTTTTGGCGGCCTCGCCGGCGATCCGTTCGATGACGTCCGCCCCGCGGCTATCGCTGGCGTTGAGCTCCATCACCGGCCAGCCCATGTCGGCGGCCAGCGCGTGGGCAGCGGAGGTCTTCCCGACGCCGGGGCTGCCGTGGACGATCACCGCCTGCCGGTGGTCGTCCCAGGTTTCGGCCCACTCTTTCAGCTGGTCGCGGGCCTTGTTGTTGCCGCGTACCTCCGACAGCGTCGTCGGGCGGTACTTCTCCGTCCAGTCGGTCATTGCACCATCATTGGTGTGTTCGGCGTTTAGGGATTGCGGAGCGTCACTCTTCGCCGGTCGCTTTCACGGCGAAACGCGGTGTGGCGTCCTTGCCGCTGGCTATAGGCTGCAATCGTGCCAACGGGCACCGCAAGTGACGCATACTTCTAAGCGACTGGGGTAGCTTTGTGCAGGTGATGGCGGATCACATCGACCTCGTCAGGCGCTCACTTCGGGACACGACGCGGAGCGAATTCGACCGGCGCGTCGACGAGCAAGCCGCCCGTCTCACCGACGCCCTTCGTGCAGGCCGACTCGACAATCCCAATTTTGCCCTCGGGATCGAACTCGAGGCGTACGCCGTCGACGACGATCGGCGGCTGACTCGCGTGCCAGAGCCCGTTCTCGAGGGGCCCTGCGAGAAGGAACTCGGACGGCACAACGTCGAGTTCAACACTAACCCGAGTCCGTTCGACGGCGAGGGGGCTGTCGCCCAGGCGACACAGCTCCAGCGCCACTATCGGCGCGTCCAGCAAGCAACCGATCGAGCAGGCACGGCGATCGTTCTGGATGCCATGTGGACGATTCCACCTCAGGGCAGAACGCGTGCGTACCTCGGGGACGTCTGCGAGAGCGAGGGGATCACGATCGCCGAGAACATGACCCCGTCGCCTCGCTACGCCGCGATCGACAACGACGTTCTGGACCGAACCGAGGGATCGATCACCCTGTCCGTCCCGGGAACTGAGTGTCAGTTCCCGTCGATCCTGTTCGAGTCGCTTACGAGTTCGATCCAGCCCCACATCCAGATTCCCAACGCCGAGGCGTTTCCCCGCTACCACAACACGGCCGTCCGGACGCTCGGTCCCGTGCTCGCGTTAGCGACGAACTCGCCACTTCTCCCGCCAGATCTGTACGATATCGAGGACCCGTACCGCCTGCTCGAGGAGACGTATCACGAACTCCGGATTCCGGTGTTCGAGCAGTCGATCAATCATGCGTGGGAGAAGGTCCGCTTCCCCGAGGAGATCGAGAGTCCAACCGAGACGATCGACGAACTTGTCGCCGATCCGACGTGTGCACCGTTTCTCCGCGAGTGGCTCGAGGCGGGCGACCGCGAGACGTTTCCCGACCGGTTCTGGGAGCTCAACCACAAGCGGGGGACCTACTGGCGGTGGCTCCGCGCCGTCGTCGGCGGCCAGCCGGTCGGTCAGGGCGACCACTGGTCGATCCGCATCGAATACCGGCCCCTGCCCACGCAGCCGACGATCGCCGAAAACATCGGATTGCAGTGGCTCGTCGCCGGCCTCGTTCGGGGCCTGTGTGTGACCGACCACCCGCTCGCGAGCCTCGATCGCGACGCGGCCGAACGGAGTTTCTACAGCGCAGTCGAAGACGGGCTCGACGCCGACCTCGCCTGGGTCACCGCTGACGGCGATCGAACGACCGATCGAACCGTGATCTACGAGGAACTCTTCGAGTTCGCTCGTCGGGGTCTCCGCGAGCAGGGCGTTCCCGATGAAGCCATCGAGGAGTATCTCGCCCCGATCGAGACGCGCTGGACCGATCGGCTGACTCCGAGTCGGTGGAAGCTAGCCCGGGTCACCGATCATCTCGACGCCGGCATGCGATTTACCGATGCCGTCTACGAGATGCAAACCGAGTACATCCGTCGGTCGGGGGCCGGTGACCCGATCGTCGAGTGGTCCTGAGCGCAGTAGTCGCCCGTTCTTTCCCCGCTTCCGCGAGCCACGCCGACCCCTGGTTTCCCGTGTTACCCACCCCCGAGCGTCGCGTCGGCGCTGTCGGATTCGAGTTCGCTGAGACAGTCGCTGGCGTGGGGATTTTCGTGTGTCGGGGTGACTCGCTCGTAGTCGGTTCGCCGGGTCGTCAGCGACGAGATGACCGTCCCGCCCCTGCCGTACTCCGATATTTCGACGACGATCTCGTTGTCGCGCTCCCGGACGGTCGAGCCATCAGCGATCTCGAAGACGACCGTTCCCGAAAACGGGGCCGTGACGTCTTCACCGAAGACGACTCCGTCTTCGAGGAGGGTATTGCCGTAGAGCCCATCATCGTAGAATCCCGTACTCGCCAGGGCGACGTCGCCGTCCTCGAACGACCCGGTTACCGTGGCTCGAGTACAGGAGTCGAACGCCACGTCCCGTTTCGACTCAGTGGCCTTCTCACCGGGATCGGCCGACTCGTCGGGTTCCGCGTCGGCCGTGTCCGAACCGTCGGAACGCCCATCAGTGCCGTTCGACTCGGTGGTCCCTGCACGACCCTCGTCGGAACCGGTCGCTGCATCGTTCGAATCGTACGATTCGGTGCCGTCGTCCGTCCCGTTCCCGCCGGTCGAGTCGGTGCGATTCGCGTCGAGACAGCCTGTCACACCGACGCCGATACCTGTCGCGCCGATGAACGTCCGGCGATCCATATCCGGTCCAGTCCGCCTTGCACCATAAAATGTCTGCAATATATTACTTTCGATTACAGTCATCGGATCGGACGTGACTGCCCAGAGTGTCAACCAATCGACTCGAGCCGCCGACCACGGCCGACTCAGTCCGACGACTCCTCGACCTCGGCCGTCGCCTCGTCGCCGATCACGCTCGCGATGCGGGTTCCCTCGACGGCGTCGACAGTCAGCTCGTAGCCGTCAGCCAGTATCACGTCGCCGATCTCGGGGGCGCGGCCGAGGCGACTCAACACCAGTCCGCCGATGGTGTCGAACGCCTCGCTCTCAAAGGACGTCTCGAGCTCCTCGTTGACGTCGGCCAGCGAGACGCCGCCGTCGACGCCGTAGCGACCGTCCCCGAGTTCGTCGATCGAGGGCTCCATCTCGGCGACGTCGAACTCGTCTTGGATCTCGCCGACGACCACCTCGATGACGTCCTCGATCGTCAGGATCCCCTCGAACGCGCCCCACTCGTCGATGACGACGGCCAACTGGACGTTTCGGCGGCGAAACTCCGTCAGGACGTCGTCGATGCGGCGAGTCTCCGGAACGAAAATAACGTCTCGAGCGAGGTCCTGCGCGGTTGGTTCGGCTTCGGTGTCGGCTGCTGTTTCGATCGCGTGGAGCACGTCTTTCGCGTGGACGAACCCGACCACCGGCTCGTCGGCGTCCTCGTCGACGACGGGGAAGCGAGTGTAGCTCCCGCTTGCGGCGACGGCTCGCAGCTCCGAGAGGGGCATGTCAGCGCTGACGGTGACGACGTCGGGTCGGGGGACCATCACCTCGCGGGCGGGCGTCTCTCCCAGTTCGAAGATCGATGAGATCATTTCCACTTCGTCCGTGTCGACGGCTCCCTGCTCTCCCGACTGCGAGACGATGCGGATGATCTCCTCGGGGCTGTGGCTTTCGTCGCGTTCTGAGGCCGGCGCGACGCCGATCAATCGCGTAAAGAAGTTCGCCGTGCCGTTGAAGACGACGATCCCCGGGATGAAGATATAGTAGAAGAACTTCATCGGCGCAGCGACCAGCAACGCGATCCGCTCGGCATCCGCGATGGCCAGCGTCTTCGGCGCGAGTTCCCCGAAGACGACGTGCAGGAAGGTGATGACGCTGAATCCGATCGCGATCGCGACCAGATGGAGCGAGCCAGCGGGGAGCACCGATCCCAGCACGGGCTCGAGCAGCGAGGCGATGGCCGGTTCGCCGACCCAGCCAAGCCCCAGCGAGGCGATCGTGATCCCGAGCTGGGTGGTCGCGAGGTAGTCGTCCAAGTTCTCCTCGGCTTCCTGGACGAGCTTCGCCGACGACCGCCCCTCCTCGACGAGCGTTTCGATCTGTGTCGATCGGATGCGGACGTACGCGAACTCCGCGGCGACAAAAAAGCCGTTCAGGAAGACCAGAAAGAGAGCAAAGAGGAGCCGCCCGAACGAGAACGCGAGGTCTACCATCGTCCGATCACCGTCGGTCGTGCACGCGCCAGTGCTATCGCTGGTTCGGCGCTGTCGAACCGTGATCGGTGATCGAATCGTTTCTGCCTTTGGTCCGATCCGACAGCGCGAGAGACATCGTTCGACGGCGCGGCTGACACAGCCGCCCGTTTGCCGACACACGCAATCATACGCACACTTGGCACACAACTTACAAAGCGGTGGCGCTGACGGTCGACGCTCGTCTCACACCGTGCGTCGCTCCTCGAGGACCCGCACGCAAACTGCCGCGAAGCCGGCAACGGTGAGAACGAACCGCTCACCGGTCGCAGTGATCGGGAAGATCCGCTCGACGCCGACTGTGGGTTCGCCACGGGTTGGATCGAATCCCGTCCGGTAGTGGGTGTTTTCGGTCGTCCCGCGGACCGTCGACTCGGCAATGCCGCCGGACTCGAGTTCGACGAACGTCTGAACGAGTCCGCGCTGGTCGGTCACGAGCAGCGTCCCGGAGAGGTCGTAAAACCGGTCGTGAAGCGGCCAGAAGAGATTGACGCCGTTGAAGAAGGCATCGAACAGGACGTGTGCGAACAGCAGCGCCGCCAGCGTGACCCACGCGACGCGCGGGGCGGCGTCACCCCATCGCCTTCGGACGAGCGATTCCTCGCGGATCACACCGTCCCACAGCAAGCAGACGGCGGGAACGAGGACGATCCAGACGTTGTGCAACGCTGCCCGATGCGTTCCAGGAACGACGATTCCGATTAGCGTATCGAGATCGAGGAGGGCGCTCGTGCCCATTACCACCAGGATCGATCGCGTGTCGAAGGTATCATCAAGCAATGCGGCCCCAAGCAGGCCAGCGAACGCGACGTGGACGACGGTCGATGGCACACTCCACCGACTCGAACCGCGAGGGCTTGACTGTTGGGGACACCGGGGACGAACCCACCTCACTGATGGTGTCGCTTGCGGAGGTACTGTCCGAGCAACAGGATCCCACCGACCCCAGCGACGATCTCAAGCGACCCCTCATGGAAGATCAACACAGACGCGGCAACGAACAGGGCTCCAGCGAGGACGGCATAGCCGACTGCCGGATCACCGCCGGTGGGCGACTCGACGGGTTCAGTTCTGACGACGAGTTCGCCGCGCTCGAGTTGGCCGAAGACGGTGTCGAACCGGGCTGGGGTCCGTGCGAGGACGGGCAGTGACGCGCGCAGATCGTCGCGCACGTCCGACAGCAGCGTCTCGAGTTCGCTCTCGATAAAGCCGTGATCGACGAGAAACGAGCGTGTGACCCCGAGGAAATCGAAGTCGGGATCGAGCGTCCGACAGACGCCTTCGCCGACCGTGCCGACGCGCATGAGCAACATCACGTTCGGCGGGATGCGAAACGGGAATTCGTGGAGCCGCGCGAACAGTTCGGTGATGATCTGTCGCCAGGTAACCTCCGAGCGCCCTTCGAGGCTCTCGATAACGAGTTCGAGCACCTGCCGGACCTGAACGCGATCGACCGCCGGATCGAGCACCTCGAGCGCGATGAGCGTGTTCAGGAGGCCGTCGACGTCGCGACGGACGAGCGTCCGGTAGAGGGCGGTGATGTCGGCTTGCTCATCGGCTGTCAGTCGCTGGCTCATCCCGTAATCGTAGATGACAAGTCGGCCGTCGTCGGTCACCGAGAGGTTCCCCGGATGGGGATCCGCGTGGAAGACGCCGTCGATGAGTCCCATCTTCAGGTACGTGCGGGCGATCAGCGTCGCCATCTCGGTGGGCTCGATGCCGACCGCGGCCAGCGCGCGCTCGTCGGTGATCTTCCTGCCCTCGACGTACTCCATCGCGACGACGCGCTCCGAACACAGGTCGGGATAGGTATCGGGGACGACGATCCGATCGTCGTCGGCGAAGTTGTCGTCGATCTCCGCCATGATCGACGACTCCCGCGCGAAGTCGAGTTCCTCGAGGATGATGTCTTCGAAGTCACCGGCGAGGTTTTCGATCGAGTAGCGCTGGCGCTCGTCGGCGAGCAACAGAAGCAACGGGACCAATCCCCTGATGACCCGCAGGTCGCGCTCGATCACCGCAACGATCCCTGGCCGCCGGACTTTCAGGGCGATCCGCTCGCCTTCGTACGCGGCGGTGTAGACGAACGCCAGCGAGCCCCCGGCGACCGGCTCGAGCGTCTCGAGATCGATGACGTCCTCGAGTTCGGCTTCGACGACGGTCATCGGGTCGCCGCCTGCCTCTTCTGGGACTTCGTCCTGTAGTGTCGCGAATTCCTCGACGTACGTCGGCGGGACGATGTCCGGTCGCGTCGACAGCACCTGGCCGACCTTGATGAACGCCGGCCCGAGATCCAGCATCGTCTCTGTGAGTTGCTGGGCGCGATTCCGGTGGACTGCGGTCGAGACATGTCGGGATGGTCCGAACAACAGAAACCGTCGTCTATCCCTGAGAAACGCGACCGCGAGGGGAAAGAACCGAAGGAGAACCTGAACGTATCGAAGATAGTAGCCCCTCATCGGTCGTCGAATCCGGCCACCTCGATCGGACGCTCGTCCATACGTCGTGTTCGAACACTAGACACAAATACGTCAGTGCTCCGGCGGGTGATACCGCCGGGGCGATCGGTCGCCGCGATGGCGGCGGGTACTGGTCTCCCAACCAGTCTCCGGTAGCTACTTGAGTCGACCGGATGACCGACGGGTATGAGCGGACGCGGCCCGAAACGGGAGCTCGCGGAGAAGATTGCCGGGGAGATCACGCTAAGTGACGACCCCGGCGCGACGCTGCGCAAATGGCGCACCGACTTCGACATCTCACAGACCGACCTCGCGGCCGAACTCGACGTCTCGTCGTCGGTCATCTCCGACTACGAGAGCGGTCGCCGGGAAAGCCCCGGCATCGGCGTCGTCGGCCGACTCGTTGAGGGGCTGCTCACAATTGACGAGCGACGTGGCGGCGAACGCATTCGACAGTACGGCCGCGTTCTCTCTGCCGGTTTCGAGAGTGACGTCGTCTACGACCTCCGCGAGTACGCCACCTCGATCCCCCTCGCACGACTGTACGACGACCTCGAGGCCACCGAAGTCACTGCGGGCAGCACCGATCGCGTCAGCGGTCATACCGTCATCGATAGCATCGAGGCGATCACCCGTCTCTCGAGCGAGGAGTTCTTCCGCCTCTACGGCCAGAGCACGAACCGCGTGCTCGTGTTTACCGGCGTGACCCGCGGGGAGTCGCCGCTCGTGGCGCTGCGGGTCGTCAATCCGACGCCCAACGCGGTCATCCTGCATGGCATCGAGGAAGCCGACCTCTGGGATCACGCGGCCGACCTCGCACGCATCGACGGCTACTCGCTTGCCGTCACGAACGCGCCACTCGACGACATGCTCGAGTATCTCGTTAGCCTCGAATAAGGGGGAACGCCGTCGGGAGTCGGCTGTGTAGTGATCGTGACTGCCAGTGGCGACGCTCGGTCGATCGAACGCCGGACGGACGACTGGCTGTCGTTGATCCGACCGCGTCGTAAAAAAGCGAGTGACCGAGTCAGTACCGATGGACGCGACCGGTCGCCTCAGTAGAACTCGCGGACGAGGTCCATCGCGTCTTCGGGCGCGCCGTCCGGGATCTCGGACATGTCCTCGGTGACGCCGTGTTTCTCGTGGTACGGGACGGAGTTTTCGTCCTGGTACATGACGCCCTGGTACTCCTTGTCGCTGTCGAGGATGACTTCCTTGGCGGCCTCGTAGTCGGTCGGGTCGTGGTCCTCTTCCTCGAGGTCGACGAGGTTGTCACGGAAGTAGTCGTAGGTGTCGACGTCGTTGAACGTGACACACGGGCTAAAGACGTTGACGAAGCCGAAGCCGTCGTGTTCGATGGCTTTCTCGACGATCTCGGCGTGGCGCATCGCGTCAGAGCTGAAAGACTGGGCGATAAAGGACGCGCCGGAGGCAAGCGCCAGTGCAAGCGGGTTGACCGGCGGCTGTTTGGTGCCTTCGGGGGTCGTCGAGGTCTCGAAGTCGGACCGCGAGGTCGGCGAGGCCTGTCCCTTCGTCAGCCCGTAGATGCGGTTGTCCATGACACAGTAGGTCATGTCGACGTTTCGGCGGACGGCGTGGACGAAGTGCCCGGCACCGATCGAGTAGCCGTCACCGTCACCACCGGCGACCATCACTTCGACGTCGGGGCGGGCCATCTTGACACCGGTGCCAACCGGGAGCGCACGGCCGTGAACCCCGTGGAGGGCGTAGCTGTGCATGTAGGTCCCGATCTTGCCGGAACAGCCGATCCCGGCCACCACGAAGGTGTTGTCGGGGTCGTTGCCGGTGTTCGCGAGGGCTTTCATCATGCCGTTCATCGTCCCGAAGTCGCCGCATCCGGGACACCAGGTCGGCTGCTTGTCGGATTTGAAGTCGGTGAATCGTACGTCGGAGCTCATTGTGCTGGCACCTCTTCGGAGAGTTTCGCGGTAATCTCGTCTGCGAGTTCGTCCGCCTTGAAGCGGACGCCGGTGTATTTGTTAATGCGTTTCACGCGGGTAAGCACGTCGTGTTCGATCAGGTCGGCGAACTGTCCCGTCGCGTTACACTCGACGACGATCGTCTCGTCGGCGGCTTCGATCTCGTCGGACAGGTCCGGTCGCGGGAAGATATAAGGCACCGAGATGACGCGGACGTCGATGCCATCGTCCTCGAGATACTCGAGCGCTTCGGCGAGTGCGCCCTCGTTGGAGCCCCAGGAGATGACGAGGTTGTCGGCGTCCTCGTTGCCGAACTCGCGGTAGTCCCAGTCCTCGCGTTCGCGGGCGGTCTCGACCTTTCGGTTGCGCTTGTCGACTTGGTGGACGCGCTCGTCCTCGTCTTCGGTCCGGCGGCCAAGTTCGTCGTGCTCGAGGCCGGTGCTCATGTGCGCACCGTCGGTCGTGCCGGGGATGGCACGCGGGCTGATGCCGTCGTCGGTGACGGCGTGGGCGCGGAAGTGGCCCTGCGCGTCGAGCCACTCGTCGACCTCGTCTTCGTCGACGAGTTTGCCGCGGTCGATCTCGACTGCGTCCATGTCGAAGGCCTCCGGCGGGAACGTCTGTTCGGTGACGGACATCGCCAGATCGGAGACCAGGAACACGGGCGTCTGGTATTTCTCGGCGAGGTTGAACGCCTCGACCGTCTTCCAGAAACACTCGTCGATCGACGTCGGCGCAACGACGAAGCGCGGCACTTCGCCGTGGCCGCCGTACAGGGCCATGTTGAGGTCGCCCTGTTCTTGCTTCGTCGGCATCCCCGTCGAGGGGCCAGAACGCTGGACGTCAGCGATAACAAGCGGCGTCTCGCTGGTCGCAACCAGCCCGAACGTCTCGGTCATGAGGTCGATCCCTGCACCCGACGTCGCGGTCATCGCTCGAGCGCCGGCGCGGGCACCACCGAGGGCCATGTTGATCGCCGAGAGTTCGTCTTCGGCCTGAACGACGTGGCCGCCGTACTCCTCGATCCGGCCGGTCAGATACTCCATGATGGAGGTCGCGGGCGTGATCGGATAGCCGGCGTAGAACCGGCAGCCGGCGGCGAGTGCCCCCATGCCGACCGCCTCGTTGCCGTTGAGAAGGACGTAATCGTTGTCCGTCGTCTCGAGGTCGTAGCCGAGGTGATCAAGGTCGTAGTTCTCCTGGACGTACTCCTGGCCTGCCCGAGCGGCTTCCTTGTTGTTCTCGACGATCTTCGAGCCCTTTCCGCCGAAGCGCTTCTCGAGTGCTTCGTCTAAGTACTCGACGTCGAAGCCGGTAATCTCACACGCAGCACCGAGCGCGACGATGTTGCGCATGATTGCGCCGCCGGCCTCCTCGGCCAGCGACTTCAGCGGGACGTCGACCGCCGTCATCTCGTCGGGAATCTCGGCCTCCCACGAACGCTCGCCGTCGTAGATGATGGCGCTGCCTTCGTGAAGTTCGTCGAGATTCTCGTCGATGGTACGCTGTGTCAGCGCGACGAGGATGTCGAGACGGTCGACGACGCTTTGCACCTGGTCGACCGACGTGCGAATCTTGTAGGCGGTGTAGCCGCCCCGAATTCTCGATGCGAAGTCTTTCGACGTGAATACGTGCCGTCCTGCTCGGGCAAGTGCCTGAGCGAAGATTTTCCCGGTGGAATCGATACCGTCTCCGGCTTCGCCACCGACCGCCCAGTTGAGATCCTCAGCCATGTTATCCTGAGCCTTACCCCCCATAAATGAAAAGGCTTCTGAAACCCTAGGCGTACCTCCGCAACAGTGGAAGGTTTATCTTATAACTACTGTATTTATAATTGATAATTATCGTTCCTGATCAGGACCGACTCCAGCAACGACTGGCGATCAGGTCCATATCAGTCTCGCCTGCCGCGTCCGGCGCGTCCCTGCCACTGACGTGGCGCAGACGCCCTGCCGAAACGGAACGCCTTTTCAATCGGCAGCCAAACCGGCTCGCATGGAGGGGACGCCAGTCACCGTTACATCGGTCAGCGAAGTCGGTCCCGGCACCGTCGCACTCGAGCTCGAGACACCAGCGGACTTCGACGCCCAGCCAGGGCAGTTCGTCTTACTCCGAGCGACACCCGACGACGAGGAGATCTCGCGTCACTACACGCTTTCGTCGCCGTCGGTCGAGGACACGTTCGAACTGACTGTCGGTGTCGATCCTGACGGCGATCTCTCGCCGTGGCTCGCCGACCTCGAGGGCGGTGAAACCGTCGCTATCGAGGGGCCGTTCGGCCGAACCACCTACGACGGCGACGGTGACGTCGTCGCGGTCGCCGGCGGTCCCGGCGTCGGCGCGGCGGTCGCGATCGCCGAAGCGGCCCAAGAGGCAGGCCACGACGCCGTCGTGATCTACCAGGACGACGAGCCCGCACACGAAGCCCGGCTCGAGGCGCTCGAAGACGCGGGCGCGACGGTCACCGTTCTCGAGGCCGATGCGGACGCGGAGCTGGCAGACGCCGTCGCGACCCACCGCGAGGATGGCCAGCTGTATGCGTTCGGATTCGACGACTTCGTGACGTTCGTCGCTGACACGATCGAGCACGACGGCGGTGATCCGGACGAGGCCCTGATCGAGAACTTCGGGTAACACACCCCAGGCGGTCGCTCGCTCGGCTCTCGGAGCAGCTTATAAACCATAGCTCGCAATTCGGCTGTGGCCGTCGATGTCTCGAGCAACGAACGTCACTCTCAGAAACCAGTCAGCAATGGTGACAAAGATGTTTAGGTCACATCGTGGTGGCGTCGACTATGCGACGGCGTCATCTGTTCGTCGGCACGGCCGGCGTGCTCGGCGGGCTAGCTGGCTGTGTTGATTCGGCGCTCGAGCGCCGCAGGACGGACCGAACCGGCAGCTCGGGCGGCGGACCCGGCTCCGGATCGGACGAGCCGATCACCGTGGGCGATCCCGACGCCGTTCCGTTCCCCTCTGCACAGCCGCCACACGAACTCGCGCTTCGCAACGACGGCGACACAGAGCGCACGGCTGCCGTCGAGATTACGGCCGACGAGAACGAGTCGCTTCTCGAGCGCGATGTCACGGTGTCCGCGGACGAGACGGTCACGTTCGTCCTCGTCGAGCCACGTTCGTACACCATCTCGATAACGACGAGCGACCCAGACGGGAGCAGCGAATCGAGTACGACTGTCGGCGTCGATCGCGAGCCGTTCGACTGTACGCGGTCACAAACGACGGTGACGCTGCGCGAGAACGGAACCAGCACGGACTCGACTTCGCGATCGACGTCGTGTCCCGAACCAGCGGTTACGGACACGTCACTCGAGCGCAAAGCGCAGGACTGTGCGAGTGAAACGGACGGAACTGCGACCGTCGCGTTCACCGACGAGGCCGTCGTCGTGACCGGACGGATCCCGACGCCGACGCCGTGTTACGAGCCGTCGCTCGCCGACGTCACGTACGATGACGGACGTGACGTGCTCACAGTGGTCGTCGACAGCGGCGAGCAGACGGCCGACAGCTGTGCCGACTGCCTTGGCATCGTTGACTACGAGGCCACGATCGACCTCGATGGCCGATATCCCGGCCGCGTCGCGGTGCGCCACGAAACGCGGGGCGAGCGTCGACAGGTGGCTACGGCTACGTTTCCTGCGTCCGAGTAGCAATCCGAACCGGCCGAGCGATGGCCGTCAGTGTTCGACGAGTTCGACCAGAATGCCGCCGGTGTCTTTCGGATGGAGGAACGCGACCGAGTGACCCCACGCGCCCGGCCGTGGCTCCTCGTCGATCAGCGTCACGTCGTGGTCGCGGACCGTCTCGAGGGCGGCCTCGATGTCGTCGGTCGCGAGCGCGAGATGGTGGATACCCGCACCGCCGTCCTCGAGATAGCGGGCGATCGTCCCGTCGTCCTCGAGGGGTTCGAGTAACTCGAAATAGCCGTCGCCACACTCGAGGAAGACGACGCGCATCCCATCGAACTCCTCTTCGTGAGCGACCTCGAGACCGAAGAGATCGCCGTACAGTTCTGCGAGTGCCTGTGCGTCGTCGGTCGCGATGCCGGCGTGATCGAAGTGCATCAGGCTGAGTTCCTCGCGGCGACCGCGTTATTGTTGTGATTTGTCCTCACAGCCGATGGCGCATATACCAGCGTGCAATCAATATTAGATCCGCGCGTGCTTGCGAAGGTGAGACTGAGACGAGATGATCGGAGAGTATCGTGAGAGGAGTATATCGGCGCGTCTCGAGGCCACTGTTGTGTGGCCCGTCACGAAGTCATTGATAGTCCGGATCGATCTCATCGACCAGCCAGTCGACGGCCTGTTGGTACCAGTCGTCGGTCGTGCCAGCGTTGAGATACCGCTCCCAGTCGTAGATTCCCGATTCCTTGGCGAGCCGGCGAAACTGCAGCGTCAGAATTGCCGAGTCGAGAATGACGCTCGAGCGGACCATGCCTGCCTCCTGATAGTGTTGCTGTCCGTCTCGCATGAGTTGCTGTTCGTCGTCGTTGAGCAGTTTTAGGTCCCGCATGTCGACGAGGACGCCGAACTCGTCCGGTGAGTCTCGAAGCACTGCTTGCGAGTCGTCAGCCCACTCGTGAAGTTCGTCCGCGTCCATCTTCCCCGCAAAGGTAATCTGAAATCCGAAATCCATCTCCTCAATTGTATACATTAGTGAACTATGTTGGCGTGAGGAAAGATCACGGTATTACCGTTGCGGTATCCGCTACGACATGTTCGGTGCCCTATAGAACAGCGGTTGGCGAGAGTATTGTCGCGGGTCCCGATCGAATCGGATTCGACAGCGATTGATACTGTCAGACGACGGTCCGTAAAATACGTGCGCGCGTCTCGCGTGCGATCGGCGGCGATCTGTGGTTTCCGACCAGATAGCCGCCGACCGGGGTCAGTACCAATTCTGGCTGCGGGTGCTCGAGTGTGACCCGTTAGACCGCGCTGCCGGGCTGGTACTCGCCGAACTCGTCGCGTAGGACGTTACAGATCTCGCCGACCGTCGCGTAGGTCTTGACGGCGTCGATGATGTACGGCATCAGGTTCTGGTCGCTCTGGGCGGCGTCCCGAAGCGCCTCGAGCGCTGCATCGACTTCCTCGTCGTCGCGGTCTGTGCGCGTCTCCTCGAGGCCGTCGATCTTCCGCTGTTGGTCTTCCTGCGTGACCTCTTCGACGTCCATCTCGGGCTCTTCGTCCTCGATTTCGAACTCGTTGACGCCGACGATGATCCGGTCTTTCTCCTCGATCTCGCGCTGGCGGTCGAAGGCCGTATCCTGGATCTGGCGCTGGACCCACTGTTGCTCGACGGCGTCGAGCATGCCGCCGCGTTCTTCGACTTCGTCCAGAATTTCGTAGGCTTCTTCCTCGACCTCGTCAGTCAGGGATTCGACGTAGTAGCTGCCGGCAAGCGGGTCGATAGTGTCTGCGGCACCGGACTCGTGACCGAGGATCTGCTGGGTTCGCAAGGCGGTGCGGACGGACTCCTCAGTCGGCAGCGCGAGTGCCTCGTCCTTACCGTTGGTGTGGAGACTCTGAGTGCCCCCGAGGACGGCTGCAAGCGCCTGATAGGCGACACGGACGACGTTGTTCTCGATCTGCTGGGCGGTCAGCATCGAACCCGCGGTCTGGGTGTGGAACTTGAGCTGTTTGGACTTGGGGTCGTCGGGGTCGAAACGCTCGTCGATGATGTCGTGCCACATCCGACGGGCCGCACGGAACTTCGCGACCTCCTCGAAGATGTTGTTGTGGCCGTTGAAGAAGAACGACAACTGGGGTGCGAACTCGTCGACATCGAGGCCGGCCTCGATCGCCGTCTCGACGTACTGGATGCCGTTCCCGAGCGTGAACGCAAGCTCCTGAGCAGCCGTCGAGCCGGCCTCGCGGATGTGATAGCCCGAGATCGAGATGGTGTTGAACTTCGGCGTCTCCTCGGCACAGAACTCGAAGATGTCCGTGATGATCCGCATCGACGGCTCCGGCGGGTAGATGTAGGTGTTCCGCGCGATGTACTCCTTGAGGAGGTCGTTCTGGATCGTCCCCCGAAGTTCCTCGCGGTTGACGCCCTGCTGGTCGCCGACTGCGATGTACATCGCCAGCAGGACCGATGCCGGCGCGTTGATCGTCATCGAGGTCGAGACCTCGTCGAGTGGAATGCCGTCGAAGACGGTTTCCATGTCCTCGAGCGAGTCGATCGCGACGCCGGCCTTGCCGACTTCGCCGGCGGCCATGTCGGCGTCGGAGTCGTAGCCCATCTGGGTCGGCAGATCAAACGCCATCGAGAGGCCGGTCTGGCCCTGATCGAGCAGATAGTGATAGCGCTCGTTGGTGTCTTCCGGCGTCGAGAAGCCGGCGTACTGGCGCATCGTCCAGAGTCGACCGCGGTAGCCCGTGGAGTAGACACCGCGCGTGTACGGCGGCTCGCCGGGGTTGCCAAGGTCTTCCTCGTAGTCGAGGTCATTGACATCCGCCGGGGTGTAGAGGCGATCGACTTCCTGGCCGCCCGTATCGGTCGTAAACGTTTCCTTGCGTTCGCCGAAGCGGTCGAGGACGGGTTCTACTTCCTCTTCGTGCCACTCCTCCTTGCTGGCACGGATCTCCTCGAGTTCGTCGGGATCGAACATTATCGAAAGCGAGGACGGCACGGGGCTTGAACTTTGATGAACACGGCGAGCCACCTGTCGTATTGCTGAATCGATCAGGGGCTAGCTTAGACGGTATCGTCTGGCTCGTGTCGGGCAGCCATCCGCGAGGCTTCCTCGGCGTAGCGAGCTTGTGTGTCCGGATCATCGACGGACCCAAGCGCCTCGGGCGGGACGCACAACCCGGCTTTGGTCTCGCGTACCGGGCCGGAAAAACTGGTTAGCGCTCGCTCACGGCGATGATAGCGCCGGCCGTCTTCGGTCGCGTACACGAGGATGATGATATTGAGTTCGTCGTCGCCATACGTTCGCTCGACGAGCCAGACGCGAACGTCGTCTTCGTCGCCGTCGGCGTGCTCGCTCTGGGTCGTTGGCTCGGATCCATCGGCAGTCATGCCTGTTGACTGTCCGTCTGCATCTGGGTATGGATTTCGGCGTTCGACGACCCCTTGACAAGTCCGGCGTCGCTGTCGGTGTGTGCCACCGTCACCGGCCCGTATCGTACTTGTACGTCGCCGAGTCGGGATCGATGCCGAAGTCCTCGGGCGACTCCTCGCTGTCCGCGTCTTCGCGGCCTTCCGGCGCGCGCTTGAACGCCTCCCGGAGTCGCGCTGGCATCCGGAACTCGTCGACGTCGATCGACAGCGGCACTGCATCCGGGTCGGATCCGTCGCGTTTGGCGTCGAGACGGTCCTGTAGCACGGTCGGCAGGTCCGACTCCGAGATCCGCTGAAAGCCGAACTGGGCGAGATAGGCCCCCTCGGCGGTCAGAGCGTAGACGGTATCGAACCCCTCGTCGCCGGCGTACTCTACGAGTCGTTCGACGACGTGGGCCCCGACGCCCTGTCCACGCCAGTTCTCGAGGACGCCGATGCTGGTTAACTCGCAGACGTCGTCCGAGTCATCGGGTTTGTGGACGCGGATCCGACCGAAGCCGGCCTTTTCGCCGGATGCCTCGTCGATAGCAACGACGTAGTCACGAGAGCGAAACGCCGTCTCATCGAGTCCCATCGCCTCGATGTGATCCAGCAACCAGACTTCCTCTCTGTTTTTCGCGTCCCGAACGTACATGATTCGACGTAGGCGACGTGCAGCCAAAAGGGTTTGTGGGTTGCCATACCGTCGATCACAGTCCGTGTCGCTCGCGTCGGCTGGCGGGCCAGTCGTTCGACAGCCCGACGCCGCTGATCGCGCGGCCCTGTTCCAAATTCGATGTCCATCCGTAGCACAACATAGTTTTACATATATTGTGTTCTGGATATAGTCAAATTATGAACGCTGGCTAATACACCGAATCTAGGCCATATATATCCAAATAATGTGCATAAGAGCCACATCTGGCAAAGACTTATACCCGACCATGACAACAAATAGCATATCATGGTGGAGTGCGAACGCTGTGGCGATAACGTCTCCCGGCTTTTCACGCATCGACACCGGTCCGACACCATGACTCACCGCCGAACGCGAGAGGTCTGTGCGACCTGTCATCCGTCCGTCCCGAAGGCAGTCCGATCGGATCGTTCCTCCAAGAGATCCATCGCCGGCGGCGGGTTCGACTGAGTCGACCGTCACTGAACCGACATTCGCGTCCGCTCGTCGCGTTCCCGTGTCCGCTCGAGCAGTCGTTCGATCCGATCGTCGGTCGAGGGATGCGTCGACAGCAGCCGAGTCACCGCGTCCTCGTCGGACTCGGTGTGGACGTACAGCGTCGAGAGCAGTCCACGCGGAGGCTCCGCCGCCCGCTGAATCGTCCGCAGCGCGCGGGCGAGCGCGACCGGCTTCCCGGTGACGTCGGCAGCTCGCTCGTCGGCGGCGTACTCCCGCCGGCGCGAGTGAGCCCGAACAGCCAGCGTCACGAGCAGTAAGGCAGCCACCACGCCGCCCTCGATGAGTTTCAGCAGGCGGCCGAAGACCGTCCGCGACCACGACCGGGGGTCACCACGAAGCCACGCGAGCGCTCGTGCTGTACCCACGATCGGTAGCAGAACCGGCGTCAACACCACGAAGACGACGCCGGCGAACGTTCGGAAGACGCTGTACGCGAGCGTCTGGACGAACGCGTCGTATCCCTCGAGATGAGCGAGTTCGTGAGCGACCAGCGTCTCGAGTCCGTCGAGCGACAGCAGCCGAAAGAGCGAGCGATCGAGCACGATCACGCCGTCGCGACCACCACCCAGCGCGAAGGCGTTCGGGGCCGGCAACTGCGCGATCAGAATCGTCGGTGAGTCGACGTCCATGCGCGCCTCGAGCCGATCGAGTCGCCGGTAGAACGCAGGTGCGTGCGATCGTGGCAGTTCGACTGCGTCGATGCTCGAGAGCAACTGTTTCGTTCCGAACCGGTAGCTCAGATAGCCACCGATCAGGCCGCCCCCGACGAGCACGAGCAGTGTCGTCCCAAGGTCGGGTGCCGACGTTCGAAGCACCGACAGCGCCCAGACGCTGACAGCTGCGAGGGAGAGATACCACAGCAACAGCAGGAACCCGATCAGGGCCATCAGGAGACGGGGCCCCGTCCCCGCTCGACGAGCATGCATCGTTCTCGCGTCGAGCGAGGAACGGCTGACTGAAACGGATGTCGCCTACTCGAGACGGACGACGTGCTCCTCGTGGCGGCTAGCCGTTCGACAGCGCTTCATCGAGTCGCTTCTCGATGTCGGCCAGTTCCTCGCGCAGGGCTTCCCCCTCGGTATCGTCGAGGTCGTCGAGACGGTCTGTGAGTCCCTGCAGCCGCGAGTACTTTTCGTCCTCGTCGACGCCCGTCTTCTGGATGTAGACGTCTTCGTTGCTGTCGTAGACCTCGTCTGTCTCCAGTTCGGTCACCGCGAGGACGACGTCCAGTTTGTCCCGGTCGATGCCGGTGACCCACTCGCGGGGGATACCGCGGTCGTCGAGCGCGGCGAACACGGTTTCGGCATCCTTCGGCCGGCGACGCTCCCGCGTCGTCCGCCGGATGGTTCCGTATCGCCCGTGGCGTTGCTGGTCCGGCCCCAGCCGCTCGAGCAGCGGTTCGCGCGCCGAGCGACGCAGTCGATCGGTGCCGTGCTGGACATCGGATGTGAGGACGTACAGATCAGTCAGGGAGTCAGTCTCGAGTGCTGTGAACTCGTCCGTCTCGAGCCGTTCGAGCAGCGCCGCCAGAAGCAACGCGTCGTCGTGGACGCGTTCGCGCGGGGCCCGTGCGTCCGCCGCAGAAATGAGAAACGGACTCTCCCCGGCGACGGCGTCAGGGTCAGAGCTGATCGTGTCGTCGTCAACCGCATACTCGTCGGTGAGGGTCACGACGCTTGCATACGGTTCGACCCCCGGCTGCAGTCGCTCGATAGCGATTGCCTCCTCCTCGAGTCGCTCGAGGACGACGACGAACTGTTCGCGCCAGAGCGACTGTCGCTCGCCGCTGTCCCCGAACCGGACGACGATCCGATCTGCTGCGGTTCGCTCGATGCCAAACGGCCGCTCGGAGACCGGTGTGATCAGTTCCGCACCCGGCTCGAGGGCTTCACACTGCTTCCGGAGGCTCGTCCAGGTGTCGTCGGGGTCCATACGTCGTGTACGACACGGAGGCGCAAAAATCGCGGCCACGAATCTGCATCGATCCGGCGCTCGTCGGTTCCGGTTGGGGCTCACATCCGCTCGAGGCGGCGATCCGGACCGAAGTCCGTGCGTCGAGAAGCGCCCTTCTTATCGGAGCGCAGCCGGAAGCTGCGACAGCGACGAGAGCTGATAGGTCGGCGTCGCATCTAAATCGGGCTCGTCGGCTTCGGGCCGCGAGATGAGCACCGAATCGATACCGGCGTTGTCGGCCGCGTGGACGTCGACGGCCCGGTCACCGACGTACAGCGCGGTCTCGGCCTCGAGATCGGCGATCGCGGCCTCGATGTTCGTCGGATCGGGTTTGCGTCGGGACAGTCCATCGGGAGTCAGCGGGCAGCCATAGACGGTCTCGAACAGCGATCGAAGCCCGAATCGATCGAGCAGCGTCGAGACGACGGTCGGATGGTTGTCGCTGACGATTCCAAGGGGTGCCTCGAGCGACCGCATCGCGGCGACGTCGTCGTAGGCGGAGCGAAGCCCACGTTCGACCTCCTCACGCTGGACCCGGACCATCTCCCGGGCGGCCTGGGCACAGAAGGAGTCCGTTTTGATGCCGAGGCTGTGACACCGCTGGGCGAGCGACTCGAAGTCGCCACGCATGAGTTCCTGAAACGTTTCAGAAGCCGGCCCAGAGCGACCGAATTTTTCGTAGGTTCGGCCGAGCGCGTCGTAGAGTCGCTGGGACGAGGGGTTCTCGACCACGACCCCGTCGAAGTCGAACAGGACCGCGTCGTATTGCATTGCTACCGGGTCGTATCGACTCCGAGGCTATAACCCTATCTGATGCTCTCGACTCGCGTGAAGACTGCCCGCCACATCCAGTGGACCTTGCTCTCTGCCCTGCTTCCGGAACCACAAACGTGCTACTGAGTGTTCTAACAGTTTGTGGAGCGGCTCGAACCGCCGGCTGACCGCAATCCTGTTGTGACTCGTCTGCAGAAGAAAGCGCAGTGGGAACCTCGAGACGGCTTCGACGAACGCTCTGGGTACTGGTGGCGGCAGCGACGCTGACAGTCATGGCGGGGGCAGTTCTCGGCCCGGTCGTGCCCCGGATTCAGCGCGAACTCGGCGTCTCCGGGCTCGCAGCCGGACTCGTTATCACGACTCACGGTGGCGTCATCGTCCTCGCGAGCCCGCTTCTGGGGTCGCTCGTCGATCGGATCGGAGCCCGTCGGCCCTTCGTAGGCGGACTCGTCGTCTACGGCCTCGGCGGCGGTGCGGGGCTGTTCGTCGACTCGTTGTATCCGCTATTGGCCTCTCGGATCGTCCTCGGACTCGGCACCGCTGCGGTCTATACGTCGGTGACCGTGCTCATCTACGACTGCTACGAGGGACAGGCGATGGAGCGGGCACTCGGATATCGAAGCAGCGCGAATAGCGCCGGTGCCGCAGTTTGGCCGCTGGTCGGTGGCGCGGCCGGGGCAGTCGCGTGGAACCTGCCGTTTGGCATCTATCTCATCGCGGTGCCGCTTGGCGTCGTCGCGGCCCTGACGATTCCCGAGATCGATCCGGCCGACGACACTCGTGACGGGGCCGCAGACGGGACTGGCGACAGCGCACCGGTGCTTTCCGTGTTTCGCGACCGGCCGGCGCTCCCGCTCGTGTACCTGCTGTACTTCGGTGCGAACGCGTTGCTGTACGTGATCGTCGTGTTCTATCCACAGTTTCTGGCCGGTATCGATGTGACAGACTCCCTGCAGATCAGCCTCTATCTCGCAGCCAACGGCGCTGCCGGTGGTCTCTCGGCAATCACGTACGACCGCCTACTGCGGTACGTCGACCGGTCGGCGCTCGTGCTGGCGGCGCTCGTCCTCTGGGCCGTCGGATTCGGGATCGCAACCACCGTCGGAACTCCCATGGGCGCGGTGATACCGGTGGTCCTGTTCGGACTCGGCGTCGGGCTGGTCTTCCCCTCGACGTTCGCATGGGTCGAAGCGTTCGCACCGGCGGCACGGCAGGGCCAGTTCAGTTCGTACATCGCTTCCTTCGGCTACACCGGACAGTTCCTCTCGCCGGTCCTGTTCGGGGCGCTCGTGCCGTTTGCAGGCGTCAGAGGCGTCTTCGTCGCCGCCGGTGTCGTCGCCGGCCTCGCCGCCATCGGTCTCGGCACGAGCCGACTCCGAGGAGCGGCGACCTGAGTCGATCGGTCTCAGGTCCCAGTGCGGTCTGTGCTCCGAACACGACGCGCCGAGCCCGGTGCGGACTCCCTACAGTGCGACAGAATCGAGATCGATGCGAGTCGGTTCCGGCACCGACGCGGTCGACTCGCTCGCGACGGCGCACGTCCCCCGTTCGGTCGGCGTCTCGTCGCCGGTTGGTAGCACGATCACGCCTCTGGCCAGCAGCGGTGCGATCACGCCAGCAACGACGGTCCGAGGGTCCGACAGCGACGCGCGGACGACGACTCGGTCACCGGCCTCGAGTCCAACATCGTCGACGACCGCGTCTGCAGCCTCCAGTACCTGCTCGTGGGTCACCGTTTGCTCGCCGTCAGTCAGAATCGTGGTGTCGGGATCGATCGACAGCGGCGGGAACGAGGGGTTCTCGGTCCAGACGCCAGCGTCGAAGTGGTGGACGTCCGGCGAGTCGGGTTTGTCGCCGTAGCCGACTCGCTGTGCGCCCTGTGGCAGGTCGTAGTCTTCGAGCTCGTCGACGGGCGCGACGAGCGCCCGGAACGCGTCGTCGTCCGCGAGGTCAGTCGGCGGGTCAAAGCGGGTCTGACTCTCGAGCAACGTCGTCCCCAAAAAGGCGAGTAGGGCCAGCGGGCCGTCACCGACGACGCCGACGGTGACGCCCTCGCGAACGCCCGCGTGGCGCAGGAAGTTCCCGGATTTCCAGGCAGTGGTACACAGCCAGTGGTAGTCGTACTCCCGGCCCGTCACGTCGACGAGCCCGGTTCGATCGTCGCGCAGTTCCCGGGTGAGGAGGTCGTCGACCGTCGCGGCGTTCATACAGGGACATGAGATGCGGGGCGAAAAAAGCACGCCGACTCGTATCCTCGATGAGGCCATCAAAAGCCGTCATACGGCGGCGGCAGGAACGGTCGTTACCCGAGACTGACGTCGAGATACAGCATCACGATCACGCCGGCCATGACGCCGAGCGTGGCGATCCGCTCGTAGCCGCGGGTGTGGGTTTCGGGAATGATCTCGTCGGAGATCACGAACAACATTGCACCGGCAGCGAAGCCCATCGCGTAAGGGAGCAGCGGCGCGACGACGCTCACCGCCAGCGCACCGAGTACCGCCAGTGGGATTTCGACGATCCCTGAGCGTATCCCGGCGAACGCCGCATAGAAGCGCCGATCCAGTCCGGCGTTGATCGCTGCCACCGAGACGGCAAGGCCCTCCGGAATGTTCTGGATACCGATCGCGAGCATGAGCGCGATCCCGTTCTCGACATCGCCGGAGCCGAATGCGACGCCTACGGCCAACCCCTCGGGCATATTATGGAGCGTGATCGCCAGGATGAACAGCACGACGGGGACCAGCCGTTCGTTCTCGAGGGGCAGCGACGTACTCGGATCGGCTTCGTCAGTCCGTGTACGGCCGGTCAGGAGAAAGTGTGCATGGGGGACGAGCCCGTCGGCACGATCGAGAAAGGCCGCGCCGAGTGCGACGCCCACGAGCGTCGGGATCGGATCCCCGCCGGAGTACTGCTCGATGCCCGGGATGATGAGACTCGTAAAGGCCGCAGCGAGCATGACGCCAGCCGCGAACCCGAGTGCGCCGTCGAGTGCCCGCTTCGAGGGGTCTCGCCAGACGAGGACCAGCAATGCGCCGACCAAGTTCAACGTCGCAATAACGATTCCGCCGACGAGCCCCTGTATCACCGGCTCTTCGCCGGCGACCTGCACGAACAGGTCGACTATCGAGACCATGCATCCAGCCCTCGAGTCACGGTCTCGTCTCGTCGCTCACTGGTCCCCATTGCCGTCATGTATACTGACGACCAGCATATAAGATCACCAATCGGGTGCAGCGTGTTACCACGGTAGGGGACGGTGCGCGAACGCGATCGGAGACCCTCTAGAACGCCCGCTTGATCTTCTCGAAGAAGCCCTCTTTGACCTCGATCTCGTCGCCGCCGGCCTCCGCGAAGGCCTCGAGTGCCTCGCGTTGGTCCTCGTTCAAGCTCTCGGGGGTGACGACCTGCACTTTCACGTAGAGGTCGCCGTGGCCGCGACCGCGCAGGCGGGGCATGCCCTTCCCCTCGAGGCGGAAGGTCTCGCCGCTCTGGGTTCCCTCGGGGATTTCGAACTCGACAGCCCCATCGAGCGTCGGCACGGAGACGGTGTCACCAAAGGTGGCCTGCGGGAACGAGATCGGCAACCGATATCGCAGGTCGTTACCTTCGCGTTCGAACTGTTCGTGCTCGCGAATGGAAACGTCGATCAGCAAGTCACCGTGGCGGCCACCCTCGGGGCTCGGCGCACCTTCGCCTTCCATCCGGAGCGTCTGCCCGTCCTGAATGCCCGGTGGGACCTCGACAGTCAGGGTCGCCTCACTACGGACGTAGCCCTCCCCGCGACACTCATCGCAGGTCTCGGAGTAGATCGTCCCCTCGCCCTCACACCGGGGACAGGTCGTCGTCTGCTGGACGCGTCCCAGCGGCGTCTGCTGGACCTGTGTCACCTGTCCGCGGCCCTGACACTCCTGACAGGTCTCGGCGTCGGCCTCCGGCGGATGGCCTGCCCCGTCACAGACTTCACACTCTTCGGGCCGTTCGACCGTGAACTGCTTTTCGGCCCCGTGGTAGGCCTCCGCTAAGTCGATCTCGAGTTCGGTGCGCAGATCGCGTCCCTTGCGGGGGCGACGGCGGCCGCGGCCACCGCCACCGCCGCCGAAGACCTGTTCGAAGAGGTCCCCGAGACCGCCACCGCCCATGCCACCGCCGCCCATACCGCCACCCATGCCGCCGAACGGGCCACCACCCATGCCGCCGGCACCGCCCGCATCGCTGGCGTCGAAGCCGTGTTTTTCGGCCTGTTCGTAGCGGTCGTGGCCCATCTGGTCGTAGGCCTGGCGCTTTTCCTCGTCAGTCAGGACTTGCTTTGCCTTCTGGATCTTCTTAAACTTCTCCTCGGCGTCAGGATCGTCGCTGACGTCGGGATGGTACTCGGTGGCTTTCTCCCGATACGCCTGTTTGATCTCCTCGGCAGACGCGTCGGGGCTCACGCCGAGAACGTCGTAGAAGTCCTCGCTCATTCGTTGTTCCACCGATAGTCGGTTGAGACACTTGAAACGAACGTTCCCACGAGCGCCCGGTTAAAACAAAAATTAGCGGTTCACAGGACCGCCGACGAGCCGTTCTCGTTACTCGTCGTCTTCGTCCTCGTCGAAGCTGACGTCCTCGAAGTCGGCGTCGACGAACTCCTCGTCGTCGTCGTCACCGGCAGCGCCCGCACCGGCGTCGGGGCCGGGGTTCGGGCCGCCGCCCATGCCGCCCATGCCTGCACCGCCAGCGCCTGCGCCTGCTGCGCCGCCCGCAGCGCCGCCAGCACCCGCGGCACCGGCTTCCTGGTAGATCTGCTTGCCGATCTCCTGAAGCTGCGTGCTCAGCTCTTCGGTCGCCGTCTCGATGGCCTCGGCGTCGGCATCGTCGTCGTCGATCGTCTCCTCTAAGTCCTCGATCGCAGCCTCGATGTCGGCACGGAGGTCATCGTCGACCTGCTCGTCGTTTTCCTCGAGCAGCGTCTCGGCGCGCTGGATCGTGGCCTCGGCAGTGTTACGGGCCTCGATGCGCTGGCGCTTCTGTTGGTCTTCCTCGGCGTGTTGCTCGGCCTCGCGCTGCATTTCCTCGATTTCGGCGTCGGAGAGGCCGGCACCGCCTTCGATGGTGATCTCCTCGGTCGTGCCGCTGCCTTTGTCTTCGGCGGAGACGTTGACGATGCCGTTCTCGTCGATCGAGAACGTCACTTCGATCTGTGGCGTCCCTGCAGGGGCCGGCGGGATGCCGGTCAGGTGGAACTCGCCGAGCAGTTCGTTTTCGGCGGCGAGTTCGCGCTCACCCTGGAAGACGCGGACCTGCACCGTCGTCTGGTTGTCCGCCGCAGTGGTGAAGATCTTCGACTCCTCGGTCGGGATCGTCGTGTTCTTCTCGATGAGCCGTTCGAAGAGGCCACCCTTGACCTCGATACCCAGCGAGAGCGGCGTGACGTCGAGCAGGACGATGTCGTCGACCTCGCCACCGAGGACGCCACCCTGAATCGCCGCGCCCAGCGCGACGGCCTCGTCGGGGTTGACGTTCTTCTGGGGCTCTTTGCCGGTCAGCTCTTCGACCTTCTCGGAGACCTGTGGCATGCGGGTCGAGCCACCGACCAGCAGGACCTCGTCGATGTCGTCTTTGCTGTAACCAGCGTCCTCGAGCGCCTGCTCGGTCGGTTCGACGGTACGGTCGATCAGGTCCTGGGTCAGCGACTCGAACTTAGCCCGCGTCATCGACTCTTCGAGGTGGATCGGGCCGTCGTCGGTCGCGGTAATGAACGGCAGGTTGATCTCGGTCTCCTTGCGCGAGGAGAGTTCGATCTTGGCCTCCTCGGCCGCGTCTTTGAGCCGCTGGAGGGCCTGACGGTCCTCGCGGAGGTCGATGCCGTGTTCCTCCTCGAAGTTGTCGGCGAGCCAGTCGATGATGGCCTCGTCCCAGTCGTCGCCACCGAGGTCGTTGTCGCCGTTGGTCGCGACGACCTCGTAGACGCCACCACCGAGATCGAGAATGGAGACGTCGAACGTGCCACCACCGAGGTCGTAGACGAGCACGGTCTGGTCGGAGTCGTCGTCGAGGCCGTAGGCCATCGACGCGGCCGTCGGTTCGTTGATGATGCGCTCGACCTCGAAGCCGGCGATCTCGCCGGCGTCTTTGGTCGCCTGACGCTGTCGGTCCGAGAAGTACGCGGGGACCGTGATGACGGCTTTCTCGACCTCGTCGCCCAGATAGTCCTCGGCGTCACGTTTGATCTTCTGGAGGATCTTCGCCGAGATTTCTTCGGGCGTGTACTCTTCGCCCTCGATCTCGACCGTGTAGTCATCCTCGCCGATGTGGCGTTTGATCGAGGCGATCGTCTTTTCGGGGTTCTGGATCGCCTGATTCTTCGCCGGTTTGCCGACGAGCCGTTCGTCGTCGTCGGTAAACGCGACGACCGAGGGCGTCGTCCGTTCGCCCTCCGCGTTGACGATGATCTCCGGATCGCCACCTTCCATTACCGCGAACGCGCTGTTCGTCGTCCCAAGGTCGATTCCGAGAATCTTGTTGCTCGCCATTCTGGACGGCTATTGTGCGCACTTTGTTTTAAAGGTTACTAGGGGCGAGCGGGCTGCGAATAAAACGTCGCTGTAGCCACTCACACGTCGGATTCCAGTAGTTTGGTTCCAGTAAAAACGGCCACCACGACCGAACAGGACTCGAGCGATCAGCTTTCGGGGTGGCGGGCAGATGGATTACGAGTCGTCCGGGTTGGCGTCGTCCGTGGCTGTGTCGTCGGCGTCGCCGCTGGGTGTGTCAGCACCAGCGTCGCCGTCGTCATCACGTTCTTCGTCGCCCTCGAGCTCGCCGTTCGAGACGGTCACCTGTGCGTTCTGGATGACCTTCTCGCCCATCTCGTAGCCGGGGGTGTAGACGTCAGCGATGGTGCCTTCAGGATGGGCGCTGTCGATCTGCATCATGACCTCGTGGCGTTGTGGGTCGGTCTTGGTGCCGGGGTCAGGATCGATCTCGGAGACGTTTTCGTCCTCGAGGATGCGGTCGAACTCCCGCAGCGTCATCTCGACGCCTTGCTGGAGGCTTTCGGCGTCGCCGCTTTCCTCCTCGAGTGCACGCTTTAAGTTGTCTCGGACGCCGATGAGTCGCTCGACGAGGTCCTCGGCGGCGCGATCCTTGATCTGCTGTTGGCGCTTTTTCGCCCGTTTCTTGTAGTTTTGAAAGTCCGCCTGCTTGCGTTTGAGTCGACTTTCCAGATCCTCGATCTCGGCTTCGTACTCGTCGATCGTCGCTTCGGCGTCCTCGAGTTCGGTCTGGAGGTCGTCGATCGTCTCGGCCTGGGACTCGATGCGTTCCGCGAGGTCCTCGAGTTCCTCGCGCTGGTGGCTTACGGTCCCGTTGAGGTCGCGGGCCTCGTCGACGATCGAGGCGACCGTATCGGCGAGTTCGTCGTCGACTTCGGTGAGGCGATCGAGGACGTGCTGGATGTCCTCGCTCGTTTCGGGAGCGCTAGCTGTGTCTTCGTCGGGCGTGTCGTCCACTGCCGTCGGTTCTGTCTCGACCGATTCGGCTGCCAATTCCGACTCTCCGGTCGGTGCCGTCTCGGGATCGGCGTCGGCCATCTCGCCGTCGTCGGATTCCTCCTCGGACGGGACACCCTGGGCTGACGCGTTCGTGCCCTCGTCTTCGCTCATATGGCAGTCAACGAACAGCGGTAATAAAAGGGTTGAGGTACCCGATTACCGTGTTCCATCCAGGTCTAGACACCGTTATTCTATGAGTGCGAGTTGGGATAATACTGGCCGCAAGCGAGTTCTACCCGACAGCATCGGTTTGAGACCGGTTCCGATGGAACACACCGTTGTGCCCGCGGGACGGCACGGCGTTCCACCGAACACCCGACCGTATATGTGCGTGCTGTCCCGACTATGGGCCGTGACACGGGCTTCGGCGGACGATGTCTCGGCGATCGACCTCTACTATGAGGACGGCACGATCCGACTGGACGGCCTCGAGCAGTCGCCGCTCTCGCCGTCGTCGCTGCAGGCGACCCTGCCCGACCTCGAGGCGGACCCGCGAACTGACAGCTGGCGGCTTCCCGCCGGTCAGTATGCCGCCCTGCGTGCTGCGGTGGACAGATCGACTGCCGCGATCGACGATCACGTCCTCGAGCTCGAGTCGGTGGCACCTCTCGCGTCGGCGTACGAACTCCGCGACTATCAGCAGACGGCACTCGAGACGTGGCTCGCAACTGACCGCTGGGCCGACGGGCCGGCTCTCGAATCCATCGAGCGAGCCCCCGCCGGCGTCCTCGAACTGCCGACCGGCAGCGGCAAGACCGTCATCGCGCTGAAAGCGATCGAACGGCTCTCGACACCGACGCTGGTCGTCGTGCCGACGATCGACCTCCTCGAGCAGTGGCAGCGCGAACTCGAGCGCGAATTTGGAGGACAGATCGGCCGTTTCGGCGGCGGCGAACAGCGCCTCGAGCCGATCACCGTTTCGACGTACGACTCGGCGTATCTCAAGGCCGGTTCCGTGGGCGACCGCTTTGGCTGTGTGATCTTCGACGAAGTCCATCACCTCGGCGGCGAAGGCTATCGGGAGATCGCACGCCTGCTGGCCGCACCGGCACGGCTGGGGCTAACCGCGACGTTCGAGCGCCCCGACGGCGCACACGAGGTAATCGAGGACCTCGTCGGCCCGCTCGTCCACCGCATCGACGTCGACGAACTCGCCGGCGACCACCTCGCCGACTACGACATCAAGCGCCTCGAGGTGGCACTGACGACCGACGAGCGCGAAGCATACGAGCGAAATCAGGACGTGTTCACGAGCTACCTCGCGAAGTCGGGTATCGACATGCGCAGCGGCTCGGATTATCAAGAACTCGTCAAACGGTCCGGGAACGATCCCGAAGCCCGAAAAGCGCTACTCGCGCGCCAGCGTGCGCGTGAGATCATGCTTGGGAGTGAAGCCAAACTCGAAGCCCTCACCGAGATCCTTGCCGACCACCGCGACGAGCGGATCATCGTCTTTACGGCACACAACGATCTTGCGTACGACGTCAGCGAGCGGTTCCTGATCCCGACGATCACTCACCAAACTGGAGCGGCGGAACGCCGGGAGATCTTGGAGCGCTTCCGCGAGGGGACGTATACCCGGATCGCGACCTCGAACGTCCTCGATGAAGGCGTCGACGTGCCCGACGCGAACGTCGCGGTCGTCCTCTCGGGCAGCGGCAGCGAACGGGAATTCACCCAGCGGCTCGGGCGAATCCTGCGGCCGACGGCGGACGGAAACCGTGCACTGCTCTATGAAGTTGTAAGCGAGGGGACCGGGGAAGAGCGCGTCGCTGAGAGGCGACGCTAATGCGGCGTTTCTCGAGTGTGTAGACGAGCCGTCCGATCAGCCCCCAGACGCCGTCGTGAGTTTCGTACTCGATTCGGAGGGCCGAATCGTCCATCTGTGGTGTTGGAACGGAGCCGCCGTAATCCCGGCGACTGCGCCGACCCCCGTCGTGACCGATCACGAGACGCCGCCGTCCGGGTGACTTTTGCCGTCGCAACCCCGACTCGAGACCGATGCTGACGAAGGACCTGCTGCGCGTCTCGCGGGCCGGCGGGGGGTATCACCCCCAGTTTGCCGACCGGAGCCATCGGCCACTCGCCGCCCGCGTCATCGGCACCTATCAGGGTCACGTCGGCGAGCCGCGGGCGGCGCTGGAGGATGCACTCACAGGACTCGAGCGCGAGGCCGACGATTTCAAACTCGCTCGCGGCCTCGCGGCGCTGGTCGAACGGGAGGCGACGTTCGAAACCGACGCGGCGATCGAGCCCGAACGCGCCCGTCGAGCCGCCTTCGAGGCCGCTGAAGCGGTCGGCGTCGTCACCGAAGACGAGCGCGCGATGGCACTCATTCGTGCGAGCGAATCGCTCGACGTGTCGGCCGACGACCTCGAGACCGCACTGTACGCTGATCTCGAGGAGCGCCAGGTCCTGACTGCAGTCGAACCGCGCTGGGATCCCGACGGGCTGGTCGCCCAGTACAACCTCTCGCTGGCCCAGACGGCGCTGTTCGACGCGACCGAGGTGCGGGTGCGCTCGAGCGATCCCAAAGCGCTGATTTCGGCGATCAAGCGCCTGCGCTTGATGTACGAGATTCGCCGGCTCGAGGGCGACGCTGCGGACGGCGCTGACGAGCTCTCCAACCGCGAGGTCGTCGTCACGGGTCCGACACACCTCTTTCGGGCGACCCGCAGATACGGGACCCGCTTTGCACAACTCCTGCGGACCGTCGCGAGTGCCGACGCGTGGCAGCTCGAGGTAACGATCGACGACCGGGGCACAGAGCGAACGCTTACACTCTCCGACGCGGACCCGATTCGGGTTCCAGACGCTGATCCGGTCGCGGAGGTGTCCTTCGACAGTGGCGTCGAAGCTGATTTCGCGGCTCGCTTTTCCAGTCTCGATCTCGACTGGGAGCTCGTCCGCGAACCCGAACCGCTCGCGACGGGCACGCGGGTGATGATCCCGGATTTCGCCTTCGAATATGCCCACGGTGACTTCCGCGTTTACTTCGAGATCATGGGCTTTTGGACGCCCGAGTACGTCCAGAAGAAGCTCTCTCAGCTCGCCGATCTCGAGGACGTCGCCATGCTTGTCGCCGTCGACGACTCACTGGGCGTCGGCGGGGAAATCGCCGCCCGTGACCACCGGGCGATCCCCTACTCGGGGACGGTGCGGCTCAAAGACGTCGCCGATGTCCTCCGGGAGTACGAACGACAGCTGGTTGCCGAGGATGCAGCACAGCTTCCCGACACGTTGCAGCCGGACGACGACGTCATCACGCTCGAGGCGCTCGCCGAGCGCTACGGCGTAAGCGCGGCTGCCCTCGCGGACAAAGCCACGCCCGACCACGAACGGGTCGGCCGGGCGCTGGTTCGGCCTCCCGTCCTCGAGTCGATCAAGGACGACCTCGAGGCCGGGATGTCGCTCGAAGATGCCGAGGCGGTGCTCGAGGCAGATGGCCTCTCCGATGCGAGCGCGATCCTCTCGCGACTCGGCTACCGCGTCGAGTGGGAGGGACTGGCTGGCGGGACGATCGTCGAGCGGTAGCGGACGACCGCAGCGATGGCTATCGAACACCGAATCCGGTGTGATCCCAACATGCTTTGTACGTAGCCTTAAGCCTGCAGCTTCCTTTCACTCGATCGAGCAGACCCGTGTCTCAACAGTCCGACTCCGAGTCTGTGTCTATCTTGCTCGTTGAGGACAACCCCGGCGACGTTCGCCTGATACAGGAAGCGTTCGGAGCGACAGGATTCGAGCCGACGTTTCATACGGTCGTCGACGGCGACGCAGCCCTCGAGTTCCTGCGAGAGCACGGTTGCGAGACGGCCGGTCCCAGCATCGACTTGGTGCTACTCGATCTGAACCTCCCCAGGACGGACGGTTTCGCTGTCCTCGAGGCCATCAGAGACGAACAGGAACTGACGGCCTTGCCGGTTATCGTGCTGACGAGTTCGAAAGCGACCGAAGACATCCGCAAAAGCTACGAGCTGTGTGCGAACGCGTATCTCACGAAACCGAGCGATCCGGCTGAGTTCGCTGCACTCGGCCGGGCGGTCGAGGCGTTCTGGATCGACGAAGCGACGCTACCGTCCGTGTTCCCATGAGTTCGCGGCGGAGATAGAGCGGTCTTGAAGCAGATTAGTTCCGGTCGGTCTCACTCCAGTCGCAGTCTTGACACTTACGGCCCGTGACGAGTTCGGTCACGGATGGCATGTACGTCACTGTCAAGACGGAACCGCCACACGCCGGACACTCCTGATCGGCCTCTTCGATCGAGTCGACTTCCATCACGGAGTCACCTTCGACGATCTCGGCAAGCTTTCTTGCAGTCACCATTCGCCCTTCGACGACGCGATTTTCACTCACACTCGCAGTGTGGGACTGGACGCTCAAAGCGTTTCCTGACACCGTAAACCGCCTCGGGGTCAAGTGGTTCCTCAGCTTTGCACGTTAGCGTCAGCTGTTGAGTGAACGAAGAGATGGTCGATCTCTTCCATGAGGACATCAACGCCTCGGTCATCGTTGTCCCGAACCCACGAGAGAAGGTTGTACACGGCTTCTTTCAGAGAATGTTCAAGGTTCGCTCGAAGCGATGACGCTTTCGAGCGAACCGTCCCCAAGGCGCTCGAATCGGGATCAAGACGAACGAGACTGTAGGCGGCCATGAGAAGGTGCCAGTGGCGACTGGCACCTTCGTCGGTCTGCATCTCGCAGTCTCCCAAGCCGAGATCCTGCTTCGAGTCCTCGAAGAACGTCTCGATGCGCCACCGCATTCCGTAGGAGCGAATCACGTGTTCGGTCGGTGCGTCGATCTTGTTCGTAGCGAGATACTTGACCGGATTCTCTTCGTCTTCGTCGGTCTCTTTCTCGGCGATAACCAGCTTCACGTCTCCCAGCTGGGAGACGGGAAGCTTCTTTGTCCAGATGTGGTAGGTCTCGTCCTCGATATTGCGCTCAACCGTGTCGATGCGCTCTTCCAGCGCATCGACGCGGATTTCTTCTCCACCGTAGGTCACCTGTCGATTGCTCCGGAGCGGGCCGATCCAGTCCTTGCCGTAGGATTCGATAAGTTCAGGAAGGCCAGAATCGTGGGCAAACCACGAGTCGAAGAGGTAGGTGTCCGCAGGTACACCTACCTCTTCTTCGAGTTCGGTAACGATCTCGCGGGCGAGATCGTACTTGGTGTCATGGTCTTGGTCGTCCTCATCTTGCTTTTCGTAGAGGCGAAAGGTGAGCGGATAGGCGGTTTTGTCGTCAGCGTAGAAAGCGTAGATGAGATCTTGCCCCCAGACAGTGTCACCTTCGGCGTGATCGTAGAAGTGGCCGACGCCGGGGACTTCGTCCCCGGCTTTCTCGGTGATCGTGTCGTCGAGGATGATGTAGCCATCCTTTGACCAGCGTGTTTCACCGTGTTTCTGGAGTTCTTCAAGGCGTTCGTGGTTGAACTGCTGTTCGTCCCAGTCGTACTCGGTGAGGAACTTGTTGAGAGCGCGTTTGCTGTTGGCTGGAAGGACTTCGCGTGCGATGCCCGCCACGGTCTTGTTGCTGGCCGCAACAAGACCTGTGGCGTAGGTTTTGGCGTGATGACGTTGTGCTGGAGACAGCGACTCGAACTCGTCGAACGCACGCGTACACGACAAGAAGTCCGTAATCGGCATCATCCGTCTTTGCCACCGCCTACGTCACGCTCCTACTTCAACGTGCAAAGCTGAGGTGGTTCGAGAGAGCGGAGCTCTCTCGTCATCACGAGACAGCGAAGCCGTCTCGGACGACCCCGAGGCACTCGCCTTGCCTATTTGCAGAGAAAGACTGATCCGGTCGGACCGGGCCGAGGTTGAGATCGAAACAGTCGGACGCGGCCCGCCGATAAGTCTCCATCCAGCGCCTGCGAGGGGACGCTGCTGTGCGGCCATCGACCCACCACCTGCCGCATCCAGTACGGCGGACCGAGACGATATCAGTGTGTCCCACACAGCGTGTGCACGGCGTGCACACCGCGGCGCTTCGAGAATTACGGACTTACGCCTCGCGCTCGAACGGCCTCGCTCGTCGGTTGAACGCGTCGAACCGATCGATCGCCCAGTGCCTGACTCGGTCGTCGGTCGACTCGAGTAGCGCCGCCGGGACGCCGCTTTCGTCGTGGACGCCGATCTGGACGGTCTCGTCGACGATTCCCAGATAGAATTCGATCTCCGCCGGAGCGACCGAGACTGAGAATCCATCGCTGTCAACGACGGCCATGAACTGCTCTGCGATCGGTGACGCCGTCCGAAGCGTCTCTGCGATCGACGTCGTGACGACCAGTTCGACAGTCGCGCCCGTCTCGAGTGCGTCCTGTGTCGTCTCGATCGGCTTGGTTCCGACCGCCGGCAACAACAGTCGGGCGTGTTTCGCGTCGGCGAGGCTCGCCGCGTGGCGCTCGACCGGTGCGTAGGGAGTGGCCGTCGTGGATTCGACCACGGTCGCGTCGGCGAGTCGCTCGATGTCGAATTCGAACGTCTCCGCCGGGAGCCGCTCGAGAACCGGTTTGAGACGCGTCGCCGCCCCGACTCCCTCGAGCGCCGCTGACAGGCCACTCGTGACGAGCGCGCCGGCAGCTGTCAGCTCGTACTGTCGATTCCGTTCACGAATCAGCCCTCGATCGGTCAGTCCCTGCAGACTTCGTTGTAGCGTCGTCCGGACGACGTCGACTTCGGCGGCCAGTGAGTCTCTCGATGCGATACCGTCCTCTGCGAGCGTTTCGAGGATCGAAATGCGACTCGGAGATCGGGCCACGAACTCGAGCGTCCCGATCGCCTCCCCCCTTCGATCGGCCATTACACATTGACCCTCCGAGCGAATCCACTTTATCGCTCTGGCCCTGCAGGCTAGCAACGGAGCGTCGGGATCGCGTCCTCTGAGCGGTCGGCATGTGTATGCGGGCACAATCATATAGATGCGCGTGTCCGACTATTGATGTATGGAGACGCGATGGGCGACCGTCGATGGCGTCAGCCTCGAGCTACCGGTTGACTGTACCGCCGGCGAACTCCGGGCAGCCCTGTCCAAGCCAGACGACGCCGTCTTGATCGCGGTGACGGGGGATCTCGTTTCGATCGTCAACGACCAGGAGCGGCCGCTCTCGGAGCTAATCGCCGGCTGTGCACACACGTATTACTTCCGACGGCCGTGCGAGCCGGCACGGAACGAATTGTTGGCAACGCTGGACCTCGAGACGGCCCTCTCGGGGTCAGACGACGAGCACTCGGGGGCCGAGACAACGCTCGAGCGTCCCGGAATCGACCACTGAGACGGACTGCTGGCACGGGTTTGGCGCATCCAGACGGCTCGCAGGTGCGCCGGCACTGACTGACAGCAGACCGTCTGACAGCAGCCCGCACGAACCAGCGGCCAACCGCTATTGGACTCAGTTCGTCACGACATCGACCGGATCGTCCACACAGAGCGTCTCGCCGCGGTCGCAGTCGGGAACGCGCGTAAGGATCGTCAGCGAATAGTAGTGATCGAACGCGTTGGCGTCCGCCCAGTCGGGAAACGTCGCTTCGCGACGCCGAATGAACCGCTCCCGAAAGTCCGGTGTCACCTCGCCAGTGTCGGGGTCGCGCTGGGGGACGATACACCGGGCACACGGTTTGACTCCCTCGAACCGGACGCCGCCGATCTCGAACGCTGGCACGTCCGCGCCGACGAACTGATCCTCCCAGAACGGCTCGACGCCGCCGATCTCGATGTTCGTCCGGAGTCGCCGGCGCACGTCGTCGACCGTCGTCTCCTCGAACCAGTCGGCGACGGTCCGAAGCGTCGCCGTGCTGACCACCGACGGCCCCATCTCGCGTCGGTCGACGAATCCCAGCGATCGATCCCGCTCGAGCGAGAGGTCCACGTCGAACCACTCGCTGAACCAGGCCGTCGCGGTCTCGGGCTCGTTCTCGAGGTCGAACCGTCGGTGCTCACCATCAGGCGTCGCAACCGTGAGTACAGCCGTCTCCGGATCGAACCCAGTATCGAGATCGTGGACACGGGCAGTTCGTTTCCCGTTGATCACTTCGCCGTCGGCGTCGAACAACGCGAACTCTCGGTCGTGTTCGATGGTCCCACCGTCGAGGACGGCCGCCCGCTCGAGGTCGATGCCGTCGAGTGCCTTTACCGGATAGGCCCTGAGCCGCTCGAGTCGTGCCATTGATTGCTCGTATCGACTGCTGTCGCATTACAGTAGCGACTGCACCGAGGTCCGGTACTGGTCTCTCGCGAGTGAGTCGGTCACGAGCGGACGGCAGAGGAAAATAGAGAGCAGCAAACAGGGTGGGTGGATGCCTCCCGTTCATACGGACTGCTGTAAGTCATTTCCGGTGCAACCGCAACCCGCACTGCGGTTGCACTGGTAAATCGTTACAGCAGACCGTATCAATCGATCGTCACGACAGTGTCCCCGGTTTCGTCAAACGAAACGTGAATCTGGTGGCCCGCGTACGTGAATTCGACGGTGCCAGAACGACGTCTCCCGGACGCAGTCGTTTCAAAAACCGTCGCAAGTGCGTCGGGATCGATCGCATCAAACAACGGGGGTAACTCTACCGGCTCGGTTCCCTCGAGTGCTGCGACACCAGTGACGACTCGTTCGTACACCTCGTCAGTGTCGACGGCAAGCGTGTGCACCATTGCAAGCTATCGCCACATCTCTCCATTAGTAGCTTTCGGAACATTTATTATAAACAACCATTATGAACTGGCGCTAACATCCGAATACGGGCCGCAGCCAGGCCAAACCAGGCTTGTGTATCCGGCAACCGACACATTCGACTGGCGGCTGTCATGGCCAAAGCTCACGTTTACTTCTCAGTTTGTGAGACGGTGTTGCGCGGGAGTGAGCGAACTCTGCTGATCGAAAACAGTCATTAGGGTTTGATAAAACCGAATTACGGAATTCGAATTCGAACACGATCGATTTATCCGAGGAACGATCAATTCAGCTTATTTCACTATGTCAGCACATCTCAGACGCGGGGCGAGAGAGACACGATCCAGCACGGCGGCTTACTGCTACCATGACACGAAGCGACGATTCCACACCGGCGGTTTCGAGGCGGACGGTTCTTCGCTCATCCGCGGCGCTCTCCGCGGCGGGTCTTGCACTGCCAGTACTCGGTCAGCAAGACGCGATTACCGGCGAGATCAGACTGGGTGGGCAGATCAGCGGGTGGGTCGGACAGGAACCAGACCCGATCGCGGACGAACGAAACCCGATGCTTCGGCTCGTGGAGGGCCAGGACTATACGCTTATCTGGGAGAACGTAGACGGTGCGGGACACAACTTCGTCATCGAAAACGAGGCGGGCGATGAGGCGTTCGTCTCGACGGATATCCTCGCGACGGAAGGCGAGACCCAGACTGTCGAGTTCACCGCACAGGAGGGAATGGCAGAGTACTACTGTCAACCCCACTCCAGTACGATGCACGGCGAAATCGAGCTCGTCGACGAGGAGGACGACGGCGGTATGGCCGCGGCACCCGCTCAGGTAATCGGCCAGGGACCGACTGTCGGTATCGAGACGGTTGCGGAGGGGCTGACCGCCCCGACGAGTCTTACGGTCGCCGACGAGGACGCCGACCGACGGTTCATCACCGATCAGACGGGACAGATCTACGTCCACGGACCCGACGGCCTCGAGGACGAGCCGTTCCTCGACATCTCGGACCAACTCGTCGAGTTCATGGAGTTCGACGAGCGCGGGCTGCTCGGCCTTGCGTTCCATCCCGAATTCGCCGACAACGGTCAGTTCTACGTCCGGTACAGCTCGCCACCACGGGACGGAACGCCCGAGGAGTACGATCACACGTTCGTCCTCTCGGAGTTCCAGACGGCAATCGACGACAACGCGACGGCAGATCCGGACTCCGAGCGAGTGCTCCTCGAGATTCCAGAGCCGCAGTTCAATCACAACTCGGGGAACATCTGCTTCGGTCCCGACGGCTACCTCTACGTGGGAACCGGCGACGGCGGCGGTGCGAACGACACAGGAACCGGCCACGTCGACGACTGGTACGACGAGAACGACGGCGGCAACGGGCAGGACACTCAGGAGAACCTCCTCGGCGCAATCCTCCGGATCGACGTCGACCAAGAGGGCGACGAGACGCCGTACGCGATTCCGGACGACAATCCGCTGGTCGATCAGGAGGGCGAACTCGGCGAACACTACGCCTGGGGCTTCCGGAACCCGTGGGGGATGTCCTTTACCGACAGTGGCGAACTCCTCGCCGCGGACGTCGGACAAAACCTCTTCGAGAGCGTCAACCACGTCCAGCGGGGCGGCAACTACAGCTGGAACGTCAAGGAAGGAACCCACTGCTTTAGCACAGAGACGCCCAGTGAGCCACCGCAGAACTGTCCCCAGCGCACGCCAGAGGACGTTCGCGGTGGCGAACCCCTCCTCGATCCAGTGATCGAGTATCCCCACGAAATCAGCGTCCTCGAGCCAGACCCTGGTGCCGGAGACGATGGCGGCAACGAGACCGACGCCGGGAACGAAACCACGAGCGGCAACGAGACTGCGGCCGGCAACGAAACCGCCGGCTCCGGCGGCGGCGGTGCGGGAGTCAGTAGCGGTCAGATCGGCGTCTCCGTCACCGGTGGCTCCCTCTACGAGGGCGACGAAATCAGCGAACTCGAAGGAACGTACGTCTTCGGCGACTGGAGCCTCGACGGCGAGAGTCCGGGGACCGTCTTCCTCGCACGGCCACCCGAGGGCTGGCAGGACACCGAGGGAGACGCCACACAGGACTCCGGTCAGGATGGACTGTGGCCCATCGAGCAGCTTCAACTCGAGGGCGAGGCGGCCAAGAACGGTCGCCCGACCGGCTTCGTCTACGCCTTCGGCGAGGGTGCCGACGGCGAGCTCTACGTCCTCACGACCAGTACGTCGACGGTCGAGGGCGAAGGGGCGGTCCACCGCCTCGTCCCGGCCGATGGCGATGGTGGTGCGGAACCGGCAGGCAGAGACGGTGTCGAGACAGACGATGAAGCGACCGCCGGTACCGAGACCGACGCTGGTGACAACGAAACGGGAGCCGACAACGACACGGACGGCGTGTAGCCGTCGCTCTCTGCGCTCGAGCGTGTCTCGAACGTGCGGCTCTATCGCGTCGGCCTGGTACAGGAGGTCGAGACCGCAGCGATCGACACGAACTGATTACGACGTCTCGAGTTCGAACTGTTCGTTCTCGGAGACGATGTTGAGCACGATGCTCGTGTTCGATTGCTTGATATCAGGGTCAGTGATCAGGGACTTGATCTCGTCGTTCATGTCATCCGTATCTTTGAACTTCCCGATCGCGATGACGTCGTAGTCTCCCGTCACTTCGTAGACGGAGATCATCTGTCGGTGGTCTTTGAGCGTCTGTGTGATTTCGGGGAGCGCACTCCCTTCGGCTTTCAGTTGCATGATCGCCGTGACATCGTAGCCGAGCGCGTCGTAGTCGACCTGTGGCGTGTAGCCTTCGATCACGCCCTCGTCCTCGAGATCCGAGAGATGGTTCGAGACCGTCGTGACGGAGACATCGAGTTTTTCAGCCAGACTTCGGAGACTGGCCCGACCGTCACCAAGAAGTTCGTTTACCAGATCTGCATCCAAATGCTCGTATGTCATTAGCTGGTCCAACGTACGCCACGTACTAGAGGTTTACGAACATCCAGTTCTATCCAGAGTCAGTGAGTCGATGTCATATGGTAGACGGCAGTCTCTTGCATAGCTGTAGATTCGTGGGACCAATGCCAGCGTCCGTATCTGTCAGGAGGATCATATCACTGTCTCTCGGTCTTCGATCGTCACCGGGGACGCTGTCGCCAGTCGGCTCGAGTCGACTGCTGACTCGTCGGTGAACGCCGATCCGGACACCGTCACCGGCTGCCGGAACTGACGGCTATCGGATCGTAAAAGCTCGGTAGAAGTGCTCCGTCTGGGATTTGAACCACGCGAAACACTCACGTTTCTCTACTTCAAATCCAGGATCGCACTTACGACTCGCGAGCTTGCTCGTCGTAAAATGCTCCGTCTGGGATTTGAACCCAGGTCATCGGCTCGAAAGGCCGAAATGATTGGCCGGACTACACCAACGGAGCGATCCGTCACACACCTTGTGTGCAACTCATCGTTGCCGGGGGCTAGTAAAAAGCGTTCCGTTCCGAGCCGACGATGGCACGCTCTCACGCACCCATCACGACACCAGCCACTGTCGGTCGCATGACATTCCGCCGAGTCACATCCCGAGATCATGCTCGGTTTCCAACAGAGTGGATCGAGCTGAGCCGACCGCGGGGGCGTGGGCGCACGAGGTGTATTGCTGTCACCGCACACTGGCCGCCTCCTCAACGCTTTTGATCCCCGGTCCCCATTCCACCGACCATGAAATACGTCCGCTTTCGCGACCCAGCCGGCGCAGTCCGCCGCGGCGAGTACGAGAACGGAACCGTTCACTTCGCAACCGAGAGCTACGACCTCGAGAGCGACGAAATCGATGTCCTCCCGCCGTCGGAGCCCTCGAAGATCGTCTGTATCGGGAAGAACTACGCCAAACACGCCGCCGAACTCGATTCGGAGGTCCCCGATCGGCCGATGCTCTTTCTCAAACCGCCGAACACGCTCGCGGCCCACGGCGATACCGTCACCCTGCCGGCAGGGAAAGACCGCATCGACCACGAGGCCGAACTCGGCGTCGTCATCGGCGAGCAGTGTCGTCACGTCTCCGAAGCCGATGCGATGGACGTCGTCGCTGGCTTTACCTGCGTCAACGACCTCTCGAATCGCGACGACCAGCGCCAGGAACAAAACTGGATCCGCGGCAAGGCCTTCGACGGTGCTGCGCCGATGGGGCCGGTGCTCGCGACCCCCGACGAAGTCCCCGCCGACGCCGCTGTCCGAACCCGCGTCAACGGCGAAACGAAACAGGACGGCTCCCGTGAGAACCTCATCTTCCCCATTCCGGAGCTGATCGCCGAGATCACGACCTACCTCACCCTCGAACCCGGTGACGTGATCGCGACCGGCACGCCCGAGGGCGTCGGTCCACTCGCCGACGGCGACGAGATCGAGATCGAAGTCGAGGGTGTCGGGACGCTCGAGCACTCGATCCGAATCCCCTGATACGATCTGTTGTCCCGATGTCCCGGTGGGACCGCAGGACGGTCGCGAGTGCACCGGAACTGACTTACAGTCGTCCGTCTGACGCCGAGACGAGCATGACCGTCCGATTCGACGCCGTGACCGTCGACTGGTTCGGCCTCGCGACCGTCCGGCTCGAGGGCCAGACGGGCGCGGTCGTCTACATCGATCCCGGGCCCGAAGAGTACGGTTTCCTGGACGGGCTCGAGCCCCGCGACGGGGACCTGATCCTCGTCAGCCACGATCACCACTACGACCCTGATTCGATCCGACGGGTCGCCCGGGAAGACGCGCTGGTCGTCGTTCACGACTCGATCGACGCAAGCGAGATCGATCGGGTCGACGAGGATCCCGACGACCTGCCGTTCGACGTGGAACGCGTCGGTGCGGACGAATCGTTCGCGCTCGGGCCGCTCGATCTGTTTACGATGCCAGCATACAACGATCCCGCCGGGCCACACGTCGACGAAAACGGACGTCCCTACCACCCCAACGGGCAGGGCTGTGGTTTCGGCGTCACCGTCGATGGTGTCACGGCGTTCTGGCCCGGCGATACTGACGTCCTCCCAGTCCACGAGGACGTTCCGGTCGATCTCTTCATCCCGCCGATCGGCGGCACGGTCACGATGGATCGTCACGACGCGGCAGCGCTAGCCGACCGGCTCAAGCCGGATCTCGTGCTCCCAGTGCACTACGATACGTTCGCGGCGATCGAAACCGACGCCGACGCGTTCGTCGTCGACGTTGCACGCCGGGGCGTGCCGGTCGTCCTCGACGAGTAACAGTCACCCACCGCGGCGCTCAGACGCCGACGCGTGACCAGACGAACGCCGTGAGAACGGCGAGCGCGAGGACGCCGACAACGAGCCATTGACCGAGTGCACTCTCGATGAACAATCCAAAAATGTCGATCGCAGAGCCGGTTGCCTGCAGAAGCCCCAGTGCCAGCACGAGGACGAGTGCGATCGAGATCAAGCCGATCGTGACGCCCTCTTTCATCATCCACGCGGTCTCGTCGGCCTCCTGCGCGCCGGACGTCGTTGGTTCGTCGATCGCCTCCTTGTCAGGGTCGCTGTGCATCGGCCGTTGGCTGTCGTTTTCATCCGTCATAGCACAGTTCTCGGCGGAGATTGGCGATGTGGCCGGGAACCGGTTGCACCTGCAGACACAGGCCATCGCTGAACAGGTGAGTCAGAACGTGTCGGAAAACAGCAGTGAACGCGCGCCTCGAGAGCGGGTTCGATACGACGCTCTAGAAGACGCCCATCTCGGTGAGCCGTTCGGGGAGATACGTCTCCGTCACGAAATCAAGCCCGTGTGACGCCAGTGCCTGCTGTTCGGACTTCTTCCCGAGATCGAGTTGCAGTTCGATCTGTTCCTCCCAGTAATCGGTCTGGAAGCGTGGGTCCTCGAGTTCGCTCTCCAAGGCGTTGATGTCCGAATCCGAGAGCGGGTCGGTCGGCAGGTCGTACTCGACGATGTCGGCGGGCTGGATGCCGATGAACTGTGCGGCGGGGGTCGCGAGGTACTCCGAGAGGTGTGCGGACTTAATCGAGCCGTAGGCGACCGAGCCGTAGATGCGGTACGACCACGGGTCACCGTCGGTAAAGACGGTGACGGGAAGGTCGAGTTCGTCGTGGAGTCGCTTCGTGATCCGGCGAGTCGCCCGCGCAGGCTGACCCTTGAGGTGGACGATCAGGGCGTTGTACTCGTCATCGAAGCCGTTCTCGACGAGTCGGTCGCGCATCCCACCGGTCTCGACCGCGAGGATGAAGTCGGCGTCACAATCGAGGAAGTCGATCGTGTCGGGGTTGTTCGGGATCTGATAGCCGCCCTCGCCGACGTCTTTCTGACAGTGGATCTCGCGTTCGCCGCGGCGGGTCTGTTCGCGGAGGTGCAGCGGTCCCATGAGCGTCGCGCCCGACTCCTCGGGGCGCATGTGGAAGTCTTCACGGGTGACTCCAGAGACGATCTCTAAGTCCTCGATGAGGCCGTTCGATTCGTCCTGATCCGAAAACTGGGCTTCCTCGTTGTCCCAACTCTCAGAGAGGTAGTAGAGTTCACGCAGCGTCGACGAGCGATCCTCCTCGAGCTGGTCGGCGAGGAATTCGATGGTGTAGACCGCCTTCAGGAGCTTTCGCGCCCCCCGAACCGAGTTCGCCGACCGGGTCGACTCGCGGTCGCCATAAACCCAGACGGCTTTGTCTTCGTCGTACTCGATGTTGTTCTTCGTCCGCGTCGGAACGGACATGTGCGGGATCTCGCCCAGTTCGAACTGGTCGTAGAACTGCGCCGCGAGATCGATCAGCTGCTCTCGTGCCTGCTGGTCGTTGTCTGCGCTCATTGTTTTACCGTAAGTTTCTCGCTCTCGACACCTTTCACGTCCAGGTCAAACGTCGCGTCGTCCGGCACCTCGTACTCGAGCATGGCCTCGTCGTCGCTTCCCACCTCGGGTTCCCACTTGACGAACCACTCACCATCCATCTCGACGACGGTCGCGCTGTCGGAGAGACCCGTCGGCTCGGCCGACACGATGTCGGTGATCTCGAGCGATTCGTTCGTACTCGAGTTGTTCTCGACGACGACAGAGACGGCCTGACCGTCACCGTTCGCTTTGGTCTGGCGCTCGACGAGTACGTTGTTCATGATGCGAGCGATCGCGTCGTCGATGTCGGGTTCCTCGCGGCCGGTGACCTCGGCGACTTTCGTGGCCATCTCGGGAAGGATCTTCCCGAGGACGTTCTGTTTCTTCCGGCGCTTTTGCATCGACCGGCGCTTGTTGAGATAGCTCTTGAGATCGCGTGCCGCCTCCCGAATGGCGAGTTCGATCTCGTCTTCGATCTCGGGGACGTTGGCGATGGCGTCTTTCGACTCGCTGGTGAAAGGCACGTTCGTCGAGGCGACGTGGATCATGATCACGACCGGCCCGTTTGGCAGGCCGGAGCCACCGGGCTGGTCGAGCCCGTAGTTGCGCCAGCCGATCGTCTTGACCACGTCAGTCGTCGCACAGGCCCCACGCTGGTAGACCAGCGGGACGCGGTTTGCAAAGCGCATGACCTCCGCGGTCCCTTCGGCCGGTAGCTCCCCACCGTAGGCGATGCCAGCCTCGACGATGAACGGATCGCCGCCGGAGACGCCGGCGTCACGCGTCGCGGAGGCATAGAAGTCGGCGTCGAATTCCTTCTCGAGACCGGCGGTGATGAGTTCTTCTGAGATCGGGGAGAGACACCGCGTCGGCGGAGCCATGATATCGGTCGCGCGCATCGCGTCGACGAGGTCGCTGGTGGCGTCACGGTCGCCATTGAGTTCGCGGACGAGCGGCGGGTCGTCGGGAACCGTCGCCATGACGTTCCAGACGGCCTCGACGACGTTCTCGCGGGCCGTCTCGCCGAAGGAGACGTCGTCGTACTCCTCGGTCAGATCCGCGGCTCGATCGACGAATTCCCGAAGCGTCGCGCGTGTGAGTCGGTGGCGATCGTCCTCGAGGTCCTCGAATTTTCCTGCGAGCCGGTCTGCGAAGGCGTGAATCGTCTCGTCGTCTTTCCGCGTGCTCGTCGCGTCATCTGCGAGGTCGTAGAGGTCGGCGACCAGCCGCGAGTCGCCGTCTTCGCCGACGACATCGTCATCCGCGTCGGCAGCGTCGATCAGTGCGAGCCAGACCGCCTCGACGGCGTTTTCGCGGACAGTGTCGCCGAACGTCGTTCCGTGATCGGCTGCGACCTCCTCGGCGGCCGCGTCGACGACCGCGAGCAGTTCGTGGTGAGCGATTCGGTCCTCGTCTGCGACCGCGTCAGCGATGGCGTCGGCGAAGGCCGTCGTCGCCTCGGGTCCTTTGTTCGCCGTCGCGTCCTCGGCTGCGGCGGCGAGATCGACGTCGTCGTGTGCTGTGGGCGGCCGCCAGCGCATCTCGCGGCCGTAGTGACGGTCGCGGAACGCGTCGATAATCGAGTCAGCGGTCTTCTTCCCAACACGAGTAAACTCCTCCTGAACGAACCCCGAGACCGTCTGGGAGTCCGTCGCCGCCAGCATCTTCATCACGGTCCCGAGTTCGACGCCGTGTGGGTGTGGGCGGATCTCTTCGGTCTCTTCGGGGAGCTGGTCGGTCGCGCGCTCGAATTTGAAGTGTTCCTGGGGTTCGCGCAACTCGAGGCGGGCGTGGGGGTTGACGACCGCCGTGTGCTTGATGTAGTCGTGGAGCTGCCCGCGGGCGCGCATGTTGGCCTCCATCTCGAGTTCGATGCGGGTGCCGTGGGGCCGGTCCCACGTGGTCGTCTCCTCGACGCTGATCTCGGGTTCGTTTGCGTCGGTGTCGACGATGAGTTCGAAGTACTGTGCCTCGCTCGAGCCCTGGGTTCGGCTAGTGATCTTGGCGGGTTTCCCGCTGGTCAGTTGCGAGTAAAGCACCGCAGCGGAGATCCCGATCCCCTGCTGACCACGGGATTGTTCGCGTGCGTGAAAGCGAGAGCCGTAGAGCAGCTTTCCGAAGACCTTGGGCAGCGAGTCCTTGGTTAGTCCGGGCCCGTTGTCCTCGACGATCAGGCGGTAGTAGTCGCCGGCTTCCTGAATCTCGACGTAGATATCCGGGAGAATACCGGCCTCCTCGGCGGCGTCTAAGGCGTTGTCGACGGCTTCCTTGACGGCCGTGACGAGGCCTCGAGCGCCGCTGTCGAAGCCGAGCATGTGCTTGTTCTTCTCGAAGAACTCGGCGATGGAGATCGACTGCTGGCTTTCTGCCAGCTCCTCGGCGATCCCCGGCTCGTCACCGAGTGTCGACTGGAACGACGTCATCGTCTCCCTGTACTAACGGTGGGGCTAAAAGCTGTGTGCTACCGGAGTGAAAGTGAATCGCAAGGGGTACTGTGTTCGTTCGATGCGTAGTGGGGCCTGCAGTTGCCCCGTTGATTGGTCAGAACGTGATAATCTCGGAGTCGTCCTCAACCAGCGAGCGAATGCTGGGATGGCCGCCGTTCTCGTCGGCGGTGATGATATCGGCCTCGTCGACGACGTCGTCGACTCCGAAGGCGTTGGCACAGTAGTCACAGACGACCACTTCGTTTCGTATCGACCGATAGAGGCCGTGATAGTCGTGACTCTCGTCTTCGAGTTCCGGAATCCACTGCGTTCCGGCACCGTCGAAGAGCAACTCTACCTCGTCGTTGGGGTTGTCGGCGAATTCCGCGGCCGTCTCGAGGCCGTTGACGAGTCGGCCGAGGTCGGCGTGCGATTCCGTCCCTGCCAAGATCACGATCGCTGCGGTTGCCATTGCAGCTGAGACTGCGTTCCAAGAGGAGAAAAGCCGATGTCGGTCGTGTATCGCGTTTGCAGATCCGGCGACGATTTACTAGTTATGGTTGTGGCCGTGGTCATGGTCGTGTCCGTGTTCGTGTTCGTGACCACCACGAGTGAACTGCCCTGCGAACGCTCGCTGGACGACCTCCGAGAGCGCGGGATGGATGTGAACCGACTCCCGGATATCGTAAATCGTCCCGGACCCGGCCGTCATCGCCACGACGACTTCTTCGATCAGGTTCGAGGCGTCGGGGCCGATGATGTGACAGCCCAGAATTTCGCCCTCGAGGTCGATGAGCGGCTTGACGAACCCCTCGGCGTGCATCGCGCTCCCGCGAGCAGTCTCCTCGTATCGATACGTTTGTTTCGCGTACTCGCGGTCCGCGGCGCGTAGTTCCTGTTCGGTCAGCCCGACGCCGGCGACCTCCGGCGAGGCGAAGACGGCAAACGGCATCGCCGTGTAGTCGACTGGCTCGAGGTCCTCGCCGAACAGGTTGCGCATGACGGCCTGAGCTTCGTGGTTCGCGTTGTGTTTCAGCAGGTACTCGCCGACGATGTCGCCGAGCGCCCAGACGCCGTCGGCGGTCGTCCGAAGATACTCGTCGGTCTGTATGAACCCGTCACGGTCGGTTTCGATACCGGCGGCCGCGACGTTCAGCGTGTCGGTGTTGGGAACGCGACCGGTCGCGACGAGCAACTCGTCGCCAGTAACGGAGATGGTGTCCCCCGGGCGTGGCCCGCCGCCATCATCGTAGGTGTAGGGACGCGCCTCGACGGTGATCGGGTCCTCGCCCTGCAGGACCGCAGTAGCCTCGTAGCCGGGATAGACGTCGAATCGGTCCGCGTAGCGCTCGGTGAATTCCGCAGCGACGTCCTCGTCGGCGTCGGGAAGTAGGTTCGGCCGCCGACTGATGATGGACACGTCGCTGCCGAACGTCCCGAAGAACTGCCCCAATTCGGCGGCGATGTAGCCGCCGCCGACGATCACGAGATGGTCCGGCGGTGTCTCCAACTGCAGCGCCTCGGTGCTGGTGAGGAAGTCGACGGTTTCGATGCCGTCGATCGGTGGAATCGCCGGACGCGTCCCCGCTGCGACGAGGACGGTGTCCGCGGTGAGGCGCTTACCGTCGTGGCTCTCGCCGTCGAGTTCGATCGTCCGTTCGTCGACGAACCGGCCTTCCGCCTCGTACAGGTCGATCCGATCCGACGAGTGCAGACCACGCCGGATCGCGTCCGAACTGCCGTGGACGTCCTCAGTGACCTCGCGGACGATGTCCGCGAACTGAACGTCGTTCACCGTGGCGTCGATGTTGAACTCGTCGGCGCGCTCGATCGTGTCCATCACTTCGGCGTGATACAACAGCTTCTTCGACGGGATACAACCGCGGTTAAGACAGGTCCCGCCGAGTCGCCCTTTCTCGACGACCGCGACCGACTGCCCCTGATTCGCCGCCACGTTTGCCACGTCGAGCCCGGAGCCGGAACCGATAACGAGGAAATCGTACTCCTCCATACCGCCGGACACGACCCGCAGCGCAATGAATACCGGTCCGGGATACTCCGGGACACAAGCGAATTCCATCGACAAACAGTCGAGCGTCCCGAGCGGGCCGGCCCACGTCACTCCTCGAGCGGCGGCCACTCCCATGCGTCGGCTTCGACGACGCCGAGCAACCGACGGCGGCGGTCGGTCAACTCCGCGAGGGCTTCGGCGAACTCCGGATCCGAAACGGTTGGAATGTCGTCCGCACGAAGTCGCTCGAGGTTCGGCGATCGGGGGACCGCTGGCTCGGGTTCAATAAAGGACTCATCAAGCGTCTCGAGGTAGCTCTGGGCGCTCGAGCGAGCGTTCTCGACGACCGCCGGATCGGGGCTGGCCTCGTCCGGAATGGCATATCGAAAGAGCATAAGCGACTCATCGAAGATGGGGACAGCCACGGCCGATGCGCGTTCGCCCTTCTCGCTGTGGTAGTAGTGCAAGATTGGATACGATTTGTGCTGTTCGGCGAGGGTGCTCAGCTCAGAGCCAAGTGTCTCGAGGGCTCGCTCGAGGCCGTCGAAATCCTGGCCGTTCCAGCCCGCGCGGACAAACGCCTCGCTCCGGCCCCCCAACCCCGTCACGGTGGTTGCGAACGATCGCTTGTCCGAGACGGCCCCGAGTACGGTGAGAACGTAGGAGACACCGAGCGTAACGAAGGCCATGCCCGAGGCCGTCGTGAACGCACTGGCGACTTCCCAGACGTCACCGCCGTACAGCGGGGTGTAGTCGCCGTTTCCGTCCGTGAACATCGTGTAGGCGACGTAGTAGAACCGTCCCCACCAGTCGGCGGTCCCGCCGGTTCGCGTGTCGACCAGCGCAGTCGGATAGCTGGCGAAGATGAACGTCCAGCCGACCCAGATGAGGCCAATCCACAGCGCGAGCGTCAGGGCGAGGGTGATCGGTCCGGCGAGGCTGAGCGCTCGGTCGTGGTCCCGCGTCACGGCGCGGAGTCCCCGCCAGACGCCTGCCGTGAATCGGCCGGCAATTGGTCCTGACCCGCCGTCGACCCAGAGGGTCGTCCAGAGGATGTCGACGATCCCGCCACCGAGCAACGCGACGCCGACGGCGAGATAGAGCGGGTTCATTCGACGACCGCTCGCTGCTCGATGACCTCGGCAAGCACGTCCGCGATTTCCGCGTTCGTCTCGGGGCTGTAGTGGCCGCCTTCCCCGCGCTCGACGTACAACGACTCGACGTCGCCGTCGTCAGGCGAGAGGTGCGTCGCCATGTCGATCGTCGCCAGGTCATCGTACCGATCGTCGAGACGTTCCATGAGGTTGCCATAGATCGGCCCGTGTTCGGCCTCGTATTTCGCGTAGCGGAGTTGCTGGACCATCACGAAGACCGGTTCGAACTCCTGCTCGTCCGCGTAGTCGACGAACTCCTCGATGAGCGCGTCGAAGAGGGGTTCGTGGGTCTCGAACAGCCGCTCGTGGTACCGCACTCGGGGCTGTTCCAGCCGCAGCGCCGACTGCGTCTGTGCCCGATCGAAGTCGACCCCCGGAACCGACCGACCGAATCGGCGCTCGAGTTCCTTCCCGGCCGTATAGCCAGCGTACCGGAGGTGTTCCCCCTTCTCGAGGAAATCGGTCGTGTACGGCCGCGTCGCGAAGTGGGGCTCGAACCAGTGGTCGTAGTGGAAGTCGTACGCACGGAGAAAGTCGGCCTTCGACTCGAGGGCGAGCAACTCCGCTTTCTCGTCGACGGGGCTCTCGACGCGCTCGAGGCCGTCGTCATCCAGCACGTACCGGGGTTTAACCGCCAAGATATTGCCGAACTCCTGATAGTGTTTCCAGACGCTCAAAATGCGCGCGATCGAGGAGGCGGTGACGACCATGAAGACGTAGTCGGTCGGATCCTCGGGGTACTTGCGTTTGAGCCGCATGAGCGCCTGATCGAGCCCATAGTTGCCGCCACCGTAGTTGGCGACGTGGGTGTCGAGTTCCGCCGCGAGGTAGTGCTGGAACGTTTCGTCGTTATCGACCTCCCGGCAGAAACAGTAGGAGTCACCATAGGTCGAGACCGTGGTGTCGGCGCTCTCGTCACGGTCTTTTGCGGGACAGACCCGACTGGCGTACTCGTCGGTCGAGTAGGTCACCACGCTGCGGACCTCCTCGCCGGGGAGGTGATCGCCTGTATCTTTCTGTTTCTCCCGGTTCGGCTGGGGTGCCCACCCGAGTTCGGGGTCGAAGCTGCTGAACTTCCCCAGTAACTCCCGGTCGATCTCGGGGAACTCCTCGGTGGCGACCGAGGGAAGCCGCTCGAGCGCTCGGTACGACGTGATCTCGAGGACCACTATGCCACCGACGAGAGCGATCGCTATCGCGACGAACGGAAGCATCGGCTCATCGTACCGGGACGGCGGGGAAGGGGATTATGCCGGAATCTGCCATTTTCGGGTCATCGACGCGATCGGGCGCATCCGCTGTCGTCATTGCAGGTCCCGGGTCGCGATTGGCATGCCGCCTCGAGACTGTCAGCGAACCGTCGTGACCGGGACCGGCGAGTGTCGAACGACGACTTCGGCAACGCTGCCGAGCAGGAGTCGCGCGACGCCGGATCGGCCGTGGCTGCCGATGACGACGTGATCGACGGCGTCGTGCTCGGCAACTGAGAGGATCTCCTGGGCTGGTGTTCCTGTTCGCGTTCGGGTGTCGATGTCGACACCATGCTCGTCGGCGATGGCTTCGGCTGCAGCCAGCCGATCGGTGGCGTCATCCAGCAACTCACGGCGTTCGGCACTTGGGTCGGCGTCGTCAGCGGTGTTCGGGATGTACGGCAACGAGGTCGTATCGGCGACGGTCACCACGACGAACTCGCCGTGAGGAAACAACTCGAACGCGTAGGCGAGTGCGTCGCGAGCGGGCTCGGAGTCATCAAACGGGACGAGAATCCGCGGTGGCATGGTATCTCGACGTCCACGCGCGACATCTTCAGTTTGGGTCCGTCAACTGCATCGTATCGTGGTCACAGCGCGAGATAGGGGCCGACCGCCAGAAGGACAACTCCCAGCGCGACTTTCAGCTTCTCGGGGTCGACGACGTGGGCAACGCGCCAGCCGACGACGACGCCGAGCAACAGCGGCGTACCGACGACGACCGCGAGCGGAACGAGGACGTTTCCCTGCAGGAAATAGCCCGAGGCCGCAAACGCCGCGATAAAGATCGACTGGACCTGCGCGACGGCGACGGCGAGCAACATCGGGACGCCGACGAGCACCAGCGCGGGGACGGCAAGCACCGGGCCACCGATCCCCAGCAGACCGCTGGCGACCCCGAGAACGAACCCGAGTCCCGCGAGTACCGCTTGCCCGAGACGGGTCAGCGGCTCGAGGTCGTACACCGGGCTAAACCCCCGGCGCTCGCGATAGAGGATGGTCCCGCCGACGGCCATCGCGACACCGCCAAGCAGGAGCCCGAACAGCGACCGTGGCACGAACGGGTTCACCGACGCGCCGACGAGCGCGCCAAGGACGCTCGCGCCGCTGAGGACGACCGCGATCGCGCGACTCTCGCCGGTGTTCATTTCCCCGGAGTAGAGATAGGCGGCGCTGCCGACGAGCCCCGTCACGATGAACGTGGCGTGGGCGGTGCCGGCGACCTGGCTCGAGGCCAACGGTGTTAGCGAGTACAGCGCGATCGTCACGAAGATCCCGCCGGGACCGATGGTGGTGATGCCGATCCCCGAGAAGAACGCGATCGAGACGAGCAACAGGAGCAGCGAGAGCCCGAAATCGAGTGCAATCATCTCTTGCACGACGTGTGTTGTCATTCCAGTCCGTCTCACTCCACCGTTCTGCTTGCGCCGATCGGACGACGCAGGTATCGCACACGAGTCCGTCACTCGCAGCCACTCGAGTAAGCGGGTTGCCTGCCGTTAGAGGATAGACAAGATCGTTTCGTAGAGCGACTGGACGGTCAGGAGGCTCCCGACGAGCAGGATGAGTCCCGCCGCGATGAACGCGGCGTTTTCGTACCAGTCGATGTCGTGAAACCTGTTGACGGCACCGATGAGCGCGAAGACGGTGACTGGAAGGCCGATCGCGCCGTTGACGGCCGGCATGATGATCGCCATTTCGACCGGTCCGAAACCGGTGTAGACGAGCATCGGAAGCGCAGTGACCGCCGAGAGGACGATCAGCGCGATGACCGTTCGTCGGAACGCGGAATCACCGAAGACCGTGTCTCGTCCGAGCGCCTGTGGCACCATGAAGCCGGCTCCAAACAGCGTCCCGGTGGCCGAGGAGATCGAGGCGAGAAACGCCGCGAGGATGAACACCACGAGCGCGTACTCGCCGAGGATCGACGCGAGCGGTTTTCCTGGGGTCGTTAACGCCATCTCACCGCCGGAGAGCGTGACCGCCGAGACGATCATCACGAAGCTGCCGATGACGAGCGTCGTCGCGATCCCGGCGGCGTTGTCCCGACGGTACTCCCAGATGTCGGTCCATTCCTTGGTCGGCTGGATGCTCGACTGAATGAAGAAGTTCGGCCAGTAGACCGTCGTTCCCAGCAGGGCGATAACCGCAGTGAGGTAGCCGATTTCGGTCTGCAGGATCGGTTGCAGACCGGCCGCGACCGACTGCCACGGCACGTTGAGGCCGAGTAGTAACAGGCCATACGAACTGAACACGGCGAACACCATCGCGGCGATCGCCGCTTCGATTCGGTCGTAGACCTTCATCTGGACGATGGCGATGCCGATCCCGGCTGCGAGGACGATCCCGACGAGGACGTTGTCGAGACCGGGGATCAGCCAGGCCAGAGCCGCACCCGCGACCGCATAGTTCGAGACGGCCCACAGTCCGGACATCAGTGAGATACCGATCAGTAGCGTCGAGCCACCGATCGGGAGCGCGTCAGCGATGTAGTCGGCGAGCGGTTCGTCGGCCACGGCGAGCCGCGCGCTCATGTCGTGCAGCGCGATGTCAACGAGGAAGGCAAGCGGTAGCACCCACAGCAAGGAGTACGCGAAGTTCGCGCCCGTGTCGGCGAGGATGTAGACCGATCCTGCACCGAAGACGTTCGCAGCGAACAGCACGCCCAGTCCGTACCTGTAGAGAGCGCCGTGGATCACTTCGCCGCCGGGGACTGCGTCGACGACTGCTGATGTCGACGTGGACGCCGACGCGGACTGTTCGCTCACACGCGCTCACCTCCTGCATCGATCCCAGTGGTGGTTTCATAAGCGGATCGCTGTCGGATCAGACGCGAGGCGAACCCGGTCTCTGAAATAACCGCTGCGAGGCTGGCACCGGGTTCGCATCGACGAATTTTCTCGTTTACCGGTTCGACAGGAACGGCCACCGCGGTACTATGGGTATGGGGTTTCATCTCTGGGAGTTTCGAAAAGCAGCTGATGTCTCGCCTCCTCGAGTTTGCGGACGCTGGATTTCGAGGAGGCCCGAACAGCGTGCTGGCATCTGTTTGCTTCGTCCGAAACGCGATACCGAAAGCAACAGCCGGGAGTCGGTTGAGTGAAAAGCTTGAGATAGCAGACGCCCAGTCAGATAGCTGGTGTGGGTAATATCGTATTACCCCGAAAACGAACCCGAAGTCGCAGCGGCGACTCGAGTAACACAGTACCGGCGGCACTACCGAATGCGAGTGTCCGATGAATCCAGCTTCGAATACCCGATTACGACCGCCGACACCTCATTGGCGCTGCCGAGTGTCACGATCTCAGTGACTCTCTCATGGCAGACGAAGTTGCCTTCAGACCAAGACCTATACATTTCTATCCATTACCCGAGGTGAAGACCTCTGCCAATGCAAGGACAATCTCAGCAGCAGGCCTACGATCGGGGAATCACCATTTTCTCCCCTGACGGACGTCTCTATCAGGTCGAGTACGCACGCGAGGCAGTCAAACGCGGCACCGCGAGCGTCGGTCTCCGCACACCTGACGGCGTCGTCCTCACCGCCAACCGGCGGGTCAGCTCGCCGCTTATGGAACGCTCGAGCGTCGAGAAGATCCACAAGGCCGACGACCACGTCGGCGTCGCAAGCGCCGGCCACGTTGCCGACGCGCGCCAACTCGTCGACCTCGCGCGGCGGCGCGCACAGGGCGAACAGCTCCGCTATGGCCAGCAGATCGGCGTCGAGACGCTGACCCGATCGATCACGGACCACATTCAGGAGTACACCCAGACCGGTGGCGCACGTCCCTTTGGCGTCGCGCTGCTCGTCGGCGGGATCGAAGACGGCGAGCCGAAACTGTTCGAGACCGATCCCTCGGGGACGGACTACGAGTGGCAGGCGGCCGCCATCGGCGGCGACCGCGACGTCATTCAGGGCTATCTCGAGGACAACTACCACGACGAACTTGACGTCGACGGCGGGATCGAACTTGCCGTGCGCGCGCTCAGCGAACCCGAAGACGAGGTCGTCGCCGCCGAGGAGGTCGACGTCGCGACGATCACGACCGACGATGAGACGTTCAGTTCGGTCTCAGTCGACCGCCTCGAGTCGATCATCGAAGAGATCGACGTGGAGGAGATGGATGAGTAACTGGACGCAGGGACCCACTCCGTCGCCGTACAAGCCCGAACTGGGGTCGCTGCCCGACGGCAGCCAGCGCGACGAGCACGACGACACCGTCGCCAAGACGGGGACGACGACGATCGGCATCACGACCGAGGAGGGTGTCGTCGTCGCGACGGACATGCGTGCCAGCCTCGGCGGCCGGTTCGTCTCGAACAAAAACGTCCAGAAGGTCGAACAGATCCACCCAACCGGCGCGTTAACGCTCGTCGGCTCGGTCGGTGGTGCCCAATCGTTCATCCGAACGTTGCGCTCCGAGGTCGACCTCTACGAAGCTCGACGCGGCGAGTCGATGGACATCGAGGCGCTGGCGACGCTGGCCGGCAACTTCGCCCGTGGCGGCCCGTTCCGGGCGATCAACCCCATCCTCGGCGGCGTCGACGACGAAGGTAGCCACGTCTACAGCATCGACCCTGCCGGCGGCGTCATGGAAGACGACTACACCGTCACCGGCTCCGGGATGCAATTGGCCTACGGCCTGCTCGAGCAGGCGTACGAAGACGACCTGTCGCTCGAGGACGCCACGTCTATCGCGGCCCGCGCGATCAAGTCGGCCGTCGAGCGTGACACCGGCTCGGGCAACGGTGTCTTCCTCGCGGAGATCACCGACGAAGGCGTCGAGATTCAGGGCCACAAGGCGTTCGACGCGCTCCTGTAGCAGGCTGGCCGTCAAGAGCTCTTTAGAGGCCGTCGTATGACGGCTCGCGCTCGCGCGCGTACACGTGACTTTTATTAGGGCCGGTCTACTACCCGAAAGCAGGTTTTACATGTCCCAGGAAAGCGAGTACGGAGCCGGGCAGATTCAGGTCTTAGAAGGCCTGGAAGCTGTGCGAAAGCGACCGGCAATGTACATCGGCTCTACCGATTCTCGAGGGCTGCACCACCTCGTCTACGAAGTGGTCGACAACTCGATCGACGAGGCGTTGGCCGGCTACTGCGACGACATCACCGTCACCATCCACGAGGACAACTCGGTGAGCGTCGCAGACGACGGCCGCGGCATCCCCGTCGACACACACGAGGAGTACGACCGCCCCGCACTCGAGGTCATTCTGACTGTCCTCCACGCCGGCGGCAAGTTCGACAACAAGTCCTACCAGGTCTCCGGCGGCCTCCACGGCGTCGGCGTCTCGGTCGTCAACGCTCTCTCCGAACGACTCGAGGCCGAGGTCAAACGTAACGACGGTGTCTTCCGCCACGCCTTCGAAGCGGGCGAGCCCGTCGGCGACATGGAGCGGGTCCGCGAGATGGAGCCCGACGAGGAGACCGGCACGCAGATCCGCTTTTGGCCCGACACGGGAATCTTCGAGACCGGCGAGTTCACGTTCTCGACGCTGTCGAACCGGCTGCGGGAACTGGCCTTCCTCAACTCCGGCGTCCGTATCACGCTCCGCGACGAGCGCGAGGACGAGCCCGTCGCCGAGACCTACGAGTACGACGGCGGCATCCGCGAGTTCGTCGAGTATCTAAACGAGACGCGCTCGGCGATGCACGACGACGTCATCTACTTCGACGACGAAGACCAGAACATTCAGGTCGAAGTCGCGATGCAGGCCACCGAGGAACTGCAAGGGTCGATCCACGCCTTCGCGAACAACATCAACACGCGCGAAGGCGGGACCCACCTCACCGGGTTCAAGACCGCCCTGACGCGGACGGTCAACGACTACGCCAACGAGAACGATCTCCTCTCCGATCTCGAGAACAATCTCAAAGGAGAGGACATCCGCGAGGGGCTCACGGCAGTCATCTCGATCAAACACCCCGATCCCCAGTTCGAGGGCCAGACGAAGACGAAACTCGGCAACTCCGAGGTACGGGGGATCGTCGAGAGTGCCATGCACGAGGGCCTTGGCACCTACTTCGAGGAACACCCCGACACCGCCGAGGCGATCGTCACCAAGGCCGTCGAGGCCGCGAAAGCCCGCATGGCCGCTCAGAAGGCCGAAGAACTCACACGGCGCAAGTCCGCCCTCGAGTCAACGTCGCTGCCCGGCAAACTCGCTGACTGCCAGACGAAAGATCCAGACGAGGCCGAACTGTTCATCGCGGAGGGTGACTCCGCAGGCGGCAGCGCGAAACAGGCTCGAAACCCCGAATTCCAGGCCGTTCTCCCGATCAAGGGGAAGATCCTGAACGTCGAGAAACACCGGCTGGATCGGATCCTCGAGAACGACGAGATCCGAAACATGATCACCGCGATCGGCGCGGGGATCGGCGACGAGTTCGACGTCGACGACGTCCGCTACAAGAAGATTATCATGGCGACCGACGCCGACGTCGACGGAGCACACATCCGGACGCTCCTGTTGACGTTCTTCTACCGGCACATGCGCCCGCTGCTCGAGGGGGGCTACGTCTACGCCACCCAGCCGCCGCTCTATCGCATCCGGTACCGTGGCGAGACCTACGATGCGATGACTGACGCCGAACGCGACCGGATCGTCGAGGAGAAATGCGACGGCAACCCCTCCCAGGTCCAGCGGTTCAAGGGGCTTGGCGAGATGAACCCCGAACAGCTCTGGGAGACGACGATGAACCCCGACAACCGTATCCTCAAGCAGATCACGATCGAGGACGCGGCGGCGGCGGACAAGATGTTCTCCGTCCTGATGGGCGACGCCGTCGAACCCCGCAAGCAGTTCATCAAGGAGAACGCGCCGGAAGCCGAGTGGATCGACATCTAATTTATACATGAGTTCAGACGTACCCGATCCGACAGACGTAGAGGCACGAGCGGTAGAGAACGTGCGCATCGAGGACGAGATGGAGCAGAGCTACATCGACTACGCGATGTCCGTCATCGCGGGTCGTGCGCTCCCACGCGTCGAGGACGGGCTCAAGCCCGTCCACCGGCGCATCCTCTATGCGATGCACGAGATGGGGGTCTCAAGTGGCTCGAGTCACCGCAAGTCCTCCTCGATCGTCGGGGAGACGATGGGTGATTACCACCCTCACGGCGACAGCGCGATCTACGACACGTTGGTCCGGATGGCCCAGGACTTCTCGATGCGCTACCCACTCGTGGACGGCCAGGGGAACTTCGGCTCGATGGACGGCGATCCGGCCGCTGCACAGCGGTACACGGAGGCTCGGATGTCGCCCATTTCCGAGGAGTTGCTCGCTGACATCGACAAGGACACCGTCGACTTCTCCTCGAACTACGACGACCGCCTGCAGGAACCCGACGTGCTCCCGGCGGCGTTTCCCAACCTGCTGGTCAACGGCTCGTCGGGGATCGCTGTCGGGATGTCGACGAACATCCCGCCCCACAATCTGGGGGAAGTCATCGACGCGACCATCGAGCTGATCGACGACCCCGACGCGACCGTCGACGACCTGATGGACCACGTCAAGGGCCCGGACTTCCCGACGGGCGCGAACATCGTCGGCCGCGACGCCATCTACTCGGCGTACAAGACCGGCCGCGGCCGCATCCGCGTTCGCGCCGAATACGAGGTCGAGGAGTGGAAGAACGGCCGTGAGCGCATCGTCGTCACCGAACTCCCCTTCCAGGCCAACAAGGCCCGCCTCGTCGAGCGCATCGCCGAGGACGTCAACGAGGGCGAGATCGAGGGCATCACGGACCTGCGCGACGAGTCCGACCGCGACGGCGTTCGCATCGTCATCGAACTCAACCGCGGCGCGAACGCGGATGTCGTCGAGAACAAACTGCTCGAGAACCACTTAGAGCGAACCTTCGGTGTCATCAACCTCGCGCTGGTCGACGGCCAGCCCCGAGTGCTCTCGCTCAAGGAAACGCTCGAGGAGTACGTTGCCCATCGCCGCGAGGTCGTTCGCCGGCGCAGCGAGTACGATCTCGCGGAGGCGGAAGATCGCGCGCACATTCTCGAGGGGCGGCTGACGGCCGTCGAGAACGCCGAAGACGTCGTCGAGCTCATCCGCGACAGCGAGGACCGATCGGCGGCGAAAGCGGCGCTGCAAGACGCTTACGACTTCTCTGCGGACCAGGCCGATCACATCGTCCGGATGCAACTGGGAAGTCTCACCTCGATGGAGGCCGCCGAGATCGAAGCCGAGTACGAAGAGGTCCAGGCCGAGATCGAGCGCCTGACGACCATCCTCGAGAGCGAAGACGAGTTGCTCGAGGTAATCAAAGACGAACTCCGCGAGATCAAAGCCGAGTACGGCGACGAGCGTCGGACCTCGATTATCGAAGACCAGGGGACGGTCACCCACGAAGACCTCATCCCCGAAGAGGAGGTGTTCGTGGTCATGACCGAAGACGACTACGTCAAGCGGATGCCGATCGACCAGTTCGATCCCCAGGGCCGGGGCGGCAAGGGCATCATCGGCGCGGACGTCAAGGAAGACGACCGCGTCGCGACGGTCTTCCGGGCCAACACCCACGACTACCTGCTGTGCTTTACCAATCAGGGAGAGGTATACCGGCTCAAGACCTACGAGATCCCCGAGATGGGCCGGACGGCCCGCGGCAAATCCGCGGTCAACATCCTCGACCTCGACCCCGGTGAGGACATCACGGCCATCGTCGACACTGACGCCTTCAGTGACGACGAGTTCGTGACGATGGTCACCCGCAACGGCTACGTCAAACGTACCGTCGGTGCGGAGTTCGACAACATCCTCTCGACGGGGATCATCGCGGCCGACTTAGAGGAGGGCGACGAACTCGTCGACGTGGAAGTCACCAACGGCTCGCAGGATCTCGTCATCGCGACCGAAGGCGGCATGACGATTCGCTTCGACGAAGACGAGGTCCGCCCGATGGGCCGCAACGCTCGCGGTGTCAACGGCATCAAACTGCAAGCCGACGACGCCGTGGCTGGACTAGTCGCGACCGACGAGGACGACGGACAGGCGCTGTTGACCGTGACCGAGAACGGCTACGGCAAGCGGACGCCCCTCGCGGAGTATAGCACCCAGTCACGATACGGCAAGGGGCTGATCGACATCAAGACCGGCGACCGAAACGGTCCTGTGACGGCCGTCAAGGCAGTCGATCCGGACGATGGACTCGTGATGATGAGCGAGCGCGGCCAGATCGTCCGGACACGTGTCGACGAGATCTCGACCGTCGGCCGCAACACGATGGGTGTGATCGTGATGGACGTCGAAGACGGCGACGCGGTCGCAAGCGTCGACGTGATTCCGGCTGCGACCGCTGATGGGGACGCAGACACCGACGCGCTCGAATAAATCTCGCCGCAGTTCGCCCACCGTCTCGACTCGAAACCAGTTTTTGCCGATCAGTCACCGACCGAGCGCAGACGCTAGCAGAAGAAGCGAGGTGAGAGCCGCCGATCGCCGCTCAGTGGGACGGCTCTTCGGTCGGGGCGACCATATCGTCGATCCGGAGAATGAGGATGTTGTTCGTGTCGTCTTTGCCGTCGACGGTGCCATCGATGACGAGTTTCGAGAGCGGCGTCGGGCCGACGGTGACGGAATCGCCCTCGTGAATGTCGCTGACTCGTCCCTGCACGTGGATCTCTGCGCGGCAGAGTTCCGGATGGTGCACGCTCGAGAGGTCGATCTCTTCGATGATCGTGTCGCTGACGGGTTCGCCCTCGTGTTGCAGCGGAACCGATGCGGGCTCGTCCATCTGCTGAATCTCGAGTGCTTCGTAGGCGGCGGCGGTTGGTTTGTAGCCGCCTTTCGGCCCCGGTACACCCTCTACCAGTTGGAGGGCTTTGAGACTCTGCATCTGATTGCGGATCGTCCCGGGGTTGCGGTCGACCTGCTCGGCGATATCCTCGCCTTTGATGGCGTCTTCGGACTTCTTGTGGAGGTTCGTCAGGGCGCGGAGTATTTTCTTCTGGCTGGGGGTGAGTTCGATGGATGACATAGTGTTTTATTCGTATTTGGTTTCCTTAAACCCGGCGGGTGGGCCGGCTATTTTGCCAACGTTGTGACGATTGCACCGGGAATGTACGCACTTTCGTATCGTCCGCCGACGGTGAGGCGGGCATCCGTGGGTCACAGTATCATCGCGATCGCCACGGTATCCCCCGCAGCTACGACGACGGCTGCGGTTCGGCGGGCACCACGACCCGAACGTGTCTGGCGACGGACTCGGGCAGCGAGACCGGTTCGTCGGCCTCGCTCGAGCACGCCGTCACCATTCCGAACGGCGCGATCTCGATGATCTCGAGGTCGACACCGGGTTCGACGCCGTGGTCGGCGAGATACGAGAGTACCTCGGGGTCGTGGTCGGCGACCTCGGCGACGGTCACGACGGCTCCTTCCTCGAATTCGGTGATGGCCTCGCCGTCGGGGCGCTCCGGCGGCTCGAGGTCGGCACTCGGGATCGGTGAGCCGTGTGGATCGACCGTCGGCTCGCCGAGTGCATCGGCGACGCGTGCCTCGAAGTTCTCGCTGATGTGGTGTTCGAGGCGGTCGGCTTCCGCGTGGACTTCCGACCAGTCGTAATCGAGGTGTTCGGTGAGGTAGGCCTCGAGCAGCCGGTGGTGGCGGACGATCTCGAGGGCGACGGTCTCACCCTCGTCGGTCAGTGTCACACCGCGATACTTCTCGCGGTCGACGAGGTCCCGTTCCTCGAGTTTGTCGAGCATACTGGTCACCGTCGGCGACGTGACGTCCAGCTCCGCCGCGATCTCGGAGGTCTTGATCCGCTCGTCGGTCTCGCGCTGGAGCTGATAGATCGCTTTGAGGTAGTCCTCCATCACGTCGCTCAGCATCATGCTGTGCCGAGTTTAGATCGGTCTAACCCTAAAGCTATCGCCACCGAGACCGTCAGTGTGTGATCGACGGAGACTGTCGCGTGTCCGCGCATCGACTGTGACTGACCACCACGACCAAACCGATCGGCGATGTAGTGAACGCATGGACCGGACCGTCAGGATCATCGGCGCGCCGATGGACTACGGGGCGAACCGTCGTGGCGTCGACATGGGCCCGTCTGCGATCCGCTATGCGGGACTGGCAGACGGCCTCGAGCGGGCGGACGTCGACCCGATCGACGACGGCGACCTGTCGATGCCCCGGGCCGAAGAGCGTGATCCGGACGCTGACCAGCCCTACGGCGGGAACGCGAAGTTCCTCCGCGAGATCGAGGGCGTCTGTCGGCGGCTGTGCGACCGCGTCGCAGCGACGCGCACCGCCGGTGAGTTCCCGCTCGTGCTGGGCGGCGACCACTCGGTCGCGATCGGGTCCCTTACTGGCTCGGCTCGGGATGTTGACCTCGGCGCGATCTGGTTCGACGCCCACGCTGACCTGAACACGCCCGAAACGTCGCCAACCGGCAACGTCCATGGCATGCCACTGGCTGCGGTCCTCGGCCGCGGCGCGTTCGGCGAGATGGAATGGGCACCCGCCTCCGGACTCCGTGAGTCGTCGGTCGCCTACGTCGGTCTCCGGAGCATCGACGACCGCGAGCGCGACCTGCTCCAAGAGAGTTCACTGACGGCCTACACGATGTCCGACATCGACCAGCGGGGCGTCTCTGCCGTCGTCGAAGACGCCCTCGCGGTCGCGACCGACGGCACCGACGGCGTCCACGTCAGTCTCGATCTGGACTGGCTCGATCCGAAGACGGCCCCCGGCGTCGGCACGCCCGTCCGCGGCGGCGTCACCTACCGGGAAGCCCACGCCGCACTCGAGACGCTCTCTCGACGCGACGAAGCTGACGGCGTCCTCCGGTCGATGGACGTCGTCGAAGTGAACCCGATCCTAGATGAGGCAAACGAGACGGCGACGCTGGCGGCCGAACTGACCGCAAGCATGTTCGGGAAACGGATTCTCTAGGTCCCAGCCCGCCTCGAGCGTATCATTCACCGGCCGTGACGTCGTGCGAGCCGTGACCACACCGATACCGGTTCCAACAGCTTTGTATCATAGTGCTTCCCATTATGCTGTATGACTGAGAACGTTGTCGTGCTCGGAGCTGGCTATGCTGGTACCGGCGCGATCAAAAAGCTCCAATCGGAGCTTGGCGGTAACGTACGGCTGACCTGGATCGCCGACGTCGATTATCACCTCGTGTTGCACGAATCCCACCGTGTGATCCGCGACCCAAGCGTCCGCTCGGACATTACCTTCCCGGTCGACCAGATCGCGGACCCGGCGACCCGATTCATCCAGGACGAAGTGACGGGCTTAGACGTCGACGAACAGGTCGTCGAACTCGCAGACAGCGAGGACGTCGAGTACGATTACGTCCTCGTCGCGCTGGGTAGCCAGACCGCCTACTACGGCATCCCCGGCCTCGATGACCACTCCCTGACGCTCAAGAGTCTCGACGACGCCCTCGAGATCCACGACGCCGTCACGGAAGCCAGTCAGGACGCGACCCGCAGCGAGCCCGCACAGGTCGTCATCGGCGGTGCCGGCCTTTCGGGCATCCAGACTGCCGGCGAGATCGCCGAGTTCCGCGACCAACACCGCGCCCCCATCGAGATCCACCTCGTCGAGGCACTCGAGGAGATCTTCCCCGGTAACGATCCGGAGTGCCAGCAGGCCCTGCGCGACCTGTTAGAGGAAGCCGGCGTCCGCATTCATACGGATGACCCGATCACCGAAGCGACCGAAGACCACATCGAGTTCGACGAGGGCGAGCCGCTCGAGCATGACGTGCTCGTCTGGACCGGCGGCATCACGGGTCGGGACGCGATGGACAGTGTCGACCTCGAGAACGAACACAACCGCGTCAACACCCGCGCGAACTTCCAGACCTCCGACGAGCGCGTGTTCGCAGTTGGCGACTCGGCGATCATCGACCAAGGCGACCAGCCCGCACCGCCGACGGCACAGGCCGCCTGGCAGGCCGCCGAGGTCGCCGGCGAGAACATCGCTCGCGCGATCGCCAACCGTCCGCTGAAGACCTGGGAACACGAGGACAAGGGGACCGTCGTCTCGGTCGGCGACAAGGCGATCGCTCACGACGTCAAGCCGACAAAGGGGATCTCCTTGCCTGTCGATACCTTCGGCGGCCTCCCAGCGGAGAACTTGAAGAAGGTGATCGCCGCCCGCTGGATCGCCGACATCACGTCCTGGAACGAAGCCCGCAAGTCCTGGTCGTCCCTGTAGGCGGTTTCGCGATACTGTTATTCCGAAGCCGTCCCGTCGTCACCCGGTCCACCCATCGGCTCCGCCGGTACGCCCGCGACCGTCGCCCCCGGCGGCACGTCACGAGTCACGAGTGAATTCGCCGCAACGCTTGCATCCGCTCCGATCTCGACACCAGGTAAGATGATCGCGCCCGCCCCGATCATCGCTCGTTCGCCGACGACGACTTCGCCGGTTCGATACTCGTCCTGTAAGAACTCGTGACAGAGAATCGTCACGTCGTAGCCGACGATCGCGTTCGCCTCGAGCGTGATCAGATCCGGCCAGAAGACGTCGGGCGTAGCCTCGAGCCCCCACGAGACGCCAGCCCCGACCGTGACGCCGATGCGACGCAACAGCCAGCGTTTGAGTCGCAGGCTCGGCGAGATCCGGACGAGCCAGACGACGATGTAGTTGATCGCAACCCGAAGTGGAGAGCGGGCGGCAGTCCAGTGGGCCAGCGAGTTGCGCGGGCCGGGCGTCGCGTGGTGTGTGACGCGCTCGTGTCGTGGCGTCGTGTCGTCGGAAGCCGTCACTGCCATACGCTTTGATGGATCGCTACATGAAACCGATCGATCGGCACGCGGTGTGCGAACGGCGCGGACCGACAGTCGACACCTAACTAGTCAGGGAATAGCAATGTCCCCGTTCGTCACGGTAGCCCAGTTGTGCCTCGACCTCAGTCACCCACTCTCGACGTCGAGACGATTCACACCCTTCTCTCGAGCGGGACACGCAGGGCCGTTCTGGAGAGCCTTCGTACGGTCGATCGCACGACACCCAAAGAACTGAGCCGTCAGATCGCCTCGTCGGAGCACAACTATCGGACGGCCGACGCCGGTTCCACGACCCGACGATCGGTCTCTATCGCGTTGGTCCACAATCACCTCCCGCGACTCGATGCACACGACGTCGTCGACTATCGGCATCAAGACGGCGTTGTCATGCCCGGTGCAAACTTCGACGACCTCGAGTCGTTCCTCGAGCGACTCGAGCACCGCGAATGACGACCACCTACGCGACTTCCCGGTCGCCCGGCAGCCCGACCAGCTCCCGGAACGCGGCCCCCGAAAGGTCACAGCGGTAAGCCGGCTTGAACATCATATTCGACCCACCAGCTTGCACGTTCCACGCCGATTCGATCTCGTCGCGCAGGTAATACTGAGGGCGTTCGTTGCCCTCAGCGACGTAGTAGTCACTGAGACGGATCGGGTCACGCTCGAAGAGGCCGCCGGGCTCCCGGCCGTCGACGATGACGACCGGTTTCTCGAGATAGAGGTCGCCGTCTCGCGCGCGCTTGGCGTGGGCGTTGTTCGGCTGGGCGTCGAGAATCGCTTCGCGCTCAGCTCGAGGCATGTCCGGCGTCACGACGACCACGTCGGCGACGGTAAAATAGCCGATCAGATAGCGGTGGGCGCGGTCCCCGTCCGGGCGGCGCAGCCCGGCGTAAAAGCCGACGACGTCGCCGGGCTCGAGCGCGCGCAGCCGCGAGACGTAACCGCTGGTCCGGTGTTCGCCGTAGGTCAGCGCCTCGAAGTTGGGATCGCGATGGAGTGGCCACGACGCGAGGGCGTCGCCAGTGACGGTTTCGGCCCCGTCACCGACCGGCTGGGGTGTGATCCGGGTCGTGAGATCGGCGGCGACGCCGTCGTCGGCCCGGAGCCCCCACGACCCAAGTGTCTCCGTTTCTGTCGTCTCGCGGGTCTTCTCCGGGATCGGGACGTACTCGAATCGGCCATCGTCGTACAGCGGAGCCAGCGCGCCGACGTTCGTGCTGTCGGCACCGACGCCGGCGAGAACGACTGTCATGTTCGGTCGTCCGACGGATCGACGCGAGAGGGCGATAAACCCGCCGAAAGCGATCCCAGCGAACTGATACCCATGCTGGTCAGTCAGCCACAGGCACGTCGTGTCATCTCTCACGCCCCAACGCCGCTCGTCTGGCACGGACGGGGACAGCCTCGAGAGGTACCCTTATCGGGCCAGGGGTTCCACACCCGCCTATGCGTATCACCTTTCTCGGAACGGGCAGCGCCATGCCCACGGGCGAACGGTTTCAGACGGGAATTCTCGTCCAGGAGGACGGTCGCACGCTGTTGATCGACTGCGGCGCTGGTGTCCTCCAGCGACTCCAGCAGTCCGGCGTCGGCTACGAGAACGTTTCGACGGTGCTCCTGACCCACCATCACTTAGATCACGTCGCCGACCTGCTGCCGCTGATGAAAGCCCGCTGGCTCGCCGGCGAGGACCACATCGAAATCGTCGGCCCACAGGGCACCAAGGCACTGGTCGACGACCTCCTCTCTGTCTACGAGTACATGCAGGACAAACTCGAGGTACAGGTTCGAGAGGTCGTGCCCGGCGAATTCACCGTCGCTGGCTTCGACGTCTCGGCCTACGAGACGCGCCACTCGGTGCCGTGTCTGGCCTATCGCTTCGGTGATCTCTTCACGTTCAGCGGCGACAGCGAAGCCTTCGCTGGACTGGCGAACTTCGCGGAGGGATCGGCGATCTTCGCCCACGATTGCTCGTTCCCCGACGATGTCGATGTCTCGAACCACCCGACGCCCGACGCACTCGGCCGCGAACTCGCCGGTCGGGAGCTCGGCCGGGTCTATCTCACTCACCTCTATCCCCACACCGACGGCAACCACGACGAGATGCTCGAGTCGATCGCCGCTCATTACGACGGCGATGTCCGGTTCGCCGAGGACCTCCAGACGGTCTCGGTCGAGTGATCGAACAGTCGTCCGACACGACTGATCGGTGTTCCTGAGTGTCACGAGGCGGTGACGAAACACCCCGATTTGTCGGTGATAGACGACGGGTAGCACGTGGATAACACTGTTTTGCTGAACGTTTAGTCAGAAACGGGCCGATCATCGCTGTTTCGGCGCTGTCGCTCGCGACCGTCGTGTTCCAAGTCGTGACTGTTAGTGTAAAAATAACAACAGCTGTATATCGACTCCGTTAGTATGATACTCACAACAGATGAGCGCGAGCGCCGAGCCGAGCGACACGTGGGGTGTGTGGCCGTGAGTCGTGCCGACCGGATCGCCGACATAATCACGACACACTCGGCGATCGTCCTGGTCGTGCTCTTGCTCGTGACCGCCATGGTCGGTGCGGGCGCGACGATGGTCGACGACGAGTCGTCGCTCGAGCAATACGAGGCCGACTCTCCCGAAGGGAACGCCCTCGAGTTCGCGACGGAAAACTTCGCGAGCGAGGATCAGGAAAACACGACAGCTGTCCAGGTGATCGTCAGGGGTGACGACGTCCTCTCGAAGGAGTCGTTGCGCTCCTCGCTCGAATTCCAGCAAGAACTCCGCAACGACGAGTCGATAAACTCGACACTGGTCGAAGAGGAAGCGATCGTCGGCGTCGAGAACGTCGTGGCGACGACCGCGATCCGCGAGGAGCAGGCTGACGACCTCTCCGAACGCGCGTCCGAACTCGAGGACCGAAGTGAGGAACTCAACGAGACTGCAGCCGACCTCGAACAGCGTCGGGCCGAACTCAACGAGACCGCAGCCGAACTCGAAACCCGGAGTGGGGAACTCAACGCGACCACCGACGACCTCGAAGCGGCGCTGAACGAAACCGTCGCGCTCGAGACGGAGTACGCGGAGCTGAACGCCTCCTACCAAGCCGGCGAACTCTCAGAGACAGAATACGAGCAGCGTTCGGCCGCGCTCGAGGGGCAACTCGACGCGGTGTACGCGGAGGCGACGGCCGACCTCGGCGAGGAGCAGTCAGCGCAGTTTGACACAGCCATGACGAACGCGCGGGAGATTCAGTCCTCTCTCGTCGCGCTCGAGCAGGCGAACGAGGCCGGCAACCTCTCCGACGCGGAATACGAGCAACGCTCGGCCGACCTCGAGGGCCAGCTCGAAGACGTCTACGCCCAGGGCACGCGCGGTGTTCTCGAGGAGGACTTCGCGCAGCTGGCGGACGATCGCGAACAGCTGCAGGACGACTTCGAGGACCTCGAAGACGACAGCGAACAGCTCCAAGACGACTTCGAAGAACTCGAGGATGATTTCGAGGACCTCGAAGACGATCGCGAAGACCTCGAAGCGGCCGGCCAGCCGCCACTTGACGACCAGATCGAGCAACTCGACTCGATGAGCGAATCCGAGTACGAGGAGACGCTTACGGACGTCCTCTCGGAAGATAGCGACCGGGGCGGTGGCTTTGCCCTGCGTCTGATGCCGACATCCTACGAGCCAGAGTCGACCGAGGCTGACGCACGAATGCTGGTCGTGACGCAGTCAACTGCAAGCGGGGACTTCCAGGGCCCTGGATCGGTCGATGAAGGAATTTCCGACAGCCAACTCGAGCTTCGCGACCTCGCCGACGATCGCGACCAGGAGATGCTCGTCTTCGGGTCGGGGGTCATCACCGACGAGATTGACCGGTCGATGGGCGACAGCTTAGCGATCGTCTCGCCGCTTGCCCTGCTGTTCGTCGTCGTCGCGCTGGTGATCGCCTACCGCGATCCGCTCGACATCGTCCTCGGGATCGCAGGCATCGCAGCGGTGTTGCTCTGGACGTTCGGCTTCATGGGCTGGGCAGATATCGCGTTCAACCAGATGTTCGTCGCCATTCCCGTGCTCCTGATCGGGCTCTCGATCGACTACGCGATTCACGTATTTATGCGTCATCGGGAGCAACGCGAGACGCCACGCGATGCCGACGAGCACGCGAGTAGCGAGCCGACTGACGTGCGCGGTTCGATGTCCGTCGCCCTCGCCGGCGTCGGCGTTGCGCTCGTCTGGGTGACGGCGACGACCGTTATCGGCTTCCTCTCGAACCTCGTTAGCCCGATCGGCCCGATCCGCGAGTTCGGCATCGTAAGCGCGTTCGGTATCCTCGCCGCGATGGTCGTCTTCGGCGCGTTGATCCCCGCAGCGAAAGTCGAGGTCGATTCCCGACTCGAGGCGTACGGGATCGAGCGGCGCAAGCGGGCGTTTGGCACCGGCGGCGGTCGACTCGCCGACGTGCTTTCTGTGGGGGCGACGATCGCCCGGAAAGCCCCGCTGGTTTTGCTCCTCGTGACGCTGGTGGTGACCGCAGGTGGCGTCTACGGTGCGACCCAGGTCGATACCAGCTTCGACCAGGAGGACTTCCTCGCCGACAGCCCGCCCGCCTGGACGCAGGACCTGCCCGAACCGTTCCAGCCCGGCGAGTACAGCGCGAAATCCGATCTCGAGTACGTCAACGAGAACTTCCAGCGCCAGGACTCTCAGGCGCAACTGCTCGTCAGGGGTGATATAACCCACGGCGAGACGCTCGAACGGGTCGAAAACGCCCAGGACGCCGCCACCGACAGCGACGTGGCATACGAGCTGGCAAGCGGTGAGGCCGACGTTCGCAGCCCACTGTCGACCATGGAGCAGGTCGCGGCCGAGAACGAATCGTTCGACGAGTCGTTCGACGAGTCGGACACCGACGATGACGGCGTTCCCGACGAGGACCTCGAGGCGCTGTATGACGACCTCTACGAGGCCGATTCCGAAGCCGCGAGTAACGTGCTCTACCGTTCCGACGGCGAGTACGAGGCCCTCCGGCTGGTCGTCTCGATCGAGGGCGACGCCTCGACCGGCGAGACGACCGAGGAAATGCGCGCGATCGCGGCGGACTTCGACGACGGCGGCGATCGCTGGTCCGTGGTGGCGACCGGCGATCCGATCGTCAACCACGTCGTCGAGCAGGACCTACTCGAGACCGTCCTCGAGAGTCTGTTGATCACGCTCGTGGCCGTCTTCGTCTTCCTGACGCTGGCCTACTGGCTGACCGGCAACAGCGCGGCCCTGGGTGCCGTAACCTTGCTCCCGGTCGCGCTCGCGGTCAGCTGGATCCTCGGGACGATGTACCTGATCGGGATGCCGTTTAACGTCCTGACGGGGATGATCACCAGCTTGACGATCGGGCTCGGCGTCGCCTACAGCATCCACGTCAGCGCCCGGTACACGCTCGAACTCGAGCGCCAGGGTTCGGTCTGGGACGCCATGCAGACCACGGTGACGGGAACTGGCGGCGCGTTGCTCGGCAGCGCGGCGACCACCGTCGGCGGGTTCGGCGTCCTCGCATTTGCCATCTTGCCCGTCCTCGAGCAGTTCGGGATCATCACCGCGCTGACGATCATCTACGCGTTCGTCGCGAGCGTGCTCGTCCTGCCGACCCTGCTCGTCCTCTGGACGCGGTACTTCGGCCCTGACGTCCCCTTCGAGTCGCCAGCGGCCACGGGTGCATCCCCAGCCAGCGACGGCGGCCGCCCCGAAGACGATACTGGTGACGAACAATGACCGACGACGAGGACGAAGGCGAAAGCGAGGGCGAGGCCCTCGCGGCCTTCGAACGGCTCGGGCTCACGACCTACGAGGCAAAGGTGTTCATCGGCCTCCACCGCATCGGCTCGGGTACCGCCCGGGACGTCTCACAGGTCGTCGACGTCCCACGATCACAGGTATACGGCGTCGCCGAGCGCCTCGAGGACCGAGGTCTGCTCGAGGTCCAGCAGTCGAACCCGATCCGATACCGGCCGGTCAGCACCGACGAGGCACGCGAGCTGCTTCGTGACCGGTTCGAACGCGAACAGGATCGGGCCTTCGAGTACGTCGAAACCGTCAAACGCGAGTCGACAGGCGAGGAAACCCAAGAGGACATCTGGACAGTGCGTGGCCGCGACCAGGTCGACGATCGCACCGTCGATATCCTCTCGCAAGCGGACGAGCGGATCGTCTTCGGCACCCGGCTCCCGGAGCTTGTCACTGACACGATCGAGCGAACCCTGACAGAGCGCGCCGCAGCCGGCGTCACGGTCGTCGTCGTGAGCCGAACGCCGGCAGTCCGAGACCGGTTTGCCGATCTCGATGTCGTAACCGTCGAGAACCTCCCCGACCAACGGACGGACGACCAACGGTCGGGCCGGATCGTCATCGCCGACGACGATAGCATCCTCCTGAGTGTCGTCGGCAACGAAGGTAGCGAGACCGCAATCTGGAGTTCGGGCTCGTTGTTCGCGTCCGTCTTGATCCAGCTGCTCGAGGCCAGCGACGAACTGCAGATCGAGTAGCCCGAAACCGCGCCGGTGGCAGCCGACTACTCGAGGCGATAGCGCAACAGCGCCGCGATGCCGCCGAGATTGGCGAGTTGCTGGCCGGGCGGGAACTCGCTCGAGAAGACCGTCACCTCGCCGCCTTTCTGTTCGGTTGTCCGGACGATGTCGTCGATGTCGATGTCCCACTCACCGTCGGGGCCGCGTTCCTGCCGAAGTCGGTCGTCGAGGACGAGCAGGCGGTCGATCGCACCGAACTCGGCGGCCTTTTGGACCTGTTCCGGGCCGTAGGCTGCCTTCGCGCCCTCGGCGATCCGCTTCGTGAGCTCGTCGATGTACTCGGCCTCGCTCTCGATGCGGGTCTCCTCCTGGACGTCGGCGACAGCCCCGCGTTTCAGAACTTCGTGGACACCCCGGTCGCCGACGGCTGCCGTGTCGACCATCGTAATCAGATCGGCAACCTCGGGTTCGTTGTCCTCCAAGTACTTGTAGGCGTCCTGTTTCGTAAAGCCGGGGCCGGCGAGGATGATCGCATCGACCTCGAGGCGTTTGAGAACCTCGCCGAGTTCCGCGAACAGCTCCGAGCGCTCGCGGGCGTACTCGCCCTTGCCAGTTGGGCCGGTGAACGCCGCTCGCTCTTCGGTGCCGTACTGGGCGACCGTGTGGACGTGGGCCTGCCCTTCCTCGACGGTCGCGATCGCGACATCGGGGTTTTCGGTGGCTTCCTCGGCTTCCTCGAGGCGGGCCTCCTGATCCGGTTTGAAGCGCTTCTCGATCGAGAGCTCTTCGCGTGTCTCGACGTTCAGGGTGTGATGAAAGCCCAGTTGGTCCTCGCGCGAGCAGGCGACGATCTCGCCGCCGACTCGCAGCCGGTTGGCGAACTTGTGGAACTCGATGTCCTCGACGGCGATCGCGACCCACATGTGTTCGCGCTCGCCGCCAGTATCACGCATCTGGTCGTCGTTGCGCTGGATCCGCCGGGTCGTATCGCCTGCGACGCGGTCGCCGGGCTCTAAGACGTACTGCAGGTGCCAGAGATCGTCGACGCTCTCGGGGACGACGGTGATCCGCTCGCGGCCGCCCTCGACCTGCTCCCGGTCTTTGATCTGCATGGCCGTGGGTTTGCGCGGCCGCGGTAAGTGGACTGCGATCGGTGGTCCAGGGTCCCGACCTGTTCGCTACACCCGTGCCTTCGTCGTCGGTGAATCGAGCACTCTATCACTGATCCGCGACAGTCACGTTATTTGAAAACTATTGACATAGGTAGGGCATGACACTATTGACGTCGCACGCGTCCGTCAAGTATGAACGCTGGATACACAGCGCGGCTCGAAGACTTCGGTACGCGCTCGCTCGTCACACACGCCATCATGGCACTGGCGTTTGTCGGGGCCATGATCGCGGGGCTGTTCGTCGACGGCCAGCTCGGCCTCGTCTCGTTCGTCGCACTTCTCAACTTCACCGCCGGTGTGTGGATCTCACAGTCGGTTCACTCCCTCGGGAACGCACAAACCGACGATTCATACGCCGGCATCCTGGGCGTTCTAGCGGTGCTATTCGATACGACCGGCGAGAAGCGCTACCACGGGCTCAATACTGGCCGGCTCGCCCGCTTGCTCACGCTGATCGCGCTCGTGACATCGGTTTCGCTGTTCGTCGCTGGAGAAGTCCTCTCCGGCGTCCTGGCTCCAGTCGGGACCGTCGCGATCGCCGCCGTCGCCCTCGTAACTGCGATGGTCGGGTTCCTGATCGCCATGAGCTCGGCGTACGATGAGTCCGAGCGCGAACGGACCCAAGGGATCGACCGCGATCGCGACCGCACCGAGGCAGGGGACCCCAGCCAGCCGACCATCGAACTCGAGGACGGAACCGACATCGAAATTTCGGTTCGAGAGTCGCACGTCGACGAACCGGCGACCGAGTCCCGGTAGCCGACAGGGAGGACACTCCACGCCGTCGCTCGAGCGAGCCGGCTTGGAACGCGGTCCGACCGAGGTGTCCGTTCGAGCGACACTCGAGTGCGTTGGTGAACCCAGTCGATACCGCGGCCCCACCATCGATTCGATCGTCAAGACGTCGGCGTAGAGCAGCGATGTGGCGTGGAGCCTGAGAGTCGATTCCGCCCGGAGGTTGCTAGCTTTATGATGGTGACCGATGCCTCGGATACGTGAGGCCCGAACCGAGGCCGAGACACACAATGACAGACTCGAGCACGGAGTTCACAGCGCCAATCCGGATCGAGGTGTTCGTCCACGCCCACACGTCCGCGGCTGTCGTGGAGCCGCTCAAAGAGGTCGTCGCGCGCGCACGCCGGCTCGAGGACGCGATCGGCGCTGCCGTCCACATCGAGACCTGGACAGCGGTGCGACCCGCACTCGAAGAGCTCAGCGATTCCGGGCCGTCGATAACTGGCACCGTCGAGGCGTTCCAGTCGTGGGCCGACCAGGAAGGCTACGACCTCGAGCCAGCGTTCGACTGGCGTGAAACGCCCTCAGTGATCGGTCATCGGGCTGCCGAAGTTCGCGTCCCAACCGCGTGCGTCGCCGTCTACGCCGACGACGACCTCCAGTGTGTCGCCCCCTGTACCGACGGCGACCGCAGCTACACCGTCAGGGACTGCCTCGCCAGACTCGAGGAGGGCGTCATCGAGCCCGAGCCGTTCGACACGCGAGAGCGAAACGACGTCTCGCGTGGCGCATCCGACGGCAACGAGTCCACCGAGAACGCCGAGCGATACGCTCGCTCTGAGGAACTCGAGTAGCAGTCGCGTTCGAACACCGTCTCGAGCCGTCAGTTGGAGCCAGACTCGGTCGGCGCGTCCGATCGTTCCTCCGTGCCGGCATCGCGACCGTCGCCGTCGATCGGCGTCACTGTCGATCCTCCCGGAGTGCCTACGATCGATCCCGGGAGAGAACCGCGTCTTAGTCGCCCTTGATCCGGCTCCCGCCCGGCGGCATGAAGTGTTGAATTCGGTCGGGGCTGGCGATCTTGCGGACGAACGACTCGTCTTCGAATCGCTCGCGGAACTGGCGATAGAGCCGTTTGGCCGTGTCCGCCTGCGCGTACCGGCCGGGCTCGAGTTCGATCATCGTCTCCACCCGATCCTCGATGGCCGACGGCGGGCCGCCGATCACGCGAGTGTATGGCTCACACTGGATGCCGACGGCCGCGCCGACCGGCGTATCCCGGTAGTAAGTCCGATCGCCGCGGATCGCGAACCCGCCTTTCTCTAAGTATTCGCCACTCTCGGGGGTCTTCGTGACCTGATCGGCATCGACGGCGTAGACGTCGCCCGCGTAGCGGCCGTCCTTCCAGACCGACGAGTAGGAGACGGCGAACTGGGCAGCCTCTTCGATGCTCGAGTCGGGGAGCTCGATATCGCTCGAGGACGCCTCGCTCGGATCGGTCGCCTTCAAGACAGTGACAGGGCCGCCGTGGGCCTGGGTGTGGAGGACTATGTCGCCGGGCTCTAAGTATTTCTTGACGAGTTCCTCGTTCTGATCGGCGTTGCGGCCGCCGATCACGAGGTAGCCGTCGCTGGTGTGGAACCAGCGGAAGCGATCGAACCAGGGTTCGTTCTCGCGGATCGGAATCGAGGGTTCGGCGAGCCAGTCGCGCTGTTCGGCCTCGGCCGTCTCGTCTTCGCCGTCCTCGCTCGTGTCCTCGCGCTCGGTTGCCTCCCACTCGTCGCGTCGGCGCTTGGCGTCTTCTAAGTCCTCGCGAGTGTCCTCGATGGCCGCAAGCGCGCCCTCCTTTTTCTCCTCGACGCGTTTGGCCTCCGTATAGAGTCGGTCGGCGTTCTGTTCGACGCCCTGCTCGACGACGAGATCGATCCGCTCGCCGTCGATGTCAACTGTCACCGCCCCCTCGCTGCCGTCGACGTCGACGACCGCCTCGGCAGCCTCGATGCCCTGCTCGGCACCGGCCTCGAATCGCTCGCGGATCTCGTCCCACGGCCGGTCCTGCGCTGCGGGCATCCTGAATCGTCGAGAGGATCTCGTCGACCAGTCCTGTACTCGGCGTAGAGCAGTTCGGCCTGCTCGCGCAACGCATCGGCTTCCTGTTCGAACCCCTCGATCGCGCCCTGCTGTTGCTCGATGATGCGCTCGTACTTGGCGATCTCCGAGTCGAAGTCCGGCCGCTGTTCGGTCGGCTCCGGCTCTTCGTCCTCGCCGAGCTCGAGCTGGAAGAAGTAGTCGTCAAGCGCCTCGAGGAACGTCTCGTAGCGCTCGCCGTCGAGGTCGGCGTGTTCCTCGAGCGGGAACGGGGTGACGTCGACGACCTGGCCCTCGCTTGCCTCGCCGTCCGTGTCGTCCCCGTCGTCCGTTCCGTCCGCATCGTCGCGCTCGCGGTAGAGTCGCGGCTCGAAGTTCCCGTTTCGGATGTCGAGTGCCAGCCGTTCGATGGCCTCGTAGACGCGGTCGTACACCGCCTCGTCGGCGTCGGCGATGTCCAGCCCCTTCTCGACGCCAGCGCGGGTACAGACCTCCTCGGCGTAGAGCCCGCCGAAGTTGAGCTGGGTCGCAAGCGTCCGGACGACGTCCGTATCCGAATCGTCCATCTCATGGTCGAACGCCTCGCGAGAGACCGTCAGCGGGTTCGTCCGAGACTCGGGGAACTCATAGCGCGAGCCCGGGACGACAGTTCGGGATTTCAGCCGAACCGTCTCGAGACAGTCGATCACTTCGTACTCGCCGTCAGTGACCGCAATGTTGCCTTGCCCGAACAGTTCGACGATAATCCGGGTTGTCCCGTCCTCGCGCTCGAAGGTGAACTCGAGGATGCGATCGAACTCGTACTGTTCGACGCCGGCGAAGTCAGCACCCGACAGACGGTTTCGCAGCATCATCGCGAACTGCGGCGGCCGGCCGGGCGCGTCGGGTACCCGTTCGGGGGCGACCGTGTGCGCGCGTTTGATCTCGCCGACCTCGAGAATGAGCTCGATGCGACCCCGATCGAAATCGCGCATCTTGAGTCGGACGAGATCGTCGCCGTAGAGATAGGCCTTGTCGACCTTCGCGCCCTCGTAGGCACCGAATTCCCCGACGAGAGCGGCGAGGTCGACGCTAGTGAGTTCCCGCTTTGAATCCATACTGCACACTGCCCGGCCCGGTCAAAAAGACGTGTCGCTCCGGCCCCCGCCGTCGGAGGTCGGAACGCCTAATCCGCGCCGGCACACACCTGCTACTATGACCCACGCCGTCGGTGGACAGCCACACGAGCTCGCTGCTACGGTATCGCGTGCCGGGGATTGGGACCGATCGCGCTCCGCTCGAGGAGGTGCCGTCCGATGAGCGGGGCGGAACAGCCTTGGACGGACGTCTCGCGGTTCCCTGACTTCCTCGACCATCTCGAAGCCCAGGGCGGGGCGACCGTCAACGGGATCATCGATCGAATCGAGGCCGACATCGACATGGACGGGATCGCGTACCACGATCGCGGCATCCGCGTCCCGGGCTACGACGCCACGTTCGTCCCGGAGCCAGAGGGGTCGCAGGTCGTCCCCGCGTTCAGCGTCGAGGTCCAGACGATCGGCCCGCGCAGCGTCTGGGCGGTGTTCGACGCGACGCTCTCCTGGGACTTCTATCTCCTCCAGGCCGACGATATCGCGGCGATCGCCTGGGTGAGCGACGAAGAGTTCAACGCCGAAGAGGCCGGGATGTTCATGTCGAAACACGACGCACTCGCCGCGGGCCGCTTCTCCTTTGGGACGTTCATCTACGCCGGCGAGGAGTGGGACGAACAGCGCGAGCTGATCGAGGGCACCGATACACCGGCGTTCCTCCAGCGCGACGACGGCAGCGTTCTGGTGCCAACCGATCAGGCCGACTTCTACAACGTCGTCAACGCCACTCCACAGGAATTCCGGCAAAACGGCGGCGGTGCGCCCTCGCATCTCGGCTTGCTCGAGCTCGAGGTCACGATCGACTGAGACGGCCTCGTCCCCGTTTAGCGGGTCCGGGCGGACGCGACCCTAGACGCTCACGGTCTTGCGGACCCAGCCGCTCGAGCCGCTGGGAAACGGACTCGATTCTTCTGCTGGTTGGACGTCGCCGGTGCCGTCGATCGCGCGGACGACGACCTCGCTGTCGCCAGCCGGTGGCTCCCAGGTGTACTGCCACTGCCGCCAGGCGTCGCGGTCACCGAGTACGTCCGCCGGGTCGAACGCTTCGCTCAACTCGGCAGTTTCCCAACTGTCGCCGCCGTCGGTCGACACCTCGACGGTTTCGATCCCACGGGTGCCCGCGTAGGCGTGCCCGCCGACCTGCACCCGGCCATCGTCGAGTTCGTTGGTCGTCCAGAGCTTCGCGATCGTGTTCACCGGGCCGGTGCCGTGCCAGCCGCGTTCCTCCCAATAGCCGTCGACTTCCTCCTCGAGCACCTCGAACTCCGTGACCCACTTGACGTTGATCTCGCCCCAGTGGCCGGGAATCAGCAACCGCACGGGATGGCCGTGGGCACGCGGCAGCGGCTTCCCATTCATGCCGAAGGCGAGATAGCCACGTTCCATCGCGGCGAGCGGAAACTGCTGATAGTAGCCATCCGCTGCCTGGACCTGCACACACTCACAGCCCCCACCGGGGCCGGCGCGCTCGAGCAGCGGCGCGACGGGGACGGCCGTCCAGATCGCGTTATCGAGTAAGTCTGCGTTCAACTGTTCGCCGACACAGCGCAGCGTGTTGTAGCCCGTCCGCACGTCGCCATCGACGAGGTCGTCGTACGTGAGCGTGTAGTCGGTGTCGACTTCGCCAGTGACCGTGAGCGTCCAGTCGTCGGCGTTGACGACCGGATCGATGTTGTTGATGTCGACGGTGAAAAACGCCGACGGCTCGCTGACGAGGCCGGGAATCCCGTCAATTGCGAGTTCCATGTCGGCTGCCTGCTGGCTGAGCGCCGTCGCGTCCGCTTCGAGATCCGTCTCGAGTTCTCGCCCGATACCAGGCGACCGGCGCGAACCGATCGCGTACGAGACGATCCCGAATCCGAACGCGCCGCCTGTCAGGGCGAGCAGTTGCCGACGGCTCGCGTCGACACCCGCCACCGGGACCGATTCACCAGGTCGTTTGCTCGCGAGCGCGACCAAAATCGCCGCAGGAACTGCTGTCCCGACGGCAGACGTGATGTCACTGACGAGTAGCCACGCGAGAAGCGCCATCGCGGCTCCGACGACTGCCGGCTGGCTCACCCACGCTGGGGCCGGTAGGCGCGGCGACAGCGTCTTGCCACCGACCAGTGCGAACTGGGCGACGACGGCGAAGAGCCCGATCGTCAGCGCGACTGCGACGAGCGACGCAAGCGTCTCACCCAACCGACCCAGTTGTTCGATGGCAACCGTGAGCACGATCGCCGGCGTCGTCGTGACGACGAACGCATCGACCGGAGCGACGACGAACGACGGCGTCCTCCCCGAGACAGCAAACGACCCTGCGACCGCGACGACCCCCACAAGCAGGGCACCGATCGCTCTCGAGCCGGCCCATCGCACGCGAGCAATCACAGTGTGCAGCGAGTTCGAAGGCATGTGAATGCCACGGGTTGACACACAATAGGTGTCTCCCTCTCGAGATCCCCGCCCCTCTCGTAGCAGCCATGACAGCCAGCGTCTCTAACGCTCGAGTCTCAAGTAGGCACCAGAACAGGCAGTTATCGAGCCGGTCCCGTCGACGCAATGCATCCGCGAACTGGTAGACGAGTTAGACTAGTTAGTTGTCATTGATGTGCTAACTTTTCTTGTGCTAGACAGAAAACAGCCGATATGGCCAGCAACGGCGACGAGAGCTCACCGACGGCTTCGAACTCGAGCATTGGTCCGCCGGACGAGCGATCGGAGTCCGGCGATGTCGTCACCACACGCACGGACGGCTCCGGTGCGAGCGACGGTGTCGTCCCAGCGACCGTCGAGGACGCTAGCGGCTACGGGCTCTCGCTGACGCTGATCGGCGGCGTGTTGCTCGCGCTGGCGTACTACGGCTACATCGCGGTGACCGGCCCGCAGACGCTCGGGCAGGCCATTCCCGGCCCGTTCTATCTCCTCGTGTTCGCGCTGTTGTTCGTCCTCGAGTTGTTCCAGAGCCGCGAGCGCGGGGCGATCGCAGTGGTTCGGGCAATCGTGCTGGCGCTGTTCTACGGCGGCTTAACTGCGTTCGCGATCGAGGGCAGCGTCTATCTCTGGCGCAATCCGAGCGCGGCACTCAATGGGTACGTCGGAGTGACCGTGCTGGCGGTGTCGCTGATCGTCGCGGCGCTGGCGTACTTCCTCTATCTTGCCGCACTCGAGTCGAACACAGCGGGAAAATAGCTCGAAAAGACCGGCTCAGAGCCGTTTGCTCACGTACGGCCCGTCCTGATGGTAGCCGAGTTTGTTCCGGTAGTACTCGCGAGCGCCGATGCCCGAAATCACGCTGACCTTGTCGTAGCCGGCGTCGGCGGCGAGGTCCTCGGCGCGCTCCATCAGTCGGCGGCCGTAGCCCTGATGCTGGTGCTGGTCGGTCTCGCTTTCGTTCCCGACAGCGACTTCCGAGCCGTAGACGTGAAGTTCGCGGATTAGGGCCGTGTTCTCGAGTTCCGGGCGAACTGGATCGTTGGGGAAGCGCAGCCGACAGAAGCCCACGAGGAGGTCCTGTTCGAAGTCCTCGAACGAAATGAAGTGCTCGGTGCCGCCACAGGCGTCGTAGGTCATCACGTCGAGCTCGACGTTGTCGGGTTCCTCGTCGTTCATCCCGGCCTCGCGACAGCGGATACACTCACACGACCAGCCGTGTTCGTCCATGCGCTGGCGGGCCAGTTGTCGGAGGTTCGACTTCCAGACGCCGGCGTCGATGAAGTCCGCGGGGATATCCCGCTGGACGCGCTGGAGGCGCGTGTAGCGCGGAATCATGTCTTTGATCTCCGCGACCAGCTCCGCGGCTTCGTCGTTGTCGAGCGGGTCGTACTCGCCTTTGTGCCACCAGTCGTAGGTCGCCGTCCCGCGGACGATCAGCGTCGGATAGATTTTGAGGTAATCGGGCTTCCACTGCTCCTGGTCGAACAGCCGCCGGAAGTCCTCGAGACACATTTCCTTGCTCATTCCCGGCTGGCCCGGCATCATGTGAAAGCCGACCTTGAACGCCGAGTCCCGCAGCCGCTGGTTGGCGTCGATCGACTCCTGAACGCCGTGGCCCCGATGCATCTCTCGGTTGATCCGCTCGTAGGTGGTCTGGACGCCGACCTCGACTTTCGTCCCGCCGACCTCGAGCATCCGGTCGATCTGCTCCGGATCGCACCAGTCGGGTTTGGTCTCGAAGGTCGTCCCGATATTGCGGATGTCGGCGGTCTCGTTTTCCGCGATGACGTCCTCGACGTAATTCCACTCGTACTCCTCGGGGTCCTGTGCGAAACTGACGCCTTCGGCCGGTTCGGGCTCCTTGTCGACGTCGTAGTCGTTCATCGCCTCGAGCGCGCGCTTGACGAACCACTCTTGGTAATCGTGCGACCGGGCGGTCATCGTCCCGCCCATCAGGATGAGTTCGACCTTGTCGACGGGGTGGCCGATCTGGCGCAGTTGCTCGAGTCGGAGCGTCACCTGTCCGTAGGGGTCGTAGTCGTTCTGGACGCCGCGGGCGGCGGCGGGTTCCTCGCCCGTGTAGCTCTGTGACGACGAGAATTCGGAGTCGGGGCCGCCGGGACAGTAGAGACACTTCCCGTGGGGACATCGCTCGGGCGAGGTCATGATCGCGACCGGCGAGACGCCGGAGGCCGTGCGAACCGGCTTGCGCTGGAGCACCACTTCCAGATCCTCGCGGTGCTCCTCGGCTGCGTAGTCGAGCAGTTCGGAGTTTTTCGGCACTTTCGGCGCGGAGTGTTCCGAACAGGCCTCGAGTTTGGCTTTCTCGACCTCGTCGCGCTCGATCTCGCCGTTTAAGATCCGCTCGACGAGTGTCTCACAGACTCGCTCGAACGCTTCGGTTTCGGTCGGTTCGGGCGTCTCGGTACTCACTATACGTGGTTCGTGGCCGTTTGTGAATAAGCGTGTCGGACTCTGTGATCGCCACGGTCGAACCAGTCGACCACCTCGTCGTCCAGTAGTCTCGGTCGTCCGTGGTCCGCGGTCAAGTGTCCAAAAGGTAATTCTTTAAGGATGGTCTCGCCCTATCTCCGACAACTGAATGTCTCCCGACCTTGCGGTGGTCGTCGCCGCGGTCGCCGTGCCGTTCGTCGCCGCAGCACTCACACCGCTGTTCTTTCGCCTCCTCGGAGAGGAAGCTGGGTTCGCGGGGACCATCGTCGCACTGATTTCGTTCGGCCTGCTCGCCACCCAATACGGGAGCGAGGGAACCGTCGCCCTCGAGTGGGTTCCCGCGCTCAACGTCGCACTCCGGTTTTACGTTGACGGCTGGGCACTGCTGTTCGCGCTGTTGGCAAGCGGTATCGGCGCGCTCATCTTCACTTACTCGCCGGCGTACATGCACGGCCAGTCGGGGCTCGTGCGATACTACGCCGCCTTGTTCGCGTTCATGGGCTCGATCATCGGCGTCGCGCTCGCGGCCGATCTGATCGCGATCTTTCTGTTCTGGGAACTCACCAGCCTCGCCTCGTTCGTGCTGATCGGTTTCTACACTGCCGACGACTCCTCGCAATATGCCGCCCGGATGGCCATGTTCATCACCGTCGGCGGCGGGCTCTTCTTGCTCGTCGGCTTCCTGTTGCTGTCGATCGTCGCAGCTGATATCCTCGGTCCCGGCGCTGCGTTCGATCTCGCCGCGATGCTCGAGGAGTCGGACGCGATGGCCGCGGCACTCCGAGAACGGGGGCTGTTTCTCCCCGTATTGGGGCTGCTCGCGATCGGTGCGGGAACCAAGTCCGCACAGGTCCCGCTGCACTTCTGGCTACCCAACGCGATGGCCGCACCCACGCCGGTCTCTGCGTTTCTCCACTCAGCGACGATGGTCAAAGTTGGCGTCTACTTCATCGGCCGCGTCCGCCCGATGCTCGTCGGCCCAGAGTGGCTGTTCCTCTTTGCGACGCTTGGCCTGACGACGATGACCGTCTGTGCGATCATGGCCGTCGCGTCGACGGACATCAAGGAACTGTTGGCCTACTCGACGGCGAGCCACCTCGGGTTGATGGTCGCCGGTTTCGGGTTTACCTCCGTCTACGGTGCCGAAACGGGTGTCTTCCACCTGCTCAACCACGCTCTGTTCAAGGCCGCGCTGTTTCTGGTCGCCGGGATTATCGCTCACGAGGCAGGGACTCGAGAGATCGACAAACTCGGCGGGCTCCGCCACGATCTCCCGGTGACGGCTGCGATCACCGTCGTCGCCGCGCTCAGCATGGCTGGGATTCCGCCGTTTAACGGCTTCTACTCGAAGGAGCTGCTCTTCGAGGCTGCCGTCGAGGCAAGTCACTACCACGATATCGGACTACTCGGCTGGCTCTACCCCGCCGTCGCCGTCTTCGGGAGTATCTTCACCGTCCTCTACTCGCTGCGATTCCTCTCGCTGTTCTTCGGCGACCGTCCCGAGGGCCTCGGCTACGTCCAAAGCCCGCCCGTGCCGATGCTCGTCTCACCGGCCGTGCTGGCACTGCTCGCAGCGGTCGTCAGTGTCGATCCGCAACTCGCCGTCGACGTCATCGTCCAGTCCGGTCTCGAGGCGACGGCGGTCGATCCCGGCGAGATGCACGTCGGCCTCCCAACCACGTATTCGACGCCGGTCGGGATGAGCGCGGTCACGATCGCCGCCGGCCTCGCTGCGTTCCCGTTCTACGATCGCCTCCACGACGGCATCCGCGGGGTTGTGGAGTCGACACCGCCGATCCGTCCGAACTGGTGGTACGATGTCATCATCGAGGGGCTCACCGACGAAGGACGCTGGTTCGCAGAAACGCTTCAGAACGGTCTCCTGCGGACGTACGCGACATGGGTGCTGAGCGGGATCTGCGCGCTCGCACTCGCCGGCTTCGTCGCGGCTGGTGCCATCGATTCGATCGCCGTCGGCACCGAGGTCACAATAGCCATGGGGTTGGTCTTGCTCGTGGCAGTCGTTGGCGCGCTGGCGGTCGTGCTCTCGGACACCCACGTCGCGGGCGTGCTCACGCTCTCGATTCTCGGTTTCATGGTCGCCATCTTCTATATTCTCGGGAGCGCGCCCGACCTCGCGTTGACCCAGCTCGTCGTCGAGACGCTGGTGCTCGTCCTCTTCTTGCTCGTGATCGAGGAGATTCCAGCAACTGAGCGGCTCGCGGTCGGGACGACAGTTCGCGATGTTGCCCTCTCGCTCGTCGTCGGTGCGACTGCTTTTGTCACGGTGCTCCTCTCGAGCGGCGCACGTCCCGCCGGCAGCACAGACATCGCCCGTTATTTCGCCGCACAGGCCGTGCCGGAGGGTGGTGGCACGAATATCGTCAACGTGACGCTCGTCGACTTCCGTGGCTTCGATACGCTCGGCGAACTCGCTGTAATCGCACTCGCCGCGATCTCGATCCTGACGCTGATCGTCATGCGCGGCAGGGGCGACGAGCGATCCGCTGCCCGCAGTGACGACGACGCGATCGAGACGCGAGACACCGACACCACCACAGGAGGGACAGACGAATGACGACAGTCATCATGCGAACGACCGCACGAGCGATCGTCCCGATCGTGCTGGTCGTCGCGATTTCGCTATTCATCGAGGGCCACAACCTCCCCGGTGGCGGATTCATCGGCTGGCGTGCTCACGACGACGGCGTTCGCGATCATCTACATGGGCTTTGGCCTTGACTTTCTGGAGCGAGGCATCCTCGGGCGCGACGTCGATCCCGGCAAGGAACCCTCACGGGATCGGGTCGTCGTGGCCTATCGCCGGCTGTTCGCCTACGGCTTCGCGATCGCCGTCGTCAGCGGCCTCGCGCCGCTTGTCTTCGGGCAGCCGTTTCTCACACAGACGTTCGTCATGCTCGAGGGGGTGCCGATCTACGACCACCTCGAGGTCGCGAGCGCGATCGCCGTTCGACTTCGGGGTCTACTGTGTGGTCGTCGGCGGCCTGCTGACGATCCTCTCGGTGGTGGGGGCAGAATGACGGCGGATCGTGCCTCGCGGCGACGATCGGCGCGCTGTTCGCTCTCGGAACCTTCCTGCTCTTACAGCGAGATCTGATCCGGGTCGTCTGGGGGCTGGCGATCATCAGCCAGGCGGCGAACGTCTACCTGCTGGCGATGGGCGGGATCGCGCCGGCGGTTGCCGACTCGGTGCCGATCCTCGCCGGCCACGGCGGGGGCGCTCCGCAGACGGCCGATCCGGTGGTGCAGGCGCTCGTGTTGACCGCCATCGTCATCGGCTTCGGCATGACCTGCGTTCGCACTCGTGCTGTCGTATCGGGTCTACGAGGAACACGGGACGTTAGACGTAACTGAACTCGGTGATCGACGATGACTGCGACTGCCCGTTGGAACTGACTCACAGCTCGTGATCGCGCCGATGCTGATCGTCCTCGCTGCGGCCACAGGCCACGCTGTTGCTTGGTCGCTATCCACGGGCTCGAGCCGCGGTGAGCCTGGCCGGTGGCGTGGCCTACGCGATTTCGGTCGCGGCGATCGACTGGTATCTCGTCCTCGCACCGGACGCGCCGGGGATCGCGACCTACCAGGTCGGCGGCTGGCCGGCCCCCTTCGGCATTACGCTCGTCGCCGACGGCCTGTCGGCGTTCATGCTGACGATGGTCGCGATCCTCGGCGTCGCGTCGCTTGTCTTCTCGACCCGACACCTCCCCGGCGGGGAGGGACGCAGTTACTACTTCCCGCTGTTTCACTTCCTCGCGCTGGGTGTGACCGGCGCGTTCCTCACGGGCGACCTGTTCAATCTCTTCGTCTGGTTCGAGGTGATGCTGATGGCCAGTTACGTCTTCGTCGCCTACAGCGGCGGGCCCGAACACACCCGCGCCGCGTTCTGGTACGTGACGCTCAACCTGGTCGGCAGCTGCCGTCTTCCTGCTGGGCGTCGGCGGGATCTACGCGACCACGGGGACGCTCAACATGGCCGACCTCGCCCAACGGCTCGCCGAGCCGGCTGCCTACGGCCTCGAGCCGGCCCCGGTCGTTGGCCTGTTCGGCCTGCTCCTGTCGGTGTTCGCGCTCAAGGCGGGGCTGGTTCCGTTCCAGTTCTGGATTCCGACGGCCTACCGGGCCGCGCCGCCACAGGTTACTGCCTTACTCGCCGGCGCGACAAAGAAGGTCGGGGTTTACGCCATTATCCGACTCTCATTTACCGTCTTCGCCGGGGCCGAGGTCGGCGTCGAGCTCGCGCTGCCAGGGATGCCGATCGCTGGCGACTCCCCGCTGCCGTTCGTCGGCGCGGCGCTGTTCGTGATGGCTACTGCCAGCATCCTCGTCGGCGGCATCGGTGCTGTCGGCCGTGACTCGCTCGAGGGTGTGTTCGCCTACTCGAGTATCGGCCAGGTCGGCTTCATCGCGATGCCGGTCGCGATCGCGACGACGGCGACGGCTCCGGGCCTGCGCAAGCTGGCGATCGGTGCCGCGCTAGTGTATGCCCTCAATCACACGCTGGCGAAGGGACTGCTCTTCCTGTCGGTCGGCACGGTCCGGGCGGCAACGGGGACGAGCCGGTTTGCCGACCTCGGCGGGCTGGCAACGCGGTCGCCACCACTCGCAATTTCGGTGTTCGTCGCCTCGCTCGCACTGGTCGGCATTCCGCCGCTGTCGGGCTTTTTCGGCAAGTTCCTCGTCTTCGACGCCGCGGCTCGAGCCCGCGCTGGGCTCGTCCTCGTTGTCTTGCTCGTTGGCTCGCTGCTGACGATCGCCTACACGACCCGGGCATGGAATCTGAGCTTCTGGGGGGCACAGACCGACGCCGTGGAGACAGCGACGATCGATCCGGTGCAGGTGGCGGTGCTTGCAGTCCTCGCAGCGACGATCGTCACGGTCGGCGTTGGCTTCGAGCCGGTCTACGAGTTCGCCGAAATCGCAGCCGACGCGGCCGTCGACACCGAGGGCTACGTGGACGCTGTGGCACCACAGGAGGCGAATGACCTGATTGACTCGAGCGCGAACGGAGGTGACCACTAATGCGCGTTCGGACCTGGCCCGTCGTCGGCGTCGTCTTCGCTATCCTGTGGGTGTTCGTCCGGGGGCTGCCGCTGACGCCCGTCTCGATCGTCCGTGGGCTGCTCGCCGGACTGCTCGTCGGACTGCCGGTCGCGTTCGTCTTCCGGCGGCTCTACAGCAAGGACCTCGATCTCAGCCGTGTAATGGGAGCCGTGCCCTACGCCGGACTCTATCTGGGTGCGTTCACGTGGGAGCTCCTGCGGGCGAACGTCGACGTCGCCTACCGGGTGCTCTCGCCAGGGATGCCGATCGAACCCGAAGTGATCCTGATCCCACTGCGAGTCGAATCCGACATCGCGATCACCGTCATCGCAAACAGCATTACGATCACGCCCGGCACGGTGACGCTCGATTACGACGACGAGACCAACGCGTTGTACGTCCACGGCGTCGACGGCCGCGATCCCGAGGCGATCGCCGAACCGATTCGCACATGGGAAAACTACGCCCTCGAGCTATTCAACGAAGCCGCCTCGCCGTCCGACCCGCCGCCAGACATCGTCGTTTCGGGCGGGGAAAGAGCCAGTACCACGGACCGTCAAAACGGGGGTGTCGACGATGACTGAGGCCACTCCGGCCGTCCTCGAGACGGCGATCCACGGCGCGTTGATCCTCGTCAGTGGCCTCTGTGTCCTCTGTGGCTACCGCGTGATTCGGGGGCCGACGAACCCGGATCGGGTGGTCGCACTGGACGCCATCGGGACGAACGTCGTCGCGATCGCCGTGTTGTTCGCGCTGTTGACTGGCCGGGGCCTCTTTATCACGGTGAGTCTCGTGCTCGCGATCATCGGCTTCATCGCGACCGTCGCCGTCGCCAAGTTCGTCACCGATGGTGAGGTGATCGAATGATTCACGACGCCGTCATCATCGCGCTGGTCGTCGTCGGTGCCTTTTTCCTCACCGTCGGCACCATCGGTCTGCTGCGGCTGCCGAACGTCTACAATCGGATGCACGCCACCAGTAAGCCGACGACGCTCGGTGCTGCGGCGATCTTCCTGGCCGGTTTCGTCGAGTTTGGCCCCGGCAGCGAGGGGTTGACCGCGCTTATCGGGATCGCCTTCCTCTTCCTGACCGTTCCCACCGGCTCGCACATGATCGCCCGCGCCGCCGAACGTATCGGGGTCCCCTTCCTCGGCAGCGTCACCTGGCCCGACCCGAACGCGGTCGAGCGACCGGGCAGTACCGAGCGAGGCGACGACACTGAGCCGAGCGACGATTGAGGGCCGTCAGCGGTCGTACTCGAGGTCCCGATTACGGTCATCCGCTCGTTCCTGCTCCCGTTTTCGGGCCCACTCCTGTGCACCTTCGAGCGTCTCGGTATCCAACAGTCGCTCGAGTTTCTGCTCAAACTGCTCGTCGGTCAGTTCGCCAGCAGCGTAGCGCTCGCGAAGCGTGTCGAGGGCGTCGGTCGTGGAGTCCGTCGGCTCGGATTCGTCCGTCTCGGCGGTGTCCGTGCTGCTGTCATTGTCGACCCACTCGCGACGATCGTCCTCGTCACCGAACAGGATCGCGACCAGCGGAACGACGGCAACGTAGCCGACGAGCAACGCTGCAAGCCACCAGTCCTGGCCGGTGAACATCGCGCCGAACCAAACCGCGGTCACGAGCAGCGACGTGATTTTGGTTGCGTTCTCATGTAGCCGCGACACCGGCCCGTCTCCACCCGTGCCGCGACCGGCTTGCTCGCTTCTGCCCATACATGTCAATTCCATTGGAGTCGGCAAGAGGTTGGTGGCTCGAGAGGTCGTCCGCTAGGCCGGTCCGCGAGCGACGGTGGCGAGGCCAAGTGACAAAGAGACTGAAAGATTATACCACTCGAGCACAAGCTGGTACTATGCCGTCGGTAGAAGGGCTTAAGACGTGGTTTGACTACGAACTCGTGTTCATAGCACTCGCCATCGGCGTTCTGATCACTATCTGGGGACTGAACCAGATCACTAGCTATCTATCGGGTCTGCCGCTTACGAGTCCACGATTCGCCCTCACGGTCACGGCTCTAGGCTTCGGGACGGTTCTGCTTCTGATTTGGCTGACCGGTCGATATACTGAGCAGTAAGTCGCGATTCTGTGCGGACAGCTGACTGACATACGGACACAACCATTCAATCACGATCGGCTATAGCGAACAGCGCTGCCGCTCGAGGTAGTCGAACGGACGACGGAGAAGACGGGTCTTACGCGAGCGTCTCGCCGAGCGCCTCGAGTGCGGCGTCGCGAACGGCATCGCGTTCGCCGGGCAGGAACTCGACGTGGCCGTCGGCACCGCCGACGACGCTGACGCCGCCGTTCGGCACGGCCTTCGGCGATCGCGTCGCCAAGGTCGCGGACGTTCACGTCTTCGGTCGCGCGGACGTGGAGTTCGTCGTCGCCGACGCCGAGCGTGACGTAGGGCGTCTCAGCCTGGTCGCGCTCGCTGCGGTGGAGCGCGTCCAGCAGCAGGATCGTCGTCGGGAAGTTGTACCGATGCGTGAACGCATCCGTGTCGAGGACGGAGACGGTGACACCGTCGACGTCTTCCACGGTGAGGTTCTCGCGAGCCGTCTCGAGTTCGGTCTCGAGTTTGTCACGGAACTGCTCGGAGACGTGCGCGGCGAGATCGCCGTTGCGCGGTCGCTCCGAGTCCTCGCCGTCACCGAACAGCAGGTCGATGATGAGTTCGCGCTTGTCCTTGTAGGACTGGTAGTAGGCCTCGAGCGCGACGGCTTCGCGGCGTTCGGAAACGCCGGTCTCGTCGTAGCCGGCCTCACGGGCGAGCTCGAGGTATGCCTCGGGCGTGTCCTCCCAGTAGCTGACGGCGGGGAGGTGCTCGAGATCGTCGCGGACATCGTCGTTGACGTGGGCAGCGACGTTGGTCGCCAGCGCGGTCGAAGTGACATCGGCGACATCTGCGCCGGCCAGCGACGGGGCGACGGCGACGGAGACAGCGTCGGTAACCTCGTCGTCGGCGCGGCTGTCGTCGATCACGAGCGCCTCGGCGTCGTATAGCGAGAGCAGGTCGTAGCCGTCGACGGACTCGACGGTCGAGCCAGCGTCGACCAGCACGACCAGCGGAAGCTGTTCGCCGTGGCGGTCGCGGGCCTCGAGCATCGAGGTAACGTCGTTAGTTGCGGCGTCCATGTCGTAGACGCGGCCGTCGAGCGGGCGGCGCTCGAAGTAGTGGTATTCGGCGTCCTCGCGGGTGTGTTTCTCGCGGATCAGCGGGAGGACGGCGCGTTCGATGGCGGCCCCAGCGACGTAGCCGTCAGCGGTCGCGCCGTGGCGGACGACGACCGGGCGGGCCTCCATGACGGCTCGGCGAATCGCGGTCGCCGCGTCGGCGATACCGTCTTCGACGGCTGCGACCGCGTCGTGGTCGGCAAGCGGCGCGACGTCTTCGGGTCGTGCCTCCTGTTCGAGCGCGCTCTCGAGACGGTCGACGACGGTTTCTCGGGCCTCGCCGTCGAGGATGTCGAGGGATTCGGTCTCGACTTGCAGGTCGCCGTTGTGGCGTTCGACCTCGCCTTCGAGGGCGACGATGTCCTCGAGTTCGACGGCGGGGTAGGCGCGAACGCCAGCTTCCTTGAAGGCCGCACACTCGACGGTCGCGGTTTCGTCACGCAGTTCGAAGACCGTCGGGCCGCTGGTCTGGCGAACGCCAGTGATCTCGCCCTCGAGGCGGACGACGTTGCCGACTTGATTCTCGATCGCGTCGACGGTGGTTCGCTTGAGCGCGGGCTCTTCCTTCCTCTTCCTCGGCCTCGGCGGCGTCGTCAGTCGTCGGCGTCGATGCAGCGGCGGTCTCGGTTGCGACGGAACCGCTACTCGAGACGGCACCGGCGGGTTCCGCGGCCGCGGCCTCGGTCTCGTTGGCGGCAGCCTGCAACTCGCCGGCCGACGGCGACTCGGCGTCGCTCTCGTCGGTCGTCTCCGCTGTGGTATCGGCTTCCTCGTCCTCGAGGTCTTCGGGACGGTACTCGCCGTCGGCGGTCTCGATCAGTTGCCCGCGGAACTCACGTTCGCGCTGGCGGATCGACCAGCCGAGGTCGACGTTGCCGTTGTCTCGGACATCGAGTACCTGAACGAAGACTTCGTCGCCCGGTTCCCAGTCGAGACTTTCGAGTCGGCGGTCGAGTTCGCTTCTGTGCAACAGGCCAGTGACGTGGTCTCCGATGTCGATGAAGACACCGAAGTCGGCATAGCCGTCGACGGTCCCCCGGTAGTAGCGACCGGGCGTGAGCTGCGAGGGAGACGTGCCGCGAAATTCGAAAACAGCATCCTCCTCGTGACTCTCGCAGATCTCGCCGTCAACGGGTGTGCCGCAGATGATACAGTTACCCATCTATTCGGACCAAGCAGTTTCGCCCTAAAACGGTTGTCGAAATGCGTTCGTGCCACGAGGCACTGCCACGGCCGCGACACAGCGTCGCCGTCAGTCGAAAACGGCCGACTCGTCCTCGAGCGCTTCGATATCGTCCACGATTTTCTGAACGTCCTCCGGGAACAGCGAAATCTGGATCTCATTCTCGTCTTCGTCCTCGAAGACGAGTTTGACGCGCTTGTCGCCGAACTCCCGAGCTTCGGCTGACTCGACGTCGAACATCTTGGCCGTCACTGCCTTGTTGTTCGGACCGACGTTCTTGATCGCGCCGTCGTTTAGCTCTACCATGAACTCCTCGAGCGTGAGTGCGAGCATAGTCGCTGTACGAACCGGGGATACAAAACCACACGGCATCGCCAGCGGGCGACGCGAGCCGCGTCGACCCCGCCCACTTTTATAATGGATTCGCACGAACACGTCACCTGCTATGGAACTTACCTGGCATGGCCACTCGACGTGGCACGTCACCGTTGGCGAGACGGACCTGTTGATCGATCCGTTCTTCGACAACCCGAAGACTGACCTCGAGCCGGCCGACGTCGACACACCTGATTACGTGCTGTTGACACACGGCCACGCCGATCACATCGCCGACGCCGGGGCGTTTTCGGAGGCGACCCTGGTCGCGACGCCGGAACTCGTCTCCTACTGCCAGGAGGAGTTCGGCTTCGAGGACGCCGTCGGCGGGATGGGGATGAACCTCGGCGGCACCGTCGAGTGTGGCGACGCCTACGTCACCATGGTCCGGGCCGACCACACGAACGGAATCATGACCGAAAACGACGCGAGCGGTGGGATGCCCGCCGGCTTTGTCGTCTCCGATACGAAGCCAACGCAGGTCGCAGACGAAGCGGCGACGACGTTCTACCACGCCGGCGACACCAGCCTCATGACCGAGATGCGTGAGGTCATCGGCCCGTATCTCGAGCCCGACGCCGCCGCGGTGCCGATCGGCGACCACTTCACCATGGGGCCGTGGCAGGCCGCCGTCGCCGTCGACTGGCTCGACGTCGATCACGCCTTCCCACAGCACTACGATACGTTCCCGCCGATCGAGCAGGATCCCGAGGATTTCGCCACGGAAGTGCGCGCGACCGGCGGCATCGCCGAGGTCCACACGCTCGAGGCCGACGAGCCGTTCGAGCTCGAGCCCTGATACGGTCTGCTGTAACGATTTACCGGCGTCTCCGCAGGACGGGTCGCGGATACGCCGGAAATGACTGACAGTAGTCCGTATGAGCGCCGCTCGACCCTTTCACCGTTTTTGTTCGGCAGATCGGATCGTCGTTCCTGCGAGAACAACGTTTACAGCACCGGCTGTGGACGTCTCGAGTGCCATGGCGAAAACAGTCACCACCGTCTCCGATGAGGGATACACTGCTACCAACGAGATCCGCGAGTTCGAGACCACGATCGACGCCAACGGCGAGGACGACCCCGACACGCTCGAGGCACTGCTGGCGGCGTATGGCTCCTGTTACGTGCCGGCGCTGCGCGTCGGCGGCCAGCAACGCGGGGCCGACGATCTCGGCAAGATCGAGATCGACATCACGGGTGAGCTAAACGACGACTGATAAACTCGAGTCGATTCACTTCGACATCAGCGTCGAGGGCGACGTCGACGACGACACCGGCGAGGAAGTCATCGAACGCGCCTTCGAACTCTGTAAGGTCCACGACGCGCTGAAAATAGTCTACACGCTGAGACGAGCTTCGAGGGCGACGCGTTCTAACGGCGGCTCCGGGCACCGCCAGTACGCCTATCAGTCCGCAGTCGTGACCCGCTACGGCCACCCGTACGGCGAGGGGCATCTGCTCGAGGCCGACGTATCAGGGCCGAGGCCGAACGGAAGCGACAGGAGTCCATTCAGGACCGATTCGGCCGGCTCTCCGAGCGGTTGTCGGACCGGAGACGAGAAGTAGCGGCGCAGGAACGAACGGAAGGAGTCCGAACCGACTGGTTCGGTGGGACTGGCGCGGCGGCAGGATGCTGTTGTCTGGACCATAGTGTGCCGCCACCCAGCATGTTTTGCGACGACTGCCGTAACTATGATACCAAAATATGCTGGTTTTATAATACAGAGACCTTATAGCAAATTACCGACATACGGGACGGAATCGCTCACCCGTCGAATCCGGCACGCCGCCCGGCCGTGATGGGCAGGTTCAAGACGGTTCTCGAGACAGGACCCCACATGCTACGTTCGTTCAATGGGACCGAACCGCAGGTCGTCCGACTCCGCGTACGTCGACGAGGCCGCCGTCGTTATCGGCGACGTCGTCATCGAGGACGATGCGAGCGTCTGGCCGAACACCACGCTCCGCGGCGATCACTGGCCGGATCGTCGTCGGCGAGGGGGCTAACGTTCAGGACAACGCCGTTCTCCACGAAGAGGCCGAACTGAAACCCTACTCGACGGTCGGCCACAGCGCCATCGTCCACGACGCGACCGTCGCCGAACGAGCGCTCGGTCGGAATGAACGCCGTCGTCCTCGACGGGCCTCACGTCGGCGAAGGAGCCGGTCGTCGCCGCCGGCAGCGTCGTTACGGAGGGCACCGAGATTCCGCCGTCGACGCTCGTCGCTGGATCTCCCGCTGAACCAAAAACCGAGATCGACGACCCGCATCTCGAGGCGACCGCCGAGCGGTACGTCGAACTCGCGAACGAACACGCCGAGACGTCCGAGCGACTCGACTGACGGACTAACCGAAGACGACTTCCCGTACGTCGTCGACGCCAGCGCGCCGGACGACGGCCCGCACCGGGTCGCGCGCGCCGGCGAGATTGTCCGAGTCGCCATCGAGGACCAGCAGCCGGGCCTCCCGTCCAGGCTCTACAAGTCCATACTCGAGGTCGGCGATCTCCGCCCCGTTAATGGTCGCCATCCGGAGGATTTCGGCGGCCGGCAGGTCGGACAGTTTCGCGAGGAACTCCATCTCGCGGAACATCGACGGCGAGTTGAGCATCACGTTGTCCGTCCCGAGTGCGAGGGTCGTCCGCTCATTCAGTTCGTCGTAGGGAGACAGGCCGACATCGGTGACGAGATTCGAGCGCGGACAGACGACGACCGGAATCTCGCTGTCGGCGAGCCGATCGAGATGGAGGGGTCCAGGGTGGACCATGTGGACCAGAAAATCCGGCTCGAGGTCCAGCGCGGGGTTGATGTCGCTTGCGTCGACCTCGCCGGCATGGATGCCGAAGGGCTTGCCCGCCTCGCGGGTCGCCCGCCGCTCCTGGTCGAAATTCGCATCGTTCGTCCCACTCGCACCGAAGCCGTCGCCGGCATGCATCGCGTCGACCGAACCGCGGGCGAACGACAGCGCGTCGATCTCGAGGTCGGCTGCGGCGTCTGCGAGCATCCGAACGCCCTCGACGTCACCCTCGCGAAAGTCCAGACAGGCGGCCGTCCCGGCCTGCTGCATGAACGACAGCGATCGTGCCATCGCGCTCACCAGGTCGTCGCGGGAGGCCGCCCGGAGCAGCCGATGTTTCAGCCCGTCCGGCGGGGCGACCAGTTCCTCGAGCGAGAGGCCGCCGCCGGCTTCCTTGGCGATCGAATCGCCGATATGGGTGTGGGCGTTGACGAAGGCCGGCAGAATGATGTCGTCGCTCTCGACCGACGTTTCCTCGATGGCCTCGATGCGGCCGTCGTCGCCGATGACGACCCGTCCCTCGATGGGGTCGAACTCGCGGCCGCGGAGAATCGTTCCCGTTCGTTCCATACGGGTCAGTTCGCCGTCAGCGTCTTCAACGGTTCGACCCCGAAACCGTGCTCATACTACTGGACAGAAGTCAATACGAAGCCGGTCGCGAATTTGCGGCCGGCTTCACGTCGTTCTGTCCAGCAGTATCAGTCGACGAACTGATCCAGCGTCGCGTCCAGCCCGTCCCGGACCTCGCTGACCAGCGCGCCGTCGATGTCCAGTCCGAGCACGTCGACGGCAGCTCGACCGACCCGATCTCGCAACTCGGGCGGCGAGTAGACGCCGAGTCGCCACTGCGAATACTGCGCAGTCCGGAGCGCCGCAACCAGTGGCGACTGCTGGCCCAGCCGGCGGATCTCGCTGTTGACCATCACGCGCGTCGTCGACTCTGTCATCGACGGTCGGCTCGGAACATCGAGGATGACCGCAGCCGGATCAACGTCCGCCCGTTCACCGATCTCACACTCGAGGTCGCGGATCGTCTCGTGATCGGACTCGATGATCCCGCCAGGCACGTCGTCGAGTTCGGCCCAGACCGCCCGCTTGAACAGGTCGCGTCGATCCAGCCGCCTCGAGAGCGCCGCCGTCCGATCACACGAGCGCAGCGCCACGATCAGGTCGTGATCGTCCATCCACTGGAGGGTCGCGGCGTCGACATCGGTCTCGGGCGCATTCAGGAGGCGCTCGGCGGCCCGCCGAAGCATCGCCTTGCTAATTCGGGCGACGCTGTGGTTGTAGACTGTCGGATTCATCAACGCGCGGGCGACCAGCAGGCTCTCGGCCGTCTGGACGTTCCCCTCGTCGAGGACGAGTTCGCCGTCGACGAAGGTCAGCTCCCGGACAAGCCGGCCATGATCGATCGTCCCGTACGGGACGCCGGTATGGTGGGCGTCCCGCACCAGGTAGTCCATCCGGTCGACGTCGAGTTCGCCCGAAACGACCTGGCCAAAGCGGCCCTCGCCGGCAACCAGATCGGCGACTCGATCTGGCTCGAGGTCGTGATCACGCAACACCTCGCCAACCGTCCCGTCTGCGAGCAGGCCGTGGACATCGTCGTGGTACCGGCCCGTCCGGCGGTGAGTCAGCGACTCGAGATTGTGGCTAAAGGGTCCGTGGCCGACGTCGTGGAGCAAGGCAGCAGCGTGGACCCGTTGGGCTTGTCGTCCCTCGATAGCGAGATGCTCGAGCGCTTCACAAGCGAGGTGGTAGACGCCGAGGCTGTGTTCGAAGCGGGTGTGGTTGGCCGAGGGATAGACCAGCGAGACGGTCCCGAGCTGGCTGATATGCCGAAGCCGCTGGACCTCAGGGGTGTCAAGCAGGTCGCGGGCGACGCCGTCGACCTGAATGTGATCGTGGACGCTGTCCTTGATGACCTTCATCACTCTCCGTTCGGCCGGTTCGTACAAAAACGGTCGTCCGAACTAGATCCGGGCTGCGAATACCGGCTCAACGATTACCCCTGTCGCCACGTTCCGTTCCGATAGTCATGGACCGACTTGACAGTTCCATCCGACGCCAACACGAAGCGGATCAAAGCACTCGTCCAGAATCACGTCGAACTCGGCGACACCGTCGAGGTTCGCAGCGAGGAGCGGACGGAAGATCGAATGATGGACGTCACCGGCGAGGTGACGGGCCTCGAGCCCGCCTATCTCGAACTCGACGGCCGGTCACTTGCCGAGGGCAGCGTCCGCTACGACGAGATCAACTCGGTGTCGATACTCGAGTCGTCGTAGTCACCGCTGTGCCCGGTCAATTCGATAGCAGTAGTTAGTAATGTGAACACCTCGTCCAGAACGGAATCTGAGACTTGACTGGTTGATCGCTACGTATAGATTGATAGGGATTACTGACGGTTGCTGATCACTCAACTACAAAGATATCCGAGACATTCCAACCCAGATAGAATACCCGGCCGGCGGCGACTACCGGCTGGGACCCCACGTTCTCAGCGGACCAGTAGCGAACACGGTCACCTGTCGCGGCATCGAGCACGTGGATGCCCGTATTCGCCCCTGTGGCGAGCACATTGTCGCCGATGATGACCGGCGCTCCCTGACTAACGCCCGTCTCGAACGCCCAGAGGCGATCGCCAGTCGTCGCGTCGAAGGCAATCGTCTGCGTTCCGTTGCCCGCCGCGACGACGACGCGCTCGCCGTCGACTGCCGGCGGCTCGGTGACGCCAGATTCGACGCTTGCCTGCCACTCAACACTCCCATCGGCGGCAGCGAGCGCCGTCAAGGTACCCGTCTTCGAGACGGCAAAGACAGTCTCGCCGGCGACTGCCGGAGCGGTATACACTTCCCCAGTCTCAGTCGTGCGCCACCAGTCATCGCCGTTGCGCGTGAATGCAGCCACCTCGCCGCTGCCATTGCTCCCCGCGCCGACATAGACGCGGTCGGCCACGGCGACTCCCTGTACACTATGCTCCGTCTGTGCGTGCCAGCGTTCGTCACCCGTTTCGGCGTCAAGGGCGGCGATCCCGCCCACTGCGACGAAGATCGTATCGTCACCCACGACCGGCGACGTCGAGACACCGCTGTGTGCCCCGCCGTCCGCTCGCCAGAGCACATCCCCGTTTTCCGGATCAAGCGCGAGTGTTTCGTTGAAGGAGCTCACGTAGACGGCCCCGCAGGCTACCGCCGGACTCGTATTAACGCCATCCTCGAGGTCGGTTGCCCACAGACGCCTCCCGGTCTCGATGTCGCGGGCTTCGATCCGAACGTCCCCGGCGACGTAGGCAACGCCATCAGTGACGACTGGCGGCACTTCGACACTTCCACCGCCACCTGTCCGAGCACCGGTCTGGGAGAATCGACCCACCTCGGTGTCAGCCGACGGCAGGTCACGAGAAGCCACATGGCTCGTGCGAGCGGTATCATAGCCGTACATCGGCCACGCAGGGGTTGTCGGTGCGCATTCGATAGGCGGCTTCGACATGCCTGTTTCCAAGGCATCCGCACAGCCGGCAAGCAGAGTCGTCCCGCAGGCGGCGAGAAGCGCGCGGCGTGTCGGTGAGGGGTGGGTATTGGAGGGCAGCATACGCGATCTGTTCAGGGAGGATACAATATGTCTTCTGGTGAGAACGATTGTGAACGCAAGAACAGCGAACCGTACTTCGATCTACTCTAGCGAACCCGCTCGAGCCCGAACTGACGGTCGACAGCCGCACGAACACGTGCGAGCACCGCAGGGTTGTCGCTGGGACGACCGACACTGACCGCATCAGCGCCGTAGTCGACGTACTCGCGGACGGTCGCGTCGTCACGGACGCCGTTGTTGGCGATCACGAACAGGTCCGTTGTGTCGACCACGTCCGCGATGACCGATTCGGTGTCCATCGCGTCGACGTGGACGAAGTCGGCTCCTGCCCGCTCGAGGTTGCGGGCCAGCGCCGGCAGGTCGACCCCGGGGACTTCAGCGCGGACTTTCACGCCGACGATCGCGCCAGTCTCGGCCGCCTGGGTGACGTACTCCGCGAGCCGATCGCCGTCTTTCAGCAGGGTCTCGCCACAGCCGACGGCACAGAGTTCGTCCTGTCGACAGTGGGCATTGATCTCGAGGAAGGCGTCCCGATCGCGACAGACGCGGGCCGCGTCGGCGATCGGCTCGAGGGTCGCGCTCCGGACGTTGAACGCCGGCTGGAGAGGGACGTCCGCGAGGGCTGCGAGCTGACGGTCGATGAAATCGATCGGGTCGTCAGGCAGGAACTCTGATCGATCGCGGTCGACGAGATCGCGCGCGGCAGCCCGCGAGTCGGCGTCGATGGCGATCCCGCCGAGGAACGCAGCGCCGGCGTAGTCAGCGCCGGCCCGCGCCCAATCGGCGTCGGCTTCGCCGCTGAGGCTGGCAAGCGCGAGCGGCGGGCTGAAGGAGACGGATTCGGTCATGTTAGCGTACGCGTTCGATCGCATCGTCGACGGCTCGAGTCACGCGCGCGGCGTCCTCGGCGTCGTCGATCCGGATGTCGGTCCGGACCGTCGGCCGGTCGAAGTCAGCGTCGTCGTCCGCGTCGATCACGAAGGCGTCGACGAACGGGTACACGGAGGCCAGCCCTTCGGTGCTCGGCTCCGCATCGACTGCAGCCATGAGATCGCCCGCAGGTCCGGAGAAGGCGTCGTCGCCAAGAAACGGCGAGACGGCGACGACTGTCGTCTCCGCGAGCGCCTCTGCCACGCCCGGCAGCGCGAGCATCGGCCCGATGCTGGTGACTGGGTTCGAGGGGCCGATGACGACGGTGTCGGAGAGCGCCTCGAGGACCCCCGACGCGGGCTCGGCCGACGAGGAGCCGCGGAACTCGACGGTCTCGACGGCTGGCTCGCCGCGGTTTGCGACCCAGTACTCCTGGAAGTGCATCATACCCTCGTCGGTGTGGACGAGGCTGGCGACGGGATCGTCGCTCATCGGGAGCAGGTCGATCGTTACGCCGAACGCGTCTGCCAGCCGCTGGGTCGCCTCGCTCAGCGTGTGGCCCTCATCGAGGAGACTCGTGCGCGTGATGTGGACGGCCCGATCGCGGTCGCCGATCGTCATGAACTCCGCGATGCCAGAGAAGCGCCGCCAGTTCGCGAGTCGTCGGCCCGCAGTCTGTTTCTCCTCGGGAAGATACTGTGGCCCCTCGGGCAGTCCTGCAGCCGACGCGATGTCGGCCAGCGCCGTGTTGGTTCGGTGCGTATCGCCCTCGATTCCCCACCACGTCTCGCGGTCGAGGACGCCGCCACCCTGGAACAACAGCGTGTCGACGTCCGGCGAGACGAACAGCCCACCGAGTTCGATGTCGTCGCCCGTGTTGGCGACGACCGTCGTCTCCTCCGGCGAGAACGCAACAGCGGCACCGTCTAAGAGCTTCGGCGTTCCGGTGCCTCCGGAGAGGAAAGTTACCATACGCACACCTCTCGAGCGACGTTACTTAATCGCTTTCGGCTGTAAGACAGCCGGTGTCGGTGGGGGGTGCCGGCCGACCGCGCCGTCCAGTCATACGGTACGGTCTGCTGTCCCGATGTCCCGGTGGGACCGCAGTTCGGGTCGCGGTCCCACCGGAACTGACTGACAGGAGTCCGTATCAGGCACCGGTCGGACGCGGTGGGACGTTCGTGTTCGACTGGAACAGGTTGTTCGGGTCGTATTTCGTCTTGACGTCGACCAGCCGGTCGTAGTTCTCGCCGTAGAGCAGTTTCGCTGGGTCTTCGTTCAGCCCCGGGAAGTTACCGTAGCGGCCCGAAGCGATCGAGAGCGCCTGTGCCTCGGCAAAGCCCTCGCGAACCCACTCCACGTTTGCGCCATCATCGTCAGCGTCCTCCCAGTTCGCCTCGAAGTTGAGCATGTACGGCTTGTCGCGGTGCCAGAACGCGGTCGCGTCCTGGGGGACGTCAGCGACCGCGTCGCCGAGGTGCCAGACGTCGACCGTCGAGAGCGCTGACGGTGCCAACTCGTTGTATCGCGTCATGAGGTCGATCACGTCGTCGGTGAGTTCCTCGAGGAAGATCGACTTCCAGTAGTAACGCAGCCCATCGGGATAGTCCTCGTCGAGCATCGACTGCAGGTCGGCGTAGGCCATTACCCCGCTCAGATCGGTGATCGGCGTCGCACGCGCCCGGAACGAACCGAAGATGTCCTCGGCGTCGTCGGGGTCTCCCAGGTACGAGCCGAGGAACGCGATCGCTGGCTCACCCCACGACTTCTCGGGGAACTCCGCGATGTCGGGGACGTGGGCGGTAAACGCGAGGACGCTCGCGTCCCGCGGTGCGGTCTCAGTCCACTCGCGGAAGGCGTCCAGAGCGACGGCGGTGTCGTCACCGTGGAACCAGACGAAGAGTGCGTACACGTCGGGGCCGACCTCGTGGAGCGTGTACTCGAGCGACGTGACGACACCGAAGTTGCCGCCCCCACCGCGGACCGCCCAGAACAGGTCCGCGTTCTCGTCAGCGCTGGCGTGGCGCAGTTCGCCATCGGCCGTCACGACATCGACGCTGAGCAGATTGTCAAGCGCCAGCCCGTACTTGCGGCTCAGGTGTCCATAGCCGCCGTTGAGCGTCAATCCGGCGACACCGGTCTCCGACACGACACCGAGCGCCGTCGCGAGACCGAAACGTTGCGTCTCGAGGTCGACGTCGCCCAGCGTCGCCCCGCCGTCGAACGCGGACAGTCTTCGCCTCGGGGTCGGCCCGGACGCCGTTCAGTTCCGTCAGGTCGATGACGAGGCCGCCATCGCAGACGGCCGTCCCGGCCGCGTTGTGCCCGCCGCCCCGGACCGCGAGGGGGAGGTCGTGTTCTCTAGCGAAGTCGACGGCTGCGACGACATCGTCGACGTCCACACAGCGCGCGACAAGCGCCGGGTACTTGTCGATCATCCCGTTCCAGACCTCGCGAGCCTCGTCGTACTCGTCAGTCTGGCGGACGGACGACCTCCCCGTGGAACCCGTCGACGAAGGACCGAACGGCGTCGCTCGAGAGGTCCTCGAGCGCGTCGATACCTGTAGTTCTATGTCTTGTTCCCATATGTCATGGCACCCCTCCGACAGCGATAAAACAGTAGTATATCTAATACGATGGTCCATCGGGTAGATATGTCCGATACGCTGGAATTGGATTTCTGCGTGCGGATACAAATCGGGCGGCTATCTGTGCGGGGGAATAGCACTCGACCCTCGATCGCCCGTCGATACGCCAGCTCTCGGGTCACTCCTGTCGGCGAACCTATCTTAACTATTAATTATGTGCGACTATATCCCCGTGCGAAGCGTACGAATACTGAGTGATAATGGCAGTTACTACCACACCCGTAGACGACGGTGCAATAGACGGATTCGGCGAGGGGCTTCACGGCGAGTTGCTCCGCCCCGGGGATCCGAACTACGACGAGACGCGAGCGATCTGGAACGGGATGATCGACCGGCGGCCGGCACTCATCGCTCGAGCGATGGGTGTCTCGGACGTGATCGCGGCGGTGAACTTCGCCCGCGAGCAGGACATGGTACTCGCTATCCGCGGTGCCGGACACAACATCGCGGGGAACGCGGTCTGTGACGACGGATTGATGCTCGACCTTTCGGCGATGCGGTCAGTACAGGTCGATCCGGAAGAGAAGACGGCTCGAGTCGAACCAGGAGCGACCCTCGGCGACTTCGATCACGAGGCACAGGCGTTCGGGCTGGCGACGCCGCTGGGAATCAACTCGACGACCGGCGTCGCGGGACTGACACTTGGCGGTGGGTTCGGCTGGCTGACTCGCAGGTACGGAATGACGGTGGATAACCTGCGGTCGGTCGATATCGTCACTGCAGACGGCGAACTGCGGCACGCGAGCGACGACGAAAATCCGGATCTCTTCTGGGGGGTCCGCGGCGGCGGTGGCAACTTCGGCGTCGTCACGTCGTTCGAGTTCGACCTCCACGAGGTCGGACCGGAGGTACTCACTGGGATGGTCGTATACCACGGTGCGGACGCACCAGATGTCCTCCGACACGTGCGGGACTTCAACGAAACGGCACCGGACGAGTCGACCGTCTGGATGGTCCTGCGCAAGGCACCACCGCTCCCGTTCCTCCCGGAGGACGTTCACGGCGAGGACGTCCTCGTCGTCGTTCCGTTCTACGCCGGTGACATGGCAGCGGGTGAGGACGTGCTCGCTCCGATTCGTGAGTACGGCGATCCGATCGCCGATGTCGTCGGTCCACACCAGTACGCCGAGTTCCAGCAAGCGTTCGATCCACTGCTTGAGGAGGGTGCCCGGAACTACTGGAAGTCACACAACTTCAGTACGGTCTCGGACGACGCCATCGATACAGTGGTCGAATACGCACGAGATCTCCCCTCCCCGCTGTCCTGAAATCTTCTTCGGACAGCTCGGCGGCGCAATGGGGCGGGTCCCGGCGGACGCGACGGCGTTTCCCCACCGCGACGCGGAATACGGGAATGAACGTCCACACGCGCTGGGAGGACCCGGCGGAACGATGATCGATGTATCGACTGGTCACGGAAGTTCTTCGACGCCATGGCCCCGTATGCGACCGGCGGCGTCTACATGAACTTCATCAGCGAGGACGAGGGCGAGGAAGCCCTCGCCTACGGGACGAACCAGCAACGGCTGGCCGAGGTCAAGGCCGCGTACGATCCGGAGAACCTGTTCCGGATGAACCAGAACGTCGAACCGGCCCGGATAACTTTTTTGGCGATCACACCGCTCGCGAACCGTTAGTCGCCGATCCAGTCCGCGAAGCTCCCCTCAAGCAACGTCTCCGACTGCCGGCTAACATATCGCTGTTGCATCCGCTCGAGCGCACCAGCGAGGTCCGAACCGTCCTCGAGAGCCGCCCGCACCTGCTCGCGTTTCCAGCTTGCGGGAGTTACTTCCTGCCGGACACGTCGCCGGAGCGGGTAGAGGTACTTGGCGGCGTCTTCCTCGCTCAGCCCGCGGTTGACCAGCCCGTCCTCGGCGTGGGCAAGCAGGTCCTTCGTAGAGTTCGAGGCAGTCTGTGATCTCCCGGCCGTCGTTCGTGATCCACGTCAGGTCGGCCTCGAGGCCGTCGGTCATCGCCCCGTAGAAGTTCTCGCGAGCCAGTTGCCAATCGAGTTCGAGGACGGGGTGCTCAAGCCGGGTGAGACTCTCCATCAGGCCGGCGAACGCAGCGAGGAACGAGACTGAATCGCGGACCGTCGGCTGAGCGGGGATCGGCCGGAACTCGATGCGGGCGTTTGCCGCCGAGCGCGTCGGGCCGCCGAAGACGGGACGGACCCACCGCCAGTAGGTGCCGTGCTTGCGCCGGAAGTGGGGGAACTGGTCGTCGAAGCGCTCGCCGGGTTCGACCGGCATCGGCACGATCGTATCATCGTCGACGATCCGGTCGATGGCCTCGTCGACGGTCTCGAGATCGTGGGGGAACCGGACTTTTCCCTCGCCAGTCGTGGGATCGTTGAGCACGGTCTCGAAGACGCTGATGCGGTGTTCCATCCAGCCGTCCCGGAGGATTTCGTCGGCGGTCGCGTCCTCATCGTACAGATCGGCGGGGAAAAACGGGGAGTTGACGCCGAGTGCGAGCAGCGGACCCGCCACCCGCAGTGCATAGTTGAAGTACTCGGGAAGGTCGGGCGCGTGTGGAACCTGATAGTGGGGCTGAATCGACGTGATGAGACTCTCTGGCATGACAGTCTCGGCCTGCAACGAGACGTGCGGTGCCTCGATTCGCATCCCCGCGGAGTCGGCCTGGTCAGTGTTGGCCATCGCGTGATACCGGGCGGAGTCGCTCATGTTCGTCGCGATGCGGATCGAGCGATCGTCTCCCTCCGGCGTGGCTGCCGTGCGCTCGACGCTGTCGGTGAGGTAGGTGCCCGCCGACTCGCCTTCGGGCGGAATCGTCCAGAGCCCGTCGCTGACCAGCCGCATCCGCTCGGACTGAGTCACGTCGAGTGCCGTCCGCAGGCGTGCTTTGACTTCCGACTCCTGGGCCGCCAGCCCCGGCGCGTTCAGCGGCTGTGGGCTGGTCGTCATCTCCGCGTTGTGCAAGCCGAGTTCCTTCTCGAAGCCGATCAGCTCGAGCAGCCGGCGTGGAACCCGTCGCAACGTGCAGTCATCAGCCTTGATCGCGTAGAATTCGTACTCGAGGCCGACGATCGCCTGCGGGTTATCGAAGACACCCTCCTCGACGGCGTCTTTGATCACCTCGGTGTCCGCCTCGGCCCGCTGGCGGAAGTCAGCAGCGTTGACTGCCAGCACGTCCGCGACCCGTGCGGCGAGTTCCTCCTCTGGCATAGCTCCGAGTGTGCGCCCGATTGACTTGAAAGCACGTTTCTCGGGATGACGACCGATTCGGGACCGACACGGGTTTCGATCCCTCTTACACCGTCCGCGAGAACACGATGAACAGTGCCAGCCCGACGCCGGCTATGAGGGTGACAGTCGAGTGTTTCTGCTCGTGTGCGCTCGCTTCGGGGAGCAGGTGAGATGCGGAGACATAGAGCAACACGCCCGAGACGAAACCGAGCAGCAGTCCCAGGTGGCGCTGGCCCAGTCTGGTGACCAGCGGATACGCGACGAACGCGCCGACCGGCGTCGTCAACGTGGCGATGAAAAACGCGTACACCGCCGCGGTTCGTTCCGTCATGTTCCCTTTCAGCAAGACGAGGTACGTGATAACGCCCTCGGCGAACTCGTGGACGACTAACCCGGTGCCTGCCAGGATCCCTGTCAGGAGGGACACGCTGAACGTGACGGTGTACACGACGCCGTCGACCAGCGAGTGGATCCCGATGCCCTCCGCCGCCGTCACCCCGAACGCGAGACTCTCCTGTTGGGTGCGATACGTGATCAGTTTGTTGGAGAAAAACATGAACAGAAACCCACCAAGAGCACTGAATCCCGCGTTCGAGTTGTTCGCGATCGCGTTCGGAAGCGCGAGCAACAGCGGCGTCGAAAGGAGGACTCCCGCGGCAAAACACATGAAATAGGTGAGGTAGCGCTCCGCCCACTCTCGATAGCGGAAGATGGCGACGATCCCTGCGCTGTTTACGAGCGCCGCGACGATGGCGAACCCCGCGATCCAGTAGAACTCCGCCGAAACCGCTACCATGGCCGACCTCCCATACCCCGTTCGTTCATCGTGGGTAGGAGTGACAACACCGAGCGGATACATAGGAATAGTGGGGTGTCGAGGGCAGGCCGGCAAAGAACCCCCGTTCGGGCAGGTTGTGCCATTATATCCGCTGGCGGCGTACTGTGAGACATGACAGCGATCGGTGAGCTCAACGTCACGCCCGTTCGGGAGGGCAGTCTGTCCGAAGCGGTCGCGAAGGCAATCGACGCGCTCGAGGATTTCGACGTCGCGTACGAGACGAATCCGATGGGAACGGTCGTCGAAGCCGACGACGCGAGTGAACTGTTCGACGCCGCCGCAGCAGCACACGCGGCCGTCGACGAAGCGCGAGTGATCACGACGCTGAAAGTCGACGACAAACGAACGGTCGAGCAACGCGCCAGCGACAAGGTCGATGCCGTCGAACGACAGCTCGGCCGAGACGCCAGGCGACGCGACTGATCGCCCTTACAGGAGTTCGTCGACCGACTCGTAGTCGGCCGTCTCGACGCCAGCGGCCGTGATTTCGGCGATGCGAACGCCGACACCAGTCAGTGCGTCGCGCTCGGCACTGCTCGCGAGGGCGCGGCCGGCGACCCGTCGCGCCTCGGCCATCGGCAGCGAGTCCGTGGCCTCGGCTTCGAGGACGCCCGTTGCGACCGCCTGTCCGCTTCCGACTGCGACGAACTCGTCCTCGAGAACGCCGCCGTCCGGGCGCAGGCAGAAGACGTGTGATCCGTCGGCGTCGACGCCGCCGAGGACGAACGTCCCTGATTCGGACTCTTCCCGGAGTTTCTCGGCCGCAACCGTACTCAGTTCCGGCAACGTCATCGGGTCGCCACGGTCGGTCTCGTAGCGGTCGGCCTCGAGCCGGATCGTTCGGACGAACGACTGCATGACGCCGAGGTGGTCGGTCGATCCCATCGCGGCGGTCGGGTGGACCTGCGCGAGCTTCTGAACGCGCTCGCTTCGGACGACCGTGCCCTGGCTCGTGCGCGTGTCGGCCGCGAGAAGAACGCCGTCTCGCGTCGCGATTCCGACGAGCGTCCCGGCTGTCTCGGAACCGCCGTCGGTCAGCGGCTCCTCGGCCCGCGATCGACTGATTCGCAGTCGGCGTGCTGTCACTGTGACACCTCACGGACTCGACGTCGACCAGCGCTAAAACAGTTGCACGTCGCCGGCCACGATCTCACGAGCGAGCGAGTCGATCCCCTCGAGTTCGGCGGCCACGAGCCGCCGGAGTTCGTCGTCGTCGCGTGCCGTCGTCTCCACGTCGATAGCCTGGGGGTCCGTCACTGGCGCGCCGATCTGGGAGAGGAGTTTTATCCCAGTATACTCGGCGTCGAGTTCCTGATTGATCCGTTCTGCAGCGTTCGTCGCGACGATGTTGTAGAGTTTGCCGACGTGGCTGACCGGATTCTTGCCGGCCGTCGCCTCGAGGCTCATCGATCGGTGGGGCGTAATGAGGCCGTTGACGCGGTTGCCACGCCCGACGTTCCCGTCGTCGCCCATCTCAGCAGAGAGGCCGGTTTCGGTGAGATAGACCGTCTCGGTATCGATGTCGTCTGCGGCGTTGACGTCGACGTGGACGTCGCATTCGGTGCGCTCGCTCGCGTAGCGGCTGGCCAGGTTCTCGACTTGCGCGACGACGTCGACGTACTCCGCGAGAGTCGCGACGTACCGAGAGACGACGGCCGCGGCGACGGTCAGCCGGAGTTCGTCGTCCGTGCGCCAGCCCAGTACCTTGATGTCCTCACCGACCGCCGGAATCTCATCGCGGATCGCCGGCTCGAGCCCTCGAACGATGCGATCCGTTTCGGACAGCGGCGCGTAGCCGACGCCGATACTGGTGTCGTTCGCTCGCGTGGCTCCCTGCTCGTCGAACAGCGCTTTCAAATCGGCGGATGTCTCACCGATCCGCGGGTCGAACTCGACCGCGTCGGCAGGAAGGTCGTCGAAAGTTGCGTCGATGTAGTCTCGAGCGGCGTCGACTGCGAGGTTGTCGACCGGAACGTCCCGTCCATCGACGGTCGTGGTCGCCCGGCCGCTGATGAGCACGTAGATCGGGTCGACGATCTCGCCGCCGCCGAACGCTGGCTCCGTCGTCCCGGCGACGAGTTGCACGCTGTCGGTGTTGTGATGCAGGATGTGTCCGAACTCCTCGAGATAGTACTGTGAGAGGCGTCGCGAAACCTCCTCGGCGATCCCATCACAGATCGAATCCGGGTGGCCCAGTCCCTTCCGTTCGACGACCTCCGTCGGTCGTGCCGAGACGGGATCGCGCTCGAGGTGGGAAACGGAAACCGCGGAGACGTCCATAGGCAGAGAGAAAACCGCTGGAACAACCTATCTTTAACCAGCGAGAGAATCCCGCCGTTCACGGCGGGCGTGAATCGCGTCACTCAACTACGGAATCCACCGCTCAATAACAGGCCGGATATTCCACGCTAATCTGAATAATTAAATAGGTTTGTCTACATAGGCTATGTATGGCGGTTGAGGCCACTCGAACCTATGTTGGTTCCATCCAGAACCAGCAACAGGTCTGCGATGGCCTCGATTCGCTCGGTGATTCCGCCTCGAAAATCTGGAACGTCGCACGCTGGACAGCAGACCGAATCTGGGATGAAGCTGGCGAAATACCAGACGAAGGAACGCTCAAAGCGTACATGAAGACCCAGTCGTGCTGGAAAGACCTGAACGCACAATCCAGTCAGAAAGTCATCGAAGAACTTTCCGACGCTTTCCAGTCATGGTTCGACCTGCGACACAAGTTTGACGAGGCGAATCCTCCCGGCTACCGTAAACACGGCGACACTCGACCCAAGAGTACGGTCACGTTCAAAGCAGACGGCTTCAAACACGATCCCGAACACGACCGCGTCCGACTCTCAAAGGGCAAGAACCTGAAAGAACACTGGTCGGACTTCCTGCTCTGCGAGTACCAGACCCGCCCCGACGTTGACCTTTCAGAAGTCAACAAGGTGCAGAACGTTCGAGCCGTCTGGAATGGCGACGAGTGGGAACTGCACTTCGTCTGCAAAGTCGAACTCGAAACCAACGACTCAGCAGGCAACGAAGTGGCCGGTATCGATCTCGGTATCAAGAACATCACCACAGTCGCATTCCCCGACGAGTACATCCTGTACCCCGGCAACTCGCTCAAACAGGACAAGCACTACTTCACCCGAGCAGAGTACGACACTGAGGGTGAGAACGGCCCCTCGGAGAAGTCGATGCGGGCACGCAGGAAACTCACAGACCGTGAAACTCACTTCTACCACACGCTTACGGACACGATCATCACGGAGTGTGTCGAGCGCGGTGTTGGCACGCTCGCGGTGAGCTGGCCTGAAGACGTGCGCGAGTCCGACTGGGGCAAGACGGGGAACAAAAAGTTGCACTCGTGGGCGTTTGACCGTATCTACCAGTACCTCGCGTACAAGGGGGAGATTCGTGGCGTTGAGGTGCTGAAAGAGAACGAGTGGGACACCTCGAAGACGTGTTCACGGTGTGGTGACGACACGAGGTCAAACCGCGTGGAACGGGGCTTGTACGTCTGTTCATCGTGTGGATTGGTCGGGAACGCCGATTGTAACGGGGCGGAGAATATGCGCCAGAAGATAACTCTGAGTCCGCACGGTGAGGATAGGAGTAACGGCTGTGTGGCACAGCCATCGGTACACCTGTTCGACCGCGAGAGCGGGACGTTCAAAACGAGAGAACAGGTCGTGTCGTAGACCAGCAAATATCCCACCTACGGTACGGGAAGCCTCGCCGTTTACGGCGAGGAGGATGTCACACGTTGTCGACGGTACCTGAACCATCAGGAGTATTGGTAGTTGATCGCCAGCGAAACGACAGTGACAGCAGTTCCGACGGTTTCAAGACAATTATAAGATCTCTGCGAGCGCGTCGACGACCCGCTCGTTGTCTTCGGGTCGAGACGTCGTGACCCGCATATAGCCGGGGCCGAGCCGATCGTTCTCGAGTGGCTTGACGACGATATTTCGCTCTCGTAACTGTGCTGCGACGTCGCGTGCGTCGTGTGGGCTGAAATCCGCGAGGAAGAAGTACGTCTCGCTCGGGAACGTCGTCACTCCCAGCGACTCGAGGTCGGCGGCCAACTGTGTCGTCCACGACTGGAGTCGGTCGATCCGTGCGTGGATCTTCGATTCGTGCTCTATGGTCGCGATCGCGGCGGCTTGACTCGGGCGCGTGAGCGGATAAGCGTCGTTGTTCGCGTTCAGCTCGTCGGCGATGGGTTCGGGGAGGATCGCATAGCCGATGCGAAAGCCCGCGAGGCTGTGTGCTTTCGACAACGTCTGGGTCACGAAGAGGTTGTCGTACTCGGGGACGAGATGGGCCACCGATTCGTCGACGAAATCGACGAACGCCTCGTCGATCAAGAACCGCGTCTCCGGATTGGTCTCGAGGAGGTCCGGAAGCGGACGCATGTCGAAGCCATCTCCGTTCGGGTTGTTCGGATTGACGATGACTGCGAGCGTCGTTTCGTCGGGGATGTCTAGCTGTCGGAGATCGAACTGAAAGTCGGTTTCCGGTTGCAGCCGCGTTTCGGTATACTGCTCGGCGATTTCCGCAAACAGCGGGTAGGTCGGCGTTAGGAGGTGGACGTGTTGGCCGAAGCGATCGAACAACTGACGGAGGATCAGTTCGGAGCCTGCGTTGACGTGGATCTGTGCGGGTCGAACGCCAAGCCGGTCGGCGAGGACCTCGCGCAACGGGTTGGAATAGGGCTCTGTATAGTGATTACTGTGTGGGACCTCGTTCGTGGCAGCAGCGATCGCTTCATCGATCGGTGGCAGTGGATTCTCACAGAGGAGCAGTCTGACGCCGTCGGCCGCAGCGCCACCCTTCTCTGCCGTTGACGAGTCAGTCATGTCGAGCCCTACGAGCCATGTCATCACAAACCTTTCATGGGTTCATAGCAGCCCTGTCGTCCCCAATATTGGTAGTACCACGCAGCCTACGTGCAGGCATGCCGAAAACAGCCCCGTTCGAGGCACACACCGACCGCTACGAAGACTGGTTCGAGGCACACGAGGACGCCTACCGATCCGAGCTCGAGGCACTCGAGCGGCTCGTCCCGGCGACCGGACGCGGGATCGAGATCGGTGTCGGTAGCGCGCGCTTTGCCGCTCCTCTCGAGCTCGATGTCGGCATCGATCCGGCCGCGGCAATGCTCGAGCGCGCCCAAACACGGGGTATCGACGTTGTCAGAGGGGTCGCCGAATCCCTCCCCGTTCGGGAGGGAAGCTTCGACACCGCGTTGATCGTGACGACGATCTGTTTCGTCGACGACATCCCGCAAACGCTCGCCGAAGCCGACCGCATCCTCACGCCATCGGGCAGTCTCGTGATCGGTTACATCGACAAGGACAGTCCCGTCGGCCGGCAGTATCAGGAGAAAAAGGAGCAGAACCCGTTCTATCGCGATGCGACGTTCGTCTCGACGGATGAACTCGTCGACGCACTCGAGGCAGCTGGCTTTACCGACTTCGAGTTCGTCCAGACGATCTACCGCTGGCTCGACGAGATCGACGGCCCTGAACCGATCGAAGAGGGGTACGGCGACGGCTCGTTCGTCGGGATCAAAGCGACCAGATAGCTGTCGCCAGCATAACAAAAAGGTATGTTTTCTCTGCGATCCTACACGCCGGACGGGATGTTTACTCGAGATCACACCGCCGAGGCGAGACTGATAACGGCTGATGGCCCGCCACCGTGTCCAGGCGAGGGTACTGAACGAATCGTTGGAACTCTCGATGGGCGATCCGAATGAGCTTCATTGCGGAGTATACGCTCTCGAATCCGATCCTGTATGAGACCAGGGAAGCGGTCCCCGAGATCACCGTCGAAGTCGAAGACGAGCAGCCGGCGCTGGAAGACGACTCGCGGCTAACCCTCTGGGCACGGGGAGAAGAAAGCGAACTCGATCGATTCTTCCAAAAGCTTCCAGACGATCCGACTATTACGAGCTTCGAGACGCTCGCGGAACTCTCCGGCCGACGGCTCTTTCGTATCACCTTATCATCGGCGGGCGAACGTGGTCTGACGTATATCGATGCGATCGAACTCGGGATCACGTTTCTCGAAATCAAAGCGATGGGTACGACGATGGAGTACCGCGCGCAGATCCCGAGCCGCGAGGCGCTCTCGAGCTATCGTGACCGATGTGACGAGGCTGACCTCTCGTTTGCGCTCCGTCGCCTCTATCAAAACGATGCGGAAGCGTCGGCCAAATACGGTCTCACTGCTCGCCAGCGTGACGTGTTATATCGCGCGCTGGAACAGGGCTACTTCGAGGTGCCGCGTGAGACGTCGGCAGAAGCGTTGGCCGAGGAGTTCGAAATCTCGAGCCAAGCGCTCTCGGCGCTCATTCGGCGCGGCCAGAAGGCGCTCGTCCGGAGTACGATCGCAAACGACAGGGATAATTAAACCGTTGATCACTAAACCCGGGTAGTCACCAATCAATAGCAGTTCATACTGGTATACTGATGGCCACGAGACAAAACCGATCCACGCACGCAGACGCCGATGTCCGTCGGGAACCGCTCACCTACACCGCGGCCGACGACGAGTCTCTGAGCGACGCTGTCATCGCGGCATTACGGGAGGCCGAGGGTGTAGCATCCGAGTCGGACGCGAGTGCGACCATGGACACCGTCGGCGTTCTCACGCCGCTTTTCGAGACGATCGATCCCGACGCGCTCAATGCCCTGTTCAGTCCGACCTACAGTGGTGACACACGAACTGGGTCGGTAACGTTCACCCATGACGGCTACGACGTGACCGTGACTGCCACAGGAGAGATCACCGTCTCGAATCCGTCGTCTGCGTCCGATCTCGACTGAATTCACACTCGCTTCGGCCCGTCCACTGCAGACCGCGCCGTTCTATCGCCACTGCATTACGTCCCCGTCTCAGAACCGTTTTACTGCTCCCGGTAAGAGACACCGCCGATGGAGTTCGCCACGTTCGCCGACCGCGCCGGGACGATCGACGACGAAGCCGCCGACCTCGAGATCGTCGCCCACGTTCGGGACTTGCTCGCCGACGCCGGCGACGACACTGACGAGGGGGCCGAGCCACAGACCCTCGAGCTCGTCGCCCGCTTCGCCCAGGGCCGGGTATTTCCGGCCTGGGACTCGACGACGCTTGATATCGGGCCGAGCGCATGTTACGAGGCGATCGCCCGCGCAGCGGGGACGAACATCGGCGCTGACGACGTCGAGGAGCGACTCGCCGACGTCGGCGAGATCGGCGATGTGGCGGCGAGTTACGACTTCGGTGGCCAGCAGGGCCTGAGTGCGTACGCCGGCGGTGGCACTGACGGTGGCGGTGACGACCTCACCGTCCGCGAGGTCTACGAGACGCTCGCGGAACTGGCCCACGCCGAGGGCTCGGGGAGCCAGGACCGCAAGGTCGACCTGCTCTTTGGGCTGTTCAATCGCTGCTCGAGCGAGGAGGCGCGCTATCTCGCCCGCATCGTCCTCTCGGAGATGCGCATCGGCGTCGGCGAGGGAACCGTCCGCGACGCCATCGCCGCGGCGTTCGACGTGCCCGAGGACCGCGTCGAACGCGCCCTACAGGTGTCGAACGACTACGGCCGGGTCGCCCGGATCGCTCGCGACGAGGGACGCGAAGGGCTGGACGCGATGGACCTCGAGGTCGGTCGGCCCGTCCAGGCGATGCTCGCACAGGCGGGCACCGTCACTGACGCGCTCGAGGAGTGGGAGGAAGCCGCCGTCGAGTGGAAGTACGACGGGGCTCGGATTCAGTTACACTACGAACCCGGCGGCTCCGAGTCAGCGGAGACGCGCGTCTTCTCGCGAAACATGGAGGAGGTCACCGATGCCCTGCCGGAGGTCGTCGAGTTCGCCGAAGACACGCTCGAGGGACCCGTGATCCTCGACGGTGAGGTCGTCGCGATCGACGAGGACGGCTCGCCGCTGCCGTTTCAGGAGGTGCTCAAACGGTTCCGGCGCAAACACGACGTCGCAAAGGCTCGCGAGAACGTCACGGTGCGGCCGGTCTTTTTCGATTGTCTACACGCCGACGGCGAGGACTTGCTTGCGGAGCCGCTGACGACCCGCCACGACCGGCTCCGGTCGGTGCTGGCCGGTTCCGACGCCGAGAGCCGCGAGGCGGTCGATCCCACCGCCGACGAAGCAGTCGAGGGACTCTCCCTGCTGTGGCGAACCGACGATCCCGACGAGATCGAGTCGATCGACGCCGACGCCCTCGAGGCAGGCCACGAGGGAATCATGCTCAAAGATCCCGATTCGACGTACTCACCGGGCCGCCGCGGCAAACACTGGCGCAAGCGCAAACCGGACGTGGAGACACTCGACTGTGTGGTAACCGGTGCCGAGTGGGGTGAGGGGCGGCGCGCGACGTTCCTTGGAACGTTCGAACTGTCCGTACGCGACGGTAACGACCTCGAAACAGTCGGCAAGGTCGCGACCGGCATTACGGACGACAAACTCGCAGAGTTGACCGAGTTGCTCGAGCGCCACATCACGGCCGAAGACGGGCAGGACGTCGATCTCGAGCCTGCGGTCGTCTTCGAGGTCGGCTACGAGGAGATCCAGACCTCGCCGACGTACTCCTCGGGCTATGCACTGCGGTTCCCGCGATTCCAGGGGGTACGCCACGACAAGGATCCGGCTGATGCCGATAGCCTCGAGCGCGTAGAGCGGCTACGAGCGGAGTGACACCTTGAGAGACAGAGTCGACGGACAGAGCTGACTGCTTGAGTGAGTGTATCTAGCTAGATTATGCTCTTGCTCGTTGTAGAGTGCAATGGTGATTCAGTAATGGCAACGACTGAAAAGACCGAAATCAACGGTGTTGACGTGTCCGCCCTCGAGGAGGCAGTCGAAGCGATTAGCGACGACACTGACGTCGGCAGGTTCCAATTCCGGGCTGAGACCGAGTGGGAGGACGCCCTCAAGGCGACAACGACGATCAACGCGTTCGAGCAGGCGGGCGAGACGATCCACACCCGTGATTTCACGCTTCAGGGCGACGAACCCGAGCAGATTCTGGGAGAGCGAACGGCGCCGAATGCCGTCGAACTCCTGCTCGGCGCACTCGGATCGTGTCTCAGTGTCGGCTACGCAGCGAACGCCGCAGCCATGGATATCGAACTCGACGACCTCCGCTTCGAGATGGAGGGAGACATCGATCTCCGCGGCTTCCTCGGAATTTCCGAGGACGTTCGCCCCGGCTACGAAACGATCCGATGTACGACGTACGTCTCCACTGATGCTCCCGAGGAACAACTCGAGGAACTGCGCGAACGCGTCGAGGCGACGTCACCCCTGATGGATGTCATCACCACTGACGTGCCCCTCGAAACCCAACTCATCAGTGAGTGAACTACCGACCGCGCCACCATATTTTTCACCGTAACGGAATCAACTGCTGTCTCCGTTGAGCGGTCAGTACACAGCTGTCGTTCGTCACGACCAGCACACACCACAGCAGCGCGGACAGGCGACGATGGCCACGTTGACCATATGTGAGCACTCTTAAGACCCGTCACAAACTGGATTCCCGTATGCAACCGCGCGACCTGTCCGATCACGTCGCATACGAGGCGGGTCGAGGCATCGAGGAGGTCGCCCGCGAACTCGGGCGCGACCCCTCGGAGTTCATCAAACTCGCCTCGAACGAGAACCCACACGGACCCTCGCCGGCGGCCACCGTGGCCATCCGGGAGACGGCTTCGGACGTGAGTTCCTACCCCAAAGCCGCCCACGCCGATCTGACGACCGCCATCGCAAGCCGCTGGAACGTCGCCGACGAGCAAGTCTGGCTGGCCAACGGCGGCGACGGCGCGATCGACTATCTCCACCGAGCGACCCTCGAGCCCGGCGACGATATCCTTGTTCCCAGACCCGGCTTCGCTTATTACGGGATGAGCTCCCGGTTCCACCACGGCGACGTCCGCGAGTACGAACTCTCGCGGGCCGACGACTTCCGACAGGACGCCGACGTCGTCCTCGAGGCCTACGACGGCGAGCGCGTGATCTGGCTGACGAGCCCGCACAACCCGACCGGCTCGACGATGCCACTCGCGGAAATCGAACGCCTCGCCGACGAAACCGACGAGGAGACGCTGGTCGTCGTCGACGAAGCCTACGGCGAGTTCGCCGACCGGGAAAGTGCGACCGCCCTGATCGAAGGCTGGGATGAATTCGACGCACGCGACGACGTGGCGGTCCTGCGGACGTTCTCGAAAGCCTATGGACTGGCCGGCGTCCGACTCGGTTACGCCGTCGTGCCCGGCGAGTGGGCCGACGCCTACACCCGCGTGAACACGCCCTTCGCGGCGAGCGAACTCGCCTGTCGGGCCGGCCTCGCCGCCATCGAGGACGAGGAACACGTCGTCCGCACCGTCGAGACGACCCGTGAGTCTCGCGCATACATGCAGGATACCATCGATGCCCACGTCTGGGAAAGCGAGGGCAACTTCGTCCTCGTCGACGTCGGCGACGCCTCCGCGGTCGCCACCGAGATGCAAGAACGCGGCGTCATCGTTCGAGATTGCTCGAGTTTCGGCCTCCCCGGCTGTATCCGGATTACCTGTGGCACCGAAGCTGAGACCGAGCGCGCGGTCGACACGCTCAATGACGTGCTTGCAGACCTCGACGTAGCCGACGACCCGGACGCGGAGGTGGCCGATCCGTGAGAGTCGCCGTCACTGGCACGCCGGGAACCGGCAAGACGACGGCGACGGAGCTACTCGAGACCCGACTGGCCGATTTGGACGCCGAAAGTGAGGACGAGCCAACGCCCGACCTCGACGTGATCCATCTCAACCAGGTGCTCGAGGATGAAGCGCTCTACACCGAAGTCGACGCGGATCGTGAGAGCAAGATCGCCGATCTCGAGGCACTCGCAGAGTGGCTCGAGGGCCGCGACGACGTCGTGATCGAATCCCATCTCGCACATCACTTCGACGCGGATCGGGTCGTCGTGTTGCGCTGTCACCCAGAGACGCTCGAGGAACGGTTGCGTGAACGCGGCGAGACCGACGCGAAGGCGGCCGAAAACGCCGAGAGCGAGGCGCTTGACGTGATCCTCTCGGCGGCCGTCGAAGAACACGGTCTCGAGTCGGTCTACGAGATCGATACGACCGACCGCGAGCCCGACGCCGTCGCGGACGAACTCGCGGCGGTTGCGGCGGGCGAGCGCGAGCCAAGCGCCGGCGAGGTCGACTTCATGGACTATCTCACATGACGCTCGATAAGTTTCGACCGTACGTCTCGGGTGCCCTCGATCCGTTCGTCAAGGGGTTTGACCGCGTCGGGATGACTCCCAACGGCGTGAGCGTGCTCGCGTTCGGGATGGCGGTGCTGGCCGCAGTGGCGTTCGCACTCGGTGGCCTCGAGAATCCGGTCTGGTACGCCGTCGCGGCGGGGCTCGTCTTCCTGAACGGCTGGCTCGACATCGTCGACGGCGCGCTCGCGCGCGAACAGGAGGTCGCCTCGGCCGGCGGCGACCTGCTGGATCACGTCCTCGATCGATATGCGGACATCGTCGTCATCGCCGGGCTGGCTGCAGGCCTCGAGAACTACCTGCTTGGCTTTGCCGCCGTGACCGGCGTGGTCATGACCTCCTATCTCGGCACGCAGGCCCAGGCCGTCGGCCTCGATCGGGTTTATGGCGGCCTCGTCGGTCGTGCAGACCGGCTGGCGATCATCGGTGTCGTCGGCCTGCTGGCCTACCCGGTCTCGGGACCAGTCGTCGGTGAGTTTACTCTCGTCGGCCTGCTGTTGGTCTTCCTCGCGGTCGTCGGCCACCTGACTGCACTCCAGCGCTTTTACTACTCCTGGGCCGCCCTCGAGTGAGCGTGCGTTTTCGGCCGTTGCCCGGGTCTTCCGTCGTCTGAAACGACGCCGTGTCCTTTATCCCTCGGCGCGATATAGAATTGGGTATGGTTCAGTGCGAGATGTGTGGGGCCGAGACGTCGTCCCCGAAGACGATCAAAGTCGAGGGTGCGAAGCTAGACGTGTGTTCGAACTGCACGGACTTCGGCACTGAAGTCAAACAGACCTCGAGTTCGAGCACGTCGACCAAGTACTCGACCGACTCGAGTTCGTCCGCATCGAGCGGGGGGAGCCAGTCGACGACGAGTACGAGCACGTCGAGTTCCGGCGGCTCGACGCAGCGTCGCTCGGACATGTTCGACGACATGGACGAGCTCGCGACCGATTACGACGATCGTGTCCGAAACGCTCGCGAGAGCAAGGGGCTGAGCCAGTCCGAGCTGGCAAACGAACTCAACGAGAAAGCAAGCCTCATCCGAAAGATCGAACGCGGTGACACCCTCCCGAGCGACCGCGTCCAGTCCAAACTCGAGAACTTTCTCGAGATCGTCCTGAGCGCACAGGGGAGTTCCGGCGAGGATTCGGAGTGGTCCGGTGGCTCGTCGACGGGTAGTTACACCCTCGGCGACGTCGTCAAGCGCAAAGACTGACGTGTGACGCGGGGCGTGCCTGCAGGGTCCGCGTCGCCGACTCGCAAGCTATTTCTTCCGTGCGAGTGCGGTTGCCGATATGTTCGTCTTAGTCAACCTGAAGACCTATCCGTGTGATCCAGTCGCAGTCGCGGAAGCCGTCCGCGATGTCAACGAAACCACCGACGCCCGGCTGGCCGTCGCGCCGTCGGCAGCCCACATCGAGCGTGTCGCCGAGACGGGCGCGGAGACGTGGGCCCAGCACGTCGATCCGATCGACCACGGGAGCAATACCGGCCACACGCTCGCCGAACACGTCGCCGACGCGGGCGCGGTCGGCACCCTGATCAACCACTCCGAGCAGCGGCTGAAACTGGCCGATATCGACGGTGCCGTCCAGGCAGCCGAGCGAGCCGACCTCGAGACGGTCGTCTGTGCGAACAATCCGGCCCAGATCGGCGCGGCCGCGGCGCTCGGACCGGATGCCGTCGCCGTCGAGCCTCCGGAACTCATCGGCACCGGGACGCCGGTCAGTCAGGCCGATCCCGACGTCGTCGAGGACGCCGTCGACGCCGCGGCGAGCGTCGATGCAGACGTCTCAGTCCTCTGTGGGGCCGGTATCAGTACGGGCGACGACGTCGTCGCGGCTGGCGACCTCGGTTCCGAAGGCGTGTTGCTCGCAAGCGGCGTCGCAAAAGCCGACGATCCGAAAGCGGCGCTCGAGGATCTCGTCGCGCCGCTGTAAGTCGCTTCGGGAGCGAGAGCCGACACACGCGCCGCCGACCGACTTTTCTCTGTGCCCGTCGAACGACACGTATGACCGACGACAGGGCCACCACCGAGCGGGATTCGGCAACCGGGGAGCGTCCAATCGCCGTGACGCTCGAGAATCGCCTGATGGGCCACGGCATCTACCTGACGTCGTTCGCGTGGAAAGACGAGGGTGAGCCGCCTGCCGAAGACGGAGCCGGGATCGAACTCGCCTACGAGGTGGTCACGGAGGCGTCAGGGATCACGCGCAACGAGGTCGGCGCGGTGTTGCGGACGCTGCTGACGATCGGTGACGAACGCTCGTGGACGCCGGGCCGGCTGGAGGTGACGTCGCTGACGACCGAGGGTGACGTTCGCGGCTGGTGGTACGTCGAACGCGAGTGGTTCGAGCAACTGGGGTCAGACCTTTCCCAACTCGAGTTTTCCCAACGTGTCCTCTTGACGATCAAAAATTACCGACCGGAACACGACAGCAGTTAAATGCAAGTCTGACGTAGATTAATAATGGTGCGGACACCTACTTATCGTAGACAGTTCCATGACCGGCGAACAGGTATACGTCTCGCACGCGCCAGGTGATCTCTCGCTCGTTCAGGACCTGTTCTCGACGGTCAAGAACTTCCCCATCGGCGTCCACATCGCGCTCGAGGAACTCGAATCCGTCCGCGATCGGACGCGACTCGAGGGTCGCGTCGCCAACAGCGACGTCGTCGTTGCGATACTGACTGAGGACATGGCCGAGACCACGTGGATCGATCAGGAAATCGGGTACGCCGTCGCCAAAGGGATTCCCGTGGTACCGCTGTGCGAGGAGGGAGTAAGCCATCGTGGTTACGTCAGTGACGTCGAGAGCGTGACGCTCGATCGGTCGAACCTCACGGTGACGATCTTTACCCTGCTCTCCAGACTGCGAAGCGAACTCGCACCGCTTGGTGCGCTGTCGGTCCCGAACTGGTACATTCGGTTCCCGTGTCCAGTCCCGGACTGTGGTCATCCAGTCACGCTCGAACTCGAGGCGGGACAGGCTAAACTCTGGAAACGCTACACACACGGCAAACATCTGACAGCGTCGTGTGAAGCCTGCGATTCGACGTACTGCTTCGATCCAGCGACGATCGGTTTCAGAGGGCGCAAAGAATAGTCACTCGTCGTCACAGAGCCGCTCGTAGGCTTCCGTAACGAGCTGAAATGCCGATTTACTACCGCTTTTGCGATCAGGGTGGGCGCGTTTGACCTGTTTGTGATACACGTCTCGGAGTTCGTCGTCGGTCACGTCTGGCTCCACCCCGAGTATCTCGCGCGCTCGTGTCTTTCGCATCTCGACGGCCGCGACGATGCCCCGATCTTCGGCGTTGGCCTTGCAGTCGGGACACAGCCGCTCGGTGCGACCGTCGATCGTCGTCACGCAAAACGGCTCCTCGGAGACCTGTTCGTGACACTGCGTACAGCGGTACTGGGGGTCGTCGGCTGGCGGAGAACCGGTCACCGTCTCGGCATCAGCTAGACAGCCAGCGTCGGGTGATGCCGTGTCGTCATCGGTTGTCGTCGGTGCTTCGGCCGCACATGACGGACAACAGGTCAGAACGGTTCCATCGTCGAGGACCACGTCCTCGAGTTCGGCCACGAGGAAGGTCCCGGTACAGCCGTCGCACGCGTCTCGACGCTGATCGAGCGAGCGGCCCTTCCGTGCGGCTGCTCTGGCGTGGGGCGCACAGTCAGGACAGCAGACGACCTGTTGGTCGTCCGGCATCGTCACTGTCGTGAGTTGCTCGAGCGAAACTGTTCGGCCACAGCCGTCACAGTCGACTCGTTCATCGCCGACCACAGCCATCACGACGGCGATTCGGCGGCGGTCGATATTAGTTCTTCTGCAGAGAGTCTCGAAACTGGTCACGTCGTGACGGCAGTCAATCGTCGTTCGGCCGCTGTCTCGGCTCTCGTAATACGTTATTACTGCGTGGCCGCGTTGGACAGCGTGACAGCCACACCTGAACGGCGTTGCTAACAAAGTAGTCCCCCGTCGACTATCCGACCGTGCGAGGGTACCCTCGCACGAAGACGCGCTGTCCGGTGGACGGCACTCGGCGACCGGTGTTCGCCGAGGTCCACCACTCCTGTCAGGTCGTTTTCCGTCGCTCCGAACCGGGACACCAATAGGGACGCAGTACGGACGGTTTCGTATGGATACGGCAGTTCAGGCCGGGTCTCGAGAGAACACGCTCGACCGGAAACGGGTCATCGCTGGCGTTGGCGATCTCGTCATCATCACCGGGCTAGTCCTCCTCGGAAACGTCGAACATGGAGGGAACCCGATCGCCGAACCGCTTGCATCGCTCACGACGGCCGTCCCGTTCGTGATCGGATGGCTCGCTGTTGCAGCCCTCGCAGGCGTTTACACGCGTCCCGACGGGATCGACGACACCCGGCTGACGGCCGTCGCATGGATCGCGGCAGCGAATGTCGGGCTCATGATCCGTGGTTCGCCGCTGTTCGAAGGCGGGACGACCTGGCCGTTCCCGATCGTCATCACGGGGACCGTTCTCGTCGCCTTGCTCGGCTGGCGGCTCGGCTACGCCCTGTTCGTATCACGAACGCGGTAAGTCGTACAGGCCTCGAGCAATCGCTATTTCACGGCCGCTCATCGAATTCTCTACTATCCGACGTGGATCAGCAGATGGCGTATTTTTTCGGGTTTAACCGCCGAGTACAGCTATTGGCGATGTTTTTGTTAGCTTATGAAAATTCGACACTCGACGACATGACAATCTAACAACCACGTAAAACCATCTCATAAGTTACGGGTGTAATTTTTAATAGATTCTCATCACAACCAGATCTACTATGGGCCGATTATGGGAAATACTTATATGGCTATTCCGCGTATTATAGAATAGATTATGACTGGATACTACGACATCGTTCTTGGCCTCATCCCAGTCGCACTGCTCGGAATCACCGCAGCTCTGACCGTCGTCGGCGTCTCGCTGACGGCGGCGGTTCCGATCGGCGCGATCGCCGCAATGTCGATCATCGGACACGCGATGTTCATCAACACACCAGCAGACGCTTCCGACGAGGCCAACTCCGCGCGTCCGCCGCTCAACGCGGACTAACTCCAGTCACGTTTTCGCTCTTCGCTCTTCTCTTTGCGGCCGGTTGTTTTTCCTCGATTCGTCTCCTCTGGTTGCGTATGACAGACGCTTTATTTCTGACTAGCGCCGACGTTGCCGACCTCGCGACGCCGGGCGAGTACGTCGACGCCGTCCGCGAGGGATACCGCCAGCGCGGTGCAGGCGCGCCAGCACAGCCACGGTCGAAACTCCACCGACGTGATCCCGACGGCATGCTCACCAGCTATGCCGCCGTCCTCCCCGAGACGGGTGTGATGGGCGGCTATATGTACAGCGCGGGATTCGGTGCCGGCGATGCCTGGTTTATGACGCCGCTGTTCGACGCCGACAGCGGCGCGCCGCTTGCCCTGCTCGACGGCGCAAGCATGAACCCGTTCAAAACCGGCGCGGCCGGTGCCGTCGCGGTCGACGAACTCGCGCGGGCGGACGCCGACATCCTCGCCGTCATCGGCACTGGCGCACAAGCCCGTGGCCAACTTCGCGCGACCACGACAGTCCGGGCGTTTGACGAGGTCCGCGTCTACTCGCCGACGCCCGAGAACCGCGAGGCGTTCGCCGCCGAGTTCAACGAATCGCTCACGGCGTCGGTTCGCGCGGTCGACTCGAGCGCGGCCGCCGTGGCCGGTGCGGATGTGGTGATCACGGCGACGACGGCCAGCGAGCCCGTGTTCGACGGCGACGATCTGGAACCGGGCACACACGTCACCGCGATGGGCCAGTACTCGCCGGCCAAGCGGGAACTAGATACGACGACCATCGAGCAGGCGACATACGTCCCCGACCTCCGCGAGCGCGCGACCCTTGATGCCGGCTCGTTCATCCACGCGCTCGAGGCGGGTGCGATCACGGACGACCACGTCCACGCGGAACTGGGGGAGATCGTGGCCGGGAACGCACCCGGACGGACGAGCGACGACGAGATTACGGTCTTCGACAGCGGTGGCACCGGCATCGAGACAGTCGCCGCGGCATCGTTGCTCTACGACCGCGCACTCGAGGCCGGTCGCGGGACCGAAATCGAGTTCGCGCCGGCGAGCGAGGCGTTGACGGGGAACTAAGGGCTCGAGGGCGTATTCGACGCCGCTACTAGTGCTCCGTCGACTGGTTCTCTGCCCTCGAGGGGACAAGCTGTCAGGCAGTTCGTGAGTTCACCACCGGGAACCGTCGCCAGCAGACTGACTGGTGATATGTCAAAGGATTATTTTAGCTTGAGTGACGTTTATTGCGCCCTCCCAAGTTAGGGCTACTCGATGCGACGACGATCATACATCGCCGGTGTAACCGGTCTCGGCGGCACCCTCACCGCTGGACTTGTTCCAGGAATAGCGCGTAGTAGTAACGCGACCTGCGAGACGGAGTCACAACACGACTCGAATATGCCCCCCGAGTCCGCAGAGTCGGACCAGCCGGCGAACCCGTCCCCCCAGGCCCTTCAGGACCCCTCGTTCGAGGAGTCTCTTACCGGATGGTCCGTCGGAACCGATCTCCCCACAAAGCCCGGAGACTCGACCGACCTAGTCGCGCATTCGGTCTCGATCACCTCCGAACGGGCATCGGATGGCACGCACTCGATGGCGCTGTATATCGAGGGGTCCGCCGATGATGGGACGATCTGGGTCGAACAACCGGTAAACATCACTCGAGTGCGCACAGTAACCGTCGACGTCTACAGCGAGCAGCAGTCGTTCAACCGGCTGTCAGAGGTCGCCTTCTTCGCCGGAGAGAAACCACAGGACGGACTCTCGGAGAGCGATTTCAACCGCGAGAATGACATCGAAGATCACGCCGGCTGGAAAACCTACTCGTATCCGGTGGACGATCTCACCGGATCCGTCACGCTCGCCGTCGGCATGAACGTCGTCTGGGAGACTGGCATTCGCCGGTTCTTCGACAACGTTCGACTCGTCGAAGCCGATAGTAGTCACTGACAGGACTGGAATCCGTTCGTACGGATTCGCGTCAGTACCGGCAGCGCACTCTTGCCCGTGTCTTCTGGACGGACAGTGCTGTGATACGGACTCCTGTCAGTCAGTGCCGGCCGGCCGCGACCGCCCTGTGGTCCCACCAGGACATCGTCACAACAGCCCGTCTGATACTGCCGGACAGAACGACGTGAAGATCGGTCGCTCTGCTGCGGCCGTCACCGGTGGAGACGGCCGCGAATCCGCGACCGACTTCGTATTGACTTCTGTCCGACAGTATGAGTCCGGCGTACACGTCCGAAGACGACCACCGTGGTCGCAGTACCGAAACCGCCGCGGGTTTCAAGCGTCTCGTCGACGTATAGCGGCTATGTCTCGTGCGGCCGAACTCGTGTCCGTACTCGAGGCGACCGATTCGCTGGCGATCATCTGTCACGACAACCCCGATCCCGACTGTCTCGCCAGCGCGCTCGCACTCGAGGCGATCGCCGACGACCACGACGTCGCAGACGTGACGATCGCCTACGGTGGGGAGATCTCCCACCAGCAAAACCGTGCGTTCGTCAACCTCCTCGATATCAGCCTCCAACCGCTCGCGAAGACAGCGCTCGAGATGTACGATTGTCTGAGCTTCGTCGATCACAGCACGCCGGGGTCGAACACCGAGGTCCCGACGAGCGTCGTCCCGGACATCGTCGTCGATCATCATCCAGGCGAGCCTGCTGCGGCAACGTTCGTCGACGTTCGAACCGAGTACGGCGCGACGGCGACGATCTTCGTCGAGTATCTCTGCGAGCTCGAGGTCGAATTCACCGAGCGTCTCGCCTCGGCGCTGCTCTTTGCGCTCCACCGCGAGCGACTCGATTTCGTCCGGGACCCGACGCGACGCGAGTACGAAACCGCACTGGCAGTCTACTCGGATGCGGACCTCGAGATTCTCGAACAACTGTATGGCAGCACCTTCTCGCCGGGAACGCTCGACGCGATCGGACGCGCCATCACCAGCCGCGAACGACGGGGCTCTGCGCTCGTCGCGAGCGTGGGTTCGACCGGCGAAACCGACGCACTGCCGCAAGCGGCCGATTACCTGCTCAATCTCGAGGGTGTGGACACGGTGCTCGTCTACGGCATCATCGACGATGCGATCCGCCTGAGCGGGCGCTCGATCGATCCACGCGTTAACCTAGGGAAGACGCTCCAGGACGGCTTCGGCAAACTGGGGTCGGTCGGCGGCCATCACGACATGGCCGGCGGCCGGATCGAACTCGGGCTGTTCGCCGATGCGGGTGACGACATCGGTGACCTCCTCGCGCTCATCGATGACCGACTCACCCGCCGATTTTTCGATGCGTTACATCTCGACGAGTGATATCCGAACCGCTACTCGATATCGATCGAGTGTGCCTCCTCGCTCGGCTCACGCTTAGGGAGCCTGATCGTCAGAATGCCGTTGTTGACGCTGGCCTGCACCGCGTCCTCGTCGACCGGTTCAGGCAGACGAACCTGCCGGCTGAACGATTGCGTTTCCCGCTCGCGCCGAAGGTAGGTCTCGTCCTCACCGCCGACGTCGTGTGTTCGCTCGCGGGTGCCCGAAATCGCCAGCGTCTCCCCGGAGAGCCGTAACTCGAGGTCGTCGCTCTCGTAGCCGGGGACGTCGACGGTAACGACGAACTCGTCGCCTTCGTCCGCGAGGTCGAGTCGCATCTCCGACCCGGTCGGCGAGAGGTCGAGGCGGCTCCGGTTGTCCAGTTGACTCTCCCACGACTGGGCAGCGGTCTCGAGTTGGCGATTCAGTCGGTCGAGCAGTTCTTCGATGCCGTCGAACGGCCGGGGTCGATCTGCCATGGTCTCACCTGCCATAGATAGGGGCCCAAGAGCGAAAAAAGCCACCCTCACCAGCGAAGATGATCGTCCGTTTCGATATGTTATCCCACCGACTTGCGGCAGAACCGACGGGTGGGCTGGTCGTTTTCACGCTCCGTGGTGTAGCAGTGGCTATGACGGATGCACTGTTCGTCGTCAGCGAGGAAGGCTACTGGGGCGAAGAATGCGTCGAGCCACTCGAGACGCTCTCGGAGGCGGGCGTCGAGATCACGGTCGCGACACCCTCTGGCAGCCCGCCAGTGATCGACGAGCGGTCGATCGATCCCGATCAGGTCGGCGAAGAGACCGCCGAACACGTCCGGGAGGTCCACGAGACCGACGAGCGACTGAACGATCCGATTTCGGTCACGCAGGCCAACGCGGAGGGATACGACGCCGTCGTCTTCCCCGGCGGGCACGGCACCGAGTGGGATATCAATCAGGACACGCACGCCCGGGAGCTCCTCCGGGATATCATCGAGGGTGACGGTAAGGCGCTGGTCGTCTGCCATGCCGTCGGTATCCTCGCGTTCACCCGCGACAGCCACGGCGCGTTCATCGTCAACGGCCGCGACGTGACTGGCTTCCCCAACGAGTGGGAGGAGGGCATCGTCGACGAGGGCGATCGGATGCCCGACGGCCGCAAACTGCCCTACTGGGTCGAAGACGAGGTGAAAACCGCCGGCGGCAACTGGGACGCCGAGCTCGATTCCGACACCAGCGTCACCGTCGACGGCGATCTCATCACCGGCCGCGGTCCCGGCTCCTCACATGCGGCCGCGAAAACCTTGCTCGAGGAACTGGACGTCGAACTCGAGGCCTGATCGGATCGGATCGCACCCGACACCCGTTTTCCGGGGAATTCGCTGTGCGTTGTCAGCGTTGGACTGGCCACTGAGACGGGCTGCGATCACTGTTGTCCGGCGTACCCGCACACTGATCGCGCGTAGCGTCCCACGAGAGACCGTTGTAGCGAATCAGTCCCTTTTTACACGCCGACGGGGAAGAATCGGCTATGAGCTTCGAGAAAGACGACCAGGTAGTTCTCAACGACGAGCACAGCGAGTTCGACGGCGAGACCGGTACCGTGACCCAGACGATGGAGTCGATGTTCGGCGACGTCACCTACACCGTCAGCTTCGAGGACGGGCAGGAAACCGGCGTCCCCGAGGACGATCTCGAGGCAGCCGACGCTGACGCCGACGAAGACGACGACTAAGACCGACCGCGACCCCCGCTCGCTCGAGCCCCGTTCCCTGACCACATTGGAATTCGACCTGCAGATGCCACAGATCCCGCTTCACTACGTCGATTTACGGACGTTCTGCTACGCCACCGAGGACGAAAAACGCGTCGAGGAAGCCTTGCGAACCTTCCTCCCCGACCGCGACGACGAGCCGTTCGAGATCGAACGCGTCGAAAGCGAGGGCCACTACGGCGACCGCATCCTCGTCCTTTCGGCCCGCGTCGAGAACGCCGACGACGTCCGGCATGTCCTCTCGCGGCTGGCCGATCTCGAGTCGTTCGACGACCTGATCGACGAACTCGACGAGCGGGTCACCGAGAACACCGAACTGTTCCTTCGACTCGACAAACAGGCCGCCTTCGAGGGAGATGTCCGGCTGGGCGACGGCATCACCTTCCGCGGGAAAGTCGAGGCCTATCCCGCCAAGAAAGCAAAGGCGGTCGAAAACGCACAAGAGGTCCTCGAGCGACTGCGCGACGAGCACTGATCGGTTCGTTACTGGTTGCCGATAGCAACTGCTTCTGAGACGGGCTGCTGTCACGATGTACCGGTGGGACCGCGACCGTCCTGCGGTTGTACCAGTACTGACTGCCAGGAGGCCGTATGACGCGTGACGTCGATAGCGGTCGGTGTTCGTTCTTCGTGCGGATCGCCGTTCGGTACTGGCGATGGCTCACAGATCGGTTGCGTGTGCCTCTCAGTCACCGCCGACGATGGACGAAGGGCTTTTGACTGGCCAGTCAGTAAGTTGGATAGATCCGTTCTGAATGACCGACGAGACGATCGACGATCTCATGGAGGCGACACATTGTGCCCTCTGTAAACACGGGTACGCGGAGCTGACGATGCAAGATATCGCCGCCGAATCGACAAAGAGCAAAGGGACCCTCCACTACCACTTCGACAGCAAACAGGACCTCCTCGAGTCGTTTCTCGAGTTTCTGCTCGACCGATTCGAGGAGCGAACCGAGACCGTCCCCGGCGAGACACCGGCCGAACGGCTCCACGAGCTCACCGACGAACTGCTGACGCCGTCGGACGACTCCGCCGAGGAGTTCCGGACGGCGATCCTCGAGATCAAAGCGCAGTCGCCGTACAACGAGGCCTACCGGGAGCGATTGCGCGAGTTCGACCGCGCGCTCCGAGAGCGCATCGCGACGCTCGTCGCCGACGGGCTCGAGGCGGATGAGTTCCGTGACGACATCGAGCCGGAGGCGACGGCCGACTTCCTCGTCACGCTGTTTCACGGCGCACAGACGCGTGCGACTGCGGTCGATCGGCCGCCCGAACGAACGCGTCAGTACGTCCACACGTATATCGACGAAACCCTGCGGCCGGCGGCAGCGAGTGGAGGTGACGCTCCACCAACGACCGACGGAACCGGCGACGGGGAGGCAAACGGATGAGCCTCCTGGATCGTCTCTCGGGGCTGTTCAAGGGCCGCGACGAGTTCGATCTGACCTCCGGCGACATCGCGGGGCCGCTGTTCTATCTGTCGTTGCCCATCATCGTGACGAACCTGCTGCAGACCGCCTACAACCTCATCGACACGTTCTGGCTCGGCCAGTACAACACTGAGGCGCTCGCGGCGATTAGCTTCGCGTTTCCGATGGTCTTTCTGCTGATCTCGGTTGGCATGGGACTGTCGGTCGCCGGGAGCGTCCTCGTCGCACAGTACACCGGTGCGGATGAGGAGTCGAAAGCAGAGTACGCCGCCTCCCAGACGGTGGCGGTATCGCTGCTCGGTGCGATGCTCCTCGGGCTCGTCGGCTACGGCTTCGTCAATGAACTGCTCGGTCTGCTGGGCGCATCGGACGACGTATTGCGGCTTGCGACCGACTACATGCAGGTCATCTCGCTCGGGCTGCCGTTTATGTTCGGTTTCTTCGTCTTCATTGCACTGATGCGGGGCTACGGGGACACGATCACGCCGATGCTGGTCATGTTCGGCTCGGTGCTGCTCAACGTCATCCTCGACCCCTTCCTGATCTTCGGCTGGGGGCCATTCCCCAGACTCGGAATCGAGGGGGCAGCGATCGCGACGGTCTTTTCTCGTTCCCTCGCGCTCCTCGTCGGGCTCGCGATCATGTTTCAGGGTTCGAGAGGTGTTCGGATCCGGCTCGGACAGATGCGGCCGGATCTCTCCTTCACGAAGGAACTCGTCAGCATCGGGTTCCCGGCGTCGATCGAGGGAATGGGCCGTGCGCTGTCGATCAACCTTCTGTTGGTGATCGTCGGGCTGTTCCCCACCTACGTCGTCGCCGCCTACGGGATCGGGACGCGTGTGTTCTCGGTCATCTTTCTGCCAGCGATCGCGGTCGCCCGCGGCGTCGAGACGATGACCGGCCAGAACGTCGGGGCGGACAAACCGGATCGCGCAGAAGCCGCCGCGAACTTCGCCGCCCGCACCATGTTCGTCATCCTCGGTATGCTCGGCGTCGTGGCGTGGTTCGCCGCAGAACCGATCACGGCCGCCTTTACCGACGACCAGCGGGTCATCGAGGTCGGCGTGACGTTCCTCCGGTATGTCGCGCCCTCGTTCGGGTTCATCGGCGTGATGCGGGCGTACAACGGCAGCTTCCGTGGGACCGGCAAGACGCTGACCGCGGCGGCGATCGTCCTCGTGACGTACGCGCTGATCCGGCTGCCGACCGCCTACGGCCTTTCACAGGCGATCGACTACCGCGGGATCTGGATCGCCTTCGCGATCTCGAACGTCATCGGTGCCGCGCTCACCTACGGCTGGTATCGCAGAGGCACCTGGCGTAACGTCGACGTGACTGAGAGCCCTGCGGGACCGACGCTGGGCGACGAAATCGAGACTGGCGCTGAACTCGAGACAAGTACCGACGATTGAGACGGTCTGCTGTCCCGATTCACCGGTGGGACTGCAGGGCGGGTCGCGGTCCCACCGGTAATGACGTACAGTAGTCCGTCTGAGACCGCCGGTAGAGACAGGTTCGACACACCTGCAGGTCATCCTCGGTCGGAGACGACGAGAACCTGTTAGACCGGGAGTATACGCCCGACCCAGTAAAGTAGCTGTGTGCCGTCGAGGACACTCGAACGAATTGTGATGGGACAGCCAGTAAAGCGCTGCCACTGGCGGGCCCGGCCGCGAGTGCAGCGATGCGATCGTCCCATCCCCAGGGAGGTGTAGCGGATGGTCGAGACGGTCAGCATCGACCTGCTGAGCCTACTGCTCGTTCTCACCGTCGCGTGGGTATTCGGCGCGCTCGCCGAACGAGTCGGCTACCCGACGATGATGGGCGAGCTGTTCGCCGGCATCGCGTTCGGCCCGGCGCTGCTTGGGCTGCTCCATCCCTCGGAGCTGCTCTCGGTCCTGTCCGAACTCGGTGTGTTCCTCCTGATGGTCTACGTCGGGATGGAGATCGATCTCCGTGAACTGTTTGGACTCGGCCCGCAGGCGCTGTTGATCGCCTTCGGGGCCTTTGTCATCCCGTTCGGCATGGGCTATGCGGCCGGCATCTGGCTCGGAATCTCGGTCGGCGCGGCGCTGTTTCTCGGCCTCGCGATGGCCGCCACATCACTGGCCACGAAATCGCGCATTCTCGCTGATCTCGGCTTACTCGAGACGCGGATCGCGAACGTGTTACTCGGCGGGGCACTCGCCTCTGACGTTGGCGTTCTCATCGTGTACGCGGGCGTCGATAGCTACGTGACCGCCGGCGGGCTCGATCCGGCCGAGATCGGCGTGATCCTCCTCAAAGCGCTTGGCTTCTTCGCAGTCACACTCGTAATCGGCTATCGGTTCCTGCCGCTCGCATGGCGGTATATCGAAGGCCAGCGCGAGCGATACGGCTTCGTCAATCGGACGACGGCGTTTACGTTCGCCCTGCTGGTTTCACTGTTGTTCGCCCAGCTCGCGACGCTCGCGGACCTGCACATGATCATCGGCGGGTTCATCGCGGGGATGTTCCTCCGGCAAGCCGACGTCGAGCCTGGCCTCTACGAGCACATCCACATGGTCATCTACGATCTCGCGATGGGGCTGTTCGCACCGGTCTTTTTCGTCACGATCGGCTTCCAGATCACGTTCGATGTGTTCGCTGACAGCGTTGGCATACTCGTCGTGCTCGTTGCCATTGCGTTTCTCGGCAAAATCGTCGGTTCCTGGCTGTTTTCGCTCCCGACATCGCTGACCTCCCGCGAAGGGCTGGTCATCGGCTTCGGGATGAACGGCCGCGGCACCGTCGAGATCATCATCGCGGGCGTCGCCTATCAGGCCGGCGTGATCGACCAGTCGCTGTTCTCGATCCTCGTCTTCATTGCCGTCTTTACAACCGCGCTTGTCCCCGTCACCGTCACTTGGGGGGTCCAGCTGCTCGAGAACGCCGACGAACTCGTCTACGTCGACTCGATGGCACCATCCGAGGACTGAGTCCATAGTGACCCCGCCGACGCTCGAGCGGGGCGTTTTTGCCGCCGGCCCCAGCAGATAGGGGTATGCAAGTCTCAGTCGTGGGTGACGACCCGGTCCGCGAAGCCGTCGTCACTGCACTCGATGACGTCGATATCGGCGTCCGCGAGGCACGTCCCGGCGAGCTCGCCGACGCCCGCTTTGCAGTCGTCAGCGACGTCGCCGGGTCGGCGACGTTCGACCGGGCAAACGAGGCCGCACTCGAGGGGGGAACGCCCTGGATCGCCGTCGAAATCGGCGGGGTCGGCAATCATCCACTCCCGGACGTGGACGCAGCCATCTCGGGCTTTGCGCCCGCCACCGCCTGTTTTGACTGCCTGCGCGCACGTGTCGCGTCGAACGTCGAGGATCGCGCCGCGAAGCCACAGGCTGATCGCGCCGCAGCGCGACTCGCCGGTGCAATCGCTGGCCGGGAGTGCGTGCGCGTCCTTTCGGGCGACGAGGAGTCAATCATCGGGCAGGTACGCGAAGTGCCTCACGCACGCCGGCAGATACTGCCCGTCCCGGGCTGTACGTGTGCCGAGGGCGAGCGGAATCGCACCCTCGAGCGCGACGCCGAAACGCTCCCGCTCGAGACTGCGGTCGAACATGTCGAGGGAGCGATCGACGACCGCGTTGGCCCCATCTCGAGCATCGCCGAGGTCGAGTCCTTCCCGACACCCTACTACCTCTCGACGGTCGCTGATACGACCGCCTACAGCGACGCGAGCGCGCCTCGGAAGGCCGCCGGCGTCGCCGACAACTGGAACGCCGCGCTGATGAAAGCAGTCGGCGAGGGCCTCGAGCGCTACTGTGCTGGTGTCTATCTCGAGGCAGACTTCGTCCACGCGCGCGAGGACGACCTCGAGCACGCAGTCGCGCCGACGGACCTCGTCCGACCCGAGGACGCGCCGACCTACGACCCGAGCGATGTCCATCGCTGGGTCCCCGGCGAGAACCTCACAACAGGCGAGGAGGCCCACCTACCCGCCGCGGCGGTCCAGTTCCCCCAGCCCGGTGAGGCGCTGGTTCCGGCGATCACAACCGGGCTTGGACTTGGCTCCTCGACGGTCGACGCGCTCGTCTCCGGGCTGACGGAAGTGATCGAGCGCGATGCGACCATGCTCGCGTGGTACTCGACGTTCGAGCCGCTCGGCCTGTCGGTCGAGACGGACGCCTTCGAGACGCTCGAGCGCCGCGCCCAAAGCGAGGGACTGAGGGTAACGCCACTGCTCGTCACGCAGGATATCGACGTCCCTGTCGTCGCCGTGGCCGTCCACCGCGACCCGGACGTGCTCGACGGCGACGAGTCGATTTCGCCAGGCGACGACGCGTGGCCGGCGTTTGCCGTCGGCTCGGCGGCCAGTCTCGACGCCGAAGCAGCCGCGACATCGGCACTCGAGGAAGCAATCCAAAACTGGATGGAACTGCGCAGTCTCGGCCCCGACGAGGCAGACGACGCCGGCGGTGCGATCGGCGAGTACGCCGCGTTTCCCGATCGTGCACGGGAGTTCGTCGACGTCGATCGGACGGTGCCCGCGGCGAGCGTCGGTCCCGATCCCGTCCCGAGCGGTGCCGATCGGCTCGAGGAACTCTGTTCACGGGTGCGTGACGCCGACCTGACGCCCGCCGCCGCACGCCTGACGACTCGAGACATCGAGGCACTCGGTTTCGAGGCCGTCCGGGTCGTCGTGCCGGGTGCGCAACCGCTGTTTACCGACACGCCGTTTTTCGGCGAGCGCGCACGGACAGTGCCCGACGAGCTGGGCTTCGAATCGCGCCTCGAGCGGGCGTTCCATCCGTATCCCTGATCGGTCACGGAATTCATCGAGAAAAGCCGGCGGCGGTGCGCTATTCGGACGTGTCGGTGGCCGATTCGTTGGTGCTGGCGTCGCCGTCGTTCGGTCTCCTCTCCTCGTCGTCTCCCTCGACTTCGAGGCGGAGATCGTCGTCAGTGAGCCGAATGACCACGGAACTCGTGTTCTGCGTGATCGTTGCCCGTTTGGTGACCTGTCGGTCGCGTTGCTCCCGATCGATCTTGGTCACGCGAAGCCGTTGCTCGGTCGCATCGAGATGCGGTGGCGTCGCCCGCTGCCCGGCCGTGATCGTGTAGCTCTCGTCGTAGGTCTGCCGATCCGTCTCCGGGTCGAAGGCCTCGAGCGTGAGGTCATAGGGCCGGTCGGCCTCGCTGTAGATATCGACTGGAACGACTCCCTGAAAGCTCCCTTCGTAGTGTTCCTGTAGTGCCTCGACACAGCCCGAGAGCCCGACAGTGGCGACCACACCTGCAGTTCGAAGTACCGTCCGACGGTTCACGTCCGGCGTTGGGAGGCGGACGACTGTAGGCGTTACTCTTCGAACCGAACTGTCGTAGCCACTGCAAGTCAGTACACATCTGCTCGCACGAGGGCTGTGCGATCAGTGTGTACCCAGTTCCAGTTGGTACTATAGCCCTCCCCAGTGATCGGTTGGGGCGGAACCTTTTCACGGGGGATGCAGTGACTCAACGTATGGCCACAGCAGACAGTTCGACCGAGCGAATCGACACGAGACTCTTTATCACCGTCTCTGGCCCACCAGGGTGTGGGGCGACCACGCTGTGTGAACGCCTCGCCGACGCGATGGGCTGTCCCTACGTCTCCGGTGGCGACATCTTCCGCGAACTCGCCGAAGATCGTGATATGAGTCTCAACCAACTCACCGCGAAAGCCGACGAGGACGACGAGATCGACCGCGCGTTAGACCAGCGCCTCCAGCAGATCGCCGAGAAATGGGGCACGGCAAACAAACCCTTCATCCTCGAGTCGCGGCTGGCGGGCTGGCTGGCCGGTGACCGCGCGGACATGCGGATCTGGCTCGATGCACCCAAGGAAGTCCGGCTCGACCGTATCGAAGATCGCATCGAAACCGAAGCGGAGATGCGCGTCCGCGAGGTCAGCGAAGCCGGACGCTACGAATCGTACTACGAGATCGACATCGCCGACCGATCGTTCTACGACCTCGAGATCAATACCGCCCGCTGGAGCAAACAGGGTGTGTTCACGCTGGTTCGAGCCGCGATCGAAGAGTACGATCCCGAACTCGACGAGGGCGCGTTTCGAACCCCGTCGATAGACGTCTGACTGCGCTGGACAGTATTGGTGGGAGATACGGAGACGACGACTCCCCCTCGGCTGACCCACGACTCCGAAGAGACCCAGCGAGCAAAGACCAGCAAGGGCACTGATACGGTCTGCTGTCCCGATGTCCCGGCGCACCCGCGACCCGTCATGCGGGTGCGCCGGCACTGACTGACAGGGGTCCGTCTGAGAGAGCGTCCATCACGAGGTGCTTCCCTTCTCCCGCCGAACGATTAAATAGTAGTTCGTATTTCGGTCTGGAATAGAGGAACATGGTAATAACCACCAAGGCCAATCCACCTGTTGATTGGGACGTACCAACCGACGGATCGTCTTGCTCGAGTATCCGGGCCACCACGTGGGATGGGGTTGCGAGCAACGCAACGTGCGACTGGAGGGGGTGTGCATGCCACGAAATACGTTGATGACGGGGATCGCCCTCCTCGCAGCCGGGGCGCTCGTCGCCGCGAGTTTCGGAGCCTATCGCGTGTTCTCGTACGTCGCGGCGGTGTTCATCCTCGCCGTCGTCGCCTCCGCGTCGATCGAACACGACGGCTCGGCGCTCGAGCCCTATACTGGCCTCGTCGCCGGACTTACCGTGGTGTTCCTCGGTGGACTCACGGGGATCTGGCTGCTGTGGAGCCCGGACGTGACGAGCTACACCTACGCGCTTGGTGTGCCGAGATCGACGCTCGTCTACTTCGCGCTCCTGTGGCTCGCCCCCGCGTTCGCGGCGATCTACTACTCGGTGACGGTTTTCGACCGGATCGGCAGCGATGCGGTCGTCGACGAGATCATCAGCGAGGCACGGGACCGACAGCAACGGACGAACGTCCCGCTCGAGCCGCGACGAATCGAGCGGTCGACGAGCACGGACGGACTCGATCGGACGGCCGACGTGGAGGGGACCGATGATTGAACGCGCGTCGCTCTCGTCGACCCCGCTGCAGTCGGGTGGCATTCCGGTCGCAGACGACCCGATCATCCTCGCCTTCGGAGCGGCATACCTGCTGATCGTCGTCCTGATCGGGGCGTGGGGCTACATGCGAACACAGACGACCGGCGACTTCCTCATCACCGGCAAGAGCATCGGAACCTGGGTCCTCGCGATGACTGCCTTTTCGGTCATCCAGTCCGGGTTCGGCTTCGTCGGCGGCCCCGAACTCGTCTACGCGTTCGGGACGACGTCGCTCTGGATCTTCTTTACCGCACCGTTTGGATTCCTGCTGACCTGGGTCGTCCTCGCCAAACGGCTGCGCCTGCTCGCGGACATCCGGAAAGTCCTCACGTTGGCCGATGGGATGTACGTCCGCTACGAGAGCGACTGGGTCCGCGGGCTCACCGGACTGGCCGTCATCGTCGGCGTGATCGCCTATCTGGCGACGAACCTCGCAGCATTGCAGTTCGTCATGCGTGCTATTTTCGGGATTCCCGTCATCTGGGGACTGCTCGGCGGTGCTCTCATTTTGCTGCTCTACAGCATGCTCGGCGGCATGATCGCGGGCGTCTGGACCGACTTCCTGCAGGCGCTGACGATGATCACCGGCGCAGTATTCGTCTTCGCGTACGCGATGTCCGTCGGCGGCGGCATGGGAACGATCTCGAGAAACCTCGCGACTGCCGATCCAGCCCTCGTCTCGCCGTTTGGCGCGATGGGCGGGGCGACGACGGCCGTCCTCGTCGGCATCGCGTGGTGGATCCTCTTTTCGGTCGGTGCCGCCGGCCAGCCCCACCTGATCACGAAGTTCTACATGAGCCGTAACCTCGAAATTCTGAAGTGGGGCGCGCCGATCGCCGCCCTCTCGTATGCCGTCTCGAGCCTGATCGCCTTCTCGGCAGGGCTGTCGATGCGCTCGATGGTCGAAGCCGGCGAGATCGCAGAGACGTTCAGCGCAAGCGAGGTCGGCCCCGTCTTCGTCCTCGAGTACACGCCGAGTGTCGTCGCTGGCCTCATCCTTGCGGCGCTGCTTGCGGCGATCATGTCGACGAGCGACTCGTTTCTCAACATCGGCGCGGCGGCCGTCTCGAGGGACATTCCACGGGCCCTGGGCCAACCGATCGAGGACGACAAGACGGAGCTTCGGGTCACGCAGGCTGCGCTGGCCGGATTGACGATCCTTTCGACGGGCGTCGTCTACTACTCCGAGGCGCTGGTCGGCATTCTCGGGACGATCGGCTGGGGTTTCTTCGCTGCGGCGTTCGTCCCGATCGCCGTCTTCGGCATGAACTGGAAGGGCGCGACGAAGTGGGGCGCGATCGCCTCGATCGTCGGTGGCCTCACCGTCAACGTCCTCTACAGCGCCATCCCGATGGCTGCAGACGTCGCGGGCTACGGCGGGCTCGCAAGCGGCATCATGGCGTTTTATCCGTTCCCCGACGCGTTCCCGGTCGGCACCGTCGCACTCCTCGTCGCCGTCGTGTTATTTATCGGCGTCTCGCTTGCGACCCAGGAGTGGGAGGAACTGCCGACCGATCTCCACCCGCTGCTCGAGCACTAACCACAAATGCCCGACCACAGAGTCCCCCAGCCGGCGGTCGAACACGCCGGTGATGACACAATGACCACCGAGACCATCATCGCGCGGCTCACCCACTGGTTTCGCCAGCGACCGAACTCGCTCGAGTTCTGGGAACTGATCCTGACCGACGAGCGGCTCCTCCTCTGTTTCGTCGGCGAATCCTACCGCTCGCTGCTCTTGCGGGCCGATATGGGCGAACGCGATCGGGCCACGATCGCGGACCTGCCGCCCGACGACATCGAAACGTTCGACGAGCAGAATGTTACCGTCCCGCTCGAGGCCGTAGAGAAACTCCGCCTCGTCACTGGGACGCGACTGCGCCGGGCACGACTTGTCGTCGGCTGGCAGGCAGGAGACGACATCGAATCCGATGAGTGGACACTGTATCAGTCGCGAACAGCAGACTCACAACGCGAACTCGTAACCGAACTCGAATCGGATCCGCGACTCGAAGACGTGGACATCACCGTCGAGACGCCACGGTTTCCCCGTCTCTAATCCGGCCCAGCCCAGCCACTTGCTCCGGCCCAACCGTTTATTTGGGACTTCGTAGTATGCCGCGGTATGACGTGGCATGTCACATTCGATGAAGATTCGTACGACGAGGCTCGCGAGTCGTTCGAGTGGGACCTTCCAGCTGACTTTAACGCGGCGACCGATTTAGTAGGGAAACACCCCAACGGCGATCGGCCGGCGCTCTTCCAGGCGTATCCGGACGGCCGCCGTGAGACGTACACCTTCGACAACCTCGATCGGCGATCGAACGCCGTCGCCAACGCCCTCGAGTCGATGGGCGTCGACCGGGAAGACCGAGTCGCGATCGCCGTCCCACAGAAGCCGGCGAACGTCCTCACCCACCTCGCGTGCTGGAAACGGGGGGCAGTATCACTCCCGCTGTCGGTGCTGTTCGGTGACGACGCGCTACGCTACCGACTGCAGGATAGCGAGGCGCGTGTCGCCGTCGTCAACGCCGCCCAGTGGGAGACGATCCGGGCCGTCGCACCAGACTGTCCTGCCTTAGAACACATCCTCGTGGTCGACGGCGACCCGGAACCGGCACGGATCGGTGAAACGACCGTCCAGCCCTTCGAGGCGGCTGTCGAGGGGCGCTCGAGCGAGTACGAGGCCGTCGCAACGGACGCCGAGACGCCGGCGATCGTGATGTATACGAGCGGTAGCACCGGCGAACCAAAAGGTGTCCTCCATACTCACGACCTCTGGGTGGGCCACTGTCCGGCGTTTTCGATGTACTTCGAGCGAGACGTCCGCGGCGACTCGATCTACTGGACGCCGGCCGACTGGGCGTGGATCGGCGCACTGGGCGACCTCGTCTTCCCCGCGTGGCACTACGGCCGGCCGGTCGTCGGCTACCCGATGGGCTCGTTCGACCCCGAAACCGCCTTCGAGATCGCCGCGGAGTTCGACGTAACGAACGCCTTCATTCCACCGACGGCGATCCGAATGCTCATGAACGTCGACGCCCCCACCGAGCGCTACGACCTGTCGCTCGAGGCGATCTGCTCGGGCGGCGAACCGCTGACACGCGAGATTTTGGAGTGGGCAGACACGGAACTCGAGGGGACCGTCATCAACGAACTGTACGGCCAGACGGAAGCGAACCTGCTGGTCACGAACTGTCGCGACTGGTTCCCCGCGAAGCCGGGGAGCATGGGGAAACCGGTGCCCGGTCACGACGTCGCGGTCATTGATCCGGACAGCGGCGACCCCGTCGACACCGGCGAGGTCGGCGAGATCGCAGTTCGGCGCGGCGACGATCCCGTGATCTTCGAGGAGTACTGGAACACACCCGAGAAGACGGCCGCGGTGACACTCGGGGAGTGGCACCGGACGGGCGACCTCGCAAAACGCGACGAGGACGGCTCCCTCTGGTTCGTCTCGCGCGACGACGATCTCATCATCACGAGCGGCTATCGGGTTGCACCGCGGGAAGTCGAGGAGGCGATCCTCGAGCACGACGCTGTCGAGCAAGTCGGCGTCGTCGGTGTCCCCGACGAGACCCGCGGCGAGATCATCAAAGCAGTCGTCCAGCCGGCCACAGGAGAGACACGGTCGGACGAGTTACGGACTGAAATCCGCACGCTCGTTCGAGAGCGGTTAGCAGAATACGAGTATCCGCGCGAGATCGAGTTCGTCGACGAGTTGCCAACGACCACGACCGGGAAGATTCGCCGAACGGAGCTAGTGTAACGCCACGTTAGAACCGACCAGCGTCCGTTACTCGCTGTCTGGCGAGTAGTTCGGTGCTTCGTCGGTGATGACGACGTCGTGGGCGTGGCTCTCGGCCTGGCCGGCCGAGGAGATGCGGACGAATTCCGAGCGCTCCTTGAATTCGGGGATGGTTTCGGAACCGACGTAGCCCATGCCCGACTGCATACCGCCGGCGAGCTGGTGGAGTTCCGACTTGAGGGTGCCTTTGTACGGCGTTGCTGCCTCGACGCCCTCCGGGACGTACTCGTCGTCCTCGTCGGGTTCGTCTTTGAGGTAGCGGTCGCTGTCGCCGGATTTCATCGCGCCGACCGATCCCATGCCGCGGTACTGCTTGTACTTCTTGCCGTTCATGGTGACGACGCGGCCGGGTGCCTCGTCGGTGCCGGCGAAATACGAGCCGAGCATGACTGCGTCCGCACCGGCAGCGATTGCCTTGATCGCGTCGCCGGAGTATCGAATGCCACCGTCTGCGATCACGGGGACGTCGTGTTCGGCGGCCACGTCGGCGACCTGTGCGACGGCCGTGATCTGGGGCATGCCGGCTCCCGAGACGACGCGCGTGGTACAGATCGAACCCGGCCCGATGCCGACTTTGATCCCGTCGGCGAAGTCAACGAGATCCGCGGCCGCTTCACGGGTGCCGACGTTGCCGACGACGACATCCGCGTCGACGGATTCCTTGATCTCGCGTGCGCCATCGATGACGTTCAGGTTGTGCGCGTGTGCGGTGTCAATAAAGAGGACGTCCGCACCGGCCTCGTCGGCAGCCTCCGCACGATCTTGCTCGAAGGGACTGACGGCGACGCCAAGCCGGAGTCGGCCCTCCTCGTCGCGAACCGCTTCCTGGTACTCGCGGCGCTGGAGGATGCCCTGCATCGTCACGAGGCCCACCAGCAGATTCTCGTCGTCGACGACCGGCACGCGCTCGATCTTGTGCTCGTACATCAGGTCGAACGCGTCGCGAGCGTCGATATCCTCGTGGGCCGTGATGACCTCGTCGGTCATCGCTTCCGTGACCGGGTCGTCCTCGTTGACCTCGAGGTGGGGCCGGATGTCCGTACTCGAGATGATCCCCAGCACCTCGCCGTTGGTGTTGACGACGGGTGCGCCGCCGACGCCCTGCCGGGCCATCAGGTTGTCGACCTCACGGACGCTCATCTCGGGGTCGGCGGTGACGACGTCCTCGAGCGGGATGATGAGCTCGTCAGCGCTTTTGACGCGCTCGATCTCCTCGACCATCTCGTCGACGTTCATGTTGCGATGGAGGACGCCAAGCCCGCCGTGGCGGGCCATCGCGATCGCCATGCCACTTTCGGTGACGGTGTCCATCGCCGCCGAGAGGATCGGAACCGAGACCTCGACGTTTTTCGAGACTCGAGAGGTGAGGTCGGCGTCGTCGGGTTCGACACGGCTCTCCTTCGGCCGAAGAAGGACGTCGTCGAACGTTAGCGCTTCCGGTACCTGTAGCTTCGAAGAATAGGGCTCGTGCTCGGGAACGTCGTTCGCCATGTAAACTGTCCGGCGTCTCGAGGGAAAAGCGTTGCGAGATAAAACTCGGGTGTGAACGGTTGTCGACCCCTTCAGTGGGCGATTCGCCCATCTATGGTATTCGTTGATCTGGCTCGTGATATTCGTTCGAATGCAACGGTCATCCTTCCGGCGACCACTCCAACAGGTGCACACATTCGTACCACAGCGGGTGGTTTTTGTACGAACCTGTCCGATATCCCCATCACACTACCGAGTCGTGGAACTGTATCACACACAACGTTTATTGACGATCCCGTCCTCGATTGAGGTATGTACGCTGTGAGTGCATCCACTGCCCGAACTGTTGGCCGGACGAGTTTCGACTCCGTCGCCACCGTTGCATTCGGGAATTTTACACCGAAACTCACAGCGAATGGCCAGAAACCCAACTCGATCGAGCGGCGTGCGGATCGATCGGTGCGGGATCGGCATTCATATCGCCCACTGGCCTCGGGTCATGGCCATCGGCCCTGACCGATGAGTACGTCACAGCACCCGGTCGCGCTCCGGATGGAGCGCATCGTCGGCGGTGACGCGAGACTGCTCGCGCTGGTGATGATGCTCCCGCTAGTCGACGGTGTCTTCCCCGCGTTGATCTTAGCCGGCGCGCTCGACGATCCGCTTGGGGCAATTCAGGTCGGCCTGTTGATCTTCGGTGGAAGTGCCACCGTCGCCGTCATCCTCGCGGAGATGGATGGCACTCCCCGTGAGCAGGCTGCCGTCGTCATGCTCGTTGGGGTCCCGCTGATCCTGCTGGCAGCCGTCCAGGCCGCGCTCGCGCCGACCTTCGAGAGCCTCGTCGACATCGCCATCTTCGAACGGTTCGCGGCGCTTGTGATCGCCGCCATCGCGGCCAAAACCGCCAGCGCGACCATCGGCGACTACCTCCCCAACCCCGTCGTCGTCATCGGGCTGGGACTGGTCGCCAGCATCGATCCGACCGGCCTGACGGTGCAGGTGATGACCGATCCCGTCCTCGTCGCCCACGCGACGCTGGCCGCGGCCATCGGCGTCGCCTTCGCGCTGACGATCGCGCTGACCGGCCCCTACCTCCGGCGGTACATGGACATCGATCGGTTCCGCTTCGGCAGCGCCGTCGCGCTGGGCCTGCTCCCGCTGTCCCTGCTCGGGATGGCCTTCGGACAGGCCCCGCTCGCCGCGTTGCTCGTCGCCGCCGTCTTCGCCGTCGACCTGCCGCTGGGCGGAGCCGACTCGGAGGCGGAACCGAACGCAGCCGCCAAGCTCAGTGCGTTGCCCGACGGTGGGGACGACACGGCCTCGAGCGAACTCGAGCCGTCGGTCGTGGAAGTCGAAGACGATCCGGACGACGAGACGACGAACACCCCGGGTCGGGCCCCGTGGCTGTAGTGCGGTTTCGGTCCGAATCGAAACCACTTTAGGTGAGATCCCCCAACTGAGAGTCGAGGGGTCGTGGCCAAGCCAGGCATGGCGGCTGACTCCAGAGGCAACGCGCCCGGGACGACACTCCAGACTGATATACTGATCGGGCACCTGATCAGTGTCCGTGTGATGACCCTCTGGAGTTCCGAGGCGCACCGGAGATATCAGTAGATCGGGGGTTCAAATCCCTCCGACCCCATACTTCTGCCGCAAGCAAATCCGCGAGCGATAGGTATGTAATTCGGCGGATTTGAACGAGACTGAGGGTCTGCGACCGACGGGAGCAGGTTCTCAGGCGTTGTTCAGATCCCTTCGACCCATCAGTTGCGAATACCGTTTCTAGTAGCACTTTCGCTGACGTTGTCTCCCGAGCGGTCGATACCGAAAGATCTCAAGCAGTGACGAGCAGGAATTCGACGGCTCGAGCATGACTGTGACGCTGCGGCTCCTCGAGGAACTCCACAACAACGGTGCGCCTGCCTTCGTGACTGGCGCTGGCAACCCAGACAGGGAAGACGAACACCATGTACAAGCTCGTCGAGCGCACCTGCAGTGGCGACGATAGCTACAGGTTTCACTACGAATATTACGTTCCCGTAGAAACGCCGGCAAAGGGCCGACGCCAGCACACTCATTGCCCAAATGGTGTTTTTGCTGGTCTCTGTGCTGAGATCGTCGCGCAGATGGATGATCGTGGAACGATCTCAGGTACAGCGAGGATATGTGGCTAGATCGACCGTGCCTCGCCATCTGAGTCTTATAGCTGGTATATAGTAGTCTATTGCCTGTCTGAAAATATGGTGCGTAGGAGAGCACCGCAGCCGAATTAGAACCAAGATTGTCGCCCTTCTCCAGCACCCGCTACTGGCTCCCCGGCTGCTCGCTCATTGCCCATCCGGAACGCCATGAGTCCGTCCGCTTGGTGTCCATGTACGTGGACTCGAGTCCACGTCGTCCGAGCCGCGTTGCTACAAGCTGAACTCCTCGGTAACACATAATTACGGAGTAAAGACATGGTGTGCGAAACACCCCTTCATTACGAAGTACGTGGTAGACGCGCGTATGAGCCAAACCCGATCCGCGGACGATTCGTCAGTATTGGTCCAGCGAACGGCCGGGTTGACGGCGGTGCTCGGCGCGTTCGTCATGGTGTCGACGGTCATCTTCACGATTACCGATTTCATGGGGATTCAGAACGTCCCCGTCGGCGCGGCGGTGGCGTTTCTCGCGGCGTTTCAGGCCTACCGAACCAACGAGCGTCGATCACCGAGTATCGTCATCGCGGCCGTCGTCGCCGTGCTGGGAATCTGGATCGTCGCGGCACCGTTCGTTCTCGGCGCTGACCGCGCGCTGGTAGTCGGGGTCAACGGTGTCGCCGGTGTGCTGATCGTGATTCTGTCCCTCGCCGGGGCGTACGGCAGCCGCCAGTTATCGACGACCGCATCGGCAAGCACATAGAATCAACTTTCCGCACTCCGTTCGAGATGCAGGACACAGCATCCCACAGCGTGCCATCCGACGGCGATCCCAGCGTCAGACGACGAAGAAAACGCCGATCGCAACGAGGATGAACGCCGCTTTCAGACAGACGTTGACGACGATCACTTTCGTCCCGAACGACGCTCCCCAGATGCCGTACTGAAACGGGATCGAGCGCTTGACTGTCCCGATTGTCAGCGAGATCAGGCTGCCGACCAGCAGCGTGATCACCGTCTCCTCGGGTGTCAACACGTCCTCGATCAGTGGCGCGACAGTGATCGCGCCGGTCGTCGGATCGACCAGTGAAACGAGGATCACCGGTATCGCCGCGCCCGGTAGCCCCAACAGGCCGGCGATCGGCTCGAGCACGGCGTTCGGATCGTCGAGGCCGACTGACGCGAACACGGCGAGAATCCGATCCGAGTACTCGAGTGCGACAAAGACAAGCGAATAGACGACCGCAAGCCGGGGGACGATCGAGCGCAGGCGATCAGCGGTGTTCTCGGCGGCCGTCCGCAGTTTTTCGCGGTTGGTCTGCGAGTCCTCCTCGGGCGTGTCGGGGTCGATGGAACTGCCGTCGTAGTCGTCATTCCGGAGCAAGACGGCACCGGCGAGCAAGCCGACGAGCGTGATGCCAAGCGAGATGCCGGCGCGTGCGCCGACGTACATGAGGCCGACCTGCAACCCGAGGATCGGGATCAGAACGGGCCCGTAGTAGGTGAAGATGTGCTGGATAAATCCGAAGAAGGTGTTGATGATGACGGCGATCAGCGTGGCCCGGTCGTCGAGCAGGCCGTCCTCGCGAAACTCCGCGAGCATCCCGTAGCCGGCGGTCACCGAGACCGCGTTCGTAAGAACGGCGGTGCCGACTTCCGGGGGGAGGTTCGCCGGCTCGGTAAGATAGTGGCCGACGCGGGCAACGAGTTTGACGAGCCCGTACTCCACCGCGAGGTTGGCCAGACCGACACCCACGCCGATCAGGAGCGTAATCGTCAGCACGCGCGGAAGCGCCTCCTCGAGCAAGACGGTGAGCAGCGACTGCACAGCACTCGGTTCGAATTCAGTAGAGAAAGGGCCTCCGAATCGAGCGATCGCTGCCGACTGCCAGACGCTGAACCCCACATATCAGTCTCCCTTCAGATCGCTTTTCCCGTCGGCTGTCGACAGGACAGCTATGAGTGACAGTGACGTTCATATAGCCGCACTCTGTGGCAGTCTCCGCGATGGCAGCTATACTCGGATCGCACTCGAGCAGGCGCTCTCGGCCGCCGAACAGGCTGGTGGGACGACCGAACTAATCGACCTCCGTGAGTACGAGTTGCCGATTTTCGATGCGGACCGCGACCGTGTGGACGCAGGCGATGCAGACGCACTTGCGGCTCGCGTCCGCGCGGCCGATACGATCCTGCTTGGCTCGCCGATGTATCACGGCTCGTTTTCCTCGCCGCTGAAGACCGCGCTCGACTACTGTGGCTTCGATGAGTTCGAGGACAAGACCGTCGGCTTGCTTGCCGTCTCTGGGGGAGCCTTTCCCGTGACGGCTTTAGAGCATATGCGGTCGGTCTGTCGTGCACTGAACGCATGGGTCATCCCACACGAGGCGGCGATTCCCAACGCCAGTGCCGCCATCGATAACGGGGCGTTCGTCGATTCAAAACTCGAGACGCGGGTGACGACGCTGGGCAGGCGGGCAGTCCAGTACGCGACGATCGAGCCGGATCCGGACTCCTTCGAAAGCGACCAGAACGTGGGCGCACAGGGGAAGTGATACCTCTCACGAGAGATCGTATCCCACGTCAGGGATCGAGAAGGCGCTGAAACCGGCGCTGATGGGCGAGGAACGCGAAGAGGCCAAAGGCGAATACGCCGAGGTGGATGGCTCCGATCCGAAGGACGATCGTCGTCGAGCCAAGCGAGTACGGCGACGAGGAGATCGCCCAGTCGGTAAACCAGACGGTCGCAAGCAGTATCGATGCGCCAGCGGCGAGCAACAGCCCCGGAACGGCCAATGTGAACGACCAGCGATCGGTTGGCTGTCTGAAGGTGTGTCGCTCGAGGACGAATTGGCCGGTGAGCATGCCAGCGAACACGACGGCTGCGACAGCGACACCGAGCGACTCGCCGATCAGTTCGGCCACGAGCAGCCAGACGATCCAGCCAGCCGTGAGCGCAACTGTCACGCCGAGTTGTTGTGGCTGCAGGCGTGCGCCGAGATCGCTGACCGTCACGCCAAAGATTGCCGTTCTGAGTAATGAACCACAGAAGAGCACGCCAAGCCCTGCGAGCGCCGTCGCTGTCGTCCGCGAGCTGACGACGAGGCCGAACCAGCACCCGACCGCGACCGTTTCGACGGCCGCCGCAGAGAGTGCGGCAGTGACGCCGACGACGCGACGGCGTGTCGTTCGGCCGAGGACCTCGGGCTGGCGGAGGACACTCATGTGTGACCCCTCTCAGGGATCCCTTTCGTTATGGAAGGCATTCCACGACACTGCCGCATGGTCGACGTGCCGAGGGAGTCTTATAGGGTGGGAAGAGCCAGGTTTACCGATCACTGACACGGTCCTGCGAGCGATGGCTGCGTTCCGCTGACTCACGAGCGTTGGCTCACTTATATATTTTTGTTTGTACACGCGCGTATGACTCACTCGAGTGCTGTCAACAACCGAGTACGGCCGGAAATACGGATCGCTGATCAGTTCTCGAGTCGATTCCTGACCGACGATCTCGTCGCCGGGTGACGCCGACCGGCCCCGATCGCTCACGCACAATCGTCCGTCGCCGGGAAACCGGCTGTTATATCGTCCGGTTTCTCGAGTAGTTCGTGCATACGATACGACGAGTTCGTCCGAGCGATGGAAACGGGGGATAGAATTATGTACAGCGATGTGGTCGGAGCGGATTATGCCCGAGATGGAACAACAGGACGCCACACTATCCGAGCTCATCGTCAAAGAAGCGGTCAATCGAGGGATGGAGTCTCCGATGCGCGAGCCGATTCTCGAGGCCGTCGAGGAATCCGAGGGGGCTCGCTCAGGCGGCCAGTTCCCGTTTGCAGGAGCGTTGTTTGGCCTCGGTGCGGCTATCGGCTTTCTCCTCGGTCGGCAGTCGTCGCCGTTCGAAGAGACGCCGCTCGAGGACGTCGAACAGCCGGAAATCATCGAGAGCGTCCGCGAAACAACCGAGGAAGCCGAGGAGACGACAGTCGAGGTGACGGACGAATCTGACTCACCGTCGCGGCTGTCGCGACTCCTGCTCGCGGTGGGGCTTCTCGCGGGGGCTGCGGTCCTTCGGCGACGGCTCACCTCGGACGAGGAAGAAGAGTGGGAGCCGATCGAGGAGTTCGAGCCGGCGACCGATATCGAGAGCGAGCCTGAGACGGCTACAGAGCCCGAGTTCGAGGCCGAGGAACCGGACGAGGAAAGCGAGGAGTAACGGCCGGCCTGCTCGACTGGGGGAGGGGGCGATCGACTGGCTACTGTTCTGGTCTGTGCGTCGCCTGGCGAAGAAGCTAAGGGAGAGACGCCGACAGTGTCAAGCCAATGAAGACCACTCACCGCGTGGTCGTCGGTGACTCCCGCGCGCTCTCGGACGTCGCCGACGAGTCGGTCGAACTCGTCGTGACGTCGCCGCCGTATCCGATGATCGAGATGTGGGACGACCTCTTTACGGACCTCGATCCTGCGATCGGCGACGCACTCGAGGCCGGTGACGGCCAGGCCGCCTTCGAGGCGATGCACGCACAACTCGCGGCCGTCTGGGACGAACTCGAGCGGGTGCTGGTCGACGGGGGAATCGCCTGTATTAACGTCGGCGACGCGACCCGGTCGGTCGACGGGAGTTTTCGAGTCTACCCCAACCACGCCCGCGTGCTCGCGGCGTTCGAGGACCGCGGGTTCGAGCCGCTGCCGGACGTGCTCTGGCGCAAGCCGGCAAACAGCGCGGCCAAGTTCATGGGGAGCGGAATGATCCCGCCGAACGCCTATGTCACCCTCGAGCACGAGTACGTCCTGATCTTTCGGAAGGGAGGAACGCGCCGCGAGTTCGAGCCGGGTGCCGACCGGCGCTACGAGGCCGCCTATTTCTGGGAGGAACGCAACCGCTGGTTCTCGGACGTCTGGACCGACGTGACCGGCGAGTTACAGACGCTCGAGGCGGTCGATGACGACCTCCGGGAGCGGTCGGCGGCCTATCCCTTCGAGATTCCCTACCGGCTGATCTGTATGTACTCGACCTACGGCGACACCGTCCTCGATCCCTTCTGGGGCACCGGTACGACCACGCTCGCGGCGATGTGTGCCGGTCGCAACTCGATCGGGGTCGAACTCGAGGACGCGTTTCTCGAGGTGTTCGACGATCGGATCGACGAGGTGCCGGCACTGTCACGGTCGGTCGGACGCGCACGCCTCAAGCGCCATCGAGAGTTCGTCGAGCGCCGCCGACAGGAGGGGAAGGGATTCGAGTACGACGCTGACTACTACGATACGCCGGTCGTGACCAAGATGGAACAGGGGCTCAGACTGCGGGACGTGCGGGCGATCGAGGCCTGCGACGACGGCTATCGAGTCGAGCACGGCACACTCATGCCCGAGTGAACCGGGGTCGCTCGTCGGAACCGACACGACCTTTTTATAATCGCCGCACCCACCAAGGGTATGGTTCGCAGTCTCGAGGATGCCGAGACGACGCCTGGGTGCGTTCTCGTCGGCACGTCCGAGTGGATTCGGACGGCAACGGCGGAACTTGCAGCCGAGGCGGTGACAGTCGCTGGGGTCGTCTCAGCTGCGTCCGACCTCACGGACGATCGACTCGAGACCGCAACGTGTGTCCTGACGGACGAGCGTGCCGCCCTTGCAGCCGTCGACGGAGCATGTCCGACCGTCTACGCGATCGATTCGACTGCCGACGAGGCGATCGACGACCTCCGAACCGAGGGCGCGACCGAAATCGTCGTCAAGCGGTCGGTTCAGAAACCACGGCTCCTCGCCCATCGGCTCCAGCGAACGCTCGCAGCTGTCGAATGCGAGCGCGGGCGAGCACTGACCGACCAGCACAGATATCAAGCGGCGCTCGATGCGCTCTCCGACGCGACCAGCCACGTACTCGCTGCCGACTCGGAAACGGCCGCTTGCGAGTCCCTCGTCGACATCGTCGCCGACGTACTCGAGATCGACGGCGTCGTCTATCGGTTCGACGATCGGGCCACCGAACTCCGTCCGGTGGCACACTCAGCAGCCTACGAATCGACGGGTGGCTCCCCCGCAGCGGTCGAACCCAACGGTAGTAGCATCTGGGAGACGTTCGTCACCGGCGACCCGTCAACCGCTGACGATATCGCAACGTCGCCAGCCGCCCCTGACGCGAGTGCTTCCCAGAGCGGACTCGCCGTTTCGCTCGGCGAACACGGCGTGTTCGTCGCGGTCTCGAGCGCTCCCGACGCCGACAGTGAGCTCGTCGAACCGTTCGCGATGGCGACGGAAGCAGCGCTCGATCGCATCGGACAACGCCAGCGACATCACGACTGTGAACGCGACCTCGAACGGCAAACTCGCCGACTCGAGCGCCTCGATGCCGCACTCGAGACGCGCCGAAACGTCGAACAGTCTCTCCTGACAGCTGATTCCCGGACGGAGATCGAACGCGGCGTCCTCGCACGTCTCACCAAGTGCGACGCGTGTTCGCTGGCCTGGTTCGGCGAGCCCGACGCGAACGGGGACAATCTCGAGCCGCGCGCTCACGCCGGGCACGATCGTGGGTATCTCGACGCGGTACCGGTACCGACGGTCGACGAATCGACCGCCGAACCGGCGGGACGGGCGGCGCGAACGAAAGCGCCGGTCTACGTCGAGAACGTCGCGGAATCGGTCCACGACGGCGCGTGGCGCGGTGAAGCACTCTCGCGCAACGTCCAGTGTGTGTACGCGGTGCCGCTCGTCTATGATGGGTTTCTCTACGGCGTTCTGTCGATCTACGGGGATCAGCGGGACGCGTTCGACGAGCCGTTTCGGTCGATGCTCGCCGACCTCAGCGAGACGATCGCGTACGCGATCGACGCCGTCACCCGGACGCACGCGCTGTCCGATGTCGGTTGGACCGAAGTGGAACTCGAGGTTGCAGCGGATGCGACGCTGTGTCGGCTGGCTGCGTTCCTCGACGAGCGCGTGCGCTATGCCGGTGTGACGGCTCGAGACGACGAGGCACAGGTCGTGTTCGCGGCCGTCGACGGGTCGCTCGAGGGGCCGATAGAGACCGAAGCCCACGCCTCAGTCGATGGAATCAGCCAGGTCGTCACGGTCGCCGAACACGAAGACGAGACGGTACTGCAACTCCGGTTGACTGAGCCCTCGCTGGGAGCGATTACCGACGCCCACGGAGCGCAGTTACGCGAGTTCGTGGCCGACACCTCGGGTGGACGTGCACACATCGACGTCCCAGACGCGGTCGACGTTCACGACCTCATCGCCGGGCTCAGGCGAACCGGTCCCGATATGTCGATAGTTGCTCGCCGTGCCGTGGCGACGGATGGCTGTTCGACGGTGGCCAACCACGCGCGCAGTGTCTTGCTCGAGACGCTCACCGATCGCCAGCGAGAGGTCGTCCAGACGGCATACCACGGTGGGTTCTTCGAGTGGCCTCGGCACGCAAACGGGGAAGTGATCGCGGACTCCCTCGAGATTTCCTCGCCCGCCTTTCACAAGCACGTTCGGGCCGTCGAACGGAAGCTCTTTGCCGTCCTGTTCGAGGGAGCAACTGCGTCCGAGGTTAACTGATTAACCATCTGCTGTGGCGGCCCTTACACAGTTAACAAGTAGGTTCTTTACAACAACTCGTGAACCACGAAACGACTTCCCACCGCCGTACTGGGGGTACGTACAAGCCATGAGCAAGATGAGTTCACCAACACCGGCGACCGAGATTGGGGATCACCATTCCATGCACTACGATCGACTCGGCGACGAACCGCTTAGCGTCGCCGTCGCGGACGCCGTTGCAACATTCTTAGACGAAGACATCACTGAACTCGAGCCACTACATTATTCGATCAACGCCGATGCGCTCGAGCGACTGTTCGAACCGCATGCGAGCGGCCTCCGCCCCAACGGCTCAGTGTCTTTCGAGTACAGCGAGTGTCTGGTGACCGTCACAGCAGCCGGCGAGATTCGCGTCGAAACCGTCTAGCGACTCGACGCCGTCTGCGGGCATAGCGGTATCCTCCATTTTGCGTTCGACACCCCGTACCGAGAAACGAGAGCGACTGGGTGTTCACGGACTGTTGGCCAACAGTATATAAGCAGGTCCGTCTCGAACGCTCGAGTATGCCACCTCGCTTTCTCGTCCCGACCGATGGGAGCGACCCCGCAACCGCAGCGCTCGAGCACACGCTCGATATCGCCAATGAGCGGGACGCGACCGTCCACCTGCTTCACGTCGCGGACACGAACCAACCGAGCCTCACCCGACTCGGCACTGACGTCGTCGACGTCCTCGAGGAGGAAGGCGAATCGGTCGTCTCGGAGGGTGCCACGCTCGCCGAGGAACGCGGCGTGTCCGTTGTCACGGACGTCGTCCAGGGTGATCCTCGGCCGACGATCGTCGACTACGTCAGCGCCGACGCGTTCGAGTTCATCGCGATGGGTGCCCACGGTCGGCGCGGACTGGGAGAATACGTTCTCGGGAGCGTCACGGATCACGTCGTAAACCGAAGTCCAGTACCAGTGATGACGGTTCGAGCAGCCGACGGCGTGACGCCGACGTATCCCTACACCGACGTACTCGTTCCGACCGATGGGAGCGACCATGCAACGGCGGCACTGAAACTGGCAGCGGCGGCCGCCGAACGTACCGGTGCGACGCTTCACTTGCTGTCTATCGTCGACGAACTCCCGGAGGTCGGCGACGCAGAATCGGCACAGCTCTCCGAGCAACTCGAGGAGAACGTCCAGACGGTTCTCGACGAGGCAGCAACGACCGCCACGCAGGCGGGCGTCGACGACGTCACGACGACCATTGCAACCGGCACGATGCCACAAGAGGTCACGAGATATGCCGACGAGAAGGAGATCGATCTCGTCGTGATGGGGACACACGGCCACACCGGCCTCGACCGACACCTACTCGGGAGTTTCACCGAGCGGGTGATCCGCACGTCGCCGGTGCCCGTCCTGACCACGCGGGCGGACGAGCAGGCGTGATACTATCACGACCACGTTACCCGCCAGAACGAGCGCTCGAGTCGCCGGCACAGTCGCTGTTGGGACGGACACGATGTGGTTTCCCTCCCACGGAAAATAGAACGTTCAACAACGTACTAATATCTTGATCAGGAAACAAAGGGCAATGGGTCCCCAAACGGCATGCCGAAACGAGATGGTGAGAATACCGTGACCGAACAATCGCTTCCGTTGCTCGAGCGGGTCCGGTCGGAAATAACGAGAACCCGGCTCCGGGCTGCGTTCGTCGTCCTCGTTCTTCTGTCTGCCGCCGTCGTCGCCAGCGCAGCGGGAGAAGGCGTTTCGACGGCCTCGAGAGAAGGCGTCCCGAACGCACCGCAGACGGAGAACCACACGGTCGTCACCGAATCCGGCCGTGCCGGGACGATCACCGCCTATCAGCCCAACGGCGAGGTCCTCTACTACAACAACTCGCGGACGAAGTACTTCGACGTCGATCCTGTCGAGGGCGATCCGTTAACCGTCGAATACGCCGCGACGGATACGATTCACACCGAAGGCGAAAACTGTGGCGCTCCACCGTGTACCCGCAACGTCATCGAGCGCACCGACCTCGAGACAGGTGAGGTGGAGGTGCTCTACGAGCGCTACGACTACAAGGAGTACGCCGGGGAGTGGCACGACGTCGACCGCATCAACGAGACCCACTTCGTCGTCGCCGACATGGTCGCTGATCAGGTCTTCATCGTCAACACCGAGACGGCAGTCGTCGAGTGGCTCTGGGACGCCCAGAGCGACTTCCCGCTCGAGGGTGGTCACTCCTGGCCCCGTGACTGGGCACACATCAACGACGTCGAGTACATCGAGAGCGGGCAGATGGAGGGCCGAATCATGGCCAGTCTGCGTAATCAGGACCAAGTCGTCTTCCTCGATCGAGAAGAGGGCCTGCTCGAAGAGTGGACGCTCGGGTCGGAAAACGAATACGACATCCTCCACGAACAGCACAACCCCGACTACATCCCTGAGAGCCAAGGCGGGCCGGCAGTCCTCGTTGCCGACTCTGAAAATGCCCAGATCAAGGAGTTCCAGCGTGAAGACGGCGAGTGGAAGCAGACCTGGCTGTGGGAAGACGATCAGATCCAGTGGCCACGGGACGCCGACCGGCTTCCAAACGGCAACACGCTGATCGCAGACACCCACGGCAACCGCGTCATCGAGGTCAACGAATCCGGCGATATCGTCTGGGAGGTCGGCTCGTCACTCCCCTACGAAGCCGAACGCCTCGAGACCGGCGACGAAAGCGAGGGCGGCCAGAGCACCCAGGCGCTCGGCCTCGAGAACCGAACCGCAGCCGAGACCAGCAGCGGCGGTGGCGGCGGCGGGGGCGAACTCGAGTTCAGCCCCTTCGAATTCCTCGGCGATTTCGTCGAGACGATCCTCCCACATCGGATCTACAACGCCCTGCTGTTCGTGAGTCCAGTCTGGATGGGTGCCTCCGAGTTCGCCGCAATTGGCGTCGCGCTGCTGACCGGCCTCTCGTGGGCCGGCCTCGAGATCAGGTGGCAACTCCGCGATGCTGGCGTCCGATTCCGGCTGCCGGTCTACCGACAGGGCGGCAACTAACCGAACTCGAGGTCCGTTCCGTTTTTCGATCGATCACGCCAACAGGTGGCCGCCGAGGAGATACAACGCCGCGAGAATCGACTGGAACGACAGCGAGCCGACCGCCGACAGCGCGACGAACGCGCGCCCGTCCATCTCCGAGAGTCCCGCAGGGACGGTCAGTAGCCCGCGGACGAACAACATCGTGTTGCTTACGGCGACGGCCACCGCGCCCCAGCGATCGAACCAGCCGTCGAACCGCTCGAGTCGCGACTCGGTGACCGGAAACCAACTCTTTCGGATGACGTACTCCCGGCCAGCCCGGCGGACGAGACAGAACAGGCCGAACTGACCGATCGTCGTGCCGGCGACCGCAATCGCGACGATCGTCACCACTTTCGACATTGACGACCCGATCAACGCCAGTGCGGCCGGGACGACGAGTTCGCTCGGCATAAATCGCAGCAGCATCGCACCCTCGAGGACACAGATCCCGAAGAACACCGCAAGCGCGAGTTCTGACGTCAGCATCGACTCGAGCCAGGACGGCATCTCCTCGAGTTGCAACGGATACATAACCCGTGCGTACTCCGTCCCGAATGTAAGCATTGTTGATTCAGCTCCGCTGATCAGTCGCGACAGTGGTTGTCGTCCAACGGTAGGTATCCGTCGCTCCCGCTTTCGAAGAGCATAAGCTATGTGGTGGTACCAGCCGAATAAACCGCCGATGGAGATTGGACGGGTGTTGTTTCTGGCAGGTGCGTTCGCGACCCATTCGTTCGTCGGCTACGCCCTCGTTGCCGGACTCACCGACGCTGACCCGCGGATCGGGCTCGTCTTCGGACTGCTCCCGGACGCCGACTTTCTCTTTCCAGCGGATTGGGCCTGGCCGTTCGTTCACCGCGGGATCACCCACACGCCCCTGTTCGCGCTGGCAGTCGTCGCTGGTGGGTACGCCGTTGGGCGTCAGCGATCCACGCCGATCGGTCGACGCGTCGGGCTCGCCGTCGGACTTGCGCTTGGCTCCCATCTCGCGATCGATTCGCTGTCGCCGAAGGGGATCGACTTCCTGTTTCCGCTTCGGACGAGTTGGAGCCCCGGCTTGCCAGTCCACAGTCCGACCGCGACAGTCGTACTCTGGACCGCGTCGCTTGCGCTCCTCGTTTGGGATGCAAACGAGCAGCGGTGGATGTAAGCTTCGAGTCGGCCCAGAATCGAGCGCGACCGGATGGCCGGTACGATTAGCCTGCTTGCGCGGCCACCGCCGACAGCCCCATCGTCACAAGTAGCGACGCGAACAGCGCAATAGAGCCGACGAGCAACAACGCCCGGTTGATCCGGCTGTTCTTGGATTTGAACCACTCGAGTGTGACGTGATACCGCCAGAGCGGGGCAAACGGGCTGATCCCCATCGGCGTCACGACGTCACCAGCGAGGTGTGCGAGGATGCCGCCGGTGCCGACGAGGAATCCGAAGCGGAACGCCACCGGCGTCGCGGGGACGAGGAGGTCGGTCCCGATACCCGCGACCAGCCCGACGAGGAGGGCAAACCAGACGGTATGGGTTGGCCCACGATGGCGCAGTCGCGGTAGCGGCTGATCGAGATCGGGGATATTAGCGACCCCGACAGCCACAACCGCCCCGACCAGTGCTAACTCGAGCGACCAGACGGAGCTCACGAGGGGGAGAACCGGCGCATAGAGCAAAGCGTTGAAACCGGAGTGACCCTCTCGGTACATGGTCGGGAAGATCATCGGAGCCGGACGGAAATGACGCTGTCGGCCAGCAGCCGCTTACCGCACCGCTCGGACGCCGAACGCCGACACCGACAGCCCGCCGATCAGGACCGGCATCCAGTAAATCGCGCCCCGGAAGATGAGGACGGCCGCGGTGATGGCCGACGCCGGAACACCGGTCGTTGGCACGAGCAGCGTGACGAACGCGGCTTCGATACTGCCGAGCCCACCTGGTAGCGGCGCAGCGCCTGCGAGGTTCGCAAGCGGGATGACAAACAGCAGGACGTACGCCGAGACGTCGTACCCGATCGCGTCGAACGCGACCGTAAGCGCGGCCGTCTGAAAGAGCCACCCACACAGCGACAGGCCGATGACGGCGGCCAGTCGCCACCGATCCGTCGCCACGCGTTCGATGTTCTCGAAAAACCGCCCCAGTCGGTCGGCGATGTCTTCCTCGAGCGTCTCGGAGTCGAAGCGCTCGAGTCCGAGCCGGCCGAGTCGGGGAGCGATGATCCCGGGAAGTCGCTCGACGATCGTCCGGTGGTACCGCCAGACGAGCGCCATTACGAGGACGATACCCCCGATCAACACGACCGCCGAGCCGACGGCCGTCTCGAGGCGCTGGCCGATCGCCGCGGTGGTCGCGTAGTAGCCGACACCCACGAGGATCAGCGAGATCGATGGGACGACATTGATGACGTCGACAGTCGCGATCCCGACGAGGCTGGTTTCGTAACGGGCGTCGGAAGTCTTCGAGATAAGCAAGGCAGCGATCGGTTCACCGCCGGCCTGCCCGAACGGGGTGACATTGTTCGCAAAGACGGCTCCAGCATAGACGAGAAACGACTTCCCGACCGGGATCTCGATACCGAGCGCGACTAGCACGGTCCGAAGCATCAGACTCCAGGCGGCCAGCCAGCCGAGCGCGAGTGCAAACGTTGCGACGACCCGAGAGGGTGAAGCCGACAGCAACGAGTCGAGGACGTCACGGGCACCAACGAGGAAAAACAAAACCGCGAAGGCCGCGATCGCTCCGGCGATGCCGATGAGAAATGCTCGCCGATTTCGATCGTCCATGCCGGATATGACTCATCAGTAAACTTGAAACATCTGATCGGCACCGACCCAGTCGAAACATGTCGCGTCAACCCCTTCAATCGATTTATTTGCGTGGAGCGAAGTGTGGCCAGTAATGAACAGGACTCGCCAGTCGAACGTCCTCTTCGTCGTTCTGGATACGGTCCGGAAGGATCGCCTCGAGCCGTATGGATACGAGCGGGCGACGACGCCGGAACTCTCGCGGTTTGCCGAGGAGGCGACCGTCTTCGAATCGGCGATCGCACCTGCGCCGTGGACGCTACCGGTTCACGCCTCGCTGTTTACCGGCCAGTATCCGAGCCAGCATGGGGCCGATCAGGGCAGTCCGTATCTCGACGGCGATACGACCCTCGCGTCGGTCCTGTCAGCGGCCGGGTACGACACGGCCTGTTACTCCTCGAACGCCTGGATTACCCCCTACACTGGCCTTACCGAGGGCTTCGACGCACAGGACTCCTTTTTTGAGGTGCTGCCCGGCGACGTCCTCTCGGGGCCGCTTGCGAGCGCGTGGCAGGCGATCAACGACAACGACTACCTCCGCGATCTGGCATCGAAGCTCGTCCACCTCGGCGCGATGGCGCACTCCAAACTTGCCAGCGGCGAGAGCGCCGACTCGAAGACGCCGTCGGTCATCGACCGCACGAAGTCCTTCATCGACGACAGCGACAGCGACGACGGCTGGTTCGCGTTCGTCAACCTAATGGACGCCCACCTCCCGTATTACCCGCCCGAGGAATACCGCGAGGAGTTCGCCCCCGGCGTCGACCCCGACGATGTCTGCCAGAACTCCAAGGAGTTCAACTCCGGTGCGCGAGACATCGACGACGATGAGTGGGATGCGATTCGCGGCCTCTACGACGCCGAAATCGCCCACATGGACGCCGAACTCGGCCGCCTATTCGACTGGCTGCGCGAAACCGGGCAGTGGGAGGAGACCACCGTCGTCGTTGCAGCCGACCACGGCGAACTCCACGGCGAACACGACCTGTACGGCCACGAGTTCGCCCTCTACGACCAGCTCATCAACGTCCCGCTGCTCGTTAAGCATCCCGACCTCGAGGCCGACCGTCGTGACGACCTCGTCGAGTTGCTTGACTGCTATCACACCGTGTTAGACACACTGGATGTCGATCCCGAGACGGTCGGTATGGGCGGCGATACCGCTGGTGCCGTCGCTCGCGACCCGACCCGCTCGCTGCTCGCCGACGAGTACCGCGCCTTCGACGGGGCTGCCGACCTCGATGCTGGGCAGCAGGCGATCCTCGAGGGCGACGACGCGAACGACTACGCGTTCGTCGAGTACGCCCAGCCGGTCATCGAACTGCACCACCTCGAGGAGAAAGCCAGCGAGGCCGGGATCGACCTGCCCGACGACCACCGCGCATACTCACGACTCCGTGCCGCCCGAAGCACCGACGCAAAGTACGTTCGCGCGGATCGAATCCCCGATGAGGGCTACCGCCTCGACGAGGATCCCGACGAAACGTCGCCGGTCGAGCCAGCCGACGACGACGTCGTCGCTGCGACCGAGCAGGCACTCGCCCGCTTCGAGGCAAACGCCGGCGGCGCGTGGGACGATCCGTCCGAGACCAATACCGACGATGTCGACGCCCTCGAGGAGGCCGACGAAGAGACCCGCGACCGGCTTCGGGAGCTCGGTTACCTCGAGTGACACATCGATCCGACGTGACGCTGTCCGACGGTATTGCGGCTTACAGGTCCGAAAAGTACTGTTTTAGTGACTTTCCCGGAACCAACAAGAATACATAGGTTGGTTCGCAAGATAGTCGCAACTAATGGACGACCAGCACTTCCTCGAGTCGGAGTGGGACTACTGTCTCGTGCTGGATGCGTGTCGGTATGACGTGTTCAGCGAGGTCTACGACGAATATCTCGACGGGACGCTGGAAAAGCGCTGGAGTGTCGGCTCGTCGACACCGGAATGGGCCTATCGGACCTTCACCGAGGAACACGACATCGCGTACTTCTCTGGGAATCCGTTTATCAACGACCTCGGAATCCCGTTGAACGAACTCAAGTGGGGGGCCAGTTGTGACTACGAGTGGTCGGCCTCGAATCACATCAGCAACGTCTTCGACGTGTGGAAGTCGGGCTGGGACGACGACCTCGGCACGGTTCCACCGGACAGTCTCGCAGAGGCGTTCTACGACAATCAGGACGCCGTTGAGGAAGCCGACCGGACGGTGCTACACTACATGCAGCCCCACGCACCCTACCTCGCCCGCGGCAAGGGCCAGAAGCTCAAACAGATCCAGAAGGGCATCCGGAAACAAGAAGAAGCCGAGGAAAGCGAGGACGGTGGCGGTGGGGCGCTTGCCTCACTCGGCGATACGCTCCGGCCGAAAGTCGAGGACAAACTCGAGGGCAGCGAACTCGCACAGAAAGCGGGCCTGTGGCTCGAGCTCGATCCCACCGAGGTCGTCACGAACGGCACGCGCGAGGCGGCGATGGCCCTCTACGAAGAGAACCTGCGGATCGCCCTCGAATCCGTCGCCGACATCGTCGACGAACTCGACGGCACCGTCATCGTGACCGCAGACCACGGCGAAGCCTTCGGCGAGGAGGGCGTCTGGGAACACCACATCGAGACGCACATCCCGGCACTCATGGAAGTGCCGTGGCTCGAAGTCGAGTGACGCCGCGATCGAACGGGAACGAAGACACCGGCCGTCGACTCACCGCGGCGGTCTCGCATCGTCAACGGTAACCAGCGCCCGGTACAGGAGAGTCAGGTATGAAAATCAGTCACTACTTCGAACTCGAATCCCACGTCACCGGCGGCATCCACGAGTCGGTCGTCCACCAGCGGAAGATGCTGGATCGACTGGACCTGACCTACACGACCGAACCGACGCTCGAGGCCGACGTCTTCCACTGTAATCTCATGGGACCGCGCTCGGTCTGGTATGCACGGCAGGCGCAATCGAACGGCGTGCCCGTCATCGCGAACACACACGTGACCGCCGAGGACTTCGGCGACAGCTTTCGGTTCACGAACGCCCTCGCGAAGCCGCTCAAGCCGTATCTCGAGTGGGCCTACGGGTTGGCCGACGCACTCGTCTGTCCGTCCGAGTACAACCAGGACCTGATCGAGACGTACACCGATGTGCCGACGACGGTCGTCTCGAACGGCGTCGATCGGTCGAAGCTCGCGGGGTTCCAATCACTCGAGGACGAGTATCGTGATCGGTACGACCTCGAGTCACCGACCGTTTTCCTCGTCGGCCACGTTATCAAGCGCAAGGGGCTCAAAACGTTCGTCGAACTGGCCCGCCGGCTGCCCGACCTGGATTTTGCCTGGTTCGGCCCGCTGGATCTCTCCCTGAAGGGCCGAGAGACGACGGCACTAATCGAGAACGCGCCGGACAACTGTACGTTCACCGGCTACGTCGACGATATCCGCGGCGCGTACGCAGCGGGCGATATCTTCTGTTTCCCCACCCACGAGGAAAACGAGGGGATCGCGTTGCTCGAGGCGATGGCTGCCGGCAAACCGGTGCTCGTCCGCGACATCGAGACGTTCTCGTGGCTCGAGGACGGCGAGGACAGCCTGAAGGTTTCGGGATCGGGCGTCGACGGCTTCGAGGCGGCGCTCGAGCGGCTCCGCGATCCGGAGCTCCGGGAGCGACTCGGATCGAACGCGGCCGACCGCAGCGAGGAATTTTCGCTCGAGGCGGTTGCGAACCAGTATCAGTCGTTGTACGAAGAGGTGGTTTGAATGAAGATCGGGTTCTTTACGGACAGTTACTTTCCCGAGATCGATGGCGTAACGTATACGATCAAACTCTGGCGCGAACAATTGGAACGGAAAGGCCACGAGGTGTACGTCGTCTACCCGGACGGCAACTACGAACCCGGCGAGCGCGAGATTCCGGTGACCTCGATGCCGAACCCCTTCTATGCCGGCTATCGAATCCCGCTGACCCGACGGCCGTCGACGCTACCCGACCTCGACGTCGTCCACTGTCACGGCCCCGCACCGATCGGAATCCTCGGCCGCTACTACGCCTGGAAACACGACCTCCCGGCGATCTACACCCACCACACGCCACTCGAGGAATACTTCCACCAGAGCATCAAACTCGAGTCGGTCGCGGGGCTACTCTCGAACCTCTATGTACCGGTCGAAAACAGCTTCCTCGGGAGTTTCGATATCGTCACCGCCTCGACCGAGCGGATCGACCGCGATGTCGAACACGTCCAGTTGCCAGTCGGGATCGACATGGACTTCTTCCAACCGACCGCGGAAGACTGGTACCCCGACCGGACGGTCGTCGGCTACAGTGGCCGGCTCAGCATGGAGAAAAACGTCAGCGAGATCCTTCGGGCCGCCGAGGCGCTGCCGGAGTACGACTTCGTCATCGTCGGTGACGGCCCGTACCGCGATTCCCTCGAGCGTACGGCCCCGGACAACGTCGAGATCCGTGACTTTCTCCCCCGCGAGGAGTTGCCCGTCTTCTACTCCTCGATCGATACGTTCGTCACGGCCTCGACCGCCGACACGCTCGGCCTCTCGACGCTCGAAGCCAACGCCTGCGGGACGCCCGTCGCTGCCGCCGACGTCGCGCCGTTTACTCGGACCATCGAGGCCGGTAACGGCGAACGGTTCACCTACGGCGACCGCGAGTCGATGGTCGAGGCCATCGAGACCTGTCTGGCGACCGACCGCGATACCAGAGCGGCCGTCGAACGCTACGCGGTCGACTATACCATGGATCATCTCGAGCAACTGTACGAGACCGTCCCGCTCGCGACGGACGAGAGTCCCACCGACGTCGAGAGTCCGTGGCATCTCTCCGACGAGGAGCGAAGCTGAGCCCGAGTGCTGATCGACAGTTCTGTCACGCGGTGTCGATTGTCCCGTCCTGACGGTCCCAGATCGGGCTGTGAGACCGCCCCTGCAGCTGACAACCGAGTTTTAGCTGACACGTTGATGCCACCGAGAGCAATCGACGAGACGTTCGTTTCGGGGGTCGCTCGTGTTGGGGCTGCAGAGCCTGCTCGAGTCCGTGTCGGTGGTGTTATCCGCATCGCCTGCTGAGGATTCAGTTGGACAGAGTGGAGCTCCTGCATACCCTTCTGTCCGTGCTGCCGCGTTACTGCGCGGCGGTGTTCTCAGCGACCGACTCGAGTCTGCGTTGTTGAATAGCGGTCAGGTGTCGAGAGCGTGCTGAGAGAGTGCGTTCGATACACACAGCTTGAACAGATCGTACACAACGTGAAGTACCCCGCGCGCGGTGGCGCGAGGCTTCGATGTCTACCCCGAACCGGGGGCAACCGAGTTTAATTCTTCTCGCGCTCCCCCAACGGGGTCGCGCCGACCACCGCGGTCGGTAACACCCGAACACAATACGTGTCCGTGAGAGTCGGCCCCTTCACCGAGGCCCGATGCCGTCCGTCTCACCTTCCAAACCCGTGGAAGGGTGTTGAGAGACGGTACATTCTCATCTGTCGTGGTGAACCACTCCTGACACACGCATACCGCTGCCTTCCTGTCAGCGTGATCCTGAAACTCACACCTCTTGCACTTGAACCGCTTCCCCCTGCGATTCCCGCGCTCTACGTGCAAACACGTGGTGCGGGGACACCGCTGGCTCGTGTACTCCGGATCCACGTCAACCGACGGCACACCATCACGTGCCGCCTTGTACGTGACCAAGCGACGGAGCTTGCGGAAGGGTAAGCTGTGCAGGCGGCGGTTCATCCGCGTGCCGTAGTCAAGACCGTCTCGCATGTCTTTGAGGTCTTCAAAGACGATGACCGGATTCTCGAATTGCGAGACCCACCTGACCACGTCACGCGACACTTTGTGGAGTTGGTCGTGAACGAAGTCCCGCTCCTCCTGTTGCACGACCGTCTCGAAGGCGGTCTGCCCGGCTTTCTGCATCCTCTTGCGCTTCGTGAAGTACTCGTGACGACGGCGTTTGATGTCCGGGTAGTCGAGGACAAGCGAATCAATCATATCACCGTCTTCCCGGTTCATCGCGGCGAGTGCGACGCAGTCCTCGTTGATGTCCACACCGACTACCGTATTGGATTCCGCCGGCGAGCGGACATCTGCAGCGGTGTTGGTGACGGTAACATGGAGTTCCCACTCCCCACGGTGTTGGAGGAGTTCCGCGGTACCCACACGCCACGCAGGGTTGTTGAGAGCAGTCGTGAGAAGATCGTGGTGGTCGGGACTGCCCTTCAACACACCTTTGACGTGATTGTAGGGCTTGGTGCTGATGCGGAATCGGTGTTCGCCGTTGTCTTCGGTGATGCGGTAGCCCTCACCGTGATTCATTTTCACGGCGTAGGGGCGGTGGATGATAGGGCTGGGTGCGCCCCAGTCTTGGTCATCCGCTTCGTAGTAATTGTCCAGCTCTTGATGGGCTTTGTCGAGGATTTGCTGGCAGGTGTTGTTGACGAGGTCGGCTTTCCCAATCACGGCGTCTTCGATGTCGCTCCAATTCCAGCCTTCGTAGTGAAGGCGGGTAATTTCGTTGCGGAGGCGACGGGCTTCGAGGGTGGCAGGTTTGAGCAGCTCCTCTCCTTCTTCAACCGCGAGTTGGAAGGTGAGGGAGAGGATCTGCTCCATACCTGTTATTGTCTGGTGACTTTCTGTTAAAGGCTGCGAGGTGGCTGCCGGGCTTCACCCCTGCCCACGGTGGGGCGGGGCACTCGCCCTCACTAACTAGTGTAGATGGGTCGGGAACCCGTCCGGAGCAACCGAAGTTAGTCTTGAGGGAGCGTCTGACCTGAGTGCTCAGGAGCAGGTGCAGGCGGCTCGTGTGTCCCGAAGTCGGGATGGGTTTCTTCCATCCAGATGTAGACGATCGCCCCGGAGACGAACATCAGGGCAGCGGTCAGATAGAAGGCGGCTTCGGCGTTTGCGAACTCCATCGAGAGCCCGATCAGGATTGCGCCGACGCCGTAGCCCGAGTCGCGCCACATCCGGTAGACGCCCATCCCAGTCGCACGCCACGTCGGGTGGGCTGCATCGCCCGGAACCGTCATCAGATTCGGATAGAGCAACGCCATTCCGAGGCCGGACACACCCGAGAGAACGGCCCACGGGAGATACCCGTCGACGAGTACCATCCCGAGGACGCCCGCACCGGTAAGGAACATTCCGACGACGACCGGCGGACGGCGACCGATCCGATCCGCGAGTCCACCGGTTGCAATCTGGAAGAAGTACATCGCGCTATGGATACCGACGACGAACCCGGCCGCTGCGATTCCGAGGCCTTGGCTCGTGAGATACAACGGGACGGCGAGCCAGAACAGCGTATCGACGAATTTCTCGATGTGGCCCGCCTGTGCCGCGGCAAACAGTGTCTTGTCGCCGTAGGTCGCCCGCTTTAGCACCTCGCCGAACGGGAGGTTCGCATCGTGGTGGTCGTCATCGTCGACCTCTACCTCGGCGAACTGGACGGTCTCCTTGATGAGAAAGATCGAAATCAGGAACGCCAGCACCACGACGACAGCGAGGAAGTAGAACGGCTCAGGCCGGAGACTCGTCCGGGCAGCGATGATACCCGTGACCCAGGCACCGACGGCGACGCCGCTGTACCCGAACGCCTCATCGATACCCACGGCTAACCCTCGTTGCTCGGGGCCTGCAAGGTCAATCTTGGCGTTGATCGCCATACTCCAGGTCAACGCCTGGTTGACGCCTAACAGGATGTTCCCGACGGTGATCCAGCCCCAGCTCGGTGCAAAGATGAGGATGACCGGGATCGGCAGTGCAGTCAGCCACCCGAGGACGAGCACGGGCTTGCGGCCGTATTCACCGCCCCACTTGCCGGCATAGAGGTTTAGGAGTCCTTTAACGAAGCCGAACGAGACGACGAACGAGCCAATGACGAACAGCGACTCGACGCCGAGCACGTCACGGCCGAGGACGGGCACGACGGCGCGTTCGGATCCGATGGTCAGCCCGGTGGCAAATACCAGGAGGACGTGGAGCGAGAACTGCCCGAGATGCTCGCGAATGCCCTGTTTGAGTTCAGTTTCCGTACTCATAGATCACTCCGCTGTGCAGTTGTTCGGGCCCAGTTCCAGTTCAGCCAGTTCGTCGTCGGGGACGGATTCTTGCCCCACGTTCGCTCGCTTGACACACTCGAGGTTCAGCGGATGGTCCGGAATAGCCGACGCAAGTTCCTGGATGAATTCCCCGTGGGTGCGGCCGAGTTCGCCGGGGCGACGCTCAGACATCAGTATGCACTCGTATGAGAAGGATTAGAATATAGGTACTGCCGGACATGACCGGCACTGTTAATCCGCACCAGGCCAAATAGCTCGTTATGGGTCTGTACGAGGCTTCGTTCCGGGTCAAACACGAGTGTCCGTATCGAGAAATTTCGGAACACTATCCGGATCTCACAATCCGCGAGTGGTACCTAAGCGACTGCCAAGTAATCGAAATTACCTCTCCAGAATCGCCAGCCGATGAACTCCTCGAGGAGATCGATCAAATCGGAACGCTTCTCCACAAGTCGGTGGACGACGACGGCCTCCACGTCGTCACGCAGTCCTGTCTCTGTTCGTTAGAGGACTCGATCATCGGTCGGTTTGAACAGTACAACTGTCTATACCAGCCGCCGACAATTCACCGCCACGGCTGGGAGCACTACACCGTAATCGCGTTCGACGAGAGCGATGTCCGCGCATTGCTGCAGGAGTTGGAAGATGATCGCGATATCGAGGTGCTTTCGAAAACGGCGATCACGGAACAGCAGATCCCCCACAGTATGCTCGCCCCGGTCGATCAACTGTTCGACGACGTCACTGAGCGACAGCTAGCTGCACTTCGGCTGGCACTGGAAAGCGGCTACTACGAACAGCCCCGGCAGACATCACTTCGTGAACTGGCATCGCAGACCGCCGTCGCACGCTCGACGTACGAAGAACACCTTCGGAAAGCCGAAAACAAACTCCTCACGAACGCGGGTCAGTTCTTGCGACTGGTCACCGCGACCTCGACGGCAGACCCATTAGACATCGACCGAACCCGACAGACTGAGCAAGCAGCTGACTGACCGGACGTCCACACTCCGAACTGGGCCCAGTTATCCGATCGTGAGTACTTTTTCGGCGGCCTCGACGATTCGGCGATCGTCGTCCATCGTGGCTCGCGATCTGAGGTCGTCCGCGTTCCGGCGGACGACCTGCTCTCCGTAGCTGCTGACAACGCCTTCCACAACTGGCATACCACTACGAGTTCTCTGCCCTCGGTGTCGAACCACTGGTCTTACAGCGCGGATCGATGCCACTCACGAAAGGACACAACGAACTCATCCGGCAAAGGGCCACTCTCAGCGCTGGCTGGAACCCTCGTACTCAACAACGAAGCGCTCACTCGGCGATGCTGTGCAAACGCTGGGCTGTATCGCCAGTTCCGTGAAATTGGTCTCATGTTCGCCATCAGTAACATAAAAATCTCTGTGAGCCACTCTAACCACCGCTCAGCAGCCATTAAACAAAGCAGTGTATTCTGAAAAATAGTTCCCAACAACTGACCAGCGTCTGTCCTCAGCGTTCAGTTAGTCGGTTGCCACCAGTCGTCGCCCTCGAGGATTTCGTCTTCGTCCTCCTCATCGACGGGGCTCGCGTTGACAGTGATGACCTCCTCATTATCGCCGAGTGGGGACCATTCGCGGCTCATCTGGAACACCTGCGGCTGGTTCTGGTCATCGTCGGCGTTAGTGATGAAGCCGAGATCTTCGTCGTACTCACCGACGTCGGCGTCGTGGGCGACGAACAGTGGGACGACCTCGTCGTTATTGAGCCACCGAATCTGATATGTGTTGTAGTCCGAGAACCAGCTATCGTTGACATCGCCGTAGTTTGGCACCCACTCGACGACACCCGACACGAATGTGAACCGGGCATCCGGGTAGAAGTTGCTGATGTGGATGAGCGCCTTCCACTCCTCGTCGAGGATGTCATCGTCTTGTGCCATCGCGGTACCGGAGGCACCGATAGCGAGCGCACTCGATGCGATCGCGCCTTTCTTCAAAAACGATCGCCGCGAATCGTCCGAATCGACGCTGAACATGCTGGTTTGCTCTGCTGTCATTACAGGATCTCTCCGTCGCCACGTCACCCCTCTGAACGGGTAAGCCACGGCCTTGCGATATAATTCCTCTTTGTTTTACTAAATATGCCAATTGATTCTGATACGTGAAATTCATTCCTGCCATCATCGGATATTTAACCAGTCTCTCGGCGGTTATCCGTGGCCAAGGCTTTGATCGTGACCGTGGATTCCGTCCAAGATGGCTCGAATCGCTGTCGCTCAGACAGCACTCATGGCGAAAGGCGGCGGAGCGGGCGTCTGTATGACCGTTCTCGAGGCCTTCCAGTCGGACCACGACGTAGAGCTGCTCACAGTGGCGCGGCCCGACTTCAGCGCGCTGAAGCAGTAGTTCACCACCGTCGGTTGACGTGTCCACGACAACTGGTGCTCTCATACCGACGAGGTCGCCGCTTTCTCGGTATTGCTACTCGTCTTCGACTGGTAGCGTCGTTGAAACTGCTCGGGGGGCTCCGAACCACGGAAAGACTCGCTTCGCCCGCCGTTCCTGCCTTGCGTTCGCTCCGTCGCTCACGCGAGACCACCGGGTTCTCCGCCTCTCCAGAATTTTACAGCGTCGTAACTCACGACGTTCGTGACTCCGTTGAAAAATGCCCGGGGAGGGCTCCGAACCCTCGATCTCCGCATGTCCCAGGTTCGAGGCTCGGCAGTCCTCGAGGGACACGGAGGCTTCCAAGGCGAAACCGCACCGAATCTCTGAACCCTATGAGTGCGGCGCTATGTCCAGCTAAGCCACCCGGGCTCGATTAGGAGTAGTGGCGTCTATTTCTTTAAGCTTCTCATTCGGATCCGCCGTGCAACGCGGACCCACGGATTTATCACATGGTGTTACTAACTCCGGAGCATGAGCGTTCCTGGTATCGTCACCGCTACTCTCGACGGCGAGGAGATCGCGGCACGCGTCTCCCTCGGCGGCGACGACGAGCTTTTCATTACGCCGACGCGGACCATCGTCTATCGTTCTGATGGCCTCCTGAGCGACGAATCAGCCGACGACTACCCACACGACGCCGACCGGCTGACCCTCTCGGAAGGCCGGCGCAAGACGAAGTTCACTCTCGAGTACGCTCTCGAGGGAGAACACGCGTTTACGGTTCCCTCGAGCGTGACCGACGAGGTCCTCCATCCCGTCCTCGCCGGTGTGTTAAGCGGCAACGGGATCACCGACCCCGGCGAGACGGTCGTCAAGACCTACCGCTTTAGCGAGTTGACCCTGATCATCACGAGCGAGCGGCTCGTCAAACACATCGGGGGCGCGGTCTGGGACGAAGACTACGAGGAGTACCGGTTCGAGGACGTGACGAACCTCGACTTCGAAGATGGCAGCGTCGCGACCCAAATCGTCCTCACCGTCGACGGCCGCCCTGAGCGGATCAAAGCCCCCAACGAGGAGGCTAACGATCTCCGAGAGCGGCTGAAACGCGCGCTGTTCGAGTATCACGACGTTGGCTCGCTCGAGGAACTCAACGAGTCGGTCGGTGACGACAACGAGGATGACAGCCGCGAGGCGTCGGTCGATTTCGGCAGTGGTGTCGATCCGCTCGATGCCGACCCGCCGGAGCCGGACGACGGCGACCGTGACACGCCGGCACGCAATAGCGCTGAGACCCAGTCGACTGATCCACTCGCCGACAGCGGGTCCGACGGGACTGCGGCTGCCGGCGCTGGACGACAGTCGAACACGAACGATGGGGTGCAGGCACAGTGGGCACAGGCGACAGAGAAAGCAACCCGCGACGACAGCGACAGCGCGGCGACAGCTGCAACCGCCGACTCGTTTTTCGAGGAGACTGGTGAAGCAGACACGGGGGACGGTACCGACGATCCTGCGCGGCAAGCCGAGCCCGTCACGACCGAGCCCGATCCCGAACTCATAGAGCGCCTCGAGGCACTCGAGGCAGCAGTCGAACGGCAAAACGAGATCATCGAACAGCAAGGGGAGACGATCGAGCAGTTGATCGCGGAGCTTCGGCAAGGTCGATAACACGCGGCGACAGCGACCGGCGACGGCGTCGACTTATTCCCGACCAGTCACTTTTCGGATACACGAGGAGCCGAAGGGACCGAGTTCGCCGGCCTCGAGGTTGATGAAGTAGCCGGTCGACAGCCCGGAGCCACAGCGCTTGCAGGTAAACTCGCCTTCTTTCGTGATAACGTCCTGGTCGAAACTGACGTACTGGCTGCTCTTCGGGCGGACGATCCCGTCCTCGCGCTCGATCAGCCCGCGGAGTTCGGCCTGATCGAGAATCGTTCGTGTGACCGTCGGATCGCTCGTAATCGTCTCGATCCGATCGATTACTGCGGCAAGCGAGAGCGATTCGTGCTCGAGTCGCGCGAGCAACGCCAGGCCGAGTTCGACGCGGTCATCGGTCACCGCAGCGTCTCCGGTCCGTCCATCCACGGGATGCTCCTCGTCGCGATCCATCTATCAGTGGGTCATCTCGGCGCGAATAAACGTGTTTGCCTCGAGAAGCTAGCCATGGAGTCACAGGCAAGAACGGTGTCGGCGGTTCCCACGGCATGAGAATCCGCCAGTCGTTGATACTGTCGCTCCGCTCTTTTTCGAGCGAGAGCAGGATCCGACCGGAGCGAGACTCCGGCGACCGCACCCCAATGACCCGGATAACGACCGACAGCACACCACGAGCGAGGACCAATCCACGTACCCTGACAAGTCTGCGTGACGAAACCGGTAACTGCACGCTCACGGTTCGAAACGACGACCGACCGCGGCTGGAACCGAACGGGACAGCCCGTGATCGATAGATGTTTGGACGACAACTCGAGCGAGAGATTCTGATGGCCCTTGCCGACGAGGGGCCGCTGTCTGCTATCGATCTCGCCGGGATGATCGACAAGCATCCGCTGACAGTCGAGCAAGCGTGCGATCGCCTCTGTGATCAGGGCGACATCCGGTCGGTCGGCAGCCGCCGGTACGAACTCGCCGCGTCAGGCCGTCACCAACTCACCGACACGGAACCGACACGGAACGGTTCGGGCAGATCCGATCTGAACGGACTGGCGGACTGATACCCGGTTGATCGACGGGCGATTTCTTGGTTGGCACCTCGCTTACTCGACCCAGACGGTCTTTCGGTTGACGAACTCGAGCATCCCTTCTCGCGCGAGTTCGCGGCCGTAGCCTGATTCCTTGACGCCGCCGAACGGCACTCGCGGATCGGATTTGATGAGTTGATTGACATAGACACAGCCGGCGTCGATCTCGCGTGCGAGCCGCTGGCCGCGCTCGCGGTCGGTCGTCCAGATGCTTGCGCCGAGTCCGAATTCCGTGTCGTTTGCCTTCGCGACGATCGCTGCCTCGTCGTCGAGTTCGTAGACGGCGGCGACGGGGCCGAACGTCTCCTCACTGTCGGCCGGACAGCCCTCGGGGATGTCAGTCAGCACGGTCGGCGGATAGTAGGCACCCTCACGGTCCATCGGCTCGCCGCCCGTGAGCACGTTAGCACCAGCCTCGACGCTCGCCTCAACCTGTTCGTGGAGGTCGTCCATAAGATCCTCCCTGGCCTGCGGGCCGATGTCGGTCGCTTCGTCGGTCGGATCGCCGACGGTGAGTGACTCGATCTCGTCGACGAACCGCTCGAGGAATTCGTCGTAGACGTCGGTGTGGACGAGGAATCGCTTGCCGGCGATACAGGACTGGCCGCCGTTCTGGTTGCGCGCCCACGCGCCGGTTTCGGCCGCGTTGTCGATGTCGGCGTCATCGAGGACGATGAAGGGATCGCTACCCCCGAGTTCGAGGACCGATTTCTTGAGCTGGTCGCCCGCCGTCGAGGCGACTGCCCGGCCTGCCGGGCCGCTTCCGGTGACCGTCGCGGCTTTGATACGCTCGTCTTCGATAATATCGTCGACCAAATCGGAAGGGATCAGCAACGACTGGAAGACGCCATCGGGATAGCCAGCCTGCCGAAACACGTCTTCGATGGCCTGTGCACAGCCAGGGACGTTCGAGGCGTGCTTGAGCAGTCCGACGTTGCCCGACGTGAGATTCGGTGCTGCGAAGCGAAACACCTGCCAGAACGGGAAGTTCCACGGCATCACCGCCAGAATCGGGCCGAGCGGATCGTAGACAGTCTTGACGTCCGATCCCGGCGGGCTCGGATGGGAATCGGCCTCGAGATAAGCGCTTCCGTGTTCCGCGTAGTGATCACAGACCCACGCACACTTCTCAACCTCGGCGATCGCCTGCGAGATCGGTTTGCCCATCTCGCGAGTCATCGTCTCCGCGTACTCGCGTTTGTTCTCACGGAGGACATCCGCGGCTGCCGCGAGCAGTTCCTCCCGCTTTCGGATCGGCTCATCTTGCCACGTCTCGAACGCCGCCGACGCCCGTTCGATGGCCGCCTCGACATCGGATTCGGTATCTTCCTCGATCGTGTCCTCTCGCTCGCCAGTGGCAGGATTGATAACGTCCATCATGCAGAGTGTATCTGTCGACGCCGATTAGTGTTTCCCGCGTTCTCGCCAGCAGCCTCGAGCCCGCTCGTTCGACATTTGCCGACAGGTCGCGTTATCGGCCGATGCGGTCTGCTGTAACGAGTTACCGGTGGGCCCGCAGTGCGGGTCGCGGTTGCACCGGAAATGACGTACAGTAGTCCGTATGATGCGATCCGAGAGTCCCATCGTCGACAGCGGCGTATCGAGGCACACGGCCGTCACTATCCGCCGCATCGAACGTGTTCGACCCGACATACAAGTAGGCGAGTTGCCACAGTACACTCATGCCAGAAATAACGTCAGTAGACGCACTCGAGTCGACGCCACACGCCGAAGTGTTCGACGTCGACGCGCCACGAACGGTTCGTCTCCAGCTCGAGGCGGACGACCGCATGCCGAAACACCGCCATCCGGAGTCGAACGTCGTGTTGTACGTCTTGGAGGGGACACTCGAGCTCACGCTTGGAGACGACAGCTACGACCTCGAGCAGGGCAATGTCGTCCGGTTCGACGGGGACCAGCCAATCTCGCCGCACGCGCTCACGGCAAGTGCGGCGCTGCTCGTCTTCGCACCGAAGACGGATGCCTAGCCGACGGTCGTTGCGACGCCTTTCGTCTGCCGGTAGTCGCTGTCGAGGATCGCCTCGAGTTGCGAAATGATTGCCTCACGGTCATCATCGTACCACTCGACGGGGTCTTTGATCGGGACGACCAGAAAGCCGCGGCCGCGGATGTCGGTGGCGTGAAGCTCGTCCATCTCGAGGTCGAGTCGCTGTCGCTGGGTCGTATACTCTCGCAGGACGTGATCGGTCGCGCGAGCACCGACGGGCAGGAGGATGTGTGCGTTGATCGCGCGCAGTTCGGCGTCGAAAAAGCGCTCGAGGGTCGCGTAGTCCTCGTCGGTCGGCACGTCCCCGTCGGGCAGGCTACACATGTGGATGTAGCTCAGAAAGCAGTTCTCGAGGACGGGGTCGTCGCGTGGGCCGCTGGCGAAGCCAACTGCCCGAAGGACGTCCTGAATCGCGTGTCCGCTCTCGGTTTCGGTAAACGGGATACCAGTGGATTCGCCGCCGTGGACGCCGGGATAGTCACCGATCACGTGAAAATCAGCGTTGGCGTCACCGTAGCCGAAGACCGCCGGTCGATCATCGGGATCGGAGCGGTCAAAGGGTGGCTCGAGTCCGAACGGGTTGCTCGTCCTGTCGGTCACGTTTTGCACACCGGATGAAGGCGGCGGGCAGACAAAACGACAGCGGTCGGATCTGGCCGTGTTGAGCGACGAGCGACAGAGAGCGGTCGACGAGCGTGACTGGCGACGCAGACGGCGGTGGGTTTATGTTTTGGTCGTTCGTTTTCTGTCGCAGATGTATCAGACGGGCCATTACGGTGGTGCACTCACGGCGTATGCGCCGCTTGGGACCATCGTCGCCCTGATGGGGTACGGCGAGATCGCCCTCGTCGGCGGTCTCGTCTGTGTGGCGCTGTCGACGCTGCCCGACTACGATCATCGGCTCCCGCTGATCGACCACCGTGGGCCGACCCACACGATCCTGTTTGCGTTGGCCGTCGGAGCCGGCCTCGCCACACTCGCTGCCGTCTCCATCGACGCCTCCTCCACACTCGTCGACATCGGCATCGATGCGTTCGCGTTTCTCGTCGGCGTGGTTTCGATCGGTTCCCATCTCCTCACGGACGCGCTCACGCCGATGGGGATTCGACCGTTCTGGCCGGTTTCACGTCGCCGATACTCCTTCGAGATGACGACAGCCGACAACCCGGTTGCCAACTACGGATTATTCGGGCTGGGGATCGCAGCCGCCCTCGCCGGTCTCTCGATCACCCTTGTCGTCGGGTGACGGCCATCCCGACGACGAACGTCACGAGGAGTGCGGCTGCGGTGACGAGATAGGGCATCTCGAGTGCGGGGTTGACCGCCTGCCGGCCGAAAAAGAGGACCGAGACAACGAGCGGCGGCCCCACGAGGAGGGGTGTCACGCTCCGTCCGGTGTACCGACGGCGACCGACCATCGCGGCGACGATTGCTGCACCGAGCAGTGTGAGCGTCACGGCGTACTGAATCAGTTGCATCGTCGGCGAATACGTCTCAATGCCGGCATCGACGACGGGGCTGAGGATCACGTGGGCCGGTAGCGCGACGATTCCAAGCGCGAGCGCGCCGGTGACGTGGGTCGTCGTCAGTCGCGATGCCCACACGAGGACTGTCGCGACGAGGAACAGCGTGAAGATGGTGACAGCCGTCCAGAAGTGCAGCGACAGGATGTCCATCGTGTACTGCGTGACGGTTTCGCGGCCGAGTGCGACCTGGACCGGCGTCAACACCATCCCGAGGACGACCAGCCCGGTGACGCGCCGGTCGACGTCGGGGAGTCGCCAGGCTGCAAGCGCCGAGCCGATGATGGCAAAGCCGGCGAACATCGCGACGAAGCGGTGGAACCACTCGTAGAAACTCGGCAGGTTCGCCGGAAACAGGTTGTACGGGCCGGCATCACACTGGGGCCAGTTCGCCTGACAGGCCAGGCCGGAGCCCGTTGCTTTCGCCGCAACACCCAGCAGGATCGTCGCCGCAACCAGCGTGAGCGTCGCGGTCAACAGGTGCGGGTAACTGAACCGATCGATCAGCGACCGAACTCTCGAGTCGGGCGTATGATTGTCGTACGACACGGGCGTTCACGCAGGAGTTAGAACGGGCCATACTTAGGTTGACCGAGTCGTTCGGTCTCGGCGGGAATCGGCGACTGTCCTCGACGCGCCCGGTCACTCGAGCGAGACCCACTCGCCGCGGTCGTCACTTGCCTCGATCGCGTCGAGGACCCGCTGGGCGGCGAGGCCGTCCGCAAAGTTGGGTTCGTACTCACTTCCATCGGCGACGGCACACAAGAACTCGTAGTTCTCGTGGACGAAGAGATGTTCCCAGCCGATAACGTGGCCCGGCGGCCACCAGTGGTCGATATAGGGGTCGTCTTCGTCGGTCACGAGAATCGTCTCGTAGCCGCGATCACCGTCGCGGAGCACCTCGAGTTCGTTCAGCCGCTCGAGGGAAAACCGCAGACTCCCCTCGGAACCATGAATTTCGATCGTGTGATCGTTCTTGTGTCCCGTCGCGAAGCGCGAGGCTTCGATGGTCCCCAGTGTACCGTTTTCGAACTCGAGTTGTGCCGAGTAGGCGTCGTCGACGGTAACGGGTCTGGTCTCGTCGGTTCCGGTCCCCTCCACCGGTCGTTCGTCGACGAACGTCTGTAAGTGGCCACTCACGCGTTCGATGTCGCCCGCGAGGCCTTCGCTGCCGACGAGAAACCGCAGGAGGTCGACCGTGTGCGCGCCGAGGTCCCCCAATGCGCCCGACCCAGCCAGTTCTGCATCGTTGCGCCACGACCACGGGGCTTCTGGATCGACCAGCCAGTCCTGCAGATAGCGCCCGCGGACGTGGTGGATCTCGCCGAGGTCGCCAGCCTCGAGTAACCGCTTTGCATACTGGATCGCAGGGACGAACCGATAGTTGAACGCACACCCTGCGGGAACGTCGTTGCCAGCCTCGCGTGCCGCTCGTGCCATCGCCTCGGCGTCTTCGAGCGTCGGGGCGAGTGGCTTCTCGCAGAAAACAGGTGTGCCGGCCTCGAGCGCGGCGACCGACGGCTCGCGATGGACGTGATTCGGACCGAGATTGTAGAAGACGTCGACATCGTCGACGACGTCACGCCAGTCGGTCGCGGTCGCGTCGAAGCCAAGCCGGTCGGCGGCGTCGGCCAGCGCCGATTCGTGGCGGCCGATCAGGACACTGCGGTCGATCGCGGGCGCGTCCGGGAAGAACATCGGCAGTCGCGCCATCGCGTTCGCGTGTGCTTTGCCCATGAACCCATAGCCGAGCACGCCGACCTCGAGAGGCATGGGCAGGCGTTCACCGGCCCGGTAGTTAGCGCTTTGTGGTGTGGCAGCCGGGGAGGTTACTCCGCGTCGGTCGCGAAGCCGCCGCGGTGGACGATTTCCTCGAGTGGCTTGCGGTCGCTTGGCTGTTCGCGCGCTTGGAGGTCGTCGGGCAGCGTTTCGGGGGGTGCGCGCTCGCCGATCGAGACCATCGCTTCGACGGCGAACTCCTCGGGAACGTCGAGTTCCGCGGCTGCGCGCTCGTAATCGAACCCGGCCATCCCGTGGATGGCCAGGCCGCGGCGTGCGCCCTCGAGCGCGAGGTTCTGCCAGGCTGAACCGGTGTCAAAGGAGTGGACCGGGGCCGGTTCGCCGTTGTGATCGAAGGTGGTCTTCGAGACGATGACCGCGAGCACGGCAGCGTCACTTGCCCACGACCGATTCCCCTCGGAGAGGAGGTCGACGAAGGTGTCCCACTCGTCGTCTTCACGGCTCGCGTAGATGAACCGCCAGTGCTGGTTGTTGAACGCGGAGGGTGCCCAGCGGGCGGCCTCGAACAGCGGGAGATACTCGGCTTCGTCGAGTGGTTCGCCGGTCATCGCGCGTGGCGACCACCGGTTGACGAACAGCGGGTCGATCTCGTAGTCAGGGTCGCGGTGTTCGGCAACGTCATCGCGCAGGTCGTGTCGAGTCGCAGTGGATTCTGCCATCGATCGCTGGTAGGGACCTGCGATATGTATACGTTATCGGACAAACGGGATACCAGGTAACACTCGTGTCGTGGTCATGTCCGCTGGTTAGACACTCCTGCTCACTATGATTTTCGAGTGATACTCTCTCGTGATAGCGGAGAACGGTGGCTACTGCGAACCCAATTGCGCTGGCACAATCCGGCGCGAGAAAACGGAGAGAAGCTCGTACGTCGATCGACCGATCAGTCGTCGGCCGGCGTTGGCGTCTCGCGCTCGATGTCGATGTTGTCCGCATCGAGGTCCGCCTCGACATTACGGGCTGCCTGCACCATGTTCTCCATCTTGCCGTAGGCGACCTCACGAGGCAGCAGCTTCAGGCCACAGTCCGGCGAGACGACCAGCTGTTCCGGCGGGACGACCTCGAGACCCTTCTTGATGTTCTCCTCGATCTGCTCGACCGATTCGACCTCGGCGACGTGAACGTCAACGACGCCAAGCGCGAGATCAGCAGTGAACGCGGGGTGTTTGAACACGTCGAGTTGTTCGTAGTCGCCGTTGGCGAGCTCTAAGTCGAACTCGTCGACGGGGAACTCGAGGATCTCGGGGTAGATGCGGGAGTAGTCGCCGTAACAGACGTGCAGTCCAATGCGGACCTCCTCGGGGATGTCGGCGACGATCCGTTCGAGTGCTTCGCCGACGATGGCGTGGTCGTCGGGCGTGGTCGCGAGCGCGGGCTCGTCGATCTGGATGTAGCGGGCACCGGCGTCGACGAGCTTCTCGATTTCCTCATTGACGAGGTCGGCGAGGGCGTAGGCGAGGTCCGCGTCGTCCTCGTAGGCTTCGTTGAACGCCCAACTCGCGAGCGTGTATGGTCCAGTGATCGGGACCTTCACGGGGCGGTCGGTGGCGCTGGCGGTGAACTTGTACTCGTCGACGAGCCAGCTCTCGTCGTACTCGACTTCGCTGACGACGGAGGGCTTGTCGAAGTAGTTGTGTCCCCACACCTTGACGGGACCGTTGAATTCGTAGCCGTCGATCCGGTGGGCGAAGAACTCGACCATCTCGTTGCGCCGCATCTCGCCGTCGACGACGGTATCGAGGCCGGCGCGCTCGTGTTCGTTCGTGATGACGAGGGCGGCGTCGTCTTTCGCTTCCTGCCAGTTGTCCTCGTCGAAGTCGGCCTCATCGTCCTCGTAGAGCTCTTTCGAGCGGTTGAGCCACTTGGGTTTGGGGTAGGAGCCGACGACGCTCGTCAGCAGGAAGTGGTCGTTCTCGTGATCCTCCGGTCGGAACTGGTCTTTGGTGTCGCTCATGCTGGGGTCACCTCCGCGAGATCCGCGGCTTCCGCAAGGACTTCGAGTTTCTCGACGTACTTTGCGTAGGGCAGATAGAACGTCTCGGTGTTCGTCGTTAGATAGACCGTCTCGAACTCGGCCGTCGGCAGCTGTCCCTCGACCCACTCGACGCGGTCACGGATCGCTTCGGGGTCTTCGACGAGGGTGTTCTGGCCGTCAGCGAGACCGAGCGCGATGTCGTCTGTTGCGCCGTACTCCTGGATGTTGTAGAGGTTGTCGTCCTGATTCGAGACGAAGTCGAAGCCGACGGCGTCGATGTCGGCGTCGAGCAGATGTGCGTAGACCTTCTCCTCGAGTGCGCCCCAGTAGGGATGGACGACGACGTCGGCGTCGACGGCGCTTGCGACCTGATCGATCGCCTCGCTTGCGCGTTCGTCTTCGCCGTCGTCAGGTACGTTCTCGACCAGCGAGGGCTCGAGCAAGAATAGCGTCTCGACAGCGGGGAAGGCGTCGGCCTCGTCGGCGAGGAAGTCTGCGATCGCAGCGAGGAAGTCGGCCTCGTCGCCGTAGTGGTCGTCGGTCGCGAGGTCGGCAAGTGAGTACGGGCCGGGGAGGACGGCTTGGAGATCGTCGCCGTCGGTCAGGTCGGCGGCCGCCTCGAGTTCCGAGGCGACATCACCGGTGGCCGCGAGGTCGTCGGTGACGACGGGCTCGCGATAGAAGTTGTTGTTGTCGTAGTAGCGGACGATCCCGCGCGTCTCGACGGCGTCGTTGACCGCAAGCGGATGGGCGAGCATGTCGTCCCAGCGCAGTTGGCCTTCGACGATTCGGTCGAGGCCGGCGTCTTGCTGGACGCCGATCACTTCGTCGCGGGCCTCTTCGTAGACCGCGGTGATCTCCTCGCCCTCGTCGCCGCTGATGAGGTCGTGTTTCTGGTGGCCTTTGAGATGCGAGAGGTCGTCTTTCGCCCAGTCCGGGAGCGGATACAGCCCCGGCGTGGTCGAAACGTACTCAGTCATCGTACACTCGGCTAGGGTATACCGACGCTTAATATTTTCCATCCAATGTAATGCATTACAGTAATTTTTGCAGGTTTCGACGCGATCGATGGCTCGAGTCGAGAATAGTGTGAACACTCGTCACAGGCAAAGAGACACTGGTTTTGCTATCTGCACGCAAGGGTGGCAATAACTGATGGCGTACGAACCGTTCTCACATTTCCCGTGAGAGAGCCTTCAGTCGATCAGTACGGATGAAGGACAGATCTCAGAGGGAACTAATTCAGTCGGACGCGTCTGAAAACGAAATCGTCGTTCACCGTCGCCGAGGCGACAATGAAGTTAGACTTAGTTGCGGACGACGTTCGTCGCGCGAGGACCCTTGGGGGCCTGTTCGATATCGAAGTCAATGTCTGTGCCTTCTTCGAGGTCCGGACCGCCAACGTCTTCCATGTGGAAGAACACGTCATCGTCCGCGTCGTCCGTCGAAATGAAACCGTAGCCGCCTGTGTCGTTGAAGAAATCAACCGTACCGTTTGCCATTACACTAACTCAAAGTGCAATCATACGGTTAAGTATTCCGCATTTGTTTTCAAAATATGTTAGCAACAGTTGCAACATCACGTAATATAGTGCAATCGTAGATATTTAACCACTATTCGGCGAGATACTGGGTAATAGTGTCCGGTACGTCACAATGGGCGAAAACTTTCGATGTATCCTCAGTTCTCCGACAGTGGTGTGGTCTACGCTCGCACAGAGTGAGATTGTAGACAGTCTGGCGTTCAGTTCACAGACCGAGAGTAGCCACTGACGTTACTACACACCCGATCGCACGCCGGCCCTGCGTCGTGTGTCAATCGGTTCAGTTGGGACAATACTCACCAGCTTGATTCACTGTTACCGCGGGGGCAAGCCCCGCGGCTTCACCGTTTTGACCGCACGTCCCGAAACGGGCCGTGCGGTCGCAGGCGAGTTTAATTCCCCTCGGACTTCCCATGACGAGTCGTTGGAATTAATACCCGAACGCTCGGTGCGTCCGTGAGGGTCGGCCGCTCCACCACGGCCCGACAACTCCCGTCTCACCACGCCAAAGACGCGGGTTTTGAGAGGAGTCGCATTCCTCGCAACTGCCGGCAGTTGCTTCGGATTAAGGTCTTTAATCCATGTCGCAACTGTACTCTCCAATACGGTGGTATCCATCATATAGATTACGCGATTCACCCTCGGGGTCAAGCCCCGAGGCACTCTCGCTGTATCTCTGTAGATATGGGGGCGATCAACACCGGAAGAAGACTTCTCTGACACCCTCAGTGTAGCTTCAAGCGTGAGCGTATAACAATATATTCTCTGAGCGCGTATCTCCCAGAATGGGAGCGAAGAAGTATATCGTTGATCTCAGCGACGAAGACCGCAAGACGCTCGAACAGTTCACGTCCACTGGAGAACAGAGAGCACAAGAGAACACACGCGCACGCATCCTTCTGAAAGCTGACGACGGGCTCACTGATGCGACAATCAGTGAGCACGTCGGCTGTCATCCCCAAACCGTCCACAACACGCGCAAAGACTACACTGAACGAGGGCTCGCGGCGATTCATCGCCGCAAGCCCGATCGGGAGTACGAACGCAAACTCGATGGCAACGCCGAAGCCCACCTCATCAAACTCGCTTGCAGTGAACCGCCGGAAGGTCACTCTCGTTGGACACTACACCTCCTTGCCGACGAGCTCGTCACCCTCGACGAGATCGACTTCGAGTCGATCTCTCATGAGGCCGTTCGACAGCGTCTAAAAAAACGCCCTGAAACCTCATCTCTCCAGCTACTGGGAGATACCACCAGAACAGGACGCTGACTTCGTCTACTACATGGAAGATGTTCTCAGCCTCTACCACGAACCGTACGACGAGAACCGTCCAGTCATCTGCTTTGACGAATCTAGCAAGGCTCTACGAGGACACGAACGCGACCCGCTCCCGGCCCGACCGGGAGCGGTCGCCCGTTCCGATCACCGCTACAAACGCAACGGGAAACAGCGAATACACCTCTCGACAGAACCGCTGACTGGCTGGGTGAACGTTGAAATTACCGAGAAGGGGCGAACAACAGAATGGATCGACCAAATGGTCGAGCTCGCAGATGTTCACTACCCGGATGCAGTCCGCATCCGGGTAGTGATGGATCAGCTCAATACACACAAACCCGCTGCCTTCTACCAGTTCTTTCCGCCAGATTATGCCCAAGCGTATCTTGATCGCTTCGAGTTTCACTACACTCCCAAGAGAGGAAGCTGGCTGAATATGGCCGAAATCGAGATAGGTGTCCTCAAACGACAATGCCTTGATCGCCGGATCTACCACGCAGCGACCCTCCGAGCGGAGGTCGCTGCGTGGCAAAGGCGTCGAAGCACGACCAATCGTCCTATTGACTGGCAGTTTACTACTGACGACGCCCGGATCAAGCTACGGCAGCTCTACCCAATTGAGATTGAAAAGGATCTATAGATTCAGACTTGAAGCTACACTCAGTATGGTACCCCTGCGTTCGTCATGTCGGCCCCTCAGCGGTGTAACTCGAGCACAGTTAGCGTCTCGAAGGGGAACGACTCGTCGGCGACGGCGACAGCGCTAAATCCTTCTTCGCCGGCTCGCTCGACGACCGCGTCGACGCCAGTGAGACTACTCACGAGGAGATAGACGACGCCATCGGGCGCGAGCACGCGACCGACAGACGACAGGAACGGGTCGATAACGGCTCGACCGTCTTCGCCGCCCGACAGCGCATGTTCCATCCAGTCGTCCCACTCGTTTTCGGGATCGGTCGGCAGATACGGCGGGTTGAACGCCACTGCGTCGAACACCTCTTCTCGAAACGGGGCGACCAGATCTGCCCGCACCGTTTCGACGTTCGCAGCCCGAGCCTGGCGAACCGCATGCGGGTTCAGATCCGACGCGATTATGCGTGCCGTCGTTTCGTCGGCGATCCGACCCGCGACGTAGCCCGAGCCGGTGCCGACCTCGAGGACGAGTTCGTCCCCCGTAAGACGTTCCGTGGCTGTGTCAGCCAGTAGCTGCGAGTCCTCTGCGGGCTGGTAGACATCCGGTTCTTGCTTGCGTCGGTCCTCGAGTCCCATTCTATTGTTCCTCCGGTGTTGTCGTTGTCATGCGGTGGTCACTGGATTCGTCGCCTGATAACGTCTCACGTTCATCGGTGACACGAAAGCCGCCGGCTTCGGGCCGCCCGGTAAGTTCACGCTGTGGGTACGGGATTTTGATGTCTTCGTCTTCGAACGTCTCCTTGATAGCACTAATCGCAGCGGTTCGGGCGTTCCAGTAGCGTCTGGCGCTTGGGGTATCGATCCAGAACCGAACCCCGAGTACGACCGCAGAGTCGCCAAAGGACTTGCCGACGACCCGTGGAGCCGGTGCTGTCATCGCTTCATTGACCTCGTCGATCGCCGCTTTTGCGAGGGCAGCGGCCCGGTCGACATCGGTCTCATAGTCGACACCGATCTCGACCTCGAGTCGTAGCCGGCCGCGCTTCGAGCGGTTGGTCACCGTGCCCGAGGCGATGACGTCATTGGGGATCATGATGTACTCCCCGTCGAACGACCGGACCTGGGTGTTGACGATCGAGATGTCGGTGACGACGCCCTCGTCACCCTCGACTTCGATCCAGTCGCCGATCTCGAACGGCCGAGCGAACATCAGGACGAAGCCTGCGAGTACGGTCCCGAGCGTCTGCCGAGCCGCCATCCCGAGGACGATCCCGAGGAACCCAGCCCCGACGAGCAGGCTGCCGAGATCCTCGATCCAGATACCGAGCACAACGACCAGCGAGACCGCCCAGATGAGTACCTGCGAGAGCCGGTGGGTGACTTTCCGCTGGTGGGCCGTCACGGCCGCAGAGGAGTTGAAGATCCCCTCAACCACCCGGCTGACAAAGCGGGTGGCGATGACCGTCACGACCAGCAGGAGAAACGAGACGATGGCGCGCGCGACATCGTCACTGTCGAGTCCGAGATTCGTCGAGAGCCGTTGAACCTCCTCCGTGCGCCCCCAGACACCCGTCACGACGGCGAGACTTACCAGACAGGCTGCAATGAGCACCGACATCGATATGACGTCGGCGTACAGCGGCCGCGTCCGCTCACATATCCACGTGTGAAGCCGCCGATAGGAGAAGAGCACGGCGATCACAAGCGCGACCGCCACGATGGAGACCGCGAGTTTGAGCTCGGTCGTCGAAGCCGCCTCCGACAGCCAATCGAGCCCGGTTAGTAGTCCGGCCATGCGTTCATCTCTCCGATCTGTCGTCCGCGCAGCTTTGAGTATCCGTTGGTTGGGCCCGTCTGGCTCGAGCCGTCACTCAATCAGTCGTTTTCGGGCTCGCCAACGTCCCACGCGAGCTGAGCCAGCGCGGCGAACTCGGCCGGTGCCATCGCGCCGGCCCGCTTTTGCAGGACGTCCTCGTCGGCCGCGTCGACGACTGCCTCCGGTTCCGCGAGCCCGGAGATATGTGCCGTATTCCGGATCGCGTTCCGGATCGTCTTCCGGCGCTGGGTGAACAGCGCCTTGACGAACCGCAGGAAAAAGTCCTCGTCGGCGACCTCGTAGTCGGGCTCGCGCGGGACGGCGCGAATTACTGCACTCTGGACCGCCGGCGGCGGCGAAAACGCCTCCTTCGGGATCGACTCGACGAGTTCGATATCCGCATAATGCTGGCTCGAGACCGAGAGCCGGCCGTACTCGCTCGTGCCTGACTCGGCGACCATCCGCTCGGCGAACTCCTGCTGGAACATCAACACGAGCGGCTTCCCTTCGGGAAAGAGCCGGAAGGCGATCTCGCTCGAAACGCCGTAGGGCAGGTTCGAGACCGACGCCGAGAAGTCAGGCAGGTCGACTGCAAGGGCGTCGCCCTCAATCACGGTCAGATCGCCGGCCGCGATTTCGTCGGCGAACTCCTCACGCAGGAACGCGGCGAGGTCGGGGTCGCGTTCGACGACGGTTACTTCGTCACCGACCGCGAGCAACCGGTCGGTCAGCGCGCCCGTCCCGCCGCCGATCTCGAGGAGGTGGCTCGTGTCGGCGTCGATCTCCTCGAGATAGGTCGGCAGTCGGTCGAGGACGCGATCGTCGACGAGAAAGTGCTGGTCGCGATCCGGATCGCCGCGGATACCCGCCCGGGCGATCAGTCCGTCTGGATCTCTCATTGCCAGCGCTTTGGCTGGCGTCGGTGTAAACGCACCGTCTCGGGCGCAGGTAGCAGGTTGTGTTAGCCACGCCCAGCGGCAGAATCGTGGTTACTGGTTCTGTTCCTGCTCGCGTCGGCCCACGAAGGTCTGGTACTTGAGGTCGTCGTCGCGCAGTTCCTCGAGAATCCGATCGACGAGGATCTGATCGGGGTCGTGCAGGCCGGAGACCCGGTCGGATAGCTCCTCGAAGCTCTCGAAGGGCTTTCGCTTGCGCTCATCGAGGATGCTATTACGGAGTTTCTTCCCGATCCCCGGCAGCAAGTTCAGCTGGTGGAGCCGCAGCGTGATCGGCTGGGCGTCGTTGTAGAAGTCGACGAAGCGCTCCTCGTGTTCCTCGACGAGATCTGCGACGACGTACTCAAGTTCCGACTGGGCTCCCGAGGAGAGGTCGTCGTACTCGACGCGGTGGGCTTCGGTGACGACCTCGCGCTCGGCGGGCGGCTCGACAACAACCTCGCTGCCGATCGTGAGCCGTTCCTCTTCGTCGAACGCGACCTGATAGAGCTGGAAGTCCTCGATGCCGACAGCGTACCCTGCCGGTGACTTCGCGTACTGCGGTCGACCGTCGTCAGACAGCCCGTGTGCGAGGTAATCCAACACGACCGCGCGCCGAACGTCCGTCTCGTCGCCATCGGCTTCGCTCATTGTCGTCTGCTACGGCGAGGGCGTACTTAAAGAGTCGGCTCGCTTTCAAGAGGCGGCACGGGGAACGGCCGTGGTGTTGATGCGATTGCACTCGCGTCTCCTGTCGGCCAGCGGCGATCGGCTCCCACCTCCATGCGCGACGCGAGCGAATCTCCTTGATGGCTGTATCACTCGATGACGGCAAACCACAGCACGATCCCGACGATCAGCGCCGAGCTGCCCAGTGCGACGCTGACGAACTCGAGGCTCGCGAGCAAGGCGAGGTTCGACCCGACCGCGACGAGTGGTACCCACGGCACGCCGGGGACTCGAAACCGCCGCTCGAGATCGGGGTTCTTCCGGCGCGAGCGGAGCAACGCGATGTTGACGAACACCAGCCCACCTAACAGCATAAAGTCAGCAAAGTGGGCGAGCGACTCGAGGCCGAGTACGAGCCCGTGTGCGCCGGCAGTCTCACCGGGCGAGCCGCCAAAGAAGACGCCGAAGACCAAATAAAAGGCCAGAATCAGGCCGCCGGTCAGCACGACGGCGACCGTCGGGACGCCGGAGCGGGGATCGATCCGGTCGACGGCCGCCGGCAGGTGGTCGCGTTCGGCCATCGCCAGTTTCACTCGGGAGCCAGCAAGCACCGTCGCGTTGGCAGCCGAAATCATCGACAACAGCGCGCCGACGATGAAGACGTAGAAGCCGACGTCGCCGAGATAATACTGGGCCGCTCGCGCCATCGCGACTTCGCCGTGTGCTGCGACGAACGATGTGGCTGCAGCCGACGACGACAGCCCCGATCGGTCAGCGAGAAAGGCAAGGAAGCCGGCGTCGTTGATTGCCAGCACGACGACGGTCACGACCAGCACGTACAGCACGGAGACGATGGCGATGCTCAGAAAGATGGCCCGTGGCACGGTCCGTTCTGGCGACTCGATCTCGCCTTCGCTAGTCGCGATCGCTTCGAACCCGAAGAACGTGATAAACACGAGCGCAGAGGTCAACGCGATGTCCTCGAACTGCGTGGCGTTGGTCGCAAACGAGGTCGCGACGACATCCGCGTCGAACGCACTGAAGCCCCCGACCAGAAAGAGTCCGATCAACGCGATCTTCAGCCCGGTCAGGACGATCTGGAACGTACCGGTCTCTTCGGTTCCCGCGAGGTTGATCGCGACGAGGACCGCGAGGATGATGGCCCCGGGAATCCAGTACGGCAGTGCTTCGGTCAGCCCGATCGCCGGAAGCGAGAACCGATAGAACCAGTCAGCGAAACTCGCGAGGTAGAACGCCGCACTGGCGGGATAGCCCAAGATCAACAGCCAGCCAACCAGATACGACCAGTCCGAGTCGAACACCTCGGCGACGTACGCGTACCCGCCACCGTCGACAGTGTAGATGGTCGCGAACTCGGCGTACGTCAGCGCGGTCCCGGACGCCACCAGCGCCGCCAGGATGAACGAGACGATCGCCGCCGCACCGACGTTTGCGACGGCCAATCCCGAGAGCACGAAAACGCCTCCGGCGATCATCGTTCCGACGCCGATCGCAGTCGACTCGAGCAGGCCGAGATTCCGCTCGAGCGAGTCGTTTCCCGTGGCGACGACGGAGTCGGGTTCCGTCTCAGGCGGGGCCACGGTCGATCACCCCGCTATCGCCGTTCGTTTCTTCTCCGAGAGCCCCATCGTTGCCAGCCGTTGGATGGGGTGTCCAGCGCGAGTGGGTTCGAGGCGTCCGTTGAGGCGGCCGCTGGTGCGATCGCTGAACGGTCACGTTCGGCGATGATTATCGAGCCGGTATGATCACGCTTGTGACACTGGCTGCTGGCGTCAGTGGTCACGTGCCAGTTCGGTCAGCGACGAGCCGGAGACCGCATGCGCTCGAGGACAAACACGAACTGTGCTCACGGATGGCGTGATTGACAGCGGTTAGAGTCCGGATCGCCGTGGCGATTTCGAGAGAATCAGTATCCGAACGCCGCGCTCAGACGTACTGTGCGACGACGTTGAGAATGTCGTCGAGTTCGTCCCCCGACAGCGAGTAGCGCTGCTGTGCGTACACCGACCGGAGTTCGTCCCGGTCCTGTGGCAGGAGGTTGGCGATCTTGTAGGCCGTCGGTTCGTCGACCTTCTCTACGTCTTGGAGGTCCTCGACGAGCGCCTGGGCCTCATCGGGCTCGAGGACGGCGAACCGATTGGCGTGTTCGATCGCTCGTGCGAGTTCGTAGCGCAGCTCGCGATCCTCGTCCATCGCGCGTTCGGCTTCGATGTCGGCGAGCAGCTCCTTCGTCTCCGAGACCGTCAGGAACTCCTCGTCGACGATCTCTTTGAAGATCGTCATCCCTGTTCAGATCCGGCTCTTTTCCTGATTCTGTGCGCGCATGTGAGCCGCGGCGACGAGCAGCGTCTTGTCCTTGCCGCCGTCGTTGATCTCGACTTTGAAAACGCTGCCCTGTTTGCCGACGACTTCGCCGGTGAGCCCGTCGAAGCGCGGGTGGAAGCGACCGTCCGAGACGCTTGGGTCGATCTTCAGGTGGACCTTCTCACCTTTCTCGTACTCCTGAATCGCACGCTGTGGCGGCGACGTGCCGCGGTCTCGAGGATCGTTTGCGAGCTTTCGCCGGGTTCCCTGACGAGGGCCATTAGATTTCGGCATAGTCGTACGACCGCTTTGTCCGGTGATGGTTATAAAACACACGTATTCGGGTTGCTCGAGTGCTGGCGTTTTCGTCGTCTGTCCGGACTGTGGGTGCCGGGGCAACTGATTAAGTAACGAGACGACGACCAAGTCCCTATGAGCGTGTCTAGTGAGACTCGAGTCGATGGCACGGCATTCGGAATGGCGATGGGGACGCTCTGGGCTGGTGGCGTCGTCTTCCTTGGGCTGACGGCACGGCTGGGGTGGGGTGAGAAGTGGCGTGACCTGCTTGCAGACGTGTACATCGGGTACGATTCGACGAACCGAGGGCTAGCAGTCGGTGCTGGCTGGGCGTTCGTCGACGGGTTCGTCGGCGCGTATCTCCTCGCCTGGCTCTACAATCGCTTCCGTCGGGGAGGAACGGAAGATGAATACGAAAGACGATGACGCACCGAATTCGGGTCAGTCGCGTTCCTGGCGTCGTTCGCGGTCACGAACTACACGAACCTCCGGCTCGCCGACGAGACCGGATCGAACTCCCTCGTTCCCGCGGTCGGCCTCGTCGGGACGACCGTCGCGATCCCGATCGTCCTCTATCACCTCTATCGGACTGACATCGAGATCCTGCTCTGGATCGTCGGCATCTTCGTCTCGCCGTTCGTACTCGAGTTCCTCTACGTAACGCGGCGTCCGTACGGCCTCGAGGTCGGCGATAACGCCTGATCGGCCACAGCCAGTGACAGCGGTGGTATCGTGACGGTCACAATCCGTTCACGATAGGCGAAAGACGAGACGCGGATCAGCCCCTCGAGCGCTGGGGACCCCAGGACACCTACATCTATCGTACTGGCAGCGAATGCTCGTCGTATGCACGCCGAAGACGACGCTGGCGTTCACGCGCTGCCGATCACGGTCACGTACGGCGAGCGAGACTTGACAATCACACCCACACTCGTCAAGACCGACCGCGGGCTCGTCCTCTGTGACGTCGGTCCACAGGGAGCCGTCAACGGCCTCGAGACCCACCTGCGAAGCTTAGGCTACGACCTCGAGGATATCTGGCTGGTAGTCCTCACCCACCACGACGGGGATCACGCCGGTGGACTGGCAGAACTGAAAGACCGCGTCGATGCAGTCGTTGGGACCCACCGTGACGAAGCGCCGTACATCTCGGGCGAGCGCGACCCGATCAAGGGCGACGGCGACCGCTACCCGTCCGTGCCCGTCGACATCGAACTGGCCGACGGCGTTCGGATTCCGACGGGTGCCGGGCCGATGGAGGTCGTCGCGACGCCGGGCCACGCGCCGGGACACGTTTCGCTGTACTTCCCTGACGGGAACCTGCTCGTCGCCGGTGATGCACTCGTCGCGGACGGGACTGAACCCCTTGCCGGCCCAAAACCGCAGTTTACGCCCGACATGGACCGTGCAATCGAGTCCGTCGGGAAGTTAGCCGGCCTCGAGATCGACCACACGCTGTGCTATCACGGGGGCTACGTCCCACAGGGAAGCGACAGGATTCGCGAGATTTGCGAGCAGTGACGCGAGTGAGCGGTTGAACCGCGGCGCAGGCCACTCCCAGCGTGGAGCCACAGCAATGGACGAGGGCGGAACTGAAGCGGAATTCTCATCGGTGTCGACGACCAAAACGGGGTAATGCGACTCGAACTCCGCGTCTGTCAGCACTGTCTCGATGGCGATCACGGCAACGAGCGTCGCACGGCGCTTCTCAACGACATGGTCAACTGTGCCGAACAGATCAAGGAGTACAAGGACGTCCTCGACCTCGATGCGGTCCACATCCGCAAGGTCAGGGACGACGAACCGGGGAAACCGGCGGCGCTGCCGGTCGTCTCGGCGACGATTCAGAACGACCAGATCGTGTTAAACGACACGCAACTCGTCGCGGAGGGTCAGGACGGAAACATGCTCGTCTACACCAACCCCGACGACGTCTTGACCGTCCTCGCGGGGAACTTAGACGAAATCAGCAAGGCCGTTACCGACGACGTGACCGTCGACCTCTCGCAGATCGGCGCAGAGATCGTCTCGCAGGCCAACCTCGGTGCGAACCGCGGCGATCAGGAACAGAGCCAGTAAGCGCTCGTTGTCCGTTCGTCGTCCCGATTCACGTTCTGGCGACGGTCCATCCAGTAGCGACAGCGACCGCTACTGGCGGAGTGATACCGTCGGCCGCTGGCCGCGAGTGGCCCGGGCCGGAACGGCTAAAAACGGACGGCAGTCGCCGGTTAGATACGGCCGACGTTCTCGACGCCGACGCTTTCGACGCCGTCGACCTCGGTGAAGTTCTCCTCGACAGTCTCCGTGCCGCCCGCGCTGTCGGGGACGATCACGGTCGGGTAGAGCGCAACGAGGCCGAACGCGACTTCCTCACGTTCGACGCCGTTGATCTTCGCACCCTCGGGGAGGGTACTCTCGAGGCGCTCCTGGAGCGCGTCGAGGTCGATTTCGGGGCTGTCCGGCATGACCTTGATTTTGGCAGCGACTTTTCCCATGGTAGTTACGGGCCGGTGAAACCGCAGTCAGGACACTCATAGAGGTTGCTCTGCTTGCGACATTTGGCACAGCGGTAAATCTGCTGGCCGCAGTCGGGACACTTGAACGCAGCAGCGTTCGTGCCCGCGATGTTGAGCCCGCAAGAGACACAGGCGCGTGTCTCTCGGTCGTCGGTCGTACTCATATCCTTCCCTTCCCGCCCGCCGTTTTTAACCGTTGTCTTTCGATGGCTGCTCGAGCGATCGAGACGGAGACGGTCGGAAACAGTGAGTGTCGGTCGGATTTTCAGAGGGAGAAAAGACGGTGGCGGTTACTTTATACCCCAGTCGAAACATCGATGTGAGATCCGGTTGCTCGACGCCCGACCGGATCTCTGCCTCTGACATCTTACTCGGGTATCGACGTACAGCCAGGCAGTATCAACATTCAAAGTCGTGCCCGTCCTACGGCGAGTGAATGCGCCTCGACGACTACATCGAGGAGTTAGAGCCCGACGAGGAGGCAAAGCGCCGCCGACTCGCCAAGGAGAAGTCCTACGCGATCACGGATCACTTAGCGGACTTCGAACGCCGGTTCGATGACGCCGTCAGTGGCGACACCCTCGTCGGCTCGACCGCACCCTCGATCTTCGTCGGGCGGTCGAACTACCCCGACATCCCCGTCGGCGTGCTCTCGCCGGTCGGCGACGAAGGGGCCGCTACGGAGTACGTCACCGACGGCGACTGGTACCAGCAGGGGTATGCGATCGATGACGTGCTCCAGCGCCGAACTGGCCTGTTGAACTCGAGCAAGCGCGCCAATGTCGACTCGCCGTCGATCGCGAGCCGGCTGACGCCCTCAGTTCACGATACGTGGGACGGCTTCGTCGGCGTCCAGCGCGAGGTCGCCATCGCCGACCGGCCGGTCGACTTGGAGATCGGACTGGACGACACCCCTGATCTCGGCCTCGATGCTGGAACGGATGTCGCGACGCCACGCGGACCGCGTGCCAACGCGCGCAACGCTGAACTGCGCGAGAACCCTTATGTTCCGCGCCCGGTCAAGAAAACGCTCGAGGACGACGACTGGCAGGCAGAGGGGGCGATGACCTATCTCTATCGGCGCGGCTTCGACGTCTACGACATCAACTCGATCCTCTCGGCGGGCGCACTCGGCCAGACCGAACAGCGCCGACTCGTGCCGACGCGGTGGTCGATCACGGCCGTCGACGACACCGTCGGGAAGTACCTGCGTGGACGCATCCGGAACGCTCCCAGCGTCGACGAGGTGCAAGTCTGGGCCAACGAGTACATGGGAAACCGCTACTGGGTCGTCCTCGCACCCGGCACCTGGGAGTTCGAACTCGTCGAAATGAAAGCGCCGGGCAGCATCTGGAATCCGAACCCGAACGACGACATCTGGCTCCAGAGCGCCAGCGAGGGCTACGAGGGCCGTTCGAGCTACGTCGAGGAGACCGCAGGGGCCTACTACGCCGCCCGGCTTGGCGTCCTCGAGTATCTCGAGTCGATCGGCCGACAGGCGAAGTGTCTCGTCTTGCGCGAGGTGTCGGACGACTACTGGGCCCCCGTCGGCGTCTGGCAGGTCCGCGAGAGCGTTCGCAACGCCTTCGATGGGGAATACGGTGAAGCGGAGACGTTCCACGAGGCGGTCGCGGAGGTCGCGACGCAACTTCCAGTCTCCTATGCGCGCCTGCAGCGCAAATCCGAACTCGCAGCCGGGTTGCAGTCAAACCTGAACGCCTTCTCGAATCTGGAGTAAGTCGGCCGAGTGGGCCGACACGCCGACCGAGTTACTGGTCGAGCTCCGTGAACGACGCCTCTCGTTCGAGATTGGAGTCAGAATCAGCATCTGCGGCATCCGCGTCCGCCGACGGTGAGCGCTCGAGGCGATCGAGAACCGTCACGCTGGCTTTGAACGCTGCGAGCACGACCGGCCCGACAAACAGGCCGACGATCCCAAAGAGCACGCCGCCGCCGACGACACCCACCAGCGCGATCGCCGGATGCAATCCGGACCCTCGATCGACGAGAAGCGCCCGGAGATACGTGTCGACGACGGCGAGTACGGCGATCCCATATCCCAGCAGGATCACACTCTCGAGGAGACTGCTCGAGAACGCGTGGGCGACGGTCACTGGGCCCCAGACGAGCCAGATCCCAACCGTCGGGAGCACCGACACGAGTGACAGCGCGACCGCCAACACGGCCGCATACGGGACGCCGAGTACGATCAGCCCCAGCGCGCCGAGTATCCCCTGTAACACTGCGACCAGCAGGTGACTGCGGAGTACCGCCCAGACGACGACATGGATCTCCGCGAACAGGTCGTCGACGAGTCGGCGCTCGAGCGGGACGACCTGCCGGACCCAGTCGAGGCCTGCAGGGCCGTCGACGAGCAGGGAGTAGAGGACGACGATGAACACGAGCGTTCCGACGACGATATCGGCGACGGTGGCCACGAGACCGACGGTCTGGGAGACGGAGACGTCAGCCGCCGCTTCAATCGTCGCCGCGAGTTCGCTCGAGAGGGCCGACTCGATGAGGGCGATCGACGCTGTGTCCAATCCAAGTGTCGTTTGTGCGAACGTCCGCCCGGCGGTGACGATGTGGGCGGCAGCGACGGACTCGAGCGCCGACGTGACGGTCTCGAGGATGACCAGCGAAACGACCACCAGTGGGATGACGACGCCAGCGACGGCGAGGGCGGTGAGTGCGACGCCGGCGGTTCGTGCGCCGATGCGTGGCACCAGTCGCTCGTAGGCCGGCCGGAGAGCGACCGCGAGCAGACAGGCAGCCAGCACGTACTCGACGAGCGGCAGGACGATCAGTGTGGCAAGCACGCCGAGGACGCAGATCAGGAGGGCAAACACCGAGGACCGAGCGTCCATACGCCTGTCACTCGCGAAGGGTGCATAAATGTTAGTAATCCATACTGTATTCATCAGTGACTCGAGGACCGATACACGCGGCGGTCGCCGGCTGGCTGTCAGTCAGTTCCGGTGGGACCACGACTGCCCTGCGGGCCCACCGGGACATCGGCACAGCAGACCGTCTCACTCCCGGAACGCGAGCGGGGCCGCGGACGGTCGATCGCGGACGGCTACAGTGGGACCGGCAGCCACTCGAGCAATTGCATCACGAGCAGCGGATCGAACACTGGGTCGTGTAGAACGAGCCAGTCGAGCAAGATGAGGCCGCCACCGTGGGCGACGACCGACGGAAGAATGGAGTCGGACGCGTAGTCGACGGCACCGAACAGGACGTCGGTCGGGCCCGACAGCAGGAACTCGATCGGTGGCTTCGACGTATGGTGGAGCATGTAGACGACGGGACTGATGAACACTGCGCCGATGCCGATCTTCTTGACGCCGACACAGAGGAGCCCGCGGTAATAGGTTTCAGCAGCAAGCGCGAGCAGCAGTAGCTTTATCGCGTGGAGGCCGAACGCCGCGGGCGCGGTCGACGTCGTCCAGATCGGATAGTACGCGCGGATCGTCGGAAGTGTTGATCCGACGACATAAAACGGGAGGACGAACAGCGCAAGCAGGACGGTGTTTCGCACCGCGATGCGGTCAACGTGCCAGCCGATACGGTTCCCGTGTGTCAGGCCGAGCGCGAGTGGCCCGCCGATCAGGAGCACGCCGTCGACAACGAGCCGGCGGTTCAACTCACTGGGGACCAGAGACATCCACAGCAGCGAGAGCACGGCACCGACGACGAGTGTCTTCTGGACCCAGGACAGCCGGAGCCGGTCCCGGAACCAGCGGACGCCGCGTCGATCCGGCTCGGACGACACAGGTTACTCGTCAGCAGTCGGAATCGGGCCGGTCCCGATTACGTCCCGGACGTGGGACTCAAATTCCTGATGGCGCTGGAAGTACGTCTCGTCGACGTCTGCAAGCACGTCGGACAGTTCGCGAGGGCCGTCAGGGGTCCGGATCACGGTCTCACCCTCGAGTCGGTCGACTTCGCTTTTCTCTTTGGGCCAGGTCAGTCGCGAACTCACGCGAGCAAGCGGCGCACCCTCGACGGGCGTGTGCGTCCCGAGTGAGACAGCCGGCTCCGCGTCCTCGTCATCGTCACTCATGGGCGTCGGTTTGCGAGCGCGGTGATTCAAACTTTCGCTTCCATGGGTCGTGCCAGTGGTCCAGAACCGCCGGAACCTCTCCGGCAACCGAGGTGTGTCTGACGTATCGTTTTGTGGCGGGGCACCGAACGGCCGCGTATGACAAGCCTGACGGAGGTCTACGACGGGACCGCACCGGGGGTGACGAGCCGCCGGCTGTACGCTGGCACGGCGCTCGTGATACTCGGTGCGATCCTGGCCGTCGTAGCTGTGCTCGTGGCGACGACCGACCTCTTCAGCGGGTATGCGGTCGAACTCTCCGGCGATATCGCCGCCCAGTTCGCGACCGTCCGTGTCGGTGGCGCGCTCGCCGGACTGAGTATCCCGATCGCGCTCGTCGGCGTCTTCGTCGTCCTGCCGGCCAACCGTCGCGTCCAGGCCGCCGCCGCGATCAGCGCGAGCCTCTGTCTGCTCGGCGTTGCACTCTTCTGGTATGCGTATCCCACACACTGGCGCGGCCACAATCAGCAACTCACGCTCGAGGTGTCAGTCGTCTACTTGCTCGGCCTCCTGACGTCCGTGTGGAGTCTGTTCAGCGCCGTCGCGACGTTCAAGCGACGCAACGATCCTGGCGGCACCCTCCAGATGAACGTTACCCGCCACAACAAGACGGTCATCGAGGCCGACGACGACGAGGACACCGCGGGCAGCCTCGGCGGGATCGGATTCCTCGGTGGCACGCCCGACGGAGACGTCGAGACACAGACCAACGCAGACGATACGTCCGCGGCGCTGTCGTACGACGAGCGCTCGAGTGCGACGACGTCACAGCAGTCGGCTACCGATCCCGAGTCTCAACGCCGTCCCAGCGTCGGCACAGCCACCAGCGACGGTGGCTCCGCTGTCTCCGATATTTCGTCGCCACTGGATGCCGGCGACGGCCGTGACGCCGAAATCGTCGAATCGACACCCGACCAGCCGGCCGAACCCACAGACCGCTACTGTGGGAACTGTGCGGACTTCGAATACGTCCGGTCCTCGGACGGGATGGTTCCCTACTGTGCCCGCCACGAGACGGCCATGGACGACATGGACGCCTGCGAGGAATGGACGCCGAACCGGCAGTAATCAACTACTGGAGCGTTTTCTAACCGAGGCTCGTCGCAGGTGTCTCACTCGAGTTGACCGTCCGATCGACGACCCGCTTTCGAGTCACGAAAACTGGGAGAGACGAAATCGGAGCTGCAAGCGAGTTACAGCCCGACGAGCTGTCGTCCAAGTTCGAATACCAACTGTGGGAGTTCAAACACGACCATGGCAGCCAGCGCCAGTTCGCCGACGGTGACGACCGCGGTCACGAAGTCCGCGCGTTTGCTGCTGACTGTGACACCAGTCGGGAGCCCATACTCTTGGGTCGAGAGCGGATAAAACAGCGCGATCCCGCGCTTGCTCCCCGCCACGTCGAGCACGTAGTGAGTCAACACGCCGATCCAGACGTACTCGAGGTTACCGAAGACGTACGGAAAGGCGACGAATCCGAGCAAGATCGGCAGATTATGCAGCGTTTTTCGGTGTTTGCCAAATGCGGTGTCGACGTCCGGAAAGAGTGCTCCCAGCGTAATCGGGACGCCGATCATTATGATCGTCTTGAACGTCTCTAAGTCCCCCACCGGCACGAACAGATACCCCAGCCCGATGCTCAACAGCACGGCGTTTAGCACGTGACCCTTCTTGTTCATCTACCGCTATCTGGGGAGTCACGTGGGGAATAGTTTTCTCTCGAGAGAGTCGCCGACGCGGACCGGTTCGGGCGTTACGCTGCCTCGAGTTCGGCGAGCAGATCCACGAGTGCCTGCTCGACGGTCTTTGCGCGGACGGCAGCGCGGTCGCCGTCGAAGACGTACCGGGAGACGGTCGTATACGATGCTTCGCTGCCCCACGGGGCTGCGTAGGAGATTCCGATGTAGACGGTGCCGACCGGGTTGTCGTCGGTTCCGCCAGTCGGGCCGGCGATTCCGGTCGTTGCGATTCCCCACGTGACGTCCGTGACGTCGCGGACTCCCTGTGCCATCTCACGGGCGACCGGCTCGGAGACGGCACCGTGTTCGTCCAGTGCTTCGCGGCTCACGCCGAGATGGCGGCGCTTGGCGTCGTAGGCGTAGGTCGTCAGCCCGGCATCGAAGTAGTCGCTGGCACCCGGGACGGCGGTGATTGCAGCACCGATCAACCCGCCGGTACAGGACTCGGCGACGGCCAGCGTCTCCTCGCGGTCGCGAAGCGTGTCGCCGACTTGTCTCGGCAGTTCGCGGTCGATATTCGTCGGTCATGCTCGAGTCGACGGGCGACAGCGTTGTGAAAGCGCGGGTCGCGGCCGCGGCCACAATCACGACACCGACGGCACACCGTGCGACCCCGAAACGGAAAGAACACGGGGCGTGGCTTCGGAGTATCCGATATGGACTACGAGACGCCGCTTTTCTTCCACGTGATGGAGTATGCGGACGCGGCGGACCGCGACGTCATCGATATGGTCAGCGGGAACCCCGACTGGGAGCCGCCCGAAGCCCTTCGGGAAGGACTGCGAGAGTATGCTGACCTCGAGCCAGACCGGTTCCAGTACGCACCTAGCGCGGGACTGCGCGAGTTGCGCGCGGAGATCGCCGCGCGCCGGGGCGTCGACGCCGAACAGGTCGTCGTCACCAACGGCGCGGGCGAGGCGAACTACCTCGCGATGGCGCGAGCGCTCGAGCGCAATCGTGGAAACGAGATCCTGCTGACCGACCCTGTCTATCCGTACTATCCGGGGAAGACGACGATGCTCGGCGGGACCCAGCGATTCGTCGCGACTGACGACGAGGGACAACTGGATCCCGCAGCCGTCCGCGCGGCCGCGAGCGACGAGACGGCCGCGATCGTCGTGAACACGCCGAACAACCCGACCGGCGCGGTCTATCCCGCAGAAACGATGCAGGAACTCGTTTCCATCGCCGAGGCGTACGACGCGACCTTGATCAGCGACGAGGTGTACGACCACTACGACCTCTCCGGGGAGTTCGCGAGCGCGCTCGAGACCGACTCGGCTCACCGGATCGTCACCAACGCGTTCTCGAAGTCGATGGCGATCACTGGGGTTCGGGTGGGCTATGCGATCTTCCCGCCGGAACTCGTTTCGGACGCCAGGAGCCGCCACATGCTGGTCAACGTCGCGACCACTCGGCCAGGCCAGTACGCCGTCTTGCAGGCGCTTCGCGAGACCGGCCCCGACTACTACGAGCGCAACCGGAAGCGTCTCCGCAAGCGGGTTGAAACGTTTACCGACGCACTCGAGGCAGCCGGCGCAGAATATACCACGCCGAGTGGCTCGTTCTACGTGATGGCACGCTTCGAGGGCTATCCGGGCACGCTCGCAAACGTCGAGCGGCTGATCGACGAAGCCGGCGTCGCCGGAATGCCCGGCGAGGCATTCGGCGATTCGCGACGCGAGTGGCTGCGATTCGCGCTCGTGACGCCGCGCGTCGAGGAAGCAGCCGAGCGGCTGGCGGCATATTTCGACTGAGAGCGACGCGGCAGGACGCTCGAGACCGACGAATACTCGTGTCGGGACTGGGAAAGACGGGGTATGAGCGGCATCGACGTCGAACCGGTCGAGGAAGACGAGGAAACGACGATGGACAGCGACGATGGCGGAAACACCATCGAAGTCACGCCGACGGACTCCGTCGACGCCGACGAGGAGCGCGACACCATCGACGTCGAGCCGTCCGACGAGCCGATCGACGGCCCCGACTACGTCCTCTATGGCGGGAAAGGCGGCGTCGGGAAGACGACGATGGCAGCCGCGACCGCCCTCGACAGCGCCCGCGCCGGGACGCCGACGCTGGTGGTTTCAACCGACCCCGCACACTCGCTTTCTGACACGTTCGATACCGACATTCCAGCCGAACCTGGCCGCATTCGAGACGACATCCCACTGTACGCTGCAGAAATTGATCCCGAGGCTGCAATGGAACGTGGCGAGACGCCCTTCGGCGGTGCGGGCACAGGAGCGGACGAGGAATCACCGTTCCCGGGCGATGAGGGCGCAGGCGGAGCCTCGCCGTTCCCCGGTGGCGAGGGAGCCGACGGCGGCCCGCTGGGCGGGCTCGGCGACATGCTCGGTGGCGAGTCGCCGATGGACGCCCTCTTCGGCGGCGCGATGCCCGGTGCCGACGAGGCCGCCGCAATGCAACTCTTGCTCGAGTACATGGACGACGAGCGCTTCGAGCGCGTCGTCGTCGACACGGCTCCGACCGGCCACACCCTCCGCTTGCTGCAGCTGCCCGAGATCATGGATACGATGATGGGCCGACTCATGAAGTTCCGCCAGCGCATCGGGGGCATGCTCGAGGGCGTCAAGGGGATGTTCGGCGGGCAACAGCAGCCCGAAGACGAAAACGAACTCGAGGATCTAGAAGTGCTGCGCGAGCGCATCGAGCGCCTGCGGGCGGCGCTGCAAGATCCCGCGCGGACGGACTTCCGGATCGTCATGATTCCCGAGGAGATGAGCGTCTTCGAGTCAAAACGGCTCCGTCAGCAGCTTCAGGAGTTCGAGATTCCCGTCGGCACCGTAGTCGTCAACCGCGTGATGGAGCCGCTGTCGAACGTCACCGACGACGTCGAGGGCGAATTCCTCCAGCCGAACCTCGATGACTGCGAGTTCTGTCAACGACGCTGGGACGTCCAGCAGTCCGCGCTCGCCGAGGCCCAGGACCTCTTCCGCGGCACCGACGTCCGGCGTGTGCCGCTGTTCGCCGACGAAGTCCGAGGCGAGGACATGCTCGAGGTCGTCGCGGCCTGTCTTCGATAGCCGCCTCGAGTGAAGCTCGAGCCCTATTCGGACTTGGCACCGTCTCCGGACCATTCACCGCCGACCCGGTCGACGCCCATCATCGCCTCGCCGGGGTGTTCGGTGAAGACGACCTTCTGGTTCTCGTCGGGGACATCGAACGTCTCGCTGATGTATTCCATTGTCTTGAGGGCGAACGCTCGTTTTCGGTCGAACGAGCGACCGCGACGGATCTCGGCGTCGAGAAAGAGCAACGGCCCATCGACGGCGCGACCGAGATGGAGGTCGGCTCCGTCGCGCTCGCGGATCGCCACAGCGACGTGTCCCGCAGTCGTCGCCATCTCAGTCGTATAGAGGTCTGTCACCCGCTCGGCGAAGGCGGTTTTCTCTGCATCCGACAGCGACAGCGTCGTCTCGAACTGTAAGAGTGGCATACCTTGAGTTGGCAGGTCTACGCCTTGTGCGTTCCGCGGTCCGTCGGCTCGCTCATCCGCGAGCGAACGGGCACGCGGCGCTTCGCGCCGCGGCAGGGCGAACGGCATAGCCGTGAGCCAGTGAGCGAGCGGGCCGACGACCGATGTGAGCGAGTGAAACGAGCGAACGGAGGGAAGAGTGCTTTTGATCACCCCTAAACGGGAGCGAAGGTCCCGCGAGGTCCGAGAGAGTTCTTTTGTCTCTCTCGAGATTTTACCGAGGGACGCCGCGCTGTGTGGCGACGCCACCAGCGCGGCAGACCGTAGAGTAAAAGGTTGTTAGTCGTCCGCAGGCAACTGCTGGCCGCCGATATCCGGCCGACTCACGTCGCGGTCGGTTTCCTCGCCCTCGATGTCGTAGGGGTACTCCCCGGTGACACAGCCAAGACAGAGGTCGATACGCTCCTTTCCGAGAACCTCGGCGACGGCGTCGGTCGAGAGGTACGCGAGGCTGTCAGCGCTGATCGTATCGCGGATCTCGGCGGTCGACTTGTCCGAGGCGATCAGTTCCTCGCGGGTGGCCATGTCGATGCCCATGTAACAGGGGGCGACGATCGCCGGTGCGCCAATGCGGACGTGGACTTCCTCAGCCCCGCAGTCTTTCAGGAGCTGAACGAGTTGGGTCGAGGTCGTTCCGCGGACGATCGAGTCGTCGATGACAGTGACAGTTTTGCCCTCGATCGTGGACTTGATCGGGTTGAGCTTCAGCCGGACCGCGCGTTCGCGTTCGTCCTGAGTCGGCATGATGAACGTGCGGCCGACGTAGCGGTTTTTCATCAGTCCCTCGGCGAACTCGACGCCCTCGTCCTCGACGTCACGTGGCTCGCCGTCGGCGGTCGTCTCGCTTGCGGCGTCGGCATAGCCCGAGGCAAAGGCACGTCCCGAGTCGGGGACGGGCATGACGACGTCGGTCTCGACGCCGCTTTCCTCCCAGAGCTTGCGCCCAAGTTCGCGCCGGGCCTCGTAGACGAGGGTGTCGTCGATGACGCTGTCCGGGCGCGCGAAGTAAACGTGTTCGAAGAAGCAGTGGGCGGTGTGTTCCTGCTCGACGAGCTGGTAGGTGTCAAAGCCCTGCCCGTCGTCCTGCAAGACGACGAGTTCGCCCGGTCGCACGTCGCGGACGAGTTCGCCGTCGAGCGTGTCGATCGCCGCCGATTCCGAGGCAAGGATGTAGCCGTCCTCGAGTTCGCCGATACAGAGCGGCCGGTTGCCTTGCGGGTCGCGGACGCCCAGTACCGTGTCGTCGTGGCTGATCGTCAGCGAGTACGAGCCGTGGATCCGTCCCATCGTACGCTTGACGGCGCGGACCAGATCTTCCTCCAAGAGGTTGCGCGCGAGGTCGTGGGCGATGACCTCGGTGTCACCGTCGCTGGTGAAGGCATGGCCCGCCGCCGCGAGTTCCTCGCGGATCTCGTCAGCGTTGACGAGGTTGCCGTTGTGCGAGAGGCCAAGCGAGCCGCTCTTGAACGAGACGGAGAATGGCTGTGCACAGGAGGAGTCGACGGAGCCGGCCGTCGGATACCGGACGTGGCCGATCCCGGCCGCCCCGTTGAGCGTCTCGAGGTCCCCCTCGTCGAAGGCGTCGCCGACGAGTCCCATTTCGACGTGACTGTGCTGCTGAAAGCCGTCGTGCGTAACGATCCCCGCGGACTCCTGGCCCCGATGCTGGAGCGCGTAGAGCGCGTAGTACAACGGTCGTGCCGCGTCTCGACCGTCGAGTGAGACGCCGACGACGCCGCACTTTTCGGTCATTCCTGTTCGCCGGGGAGTCTCGCCCCGCCCATCAGTCATGGGAGTCAGTAGTGCCTCGAGCCGATAAAAACCCCCGTGTTTGTGCTTCTATAGACGGTACTAGAATCGAATTATATCCACGAACGTGGATATTTCTCGGGAAGTACACGATAGCAAGGCCTCACCACGGCCCGCTCCCGCTGCAGTGATCGATTTCGAGCCACTCAGTGGCCCGGTGTTGGAATCTGGAACAAGCCAGTGACGAAGCCGTCCCCGTCCGTTCTCGAGTTATCGACACATGGATGCCCAAGACACAGTGTTCAAGACGGTTGGCTCGAGTTCATCGTGTATGCGACTTGAGGAGTACTGGGGAGTCGGGCCGAAGACGCGGGAGACGCTGGTCGACGCGTTGGGTCGCGAGCGGGCGATCCAGGCGATCGAGAGTGGGGACGTCCGGACGCTTGCCGACGCCGGGTTGGCTCGCGGGCGGGCGACGCGGATTCTCCGGCGAGCAACCGACAGCGCTGGGATGGACGTGTTGGCGACCAGCGACGCGCGATCGGCGTATAAGGAGTTGCTGGATCTCGCGGTCGACCACGCCGTCACACAGCGCGCGGCAGACCGCATTCGGGTGCTGACGCCACTCGAGAGCCGAGCCGCGATGGAAACGCGGCTCGACGACGTCCTGGCGGCCAGGGACGCCTGGGCGGATCTCGACGAGGCCGACCGCGAGACCGTCCTCGCGGCCTACGAGCGCTACGACGAGCGCGAGGGCAGCGAACACGCTGCCGTCGAGGCTGCGCTCGCGCTGGACGAGGCTGGGGTCGACTCCGGGCCGTTCGCTGCGATCGCCGATCTCGAGCGCGCGCGGCTCGAGGCGGCCGCAGAGGCACTGGCAGCGCTGGACGGCGGCCGAGTCCGGTCGGGTGCCGACGAGGAACTCGACCGACTTCGGGACGCGCTGGGTGCTGTCGAGGACATGGACGCCGACGCAGCCGACCTGATCGACGACCTGCGATCGGAGGGCGTTCGCGACGTCGAAAGCTTTCGCCAGTCCTTCGAGGACCACCTGTTGAGCGAGACGGACGTGACGATCGATCGGGTTCGGGATGCGATGCCGACCGACGCGACGGATGCGACCGACTTCGTCGGCGGGACGTTGCGCACCCTTCGGAGCGATCTCACCGCGGCGGTCGACGAACGCGAGGAAACCGTCGCGGGCGAGTTACAGGACACGCTCGCGGACGCTCGCGACGCCGTCGATCGAGCAGTCGAAGCAGTCGACGAGATCGCGTTGCAACTCTCGCTGGCTCGCTTTGCGCTCGCGTACGACTGCACCCGGCCGACGTTCGTCGAGGGCGAGCAGGCGGCCGTCTCCGTCGTTAACGCGTGTAATCTCACGCTTGCGGCGCGTGACGAGGAGTCGGTCCAACCCGTTACTTACGCGCTCGGCGAGCACGACGTGGTGAGCGTTCCCGACGACGTGAACGCAGTCCCCGGCGAGCAACGCGTCGCCGTCCTGACCGGGGCCAACAGTGGCGGGAAGACGACGCTGCTCGAGACGCTGTGTCAGGTCGTCCTCCTGGCGACGATGGGACTGCCGGTCCCTGCCGATCGGGCCGAAGTGACACCCGTCGACTCGCTGGTCTTTCACCGCCGTCACGCCAGTTTCAACGCGGGCGTCCTCGAGTCCACGTTGCGCTCGATCGTCCCGCCGCTATCGTCGGGTGGCCGCACGCTCATGTTGGTCGACGAATTCGAGGCGATCACCGAACCGGGCAGCGCAGCCGACCTGTTACATGGGCTGGTGACGTTGACCGTCGACCGCGACGCACTGGGCGTGTTCGTCACCCACCTCGCGGACGACTTAGAGCCGCTGCCGCCCGAAGCACGGGTCGACGGCATCTTCGCGGAGGGACTGGATCCCGACCTCGAGTTGCGCGTCGATTACCAGCCGCGTTTCGACACGGTGGGCCGGTCGACGCCGGAGTTCATCGTCTCGCGGCTGGTCGCCAACGCAGGCGACCGGCGCGAGCGGGCTGGCTTCGAGACGCTGGCGGCGGCCGTCGGGGACGAGGTCGTCCAGCGGACGCTCGCGGACGCCCAGTGGAGCGCCGACGAGTGACAGGGGACGGACGCTCCGTCGCTCGCTGTCTTCCCCCGTCGCTCTAGTTCTGTCGATCCCCGCTGCGGTCGTCATCTGCGGGCCACCGATCCGGCGTGGGTTCGTATCCGTCCCTGCGATCGCCATCGATCGCGCCGCCGTACGTGTGAACCGCCTCGGGGTCAAGCCCCGAGGCTTCCCGTGGTTTAGTCAGACACTCCCACGACACCATCGACAAGGTGGCCTGTAGCGGTGTCGTGGGTCACGGTCGGGGCGTCCACGGCCCCCGATGCCTGCCGTCGCACCTTCCGAACTTGGGGAAGGCTGTTGAGAGCAGGCACATTCCAATTGAGTTTCTTCACGCCTTTTACGGCAATATTGACGCTTGCACCACGGTCGCTGTGGTCTTGATGAGAACACGACCGACACTTGAACCGCTTTTTGTTGCGGTTCGCTCGCTCTGTGTGTCCGCACATCGGACACCGCTGGCTGGTGTACTCAGGGTTAATCCAAGCAGTCGGAATCCCCTCGAACGACGCCTTGTACGACGTATAGAATTGGAGGGCACGGAACGGGAGGTGGTGCAAGCGTCGGTTCATCCGCGTGCCGTAGTCGATACTGTCGCGCATCTCTTTGAGGTCTTCAAAGACGATGCACGGCTCCTCGAACCGCTGACTCCATTCCACGATGTGTCGAGACACCTTGTGGAGTCTGTCGCGGACAAACCGTTCCTCACGCCCTTCCAGCGTGTCGTGGATGCTGTCCTTCCCCGCATTCTGCACTCGCTTCCGCATCGTGAAGTAGCGGTGACGCTCGAACTTGACTTCAGGGAAGTCGATAACGAGCGTGTCTTCGACGCCATCCTCGGAGAGAGCGGCGAGAGCCACGTTATTCTCGTTCACGTCCACGCCAACGACCGTTCGTGAGTCCTGCTTGTCTCGGACGGTCTTCTCGGTGTTGGTGACGTTGATGTGCAACTCAGCGGTGTCGTCGTGGAACAGGGCTTTTGCCGTCCCAATCTTCCACTCGTCACTCGTGAGCGCAGTCTTGAGAATATCGAGGTGGGCGTCGTCACCTTCGAGGACGCCTTTGACGTGTTTGTACGGCTTCGAGCTGATGCGGAACGCCACGTCACCGTCGTCGGTGAGCGACAGATTATACCCTTCCTCGTAGTTCGCACGAAGCGGGTACGCGCCGTCCTTGGTGTGGCTTGGTTGGCCGAAGTCGTCGTACTCGTAGTAGTTCTCCATCGCACCGAGAGCCTTCGAAACGACGCGCTGTGTCGTGTTCTTCACGAGGTCGGCGTCGTCGGCCACTCGGTCGGGAATCACGTTCCAGTCCACGCCTTGCTTGGCGAGACGGATGGTTTCATTGTACACCGACCGGGATTCGAGCGTGGCGTCACGGAGCAGGCTCTCGTTGTCACTCTGGATGTCGAGTTGGAAGTCCAGCGTCTTGACGAGAGCCTGTGCGTCGGTCATTCTTCGTCTTGCTCGGTGGGTTCTGAGGTGCGGACTACTTTCACGTCGGCCCCACGCCAGCGTTTTGGGACGGTGACGTGCGCGCTGTTCCCGAACGGCTTGACCTCACCGTCGAGAACTTCCTCGCCGTCGATTTCAAATCGATTCGCCATACCCGCGTATATCCTTCGGATATACTTAACTTGTATCGGTGGCGTGTCATCAGTATGGGCGAGAATCGGTCGAATCACACGGTGTACAACATCAACTACCACTTCGTGTGGTGCCCAAAGTCAAGCAAAGCGAAGCTTTGCGTACCTCGCGGGATCTTCGATCCCGCTCAGTACCGCCATGCGATTCTCGAACCAATCGACGATTCGCTGGAAGCGAGTTTCCGGGACGTGTTCGAAGAGTATGGCTATGAGATTCTGTCGATACACATTTCGCCCGACCACGTACACCTGTTCGTCTCTGCTCACCCGAAGTGGTTCGAAAGACGAAGTCTTTCGTCATCACGAGAATCGGAAATTCTCGAACGACACGCCCCGAGCGAAATCGTGCGGACGGTCAAGAGCATCACAGCGCGGGAGATGTGGGAACAGCACGAACCGTTCTTAGAAGACTACCTGTGGGGCGGTGAGTTCTGGGAGAAATCGTACTACGTGGGGACGGCAGGCGATGTTTCAACCGACACGATTGAACAGTATATCGAGCGCACGGAGCACGTTTAGCTGAGCGTACGGCCTTCACCCTCGGGGTCAAGCGAGGCACTCGGCCTGCTCCGCCTGTAGACGGTGCTGTCGTACGCCTCGCAGACGCGCGCCTCGAGGTAGGCCTGTGCGGCCCGCCGAGAGAGGCCGCCCATCTCGATGACGTCGGCGAGCGCGGTTTTGGTCGCGCGAAACCAGACCCTGAGTGCGCGGTCGTCGTCGGGGTCGACCGCGACGATCGCGCCGCGGCCACCGTCGCGACCGTCGCCCCACTCGAGCCAGCAGACCCTGTAGGCATCGACCGCGTAGTCAGCCGCCGGATCGACGAGATACAGCGCCTCGTAGGCGCAGGGATCGAGATGGTCTGTCAGGATGCGATCGCGGGTGATCGAGTCCGCGACGAGCGAGGGCTCGATCGCACCGGCTGCCAGAGGAGCAGTGGCGCTGATCTCGCCTGTTAGCGACAGATCGTCGCCGCCCCAGTGACTGTATCGCACGTCGTAGAGGTGGTCCAGTCGCCGATAGGCGACCAGCGCCCTATGGCCCATCGTTCACCCGGGCTGACAGTGACGGCAGCCGGTCCTCGAGACTCGTGGTGTGTGCTGTCTGGCAGATCACGTCGGGCTTGGCCGCCCGTCCGTACTTGAACCTGCGGACGTGCGTAGTCGACTGGCCGTTACGGCGTCGCGCTTGCCCGTCGCTCGGCGCGGACCGCGACTGCCTTGTTCATTGCGACGAACGCCCGTTCGACCTTGGTCTCGTCGAACACTAGCGAGGCGAGCGCGCCGCGAACCGTCTCCCGCTGGAGCAACCGCGTCCGCTGCCCATCGTCTATCGGCTGGAGGTGAAACTCGTGGTAGCGATCGAGTGCGAACGGGAGGACGAACCGATCGAGCCAGGCGAGCCGTTTGTATGGCTCGACGGTGGCGAGCACCTGGCCGTCGAGGAGTCCACGAGAGTCAGCGAGGTCGTCCCGCTCCCGTTGAGCCGTCCCATCGATCACGACCCCTTCGACCCGACGGGTGAGCGGGTTCCACTCGGGATAGGTATCGAACGCGAGCAGGGCGTCCCAGACGACCGCGGGCGGCGCGTCGATTTCGACGAATACCTCGACCTCGTTCATAGAGAGCATAGCACATACACAGGAAAGGCTGTACCGGTCGCTGCCGAGGATGGCGCGACCGCTCGAGCGCGGTAAACTGACAGCTTAGGCGCTGTCGTTGAACCGCCGGTTGGTCGAGAGCGGTGCGTCGCCGGGTTCGCCCCGGACGAAGTGGCCGGCCGGGTTGATCTCGCCGTCGCGTTCCATCGAGAGCAGTTCGACGAACCACGCCTCGTGTTCGATCTCCTCCTGGAGGATGCGTGAGGCCATGTCGTAGGTCCGTGGATCGACGTCGCGGGTCATGTCACAGATCTCCGACCACGTTCGGATCGCACAGCGTTCGGCCTCGAGCAGGACCTCGAGAATGCCTTCGGCATCGAGGCTGCCGGTGTTGAAGCCACCCTCGTCGTCCATCGGCGTTGGCACCTCGGCGTCCGGACAGGACGCCCGGTCGGCGAAGTCCCGAATATCGTTGGGGAGCGCCCCGCCGAGTTCGTACACTCGCGGTGCGACGAGTTCGAAGTGAGCCCGATCTTCGAGGCGGGCGTCTTCGGTGATCTCCTTGTAATCTTCATGTCCCGCCAGATGCATCCGCAGGTTCGTATAGTAGTAGTAGGTGGTGAACTCGGCACCGATCGCGTCGATCAGTTTCTCGCGGAGGTCCTCGGGCTCGAGCCCACGCTCGCGAATGACTTCCATACCGACACGCTCGCTCGTGTCGCCATGACTAACGCTCCCTGCAGAGTGTGGTTTGTCATCAGACATCGCATCCATTGACACCATAACGCAGCACTTAGAGGTTCGCGTACACTCTTGAGACACTATTCATTTTATCGTGACAATCACGAACATCTGATGATGAATGGAGTGCGTACAGTCAGTCAGACGACGGCCTGTCTGTGCGGACTTTCAGACGGCAGTCCGTCCGAGACGGCTGCCGCGTGTACACGGTCGTCAAGTGTTGTGACGGGCCGACATCAGGAAGAGGGGTCGTGGTCGAGCGTCGAGTCGGCCATCTTACGGGATCAGCGGGACCGTAATCCCCTTGCCTGACGGGCACACAGAGCCATCTATGGACCGACCGGATCGTGGGATCTCGCGTCGCGCGTTCGTCCGCAGCGCCGTCGCCATCGGCGGTGCAAGCGCGCTTTCCGCCTGCCTCCAGCGCGAAGCGACCGAAGACGTGCCACAGGCGACTCTCGCACTCGACGAACTCCCTGATCGTCAACACGCCTGGAACGAGTTTCTCGCGACCGACGACCACGGCAACGTGGTGCCGCCCGAACATCATCTCCTACTGGGCCTCGAGTACGTCGGTGATGGTCCGGCCGACGCGGCCGACGAGCGCGAGCAACTCGAGGCCGCGTTCCGAACCATCGAGAAGGCGTACAAACGCGGCAACGAGGGACTGGCGTTTACCATCGCCTATAGCCCAGCGTACTTCGACCGGTTCGACGCAGCCCCCGCAGGTGTCGAGTTGCCAGCGCCGACGGCGCTGACACCATTCGAGGACCCCACGCTCGATGCGTACGATGCGTTGCTCCATCTGGCCAGCGACTACGGCCACGTCACGCTCAGTGTCGAGGAAGCCATGAAAGGCGAACTCGAGCAACTCAACGGCATCGACGTTGAGGGGACCTTCGACGGCGTCTTCGATATCGCCGACCGCCGGACAGGATTCATTGGGCGCGGACTGCCAGCCGACAATCAATCCGGCGTCTATGGGATTCCCGACGGCAATCCGGTCCCGGAGGACGCACCGATGTTCATGGGGTTCAAATCGGGCTTTCGGAAGACACAGGCGAGCGAAGACCGCGTGACGATTCAGGACGGGCCGTTCGCCGGCGGCACGACGATCCACCTCTCGAGGCTCCAGTTGCACCTCCACCAGTGGTACGACCAGGACAGTCGTGATCAACGCGTTGCCAAGATGTTTTCGCCAGACCACGCTGCCGACGACCTCGTCGAGGGGGCCGGGCACAATCTTGGCGACTCGAGCCGCGTCACAGAGATCGCCGAGAGCGCGGCCGAGGACGCCCGGAACGAGGGAACGGTCGGCCACGCCCAGAAGACATCGCGTGCCCGTGAGGACGGCGAACCGATCATCCTCCGACGGGACTTCGACTCGACCGACGACGACCGGGCTGCTACGCACTTTCTCTCCTTGCAGCGGTCGATCGCCGACTTCGTGAAGACCCGCGAGGCGATGACTGGGACCGATCTCACCGAGGGCTCAGTCGGCGCACGAACCAACAACGGCATTCTCCAGTATCTAAGCGTCCACAACCGGGCCAACTACCTCGCGCCACCGCGAGAGCTGCGGTCTCTGCCTGCGCCGAATCCGGCGTAACGAGTGGCCTCGCTGTGTAGGGTCGGAATCCAAACTGGAGGGGCCGATAATACTTAAGACAGAGACCCTCATATGCGTTGATATGTTCTCAGACGGGCTGGAGATTCCGGAGTACGTCGCCGATGTAGTCACAATCGTTCAACTGCTTCTGGGAGTGCTACTCCCGATCGCGATGATCGGATGGGTGGACATAATTCTCGACAGCTACTTCGGCCCGGACGACGTCCGTTTCTATCCTGAAGTGGCGCTAGCCCTGATCGGTGGGGTCGTCGTGATATACCTTCTCGGCACGCTCTACGAGTAGTCCCTCGCTGCCATCTCTTTGTCATGAACTGACTGACTCCTCTCCTGGCCACGCTGGATATTGATTCCACCCTCGAGTGTGGCTGCTCGAGCGACTTACGCCGAGTCAGGCACATGCGTCCGACTGGCGTTTGCCGCCACGTCGTCGAACAGCGCCGCGGCGTCATCGGCCAGTGGGTAGGCGTCGTGGTACGGATCGATCTCGCGGTCGGTTCCCATGACGGACTGGATCGCGTCGGCGACGCGCTCGTAGTTCTCGTCGACGATGTCCTGAACGAGGACCGGCATGCCGGCTCGCTCGCAGAGCTCACTCGCGGCAGCCCGGCCCGCCCAGACCGTCTCGGCTTCGCTATCGACGAAAAACAGTGCGAAGGGTGCTTCGCCGAACTGCGCCTCGAGAAAGTCCTGTGCGGCCGGCTCGTCCCAGGAGACGACGCCGACACCCTCGAGCTGGCGCATCGCGGTCGAGGCGGCCGAACAGAACGGGCAATCACCGTCGTAGAGCAGGATACCGGTAAACTGCGACGACATAGTGGCCCGTACATCGTGCGGGGTGAAAACGTTCAGTGGGCACACGCTTGGGCGGTGCGTGCGGTTGTCCACTATCCGAGCTTCGACCGTCCTGGCGGCCTGTCGTGGTCGGCACGGTGCTGGAGCAACTCGCCGTACTGTTCGACTTTGATGATGCAATCGGAGCGGGGGCGTGCGACACAGGTAAGGACGAATCCCGCCGCCTCATCTTCGGGATAGTACCGCTTGGCCCGACTGTGGTCGACCTCGCCGGAGATGAGTGTCGCCCCGCAGGTGATACACCAGCCCTGCTGGCAGTCCGCAGAAAGCCAGATGCCCGCCGACCGGGCCGCCTCGAGAATCGATTCGTCCTCACGGACCTCGATCGTTCGGGATTCACCGGCAGCGTCCAGATCGGCGTCTGCCGGCACGCGAAGTTCGACATCCCACGTCGTGGGGGCTGTCACGGATGCAGATACGGCTGGCCGCGAAAAAGGCCTCCGGTCGGCAGCCTGCAAGCACCCGTCTTGCCGACAATGACCGACTGATACGGTCTGCTGTACCGATTTACCGGTGCAACCGCAGGACGGTTCGGGGTTGCACCGGAAATGACTGACAGCAAACCGCATGAGTTTCGCGTCGCTCGAGCGGAGACGAATCGGCCGGAACGCGCTGGGGCGGCCTATTTCAGCCGCGTCGGTGTCAATTCGCCATGGCGAACATCGCCATTACCGGCGCGGCGGGAAACGTTGGGCGGGCGATCGTCGACGCGTTCCCGGCCGACGAGCACGACTTGACCCTATTCTCTCACAGCGAGACCGCAGCCCTCGAGACGACGCTCCTCGAGATTACCGACCGCGAACAGTTCGTCGACGCGCTCGAGGGACAAGACGTGGTAATTCATCTCGCGGCCATCTCCTCGCCGCGAGCCACGTGGGACGACCTTCGCGGGCCGAACATCGACGGGCTCTCCAATGCCTTCGAGGCCGCGATCGAAAACGATCTCGAGCGGGTGGTCTTTGCGAGTTCGAACCACGCGGTCAACATGGGAAACACCGTCTCGCCGAGCCGCCCGGAGTCGACGGTCGGCACGCCCGAAATCGTCCGGCCAGGCGATCCGGTCGATCCGGACACCTACTACGGCGTCACGAAGGTCTTCGGCGAGGCGATGGGCTCGTACTACGCGAACCGCCACGGACTCGAGGTGGTCACTCTCCGGATCGGCTGGCTGCTCACCCGCGACGAGCTCCGCCAGGAGTGTCGCGAGCGAGACGGAGCCGGCGAGCGCTACGCCCGCGCGATGTGGCTCAGCCCCGGCGACTGCCGACGGCTGCTCAACGCGGCCGCGACGGCGACGCTCGAAACGTCACCGCTGATCGCACACGGCATCTCCAATAACTCCAAACGCTTCCTCTCCTTGTCCGAGACGATGCAAGCACTCGCATACCGGCCCACCGACGACGCCGAAGCGGTTCTGAGCGACGCGTCGGACGGGCGAAACGGGCTCGAGACAAGCTAATTCTGGGCAGTCACGTCGACGTGTATTCGTTCCGAAACGGATCCACGGAATCGTAACACGGAATACCGACACGTTCGTAGGCACACACATGTCAGTCAAGGTGTCCGAGTCGACCGGCTATGGGCCGAACACACAGATGTCCCTGTTCGGCTACATCATGGCCGGCGTACTCGTGATCGTCCTTCTTCCGCTTCTCCCCGTGCTGGCTGTCGTGTGGGTTCTCTGGAAGGTGTTCGTCTCGGACGAGGAACTCGAGCATAGTTTCGAGACGTGGCGGCGTGAAGCAGACCGTGCCAGCACCGATCTACTCGAAGCCGATGACGATGCCGAGGCCGAGGAGGCCGAAACCGACGAAGACGCTTAGATCGAGTCGACGAAACGGCGGATCGTAACGTCGCAGTCACATTGTTTTCGCTTCACAGCCACCGCTATTAGTCGTCCGCACTGGCTGCTGTGCACAGACCAGACGGCGGCCCGCCGGGAAGCACGTCGCGGTCATGTAGGGCCGAAAACTCGAGGTCGGGCCCGCGGGCGACGATTCGGTGGGGGTTCACGTCGGGATGGGTCGTGTAGTAGTGTTCTTTGATGTGGGCCATATTCACCGTCTCGGCGACACCGGGTGTTTGGTACAGATCGCGCAAATACGGCCAGAGGTTGTCGTACTCACGGATGGACTGGGCATTACACATGAAGTGAGTATGATAGACGTTGTCGAATCGGACGAGCGTCGTAAACATCGCAATATCGGCCTCAGTCAGCCGATCGCCCGCGAGATAGCGCTGGTCTGCGAGCACCTCGTCCCAGTGATCGAGCGCCGCGAAGAGCTCGTCGACTGCCTCGTCGTAGGGCTCCTGTTTCGTGGCGAACCCGGCCCGATAGACGCCGTTGTTGATCGGCTCGTAGATTTCGTCGATGATCCGATCGACCTCGTCACGATAGCCTTCGGGATAGAGGTCAACATCTCGTTGCGCATACTCGTCGAACTCGGTGTCGAACAGCCGCATGATCTCTTCGGACTCGTTGTTGACGATGGTGTCTTCGTTCCTGTCCCAGAGGACTGGTACTGTCACACGGCAGGTCGCGTCCGGGTCCGCGCGGACGTAGAGTTCTCGGAGGAAGTCCGCATCGTGGACGCCATCGCGGGTACAGCCGTCTTTGTCGGGCGTGAACTGCCAGCCGTCCTCGCCACGATATGGGTCGACGACCGAGACCGAAATCGCGTCCTCGAGCCCCAAAAGCGTCCGCATCAAAAGCGTCCGGTGGGCCCACGGACAGGCATACGAGACGTAGAGGTGGTATCGACCTGCCTCGGGCTGAAACCGGGCGTCGGGATCGTCTTGGATTTCGTGTCGAAACGGCGTCTCCTGGCGCTGGAACGAGCCGTCTTCGGTAGTGACCTCGAAGGCGTCGGTGCGCCACTCGCCGTCGACGAGCATATTCATACGATCGTCTCGGGTCGCAAGCGGGAAGTACCCTCGCTAACACCCGTGTCACCGGGTTCGCCGCCTGTCACTGCCACCCGTCGATCGAGGTCTCAGAGTGCCACGCTCACAACCCAGTATCCCGCTCCGAGTGTGACGAGGGCGATACCCTCGAGACGAGTTAATCGACGCCCAGTCGCGAGCACGACCGTCGCAAACGCGGTCAGCACGCAGAGCCACGCGATGCCGAGAAAAACGGCGGGATCGACCGCCGTCGGTTGGACGACAGCGACGATCCCCAGAACGCCGAGGACGTTGAAGACGTTCGAGCCGACGACGTTGCCCGCTGCAATGCCGACGTCGCCGCGACGGATAGCGACGACGGAGGTGACGAGTTCCGGCAGCGAGGTCCCGATCGCGACGATCGTCGCGCCGACCGCCCACTCGGAGATGCCCACGGCCAGGGCCAGTCCGACCGCCGCGTCGATCAGCACGCGCCCGCCGCCGATCACCAAGAGCAGGCCCACGAGGACGCGACCGCCCTCGAGCCCCGACCGGATTTCGCGTGGCGTCTCCTCATCAGCGTCGAGCGGCGGAACCGTCGCTCCGTCGTCGACTGTGTCGGGGTGACCGTCGTCCGCCCGGCTCGCTCTCTGAATTGCAACGCCGAGCGCGCCGAGGTAGCCGCCGAGCAACGCGAGCAGGATAATACCCTCGAGTCGCGAGACGGCTCCGTTCAGGAGGACGACGGCGGCGACTGCCGTCGCGGCAGCCATCGCGAGTGCGTCCCGACGGACCAGCGTCTCGGCGACCCGAAACGGCGAAAGGACGCCGATGAGACCGAGGATCACGCCAAGATTGAACAGGTTCGAGCCGACGACGTTGCCGACCGAGACGTCGCCCCGGCCCGCGAACGCGGCCTCGACCGAAACGGCGATTTCCGGCGCGGAGGTGCCGAAGGCGACGACCGTGAGGCCAACGACGAGCGCGGAGACGCCGGCCGCACCGGCGAGTCGCGAGGCCCCGGTCACGAGCAGGCGTGCGCCGCCCCAGAGCGCGATCGTGCCGACAATGAGCAATCCAGCATCGACGACGCTCATCAGTCCTTGGGTGTCCTTCGCAGGACGCGGTGAAAAACGTCGGGCACGGCACGTCGCCGACCGACCCGATCGATACGAGGCACAAGCGTTTAAGCGGTCCCCGTGAGCACTCGAGGGTATGGCAGACGACGGGGAGCGACACCGCCAGAGTCGGCTGTTCACGGACGAGGACGGCGGGTTCGACGCCGACCGCGCACGCGAGGAATCACTGCCGGTCGAAGATGGCGAGGTGATCGATACCGACGAATTGGCCGACCACCAGCGCTACATCGAGGGCCGGGGGATCTACGACGAGCGCAATCGCGTGAACGATCTGACCGGCAAGGAATGGAAGTACGCCACGAAGTCGGTGATCGCCGAAGGCTACCCACCCGACCTCCAACACAACCTGCGCAGCGAACACGGCGGGCAGAAACCCCCGCGGCTCTGTGCCGAGTTGATCGGTCGGTTCAGCAAGGCCGGCGACACCGTCCTCGACCCCTTCGCCGGCGTCGGCGGCACCTTGTTGGGTGCGAGTCTCTGTGAACACGAGGACACCGGCCGCCGGGAAGCGATCGGCTTCGAGCGCACCGACCGGTGGGTCGAGATCTATCACGAGGTCCTCGAGCGCGAAAACGATGAGCGGCGTGCGCGTGGCGACCCGCCACTCGCCACACAGGACATGCGCCATGGCGACTGTGCCGACCTGATCGACGACGTTGACGACGATGCGATCGATCTCCTGTTGACCGACGTTCCCTACTGGCACATGGACGAGCTCGAGCAGACGCGCAACGAGCGCCGGACCCGCGAAAGCAAGCTGGGCTCGTTCGATCGGTCTGACGAGAGTGACGACGAGAACGGCGACGCTGCCTCTGGGACGGACGTAACCTGGGAGACGAAAGCCGACTGGCTCACGGACATGGCCGAGAAGTTCGACCGGTTTTCGGACGCCGTCGCCCCGGACGGCCACGTCGTCGTCTTCATCGGAGACATGTACCGCGAGCAATCCTACGAGTTCCTCTCGGCGGAGCTCGCACAGGCGATCGAGTCGACCGCGCCGCTGTCGCTGGCGGCGAATCTGATCTGGTACGACCCGACGAAAGACCTCCACGTCTACGGCTATCCGTTCTCGTTTGTCCCCTCGATGGTCCACCAGAACGTGCTCGTTTTCCGTCTCGAAAACGGCTCTTCGTCGTCCGTCTGACCCCCGTCTGACGCGGTTTTATTATCCCACCGCGTGACGAAACCAATAGGCGCGCTGGCGGCCTCCCCACCACACTCCCCCCATCCCCTCGCCTGCGCGCCTGCTCCCGTTTCTCTTCCCCCATAACCATTCGGTCCGAGTGTCAGAGGCACGTCGAGGACACTGCGGCTCGAGCCGCGGAACCGTCCCTCACAGCCAGCGTCAGACGGGCCGCGATCAGTCAGTATGCCAGGAACTCGGACAACAGCCCGTCTCAAGCGCTGGCGGGTAACAGGGCGGCCCGAACCGCATCCGCGCGGTCGGTTTCGGTGATGACTGCGACCTCGTCGCCGGCTGCGAGTTCCGTTCCCGGAAGCGGAATCGTCAGCGGTTCGTGTGCGCGGCCATGGGCATAGATCCGCGCGGATTCGGGCAACTCGAGTTCGCTCATTCGCTTGCCGACCGCCGGTGATCCCTCCTTGATCTCGAGGACGGTCAGTTGGAGGTTTGCGGCGAGGTCGGCGACGACGTTGAAGTCGCCGCCAAGCAGGGCGGTTTTGGCACCTGCAGCGCCGAGTCGTTCGGGGTAGATAATCTCGTCGACCTCTGCGGCGTACTTTTCATAGATATCCTCGCGGTAGTCCGCGTCGATCCGTAAGACGGTTCGACAGCCGTGATGGGTCCCGACCATACAGGCCGCGAAGTTGACGTTGAGATCGGGTGTAAAAGCCCCGATCGCGTCGGCCGTCTCGATGCCTGCCTCGACGAGGACGTCTTCGTCAGACCCATCGCCGTGTACCGTCTCGAACTCGTCGTCGGACACACGCTTGAGCCGATCGATATCGGTATCGACGACGACGACATCGTGGCCCTCTTCGGCGAGGATCGTTGCCGTCCGTGAGCCGACTCGACCGTACCCAACGATCACAAACCTCATGGTACCACAGTACGCGTTCCGGGGTCAAATACGTTCGTCCACCGGTCGACAGACGCCGTCCAGCCACATCGACAGGTCGAGAGACGGATCGGTACGCTGTCAGCCACTATGCGCGAATGTACTTTCATGATAGACGGGGCTGGACAAAAACGCTTAACTAACCCGTGTTGCTACGCTCGAGCATCCAAAATGGGGGCTATCGACTTACTTTCGTCATATTTCGGATTTGACGAACATAATACCGACTTCACGACCGAACTGATCGCGGGGATTACGACGTTCTTGGCGATGTCGTATATCATCGTGGTGAACCCGACGGTGTTGCTGCCGGCGATTATGGGTTTCAACGAACAGGGCGAGATCAACCAGCAGACGACCATCGACGGGGCCGTCTACGACTCGAACGAGGTGTTCCAGATGCTGGCGATCGCGACGATCATCGCCTCGGTCGTCGCGGTGCTGGTGATGGCGCTGTACGCCAATCGACCGTTCGGACTGGCTCCCGGGATGGGACTCAACGCCTTCTTTACGTTCACCGTCGTCATCGGGATGGGGATTCCGTGGCAGACGGCCCTCGCCGCGGTTTTCGTCGAAGGAATCATTTTCATCGCTATCACGGCCGTTGGGGCCCGCAAATACGTCATCAACCTCTTCCCTGAGCCAGTCAAATTCTCGGTCGGTGCGGGGATCGGTGTCTTCCTGCTGTTTATCGGGCTGCAAGAGATGCAGGTCGTTACGGGCGATCCAGCGACGCTGGTCACGCTCGGTAACGTCGCACAGAATCCGGCCGCGATCCTCGGGCTCGCCGGCCTCTTCTTGACGTTTATCCTGTGGGCACGCGGGATGAAGGGCGCGATCATCGCTGGCATCGTCACGACAGCCGTTGCCGGCTGGGGACTGTTGCTCACTGGCGTTGCGAGTGCATCGGCACTCGCACCCGAGACGTTGCTCGACGAGAGAACCGGCGAAGTCACCTTCGAAGCAGTGACATCCCCACACTACGACATCACGCCGCTTGCCGGTGCGTTCGTCGAAGGACTGCGCGACATCGATCCACTGACGTTCGTGCTCGTCGTGTTCACGTTCTTCTTCGTCGACTTCTTCGATACCGCCGGGACGCTCATTGGCGTCGCCCAGTTCGGTGAGTTCTTAGATGAAGACGGCGAACTCCCCGAAATCGAGAAGCCACTCATGGCCGACGCTGTCGGGACGACCGTCGGGGCGATGGTCGGTACCTCGACGGTGACGACCTTCGTCGAGTCCTCGACCGGCGTCGAGGAAGGTGGCCGCACAGGATTCACCGCCCTCGTGGTTGGGGCCCTGTTCGCACTATCGCTGATCGCAGTACCGATCATTGCCGCGATTCCCGCCTACGCGTCGTTCATCGCGCTCGTCGCCGTCGGAGTCATCATGCTCCAGGGCGTCCTCGACATCGACTGGGAAGATCCCGCGTGGTCGGTCTCGGCCGGGCTCACGATCACGATCATGCCACTGACCTACTCCATTGCGACCGGACTGGCCGCCGGGATCATCGCGTATCCGCTGGTCAAAACGGCGATGGGTGAACGCAGAGACGTCCGGGTCGGACAGTGGGCGATCGCTGTCGCACTGATCGGCTACTTCTACGTTACCACCAGCGGGATGCTCGGCTAGGCCCACGGCGAACACATTCAAACAGCCACTGAGACGGGCTGCTGTACCGATTTCGGTGGGATCGCAGTGCGGATCGCGGTTCCACCGGTACTGATTGACAGTAGTCCGTACGAGACGGGCTGCTTCACTGCGCCGGGACCGACTGACAGGAAGTCCGTATGAATCAGTCCGCCCAACACGCGCTCGTATGCAATCGTTGCTGGCCGATACCGGACCATCGCAATCACTGTGCTCTTGGGGCTCGAGGCCCCTATCTTCAGTCACGATGGCAGACATCACGCTGTACGACCTCCCTGGCTGTCCATTCTGTGCGATGGTCCGGACGAAACTCGACGAACTCGACCTCGACTACGATACCATCGAGGTGCCCCGCGCACACAGCAAGCGGACCAAAGTCGAGCAAGTCAGTGGTCAGACCGGCGTCCCGGTCATCACCGACGAGGCGACTGGCGTCGACGGAATGCCAGAGAGCAGCGACATCATCGAGTATCTCGAGGAAACCTACGGCGACGACACGGCCTGATACGGACTACTAGTCATACAGCAGACCGTCTGAGTCTGCGGTCGATTCAACCGGACATCCCCGATTAGGCCGCTTCTTCGCGCTCCGAGCGTTCTCGGATGACATCTCGGAGCTCGTCTGCACTCCGAAGGTTCGTGAGTTCCTCGCGTTCGACCAGCGCAGTGCCGTCGACGGAGTCCTGTTTTGCGCGGTCGACGACGTAGACCGACCGTGTGCGGGTGACCTCCCCGATCGAACTCATGATACGGGCGCGTTTCTCTGCGGCCTTCGTGAACTTCGAGTGACCTGTCAGGACGATGTCGCTGTCGGCTTCGTCCTCGCTGACGGCCGTAAACGGCGAGCGAACCGTCGGATGCACGCTGTAGCCAGCCCGCGTGAAGACGGCGACCACCTGTTCGTCGTCCGGATCGGCCTCCGGATCGTCCGGCGTCGCCTCGCTTTCGTGAACCTCGTCGGCACCCTCGAGGACGTCGACCGGGCTCGTCAGGGGTGCGTCGAACAACTCCTCGAGTGCCATCGCAACCTCGACGGAGGCGTTCATGCCGTCTTCGTACTTCGAGACGGTCCGGCGTGAGACACCGAGTTCGCTGGCCAGTTGGCCGAGACTCCAGTCTTTGTCCTGGCGTTCGTCGGCCAGCAGGTCGCCGTCGATGTTGACATAGAGGCCACCAGGGGCGGCGTAAATCAACGGTGGGACGTTCTCGATAAACAGGTTATACGCCGTATCGGGACTGAACACGGGGACGCCATGGCGGAAATAGACGACGTCCGGTTTCAGGTCCTCATCACGGCTGCGAAGCCCGATGACCAGCGGCGTTGCCTCGAGGTAGGTTCCAAGCCGACGCATCTCGTGGCCGGTCGCCTCGTTGAACGCGTCGATGTTCGCGAGGATCTTGACGAGGATCAGATCGTCACCACGTCGGGCAGCAATATCGAAACTCTTCGGCCGAATCGCACACCGATCGCTCACCGCGAATCCCGCGTCCTCTAACATCGCGGTCACGTTGCCGACCAGTGCGGAGCGGGACATACGGGGTTGTAAGCGATTCCTGCTATAAGACGTTTTCCCCGTGATGTCTGCGTCCCGTGTCGCGATTCGTGTCTGTATCAGGAGTATATTTATATACCGGTTTCTACCGCCGGCGATGATGGGGCAGATCCCGAAAGGCGTTACTCAGCGGACGTGCAAACATCGGCGATGACCGTCGTCGGGATCGACGATACAGACTCGCGCGAGCTGGGAATGTGTACGACGTACGTCGCCGCAGAGATCGCCGACCGGCTCCGTCAGGATGGCGGACAGACTATTTCGCGGCTCCTGCTCGTCCGGCTCAACCCCGCTGTCGAGTACAAAACCCGCGGCAACGCCGCACTGGCGATCCATACCGATTGTGATCCTGATCGCGCGTACGCGCTCGCGAGAGAGCGCCTCGAGTCGCTGGCCGAAACCGGCGACGAGCGGACGAATCCCGGACTGGTCGTCACAGCGCACAATCCGGACGACGACACAGCCCCCGACGATGTTATGCGGTTTGCACGCGCAGCGATCCGCGACCATCTCGCCATCGCCGACGCCGAGGCCTTGATCGACCGCCACGGCTACCGGTCGTGGCACGCCGGCGACGGCCGCGGCCGGATCGGCGCGCTGGCTGCGATCGGGGCGTGGGACGCACTTCCGGAGTGGACCTACGAGTACATCTCCTATCGCGAGCCCGACCGATGGGGAACGGCCCGCGACGTGGACCACGAGAGCGTCTTCGCCGCCGCCGACTGGGGTTATCCCGACGTGTGGGATACGGTCGACCGCGGCGAAGACGAGACCGTCTGCGTGCCCCACACGCCCGGCCCGATCTTGCATGGCATTCGTGGCGACGATGCAGACGCCGTCCGTGCGGTCGCCGATCGGATCGAGAGCGAACCCGTCGACGCGACCCAACTGTTCGTCACGAATCAGGGGACGGATGTCCACTTGCAGGACGGCTCGCTGTCGACAGTCGAGGACGGACACGCCTATCGACTCGAGGGACGGGTCACGAGCAAGCCCGACACACGGCGCGGCGGGCACGTCTTCTTCGATCTCGAACTACCGGCAGCCGACGATGGAGTGAATGAGGACTCGGGTGACCGACTCACGTGTGCTGCCTTTGAGCCGACCAAACGCTTCCGGGATCGCGTTCGAGCGTTGCGTGTCGGTGATCGACTCACTGCCTGTGGCGAGGTTTCCGACGGCACGCTCAAACTCGAGAAGTTTGCCATCCGCGAGCTTGTGCGGACCGAACGGGTAACCCCGACCTGTCCAGACTGCGGTCGGACGATGAAAAGCGCCGGCCGGAATCAGGGGTATCGCTGTCGAGACTGTGAGACGACGGCGGCTGAGAAAGCAACGCGGGACCTCGAGCGCGACCTCGAGCGTGGGTGGTACGAAGTGCCGCCGTGTGCGCGTCGACATATCGCGAAGCCGCTCGTCCGGGGCGGATTCGACGCGCCGACACATCCCGAGCGGTAGCCGACAGTCCATCGTTCGAAGGGGAACTGGTGATACAATCCCCTGTCCTGAGTGACCGTGGACCTGCAGGAGCGGTCGCGGGCCCACTGGCACCCGCAGACAGGAGGCCGTATGGCAGTGGTTCGTCTGACGTGGCTTGCACCCGGCGATACGAGCCCGTCACCGGGCGATCGTGACCGAAACGGGAGCGCGACGGGTGACCGCCTCCGCGACGCTGCCCAGCAGGACTCTCGACATCCCGGACCGACCGGTACTGCCCATCACGACGTGATCGATGTCGTGCTCGTCGATATACCGGAGAACCGTGCGAGCGGTATGGCCCTCGATGAGCGCCGTTTCGATCCGCCGACCGTGTGTATCGGCGGTCGTCGCCGCGTCCTCGAGAAACGCTTGGCCCGTCTCCTTGGCGTATTCGTAGGGCGTCGTCCCCGGATCCGACGGGACCTGAGTGACCTGAATGACGTGCAAGACGTGGATCTCGGCGTCGGGAAACAGGTCGAACGCTTCCTCGAGTGCGTCGGTCGATTGCGAGGAGCCGTCGATCGGAACCAGGACGCGAGTCATAGTCCACGTAGACGCCGAGCGAGCAAGGATCTACCGCGACTGGCAATAGCCGTGATAGGTCAGTATCGATCGTGGTATCGGTTCAGGACGCCCTCGAAAAGCAAGAGTGCCATCGTGACCGGCGGCGCAGTCGCCGACTGGTTCAGTTGATGACGGCGCGACGGTCGTCATTGCCGACATCGACGCGGAGGGAAGCACCATGCCGAACTGTCCAGCCGTTGGAAAGACGGACGGCGCTCAGCCACGTTTCTCGTCGAGTTTCGATCGCAGTTGCCGCGCGATGACTTCATCGTCGAGCAGCGAATCGGGACCGGTGAAGTGAACGACCGGGCCGTTCTCGACACGAAGCCACTCGTCGCTGCCGGTGCCAGCGAGTGTCACGGTCCGGCGCGATGCGGGGAGTCCGTTGGCGCGTCGTCGACCGGTCTGTTCGCGAACGCTCGCGACCTCGAGTGGAGTCTCGTCGACCGGCGAGACGACGAGGTCGTACTGTGACAGTGACGGATCCAGCGTTCGCATCGCGTCACGATAGCGGCGAGCGGCGTCACAGGCCTGCTGGGCATCGCTGTGGCTGTCGAATCGCGCGTCCGTAACCGGTTCGGGTCGAATCCCCGATTCGCGACAGGAGACGACGAAGTCGCCCTCGGCGCTTTGAAGCGCGGCGACAGTGTCTCGTGCCGCCCTGATCGTTTCGACCGGCATCGCGTACCCGTCCGTTCCGGAGGTCGTCTCGGGGGTCACTGGTGAGACACCATCATGGGCGAACAGTCGACGTGCATGGGTCTTTCGACGACGCCGTTCCCGTCCCCGAATCGGTTCCGATACGCCGGGTTCGCATTCCCTGTCTGCTTTCCCGCCATGTTTTTAGGTAGACCTAAATCAATATAGGCATTCTGGTTTCGACCCGCCACGGCCACTCACAACGGTGTGGCCCACGCTGGGCAGTCCAACGGTCCAGCCGGCAGCGTCGCGAACAGGCACTCGCCTTGCGCATCTGTAGAACAGAACCGCCGTCGAGTCGGTGGGCAGTAAATCACTCAGGAACGGTTCTGGTAGTCAGCGCACGCTGACGCCGTGGCGGGTGAGGAACTCGGTGGCCCGTTTGATCTCGACCGGACTGCCAACGATCCGGCAGTAGTCCTCGCCCTCAGCGAAAACGGAGACCGTACAGACGTCATCGAGCTGCGTCTCGAGCCCCACGAGTGTCTCTCGGGGGAGGACGATCTGTGTACTGTCGCGCAGCTGCGACGCGTCTGGCATATGTGGTCGGTTGCTGGCCCGTCGTTTATGTGTGTCGAAACTCCATTAGTATTGGTAATTCTTTCGACGTATCGGATCGAGGCCATCGATCCGTCTCAGCGTGCGGGTCTCGAAAGGGTTTTTCGGCACGGCCGGTTGTGTACGGACAAATGGGGCTCGAGGATGAAATCGAGGCAATCGAGGAAGAAATCGCCAACACGCCCTACAACAAGTCGACGGAGGCCCACATCGGCCGGCTGAAGTCCAAACTCGCGGAGAAAAAGGAGAAACTCGAGAAACAGCAGTCGGGTTCGGGCGGCGGTGGCGGCTATTCCGTCGAGAAACACGGCGACGCGACCGTCGCGCTGGTTGGCTTCCCGAGCGTCGGCAAGTCGTCGATGCTGAACTCGCTGACCAACGCCGAGAGCGAAACCGGCTCCTACGAGTTCACGACGCTGGATGTCAACCCGGGGATGTTGAACCACCGCGGCGCGAACATCCAGTTGCTCGACGTACCGGGGCTGATCGAGGGCGCGGCGACAGGGAAAGGCGACGGGCAGCAGGTGCTGGCGGTCGTCCGCAACGCCGACCTGATCGTGTTCGTCCTCTCGGTGTTCGAGATCGACCAGTACGACCGCCTGCAGAAGGAACTCTACGACATCAACATCCGCGTCGACCAGGAACCCCCGCGAGTCACCGTCCGCCCGAAGATCAAAGACGGTATCAAGATCACCTCGAGCACTGATCAGGACCTAGACGAGAAGACGATTCAGGACGTGCTCCGTGACCAGGGCTACGTCAACGCCGACCTCAACCTGCAGGAAAACGTCACCATCGACCGGCTGGTCGACGGGCTGATGGACAACCGCGAGTACATCCCTTCGATTACCTGCGTCAACAAGGTCGACCTGATTCAGCCAGACTACAAAGAGACCGTCGACGAACAGTTACGCGAGCGCGATCTCGACCCCGAGGAGGTCACGTTCATCAGCGCCGCGAAAGAGAAGGGTCTCGAGGCGCTCAAAGACCGTATCTGGGAGAATCTCGGCCTCATCCGGGTCTACATGGACAAACCCGGTCGCGGTGTCGACTGGGAGGAACCGCTCGTGATCGAGGAGGGAGCCACCGTCGGAGAGGCAATCGAGAAACTCGGCGGTGAGATGGAAGAGCGGTTCCGCTTCGCCCGCGTCAGCGGCCCCAGCGCGACCCACGACGAACAGCAGGTTGGGATGGACCACGTCCTCGAGGACGAAGACGTGCTGAAACTCATTCTGCGTCGGTAGTCGGTCGGCCCAGCGTCGGTGGCCACGACAATCCGCGTTCGCGGTCCGAGCTAGAAACATCATTTCTACTGATTATTTTCACACTGGTATTGCTGAAGACAGTCAGAATACGCGATAGAATACCGTATTCGGCCACACTATTATGTATGATTGTTGATTCAATTCTCTCTGAATCGCAACGGTGATGATTCGTCGGACGCTCGACTAAGTAGCTATGGCAGAGTTCGGCGCGCTCTCGCTCGTTCCCCCACTGCTTGCGATCGGTCTTGCGATCGTGACCCGGCGGCCGATGCTGTCGCTCTTTCTCGGCATCTGGTCGGGAGCAGTCATCTACACTGGGGGCCTCGGCATTGGACAGACCTTCGACTGGATCGTCGCCGCGATCATCGTCGACGACGGCTTTCACGTCCAGATCCTCATCTTTACGCTGTTGCTGGGGTCGGGCGTTGCACTCATCTGGCGACTCGGCGGCGCACTCGCCGTCCGCGAGTGGGCGACGACCCGACTCGAGAGCCAGCGGACTGTCGGGATAACCACGTGGATTCTCGGGGTCGCCATGTTCTTCGACGACTACGCCAACACGGCGATCGTCGGGAGCACGATGCGTGAAATCTCCGACGAGTTACGCATCTCCCGCGAGAAGCTCGCCTACATCGTCGACTCGACGGCCGCCCCCGTCGCGACGCTCGGCATCTCGAGTTGGGTCGCGTTCCAGCTCTCGCTGATCAGTAGCGCCTACGAAGACATGGGCGTCGCAGAGGAAGCACCGACCGCGTTCGAGACGTTTGTCCGATCGATTCCCTACAATACCTACGCGCTGTTAGCGATCGTCATGGTCGGCATCGTCGTCTACACCGGCCGGGACTATGGCGAGATGCTCAACGCCGAGCATCGGGCGTGGACGACCGGGAACGTCAACCGCGAGGACGCACAGCCCCTGCAGAAGGTCGAGGAGGAACTGGGCGCGCCGATCGATCAGCGGCCGATGCTCCGGATCTTCTTCGCGCCCGTCGTCGTCCTGATCGTGGTAACGCTCGCGAGTGCGTTCTGGACGGGCTATCAGTCGTGGGTCTCGAGTCAGGCCGAAGCGGGAGCGGCGACGACAATCGGGGCGGCCGCGAACGAGACAGGACTGACGCAGGTGCTGATCGATATCGTCGGCGCAGGTGACTTCGCGACGGCACTGACGTGGGGATCGTTCGCCATGGTCGTCTCGGCGATCCTCCTCGGGCTCGCCTACGGGCTGTTCGACATTGGTGAGGCCGTCGACACCGTCCTCGACGGCTTTGGCATCATGCTGACGGCGGTGACGATCCTCGTTCTCGCCTGGACGATCAGCAGCGTCGCAGACACGCTCGGGACGGGCAACTACGTCGCCGGGATCGCACAGGAATACCTGTCGGCAGAGCTGCTCCCGGTCCTTATCCTGTTCGTCGCCGCCTTCGTCGCGTTCACGATGGGATCGTCGTGGGCAACGATGGGGCTTGTCACGCCCATCGCCGTGCCGGTCGCAACCGAGTTCGGGACGGGATTCGAACTCGTCCCGGTGGCCGTCGGTGCCCTCTTCTCCGGGGCGATATTCGGCGATCACGCCTCGCCGATCTCGGACACGACGGTGCTCTCAGCGACGTTTAGTGGAGCCGACCTGATCGATCACGTGCGGACCCAAATACCCTATGCCGCGACTGTCTTCCTCGTCGTCGTGGGCTGTTACTTGCTCAACGGCTATCTGGGTGTGTCCGCGATCGTCTTCTTGCCGCTTGGCGTCGTCGCCCTCGTCGGTCTCGTCGTCGGCCTCTCGAGGTTCGACGCCGCTCGAAAGGACCTCGAGCCAGTTGCCACGCAGACGACAGCAGACATCGATCGCCGTGGTCGTGAGACGACCACGGAATCGCCCGACGGAGCCGAGTAGACGACCGCAGCCGCCAATTTTTTGGAGTACGCAGGCTTCTACTGGGGTATGGACGGAACGCTCGACCACACGATGATTCGCGTCGCGGACCTCGAGGAATCGCTCGACTGGTACCAGACGCACCTCGAGTACGAGGAGAAAGACCGCTACGAGGGCGACGGGTTCACGATCGTCTATCTCGGGCCCGAAGAGATGCACGAGGAGGGGGCGATGCTCGAGCTCACGCACAACGAGGGCGAGGAACCCGAAGTGGGCGACGCCTGGGGCCATATCGCGGTCCGCGTTCCCGAAGGCGAACTCGAGGACTACTACCAGCAGCTCATGGACGAAGGCGTCGACGACTACCGCGACCCCGAATCCTGTGGCGGTCGGTACGCGTTCGTCAAAGACCCGGACGGCCACGAGATCGAACTCGTCCAGCGCGACCCCGACGAGGGGGCACGCTGGTCGCTCGATCACACGATGATCCGCGTCGAAGACGCTGACAAGGCGCTTGGCTTCTGGACTCGGAAGTTCGGCTACGACGAGGTCGGCCGCTGGGAAGCCGATACGTTCGCGAACTACTTCGTCGAACCCACGGACGCGGCTCCCGAAGCGATGTCCGTCGAACTCACCTACAACTACGACGGCCGCAGCTACGAACAGGGTGACGCCTGGGGTCACCTCTGTGTCCGCGTCGACGACCTCGCCGAGGACTGGGATCAGCTCATGACACGCGAGGCAGCCGACTACCGCGACCCCGAGAGCAACGACAACATGTACGCCTTCACGAAAGACCCGGACGACCACGAGATCGAACTCATAGAGCGCGACCTCGAGGCCGACTCGCTGTTCCCCTTCTAATACTGCCGGACAGCAGTCAATACGAAGTCGGTCGTGAATTCGCGGCCGTCTCCACCGGTGACGGCCGCAGCAGCGCGACCGATCGTCACGTCGTTCTATCCGGCAGTATAACTGCCTCGAGCGCTAGAGATCGGGAATCGGCACGACGACGACCGGCCGATCCGCAGCCGCGAGAACCTCTCGTGCAGTTGCCCCGACATCGCGCGTCGTGTCGGAATCGCCACCGTGTGCACCGATGACGATTTCGTCTGCATCGCAGTCCGCTGTGGCCTCGCAGAGTACGTCGGCAGGCGTCCCCGATCGCCGGTCGGTCTCGACGTCGCCGACGGCCGCAAGCCGAACGGTGGCGACGTTCAGCGCTTCGTCAGCATCGCGGCGTGCCGTCGGATCGTCCGCTGGCGCAACCGCGACCACCGAGACGGTATCGTCGGCCGTCGCGCGCTCATCGAGATAGTCGCAGATCGCCGCCGTCGTGTGGACGGAGTCCGTTCCCACGAGATAGTGCATAGCGTCCCTCGAACGGCAATCTCGAAGAATCCTGTGGTGCGTGTGAGCAGGGCACCCTCGAGTACACCGCGTTTTCCGACCCTGAAAACGCACTCGTATCACTAATACGATGGCACCGGATGAAGCGATTGGGGGACGAGAAAGCCCTTCACTGAACGCCTTGATGGTCCCCCGGACCTCCCCGCATCCGACCATCCCAGGGTCGCGACGCCTTCCACACGGTCCCGCGTACCCCCCCCCTCACGCGGGCCGTGTCGCGTCGATCGACCCTCGATGTGCCATCGGGGGTCAATAGCCTCCCCTTGCTTCGGCCCACCACTGCTGCCAGCGGCGTGCGGATCGTTTTCAAGTCGTCCAGCTATCCCGTTAATGATGACCGTACAACGAATACGTGATTGCGACCAGTCCGAACAGCCGACTCACGTTCTCGAGCAGCGCGATCACGATCCGTTCTGGGTCGATCAGCGTCGTCACCGCGACGTTGAGCACGAACGGACACAGCGTCAACAACAGTAATCCGATGGCGAGATACAGCATCGACTGGGCATCGTTTCGGCGGTAGCCGCGGTAGGCCTGATAGGCGATCAGCGTCCCAAAGAGTGCGACGAGAAAGAGACTCGAGACAGTCAACAGCTCGAACAGTGTCGCTTCGTCGATTCGCACAACGCTTTGCGTCATCGCATCCCCTCCCACATTCGGGTGAACTTGTCGGCGACGTCTTCCTCACGGTACGTTAGCTCGAGTGAAAACGAACCCTCGTCGAGCGAGAGTTCCAGTCGATCTAAGTTCGCACGGTAGACGCTGTAGTGGTTGCCGTCTTGGGCGAGTTCTGTCTCTTCGGTGACGAGGTGACACTCCTCGAGTCGGTCGAGCCGTCGATAGATCGTTGGGAGGGAGGCGTCACAGCGTTCGCTCAGGGTACTGGCAGACATGGGTTCGACGCTCGTGTGGGTGAGGATATCGCGTGCGTACTCGTCGTCGAGGACCGCGAGCAGCGTCGACAGGTCGGTGTCCTCACTCACTGGTATAGCTGTTCATTTCGGTATCCCTATGAAAAGCGGTCCGATTTTTCTGAACCAGAAAACGCGATCGTCCCGCCGCTGCAACTGGTGTCAGCGACGGTGACGGCACCGCTCTCGGCGAACGGGACGAATCCGACACTCTCTGTAATCAATACTTTCGTTGTCCAAGTCAGCATTTCGCGTGCGAACGCTCCGCAGGGGTTATTTGATCGACGGTGGTGGCAACTCCGATATGGGTTCTCGTGTCTCGCGGGAGATCGGCCATGATGAGTATGATCCGTGGGGGACACTCTCGCTGATCGTCGTATACTTCGTGGCACTCACGTTGATGTGGCTGTTCACGTATTTCATCGAGTTCGTCGGCAACACGCCGACGGTCATGGGCATGATCGTGCCGGTGATGCTCGGATGAGGATCCATCAGTACGAGAAGCTCTGGATCGCAGGTGCGATGGTACTGATCGTCGGCTTCATCGTGACGATTACGTACGGATCGGTCGGGCTCGGGATCACGATGATCGGCGACGAGGAGGAGACGATCGCACCGGACGAACTCAACGACGACGAACAGTTCGGCGAGCCACGAGTCGAACAGGTCGGTGAGAACGAATACGCGGCCTACGTCGTCGCCCAGACGTTCATCTTTCAGCCGGATCCGATCGAAATACCGGCGAACAACGAGATCACGTTCCACGTGACGAGCCGGGACGTCATTCACGGCTTCTACGTCCCCGGAACGAACATCAACGCGATGGCCATTCCGGGCCAAATCGCGGAACTGACCGTCGAATTCGACGAACCCGGCGAGCATGGACTCATCTGTCACGAATACTGTGGCTCTGGCCATCACACCATGGAAGGGCTAATCGTCGTCCAGCCCGAGGACGAATTCGACCTGACCGAACTGTCCGCCGAGACACCGGACACCGTCACGTCGGGCGAGCAAGTCCAGCTCAACGCAACGGTCGACAACGGGCAACTCGAGCCGCTCGAGACCACCGTCAACGCCGAAATCGGGGACCAGACGTTCCAGCAGAATATCACTGTCGACGGCAACAGCACCCAAGACGTGACATTCACCGCCGATAGCACGCAACTCGGCGTTGGTGAGCACGACTGGACCGTCACCGTCGACGACTACGAGGAAACCGGGTCGGTGGAAGTAGTGAGCAACGAGACGGCTGCGGCCGAGGGAGGTGAGGAGTCGTGACGGCCCTGTTCGTCGACGAGTATCCCGCAGAGGCACGACTCGTTAAGGCTGCCTTTCTGAGCTCGTTTATTGCGTTCGGGATCGGCGCACTCTTCGGGATCATTCAGGCACTTCACCGGACGGACATCTTCCGATTCATCGATTCGATAAAGTACTATACCGTCCTGACCGGCCACGGCGTCTTCCTCGTCATCGCGTTTACCATCTTCTTCCTCGTCGGGCTGTACCAGTGGGCTGTCACGGATAGCCTCGAGCGGGGCCCCGTCGACATCCGATTTACCTGGCTCTGGTATGGCCTGATGGCGATTGGATCGTTCCTCGCGGGGATCTCGATCCTCGCTGGCTTCCTCGACCAGCCGCCGATGGTGCTCGGCGCGGAGTTGCGTGCGAACGTGCTCTTTACGTTCTACGCGCCGTTAGAGGCGAATCCGCTCTACTATATCGGACTCGCGCTCTTCTTGATCGGGACGTGGCTCGCAGGCATCGACTGGTTCCGAACGTGGTGGGCCTGGCGGGACGAAAACCCAGGCGAGAGGATTCCGCTCCGGACGTTTATGGTGTTGACGACGATGATCATGTTCTTCCTCGGATCGGTCGGCATCATCGTCTCAGTCCTCGTGTTTATCCTTCCGTGGTCGCTCGAGATCACCGAGAGTCTCAACCCCTTGCTGACCCGAACGCTGTTCTGGTTCTTTGGCCACATGATCGTGTACTTCTGGTTGCTGCCGGCGTACCTGCTCTGGTACACCGTGTTGCCGAAGCTCTCGGGTGGGCGACTGTTCAGCGATCCGTTGGCGAGGGTTGTGTTCATCCTGTTCGTTCTGCTGTCGACGCCGGTCGGCATCCACCACCAGTACATGGATCCCGGTATCGCGGAGGGGTTCAAGTTCATCGCGATGACCAACACGATGTTCCTGCTATTGCCGAGCTTCCTGACTGCGTTTACCGTCGTTGCGAGTATGGAACACGGTGCTCGCCAGCGCGGAGGCGAAGGGCGGTTTAACTGGCTTCAGGCGCTTCCGTGGCGGAACCCGGCGTTTACCGGCATGGCACTGGCTGGGCTGGTCTTCGCGTTCGGCGGCTTCACTGGCATCGTCAACGCAGGGATGAACATCAATTATCTCGTCCACAACGCGCTGTGGATCCCCGGGCACATCCACGCCCAGGTGGGCACCGCGACCGCGTTGACGCTCATGGCCGGCTCGTACTGGCTCGTCCCACAGTTGACTGGGAACCGGCTCGTCGGTCGGCAGGTCGCCCTCTTCCAGGTCGTGCTCTGGTTCGTCGGGATCGTGTTCATGACGAACTCGATGTTTCGGGCCGGGCTCGTCGGCGTCCCACGGCGGACGGCGGAACCGCAGTACCAGGGCTTCGAATACGACGTCCCTGTCGGCTCGATGGGCGAACTCAACGCCCAGCTTGCCCTCGGTGGCACGTTGCTGTTTATCTCCGCGATGCTCTTTCTCGTGTTGATGCTCTTGACGGTCTTCAACAACGACAGTGAGCCGATCGTCGACGGAACGCTTCCACCGGCACTGTCCGGGCCGGAGGACTCACCACCGGTCCTCGACAACTTGCGACTGTGGTTCGGGATCGCGTTCGCGCTCGTCGTTTTAGCCTACGCGCTTCCACTGGCCGGGATCGCGGCGCAAAGCGGACTGTTCGGTCAGGATATTCAGCCGTTCCCCGTCTCCAGCGAAGCCGTCATATATCTCGAGTTCGGACTAGACTACGTTGGAGCGTTAGTCACCTGATGCACACGTCCCCCGCTAAATTACTGATCCTCATCGCACTGAGTCTCGTGATCCTCGTCGAAGGACGCACGGTCCTGGCGTTCTTTGGGATCAATATCCCGCCGCTTGAGACGGCGCTGATCGGACTCGTCATCATCGCCACCCTCGTCATCTGGGCGATCCGACCGCTGCGTGGTAGTCCCACGAAGTCGGAGTGACGAGGTACCAGTCAAAACCCCGATTCCGACGCCCCAGTGTGAGCGTATCGGCTGGAACAGTGTGGCCGATTAAAGACGGCCGCGATAGCAAGTCTCTCCCATGTTCGAGACGCTTACGCCACGAGCCACGGTCGCAGTGGGATTGCTCGCAGTCATCCCGACGGTCATCTTCGGGGTCACTCGATCCGGGCTCGGCGGCCTCATCGCGACTGTGAACGTCGTCCTGATCTTTGCGGCGCTGTACGTCGCGATGTCGCCACTCGAGGGACCAGCCCGGACAGCCGCCCACGACGCGAGCGCGTAAGCCCCGTCGATGGGATGGCAACTCTAGGACACCGACCAGTGTGTCGCGTTAGCGATCAGCCCACTCGAGCCAGCCGAACAGCCGATCGAGCAGCCGCCGTTCGCCAGCCTGTGAGAACCGATGGCCTTCCCCCGCGAATCGCTCGAGACAGACATCAGTCTCGAGTCGCCGCGCCGCGTCGAAACTGTCGGCAGGATCGACGACCGCGTCGTCGCCACCGTGGAAGATCGCAACTGGGATCGACAGGGACGCCACGACGTCGTCGAACGGGTGTCGATCGAGGGCGTCGAAGAACCGACGGTCGATCCGCTCGCCGGTGTCGAACGTCCACTCCGCGTCGCGCTCGACGGCTGTGCGATACTCGTCGAACATCCCGGCGGTCGTCACGGGTGCACGCGTCGCGACCGCCGTCACCCGGTCGTCGGCGGCCGCGGCGTGGAAAGCGACTTTCCCGCCGAAACTCGAGCCGAACAGAACGTATGAGTCGGGATCGAAGTAGTCGACGACGTGGTGGAGATCAGTGAGTCGTGCCTCGAGCGTTGACTCAACGAACGCGCCGTCGGACTCGCCACAGCCCCGACAGTCGAAGCGAACTGCGTTGTAGCCCGCCTCGACGGCTCGCCGACACCGCTGTTCGTAACTGCCCGATTTGTCGCTTCGGAGGCCATGACAGAAGACGAGCCAATCGTCAGACTCGGCCTCGTGATGGACGGCAGCGACGGTCGGCGGCTCCGTGTCCGACCCTGTCCCTGCGTCAGTGATCGGAATCCGATGTGTCTGGGTCATTTCGTCACGTTCCGACGGCCGCCGGGGCCTTGATATCGACGTTCCCGGGATCGCGATTCCGTTCGGACTTGCGTCGGCGAACCGTTTATCGCATCCCCTGCGGTTGGTACGTCTATACTAAAGAAACGAGGGCGAGTACCCCGCGCCACCGGGCGCGGGGGTGAAGCCCGACACTCGGCCAACCTATCATCCTCCTTCCATACCTTTACAAGACCGCAGTACCACGATTAGAATATGCAGAAGTCGCTGACCAAAACACTCGTTTTTCAACTCCAACCAGACGAGTCCGGTCAGCAACTTCTGGACGACGCCTTCCTCGAAGCCCGCCGCGTGTACAACGAAACCATCCGCCGGGCAAAGAACGGTGATGGCTGGGATAAGATTCGGAAAGACTTGGAGTCTGACGCCGACCTTGTGAACAACACCACCCAACTCGTCGTACAGAAGTCGCTTGAAGCGATGGAAAACTATTACGAGTACGACGACTACAACCAACCCAGCCACACCACAGACAGCGCGTACCCGCTCCGGTCAAACTACGAGGAAGGGTACAACCTGTTCCTCGAAGACGACTGTATCCGTTACCGTATCAGCGCGAAGCCGTACAACCCGGTGAAAGGCACTCTTTGCGGTTCATCCGACGCCCTCGAACAACTCCGCCACGCCATCCAATCCGATGCGTGGCGTGTCGGAACGGCAGAAGCAATGAGGCGGAACGAGAAGTACGAACTCCACATCAATATCACTCACACGGAGGCCGATATCCAAGACAAAGAGGATTTACGAATGGTGGTGGGTGTGGATATTAACGAGGACTGCGTTGCGCTCGCTGCCCTCCACGAGGACGACATCGTTGATTCGGTGGTCATCGACTTCCCTGAAATCAAGGAGGAACGCCATCGATATTTCACGATGCGAAAGCGGATGCAAAACAACGGGAAGTCGTCGTTCGACCGGGCGTTCGAGCAACAAGAGGAACGGTTCGTCCACGACCAACTCCACAAAGTCTCTCGACAAGTCGTGGAGTGGGTGTCTCAGTTCGAGAAGCCCGTCATCGTCTTTGAAGACCTCAAAGAGATGCGGAACTCGATTGACTATGGCACCCGGATGAACCGTCGCCTTCACTCACTTCCGTTCCGCAAACTTCGAGAGTTCATCACGTACAAAGCCGCGTTCCAAGGGGTTCCGTCCGACAAAATCAACCCGGAATACACGAGTCAGGCGTGTTCACTCACCGAGTGTGAGCAGACAACTCGTGCAAACCGGAACAAGAAGCGATTCAAGTGCGTGGATTGTGGGCGGCAAGACCACGCTGACCGGAACGCGGCTATCAACATCGCCAAGAAGGGATTGGCGAAACTGGATAGGAATGTGCCTGCTCTCAAGACGCTTCCCAACGTGCGGAAGCTGCGACGGCAGGCATCGGGCTGTGTGACCCAGCCGACCGTGACCCACGACACCGCCAGAGGTCACCACGCCGATGGTGTCGCGGGTGTGTCCGACTAATCCACGGGAAGCCACGGGCCACCGCGCCCGTGGCGGTTCACGACCCGCACGACGTATCGGTGTCAGTGTGGCGCGCTCCTCGAGTACAAACAGGACCTCGAGAAGGAATCCGGAACGACGACGCGGAACTGGAAGTGCAAGGATTGTGGGACGCCTGTCCCGGGGATCACGGCCGAAAAGATCAGCCATCAGGATCCATCCTGACAGCAGACCGTCTCAGCCCGCGGTTGAGAAACCAACTCGACTTTTATTCAAGTTAGTTGATATCGAAACACAGATTTACGGTCTCGGCCCAGTATCGTTCGCACAAATGGTCCGTCGTGTCGATCCCGCTGTCCGCGTTCGTGCCGTCGGCCCATCTAGGGTCCCGATCCGAGTGCACGTAGCGACGTCGACGGCGACAGCAGGCGTCGATCCGGACGATCACACGGAGGTGGGCGGCCGATGACCGCCGTCGCGATCACGGACGCCGTCGATACCTATCTCCAACGAAAGGCCGTCGGCGATCCCGACGGCTCGGGTGCAGGCACCTACGCCTCCAACGCCGAGTCGATCCTCCGGCGCTGGGCCGAGTGGCTCGAGGCCGAACACGGCATCAGATTGATCGCCACGCTCGAGGTCGAGCACATGCGCGCCTACGCTGCCGAACTTCGCCGCCGAACCGATCGGGGGGAGTACACCGCTTCGTCCGCGGGCACCTATTATGCGGTCGTGCGCGCGTTCCTCTCGTGGTGTGTCCGTGGCGGAATCTGCGAGACGAACCCGGCGGCGACCGACCGCGCCGAAAGCGCACTGCCAAGCGCCAACCCGCGACCGACGAGTGACAGTTGGACGGCCACCCAGCGCCGTGCGCTCGAGCGATACGTCCGCGAGCGAGCGCTCGAGACCGCCTCGGTATCGACACGTGAGCGACGCAGCCGGCTGCGCGAGTATGCGATGGTCGCCGTCCTCGCCCACTCGACGGTTCGGGGCTCCGAACTGTTCCGGGTCCCCGACGACGACCGGCGGACCGGTGCGACGTGGGACGACGTGGACTTCTATACCGGGACGATCCGCGTCCTCGGCAAGTCCCAGCGCCTCGAGGACGTCCCCTTGCCCGCCCGCGCCCGGACGCCGCTGCGGCGCTACCGGGTCGTCCTCGATCCGCCGTCGACCGACTGGCCGCTGTTTCCGACCGCACACGCACCCTCGATCGCCGCCCGGGTACGGTCTGTCCTGCGTGATCGAGGCTACGACGAGGACACGATCGAGTCGCTGCTCGAGGAGACGACAGCGACCGAACTCGCTCGCGAGCGGTCGATCGCACCGCCAGCGATCACGACGGAGGGGGCGCGGTCGGTGTTACGGCGACTCTGTGAGGGGGCCGGCATCGACGTCGACGGCGACTATCTGACGCCACGTGGCGTCCGCCGGGATCGATCGTCAGAGTCGTATAGACGAGAGGCGACAGCCTCGAAGCCGACGCTGCGGGCGTCGGTGCTCGAGCAATCGATCGTCGTCCCAGACGATAGCTCACCCGCCGCTGGCGGGCGTGACGAATCGATGGAAAACGACTGATTCTCGTCAGTTCGACGCCCTCAGACCACGAGCAGCCACAGGACTACCGTCAGGACGAGCGTCAATAGAAGGACGGTGGTCCCGATACTCGCCCGGAGGTGAATCGTCGAGGGACGGCCGCCGTCGGTCGGCTGGCGCTCGTCGACCTCGACCAGCGGGAGTCGGCGTGCGGCCGCATCGACAGCGAGGACCGGGTTGTTCCCAGCCCAGTAGCAGCGTTTGACCGCGCCGACAACGGCGGCGTCGACGGCGGCGTACGTCTCCGTCACCGCGAGCATCGTCCAGCGGCTGCCGTAGTACGTCACGGGGTAGACGACCATCGCCGGATCACCCAGATCGAGTTTCGAGAGCGGCTTCCGGACGACGGCGAAGGTGACGGCCGCGACGCCGGTCAGGATGCCAGCGGTCTCGAGGTGGCTCGGACTGTAGGGATGGAGCGTGCCCTCACCGCCAGGATACGCGAACGTAAAGTGGCCGCCGTGGGCGTGCAGCGTCGGCGCGAGGTCTGCAAGTCCCTCCCACCAGACGCCGAAGAGGAGACAGGCACCACCCAGTCCGAGCATCGCAACGGTCTGGCCGGGTTTGGCGTCGGCGACCTCGAACTCGCTGTCGCCGTGGAAGAAGACGTAGTAGCCGAGCTTGATAAACGAGAGAAGGGTTCCGATCGCGCCGAGCCAAAGCAGCCAGTACAGCGCCTGGTACTCGGGCTGGCCGTAGTAGTGTGGATCGGGGTTCGCCGCGTCGAAGAGCATCCCCTTACTCACGTAGCCGTTGAAGCCCGGAATCGCAGTGATCGAAAGCGCACCGAGGCCGAACCCGATCGCAGTCAGCGGCATCTCGCGCCAGAGCCCGCCGAGCTTGTAGAGGTCCTCCTCGCCGGTGCGGTAGATGACGACGCCGACGGCCATGAACAGCAGGCTCTTGAACAAGATGTTGTTGAACAAGTGCGATAGCGCGCCAGCGACGGCGATTTCGGAGGACATCGCCGCACCCATGCCGATCCCGGCCACGATATACCCGAGCTGGGCCTGAATGTGGTAGGACAGCAGCGCCCGCATGTCGTGTTGCAGCAGGGCGAACGTCGCCCCGTAGACGGCCATCAGCCCGCCCATGTACGCGACGTAGATCGCCAGATCGCTTTCGCTCCCGATGGGGAACGCCCGGTAGAGGATGAACGCGCTCGTCTTGGTCGTATAGACCGAGAGGAACACCGAGGCCGCGATATGCGGTCGCGGGTAGGTGTCGGGCAGCCAGGTGTGGACGCCGATGAAGGCGACGTTGACGCCCATCCCGAGTACCGCCAGCAGCGCCGGAATGCCGGTGGCGATCCCGGTTTCGGTGTAGATGAACGTCCCAGTCTGGACGTAGTGAGCGGCGATCGCCAACATCACGAGCACGCCACCGGTGCCGTGGAACAGGGCGTATCGGAAGCCGGCCCGGACCGCCTCGCCGCCGTACTGCCAGACGACGAGCGTGCTGGTCACGGCCATTAGCTCCCACATGAACAGGAGCACGAGCCAGTCGCCGGCGAAGGCCGCGCCGATCGACGAAGAGACGTAGACGAGCGCTAACGTGACGAGCGTCTTGCTCGGCCTCGCTCGAGTACGCGTAGATGACGCTACAGATCCCCAAAAAGCCGAGTCCGAGCCCGACCATCCGAGAGAAGTCGTCGACGTAGTAGGGGACGACCTCGAAGCCGAGGAACGTCCCGCCCAGATGCTCCCCGCCAGGTGCGACCAGCGAGATTGCCAGTACGGCTGCGAGGCTGAGCGCGCCCAGAGTGAAACCGGCGATTCGGGGCAGGACGAGCACGAGTAGCGCCGCGGCGAAGATCAAAAGCGGCGGGTACGCCAGCGAGAGGAATTCGAGTTCCATTAGTTGGTCACCTCCGTCATGAGCTCACCGAACGGCACGTCTCCGAGTTGCTCGAAGGGCATCCCGAAGACGCCTTCGACGATCCGGGTCGCCAACTCGAGGAAGACAGCGTAGTCGGGACCGATCCCGAGGACGACCGCGCCCGTGGCGATGACGGCGATCGGCGCGAGCATGAGCCACGTGCTCTCTGTCCGCGGCGAGCGACGCGGCCAGCCGCCGGCCGGCGGACCACCGGTAAGATGGTCGTCGTGGTCGCCGTGGTGATCGACGGCGGCGACTGACTCGTCGTGGTCGTCGTGATCGCTGTGGTCGTCGCGGGTGCTGGCCTCGGTCGATTGGGTGTCGGTAGGCTGGCTCGGTGCATCCGTGTCGGCGGTCGTATGATCGCTTGGGTATTTGTCGACAGCGTATTCGTAGTCATCCGTGTCGGCTGCGTGTGGCTCGTTCTCGATACCGGACGTGTCAGCGGGCTCGCCGCCATCAGCAGCGACGCTCTCGTCGTCCGACGTGGTAGCGTACGACTGGATGAGGCCCCCCTCCGGGAACTCGAGCAGCGGTTTGGCGTCGTGGCGATCCTCGCTTTCGAAGAAGGCAGTGTAGACGACCGGCCAGAAGTACGCGATGTTGAGCACGGCCGAGAGCAGGAGTGCACCGGCGAACAGCCAGTAGCTGCCGCCGACGTCGCCGGCCCCGATCAGCATGTAGAACTTGCTGACGAAGCCGGCGATCGGCGGCAGGCCGGCCATCCCTGCGGCACCGATCGTAAAGGCACTCATCGTCAGCGGCATCCGTTTACCGATGCCGGCCATCTCACTGATGTAGTCGGTGTGAGTTTCGACGTGGATCGCGCCGGCACAGAAGAACAGGGTGAGTTTCGCGAACGCGTGTGCGGGGATGTGGAACAGTGCCCCGACGATCGCGTAGGGGTGAAGCAAGGAGAGCCCGAGCACGATGTAAGAGAGCTGTGCCGTCGTCGAGTAGGCCAGCCGGCGCTTGAGGTGGTCTTTGCGCATCGCGATGATACTCGCTGCAGTCAGCGTGAACGCCGCAACGATCGCCACCGGGATGTTCAGCCCGACCTCGCCGATCCCCGGGATGTCAAGTGGAAGGTCGTAGATCAGCCCGGGCCGTAGACCTCGAGAATCACACGGGCAACACCGAACGCGCCGGACTTGACGACCGCCACGGCGTGGAGCAGCCCGGAGACGGGCGTGGGCGCGACCATCGCGTCGGCAAGCCAGGAGTGCAGCGGCATCAGCGCGGCTTTGACGCCGAAGCCGGCGATCAGCAGGAAAAAGGCCGCCTGTGCGTAGACCGGCTCGACTTGTGCGGCGGCAGCGAGTGCGTCCATGCCGCCCGCTTCAAAGGCGAGCGTCGGGCCCTCACTGACCAGACTCGTCAGCCAGTAGATCATCACGGTGCCGGCGAGCAGGAAGACCCCACCGCCGAAGAACGTGTAGGTGAGATACTTCCGGCCAGCAATGCGGGCCTCTTCGTCCTCGTTGTGGGCGACCAACGGATAGGTGACAAGCGACAGCAACTCGTAGAAGACGAAGATCGTCACCAGATTCGCCGCGAAGGCGATCCCGACGGCAGCCGAGAGGCTGGCCGCGAACGAGGCGAAAAAGCGGGTCTGATCGTGTTCCGACAGTCCGCGCATGTAGCCCGCAGCATAGAACGACGTGAAGATCCAGAGGAAACTCGCAAGTAGCGCGAAGAAGATTCCCAGCGGATCAGCACGCAGGGCAAAGTCAATGCCCTCGAGGAACTGGATCCCAGTCGACTCTTTGAGACTCCACCGGAAGACGGTACCGTCCATGACCGCGGGGAGCATGCTGACGACGAGCCCAAACTTCGTCAGGGCAGCCAGCACGGACCACCCCTCGCGAAGGTTGGGGCGACGATGCGACGCGATGATCAGGGCGATCGCGACGGCCGAGACGAGTACAGCAGCGAGCGGACGGATATCTGCAACCATTTAGTTGAACACCTCGATAAGGAACGGCTCGAGCAGCCCGGCGATCGTCCCGCCGGCGAAGCCGAGTGCAACGGCACCAACGGCGGCGACGACGACGATCGCGAGCATACCGACCGAGACGACTGTGTCACCACCGTCGGTCGCGACTGGCTCCGTCGTGCGGGGCCACTCGAGCGCCGCCGGTGGCGTGAAGTACATCTTCTCGAGCAGGCGGGCGGCGTAGGCAAGCGTCAGCATGGTACTGAGGAAAATCACGGCGGCGACGGGCCACAGTTCCGACTGGACGGCACCCAGTGCGATGTACCACTTGCCGACGAAGCCGACGCCCGGTGGGACGCCGACGAGCGAGAGCAAGAGAACAGCCATCGAGCCGGCGACGACCGGCCGTGCTTTGGCGAGGCCGGCGTACTCGTCGACGGTACGGGCACCGTAACTCCGCGCGACGAGTGCAACCCCCAGGAAGAGCCCGGCTTTCACCAGCCCATGACCGATGAGATGGATCGCGGCACCGATGAAAGCCGTCTCGGAGCTGCCGGCGATGACGACGCCGTAGGCCGCGATGACGAGGCCAAACTGCGAAACCGACGAGTACGCGAGCATTCGCTTGACCTCGGTCTGGATGACGGCCAGCACCGTTCCCGCGAGGACGCTCACGCAGCCGATCGTGAGGACGATTGTGGCCGCGTTCGGCATCGTGGTGAGATAGTCGACGCCGAAGACGGTCACGATCAGTCGGCCAAAGGCGTAGGCGGATGCCGTCGAGACGAGCGCGGCGATCAGCGGCGTCACGCCGTCGGGGGCCTGCTGATAGGCGCTTGGCTGCCAGGTGTGCAGCGGCCACTGGGCGACTTTGGTAGCGAAGCCAACGGCGATGAACCCGAAGCCGGCTCGGATCAACGTCGGCCGTTCCGCAGCCGGGATCGCCGTGGCGAGTTCGATCATGTTGAGCGTCCCCGTCGCCATCAGCAGGAACGCGACGCCGATCAGGTACATCGATGCGGCCATCGTCCCCAGGATCAGGTACTTCAGCGCGGCGACCGCCGACTCGGGGCCGTCGCCGCTGGCGACGAGCGCGTAGGTCGCGATGCTCGTGATCTCGAGGAAGACGAACAGGTTGAACACGTCGCCGGTCAGGGTGATCCCGAGCAACCCACCGGTCAGCAGCAGGTAGGCAGTGTAGAACGTGTTGCCACGCGGCCCGCCCTGGCGCGTATAGACGAGGACACCGGTGGCGACCGCCGTCACGAGTAGAGCGATCAGGACCGAGAACTGGTCGGCGACGAGTTGGATTCCGTAGGTCCGCGGATAGCCGCCCAGTTCGTGGGTGACCGGGACGTCGGTGCCGGTGTAAACGGCGCTCGCGAGGGCAACGGCAGCGCCGAAGAGGCCAGTAGTCGTGACCGCGGCGATGGGCCAGCCAGTCCGGTCGGTCCAGAGCCCAAGGACGATCGGGAGCGTTGCTGCCAGCAGTGGCGCGGCGATCAACAGCGGCGGGAGCAACTCAGCGCTACTCATCGGCACGCACCTCCCGAAGCGTATCCTCGCGAAGTGTGCCATACTCCGCGTAGATGCGGATGACCAACGCCAGTCCGACCGCCGTCAGCGCGATGCCGACGACGATGGCGGTCAACACGATGACCTGTGGCAGCGGGCTCGCGACCATGAGCTCGCCGGGATTTGCCTCGTGGGGAACGATCGGTGCCGACCCCCCTTCGAGATAGGCCATCGAGATGAAAAACAGAAAGATGGCCGTCTGGAAGAGACTCACGCCGATCAGTTTCTTCACGAGGTTCTCACTGGCGATCGTCATGTAGATTCCGAGACCGAGCAACACGAAGACCAAGACGTACGTGTAGTGGCTCGTCAGGATGTCAATCATCGTCGCTCACCCCCCGATCGGCCGACTCCTCGCGTCCGCCGGTTCCGCTCGGGCGTTCGGGCGAGAACCCGGCCGCCATCGAGAAGAAAAGCGAGATCATGACTCCCGAGACGATCAGCGAGATGCCGGCGATCTCGATGGCCTCGAGTCCCCACTTCGGTTTGATGTGGAAGATCTCCTTGAGCTGGTAGAACTCGAGGAAGTTCCCGCCAAGCGCGATCATTCCGAGCCCGATCGCGCCGAAGATGATGACGCCACCGGTGATGAGGCCGACGAGAAACGAGTTGCGAAGCCACTGGCGGGTCGGTTCGATCCCGAAGGCAAAGGCGAGCATGAGGACCGTGACGCCAACGATGGTACCGCCCTGGAACCCGCCGCCAGGGGCGTCGCCCCCGTGGAAGGTCATGAACAACCCGTAGGTGAGCGTAAACGGTGCGATGATCTTTACGGCAGTCATGATCACCTGGCTCTCGGTGTACGTATCGTCGTAAGGGTCTGGCATTCAGGCAAACACCTCGCGTTTCAAGACGAGCAGCGTCGAGACGCCGGCCGCAAAGACGACGACCGCCTCGCCGAAGGTGTCGAATCCCACGGTAGGCGGCGAGGACGGACGTGACGGCGTTGGACACGCCAGTCTGGGCGTAGGTTTCCCGGATGTAGTGTTGGGTCACGTCGGGGTTCGACCAGACTGGGGTCTCCGTGATCCCGACGGCGTACATTTCGGGCAAAACGGCAACACACAGCAGGAGCACGAACGCACCGACGACAGCGACCGCCGGCAGGTGAACCCGCTCTCGAAGCCTGTCGGTCGAGGGGCGAGTCGTCCGGGCGATCGTCAGCAACAACAGCAGCGTCGTCACGCCGGCACCGATCGCGGCCTCGGTCATCGCCACGTCGGGTGCCAGCAGGAACGTATAGAGGATCGCCATGCCGAGACTGTAGGCCCCGAAGACGATGATGACCGACAGCACGTCGCGAAACAGCACCGTCGCGACTGCCGTTGCGAGGATAAACACCGCGAGCGTGTACGCGAGGACACTCATTGTACCTCACCCTCGCTTTCGACAGCGGTCGTGGCATCGTCATCGGCGTCATCAGGGTCCTCTGTAAGGAGGGGTTCGACACCCGTCTCGGCTGCGGAGCGTGCGATCGCGTGCGCCGCCGTCGGGTTCGTGATGAACACGAAAAACAGCAACAAGACGGAATATACCGTCGCCTGCTGCCAGCCGAAGGCGACGGCGACGGCAGCCAGTGCGAATCCCGCGCCGAGCGTGTCCGTCTGCGAGGCAGTGTGGGCTCGCGCGTAGATATCCGGCAGCCGGAGCACACCGACCGTCGAGACGAACGTAAAGAATACGCCGAGGCCGAGGAGGACGACGACCGCCCAGAACTGGAGTGTCTCGATCACAACACCCCACCTCGCTCGACGGTGAACTTCGAGATCGCGATCGACATCAGGAAGTTCAACAGGGCGTAGATCAGCGCCACGTCGAGAAACCACGCCTGATCGAGACCTGCCGCCAGCAGGGCGAGGATGACGACCGTGTTCGTCCCGAGGACGTTGACCGCCAGCAGCCGGTCCTGCGTCGTCGGCCCGACGACGGCACGATAAAACATCGCGATCGCCAGCACGACGAATGCGGCGGCTCCGCCGAGGAATACCGTCTCGAGCGACCACGGCATCACAGTTCCTCACCCCCCACGATTTCGGCGTCGTCGCGTTCGCGTGGCGAGGGGATCGCCGCGGCGTCGCGACCGTAGAAGACAAAGCGGATGCCCCGCTCTAAGCCGCCGTCAAAGAGGTCTTCGCGAGCGTCGGGGATCAGCGAGTGGACCAGCAGCTCCTGGTTGGTCGCCCGAACCGTCAGCGTCCCCGGCGTGAGCGTGATACTGTTTGCGAGCGCAGTCAGCGGTAGCCCGCTTCGAACGCGTGAATTGACGCGGCTCAGCGAGGGGTCGATCGGCATCGACGGTCTGAGGATCACCGCCGAGACGGCGATGTTGGCCTTGATGATCTCCCAGAGCAAATATGGGACGTAGATAGCAAACCGCACGACACGAATGGGAGACTGGACACGATCGAGCGGGACGGTAAAGGTCACCTGCGCGAGCGAGACGGCGACGATGCCGGCGACCGCCGCGCCGGTGAGCAGATCGAACCAGTAGGTCGGATCACCGAGTACGAGATAGAACCCATAGGAGATCCAGAACGTCGCGAACAGTCGGTCGAGGTCCTCGGTCTCGCCGACGAGTCGGCCACGGCGAGCCGGTCGCTCGACCGGTGCTTCCTCGTAGGTCAGCCCGATTCGCTCGAGTTCGCGCTCGAGCGGCTGGAGCAGTTGTGCGGTGACGCCGGGCTGGTATTCCGGATCGATGACGACGCGATCGATCCCATGGTCGGCGGCGTAGGCGTCGAAGATCTCGGCGTAGTCACGGGGTCCGAAGAGGTATTCGTCGACACCGATCGTCGCCGTTTCGATCGTCACGTCGGTGGTACCGGCGTCTTCTTCGACCCAGCTTCGCGCCCGCGAGAGCAGGTTCTCGGCATCGTCGCGATATCGGTCGCTCTCGGGTACGTCGGCGTCGTACGGCATCGCGACGACGAGGTGACACTCGAGGGAATCGGCGTCCTCGAGTCCCGACTGGACGGCGTAGCCGACCGTCTGCCGGACGGTCACCGTGTCCGACAGCGGGACGAGCAGGCGTTCAACCGCCACGGCGGCTCCCTCCTGGTGACCGTCGGTGGACATTCATGACTGTCGTTGTTAGTCGACTTAAACGGCAGCCATGGGAAAACGATTTCGTTATCGACCAGCAGTCGCGTGTTCCCGCGGATTCCACTGGACATTCGTGATATTTCAGTCTCGTCTTCGTTGAAGAGTCAACAGGAAGCTGACACCGCTGCCGTCGGTGAGAGACCGATAGATTTACAACTAGATTTTCAGTAAGACAATTTAACTTGTATGATGGCCGAAACCGTTCACGACCGAATCGGGTCCGGACGTGACGAGCACACGACCGTACAGCTACCGACGACTGTTCTGAATCAGGGAGGGCGCTGGGCGATCGTGGCCAGCTGGCTGGCGTGGCTGCAGACGCGAGCCGGCGTCCGGTCGGCAACCGAGCGCCGCGAGGACTTGCTGACGAGCCCATGAAAGAGCAAACGGATCACCAACGCGATCGTTTCGACGCCCACGTGTTCGTCTGTACCACTGACCGCGACGCCGAGTACGCGAGCTGTGGCGCGGCGGGAGCTAAAACGACCCTCGAGGCGGTCAAAGACTGGCTCCGCGAGCGAAACGCGTTCTGGACTGCGGTATCGGTCAGCGAAACCTCGTGTCTCGGGCTCTGTAGCGAGAACGGGACCGCGATGACGATTCAGCCGCGAAACGTCTGGTACTCGGACGTACAGCCGGGGGACGTACCGGACGTGCTCGAGTCGGCGTTCGGCCCGGACGCAGAACGTGTCTGCGACGAGCGCTGAGAACGACTCCGAATCGACCACGGTCGACGGATTGACACGGCCCGAAACGCAGGTCATCGTCCACCGTGACGACGACCCTCCGAATCGCTTCAGTTTCGTGGAGGTACCCCCACACAGCTGTAGCTGTCTGGAGGCTATCGGAGCTGAATTTCGGCGACGTCCGTCGATCCGCACAGCGGACAGACAGTGTCGCGTTTCGAGAGCGTCTTGCCACACCGACGACACTCGTAGTGGATGGGCGGTTGCTCGGTCGAGTCGCGACCGATCCCGATGACGCTGAATAGTCCATCAAAGGAGGACATTCGTGATTTCGAATGAATTTCGAGAGTGTTCTGGCAAATACTTTGTGGATATTTGTTTATTTTACCGTTCTAGAACTAGACATTTGTCTTCCGATTTTGGATATTACCATTGTCTGTCGTGTGTCAATAGCCGTTCACGGCTGTTCGTCGTGACACACTCTCGAGCGCTTCGAGACGTTTACCTATGGGCCGTTCCCACGTGGGGGCAATGACATTGTACTCTCGGGTTCGCCCCCTCGCGTTCAAGCTGCCGGCCGAGACGGCCCACGAGCTTGGCAAGCGGACGCTCCGGACAGTCCAGTCGACGTGGCCGACGCGGCGGGCGCTTTCGTATGCCTATCAGTACGAGGACCCTGCTCTCGAGGTCGATTTGTTCGACACGACGTTCCCGAATCCGGTCGGCATCGCCGCCGGGTTCGACAAGAACGCAGAAGTGACACACGCCCTCGCCGCGCTTGGCTTTGGCTTCGTCGAGATCGGCACCGTCACGCCGTACGCACAGACGGGTAACGACCGCCCCCGGCTGTTCCGCCTGCGCGAGGATCGGGCAATGGTCAACCGGATGGGCTTCAACGGACAGGGAATGGAAGCGGTTAAATCTCGCCTCGAAGCCGACGGCACCCCCGAGATTCCGCTCGGCGTCAACGTCGGGAAAATGAACTCCTCGAGCGAACGCGAGGCGATCGAGGATTATCGGCGTGTCTTCGACCGGCTCTCGCCGTTTGCCGACTACGTCGTCGTCAACGTCTCCTGTCCGAACACGCCCGAGGAGTTCGACGAGGGCTCGCCGGACCACTTGCGAGCGATCTTCGAGACGCTCGAGGCCGAAAACGACGCGGACGTCCCGCTGCTGGTGAAGATCGGGCCAGACTCACCCACAGACTCCGTCTTCGATCTCGTCGACATCGTCCAGGAGTTCGGCCTCGACGGTATCGTCGCGACGAACACCACGACGAGTCGCGACGGGCTCGTCTCGGCCAACAAACAGGAGTGGGGCGGACTCAGCGGGAAGCCGCTGGAACGTCGCTCGACGGCCATGATCCGGTCGATCGCGGACTATACCGACGGCGAGGTGCCGATTATCGGCGTCGGCGGCGTCGACTCGGCCGCCAGCGCATACGCCAAGATCCGTGCGGGTGCCTCGCTCGTCCAGCTCTATACCGGATTCGTCTATCAGGGGCCGTCGACGGCAAAACAGATTAATCAGGGACTCGTCGAGTTGCTCGAGCGCGACGGCTTTTCGTCGGTCGAAGACGCGGTGGGTGCAGGCCTCGAGTGACTCACCCACTGCGTTCGTCACGGCCTCTGTCTTGACCGCGATCTTGATCGGTTCCGACCGCTTTCGTTATTCTTCTGGACAGTGCACGCGGAACCAGCAGATCTCTGCTTTCTTCTTCGGCTTTCCATCCATGGCACTCGTGATTGTGGCACAATATTGGCCGTCAACTTTCTCGGCGAGAACCGGCTCTTGTTCCTTACAGTCATCGAAGCAACCACACGAACCGTGCTTGCCACCGTGTTTACCGTCGTGCTTACCACCGTGTTTACCGCCGTGCTTGCCACCGTGTTTGCCACCGTGCTCGCCGTGGCCCCCGAAGAACTGATCGAACATGTTCTCGTGCTTCATGTGGCCTTTCTTGTCGTTCCAACCCTTCCAGCCTTTCCAGCCCTTCCAGCCCTTCCAGCCATCTTTGCCTTTCCCGCCTTTCTTGCGGGTGGCATAGCTGACAACAAATGGGAAGGGTGCACAGATCGTTACTTCTTTTTGATCTCCCTTGATGGTGAATACGTCCGGATCGACTTCGTCCCCAATATCATCATAGGTATCTGGCCACCACTCGCCGTACTTGTACTTGTACGCGATGTTGAGTCCGTCAGGACACTTCGGCATCGGTTTCGGGCATTGAATATCGACCATTTCGGCGTATAACACCGTGCCCTTGTACGTAATAACGACAGCCGTGATATCTCGATCTCCAGGCAGCGTAACGTGCGCGGTGCCGTCGGCCCCAACAGTGGGTTCGTACGTTTTCTCTCCGTCCCCGAATGTAACCTTCACAGTGAGCGTATCACCACTGGGAATATTCGAAGTATTGATGGCTATTTTTTTACACGTGATGGTTACTTTGTCAACCGTCGGAACGTCCTCGCCGTCACACGAGTAGAACGTTGCGTTGCTGATATCCTGTGATCCTTCCGGCAAGCACCATGTAACATTGCCTTCCGCATCTTGGGGCACGTCCGCCCGAAAACAGTTCTGTCCGGCTTTCAGCGTCAGATAGTCGGCATCCTCCGGAATGGCCGCTGCCGGGAGCGTAAAGCAGGTCCCGGTGAGACCGGTGTACAAGGCAACCGCAGTTGGTTCAGTCTCGCACACAGCGCGCACGCAGTTGATACATTGTCCTGCCTGCCCACCTGGAGGGTCCTCCGGTGGTGTGCTAGCTTCCCCACAGAACTCTGCTTCGACTTCGATACCGTCTCCATTCTGTGCAGTGGTTGTCGCCGGGAAGCCACCGAGTGCAGCGAGGCTTATGCTCCCTGCGGTGATTCGTTTTAAATACCGTCTGCGATTAACACTACGACACTCCTGGTTGTCTTCTCTCATAGTCCAGATAGTGTCGCAACCTGTCACAGTATTGTTATAGAGGTCCTGTATCCTGTTTTGTAGAGTAGCACGTAACTACTATCCGACGTTATCTACGCCTAGAAGTAATCTCTCAGGTTCTAGTATGCGCTACAGTACTACGGAGATAATCACGGAGAAGAAGCATCAACTCGACCGAATTTGATCGATTGCTTGCGTCGTATGTTTTCAGTCACAATAATAGCTACTGGCCATCGCTTCAATCCGGATATCCCGGCGGCCCTGCGGCCCTAATATCAATAATTCTAGTTGTTGGTGTAGATCAGTCCTGAACATTGGAAGTAAGCGGATACTCTCGGTGACGTTCAGGGGGAACAAATAATCGGCTAGACGCTCAGTAAAGCGCCCGCATCGGTAACTACAACACGCAATCGGACGCAGCCATCGGGTTCACTCGACGCGAAAATCGAAACTCGCTCCGAAGATGGTGACTCGAGGCGGTAGCTACTCGGTATCGATGTCGACACGCGTGCCCATAGCCTGATTCGCCGACGACAGTCGCCGTCCTCGTAGACGACCTTCGCCGCGGACGACCGTCGTGACCTGTCTTGCCGGTGAAGGACTCGCCCTCGAACGGCGTCACGCAGTTTTTCGAGTGCAGGGTGTCGCGATCTTCGAGCGTCCACTCTCGATCTGGGTCGACAATTGTGAAGTCCGCGTCGGTAGCCGACCTGCAGCTGAGCCCTTCTGTGGATACATGCCCCAGACCTGTGCGGGACGCGTCGAGTGGCGACGGACCCACTCCTCGAGCGTGAACCGGCCCTCGTCGACGAAGGTGAGCATGGCGGGGACTTCGGTCTCGAGGCCGACGAAGCCCGAAATCGCGTCCCAGGTGTTGCCGAATGGATCGTCGACTTTCTTCTCGTCTGGCGTGTGAGGTGCGTGGTCGGTAGCGATGGTGTCGATCGCGCCCTCCTCGAGTGCGTTCCAGAGTCGGGCCTGCTCGTCGGCGTCCCGGATTGGTGGCTGGACACGGGCGACGTTGCCCTTCTCGCGCATGACCTCCTCGGTGAACCAGAGGTAGTGGGGACAGGTCTCGGCGGTCACGTCGACACCGCGGGCTTTCCCCCGGGCGACGGCCTCGGCTGCCGACCCCGAGGAGACGTGGAACATGTGGATCTTGGCATCAGTCTCCTCGGCGAAGGTGAGCATCCGCTCGACGGCTTCCTGTTCGGCGATCACGGGGCGGGAGTGGGAGTGGTCGATCGGCTCGTTTCTGCCTTCGGCCTGGAACCGTTCGGTGTAGTGGTCGATAATCTCGCCGTTTTCCTCGTGGAAGCCCAGCCGTTTGCCCGTCTCGCCGATGCGTTCCATCGCCTCGAGAATCTCGCCGTCGTTCGGCGGCGGCACGTCGCCGACGGTCGAGCCGAGGAAAATCTTGAAGCCGAGTGCGCCGGCTTCGTCGATTGCCGGAATCTGCTCGATGTTTTCGGAGGTGACGACGGCGTAGCTCTGAAAGTCGACGTGGGCCGACGCCTCGCCGCGCTCGAACTTGAGCTCGAGGTGGTCGGGCCGGTCGATGACGGGGTCCGTGTTGGGCATCCCGACGACGGTCGTCACGCCGCCGGCAGCAGCCGCTCGCGTCGCGGACTCCCAGTCTTCCTTGTACTCGAGGCCGGGCTCGCGGTTGTGGATGTGGCCATCGATGATACCGGGGACGAGCACGTTTCCGTCGGCATCGACGACGCGGTCGGCGTCGGGGAGCCGATCGCTGCGGCCGACGGCGACGATGGTGCCGTCCTCGACTGCAACGCCCCCGTTGGGGGTTCGCCCCGCGGGCGTCACGACGGTACAGTTGCGCACGACGAGATCGACAGTCATTGCTCTGGGGTTGCCGAGGGCCGCGCATATAGCTTCCCCAAACGGCTCGCGGTACTGGATGGACCGGATGCCGACACAGTTTGTCGGCTCGCCTCGTTTGCGTTCGCACGGGCGACAGCACACGAGGAACACGGGAGGCACTCGAGTCAGTTCCCGCGCCCACCGCACACTGGCGACGAACGAGCCTGTAGGCAGTGCCTTCCACGGGATACTGACCGCAGAGACAGGGGTACGAGTCGGATACTAAACAGCGAGGGACTGGTAGCGAGACGGGATGGACTCGCCAGCGATTCGCGACCGAACAGTGCTCGTGACCGGCGGTGCGGGCTTTATCGGCAGCCATCTCGTCGATGCGCTCCACCCGCACAACGAGGTCAGGGTCCTCGATACCTTCACGACGGGCGACCGGGCCTACCTCCCAGAGGGCGTGACGGTGATCGACGGCGACGTTCGCGACCCGATCGCCGTCCAAGAGGCTGCCCGCGGCGTCGACATCATCTTTCACCACGCCGCGCTCGTCAGCGTCTCCCAGAGCGTCGACGCGCCCCGACAGAGCAACGAAACCAATCTCGAGGCGAGCCTGCTACTCTTAGAGCAGGCCCGCCAGGAAGATGCGCGGGTCGTCGTCGCCTCGAGCGCGGCGGTCTACGGCCACCCTGACGAACTTCCGGTCTCGGAGACGGCACGGACGAACCCGACCTCGCCGTATGGGGTCCAGAAGCTCGCACTCGACCAGTACGCGCGCCTCTACGAGGAACTGTACGGACTGGAAACCGTCGCGTTTCGGTATTTCAACGTCTACGGACCGCGCCAGCAGGGCCCCTACAGCGGCGTCATCTCGACGTTTCTCGAGCAGGCGCGGGCAGGTGAGCCGATCACGATCGAGGGAGACGGCCAGCAGAGTCGTGACTTCGTCCACGTCAGCGACGTCATCCGGGCGAACCTGCGGGCGGCGACGACCGATGCGGTCGGCGAAGCGTACAACATCGGCACGGGCCAGCGAACGACAATCGAGGAGTTGGCCGAGACGATCCGCGATGCAACGGGGTCCTCGTCACCGATCGTCCACCGCGAACCCCGCCCCGGTGACATCAGACACAGCGGCGCAGACACGTCGAAAGCGAGCCGCGACCTCGGATTCGAGACGCGAATCAGCCTCGAGTCGGGGATTCGGTCGCTGGTCGGAGAGGGGGCGGCGACGCTGCCCGACGAGGATACTGGTCCCGTCCAAGAACGTCAGGGAAGCGGGTCGTTTAGCTGAGCTCGATCCGGTGGGATCGGTACGACGGGGGTTGAATCGCGTCGGTGTGTCGAACACGAAATCGATGGGTGACGTCAGAACCGGCCGAGACGCGGGACTCGTCGCGTCGTGTTTGATTCGGAGAGAGTCTCACCAACGTTTTTTTACTCCGGTAATCCGGGGCAAATCCGCACTAACCGTCCCAAACGTCCGGTCTAGTTTATTCGATCCGTTGAACAAAGGCGGCCTATCCCATGATTGGTGACTGTTTCGGCCGGGCGCTCACGAGTCGCGTCGACAGCGCCGCAGTCGAAGTGACTGGCCAGCGACGACGGCTCGGTATCGGTCGGTCGAGTGGAATTCACGGACGGAAAGAGATACAGATAGAATACTAACAGCATATGGGCTATAAAAAAGGATTTGTAGAGTGGTCACGACCGTACAGGACATGAACGAGGCGAATACGGATTTGCTACAGCCATGAGCATCTATCAATTGGTTGCCGCGTCCACCGCAGCGTTCGTTCCGTCGATCAGTAACGCGATCGTCGGTGTGGCGGGCGCAGGCTCGCGATCCGGGTTCGCACCGTGGTCGGTTCGGCCGCTCCAACTCGATGGAGGTGCCCACCTCGCCGCACTCATCGGCATGCTCGCGCTTGCGCTTCTTGGAGTGGTGCTCATCGCACGAAACCGATACGGGAACGCAGCCTCGCTCACATCCGATGCGGAAACAGACCACGAGGAGTTTCTGACAGATCAAGAGCGTGTTCAGCAACTCCTCCAGGAAAACGGCGGCCGAATGAAGCAGTCGAACATCGTAGACTCCGTCGACTGGTCGAAAGCGAAGGTCAGCCGACTGCTTGCCGACCTCGAGGCGGACGATCAGGTCACGAAACTGCGTCTCGGGCGGGAAAATCTGGTTTGTCTGCCGGGTCACGAACCGACAGCGTCGAAATCGTCCGAACAGCCTCATGACGACTAGTGGTTCGTCACGCCTGCGTTGCGGGTCGAACCGATCGCGGTTCGCTGGGTCGACTCGCACGTCGACGCGTGACGGAGTACTAGCGGGGACCGTTCCTATCAACAATCGTTGTTTTCCGTGAGCGAAGCTGCCACTGCGTACACGCCCGCTGAGTCGTAGTATCCGATTTCTCAGCGTAATGGTTCTGCCAGTTTATCCGCTGTACGAACGACGGGGAAGATGCCTTTACGGCAACCATGAACGCACGCAATCAGGTGCTCGTCGTACTTACCGCGCTGATGCTCGTGTGCTCGAGCGGGGCGATGGTGGCAGCCGCAGCGAACGGCAACGCCATCCAGAGCAACGACACCAGCGAGGACGAGTACGACTCGGCAAACGAAACAGCAGACGAGACTGTAGTCGACGAACAGGACGGCGTCACCGCCGAGGGTGACGACGAGGACGAAACCGAGGCGGCGGACAACGAGTCCGCGCAACAACCCGCGTACGTGACGTTTAACGATCAGACGACCGACGGCGAGACGGTCGTCGTCGCGAACGTCACGCTGGCGAGCCCCGGGTTCGTGTCGATCCACAACAGTAGCCTCCTCGTCGGCGACGCCATCGGTAGCGTCATCGGCACCTCGGAGTACCTCGAAGCGGGGACCCACGAGAACGTCACGGTGACGCTCGACGACCCGCTCGAGGAGAGCGAGACGCTGATCGCGATGCCGCATCGCGATACGAACCAGAACGAGACGTACGACTTCGTCGAAACTGAGGGTGAAGAAGACGTTCCGTTCCTCACGCCTGACGGCGAACCGGTGACCGACGAGGCAGTGGTCACCGTCGAGGGCGCAGTTGAGGAGGAACCGGCTGACGAGATGCCAGCCGAGGACAACGTCACCGAGGAAGAGCCGGCTGAAGACGACATGGCTGACGATGAAGCGGACGTCGATGACGTCACCGAAGAAGAGCCGGTCGAAGACGACATGGCTGACGATGAAGAAGATGTCGATAACGTCACTGAAGAAGCGCCGGACGAAGACGAGATGCCGATAGAAGAAATTCCGGTCGAGGGTGAGGGACAGCCGGTCTTCATTACAGTCGAAAACCCAACCATCGAGGACGTAACCCTCGAGAACGTCACCGCGTACATCGCTGTCGTCGGTGAAGACGTCGACACTGAGCAGATCGTTGATCAGATCGACAACATCACTGACGGCGACGTCTCGGCTGACAACGTCACCGTCGAGGAGATGCCAGTTGACGAAGAGGAAGTCGAAGACGAGATGGAGGAGGACGAAGACAACGTCACCGAGGAAGAACCGGTTGACGAAGACCTTGAAGAGGATAACGTCACCGAAGAAGAGCCGGTCGACGAAGACCTTGAAGAGGATAACGTCACCGAAGAAGAGCCGGTCGACGAAGACCTTGAAGAGGATAACGTCACCGAAGAAGAGCCGGTCGACGAAGACCTTGAAGAGGACAACGTCACCGACGAAGAGGAAGTCGAGGACGAGCTCGAGGCGACCGCGTTCAACATCAGTGATCTCGAGGCACCAGACAGTGCCACGATCGGTGAGAACATCACCGTGACGGCAAACGTCTCGAACCCCACCGATGAGGAACGCACCGAGACGATCGAGTTCCGTCTCGAGGGTGACCTCGTCGCCGACCAGAACGTGACGCTCGAGAGTGGCGACAGCGAAATCGTCGAGTTCGAAGTCGACACCAGTGACCTCGAGCCCGGCGAGTACATCCACATGGTGCTGGGTGACGAAGCCGGCGAAGTCGCGACGATCGAGTTGACCGAAGCCGACGATGTTGGTGTCGAAGAGGGCGTTGACGAGACCGAAGACGACACCGGTCTCGAAAACGAGACGGATGAAGACGAGATCGGGATCAACGAAACCGACGACGGTTTCGATGACGGAGCCGATAGTGGCGTGACGGCCGACTAATCGGTTCCAGTTCGGCTCGTCACTGCGCTGCCGCACTACCGGACACGCGTCTTTTCTCGCAGTCGATGTGCGCGGATGACTGGGCGGTCAGCATCGATCGACGGACAGCCAGCGAGCCGGCATACGGTTTGCTGTAACTGTTTACCAGAGGGACCGCAGGACGGCTCGCGGTCCCTCCGGAAATGACTGACAGCAGACCGTATCAGTGACCACCGACGCTCATCTCACCCAAGCAGTTGATACAGACTGCTTGCGGCAACGGCGAGAAACATCATGACGCTCGAGAGTACCGGATCGATGCTCGAGAACACGGGTACCTCGAGACCGGCCAGCGCGATGATCACGAGGCCAAGGGTACAGAGTCCGAGATGGAGCTGCAAGACGCGGGAGTAGTCGTCCGAGTGGCCGTCGACGTACTGGAGGACCTCGTCGAAGTGGCCGCCGGGGCGAATCGTCTTCGCATCGGAGTCGTACTCGATCACGGCGTCTTCTTCCAGCTGCGGGAGATGTGTCTGCTGGAGAGAAACGTAGACGCTCTTGTAGAGGTTATTCGGAACGGGCGTGGTGTCCGATTCGGTCGCGGCGATCTCGGTCGCAACGTCGGAGACATCGATCTGTCCGTCCGCCGCTGCGAGCAACTGAACGATAGCCCGCCGTCTATCGTTGCCGAGGATGTGAAAGACCTCACTCTCCTCGAGTGGCTCAGTTCTGTTCGTTTGAACTGACATCGATGAGAGAGAAGACGCGAGGGTTCTCGAGGGGCCGTCCACCACCAATGACCATGTACCCCCACTTCACTGACCACTAACTTTAACTTTTGCAGGTTACGGTGGGTGCTGACGGTATCCACGTGACTAAGACGCATGCAGCCTGTGGTAGGAAGACGGTACAGGGAGGCAGTCAGACGGGTTGCTATCCCGAGTGCTCGGTGATCGGCGGGGCGGTCACGGGTATACCAGACCTCGCTGACAGGTGTCCGTCTCAGTCCACCACGCCCGTTACCGATCGAGGGTGCAGACTCGAGGGACAGGGCGGTGGACGCTCGGGAAGCGAGAACTGCCGGAAAACACGCGGACGGTTTCGCACTTATTCGCCAGGGAGATGGCCGCCGGATTGCATCTCCCGATACGTCGTACAGGACGGGCAGCCATGGACGATATCGCCGTTATCACCGAAGACGCGAGCGAACTGCTGTGTGACGTGTGTCCCACAGTTTCGGCATCGAGCGCCTGCTGTCGACGATTCCATGGGCTTCCAGTCGTGTTGTTTGGCGTTCATGGGTTTGGGGGTGTATGCGGACGCGTATCGATGGTCTCGCCGCAGGCGGAACCAGTCGCGGTCAGTCCCGACGTGGCGACGAGACCGTTCTGCCAGCCCGATACGCGTCCGGACATCGTCGTATCGAGGGAAGCAAACGCGAATAAAGGACGTTGACTGTTCATAAGTGACGTTGGTCTAGAGAGTCGGGAAACAACCGCTTGCTGGCCGATATCGGTCAGTAGCAGGGCTATAGCCGGATTGTCGCCGAAGACACGTCGTTCGACTTCAACCCGAATTCAGCTGTATTGGCGTTCATTCAGTGAGCAAACGCGTTGTTGACGATGCCGGGACGGTGTTGAAAGCTGTAGTTTCCGCCTCGAAATACGATCTTACGTCGTGGAACGAAGTGGCGGCAGCTTGTAAGGTACATCGTTATAAAATACCACTATCGCTTACCGATCCTCGTGTCGGAATGTAATCGTGGTATCCCCGGCAGTGGTGGTCCAGCGATACTGTGGGCTGTCCGTACGGTGGGTTCGCCGGACGATCTCGGCGGCTCTCACGTCCGGTGACGGCCGACAGTATCTCGGCCCTCTCGAATCGACACCTCTCCCAGAGAGCGAACAGACACGCCCCGTCATAGACGGGTGATCACAATCATGTCAACACAAGCGAGTAACACTCCGATCGGAATCGACCGCCGATCCAGCGGCCCAACTCGACGTCCTCGGAGACGACTGTGCCCGGACGATCCTCATCGCAACGAGCGAAGGGCCGAAGACGGCAAAGGAACTGACCGAACGAACGGAGAGCTCGTCGGCAACGGTGTACCGACGAATCAACAATCTCCTCGAGAGCGATCTCATCGAAGAATGCGTGCGATTCGAAGACGACGGCTCACATACGACCGCCTACGAGTCGACCGTCGACGTCCTCCGTGTCCGAATCGACGCGGACGGCATTAACGTCGCGGTGGCAGAGGGCGACGGCTGACTGCCGACGATCGTATTACCGACGCGATAGCTATCCGTTCGCTGCCCCTATCAGCAACGTTGTTCGGGACGACATCCCCCTCGAGCGCCGTCACAACGGCCCCGCTGACGATCGAGTGACTGTCACGAGAAGCCGCAGTTACGCTCGAGTAACACAGGATGGACGGACGGAAGGGTCACTGTATGATACGGATAACAAATATCCACTCAGTGGAACGGTCTGTGTGATTGAGCAATGCACGATCTGACCGGCTTCCAGCGCGACCTGCTGTACGTGATCGCAGGAGCTGACCGCCCGTCGGGGCAGACCGTCAAAGACGAGGTCGAGAAATATTACAGCTCGGAGATAAATCACGGGCGGTTGTACCCGAATCTCGATACGCTCGTCAATAAAGAGCTGGTCGAGAAAGGACAGCTCGACAGACGAACGAACTACTATGCGATCACCGATGCCGGTCGAGAACAGATCGAAGCTCGTCGGGAGTGGGAGGAACAGTACGTCGACTTTTAGACCGGACGCTCGGGAAGCCGATACGAGAGCTGCGAGTAACGCGGTAGCGACGGTGCTAGAACGACTGACCTCGCTGCGCCGCTCGTGCCGGTAATACAGCCATAACAAAGCACGGAAGACTGCATCGTCCAACGAGTATGGCACTCGTCTTCTCCGTACAGGGACCGAACTCGGATGCCAAACAGCGACAGTCGGTGGACCGTCGATGAGTCATCGAGCGAGCACCTGGCTGCGGTTCGGATTCATTCGTCGTTACCCGTTCGATCTCGCAGCCGTCTCGGTCGGTGCGGCCGTCGCGTATCTGCTTGTGACGCGATTCGGAACCGAAAGCGGGCTCCGCTTGTTCGCGATGGTACCGCTTGTCCTGTTTCTGCCGGGCTATGCGCTCGTCTCGACGCTATTTCCGACCGACAAGCGAAGCGCGAACAGAACGGCGGCGACGGCAGCAGAGGCCCGCCCCCGCGGAATCGACGTCATCGAACGTATGGGGCTAGCCTTCGTCCTGTCGCTTGCGATCGTGCCGCTGATCGTCCTCGTGTTGCCAGTCACCGACTGGGGGCTGAGCGCACAGTCGATCGCCGCGGCACTCGCAGCCGTGACGGTCGTGTTGGCACAACTCGGCGTCGTACGACGAGTTCGAACGCCGGACACCGAGCGGTTTACCGTCGCTCCGATCGCGAGTCTCGGGCGGCTCCGCAATGCAGGCCTCACGGCGTCGTCGGTCGTCCTCGTGATAGCGATCGGGGCGGCAGTCAGCGCACTGTTCGTCGGGGTGTTACTGCCCGTCTCGGCGGGCGGATACACAGAACTCGCATTGTATAGCGAAACCGACGATGGCGAGGTGGTCGCCGGCGAACTTCCGAGCGAGATCGCGCCGGGAACGTCGATTCCCATGACCATCGCGATCGAAAATGACGAAGGGACCCAGCAGGACTACACGGTCGTCATCCAACAGCAGGTCCTCGAGGACGATGCCGTCGTCGAGCGAACCGAGTTACAGCGGCTCAATACGACCGTCGCTGACGGGACGACCGCACGCAGCGAGCGATCGGTGACACCGACGGTGGCAGCCAACGAAACGGTTCGAATCAGTGTCTTACTCTATCACGACGAGCCGCCGGCCACTCCGACGAACGAAAACGCTGCAGAGGAAACCCACTTCTGGGTGGACGTGACCGACAGGTGACAGCTGCCACGCTGAACGCGAGCTTCCCGTAAGCCAAGCCCGCGAGGTGCGTTTGTATCCGCAGAAGGAACGCGGGGGATCGATCGACACGACCGGCTCGGCTATCGATCTGCCTCCCCCGGCGACGGGGACAGCGAAGACGGGCTACCGGCTCGTACGACCAAGCGGAAGCTCGGTGAGGGGACGACGTGAGACATGCTGGGCCACTGAGAGGGCGAACACGACGACACAGAGTGTCAACGCCACGACCGGCGCGAGTGCGCTCGTCAACGGCCCGATCGCGAGCACCGACAGCCCGAACGCGACGACGCCAATAGCCGTGACGGTTGCATAGAAGCGGTGCCACGCGTGTTGGCTCTCGAGGTGTCGATCGAGGTAGGGCTCGAAGCGCTCCTCGTTCGGGAGCAACTCGATTTCGTGGCCCTCCGGATCCCAGTCGACGATGCCGTGATCCTCGAGCATCGGCAGATGGGTCTGGTACAGCGAGATGTAGACCCGTCGGCGCTGAGTTCGGGTCACGTCGTCGGGATCGGTGTCGTTTTCCCAGGCAGCGACCTGCTCGACGAGCGGCGCGAGATCACAGGAACCGCCCTGCTGTTTGAGGAACTGAACTGTTCGTCGTCGCCGCGCGTTGCTAAAGACGTCGAACAGCTTGGCCTGGGTGAGTTCGGTTTCAGACATCGCTCCCCTCGTCCCGTCGTCTCCGGTGCCGATTCCGGCAGTCGGATGTGCTCGGATACCTCACACCGCCGAGTGCCAGACTGTGACACTTTACTATCACTCGACTACCGTCGCGAAAGGGTTTTGTACCAGTTAGCGGCCGTGACAGACGCCCAATCCAACGTTTCCGGATGAGAACGGGACCTATCCGTTCGTCCGTGGCCGCAAACGGCCGACTCACGCCGCTTGCGCGAGGAAGCGCTCTGCTGCTGCCGTAGTTCGTGGCTACACCCCCTGCAAGCCGGGGATAACAAAGCCTCGTTACCGGCTGTTTCTGCACGATCACCCACGCGGGTATCGATTGACTATGCAACGAATACACGATCACTCACGACGCCACGGAGCGGCTTACACGCGTGTCACGATTACACATCACAGTCGCTCGATCGAGCACTGGGGTAGCCACGGAGCTGGAGGTGGCCGTCCATGAGCGAGACAGTACGAGACATCGTCGCCGGTGATGGCTGTACGATCGACGACAACGCGACGGTCGGCTACGGCGAGTTCGACGAACCGGCTCGGATCGGTGACGGCGCGACGATCAGAGCGGGCTCGATCGTCTACAGTGACGTGACGATCGGCGACGGATTCGTGACCGGACACGACGTCTTAGTCCGTGAGGGGACGACGATCGGCGACGATGTCCTCGTCGGCACCAAGACCGTTATCGACGGCCAGACCGAGATCGGCTCGCACGTCAGCCTGCAGACGAACGTCTACGTCCCGACCCAGACGACGATCGGCAGCAACGTCTTCGTCGGCCCGGGTGCGGTGTTGACGAACGACGAGTATCCCATCCGGACCGAGAACGGACTCGAGGGTCCGACGATCGAAGACGGCGCGTCGATCGGTGCGAACGCGACGCTGTTGCCAGGTGTGACGATCGGCGAGAACGCGTTCGTCGCGGCCGGTGCGGTCGTCACCGACGATGTCCCGGCCGACACGTTAGCTGTTGGCACGCCGGCGACCGTCCAACCGCTTCCGGACCCCCTCGATGGAGCAAACCAGCTCGCATGACGGACACCGAGACGAACCCCGAGACGGATGGTGGTATCGACACCGGCACAGGCACCGAATCGGGATATGATGACGACTCCCGCGGAGACTCGACACCCGTCCCGATCGCCGATCCCCAACTCAGCGCCGATGCTCGCGAGCGCGTCACAGGCCATTCCTCGAGGACGGCCGACTCGCCGACGGCCCCGAAGTCAGGGCCTTCGAGGAAGAATTCGCGACCTACTGTGGGACCGAGAAAGGAGTCGCGACGTCGAACGGGACGACCGCGTTACACGCCGCACTCGAGGCGGTCGGGCTCGACGATGGCGACGCAGTGATCACGTCACCGTTTTCGTTCGTCGCGAGCGCGAACGCGATTCGACTGGCCGGGGGGACGCCGGTCTTCGCCGACATCGATCCCGAGACGTACACCCTGGACCCGGCTGACGTCCGACGGATTCTTGCAGATCGGGACGACGTCGTCGGGCTCTTGCCGGTCCATCTCTACGGGCTGCCCGCCGACATGCCGACCTTGTGTGCGATCGCCGATGAGCACGACCTGTTCGTCGTCGAGGATGCCTGTCAGGCCCACGGAGCCAAAGTCGACGGGGACCGCGTCGGGACCTGCGGCGACGCGGCCTGTTTCTCGTTTTACCCGACCAAGAACATGACCACCGGCGAGGGCGGCATGGTCGTCACCGACCGCGACGACGTCGCCGACCGCGCCGCGAGCTTCGTCAATCACGGCCGAGACGTCAGCGGGACCGGCGGCTACGACCACGTCGCCCTCGGGCACAACTTCCGGATGACCAGTATTCGCGGCTGCGATCGGCCGCGTGCAACTCGAGCGACTCCCCCAATTCAACCGTGCGCGCCGCGAGAACGCCGCTGTCTACGACGACGAACTCGCCGACCTCCCGCTTGAGACGCCAACGGTGCCGACCGATCGGCGACACGTCTATCACCAGTATACGGTTCGGACGGACGACCGAGACGCACTCGCCGCGACGCTCGCAGAGCGAGACGTCGGCACCGGAATCTACTACGAGACACCGATCCACCGCCAGCCAGCCTACGAGACGGTCAGCACGGCTGCGGCACAGCTCCCGGCGGCGGAACGGGCGGCCGACGAGGTGCTCTCACTGCCCGTCCACCAGGAACTCTCGACCGGCGACAGGCGAACCGTCATCGAAGCAGTGCGCGATCACTTCACTACCCAATGAGCACGGAGCAAGTAGCTGACGCGACGACCGACGAACAGCTTCGGGCCGGCGTCGTCGGCGTCGGCTCGATGGGCGAAAACCACGCGCGAGTCTACGCCGAACTGCCCCGCGTCGACCTCGTCGGCATCACTGACCACGACGACGACGTCGCCGACCGCGTCGCCGCCGCGTACGATACCGAGGCAGTCTCGCTCGAGACCATTCTCGAGCGCTGTGACGTCGTGACAGTAGCTGTCCCGACCCACGCCCACTACGAGACGGTCTCGACCTGTCTCGAGGCCGGCGTTCACGTCTTGGTCGAGAAACCAATCGCCGAAACCGTCCAACAGGGCAGGGAACTGGCCGAGCAGGCACACGACGCAGGGCTGGTCTTACAGGTCGGTCACATCGAGCGATTCAATCCGGCAGTACAGACGGTCGCGGAGTTGATCGACGACCTCGACGTGATCAGCGTCGCAGCCGAACGGCTCGGCCCACCGGTCGATCGCGTGGCACCGGGCAACGTCATCTACGACCTGATGGTCCACGACGTCGACGTCGTCGGTGCGATCCTCGACAAGCGACCCCACTCCGTCGCTGCGATGGGCACCGATGACGGCCAGTACGCCACCGCGACGATCGAGTACGACGACGTCGTCGCGACGGTGACGGCGAGTCGCGTCACCCAGAAGAAGGTGCGCCGGCTCACCGTGACCGCTCGCGAGTGTCTCGTCGAGGTTCGACTACCTCGAGCAGTCGGTGCTGATCCACCGCGATTCCTATCCCGAATACCTCGCGGACGACGGCCAGTCCCGATATCGCCACGAGAGCGTCGTCGAACGCCCTCGCGTCGACACCGGCGAGCCGCTCCGCAACGAACTCGAGTCGTTCGTCGAGGCAGCCAGAGCCTGCTCAGACCCCGAGGTAACGGCTGAAGATGGCATCGAGGCGCTCAAAACCGTCCAGCTGATCGATCGGCTCGCGATGGGGCCGAGTGACGACGCGGACGACGAGTCGTCACGGGGACCGGAGGTGGAAGTCTGATGGCAGAGCGGTCGACTGACACGAGCGCTGGCGCTGGCTCCGAAGCGACGAGCGGGCTCTACGGCTCGCGCCTCGAATCCGACCGACAGCGTGAGCGCCTGACGGGCGGCGAGGTGCCGGTCGCCGTCTACGGGCTCGGCAAGATGGGGCTGCCACTGGCGGCAGTCTACGCCGAGACGACGGGGAACGTAACCGGCGTCGACATTGACCCGACCTGTCATCAAGACGATCGCCGACGGCAAAAGCCACGTCGTCGGCGAACCCGGACTCGACGATCTCGTCGCCGACCAGGTCGCTGCCGGGCGGCTCGAAGGCAACGACCGACTGGGCCGGCAGCAGCCGCGGCGGCCCGGATTCACGTCATCATCGTCCCGACGCTCTTAGACGACGAGAACGAGCCCGATCTCACGACGGTCGAGTCGGTCGTCGACGACATCGCAGCCGGGCTCGCACCCGGTGATCTGGTGATCGCCGAGTCGACCCTGCCGCCGGGAACCTGTCGTGACGTCCTCGAGCCTCATCTCGCGAGCGAGAGTGGCCTCGAACCCGACGCGTTCGGGCTCGCCTTTTGCCCCGAGCGAACGTCTTCGGGCACCGCCTTGCGCGACATCCGCGGCCAATACCCCAAGGTCGTCGGCGGGATCGACCCGGAGAGTACGCGCGCAGCCGCACTCGTCTACGACGAACTCTCGGACAACGACGTCCACCCCGTCTCGGACGCGACGACGGCGGAGGCCGTCAAGGTGTTCGAGGGGATCTATCGGGACGTAAACATCGGGCTGGCCAACGAACTGAGTCGGCTCGCGGACGAACTCGAGATTTCGGTCCGCGAAGCGATCGACACAGCCAACGACCTGCCGATGTGCCAGCTTCACGATCCCGGCCCCGGTGTCGGCGGCCACTGCATTCCGTACTATCCACACTTCCTGCTCGGCCGGACCGACGAGCCGATGGCCGTGACCGAGACTGCTCGTCGGGTTAACGACGAGATGCCCGCGGTCGTCGTCGACCAACTCGAGCGGGAACTCACAGAAACAGACACCACCCTCGCGGACGCGTCGGTCGTCGTCCTCGGCGTCACGTACCGTCCCGGCGTCGAGGAAACGCGTGCTTCTCCGGCGCTGGGCATCATCGACGTGCTGTCCGAGCGCGGAGCCAGCGTCGCAGGTGTCGACCCGCTCGTCGATCCGTCCGACTACGGCGCACGGGCCGTCGCGATCGACGACCTGTCTGACGAGGCGTTCGACGCCGCCGTGCTCGTCACGCCCCACGAATCGTTCGAGCGGATCGACTGGGCCGCGCTCGAGCCGATGGTCGTCGTCGACGGACGGGACGCAGTCGACCTCTCGGAGACCGCCCATCGGGAGTACGATCTGGCGGGCTCGAGCGATGGTCGGCCGCCGCGTGGCCAGCGTGACCGCGACAGCGCCGGCTGGGACGGGGTCGGGCCGAAGAGCGCGACAACCGACGGAGGCAACGATGTATAAGGGAAAACGGATCGCCGTCGTGGTCACGGCCTACGACGAGGCGGCGTTCGTCGGCCGAGTCATCGAAACGATTCCTGACTTCGTCGATCGGATCTACGCCGTCGACGATGCATCGCCAGACGACAGCTGGCAAGTGATCCAGCGGGTCGCAACGCGGATCAACGCCGAGAGCGAGTCGGCCGACCAGGCGCTCACGGCGGCCGACGGTGGCGATGAGCGACGGGTCGTGCCGATCCGCCACGCGGAAAATCGGGGCTACGGCGGTGCGGTCAAAACCGGCTACCGTCGTGCCTGTCGAAGACGATAGTCGACGTCGTCGCAGGTAATGAACGGCGACGGGACAGATGGACCCCACGATCCTGGATCGGATCATCGACCCGGTCGTGACCGGCGAGGCCGACTACGCCAAGGGGAATCGGCTGCTTCATGCCGACGACCGCGACGGGATGTCGACGTTCCGATTCGTCGGCAACGCCATGCTCACCGGACTCTCGAAGTTCGCCACGGGCTACTGGTCGCTCGGCGACCCACAGAACGGCTACACCGCAATCTCGAGCGAGGCGATCGAACGACTCGAACTCGACGAGATCACCGACCAATACGGCTTTCTCAATCACCTGCTGACGCATTTAAACGTCGCGGGGTGTCGCGTCGCGGACGTCCCAATGTCGGCAATCTACGGCGACGAGGACAGCAGTATCAAGTACGGCCCGTTCATCCGGTTCGTCTCCTTGCTGTTACTTCGGAGCTTCTACTGGCGATTGAAGACCCGGTATATCGTCCGGTCGTTCAATCCGGCCGTCGTCTACTACGCCGTTGGTTCGCTGGGACTGGCCGGCGGACTGGCTGGCCTTGGCGGGTCGATCGTCCGAGCAGGACGCGGTGACGATGCGTTTGCGGGCGGGCTTTCGTCGTTCGTCGCCACCCTGCTTGGGCTCATCTCGCTCGGGAGCGCCATCCGACTCGATGCCGAGGCAAACGAAGACCTCGAGGTGTCGTGTGACGAAAACAGCCAACCAAGCGACGGCGACGCTCGAGCGCCGGCTTACTCGATGGAGTAAGTGACGATCTCGTCGCTGTCGCAGGTCGGACACTGGGCGGTTTCGGCCGAGACGTTCGTCCCACAGTGTCGACACTCACGAACCACCGTCACCGAACTGATACCCTCACCGCTGTCCGCGTTGGCGTCTGGCAGCTCGGTTCCAGTATCCGAGCCGGAAAACAGGTCACTGAGCAGTGTAGAGAGACTCATAGAACGGAACTAGTCGGCTCTTTTCTGGAGATCGATATAAGTTTTTCGTGACAGATCCTCATTGTCAGAGTCGCAGATCAGTGCAACCGCCCGGCGTCACAGCCTGCAAGCGACGTCAGATCGTCCGTGACCGGGGCTGGAGCACTTGCTTGGTCGATCGGTCGAGGCGCTCGACGGTGCCGCGAGACTCGGCGACGTCGACGAGGAGGTCGGTCAGATTCACGAGGTCGCCGACGTACTCCCGGCGGCGTTGCTCCCACTGCTCGGCGATATCGTCGTCGGCGAGCACCTCGAGCGAGCGGTCTCGAACCGCCTCGTAGGTATCGAACTGTTCGACGAGGCCGGCGCGCTCGAGTTCCTGGAACTCGCCGTACTCGTGGTCGTCGGTGCCGCGATAGCGAAACGCCGGGGTGCCAAGCAGTGCGGCTTCGGTGGCCATCGTCCCGGTATCGGCGACCAGCAACTCGGCTTCGGCCATCGCGTCGTGGATCAATGCGGGATGGAGATCGTAGGGCCGTGCCGGCAACTCTCGGAGGTCTAACTCGTCGCCTTCGTCGGAGACGAAGACCGTCGCGACCTCGCTCAGTCGGTCGATCAGATCCCGTCGCTGGTCGGGTCGGAACCCCTCGAGATCGGCGTCGTGCAGCGCATCGAGGGCGTTGAACCGGACCAGCACGTACGGCTCGTCTGGATCGACGTCGAGATACGTCCGGACGTCGGTGGTGGGCTCGAAGACGTCGGGGTGGAGATAGGCACACTCTTTGAAACCGTCGAAGGTATAGTGGGCGTCGCCGAGATCGCGACGCGTCACGTCCGGTGAGAGGATACAGTCGGCGAAGGGCCGCGAGACGGTGTGGTTGAAATCACTTGGTTCGTCGTCGAGGACGAGCACGATCGGTGTCCGTGAGAGCGTGCCAGCGTAGGCCGCGTAGGGCCCCCGGCCGAAGACGACATCGGGATCGAACCGGAGCGCTTCGATACCGATCGTCAGGAACTGCCCGCCAGCTTCGCAGGCGAATCCGAGCTTCGAGTAGCCCTCCGTTCGGTGGTCCCCGTACACCCGGTAGGGCAGCTCGAAGTAGTCGAGTAGGTCGGTCGTACAGGCGTACTCCCTGGTAAGGACGAGCACGTCGTGTCCCGCTCGCTCGAGGCGGTCGACGGCGTGTCGATACAGGTGAACGTGGGCGGGTGTGTTCGCAAAGACGAGGATCCGCATCGCGCTCGAGTACCCGTCCTCGGCTCTTTGTAATCGGATCGCTACAGACAGTGCCGCTCGAGCGCACTCGTCGGCGAATCCAACGGGTCGGTGTACGTGAGAAAAACCGTCAACGTCGATTGTGCCGCCGATCTGGACCCGCGCGTATTCGCGGATTGACCGGCGCGTCAGGGTCGCTGTACCCTAGATAACAAAACGCAGTCGAGCCGTTTCGCCCGACACTCGATATGGACGTCCTCACCCTCACCACGTACGCGGATGCGCCGTTTATGACCCAGCAGCAGGCCGCACTCGAGGAGCGAGGCGTCTCGTTTTCGACGCTGTCGGTGGCCGGCGAGGTCGCCGCGGACGTCGACCGGAGTCCGACTGATTACCTCCGGACCATCCCACGGGTTATCACGGAGGCAAGGACTGGCCACGATCTGATACATGCCCACTACGGGCTGACAGGGCCGCTAGCGCTCGCCCAATTTCGGACCCCCGTCGTCCTCTCGCTGTGGGGGTCAGACGTTCACGGCCCCGTGGCCCCCATCAGCCGACTGTCCGCGCAGTTTTGCGACGAGGTCGTCGTCATGTCCGAGGAGATGCGTACGGCACTGGGGGTCGACTGCCGGGTGATCCCCGACGGCGTCGACCTCGAGCGATTCCAACCCGAGCCACAGGCGCAGGCCAAACGCCGGGTCGGCTGGGACGACAGCGATGCCGCAGACGTCCTCTTTCCCTACCCGCCAGCTCGCGAGGTGAAAAATCATCCGCGAGCCGAGCGGATCGTGACGGTCGTCGATAACCTCCTCGAGCGACCGGTGCGGCTCCGAACCGTCCACGGCGTCGCCCACGACGCCGTTGCGGACTATATGAACGCTGCCGACGCGTTGCTGTTGACCTCCGATAGCGAGGGGTCGCCTAACTCAGTGAAAGAGGCGCTGGCCTGTAACTGCCCCGTCGTCGCCACCGATGTCGGCGATGTCCAAGAGCGACTGGCCGGCGTCGAGCCCTCTCACGTGGCCTCGAGCGACGAGGAGTTGGTTCGGGGGCTCATCGACGTCATCGAGCGCGGCGAGCGATCGAACGGTCGTGAGGCTGCCCGCGAGGTAAGCATCGACCGGACAGCGGATCGAATGCTCGCGGTCTACGAGGCGGCCACAGGACAGGCAGTCGAGACCAGAGCAGAAAGCGAGACACCGCGCGTGCAGGACGGGCCACAACTGAGATAAGCCACCCCGAACCAGTATCCGTCGGCGTTTCGGTTACTGCATTTCCGCTCGATACCACTCCATCGCGTCGGGCACGTGTGCCTCGAGCGGCCGATACTCGTATCCTAACTCGTCGTGTGCCTTTCTCGAGGTGTAAAACAACCGTTGGGTCGCGAGGTCGGCCATCTCGCGATCGAAGGGGAACACACGGCGGTCGGCGACGATATCGACGAGTTCGGCAACGGGACCGGCGGCACGGATAGCCGTTGCGGGCACGCGAATCCGTGCTGGTGAGCCGTCGGCCGCGTCAGCGATTCTGTCGACTGCCTGCTCGAAGGTAAGGTTCTCGCCGCCGAGGATGTAGTGCTCGCCGCTGGTGCCGCGTTCGGCAGCCGCCAAGAGTCCGTCGACGACATCCCCGACGCCAACGATACTCAGGCCGCCTGGGAGGTGAGCCGGCATCGTGGGCTCGACGCTCATCGCGAGCAGCTGCGCGGTGAACTCCTCGTCACCCGGCCCGAAGATCGACGTCGGATGGACCGTGACGGCATCACCATCCGCCCGTGCGTAGCGGTCGACCAGTTCCTCGGCTGCGGCCTTCGAGTCCTGATAGGCCCCGATCGGCTCGGCCACGTCCGTCTCGTCGGCGAAGTCGTCGTCACCTTGGGGCCGGCGCGTCCCGGCGGTGCTGGTAAAGACGACTCGTCCGACGTCGCCGTTGCGACAGGCCGCGAGGACACGCTTGGTCCCGTCGCGGTTGACTTCCCAGACTGTCTGGGGACCGGCGCTCCAGAGCCCGATTCCTGCGAGGTGAAAGACGACGTCGGCCCCGTCGACGAGCGACCGTAACGTCTCGTCGTCAGCGAGATCGCCGACGTGCCACTCGACTCCTTCGAGTCCATCCCGATCCGAGGTCGGTCGACTGAGTCCGTGGACCTCCCAGCCCTCGGCGAGCAAGCGATCACAGAGCCGCGAGCCGAGAAAGCCGGTCGCACCCGTAACTGCCGCAGTTCGGGTGTCGGCCGCACTCCGAGAGTCGGTCATCGCGGTCATCGACCACCCTCGAGCTGTGGCGGGACAGCATCGCCGGCGACCGCAGCATAGACGCGGTAGGCAGTCGAGACGGCTGGATGTGGCGAATCCGGTGGCGGCAACTCGCCGTCCGGGATCGTGGCCCGAAGCCGATCGAAGTCGACGTCACCTTCGACTGACACCGGCTCCTCGTCCTCACGGACCGTCTTCAGCGCGTCGTCGGCCTCGAGCGAGCGCCCGAGCAAGGAGCTCGCGACGGCGTCGACGGCCGACGGCGTGCCCGCAAACAGGACGTTCGCCGCGACCGGCTCGCCGCCGTAGGCGGTCGTCGCGTCGACGATGGCGACCGCGGGGTCGACGATGGGTCTCGTTGCGACAGGAACGCGAGCCGGCTTCGCGTCGCAGTCGATCGACGCGGCGAGCGTGCGCATCGCACCGGCGACCGGCCCCGTTGCAGTCGGTCGAAGCGAGGGGACGACCACGACGGTACTCTCGACGAGTCGCTCGGGAACCGAGAGCGCGACCGGTGTCCCATCAACCGAGCAGACCTCGTCGAGTCGCGGTTCCTCCGCCAGATCGACGAGCGTCGCATCGAATCGCTCGAGCAGGCTCGTGTAGCCGAGATAGTCCGCCGTCCGGTCGAACGAGATCCGCTCGTCGCTCGCGCCCGCGACGGCGATCTTCGCGTCCGTCTCGCGCTCGAGATGAGCGACCATCGAGCCGATCACGGCTGGATCGGTGACCATCCCCGAAGAGGGATGAAACGGGTAATGGGCGTCGGGGACGAGCGTGATCCGATCGGCGTCGGCGAGTGCCTCGAGCGAGGGGGCGAGGACCTCTCGTACGGGCGACTCGAGGCGGGCCATCCGGGTGTCGATGTCGGGAATCCAGCCGCCACGGCGGGTGGCCGCGTCGACGGCGACCGCGCGAACCGAGGCCGCGCTCATAGGGTCACCTCCGGCGTCTCGAGACCGTCAGCGTCGGCGTCGCGCTTTCGTGCGGCCAGGTCGTAGGCTTGCTCGGCAAGTGCGAGCGTCCGCCGGCCGTCGGCCCCGTCGACGGGGGGCTCCTCGTCATTGCGAATCGCATTACAGAAGTCCGCCAGCGCGTCGTAGTGTGCTTGCAGATAGAACGTCGGCCCGAAGACGTCCGGCTCGTCGCGCGTGAATCGGCTGGCAACGTTCGAGAGGGCCGATTTGGCCGCGCCAGCGTAGAAGTTCTCGGGCAGGTGATCCTGATTGCTGATCGTGCCGGTGATACCCTCGAGACGCAGCCGGGTATTGACCTCCGGCAGCTGTTCCCACTGGTAGGAGCCACAGTGCAGCGTGACCGTCGTCCCCGTCTCCGGCGCATCCATGAGGACGGTCGCGGCGTCCTCGACGTCGACCTCGAGCGTTCGTCCCATCGACGCATCTCGCACTTCGAGCTCGCCGAACAGCCACTCGAGAACGTCGAAACAGTGGACGCCGAGCTCGAGTAAGGAGCCGCCGCCGGCTGCCTCCCTGTCGAGCGGCCACGACGGTGGTGCGCTCTCGGCTGGGGGCCGACCGAGCGGGCCGTCGTTGAGCCGGGTGATCGAGGCGTAGGGAACGTGGCCGACACGGCCCTCGTCGTAGGCGGTTTTGACACCGGCCATGTCCGGCTGGTAGCGCAGCGTGTGATCGACGCCGACGGCGATCTCTGCCTCGCGAGCGGTCGCAAGCATTTCGTCGGCCTCCTCGGTCGAGCGTGCCAGCGGCTTCTCGACGAAGACGTCGACGCCGGCATCGGCGGCCTGTTCGACGGCATCGGCGTGGAGAAACGGCGGAAGAGCGACGACTGCCGCGTCCAGTTCCTCCGAGGCCAGCAGCGTCGTATAGTCATCGTACGTGCGCGAAACGCCAGCGCGTTCGGCTCGATCGCGGTTCTCGGCGACGGCGTCGGCGGCTGCGACAACCTCGACGCCCGACATTGCAGCTGCCGATTTCAGGTGTACCAGCCCGATGTTCCCGACGCCGAGGATGCCAAGCGACAGTGCGCTCGAGTCCGTCAATCGATTCAGAAGCGTTGGTGCCATCTGCTCGCACACGGGGTGGCAGCGGGCTTTGTTATCGTCGTCGTATCTGCTCGTGGCACTCGTGTAGTGGAATCATTCACTGCAACTGCCGGAGAACACGGGGTAGCGGCCGATCAGACACAACTCGAGATCGGGTCTGTACGGACCGCAATCCGATCGCCTGAGAACGACCGACCCGCGTCAGCTCCGGGTCACCGTCGGTCGGACGTCGGCTTCGGCAGTGATCGCGCCGGTCACGCGGTTGGCGACATCGGCCATCGTCTCGACGGTGAGGTCGGTCTCGGCACGACGCCGTGCGAGATAGGACAGGATCGCCCGCATGCGACGGTCATCACGCTCGTGTGTCAGGTTGTTGGGATGGAGCCACATGTGGAAGATCCCGTCACGTTCGGTCGCCTGGTCGATGCCGTAGCGAGCGAGCGCCACCATCGGATCGTCCCAGACCGATTCGGCAACCGTCCGTGCAGAGCCCTCGAATCCAAAGAGAAACAGCGAGGCAGGAATGTCAACGAGCCCGTATTCATCGATCGTCGGCGTCACCAGCAACGATTTGTTAAGCACCGTCAGGTCGAAGATACACCGGATACCGTACCGGGTCGGTGACCGGCTTCGATAGGCCTGTATCTCCTGTTCAGCGAGCACGTCGCGATGTCCCACCTCGTTGCGCGGATAGATGAACGAGTCGACCGACTGGTTCCAGTCAGCGGCGATCTCGAGGCTGCGCTCGAGTTCGGCCACTGCGAGTTCCCGATCCGTCTCGGGGCGTCCAAAGAGGACATGTGAGAAGGAGTGGCTGGCGAACTCGTGATCGACGTCAGACTCGAGGACGTCCCGGACGAGATCGGGGCCAAAGCGGATCTCTTCCCGATCCTGCCAGTCGGTTCGTTCCCGCTCGAACCAGCCGTCGGGGGCTGGATGATCGGCGTGTCGTCCATCGCAGGACTCGAGCATGAGATGGCCGACGATCGCCCACGTTGCCGGAATCCGATACTCCTCGAGCAAGTCGACCATGGCTGACCACCCTCGACGGCCGGCAGCAACCCGCTTCGCTGGCGGATTCGGGAGATCGTGAAAGCCCCAGCCGAGTTCTGCATCGAGAGAGAGCACTACGCTTCCCACAGCAACCACCCGATTTGAACCGGTGCCATATCCGGGTCCGTCTCCAGTCGGAGGCTTTGTTATGCCCGTCTTTTGCCAGCTGACCGGCGACCCGCACACTGTGCATGCAGATACCATACACACACCGACTCGAGCAGCCCGTGAAGTAGGGAGTAATGCTACCGAACAGGGACACGTCAGTCACCCAGAGTGCCGAGAACAGGGACACGTCAGTTCGCCCGGAGTGCTGAATCATCTCCATAACAAAGCGGATCTCGGTCAACCCAGGGGACAGCAGGCGTCTTTGACGTCTCATACTGTAATCATGAGCGGATCTACAGCCCCCTCCGAGCGAGCGTTCGTGCTCGGACTCGACGGCGTGCCGTGGAGACTCATCGAGCAATGGAGCGACGAGGGTAAACTCCCGAACGTCGCCCGGATGCGCGAGGAGGGCGCATCGGGCACGCTCGAGAGCACTCGTCCGCCGACGACGCCACTCGCGTGGCCGTCGATCGCAACGGGGGTCTGGCCGGACAAACACGGCATCTACGGCTTTCAAAACCTCTCGTCGGAATACAGTCCACGAGATGTATACGAGCCACGATCTCGCACAGCCGGCGCTGTGGGATCTGCTCGGGCCGTCCCACGTCGGGAAACGTCCCGATGACGTATCCGGCCCGCTGAGATCGACGGCACCATGGTCACGGGCATGATGACCCCCTCGACGGATCGAGAGTTCACGCGGCCACCGGATCTGCAAGACGAGATCGAATCCCGGATTCCGGACTACGATATCAGCCTCGACTATCACAAATACGGCGATCGGCTGGATGACTTCGAGGTCGCCGTCGACGAGATGCTCGCGAAACGTCGCGAACTGATGCGCCTCCAGATGGAGCGGGCCGGCGACGACTGGCAGTTGTTTTTCTTCGTCTACACCGCTCCCGACCGGTTCCAGCACCTCATCTGGGACATGGACCGGCTGTTAGAACACTACAAGCAACTCGACGAAATCCTCGGCGAAGTCATGGCGTACACCGACGACCACGACGCCGACCTCTACGTCGTCTCCGATCACGGTTTCGGTCCGATCGATCAGCTCGTCTACGTCAACCGCATTCTCGAGGATGCGGGCTATCTGTTCCGGCGCGAAGACGACGGGACCCGCGGCGCACTCGCGAGCCTCGGGATCTCCCGGGATGCGATCACGAGCGCACTCAGTCGCGTCGGGATCACCGAAAAGACGCTCGTCGAGTCGCTGCCCCGGCAGCTGGTCGACTCGGTGGCTGCACAGATCCCCGGCGATCACGCCCTCTACGACGTCGACTTCGACCGCACCGTCGCGTTCGTCCACGACACCGGGAACTGCTATATCAACGACAGCGACCGCTTCGAAGGCGGCATCGTCTCGCCGAGCGAAGTCCCACGGGTGAAAGCAGATATTAAAGCAGCCCTGGAGTCAGCGACCGACGCCGAGGGCACGCCGTTGCTCGAGGTCTTCGACGGCGACGAGCTGTTCCCGACCGACGAGGACGCCCCCGACCTGGTCGTCTGTGGCAGGGAGACCTACGAGTCACGCAGTACGGTCTCCGACGAGGTACTCGGCGACACCGGCGTCTACGATGCGAGTCACCGTAGCGAGGGGATCGTGTTGTGTCGTGGGCCGTCGATCGACGCTGGCGCGACGCTTCGCGGGGCACGCGTGGTCGATATCGCACCGACCCTGCTACACGGGATCGGCGAACCGGTGCCGAAAAACGCCGACGGCAGAGTGTTGTTCGACGCATTTGCCGCGGAGACGTCACCTGCGACGACGAAAGTCGAGCGCTCGGCCGTCGGACAGGTCGATACCGGTGGAGACGTCGACGAGGACTTCGACGACGTCGAGGACCGGCTGAAGGGCCTCGGCTATATGGAGTAACGGTCTCGCCACAAGAGCGATTCCTGCAGCGAATAATACGAGACGGCGATCGAAACGCTGTCACAGGTGTGCTGACTGGGACCGACCGTTTTTGAAGACAGCACCACCGTCTATCGAGTTGACGACACGGCAGCGTAGCATGCTGCTACTGAATATAGGACGCTGCTATGGCCCATCAAGTGATCGGTATCGAATATAAGCGATTGTATAATTAAGCATCGTCTGGAAGACAGGATTTCGTATACATGCCGAGACGCCACCCCGGTCGAACGCGGCCGACGAGAACCAACTCGTGGTGGCGCTCTCGAGCGTGTACTCTCCCAGCGTGATACCAATGAACGTCTACAAAGCCCTGTTCGGGATCGCAAGCGTCGTGCTCGGCGTTCTCGCCCTACTCGGCTTCGGCGTGTTCTCCTCGCACACCAGCCAAGAGGCAGACGGCCCCGAGACATCCACGACCGTACAGTTCGATCAAACCGATGTGGTGTCGGCTCGCGATTCGTCTCGATCGACGACGCGTCGCGAGTCGGCGAAACGCCACGTTGACCCGATTTTCCGACAGCCGTAGTATCTCTTTATCCTGTCTCGTCCGTCGGCCATCGTCGTTTCGAGCCGCCAGAGTGACAGTGGAAGCTGAAACTCGATTACGCGATTATTTACTAACACCACGTCTGTGTCACTCGAGATACAGTTTACCCAGACTATGATCCAGCTCGCAGGTACACCCCCGGACGAGGTGATCGTTTGATGAACGTTCTGTCGGTCGTGGGTGCACGGCCGCAGTTCGTCAAGGCAGCCGCCGTCTCACAGCAGCTTCGCGGTGCTCACGACGAACTCCTCGTTCACACCGGCCAACACTACGATCCGGAACTCTCCGAGGTGTTCTTCGAGGAACTCGCGTTGCCCGAGCCGGCATTCCACCTCGGCGTCGGCTCCGACTCCCACGCCACTCAGACCGCCGAAATGATGCTCGAGCTAGAACGGATCGTCGACGACGAATCGCCCGACGTCGTCCTCGTCTACGGGGATACCAATTCGACGCTCGCAGCCGCCCTCGTCGCGGCGAAATCGTCGACCCAGCTCGCACACGTCGAAGCTGGCTTGCGCTCGTACGACTGGTCGATGCCCGAAGAGGTCAACCGCCGCCTGACTGATCACTGTTCAGATATCCTCTTCGCCCCGGGCCAGCACGCGAAGGAAACCCTCGCACAGGAGGGGATTTCGGAGAACGTGTTCGTCTCCGGTGACGTCATGTACGATACGCTGGTACAGATCAGCGACCGGCTTCATGGCACCGAGACCGGCCTCGACGTTCCCGACGAATACGTGCTCGCAACCGTCCACCGGGCGAAAAACACGGACGATCGAGACAGACTCGAGTCGATCATCGATGCCTTCTCGCAGTTGCACGTCCCAGTCGTCTTCCCCGCGCACCCGCGGACGGTGACAGCACTCCAGGAGTACGGACTCTGGGAGCGAGCGACCGAAGCGGCTCGCGTTATCGACCCCGTTACCTACGGCCAGTTCATCACGCTCGTCGAGGACGCAGTCTGTGTTGCGACGGACTCCGGCGGCGTCCAAAAGGAGGCGTTCTACCTCGATACGCCGTGTGTCACCCTCCGGGAGACGACCGAATGGATCGAAACGGTCGACGCCGGCTGGAACACCCTCGTCGGCGCAGAGACGAGCGAAATCGTCGACGCGGTTCGCGCTGCCGTCGATCCGCCGGCCAAGCCGGAACTGTACGGCAACGGGAACGCAGCCGCTCGCATCGTCGAACAACTCGAGCGGAGCGTTCGCTGAGATGCGCGACACAACTGATCGTCGGCCGAACGCCGACTCGAGGGTCAGGGAGACGCTTGCTCGCTCGTCTGCACTGCCCGCTTCGATAGCCGAGTTCATCGACGATCTGCCGCGAGCTCAGGGTTCGCTTCCGGACGATGCGACGTTCGCACTCTGTTTGACACACGACGTCGATCGTCCGTACAAGGGGCTCCGATCGTTCTACTACGCGACTCGAGAACGGCCAGCGTATCACCTGCGAACAGCGCTTTCGTCGGCCAACCCCTACTGGCAGTTCGAGGAGATCATGGCCCTCGAGGACGATCTGGATGTTCGCTCGGCGTTTTACTTCCTGAACGAGCAACACCTGCTGGCCGACCGACCCGTCGGCGAGTGGTTCTCACCGGCAAACTGGGTCCAGCATCTCGGCCGATACGACGTGACCGCACCCGAGATCGTCGACGTCATCCACAACCTAGACGACGGCGGCTGGGAAGTCGGCCTGCACGGCTCGTATCACTCCCCGACCGATGTCGAGCGGTTACGCGAGGAAAAGAGCGTGCTCGAGGACGTCCTGGGCGGCCCCGTCACCGGCGGTCGCCAACACTACCTGCAGCTCTCGGTGCCGGAGACGTGGCAGTACCACCGCGCGATCGGCCTCGCGTACGACGCGACGCTTGGCTCGAGTACGGACTGTGGCTTCCACGCTGGGTATCACCCGATTCGTCCCTTCGACGACGACTTTCTCGTCTTTCCACTGACGATCATGGAGCAAGCGCTTCCGGATCCGGCGTCTAACTTCGAGGACGCCTGCGAGACCTGCGAGCGGCTCCTGCAGGAAGCCGCAGAGAACGGCGCTGTTATGACGGTTCTCTGGCATCCGCGGTACTTTAACGAACGCGAATTCCCCGGCTACCGACGTTTGTATCGGTGGCTCATCGAGCGGGCGTCGGAGCTCGGCGCGTGGATCGGATCGCCTCGAGCGCTCTCCGAGGAACTCGAGCGCGACAGGATCGACCACCGCCATCGTTCAAAGGCGAACCGCTCCGATTCGAGCGAACAGCGACCGAACAGCCGACACGTATAATTCGAGACGGAGAAGACAGTCCTCAGCAAGCCGGTTCCTGTTCGATTGTGAGTGTTGTCGCGACCGATATCAGCCATACGAACTCCTGTCAGTCAGTGTCGGTGGGACCGCGACCCGCACTGCGGTCCTGCCGGAGATATCGGGACAGCAGACCGTATCAATCGCCGCCGACACCGATCTGTGGTTTCGATTCGGACCGGCGCGGGGAATCGAACTGGTGGAGGTCCTCGAGAGCCCCGACATCGCCGTGTGCGACCGCAGCATCGACGATGAGTTCGGTGAGATTTACTTTATCCGCAAGGTAGGCGTTTCGTCGTCGCTGCCACGTTTCGTCGACGGTCTCGTCACGAAGCAGCGTCGTCGACAGGTCGAGTACGTCGTCGAACCGAGCCACGTTGTGAATCAGCCCTTCGTCCTCGAGTTCCAGGAAGTTTCCCATATCCGACTCGCCGACGAACGAGTTCGACCGAATCGCCGGCGTTCCAAGCAGTGCGGCTTCGGTGACCATCGTCTGCGTATCGGCGATCAGCAAGCGTCGCTTCGGCGAGTGCATCGTGCATCAGGGCCGGGTGAAGATCGAACGGTCGTGCTGGCAGTCCCTCGAGGTCAACGTTGTCGCCTTCGTCGGAGACGAGAATCGTCGCCTCGTCACTGAGACGCTCGATGAGGTGACGACGCTGTTCGCTCGTGATCCCGTTCTTGCCGACATCGTGTTGTGAGCCGAACGCGTTGAGTCGGAGGATCGCGTACGATTCGTCGTCATCGGAGGCCGAGTTGATCTCGGATTGAGGGGTTTGGTTCGTAGACTTCCGGATGGAGATACGCACATTCTTTGAATCCAGAGAACACGTAGTGATTCTCACCCAGCTCTTTCCGGAACGTCTCGGGCTGTGAGGATGGCATGTGCGAACGGCGTCGAAATCGAGTGATCGAACGACGCCGGTTCGGAATCGATGAGCAAGACCGTCGGTGCTCGGAGTACCGCACCAGTGTGTGCCGCGTAGCCACCCATCCCGAACACGAGATCCGGATCGAACCGTCTGGCATGCCGGATGGCACGCACGTAGTGGATCGGGAGGCGACTCAGCAGCTGAGCTTTTGGACGTATCACAGTAGCCGTAGACCTCGTAGGGAAGGTCGTACCACTCGAGCAACTCGATAGTGCATGTGTAGTCTCGAGCAAGGACGAGTACCTCGTGTCCACGGTCTTGAAGCGTCTGTACGGCGTGTTTGTATAGATGTACGTGTGCCGGCGTGTTCGTGAAAAACAGATATCTCATGTTGAAAGCCACCCTACTCTGAATCGACGATAGACAATTCTCGCTGTTTGTTATCTCGTTCGTACCGACACCTGCCGTCGAACAAGCCGATCGTGCGGAATCACACGTCGACAGCACTAGTCAGTAGCAAAGACATACCCCTCCCTGTCATCGAAACATGGATGCGCGACACGTTCGGCGAGATCGCTTCTGTCAGTCGTGACGAACCTCATCAGCGGATTACAGCGCTCATAACAAGGTCACTTGTGGAACACGATGGAGCAGGATGAACGTCAAGCGTATCGACCTCGAAGAGTGGCGTGATGCACTGCCGGCATCCGGATACGAAGTGTTTCACGAACCGGCTGCGCTCTCCGTGCTCGAAGATCACACGAGTGCGGAGTTGCAGCTGTACGGCGCGTATAAGGGACAGCAGGCAGTCGGGTTGTTGCCGGCGTTTGTCACCGACCGGCCGGTCGGTCGAACGGTTCTCTCTCCCCCGGTTTCGCTGAGCGTTCCACGCCTCGGACCGATACTCAATCCTAATAGCCCGAAACGGCGAAAACGAGAGCGAATCAACCGCGAACTCGCCGAGGCCGTGCTCGACACTGCCGGCGTCGACGGCCGAACGACGCTCTTTCGGATGGACGTGTCCGCTCGAGTATACCGATCCGCGACCGTTCCGCTGGAACGATTTCTCTCTTGAGCCCCGGTTCACGTACGTCGTCGATCTGGAAGAGGACAACCCTCGAGAACGTCATGAACGGATTCAGCAAGAGCCTCCGGCGTGAAATGCGACAGCTCGACGACCTGGATCTCTCGATCGAGACCGAAGGGATCACATCGGCGCTCCGGATTTACGAGGACGTCGCCGAGCAGTATCGCGAATACGACGATCCGGTTCCGAATCTCACGGTCGTTCCTCCGAGACCTCCTTTCGTCGCTTCCCGACGAGCTGTGGCGCGTCTACGTCGCGCGAACGTCTGATGGCCAGTACAAAAGCGGCATTATCACGCTATATAGCCCCGATCTCGCGTACTTCTGGCAGGGCGGCGTCACCGCCTCGTACGACGGTGTGAGCGTCAACAGCCTGCCTTCACCGGACCATCATCGAAGACATCCTTACCGATCCAGGAACTCGACTCGGTGACTGGCTACGATCTCGTCGGTGCGAACACTGAACGGCTCTGTGCGTACAAGGCCAAGTTCAACAGCGATCTCCGCCAGTATTATGTCGTCGAGTCGTCGGGGCTCGAGATGCAACTCGCGAAATCGACGTATCAGAAACTGGCTGGATCACTCGGCAAGAGCTGAGGACGGTCATTGCGGGGGTAGAACGTATCGGTGTGGTGTAACTGCAGACCGCACAGAATCCAGTGGTTATACGCGCTGTCGCGTCGTCGCGCCTCGAGCGTTACTGCTCGCGGGCATCGTACTCGACGTCGACGGTGGCATTGCCACGCAGCTGGAAATCGGCGATGTCGCCGTCGAACCAGTAGGCGTCGACTGAATCGTCAACGCTGCCGCTGACGGATCGACCGTCGATTACGTCACCAGCGTCGATCGACGCGTCCCGGTAGCTGGCAGTAATGGCTTCCCCGTCGACGGTGAACGAGTAGGTCGTCTCGCCATCGGTCTCGGTCCCGTCGATCACCAGCGCGTTGGGTAGTAGTTCCTGGTCGCCGTACTCGTCGGGGTCGATACGGGTCTCGTCGAGGTAGACGTGTGCCGATCCCGTGCGGAACGTGATGTCGGTGAGCGTGCCGGAGAACTCGAACCGCTGGGCGCTGCGTTCGATCGATCCTTCGACCGTGTTCTCGGAGGTGACCGTCGCGTACTGCTCCGCCTCGTCGCCGGCGACGGTGTCGATCGTTCCGTCGACGCTGATCTCGTAGTTCGCGGACGTCCCGTTCCCAACGAGCGTCAGGACGTGCGGACGGTCGTCGCCGTACACCGCCGGATCGACGCGTTGGTCGTTGACATAGATACGTGCCGCGCCGTCGACGGTCAGTTCCTCGAGCTCACCGCTGAACCGGAAGGCGTCACGCCAGCCGGCGAGGGCGCCCGTAACCTGACCGCTGTCAATAGTATCCTCCTCGTCGATCGAGGCGCCCTTGTACGTCGAGCGCTCGGCAGAGCCAGAGACAGTGAACTCGTATCGAGAGGTGCCGTTAGTCCCGACGCCGTCGACAAGCAGCGTGTTCTCGTGTTCCTGGTCCCAGGAGCCGATGCCTTCCACATCGCTCGGGTCAAACTCGACGCCGTTGACGCGCACGGAAATTCCGCTGTCGACAGCGACGGTCGTGACCGCCCCCGAAACGGTGAATCCGTCGGAACCACTGCTACCGAGGTACCCCTCAAGCGTGAACGTGTCCCCGTCAGTTGAGACCGAATCGGCGTACTGATCGTTAGCACCAGTATCGGCGCCGTCACTGGTCTCGGCCCGTCCGTGCCCAGTCAGGCGATACTGTTGGGCACGACTGTCGGACCCGGCCGAGAAGACGATCTCGTTAGCCTCGTCCTCGAGCCAGACGTCTTCGATATTCTTTTCGGTAGTCTGGTCACCGCTGGATGAACCGGACGATCCCGACGAGCTGGTCCCTGCCGCGGCTTCCACCGGTGTCATCGGGACACCCTCGGGAATGCGGTCTTCAGGGGACCCCGCAGAGCTCCCGTAGACGTCGTTGGTGTCGCTCTGAGTCGAGACCGTCCCGAATCGCGTGTCAGTCACCGTGACATCCGCCTGCTTGGATTTGTCCCACGGTCTGGTACCGAGCTTGATGTCACCGCTGTTGTTATCGATCAGATCACAGCCGATCAGTTCCGTGTGGCCGTAGTAGCCCCAGAAGCCGCGGTGGCTGCCGCCGACGGCGACACAGTTCTTACAGAACGATCCGTCGGTCCCGAGTCGGAACCCGGAGATCTGGTTGTCCTTGGCATAGGAGTCGTAGATATGGATTTCGCCGCCATGGCCTGGGTTCGGGTGAAACTCACTGTTCCCCGGAGCGCTGAGATACATCCCGTTGTCGGAGAACCCCTGAACGTTCACGTTCCGAATTTCTAACGTGCCGGCGTGATACCAGTAGGCGTAGAGGCCGGTCGGCTCGGCGTTCGGTGAGAACGAGCCCGCGACGCCGTCGCCGAGGTAGAGATTCTCGATGCGGGCCGATGCGTCGGCGCTCTCCACTGCGACCCGAAACGGGCTCGCTCGCGGTGAGTGATCCCACGCGCCACGAATGCCGACGTTTTGTATGACCCAGTCATCACCGACCGCTTGGATGTCGTATCCAGAACCCTGCGCCGTGATGTCGATCAGGACGTTCTCGAGTCGGTCGCCGTCGCCGAGTCGAACCGAATGGGTGTCGCCAGCGGCGACCGTGATGACTTCGTAGTCGTCTTCGGTCGCAGCTGCCGTTTTCGCGGCAGCGGCGGCGAGCGTTGCGGAGCCGGCCAGTTTCAGGTACGACCGCCGACTCAGTGACGGGCTGTTACGACCACCGTTACAAGTACTCCCAGTACCGGAGGGACCGACTGCTCCGTTCTCGGATTCGCGTGCCATGTATCGGTAAGAGAAACGTAACTATCGTAAGCTCAGTCCTTCAATAGTTCTATAGTTAAATGGGATGAACTACTGCAAATATGTTAGTTAACTATTCCCACACACTCAGCCAATATTTGAATTCATAGATCGGTCTCCGGAGGGCAGATACCCCTCAGCGTCGTAGCGAGTCGGGTAGTGCTCGGCTCCGTCGACAGGAAGCTCTCGGGGCTGATCGACGCCGAGAGACGTTCAGACACCGAGAAGCAGGATTAGCAGCAACTCGCAGGCGGTTCGCTCAGTTGGAACGCGGGATCGTGGCTGCGATATCAGCCGGCATGCCGACCTGGAGGTCGCCGTCGGACTCCAGTTCGTGGAGATGGTCGATCGTCGTTTCGAACGCCGATAGCAGCTCACCCTCCAGTTCGTGGTAGAACAGCGTCGTGACACCGCCCATCGACGCTGCGCGGTCGAGATGGTCGATCGCCGTCTCGGCGGACGGATCGCCGATCCGCGGACAAAGATGCGGATTGGCGATCCGTCCGTAAACACCTCGTCCGCCCCAGAACGCGAGATCGTGGTTCTCGGCGACGATATCGATCGCTGTTGCGTCGAACTCACCAAATGGATAGGCGAAGTACTGGGCACCCTCCTCGAAGCCGTGTTCACGGAGCCACGTAGCGCCGTCTGCGATAACCTGCGCCTGATCGTCGGGCGGAAGGTTCTCTAGGTGTGCATGGGTGTACCCGTGATTCGCCACGGCCCACCCTGCGTCTCGGAGTCGCTTGCACTGCTGCAGCGTCAGACGGTCGGCCGCGCCGATCCGGCCGGGATTAACGAACGTGGTCGCGGAGTACCCGTACTGATCGAGGATCGGGAACGCTTCAGTGTAATCGGTCTCGAAGCCATCATCGAACTGCACACAGACCATCCCGGTATCGGGCCGTGGGACGAAATGGAGGTCGTCGACCCACAGGCGCCGCCGTTCGTCGCCGGCCCAGACAGCGATTCGGATCTCTGTGACAGCGGAGAGGTCAGGGTCGCCGACGATTTTCGTGGCACCGAAGTTATAGCGCATGACCGGCAGGCTACCCTTGAAACCCCGACGGAAATCGACGCGGTCGCTGTCAGCGTCGAGCAACTGGATCGTCGGCACCATCGTGCCCTCAGCGGCTGCGGCCAGTCCAGGGGCGACCGTGGTGCAATCGATAGGGTCGTCGAATTCGCGGGCGATAACGACTCGGTCCGCCGAGTCATCAGCAGTGAGTTTCACGGCCGGTGCATCGGTCGGTCCGGGGCGCTTGCCGGTCTCGAGCGAGCCGGCAAGTACCGACCACGCCGAGAGGTCGGAGAAGTCGTCAAACGTGTCGGGGAGGGTGGGAAATTTGGCGGAATCGGGGGACTTGTCGATCGGCGGCTCTTCCCTGTCACTAGACGGATGGCTCTGTGTGCCATCGTTCGAGGAGTCTCCGGTGGTCAGGGAGCGTCGGTTACCACGGTCGGCACATCCCGCGAGTCCGGTCGTTGCCAGCGCGAGGACGGTTCGTCGGTTCATTCTCATTCTCCGTTTGGAGATGGTATTGAGACCGTATTATTATCCTCAGCGTGAACGAGACGATCCAGTATACTCGCAGTTCGCCGCTCGTTTTCCCGCGAGACGAGTCGCATCACCCGATCGCAGTTGCGAGTAGGCACTGCATAGCCCCCCTCGATCGAATACTGCGGCGAGTTACGGAGCAGTTCGCCTCTCTTCTCGTTACTCGTGAATCCGGTGTCGAGCGCGACAGCGGACGGACGATCGCGAGCGACGGCGGGAGCCACAGGTCGGACCCGATTCGATCGGTGCGGCGGCTACGGATCGCTCTCAGGTCCAGATCGCGGTAGTGCTTGAGAGACCCCACACACGGTATCGAGTCGATCGACATCGCTGTGGCCGTGCTAGGCCGTCAGACAGGCGACGTATAACAATAGCTGCATTTGCGGACGTTACGCGAAACGGGATCGTTCCCCATTCCAAAGAATGATGGACACTGATACTGAGCGAACATTCGTACTGGGTATCGACGGCGTCCCCTGGGACCTATTGCGTGACTGGGGGATGGCCAACGAATTACCGAACGTTCAGCGTCTCCTCGATGAAGGGGCCGCCGGACCGCTGACGAGCACCGTTCCGCCGACGACGCCCTTGGCGTGGCCGTCGATCGCGACCGGAACGTGGGCTGACAAACACGGCATCTATGGCTTCCACGCACTCAGGGGCGATTACACACATCACATGTATACCGGTGCTGATCGCAAGCGGCCGGCACTGTGGGATATCCTTACACCTGCGGTCGCTGCCAACGTCCCGATGACGTATCCGGCCAACGAGATCGACGGTGCGATGGTCAGCGGGATGATAACTCCTGAACTGAATGAGGGATTTGCCTATCCCACCGCGCTCCGCGCGGAAATCGAGCGTGAGATTCCCGACTACCGGATCGGATTGAACTGGAACGAATACACCGACGATCCGGATCGATTCCTCGACGACATGGACGCCCTCCTTGCATCGCGGCGGCAACTGATGCACCAGCTCGCGCGCGGACGTGACTGGCGGCTCTTCTTTTTCGTCTACACGGCACCCGACCGGCTGCAACACCTCATCTGGGACGAAGACGTGCTACTCGATCACTACCGCCAACTCGACGAGATCATCGGCGAGGCAATGACGTACGCGGACGAAAACGATGCAACGCTGTATGTTGTCTCCGACCACGGATTCGGACCGATATCGACGTTTGTCAACCTCAACTCCATCCTGGCCGAGGAGGGATTTCTCGTTCGCAAGGACAACGAGGGCGTGCGCGGCTCGTTCGCAACGCTTGGCGTGACGAAGTCGACAGTACTCGACACACTCGAGCGCGTGGGAATCACGGCCGACTCGCTCGTCAAGCATCTTCCGAAGTCGGTCGTCGATGGTGTTGCCGGACAGATCCCGGGCGAACACGGACTGTACGATGTCAACTTCGATGCCACCGTCGCGTTCGCACACGATCCAAGCCAGATCTACATCAACGATACGGAACGCTTCGAACAGGGGATCGTTTCGCCGTCCGAAGTCGATGCGGTCAAACACGACGTGGCCGCTGCGCTCTCACAGGTCACCGATCCCGAGACAGGAGAGCACGTGCTCGATGTCCACAACTGGTGACGAACTGTTCGCGACGGATCCCGAGGCGCCAGACCTGATCGCTGTCGGTCGCGGTGAATACGAGGAGAAGACAAAAGTCTCCGGCGAAACGTTCACACCGGCAGGCGGCAAGGCAGCGAGCCACCGTTCCGAAGGCGTCTTCTTCGCATGGGGGTCGGACATCGCGGCAGGGACGACGGTCGAAGATGCATCTGTCGTCGACGTTGCACCGACCGTACTCTACGACGCCGGGGAACCGGTCCCCGACGCGGCTGATGGACGAATTCTCGAGGAGATTTTCGCGTCCGATCGTGACACTGACAGCGACGCCGTCGCGACCCGGACGTATGCAACAGCGCCATCCGATGCCGACAACACGGATGTCGACGAGGACTTCGACGGTGTCGAGGATCGATTGCGCGGCCTCGGCTATCTGGAGTAGCGGGACAAAGTTCGTCAAGGACCACTCGGAGCCCACAGTTCATTCGGCAGGGATCTGACCAGCGATCACTCGGCTGTTCCGTGGACGTAGTATAGTGTGAACTCACCGTTGGACTGGACCCGATTGACACCGCCCTGAGACGAAATCGAAGAGAGTTGTGAGCGTGTGTATCGTAACTCATGATACGCACGCACCTCTCGTTGCCAGTCTGACTCGGTCACGGTGAGGTATCTGTCACCGGAGTACTGCCGTGGGATGCCATCAGTAATTTCGTCGCCAGTTACGCCACTGTATTGTCGTGTTCGATCCAGCTTCCCGGACATTGCATCCGCATATCGGTTCGGGCCGGCTCGAATGCCGACGAACGTGACGTCTGCATCTTGATTCTCGAAGGCAGTCTCGTGGCCGGTCATCGACATCTCCGTGACGTGCGGGGAGGCGCTGTAAATGTACGGTGACGGAAACACGGCGATCAACGAGAGCAGCAAGACGAGCCCGAATCCGGCGGTAACAATGCTATGGAGCGATCCGCTCGGACGCGCTCGTGTGAAGGCGCTCATTCCGTACGCGATCGCAACGGCCCCCAGGACGGTGATAAACAGCATCATAAACCCGAAGACACGGAAGTACATTCCGGAGTACGACCCGAAAAAGTACAGCGCAAAGAGCCCAGCGAGCCCAACCAGCCCGGCGATGAAGTACGGGATGACACCGTGTGTCTTCCGCATCACCGTCCCGTCGGACTCCCTGAGTGTCCACAAGACGAGTAGTCCGACAAGAGCCATGAACACCAGACTCGAGCCGAAAAGTTTCAGGAACAGCTCGGCGACGCTGGCACCGAGTTCGTTGAGCGATGCGCTCTGTGATTGGGCGGACGCCGCTGCCGTTGTATCCCCGACGAAATACCGAACAGCGCTCGAGACGGCGTATCTGACTGCACCTGTGAAATAATCGTGTGTCGTGGTCCAGATCAAAAAGGCGCCTGCCAGTATGAGCGTCTGTCCGTAGATCGGTCGATGATCCGCAATCGGATGTGTTGTTCGATACCGACGGTAGAGTAACTGGAGGGCACAGATACCGAGACACACGACGAGGAAGTGCGCTGCGAGCTGTGGATGATAAAAGACCAGCGCAACCGACGTTACTGCAAAGAGTGTACCAACCGCGGACAAGGCGCGCCGCGATGAGGGGCAAAAAATGACTCGTAACAGGAGATAGAGGACGACCGATGAGAACAGGATTGCCTGTGACATCGCGTGGGGAATGATGTACGTGCTGAGGTTCGTGACCGGCAACAGGAGAAACGCCGAAAACGCGCCGATGGCCGTGCTGTATCGGCTCTCGAAGATCGCTGCCGTCGAGAGTGCCACGAAGGTACAGAACAGACACGCCAACAGGACGACCACGAGCAACGCCGCTTGCGTGAGGTCGATCCCGACTGTCGACTCGAGGAGGATTGTAACCGTGTGTAAGGCGGGATACTTTAGCTCGGTCGGCGAGAGCACTCCCGACTGGATACTGCGCATCCAACCGAGATGGGTGAGTGCGTCGCCAGCACCGTAAAAACGGTATCCCCGAAGCACCGGGAGTCCGACGAACGCCATCGCCGCACCGCCGCCGAGTCCAAGCGCGAGCCGGCGATACCAGTCAGTCGTCGCCTCGAGAGAAACGAGCAGGGAAATCAACAACACACACCCAAACAGCGCCCAGAACGAGAGGGGTGTGCCCGTATACAACGAGAGTTCGTACCCGGTTGCTGGGGCCGAGTGCGCCGTCAGAACAGCGCCGGTGAGAGCGAGAAATCCGGTCGAGAGGAGGGCACTTTCTCCCATCGTCGAACGCGAGCGCGCATGTGACATTAGTGGCCCATCCGGAGGACCATACCTTGTTATGACGCGTGTGACCGACAGTAGCAGCTCTGTATACAAAACCGCGGTCAGGATCTACAAGCGAGCTGGCGGGAATTGCTGCTGTCAATCACTATCCGACAGCAGTGACGAGTCGGTTCGACGACCGGTCACAGACGCATCATAACAAAGCATCCGACTCCGGAACGTCCGAGCAAAGAGACATCGTCGGGCATGAATGTTCTCAATCTGACATCGAAATCGAACTCGCCACCGTTCGAACTGCAGATACAGGCCCTCGAGGAACGCGGCATCGACTGCACGACGGTTTCGGTACCGGGGATGGTGACGGCGGAATCGGGCCGATCCGTCCTCGATTACGTGCGATTCTATCCGACGGTGCTGACTGAATCACTCGGGTCGTATGATCTCGTTCACGCGAACTACGGACTGACAGCGCCGTTTGCACTGGCGCAACCGCGATTGCCCGTCGTGCTCTCGCTTTGGGGGACGGATCTCGACGGTGAACTCGGCTGGGTGAGCAAACGCTGTGCGCCCTACTGTGATGCCACAATCGTCATGTCAGAACAGATGAAACGCGAGCTGGGACAGGACTGTCACGTGATTCCACATGGAGTCGATTTCGATATCTTCGAGCCGATGTCGCAGTCGGATGCGATCGATCGACTCGGCTGGGATCCGGACGCGAACCATGTGCTCTTTCCGTACAAAAAAGAGCGTACAGTGAAAAACTATCCGCGAGCGGCACGAATCGTCGACGCGGTTCGTGACGACGTTTCGGAACCCGTCCATCTCCAGACGGCTCGTGAAGTACCACACGCCGAAATGTCGACCTATATGAACGCTGCTGATTGCCTGCTGTTGACCTCCGACCGTGAGGGATCGCCGAACGTGGTCAAAGAGGCACTGGCGTGTAACCTGCCGGTCGTTTCCGTCGATGTCGGCGATGTCCGTGAACGACTCGAGGGTGTGACACCCTCGAGCGTCTGTCGAACAGACGCGGAGCTTCGACGTGCGCTGGCTACTATTCTTACCAGCGAGCCTCGGTCGAATGGGCGTGAGCAGGCCGAGAAAATCAATATGGAGTGGATGGCTGCACGGATTCACGACGTGTATCGTGACGTCGTCGATCACTAAGCGGATGTCGACGGTGTCCTGTAAATAATTGGCAAGTGATCGCGTTGACGGTGTGAGAAACGAGCGTCGAGAGTGGTCTTGGCTTTTGCCCGATCGGAGAACGGCGACGACGGACTACAGGCGACGATAGACCACGAGCGTTCCGAGAAGCGCGGCCACTGCTACGGCGGTCACACCGAAGCCGGGCAATCCATCACCGTTACCGACGGTAACATCCTTCGTTTCGTCTGCTGCTCCGATCGTATATGTGCCTGCTTCGTCGAACGTGGTCGTCGTCGACAGCGATACGGTCTCGCCGGGTTCGAGGGACACTTCCTTTTCGTCAACGGTCTCACCGTCGACAGTAAACGGCACGGTAACGTTCTCGGTGACGCCGCCGTCGTTTTTGACCGTCGCTTCGATTGTCGCGGACTCGCCTGGCGACACGGTCTCGTCCATACTCAGTTCGGTCACGGTATGGGAGTTGCAGCTACCTGACTGGATCACGACCGGTTTGTCCATGTCGAGCGAGATTCGCTCGTGACCGGTCTGGGTCGCAGAGACTGCTTCCCACTCGCTGATCCGGCCGTCGGCCGACTGTACGGTGGCGGCATCGCCGTTGAACCGTGGGCTAATCTCGATCAAGAAGTCGTCGTCCAGTCCACCATTGAACGCAGCACCGTCACTTCGGCCCTCAGACCAGAGCCACGTGATGCGACTCGAGGTGTCACGGTGATCGAACTCGTCGTCGGCTCCGTCGTAGTTATCATCCTCGATGACCCACTCACCCTCTTCGGGCAGGTTGGTAAACGTCATCGTCACTGCGCCACCGCCGGAGTCACCGCGATTCCGATCGTGGAGCAACACGAGACTGAGACCGTCACCGCCTTCGTACAAGAAGAGCGAACTCGTATCGTCCTCTTGGAGATGAGTCGTTCCGTGAGAGCTGTAGGAGTACGAACTCGGAGACGTATTCGGGGTCCGGTAGTCGTAGAACTCCTCGACGGTCAGATGCCCGTTACCGAGCGGTTCGATGGTCGTACACTGGTCTCCCTGAGAGATCGTATACGTGTTTGGTCCGGACTGTGCTGTGGCCATGCCGGCCACTGCAGCCACGCCGAACGTCGAACTGACTACGAGGGAGGCCACGACTGCAAACACCGTGAGCGACGAGTACGTTGCAGGGTTCATGATACTGGATCGTTGTGACATTATTCGCCTCAGCCATGCCGATGCAGTTCATCCCAATTGTTATGTCATCATTTCCCAGGGAGTGAAGTGATAGTCACGAGATATGGATGATGAAGGCAGCGAGCGGTCTGCGAACGTGTTTTAATTCCCTATTTCCAGTGCCGTTTTCGGTTCCAATACTGGTGGGCAGATCGAATCGATTCGACGCTCAAACGTGGATATCCGGTCGCCACTTGCCGTGAGCAATCGTCTCGAGCGAATTACGAGTCGGAAGGAAAGAAGAAGATCACGGCTCGAACAATGGAGCGATCGAGGTGGCGTCGACTCATACGGTCTGCGACCACTGTTTCCCGGCGCACCCGCGCCGCAACCGTCATGCGGGTGTGCCGGAACTGACTTGGGAGGAGTCCGTCTCACTGGCGATAGCGGACGAGCAGGACACCGGCCAGCACTGCCAGCGAGACAGCAACGACGCCGAATCCAACCATCTCGTCGCCGCTTCCGTTGACGGACATCGTCATGGGTCGGTCACCTGCCGCGACGGTGTGCGTCCCCGCATCGTCGAACGTCGTCGTCGTCGACAGGGTCGTGGTCTCACCAGGCTCGAGTGTCACATCCCGTTCGTCGATGATTTCGCCATCGACGGTGATCGGAACCGCCGTTGTCACCGTTCGCTGGCCGGCGTTCTCGACGGTCGCCGTGATAGCAATGGACTCACCAGTCGTCACCGTGTCGTCGATCTCGAGTTCGGTGACCGAAAGCGAGGGACAGCCGTCAGAACGGATCTCGATCGGTTCGGTCATGTCCAGTGAGGTCCGTTCGTAGCCGTTCTCGGTCGCCGACAGCACCTGCCAGTCGGTAATAGTGCCCTCGTATAGCCGGAAATCGGCTGCGTCGTTAAACGCGGGATCGATCGTGAGTTCGACGTCGTCATCGAGGCCACCGCGGAAGACAGCTCCGTCGTTTCGCCCATCGGTATACACCCACGTGATGCGACTCGAGGTGCTATCGTGTGTGAATTCGTCATCACGTCCCTCATAGCCATCGTCCTCGATAACCCATTCGCCGGCGTCGGGCAGCCCAGCGAACTGCATCGTTACCGCACCGCCGGCGGTATCGCCAGCGTGCTGGTCGTGCAGCAAAACGAGACTGATGCCATCACGTCCCTCGTACAGGAAAAGCGAACTCGTATCGTCTTCCTGAAGGTGTGTCGTGCCGTACGAGCTGTAGTTGTACGAACGAGGCTCGGTATTCGGCGTTCGATAGTCGTAAAACGCCTCAACAGATTGTGAGCCGTTACCAAGCGGATCGATAGTGACACACTCGTCCCCCTGAACGACTGCATACTGGCCGTCAGATTGTGATGGCACAGATTGGGCAGTGACGATGCCAGCCCCAATTATCGTTCCAAAGACGATCACAACGTTCATGATAACGAGCAAGCACGTACTGCGTGCGGGAATATTGTTACTTATCCTCATGATCTTGGTTGTATTCTCTATCGAAGTGTCTGCTACTCGAGTCAGTCAGGGAGCAAGCTATTGTTATGAAGGAGATTATCCGGCACTGACCGGATTCGGTGCGCTCGAGCGCGGACCAGCGGAGAAGCGACCGGAGTCAGCGATACCAGTGGCGCAGACGAATTCGTTGCCGTCGACCGCGTCTCGGTCGCAGCCGCAAGTGTCGATGGTGTCACCACGTCCTGCCGATGTATTACACCGATCAGGCCGAATTACTCGCGGCGCGATCTCGAGACGCGATCTCAGTCGTCTATCGGTACGCCATCGACTCCGTCAGCCGGTTCGCCTTCGGCCTCGGCTTCATCGACCTCGTCGTCCGGTTCGTCTTCGGCAGCCTCATCATCCGGTTCGTCTTCGCTTTCGGCTTCGGCAGCTACATCGTCGCCAAATATGCCGTCGAATGGATCGCCGGTCCCGTCATCCGTGTCACTGACTTCGGTCTCATTGCCTGTGGAACCAGTTTCGTCCTCACTGCTACCGCTTTCGGGCACAGTACTGTCTGTCTCGGTCACAGTCGTCCAGAAGTACGCGTTCCGATAGGCGTTCTCGAATGTCGGTGTCGTCGGTACATCGTCGGTATACAGCAGGACAGCAATTCGAACGGTTCCCTCCTCGGTCGTTGTCGTGACGGTTTGATCGACGTAGTCGGTCGTCCCCTGGTCGACCTGCATATCAGACCGTTGCAACTCCGTGCGCTCGACCAGTTCACCATCGACGAACCGTTGTTCCTGCACGACGACAGTGTAGGTCATTCCTCGTTGCTCCTGGTTCTCGACACCGACGATGAACGGAACTGGCTCATCCGGTTCGATTTCCGGCGGGTACCCCAACGCGACGAGTTCTCCCGACTCGTTTTCGGTGAGCAGTCGGAGGCTCGTATATTGCTCGCCCTCCTGTGGAGAGACGAGTGCATAGCCGACTGTCGTCACCGCAAGCACCATGCTGAGGACGAGTGCGACGTTGACGGCGATATGCAGCGCTGATTTCGCGCCGAAGATAGCTGTGTGAGCTGCCTCGAGCCGCCGACCGAGTCCGACCCGGTAACGATCGGCTGCGGGAACGGAGAGCCGTCGAACGGCCGCGAGGCTCGTGCCGACAATCGAAAAACAGGCCACTGCACTACCGACAACCGGGCCAGTGAACCCCCACGGCGTTGCCGCAACGACCAGCCCGAGAAGCGGTAAGATCGCGAAACTCAGTCCGAACGAAAGCGCCCCGCGCTCGACGTCGGTCAACGCCTGCGTTTGCTGAATGAACCGGTGACGACCGGCTTGGGGCTCCTGAACGGGGGTCGCTCGCGGGAAGAGCGTTGCAACGGTCACGTAGCCCGGCACGAGAAACAAGAACGGAAATCCGACTGCTGCCCGCATCACCGGTGATGAGACGTTCGCAACGACCAAGACCACAGTCGCGACGACAGTGAAGCCAGCGACACCGATCAGATCAGTCGGGAGTGCCGTAGCGAGGCGCTTGCTTCGCCGGCGCAGGGTCGAGACGGACTGAAACGGGAGGCCTTTCATTGTACTTGGTAGTTATCACCCCCCTCGCATCCCCTAGCCATTGTTACTTGTAAGATAACGATCCTGCGCGATCGCGTATTAGCGCCATTATACGCTGAACAGGCGCAATACCATGTTCTTGAGGGCGTGGATACGCGCCGTCACTTGATGCAACAATCCATCGCCTATTGCATGGCCGGATATTCTCTACTGGATCGGTACGATCATCTTCTCGGGGACTATAACTGGTTATGAAGCCAGAAATAGATGCGTACCATCCGAACCTTCGAGGCGTCAATTGCCAACCCACAGCAGGTTAGTGATGACCTCGATCAACTCGGATGGGCCGCATCGAAACTCTGGAACGTCAGTCGCTACTACGCACAAGAACAGTGGGACGACACGGGCGAGATCCCCGATGACGGGGAACTCAAAGCCGAACTCAAAGGCCACGAACGCTATACGGACTTGCATTCTCAATCCAGTCAGCGCGTTCTCGAAGAACTCGCTGAAGCGTTCACTGGTTGATTCGCAAAGCGTCGGGACGGCGATAGCCGTGCCCGACCGCCCGGCTACCGCAAACGCGGCGATTCCCACCCACGTTCTACTGTGTCGTTCAAGGCGGCTGGCTTCAAGCATGATGCACAGTTCACCCGCGTTCGCCTCTCGAAAGGCCGTAACCTCAAAGAACACCGTTCGGACTTCGTGCTGTGCGAGTACGAGCTCCGTCCCGACGTAGACCTCTCCGAGTGGGACATCCAGCAGGTCCGGGCCGTCTACACGTACGAAGAGTGGCGGCTTACAGTTCGTCTGCCGAAAGTCAATCGACCCCGACCCACCGGGCGACGGTGTTGCGGGGGTCGATCTCGGTATCTCAAACATCGCCGCGCTTTCGTTCGGGAGCGAGTCGATCCTCTTCCCCGGTAACGCACTGAAAGAGGACGAATACTACTTCGGGAAGCAGAAAGCGAAGTGTGACGATAGCCGATCGAACGAGCGCCTTCGGTTAGACCGGAAACGTACCGAACGCCGAACCCACTTCCTCCATACCCTCTCGAAACATATTGTTTCGGAGTGTAGTCAAGAGAAGCATCGGGACGATTGTCATCGGCGACCTCGGTGGTATCCGCAACGACGAGAACGGAGAGTCCCGCAACTGGGGCAAGCACGGCAACTTCGATCTTCATGGATGGGCGTTTGACCGCTTCACATCGATACTCGACTACAAGGCGGAAACTGCGGGGATCGACGTCACGGTAGAATCTGAACGCGACACTTCAAAGACGTGTTCTGCCTGTGGGACGAAAGACGGCAATCAGCGCGTCGAACGTGGGTTGTACGTCTGCGAGGAGTGCGATACCGTCGCGAATGCGGACGTAAACGGTGCAGAGAACATCCGACAAAAAGTAACTCCAAGTCCGTCTCAGGATAGGAGTAACGGCTGGTTGGCACAGCCTTCAGTCCATCTGTTCGATCGTAGCGAGGGCCGTTTCGTCCCGCGAGAACAGGTCATGGACTGCAAACCCTAATATCCCAACGGCGGTCGGGATTCCACGTCGTTCACGGCGTGGAGGATGTCAACAATATCGACAGCGGCGTCCAACCAGCTATGTGGCCGTGGGAACACGCACTCTTCGGGTATGTCGTCTACTCGGTGGTCTGTCACGCGCACTACCGGGACGCGCCCGGCAAGTACGAAACAGCAGTCGTCCTAATCGCGTCCGTTCTGCCGGACGTGGTCGACAAAACGCTGGCCTGGCAGTTCGACGTGTTTCACTCCGGCTACGCGCTCGCCCATTCGATATTCATCGCCGCCCCGCTCGCGATCGTCGTGGGATTGAGCGCTCGAGAATACGGTCGACCCGCGCTCGGACTCGCGTTCGCCATTGGGTATCCGCTTCACCTCGTGGGTGACGTGATCCCCAGCTACATCTCGAGCGGCGAGTGGACGATCTCCCACCTCCTCTGGCCAGTCGTCGTCATCGAGGGTCGCGATCACGGCGGCCTGCTCGAAGGATTCCGTCACAACTTCGGCCCATATCTCGCAGAGGTGCTTGCGCTCGAGCCGACACCGTATCTACTCGTCCAAGTCGGTATTGCCCTCACAGCGGTTGGGCTCTGGATCGTCGACGGCTGGCCGGGCTGTCGGCTCGTTGTTCGCTGGAACCGGCTGCTCTACGAGCGGCTGAGTTGAGGGGATGGTGGCAACAACGCGGAATGGGCAGAAGGCAATCGCCGCAGGTAGGACCACCGTAACGCGTGCTGCCGACACCGACCGGTCTCCCGAATACTGATACGGTCTGCTGTAAGTCATTTCTGGTGCAACCGCGACCCGTCCTGCGGTTGCACCGGTAAATCGGTACAGCAGACCGTATGAGACGATCACACCTGTCTCGTGGTGAGTCAGGAAACAGGCTGCTTACAAAGTAGCTCTGACGCGAGGCGATCCCTATGGACTGGACCGTGACGAGCGAATCGAGACGGCCGACCGACAGCGGGGGACCGCAGCCATGAGCATCGATGTCCGCGTCGCGACCGACGACGACCTCGAGAAGTGGAACGGATACGTCGAGCGATCGCCACAGGGGACGCTCTGTCACGAACTCGAGGCGCTACGGGTCCAGGCCGACCACGCCGGTGCGACGTTGCATCCGCTGATCGGGTTCAAGGGACAGGAGCCGGTCGGGATCTTTCCCGTCTTCGAGATCAAAAAGCAGTTCGTGACGACGGTGTTTTCGCCGCCGCCGCATCTTCGCGTGCCGTATCTTGGGCCGGCGTTTCTGAACATGGGGAAGCTGAAGCAGCGAAAGCGCGAGAGCCGGCGACAGCGGTTCATGGACGGCTGCTTCGAGTGGATCGAGACCGAACTGAATCCGAAGTACAGCCACGTTCGTACCGCGACGGCCTTTGCAGACGCGCGCCCGTTCAAGTGGCAGGCGTACGATGTGAGCCCGGAGTATACCTACGTGGTCGACCTCACGAGAGAGGAAGACGACCTGCTGATGAGCTTTAGCAGCGACGCACGGAGTAACATCCGCAACACCGACGACGATGCCTACGAGATTACAGTCGGCGGCCCCGAGGAACGCCGCCTGATCCACGAACAGGTCAAAAATCGGTATGAATCTCAAGGGATCAGTTTCGATGTGCCGGTCGGGTTCGTCCTCGAACTCGCCGAGCAGACAGCGAACGGGCACGTCCGGCCATACACCCTCCACGTCGACGGCGAGTTCGTCGGTGGCATCTTGGCCCTCGAGTACGGCGACACCACGGGCCGGTGGATGGGTGGCGTCCGGACCGACGCCGATGTCGACCTCCCGACGAACGACCTCCTCGACTGGGCGGTCATGCAAGACGGACGCGCGCGTGGCCTCGAGACGTACGATCTCATCGGTGCGGATACGCGCCGGATCAACCGGTACAAAGCGAAGTTCAACCCCGAACTGCGGACGTACTACAGCCTCGAACACGGTACGTGGGGAATGCAAACGATCGCATCGCTGTACGATAGTGTCAAGTGAACTGTAGGTAGAACCGGAGACGGACGAGCGCAAGCCAGTCGGGACAGGTACACGGTCGTTACTTCAGCTGGCGAACGCATGGTGGCGATCGACTCGTGACTGCCGACCAAGGATGGATTCGAACACAGTCTTTTCTTGTTGGTAATCTAAGGCATAACAAAGACCTCCCGAGATGGACGAATCGACGATGGACGACGGATCTTCGCTTCAGACGCTCCTCGTCGGCATCGATGCTGCCTGCGATCGGGTACTGGCACCGCTGTTCGAAGACAACGAGGTTCCTACCCTCGAGTCGATCTATCGGAACGGAACCAGCGGGGCCCTCGAGTCACAGATTCCACCGTGGACGGCCTCGGCGTGGCCATCGCTGTACACGGGCAAGAATCCCGGCAAGCACGGCGTCTATGGCTTTCTTTCGTTCGATGGCTACGACTGGGACGTCGTCAACGCGACCGACGTCCGCGAACGGACGTTGTGGGAGTTACTCGATCGACACGGGGTGACGAGCGTCGTCGTCAACGTCCCGGTCACGTATCCGCCGCGGGCGTTCGATGGGGCCTTGATTCCAGGATACACTGCACCGGAGGACCCGGACTGCCACCCCGACGGCGTACTCGAGGACGTCCGTGAGGCAATCGGTGAGTATCGCGTCTATCCCGACGACACTGCCGATCTCAGCACTAAATATAGTGATTGCGTGCGCATGCGAGGGGAGGCGTTTCGGTATCTCGCCGATCGATACGATCCCGAGTTCGGCTTTCTCGAGTTCCAGGCGACTGATTCGGTCTTTCACAAGCGGCCCGACGATACGGCAGCGATCAGCGCCATCTACCGCGAGGTCGATCGGCAACTCAACAAGATTCTCGAGACCCACGAACCAACGAACGTGATCGTTGCCAGTGACCACGGGATGGGGCCGTACGACGGCCACGAGTTCCGGATCAACGAGTACCTCCGCGAAGCGGGGTTCGTCGAAACCGAACGCGGCGGGACGGGAATGCCGACATGGGCGACCGTTCGCGACGGTAATCTCAAGGAAGGGAAGGACGCGACGGAGTACGAGCCCGGGGCCGCCGAACGGGCGATGGCAGCCGCCGCGAGGGTCGGTCTGACGAGCCAGCGGCTCGGGGCCGTCTTCGAGCGACTCGGCATCGAGGATCTCGTCGCGGCGTACACTCCAGCCGGGGTCGCCAGCGCAGGGGCAACGCAGGTCGATTTCCGTGCGTCGAGCGCCTACGTTCGCTCGCGGATCGAACTCGGCGTCCGAATCAATCTCGAGGGGCGCGAACCTGACGGCGTCGTCCCACCCGAAGACTACGAGGACGTTCGAGACCGGATCATCGACGCGTTGCGGGCGGTCACAACGCCCGACGGCGAGCCCGTCTTTGAGACGGTTGGGCGCAGGGAAGAGTACTTCCACGGCCCCGAAAGCGACCACGCCGTCGACGTCGTGACCGTCCCGGCGGACTTCCAGCACTTCATCTCGGCGACGCTGCGAGACGAGCAGTTCGGCCCGCCGAGCGAGCCTTGGAACCACAAGCTCGAGGGAACGGTCGCGGCGTACGGCGACGATATCGGTCACGCCGCCGGCGTCGGGGATGCCCATCTCTTCGATATCGCGCCGACCGTTCTCGCGACGCTCGGAGTGCCGGTCGACGAACGGATGGACGGCGAGGCCCTGCCGTGTGTCGAATCGGCCGGCACGCGCCAGTATTCACGGCTCGAGGAGGATCGATCGGTCGAGACGGCAGACGAGGGCGTCGAAAAACGACTCGCTGATCTCGGGTATCTCGAGTGACAGTCAAAACAAGGGGACTATCGGTCGGACCGAACGAACTGCAGGCCGGCTTTTGCCGTCCGCCAGGCTGGATACACCGTACTGTAGACGCTGTTCGGTGTGTTTCTCGCACCGATCCAGAAGAGCCGGTGTGTCAGCGGCGGCTCGGACGACGAGACCAGCTCGTCTAAATCGACGGTCTCGAGCCACTCGAAGAAGGTTCGCTCGGCCGACGACGCAGGTTCTGTCTCGCGTGCGCGCTTGCGAATGTCGGCCCACATGTGGCGCTCGTCCTGCCCGAGCACCCAGTCGCCGCGCTCGAGTGAGCGCCGGAGGTCGTGGTAGTCCGCGTCCGAGAAGGGATAGCCGTGGGCAGACGGCTCGAGCCTCGAGAGCCGGAGGCCGACGGCTGTGCGATAACACTTCTCGCACTCGCCACAGTTGCCGTCCATGCGGTTGTTACAGGTCTGGAGCTGGAGGTCAGGATCCTCGCTGCGGACGTAGTCGGCGATGACGTCGAGGCGTTCCTGTCGGGTGAGTTCGTAGGCGTCGTGGTGACACTGCGTGCCGGTCCAGCGGACGTGCTCGTCGATGTCGGGCCGTGAGCCCCACTCGAGATCGATGCCGTCCCAGTGGGTCGCAGCGACGTAGAGGTCGGTCATCCCGCGTGCGTAGGCCATCGGCGCACAGAGGCCCAAGAGTCCCAGCCCGTGCCCGACAGAGCTGTACCAGCCACCGTCGACGTAGCGCTTGTAGTGGGCCAACAGCATGGGATGGTCGAGAAATGAGAGCATGTTCGACTCGACGAAGGCGGTCTCGCAGTCGTGATCAGCAGCGAATCGCGAGACGCGCTCGCAGGAGGGCAGCCCACTTCTCGTCGTCGGCCGCATCCGGTGTAATCGTCCACCCCCGGATACTGATCAGCGTCGGCGACTCCTCGCGGTGGCGGACGTACGAACACGTCGAGTCGACACCGCCGGTAAACAACAGCCCGCTCTCGTCGCCCGGCTCGGGCTCAGGCTCGATCGTGCTGCGGGCATAGAGCGTCCCGCCCTCGAGGAAGTCGTACATCTCACACAGCGACGCCTGGACGTCCTCGAGCGCCCGGGCGAACGTCGCATCGACCTCGTCGACGTAGACGTCGGCTCCGTTGGCCCATGCGACCGGACAGACCTGTGCGAGGACCGGAATCGCGAGGACGCCCGCTGGGACGTCCTCGATCGGCACGTCGTAGCTGGTGCGAAACGGTTCGTCGGTGAAAAACCGCTCGAGGTCGGTCGAACTGCGGACCGAACACTCGAGGCGGTCGTCGTTGGCTGAAATCTCGTCGATGATGATCGAGGACATAGGACGTAATCGGATCGTCCAGACTGGATCACGACCGGCTACAAAAACCATCAGAACCGTTGAACGGCCGCGCGCTGAGACGGCGCGCTGTAGGCAGTCGTCCCCTATCGACAGGGACAGCATATCTCGACGCGTGCGCGTGCTGTGACAGCCAGTCACATCGTTGTGCGAGCGACGACAACGGCCGTGTTCGCAGGTATGATCCCTATAACAATCCACGGCAGCGGCGACGACTGGGCCAATACATGCGTCTCGAGAGTGGTTCGGCCGCGCCGGGTGAGTGCCCATGAGACGATCGGCGATCGAGATGACGGTCGCGGTCGGCTTTCTCGCGGTTGCGATCGGGCTCCTCGTGGCGAGAGCGAACCCTGCGACTGCCTACGAGCCGTCAGTTTACGTGGGGACGCCGACGATCACGTGGGCTGGCTTTGCACTCGCGCTTGCGATCGCTGTTGGAACGACGCTGGTCTGTCGTGGTCGCCAGCAGGGTGTCGGGATCGGCCTCGGCGCGCTGACAGTGACGGCGATCGTGAGCCTGCCGTTGGTCCGGAACTACCGCTTTGCCGGGATGGGCGATGCGCTTACGCATCTGGGGCTGACACGAGACATCGTCGCCGGCGCGACACAACCCCACGAGCTCTTCTATCCGGGATTGCACGCGATCGCAACGGTGTTTCACTTCGTCGGCGGCGTTTCGATCGAGCGTGGCCTCCTGATCGGTATGGTCGTTCTGTTCGTCCCCTTCGTCGTGTTCGTCCCGTTGGTCGTCCGTGGGATGGCTGGCAGCGAGTTGGCAGTTGGGATCGCCGCGATCGCCTCCTGGATGGTGTTGCCGGTCAACAATATCGCGACACACATGGCCGTCCACACCAACTCGAACGCGCTGTTTCTCGTGCCGCCTGCCGTCTTCGCGCTCGTTGCCTACCTCCGACGGCGCTCGACAGTCGAACGGCTTCCCCTCGGCGTCTCGCCGTTTAGCGCTCTTATCCTCCTGACTGGGTTCGCGCTCCTCGTCGTCCATCCCCAACAGATGATCAACGTCGTCGTCCTCATCGGCGCGGTCAGCGGTGTCCAGTATCTGGCCCGGTGGCGCTTCGATGACCATCCGATGCTCGAGCATCCAACGACCTACGCCCACACGATCTCACTCGGTGCCCTCTTTGGCATCTGGGCGCTCAGCAACGAGCGGTTCAGGCAGGCCGTCATCGCGCTTGTTACCGGGCTTCTCGCACAGGATGTCGGCGGGAACTCAACGGTCAATCAGCGCGGGACGTCGTTGACAGAGATCGGTGGGAGCCTCACCGAACTGTTCGTGAAGATGTTCCTCGATAAGGCGGTCATCGCGATTATCGTCGGCCTCTTTATTCTGGTCGTCTGGCTCCGCCGAACGAGTCTCGACGATGAGCCCAGATCCTTCGTCAACTACGTCTCGCTCTCGCTGTTCCCGCTGACCGGCATGTTCCTCGTCTACTTCCTCGGGACGCCGACGATGGCGTTCCGACAGATGGGGTTTATTTACGTGCTCCTGACGATCCTCGCCGGAATCGCCTTCGCACGGCTTACCGGCAGCCTCTCGAGCGTGATCACGAGACCGGGTGCGAACGCGGTCGTCGCGCTGGTTCTCAGTGCCTGTCTCGTCCTCGGGTTGATGACGGTGTTTACGTCGCCGCTGATCTACAACCCCAGCCAGCACGTGACTGACGAGATGATGAGCGGGTACGAGGACGCATTAGGCCACGGGGCCGAGGGCGTCCCCTACGCGGGAATGGGGTACGACCCGTACCGGTACGATCATGGAATCAACGGGATTTCTGGCGGCGGTAGCGGGACGATCAGTGGCGCGTCGGCCACGACCGGAACTGCCAATGCCAGTGTGTTCTCGGCGGGCAATTACACCGGGGCCTATCCCGCCGACAAGTACTACCTCGTCTTTACGGAGTGGGACCGGACCAAAGAGATCGATATCTACGAAGGGCTCAACTACGACCGTGCTGCACTCGAGGAACTCGACACCGAACCGGACGTGAACAAGGTCATCTCAAACGATGAGTTCAAAATGTATACGGTCAACGGCACGACGGTCAACAGGACGCCGACCAACAGGACGCCGACCAACAGCACAGCGTAGGATCGCCGTCGACCGACGTGACGAACCGCACCGTCGCCGTTGGTATCAGTCAGCGCACGCGTGATAGCTCGAGCAGACAGTTGTTGGACGCGTAGGTCCGATTTGACCCGCAGTAAATACTAATTGTGACCGTGAAAGGCGGTACTGCCTGTGTGAAACAGCGTCATTCACTGTGTAACAGTCTATCAGCCGCTTGCCGAATTCGACCGAGAGAGCGCCCTCATTCGAGGTATTCACTTATTGCTCGAGGAACGCTATGATTTCCTGACGGCTACCGACCGATAATTCGTTCGTAACTTCGAGATAGAAACTTCGTAGTTTGTGTGTATTTATACAGTGTTAGAAATATTGTCTGGAAATCCTCAAGATGACAGCAAGAAAAAGTTTATGAGTGTAAGGTGGTGTTACGGAAGTGTATGGCGCAAAATCCCCGTACGTCCGAAACGGAATCTACTCCGACTACAGGCCGTAATTCCGGATTAACCCGCCGCAACTACGTTCGCTCGCTCGCTGCAGTGGCGACGGCGACGACCGCAATCGGTGGGGCCGGCTCCGCTGCGGCCAAGGACGACTACGAGGTTATCAAAGCCCAGGGACAGACGATCACCATCGACGAAGGTGAGACCTGGGAAAACAAGCTCATCGACATGACGACCGGTCAGGACATCGTTGTCACTGCCCACAGCAGCAACTGGACGATCCGAAACATCGGATTCAAGGGCAAGAACACATCCGGGACCGGGACCGCTACGTTCGGCATCTCCGACACCGCTGGTGGCACCTGTACCGTCGAAAACGTCTACCTCGGTGATGGTGCGAGCACGGGTAACGGCAACCCCAACGGACACGGCCAGACTGCCTTCTGGGCCGCCCCCGACCACTCCGGCCACATCGACTTCAAGAACGTCAACATTCAGGGCTTCGCGGACAACGCGATCTACGGCTCGGCCCCCGGTAACAACGGTGGCGGGACGATCCACATCGACAGCAGTTTCGCCGCGAACTGTTACGTCTCCCACTTCCGACTGGCCACTGAAGGTAGCAAGGTCACGAACTCGAGCGTCTACGTCGACACCAGCAAGGGCTACGTCGGCCGCGGGATCTGGGCGTGGGCACCCGGGACGATCGAGGTCGAGAACTGCCAGCTCGAGATGAACGGCCAGAACAACGCTATCGTCGCCGGTGCAAACGGCAAGCCGACCGAAGTCGTCGTCAAAAAATCGGACTACGACAAACAGGCGGGCATCGCCGAACACTCCGGCTCGAACGTCAAGCTCGGCAACAACGTCGGAACCAGCCCCGAGGCAGTGATCCCTGACGGCGTCCCGACCTCCCCGGAAGAAGCCGCATCTGGCGCGTCGAACTAAATCCTCTTCTGAGACGACACCGCGAACACGGACCCAGCTGACGCGACGTTCTCCGTATAGCAGTCCCCGCTGACGCGACTCCCCTCCCCAGCGCGGATCATCGCCACCCACTCCACGATCCGTGCCAGCGCATCACGCAGTTCAGTTTCTGTTTTCGCTTCGACACTCGTGGTAGCCCTCGAGTCGCTCGGCCGCCGCGTGCTCTCGGGTGTGCTCGACCGGGTGTCCGATGGTAAAATCGTATTACCGGGCACCAGCACTCGAGATTGAACGGATTTCAGCGCTTCTCGTTCGGTAATACAGTATTACCAGCAGTGACGATGATATATTCCACAAATAAAATTCCAGTTTGTTCAACCACACAATCATCTATAAATCCTACAGACAATAGGTACAGTCTGTAAATTTTAGGCTCTGGAATTGGGAAAGTTTATTGCGGTAGTGTCGAATTACCCGATTGCATGGCACGCGACCGTTCGGAACTGGATGACGAGTCGTCTTTCTCTCGTGACGGCGAGACGATCGACGACAGTGGTAATAATGGCTTACTGCATCGACGATCGTATATGAAACTCGCCGGTGCAACGACAGCAGCAGCGGCACTCGGCGGAACCGCGAGTGCAGCGGCTGACGACTACGAGGTTATCGAGGCCCGTGGCCAGACGATCCGGGTCGGCCGAGGCGACACCTTCGAGAACAAACTGATCGACTTCACTACCGGCGAGAGTTTCTTAATCTACGTCGAGGGTGCGAACTCGGTGATTCGGAACATCGGCTTCAAAGGTCTCTACCGAGGTGCGTCATTCATTATTTCGATCAACGCCGGGCAGGGCGACATCCTCTTCGAGAACATCTATCTCGGTGACGGCGCGACGAAGGAAGGCGCTGATTTCGTACACGGCCCCGGTGCCGTCTTCATGCACAAAGGCAGTCAGGCAGACCTCACGTTTCGTCACTGCAACGTACAGGGGTTCCCGAACAACGGCTTCTACTGTTCCAATACGCCCGTCGGCGGCAGCGTTCGCTTCGAGAGCTGTTTCGGGAAGAACAACGGCGTCTCCACCTTCCGGTGTGGCAGCGAAGACGACGAGATCGTCAACTGCGTCGCCTACAACGACACCACCGACTACGGACGCGGCTACGGCGGCTACGTCGAGACCGACGGCCGGCCCGTCTGGGTCTGGAACGGTGGCACCGTGACGATCCGCGACTCACACTTCGCCGACGGCCCCTACCCCTACGCGCTCGTGGCCGGGGCAAACGGCTCCCCCGGCAGCGTCGACTTCCAGAGCGGCGGCTATCGCGGCACGATCCAGCGCGCAAGCGGGTCGACGGTCTCGATCGGCAGCGACGTCTCGCAGAATCCGGACCTCTCGATTCCCGACGGCGTCCCAACGTCGCCCGAGGAAGCCGCATCGGGGTCCGGACGTACAGGCTCGAGCAGTTCCGGGAGCACGGACACGAACGACGAACCGGACCTGCCGAATCTGCTGCTCGTCGACGGCAGTCCGGCGGATGAGACGCGATACGAGTTCACCGTCAGCGGCGAGGTCGAACACTCCAACGCTAGGGGCGCGTCGATCGACGATGGAGACTCCATCGACGGCTCGACCGTGCAAGGCAGCGTCCGCCGACTGGAAAGACGCGTTCCGCTTTGCGGGCGAGCTCGAGGAACTCACCGTCGACGGCCCCGGCTCGGTACTCGTCAACGGCGAGGCAGTCGACCCCGCTGACTACGGCCAAGAGCTCCCCCACGTGCTTGAGGTTGCGGGCCGTGGAACGCCGACGAGCTACGAGATCACGGTCGACGGGGCGATCGAACTCGCATCGACCGACGAGCCGGCAACGGAGGCGACGACAGTCTCGGGCACGACCGTCCAGAGTTCGGTCACTGACGAAACCCAGACCTTCCGGTTCTCAGGGGAGTTGACTGACATCACCGTTACCGACGGCGACGCTGCTGTCACGCTCGACGGCGAGCAGATCGACCCAAGCGAGTACGGCGATCAGGAACTGCCGCCCCACGCGCTCGTAATCGACGGCGTCGATACCGACGGGCCGAGTACGTACTCCTTCGAGATTGACGGGACGGTCGTCAAATCTACCTACCAGGACGCCTCAATGGATGACGGCGACGTGATCGACGGGACGACCGTTCGCGGCGCTGTCTACAACTGGATCGACGCCTACTGGTTCGACGGCGACATCGCCGACTTCCGACTGCGTGGCGATGCGAACGTCGACGTTCAGTACAACGCACGCGATCAATAACTGCATCCGATTTTCTGCTTCACCGTCGCTGTCCGCTCGAGTGGCTCGAGTGAGTTGGCCAACGACTGCTCGTCTCTCGTCGGCGATCGCCCAGACAGAATGCGGTGTCGTCGACGCAGCGACGGGACCCCACCTGGATCTGTGGGTCACGACGTTTGACTCGCGGTCACCCGACGCGAGAGAACAGTCTCCACTCGAGTCGATGCTCGAGTCGTCTTAAAAGGCCCCCGCGCCGAGAACAGCTGCTGGCACGCGACTGTTCCGGTACTGGATGACGGTCGTCGGGAGCCGTCCGAATGTACGAAGCCGAGCAGTAAAAAGTCTTCTTGGCGGACGGCACGACACGATCACTGTCCAGTGGTTCGATTCCGTTGCCGACGAGTGAAATCGAGCTCTGCTAGAGTATGACTGACAAATAGCGGTGAGCGAGAAGACGACCACGGGACGACGTGAAGACTCAGTCGATACGTGAGAGTTTCCCGTCGACGTTCCGTTCCTGATGGCGGTTTTGGACGACGTGTGCGGCCGAGAGACAAAGGAAAGCAGCGATGACGACACCTGCGATGGCGAGTGTCGGGATGGCCGACAGCAGCGGTACCCCGAGGAGTGCTGCGCCCAGCAGGGTCGCTCCAGTCACACTGAGCCCGGCGTACCATCTGTCCCACCGGTCCTGACGATGGGAATCGGTATCGAGATACATCATCAGCAGGTCGGCGTTGTCCGCAAGCGAGATGAGCCCACGGTCCTGATCGTACTCGACGATCCCAGCGTCGTCCATCTTCGGGAGATGGGTCTGATAGAGGGCAACGTAGACTCGCTTTCGCTGGTCGGAGTTGAGCGCGTTGACGCTGGTGTCGTTCTCCCAGGCAGCGATCTGCTCTGCAAGTTCACCGAGTGTGACCGTTTCGTCCGCTTCGAGCAAGTATGCGAGCACTTCGCGACGACGCCGATTCTTTAAGAGCTCGAAAATGACGTCCTTCGAGAGCCGTTCGTCCTCGTCTGCAGCGACCGACGTTATTTCATCGGGCAGCGACTGATCGATGGACGACATTATTAAAACCACCCACCTGTAGCATCCCCATTCGCGCTCGCTGTCTCCAGTCTCCGGCGGCCGACGTCACCGAAGCCTCGGCGTAGCGGCGACCGCTGTACGTTCAAACGACGAGTCGAACTCACGATTGACACACCAGGTTGTACACCAATATAGATACTCTTAAGCACAGCCACGTTTCGCACCGGCTGCAAAGTAGGTACGGAGGGAGTTCGTGACCGGCCGACAGCGGCGGCTTCCCATCGCCACGGCCGTCGATCGTGATCGCCCGACCGGCTGAACAGTTATCAGCCGACTGTCCGTGTGTATCCACGGCGTACGGCCGACTCGATCGAAACGAGATCGGACACTGGTCTGCATTCGGACGACTGTCTGACAACACGGCACCAGTGCTGACCGTTCGACTCAACGAATATAAATTCGAGTGACAGTTCGGACACGAAAGACGTGTTTACCGTCTCGAGTCGGCGTAACGGCCCTCACGTTACATGTACCATGGACCTATTAATGGTCACAGAGCGAATTGATCGACCGATAGGCGTTTCGTCCGGACGCGACCGATGGGACGCGACTATCGTCGCTGTCTCCGAGACAGCCGATGATCAGACCGTTCGTCTACCTTTCTTTTATTCGTCCAGTGACGACAGCAGAGTAAATCGGTGTTTCCCGCGAAACCATGTTACCCCCTTACAATGACTGCACGGTTTCGGTCGGGTACTGATGACGCGGTCTATTATCGATCACGCCAGCAACGAATCGCAGTCCGAGGCGGTCGAGGCTGACCGCTGTCCCGATTGCGAAACCGAGACGATCGTCCACGATCCGGACCGCGGCGAGCGAGTCTGTGAGGAATGTGGCCTCGTCCTTACGGAGGATCCCATCGATTACGGCCCGGAATGGCGAGCGTTCAACGCACAGGAACACGACAACCTCTCGCGGGTCGGCGCACCGCTGACACAGTCGATGCACGACCGCGGGCTGACGACGACCATCGACTGGCGCAACAAGGACGCCAACGGCCACTCGATGTCCGCGGATAAACACGGCCAGCTCCATCGACTTCGCGTCTGGCAGGAACGAATCCGAACGAAAAACGCGGGCGAACGAAACCTCAAATACGCGCTCTCCGAGATCGATCGGATGGTAAGCGCGTTAGGCGTCCCCAAGCCAGTCAAGGAGACGGCAAGCGTCATCTACAGACAGGCACTCGAGCAAGACCTCATCCGCGGGCGCTCGATCGAGGGCGTCGCAACGAGCGCCCTCTATACCGCCTGTCGTAAAGAGGGTATTCCTCGTAGCCTCGAGGAAGTAACATCCGTTTCACGCGTCGAGCAGCGCGAGATCGGCCGTACCTATCGGTATATCGCGGACGAACTGGACATCAACTTAGAGCCGACGAATCCCCGGCAGTTCGTTCCGCGGTTCTGCTCGGAACTGGACGTCGGCAAAGACGTCGAGACCAAGGCCATCGAAATCATCGACCAAACGACCGACCAGGGGCTGCACTCGGGCAAGTCACCGACCGGCTTCGCCGCCGCGGCCATCTACGCCGCCGGGCTGCTCTGTGACGAAACGATCCCGCAGCGAGCGGTCGCCGAGACCGCCCAGACGACCGTCGTCACCGTCCGGAACCGATATCGCGAGCAACTCGAGGCGATCGACCAACAGCCGGCTACATGACCGACCGGTCGTCCGCCTCGTAGATCTCCTCGTCGAGAAGCGCGTGAAGGTTGCTGTAGGGAACGAACGCGAGGAAGTTGTCGTCGGCATCGTACAACTCGAGCCCGTCATCGGTGTGATCGTAGCGGTCGCAGACGATCTGTCCTTCGGGGAGGATCGCATGATACATGTGAGCTTGTAACGCTGGCACGTCAGATATAGCTGTTTGCACTCGGGGCGACTGTCCCGTCGTCGCGTCCCGAGCGAAATGGGTTTACCCCCACCACCGCTACGACCCGGCAGTGACTGACGAACGTTCTTCGGCGGCTTCCGACGAGCAGCGCAGCGACGCCCACGACCCGGCTGGGGACGCGACGGCCGACGCCAGCGCGGAGCCCGACGAGAACGAGGCAGGTGACGCGTTCACCATCGCCGACTTCCACGACGCCAGCCAACAGGCGGGCCGGCCGGTGCTCACCGCGGCGGCTGTCTCCCGTGCGCTCAAGGTGCCACACGAGGAAGCAAGCGACCGACTCGAGGCGCTTGCCGACCGCGGTGACGTCGAACGGCTCTCGGTGTCGACCGATCCCGTCGTCTGGTATCCAAGCGAACTCGAGGATCTGACCGACCGCGAGCGCGTCGTCATTTTCCCGAAACGTCGGGAGATCATCGTCGACCGACCGGACCAGTTCACGCGTGCGCAACTCTCCCAGTTTGCCCACCTCGCGGATGCCAACGGCGAGGACGGCTATCGCTACGTCGTCCGACCGGAAGACGTCTGGAGTACACCCCACGATAGGTTCGAAGACCTGGCCCGGACGATGCGTCAGGCGCTCGGGCAGCGTTCGGAACCGCTCGAGGAGTGGGTCGAAAGCCAGTGGGATCGGGCCCACCAGTTCCGGCTCGTGACCCACGAGGAGGGGTATACTGTGCTCGAGGCCCAGACGCCCGAGATCATGGGCAACGTCGCCCGGCAGAAACTCGACGAGGAACACGTTCATGCGCCGATCTCCGAAACCGAAGACTGGGTTCGAGAGGGGTCGGAAGCTGCGATCAAGCGGATCCTCTACGAGGCCGGCTATCCGGTTCAGGATCATCGCGAGCTTGCCTCCGGCGAGGAGTTGCCGATCGACCTGAACGTCCGACTGCGCGACTACCAGCAGAACTGGGTCGACCGATTCGCCGAAGCCGGCGAAGGCGTCTTCGTCGGCCCGCCGGGCAGCGGGAAGACGGTGGCCGCGATGGGGGCGATGGCCCACGTCGAGGGCGAGACCCTCGTCCTCGTGCCGAGTCGCGACCTCGCCCAGCAGTGGGCCGATGCGATGGTCGAGTACACCTCGCTCAAGCCCCATCAGATCGGCCAGTACCACGGCGGCCGCAAGGAAGTGCGCCCGGTGACCATCGCGACCTACCAGATCGCGGGGATGGATCGCCACCGGTCGCTCTTTGACGACCGCGAGTGGGGACTGGTGATCTTCGACGAGTGCCAGCACGTCCCCTCGGACGTGTATCGACGGAGCACGCATCTGCAGTCCAAACATCGCTTGGGGCTTTCCGCCAGTCCCATCCGCGAAGACGACCGCCAGACCGAGATCTTCACCCTCGTCGGCCCGCCGATCGGCACCGACTGGGAGGCCTTAGTTCGAGGCCGGCTTCGTCGCCGAACCAGAACTCGAGATCCGCTACGTGCCGTGGGGCGACGACGAGCAGGCCAATGCCTACGGCTCGGCCGACGGTCGCGAGAAGTACCGCATCGCCGCAAAGAATCGCGGGAAGATCAACGAGGTGCGCTACCTGCTGTCGGCTCATCCCGACGCGAAGGCGCTGGTCTTCGTCGACTATCTCGAACAGGGCCGGGAGCTCTCCGACGCGCTCGAGGTGCCCTTCCTCAGCGGGGAGACACCGCATTACGAACGCCGGCGGCTGTTAGATGAGTTCCGACGGGACGAGCGCGACCTGTTGATCATCTCGCGGGTCGGCGACGAAGGAATCGATCTGCCGACGGCCGATCTGGCGATCGTCGCCTCCGGACTGGGTGGCTCGCGACGGCAGGGTACCCAGCGGGCGGGGCGGACGATGCGGCCGGCCGGCGGCGCGCTCGTCTACGTTCTCGCGACGCGAGGCACGCGCGAGGAGGATTTCGCCCGAAAACAGCTCCAGCACCTCGGGCGCAAGGGGATGACGATTCGCGAGCAGACCGTCGAGCGCGACGCGGAGTGACGGGAACCGCGATGGGGAGACCATCGCATCGAGGCCAATCTTCAAGGTCGCGTGTTCGGACAGTACAGATATCATGAGTGAATCGTGCGTTCGCGGGGTGATCGACCGGTGAGCGACGGCACCAGACAGCGACAGATCCGCGTCGGCGAGACGGCCGGCGGTGCGGCTCTCAAACTGCCCGTCATCGAAGTCCTCACCGGACGCGGGTTCGCGACCGGCAAGAGTGGCTCCGGAAAGTCCAACACCGCGTCGGTTATCGCCGAGGAGTTGCTCGAGGCCGGCTATCCACTCCTGATCGTCGACACGGACGGGGAGTACTACGGGCTCAAAGAGGAGTACGAAATGCTCCACGCCGGCGCTGACGAGGAGTGTGACATCCAGATCGGGCCGGAACACGCCGAACAGATGGCGACGATCGCACTCGAGGAAAACGTTCCCGTCATCCTCGACGTCTCGGGGTATCTCGATGAGGACGTGGCCGACGAACTACTCCGGGAGGTCGCCCGACACCTGTTCGTCAAAGAGAAGAAACTCAAAAAGCCGTTCCTGCTGGTCGTCGAAGAGGTCCACGAGTACATCCCGGAGGGCGGCGGCGTCGGCGAGACGGGCAACCTACTGATCAAGATCAGCAAGCGCGGCCGCAAACACGGCCTCGGGATTTTGGGAATCAGCCAGCGACCGGCCGACGTCAAGAAAGACTTCATTACGCAGGCCAACTGGCTCGTCTGGCACCGGCTGACCTGGGATAACGATACGAAAGTCGTCGGCCGGATCATCGACACCGAGTACGCCGAGCGCGTCGCTGACTTAGACGATGGTCAGGCGTTCGTCCAGACCGACTGGACCGAAGCCGACGTCCGGAAGGTCCAGTTCCGACGCAAGCGGACTTTCGACGCCGGCGCGACGCCGGGTCTCGACGATTTCGAGCGCCCCGAACTCAAGTCCGTCTCGGACGCGCTGGTCGGCGACCTTCAGGAAATCTCCGAGCGAAAAGATCGCGAACAGGACCGAATTCAGGAACTCGAGGCCGAACTCGAAACGAAAGAACGGCGCATCGAGACGTTAGAGGACGAACTCTCCTCGGCTCGTGACGTCTCGAGTGCGGCAAAACAGATGGCCGACGCCTTGCAGAACACCGAGACGGTCCAGTCCCAACTGCCTGGCGGCAGCGAGGACCTGCGCCGGCTTCACGAGGAGATCGCAGATCTCGAAGCCGAACGCGACGAGCTTCAAGACCGACTCGAGACACGCGACGACCGAATCGACGCCCTCGAAGACGAACTCGAGTCGCGCGCGGACGAACTGAGCCGCCTGCGGGACGAAAACGAGCGGTTACGCGAGACTGTCAGCGAACACGAGAGCGCAGACGAGGACGGGACCGACGAGGAGTCGACGATCCTGCAGGCCGGCGGTGACGACGTCGAGTTCGGGTACACGCCCGTCGACTGGGACAAGGCGACAGCCAACGCCAGATCGAACGACAACACGTCCGACAACACACTCACGTCCACAGCCGATGAGACGACACGTGTCACCACCGACAGTGAACACGACCTCGCAGCGGCCCTCGAGGCGACGGACATTGGCGACCGCGTCGAGCGCGCGTGCGAGGGCTCACAGTGTTCGCTCGAGACGGCACGTGACGTGCTTGCTGCCCTCGATGAGCGCGGGTCGCTCAAGGCGGCGACCCTCACCGCAGAAGTCGAGCGATCGAGGGTCGCGGTTCAGGGGCTCCTCTCGGAGTTGCGGACGGAGGGCGTCCTCGAGCGGACGCCAGATCGGGCGTACGCGCTGAGCGACGACGTACACGCGGAGCTCTCGTCGCCACCGGCTGCCAGCGAATGAGGTGCTGATCGAGCCGCAAGATTTCCTGGCTCACCGCTGCAGTCGATCGCCGGCCGCCTCGATCGCTGCCGGCTCGATGCCCTGGTGGACCGGTAGCGTGACGACCTCCTGTGAGAGACGTGTCGCCGTGTCGTAGCCGTCGGCCTCGAATACGGACTCGCGGAGTATCGGCCAGGTGTGTGCACCCACGACGCCACAATCGTGGAGCGCCGCCAGAAACGCGTCCGGATCGCGCGCCCGGACGGGAAACTCGTACGGGCTGATCCCTTCCGGCAGCCGCTCGTAGAAGATCGTAATGTCCTCGCGGTCGGCTAACACCTGTTGCCACGTCCGGTAGTTCTCTCGCCGGGCGGCCCGGATCGCGTCCGGATCGGCGGCGTCGGTGACCATCGCTGTAAGCTTCGACATCGGAGCTTTTGTGGCCTCGTATCGGGCACCCGGATCGACGGATGACGGATCGTCGGCCCCGTCGTCGAGCATCGATTCGATCGACTGGTAGAGCGGGCCGAGGGCGGTTTCGGCGGCTGAGGTCGTGACGAACCGACAGTCGGTGGCCGCGATCCGCTCTGCGCTGCCGGCCAGCGGCGACGGGGAGAACGCCGCTTTGACCTCGTCGGCGACACGGTAGAGGATCGCGCCGTCGGGAACTGGCAGTAGCTTCCGCAACGTCGTGAACCCGAGATCACCGTGCGTCCCGAGCAGCGTCCCGTCCGCGACGCTGATCGGGCCGTGAGCGTTATCGTCGATGTGATAACAGTCGTATTCGTTGGTCAGCGACGCAAGCCGCTCGAGGCCGGGCTGGGGAAAGCCGAAATAGTTGACCGACATGACGGCGACCGTGTCGTCGTCGATCCGGCTCTCGAGATCGGCGAAATCAGGCGCGAGCGTCTCTTCGATGGCGTAGAACCGAGGCTCGAGGCCGAGGTCGCGGAACGGTTCGACAACGGCTGGCGAGAGGTAGGCGGGGACGAGAACGTTCTCGCCGGGTTCGACGAGGCCATCGAGGCCGTCCCGGAGCGCGACCTTGCCGGCACCGTAGTAGGTGTAGTCGACGTCGGGGTCGTGCCGGTCGACGAACGCGTCGATTCCCGCACCCCCCGACCGTGAGAGTGATGCGTCGAACACGGAGGGGGTGGCACTGATCATATCTCGAATCGGTGGTGACGAACACCAGTCGCGGTGACTAGCGACGTAATACTGGTATCATCTGACAACTTAGTGTTGCGGGCGATACTCGCGTGACGCGGACGACAATCGACCCTTACAGCCATAACGGACGACACCGGTGCGAGCGCTATTCCGACCGTACAGCCACCCAGTACGATGTTACAGTCATCAAGCGGTCGCATAACAAAGCCTAACCGACAACATACCGTCTCTATGGCAAGTTCGACGGACGAAGAATCCCTTCGTCTGCTCGTCGTGGGGCTCGACGCCGGGTGTCGGCCGATACTCGAGCCCCTGTTCGAATCGGGCGAGGTGCCGACCATCCAGCGGCTGTTCGAGTTGGGCACTGCTGGACCCCTCGAGTCGCAGATTCCGCCCTGGACTGCAAGCGCCTGGCCGTCGCTCTACACGGGCAAGAATCCGGGCAAACACGGCGTCTACGATTTTCTTTCGTTCGACGGCTACGACTGGGACGTCGTCAACGCAACCCACGTTCGAGAACGGCCGGTCTGGGAGCTGTTGAGCGAGCACGGCTTTACGAGCGTCGTCGTCAACATGCCCGTGACCCATCCCGCCCGGGCGTTCGATGGGGCGCTGATCCCGGGGCTGACCGCGCCCGAGGATCCGGACTGTCACCCCGAAGAGATCCTCGAGGACGTCAAGTTGGCGTGTGGTGGCGACTACTGGATCTATCCACAGAACAGCCCGGAACCGGATCAGTCGATCGAGGGCTACGAGCGGACGGTCGAACTCCGGGGGAAGGCCTTTCGGTACCTCTGTCGGCGAATCGCGCCGGAGTTTGGCTTCCTCCAGTTCCAGCAGACTGATTCGGTGTTTCACGAGCGCCCGGGGGACAAAAAGGCGATCGAAGCAGTGTATCGGGCAGTCGACCGCGAGCTCGAGGAGACGATCAAGCGAACGGACCCCGAGAACGTCCTGCTCGTCAGCGACCACGGCATGGGAAAGGTGACCGGCGACGAGTTCCGCGTCAACGAGTACCTCCGGTCGGAAGGCTATGTCAGCGCCCAGAGTGGGGGCGAAGGGATGCCCGACTGGTCGAAGTCTTGGGAGAACGATCTGCTCGAGGGCTCGGACGCCAGCGACGGTGGCCCAAGCGCGCTCGAGCGAGCGATGAATCTGGCCGCAAACGTCGGGATTACGACCCAGCGGGTCGCGAACACGCTCGAGGTCGTCGGACTCAAAGAACCGATCGGCAAGCGAGTGCCAAACGATATGATCCGGGCGGCGAGCGAACAGGTCGACTTCCCGAACTCGCAGGCATACGTCCGTTCGAAGAGCGAACTCGGCGTCCGGATCAATCTCGAGGGCCGCGAGCCAAACGGTCAGGTGCCAGCCGAGGACTACAAGCAGGTCCGCGAGAGACTCATCGACGAACTGTCGGCGGTTCGGACGCCCGACGGCGAGCCGATGTTCGACGCCGTCGAGCCGCGAGAAACCTACTTCGAGGGACCCCACGTCGAGGAGGCACCCGACATCCTGACCGTCCCGGCGGACTTCGACAACGCGATCGCCGCGTCGCTTGGAAACGGCCAGTTCGGCGAGCCGATGGAGTCGTGGAACCACAAGCGAACCGGCGTCGTCGCGGCCGCCGGGTCGGCGTTTGACGAGTCCGCTGCGCTCACCGAGGCGACGATTTTCGATATCGCGCCGACGATCTGCTCACTGTTTGACATCCCGATAGATGCCGCAATGGACGGTGATCCACTGCCGATCATCGAGGGCAGCACCGAACGATCGTATCCAGCGTACGATCCCGAGCCGATCACGGCAACCGACGACGGGGCCGTCGAAGACCGACTCTCAGATCTGGGCTACCTATGAGCGTCGAGATCCGTACCCTCAACCCACACGCCGATGCCGAGGAGTGGAATCGGTACGTCGAACGCTCTGACGGCTCGAATCCGTTCTTTCGGGCGGAAGCGCTCCGATTGCAGGCCGTCGATACCGACACGATGGTGCACCTGCTCGCAGGATTCAAAGGTCAGGAAGCAGTCGGGATCTTTCCCGTCTTCGAATATACCAAGGGGCCGGTAACCGGCGCGTTCTCCCCGGCCCCCCACTCGTGGACGACGTATCTCGGCCCGGCCCTGTTGAACGTCGACAAGCTCAAACAGCGCAAGGCCGACCGCCGAATCAAACGGTTCATCGAGGGCTGTCTCGAGTGGATTGACACCGAACTCTCGCCGCTGTATAGCAAGTTCGTCACCGGCACGCTCGAGGACGTCCGTCCGTTCGTCTGGAACGACTACGACGTCAAGCCAAGTCACACGTACGTCGTTGACCTCGATGGCTCCGAAGCGGAACTGCTCAATCGGTTCAGCAGCGACGCGCGAAGCAACATCCGCAACGCCGACGAAGACAGCTACACCATCGAAGAGGGTGACACCGACGACGTCGAACGCATCGTCGAGAAGGTCCGCCAGCGCTACGAGAGCCAAGGCCAGCCGTTCCGGTTGAGCGTCGACTTCGCGAGAGCGGTCCACGAACAGCTCCCCGACGGTGCGATCAGACCCTACGTCTGTCGCGTCGACGGCGAGTTCCTCGGTGGCATTCTCGTCGTCGAATCGAATCGGACGCGATATCGATGGCAAGGCGGGGTCAAACCGGACGCCGATGTCGACATCGCGATCAACGACTTACTCGACTGGCACGTCATGCGCGATGGCCTCCACGCTGGAATCGAGGAGTACGACCTCGTCGGCGCTGGCGTCCCGAGCATCAACCGGTACAAGGCGAAGTTCAACCCGCGGCTCGAGACCCACTACGAGATCACGTCGGGCGCGTTCGGGATCGATCTGCTGGTCGATCAGTATCAGAAACACCGGTAGCGCACGCACTGCAGCCGTTCGTTCGTCGAGTGTTGACCGACAATTTATACGGACGCCTGTCAGTCAGCGCCGGCCGGCCGCGACCCGCACTGCGGTCCGACCGAGACATCGGGACTACAGACCGTCTGAACCGTTTCGTCCGGCAGGGTCAGTCGTCGATCCGATACTTCGACTGTCGGGCGTCCGCGAGACAGGCGCGACTTGTCACGACACCCTGCTCCTCGAGTCTCCCCAGTGCGTACCGGACGGTTCGAGGACAGAGCCGCGATTCGGCGGCGAGTTCCTCCTGTGTCAGTGGGGCCTCGTACTCGAGGACCTTGTAGACCAGTTTCGCGCTCGGCGGAAGGTCGGCGTCGATCGTCTCCCGGTCACATTCGCCGTGTGGGTCGTCGGTATCGACGGCCTCGTCGGAATCCGATTCAGTTGCGCTCATGGGTATCGATCACTGCGGTCGCCACGTCCGTCGACTGGTTCGACTGGCGGGACACGAGCCGTTCGTATGTCATGTTCAGTCACGTCTATCTGCGTGTGTTACATATACGGCACCGACAGTTCAACGAGACAGGCAGCAGCTAACGGGCGTGTATGCGACCGTTCCAGCACTCGCCGCCGTCTCGAGTCCGTCCCGAAGCGGTCCCACAGCACTGGCATGGAGCCGATCGAGCCGACAGACACCAGTAATCCGCACATAGTAAGGCGGTCGCCCGACTTAGGACCGATATGTTCGGAACCAGTGGCATTCGCGGACGAGTCGGCGACGAGGTGACGGCGGGGCTGGCGCTTTCCGTCGGTCGTGCGGTCGCCTCGGAGGGCTACGACCGGGTCGTCGTCGGTCGTGACGTGCGAGACAGCGGCGCAATGCTGATCGACGCGATCAGCGCGGGACTGTGTGAGTGTGGGGCGGACGTCATCACGGTCGGCGTCGAGGCGACACCGACGGTCGCGCGGTCGATCGAGCGTCTCGAGGCCGACGCGGGGGTCGTGGTGACGGCCTCGCACAACCCGGCGACGGACAACGGGATCAAACTCTGGAATCCCTCGGGGAAGGCGTTCGGTCCCGACCAGCGCGAGGCGATCGAACGACGGATTCGCGAGGACGACTACGAGCTGGCTGCCTGGGACGGCGTCGGCGATCGAACGAGCCACGACGGCGTACAGGACTACCACGCCGACGCACTCAGAGCGGCAGTCGATATAGAACAGCCACTCAGCGTCGTCGTCGATCTCGGCACCGGTGCCGGCGGCGTCACTGCGACGGTACTTGACGAACTGGGCTGTCAGGTCCGGACGCTTAACGGCCAAGAAGACGGTGCCTTCCCCGGCCGCCCGAGCGAGCCGAACGCGGAGACCCTCGAAACGCTGTCGACGCTGGTCGCGGAAACGGACGCCGACGTTGGGATCGGCCACGACGGCGACGCCGATCGAATGGTCGCTGTCGACGAGACGGGCACCTTCGTCCCGAAAGACGCCTTGCTGGCCCTGTTCGCCCGCGAGGCAGCCGGCGACGGCGACCGCGTCGCAGCACCCGTCGACACGAGCCTCGCGGTCGACGACGCGCTCGAGGCCGTCGGCGCGTCGATGACGCGGACGCAGGTGGGCGACGTCTACGTCGCCGAACGGACGACGGAGCCGGATGTCGTCTTCGGCGGCGAGCCGAGTGGAGCGTGGATCTGGCCCGACGAAACGCGGTGTCCCGACGGCCCGCTCGCGGCGTGTAAGCTGGTGGAACTCGTCGCCGACCGCGGGCCGCTGTCCGACCTCGTCGCCGAGATCGAGGGCTATCCGATCCGACGCACGTCGATCGAAGTGACAGAAAAGGCGGCGGTGATGGCCGACGTCAGCGAGGCGGTGCGTGACCAATACGACGAGATCGATACGCTCGACGGCGTCCGGGTCGAGACCGAAGACGGGTGGTTCCTGCTTCGTGCGAGCGGCACACAGCCGTTGATTCGCGTCACGGCGGAGGCGCGGTCGGCTACCGACGCCGACACGTTGTTCGAGGACGCACAGGCGCTGGTGACCGAAACTGTCACGAGGAGGGCCTGACTGACAGATTCGGTGCGGCAAACGGAGAGCGTGTTATCGGCGAACACTAGCAGAGAGACAGCATACTCGAGACGAGACTGACAGACACTATCGGGCTTCTTTCGGAATGAAATCCGAGGTCTTCATCTCACGGTACGTCGCGCAGTCGGGACAGGCGTGGACGACGTCACGGTTGTCGCCGAAGACGCGAGCGAACTGTCGAGTCACTTGGTTGCCACAGTTGACACATCGGGGGGCAGTCGTTTGCTGGCCGGACGTCATTGGCGTCCACTTCGCGGATGGGTCCGTCGACATCAACAGTCTATACCCACAGCAGGGTATTTACTATAGACCGCATAATCGATACGACCGCCGCTCGATCGCTTCGTTGGCAGCGATTAGCACTCGATCGAAACACTCTGGATATCGTACGTATCAGCGCTGCTCTCCCGAGAAATACAATATTACCCTGTCGAAACATCGTATTTCAGGCCGAAATTCATGTAGTCGTGTCCACATCTTGGGGCCTTCGAGCCGAGACGACCACCCCAGTACGTGCGGCCAACTTGGTCTGTGACTATTGTGGGATAGCCGTGCATAGCTGTCCGCGCCGTTGCCTGGAGTAATCAGGTGCCCCCTTTATCCATCAGCGAATTTTTATCGGAATCAGTGAGTGTGATCGACTTACTCGACGGTAACGCTCTTGGCGAGATTTCGCGGCTTGTCGATCGGGCGACCGAGGAGGTCGGCGGCGTGATAGGAGACGAGCTGGAGCTGGACGTTCGCCAGCAGCCCCGCCAACTTGGAGTCCGTGTCGGGAATCGAGAGGTGCTCGTCGGCCACCGCGACGGCAGGGTGCCCGTCGGGACAGACCGCGACGACGGGTGCGCCACGAGTCTGGGCTTCCTCGGCGTTTTTCAGGGTTTTCTCGTCTTCTTGGCCGGTAAAGACTGCGAACACCGGCGTGTCTGGCGTGACCAGTGCTAGCGGTCCGTGTTTCAACTCACCGGAGGCAAAGCCCTCGGCGTGCTCGTAGGTGATCTCCTTGAACTTCAGTGCGCCCTCGAGTGCCACGGGGAACCCGAGCCCGCGTCCAATGAAGAAATACGACTGGCTGTCGTCGTACTGCCTGGCGATCGACGCAGCCTCGGAGGTTGCAAGCACCTCGTCGAGCGCACTCGGCATCGACTCGACGGCCGGCAACAGCGACTCGAGGTCGGCTGGCGGCTCACCCTGGCGGTCAGCAGCGATGCGTTGACACAGCAGGGTGAGCATGACGGCCTGTGAGGAGAACGTCTTCGTCGCGGCGACGCCGATCTCCGGCCCGGCGCGGATGAAGAGCGCGTCGTTAGCCTCACGGGCGGCCGTCGAGCCGACGACGTTCGTCACCGTCAGCGTGCGCGCACCCTCAGCGTTGGCCTGTCTGAGCGCGTTTAGGGTGTCGGCAGTCTCGCCGCTTTGCGTCACCGCGATCACGAGGGTGTCGTCGTCGACCGGCGGTGCAACGACGCTGTACTCGTTGGCCAGTAGCGCAGTCGATCGGACACCGGCCTGGTTGAGCCCGAGCGAGCCGTACAGCGCAGCGTGATAGGAGGTCCCACAGGCGACGAATTGAACGCTTTCGACGTCATCGAACGTCCCCGGCTCGAACTCCGAGAGTGCGATTCGACCGCTTCGAGGATCGATGCGACCCTCGAGCGCTTGGGCCAGCGACGTCGGCTGCTCGTGGATCTCCTTGAGCATGAAGTGATCGTACTCACCCTTCCCGGCCTGTTCGGGGTCCCACTCGACCGTCTCGGGCGTGCGCGTGACCGGGTTCCCCTCGAGGTCGGTGAACTCGACGCCGTCTTCGTCGACGATGACGACGTCACCGTCCTCGAGGTAGACTACGCTGTCGGTGTACTCGAGGAAGGCGGGCACGTCGCTGGCGAGGAAGTACTCGCCGTCTTCGATACCGACGACGAGCGGCGAGCCCTGCCGGGCCGCATAGAGGACGTGCTCGCCAGACACCATGGCGGTGACGGCGTAACTGCCCTCGAGTTCGCTGATCGCCTGGCGGAACGCTCGCTCGCTATCGAAGCCCGCATCGAGGTAGTACTGGATCAGATGCGGGATGACTTCGGTATCGGTATCGCTCGTAAACTCGTAGCCGTTCGCGGCCAGTCGCTCCTTGAGTTCGACGTAGTTCTCGATGATCCCGTTGTGAACGACGGCGACGTCCGCGCTCTCGTCAGTATGAGGGTGCGCGTTGGCATCGGTCGGTGGCCCGTGCGTGCTCCAGCGAGTGTGGCCGATGCCGACTTCGCCCCGCAGCGGTTCGCCGATCGATTCTTTCAGTTCTTCGACCTTCCCTGAGCGTTTCTCGATATCGATGCCCGAGCCGTTCTGGACGGCGATACCGGCCGAATCGTAGCCCCGATACTCGAGGTTCTCCAGTCCCGTCAGCAGTGGCTCGATGGCGTTTCCGTCTCCGACGCGGCCGATAATTCCACACATCGGTAGCTCACCGCCTGGTGGGCCGCTGGACGGCTGGCCCGGAGACGATCACGGGGTTCGCGGACGGGACACCAGCCAGTCTCCGCTGTGCAGACGACGGTGACCGTCTCGTGGCAGACGATCCCGTCGAAATACGTTGTCGAGACGACGAACGGTATGCAACCATGAGCAGAATTCAGGCCTCCGGAAGCCATTACTATAGACGGGCTACTGAACGGCGTAGCCAGAGGGTACGCTGCCACGTGTTGTCATCCGTAGTGATTGTCAGTCACAGGACACCACGAGAGTGGAATCGACACCGACGGCGAACTGTCGGGAAAGAGCCCTTCTTACACCCGAAACGGACGTGCTGTCGAATCCCCCTCAAAAGTATGGGAAACGAACAGGCAATCAGCGCTCGAGTACGGGGAGACAAACCCTCATAGCGATCGCCCAACGTTAGTAGGGCCGATGAACGGTCGGCATCGAACGACTGGGTACGGAGGAGACTCGAGCAATCGCCGGAACGCCATTCGATGAGTCGGTTGGCTCGATCGATCCGCTTTGGGACGCCAGTGTGGACGGGGAGACGGATCGAACCGTCACATCTTTTGTACTGGCTCGGAACGTACGAGTATGGGTTTTGGAAGCTACGACGAGTCCGAACAGCAAGAGCAGACCACCAACGATGAAGACGTAGAGGCCGTCAACGTCCACGAAAACGATCATCACGGCGAAATGTCCTTCGAGTCCGACGTCTCGACGGACGAACTGGTCTCGCAGCTCGGCTCGATGAAAGACGACGACGCCGACGAGTAATCACGTCACCCCACAGCCGTCGTTGACTTGCGTTTTTGAAGCTGGACACTCGCCGTCGAAGCAATCGAGACGAGCGGCGTCACCGATCAGGAAAGTGACGACGCGCAGAGTTCGCCGATCGCTCGTCGCAGCCGCTGTGAGATGGCCGACTTCGAGACGTCGAGTCGGTCCGCGAGTTCGTCCTGGGAGATTCCACGCGGCACGTCGAAATAGCCCTCTTCGTGCGCGACTGTGAGCAGTTCCTGTTGTTTCGCCGTCAGGGCGACGACGCCGTCGTCACCGTCATCGGAAACGCGAAGATGATCGACAGTCACGGAGATCTCTCGGTCACGACAGTAGTCGTTGAACGCGACGAGTTGCTCCCGATCGGCGAACCGAAGCTGGACCTGCCAGCCGTTCCGGCAACTCGAAATCTCGAGCAGTCGGCCGCCGACGGCAGCAGTGGTGGCGGTAAACGTCACCGCACGGTCGGTAAGTGCAACCCGATAGACGCGTCTGTCGGGATACCGATCGACGAGCACGGGATCGGTGACCGTCGGATCCGCCTCGAGGCCGGTTTCGAACTGGTCGAACGCGGTTCCGTAGACGGTGACGAACACGAGCGTTCGCTCCTGCTCGACGGTCGTCCAGTAGTCGGGTTCGACGGTCACGTCCGGCGCGTCCCGGAGCGTCGGCCGCAAAAACAGGTCCGGGTGATCGAGTCGGAGTTGCGCGACGATCCCGCCGTCGGCCTGCGACTGGATCGGGGATCGATCGTCGGTCGCATCGGAGAGCTTTTCGAGACTCTCGGTCGGATCGGCGAAATCGATGCTCACGAGTGCATCCGCCATCCGGGGAGACGGCCGCTGTAACTATCGCTTACCTCGAACGCGCTCATTGAATAGCTCATTAGATGCTGAGGACATGATCGTGGGCGCTATATACGGAATCAGCACCGGTTCAACGCTCAATACTAATTCATCGATCGGTACCGTGACCAGTCACAAAACGTGAAGAAACACGGTATTACCCACTGTTCAGGTCGAAGTAAGTGCCGTATACTGCCCGTCGCCGCCGATTGTCGACTTGCTCGCGATCGAAGCTGGACCGACGATTGGCGGTGTGCAGGCACAGTTGGACTTAGTCTCTCGTCGGTTCGTCGAACAACAGCGCGAACAGTTTCCCCTGGGCTAACCGAAGATGGCGACTGAACGTCGGCTGTGAGATGCCGAGCGATTCAGCGACCTCTTCACCGGTGTGTTCGCGGGGCCACTCGAAGAAGCCACCATAGTACGCTGCCTCGAGCGTCCGCCGCTGGCGGTCGGACAAGTGGTCGTGTAACTCGTCGAACGGACGGGGCGGGCGAAGCGGGCGATCGCGCTGGCGGCGAGCGACGAGTTCCGTTCCCGGATGACGTCGCTCGAGGTGCCGGACGAACGATCGAACGTCGACCGGTTCGCCGAGTTCCATCACGAGCCGGGTCCGATCGTCGACCGGCGTCAACGACCGGAGAACGCCACCGTGGTCTGCGATCGTCTCCGCGACGGTGGGCGCTGTGACACCGATTTCGAGGACGCCGTCGTCGCCCCGCTCGACAATCGAGATCGAATCGACCGCCGGCAGCGATTCGACCGCATCGCACACGGTATCGTCGACGCCGCCCTCAACGGTACAGAAGGCCGTCGACCCGCCGGACGTCCGTGGCACGATCGCTCGCACCGTCAGTCGCTGCTCGAGCTGGCTGGCGATCGTCGAGAGCGGCTCGGTATCGTCTCGCAGCACGACCTCGAGTTCGGTGATTCGGTCGGCGAGCAGTGCGCGTTTCGTCTCGATCGACCCGATCGCAGCGCCAGCGATCGCAGCGAGGTGCTGGCACGCACGTTGGACGTGCTCGTCGAACGCCGACGGCTCCGACGCGTAGGCGGTGAGCGTCCCATAGCGGACCCCATCAGCCGTCAGCGAAACGCTGAGCACAGACTGAATCCCTCGCTCGAGGAGCTGTCGTCGCCACGATCGGCCGCCGTCGTGTGTCTCTCGGTCGCTCGAGAGGTCATCGACGACGAGTTCCCCGGTCGCCGCTGCCGTCCCCGTCAGCGTGTCGGCGTCCGCTCCCATCGGAACCGTTGCGGACTCGAGGAACTCGCCGTCTCGTCCGGCCCAGGTCGTCGGCACGACCGTCTCGCGTCCGTGGTCCGCCTGGCCGATCCACGCGAGTGTGATACCGTCTGGTGATTCAGGAGACGACAAGGCGGCGACTGCCTCGCAGAGGCGCTGTTCGACCGCATCACGCGTCTCGGCCGTCAGTATCGCCCCGCCTGCGTCCCACACCCGTTCGGTCTGTGTAGCAGTGGTCTCGAGGCGCGAGCGATCGTGTTGGCACGTCCGGAGGCTATCGGCACGCTCGAGGGACTCGAGGGCGACCGCAGCGGCGTCCGACACCGTCTCAATCGGATCCGACTCGAGTCCGTCGAACGTCATCGGGTCGGTGCTGGTCGCGAGGACGACGGCTCGCGTCGAGATCGGGACGGACAGACCCCGCTCGGCGCGGAGTCCGGTTTGAGCGAGCACGGCATCGAGCTCCGCGCGCTCGTAGACGGTCGGCGACACGGTCGCCGCTTCGTCCGCGACAGTGGCTGCCAGCGGGGTGTCGTCGATATCGATCGGAGGTGGTTCGATCGAGTGGCGATCGCCACCGACGTGTTCGGCCGCCGCGATCGCTGCCGGCTGCAGTCGGTCGTCGGCGAGGCGATACCAGACGGCCACGTCAGCACCTGCATGCTCACGGATGGCATCCGTGGCGGCATCACGAACGGCCGATGGCGTCTCTGCACGGCGGATGGCCGCGACGGTGTCGTGGACCGTCGACAGGGTGGCTGCGCGAGACTCGCGTCTGTCACGGACGACACAGAGCGTTCGATCGGGCATCGACAGCGGCACGACGAAGACGTCGACCGGCGGTGCCTCGTCAGTCGTGAGCGTGCCCGAGACCGGCTCCATCCATCTGACGACCGGCGATCGGGCTCGCGTTCGAATCGCCGACACGAGGTCCGCATCGAACACCGTCTCGAGTTCGTGGCCGACAAGCGCGTCCGCGTCAGCGAGCTCTCGGAGCGCTGGGTTCGCCAGCCGAATGGTCGACCCCTCGAGAACGGCGATTCCATCGTCGAGCGCGTCGATGACAGCCTCGAGCAACTCGAGTCGCTCCAAGTCCGGCGCGGCCGCGGCGTCGACGGACTGGTCGGTCGCGTAGACCGAGACGCCGTCGTCGCTGGGGTGGACGCGCACGGCGAGGCGGCCCTCGAGCGACGGCGCGGTCACGCTGACCGTTTCGACCGCATCCGTCGATTCTGCGGTACGCACCCGATCGAACAGCGCTTCGCTGATCTCGTCCGGAAGGAGGTCCCAGACGACGGTTCCACTCACGTCGGCGGGATCGATCTGGCGGGCCTCGGGACGAAACAGTGTCGTCGCCGCGTCGTTGGCATACTGCAGTTCGTCTTGCGGGCCGAGGACGAAAAACGCGTCTTCGAGCCGGTCGACGCCGGCACGCAGGGCAGCAGGGGCGGCCACGTCGGCTGCCGCGCCGACCCCGGTTCGGGTCACGACGACACCTTCGACGGTCGGATCCGCAAGCCGGTTCGTACATATCACCTCCGAGACGCGCCACGTGCCGTCGGCATCGCCCAGCCGAAGGGTAACGCGTTCGGTCGCCCCGACCGGCGCGTCGGTGACGGCTGCAAGCGTCTCGTGGATCGCCTCGCGGTCGTCGGGATGGACGAGCCGACCGATCGGCGTCCGCTCGAGTTCGGCGGGCGTATATCCCAGTTCTGACTCGACTGCCGGCGTCGCGTATTCGATCTCGCCGTCAGCATCAAGCACCCAGACGACGGCAGCGGCGTGCTCGAGGATCGACCGCTGGCGTCGGTCCGAGGCCGCGGCAGCCAGCCGATACTGCTCTCGCTCGGCGGCAGTTCGAACCCGCGCGGTCAGCACCGGCGGCGACTCGTCGCGGGCCACGACGTCACTCGCACCGGCTGCGAGCGCGTCGTCGGCATCCCCCTCGTCAGTGATAGCCACGATCGGCCGCTCGTCGGCTTCGGCGGCGAGGCGCTCGAGCGTCGATTCTCCCTCCAATCGATCGACGGCAGCCGCGTCGAACGGACAGACCAGACAGTGGACGTCACGATCGGCGAGTCGCTTGTGAGCCCCCTCGAGCGTCCGCTCTCGGAGGATCGATGCGCCCGCAAATCGTGCAGCGAGCACGTCCCTCGCATCGTCGGCAGCGGCGTCATCGCCGACGACAAGCACACAGGGTGTGTCGCCGACGACGGTCGCGGTCCGTTCGCTCACGCGCCGACCACCCCGACCAAGACAGACGTGATGCCAACGTTCGCCGTCGGCACTGCTCTCGGACACGGGAGGCAAACGGTACAGCGAGCGGACAGACCGGCCACGATGGTGGCTGCGTCGCTTCCACGCGGGTTAAGTATCAGCGTCGTACCCGGACGTAGCGACGGATTAGGTGGTGGTACATCCGTATTGCCGATCGCTACGACTGGTCTCGAACCGTGAGAACCGGAACTGGAGCGTTTCGGACGATTTCTTCGGCGACGCTGCCCGAGAGCAGGTGCTCGAGCCCGGACCGACCAGCTGTTCCGACGATCACCATATCGACCGAATTCGTCTCCGCGTAGTCGACGATCTGTTCCTGTGGGACGCCATGACGAATGTCCGTGGTCGCGTCGATGCCTGCTCGAGTCGCCGCTTCTTCGGCCTCGTCGGCAGCTGTAGCAGCTTCGTCATCCGGATCGGTGCGAAGCCGATCTTGTTTGTTCTCCGCCTGCGGCCCCGCTTCGGAAACCGACAGCACGTGGAGGGTCGCATCGAGCTGGTCGGCGAGGTCGATTCCGTGCTCGGTTGCCTGACGAGCGGCATCGCTGCCGTCCGTCGCAAGGAGCAACTCCTGATACATGATCGTCCGTTCGAGCGACGGTGGGATACATCCCGGACCTGCCGTTGCCTGCCGACGACCGTCACGTCACCGCCAAACCGCTGTGAATCGATCGCAATCAACAGCGCGTTGCCCGGCGAGGGCGGCCACACGCGATCGCTGTGGGAATCGAACTCTCAACCGTCGCTCAGAACAGCCCGAAGATATTGAACCGAACGACCGCGAGGTACAACTGCCCGATCCCGGCGACGATCATCACCACGCCCGCGATCCGTTTTAGTAGCCCGGAGTAGGCCGTCAGCCGACCAGCACCAGCGACGAGTCCCATCCCCGTCGCGACGGTCAACGAGACCATCAACACGACGACGCTGCCGACGTAGGTCCCAAGGAGGACCACCGCATCGGCCATCGACAGCGAGAGCGCACGGGTGACAACGCTGATGAACAGCGGCGCGACACAGCCCGCCGACGCGAGCGCGTAGCCGACGCCGAAGATCGAAAAGCCGAACACGCTCGAGCGGACGCTTTCGGGAGGGTAACCGAAAACGACGGCGCGCGGCCGGCGACGATCAAGGCACCGAGGACGAGCAACACGAGGCCGGCAGACGGCTTCGAACCACTTGATCGACGACAGCGTCGACTGGCCGACCCAGAACGTCGCCCCGAGCAGGGTCGTGAACGTGACCAGGACGCCCAGCCCGGCGAACAGCCCGCGGCTCAACGCACCGCCGAGCGACGCCTGCTCGCCGTCGGTCTGGCTCACGTAAAAGCCGACGTAGCCCGGCAACAGCGGGTACGCACACGGCGAGAAAAACGTCGCGATGCCGGTCGAGAGTCCGAACACGATCGACGTGGTCAGTGCGGCGTCGACCATCCTTACTGCCCTCCAGCCGCGAGTGCTTGTTCGATGCCAGCGACGAGTTCGTCGGCGGTTTTGATGCCCGAATCCGACCACTGGACGGTTCCCGACGCGTCGATCGCGACGGCGGACGGATAGCCGCCCGCGAGATATCTGGCCGTCAGTTCGGCAGTCGGGTCAAGCCCAAGCAACCAACTACCGTCGTGTTTCTCCCACCAGTCAGCCAGTTCCTCGTTCGGTATCGATTCACTCGTGACCGACATAACAGCACCTCGTCGCCGATCCGCTCGTTCGCCTCGGCGAGTGCCGGCATCTGCTCGACACACGGCGGACACCACGTTCCGAAGAAGTCGAGGAACGTCGCCCGATCAGCTGCCGGAACGCGGAACGCATCGGCTTCGCTGCCCGGCGCATCGATCGTCTCGATCGTGAGCGGCTCCGTGTTTGTCGAGTCGGTTTCGTTCGAATCGCCGGGCTGTGACTCGCCAGTTCCGGTGTTGCCGTCCAGCGATGGCGGCCCACGGACTGCCATCACGCCAGCACCAGCGACGACGCCCACGCTCCCGAGACCGGCGAGGACGTCCCGTCTGCGCATTTACTCCGTCACCACCGTTTCGACGTCGTCGATGACCTTCGACGGGTCGATGGAAGCGCCGTTCGGATATGCACGCTCAACGATGCCGCGTTTGTTGGCAAGCAGGATCAGATTGTAGTGGGGGAACATGTACTCGAGATGGTCGTACTCCGGGGCATCCGTCTTCTTGAACGGCAGCCCGATGTCCTCGGTCATGATCGTCTTGGCTCTGTCGTACGTCTCGGGTCTGAGGAAATGCCAGTTGTCAGCCTCGGCGTCGACACCCTGCTCGTCGGCGAACGTCCGCAGTTTCGATTCGGTGTCTCGTTCCGGATCGAACGTCATCTCGAGGAGCGCCACGTCGTCGCTGAAGCCGTTTTCAGCGGCGACTTCCTGGGTGCGCCGCAGCCGCAACGTGAGCGCTGGGCACATACCATCCGGGCAGTTCGTATAGACGAACGTCATCAACACGGCCCGCTCACCCTCGAACTGGTCGGTCGAAATCGTCTCGCCGATCAGGGGATCAGGCAGGCTGAGCGATGGCAACTCATCACCGTAGCTCGGATGTGAGGACTCGCTTAAATCCATCTCCGGCGGCTCAAGGATGGTGTTAGGGGCCCCAGAATCCGAAGATCCGTTTCCGGTTTCCCCTCCGCCGATCGTTCCATCGAGACAGCCGGCAACACTCGTAAGTCCTGCAATTCCGACTGTTCCAAGATATGTCCGCCGGTCCATATTCGAGTTCTAGAAGCGGTGGATGAAAGGTCCACTGGTTCTCCTCACGAAGGGGCGTCACGTAGCAGTCGCTTACTGACATTGGCTTCAAAAGACACGGAAACTGACCAGAACGGAGAAACACATACCGGAAGCGACACCTCGGGTATCACGTTCGACCAGTGAACCAACAGGCGTTTTGTCGGGGGTTCCCAACCACGGGCTAATGAACCGCCGGGCTTTCCTTCGTGGTACAGCCGCAGCTGGAGCCGTCGGGACTGTCGGCCTCGCCGGCTGTCTCGAGCAACTCGGGTTCGAAGAAGAATCAGCCTTTGCGAACCCACCGCTCGTCGAAAACCGGCCCGATGCCGTCTATCTCCCTTCTTCACGCGACGCGATGGGAATGTATGGGATGGCAACCGACGGCGACTACGCCGCGATGCTCTCGTATACCTTCCCCCACCGGTTCTGGACCGTCGAAGCAACCGACGAGGAGAAAGAGCTCATCGAGATCACCGCCGACGACAGCCTTCATCTCATGGTCACCGTCTGGGATCGTGAGACACACACCGTCCTTCCGGTGGACGCACGCATCGAAATCCGTCAGGACGGGGAACTCGTCGATATCGGCTCCTCATCGCTGTGGCCGATGATTTCCCAGCGGATGGGCTTTCACTACGGGGACAACATCCAGCTGCCGGGCGAGGGGCAGTATACCGCCCGGATTCAAGTCGGTCCGGTCACTCTCGAGCGAACCGGCGCGTTCGCGGAGCGACTGGGCTCGCTCGGCTCGCTCGAGATCGACTTCGAGTACGTCCGGTCGGACATTCACGACCTCTCGTTTGAGACGATCCCCGAATCACAGCGGGGGAACCGCGAGGCGTTATCGCTCATGAAGATGGAACACGGCGGCGGTGACGGCGGGCACACGCCGATGGGACAGGCCACGCCGCTCGAGGAACTGCCTGGGGAGTCACTCGACGCCCAGCGCAGCGGCGACGCGACGTTCGCCGCGCTCGTCTCCGATGCCGACCGGCTCGCGGACGGTGGCTCGTATCTGGCAGTCAGTCCCAGAACGCCGTACAACCGGATTATCCTGCCGTTTACCTCCCTGTCTGCGACCGTCGAACGAGATGGGACACCCATCTACGACGAGCCGCTCACGCTCACGGAGGCGCTCGATCACGAGATTGGCCACCACTACGGCGTCACAGTCGATGAGATCGCATCAGGTGATCGCGTCACAGTCACCGTCGGCTCATCGCCGCAGGTGTCACGACACGATGGATACGAGACAGCGTTTTTCGACTTCGACGACGTGACCTATACCGTGTGACTCGCCTCGGGGTCAAGCCTCATCCGCTGATAAAGCCAATCGTACGGTTCGTGAACGGAATGAAACGAGTCCCTGTCAGTACTGTACGATTCCGATAACTATCGGGGACAACCAAATACGTCTACGGTATGTCTCGGACAGGAAATGCAGACATAAATATCGGCTGTCCGGAGTGTGATGCGACGGTTGCCACGTCCCTTCCACCAGGACCGGGGATTCACACGGAGAACGATTCGAACCGGCTTCTCGGGAAAGAGACACAGTGTCGAAACTGTGGCCACGAACTCGAACTCTATTACTACTGAACTGACAGCGCCGCCAGCAGTTTCGATGCAACAGGGGCCCACATACCGTGGCTGTAACCCACACACCGGGTTTCCGGTGAAATCGTCGGAGACACAGAATCGGCCTCGAGTGATCGAGGTTGTTCCGACACCGAAACCTGGCAGCGACGTCCTGTGGCTGACACACACCGGGTTTCCGGTGAACGACATCGTGATTTCACTGGAAAGCGGACGGCAGTCGGTGGGGCCAGTCAACGACAGTGACGAGGCCAGTCTCTAGTCCCCACTGCCAGTCACTGCACACCCGATCGCACGAGGGCTATGTGATAGATATGTCAATCGCTTCAGTTATCGACGCCACCAGCGAACAAACACACCGGGTTTCCGGTGAATTCGATTCGTCGGTGACATCCTCCGCGCCGTAAACGGCGCGGCTTCCCGTACTGCGGGTGGGATATTTGCTGGTCTACGACACGACCTGTTCTCTCGTCTGAAACGTCCCGCTCTCGCGGTCGAACAGGTGTACCGATGGCTGTGCCACACAGCCGTTACTCCTATCCTCACCGTGAAGACTCGGAGTTATCTTCTGGCGCATGTTTTCCGCTCCGTTACAATCCGCGTTGGCTACCAACTCACACGACTCACAGACGTACAGGCCACGTTCGACACGGTTCGACTTCGTCGCATCGCCACAGCGTGAGCAGGTCTTACTGGTATCCCACTCGTTCTCCTTCAGCACCTCGACGCCACGAATCTCGCCTTTGTATGCGAGGTACTGGTAGATGCGGTCAAACGCCCACGAGTGCAACTTCTTGTTCCCCGTCTTGCCCCAGTCGGACTCTCGAACGTCTTCGGGCCAACTCACCGCGAGCGTGCCAACACCGCGTTCGACACACTCCGTGATGATCGTGTCCGTAAGCGTGTGGTAGAAGTGAGTTTCACGGTCTGTGAGTTTCCTGCGTGCCCGCATCGACTTCTCCGAGGGGCCGTTCTCACCCTCAGTGTCGTACTCTGCTCGGGTGAAGTAGTGCTTGTCCTGTTTGAGCGAGTTGCCGGGGTACAGGATGTACTCGTCGGGGAATGCGACTGTGGCGATGTTCTTGATACCGAGATCGATACCGGCCACTTCGTTGCCTGCTGAGTCGTTGGTTTCGAGTTCGACTTTGCAGACGAAGTGCAGTTCCCACTCGTCGCCATTCCAGACGGCTCGAACGTTCTGCACCTTGTTGACTTCTGAAAGGTCAACGTCGGGGCGGATCTGGTACTCGCAGAGCAGGAAGTCCGACCAGTGTTCTTTCAGGTTCTTGCCCTTTGAGAGTCGGACGCGGTTGTGTTCGGGGTCGTGTTTGAAGCCGTCTGCTTTGAACGTGACCGTACTCTTGGGTCGAGTGTCGCCGTGTTTACGGTAGCCGGGAGGATTCGCCTCGTCAAACTTGTGTCGCAAGTCGAACCATGACTGGAAAGCGTCGGAAAGTTCTTCGATGACTTTCTGACTGGATTGTGCGTTCAGGTCTTTCCAGCACGACTGGTTCTTCATGTACGCTTTGAGCGTTCCTTCGTCTGGTATTTCGCCAGCTTCATCCCAGATGCGGTCTGCTGTCCAGCGTGCGACGTTCCAGATTTTCGAGGCGGAATCACCGAGCGAATCGAGGCCATCGCAGACCTGTTGCTGGTTCTGGATGGAACCAACATAGGTTCGAGTGGCCTCAACCGTCATACATAGCCTATGTAGACAAACCTACTTAATCATTCAGATTAGCGTGGAATATCTGGTCTGTTATTGAGCGGTGGATCCCGTAGTTGAGTGACGCGATTCACGCCCGCCGTGAACGGCGGGATTCTCTCGCTGGTTAAAGATAGGAGCCGTGACGAGTTGGATGAGCCAGTGGCCCAACTGTACAGCTTGAGAACGAGCCTCGTGTCACGAATAGGAACAGCAGACGACCGCTGTGATCGAACCAAGGACTCTCACGAGTCACAGGCACATGGGTAGCAGGTGCCATGCTCGCGCGGACACACACCGGGTTTCCGGTGAAACGGTACGAACAGCCGGTGGCCGTTTCTAGCGACGCTGTCGAACGCACACCTGATTTCCGGTGAAACAAGCAGGGAAAGATCGAAACCTCGGACGTGTATCTACTAAACAAGGAAAGCACCCAACGGAACGGAGTATCGAACCGTAATAGTAGGAGAAAGTCGAAATATATAGCTATTGTTAGCTACCTAATAGCATTTCTTGCTCAAAATAGGAATATATAACTTGTTCATATGAGTAAAGTCCATTAAGTGAATTAGAAATAACTATAATAGATATCGATTAGATATCACTGCAATCGAACCGACGCTCTCTCACTGACAACCCGTTTCGAGTGCGGTCACTGAATATCGAACACCATCCCTGAGTACGACGGCAGCCTCGAGCGAAAATCGAGGCGATAACGTGTCTGTTGCCGCAGAATTTCATATGCATCCTCGTGTCGTACACCGTGTTTCCGGTGAAACAGTGACCGCGTAACCGCCGCTTCGACTGCACCCCACAGTGGATTTTTGCTGTTTCACCGGAAACACGGTGTGTGTGTCGGCAGCCGTCGACCGACTCTCACGGTCACCGACTGATGGCGTCTCGTCTCGATCAAATCATCTAATCGGCCGCGTCTCGCCTCCTTGCGACCGTCTCAGTGGAATTCAGTCTTGCCTTCGGATCGTCGCGGCCAAACGGAACAGCTATTTCACCGGAAACACGGTGTCCCTCTATGTCGAGTTCCGGCGACGATCTGTTCACCCGCGACGATCCGATCTTCGAGAACAAAGAACTCCTCGAGATCAACCATCTCCCCGAAGAGGGTCGGATCGTCGGCCGCGACGACGAGATTTCGGAACTTGCAAACGCGGTCAATCCCGCGATCTTCGGTCAGAGTCCGAGCAACCTGCTGATCTATGGGAAGACGGGAACTGGCAAATCCCTCTGTGCGAAGTACATCTCGGAGCGGCTGGTCCGCGTTGCGGGGGAAGAAGGCATCACGTCGGCGTTCGCTTACGTCGACTGCGCACAGGACAACACGGAAACGCAGGCCGTCCAGACGATCGCTCACACGTTAAACGAGCCAGCGGTTACCGATATTAGAATTCCCGACAAGGGTCTCAGCACGTCGACCTACTACAAGCGCCTCTGGACGGTGTTAGACACCCAATATGACGTCGTCCTCGTCATTCTCGACGAAGTCGACAAGCTCGACGACGACGACATTCTCATGCAACTCTCGCGCGCGGGCGAGGCCGGCAAGCTCGAGTCGTGCAAGATCGGTGTTATCGGGATCAGTAACAAAATCAAGTACAAGGATCGGTTAGACGAGCGAGTCAAATCGAGTCTCTGTGAACGCGAGTTCGTCTTTCCTCCTTATGATGCAAACCAGCTCCGAGAGATCATGGAGGCCCGCAGTGACGCGTTCAAAGACAGCGTCCTCGAGCCCTCGGTCATCCCACGCGCTGCGGCGCTTGCGGCCCGCGAACACGGCGACGCCCGCAAGGCGATCGACATCCTCCGGTATGCCGGCGAGATCGCCCAATCGAACGGCAACGAGACCGTTCAGGAAGAGTTCGTCGTCCAGGCTCGCGAGCGGGCCGAAACGGACCGCTTCCGGGAACTCATCCGCGGCTCGACGCCACACTCGCGGTACGTTCTGCAGGCGCTTGCAGTCCTCTCGCTCAACACGCCAGAGGAAGACGGGTTCCGGACGACGAAGATCTACGACGTCTACGAAGAGATCTGCCGACAGGAACGGTCCGATCCGCTCTCCCTGCGGCGGGTTCGAGACCTTCTCAAGGAACACGCCTTCCTCGATATCTTAGAGCAGGCCCGCCGGAGCGGCGGCAGCGCCGAGGGGAGCTATACCGAACATCAGTTGCTCGAGGACCCCGAAGTCGTTCGAAAAGTGCTCGTCGAGACTGACGACGCCTGAACACTGCGACCGTCTCGCGTCAATCCTGTCTCGCTGTGCTTGATTCTAGGATCCGTATTGTTGACTCTTCAACACCTCTCCCAGTCGATTTCACCGGAAACACGGTGTCATAGCTCGCAGGTCGGCCGCGACCTTCTTCTCCGTATCACCGTCCAGTTTCCCAGCCACGCGGCGTGTCGTTCAGTCGCTCGACACCGTCGTCGGTGACGACCACGAGATCCTCGATCCGGACGCCGAACTGTCCCTCGAGGTAGATCCCCGGTTCGACGCTGAAGACCATGCCGGGCTCGAGGCTCGCGGTCGTTGCCCGCCGCGATGTAGGGCGGTTCGTGGACCTCGAGGCCGATGCCGTGGCCAGTGCGGTGAACGAACGCGTCGCCGTAGCCAGCCGCTTCGATGACTGATCTGGCGGCATGATCGATTGTGTCTGCGGTGACGCCCGGCTCGACGGCGTCGATCGCGGCTTGCTGTGCGTTTCTGACGGTCTCGTGGACGCGCTCGTACTCGGCGGGTGGATCGCCGACGACGATGGTGCGGGTCTGATCGCCTGGATACCGGCCAACTCCCGTCTCGAGAGCAGCCGAGACGAACGCGCCGAAATCCAGCACGATGGGATCACCGGCTGTGATCCGGCGCGACCCGCTGTGATGGTGCGGACGGGCACCGTTCGGGCCGGCAGCGACGATCGTCTCGAAGGCTGGCTCTTCGCCGCCTTCCTGCGGCGAGCAGCCGATCGATCTCGCTTGCGAGTTCCGATTCCGTCATGCCGATCAGTTCGTCCCCACGCTCGCGGATCGCGAGTGCGACGCGATCCGCAAGATCGCCAGCGCGACGAAGTGCCGCGAGTTCGACATCCTCCTTGCGGATTCGGAGCGGCTCGAGGACGGTACTGGCGAGCCCGAACGTCGCGTCCGGCAGCAGGGAGCGAAGATCCTGCGTGAACGTCGCCCACATCCGGTCGTCGACGAGGACGGTCGCTTCGTCTGATTTCTCGAGCGAGTAGCTCGAAAGCACGCGGTCGACACTCTCGAGTGGATCCTCCTCGTCGGTCCAGCAGTGCAGTTGTAGATCCGCGATCGGCAGTGCGGCAAGTTGGGCCTCGTACATCGCCGGCGCGACGATCGCGGGATCGCCGTCACGAGGGACGAACAGCAATAGCGGTCGTTCCGATGGCGATTCCGCGAAGCCGGTCAGATAGGTCAGGTTCGGGCTCGGAAAGCAAACCGTCAGATCGGCCCCGACATCGGCGAGCCGATTCTGACAGGCCTCGAGTCGGACGCTCGAACGGCGTCATGGAGACGGATTCACTCGAGCGAGCAATCAACGTTTGGTTACCGCTGATTACGATCGCGATCGTCACAGTGCTCCAGCGACCCGTGTTTCGGCAGACTCTCTCCGCAAGCGGACAGTCTGCCATCCGTGGGGACTAGTGGGAACCTATTAATCCACCAGCGAGTGCAGGCCGCGAAGCAACCAGTGGAGAGGCTGTGCTGTTTCAGCGAATGCGAGTTCCAGAGCGGTTGCCGACGACGACTGTGTCCGATCGACAGTATCGAACTCGAGCCAGCGACCGCGGACGAACGGCCGACGCGTCCGGGGACGACGGCCCGAGCTGTCCCGGGTCGCTGATCGTCGTCTCGAACCGCCAGCCGTACCGCCACGAGTACGAAGACGAGTCGGCTTCGGACTCTCAGCCTGATCCCAGCAGCGACGAGAGCTCGTCGCTGGGGACCGACAGGCGGGCTCGCTCGCTCGAACGATCAGCGATCGATCACGGTCGACGAGCCGACCGGCGGACTGACCGCCGGCCTCGACCCCGTCGTGCAGGAAACCGATGGAACCTGGATCGCCTGGGGCGATGGTGACGCAGACTTTGCGGTCAGCGGACGACTGCAACTGCGTGGCCGTCCCACCGGACGAGGAGGCCTACACGCTGCGCCGACTCGACCTCTCGGAGGAGGCGATCGATGCCTACTATTACGGCTTCAGCAACCGCGTGCTCTGGCCGCTCTGTCACGGCTTCCCGGATCTCATCGAGAATCGACCAAACGACTTCGAGTGGTATCGGCGGGTCAACGAACAGTTTGCCGAGGCGGTCAGCGAACACGCCGACGAAAACGCAATCGTCTGGCTGCAGGACTACCATCTCGCGCTCGCGCCGCGGTTGATTCAGGGATCGATACCTGACAGCACGACCGTCGCCCACTTCTGGCATATCCCGTGGCCGATACCGGAGACATTTCGACACTGTCCTGCCGGGGGCCATCTCCTCGAGGGACTGCTCGGCAACGACCTGCTCGGGTTCCACGTCGAGGGGTACGCCGACCGCTTTCTCGACTGTGTCGACCGGTTCCTCCCGACCGCTGACGTCGATCGGACCCGACGGACGATTCGCTACGATGAGCGGACGACCCGCGTCGTCGCGACCCCGATGGGGGTAGATGCCGAAGCATACGACAGTGACGCACGTTCGACCGACCGCGACCGCCTCACAGCGCTGTTCGAGGAGTACGGAATCCCACAGGGAACGACGCTCGGACTGGGGCTCGATCGCCTCGACTACACGAAAGGGATTCCGGAACGACTGGCAGCGCTCGAGCGATTCTTCGAGCGGAATCCGGGCTGGCGCGGCGAGTTCACGTTCGTCCAGAAGGCGACGCCCTCACGGACCGAAATCGGGACCTATCAGCAATACGGCGATCTCGTCCGCAGCGAGGTCCAGCGGATCAACCGCCGCTTCGGGACCGCCGACTGGCGACCGATCGTCTACACGGAGGACGTCCTGCCACGGGAGGATCTCTGTACGCTCTATCGCCACGCCGACGCGATGGTAGTAAGCTCGCTGGTCGACGGAATGAACCTGGTCGCCCAGGAGTACGTCGCAGCGAGCGTCGACGGCGATGGCGCATTACTGCTGAGCACTCGAGTCGGTGCCCACGAGCGGCTCGGCTCGCACGCGTTGACGATCGACCCCGCCGATGTAGAGGGGGTTGCGGCCCAACTCGAGTACGCGCTCTCGATGTCGGCGCACGAACGCCAGCGGCGGCTGAACACGCTTCGCCAGCGCGTCTTCAGCGGCGACATTCAGTCGTGGATGGCGACGCAGTTCGACTGGATAAACCGCGTACACGACGACGCCGGGAGTTCCGACAAGTCCGGCCGAACCAGGAGGCGCACGGACTCGGAGTCCGACTCCCGAGAGCCCACGCCGCCAGTGTGACCGATGGGGGATCCTGACACACCATCACCGCCACAGCCGCTCGAGGAGCAGTGGCCACGGGTTCGGGCGACGATTGACGACGCCACTGGCATCCTTGTCTGTCTGGATTTCGACGGGACGCTCGCCCCGATCGTCAAGGATCCCGATGACGCGACGCCGACCGAGCGCAATCAGGAAGCGGTGACGACGCTCGCGGACACACCCGGGGTGACGACGGCCGTCGTTAGCGGTCGGGCCCTATCGGATGTTCGCGAGCGCATCGACGGTCCGTCGATTTACGCCGGCAATCACGGCCTCGAGCTCGCCCGTGGGGAGGATGTCACCGTCCATTCGATCGCCCGGAAACACGCCACTCGAATCGAACGACTCTGTGCTGTCCTCGAGGTCGCTCTCGCGTCCGTGCCGAACTGCCGGGTCGAAAACAAACGCCTGACCGGGACGGTCCACTTCAGAGCCGTTCCATCGGCAGCCGTCCCGACCGCCCGTCGGATCACCCATGACGTTGTCGACAGCGTCGGTGGCGACGCCCTCGAGATTTCACCCGGCAAGCAGATCCTCGAGATTGGCCCGGAGTTGGCGTGGGGGAAAGGAGACGCAGTCGAGGTGGTCGTTGCCGACGAGCCCTCCGAGACGGCCGTTATTTACGTCGGTGACGACGTCACTGACGAGTCGGCGTTCCGAACCGTCGAACCGGACGGACTCGGAATCAGGGTCGGCGGCGACGAGCCCTCGCATGCGTCTGCCCGCGTCGAGTCGCCGGCGGACGTCGCGGACTTTCTCTCGTGGCTCGGCTCGACCGGCGTCGATTTGCTCGAGTGAGCCGTGCTGTCGACCGTCGAGCGGGTGAAACTGGCGGGGCTTGCTCCCGAAGACACGGCGTGTCATCGGCGCAGCATACATGAATGCTGGTAACAATTACCAGTGCCGATTAACCTGTTCGAGCCGAAAGTATTAGTTACCACTGGAAATATAGTGCGGTACGAGAGTGAACACACGTGAAACTCCGCCAACCAACTGATTTCCTCATCCTCGAGGCGCTCGAGGACAAGGGCCGCAACGTCGCAACGAATCTAGCTTCGCACACGGGGAAAAGCCGAAGAACATCAACACGAGACTCCCAGTGCTCGAGGATTATGGACTCGTCCGTAAAATCGGCCCCGCAGAGCGGTCCGGGCTCTACGAGATCACCTCGATGGGGAAAGCAGCACTGGTGTACCAGGACCAGTACGACGAAGCCGACGACTTCGAAGCGCTCATCGAGGGGCCAAACGCCAGCGCCGACGCAGACGGAGAGGCGCAGGCGAGTTTCGCCCGTGGTGACACGGACAGCGACGACGACGAGTGACGAGTGGGTACGGCCCAGGTTCGGCCAGCGGGCCGAAACCGGATGCCTCGAGTGGGCTCAACATAGTTCCGTTCTCGACGTGGGGCGAACTGACCGGTCAGAGAGCGACATCGCCGTCGTAGCTCGCGAGTTCTCGGACGAGCGCACGATGAAAAGCTGAAGCTAAGTGCTCGGTGCCGACCGTTCGTGTCGGGAATCGTCGTCCCACAATGTGAGCGATCGTGATCGTACGCAGGATCCCACGCATAGCTGCTGAGCATCGGCGTCGCTGACGACGGTGTCGCCGTCGACAAATGCGGTGCCATGTTTGTGACCGAGGCCGAGTGCGTGGCCGATTTCGTGGAGGAGGACGTGCATCGTGTGTGCCGGCATCGTATTCGGCGAGATCGATCGCGGCCCGTCGTCGACGAGCCGTTTCGAACGACTCGAGGGCAGCGATATGTCGCGCTCCACCGACCGATGCGACGTGTGGAACGCCGTAGCCGGTGGGTGCCGTTTCCATGCTCCCGTCCGTGACCAGCAGGTTGACGTCCTGAGGCCTGGTTCCAGCTCACGGCCACCGAGGGCACCCGTCGCGACGGCCATCGGCCACTCGCCGCGGCTGGTGAGGCGAGCGGCGTCTTCACTCGAAACCGAGACGGTCCCACCGGTCGAGACTGCGAGCGTCCAGTACTCGAGCGAGAGGGTCGCGGTGAGATACTCGCGGATCCGCTCGGCGACGCCGTCGTATGTCGTGGCCTGTTCGGAGAGCCAGACTCGAATCTCGAGCGTGTCGGAGGCTCCACGTGTCGTATACGCGAGCGTGCCGAGCGAGACCGTCGAGCCGACCGTGCCGAGGAACGCGCGGCGATTCACGAGCGCGAGTTTCACAGCACATAACCAGTCTCTGTGCCTGAATTTGATCACACATTAAATAACCGCGAGGCAGACACCAGTCCGTGAACGACCGACACATGATGGCCTACGCCGACGACATACGCCGGGTATCGACAACACGGGCACGACATCCGGAAACGCGGATCTCGCGTCCTGCTGGGAGCTCCTCGAGTTCGATCGGGACCAACAGGAGTAACGCGTCGTCGTCAGTTTCGACCAGTCGTCGGTACGGCGTTCGCTGTTGCATGCAAAACGTCCACTCATCGGTCCGCAGCCGGTGACGAACCTGCCAGTCGGTGTAGTATCGACCATCCGACCCTTCGAACACAGTCTCGAACGGCAGTGCTACCACGGCTATCCCACCCCCCACGATTGGGCGACTGCTGTCGTCTCGGACATTGCTATTCGATTGACTGACTGTCACGCGTATTGGCCCTCGGGTTCATATAGCCGACGTTTAAGCATCCGTGACGGTCTTCAAAGAGTGCAACTCTAGCTTCCGTGATAGTCGGCCAGACCAGCACGTTCTGCCGAGAGCGGACAGGCAACGAAATCGATGCTAGTCGGCTGTTTGGACCGTCTCACACGCTCTGACGGTTTCTGACGATCCATCACCGAACGACGGTCATCAGACGGGTGCGCTGGTACCCAGTGACAACAGACAGCGTCACTCGGTACTAGTACCAGTACCGGTGCTGTCCTCGAAAAATTCTCCGAGAATCGAGTTTAGTCCCTTTCGGAGATGTTGATGCATCGTCGGCGGCGAGATGTTCATCGCCTCGGCGATATCCTCGCCGGTACTCTCTCGCGGCCAGTCGAAGAACCCACCGTAGTAGGCGAGTCGTAACGTCGTCAGTTGGCGGTCAGTGAGCTCATCGAGGATTCGGGTTCGCCGCTCGGCTGCTGTCCTGACCGCTCGATCGACCTCTCGTCTGGCAACGAGCTCGGCGTTCTCGTAGACGACAGTCAGTGCCTCGGCGATCTCCCGGATATTGGCGTCCTGTGACACCTCGATCAGACAGGTTCCAACACCATCCTCGACGGTGACGTCCCGAATCGTCGACCCATGGTTTGCAAGCGTGCGGACGGCCGATCTCCGAAGCCGCAACTCGATCGTACAGCGCTCGTCGCCGTCGTGAATGAGCCGACACTCCTCGACGGACTCGTGTGTCGTCGCCTCCTCGAAGACCGTTTCACCGTCCAAGCCGTCGACGGTTACGTACTGGAAAAGACGCCCGCCCGACGTCGTGCCAGCCCACTCGAGCGAGCCGGTACAGTCGTATTGCTCGGAGAGATCGAAGCAGAACGTGTCGCCGCCGTCGATCCGGAACTCGAGTTCGACGACGGAGTCGGCAAAGAGTAGCTGGCGGTTTTTGACGGCCATGATGGTGAACCCGATCGTCTCGCCGAGCAGTCTGAACTCGGCTCGCTCGCGCTCGCTGAAGGCGTCGTCGCGACTCGCAAGCACGGTGAGAACGCCGTAAGTCGCGTCTTCGTGTGTAATCGGAACGACGATGCCGGATCTGACACCGTCTTCGCGGGCCGCCGCCCGGAGTTCGTCCGGAAGCGACTTGTTCTCGATGATGCTGTTCGTCGTCTGCACCTCGCCCGTTCGTGCTGCCTGCGCGACCGGGTTCTCGTACTCGCCGGTACAGTCACGCACACACTCGAGGATGGTTTCGGCGTCGCCCGCGCCGGTCCGGTATGACAGCCGGCCGTCGCCGGTCCGTTCGGCGATCCACGAGCCACAATACAGCTCCGAGTCGACGAGTTGTTCACAGACTTCGCGTTCGATGGTATCTCTGGCCGGTGCCTCGACGAAGCGTCTCGATGACCTGTCTGACGACGGCATTGATCCGATTTAAGCGTCTCGAGTTGGTCCTGTCGCGAGCGGAGTCTGTCGCTCGCGTTCGACGCGTTCGGTGAATGTCTCGTGCGAGCCAGACGACGGCAGCGTCGTCCCTGAATCCGCTCGTCGATCGGGACGGACGCGGGCCTCGAACTGGCGGCGGCCATCGGTGGTGTCCGTCCTGGTACTCGATCGACTGTACGCCGCCAGTTTGGATCGCTCGGTCGAGACAATCCTGCAAGTCCGCTGCGACTGCATCGGGAAACGCGTCCTCGAGCGTGGTGCCGACCTAATTCGTCGGCGGGAACGGTGTAGAGGATCCTGCCGACTCGGGACGGACCTTCGCCTCGAGATAGGTGCCGTCCTCACCGATGACGAACGCTTCATCCGGGAGTTCGGTGGCGAGGATATTGTGGTACTGGCTGTCGCCGTCATCCGATCGGCCGCTGGTTTTGGATTGGACCGTCGAGACGATCCGATCGATCGGATCTTCGTCGCGCTCTGTCGGCACGTATTCGGTCGCGTCAGCACGGAGTGCCACCGTCGCGAGTCGCTCGCTGCCCTCGTGGGGTGCAACGATCGTCGGCACAGCCGGCAGGTCAGCGTGGACACGCTGTAACAACGACTCGATGTCGCCTGGCCGGTCGAGTTCGAGCACGACGGCACTCGGCGTGATCCGTGCCGTCTCGCTGACAGCTGCCGTGTCCTCCGTACTGGAGAGTGCCGACTCCCCACTGTGTTCCGCGTTCGTTTCCACTCCGCTGTCGCGTTCGGTGTCGGCGGGCGTCGTCATCGCCTCGAGGGGACACTCGCGATGGCGAACCGTTCGCACGTCGCGCTCGGTCGCCTGTTCGAGCCGTGGTCGAAGACGGCTCTCCTGGGTACGGGTGTCGATCACGATGACGATCGGTCTCGAGCACTGTCTTTCAGTCATTCATATCGCTCCGTCCAGCCAGTCCGCATCTGTTCTCTTCTCTCACAACTATGTCGTGGAATAAAAAGCCTGCTGGTCATCGGCTGACTCGCTTATCCACCGACGAGAACCGGACGACGACTGTCCGTAGCCTACAGTTCGTCTTGCTTTTTGAGCTCCCGGAGCAGGTCGTCGACGAGGGACTCGACATCGTCGTAGGGGAAATCCCCGCCCGTGGTCTTGGTGTTGAGTTCCATCGCGGTCATCGAGAAGTCGCCAGACTCGAATTTCGTCCCTGGGCCGTCGGGCAACGCCGGGACGAGGTCCATCGGACTCGAGACCGGATAGTCGGCAGCTTCGAACGCGTCGATCATCTGCTCGCGGAGTTCAGTTTCGTCTACCATGACAGTCCGTCCTTTTGCGCGAACCCCAATAACTCTGCAGGAAGACACGAACTGGACCTCGAGCCGTGATCGGCGCGTCGCTGTGCGTCTACGTCGGATCGGTCACGTCCGACAGTTCGCTCCACTGTTGGATTTCCAACCTGAACGAGATTGGCGAAACAATAATTAATGAGTACCGACCAGTCTAGGGAAATGGCGAAAGATACCGTCAGGTACCCCGACGACGTGGTCGAAGAGATCGACGCACTCGTCGAAGACGGTATGTTCGAGAGTAAGTCCGAGTTCTATCGGTTCTCCGCGGAGTACGTTCTCACGCTGATCAACGACGATCACGACGTCAAGACGTTCAACTTCGACGAGATCCAGGCTGAACTCGATATCAGCGACCGCGACCACGCCGAGGCACTCGGGACCGACGGTGGGACGTTCTTCCTCGATGCCGTCATCAACGTCCGCAAACACGGACTGCGTGGCAACTACGAGGCCGCAGAACGATTCATCGACACCCACTACGACGAGACCGACCAGGAGTGTATCATCCTCGAGGAATTGCTTGGCACCTACCGCGACGGAGCATAGTCGCTTCCCGTCTCTGCTGGCTCGTCTCGCCGGCTATTTTTCACTCGTCGAACGGCTCGCCAAGTGCTACCAGATTGACGTGTTCGCTGACGAGTCGTGCTGCGCGATCGTACGGCGTTGGCCCGGTCGTATCCGAGTCCGCCGACGGTGACGCGTCCGTCCCTGCTCCCGACGGCCAGTCGACCCCCGCCGTCGCCGCGACGTGTTCCAGAAACGCCGTCCGAACCGATTCGTTGTCGAACAGGCCGTGCAAATAGGTTCCGAGCACCTGCCCTTGGGCCGCACTCGAGTCGCCCAGCGGCCGGTGGACGTCCTCGAGCGCCTGCGTCCGGCCCGCATGGATCTCGTACCCTGATGCAGGCCCGTCGGCACCCGCAAGCAGCGGTGACGCAGCTTCGTCAACGGGAACCGACGTCTGCTCGAGGCGTTTGTCCCCCTCGAATCGGGTTTCGACCGGCAGCAGGCCAAGGCCATCGACGGTATCGTCCGTGCCCGTTCCCTCGAGTGCGGCGTTGGTGATCCGCTCGCCGAGCATCTGGTAGCCGCCACAGATCCCGACAACCGGGCCGTCGAAGGTCGAAAGCGCATCGGCGAAGCCAGCCTCGTGCAGCGCCAGCAGATCGTCGACCGTGTTCTTCGTCCCTGGGATGACGACCTGCGTCAGGCGTCGACGTCCTCGAGCGGGTCAGCTGTCCCGTCGCCGTCGACCTGGCACGTAGACCACCGAGACGCCGGGTTCGTCCGCCAGCGCCTCGAGATCGGTCGCATTCGAGATCCGCGGCAGCCGGGGGACAGCGATCCGGAGCCGTCGGTCGTAGGGTACGCCATCCTCGTCGCCGACGACACCTCGCTCCTCGCTGCCAGGGAGGCCGACGCTGTCCTTCCTTCTGGGAGGCCAGGATCGTCGTAGGGGAGCACGCCCAGAATCGGCACGCCGGTACGGGATTCGATTTCCTCGATGCCGGGCTCGAGCAGCGACGGATCGCCGCGGAACTTGGTGATGACCGCGCCGACGATGCGCTCGCGAAGCGCGTCGGGGACGAGTTCGATGGTACCATAGAGGCTGGCAAAGGCCCCGCCGCGTTCGATGTCGACCAGCAGGAGGATGTCAGCATCGGCGAACTCGGCCGTCTCGACGTTTGCGAGGTCCCGATCGTGGAGGTTAATCTCGCCGATGCTGCCCGCGCCCTCGGCGATGATGACGTCGTTGTCGGCCGCCAGCCTGCGATACGACTGCTCGGCGGCCTCGCGTGCTTGGTCCCAGTACTCCTCGTAGTAGGTTCCCGCGGGGACGTGGTCGTGGGCCTCGCCCTGCAGGACGAGCTGGCTCTCACCGTCGCCGCGAGGTTTGAGAAGAACGGGGTTGCAGTCGGTGGTCGGGGTCATGCGGGCCGCTCGAGCCTGCACGAACTGGGAGACGCCGATCTCGCCCCACCGGCCGTCAGTGCTGGCGCTTTCGTCCTCGTCGGTCGCCCCGTCTCGCTGGCCGTCCGTGTCCGGCCGAACGACGACACGCGCGTTGTTACTCATGTTCTGGCCCTTATACGGCGCGACGTCGACCCCACGGTCGGCGAAGCAATCGACAGAGGCCGGCTGCGACTGTCGACTTGCCGACGTGGCTCGCGGTTCCGGCGATCAGAATCGTCTTCGTCATTCGGCGTTCCCTCGGACGATTTCGCTCGAGTGGCTTCGACGTATCGGTTCGTCCGTCACATCCGGTACCACAGCAGGTTCCAGTAGACGAGCACCCAGCAGATGGCGACGCCGGCGATCGCGACGGCCGTGTAATGAAGCCGGGCCGGCAGTCCCCACTGGCGCTCGTACCACGCGTGTGCGGCCAGCCCGACCGTCAGGGACGGTTCCGATCGCCCCGAGCAGCGGCACCACGAGCAGCAGCCGAAACCGCAGTGGATCACCGAGCAACAGCCCGGTCGGATCGGTCGCGAGGATCGCCGCGAACGCGACGGCGAAGACGAGAAACGCCCCACTGGTTGCCCCCGCGACCCAGCGGGCGTATCGGAGCGGCGGCTCGGTTCCCTCGAACGCGCCGGCCTGCCCACGGTAGCGTCGCCAGCCGGCAGCAAGTGGCCAGCCGACCACCGTGGCAAGGAAGACCAACAGTGAAATCGCGAGCACTGCGAGGTGGACGATCGGCGTTCTCGCGTCTCGAGAGCCGTTCGAAGGCCGTGACCGGAGTACTGTCGAGAAAGAGATGTGTGATCTCGCCGTCGTCCTCACGGAAGGCGAGCCGATCCGTCCCGTCGACTTCCGTAAACAGGAGCGGTTCGACTTCCATCCACCGTGTCGTCTCGCCGCCGAGGGATTGAGTGATAAGCCGTCCATCGTCGTCGACCGAGACGGAGATCGTCGAGGGGAATCCGAGGAACTTCTCGGAGGTCGTATACGGAATCCGGTTCGAGCGGTAGGTGCCGGTGATCGCATCAGCTCGCTCTGGCGGGCCGTTTGGCTCCGAGCATCTCAGACTCCGATGCTGCGTCCGCGACGTACTGTTCGAAGAAGGCGTCGACGAATTCCGGTCTCGCCTCGAGTCCGCCCACGCTGTTGTACGAGACGAACACCCCCACGTCGTGTTCGGGAAGTAGGAACAGGAGGCTGTGGAACAGCTCGGTATCGCCGCCGTGACCGACCACGCGGATACCGTCTCTGCTCATCTCGTAGAAGCCGAAGGCGATCCCGTTGAGCCGCTCGTCGTGGCCGAATCGCCGCCGATGCATCTCCGCGACGGATTCTGCCTCAAGCAGTCGCCCATCGTCAGTCGCGCCGTCCTGCAGGAACGCCCGTACGAACGACGCCATGTCGGTTGCCGTGGCGCTCATCGCCCCCGCAGGCGGGATGCCGACGTACTCGAACTCGCCGTCGGTACGGCCGTCGGCTCCGTATCCCTTCGAGAGATCGTCCATGAAGTCGTCCGGAGCCGGCTGGTCGAACGTGCTTCGATCCATCGAGAGCGGCTCGAAGATGTCTTCTTCGACGACCGTCTCAAATGACGTGCCGGCGGTTTCGGCGACCAGTTGACCGGCGAGCGCCGACCCGTAGTTCGAGTAGGCCGCGAACTCCCCCGGCGGCCGGACCCGCGACGGCTGTTCAGTTCGAAGCATCTCCGCGAGCGGCCGCAGCTCCGCTTCGTTCCGGACGAACGTCCCCCGGACGCGTTCCTCGAAGCCAGGGGTGTGTGTTGCGAGGTGATCGAGTCTGATCGGCTCGTCGTACGTCTCGGGAAGATCGACTGCCTCGAGCGTCGCGTCGACGTCTTCGTCGATTGCGAGGTCACCCCGTTCGACCGCCTGCATGGCGGCAGTCCAGGTGAACAGTTTCGACACCGAGCCGATCCGGAAAAGCGTCTCATCAGCGTCGACCGGTGTTTCGGCACTGATATCGGCGTAGCCGTACCCCTTCGAGAACTCATCGTCGCCGTCGACGACGGCGACCGTCGCGCCCGCGATGTCGTGGCTCTCGAGGTGTGTCTCCATTACGCTGTCGAGAAACGCCTCGAACGCGTCGCGATCGGCAAGGGGGTTCACTTGCTGCTGGATCTGCCTCCTTGCTGTCTGGGCTGCGTTGACCGTGGGTGCGGCCACCGTTGCACCTGCGGCTCCGATGCCCGCGAGGACCGATCGCCGCGTCGGGTCGGGTCGACTCACGGATTCCGCCACCTGTCGACACAGACTCCGACTCGCTCGATAGCGCTCACGGCCGTCGGTTTGTCCTCCCGGCAAATAGCTCATGATGATAACTCCCGTACCGTGAGAGTCACCGGTCGTCACTCCCGGCGATACCGCCGCTCCCAGCGTGGGCCGGCGCGACTCGAGAGGACAACTCCGATGACACCCATCACGACCCCGCCGACGCTGAGCGCAGCAGCGAGTTCGATGGACGGCGGGACGACGACGAAGCCGGCAACCAGCGTCGGCACGAGTGCGACGGCCACGCCGACGGTAAACGTCGCGAAACGAACGGCATCGAAGAGGAACTCGTTGGGGTCGAAGCCGGCGATGTAGACCGTCAAGCCGTAGTAGTACAGCGCGTAGCCAGCCAGCAGGATCGCGCCGACGACGGCATCGAGCAGCGCCGCATTGAACCAGATAACGGCCGCGAGATAGGGCACAGCGACCGTCGGCGCACCGACGAAAATAAAGGCGATCCGCTTGGCACGGAAGACGTCCGCGATCGAGACGGGATAAGCGAGGTAGGCCTCGAGCGAGTCGAACTGGGTCAGCCAGTTGTAGGTCGTGAACGCCGAGAGCCCGAGGACACCGCCGAAGAAGATTCCCGGTGCGGGCGCAATCCCGGTGATCGAATCGACGACGCCGACCAGCGCGGCCACCAGCGCGAGCAGGATCGATGCCGAGACGAACGGTTTCCAGACGCCGCCCGAGGAACGCGCGAGATCGAGTAGTGACTTCGTGACCAGTGGCGCGTTCTCGAAGGGGAGTGCCCCACTAAGCCAGGCAAAGCGATCGGTCGCGGTCCGCGAGGGCCGACCGTACGTCGGATCGTAGACCGCAAGCGACACTGTCGCGACGACGATGGTCCCGATGGCCAGCCCGCCCGCGGTGATCGCGGAGCCGCGTCCCGGCACCAAGACGGATTGAACGGCACCGAGGCTGCCCGTGGCCCAAATGCCGACGACGGCGAGGCCGACCGCCAGCCCGATAGCCCACGGCGGCACGCCGCGAGTTCGGATGGCGATTAGCCCGACGGTCGTCGCCATCCCGGCCGCGAAGACGAGACAAAGCGATAGCCAGAACAGCCCGACTGCGACCGGCGTGGCGGCCGAGAGTCCTGTTAGGGCTGCGCTCGAGAGTGCCATCGGCAGCACGAATGCAACGCCGTAGAATAACGCGTCCTTCAGGAGAAAGACGCCGAGCAACCGCCGCCGCGAAAGTGGCAGTGTCTGTGACGAGGAAAGTAGCAGTGACAGCCGGCCGAAGACGTTCTCGAGCATATCCGAACCCGCGAAGCCGGCGGTGCCGCTATAGAGGCCGAAGGCGACGGCGAGTGCGTGCAGGCCACCGACGATCGTTCCCTGCGCGGTCCCGGTCTCGAGTAGCGCGACCGTCCCGCTCACGGCGAGGGCGGCGATGACGAGCGGAAAGAGTGCAAAGCGCCACCCGCCGAACAGTTGGGTGTGCATTCGCCACTCTTCGCGGAAGAGCACCGCGAGCAGCCGCCGGGTCGAAAGGCCACCTCCCGCATCCGTCCGATCGCTCGTCACAGAGCCAGTCATGAGCCCAGGTGCTCGAGCGTCGGCGTATCTCGCGTCTCTTCGGCCTCGACACGTTCGAGAAAGAGCTCGAGCAGCGATCCCTCGCCCTCATCCGCACCGTCGTCGAGCGAGCGTTCGGTCACGAGCTGACCGTCGGCGACGATGCCGACGCGGGTACAGATCTCCTCGGCGACGTCGATGTTGTGTGTCGAGACGAAGACGGCGTTGTCGCCGGCCGCATAGGAGACCAGGAACCGCTTGACTTGCTCCTGGACGAGCGGATCGAGGTTCGCCAGCGGTTCATCGATGAAGACGACATCCGGTTCGTGGATGAACGCCTGCGTGATCATCACCTTCTGTTGTTGGCCCCGGGAGAGATCGGTATGCAGCGTCTCGAGCTTGCTCTCGAATCCCAGTCGCTCGGCCCACGCCGCCGTCTGGTCGGCAACCCGGTCAGCCGAGAGATCCCGTACCTCGCCGACGAACTCGAGGTACTCACGCGGCGTCAGAAAGCTCGGCGGCGATCCCTGTTCTGGCAGGATGCCGACTTTTCGGCGCGTTTCGAGCGGCTCCGTCGCCGGATCGGTCTCGAGGACACGCACCGTTCCCGCATCCGGGTGGATCTGCCCGGTTAACGTTCGGATCGTCGTCGTCTTTCCGGCCCCGTTCGGACCGAGAAAGCCGTACAGTTCGCCGCGCTCGACGGTGAAGTTCATCCCGGCGACCGCCTCGACGGCTCCGTAGGACTTTCGTAGCCCGTCTACGCGAATTGCACCCATTTGAACGCCGATCTATTCACAGGAGCTGATATTAATGGTGCTGGTCGCAGAACCCACATGCACTCAGTTCGTGTCACACTCGTGCAATGAGAGGGGGACAGCCGTCGAACAGACTGCACTGTCCGCAATCTTCAACGGTCGGCCGGCCGAACCCTCGCGTATGATTACAGGCGAGCGAATGGCCGCTGTCGACGCAAACGCCGCGGCGCTGGGCGTGTCACAAAAGCAGTTGATGGAATCGAGCGGACACGCGGTCGCTCGAGCGATCCGCGAGATTGCCGACCCTGGCGCTCGAGTCGTCATCGTCGCTGGCCGGGGGAACAACGGCGGTGACGCGTTCGTCGCCGCCCGATTTCTGGACGCCTACGAGGTCGCGACGCTACTGCTCGGTCGCGCCGAGTTGATCGGTACGGATATTGCCCGTGAGAACTGGGACGCACTCGAGCAGGCGGACTACGACACCCGCGAGGCGACCGACTCGAGCGCCCTCACACCGGACTCGAGTGCGTTCGATCTCAGTGAGGCGGACGTGATCGTCGACGCGATGCTCGGCACGGGGATCAGCGGCGACCTTCGGGAACCAGCAGCGACTGCGGCGGCGGCGATCAACGACGCTGACGCGACCGTCCTCGCAGTCGATGTCCCATCCGGCTTCGACGCCGACGGGGGAGATCATGCATCTAACGGCGTCGAAGCCGACCACGTCGTCACCTTCCACGATACGAAACCAGGGCTCGATGACCTCGACGCCGAGCTCACCGTCGCTGACATCGGGATTCCGGCTGCCGCCGAACGGTTCGCCGGGCCCGGCGATGTCACCCTCGCCCGGCCACAGAGTCGCGACGGCCGCGTCTTCGTCATCGGCGGCGGCCCCTACACTGGCGCGCCGGCACTCGCCGCACAGGCAGCGCTCCGAGCCGGGGTCGAACTTTCGTTCGTCGCCGCACCGGAGTCCGTCGCCGGCGAGATTCAGAGCTACGCCGAGGACCTCATCGTCCAGCCCTACGGAAGCGACCGCCTCTCGCCCGACCAAGCCGACGATCTCGCCGAAACGGCCGAACGCCACGACGACATCGTCGTCCTCGGTCCCGGCCTCGGGACCGCAGATGAGACGCTCGAGGCGACGCGCCAGTTCCTCGCGTCCTACACGGGGCCGGCGGTCGTCGACGCCGATGCGCTATCGGCCGTCCCCGAGATCGAGACCGAGGCGACGCTCGTCTGTACGCCCAATCGCCGGGAACTCGCCCGGATGGGCGGGCCGGACACCGATTCGCTTCGCGACGCAGCCGACGAGATCGAGGCCTTTGCGGCCGACCTAGGCCACGTCGTCCTTGCAAAAGGCGTCGACGACGTGATAACCGACGGCGATCACACCCGGATCTGCCGGTCTGGAACGCCGGGAATGAAAGTCGGCGGCACCGGTGACTTGCTAGCTGGGATCGTTGCGGCGCTGCTCGAGGAGGCCGACCCGCTCGAAGCTGCGACGGCTGGCGCGTACGTCAACGGTATCGCAGGCGAGCGTCTGGCCGACAGCGATGCACTGGGCGTACTCGCCTCCGAGATGCTCGACGAAATCCCCGCGGCGCTGTGGGGTGAGACAGATGCGTGAGAACGACGACGCGGCCGACGATCTCACCCACACCACCGACGAAGGCGACGTCCAGATGGTCGACGTCGGCGACAAACCAGACAGCGAACGTCGCGCGGTCGCAGCCGGCGAGATTCGGCTCCAGCCGTCGACGATCGAGGCCATCCGCGCGGATCAGGTGGGCAAGGGCGACGTGCTCGCGACCGCCCGCGTCGGCGCGATTCAGGCCGTTAAACACACGTGGGAGACGATTCCGATGTGCCACCAGATCCCGATTACGAACGTCGACACCGACTTCTCGCTCGCCGAGGACCGAATCGAACTTCGGGTCGCTGTCGAGACTACCGGCAAGACGGGTTGTGAGATGGAAGCGCTCGAGGGCGTGACGACCGGGCTCAACGTCGTCTGGGATATGGTCAAAGCCGTCGAGAAAGACGATGCGGGTCAGTATCCCGACACCGGGATCGAGAACGTGCGCGTGCTCACAAAAGAAAAACAGCGGGCGTGACGGGTGGGTGAAATGATGTTGCAGACATCGCTCTGTGACCTGCTCGAGATTGACTATCCGATCGTCCAAGCCCCGATCGGAAGCGCCACGTGCCCCGAACTCGCAGCAGCCGTCTCGAACGCCGGCGGTCTCGGTCACCTCGCAGTGACGTGGCGCGACCGAAAGACGACTCGACGGGTAATCCAGGAAACCCACGAGCTGACTGACCGGCCGTTCGCTGTCAACCTCGTGTGTGACGATGCGACGACGACCGTGGACACCGACGAACACCTCGAGGTCGTTCTCGAGGCCGGGGCCGAAATCGTCACCCTCTCGTTCGGGAGCGCGGATCCCTACGTCGATCGCATTCACGATGCGGGTTCGCTCGTTTTCCAGACCGTCGGGAGCGCTGCAGAAGCGCGCGAAGCAGTCTCCGCTGGCGTCGACGCCGTCGTCACGCAGGGCCTCGAGGCCGGCGGGCACGTACAGAGTGAGGTGTCGACGATGGCGCTGGTTCCCAGGGTTGCGGATGCCGTCGGCGATGCGGTACCGATCGTCGCCGCTGGCGGCATTGCCGACGGACGAGGGATTGCGGCTGCGCTCACACTAGGCGCTGACGGCGCGTGGCTCGGCACGCGGTTCGTCGCGACCGATGAGGCACGCGTTCATGAGACGTATCTCCGCCGACTCCGTGAGAGCAACGAAACCGACACCGAGTACACCTGTCTTTTCGATAAGGGCTGGCCAGGAATGCCCCATCGTGTGTTGCGAAACAAGATGCTCGAGCGATGGGAGTCAGCAGGACGGCCACCACCAGGCGATCGTCCCGGTGAGGACGACATCGTTGCACGGACCGACGACGGTGACGGCGAACCGATCGAACGCTATGCCGAAGCCCTCGCGACGCCGGATGTTGAGGGAGATATCGACGACATGGCGCTGTTTGCAGGGCAGAGCGTCGGGCTGACGGACGATATCCAGCCCGCGGAGGAACTGCTCGAGGAACTCATCGTGGAAACGCGTGACGCGTTTGAGGGTTCGGGACGAGACGGCTGAGTGGTCTCTCTTTGAGGTCTTGATCATAACCCCTGTTACGGACCATCAGATTCGCCTCGAATGCTAGTGCTGAGTGAAAATCCGATCCACAAGAACAATAGTCGTTCATTACTGTCATTCTTGACATGCCAATCAGTTCTGCGGTGGTCCTTGCAGCGGGGGAAGGGGCCAGACTTCGGCCGTTGACGAAACATCGGCCGAAGCCGATGCTTCCTGCAGCGACCAAACCTATACTCGAGCATGTCTTCGATGCGCTCGTCGACGCCGATATCACGGAGATTACCGTCGTTGTCGGCTACGGTCGCACGCACGTGCAGTCGCACTTCGGATCGACGTACCGCGGTGCGTCAATCGACTACGTCGTCCAAGACAAGCAACTCGGCAGTGGCCATGCGCTTCTGGAAGCCGAACCCAAGGTTTCGGGTCCACAGCTCGTACTCAACGGTGATCAGCTCGTCGAACAGAGGCTCATCGAGGACGTTCGTGAAGCCCATGATAACGACGCTATCGCAACGCTTGGACTCGTTCGAGACGGGGACATCGCTAACTACGGCGGCGTGATCCTCGAGGACGACGAGCACGTCTCGGAGATCGTCGAACGGCCCCATGACGACCGCAGTTACCACCTCAATGCAGGTGTCTATGTGTTCGAGTCTGAGATTTTCGAATATCTCCGTGGCCCGGAACCACAATTCAACGAGTACTCGCTCGTTGACGGTATTGCGAACGCAATCAACGCCGACGAAACCGTCCGCGGTGTCACATCCGACGGGTTCTGGTACGACGCGACGTATCCGTGGGACTTACTCGAAGTGACGGAGACACTTCTTGGGAATACAGACGGCGTCGAAAGTACGGTCTCAACCGATGCACAGATCCATGAGTCCGCGACGATCGTCGAACCGGTCGTGATTTCGACGGACTGCGTCATCGGCCCAGGGAGCGTCGTCGGCCCGAATGTCGCACTCGGCGAGAACGTGACGGTGGGAGCGAACGCAGTCGTCGAAAACAGTGTCGTCGATGCAGACACCCGTATCGGGGCAAACGCGACGCTCATCGATGGCGTGACCGGCCATGGCGTTCAGATCGGCGCTGGCTCGACCATGGTCGGTGGTCCCGGCGATGTCCGCGTTGGCGATCGAATCCACGAGAACGAGCGGCTGGGTGCTGTGCTCGCGGATCGTGTTCGTGATGGGGGCGGTGTGACCTACGCGCCGGGAACGGTCGTTGGCTCCGATGCTGTTATTACCGCCGGCACAGCCGTCAGCGGGACGGTCGACGATGAAGCGGAGGTGCAGTGACGATGTGTGGTATCGTCGGGTATGTTGGGACGTCCAACGGTGTCGACGCCGTCGATGTCGTCCTCGATGGCCTGTCAAGTCTCGAGTATCGCGGCTATGACTCTGCCGGCCTTGCTGTGCCAACACCGTCGGTGAGGGTTCACAAGACAGAGGGCGAGCTATCAGCACTCGAGAACACGGTTCCGAGAGACGAACTCGAGGGTGCATTGACTGGGATCGGCCATACGCGCTGGAGTACGCACGGTCCCCCATCCGATGTGAACGCACATCCTCATCGCGACGAAGCGGATCGCGTTGCCGTGGTTCACAATGGGATCATCGAGAACTACCAGCGACTTCGCGATGACCTCGTCGATGCCGGAATCACGTTCCAGAGTGAGACCGACACCGAAGTCGTCCCGCAGTTAATCGGTCGCTATCTCGACCGCGGCGCGGCTCCTGAGGAAGCGTTCCGACTGGCGATCGATCAACTCGAGGGTAGTTACGCGATTGCCGCCGTCTTCGATGGATCGGAGACTGTGTATGCGGCTCGACAAGACTCTCCGCTCGTCGTTGGCCTCGGCGAGACCGGAACGTATCTCGCGAGTGACGTCCCCGCGTTCGTTGAGCACACGGATCGCGTCTGTTATCTCGAGGATGGCGATTTCGTTCGGCTGACTGCCGACGATGCTGTCGTCACCGATGCGGAGGGCAACTCCGTCGACCGGCCGATAGAAACGGTTGCGTGGGATCCCGAAGACGCAGAAAAGAGTGGTTATGACCACTACATGCTCAAAGAAATCCACGAGCAGCCGAAAGCCCTGCGGCAGTGTCTTCGCGGTCGAATCGACGATCTCGATGGAGCGGTCGATCTCGAAGACCTTGCTGACCTCGACCACGAGGGGCCGGTACAGTTCGTCGCCTGCGGGACGTCGTATCACGCGGCGCTGTTCGGCGCTGAGCGACTCCGGGAAGCAGGGGTTCGGGCGCAGGCGTTTCTTGCCAGCGAGTACGCGAGCGATCGCGTCCCCATCGACGATGAGACCCTCGTCGTCGGCGTTACCCAGAGCGGCGAAACGGCTGATACATTACGCGCGCTTCGAGAGGCCGCCCGCGCCGGGGCGACGACGCTTGCAGTGACCAATACGGTCGCCAGTTCGGCTGCACGGGAGTGTGATCACACCCTCTATATCAGGGCTGGTCCCGAGATCGGCGTTGCCGCAACGAAGACCTTCGCAAGCCAGCAGTTGGCACTCGCCCTCTTGGCATTCACACTCGGCGACGGGCCGACTCGCGAAGAGCTCGAGGCACTCCGGGATATTCCTGGCCAGGTCAGGACCGTCCTCGAGACGACGGACGCACGGGCGATCGCCGAGGAGTACGTCGACGCCGACGCCTACTTCTTCATCGGCCGTGGGTACCAGTACCCGGTCGCACTCGAGGGCGCGCTGAAGATGAAAGAGATTACCTACCGACATGCAGAAGGGTTCGCGGCTGGCGAATTGAAACACGGTCCGCTCGCACTCGTGACCGAAGACACGCCAGTATTCGCGGTCGTCACCGGTGACGGCGAGACTGCCCGAAAGACCATCGGGAACGTCAAAGAAGTCGAAGCCCGCGATGCACCCGTTGTGGCGATCACTGACGGTGAGTCCGACGTGACACGGTATGCCGATCACGTCCTCGAGATTCCTGCCGTCGGCGATCTCGGTGGATCCGTGCTCGCGAACGTCCAGTTACAGTTGGTTGCCTACTGGGTTGCGAACCTACTTGGACGTTCGATTGATAAACCGCGTAATCTGGCCAAGAGCGTGACAGTCGAGTAACTCAGACGCGCTTCACCTTCTCGATCGATCACTGACTTGAATCGGCTTCATTTAAGTGCTCGCACTATCGCATCATCACCAGTGAGCCGAATCGACCTCGTCGTCGCAATCCTCGCCGGGATCGTTCAGGGAGTCGTTGAGTGGTTGCCCGTCTCGAGTCAGGGCAACCTTGCGCTGTTCCTGACGATCGCGGGAACCGACCCTGCGGTTGCGGTACAACTGGCGCTGTTCTTGCAGGTCGGTACGACACTCTCGGCGGCGGTCTACTACCGTGACGATATTACGACAGCCATTCGGGCAGTGCCCGGCTGGCGACCCGACAGCGCGTACGCCGGTGAGAACGCCATCGCGTCGTATGTCGTTGTTGCCACGCTGATGACCGGAGTTGTGGGGATCCCGCTGTACGTATATGCAGTCGATCTTGCAGGCCAACTCACTGGCGGCGTGTTCATCGCGGCCATCGGCGTTCTCCTAGTACTCACGGGGATCCTTCAACTCGCCTCAGAGTCAGTGTCGATGGGGATCCGCGACGCGCCGACGCTGCCGGACTCGGTTCTAGTCGGTGCCGTTCAGGGTATCGCAATCCTTCCAGGAATCTCACGGTCTGGTATCACGACGAGCGCACTGCTGTTTCGGAGCTACGATCCGCCGGCAGCGTTCCGGCTCTCCTTTCTGTTGTCGATCCCTGCCAGTCTCGGTGCAGCTGCTCTCACCATCACGGGTGCCGGTGGTCTTCCCGGTATCGAGCCAGTGCCTGCATTAGCGGCACTTGGAGTCAGTTCCTTCGTCGGCTATCTCACCATCGACGCCCTCATGCGGATCGTCGATCGCATCCCGTTCTGGGTCGTCTGTTTCGGCCTCGGTGGGTTCGCCATCGTCGGCGGAGGAGTTGTTTCGGTCGTCGTATGAGCAAGCGACGTTGCAGTCTACAGGCGGAGCAAGCCGAGTGCCTCAGGGCATGACCCCGAGGCGGTTCACACTATCGAGATCACGACGATGGTAATCCCGGTAATGCCAGCGAGGACACCGACCGCACGTGCTAGCTGCTCACCCCACGCAACTGTCCGTTCGAGCGAGAGCACCACTGCGATGAGCGCCATCCAGACGATGTTCATCGAACCTACAATCACTATAAACGCGAACAGAGCCCAACAGCACCCGACACAGAAAACGGCGAACTGCCAGCTCATCCGTACGGCACCACGAACTCCCGGTCGGTGGTGACTCATCAGGAAACCGAGCGGGGACCGACAATACCGCAGACACCGGTATTTGTACGGTGAGAGCTGATATCCCGACAGGAGTAGCAGTGTCCCACCTATCAGGGGCCCACCGTGAGCGTTCGCAAGGCTGGCAATTGGCACTAAAGTATTGACCACGAGCGGTACGACACCGGTTAGCGTCCAGACAAGCGCGTACGTTCCGATAAACGCACCAACTCGTGCTGCTTTCCCAGTAGTTGTCGTTCCCTCGAGCGTCTTGGAATACAGTCGGAAGAGAGGAACTGACGACGGGTACATCATAGCGATCATCATCACGCCCCACATGACCAGATAGAGACCGATACCTGTGATCCCGTTTGAGAGCGCCATCGCCTCTGGAACTCCAGGATCGGACATTTGCATCTGCATGGCCATCTCTCCACCAGGCATCGGGAGCCAGCGACCGACGACTGCCGCCCACGCGAGCAATGCGATTGTGTAGGTGACGAGCGCGACGATTGGAATGCGCCGGCGGGTAATTCGGTCCCGGAACGAGTCCTGTGTTCCCATGATTGATCGTCTGGACCGCTGTCCCACCACCGTCAGGAGTTCGCCAGTTCGAAGTCGCCGAGGTAGGCGTTGTTCCCCGAAACGTCCCACGTGAACTGGTCGTCATAGGAGACAGTGGCTGTCGTCGATTTCCCAGTTTGCACCTCGTGGCTCTCCGTCAGCGGGTGGGGCGAAATCGTGCCGACCTCCTCGTTGAACCCAACCGCACCGCCTGCGTCCATTTCGAGAACATCCCCAATCTCGACGGAGAACTCCGACCCGTCTCGAGAGAAACTGATTGGGACAGTCGCGACATCGGCAGACTTGACATGGGTGTCGGCGACGGGTGCCCAGATACCGCCGGCGCGACCGAAGTAGATGTCCTCGATGGCCTCGCGCTGATCGTCGTCGGCTGTCTCGTCGATGAGTAGTACAATGTCCCATTCCGTCTCGGGACCGAACATGACGCCCTCCTCAGTCGAGATGAGCATGCTGACGTCTAAGCCGTTCAAGTCGACGTCGCCGTAGCTTCCCTCTTCAATATGCCACGCCAGCGAGACGTTACACACATCGTCGTCTGGCGATTCCAGCCACACGCACTGGCATGCGACGTCACAGTTGCAGGCTTCGACGTAGTCTCCCTTGATCGTCCATTCTTGTGTCATGGGTAGACGCCCATGCTAATTGACAACGTATAGCTCGATAAAGCTATCTGGTGGAACATCTGACACCTGTAGACCGGCACGGTCGATGAAGATCGATTGCAATGGGAAGCACCCTCACAAACGGTCATAATCATCTCTGTCCCCCGCAAGATGACGTTGCGTGGCAATAGAGCGTAATTCTAGGAACAGGGGAAGAAAGGACTCGAGATCATTTCCCAACTCGAGTAGACACCCTAAAACAGGTGTCGTGAAGCAAAGCGGGCATCCCAGAAGCGTATTCGCGCTAGCAAGCACGATCGAAAACGGGTTGCTAAAGCCTCATAACCGGCTCCCGTCTATCGGTTTTGAATAATCGATAGCCCTCGCGCACTCGAGCAGTGAGCAGGAGTGCCCTCACTCATCGAGTGACTGCGGTCCCCAATACGGACAGCGTCTCGAGAAGCATCAAACAGGAGTTCAGAAGAGGATGTCCCTTTCATCTGATTTCCGTCGACTGAGGGGGTATGAGTCTGATAGACAGGTCGATTCCAATCCTGACTCGAGTACGAGAGTCCGATTTGTGCGAGCTACGATCTCAACAGCCATCCACTGCTCGAGCAATTCCCCGTCCTAGGTTCTCACTCGAGAGACCCCCACAGTAACACTTGCGGAGGGCAGAGCCGATTATGAGATATTTGAAGTTGAATGAAAAGACATCGCAGAAGGAGAACTACCCAGCCCAGTAAGCTACGGGAGATCCGGCGAGCGATCCCGAAGCCACTCTGCAGGATAGACAGCCGTCATGCCAGGTGTGTCGATCCGGAATTGTTGGGGTGGCGTGGTCTTTGCATACGTTTTTTCGACTCGAGGAGGCCCCTCGAGCGGGTCGTTGAGCGCAGAGAGTATTTTGTGGCCATCGGCCTGTTTCATGACGACCCAGATTGCAGCCTCGGGTTCGCAAGCAGCCATCTTATCGAAATCGGCGGGTACCGCACGTCGGATGTCGTGGTTAATACGTTCAACCTCGGCTGTGACGATGATCTCGCCATCACCATCCATGCCTGCAAGGTCGAGTCGATGTTGATCGTCGAGTTCGTAATACGGTACGACATCGGTGACGTCCGATTCGGGGTCTTCGGCGTACGCTTCTTCGAGATGCTGCCGGATGACTTCGACTCCAAGGACGTGTTCACTGGATTCATCGAGATCACCGACCCCATGGCCGTAATCGACGCCTTTGCGATAGCTCTCACCAATTGTAGATCGGCCTTCCGACGAGACGGTGTAGAGACGGTGTGGATGATCCGTGTCGTGTCTGAGGAGGTCTGCCTCGAGCAGTGGAGCGATTTCGTCGGTTTCGATCCCGACGTACTCCTGCAGTCTAATCATCGAGTCGTGGAGAAGATCGTACTCGAGCGGATCATACCGAAGCTGCTGTGCGTTGTACACCGTTTGTAAGAAGAGCAGTTGTCGGTCACTCCAGTCAGAGAGGTCTCGCTCTTCGGCTGTGAGCTTGAGATTGATATCGCAGACAGGGATATCGTCAGACTCGACGTCTGTAAGTGAACGACAGCACTCAATCGACCGTTCCATCCCTTCGATGGTCGGATCGTAGCGGTTCTCACAGGATCCACAACAGAGGGCGTGTATCGAGTCGTCGTAGCTCACGTACTCGGGGAGCCGCTTCGTGTGTGGCAATAGCGAGTCAACTCGGAGTGTCTCCTCTTCGGTTATGTCATCGTCACCCGATCCGTTCTCGGTGCCTGGGTGATCGCTCTCATATTTGAGTCCGGCTTCATTCCACGTCTCGAGTGCGGTGAGTTCGAATGCTGTGTTGAAGGCCTGATACTGCTCGTCGCCAAGTGGAGTCTCACTTGCGGGGTGTCCATCGGGAGCGGGTAGTGATCGTCCGAGAAACGGTCGTGGGGCAGGTGAGCCAAATGTGGCTGCAGGGCGGACGAGCCACTCGCCATGACGAATCGCTGCAAGCCGCCTGGCAACCTTTGTTGGTGGAACGTCGTCGGTCGCGAGCGCCTTCGCCAGGTCATCTTCGATGCTGACGTTGCCAACGACGAACGTTCCGATCTCGTTGAGCGCTTCTTCGTAGGTGTGATTCGACGGATCTGGAGAGTCGAGTTGCCCAGGGAATTGAACGCCGAGCATGAGGGAGAGGCCAAACGATCTCCCTTGTGAGAGGAGGGTATCGACCAGTTGCGTCGCGGCGATGTCTTTCGCTTCCTCGAGATAGAGGTTGACTCGTGGGGGCTGTTGGTGTGACGTTTTCTGGGCTGCTGAACGTGCTTTCAGTGCAATCCACAGATTTGAGAGCAAGACGAGTGTCAGTGCGCGTTTAATCCGCTCTTCCATTCCACCGAAATCGAAGATAATGACGGTATCGTTGTCGATGACGTCTGTGAAATCGAAGTGAGGGTCTGTTTCGTCACTCTCAGTGTTGTCTTCCTCTGTGGGGGCATGATGGACGTGATCGAACAGCGGTGCAAGTCGGTCATCGGTTGCGATTATCTCGACTCGAGCCACGGCGCCACCGAGAACCATGTTGAAGACGTCTCGATCGCGTTCGAGCAACCCAGCGAAATACTCGGTGAGTCGTTCATCCGAAGTCGGTGGCGGTGTTTGATCGCTCAGTGTACGCTGGAGCGCCCGGTAGAGTTCTTTGTGTGAAACGGCGTCGGTGCCGTGAATCGGATCGTACAACGCTCGAAGGTGATTGCGAATCGCCTTCGTCGATTCCGTCGCCCCATAATACTGTTCTTCACCCATCAGCCCCGCGAGGATCTCTTCGTAATGGCCTGCGATTCTCGAGCGTGCTTCTTCTCGTGAGAGCCCGGAATCGAGTAGCGGCCTGATATCGAAAATCGATAGCGCGGGAAGTATCTCGGTGAGGTCGAAGTAGCTGACGTCCTCGAGGCCATCGTGTGCTGTGTAGTGTGCTTGGAGGTACTCCTCGGCTGTTCCCCCTCCCTTGTAATCGAAGAGGATCTCGGGGCCGTCTGTGGCCTCGACGTTCGACAGCATTGCACCAATCGTGAGGACGGATTTCCCGGAGCCTGTATCGCCGATGATGAAGAGATGTCTATCCTGAAGTGTTGGTGGAAGGACGAACGGGTTTTGGTAGGGTTGGCGGTCATCGGTTAGTGGCATGCAGAGCGCCTGTCCGGGTCCCGTGTACTGTGCGAGATTATCCGGTGATGGCAGAGACAGGCCGGTTCGCTCGGATTGTCGAGCCCCGAGTGCTCGTTGACCAGATGGTGTGAGGCCAACGCCGTCGATTAGACAGAACCCTGGGAGTTCGTCCGGTGCGACGACGATTCCAGCGCTCTCGTGTGACTTCCATGGGAGACGGCTTTCGAGCGTTCCGTATGTTGGTTCGGGATAGGTTCGTCGACAGATGTCCTCGAAGAGTTGGCTTGCAGGCGTATGGCGGTCGGTATCGGTGATTAGGTGTCCGTGAATCGAATGAAAGGAACCACTGAGATGGCCGAACACGTTTGTGAGTCTTCGAGCGACTGTCTCAGCTTGTTGTGAGTTCGTGTCATCTGTGAGCGCCACTGCTCGAGCCGAAAGACAAAATGTCCGTCGAAGGTCACGCGTTTCGAGTTCGGTGAGACGGTCACGATATGGACGAGCGAGGTCCTCTGGCTCGAGTTTCTCTTCCGATTGAGGGAAGACGAAATTGAGGAGACGATCGGCTGGTGTGACGAGGGCGCGCTCGAGATCGTAGCGGTACCCTTCTGCATCGACCCGCTGATCGCCAAGCGGACTGCAGACCACCTGATACACGACGGGGACCGCTGAATCACAGAGCGTTTCGACGAGCGTCGCCAGTGGGATACGACGGGAGTTCGATTTGTGTTTCTCTGGCTGCGTCTTTCGAGAGTGGTCGGTGAGTTCCTCGAACGATGCGAGCGAGGTTTGCCAGTCCTGGCGGATTTTCGCTACGCCGCGATACTCGACGCCAGCGGCGTATGGCTGACTTGGGGTGTCAGCGGTGGCTGGTGTTGAACTGTCGTTGTCTGTGGAGGGGGTACGAGACGGCTTGAGTTGTCGTGGATGCCAGTCGACTTGTGTCAGTTCGTACGTATTTGGAAACGCCGTCCGAAGGATCGCCTCGAGTTCGTCAAGGAATGCATCGTGTGTTGTCCCGACAAGGTATCGAATGCTCGTATCCGGTTGGCCGTCAGCAACGAGCAGCCACTCTATGAGCGGTTGTTGGGTTCCCTTTCGGAGGGATAGTTGAGTACTCGAGTTTGAGAGGTTGTAGAGGCTCTCGTAGAGAATTGTCGTTGCCTGTGAGACAGCTGCATGGTTGAGTGGCTTTGTCGATGGCCGAATCTCGATATACGTTCGTGATTCGAGGGATGTGGGTGTGGACGTCGTGGGATCGACGTCTGTGATGTGTGATTGGGTACTCGAGTCGCAGGGACCGTCTCCGTCAGGGGTTGGATTCTGGTTTTTGGATGGTACAGTCGTCTCTCCAGTAGTCGGCGTGGTGTCTTTCTCTGTCGCCATTGGTTAGAAAGAGAGCTAGATGCAGCCAGCGCTCGGATACTGTATTCGAGAACGCTTCTGATACTGTGACTCTCAATACGCGGAGAATAGTTTCGACTCTTATAAACGGCTATTAGAGGTGAGTGAACTGTCTTTGTAGTCGATAGGCTGGAGGAGGAAAAGAAGCAGGTTGATGCTCGAGATGCTATAGTGTATCACTGAATATTGCTTCACGCTGCAGTGAGAGAGTACATTTCGTGTGCTTCACTGAGGTAGGGAAGCGAACCAGTTGGTTGGTATGAGAGTACATTTCGTGTGCTTCACTGAGGTAGGGAAGCGAACCAGTTGGTTGGTATGAGAGTACATTTCGTGTGCTTTCAGACAGGGAAGGAGACCAGTAGGTTGGGTGCTTGAGAGTACATTTCGTGTGCTTTCTCAAGAATTGAGAAATCATCGCGAAACAGTCATCCGTAATAGAATGGTATTTCGTGTGCTTTAGCTGAACATCTGCGAGATCTCTTCTCTCGTTTCGAGAACAATTGTTGGATCAAGGTCGAGTTCGTACTCGTAGTACTGCCCCCCGCTAAGCCCTTGATTTCGTTCATTTCTAATCAAGAATCCAAGCATATGGAGATCAGATAAGTGATCTTGGATGCTTTTCAGCGTAGTAAGAGGTGTTGCACCGTAAGCATCCGCAACCTGCTCATACCCATCTTGGATCGTCTTCGACCGTGCTGGGACCTCTTTACGCTTCTCGAGCTTCGCGATCGTTTCCAAGATATACTGAGCGTGTTCGGTCTGGTCACGAATCCTGTTTCTCAGTCTCCCACGCTGGACAAGTGTACGTGCATCTTCAATGTGATCATCGCAGACGATGTCGTCTCCTTGCTTCTCAGTCACCTCCGCACCAACACGGAGGAGATCGATTGCTTGCCGTGCATTTCCCATATCTTGAGCAGAAAGTGCGGCAGCTTTCGCGATTGCCGAATCGTCACAGGCACCGTCAATGAACGCTCTATCGGCACGGTGGTGAAGAATGGTTCTGAGTTCGCCAGCGTCGTACGAAGTGAACGAAATCTCTGTCTCCATGAGAGTATCCTTGACTTTCGAGGAGAGTGATTGACGGAATGTGTAGTTGTTGCTGATCCCGATAATCCCGACCAAAGCATCATCGATATAATTGTTTGATCGTGCTCGAGGAAGCTCATAGAGAAGTGTATTGACGTCATCCAAGTGATCAATTTCGTCAAAGACTATCAGATGCGTCCCGCCTAATCGATCGAGTTGTCGGTAGAGTTCGTCAAAGGCATCACCTGTTCCAAGACCACGCTTCGGAAATGGACTTGCATCCTCTGGAAGAAGGTTATTCACGAGACGACGGACAACCATGAACAGTGTCTTACCGTTACAATTGATATCATGAATATAGAGATCGTCCGCTTCATCTCGGTCTTCCACTTCTTCCTTTAGTTCATCCATCATGTACTTCGTAACTGCCGTCTTTCCGAGCCCCGCCTTCCCATACAGGAAGATATTCTCAGGTTCACGCCCAAAGAGGACATCTTGAAGTGCATGGCTGAATGCGTCTATCTCCTCGTCTCGCTCAAGGATTTCCTCTGGCTGGTAACTCTCATTGAGAACAGACTTGTCAGCGAAGATTGTGTCTGTTATATCACTAAACGGTCCAGACATTCCTTATCAGGAGTCTTATCTAGGATATATTAAAGCCTTGCTTCGTTTGTTTCGTTTGCTCTGGTTGGTGATGACGACACGCCGTTAGCGCTTCTCTGAACCGCCTCTCTCCGTACTCGTGAGAGAAAGCACACGAAATCTACTCTCACTCTTCTACAGCAGTTGATTGAATACACACATGTAATAATTGTCATCTGCCCAAGCATCAGCGGTATATACTCCTTCATGTTTTCGAACGCTCTCAACACGCAAAATGTGCTCCTCACACACTAGCCGACAGCCAAGCCGATAGGCCCCTACTCGAATTTTTTGGAACGGTGAATTGGTTAACGGTTCGAGAAAGTTCGCAGTCTTACGCCATTCTGAGTAGACAACGTTATGGAGTTTGGAGATGATCCGCTCTTGCGTTTCTGGATCCAGCTATGCAAATTCTTGGTGAAGTTTCGAAGCGGTGTAAGAATCAATGGATGCGGTGGTCAGAAGCGGGGTTAGAGTCGCTTCTCTGGTTGAATCTGATGCAGTATGCCGACCCCGAGCAGTTCGTGGCGTTCGCCGACGAACTGCTCGAGCGATCAGCCAAAACAGCCATCACAATGGAGGTGTCAGTTGACGCTACCAGAGGCGAACTCTAGACGAGTTTGGGACGGGACCAAATTCTTGTGAACGCTGTCTCCCCATACTCGCTCACGGCTAATGCCGTCGCTCTTTGAGGACGGGGGCTTAGCGCCCTCTCTTTCAGCTAACCGCGAGGCCTTTCCAGAATCCAGCACCCTCTGGGTGGTTTAGAACTACTACCTTCGATATTTTCGTAGCTTTCGCACCTAACACGCATTACGATGGACAGCATATCTCTCTCCAACGATGTCCATCGATCGAGAAACGTTCGAGAACGCGAGCGAGGACGAACTCGAGAAACTCTCTATCTTCTTGAGGCGAGAGAATCCCGTCGTTCACGACGGGCGTGAATCGCCGCACGGTGGATTTACGTATTCTGAAGCCGTATTGGGTGCTGACCGACGCAAAACAAGCCAGATAACTCCGAGTCAGCAGGGCAGAACCTTGACCCCCACTGCCGGATAGGAGTAACGGCGGCGTGGCCCCGCCAGCACCCCGTCGGTGTGCAAACGTAAGTTCCCAACGCAACGGGCCTCGACTCGTGGGAAGCCTCGCCGTTTACGGCGAGGAGGAGGTCACATCTGCTCGCCGCCGGAATTCGTCTTCGAGGACTGCGAGCATTTCGTCCAGGTGCTCCTCGGGGACGGTGGAAAACGCGCTCCGATACATGTCTTCGGTAGCAGCCAGTTGCTCGTTGAGTACATCCTCAGGATCATCAGCGTCCTCCGCTCGAGCGATCGCCTCATCCCATATCTCTTTTCTCGGCAACCGCTCGAACTCTGCGTCGACGAGCAACCCGGGATCGAAGTGGAACTCCCGCATTTGTTCGGTCACGTCCCAGTCGCCAGTTGTGCGGTAGGTATACCGCTTGCGGACGTGCCACCGTGCAGGCGTCGGCATTCCTCTCTCATCTGGCGATGTCGCGGGGAACGGTCCCGACGGGTGACGCTCGACCCGGAAACTAAACGACTCCTCGTCGATTGCCCACCAACTGCCTCGAGACTTGATCTTCTCGACTGTCAGTCCGTCCGGCAGCGGGACGTCGTTCCGTTCGAGAAACCAGATGATGTCGTCACGGTCGTCGAAGTCCGATATGGACTCGTCGTGATCGGGATCGAACTCGGCCATAACAGCCATTCATGTGCCTCAAAGAAGGAAGCACCGACGAACTCACGCCCCCTCGCCCCGTATCAGATGGGTGATGAAACATGGCACTGACGCAGAACGGGACAAGCGCATTACCGATGAGGTGATCGTCGACGCCTATGGTCCGGAGGAGCAGGCGCTCGGCTGGTATTATTATCTCGAAAGGAAGATGACTTTCCCAGTTGCGATGCGGTGCATCGAGGTGCAATCAGTTTCGCCGCTCGAGGAGGCCGAAGAGGTGCATGTGGTCGGTATGACCGATGAAGAGGACTGCATGTGCGAGATGTTCGTGCGAGTCGAGTGGATGGACCGAGAATTCGGTGTCCCGCTGATACAACTAGAAGTGGTTGATGCAGAGAGTGATACTCAGGAAGCAGTTGCAGATTGGCACTACTGGTTCGGAGATGGCGGTCGGCTGTGTTGAAAACGAAGATACCCAAAACCGCCGAGCACGGTCGGTTGTGCCAACCAGCGGAACTATAATTTCGTTCCCGTCCCAATCGTGTATACGGGATACCACGGCGATGACTGAATCATCCGATTCGAACTACAAGAACTCAATTGCGACAGTGGAATCGCTGCCTGCCGGGGGTCTCAGTATGTCCCAAATTGACGCACTCAGTGGATCAGATGCAGCCGAGGTCGCAGCGCCACTCGTTATCGACACCACCTCATCCAGTGTCACCCACTTTGATCTCGTCTTCGATGATACCCACCACTGTCTGGGATGGAATCCGACGGACAATCAGTGGGAACAAATTCTCGTTGTGGTCGATAACGAGGATGAACTCGTCCTCGAGTCGGCGGCCACCGTATACGAAGCGGACTCTAAAGAGGTGAAGATCGGACTCGAACAGAGCAGGAATCCCGAACTCAAAGACATTGCCGAGTTCATCTGGAGGTACGTCGAGTACACTTACCTAGAAACAGACGACCTGCATAATGTAATGGACGAGGCTCTGGAGGAACTATCGGTGGATGAGGAGTGATCCGCTGTGACGGTTACCGTTCTTCGTCTGCGAACAGCTCTTCTTCAAACTCCGAGAACGGACTTGGATCGAGGTCCGGGAGCGTCCAATCTGCCGGAAGATCCTCGGTGACCCCTGTCTCATGAGCAAGCTGGCGAATCCGTTGTTTCACGTCCGGATCCAACGTGAATGTGTAGTCGATCTCCTCTTCCCACTCCCAGTACATCGGAACATGGGGGTTCAGGAAGTCCCGCTCTAGGTCTGCAACCGCTCCGAAGTAGTACCGTGCTGCACCAACCTCAAACGTCATTCGTTCGATAGTTCCGGTAAGAGTCTCGGACGTCACCAATTCTTCGAAAACATCAATTGCCGTGTGCTGGTCAGCATAGAACGCCGTTTTGAGCGTGATACTCGTCCACTTGTGCTCTGTGTCGGCCAGTGCGCGTAACTGGTCACCCACTGAATGGGCAGGATGACCGATCCCCCACCCGTAGGTGTACGATTCTTCGAACGCTACCGCAAATTCGTCCACGTACTCAGGAATCTCACCCAGGTACGCGAGTGCCTCCGCCGGGACCGAATCGAGTCCCTCGGAGAGGCGGGTCCGGACGAGAGAGCGCCCCACTGCGTTCGCAATCACGTGTGCAACCTCAGGAAGCCTGTCTTGTTCTCGCGGGTTATACGCGTCTACGAACTCAACGAGCACGTCCCAGCCGTTCGCTTGCGCTGCCGTATCCAGCCCCTCGGCAAGTGGCTCGTAGTATGCAAACAATATGTCGTGATGAGCATCGTCAGACCGTGATTCAGTCTGTATCGATGTTTTCGTCAGTGCCGTCTCGTACTCCGCGATTGCGCGATAGAGGGTCGACAGGTCGCCTTCTTTGGCTTCCTCGATGATGTCCGGGAGGTCACCCACGAGTGCTGGATATTCGGTCTCGACAGCCACTGAATCAGGAGCCGAATCAGCTGGTGACGATGAGTCAACTGGTGTATCGTCGGCGGGTTCGGGCGAACACTCATGGAGCCTGAAACGCGAGAGAGTCTCGAACGACGCACCACAGTGGTCACATTCGTAGCTCATTGGTGGCTGTATGGCAACCTGGGAAGTAAGATTTTCCTGGTAGTGATTCGCTCGAGGTTCGATCGCGACGGCAGGTGAGAGAGCAAGGTCGCTGTAGGCTCTGGCATCGTCTTCGACGGAGTCACCAGCCATCGTCGCCTGTGCGAGAGTCTGCTGGTCGCGACTGGAGGGAGTCGCCCACTGACGGAGGTCGTGATAGCGATAGGCCTGCGATCGATACTCGTCGACGCGGTCATCCCACTCGGCGTAGGGAACACTGTCGGGGGCATCCTCGAGTAGCGGTGTTCCATCATCGAACGTCAGGCGCATGCAACTACAATCGTCTACGGTCGACGCCGTACTTGGGTTTGCTGGCTATCGCTCGCCTGTGTTCTAGACCATCAGTCATGCTGTGGGGGTGTTCACCAGCGTAATTAAATTGGACGTGTTCGGTACTCATGTATCTCGACAGTGAAGAGCGAGATGCGGTTCGGAGACCAGATGAGTAAGTTCCTACATGAGGGAGCACAAAGGGGACGTATGACAATCTACAGGTTCAGAGTCCTGCTGTTGCCGAACCCACCACTGGAGTTTGAGCCCGAGACCGAAGTCTACCGCGAGATCGAGATTGGCGGGTCCAGCACCCTGGCGGATCTTCACGAGGCCATTTTCGACGCGTTCGACCGCTACGATAGCCACGCCTACGAGTTTCTCACACGTGATGAACACGGGATCGCCACTCGGAGCTACGTCCATCCACAGTTGTACAGTGGGGGTGAGAGCTGGCAACCGATGGATGACGATGAGATCGACCGGTTTCTCGAGCACGCGATCCCCGACAGCGAGCCCGAGGAAGCCAGAGAGCGATTCCGGGAACTCCGGAAACACCCACCAGAAGAAGGCAACGCTGCTGAAACCACGATCGACGAACTCGAGCTCAATCAGTCACAGACGCTGTTCTACGAGTTTGACCTTGGTGACGGCTGGGAACACCACATCAAAATCGAAGAGATCCGGGAGGGATCGCCCGATGACGATCCAGCCGTCGTCGAGAAACAGGGTGAGGCACCGCCGCAGTATCCCGGGCGAGATCGGTGACGATGTCACGCAATGTCGCCCCAACGACGAGTGCGATCGACGAGACACGTTTCCAAGAGCAAATCCCATCCCCGCATCAGAAGCATGAGTGACGAGCGATGGCCACCCGTCACAGAAGCAACGGTCAGAGACCTCGCCAGGTCAAGCTCCTACAATCGCGGCCAGTCCTACTATGAGCGCGGCGCAGTCGGTGAGGTAGTTCGCCGCGGGGAGACAGTCCGTGCCGACGTCGAGGGAAGCCAGTACCAGCCTTACACGGTCACGATTGAGTTCGACGATGCCGGCGTTGCGCACACAGAGTGTACCTGTCCCTACGACCTCGGCGGCATCTGCAAACACCGTGTGGCGGTCATGCTGACGTGTCTTCGCGATCCCGAGCGTGTCGACGACAGGCCACCTGTCTCGGAGTTGATCGAGGGAACGAGTCGTGAACGCCTCGAGGAATTGCTCGTCGAGCTCGCCGAAAACCGTCCGGAGATTGCCGAGTGGATCGAATCCCGTCTCACGCCTGTGGATACGACCACTTCCGACACCGCTGTGTCGGTGAATATCGAGTCCATCCGCAAACGGACGAAACACGCATTGCCAAAGCCTGGTCAGCGAGGACACAGCGACGCCTATGCAGAGGCGGAGCGGATGGCGTCGGAACTGGACGACTTGATCGAGCAGGCACAGCAGGCACTGGACGCTGGTGATGGTGAGACAGCGGTGGAGATTCTCGAGGCAGTCACGGAGGTGCTCGCGACCAACCGCTGGTATGGATTGCTCCCATACGACGTCACCGAACTCTACGAGACGTTGGGACTGCTTGGCGAGACGTTCGCAGAAGCGATGTTGATAGCCGAGTTGAGTGAGAGCGAGCGTGAACAGTGGGAACAGCGTCTCTCCGAGTGGGACGAGGAGATACGACGCTTTACCGGTAGACCGACGCTTGCTGTCGCCGCTGACGCAGCACGGGAAGGGTGGGATGACGACCGGCTCCAGCAAACTCTCGACGGCTCTCTCACTGACGGGAAACTCGAGGTCGACGAACCGAAGTTCGTCGCTGGTCTCACCACAGTACGTCTCTCCGCTCTCGAACGGCAGGGGCGTACTGACGAGTATCTCAATCTGTCCAGGGCAGCAGGCAAGACCCAGCTATATGCCGAGATGCTGGCACGGGAGGGCGAGATACAGGCAGCTGTCGACTGTGCAACCGAGAACCTCTCGACGCCACAGTCGCTGCTGGAGATTGCACAGACACTGCGTGATACTGGCAACCTGATTGCTGCACTAGACGTTGCCGAACACGGACTGACCGTCGATGGCTTCCGGAAAGCTAGGCTGGCAGAATGGCTCCGGGACCGGGCCGCAAGTCTGGGCAAGGAGGACCTCGCGCTTCGGGCTGCGATCGTTGCCTTCGAAGAGAGTCCATCGCCGAGTACGTACCAGGCCGTGGAAGAACTTGCAGACGACGAATGGGATTCCGTTCGAAGTGAACTTCTGGAGTCACTCCGGGAGCAAACTCCAGCGTCGGGACACGCAGCCGAAGTGTTCCTCGAGGAAGGCCTGTACGACGAAGCCGTTGGAGTTGCTGATCGCTCCGGCAGCTCCCGCGTGGTCAAAACCGTCGTCGAGGCGGTCACGGTGCACCGCCCCCAGTGGGTGATCCGGACGTGTAAATCGAACGCTGAGCCGATCGTCGAGCAGGGGAAACACGACAGCTACGAGACAGCTGTCCGCTGGCTCAGATACGCGGGCGAAGCTGCCCGGGAAGCCAACAAACTCGACGAGTGGCGCGAGTACGTCGAGACGATGCGTGACGAACACTACCAGAAGTACAAGCTGCGACCGATGCTGGACGACCTGCTGGAAGAGTTTCGTTCTCCGGTCGATAGCGAGGTGAGTTCGGATGGCTGAAATGGGATTGACACCGACAGATCGATGGCATCTGCTCGGCCGACATGACTGTCATCACCTCGACTCGACAGAGATTATCGAAACGAGAACCTTCGACGAATTGGCCTTGACACATCCGGAGTGGGGAACCCTCGGTGTTCCGAGCGACGTTGGTGGTCCAGACGCGAGGTGGTGTAGCCACTGCAAGGGCACGATCGAGGACATGCGATCCAGACGGTACGACGTTATCGTCTTCCTGAAGCGACAAGTACCGTATCGTGACGTCTCGTGGACGACGGTCGACTCGAACGACGATTGTGCCTGGTGTGGCAAAGCCAGCAGTGCGACGCAGTACAACGACGACCTCGACGAAAGGGTCTGTCCAGCCTGTGCCCGGAAGTACAACAGTCCCAGCATCGAGGTACGCACCCCGCCAGAAACAGACCGCCGGCAGGAAACGCCGAACAGTGAAGTCGACCCGATCCGGTGTACGTACTCCTCGGGCGAGGCAGAGTCATCGGACCGCGAACAGGCGCGTCAGCGCGCTGCCGAGGAAGGACGGCCATACGTCGAAGTAAAGGTGAAACAGAAATACGCCGACGTTGTCTGCGATATTGGGGGAACTGGCCATCGATTCACTCCGACAGCGATCGGGGAGATCGAGGCTCTCCAGGCCGAACAACGAGAGAAAGCCGACGCTGACCAGAATCACAAATCACACGTCGGGGCTGATATCCATCCAGCCGGGACACACGTGCAGACGAGGTCGCTGTTGCCTGACGAGGCGAAACGGCACTCAGCCGACCTCGCCGAGATCGCTGCCGATCCAGAGAACTGGCAGTGAACTCACTGTCCTTTATCCTCTGTCGTCTCGTCGGTGTCGGGATCGTACCGGCGAAGCTGGTTGGTTGTCGGTTCGAATCCCGCTGCACGGAGTGCCTCAACCCACGAACCGAACCGCCGTTTGTATGGCGACGGTGAATACCGACCGAGTTCGGTCATCTGGCTGACCGTCGGCGGACGGTCGACGACGTCACCGAGTCGCTGCAGTTCGGTAATCAACTCTTCTCGAGAAAAGAGATCCTCCGTCGTTCCGGTAATCGGTGTGCAGATTTGGATCCAGAGATGCCAGGCAAATGGTGTGATCACTGCCTTCCTGATCCAACCGATTACTGATATTTCATGTCGTCTGATCTAGTGAAGAGCAGTGTTTGAGCCTGACTATCTAAGTTGAATAATTGGAGATCGTCACGCTCGGACACGGCTTCATGTACTGACTGTGTTGCGCCACTTCGTGTGAACAACGCGTATTCCGTGTCAACTTCGCCGGAGTCCGGCGTCCAGCGAATTTTCGACGCGTGGTCTTCGAGTGAGGACAGAGCACTGTAGTCCAGTGGCGAATTAGTGAATTTGCATTCACCGACGACCATTGTTCCGTCTGTGGTGAACCCGACAACATCCACTTCATGTTCTTTGTACCACCAGCGGCCGATATCAAGGAATAGCTTCTCTGGATACAGGTTCGGGAGTGCATCCTGACAAAGCGTTTCGAAATCTTGACTGACGAAATCAGGCAGTTCTGGTTCGATAACTGCTTCGTAGGCGTCCTCACCTAAACGCTCGTATCGATCTTCTTTGCCGTAGACGAAGCGGAACCAGAAGCGAAAGAGGGGATCCAGGATTCGATAGCGTCCGCGGCGTGACTTCGCTTTCTCCTCGGTGATGGGAACTTCCCGTTCAATGAGCCGCAACCGTTCTAACTTCTGAGTGTACGTCGAGATTTGTTTCCCGTCGATTCCCACCGTTTGGGCGATCTCGTTCGATGTCGTCTTCCCTGCGGCTATTGCAGTGAGGATCGCAAAGTACCGATTTGGGTCTGTGAGTTCGGTCCGGAGGACGTATTCTGGTTCGTTGTGGAGATACCCCTTCTGAGAGAGTACCTCCTTCGTGAGGACTGTCCCGAGGTCCTGGTTAAGATCGATACCGTCGAGATAGTATGGGACACCACCGAAAATCCCCCACGCGAAAACACGCTCTTCTGGGGAATACTCGTCTGGAAGGAACTCTTGTGCAGCGGTGAACTCGAGTGGCCGGAGATCAAGTTTCTCGGTGAAACGCCCGTACAGAGGACTGTTCCCAAGGAGTGTCGCTTCTTCCATCATGCTGATCGATGAGCCAACCAGAATGAGTGTTCCCGATGTGTTTTGGAATCGCTGGTCCCATAACCGCTGAATGACCGAGGGAAGGCTCTCATCGGCGTCAATCAGGTAGGGAAATTCGTCGAGGACGACGATCCCGTCTTGGTCGCCGAGATACCCCAGGAGTGCTTCCCAGTTCTGCTTGATATCCGTAATCCCTGGAAACGTGTCGGCAGCGACGTCGACGAACTCGTCGAGTTGTATCTGCGAAGTGGTTTCCGTAGCCTGATAGACGACGGCATCGTTTCGCTCGGCAAGCGAGTGTTGGACGAGTTGTGTTTTCCCAAGGCGCCGCCGGCCAAAGATGACGACCATCTCAGCGCCGTCGGAATCGTAGCACCTGCGGAGCTGTGAGAGTTCATCTTCTCGGTTGACGAAGCGCTCCATATCCCTACGTCATCTCACCAGAGGATAATACTTCCGAATAGCCTATTTCAAAATAGGCTATTTTGAGATTGGCTAATTTAAAACTGGCTATGGTTGACACCGTACTTGGGTTTGCTGGCTATCGGTCATGCTGTGAGGGCGTTCTAAGTCAACCGCCTCGGGGTCGTACGGAAATCTTCGATTTCCGTGATGACGAGACGCTCCGCGTCTCGAACCACTTTACCCCGAGGCGATTTACAAGCGGTACGAGACGAATGCCACGGGGCTTGACCCCGTGGATGAAGCCGACACAAAGTGAACCAACCAATTAAATCGAAACACCACGAACAAAGTGGTGTGACGGCACAATCCGCGTCTGGCTTAGTCGGCGAAAACAAGCCGGGTCAGACGCTTCACCGTGACCACCGAGTAGGAGTGGGAGCCTCCGAATACACGCCTGCGGAGACTGCGTTCCCTGTGGATTCCCTCGTGGAATCTGCAAAGCGCGTTTGTCGAGGGAACCTCGACAGGCTGTCAGACGGTGTCTGAAGGCGGTGCAAGGCGAGTGCCTCGGGGCTTGACCCCGAGGGTGAAGCCGACAACGCCTAATCTATCAACGCTAATCTATACCTTTACAACGCCGTAGTCCGACGATTAAGCTATGGAGAAGTCGCTTACGAAGACACTCGTCTTCCAACTCCAATCCGACAACGAGCGACTTCTCTCTGACGCATACCACGAATCTCGGTGGGTGTACAACCAAACCATCCAGTTAGCGAAAGATGGGATGGACTGGGATGACATCTCGCCACGTCTCGAAGACGAAGCAGACCTCGTGAAGAACACCACGCAACGAATCGTCTCCAAGGCCTTAGAAGCACTTCAGCAGTCCTACGACCGCGACGATTACAACACGCCCAGTCACGAGAAGACTGGCCCGTACCCGTTGCGGATGAACTTCACTGAAGGCTATAACCTTACTCTCGAAGGTGACGGTATACACTACCGCATTAGTGCCAAACCATACAACCCGGTCAAAGGCACGCTTCGTGGCGCACCAGACAATCTTGAACTTCTCGAACAAGCCCTCGAAAGTGACGAATGGCGTGTAGGAACCGCTGAAGCGATGACGCGCAACGGCAATCACGAACTGCACGTCAACGTCACTCATCTCGAAGCCACGGTTCAAGACAAACACGACGCTCGAACCGCTGTCGGCGTAGACATCAACGAAGACTGCGTAGCCCTTTCAGCTCTTCATGAAGACGACATCGTTGATTCGGCGATCATCGACTACCCTGAAATCAAGCAGGAGCGTCATCGCTACTTCACGATGCGTAAGCGGATGCAGAACGCTGGGCAGACAACGTTCGATCAAGTATTCGAGGACAAGGAAAAACGGTACGTTCACGACCAACTCCACCAAGTCTCACGACGGATTGTGGAGTGGGTTCAGCAATTCGAGTCGCCGCTCGTTGTGTTTGAAGACCTCAAGCACATGCGAGACTCGATTGACTACGGCACTCGGATGAACCTCCGATTACACTCCTTACCGTTTCACAAACTCCGCTCGTTCGTCGCGTACAAAGCGGCGTTCGAAGGAATTCCGAGCGATGACATCGACCCAGCTTACACCAGTCAGACGTGTTCTTTTACTGAGTGTAGACATACGGCTCGGTCGAATCGCCGGAAGAAACGGTTCAAGTGCAACTCGTGTGGTCGGCAAGATCACGCTGACCGAAACGCGGCAGTGAATATTGCGAAGAAGGGGTTGGAAGCGTTAAATCGAAATGTGCCTGCTCTCAACACGTTACCGACTGTTCGGAAACTGCGACGGCGGGCATCGGGCTGTGTGAACCAGCCGACCGTGACCCACCCGACCGTTCGAGGCCACCACGCCGATGGTCGCATGGGAGTGTCCGACTAACCCACGGGAAGCCTCGGGGCTTGACCCCGAGGCGGTTCACAGTCTTCGTCTCCAGACCGAGGTCAGAGCCGACGGTATCTATATCAAAATGTGGCCGCTTCACTGGTCTTTCCGTCGAATTACCTGGTCGGAGATCGAGCGATACGAACCCAGACAGTACAGCCCACTGCGTGAGTTCGGCGGATGGGGAATTCGCTGGGCGCCCGGGAAACTCGCATACAATGTTAGTGGCAACCGAGGCGTCTGGATCGAACGAGCAAACGGGCGCGCAGTTCTGATCGGATCGCAACGCCCCGAGAACTTCGTCAGGGCAATCGAGGAAGTCTCCGAAAGCTGAGGGGTGTGTGGTCAAGGCGTCTGTGGACAGCTGTTGTCTTCGGACACTCCTTCCGAGACCGTATTCGGAAGTGACCGCCGAGACCCGCTCGAGAGACCTACCTATAGCTAACCAACCTCCAAACCAACCGCCTGCGTGCTGTGATGGTGGTGTGTGCTGAGAGATTGAGCCTCTCTCGAGAGTGTGTTTTACCCGGTGTCTACGGGGAACCGTGGACGCCAGCTGTCTCTGGAGTCTGTTCTGGTTCGCTCACATTCGGTGTTTCACCCGGAATCTCTGCATCGGTGGGGAGTACGAGTCGGCGTTCGGTGTACTCGAGCCCGTTCTTTCGCTCAGTCCGTTTGCGAACCGCGACACGATGATTCGAGAGGTCGAGCACGGCGTCGATCGTCCGGGAGACGAGCTTCTTTGCATACGTCTCGCTCGTCCCGGGCTCCTGCCGGCGGATCCAGTGTTTCAGGTCGCTCGCTTTGATGTACGCTTTGATTCCCTTGCATCCGGACTCCCAGGGGTTGTCACCGACGCTCGAGTCAGTACGTGCTTTCCACAGCTTTGCAGCCAACCGTGTTGGCAACGCATTCGCCGTCGAGCGAAGCATCTCCTCGTCCATGCGGGAGAGTTGCTGAATCGGAAGCAGGTCACCATGAGCGAGTGCGACGTTCCCACTGCGTTCGAGTGGGTCGTCTGACTCGGGAAGTCGATAATAGGTGTGGCCGTCGTCTTTGGTGATCCGCTCGAGGTGATCGCCGTCGATATCGATCTCGTGGTGATCGACAGTCTCGGTGAGGAGGTGGGCACCTTTCTCGAGTTCACGGGCCTGGAGTTCTTCGATCCGCTGTTTGTTCACTCCTGATCGCTTGCGTGCGGCATCTGTGAGTGCATCAAGCCGAGTGGTCTCCTGTTCGCAGTCATCGAGACGGTCGCGAAGGTGTTCGTTCGTCTCTTGGAGGTCTGCTTTCTCAGTTTCGAGGCCCTCGAGTTCGTCTTTGGTCTGTTCGAGGTCGTCCTCGAGCGTGTCGACGCGCTCGGTAAGTTGTCTGTTTTGTTCCTGGAGGTGCTCGATCGTTTCTGCGAGGGTTTCAATGTCGACCTCACCGCATTCGGGGAGACTACTCATCGGGTGTCGCCTCCGTTCAGATGAAGGTTGAGCGTGAGATGGCGTGGTCTTGTTTCTGTCGTCACTGACGATCGAGATTTCCTCGAGATACTCGATACCGACTTCTCGCCACTGAGACTCGCACAGTTCGAACTCGATCCGCGCCCACGCGTACTCGCCCTCGAGTTGTGGTTCGAAGACGAACTTTCGCATCGGCCCATGGACGGGCGTCCACTGAAGCGAGAATTCGTCCGTCATCGGTCCACCCCCACCTGCTCGCGGATTTCACAGTAGGCCCGTTCGATGTCACCTGGGGTGATTGGGTGCTCGAGTTCGAGTGTGATGGTGACTCGGCGTTCGTTGGTCATCGCCGATCACCCTCGTGCATCTCGGCGAAGATTTTCTTGACATCGAGGTGGACCGGACGGTCTGTCCAGCCTCTGACCGACTCGACATACGCAACCCATCTGTCGCGGTCGTCGTCTTGCTCGAGTTTTTCTGTATGATCGAGTTCGCCACAGACGCGAAACCAGTACACTCCCGCATTCTCGGGGAGGAATCGTTCCGCGCGATCTGGCGTCACATAGACCGTGTTCGTGGCCTCATCGACGTGATGGTGAAAGCCCTCGCCGTCTTCTCCGAGGTAACCGTAGTAGCTTCCCGATTGCTCGAGGACGATGTTGTCCTGCTGTCCATCCGAAATCGTTTCGTGTGTCGTAGTCGTAGCTGACATTGCCTTGTCTCAAGGCACGGTCGGCGGCGGTGGTGCGCCGCCGGCACAGACGTTTCATCTGACCGTATCCCGTGCTTCAATCTACTCTACGATCCCGGACTACATAGAACTTACGTAGTAAGTTAATAGGAAGTTCTATGTGTTCTTGAAACGATTACGCTGATAGTCATGGGTATACGAGCATTTGATATGGTTGAGCTGGATGACCGAGATCGATCTGTACTTGATGTCATGATCAACGGTCGAGCGAATCCATATCTGATTCGTGAGGAAACGGGATTGGAAAAGGGGGATGTGAACACTGTGCTTGTGAGACTCGCTCGGTTAGGCTATGTGGAACAGGTAACTCGAGGTCTGTACGAAATCACGGACAAAGGGCGCACGGCTGTGAACAAAGCGGATAGCGAAAAATAAGCTTGCTATCAACAATCAAGAAGACGCCAGTTCACGAGCCTCGAAGAGTACCCTCACTGTCACACCCGAATTTCTCTTGACCTCGTCTCACCTGTGGATGCTTTACGAATATGAGTGATTTCCTGATGGGTAATACCCTCTCCACTACCCTTTCGTAGATGTCTCAAGCCGCTTCTATAACTACTTCTGTTGAAACACTAGACAGGTGTGAAGACGTATATGATATAGCAATAACCATAATCGGCCTCGATATCAGTACACGGGAAGACGTTCTCGTCCATTCCGTGTATCGCCACTGTTCAACCTCTTCGAAGATGACCATCTGTAACTCCTTGCGAGGATCAACCAGGCGCTCACTCTCTTCCACGTCTCTCACTCTGGATTCGTTCGGTTCGCCGATCGAAGTAGTATCTGGAAGGACGGTTTACGCCCAACTTCGAACCAGTAGCGAGCGTAACCTGATTCAAGACTCAGAACCACGATTAAGGGCAAAAACCGTTCACGGTGCTCGATACCTCAATATGAATGCACTTGCTTATCCAATATTGAGAAAGTGATAGAATCCTTTATGTGTGTCTGACGTTGCTATCACAAAGTGTGTGGAATGAAAGAACTGTTCAAATCACTACTCTTCAGGTCCTCGGAGTCAACCGTTATCCGTGAGTGTCGCCGGTGTGGCACCGAGGCCTCAGCGTCGGACACCCGCTGTCCTCAGTGCGAGGCCGACACGATTTCTGAGTACAAGATCAAGTGATAGGCCGCCGTCGACACAGATCAAATTGGTGTCCGACTCACGTGTGAACGATCACTGGTTGGTCAGTCATCCATTTCCACATCGTGGTTGAACCATCCGTGTTCGGTTAAGGAGCCAAACCGACAGACGCCAGCGTCTTGATGAGGTTATCTTCAGAAACCGCGTAGAGAGAGGTTGTGCTACCTGAACTCTCTCCAACACTCATACGCCGCCGGCTGATTTCCCTCTTTCCCGTAGACCTCGTTGAAGGCATCGCGAGCGAGCGCGATGCCGTCCAACGCCATCGAACGATCGACATCACGATGCTCGTCTGGTCGCTCATCTTGGGCTTCGCCGTGGACGGCGAAACCCGCTCTATCGCCGCGTTTCAGCGGGCCTATCAGACTGCGACTAACCAAACCGTGGCTCGTTCTAGCTTCTACGACCGATTTACGCCGGAACTCCGTAACCTCTTGAGCGACCTCCTCGCGCATGCGCTCGAGGAGGTCGCGGTTCCGCACACCATCGCTCCGCAACTCACCCAGTTCCGCGATACGATGATCGCCGATGCAACCGTGTTCAGGTTGCATCGGCTCCTTACGGCATTTCCAGCAACTCACGAAGACCAATCCGGAGCGCAGCTGTATCTCGTCTACAACGTCACGAGACAGACGCTCGCACAGTTCAAACTCACTGACGAACGAACTCATGAAAGCAGCCAGTTCCGCACGGGGAACTGGCTGCGTGGGCGGCTGTTTCTGTTCGATCTCGGTTTCTACAGCTACCGACGGTTCGCGTTGATCGACGAAAACGATGGTTACTTTGTGAGCCGGTTGAAGACGAACGCCAATCCACGAATCGTCGGCGAGCGACGGAAATGGCGCGGGCGCGCCATTTCCTTGACTGGAACCCATCTCCAAGACCGACTTTCGAAGCTCACGCGCAAGCACATTGATGTGACTGGTGAGTTCGAGTTCAAGCGCCGGAAGTATGGTGAGAGGCAGTCACAGGCTATCGTTGAATTTCGCGTCGTCGGTGTCCGCAACGATGACACCGACGACTACCACCTCTACGTGACGAACCTCCCGGACGAGTTCACCCCAGAGCAAGTAGCAGCCTTGTACAGCCTGCGATGGAAGGTTGAGTTGTTGTTCCGGGAGTTGAAGTCGCGGTATGGACTGGAGAAGTTCGAGACAGGTGATGAAGCGATTGCAGAGTTGCTCGTGACGGCGGCTCTGCTGACGCTTGTGGTCAGCAGAGCCTTGTTAGCGGTGTTTCAGGAGATTGAACCGGACGTAGAGTATCCAGAAGAACGCTGGGCGACGACCTTTCGGTCGGTCGCCCAGCCAGTGCTTGCAGATCTCGGACTTGCTCTGGGCCATCCACCACCGAATCTTCCTGAACTTGTGCGTTGTGAGGCTCGCCAACCAGAGAAATCACGCCTCACCTTGAATAAACGAGTGGCTCAAGCCTTCAAGACGGAGGTCTGGCCTTAACCGAACACAGATGGTGGTTGAACTCAGTACTGGCGACGGCTGTACAGAGACGCTGGCGCCACTCGATTTGGTCGTCGAGATCTGCTTGAATGGAGTCCAGCCGAGCATGGAGTTCATCTATTTCCCGTCGAAACTCGTTAGCTAGGTTCTCCAGCGCGCAGTCTATCCGCGCAATCTCCGCGTCAACCTCGGTCGCTGATGGAGTGGTTGCTTCCAACTCTGTGACTCGAGCGTGCAGTTCGTCTCGTTCATCAGCTCCCGACTGAAGTTCTTCACGGAGGTCGTCCATGTCCGCCCGCAGGTTCTCGAGGAGCTGTTGTGCCGTCCCTTCCTCGTCAAGGAATTCTTCGAGCGAGTCGATATATGCCGCAAAGGTGTCCATCTGCGATTGGACATGGTCCAGTCGCACTGCGACGCTGTTGGCTGATTGCTTCTGATCAAGCTGATCACGGAGCGTCGTCACATCGTCAGTGTTCGTCACGTCGAGATCGAATTTCTCTGGATCAATTTTCCAGTACGCGACGGTATCGATACAGTCGTGGTTGAGTGCATCGACGATCGTCTCTGGACTGATCCGCGTTTCAAGTAACAGTTCTATCACCAGATCGGATGAGGTGATCTCCCCTATTTTTGGCTGCGTCCTCCAAATCTCGAGTGCGTCATCGATCTCGGCGAGGATTCTCTTCCGGCGATTCAGTTGCCGATACTCATCATCTCGATCGAATTGGATGCGAAAGAGACACAATTGAGCATCTGACCTGATTGCTCGAGATGTTTCTGCAAGAAACTCTTCGATCGCTTTGTGAATCTCTGTCTTCGACTCCCCCAATGTTTCACTGGTGACCAGCGTCCCCTCGTCGCTTTCCATTTCGCTCCCTTGCCAAAGTGCATGATAATCTCATTAATATAAATTGTTGTCAGATTCTCCGGGTCGCAACTAATTTCTTCTACATTGAGTGCTAATCAAATAATTTCCATAAAATTGTGCTTGTTATTACGCATTTGAGTAGGGCTTTGTATATGAGGCCGTATTTATTCGCTACGGTGTTTTGCTGACGGTGTGCTCGAGTCTACGGCGCACAGCATCGAGCCCGGGTGTACCGTCGCGGTACCAGACGACGAGTGCGATGAGGACTAGTCCGAGTTGGACGAGCTCGTACCAACCCATCGAGTACCGCAGGAAGCCGGCAAGAACGCTGTCGGGCGAGTGGTATGCTGGCGGCTCGAGAACGGGCCAGAATAGAAACGTCGTTGACGAGAAATCCTGTAAGAGGAGCACGGACGGCGGAATATCGGCGAGAAGGTGTGCGAGATGCCCGATGGCGAACGCAGGCCCGATCGCGGGCCGATCGACGCGATGGGCGAGCAAGGCGACAGTTGGGAGGAGGAGCGCAGCGAAGAACACTGAATGAGCGAATGTCCGCCCACCGGGGAGAACTCCGAACGACCACGCAAGCGGCTTATCGATCAGGTCCGGAAACTGCGAGCCAATTGCGAGGACGACGACCGGCAGTGCGCGTGGTCTGTGACCGTCGCGGTGAGTGTAGATCGTGTACAACAGGTACGCGACGGCGAGGTGTCCCCAGGGCCACATCGCCTCGGGCTTTCAGGGGAAATCCCAAAGGCGTGTCGTTCGTAATGGGATGCGGTTTGTGCAGGTCCACCAGTGATGGACAACGAACACGGCTCAGATTGGTAGGCAGCGTCTCATACAATTGGTCACGACGGTGCTCGTACCGCTGACTCGTGTGCTTAGGATGTACCTCGAGAGTGGGAAGGAAAGCGTGTCGTTGGTATTGGGACCAATAGTCATATGTTCTAATAGTGTCAACTGGCCACCACTGTTATTACGTCATGATTTTAAGATATCGGTGGCGGGGGGAGAGATCTGTCGGAGACCCGGAACTGATCCGCTCCGAGGCGATACCCTTGCCATTTCGAGATCGGCCCACCCTCACCAATGTCAATAGCCAAACTGACCCGATCTCGATCCTTCCCGTGGACCTCACTGGAAGGGGGCTCAACGTCGGCCTCCCGGCTGACGTTTCTGATGCAACCATTTATCGCTGAGAGGTGGGTTTCGGCCTACTGCTCGAGTCTTCCTCTTGCAATTGCCTCCATAACGCGAATCCGAAGGCGGAACTCGAGCTGATCGAGTGCTGCGTAGACAGAAGTTCTCACGTCAAGAGGTTCGCTTCTCGAGATTATTCTACGGCGTAATCGGTCGACGCCATCTGACCTCCCGCTGACTGGCTTGGCTGTGCGGCTGGATTCGATGGAAGACGTGGTGGACGGAGATGGAACAGGTCTCGAACTGCTGCTTGGCGATCGAAGGCGAGTCGACATCGCCGATACGATAGAGAAGACAGTCTTATGATCGCTGCGTAACTTGGATCTCGAAGAATTACTCAAATCTGTGTTTATACACCTCATACATCTAGTACGACAATAATAAGTGGGTTGTACTCTCTGGATATTTGTATGGAGTCGATCTCGGCTGTCGTCCTCGCAGGTGGGGAGGGCATGCGGCTGCGGCCATTAACCCAGAATCGCCCTAAACCGATGCTACCAGCTGCAACGACGCCGATTCTTGAACATGTATTTGACCAATTGCTCGATGCCGGCGTGACGAACATTACTGTCGTTGTTGGCTACAAACGCAACCGCGTTCAGGCCCACTTTGGATCGACGTATAAGAACGTGCCGCTCACATACGTCACACAGGAGCAACAACTCGGCAGCGGCCACGCATTGCTTGCCGCCGAAGCTGAAGTTGACGGGCCGCTGCTAGTTGTGAATGGCGACCAGCTGGTCGAGAGCCGGATCATCAGCGACGTCCTTGAGGCACACGCCAACGCTGATGCAGCGGCGACGCTTGGGCTGCTCAACCGTGCGGATGTCGATGAGTACGGCGGTGTAATTCTCGAGGACGGAACGGTCACGGAGATAATCGAGAACCCACAAGACGACCGCTCATATCGCTTCAATGCCGGTGTCTATGCGTTCGAGACGCAGATTTTCGAGGCAATTCGTGCTGCCGAACCACGTGCCGGTGAACAGTCGCTAATCGACGGTATTTGCGAACTTATTGAATCTGATTCTGAGGTCCGGGGTATTGTTTCAGAAGGCCTCTGGGTTGACGCGACGTATCCGTGGGATCTGCTTGACGTCTCGTTCGATCTGTTTGAAACTGGCTTGGTCGATGGTAGTCAAAGAGACGGTAGTAACTCGTCGACAACAGTCCATGAGTCAGCCGTAATTCGGGAGCCAGTTGTGATCGCACCCGACTGTGAGATTGGGGCAGGAGCCGTCGTCGGACCGTATGTCTGTCTTGGCGAAAATACGACGGTCGGTTCGAACGCAGTCGTCGAGCAGAGCGTTATCGATGCAGATACACGCATCGGTGCTGGGGCTACCGTGGTCGACTGTGTTACTGGTGTCGGCGTGACGATCGGTAACGGGACGACTATTCCCGGTGGGCCAGGGGATGTTCGCGTCGGAAACCGTGTCTTTGAGGATGAAGACCTCGGCGCGCTGTTGGCTGACCGCGTAGAGGATCAAGGTGGGTGTGCGTATGTTCCGGGTGCGATTGTTGGGTCGGACACGGTTGTCGAAGCTGGTACAACCGTCCGTGGCACCCTCTCAGAGGGAATGGAGGTGCGGTCCTAATGTGTGGCATTATCGGCTATACTGGGACTGACGGTGCCGTCGGTGACGTGTTGCTGACCGGCCTGTCGGGTCTCGAGTATCGTGGCTATGACTCTGCCGGTGTCGCGGTTTCCGACTCATCGCTATCGATCCACAAGCGACAGGGAGAGGTTTCAGAACTCGAGGAAGCCCTTCCTGCCAATGGGATTGATGGTGTGGCTGGAATCGGACATACACGCTGGAGTACGCACGGGCCACCGACAGATACGAACGCACACCCGCACACGGACTGTACTGGTGATGTGGCGGTCGTCCATAACGGGATTATCGAGAACTACCAGCAGCTACGATCGGATCTCGAAACTGGCGGCCACGAGTTCATAAGCGACACGGACACCGAGGTCATCCCGCACCTGATCGAAACGGCACTCGAGACCGGTGCTAGCCGTGAAGAGGCGTTCCGAGAAGCAGTCCATCAGCTCGAGGGCAGCTACGCTGTTGCAGCAGTGTTCCCCGGCAGCGAGACCGTGTATGCGGCGCGAAACGAGTCGCCGCTCGTACTCGGGATTGGCGACAATGGTCACTATTTGGCAAGCGACGTGCCTGCGTTCATCGAGTACACCGATCGCGTGGTGTACCTTGAGGACGGTCAGTTCGCGCGGATCAACCCGTCAGGAATCGTTGTCACTGACGAGCAGGGGGCCGTGGTTGAGACGGCCGTCAAGACCGTCGACTGGGATCCGGAAGACGCCGGCAAGAGTGGCTACGACCACTACATGCTCAAGGAAATCCACGAGCAGCCACAGGCGATCCGCAAGTGCCTACGTGAGCGTGTCTCCGAGCTAGACGGTGAAGTGACGGTCGACGAGCTAGACGACCTCGAACTCGAGGGCCCAGTGCAGTTCGTTGCCTGTGGGACCTCGTATCACGCTGCGCTGTACGGTGCGCGGATGCTGCGCGAGCACGGGATTCAGGCTCAGTGTTTCCTCGCCAGCGAGTACGATGTGGATATGATTCCGATGACTGAGGAGACAGTCGTCATTGGAGTTACCCAGAGCGGCGAGACGGCGGACACGATGAGTGCGCTCCGAGCCGCAAACCGAACGGGGGCGACGACGCTGGCGCTGACCAATACAGTTGGGAGTTCGGCCGCACGGGAGTGCGATCACGTGATGTACATCCGTGCCGGCCTGAGATCGGTGTGGCGGCGACGAAGACCTTCGCCAGCCAGCAAGTCGCGCTGGCGATGCTGGCAAGTGTGCTGTCGGATGAGTGTTCAACCGAGTTCGTCGAACGGTTGCGTGATCTACCTGACCTAGTCCAGCAGGTGTTAGATACGTCAAAAGCGCGTGCAATCGCCGAGGAATACGAGGAGTCAGACGCCTACTTCTTCATCGGCCGGGGATACAACGCGCCGGTCGCACTCGAGGGTGCGTTGAAAATGAAGGAAATCACGTACAAACATGCAGAAGGGTTCGCCGCAGGCGAGCTGAAACACGGTCCGCTCGCACTGGTTGACGGGGCAACGCCCGTGTTCGCGATGGTGACTGGAGACTCAAATGCCGCGAAGACGCTCGGGAACGTGAAGGAAGTGGAGGCACGCGACGCGCCTGTTGTCGCAGTGACTGACGCGCCCGAGGAGGTTGGCCAGTACGCGGACCACGTACTAGAAGTCCCAGCGGTGGGGCCGCGGCTCACACCAATTCTCGCAAACGTGCAGTTGCAGCTGGTTGCGTACTGGGTCGCGAATCGATTGGGACGGTCGATCGATAAACCGCGGAACCTGGCGAAGAGTGTGACTGTCGAGTAGTGGGTAGACTGGCATTCTGGTAGCGACAACACTATTTTTGATACTGATTCGCAGTTTCCTGCGCCCCTTGGCCGTGCTCGAGGGCCTCTATCCCGACGAGTTGTCAGCAAAGGTTGAACTACGCTAACCGAAGATGAAGCTATCGCGTCGACGGCTAAACGCCGCCGACAGCGACAGCGTTGTCACTCATCGTGGAATGTCCCGGTCGTGATTAGCGGTAGAACCGGTCGTTTAGGAGCCGGTTCGCGAGGACAGCCTGACGCACCGCGAGGGCCGTCCACGCAGCCCGCCGGATCATATTGATCTTTGTACGGCCGTGTTTGTTGCGCGTGTTAGCGGCTTGTCCGCAGATGGTAGAGAATCGTGTTCGCTACCGGTGAGTTCTCACTGGAGCCACACAGCGTCAAGACCGAGGTCCTGTCGGCGCACGCGCCTACGAGAACCTCGTAGATGTCCTCAGCATCGATTTCAGCATTAGCGCCGAGATCAAGAGTAAGTTCCTCGTCGAGCGTATTGACAAGGTTAGGGAACTGGTCTTCGTGGATTTCACTGTCTGCTTGCTGCTGTTTGATCGGGTACATTCGCAGTAAGTAGACGTTCTAACTAACTGGCTTTGTGAGGTACTGATAATATGATCAGACTAGGAGATCTATTATGGACGAGGTTACCGTCGTCGTTCCAGCGTATAACGAGGCTGATCGGATTGGGCCGATAGTTCGGGAACTAGTTCAGACATATTCGGTTCTCGTAGTAGACGACGGATCGACCGACAATACTCCATCTAAAGCCCATGCTGCAGGGGCGACAGTGGTCCAACAACCACAGAATAGGGGCTATATCGCTGCACTGAGACGGGGATTTCGAGAAGCCACATCAGAACTTATCGTTACGTTTGATGCTGACGGAGAACACCGTCCGAGGGATATCGAGACGCTCATCCAACCGATCAAGCAAGACCGCTTGGATCTTGTCCTCGGTGCAAGAGCCACAATCCCGCGCCCCTCTGAACGGTTCCTCAACAAGCTGACGCGGCTGAAGATCGATGTGGAGGATTCGGGCACTGGACTTCGTGCCCTCCGCCGCACTCTCGCTGTTGATCTCGACCTCGATACGGCGTGTACCTGTGGAACATTCGTCTTGGAAGCAGCCGCGAAGGGCGCCAGAATCGGAGAGGTTCCGATTGAAACACGGACGGTTCAGAAACCGCGAGGAATTGCCTGGCAGCACGGCAAGCAATTCTTCCACGTCTTGCGATATCTTTTGCTCTCCTGACTCGCTCAGACACCGGGTAGAAAGATGATCTTACGATGGTTGTCAGAGTAAATGTCGAAGGGTCCGTCAACGTCGTCGCACGGGTCTGGCAGAATGGTTGTGAAACAGCAGTGTACGCCTCGAAATCGTCAATCTACGGAAGCCGGACTGAGCCATCGCTGGATCGATTACAACGCGAGCAAGAACATTGGGTTGCAGTATCTCCATCGCAGGCAAAATGCAGGTAACGGAGGCGCACCCGTAGATGTGTGCTTGGATCGCGGGACGCTAAACGTGAGGGGGAGTATATCCCTCCTGCTACTTCCGAGGCATATAACGGGAGTCTACGCGAAAGCCTCGAGGTCGTTCGGAAGATCTTCGATCTTCCGTAATAACGAGGGACGAAGTTTCTCGAGCTTGATGTAATCTACAATCTGGGGACAGGCGAAGCGTACGATTTCAATACCGTTGCGGCAATGATCAAAGTACCAGACGTAGCAGTCACAATGCTGCCGATTGACGTGCTGTTAATATCGTGTATCGGCTGACCTAAATTGATACAGCACTAGTCGTCGCTTCGTTGGTCACTTAGTTTCTCCCAAATTTCGACACAGCCGGCTCCATCCTCAATATCATCTAGATGTTCTCGGTCTACCTCATCCTCTAAATCTGTTTTACTCATATCTCTAGTAAAGCCAGCGATAGTTAGTATGATAAACATTGTGGTTTTAGATAATTTACTATATGACATAGGCGGGCGAACGGCTACTTGCAGTCTATTAAACAGTTGAACCACCAGCAGTTCTTCAACCGGGAGTTTGACAATGTTTGCTAGCAGTTCCGTGGAATATGACTACCGACGCTGAGGCGGTATTTGAGCAACTCGAGCTAAAGGAGTATGAGACGACAGCGTTGAAACATATACTGACACTTGGGCGAACGACAGCCCCCAATCTCGCCAAGGCGACCGGCATCCCGAAGGCACGTATTTACGGAATTCTCGACACACTCGCCGATCAGGGTTTTATCAAAATCATTCCTGGCCGTCCGAAAGAGTACCAGCCAAAGCCACCTGCGACAATTCTTGAACAGGCGAAAGAAAACAGACGACAGGAATACGAAAAATTCTGTACAGATCTCGAGGCAGTCCGAGAGCCATTTATTGACCGATTCCAGCCACTGTACGAGCAGGCAAGCGACGATATTACTCCTGCTGACGAACTGTTCTATGTTGTTTCTGTGGGTGAGCCGAGCGAGCGCGAAACGAAATCGCTGTATCGCGATGCAACGGATAGCGTCTACGTTATCACGAAAAGCTTCGAGTACTTCGATGCTGTTGAGCCAGCAATACAGGACGCGCTGGATCACGATGTCTCGATTCAGGCACTCTTTCTCCATCCTCGCCACCTCTCAGCGACGAATCAAGAGATACAAAGTACAGTTCTAGACTACGTAACTGACAAGTATCCCGAAATAGAGATACGGTTTAGTACCGAACTGCTGCCGTGGCGAGGGACACTTATTGACCCGAGTATGGACTACGAGACGGGTCAGGCAATCGTCCTCGTCGAAGAGAAGGATGTCCCGCTCCATATGCGGCAAGCCGCGGTCACCGAGAACGGCTCGTTCGTTGCCGGACTGCACCGATATTTCGATTTGATCTGGGAATACGATAGCGTCGGCCAAATAGAGTGAGACGGCTGCCGAACCGTATCTCACCCTACGCGAAATAGGCTACTCTGTCGTCTCGTGCTTACGGATGAGTTGTCTGATCGAGTCTTCGACGGTGAACTTCGGTTCCCAGCCAAGTTCGTCGTGCGTTCGTGTTGTATCAACAGCGAACTCGTCGACCAGTGTTTCTCCAGCTCGCGGATTCTCAACGAGTTTGATTTCGGGACTCCGTCCGAGTTCTTCGTCAGCGATTTGTGCAACTAGTTCAGCCGTCTCGTGGACGCTCGGATCCTCATCGGTCGCAAGTGCATACTTGTCAACTCCAGTATCACCCTGTTCGAGTTGACCCTGGAGTCGTTCAGCACTCCGAACGTACGCGCGGGCGATGTCTTTGACGTGAACGAAGTTCCGTGACTGCGTTCCGGGTTCGTAGACGGTCAGTGGCTCGCCAGCAACGGCCCGATTGACGAAGAAGTTGATCACAGTCCCTTTCGAGACGGTCTGTGATCCAACCTGGTGTTCACCATAGAGATTCGACTTAAGATATATGTGGGCCGGGAACGCTCCATCAGCGAGCGTTTCGATCGCTTGCTCGCCAAGAACTTTGCTCCGCCCATACCAGTTCAGCGGGTCACGGGGATGTTCAGTCGTTATCGGGAAGGATTGAGGGTCACCGATAATTGCCATACTCGCAGGGAAGATCAATCCAGCACCCTGTTTGCGACAGAACCATGCAATGGTATTCGTCGCATTGACATTGACCTCGTGAGTGAGATCGGGGTTCGTCTCACAGTCATCAACGCCGCTGAGTGCAGCGAGGTGCATGACGATATCGGCACCATCGAGTGCTTCTTCCAACCGTTTGTCATCACGGATATCGACATGCTCGACTGTTACATCACCGATCTCTCGAACTGTACCCCGGTAGAAATTATCGATCGCCGTGATAGACCAGTCTGGATGCGTCGCCTGAAGACGGTCAACGACTCGGCTTCCGATGTATCCTGCTGCACCGGTTACTGCGATCGTTAGTTCGTCGTCAGTCGTCATTGTTCTTATAGGTGTCAATGGTTGTCTCTCGGCTGTGTCCATCGCCTCGCCAAATTGCGATTCAGCAGTGAATCGAGTTGCTAAGTCGCGGACTCCATCGCGAAGCGTCCACTGTGGCTCAAATCCGGTTGTAGCAAGCCGGTCGAAGTTGACGTGATACGATGGACCAGGATTCTGGTCTTCGAGATACGTCAACTCGAGGCCGGTATCCAGCTCATCGCGGACGATCTCGGCGATCGTTTCGATGCGGTAGTTCTGATCGTTTGAACCAACGTTGTACACGTGCTCTGACCAGGCATCTGGCTCACAGGCAGCTTGATAGTACGCTCGTGCGGCATCGCGAACGTGAATGAACGGCCGCCAGTTACTGCCATCTCCGTAGACTGTCAACGGACGATTCGTCAGTGCACGGAAGACGAAATGATTGACGACGAGATTGAACCGGATCCCAGGCGAATAGCCGTAATTCGTACTCATCCGGAGCGCGGTTCCGGTGAATGCACCCTTATCAACGTACTCCTTGAGAAGGGTTTCAGCTTCGTATTTTGTCTCCGCATACGGATTGAGGGGATCAGGCTCAGTCGCTTCGTCGAGATTAGTACTGGCCGCTCGGCCGTAGTTATTACACGAAGAAGCGAACACGACACGGTCCACGTCGACTTTCCGTGCAGCGTTGAACACATTGCGGCTTCCCTCGAGATTGACTGCCCGCGTCTCCTCGACACGATCGTGGGTGCTCTCAGCACCAGTGATTGCGGCTAGGTGAATGACGCGGTCAACGGACCGCATGGCAGTTTCGACATCGCCGTAGTTACGGATATCGCCACGGATAAACTCAAGATTGCCGTCGAACTGAGCAGCCATGAGGTTCGCCGGTGAGCCGGCTGCGAGTGAGTCGAGGACGGTGACCTTGGCCGACTCTCTTGTCGGCCTGCAGCAGGGGGATGAGAGCACTGCCGATATAGCCACACCCTCCCGTGACGAGGACGTGCATTCCAGTGTCGTCGCCGTCAGTTGGCATCGGGTGTGGGTTCAGCCTCTTCGGCAGCGTCGGCCTCGTACGAGAGTTCGGTTTCGTCGGCAGCGTCGCCTTCCTTCTCCCAGTCGTCAAGCACGCCCGGCAGGAAGCGGTCTTCGTGGGCGGTAATCGTCTCTTCGTACTCGACAAGCGTCTCGAGCACGTCGCGAACTCCTTCGGTAAAGTCCTGACGCTGCTCACCGATTAGGTCCATGTACCGGTCGTTTTCGATCTCCATCTTGTGTGTCTCGTCCTCGTCACGCGGGTTCTCGAAGTGTTCGACGGAGACGTCGAGATCGAACTCGTCGCCGACGTCGGCGATGGTGTTGGCCATCTCGACGATGCTGATCGCGCGCGTGACCTGGTTGTAGACGACGTGGTCATCGGGACGCTCGTCCGGATCGCTAAGCGCTAGGCGCGCGAGTCCTTCGACAGCGTCCTCGAGGCTGATGAATGGCTTTCGCTGCTCGCCTTTGCCGTAGACGGTCGTCGGATAGCCAGCGATGGCCTGTGCACAGAAGCGGTGGGCGACGACGCCGAAGTAGTAGTCAAAGTCGAACCGAGTGGCGAGGCGTGGATCAGCAGCCGTTTCGGCGGTCTGTGTCCCGTAGGTGATGGCAGTTCTGACGTCCGAGATCGGGATATCGAACTGCTTGTGTGCGAGACGCATGTTGGCGGCGTCGTGGCTTTTCGTGAGGTGATACCACGAGCCCGCCATCGCGGGGAACGGCACGTCGTCGCTTTCGCCCTGGTTTTCCATCGTTGCCCCGCCTTCGGGGATGGGGAACTCCGGCGCGCCGTAGACGCCTGTCGTGGTCGTTTCGATGAAGTGGGTGTCGGTCAGGTCGTGTTCCTCGAGTCCCCACAGGAGGTTGCGCGTCGCCTGCAGGTTGTTGTGCTGCGTGTAGTTCGCGCGCTCGCCGTTGATCTGGGAGTACGGCGCGGACGGTTGGGCTGCCGTGTGGACGATAGTGTCGGGTTCGTGGACCTCGAGAAGTTCGTCGACGAACGATTTGTCGGTGAGGTCACCTTCGACGAACGAGAGGTTGTGGAGGTCGTGAACCTCTTTTGCGGCCTCGAGGCGTTCCTCTGGCGTCGCGATCGGTGTTGCACTCGTGCTGCCAACTTCTTCGACCCATTCGCGGCGGGCGCCATTGTCAACACAGACAACTCGGTCGTCAGTTCGGGTTGCAATGCGAAGTGCAGTCGGCCAGCCGATGTAGCCATCAGCGCCAGTGAGGAGTATCGTCATTTGTTACTCGACTTCTGAATGACTACACCGGTTGAAAAATCTTACCGTTCTAACTGTATTCTTAGACTTGCTCTGATCAAACTGTGTGGCAACACGGCCGATATACTCCGATAATACTATAGTAAGTTAGAAACACCAACCAACTGACGTGCTCATTCAGCATTACATATACAAGATGGAGGACAGAAAATGGTTGGAGTAACCAATCTGCTGCTTGCTGGTATCGCAGTCGCTATTCTTGGGTGGGGCTTCGAACGATATCGGACGCGTTTTGTGAAATCTGATCTCCTGATTGCGGGGGTACTTGCATTCGGAATCCTGGTATTTGTAATGCTTCCAGGTGTGTACGACTCCGTCGGGAATGTACTCGATATTGAACAGCGATTCGTTTTGCTTTCGCTACTTGCCCATCTCGTTACGCTTGCTATTATTCTCTATCTCTTAGCGACGATTCGTGACACAAACGCCTGCTTTTCTGATCTCGTTCGAAACCTCTCTGCCGAGCAAGCGCCGCAGACGGACGGTGGAAAGCGAACGATCTTCATCGTCATCCCAGCCTACAACGAGGGCGAGACGATTCGGTCAGTCGTCGAATCGCTCCCGGAGACGATCCGTGGCTACGCCGTCCAGCCGGTAGTCGTCTCCGACGGGTCAGCCGATGACACCGCCGCAAACGCGGAGTATAACGGGACAATCGTCGTCGAGCATCCGGTTAATCAGGGCCAGGGAGGTGCGCTGAAAACCGGGTTCCAGATCGCGCTCGATCGAGGCGCCTCGATCGTCGTGACGATGGACGGTGACGGCCAGCACCCGGTTGACGGACTTGAGCAGTTGGTCGCGCCCGTGATCGAGGACAAAGCGGATTACGTGATGGGATCGCGGTACAAAGGTGAGGACTACTCCGGCAACGGCCTCGTGCGCGAAAGCGGCATCCAGGTCTTCACTCGGTTGATCAACGTGCTGACGAAGTCCGATATTACGGACTGTACGAACGGGTTCCGCGCGATTCGGGCCTCCGGGCTCGAGGACATGGAGCTGACCGAAGAGCGGTTCAGTGCCCCCGAGCTGATCATCGAGGCACGGAAAAACGGGATGCGGATTCAAGAGATTCCGATTACGATCGAAGAGCGCCAGGCCGGCGAGACAAAGAAACCACAGCTGATGTACGCTGTCGGGCTGACACGAACGATTTTCACGACGTGGATTCGATAGAATCGAGTATTTCCTCAATCGCGACACCCATCTCTTGGGCAATTCGTTTGGAGTCATTGCGGACACTCACACATTGTTGGGCATTAGAACCGAATTGGTCCGCGAGGCTGTTGTTCGATAGTACCTGTGCTACTGCACGGGTGAACTCGCCCTGCGTATCAGCGTCAACAAGAAGGCCCGTTTCTTCGTGAGTTATTTGTTCGATCATGCCATGATCAGCATTTGCAACTACCGGTAGCCCTGCTGCCATCGCTTCAGAAACCACATTCGGACATCCGTCGATATGCGAGCAGTAAACGAACACGGATGCGGCAGCGTACAAATCAGCTACATTCGGAACAAACCCAGCGATAATGATTTGGTCACGTATCGTTTCGGGAACAATCCGATTAACGTACTGTCGTAAGTCATCTAAGTACTGACCGCCGCCAGCGATAACGTAGGTAATATCTGGGTTGACCCTTAGCAGGGGCTCTAGCTCCTGAAGCAAGTAATAAATTCCTTTTACTTTACCTTTGAACCGAAGGTTCGTGACAGTAAGAATTATACGTTCTGCCTCTTGACCGATGAGCTCACGGCCGCTCACTGGATCTCCGTCTCGGTACGACGCACTGTCGATCGGAACCGAGACGCGTTTCACTCGTTTCGATGGCAGACCAGTCCGGTTCGCTACGAGCTGCTGTAGCTCGGTGGAGACGACGAGGTACCCGTCCGCGTTCGATCCGAATACTTCGTTTATCCCTATCTGGCCGACTCGAGCGACGGCAGAGAGGAAATTTTGATCTCTGAGGTTCTGTCGTAGTTCTTCGTAATTTGTCTTCCACATGTCCCCACCTACTCGGATCACTACCGGGATGTCTTTTACTTGACCGAGGGTGAGTACTGTCGCACCGAGTCGTCCGGGATAGTTCGACAGAAGCACATCCGGCTGGTTCTTGTCAATACATTTGCTTCCCTTTCGGAACAAATACGGATATTTCGACATTCCGTCTCGATCCGAGATCGTGATCACCTCCGAATTTTCGAGGAATGACAGTGGCTCCGATATTTTCGACGAACGATCGTCTGCGAAACCCATAATCCGTGGATGCTCAGTCATCGTTCCATAGCCTCCGGTACAATTTCCAGTAGCTTTCACACATTGCGTTCTTGGAATATCGTTCTACGATGTTTGATCTCGCACGCTGCCGAACGTCACTGCCGGTCCTGAAAAATGAATCGATCGTCCGCGCTAGCGATCGATCGTCGTTCGGTGGAACAGTTTCACCCACTTCGATGAGCTCTGATGCTGCGCCCACGTCCGTCGAAATAACCGGCAGTCCACATGACTGTGCCTCTAAGAGTACCGTCGGTTGTCCTTCCGATAGGGACGGCAACACGAACAAATCGTGACTTCGGTAGTACGGAACGACGTCCGCTTGATACCCTTCGAATGTAACGAGGGTATCTATCCCTAACTCGATACACTGCCGTTCGTATTCGTCTCGCTTCGTCCCGTCACCGACGATCGTGAGGTGATACTTGTCATCGGTGCCTCGAGAAAGTCGTTTCATGGACTTCAGAAGCGTCGGAATCCCCTTTACCGGATCTAACCGTCCGATGAATAGCAATTCAGTCGTCTCAGTCTTGTCTCTCGAGTCGTTGGGAGCCGGACTGAATTTCTCAGTGTCGATCCCGTTCGGAATCACTGATTGTTTGTCGGCCGAAACATATGGCGTAAGTGGATCGAGCAGATAATTTCCGAGAGCGACGGTACGAGTCGCCGCTTTGAACGTCGCTCTGCCTAGTGTGGCCGTATAGGACCGTCCGATAAGATCGACGAGTCGACTTCCTGACGTCCAGTTCACGCCTGGGAGCGAATCGACGGTCACCACAGAGGGAGTGTTACGACGGGCCGCCTCTATGACTGCAGTCGCACAGACTGGATAAAAATAGCTGTATACGTGAACGAGATCAGAGCGGTCGATCAGGTTCGAAAGTTGGCGTAAAAAGGACGGAGTCGGCAGCGTATATCGAACACCGGGTACGTACGCTGCGTTATAGTATTGGTAAGTCACATTCGCCGCTTCGGTAATTCTATGTTCGCCGTCCGACGGGGTGAGAACAGTTACATCTGCTTCCGGAGATAACCCCGTGCTAAGCGACTCGATACCCGTCCGCAGCTGCATAGTCGGATTGACATAAAGTATAGATGGACTGGAAGTCACGTTCCAAAATATAATGTTGACGAATATATATGCGACGGAATTTTCATTATCCTAGTATCATTTGAAAGCCTGGTTCTTAGTGGTGCAAACGCGGTACAGCCAGTAATTCCCATTTGAGTAAACTTGATTTGTCGAATTCAAGTAATCAAGTTCTTGGTGGGTATACTTGCCTCCCCCAAGTTCCCGAATCCTGTTTTTATCTGACGCCGTAACTGCCACGTAGCCCAATTGGGTCTGCGACTGGCACAGGCTTCCGTTTGCAAACTGTGACGGAACCGGGTTGTACAAACTATCTGGACCATACGTAACGTTTTCAGCGCGCACCATCCCCAGTCCATCCCGACTCTCTTGGCGACCATACAAACCATCTCGGTAGCGGAATGCCGGACTATATAGTTCTGCCATCTTTACATTATCTTCTCGATAAGTGAATGAAGTTTCATAACCTTCCAATTGGGACTGTGGTATATCTCCTGTCGGCTTTGCTGTATAGGGCGAGCGATGGATTGTCGGTGCGGAAACCAGCAATATTATCATTCCAACAATCAGCAACCGATTTCGGGTTATGTGTTTAGTGAGTGTTGATTGATTTGATGCCAGCCACCCGATCCCCATCGCTGCGAGAATCGTCCCGTAAACAAGGACATGACCGGAGTACCGGAAATACTGCATCGAATGACCTGCTACTACGTAGAGGGTAACAAACAGAGTGCCTACAACCCCACCGATAGAGAGTAGGATTGCATGCCGGTGGTGGCGTCGTGTTTGGTACGTCCTCAGCGCAACTATAGAGACGGCAACCATAATCGCTCCGAACAGGCCGATGAGGACTCGTGGAGCAAGAACACGCAGAATAATAACTGAGATATTCGCACCTTGATCTGCCGCGGCCGACATGTCTCCTGCAGGCGATAAACTAAACATTGCAACGAATACCCGCTGAATAGATTTTAGAAACCATGTCTGCATACTCATCCAAGTAGCAAACAAAATTCCGAACACCAATATGAGACTAAGTTTGTCTGATTTATCGCGGGCAAGTATGCAAACAGTCGCGAAGGGTAAAAAAACCATCGCTTGTTGGGGATGATAGAAAAGTAATGAAAGAAACGTTATAATGGCCAAAATAGTCCCTCGATCGGTTTTTTCAGTAAGTTTGAGGGCAGTATAAATTGGGAACGGAAGAAAGAGGAGTGCGCTAGTGGTCGGGTTCGGCTGTAAGACCGGGAGCTTCACTGTTAGCAGTGGAGCAAGCGAACAAGCGATAAAGACGATAAGAATCGTTTTTTCCTCGCTATAGTATTGGCGAGGGATTATTATCATTCCTAAAATAAAACAGATTGCGAGCAATAAAAGTAGTAAGAGGAGCGTATGACTCGCCGATAGTCCGAGAACTTGGCTGGTAAGAGCAGCGTAGTGGTGAAGTGCGGGATAAAACGTATCAAGTGGGCTGGCTGTTCCATTGAGTGTGCTAATTGTCCATCCGAGATGAGTGAGCGAATCATGCTGACCAAGATAGCGGTACCCACGTATCCACGGAAGCAAGATGATTAGTGCGGTGAGCATAACAATGCCAGCTGCTGCAAGCGACTGTTTTGGTCGAGTAGCGATGAGGCTGACCGTGACAAAAGCGAGAAACGCTAGTAGAATTAAGGCCCACGCTGTAAGTGGAGTTGCTTGGTAAATAGAAAGTTCGGGCGGAGATCGGTGTTGGCGTGCAAGTAGGGTAGCGAATGCGGTGGTAGAGAGTCCAATGATGAGGATGACCTGAACAATTTTTTTCTGTTTCATTCTCTACAGATTTATATTTGTCTACGCTGGATCACTGATGTGGCAGTTCTTAGACTGGAACGGGTGCGCGGTATTGATGTCTTCATGCTAGATAGAATGTCAATCGCAAGGGGAATCATGTTTCTTTTGATGACGGTTCTAGCGTGCTTGGATATGTATACAGATGTTACAATCCACACTACATAGTGTATCCAAGATCCGCTAGGTTTTGTTCCACCTGATCGAAATCAATCTCTTCCATACTATCCTCAGGCGAATCAGCAACTATGTCCTTTCGTTCGTCTCCTTCCAGAATGTGCCATGGGACCTTAACAAGGTCTGTAAGGTAGTGTGCTTCCGGGTGACCATAGCGTTTGACCGGAATCGGATGACCTCGTTGACCGAATATTTCACCGTGGTCGGCGGTAATTACGGTGCGCCCTTTTAATTCATCAAGGAGAGAGTCAACCTCGTTAACCACTAGATTAAGATTCTCCTCATATGCCTGGATAACATCGTCTTGGGAGACATCTGGAAGTTTGGTAACCCGTTCCAATTTTCCGGCTCCGCCATCAAAATCAGAGTCCCCCAAATATGGTTGATGTGGTTGCATAAAGTGGCCAATAAGCCGCTTATTTGGATACTCCTTTGCTGCTTCGCGAATGGCATCTGCAACTGTTTCCGGTTTCGAGGTTAAGCCGTTTGCTGCATCGCGTTCAACAAATCTAAAATCGTGCACAGAAGCATTGATATCGTCTTTTAGTTTTGCGAACCATCCGTTTGCTGAGATATACACTGTATCATAAAGCTGTTTATCAGAAAAATTCCCTCGTATAAATTCAGAACTGGTACTGGCACGAGAGGTTCGGCTTTCTAACTTCCCTGGTAACTGAGGTAATGCAATATCCTCGAATGTATCGAATCGACATGCATCAAAAATTAACAGGTTATCCCAATCTTCGCTGAAGACATCAATACCTCTCGGATTATATCGACATCCGTTCTTTTTTTGGGTGTATAATCTATTTATTTCAGAGAGTAATAATTGTGGATTTTTAACTCCTGCCAGTATCTGTTTCGAAGTGTACATATTTATACAATTAAGCAGACACCACTTAATGTCTTCGCTCTTCAATAGGAGATGGTGACACTGCTAGGTGATTTCGGCCCTCTAATAGGACTTAGTGTACTTCTGAAGGCATTGGTCTTTAGCTGCACAGCAAGAGCAGCTCGAGGACCAGCACGCCTCAAGCGATACAAAAACGCACATACACCGTCCAGTAAACAGAGTAGTGCAGGTGGACCATCTGGGAACGACGATAGTGACGAAGAATAGAAAGAAAACCAGGAAGACAACACTGCGACGCTGGCACCGCCAGCGACTCATCGCTTGGACGTACATCCGTTCTAGTTTCGCAGAACGTACTGTCGTCTGATTGAATATCATTGGAACTACTGGCGAGAAAAATTCGGTGGAAGATGTGACCTACAACCCCGGATTCGGTGATTGGATCTGATTCAAAGAACTTCCATCTGAGGCACTGATGGGATGAAAGCCTGCTAAGTTCCCACGCATGGATGAAAGACTGGGGTGGCAAAGGCTGACAACTAGACAGCGCACTTAGTACCCTTCCATCCCATCAGTGACTATGTGAGAGTTGAAACAACTTTTCTAACATTCACTAATCCTAAAATTTGGATAAGGAGTATCCAGATTAGACCACCAAGAAAAATTGAGATAAATAATGATATTACACCTAAAGAAAAGTTGAGAATACCATATACGGGAATAGATATTGCTATTGCAATCCCGATAGAATAAAGTAGATTACGGAGTATAAATCCAAATCTTAACGATAATTCAAGATTTATTATATATACATTCGCAAGCGTATATAACGAGTGTGTAATAACTGTAGCGATAGCAGCACCCACGATCCCAATCAAAGGAATCAAAATAATGTTGAGTAGTACGTTCAATACTGCCGTAATAAGTTGAATTATTGCACGTGACCTCGCTCGCCCGAGATAATCAAGGCTCGTATTGGTTAGTTCTGTGACTGACTCTAAAACAATATATAGTGAAAATACATGTAGTATCGGGACTGCACCAAGGTATTCGCTACCGAAAACAAGCTCTATTAGTGGTTCAGCAATAAGTATGACTCCTGCACTTATTGGAATATATAGTAAGAGCCCATAAGATAGAGAAGTTTCATAAATACGTGCCGCAGTATCTGAATCTCCATTAGCCTTCTGCGAACCATACATAGGTGATAGAGTAAAACCTAGCGAAGCCATCGGCATTTTAATAAATTGGACTATTTGTCTTCCAGCTGTATAGAAGGCTACTGCACTTGGATTGAGAAAGAATCCAATTAATACCATATCAATTCGCTTGTCAAGTACAGTTGCAGTATTTGTTGCGGTTAATGGAATTGCATATTTGATAATACGCCGTCTGAGATCTGGCTCTCTTGGATTTTTTTCAAATCCGCGATAAAATGAGATATATATGAATAATAACCCTCCGGTAGATACGAGAGCTGCACTTATGATATATCCCAAAAGAGCACCTATAACGTCGTAACCTAGCAAAACAAAACCGACTGCGAGAAAAAGTCGACAGGTTCGATCGGCGGCATGAACCGTAGAAGATAGCTCTACTCTCTCGAACCCTTGTAAAATAAAACGAACATATGAGAGAAGAGAGCTAAAGCCAATAAAAAGTGCTCCAAGCGCTAGAAATGGACTTAATTCAGGTCTACCAATGAGTTCGGCAATATGTTCTTTACCAATGAAGAGAACAAATCCAGTGAGGAGTATAGTTAGGGCATTAAGTAGGAAAGAGGTTTTGAGAATATAGGGAATTTGATCTGCATCCGTTTCTCTGTATTCTGCTAGGTACCGACTAGCGGATCGTGCGATTCCAAGTTTGCTGAATAGCTTGACTATCCCGTATATTGAGATTGCTAAAAAAAGCAAACCATATGAGTCCGGCTCTAACAAACGCGCGAGTAGAACTGTCAAAATAGAACTTGAAATAGTTGCAATAACCCGACCTGAGAATTCGGCTTTAAATTGATCAGCTAACTTTGACGCTAGACGCATTATGTACAACTGTAGTTGATGGGTAGTTTAATCTACTGGTTTTCGGGATATTAGTTGGTATAGCCACTACGTAAAAAATAGTAGTCTCAATGGTGCAGTAGCAAAACAGAACGGCCGTGAATCGTTATGCATAAGATCACTCACGTCAACCTCTCTCGAGGTACGCAACTCCCCAATCAGTAACCCTGTAGTAGCCGCGTTTCTCGTCGGTCTTTTTGAGTAGTCGAGCGTCCAAAACCGATGGGGCGCATCGACCGAGACCGACAGAGATGCGACCCTGAGCGACGACTCGCAGACGATCCGAGCGGGCCTCGAGACCCTCAACGAACTTGCCCGGACGCTGTTTGAGGAGACCTAGCCGCCGCACCTGAGCACGCTCGAGGGACCTGACGACAATACCGGAAGTGATCTGGATGAGTGACGCCCTCAAGCCCCGACTCACCACCCTTGTCGATCGCGTCGACCGACTCGAGCTGCAACTCGAGCGCAAGGACGAGCATATCGATACGCTCGAGGCTCGACTCGAGGAGCACGACAATCGACTCGAGCACCACGAATTCGAAACCGATCGCTTAGAAGCCATCGTCGAGGTCACCCACAAAACGCATGGGCGCGAACAAGGCCCGGATCAAGGGACTACAAATCCGCAGACTCAAGAAGAGAGCCCACCTCCAGACAGACACCGTCGCCCCTCACGAGATCCATATCGTCGGCGATCATCTTGAGAATTTCACCAACGCCTACGGATAACGCTGACCACAGACACATCACACCACTCGAGAGTCCTCACTCTCTGCGATACGCCATAACACCACCAGTGCTGCTGTAGGACAGATCAGTTACTCGTGAATCTCTCGCCTGTGCTGTCGTCGCCAGTCCCGACTCGAGACGATCCAGTGGTTCATTCAAGAGCACGAATTGTTACCAGAAGCATCTAATATTCATTTAGGAGGGTTCGACCATCTTCTCTTCATTCCGTTAATCACTGTGGACAGTTGTCGTCTCCAGTATCGATACTCGAGGCCGTACTCGGAAGTGACCGCCGAAGACCGCTCGAGAGACCCACCTATAGCTAACCAACCACCAAACTAACCGCCTGCGTGATATGTGGGCGCTGTGTGCTGAGAGATTGATCCTCTCTCGAGGGTGTATTCTACCGGATGTCTATGGGTGACTGTGGACGCCAGCTGTCTCCGGGGCCTGTTTTAGTTCACTCGAGCCAGATGTCTCACCGGGGATCTCTGCATCGGTGGGGAGTATCAACCGCCGTTCGGTGTACTCGAGACCGTTCTTTCGCTCGGTCCGTTTGCGAACCGCAACACGATGATTCGACAGGTCGAGCATGGCGTCTATCGTCCGGGAGACGAGCTTCTTTGCGTATGTCTCGCTTGTCCCTGGCTCTTGCCGGCGAATCCAGTGTTTCAGGTCACTCGCTTTGACGCACTCTGCGATATCCTTACAGCCGGATTCCCATGGGGTGTCGCCAACGCTCGAGTCAGTACGTGCTTTCCACAGCTTTGCGGCAAGCCGTGTCGGAAGAGCATTCGCCGTCGAACGAAGCATTTCCCCGTCCATCTGCGCGAGTTGCTGGATCGGAAGCAGGTCACCGTGGGCGAGTGCAACGCTACCACCACGTTCAAGCGGATCTTCCGATTGAGGAAGTCGATAGTAAGTGTGACCGTCGTCTTTCGTGATCCGTTCGAGACAGTCACCATCGACATCGATCTCGTGATGATCGACGGTCTCCGTGAGGAGATGAGCACCCTTCTCGAGTTCGCGGGCCTGAAGTTCCTCGATACGCTGTTTGTTCGCTCCTGATCGCTTACGCGCAGCATCTGTGAGTGCGTCAAGCCGAGTAGTCGCTTGCTCACAGTCTTCGAGACGGTCGTGAAGTCGGTCGTTCCTCTCTTGCAAGTCCGCCTTCTCGTCTTCAAGTCTCTCGAGTTTGTCTTGGGTCTGTTCGAGATCGCCTTCGAGCGTGTCGACGCGTTCGGTGAGTTGTCTGTTCTGCTCACAGAGGTCGTCAATCACTTCTACAAGGGTGTCGGGAGTGATCCCACCGTGTTCTGAGAGCTCACACATCGCCCTCACCTCCTTCGAAATAGGTTCGAGCGTGGGGTAGTGAAGTCCCCTCTCCGTCGTCACTGACAAACGAAAGTTCCTCGAGATACTCGAAACCAACCTCTCGCCATTGAGATTCGCATAGTTCGAACTCGATGCGCGCCCATGCGTACTCGCCGTCGGGTTGTGGCTCAAAGACGAGCTTTCGCATTGGGCCATGCACAGGCGTCCACTGAAGGGAAAGTTCGTCCATTATCGAACCTCCTTAGCCTGCTCGAGAAGTTCACAATAGGCGCGCTCGAGATCACCCGGCGTAATCGGATGCTCGAGTTCGAGTGTAATTGTGACTCGGTTCTCATCGGTCATCGCCGATCACCCTCGTGCATCTTGGCGAAGATCGCCGTGACATCGATGTGGACCGGACGGTCTGTCCAGCCTCTGACCGAGTCAACGTACGCGATCCATCTATCGCGATCCTCGTCTCGCTCGAGTTCTTCGATATGGTCGGCTTCACCGCGGACACGAAACCAGTACACTCCCGCATTCTCGGGAAGAAATCGCTCAGCACGGTCTGGCGTCACGTAGACGGTATTCGTGGCCTCATCGACGTGGTGGTGAAAGCCTTCGCCGTCCTTTCCGAGGTAACCGTAGTAGCTTCCCGATTGCTCGAGAATGATGATGTCTTGCTGTCCATCCGAAACGTCTACTGTAGTAGATGTCGTAGTTGCCATTGCTGGTAGCTCCAGCACGGGGTCGGTGCCTGAAACACCGGCCTCAATTCCTACTGAGGCATCCCGTACTTGCTATCTAATAGGAAGGCGTCTACCTTAGCTTTTGTGCAATATGCACATGCTTATGTGGTGTTCTTAGCAACAGTTCTAAATGCGTATTAGTGGAATATATGCACATGGCGGCTACACAAGAGAACAAATCAATGGATCCTGACGATCTTAGACCCGCTGACGAGGCAATCCTCAACGAATTAAAGGGCGGTCGAGTAACAAAGGGTGCATTAGTAGACTGGACCGGCTATTCGAGAAATACCGTTTACAATCGTCTTGAAGTCCTTGAAGCCGCTGGCTATGTCAAATGTGTCCATGATGGTACTCGGCTGTTCGAGCTTGTCGATGATCCTCGAAATGGGAATGAGTGACATCTGTAATAACAATGTCACCGCGATAGATTCCGAATCCTCATCCATTAGTCCAGTCAGTCCTCGTCGAGATGGGCGGATTCTATCTCGACGGCGGTGACGGTTACGGCTTGTTCGCGCACTCGGCCCCGAGATAGATTCAACCTCGATCATCGACTTCGTTGATTCGCGGGTTGTTCGGATCAACTTTCATAGTGGTATCTTCTACGACTCACTGCCGAATGAACTCCGCCAATTATCACCCACCGACTCTTCGAGGCTCAGATTTCGTCTATTTGAACACGGTCGAGCAACGAGAATCTCGCCAATCTCAGAACAGCTATTTTGACCGCCCTCTCAGATAGCGGAACAGCCAGCTATTCGGAAACTATTATGTCGGTTCAGCTATGAGTGAGTTGCTCAGGGGAGATATCAGATGCTCGAGAAAGAAACAATCGAGAGCGATCGTGCGTGGGAAATCTATTGCAACCGCGGGACAATCTGTCCAGAATACGCCGCTGAAATAACCGAACGTCGACAACTTTGTCAAGAATGGGCTGCTGCCGGTGAGCCACTTAGGTGATTGCCGGAGACCGCACCTGTAACGGAATAGGGATGGCCGAGAGCGTCCATCTCGAGTTCCCACAGGGCCTGTCGGATTCGGATCATGATTGGCCACCTTCTGTCTGGAACTCCACGAGGAACTGGGGCGCCGTCGACCAGCGCTGAATACTCACTACTGGCCTGCCTGCGATATTGGTGGCCCAACCTTACTCTGGGATGTCCTCTCGACAAGCGATACAGAGATCGCCCTGCCACGAAACGGTGATTTGGATCTCGCGCTCGGCGTCACAGCGCGGACAGTAGGCGATTCGTGTCGTTTCGTCGTTAGTCATTGCTTCGTTCCTCCATCCCCCGCCATATTAGGCGGCGCTACACAACCGGCAAGCACCCACGGCTTATATTTTACTCAATTATCTATCAGTGCAGTACTCGTCGACATCCCGCCAGCGTGATCAGCGCCAGACAAACAGTCCCCACCGCGGTGGGCGTGCAAGCCACTTCCACGCGGTCAGCGCCAGCGGGAACCCAAACACGTATCAATTGCTACTTGTCTTGCTTCTGTATCATTCACCATCTGACGGGTTGTGTCCAGACTGCGAGGAGCGGCTGTTCACGCGGGCCGACGGGGAGCCATGGTTCCTCACACTACGTCCAACGTCGCGACACGGCTGCCGACGACTGAGCGTTACGGCGACTAAGACGATGACGGCCATCCGGCGGTGGACCGGCGCCCGCTGTGCCGACTGGCCGGTCCCGCTCCAGGGGTGGTCTATATAGCACTTTACTGACAACATAGCAACCTACATACATTAGATAGCCAACGCGTTGCGTACAGATGACCACCCAGCATCCACCAGAGCAAACGTGTCCCCACTGCGAGCGCCACGGCACGATCCACACCGACAAACCGTGGTTGCCGGCTGTCTGTCTGGCCTGTGGCTGCCTTTGTTGACGCCAGCCACTCCCCGCTGCCCCATCACGCGGCGGGGCAGCCTGCCTGCCCATCGTGAGCAAACCGGCTGCGAGAGTAGTGGTCGGGCCCGTCGCCAAGCCGAGTGCCGGCGGCCCGGCCACACCAGTCGCGGTCAGGGTACGCGCCAGCTGTCCCAGTGGGCCGGCGCTCGCCAGCGCGAGGTGACGATTGCCCGGCGACGCCTATATCGGCAGCGCAGCGCGTCGAGACAGTGATCGTCGGCGATCGCCTTGCCGACGTGCGCTTCTATGTCGCCGCAGCATTCCCAGATCAGGTGCTGACACTGCTCCAAAACCACCAGCCTGACGATGGACCCATTGGATGCGGCCGACTCCGCGTGGCCTGTTGCTGGGTTGGCCCGCGAGTTGGAGTGCCGCCTCGCATATCGACCATCATCATGATTCCTTATCGCGACCGAACACCGGGTGGTTCCCGACGACTGCGCGGTTCTGGCTCTTCGCACACCGTTGCGCTTCCTCCAGCTACTCCCGGATAGCCCACCTGCGTGGAGTTACTCGTCGGCTGCGTCTACCGGTACGGCTGATTTGTGTATCTCATTACAGATAGTCACAACAAATCCAGCAACGGCTCCGTTTAGAAATAACCCATAGAGATCGACGCGTCCGATCCAACTCACATAAAAATGGTAGAAGAAAACTGGAACGGTTATCACTATGAGGATAACCGAGGGGATTTTATGGCTTATAAGTCCACGTAGTCGGTCCGAATATTCTGACTCGCACTCGGTTCGTTGCACGCTGTCGCCGTGCTCTCCTACATGGTGGATGATCAAATATAGTGTCCCACCGACGAACAGACCCCCAGCGGCGCTTTGGATCGGTGCGATCAGTGGAAGGTTGATTCGTTCCAATGTATCTACTAATGGGAGTACAAATAACAGAAAAAAGATTGAAAATACGACGGCGGCATATCTCGCAGTAGGCCGCTCATTCAGCTTTCGTTTGGTTATTTTGAAAAGATCCTTTTTCTCCGTGTGGTCAACTGGCTGATCAGGGATCCAGGCGGTGATCAACTTTGGGATCGTTCGTGCTCCTCTTTTACCATATCTGACCATTAGTCCGACAAGGCACGTTGAACAGTCAGAAGCCATGTCGGTGACCAAGTTAGTGGATTCTGATAACAGATTCGATTAGTCTGTTCTATAAGCCGTGCCGACGTGGCGGCCTAATCGGTCGCTGACAGCCGGGCATACTCGGTATCAGGAACTGGCTGGACTGGTAGCTTATAGCCAGCTTAGATGTGAGTTGTTGGGCCCCAGCCGAAGTGACACCAAGACAGATAGGTCTCCAGCATGATTCGTGATACCCTCAGTGGCAGACTCAGCATCTCCCTCTCTGTCTTGCGACGGTGCAACCCGTTCCAAGGCACCGGATGGGTCCGGTGCGCAGGTGCTACGTCAGAGTGGCGTGCCACCAGACTGTTGGCAGACTTTGTGTCACTGGTCTGTCGATGTGGTTTTAGTTGCTACACGGCGTGCACTGATACCGCCGTTAGAACGGATCTTTCCTGAACTTTTCCGTCCCAGTCGCTTTCGTCTTCGACAGTGATCGTCAGCGCCCAGGTTGCCGACGTGGTCTGTCTTGTAGCCGAGGAACTCCCGGATCAGCTGCTGACACTGGTCGAAGACCAGCAGGCCAACCGCGGCTTCGTCGCCAGCCGCCGTCTCGGCCGCGGCCGCGGTCCCGTTCGCGCTCTCGGTCGCTCGCGAGCCGCCGGTCCCGCCCGGCACGCCACTCATCGTCATGATCACCTTCTCGCGGGTGCCACCGGTGAGATTGCCGTCGGCCTCGAGGCGGTTGCACACCTCCACGATCCTCCCGCTTCAGTCGCGACCCCGTCGCTTGCCCGGCTGGGCGCGCTCGCGGTTACAGTCGCTCGTTCCGCGCGGTTTTGCGGTGTCAGCGAACCAGACCCGCCCATCCTTGAGGTGGTGCTTGAGCCCGGCGCCCTCGGCTCCGAGCACACCCGATCCGGACGCCCGCATGCCGTCCGCGCGCACCGCTCGAGCCCGATCGTGTTCGAGGATTCAACGGACATCTGAGAGCGGCTTCCACAGGCAAAGTGGCACTACCTAAAACAGCGAGAGAGTCTCGCCGTTTACCGCGGGCGTGAATCGCGTCACTCGACGACGCGAACCACCGGTTACTCCCCGGCCGAAGTCTCCAAGTCGTCGGCGGCGTGGATCAACATCCCGCGCCACGTCAGACCGTGTTCGTTTTTCACGCGTTTGATGCGCTCATACTGTTCGTCGTCGGGGACTTCGATGTTAACGTAGTTCGACACAGTGCCTACGAGAATCCGTAGATTTATGTTAGTTACGCTCGTGCACAGAAGTAGCGATGAAGCGCACCAACGAGTTCGAAGTAGTTCCCCAGTCCGACGCGGACGAGGAGTTGCTTCGACGGCACTTGGACGCTTCAGCCGCTCTCTGGAACGAGATCAATTATCAGCGCCGAACCAACTTCGAGGACACGGACGGCGACGTTTGGGAGCTCGACGAGTACCGCGGACGGTACGGCGGTACGCTCGGCGCGTCAACCGTTCAGCAGATCGAACGCAAGAACCGCGAAGCGTGGCGCTCGTTCTTCGCACTCCGAGAGAAGAGCGAAGCTAACGGCAAGCCCGGCTTCTGGGGCAATCAAGACGAGGGTCGCGAACTGCGGACGTACATCCGAAACACGTCGTACTCGGTCGAATGGGGCCAACACTCTCGGCTCGAGATTCTTGTCGGCCATGACCTGAAAGAAGAGTATGGTCTCGGGTACCAAGAACGACTCCGACTCGAAGTTCGGGGCGAACCCAACTGGAAAGAGTACGACAAACAGGGCCGATTGGAACTGTATTACGACGATGTGAGCGAGACGTTCAGAGCCTTTCAGCCAGTCACAATCGACAATTCTCGACTGGCACAACCACTGGCGGACGAAACCGCCGCTCTGGACATCGGCGCGAACAATATCGTCGCCTGTACGGTTTCAACCGGCGAGCAGTACCTGTACGAAGGACGCGACCTGTTCGAACGGTTCCGCGACACCACGCACCGGATTGCCGAACTCCAGTTGAAACTCGAGGAAGGGCAGTACAGTTCGAAGCGAATCGACAGGCTGTATCGGCGTCGGACCCGACGACGCGACCATGCACAGGACGCGCTCTGCCGGGATCTGATCGAACGCCTGTACGACCAAGGCGTCTCCACGGTGTATGTCGGCGATCTCACCGACGTACTCGAGACGCACTGGTCTGTTCGGACGAACGCCAAGCTGCACAACTTCTGGGCGTTCAGGCGATTCGTCGGACGGCTCGCCGATACCGCCGAGGAGTTTGGCATAGCCGTCGAAGTCCGCACGGAAGCGTGGACCTCGCAGACGTGTCCGAACTGCGGCTCAACCAAGGACACAACGCGGCATCAGGACACGCTCACCTGTCGTTGCGGCTTCGAAGGCCACGCGGATCTCGGCGCAAGCGAGATGTTCCTGAGACGGCACGAAGAAGTAGCACGGCCGATGGCACGGCCCGTGTGCCTCAAGTGGGACAGCCACGACTGGCTGGAGTCACCACGCTCTCCCCGGCCCAACGAGGAGCACACGAACCCGCAAGTTGCCTCCGTGGACTCGGCGTAGCCGAGACTCCCAGCGAGAGGAAACCCCGGCATTCACGCTGGGGAGGATGTCATGGGCGGTTCACGCTCGAGGACGCCGACGCCCGACTCAAAACCGGTGGCGCACCGCTCGAGCGGGGGGACCGGGTGACAGCGTTCGGCACCCTCACGGCCGAGTCGACCCTCGCCGTCGAGCGCGCGCTGACGCGCGACCCGGCCGAGACACGTTACATGCTCGTCGTCTCGGCGCTGGGCGGGCTCTTGGTCGTCGGCCGGTTCGTCCGCCACTGGCGCGTCGACCGGACCGCGCTCGCGTTCGTACCGCGCGAGCGATCGCGTGGCGACCGCCCCGACGACGACGGCCCCGATAGGCGTGGTGCACGAGCGTGCGAGGGCCGGGCCGACCACTCGGCCACGACCGACGACCCACGGACCAGCACTCACCGCGACCAGCGCAAGCGAACTAGGGGCGGAGGTGGGCCGCGTGCCTGACATCTTGACCCACGTGCTCGTCAGCTACACCCTCGGCACGCTGCTCTCGTTTCGCTACGCGTGGCTGCGCCCGGCTCACGTCACGCTCGTCATGGCCGGCGCGCTCGTGCCAGACCTCATGAAGATCCAGCTGCAGGTGCCGGACGAGTTTGTCGCTTGGGTCCTCGGCGTCCCGTTCACCTGGAGTCCGATCCATACCCTCGTCGGCTCCGCGCTCGTCATCGGCCTCGGTGGGCTCTTCGTGGCGCCGGCCCAGCGTCCCCGCGCGGTCGCCCTGCTTGCGGTCGGCGCCGGCTCCCACCACGCCCTCGATCTCCTGTTGCTGACGGCGTCGGGCGAGGCCTACGCCGTCTTCTGGCCGCTGCTCGACTATCGCCCGCCGGCGGGGGACCTCTATCTGAGCAGCGACCGCTGGCCGGCGGTCGTCGCCGGGGTGAGTGCGTTCTGCGTCTGGCTCGTTGCCCGCCGGCGGGATTCGGACCTGGCACCGCACGAATGAGGCCCGTCTCGTCACGGCCGGGACTCGAGACGTCGCACTGCGCTATTTCAACGTGAGGAGACCCGCCACAAGAACCTCGCGCTCGAGATTACTGCCCCGCAATACCCAGCTAGGCGTAGCGGAGCGCATTGAGGCAGTGATCATCGGCGGCCGCTGTGCCGACCTGCTCTTCTTTGTAGCCGCAGAACTCCCAGACCACTTCCTGGCAGCGTGCCGAGACGAGCAGCCCAATATGGCCCTCGCGAGCCGTGGCCGTGTCGACAGTCCGCCTCGGCGTCGCCGATATGGTGGATGACTGGATCCGCCGGCGTCCCTTGGTCTCTCAGCATGCTGGTTCTCACCGCCGAGACGACACGCTGGGCTGACGGCTCTGGAAAATCGGGACTCGCTACGATTCCGTGTCGACAAGTTCTGCTTCGCCGTGGGTCTCGTCAATGGCAGTGACTCGGACTGTGGCTTCGATTGCCGCAGTATCCGCCTCGAGAAAGAGGACGAACCCGCTCTCCGTTTTGCAGACGAGCGTGCCGTCGGCTTGCTCGTCGACGATGTCGACGGTGACTTCGTCACCGGGATCTGGTTTCCCGCCGAGGGATTCACCACATCGCCAACAGGCAGTGTCGTATGCTGTACTCCCTTCGGGGGCGTTGTTTGCCCCGCAGCGAGGCGTCTCACATTTGATGAACGAGTCGTGCGTTCTCGGCTGGTAGCGTCCCACACCGCCTCGACGCGACAGTTCGCTAAAAACGTGCTGCTGGACCAGCGACGTGGGCGTCGCGTGACCGGCAATGGCGGCGCTTGGGTCTTGGTCGCCGACCAGCGGCACCAACCTCTGGAGAGTGGTGACAGTCGGCCGCTTCCAGCCCCACCGCCAGCAGCGCAAGAGGCTTGTATCCTGTTCTGTTCCCGTCCGTCGTCGGTCACCAGCGGTTTCGGTGGCCGTCCAGCGACACCATCTCGACCGTGCTGCCGCCGGTCTCGGCGATCGAGCGGATCTGCGAGCATCGGCACCAGCCCAGTGCTGGACCGCGCTCCATCTCCCGGTGCACTTGGCTCGCTGTCCTCGCTCATCGACTGGGATACCCGGGGCCGACAGTCAATTGGCCCTCAAGTCGGGGACGTTGAACGTGAACGGCGATTACACGCCTGCCGAATTACTCGGTTAGAACGGGAGTCCACTGACAAGCCTCGGGGCTTGACCCCGAGGTGGTTGACGTGGACAACGTGGAGTTCGACCCCGTACGCGTCGGCGAGTTCGCGGGCTTGTCTGATCACTGATCGCGCTCGGTCTGACTGATCAATCGCTGCAACAATTGGCATACCGGTCAACTTTCGTCGAATAACAACTTAGGTCTGTGCTACGTCATACCATGGTGTGGGGTTGCCAACGAGAGGGAGGACAGTTCAGCATCCTGCTGATGGTCATGATCACTGTCTCCTAGATGGCCACGTCCAGATTCCTGTCGGCTTCGGGGCAGTTGCACCCCTCGGCGATCCTCCCGCTTCGGCCGCGGCTCCGTCTCTCGCCCGGCTGGGCATGTCGATCTGGGTAAGCTCACGATCACAGTCGATCGTCCTGCGTGGCTTTGCGGTGTCAGCGAATAGGCCCGCCCATCCTCGAGGTGGCGCTCGAGCCCGGCGCCCTTGGCCACGAGCACACCCGACTCGGCCGCTGGCGTGCCGCCCGCGAGCACCGCTCGAGCACCTCGTTACGCGCGGACAATGATGTGGTCCCTGATGTCTTGGATGCAACTGATGGGAACGAGGAGTCGGCCGTCGTCGGTTGTTTCAAAGTCCGCTGACTGACTCGAGAATCGCCCGTGGGGGTCGACGACGAGATGGTCAAGCGTACCCGATTTGACGTGCATTATGATATTGTGTACTATCCCGACCTCGCTGCCGTCTATTCCTACGACGGATTTCTGTCGAAGATCGCTTGCGAGCGGCTCGTCCATACGAGACTGACACAGTTATCGCCAGTAAACTATGTTCGTCATTAAAGCAAATTGCAGTCATAGAACAGTCTGCTATACCGAATTTACGAGCTGGTAGACACAGGGATACACGACTGGAGTATGTGAGAAGCAGGTTCCGCCAGCGACGTCAGTGCCCACTTGAACTCACCATCACTACGCCCACACGCGTACCACAACCACATATTTTATGTTATAATATAAAATATCCTACTATATGTACAACTCGGTAGTACCCTGTGTCCCCAAGGTCTGTGCGTATCTCACCCGGAATGGCCGCGAGTTGCTCGTGTTCGAGGGACCCGGCCATGATGGACTCCAGATCCCGAAAGGAACAATTGAGCCTAGCGAATCGCCACGGAATGCACTCGAGCGCGAAGTCTGGGAAGAAAGCGGCCTCGCGACACTCCAAGACGTAGAACACCTGACGAGCGATGTCTGGACGCGCCGGCGTGCACCTCCCAAACGATACCACCGGCATTTCTTCCATGCAGAGGTCGATGTTGACCGAGATACGTGGACACACGTGGTGACTGGTGATGGGGAGGAACAGGGCGCCGAATTTACCTATTTTTGGCTTGAGTTACCCACAACTCGAGAGTTCGCCCTCGCCCTAGACGACTATGTGCATCTTCTCCCATAGAGACAATCGATTAAAATTGATAGCGCAGACTCACATCTTCAGGCACGAGAGGAGGTCAAAGTACTGTGGCTTCGGTAGTTGATCCACACCGACGCTCGAGTTCGATGGTATACCCGCTTTCGAACTCGGCCAGCTTGTTGTTCATTTCTGTTCGATAGACACCGCGACGCTGACCGAGATAACCAGCACAAATATATTGACATGAATGGAACAGCCTCTATGAGAGGAAGTTAGTGATAATGAGTGATACCAATGAATTAATTCAAGCATTAGAATCTGCTGAGGATCAACTCGCTGATGCCGAAGATGTTGTCTGGAACGTTAGTACAGAACTCTGTGATGAGGAGACAGAGCAGTCACTTAATGAGCTGGTGGAGGAATTGTGGAGCGTCCAGAATCACATCACAGAAATTAAAGAAACTGTACCCGAGGAGTGAACTCCCTATCCCACTCGCTCCATTGGGTTGTGACCTCTATCATCGGATTATATGAAACAACATGGCACACGGCGTGGCCTCGGTGAAGCCATCCACTGTGAGTACCGCACAGCCGCAGCACAACGGGTATTACGTACGCTGTCACCTACAGCTATTGCTCCCAGTTATCATTAATTATAATAAAATTTTACCAACAGGTTTATTCCACCGCAATTTGAATTCGAAGGCGGCGGGGAGATGATTCTGTCTTCGCCCGACAGCATCCGTCTCACTCCGAGAGATACGGAACCTCGCCGTCACACCTGAGATCAGTTCACTGTGTACCCACCCTCAACTGATCTCAGTCCCACCCGATTGGCACACCACCTCTCGGATGGGGGCTCCAACGCTGGCCTCTGGCCGGCGTTTCTCAAGACACGTATTAGTCGATGGTGACCTCGACCTACGAACCTCTCACAACAGCGGAAGGATTTTATTCATAGTTTCAAAATGTTCATCTATGCGGACAAGTGCCCTTCAAGTCGTCAGCGTTTGTCTAATCGTCCTTGCCTCTGTCTCGCTTGCCGCCCCAGTGGCATCGGAGTCAGACTACGATCTCGAGGTCGTCGATTCGATTTCGACCCCCGAAGAGACCATCGAGATCGAAGGAACAGAGTATCCGGTTGACGGTGTCGGTGTCATCAAACCGGGCGAACCGATCGAAATCGAAGTTACCTCTCAAGAACAGTATAGTATCTACCTCTACAATACAGACGAAAAAGCTGAGTTCAGTAACGTATGGACCGCGGACAAAACCCGTGTTGCGATGGGTACCGAAGATGACGCGCTCGATACAAGCACGCTCGAGCCTGGAACGTACATGCTATCCTTGGAACCTCGAGGACAGGGTCGACAAGCAGTGTATCCCGTGGTCGTCGAAGAGTTCGATCTCTCGGTCGATCATCCGACATCCGCAACAGTCAATGAGGAAATCAACGTTACTGCATCGATCGAGCCGACGGATGCAGCAACGAATGTAGACACTGTTGATGTGGCGATCTGGAACGAAGCTAACGACGATGGAAAAAACATCACGTTAGGCGCTGAAGGTGACGGAACATATAGTACGACTACCAATCTCAGTGACTTCGATGAAGGCGAGTATCATGTTTACGGTGCTGTACAGGGTGACGAGGAAGCACAGGGATACCCGACCATTGTCGCGATCGATAACGGAGAGACGCTCACGGTAACAGCTGACGACACGGATGAAGATGATGGAACCGGCAGCGGCGGAGGGAGTAGCGGTGGTGGCGGTGGCGGTGGCGGTAGCGGAGGAGTTGCTTCTCCGGACGACAGTGTATCCGAAGACGATACTAACAGTTCTAACAGCAGTACCGATCAGTCAAATGAATCTGTGGATGACGATTCGGTAACCGAAGACAGTTCTAACGAGAGTGAGACGGATACGAATGAGACGTCCGTCTCAGGGTCGGACACCGAGAGTGAGAATGAGACTAATTCTGACAACGAGAGTACCCAAGAGACTCCTGGTCAGGATCAGGTTCTCAACCCAAACAACGACACTGAGACATCTAATGAGTCGACTAACACAGATACCGACTCGGTTGGTACCCCGGGTTTCTTCCCCGTGGTAACTGTCTTTGCATTACTTCTGGTTGGATATCGCCAGACGCAGTAGCTCTGAGATAGCAAGATCGATAGAACAACCACTGTCCGAACTCGAAGCCGGTATCCGTTTCCAGTTTGGATTTGTTTGCCGGACATTCAAACCATCATAAAGAGAAAATTGTGTCTTAATCTACAATACTCATGTTAATGGAGTTTCATTCCTGTTGGTCCTTCCGGCCTTCAATATCCATATCATACTTTCAATTATATATCGTTTAATTTTCAGCCAGTATGACTTGTCAACCATACCTAAATATTAAGTTGTTATTCATTATTCGTTAGAATAGTGTAACTAGATTAGGTGATGGGGGGACTTATGCACGAGAATACGACGATCAGATCAATCTATTGTCCACATTGTGGTACTGAGCGAGAAGTTCAGATTACCACTCCGCGGCAAGGGGAGAAGACAACGACTCGATCTGCCTACTGTCCACACTGCGACGATGACCGGGATATCCGAATCACCGTCCCATGGCAGGCAGATATATGTACCAGTTGCGGACAGAACGTTGGTGACGGGATGAATTGATATCGGTACACTCCACCGCAGTACGGTGACTGACCGGATAGCAAGTGGTTGAAACTATGCCGATAACTGCCAACGACAGTGTTCGCCGATAAGCGACTCGAGGAAATACTGAGTCTGACCCGAGGTAATTCACTCGGTAGTGTTAAATCTGTGGAGTTTATTTTATTGAGATATGAAACGTCGGCCTGTCATTGCGCTATTATTCAGCGCTATGATGCTCCTCAGCCCGATTGCAGGGGTCGTGGGAGCCTCGAGTGGGACAGCTTCAACCTCATACCAATCGATAGCGGCGAGCGACGGAACAGACGACTCATACATCGACGTCACCGAGAACATGAGTGTCTGGGACCGCTCAGCACTCTCACTACGGGCAAATACGAGTGCGAACGGTGCAGTGACCGTCGACAATCTCTTCTTGAGCGCACAAACCCCACGGGGGGACGTGTCGTCAGGTGATATGGATCGTGCTACGCTTGCTGTCTTCCAGACTGGAAATGAGGTGACACTCTCCTTTGGAGAAAACGTTGACACGAATAATGTTCCTACCGACGGTGCTCAGCTTCTAACCGCGCATATCGAGGAACAAACGAGTGCCACACCGACGACTGGACGAGAATTGCTTAATGAACTCTCGAACGAAAATATCGAGAATCTCAACCAGAACGCTTCATTTACGGAGAAGAGCATCGATCTTAGCGGTGATCAAGAGCTAGCAGCCACGCCGGACAATCCCGGACACTACGTGTACGTGCTTGCGACAGGCGGTAATCTAAGCACGTCTAACGGAGAGCTCGAAATCAACGGTGAGACAACGATTCTTGGAGTCGAACAACTCGCTGCGCAGGATACCCCATCCGAGGTCTCGGTTTCGCCTGACTCGCCAGAGCCAGGCGATACTCTGACTTTTGATGTTAATGCGACTGAATTAGACGGCGAAACGTCACACGCTGTTAGCTGTCTATGACGAGTCGAATTCACTACGAGTCAGATGACCGTCAATATCTCAGAGCAGCTGAGTACAGATCTCTCTGCTGAGAACGTGACTATCAAGCATGAAATTAAGGAATTCAACGGGGTGCAAAACCTCACAGATGATGTCTCGATAGTCAACCAAAAAATCGGAGAGCAGACCGGGACAGGCTTAACTCAGTTCGGAGATGTTGTTAGTTTCATTGCAAACGAAGGTGACGTCGATGAGATTGAAACAGAGGTTACCGGAGAAACTACTCTCGATGCCTCTACTACTGCAGTGAAAGGTGGTCCTGAAACGTCGATTGACGGTAGAGACGTATGAGAACTGGATGGAAGGTGACTATCGCTGGATCCACATTGCAACCGGCTCCTCGAGTGATCAAGTCCAAGTGAATACTGGTACGACGACGATTCAAGCCGATACCACCAACGGAGGCGGCGGTGGTGGCGGTGGAGGCGGTGGCGGTGGCGGTGGCGGCGGTGGCGGCGGAGGCGGTGGTGCCCCCAGGCGCACCCGGTGAAGATGAGCCAGATCAGCAGAAGCCGAACGCCGCAATCGCAATTGACCCCAACCCGGCCGCAGTCAACGAGACAGTTACTTTCTCTGCTGCGAAGTCGACGGATGAAGATCAGGACATCGTCGATTACGAGTGGAAAATAAATAAAGAGACGCTTGAAGGGAAGACCGTTACCAAGACATTCAACAAGCCTGGTGAGTATCCAGTCAAACTCACAGTCAGAAATGAAGCCGGTGAGACTGATACTGCAACAGCAACACTGACCGTTAAGAAAGATACAAAAACTGACCCTGAGCCTGACGAACCCAAAGAACCAGATCAACCTGATGATCCTGACGAGCCTGACGAGGATCGAGGCTTACTGCCTATCCCTGGGTTTGGAATGAGCATCGCTATTGTTGCACTCTTATCAGTTGCGTTGCTCCTGTCTCGCCGACAAAACTGACTACCAGAGCTCGTTCTTCTTTCCGCCGAAACAAGACGGAGACACACTTGTTCACGATAGCAGAACTGTTAATTAGCTATAGGAATCTTCCACTTGTATGGCCGGGGCTGTTACCTCAAGCAAGGACATTGATTCTTCTTCACCTATTGTCACGGCAAGGAACGTGACGAAAATCTATAAACGAGGCTCAGAACCGGGATTGATTGGTCGCATATTAGGCCGATCGGAGCCTCCGACAGTCCATGCAGTCGACTCCGTTTCTCTCGATATCTCTCCCGGAGAAATAGTTGGTCTCGCAGGATCGAGTGGCAGTGGTAAATCGACACTGTTGCATCTCTTATCCGGATTAGAACAGCCGACTGCAGGCACGGTTTCGTTTCAGGGGACCGATCTTACAACACTATCTGCTCGTGAGCGAACGCGGCATCGGCTCGAGAATATTGGAATCGTGTTCCAGCGGTTCCATCTACTCGATTCGCTCTCTGCTCGTGCAAATGTTGCGCTTCCACTCGTTGAACTTGGTGTTCCCAAGAGCGAGCGCCGAAAGCGGGCCACAGAGTTACTCGAGCGAATTGGACTCGAAGATCGGATCACGCACCGACCAGGTGAACTCAGCGGTGGGGAACAACAACGTGTTGCGATCGCCCGTGCGCTTATCACAGATCCAGCACTCGTGATCGCTGACGAACCAACCGGCGAACTAGACACGGAAACTGGGCGAACAATACTCGAGGAGTTCAAACAGGTTGCTGAGAATCGAACTATCGTTCTTGCCTCACACGATCAGGAGACGCTCGAGATTTGTGATCGGGTAATTCAACTTCGAGATGGTGCCATCGCTAATCGTCGGACACAAGAGATCCGTCCATGAAAATTCGGCGGCTACTCACTCGTTGGGTTGGGCTGATTGCTGTCGGGATTCGTCGCACAGCATCACGTGCAACCCATACAGCGAAGCAACGGAGTCGATTTAGTGTCCTCGGTGTTGCCGTCGCCATCGCACTATTGATAATGGTCACTGGACTTGGAGTCGGTCTTGCGACGAGCACCACCGTCTACGATGATGACGTTGATTACTGGATCGTCCCTGAGACAGACAGTCCAGAGTCACCGTTAATTGCAACCGATAATATACAGTTCAGTTCGGTCCATGAGACGAACGATCGTATCCATAGTTACGATGGAGTAGATGCAACAACACCAGTGTTAGCTCAAGTTCTCCGAATTGAATCAAGCGACACGGCTGAGTATATTCTCGTTGTCGGGGTTATAAACACACCCGAGCTGGATCGCGTTGTTGGAGTCGATTCTGACTTACTCACACCTCAGGACCCCTACTACGCTAATGGAGAGTACAACGGTGAGTGGACAGGAGAAGTGGTCCTTTCGGACGGTGCAGCAGACATTCTTGCAACCTCACCAGGTGAATCAGTCGCAGTTGCAGGAAACAACACGTTCACCGTTACGGCTATCGACAACCAGTCAAGTTCGACAGGCGATATTCCGACAGCACTTGTCCAGCTAAGCGAGTTACAACAGATAACTGGCGCTGCAGAATATGACCAAGCAGATCAATTCGTTGTCAGTACGAATTCACCATCCGTGCAAAACAAGCTCGAAGGGGTTTATCCACAGTCATCTGTCCAGACACGCGGTGAAATGACAGCAAACCAAGTAGCTGAGTCAGATCTTTCATTGGCACTCGCGCTTACTGCACTTGTGGTATCGCTCTCTATTGGAACGCTTTTTGTTGTTACAACATCGGGACTCGAGATCGTTGCAGATCAGCAGCAATTAGCAGTTCTCTCTGCAATGGGGCTCTCGATCAAAAGTCAGTTACAGCTTGTGGGAACACAGACAGTTGTGCTGACAGGGCTTGGTGGGTTGATAGGCACTATTGGCGGTTTAGCAGGAATACGGCTGATAAACACTATTGCAGTCCGAACAATAACGACAGAGCCGATAGCGACCTCTCATCCAGTCTTCATTGTCTACGGAATCGGTGTTGCACTGGTAGTAGGCCTACTCTCACTGCCAGTCCTGTTGCTGACAGGCTCGTCGTGTTTCAGGAGGTGTTCCATAGTGTTTAGACAACTTTACAACTGGGTGAGTCAGGGAGTTATTCGCCTGCGTACTGCGGGGAGTCTCACTGTTGCTCAATTTCGACAACACAAACTCCAACTTACGCTAGCGATTATCGGTGTCGCATTAGCTGTTCTCTCAATGACGTTACTTGCAGGTGCAGGAATTGGCGTTCTTGAAACCGGTCAGCAAGGATTTGATGCTGCTGAACGTGACCTCTGGGTCACAGTCAGGCGAAACTCGAATAACATCTGCAGGCGGCGGTGGGTTCGAAAACACGTTATACAACTCTCGAAATCTATCCGCCGAAATGGAAGCACATGAGGACGTACAGCATGCTATCCCAGTTAGCATTCGATACGGTATATGTCAGCACCAACCATAGTGATGAATTCCATACGTTCGTTGCAACAGGTGTACCAGGAGGTGGTCCAGTAGTTCAAATAACAGAGGGTGAGGGGATTCAGGGAGACACTCATTACGCGAATGGGACATATGAGGGAGAGATGACTCGAGAGGTGGTGATTGATAAAGAAACAGCTGATTCGCTCAATATCTCAACTGGTGACACAGTCAATATTGGCGGGTCACTGGCCGCTGCGAGGCAAAATCAGTTCACAATCTGTCGGTATTTCACCAACTTTCGAGCGAATGCTCGGAACAGCCAACGGTGACGATGCCACTCAGTGAACTGCACCAGGTCACGGGCACCACTCAAACTGAGCCAGCAACCTTCATCACAATCACTGTAGAGGACTGGTGCAAGCGTCAATACGGTTCAAAAGGACCTGGAAGAAGCATATCCTGAGTACGAAATTCGAACGAATCAAGAACAGCTTTCGGCAGTGTTGCAAGAACAAGTGCTTCTACTAGCAGCTGCAGGGGCACTCGTCTTGTTGGCTATCGGTTCTGGCATCGCACTAACGATATCGCTTCTCTCGCTTGTAATTCACCAACAACGCCAGACATTTGCGGCTCTCACAGCTCAAGGAATCTCACGATCACTCCTTGTCTCGACCGTGATTGGACAGGGGTTCATAATTGGATTGATTGGGGGAGCAATTGGAATACTACTCACGGTTCCTGCTGTTAGTATTTTTAATCGCCTTGCAGCAGCTATTGTCGGATTCGAAGGACTTCTCCAAACAGCGCCAGTGGATTTACGGGACCGGTCTCGGGATTGCCGTGGTCGTTGGAACGGTTGCTGCAGCTACTGCTGGTTGGCGGATTAGTCGCACACCCCCACTTGAGTTACTCCACTAACGGAAGGTAGGTGCCAGCACCCCAATGTGTTCCATGTCGACGATCGCGAGGTGTTTTTCTCTTCAATTTGATGTCGGCCTCGAGGACATCGTCGGTACTGACGCGTTGTAGCGTCGTTTTTGTTCCGTGATCAGCACCTTTTGGGCGCCCACTACCATTGATCGAGAAGAAGAGTTCGAGAAAGACAGTTAGCCAATGGATGCCCGCGCTTTCATGACTCAGAGACGTTTACCCAGAGGTGGACGGAATACTCTGTATCTTCCATCGAGGGGTCGGCTGGCACGTTGCCACCAGGGAAGAGTAGCCAGACTACCCGCTGGTTCTCCCCAGTCATCGTTGGCTCGAGCGCGTACTCGTGGTGCCAACTCTCGTTATGTGCAATCGTGGTGCTAAAGCGATCGAGCTCTCGCTGTTCCTGAACGATTGTCTCGTTGACCGTCGTATTAGTATCTCTCTCACTGGTAGCCGTCTCGTTCTCGACCACCTCGACATCCTGCTCGAGGACCACCACCGTGTACTCTGTCGTTTCGTGTTCGTGGTTGTCGATCCCGACAATCAGCTCTTTGCTCTCTCCTTGGACGAACTCAGTCGGATAATCGTCAGCGACCCGTTCGCCGTCATCGTCCTCGGTTAGCAAATAGATCGCTGAGAATTGCTCACCATCGGGCGGAACCATCACCGCGAAACTCACGCTCCCAGCTGCAAGCACGACTGATATCACCAACAAGACGTTCAACGCCGCGTCCGCACGCGTATCTGGCTCGAGCAACTCCTCGCGTCCAGCAGCGTACCACTCTCGGTAGGGGACCTCGAACTTGTTCATCGACCGGAAGTTCCCGTCGGCGTTCTGCTGCCACGGCTGCCGAAACGAGTGTGAAGCCGCTGACCTGACACCACGATCGGCACTAGACGAATTCCCCAGGGTGTGAAATTCAACACGAGGCCGATCAGAGGCACGATTGCAATACTGAGTCCGAAGGAGAGTGCTACGCGCTCGATGCCATCGATTCCGGACCGTGAGGTAATCGAGTCGTACAATCCATCTGAATCCGAGTCGTCGACCATCGTCTGGCTGTCAGCCGGTGGTGTGGACTCATCGGCCGACGCAGGTGACTCGCCAGCCTCGGGAAACAGCGCCGCGATAAACGCGTAGCCGGGGACGAAGAGGACGAATGCGAGGCCGAGCGGAACCCGAAGTGGCGTCTCTCGAATTATAGGGGCCAGCGCAGCGATGTTAGTCGCGATAACGAGCGCAACCACAGCAGCAAGATCAGCGGGTAGTTGTCTGACTCGCCGTGGGAGCAACAGCCACAACGACCGGAACGCGACCATTCAATCAATAGTATTGACAACGGAGGTAAAAACAAACCGAAAGGTATGCGCGAGCGTCGTCGACAACACCCTGTTGAAACTCTCGTGATACTATGCCGACCGCTGCGATCAGCATTTCCGGTCAACAGTGCCGCTCGAGAAGGTCGGCAACCGAAAAGATAGGTGCTATAGCCGATTCGTTAATCGTCGGCAGGTGCGCCATCGCTCGACGACCCATCGCTGCCACACAACTGCCGCGCTCGCTCGAGAATACCTGACGCCTCGTCTGTCGAAACACTATCGCGGACCGAATGCGGCACGTTCGTATCCTTGCGTGATATCGTGGAGCAACTCGGCGTCTGGCGCATCTTCGCTGCGATAGGTTCGATAGAACTCCCAGTGAGTCAGCGCACCCTGTTTATCGATTCGTGCCGCCAGTGCCTGGCGAACGGCTGCATAGCTCGTTCGTGCCGCGTCAGTCAGGCCGTCCGCTTGTGAAGCTGCTCGTGGGCTCGTTCGAGTAGTGGTGTGACGGTGTCAGGCTGACGGATCCGATGACTTCTCAGTGGCGGTTGTCCCGTCCAATGTAGACTGTCGGTCATCTGCCGGTCCGCCCGATGAAATCTCTGACGTGGAGCGACGGTACCACCAGAAACCAAGACCGGCTGCGATCACTACGAGGAAGCCGCCAGCGAGCCAAACAGATGTCGGTAGCTGTGTTCCCGTCTCGCCGATCACAACGACCGTTTCAGCGGTCGCTGATGCGAGATTGGAGCCACTTCCCTCGTAGACCGCAGCAACCGTCACATCGCTCCCGGTAACTGAATCCGGAACGGAAACCGTCTCGCCAAACGACCCGCCCTCCCCAGTCGTGACGGTACCGACAGATGTTCCATCAACTCGAAGCTGTACGATCTCGCCTGCGACCCCGTCGCTACTAACAGTGCTGAGCGTCCCGTTGACCGTGATCTCTTGATTGCCAGTCGACTCCCCTTCGATCGAAAGCTTGCTTTCGGTCTCGCGGACGGTCACAGTCGTTGTGTTGGTCGTCGCGGCGAGGGCCTGATCATCGAACGGCAGTCGGACGCCTAGTTCAGCCTCTCCATCGGGGACGGACGCTGGAACCGTTCCCATCCCGCTGAACTCGCTATCCGTGACGGTGGCTGTCCCGATCTGCTCCCCTTCGAGGACCACAGCAAGAGTGATCCCGTCGACAGGGGTTCCATCGACTGCCAACTCTCCGGCGACGGCTGCCTCATCGTTGTACGACACCTCACGACTAACCTCGCTCAGTGAGACAGGTCGGTTCGGCCTGCTCGATCGAGACACTGACGTTAGCTTCGTCGCCCAGGTACACTGATTGTGTCTTAGGCACGTACTGGACGGCGAGTTCGTCGGTCGATAGTTGTTCGTCGATCGGACGATACTCGAGCAGTGAATGCGCCCGCTGAATCCGTTGTGACCCACTTGGTGTGGTTTCCGACATCGAGTCTGATTTCCTCGTTCGCAATTGGAGTCCCGCCAGCTGTCCGTAGTTCGCCCGTCGCGACCAGTGGTTCAAGGAACGAGATCGTCTCACGTTCGGATGTCAGCGTCAGCTCTGTTTTCTCAAACGACTGTTCGCGAACGGCTGCCTGTTCGGTCTGGATCGTTTCAGTAACGTTCTCGATCGCCGTGTCTGCCTCCGAAAGGTCGGCATTCGTCTGGTTCTCGATCTTGTCGTAACTCTCACGAACTGAGCCACTGAGGGAATCAATCTCGTTGGCAAGTGTCTCGAGTTCACGTGCGCGCTCACGTGCACGTTCCTCATCACCCGCCTCACGGGCTGCTTCGTACTCGTCTTTCGTCTCTCGATATTCCTGAACGGTGTCGGATAGCCGAGACTGCTTTTCGCCGGCTTCTTCGAATTCGTCTTCCTGACTCTCGCCGTTGGTCTCTCCCGCGACATCGACGTACTGTCCCAGTCGTTCGCGATATTCCTCACCGACATAGTCTTTCGCGAGTTCGTATTCTCCCTCGCTCAGTTGGATCGCACTCTCGCCAAGCTGCGTCGACAGACGATCTGATAGCCACCCTTCGACGCTGTTGAGGTCACCGTCTTCGGAGTAGTTGTCGGGATTCCGATGTGGGGTTGTCTCGTTTTGCACCCTGTCGGTGTCGTTTTGCTGGACCGCGACACGATAGACGGCATCACCGTCCGCCGCACTCGCCGGGTTCGCTACGGCAATTCCACTGGTAACCGTCATTAAGATGATCAAGAGGGCGAAGACGAGCGAACGGCCACCGACAGTATTCACATCTGAGGAATTTTCAGTGCACCCAAATAAGGTATTCTCTCGAGCGGCGACACTCGCCACAACCGACTGGACTGTCCACGCATCGGGATACACCTATCTCCGCCTGCACCTCGATTCCGGATCGTCTCGTCTGCTGGTAATCAATACTTTGAACACGGTCACGGAAATCTGTCAAGACATGTACCCCACGCGCCAGGGATGGACGGTCGCCGCACTCGCCGTTGTGCTTGCCGTCCTTGCAGTAGTGTTTGCACGTCCGCTCGTGCTTGTTGGGTCGGCCCTCATCGGCGCGTGGCTACTGGCCCACCAGTATCGCTTCACCCGTGACCTCGAGCGAACAGTGGAGTCGCTGTCGGTCGTTCAGTCTCCAACCCGTACGGCCGTCCAAACGGGAGACGAGACCCCAGTCACGCTCACCGCGACGCGAGAAGCCAAAACGGAACTGACACTCGAAGTCTCTGCTGGACTACCGGTCGCAGCGACTGCGACTAGACCGTTTGTGCTTTCACTTGAACCAGCCATCGAACAGGCAAACCGAACACGGACGGTCACTTGGCCCGTCGCTGGTCGTCACACGTTCGACAAAATAACCGTGACAGCGACGGATGGGTTGTTCCGAGAGACGATTACGGCTGGTTCAACGCCGACAGTGACCGTCGAACCCCCCAGTCCCCGGTCAATTCACGTCGGTGAGGGAGGTGACCGGATTGCCGCGTCGTACGGGTCCCACGAGTCTAGACGAACCGGCACAGGAATCGAACCGGCTGAACTCCGCGAGTACCTCCCTGGCGATACAGGGAGACGGATCGACTGGAAGGCGACGGCACGGCACACAACGCCGTACGTCCGCGAGTACGAGGCCGAGAGTGACCGCCGGACCCTGCTGGCCGTCGACCACCGTAGCTCACTCGCAATGGGTTCAGAGGGCGAAACAAAACTTGAAGCCCTCCGCGAGGTGGCCCTCGTCATCGCAGGAAACACTCGTCGACTTAACAACCCACTCGGGTTCGTGACGGTTGGCGATGGTGGAATCACTAACTATCGGGGAATAGCATCGTCGACCGTCAATTACAGGCCAATCCGCCGTCAACTGCTCTCTCTCGAGCCGACGATAGCGGCGGACACGCCCATCTCTAACCAAATGGGTACCACGACGATGAACAGCACAGAAACGAACTCGAATGAATTGAGCGCAGTCAGCGATCCTCAAGCACCCAATTGAGAACGGTCAGAGCGGGCGAAAACAACGTTCCGCTTCTGCGACGGAACACCACTCCCACGGACGCCCAGCGGTCGTTATCCGATCTTGAAGGAACAGATGAAGATGACGCGTTTGGACGGACACTGCGTCCATTCTATTCTGGTCAACAGAGATACCGGGAACGGATCGCCGAGGATCCACTATACGGAGCAGTCCACAGGGGTGTGACGGACGCACGGGGCTCGATCTGGACCGTCATCTGTACTGATGATTCACGGCCAGCAGAACTCCGCGAGACGGTCTCGCTCGCACGGCAAGGCGGAAACGAGGTCTTGGTTCTGCTCGCACCGTCGGTACTCTACGAACCGGGTGGGCTGGCGGATATCGAGCAAGCTTATGACCGCTACGTCGAATTCGAGGAATTCCGGCGAGAACTCGCCCGGATCGATAACGTGACCGCCCTCGAGGTCGGGCCAACCGACCGGCTATCGGCCTGTCATTGAAGCAGGCCGCTCGAGAGGTGGTCATGCGTGAGCGCCCGAATCGATGCAGGTCCCGGCCTGCGACCGGCCGCGAACTGGTCAACTCGTCATCTCTCTCGCTGCTGATAGTCGTTGCGTTCGGTGCCGTCGCTGGCCCACTTGGCGCGCTTGCAGGGATTGCGACGGCACTCGTTGGCTACCTGTTTGGGATACCATACGCGCTTGCAGCCGGTCACGTTGCACTCGTTGCATCCTTCCCGGACGGAATCGATCCACTCCCGTTCATCATCGTCGAAGTCACATTCATTGCCGTTCTCCTTTCGCCAGTTCCTTGGACTGAGAGCCCAGGTCGCATCACGCTCGTCGCGATCACGAGTACACTGACACTGGCAGGCGCTGCGTGGCTTATCGTCGACTCGCAGTCGCTCTATCTGGCCGCCACAACGGTGATCGTTCTCCTCGCGATCGCTTCATACGGCCTTCACCGACTCGAGCTTGTTCGGCTCGGACTGGTTCCAGACCGCGAGGACGGAAAGCAGGCACACCAGACCAATACTGATCAAACCGACGAATCAACCACCGATACAGATACCGATACGACTGCCAAACCGACGACTGAACCCACCACTGACATATGAGTACGACTGATGTTGATCTGGACGAGACGACGACCGACTTGGACGCTGACCGAGCAGACGGGCAGGACGATGACCGACTCGAACTCGCGGCACGGACAGAACTTCTAGAGGCGGAAAACGAGCGGTTGCGTGCCGAGTATGCTCGCGCCAAGCAATCGCAATACCGTCGCACTGCAGCGGGACTAGCCCTCGTTGGTACCTGTGCGGCCCTCGCCGCAGTCCTCTTCCCTGATGGCCGGGAAGTGCTCTTCGCACTCGCTTCGGTGGGTCTGTTTGGCGGAGTACTTACCTACTACCTGACGCCTGGGACGTTTGTCGCTGCAGATGTCGGTGAACGGATCTATGCTGCGATGGCAGCCAACGAGGCCGCAATCGCCAGTGAACTCGGCCTGAGCGACGATCGCGTCTACCTCCCGACTGACGACGCTTCGGGTGCGCGCCTATACGTCCCCCAGCAGACGACCGGCGAACTGCCCACGCTGGATGATCTCGAAGGACCAATCTTGACTAATCCTGAGCACCGTGGACTTGTTCTTGAGCCCACCGGAGCAACGCTGCTCGAAGACTTCGAGCGTGCACTGACCGACGACCTCGCGACTGCGCCGGCACCGCTTGCAACCCAGCTCGCTGACGGCCTCGTCGAGCAGTTCGAACTCACAGGCAGTGCCGAGCCAGATGTAGATGTAGCCTCGAACCGCATCACCGTCGCCATCGACGATAGCGCGTTCGGCGATCTTGACCGCTTTGACCATCCGATCGTCTCATTTCTCGCGGTTGGATTCGTAACTGGGCTCGAGCGGCCAATCCGACTCGAGGTCACACCAGCCAACGAGCGATCGGACTGGCTGGTCACCTGTCGGTGGGAAGATATCGACGACGAGGGCAACACAAAAGACGACTCCAGTAATGAGAGAGGGGGCGTCGGATCAGAATGATTCTACGCTAAGTTTGACCTCGAGGCGAGACTACGGGAACTCGGGTCAACCGCTTCGGGTCACGCCTCGTGGCATCCGCTCGAAACGCTTTGAATGAGCGGCTATCGCCAGTTTTCGAGGGAGAGCGCGTCGTCGGCGTTGATCGTAATCCATTGGGTCGGCACGTCGCCGTCCGGGTCACGAGGTACAAACGCGAGGTCGTCGGGCCGGGTCTCGTGTTCAACGACGAAATGATCGATATCGTCACGGCGCTGGTTTGCGTGTGGGGCGGTGAAGTGTATCGTGGGGTCAGTCTTCCACTGGAAGGGGTCAGTATTAGTCATTGGTGGAGGGCTGCTGAGTCTTGCTTGCGTTCGGTATCGTACTCGAGTTAGTGGATTGCTTCCTCAATGTCCTGCGTGGCGTCAGTCATACTTGCCTTGCTTGCTGACCTTCGTGTGTGAGTCGTTGCTTCCCATTGAGGTGGGCAGAGGTCTTCGGGACTGAAATCCCAAGCGGTGATTTTCGAGGTCAGCATATCGTCGGTCGTCGGACCGCGAATTCTGCGGCCCTTGAGAGTGGTCTATACGACCTCGAGGCCAACGTTGCCTACCAAATAGTGTTTCGATTTCGATGACTGCGAGGTCACGCTCACAGAATACGTCTCGAGTTGATCGGCGTCGTACCACCACTTCCCGGAGAACTAGAACACGAACCTATGTTCCGTGCGGCCGCGATCGCCGACGAGGAACTGTGACTAATCGAGCTCGTCGGGGACGTTGCCACCGTGGAGTGAGGAGAAACTCACTCGAGAATCTTCTCGTCGCTGTCGCTCGCTGCGGCCGATTCGAATGCCTGCTTTGTATCGGCACCTGGCGGCTCGACCGTGTCGACGATCTCCGCGACGATGGCTTCAGGGGTCAACATCGCTCAGATCGGCGCTGGTGCTCAACACGAGCCGATGACGCAGTACCGGTTCAGCCATCGTCTTCACGTCATCAGGAATGGCGTAGTCACGGCCACGGATCGCGGCACGCGCCTTGGCACCGTTGAGAAACGCCAGCGTCGCGCGCGGTGAAGCACCGTGTTCGACATCGGCATGCGATCGCGTCGCGGCGACGAGATCGAGCACGTACTCTTTGACAGCGGGTGCGACGTGGACTGCTTGAACGGTCTGGCGCGCATCGATGACCTTCTCTGGCTCGATGACTTGTTCGACATCGTCAGGGCCGAGCTTCCGGATCATCGTCAAACCGGTCGAGTAACTCTCCGTTCGTCTGTTCGGTCCGGCAGATCGAGCGTCAGCTTAAATTGGAAGCGGTCTCGCTGGGCTTCTGGGAGCTGGAATACCCCCTCAGACTCAATCGGGTTTTGGGTCGCGACAACCATGAACGGATCCGGCAACGAAAGCGTCTCACCCTTCGATGGTCACACGCCGTTCTTCCATCGCCTCGAGCAACGCGCTCTGGGTCTTCGGCGTTGCGCGATTGATTTCGTCAGCAACCACGAGGTTTGCGAAGACGGGACCGCGCTGGAGTTCGAACGTTCCCGCTCCCTGTCGATAGATGTGCGTGCCCGTGATGTCGGCCGGGAGGGTGTCGGGAGTCATCTGGACCCGGTTGTATTCCAGGCCAGTCGTCCGCGCGAAAAGGTTCGCGAGCGTCGTCTTGGCGATACCTGGAACCCCTTCAATCAGGAGATGCCCACGGGTCAGTAACGCGACCGTCAAATACTCGACTGCCTCGTCGTTTCCGATGAGAACGCGGTCGATCTCGCTGCGAAGCGAATCATAGATGGCTTCGGGATCGCCGCTCGTCCCGTCGGCCAAATCAGTGGTACCGCTCATTCGTCTGTCTCATCTTCCGAACGGGGATGGTTAAGCGCTGTTATCATACGTTGGATTTGCTCCTCATCCCAGTCGGGATGCTGTCTGCGGAGGAACTCGGCGCGTTCGGAATCAGAGAGTCCAGGACCAATTGTCCCGTCATTGCGATTCCCGGCGGGCTGGAAGCGCGCTGGCAGCCGGGACTGCAAGGCCTCGCGTGCAGACTTGACCCGAATCTGAGAGAGCACTGCAACAAATCCGATGCCAATGGTACCAACGAGCAGCTGTAACAATGGTGAGCCCCGGATCACCAGCATCGCAGCGGCCAGCGGAGGGACCCCGGAACCGTGCGAGCGGTCGAAGATCACATGATCGGCATCAGCATACAATCCGCGAACGAACGCGACGTTGTCCGGCTCACTGTACATCGCGTTGATCGTAATACTCGGGTCACCGACGACGACCACCTTCCCCTCGCTAACATTTTCCACTGTGGCGACTGGGTATGATTGGAGTTCATCCTGTTCGTCCAACTCGTTATCCTCAGGACCGAGGTATGCGAAGTCGCTGGTCGCTACCAGCACTGTTGCGTTTCCTGGTTCGACTGCAGTTCCATAGTTGAGCAGTCAGCTGGTCAACACCAGACGTGAGCGTGTGATTCTCGACACTTCCGTCGCGACGGGCATTGTTGGCCCACGGAAGTGGTTACGTTCGTCCCGAACAAGTTGTCCATCCACACGTGCTTCAGCACCGACATCGGCTAGCAGTTCGTTTCCTGGCTCGCCGAAGTTCTCGAGGACGACGAGCGTACCACCCTCATCGACGAACTCTCTGATCCGTTCAGCATCCTCTCCCTCGTAGGGTTCATCTGGCGCGATGATGAACGCGACCGTCTCGTTGGCCGGCAGTTCATCGTACTGGGCGGTGTCACTCAATAGATGGCTCTCGACTGTGGGGTCATCTTCAGCATCCTGCCGGAAGTCAGACGATCCATCCCAAGAGGGATTGTATGGACCGAATGCAGTCGACGATGTCGCAGCCACAGTACCTAGCGTGACGAGTACGGTGACGGTGAGTGCGAGCAATAGGATTCGCGGCCAGTCGATTCTGCCGTCGCCAAGCCAGCTCATCGAATCACCTTCATGACTCGAGTGAGGCAGAGTACATGATTGGAATTCATACTGGGACCACCTCCGGTGGCAGAATTTCGAGAATCCGTCGCACGACGATGACTGCGAAACCTGCGAGGCCAAGCAGAATAAGCCAACGAAGGCGGCGTCGCCATGTCGGTGTGACGTTGAATGGGGCCGTCAGTTCCGTGATGACCAGGAAGCCGATCAGTGAAAGAACGAAAACCAACTCGTAGGACAGCGCGTTCAACAGTGTGAGCACGAGGACTGTCGCGATCATCCATGCGACCTGTCCATGTACAAACCGCATTCTGCGCTGAGTTGGCATCTAGTAGTCAAGTACGAACCCCTCAAGGTACCTAAACGTAGCGCACTGTCATCGTGGGCTTAATTAACACACAGTCCACTTAATATGGTCTGTCTCTTCTTGCTGCCGTCTCCGATGACATCGTACGGGAGTGGGGTTATGGATCCATGTTCAAGGCAGAGAAATGACCATCGATACTGTGGACAACTGTCGTCTTCGGACACTCCTTCCGAGACCGTCCTCAGTGATGACTGCCGAAGACTGCTCGAGAGGTCCACTCATAGCTAACCAACCACCTAACCAACCGCTTGCGTGATGTGTGGGTGTGCTATCCTGAGGGATATATCCTCTCTCGAGGGTGTGTTCGACCTACTGTCTACGGGTGACCGTGGACGCCAGCTGTCTCCGGAGCCTGTTTAGCTCCACTCATATTCGACATCTCACCCGGAATCTCTGCATCGGTGGGAATGATGAGCCGACGTTCGGTGTACTCGAGACCGTTCTTGCGTTCGGTCTGCTTACGGATCGCAACACGATGGTTCGAGAGATCGAGCACGGCGTCGATCGTTCGTGAGACCAATTTCTTCGCGTAGGTCTCACTTGTTCCTGGTTCCTGTCGGCGGATCCAGTGTTTCATATCACTTGCCTTGAGGTACTCTTTGACTCCTTTGCATCCGGACTCCCAGGGGTTGTCACCGACGCTCGAGTCAGTTCTTGCTCTCCAGAGCTTTGCAGCGAGCTGTGTCGGAAGAGCATTCGCCGTCGAACGAAGCATTTCCTCGTCCATCCGCGCAAGTTGTTGGATCGGCAGCAGGTCACCATGGGCGAGTGCGACGCTACCACCACGCTCGAGTGGATCGTCTGACTCAGGGAGCCGATAATAGCTGTGGCCGTCGTCTTTTGCGATCCGCTCGAGTCGATCATCGTCGACGTCCACTTCACAGGCGGTCGAGGCGGATGCCCCGAGGCTTGACCTCGGGGAGGAAGCCGACACGTGGGAATCAACCCACGCAAAAAAGACAGCCCGACTCCCCCACGAAACACAGATCTTTATTAGGCAACACCCAATAATGTGAAGTAGATGGTGGACGACGCTCCGCGCCGCACAGTACCTATCAAACTCAACATGCCTAGCGACTGCGAAGCAGACTTCCACCACACCAAAGACCAGTTCCTCAACTGTGCCAATCAGACGAGTGACTGGGCGTGGCGCTACGATGACTACTGTATCACGTCGAAAGCCAAAGCTGAGAAAGCACTCTACGACGACCTCAAGGCAGAACACGACCTCACAGCCAACCTCGTCCAGAAAGGCATTCGGCGTGCCATCGAAGCCGTCGATGCAGGCGTCGAGAAGTTGAAGAAGGGAGAGAAGACGAGTCAACCCGTGTTTGACTCGTGGAGCGTAGTGTACGACAAACGCTCCGCGACGTTCAACGCTGACCACGCGACACTCTCCACTGTCAACGGAAGAGTCAAAGTCGACTACGTGTTGCCACGTGAAGACGAGCGGGAAGAGACACCGTTCGGAAGGTACTATGAGAGCGACGAGTGGGATGCCTCAAGTGCGACACTCCAGTATGATGAACACAGTGAGGACTTCTACCTGCACGTTACGCTGAAGAATCCCAACTACAAGGTTGACGGAATAGAACGCCAAGAAGCCACGTCACGTGAAGAGGGTATCGAGAACGGAGTGGTTCTCGGTGTTGACCTGAACGTGACTGGCGCGTTCGCCGTCACAAGCACTGGAAAATTCATCGGCAGTGCGGATTACCTCACTCACAAACGCAGCGAGTTCGAGAAACGCCGAGGTCGCCTGCAACAGACAGGCACGCGTTCATCCCACTTGACGATCCAACGTATTGGGAGTCGGTTCTCAGACTGGTCGTTGGACTGGCTCCATAACCGCGTGAACGAGTTACTCGAAGAAGCAGAGCGAGTCACTGCTGATGGTGTAATCTTCGAGAACCTGAAACACATCCGTGAGAACATTGCTAACGGGTCAAAGTTTCAGCAGTGGGCCTATGCGAAGTTCGTGGAAATCGCGGAGTACAAGGTTGAAGACCGCGACTTATTCGTGGATTTCGTGAGTCCAGCGTACACGTCGCAGCGGTGTTCTTGTTGTGGGTTTACCCACGAGGATAACCGCGATGATAAGACGTTTGCGTGTCAGAAGTGTGGGTATGAGGTGAACGCGGATTATAACGCGGCGAAGAATATCGCCGTCCGATATTGCGGATATATCCATCGCGGGCAGAAGTCTCGTGGTGGATGGGCTGGGTGTCAATCAGCCCTGAAGTCAGGGACGTTGACCGTGAATGGCGAGTTCAATGCCTCCGCTGTATAGCGGCAGAACGGGAGTCCACTGACAAGCCCCGACCCTTGTGGTCGGGGTTATTGACAGTGATCCACAGTCTCTGTGAGGAGGTGTGCACCTTTCTCGAGTTCGCGAGCTTGGAGCTCTTCAATACGCTGTTTGTTTACTCCCGATCGCTTACGTGCGGCATCTGTGAGTGCGTCAAGCCGAGTGGTCTCCTGTTCGCACTTGTCGAGCCGCTCGCGAAGACGTTCGTTTGTCTCTTGGAGGTCTGCTTTCTCAGTTTCGAGGCCCTCGAGTTTGTTTTGGGTCTGTTCAAAATCGCACTCGAGCGTATCGACGCGCTCGGTGAGTTGTCTGTTCTGCTCACGGAGCAAGTCGATTACTTCGACGAGGGTCTCGATATCGACCTCTTCACGTTCAGAGAGATTACTCATCAACGTCACCCCCTTCGAAATAGGTTTGAACGCGAGATGGAACACTTCCCTCGCTGTCGTCACTGACGAACGAAATCTCATCAAGATACTCGATACCGACTTCTTGCCACTGTGACTCGCAGAGTTCGAACTCGATACGAGCCCATGGGTACTCGCCTTCGGATTGTGGCTTGAAGACGAACTTTCGCATTGGGCCATGGGCGGGTGTCCACTGCAGGGAAAGTTCGTCCATTATCGACCTTCCTCTGCCTGCTCGAGAATTTCGCAGTAGGCGCGTTCAAGATCTCCGGGTGTGATCGGGTACTCGAACTCGAGTGTGATGGTGACTCGGCGTTCGTTGGTCATCGCCGATCATCCTCGTGCATCTTGGCGAAGACCTCCGTGACATCAAGATGGACTGGACGGTCTGTCCAGCCTCTGACCGACTCGACATATGCAATCCACCTGTCGCGGTCTCCGTCTTGCTCGAGTTCTTCGATATGATCTAGTTCGCCACGGACGCGAAACCAGTACAGTCCCGCATTGTCGGGGAGGAATCGCTCAGCGCGGGCTGGTGTCACGTAGACGGTATTCGTGGCTTCATCGACGTGATGATAGAAGCCCTCACCGTCTTGCCCGAGGTAACCATAGTAGCTTCCTGATTGCTCGAGGACAATATTGGCCCGGGTCGGTGTAGTCGAAATTGTTTCGTGTATCGCAGTTGTATCTGACATTGCTGGTTGCTCCAGCACGGGGTCGGTGCTGTAACACCGGCCTCAGAGATTTTGAGGCATCCCGTACTCATTCTACAGCATGTACCTGCGCCACTTAACCCTTAGGTCCTAAGGCTTGTGGAGTAAGGATTATGTCCAAAGCCATTGTCCATTTAGACGTGAGCGTAACAACTATCAACCGAGATTCGATGCTTGACGAAGAAGATCTCGGACCAGCCGACGAGAAGGTGCTCGATATGCTGAATGAGGGGCGTGTTACTGCCCCCTTTGTCGCCGAAAAGACTGGATATAGCCTGCAGTATGTCCGTGACCGTCTCGGCCGACTCGTGGAACACGGTAACGCGCGTAAAGTGTATGAGGGTCTCTATGAACTCGTCGATGACCCGCGCAAAGAGATCGAATAAGAACCGATCCCATTGTATGGTTCAATATTGACACGGTCAACGAGTTAAATATCTCATAACTTCACGCGAAATCTTACCCTCGTGATGCGCTCAAAGCGATGGGCCCTAATGAACGAAAAATGCTGGCTAGAGGGTAGAATCGGGTTCTCTTACCGTGGCTCTCATCGGCCACCTCATCTGTCAAAGGCTATTGATAGGTGTCGAAAGCGGGCGTATTCTGGATGCAACCTTGTGAGCCCGAACTCCGTTATCTTTCAGTTGCCTATATTGTCAAGTGGTGGGCAACTTCTTGAGGTCGGATATAAAGGAAACACGACCATGATCTGTAAAAACGCTAACTGCAGAGTACAGACGTAATATGTTTTACAGGCCTGCTACTTGTTCGGAACGAAAATATGATACTTCCTTACACTCACGTGATTGACGATGCCTACTGACGGCGACTCGGGCGATATCACAGACGCGACGACATCATTCCTCGAGGATCTGGATGACGGCGATCAGGTACTCGAGACCGTCCTTGCAGTCGACGCCGACCACAAGACCTGGACATTTGACGACGTCGCGCTGGACTCGGGAACCTTCGGGGAACTCGTCTCGCGTGGCATCGTTGAGAACGTCGACGGTGGGTATCGAGTCGCAGATCGGACAGTCATTGAATCGGTATTGAAGGGCGAGGAACTCGAGGAGACCACGAACGATGGTGGACCCGAGATTGAACTCGAGCAGTTCTGGGCCAGTCTTGACCTTCGCGCACTGACGGCGCTGCTTGGAGCGCTGCTAGTCGTCGCCGCAGCCAGGATGACGGCGTTTCGATCGGTGTTTCAGAACGGCTACGTCGTCTCGCCGGGGAATGATCCATATTACTTCCGCTACTGGATGAGAGAGTTGATGGCAACGGCCTCGGGACCCCTGGATTACCAGGTACTGGTAGATGCGCCGCCTGGTGTCTCAGGAGTGCAACCGCTTGCCCATGCGACGAACTGGTTCCTCGCCGAGTTGCTTGGCGGTGGCCAGGGGGCGGCTGGCACTGTTGCAGCGTGGCTCCCTATCGCCGCCTCCATCGCGCTCGGACTTGCGATCTACAAGATGACCGTCTTACTTACTCGAGACGTTCGTGTCGGTGTCGCGTCAGTCCTTGTCTTCGCAGTGACACCGATCAACGCGGTCTATACGGGCCTCGGCTTCATCGATCATCAGCTTCACCAATACTTCTGGCTCGGGATCACATTGGTGACGGTGACATGGCTCGCCGTCGATCTCCAACGGCGACTCGAGGGCAGTCTGGAGGCACACACATGCGTTCGGGAGCATCTCCGAACACCAATGACGTGGATCGTCGCTCTCGTCTTTGGACTCTCGGTCGCGGCTGGGATACACGCCTGGGGTGGCTCGCCGCTCCTGTTGATACCTCTCGCGGGATACATCGGACTGCGAGTTTCGATGGACGCTCGAGCGGAGGTGTCGCCTACGCTCGCGAACCTCCCACTGCTCATTGGACTGGGTATTGGGAGCGCACTCTCGCTTGCTCTTCACCACCGCTGGGGGTGGCACGCGGAATTCGTCGCGACCACGCCAGCGCTAGTTCTCGGCGGTGCGATCACGGTCGTTGCACTCAGTGAACTATGGCGGCGGCTCAACGTTCATATCGGCGGATTGCTCGCGTTTGAAGGCATCGTCGCGGCCGGTGGACTCTACGCGTTTAAGCGACTACAGCCTACAAACTGGGCTGAGGCGATGGCGCGCGTTGATGATCTCTTCTTCCGGGAGGGGATGACCGAGACAATGTCGCTGTTCTCGACGGAGTACGCCGTCTTTTTCGGCCCGATGTACCAACTCGGAATGGGATTCTACGTCGCCCTTCTTGTGTTCGGCTGGGTCGTCTGGCGTGTCTATCAGCGGTACGAACCCGGCTGGTTGCTCGTCGGTACCTATACAGGGTATTTGTTCGTGCTTGCGGGAATTCAAGTTCGCTTTGCCGGCCAACTCGCTATACCGCTGGCTGTGCTCACCGGGCTCGGGTTTGTCCACTTACTCTCGGTGGTGGAACTGGCTCGAACGCCAGTGCCGTTCCAAAGTTCGGATGTGTCAACAGGTGATGCTCGAGACGGCAAGCCAGTCGCCGCCGATGGCGGTCGAACGCTCGAGCCATCGATAGTGCTGCCGAACGGGCGAGCGATCGGCTACCTCCTCGGAGTCGGTTTGCTCGTGTTCGGGCTGAGCCTCATATATGTGCCCGGACTGACGAATGACGTGACCCACAGCAAGGCCAAGATGGAAGCAGCAAGCTCGATCAACGACCACTCCAAAGCGGCCAACCAGACCTTCCCTGGGAACTACGTGCTAAGCGAGTTGGGTGACAACCGGATGTATAACCACTTCGTCAACGGCGAGTCAGAGAAATACAACTATGCACAGAACAATTACCAAGCGTTCCGGACTAGTTCAGACCCTGATGGCTGGTACGATCGGTTCAACGGCCGGGTGGGCTATGTCGTTGTAACGGAGATCGACGAGGAGGTGCCATCCGACAGTGCGCAGGCGCGGCTACTCGAGCAGTACGGTGCGGGCGGAAGCGAGACGGACGGTCTCGCCCACTATCAGGCTATCTTCGTTTCCGATAATGTTGCAGCGTTCGCGGTGGTTCCCGGGGCAACGCTCGAGGTATCTAGTGAGCCAGGTATGGAGGCAACTGTCGAGAAAGACGTGTCTGTTTCCGGTAAATCATTCACCTACGAGCGCGAGGTGGTCGTTAAGGATAACGGGCGGGCCACGGTGACAGTGCCGTATACCGGCAACTACTCCATCGATAACCGAACGGTGACCGTAACTGAGGAGGAGCTGATGAACGGACAGACAGTCGTACTAGAAAAGTGAGTTTCCTGTTCGCTGTGGATGGACTGGTGTCGCTTTCGTCAAGTCTTGAGTAGACCCAGCGTGAGGCCCATACTGCCTGCAGGGTCGCCTGGCATGGATGAAACCGAAGTAGATAAGAGAATAAATTACGTCACGAATTAAGTCCGTGCGATGTCTTCGATCACCTGTATCCGAGATCTTCTAACCGGTTCTCAACGACTTCGGAATCCATCTGTTCGTTCTTAGAGGGCGGATCTGTTGTGATATGTCGCCGGTTCGATCCTTCAATGACGAGCCATGGAACTGTCACTAGTTCAGGAGCATAGAACCCTCTTGGATGGCCGTAACCCTTAACAGGGATTGGTCTAGTTCGATCTCCAGTCAAATTCCCGTGGTCAGAGGTCACCACACTTTTTCCATCTAACGAACTGATGAGTTTCCGAACATGTGGGAGTGTAAGTTCAAGATTTTCTTTATAAGCCGCGTAAACGAAATCTTCGTCAATGTCCAGTTTTCGGTCACGTAACCCAGACCAGACATGTGGTGTCTGTTCATTGCTTGTCTTGTTCCCCAGTGTTACCCCGGCGTGTGCGATCTTTTGTCCTTTCTCTCCGATAAATGGAAAATGGGGCTGCATATAGTGAATAATAAGACGCTTATTTGGGTGCTTTTCATGTATCTTGAGCGCCTCCTTTGTCATTGCCTCCGGAGTAACTGTTCTTAAATCTTCATCCCATTGGTGCTTGAGCAGGTTTACCGTCTGATAAAAGGTGTTGTCGTCAAGTTTGGGTGCGTGTGGATTTGCCGTGACGTATATTACATCGTGTAGCTGTCGTCCTTGAAAGTTCTCACAGAGAAATTCCCAACTCTCACTCCCAACTGAAGTTCGTGATTCAAGTCGTCCATCAAGGAAGTTTACCTCCTCAAAAAGATCATATCGGCAGCCATCTAAAATGATCAGATTATCCCAATCCTCCTCTATAACTTTACATGTTCCATTGAATCCTCGTAGCCGAGAGTATGCCGCATTCGCGGATAGTGCAAGGCGCCTTCCCTCAACGAGAAAGAGTGCTGGGTCGTGAACGGCTTTCTTGAGATTAGAAAAAGTATAGTGCACTGGGAACTTCATTACTAATATATCGTTCTCGCTCGGCTTTATGTTATTTTTGCGTTTCCCTTTCACGACGCTGATCAGTAGCAAGCGGCGCTATTAGTGAGGTATAAAAGACAAAACTTACCAATATCAGAGAGAGCCAACTATTCAGAAATGGATTCAGAAGAGTCCCAAGAGAGCACGATCGCCCGCGGCACGGGATTTATCCTCATGGGCACGATTCTGAGTACTGCTCTCGGATTTCTCATTCGGATGTTTTTGATTCGTCAACTTCCCACAGCTGACTACGGGCTTTTCGCATTAGCGCTAACTGTCGGCGGTGGATTCACGACTATTGCCACGCTTGGCTTACGTCAGGGTGTCGCCCGCACTGTCTCACGGTGTGAGAGCGAATCAGAGATTCGAGACGTGACGCTGACCGCGATTACAAGTACTATCGCTGTTTCCCTTTTGTTCTCTGGTATCCTAATTTGGTTTGCCGAACCACTTGCGAGACAGGTATTTCGCGAAGATGGACTTACACCATTTTTACGAGTGACCGGTGCACTCGTTCCCGGTATGACAATCCAGGCTGTCACTATCGCCACATTTCGCGGAAAAAAACGTGTTTACGAGCGAATTGTGGTCCATAATTTCGTCTCTCCTCTGTCTCGCCTTGCACTTATCGTTGGAGCTATTTTCATTGGGTACGGTGCCTTCGGAGCGATAGTTGCATGGACTGTTGGTATCGGACTATCAACAATACTCAGTCTATACTACCTCTATCGACGGACGAGTACGTTTGAGTTTGCCCCTTTCAAGCCACGTTATAGAACGCTACTCAAGTTCTCGCTTCCGCTGATGATTTCTTCAGCGATGTGGACCGCTGTCCAGCAGGCAGATAACCTTCTGATAGGGTATTACGAGACTAGCGCAGAGGTTGGCATCTACGACGGTGCCTTTCTCCTTGCTCGTCTTCTGTTGATGGTTCTCGGTTCGTTTGGTTTCCTCTTCATGCCAGTCTTCTCTGAATTGGAGGCTGCAGACGCGTTCGATCGAATGCATGATGTTTATAATTCAGTTACTGAGTGGGCAGTGTTGCTTGTTCTGCCAATATACGTCGCGATGATGCTTTCACCGGAGGCTCTTCTAACTGGAGTATTTAAAGAGTCGTACGAATTCGGGACGATTCCATTAATGCTTATCGCGAGCGGCTTTTTCGTCCATGTCCTAAGCGGTTCATCTGGTGATGCGCTGGTCGCGCTCGGGAGGACTCGACTTGTGATGACCGGAAATGTTGGAGCCGGTATACTCAATATCATACTAAACATCATGCTGATTCCCCGATTCGGCATTATAGGGGCAGCAGCGGCCTCTGCCAGTGCATACGCACTATTCAACCTCTTTTATTTATTTTGGCTCCATCGAGAGACCGGTATCCTGCCATTTTCCCGTTCATTTCTTAAGCCGCTTTTCGCAAGCACGATTGTCATCACTGCAGTCTGGAGCATTGTAAACCTTATAAGTGAGTTAGATGTTGTTTCTCTGCTAATTGTGCTAATTGTGACGTACCTATCACACACCATTATTATATTAAGGACAAAACAAATATCTGCAGGGGATGAACAAATCCTTTCAAAGATTGAAACAAAACTTGATATCGACACTCATTATCTTATCGGGCTGCTTCGATGAAAAAGCAGAAGGAAACTATCAAGATTTATTACCGTCATATTCTTGTTATCAGACTGCTCGTACAATGTTCGTATCTGCAGTCGCGCTCACTTTATCGAACCTTGGAAGCCAGATCGGCGGTCAGATTGATATAAAATAGCAGTGAGTCGATGAGGCTACGATGGTGTATCGAAACCTAAATCACTAACAATCTCAGTTAACTAATAATGAACGGAACTCTTTCACAATGGTATAGGGATGTGCTTGGGATAAATACAGATCTACCAAAAATCATCACTTCAAATAAGGCACTAAAAACCAACTTCGTGTTAACTTTCCTGTTAGTATTTTTCGTGCCCGCTGCTTTTATTACGAGTGATCTCTCACCACTTCTCCTTATAGGAATTTCTGGGTTGATGTACTTCCTCTATTTGCTTGCAACCAACCAAATTGTCACTGGCCTAGGGAGTTCCTTTTTCGTTCTACTGACATTCAATGCTAATATTCCACTTATCGCATCACCAGGAATCGGGCAGGGGAATCTATATCTATTTGATCTTATACTTCTTCCTGTCTTTGGAGTTTTGATTTACTGGCACTCACAAACGGCAGACCAGTTATCAGACTTAAGTCGCGTCACGGTCGCTACACTGTTTCTATTTGCAATCTGGTCAATGGTCTCAGCGGTTTTCGGAGCCGGTTCATCGACTGTTGCTGGGGTAATATTCAGTCTTGAACAGTTCCGCTTTCTTTTTATCCTGATTACCGCCACCTTGTATGTCACCTACACCAATCCAAAGTGTGCTATCTATCCTCTTCTTGTTGCTGTTGCGGGCCATTCATTTTTTGCGTTCGCACAAGCATATCATGGCACTATTTTCGGTCTCAGTTATCTCGGTGAGACTAGCTCTTATCACATTGGATCTATCACCATCGGCCCCGTCGCGTATCAGGCGGGTCAGCATACAGGTGGTTTTGCTGGGTCGTCTCGAGTTCTCGTTGGGTTGCTCATCCTTTGTATGCCAATACTACTTGCCTTGTCTCTTGACTCACGGCGGCGTTCTATACTCGGGCTATTTGGAGCAAGCATAGCTGGAATCCTCGTTCTGATGGCTGATACAGACGCTGGGTTAGGTGCCTTTTTTCTGGAAGCCATAGTTCTCGTGGTCTTGTTTGGGACCCTGTATCGGAAAAAGCTGTTTCAGAGAGGTGTGAGTATTACTACCTTGGTCGTGATTGTGAACATTGTTTTGCGTGAGTGGACGCGTATCGCGACGAAAATTAAACAAATAACAATCAGGAATGAGAGAGAAGATCCAGCAACCACGTCCTCATCGGAATTAGCTGACGGTGGGGAATCAAAACCATCAAATAACAGTTCAGAAGTTTCAGTGGAAGGAGTGTCAAACAATAGTTCGAACGTACCAGAACCATCTACTCCTAAGGCGGGTAGTGGGAACGTCGTCGACACCAGTACACTTGGAATACGGCTTAAACAGTATAATTCAGCCCTGGATATCGGAGGGGACTATCCCGCATTTGGTCTTGGTGGGAATAATTTTAATATTATTGCCACGAAATATGGAGTTCCAGACGGAATGGCCATTCATAACACTTTTTTGTCATATCTTGTTGCAACAGGGATCCCAGGACTTTTGTTGTTTTTAACGTCAATAAGTGCAGCTATTTTACAGATTGTTTACACTGCATATGTTGCGTCTGAGTTCCGCTGTCGATTGGCGATCGGCATTTTAGCTGGAATTGCAGGTTTTCTTGCTATGTCTTTCTGGACGACACTCTACAATAATACAACAGCAATGGTTACATTTTGGGCGATCTGCGGTATTGGGATCGGTATGAAAACCGAATCCAAATAGGGGCGCTCTTGTGGCGGCAATCAGTGGTGAGTCATAGCGCAGTTTCGCGTGTTTCTTTTCCCGGTATCCAATAAACGCGGCAGCAGGGATGGAACGCACGAAAATACGGTGTGAGTTTATCCTCGGAGATACTAGTCTCCTTGCAGAGCCGGGCATACCATTCCTTCTATTCCTGATTGTCATAGACAGAGGAATCGTCACCGGCCCACTTTTTAGAGGGACAACCGAAGTCTCGTCGGCCAGGTCACTTAGTCGGCATTGTGCTGCTGCCCAGGAGAGGCGAGCACGAGATTGACGATTGTCTTGCAGTTGTTAGTGATGTGCTAGTGGGACAGACCACGCGGGTGCGTTGTATCCGACTACTTCGGGAGACTCGTGAAGTACCTCGACAAACTGCTCGTGCTCGTCGTCAGAGAGTTCGGATGGTCTGCGCTCACGTGGTTTGTCGTAGACGACCTCCTCGAACGGCTCGCCGACGAACCATTCGAGTCGGTTGAACCATTTCGAAGCCCAACTGCTGGAAAATCCATAGAGTGCGGCGGCTTCTGCTTGCGTTAGATCTTCTGTCTCTTTGTTGATCGCGGCTATGAGCCGCTTTGTCGCATCGGCATCATCGACCTCCGCCAAGATCTGGCGGAGGTCTTCGACAGAGACGTTCTCCAACATCGCCATACTGTTCCTCGTGTCTAAAGATACATGAAATTTTAGCCATCAGTATCAGTGGACATCCTCTCAGACCCCGTCAGTCTTCTCAGCGGTATCTCTGGGATCACGTAATCAGGAAAAACCAATGTAGTTTTAGCCAAAGCGTCACGTCGGCCTTAGTAATGAGTAACCGGACTGTTCTCTTTCTATTTCAACAAGTGAAATGCGGCCGGAATAAGTCACAGTATCAGCGTGCGCAGTACGCTTGTCAGCATTATGAAACACATTTTATTACTCGTCGGGGAATCTGCTCAGAGCTTGAAGACGATGCAGCCACGGTCCACACGGCTGGTGAAACCACTTTTATGCGGTTTGTCTTACCCATCTGGATGATTTATACCGCGCTGAAAATCGTCCGCAGCCACGATGTCGCCTACACTCATACTGATTATTCCCCACAAGCCCTCCTCGCTGGCTACTGTCTCCACTTAGCAGGACTCCCGTGGGTTGCAGACATTTTCGATAGCCCCCATTTCGGGATCGATCTCGAAGGAATGCCACAGTCACCTGGCAGAGTTATCGCACGTATCTATAATAATGGTCTATTGGCTATTACTCGACGTACTCTCAAACATGCGAACCTAGTAGTCATTGCCCTTGCGCCTGGTATTCTCAGCTCTTACGATATCAACCCGGACAGAGATAACGTGCTCTACACCACTAATGGAACAGATGTTGACTACACTAGCCGCCAGATTGTGCAATGGGATGATCACACCACTGATGACTTAGTCACCCTTGCCTACATCGGTCCTATCCGAGAACAACGAGGGCTCCAGCAAGTCTTAGACGCGATTTCTCAGCTTGATCGAGACGATATTGAACTCCGTCTCGTCGGGCCGCTCCGCCAACAGAACGACGACTGGCTTTCCAACATACGAAATCAGCGACATGATGTCACAGTGCTTGGGCGTGTCCCGCATCCTGACGCACTCAAAGAAATATCAAACGCCGATATTTGTTTGTGTCCGTTGACGGACTCTATTGAGAACTATCAATATTCTTACCCTGTGAAAGTGTTTGAATACATGGCTGCTGGAAAGCCAATTATTGCCACCGAATTGGACGGGGTTTCTCAAATTGTAACAGACCAAGAGTCGGCAATTCTTGTCCCACCGGATAATTCCGACGAGTGGGCTACAGCTATTGAAGACTTAGCTGATACACCAACACGTAGAGAGTTATTAGGAGAAACAGCCCGTGAAGAAGTCAAGCAGTATGATTGGGGAAGGATAAATGATAAAATATGGGAAGCGATAGAGGTGGAGATATGAATACACCAACCCTATCATTTTGTCTCATCACTTACAATAGAAAAGATGAGTTGAGAGACGCTATCGACTCGATTCTTGCACAAGATTACGACGATTACGAAATTATCGTCATCAGCAATTCAACGGACGGAACGAGCAACCTATTTTCCGATGGCGGCCAGTATGACCGGCCAAAAATCAATTACTACCACTACGATGGTCGGATGGGTGTGCCACAAGCGCGAAATATTGCTCACGAGAAAGCAACCGGAGACTATCTCGTCACCATTGACGATGATGCAGAGTTCACAACTGACGACTGCGCAAGTCATATCGAGAGTGTTTTTGAGCAATACGACGAGGTTGGGGTTCTCGCGTTCAAAGTCCGGAATGCGTACTCCAAAAAAGTGGAATCGTTCCCTGGAAATGATAAAGATCGGATGAAAGATACTCGGTTTGAAACTACATGGTATGTTGGCTGCGGACATGCGATTCGTGCGTCAGCATTAGCCAAGACAGATGGATATCCGTCTGAATTTGAGTATGGTTCAGAAGAGTTGGATTTGTCGTATCAGCTCTTAGAGCAAGGGTATACGATTATCTACGAACCGTCCATCAAGATCATTCATAAAGAATCTCCAGAGGGACGGAATGGTGATTCGTATTACACTCAGAAGATGATTGAGAACCGAATCCGCCTCTCAGTACGGCATGTCCCGTGGCGGTTCGCGATGATTTATTTATTCATTTGGACAGGATATACGTTGTATCTCTCACGGCTAGACATTCCCGCTGTTATCCGCGGGTGGATTTCTGCTCTCCAAGATTTACCGAGCTTGCTCCGGCAGCGAACCCCAATTTCGGATCAAACTGTGACGCGGCTAAGCAATCTCCCTAACCGTCTATACTACTAACTATACCACACAGCAATCAATCATCACTCATCCAACAATTGTCGACGAAAATACCTTCTTTCTCTCTGCAAGGAAAGGCCGTATGGCACCGCTTAGTTACGAACGCCAAGAGTCTGCTCGTTTAGCTCCCGTTCGGTCTGTCTTGAGTGCTAAGTCCCGAACAGACTCAGCCACCGCAGTCGGGCCTGTGTCAGGAATCTCGCGGTGGAAAACGCAACAGACGTGCATCAATGCTGTCTTATTTATCCGTCTATTTTATTTACCCGAATATGCCAAGCTTGTCACTCTCAGCTCTTTGCACTACCTACCATGGTGATGATCCTGCAGAATTATCCCAATCGCTCTGTAGTATCCGAAATCAAACTCGTCCTCCAGACGAACTTGTTTTAGTGAAGGATGGACCAGTCCCAGAAGTTATTAATAATGTGATCCGGGATGTTCTGGGACCAACAGAGTTCCCGGTAGAGGTTGTTTCCCTTCCCCGTAATAGGGGCCACGGAGCAGCACTTCGTGAAGCTGTTAAAAACGCTACCAAGGATATCGTTGCGATTCACGATGCTGACGATATCTGCATCCCAGAACGGTTTGAGACTCAACTCGCATTTCTTGATGAAACGGGCGCTGATGTTGTTGGGGGATACATTGCTGAGTTTGAGGATAATCCGGGAGATCCACATGCCATCCGTGAAGTCCCAGTTGAACACGAGTCTATAACAGCAATGGCCAAATTTCGCTGTCCAATGAATCAGACAACTGTCAGTGCACGCCGTGAATCAATTGTTGATGCTGGTAACTACCGCCCAGTCGATCGAATGGAAGACTATGAGCTTTGGGCACGAATGATTCAGTCTGATTATGAGTTCCGCAATCAAGCCAAAGTCCTTGTGAAAGTACGAGGAGGAACCAATATGTACAGCCGACGTGGAGGCTTGGAATATGCTCGAGAGGAAATACGCCTTCAAAAAGATTTTTATGATATTGGATTTATCTCTGCTCCAAGGGCGTTATCAAACGCAATGATTAGAACTGTACCGCGACTGCTTCCAAATCGGATTCGTGGACAACTCTATCAGAGATTCTTAAGAGCATAAATTAGTCTTATTGGTTGAATACCATTTTCTATCAACCCTGAGATAATTGGCGTGGACACTCACCATACGTGGATTTCATATAGTGGGATTGGAGATGAAATATATAATCATCTCCAGATAGTCCCACATACGTCCCCAAGAACTTTCCAAATCTGACGAATCACGATTTTCACATCGAACCAGAACGATTGTCGCCGAATGTATTCGAGATCGTACCGAAGTTTTTCATCGGGGTCAGTACTTTTCGCGTCGTTAATTTGCGCGAGACCAGTCAATCCCGGCTTCACGAACCACCGCTTGCGCCAGGCCGGAATATCTTGCTCAAGCAGGGCTTCCTCCTCTGTCCACGCAGCTCTGGGGCCAACAACGCTCATATCTCCCGTAAATATCGACCATAATTGCGGCAATTCGTCTAAGTGAGTCCTTCGTAGCACCTGACCCACACGTGTAATCCGATTGTTTTCTTCGTCTTCAGTAGGTGTTGCATCTTCCCCTTCAGGAACCATTGATCGGAATTTGTATACGGGAAAAGTTTCGCCAAAACCTGCAGTTCGATTCTGGCTGTAGAATATAGGTCCTGGACTATCGAGTTTGATTGCGGCGGCGATCACCATCATCAACGGCGTGAACACGACTAACCCGATAATCGCGAACACAAAGTCGAATATTCGCTTGAGTATGTGGTCCAGCGGATCCCAAGGCTCGAGATCAACGTCTACTAGCTCTCCTACGTTACCTTCTGAAACCAGGACACTATCGGCGTACTGTCGGTGGACTTTTGCATCCACACCATACTCGTGGCAGGCATCTAATGCTCCGAAGAACTCCGCGCGGTCTGCCTGTCGGAACGCCAGCACGGCGGTTTCGATATCGTACTCAATAAGGACGTCCTCAAGTCGCGAGAGGCCACCAAGTCGGGACGCCGCGTCAAGCGGTCCTGGTTGATTAGGTCCGTCATTGCGTTCAGCAACATCGTCATGGCGAAGTTCGATACCGCCGTCCGTGATCGCTTTTCCTTTGGCATTTTTGGACACTGATTTGTCCCGTTCCTCAGTGACCGTCGGACAGAGGTAACCTATCACGGGTGTATCCACAACAGGTGCGACTCGCTTGATCTGCGTGAGGTCGTCGCCGATAATTACTGTGCGACCGTCTGAGCCAGTTGGCCGGCCTCGAATAAGGAGGAACCACCCTGGAAGCACGACCACAAGGAATCCGACGATCATCACGAGTGTCGCCCGTGGTAGGCGGTGGGACCACTGAAAGTAGCCCAGCGTCGCGAGTGTGAGTCCACCGACGAGAACCCGCTTTTGGACAAGAAAGACCGTGTCGAGAATGCGGCGAGGTCGAGGTTTGTACAGTGGCCAGACCGCCCCCGCGATCGCAAGGACGCTCAGGGCTAGTGCCCACCACAGTGACGATCCACTGAGAATGGTTGGTTCCAATCGATTGAACACAGGAACGAAGGTGGTGAAAAGTGATTGAGTAGTCGATAAATTCGAGACAAGAACTGCAACGACGACAAGACACACGGTTCCTGCCGCACTCACGAATCTATACCGCCAACCGGTGAGCATCGAATAAGGGAAGGGACCCACACTCACATATATTCTTTGAAGTAACTAGTGCACCAACATACGAATACATTTATTCTGGTTATTTCACAATTGAAGGTCCTTGTACTCACGATTTACCGATGTCCGCTGTAATCGACGCCGCGCTTATACTTTTGCTTGAGTCCGAGTAGAACATCGACAACGCTCGAACCGAGTACGGCCCAAGACTATGCACGAGATCGCGAACATGTCCATGATCGATCTTCGATCTCGGACGACCATTGAAAGAAAACGTAGGTGAAGTCAAACGAAGAGAGACTACTACCCATCGCTCACTGTCGGCGACGCAGAATCATCGATATCCTCCCCGAATTGGAAGAGATCACGATAGAAAACGGCTCCGACAAAAAGCAGGTACACTGCCCCGATCGGCACTGAGAACCAGTGGACATTGGTTGACGACCCGACAAGCCAATGATCGTACAGCAGCACTCGACTCATGATAAACAGTCCACCGGATATGATGAAGGCGACGCCAACGGCCCGATCGCTCCGGCGTTCCGAGACTGGTGGCTTGACGATCCATGTTGCGAGAATGTACAGTGTCGCAAGCAGGACCAGTGCTGCAGCGCCAAGCCAGCAGAATAACGCGACTCGGCCACTTGGATCGAATCGGTTGTTAAGTCGGTAGAGGCGTATTGGTGTGAGGAACTGGGTGCCAACAGCGTTTGAGTTGACGAATCGACCGAACGTGAGGTATGCCCCCCAGCCGATATTCTGTCCGTAGAAATAGATGTCAAAGGGTATAAGTGCGGCTGTCAGCGCAAACAAACGCTTTGCAGTGCTAATCGAAAACATTGTACAAAAATTATTGAAGGCCTGGATTAGACCGTGTCTGAATCCTCTGCAATAACGGTGGTCGTGTCGCCCTTAACGGCGGTAACAATGACCGACATCTCTTCATCGGTACCTGACTCGATACCGAAGGCATTTGAGCCACCTGCTGCGTCAACTCCAGTGTTGGCGGTCACAGAACCAGATGTGGTGGCAGTTGCACTTTCAGCTTCGGGTGTAGCAGTTGGGCTATCGTCCTCTAAAATAACCTTACTGCCTGGCGAATCTAGCTGATATTCTGCATTATCACCTTCATCGTCAGTGAACGTCGCGACAATATGATCTGCGTTCTGAGTGCTGGAGTATGTCACTGACAATTTGTCGTTTGTACTGTCGAACTCTATATTTGCGCCAGCCTGCGCGTTCTGTTCGACGCCACTACCCATATCCAATACGAAGGCAGCAATCACTGCTGCGAGAATGACAGTAATTGCAACCATTAGGATGACACCGATCACAGGAGACACTGCACGCTGTTCTTCACTCCCAACTAACTTCTTCTGGAACTTTTTCAGATCCATTTTTACAGAGTGTCACTCTCTTCAGCGATAACAGTTTGCGTGTCTCCCTTGACAGCGGTCACAATAACATCATAGGAAGTGGAATCAGAGACAGTCACGCTCGATGGTGCAGTGTCCGTGGTCCCATCACAATTACCAGCGCTATTTTCCACTTCACCACTAGTCGTAACACTCGAACCGTAGGTCACCTTGGAACCAGGCGAGCATAGATAGGCGGTATTTGACGACCCACCAGACAGTTCTGACTTGATGTAGTCCGCATTCTGGGTGCTTGAGTATGTAATCGAGATCTCATCGTTCGTACTGTCAAACTCAACGTTTGCGCCAGCCTGTGCATTCTGTTCGACACCACTACCCATATCCAATACAAAGGCCGCAATTACTGCTGCAAGGATGACAGTAATTGCAACCATTAGAATTACACCTATAACAGGTGATACTGCTCTTTCGTCACTATCGCCGATCAGCTTCGAACGGTATTTCTTCAAGTCCATTTATTCTCACGCACCGGCTGCGAACGGTGAGAAAGCTTATTGACACCCTTCCCAAACGACGAGGTGCAGACAGGGGAATGTAGTATAACCCACTGCGTCCCCGCTTTCTCAGACCGACTTACCGATGCTAACTGGCAGAGGGAACCGGACCAATATATATCTAGGGGATAGTGACCAGTCTGTAAAAGTAAATGATTTTCAAATCTGATAATCAGCAGCTCTTATCGGTCTATCAGCGACTGCTTGAAATGCTACCGTCGGGTGATTCCCGATAATATTACTTTGTTTACAATAGTTATACCAGTCTCGTCGGTGCTATCATTATCATGTGGCCGTGTTCCATCATGGATCAACGACCATGGCGATTCCTCACCAAGTTCGGGGGTATCCAGACGGTCGAAATACAAGGTTGGCTCTTGCTCACTGAAGATAGTGATAGCTCTGAGCTGATCAACAATCTCGTCGCATGACACCGGTCACAGGGGCACGGTCAAACCCAATACCTACAGTCCGTTCGTCCAAGTCGTATCTGACGCGGACTGCAATCGCTTCGAGTCCATCATCAACAACCTCGACTCTAGGCTCAGAAGCACTGGACCGACGACAACCACTGGCGTATCAAGCTGACGATTGAGAGGGATGGGACAGTCTTGGGTCGATTAGTTGAACTGTCTTGATACACTAATATACGAGATACGCGAGAGACGCACCGAAGTACCCCTGAGCCGCGCTTCGATCGACACACTCACTCGCAGATCTCCTCGAAAGCTGACCAGCGAAACTCCTCATAGCAGCACTCGAGGAACCAGAATCCTCAGATCCAAAGAAACAGATAACCTAAAACCGCTAGATCAAACCTACAAGAAACCCTCTAGAGGTCCATTCCGCCGTTGACGTCGATCACTTCCCCCGTCACGTACGACGAGTCCTCACTCGCCAAGAACCGCACGACGGCAGCGATATCCTCAACCTCAGCAAGTCGCTCGAGCGGGATCTCCGCGATGATCCGATCGAGCACGTGGTCCGGGACGCTCGTGACCATGTCGGTGGCGGTAAAACCAGGCGCAACACAATTAGCAGTCGAGCCACCTTGGGCAAACTCGAGGGCGATCGTCCGAGTGAAGCCGAACATGCCACTTTTCGCAGCGGCATAGTTGGCCTGCCCGAAGTTGCCCTGTTTGCCGACGACGCTCGAGATGTTGATCAGCCGGCCCTCCTCGGCGTTCCAGATGTCATCGTAGAATACCTGGGTACAGTTGAACATCCCACCGAGATTGACGTCCATCACACGGTCCCACTCCTCGCGGGACATCTCGGTGAACTGCTTGTCGGCGGTGATGCCAGGCGTTGTTTACCAGCACATCACACTGTCCGAAGGCCTCAGTGGCAGACCTCACGCATGTGCTCGACGGCCGCGCGGTCGGAAACGTCTGCCTGGGCTGCAACAGCCGAGCCGCCCTGCTGATTCGATGGCGTCGACAGGCCTCGTACGCGTCTTCTTCCGATGATCGGTAGTTGATAACGACGTTCGCTCCCTCTTCACCGAGATATTTTGCGATACCGCGACCGATACCCCGCGCTGAGCCTGTGATCACACAGGTACGACCATCCATGGACATAGTTCGTCAATTCAATCTCCAATGATAAATAATGATGTGATAGTTGTCAGTGAATTGGGAGTGATAACAACCCCACGAGGAGACGGTGGACACATCCCACGGATACCACAGATTCAGGTAACAGACCAGAGCGATTGCCGTCGCTGGTCCGGCCGAATCGGTATCACATACGAAACGGAACGCACTCGAGCCGTCAAGCGATGACGGCTCTTGAGATGGTGACCGCTGATCTGCAAGTAGCTGCTTACTGCTCCTGGGCCTGTTCGATCCAGTCTTCGATCCGACTTGGAGAGATGCCCGTCTCGGCGGCGAGGTCAGCGGCATCTGCCTCCGCAAGTTGGTCGAACGTATCGATACCGGCCTCAGAGAGATCCTCGGCGTATGCCTGTCCGACACCGGTCAGCGCCGTGAGATCGTCGGTCTCGGATTCTATTTCCTCGTCCGTGACTTCCTCGACGACGTCCTCGTCAACGTTCATCTCGCCGGGCTCTGTGGGTTCTTCTTCAACCTCGTCTTCGCCACGCTCGATGATTTCCTCGTCCGAACGGTCTTCGCCGTGGAGATCACTCGTCTCAGCGTCAAGATCCGTTTCCGTATCAGAACTTGTCACGGAATCGAGATCGGTCTGAGCACTGGTATCGGAGTCCGTCTCGACAGGTGAGCCACCGTTGGTAAGATCTGCTGTTCCCGCCTCGCCACCGGCGACGTCCGTATCCTCAGCTCCAGGTGTCGCTGGCTCAGCGCTTTCTTCCGTGCCGTCCGAGCGCGCTTCGAACCAGTCACAGACCTGCGGCCAGAGTTCCTCGTGACTCCGCGAGGAAACGGACATGCCGATGTGACCCGTCGCGAACTCGAGGGTCTCGGTGTCCTCCGAGGAGATAATCTCGTTGAATGGCTTCGAGGCTCCTGGCGGGATGAGGTGGTCGTACTCGGCAACGATCTGGAGGACAGGCATGTCGATGTTGGTGATGTCGACGTGCTCGCCACCCAACTCGAGCTCGTTATTATACAACTTGTTCTCTTGGTAGATGTCGTTGATGAACTCCTCGTAGGCGACGCCGGCGACGTCGATACCTTCGTCAAGCCAGCGTTCCATCCGAGCAAAGTTCTCGACGAAATCCTCGTCTTCGACGTTGTCGTAGAACCGGACGTACTTTCGTCACGTTGTTCGCGACAGGGTCCATCAGCGCGAAGCCGATGTCCAAGAACTCTGCCGGGACGTTGTCGAAGGTCTCGGTGACCGTCTCGGGATCGTAGTACTCTTCGGAGCCCCACAGCTCGAGGACGCCACCGTCGCCCGCAAAGCAAAGACCGGCGGCCATCAGAGAGAGGTTCTTGACCTTCTCAGGGTGTAACGCGGCGTACATCGCCGACATCGTCCCGCCCATACAGTAGCCGAGGATGTTGATCGCGTCCTCACCGGAGCGCTCGCGGACGACATCAGTACAGTTGTCGATGTAGCGGTTGACGTAATCGTCGAGCGAGAGCTGTCGGTCCAGCTTGGATGGCTCGCCCCAGTCGATCAGGTAGACGTCGAAGCCCTCTTCGAGCAGCGTCTGGACCACAGAGCGGTCGGGCTGCAAATCGAGGATGTACGGCTTGTTGATCAGCGCGTAGACGATGAGGATTGGAATGTCGTATTGCTCCTCAGTCTTCGACTCGTAGTGGAGAAGCCGGAGTTTATTCTCCTCGTAGACGACTTCGCTTGGCGTCTGGCCGACCTCGACGTTCTCGAGGGTCTCGGTGCGCTCGGGGGCGACTTGGCTCTTCTCGGCTAGGCCGGCAGTCGCCTCCCAGGCCTGTCGCTGCATTTCCAGCGCGGTTGCGTACGGGTTCTTCATTGCTCGTCTTCGATGTGCTCGAGGACGCGGTCGAGTTTCTCCTCGACGGCGTGTTGACGACGCTCGAGTTCGACGAGGCGGTCGCCGATTTCGACGACGTCGTCCTCGGTCGCAAAGCCAAGCGATCGGAGCGTCTCTTGGGAGGCCTCGTCGGCCTGCTGCTGGAGTTCGAGGACGTCACCGACGGTCTCGCCGGTCATCTTCGCGAAGGCGGTCGTCGACATGACGTCTTTGAACGCCTCGTTGGCCGTGTTGAGCCAGATATCGCGGAACTCCTCGACATCGACGTCTTCGCCTTCGAGCTGGTCGTTCATGCGCTCGACCATCTGCTGGGAGGCGTTCATCCATGTCTCGTAGGCGCGGGCATAGCCCTCGACGCCGTCGGACAGTTCGGCGTCGTCGCTGACCTCACCGACGGTCTCCGACCAGCTCTCGACGAATTGCGCCTGCGCTTCCATGTTGTCCTCGAGTGCCTCGAGGAACTGTTCGTTCCACTGTTCGACGAACGCGTTCCAGTTCTGTGTCTGGGGCTGTGAATCTGTCATTGGGATAAAATTGGGAGTCGACTATCAAAAGACTAGGCCCGGCCGACGGTCTACGCCGAGGCGTCGAACTCTTCGGTGGCCGCTTCGACGTTCTCTGCGACGGCGCTCATGTTCTCTTCCATCTGCTCGTGGGCCTCGAGGGCTGCGTCGAACGACGTGTCGACGACCTCGGAGTAGCTCTTGGCGAACTCTTCGTAGGCAACTTCCGACTCCTCGAGTGCGTCGATCATTGCGTCGATCGACTGCGACTGGGCCTCGGTGGCCGAGTCAACGCTTTCGTCGACGAGCTCGCGGAGTTCGTCGAAGTCGGCGGCGTCCTCGGGCATCGACATCTCGACGGCGTCGAAGTAGGCGTGGATCGCACCCTTGGTCATCTCGGCGTTGGACTCGAACCATCGAGCTCGACGTTTCGATGGCGTCAGCCATGACACTGATCGATGTCTGCTGTGCGTCGAGGGCATCGTGGGTGAACGACTGGCTCTGTTCGAGTGCGGTGCGCTGGGCGTCGAAGACTGCGGTGAATGGGTTCTGAGTCATGATTAATCCTCTCGGTTGCGTTTGACTGGGACGACGATGGTCTGGACGATATCTCCCTCTTCGATGTCGAGGGCTTCCCGTTCGGGTCCGGGAATACTGATCCGGCCGCCGCTCTGGACGCGGGCTTTGAACGTCGCCGTGCCCATGTTCATCGGTCCGAACGCCGATGTGTTATCGAGCGGGTTCGCCGACGTAGCCTGCAGCAACTGTTTCATCATCTCCTGCTGGGATTCAGCGACCTGCTCGCCTGCTTCCTGCATTTGCTCGGTGAACATCGCAGGTGGGAACCAGAGCGATCGGTCGGAGTCGTCCGTCATCACCTGTTGGTTGGATCGGATACATAATAAGCCTTTCCACTAGATGTCTTTTGATGGCAAGAGATGGTAGAGATAGAGGAAAGATGGTGTTATGCACCTGCAAAAGACAGGACTTGCAGCTGTTCAGGGGGTTCGACAGCCGACGCTGTAAGTAGAGATTTACAGTTAGAGAATCTCTAAGTGACGATTACTGTGATTCTCCGCCATCAAATCAGTATTGTGACAGCCAAAGAAGTCATATAGCCGCCACACTTAGCCGTTTGTAGATGTCCCACCAGAACGCGGGCGGAGATAATCTCGCGAGCATGACCGATGCGTGGTCGGCGATGACGCGAGGATTTCTTCGAACGGCGACCGCGGCGAATCGTGCTGCTGTCTCTGCAATGTTGCCCTCGACCGAAGAGAGCAACGGTGCAGAAGTTAACCGAATCGCCCCGTCGATCCCGTCCATCGAGTACTCCGATTTGGACTGGCAGTTCGACCGCACCGTTGACGATCCGGACTACATCAGCGTCGGTGACACCGTCACCTTCGAGAAGACGCTCTCCGACGAGGATATCCGGGCGTTCGCCGCCGTCAGCGGCGACACGAACCGGCTCCATCTCGACGAAGAGTTCGCATCCGAAACCCGGTTTGGCGAACGCATCGTCCATGGGACGCTCGTCTCCGGGCTCATCAGCGCCGCCCTCGCGCGGCTTCCCGGACTCACGATTTACCTCTCACAGGACCTCGAGTTCAGCGGCCCCGTCGGCATCGGCGACAGCGTCTCCGCGCGCGTCGAAGTCGTCGAGAGCCTCGGGAACGACCAGTACCGACTCGAGACGCTCGTCCGAGACGAAGACGACGACACGACCGTAATTAACGGCGAGGCCGTCGTCCTGATCGACGATCTGCCAGCTGAATAAGACCTCTCTCCCTCGGTCGACTGACGAAATCGCTCGCTGCGCACCACAGCCGCTTTTGTCGGCTCATGCCAGCCGCGTTCAATGATACAGGGACTGTCATAACGCTGCTCGAGTCTTCGAGATTAAGTAGCTCCTCGCGGAACCTAGCCATATGACCCTTTTCGGAACTGCAGGGATTCGCGGCCCGGTCGAGGACGTCTCACCCTCGCTCGCGCTCGCCGTCGGACAGGCTGCCGGCGAGCCCGGCAAAACGTTCGTCGTCGGTCGCGACGGGCGAGAGACGGGACCGGCGCTTGCGGCGGCGATGGAAGCCGGCCTCGAGAGTGCCGGAGCCGATGTTCGCCGCGTCGGACAGGTGCCGACACCCGCGCTCGCCTTTGCCTCGCGTGGCCAACACTGGCGTGATGCTCACCGCCAGTCACAACCCGCCCGCTGACAACGGCATCAAACTCTTCATCGACGGCGTCGAGTACGACAGTGACGCAGAACAGGTAATCGACGACCGCATCACGAGCGACGACTCTCGACTCGCCCGCTGGGAGCAATGGGGCGATTCGGAACAGCTCTCGGTACTCGAGCAGTATCGCGACGCCGTCGTCGACTACGTCCGCAACCGGTTCGGCGGCACCGATGGGACGACTGCAGACCGACCGCTCTCCGGCCTGCGGATTGCCGTCGACTGCGGGAACGGCGTCGGCGCGCTCGCGACGCCACAGGTCCTCGAACGGCTCGGCGCGACGGTCGTCTCGATTAACGCGTCCGTCGACGGCCACTTCCCCGGCCGCGAGAGCAAGCCCACGCCGGAGACGCTGACGGAGTTTAGCGAGTTCCTTGCGGATGGGACCTTCGACCTCGGGGTCGCCCACGACGGTGATGCCGACCGCCTCGTCGTCCTCGGTCCCGACGGGGAGGTGATCCACGAGGATACGATTCTTGCGGTGGTCGCAGCCCACTACACGGCTGACAGCGACGCCGACGATCCCGTTGTCGTCACGACACCGAATGCCTCGGCACGCATCGACGAGCGGGTCCGGGCGGCTGGCGGCCGCGTCGAACGCGTCCAGTTGGGGGTTCTACACGAGGGTATCGCCAGAGAGCGCGACCAGGGGACAGCAGACACCAAGATCGTCTTCGCTGCCGAGCCCTGGAAACACATCCACACCGCGTTCGGCGGCTGGATCGACGGTGTCGCAAGCGCTGCCGTCGTCGCCGCACTCGTCTCCTGAGGCCGGCGATACGGAGACGCTCCGCGAGCCAGTCACCGAGCGTCCCTACCGAAAGGTCAGCATCGACTGTCCGGACGGGGCCAAGGCCGACGCGATGGACACTCTCGAGACTGACCTTCCCGACGCGTTCCCGGACGCGGCGGTCGACACGGAGTACGGCATCCGCCTCGAGTTCGACGACGCCTCGTGGTTGCTCGTCCGACCCAGTGGAACGGAGCCGTACATCCGCCTGTATGCGGAAAGCGAGTCCGTCGACGACCTCGTCGCCGACGCACGATCAGTTACCGAGACGGCGATCGAGCAAAATCAGTAGGGAGTCGATATCCTTTGGTGGCCACTGGTCCGAACCCCTCGTCTATGGACTGACCTGATCGAGGCCGCTCGCGATGTCCAAGACCGTGCGCACGTCCCTTACTCCGAGTATCGAGTCGGTGCCGCCCTCGAGACGGCTAATGGCGAGGTTTTCGTCGGTTGTAACCTCGAGAACGCCAACTTCAGCAACAGCCTTCACGCCGAGGAGGTCGCAATCGCCGAGGCTGTCAAGAAGGGCCACCGCGACTTTGCACGACTCGCGGTGAGTTCGGATCGCCGCGACGGCGTCACTCCCTGTGGGCATGTGTCGCCAGACGCTCACCGAGTTCTGTGATGACGACCTCGTGGTGCTTTGTGACGAAGGCGACGGCGACGTGACCGAGTACACGCTCGGCGAACTGTTGCCAAATACGATCACGCAGGAGACCCTCGAGTCGTAAACGACGAGACTCTCTCGCTGTTAAAGGTGGCTGCCGACACCGCCACTGCCATCTGGCCCGTTCACGTGCGCTCCTCGAGATACTCCCGAAGAATCGTCCGGTGACACCGCTTTTTCTCGGTGTTTTCATAGCAGACCAGCGCCAGCGATTCGCCCGATTCTAGCCGGTCTTCGAGCTCTGAAAGCGCCGCTTGCGCGTCACTCGAGTCCTCGAGGTACTCCCGGTATGCCGTACCGAACCCGACCTGCTCCCACGCGGCGTTGTGGGCACCTTCCTCACAGAACCCCTGCAGCTTCATGTCCGCTTCGGCGTCACGAAACGACTCGAGCAGGTCGGTCGGTGGCCCGAGTTCGGGCTGATTCTCGTCGACGGCTGCGTGAAACCACCCGGTCGGTTGCCGAACGACGCCGACGCGAGTTACGTCCGGCGGCAGATCGGCCAAGCCGTGCTGGATGGCAGCGACGTATGTGTCTGTGACTTTTTCCCATGACATAGCGTGACTCTACTCTCCCTGCAGTTATATACCGTGACGGATCGAACCGTCGCTGTTCAATGGCTCGCGACAGCGAAGATCCGAACGCCGACGTCCAGTACCATCTCGAGGTCGGCCCCAAGGACGTGGCAGACACTGTTCTGTTACCAGGCAATCCCGAACGACTCGAGAAAATCGTCGCGTTCTGGGACGACCACGAGATTCGGGCCCACCACCGCGAGTATCGGACGGCGACGGGCACGTACGAGGGGACACCGATTTCGGTCACCTCGACTGGGATCGGGAGCCCGTCGGCGGCGATCGCCGTCGAGGAGTTGGCTCGCGTCGGTGTCGAGACGATGATCCGCGTTGGATCATGTGGGGCGATCCAGCCGGAGATGGCCGTCGGTGACCTGGTGATCACGACCGGTGCGGTCCGTCAGGAAGGAACCAGCGACGAGTACGTCCGCGAGGACTACCCGGCCGCCGCGGATTACGAGGTCGTTTCCGCACTCGTTGCCTGCCGCCGAACGGCTCGGCTACGACTACCACACCGGTGTCACGATGAGCGCAGATTCGTTCTATTCCGGACAGGGTCGACCCGGCTTCGACGGGTTCGAAGCCGCCGGCGCTGACGACTTGGTCGACGATCTCAAAGCGGCGAACGTCAAAAACATCGAGATGGAGGCGAGCGCGATTCTCACGCTTGCAAACCTGTACGGTCTCCGTGCGGGCGCAGTCTGTACCGTCTACGCCAACCGCGAAACCGGCGAATTCAGAACCGAAGGCGAATCGCGGGCCGCCGAGACTGCGACACTCGCGACCCATCTTCCTGGCGAAAATGGATGCCGTCAAACGCGAGGCCGGCGTCGACCGCTGGCACGCCGGTCTCTCGCTCGAGTAGTTCCGATCGTCACTCCCGAATACGGACGATTCCGTCCTCGAAGACCTTGCGATTCGGAACGATGTACTCCTCGGAGTCATCTTCGATCTTGGTGACGAACAGATCGACCTCCTGGACGATCCCTCGCTGGTCGCCGATCCGGACCCGATCGCCGATCCCATAGGGCTGGTTGAGCAGCAGGATAGATCCCCGCTGCACTCGAGACAAGGAAATCCTTGAACGCGACTGTGCCGACGATGACGACACCGACGGCATAGACCGTCAGCAGGATCAGCAAGGCGAGGACGTGGACGCCGATTTGGCCCAGTGCGATGATGAAGGTGACGTACAGCACGGAGTATTTGACCAACTTCGGGATGATCGATACTTCAGGGAGCTTCACGCCGCGCAGATACTCGCTGACGACGAGTTCGGACTTGTCCGCGACGATGAACCCGATGATGAGCACGAGGACCGCAATAAACAGCTTGTGGGATAAACTCCGTCACCCGAAGCCAGAAGGCGTTCGTATCGAGCAGTTGCGCGATGTGGATCGCCGTAAGGACTGCGATACCGTAGATAAACCACGAACTCAGTCGGGCGATAATCTCGACCGTCGAGGTGCCAAGCGACTGGGCGGTCCGCTCGAACGGCGTCCCCTCGACAGCGTCCGGAACACCCGACGCCGAGAGCAACTCCTCGTTGAGTCGGCCGACGAAGTACCCGACGATGAGCCCGAGCGCAAGCACTGCCGCCGCGATGACCGCCGGCTCAGTTGAGCAACGGCTGCCATGCAACCATATCAGTACGCCTCCGGGTCGACCTCCAGGATGAGTTCACCGCCTTTGAACGCTCGGACGAGCCCGTCGCTCTCCGAAAGCACGATCGCGATCGCGTTCGTATCCCGCGTGATCGCGCCGCCAGCCATGTGACGTGCACCCAGTCCCTTTGGAATGTCGACACCCTCCGCAGAGGGCTCTAAGTAGCGATACGCCGAGACAATCTTGCCCGCATCCGAGATGACGAACGCGCCGTCGAGTCGCGAGAACTCCTTTAACATCACGTTGACGATCGGATCGCCGACGTGGACGTGGGACTTCTCGAAGGGGTTGTACGACAGGGGCCGGGACTTGTTCATCACCTTCCCGGCGTCGCCGACGACGAACAATGCGCCCACCGGTTTTCCCCTTCTGCCCCTTCTGTCCCAGTTCGATCGCCAACTCGAGGACCGCCTTGACCACTTCGGGTTCGGCGCGGGATTTGGCGAAGAGATCGTAGATCCCCGTGTGGGATTCTGCGTCCGCCCGGACGCGAGAGATCGTATCGATCCCGTCGCTGAAGGCGCTGGTCGCACAGAGGAGTTCGTCGCCATCCTCGATGACGTCCTGTTCTAACGCCCCCTCGAGACCAAACCGGATCCGCTCGGTGACGTCCTCGAACTCGAGCGGCAACTCGACGAACGTTTCCGCGCCGACGCTGTTTTCGGTGCCGACAACGATCACGTTCAGGTCCTCGACAGGCTGCGACCTGTTCGTAGTAGGAGCCGCTGGGCGAAAAGAGGGCCACGCCATCCACACTCGCAAAGAGATCCCCAAACACGTCGTCTAACCCAGCCATTGATACTACAACTCGTTCCTGCGCGAATAAGCGTTATGGGGTGTCTGACGCACGTCTTTCGATTATCGCTCATGGCGGTCGAATTCAAGTCAGCTGTCCAACCGTGGCCGACACTCCCTGTCGGACGATCAGCCGCTGGACGCTGGCTCGAGCGCTGTGCGTTCCTTGCAGGGTTCGAACAGGCCGGCGATGCTTCTCCGCGAGAAACTGTCTCGGAGAAACATGCGCGGGACCGGATTCGAACCGGCGGACCCCTACGGGACAGCGTCCTAAGCGCTGCGCCGTTGGCCTAGCTTGGCTACCCGCGCTCGTCTTCGCCTTTTGCCGAATCGAGTAAGTACCTGTCGGTCCGCGTTAGCAACGAGTCACTGATTCCTCCGGCGACCAGTCCGGTGGCACGATGTACGTCACGTGCTCGGGATCTCGCGACTGATGTAACTCAGCGGCCTCTTCGGCGAGCGCCCGATCCTGATAGGGCATCTCGAGACCGCAGCCAGTACAGACGAGTTTACATGTTGGCTCTTTCATGGGGGCGTTGTGGATCGCCACCGACCGCTGGCGTTGCGCCCTGATTCGGTCGGCAACCGGTTTAGTAGGCGTCACCTAGTGCAATCAGTGGTGAACGGCTGTGCTACCGATTTGTTCGTAGCGCACTGTTGCAGGCGGTAGTGTCGAATTGGGGCGCGATGGACACGGATCGGACGGGCCCACACGTTTATCCTATCCGACCCGATAGGCGACGTATGCACAGCGCGCGTGACCGCATCGAGTACGAACCGTGGCTCGAGGAACTCTCGGAGATCGCTGACCGGCTGGAGCTGTCGACGGAGGCGCGGTCGTGTGCGGCCGATCTCTTTCTTGCTGACGTCCCCGACTCCGATCGATCGAAGCAAGCGGTGCTGGCCGCAAGCGTGTACGCCGGCTCGCTTGTCGCCGGTGACGGTCGCACACAAAGTGCAGTCGCCGACGCCGCGGACGTCTCCCGGCTATCGATTCAGTCCCGCTGGAAGGACCTGCTCGAGTCGGCAGGGACTCGAGCCGCCGCGCTGGTAGCCCGTAAGGACCCCGTACAACTGCCACGGCTAACGCTCTGAGACAACGATGTGCCGTAAGTGTCTGCTACGAGACCATTCCTGCGTCGGAGAGACACGTCAATCGTCGTTACGAACAGCGCCATGCTCGTCGATCTCGCCGTTGACGATCCGTGTACTCGAGATGATGTCGCCGTCCTCGGCGAGGACGTGCGGGACGACGACGACCTCGAGCGGGTCGTGGCCGCGCTCGCGGCGAATCTCGTTAATCTGTGCGCCGCCCTCGCGGGTTTCCGGAGAGACGACGAGGTAGTCAAACTGTGGTTCCGTCGCGATCCCCGTCGGCGACTCGAGTTTGCGAATCTCGAACTCGCGGTCGTACTCGGCCGCGATCGACTCGAGTTCGGCCGCAAGCGTCTCCTTTCGCTCGTCGTACGATCGGACCTGCCGATCCGAACTGCGTGTCTTCGGCGCGAGTTCGTCGCTGGTCAACCCGACTGTCACGTCTCCAAGTTCGAACGCCCGTCTGAACAGCCGCCGATGACCGTCATGAACGGGGTTGAAGGTCCCACCAAGCGCGACGTCCATACCCCACGTCACTCTCGCGGCCCGTATAAAACGGTCGAATTGCTGTGTTTTCTCGCTCACACTCTCGTCTCTCAGTTTCGCCCTTGATATTCGACGATCGTCGATTGTCCCCTTCACATTGTTTTTAGTGGTCGCCGACAGTGTCCCCAATATGGGATTAGACGAGGACGCACTGGAGTACCACCGGACGGATCCCCCAGGCAAGATCGAGATTTCGACGACGAAACCGACGAATACGCAGCGTGATCTCGCGCTTGCGTACTCGCCGGGCGTCGCCGCGCCGTGTCTCGACATCGACGAGGACGAAACCGACGCCTACAGTTACACGGCGAAGGGCAACCTCGTCGGCGTCGTCTCGAACGGGTCGGCCGTGCTCGGACTCGGCGACATCGGCGCACAGGCATCCAAGCCCGTCATGGAGGGGAAAGGCGTCCTGTTTAAGCGGTTTGCCGACATCGACGTCTTCGACATCGAACTCGACGAATCGGACCCCGACAAACTGGTCGAGGCCGTCAAGATGATGGAGCCGACCTTCGGCGGGATCAATCTCGAGGACATCAAAGCCCCCGAGTGTTTCACCGTTGAGGAACGCCTACGCGAGGAGATCGACATTCCGGTCTTCCACGACGACCAGCACGGCACCGCGATTATTTCCGGTGCAGCGCTGCTCAACGCCGCCGACGTCGCGGATAAGAACCTCGACGAACTCGAGGTCACGTTCTCGGGTGCGGGAGCGAGTGCGATCGCGACCGCCCGATTCTACGTCTCGCTTGGCGTCCAGAAAGAGAACATCACGATGTGTGATTCGACGGGGATCATCACTGAAGAACGCGCTCAATCGGGCGACGTCAACGAGTACAAACAGCAGTTCGCTCGTGACGTCCCCGAGGGAAGCCTCGCGGACGCGATGGACGGCGCGGACGTCTTCGTCGGCCTCTCGGCCGGCGGCATCGTCAGCCAGGAGATGGTCGCGTCGATGGCGGACAACCCGATCGTCTTCGCGATGGCCAACCCCGACCCCGAAATCGGCTACGAGGAAGCCAAGGCGGCCCGTGATGACAACGTCATCATGGCTACTGGCCGCTCGGACTACCCCAATCAGGTCAATAACGTCCTTGGGTTCCCCTTTATTTTCCGCGGCGCACTCGACGTGCGCGCGACGGAGATCAACGAGCAGATGAAAGTCGCCTGCGCCGAGGCGCTGGCCGAACTCGCACGCCAAGACGTGCCCGATGCGGTCGTCAAGGCCTACGGCGACGAGCCACTGCAGTACGGCCCCGACTACATCATCCCCAAGCCCGTCGATCCGCGCGTGCTCTTCCGCGTCGCACCGGCGATCGCCGAGGCTGCGATGGAATCCGGTGCTGCTCGCACTGAACTCGACTTAGAGGAGTACGAGGAAGAACTCGAGGCCCGGCTGGGCAAGTCCCGCGAGATGATGCGCGTCGTCCTCAACAAGGCCAAGAGCGATCCCAAGACGATCGCGCTCGCAGAGGGCGAAAACGAGAAGATGATCCGGGCGGCCTACCAGATCCAAGAGCAGGGAATCGCCCTGCCGATCCTCATCGGCGACGAAGACGAGATCAAGGGAACGGCTGCGAACCTCGGTCTCGACTACGATCCGCAGGTCGCTGATCCGTCCGTCGGCGACTACGAGGAGTACGCCGACCGACTCCACGAACTTCGCGCACGCAAGGGAATTACGCGGAGCGAGGCCGGCGAACTCATCGAACACGATACGAACTACTTCGGGAGCGTCATGGTCGAACAGGGCGACGCCGACGCCTTGCTATCCGGACTCTCCCATCACTACCCGTCGGCACTCCGACCACCGCTGCAAGTGATCGGTACCGCTGACGACGTCGACTACGCGGCGGGCGTCTACATGCTGACGTTCAAGAACCGCGTGATCTTCATCGCCGACGCGACGGTCAACCAAGCGCCCGACGAAGATGTGCTCGCGGAAGTCACCAAACAGACCGGAAAACTCGCACGCCGGTTCAACGTCGAACCCCGCGCAGCCCTGCTTTCGTACTCGAACTTCGGCAGCGTCGACAACGAAGGAACACGCAAACCGCGCAAGGCGGCCGCGATGCTCCGAGAGGACCCCGAAATCGACTTCCCCGTCGACGGCGAGATGCAGGCCGACACCGCCGTCGTCGAGGATATCCTCGAGGGCACCTACGGCTTTTCCGACCTCGACGAGCCCGCGAACGTGCTGGTCTTCCCGAATCTCGAGTCGGGGAACATCGGCTACAAGCTGCTCCAGCGGCTGGGCGGTGCAGGACGCGATCGGTCCGATGCTGGTCGGGATGGACGAACCAGTCCACGTCCTCCAGCGCGGCGACGAAGTCAAAGACATCGTGAACCTGGCAGGCGTTGCGGTCGTCGACGCCCAGAAAAACTAGACGTGTGAGCGAGGAGGCCGCCGACCGTCGGGACGAAACGTCCGACCGAGCGGGTGAGACAGCCGACGGGCCGCGGTTCTCCAGACGCCAGTTGCTCTGTACTGCGGGCACCGCTGGCATGGTGGGTCTTGCCGGCTGTACCGGACGAGCAGCTCGCTCGATGCCCGACTGTTCGCACTATCGCTGCCGCGATGAACACGGACGAATACGTTCCCCTTCCGGCGGACGACGAGAGTTCGATGTTTCGACGTGGCTTGCGCCGGTATGGCTACTACCCCAACGAAACCGTTCCCTCGTCCGTACGCGTCGATTGGTCGTTCCCAGTCAACGGCATCGGCCACACCGCAGCCAAGTCGACGCCCCGGCCGACGCCCGATGGCGAGACGATCCTCATTGCCGACGATACCGGGACGATTCACGCTGTCAGACCGACCGGCGAGCGCCGCTGGACGCTCGAGACGGGAGCCGGCCGTAGCCTCGGCTTTCATGGCACGCCAGCGATCGTCGGCGACACCGCCTACATCGGCGGTTACGACGGCGAGCTCTACGCGATCGATATCCCGTCGGGGACCATCGTCTGGCACACCCGACTGCGCGAGTTCGGCGGCTCGATCGCGATCGGCTCGAGTCCCGCCTACATCGATGGCAACCTCTACCTCGTCGCGGAGTACAAAAACCCCGCCAAGGGCGCATTGTGGGAGGTCGACGCCGAGACCGGGACGCCGACCTGGAGCGACGACCGCATCTGGGGGATGCCCCATCCCTCGCCGTCGATCGACTGCGAGGCCGGCAAGCTCGTCACCGGTTCCAATGACGGCGTCGTCTACTGCTGGGAGTTTCCCTCCCTCGAGTTCGCCTGGTCGTTCCAGGCCGGCGGCGAGGGTGGCCCCGACGGCAAGCCGATGGCCGACGGACGATTCAACCTTGGGGCACAGATCAAGGGGACGATTCCGGTCTACGACGGCGCGGCGTTCGTCGGCTCCTGGGACGGTCGCTTTTATCGGCTCGATCTCGAAGACGGCAGCGAGGAGTGGTCGTTTGACACTGGCGACGTCGTCATGTCGAATCCAGCGATCGACCCGGATCAGGGTATTGTCTACGTCGGCGGCGACGACCACCGCGTCCATGCGCTCGACGCTGCAACCGGCGACGAACGCTGGTCAGCGTACGTCGGTGGCCACGTCATCGGCTCGATCACGGCGACCGCCGAGACGATCCTCGTCGGCTCCTATGACACCCACTTGTATGCACTCGACAGAGAGACTGGTGACCGCCGCTGGCGGGTCAACAACCGTGGCCACGTGACCAGCGGTGCGATCCCCCACGACGGGCGACTCTACTACGCCGAACGCGGCGTCTTCTCGAACTACTACGACGATGATGAGGAGACGGTGCTCGAGGAGCGTGGTCACGCATACTGTTTGGTTCCCGACGAGTGAGGGCGTCTACCGACAGGCCTCCCCCTCGAACCGGTCGAATGCTTCGATGGTGACTGCAATCGCATCCTGCTCCGGGAGGTCACGGACTGCGTATGCGGTCGGATAGCGACCGGCCCTGGCGTACATTTCGGGCTGTGCGATCGTTCGCCGGTCGGTCCCGGAATGCTCGCGAAGGTATGCCCGGGTGAGCATCGGCTCGACGAACGATAGCGCCGCAGTCCCATCGGCGTCCGGGTCGGCGGCTCCCCAGATGAGCGTGTTCGTAAACGTCCCACCGTTCATCTCGGGGACGGTGGGATCGACCAGGTGTTCGCCCATGTCGGTGATGACCCGTTCGTCGACGACTGGATTTCGAGCGTAGCCCTCGGGGATGTATCTGGCCGGGAGATCGTAATTCGGCGCGACCGGCCCAGTGATGGCGTCGACGGTCTTGGTCGGCAGCATATGAAAGTGGACGTCAAAATGGGGCACCGTCCAGACGCCATCCGGCGGATGACCTTCTGGGTTCCAGTTCAGCCCGAGGAACGTCACTGGTGTCGCATCCGTCTCCGGAAACGGAACGAAGAATTCCAGAGACCGCTTGTGATGAATGATCGTCGACTTACCGGTCGGACCGTATTTGTCTGTGTACTCGTCCTCGCCCGAGTTTGCGAGTGCATCGGCCGACGGGAGCCCCTCGAGGACGGCCCGCTCCATCAAGAGGCCATGATATTTTGGCCTCCCTGATGGCGTGACAGTCGTGAACGGCGTCGCCTCGCCGTGTCCGAGGCTAACGGATCGTCCCCATTCAGTGATGCCAGCTGGGGGGAATCCCTCGTTCGTGTCTGCAGTTGCCAGCCCACTCAGTCCGATAGCCGCGCCACTGGCAGCTACGGTCCCGATAAATTGTCGTCTCCCGCCGTGAAATCGATCGTGGTCAGCGTTCCACCCTCGAGTGTGTTTTCGTGTCATTGGTGACTGAGAGTGCCGCGGTAACAATCCCTCTCGAGCCCATACCACATGAAGATGGTAAGGTAACACGCATCATAATTGCCTAATAATCTCGCACCGGTAGACGTGAGCCAGTCCATCGGCAGCTGGCCATCTCGGAGCGTCTGTCAGACGACAACGGTGCTGTACCTTCGCCCTACGATGCTTTTCGGCCGCTTTACTCTCCAATCGCTCGAGGGATCGTCAATCACCCTCCATCCGCGAAGCCGACGGTTTCGCTTGCTGATGCGATGCCGAAACCGTCTCGAGCCACGCTGCTTCGTCAACACGAGGCAATAGCAACCGAATCTCAGGTGGAATTTCGTAGCAGTGCATTCAAGTAGACGCCAAGATTTTGATCTGGTATGCAAGATCAGGGACGCTCTACGCGCAAGCGAACCGGTGGTCGACTGAAGAACGTTCGAAAGCGCCGCAAAGACGAACTCGGTCGGCTGCCAACCGAAACGCAGGTCGGCGAGCCACGATTCCGCACCGTCGACGTTCGCGGCAATGGTACGAAGACGCGTGCGCTCGCGACGGACGTCGCAAGCGTCAACAAAGGCGGTGAAACGGTCTCCGCAGAGATCGAAGACGTCGTCGAGAACGACGCGAACCCGAACTACGTCCGCCGGAACATCATCACGAAGGGTGCCGTCATCGAGACCTCGGAAGGACAGGCACGTGTCACGTCCCGTCCCGGTCAGACCGGTCAGGTCAACGCCGTCATCGTCGAATAACGCCGACTCTGCCGAATTGAATTGTTCTCCGATTGTTGCTCGTGGCCGACGAGAGTCATCTCTCCTCGCCGCTCAGTACCGTCAACGATACCACTGTCACGCGCCCCTTCGGCTCTCGGACTCTCGAGGACCAAATCTGACAGCCAGTCTATAGCGAGGCTCGAGAAGCGAAGTGGCGTGAGCGACTGGAGAAAAATGGCGATGACCGGGAGCAGTTAGGGCCGCGGTGCGGCCTTCTGGAGTGCCGTTTCGGCGATGTTGCCGCCGTAGTCGGCGCTTCGGGACAGCGAGTCGACGATCAGTCCGAGCGACTGGGCCTGTGCCGGCTCGAGATCGCGGAGTTTGTCGTCGATCCTGCGAGTGTGTTCGTCGATGTCGACGACGGCCGCAAGCGCATCGTGTCCGAGTCGGTTTGCCTCGTCGGCCTCCTCGGCAAACAGCGCGTCCATCGACTGTTCAAAGACACTGCCGGCTTCGGCGTGGAGGCCGTGAATCGCGTCGGCGACATCCGCCGGGAGGTCGTCGAGCTTGAGCGCGATGTCGCTGATCTTGACGGCGTGGTCGGCGATCCGTTCAAGCTGGCGGGCACTCGAGTGGAAGTCGAAACAGTCCTCCCGGGAGACACCCAGTTCCTCGACGGCCCGTGGCGACCGAAGCGTCGCCCGGAAGATCCGCGAGACGACGAGCCAGAGCCGGTCGACATCGTCGTCGCGCTCGATCACGTCGTGGGCGATGTCGTCGTCGTTTTCGACCAGCGCACGGACGGCGTCTTCGAGCATCGACTGGGCGATCAGGCGCATCCGCGTGACCGCGTTGACGATCGAGAGCTCCGAGGAATCGAGCAAGTCTTGAATCACGACGCTGTCGCTCGTCTCCTCGAGCACTTCGACGCCGACGAGGCGCTGGGTCGCATCGCGAATCGCGCTGCGCTGGTCGGTCGTGATCCGGCTGGCCTCGAGCCTGATAATATCGAAGCCGCTGACGTACATCGTCATCACGGCCCGCATCAGCTGTTCGTCCTCGAGACCGGAGACATCGATCGACCCCTTCTGTCGTCGGGTTTCCCGCTCGGGGGTCAAGAGCAATTCGTCGCCTTCGGGATAGAATTCGACTGTCGTCCCGCTACTGACGTCGTTCTCGGTCGCCCACGTTTTCGGCAGCGAAACGGTATACGTCGACCCACCAGTCATCTGGACCTTTCGCGTCTCCATACGCGGCGCTTTCTACTACAACAATATAAATCCCCCAGACTATAGAGCGATATGGTGATGGCGAGATTGGCGATAGAGCGACTATATGTGCCGTTTTCGGCACCCTCGAGATGCTTATCCTCCTATCGATAACAATTATCAACAATAGGTCTATATAGATATTCCACTCCGTATATCCGGAGCGGCGTGTCGCTAGCGCAACTCGTCAAGATCGACGACCTGCCTCGAGATCCACCGACAGCCACTTGGTCAACCGCTCGGTTTCGGAACACTCGCGTGGCGCGATCGTACACCGATCCGGTCCGTCCTCGTATCGGACGACGGTCGACTCGAGAGAGGACGTATCGTGGTCGTACTCGGTGGCCGTGGCAAGTCGCTGTCGAGTGGTCCGGTCGTCATAGCCGCTGGTGGATCCGGTCATGAGTTCGTGGAGTCGCGTATTCGAACCGACCAACGGCACGTACAAAGCCACTGCTAGTTGTGCTATTGAGGTGTTTATATCAGTTCCAGCCACTCCATACGGATGTCACAGACGGCTGTCGGTTCTACAGGCGGTGCAAGGCGAGTGCCTCGGGGCTTGACCCCGAGGCGGTTCACGGCAATGCAGAATCTTGCATGCGGGACTGCAAAACCAAAGCGACGATAGCAAGCGAGACGGCTGTGTCCACTCCAGCGTGCAAGTGCCCGGCGTTACTACGGCCGGGGATCGGCCTGTCCGTCGTCAAGCGACTTCCGCATGAATGTCTCGTGGACATCCGTCGTCGAACCGTCCCCATCGGGACGACATCGCTCGTAGCTCCCATCAGAGCGCATCACCCATCGGTTCTGGTTGTCCGACAGCAGCGTCTCGAGGATCGTCTCGAGGCGGTCCTGCAGCCGTGGTGCTTCGATCGGCGTAATCGCCTCGACCCGGCTATCGAGGTTGCGGGTCATCCAGTCGGCCGAGCCAGTGTAGTATCGATCCTCGCCGCCCGCCAGGAAATAGAAGATTCGGGAGTGTTCGAGAAAGCGGCCGACGACGCTGTAGACGTCGATCGTCTCGCTGATCCCCTCGAGGCCAGGCCGGAGCCGGCAGATGTCACGGACGATGAGATCGATGTCGACGCCGGCCATCGATGCCTCGTAGAGTTCGCGGACAATTTCGGGATCCTCGAGCCGGTTCATCTTGGCGACGATGCGAGCGTCCTCTCCGTTGCGGGCGCGCTCGGCTTCCGCCCGGATGAGGTCGACGAAGCGATCGCGCATGTTCCCGGGCGCGATCAAGAGCTTCCGGTAGTCGCGGTGCATCGAGTGCCCCGTGAAGTAGTTGAATAGCTTGACGAGGTCCTGCCCCACGTCTCGATCGACCGTCAGCAAGCCGAGATCTTCATAGTGCTTTGCGGTCTCTGAGTGATAGTTGCCGGTACCGACGTGGGAGTACAGTCGTACCCCGTCGTCTTCTTGGCGGACGACCAGCGACGTTTTCGTGTGGGTCTTGTAGCCGATCGTCCCGTAGGCGACGTGAATCCCTTCTTCTTCGAGTTTCTTCGCCCACTCGAGGTTGTTCTCCTCGTCGAAGCGGGCTTTGAGCTCGACCATGACGGCGACTTGCTTGCCGTTGCGCGCGGCCTCGATCAAGCTCTCGATGATCTGTGAGTCGCTGGCGGTCCGGTAGATCGCCGCCTTGATCGCGAGGACGTCGGGATCGTTGGCCGCTGCCTCGAGGAATCGCTGGACGGTTCCCTCGAAGGAGTGATAGGGGTGATGGACGAGCACGTCGTCGTTGCTGATCACGTCGAAGACCGTCATGCCGTCGTCGGCCCGCTTGAGCCGTGGATGGGGCTGTGGTGACCACGCGGGAAGTTTCAGGTCCGGGTAGTCGAGCTCCGTCAGCTCTGCAAAGTCCCGATAGTCGAGGGGGCCGTCGAGTTCGAACACTTCCCGCTCGTCGAGGTCGAGTTCGCGCGTCAGAATCTCACGGACTGCCTCGGGTGCGTCGCGTTCGATCTCGAGTCGAACAGCGGTCGCAAAGCGCCGTTCCTCGATGACTTCCTCGATCATCTCGATCAGGTCCTCGGCGACCTCCTCGTTGCGCCGAACCTCCGCGTTTCGCGTGACTCGGAATAGCGCGGTGTCGACGATTTCGACGTCCGGGAAGAGCAACTCGAGGTTGGCTCGAACGATGTCCTCGAGCAGGACGTACCGTGTGTCGTCGCCGAGCTGGACGAATCGGAGCTGGTTACGGGGAATCTTCACCCGCGAGAAGGTGAGTTCGGCATCGGGCCGTTCCCGTGTTAGAACCGCCAACGAAAGGCTCTGATTCGAAATGAAGGGGAACGGATGGGCTGGATCGAACGTCAGCGGCGTCAGCGTCGGCAGGACGGAACTCTCGAAGTACTCGCGTAGGTGTTGGCGTTCGGCAGTGGCGAGGTCGTCATAGTCGACGATCTGAATTCCTTCCTCCGCCAGTGCGGGCCGGATCTCCTCGTGATAACACTCGGCTTGGCGCTCGAACAACGGTCGGGCCTCCTCGAGGGAGTCGATCCACTGCTCGCGGGGCGTGCGTCCGTCGGGTGTCTCCTCGGTGACCCCGGCCGCGATCTGCTGTTTCAGGCCGCCGACGCGCTTGCGGAAGAACTCGTCTAAGTTCGTCGTGACGATTGCGAGGAACTTCACACGCTCTAGTAGCGGGTTGTCGTCGTCGAGTACCTCGTGGAGGACGCGCCGCTGAAAGGCGAGCTCGCTGAGTTCGCGGTTCAGATAGTACGACGGCTCCGAGAGATCGACGGTCTGACTCGCGGTGTCGGACTCCGTGCCGTCGCCTGCGGTCGTCGCGTCGAGCGCTGCCGATTCGACTTCGTCGGCTGCCATCGGGTCGGCGTCGGCAGATCGATCGAGTCCCCCGTCCTCGACTGGATCAAGCCGTGCGGCCGATTCGCTGTCGGCGGGAAGCATCCCATCTTCAGCGTCCCAGTCCGTCGACCGGTCGGATGTACTCGAGTCGCCGTTTTCGCTCGTCTCACCCAGCATCGACCGAAACGCAAACGCATCTCCACCGTCGGCCACCGATTCGTGCCGTTGATCGTCCGATTCCACCTTCTCCTCATCGTTCTCGGTCGTGTTTCCATCGCTCATCTGAGTGTCCACCTCAGCTATCGCCAAGCGCGACGATCTTCGCGGCCGAGCGTTCGATGTGATCAGGCCCGGAGACGCTGTGGAAGCGATCGCGTCGAACGTCGTACGCAGTGAGTTCCCCACCGTAGACACAGCCGGTATCGAGACCGACCGCCCACTCTCGGTCGATCGGCGTGTCGAGGACGGTGTGGCCGAAAAAGACCCGCGGCTGCCCCTCGTAGGTCTCGAACCAGAACGGACCGTCGTAGCCGTCGCCGTTCGGCGCTCGCATCGTCAACAGGTCCTCGGTGGCGTGTGCCGACAGCGGTCGGTTCGGATCGACGCCGCCGTGGACGACGAGGCCACCGTCCCACGAGATCGCCGTCGGCAGCGACTCCAGGTACTGCTGGTCGGCCAGGTCGAGCGACGACAGCGACTTCTCCCCGTCGATAAGCTTCTGCTCGTTGTTCCCTTTCACCGACAGCAGCCGTGGTGACCGCCTGACACGATCGAGCACGGCCTTGCTTTCCGGTCCCTTTCGAACCAGATCTCCGACGAACACGGCGAGGTCGTTATCGGCGAGGTCAAGCGTCTCTAGAAGGTCTTCGAGCGCGTCCAGACAGCCGTGAACGTCACCGATGACGTAGACGTCGTCCCGTTTCTCGAGGTCGATATGCCGGTGGTCGAACGATACCGCGTCGTCGAGCGCAAAGTTCCCGGTCGTCACGTGCTTTCTGTTGCAGTGCTCCAGCGAGACCGGATAAGTCGTTTATATGTGTTGTATTGCATACTATGTAGCACCCTATAGTCAGGGATACTGCCAACCGGCTCGTCGGCTTCTGTCGACGGCAGCTCGAGACACAGGATTTCTTTACGCCCGACACCCCACCACAGATATGCACGTCGTCGTCAACGCCGCCATGAGTGCGGACGGTAAGCTCTCCTCGCGTCGACGCGAACAGATCGCGATCAGCGGCGAGGCAGACTTCGACCGCGTCGACCGACTCCGGGCGGACAGTGACGCCGTCGTGGTCGGCGTCGGGACCGTCCTCGCGGACGACCCACACCTGACTGTCAAGGACGAAACCTTGCGCAAGCAGCGCCGCGAAAACGGCCAACCGGCAAACCCCGTACGCGTGGTCGTGGACTCGAGCGGCCGGACCCCAACAGATGCAGCGATCCTCGACGACGCAGCGACGACCTACGTCTGTCTGAGCGAGGCTGCATCCGTCGAGCGTCGCGCAGTCCTCGCTGATCGCGCCGAGTTGGTCACCGCAGGCGACGAGCGAGTCGATCTCCTGCGTGCGTTCGCGACGCTGCAGGAACAAGGGCTGGAGCAAGTCATGGTCGAAGGCGGCGGCGAACTCATCTTCTCGCTGTTCGACGCCGGGCTGGTCGATGAACTCCGCGTATTCATTGGCTCGAAAATTATCGGCGGCCGCGACGCCCCGACGCTGGCCGACGGTGAGGGGTTCGTCACGGAATTTCCATCGCTCGACCTCGAGTCAGTTGACCGACTCGACGACGGCGTGGTCCTGACTTGGCGCGTCGCCGATCGCTAGAGCGCTATTCGAAATCCGGTTCTCGGTCCTCGACGAACGCTGCCATCCCCTCGCGCTGGTCGTGCGTCCCGAAGAGGCTCGCGAAGGCGCGCTTTTCGTACGCGATACCGCTCTCTTGTGACCCTTCGTGGGTCTGGTTGATGGCCTGTTTGGCAGTCTGCATCGCAAAGGCCGGCTTCGCGGCGATTTGATCGGCCAGTTCGCCGACGACATCCTCGAGTTCGTCGTCAGGAACAACCTCACCGACGAGTCCTGCCTCGGCAGCCGACTCGGCGTCGAGGCGCTCGCCGAGGAAGATCATCCGGCGTGCGGTCTCGTCGCCGACCAGGCGCGGCAGCCGCTGAGTGGCACCCCAGCCGGGGATGATCCCGAGATCGATCTCGGTGTTGCCGATCAGCGCCGACTCGGCTGCGACCCGCAGATCGCAGGCCATCGCCATCTCGCAGCCGCCACCGAACGCATAGCCGTTGATCGCGGCGATCGTCGGCGCGGGGAACGCCTCGAGCGCGTCGGCGACGTCGTGGCCGAGTGCGCCCCACTCTTCGCCCTCCGCCGTGGAGAGATCCTGCATATACTTGATATCGGCACCGGCGATGAACGCATCGCCGGCCCCCGTCAGGACGAGCGCGCGAGCGCCCTCCGCGGCGGCTTCCTCGAGTGCTTCACCCATCGCTTCGAGCGTCTCGATGTTCAACGCGTTCAGCGCATCGGGTCGGTCGACGGTCAGTGTTGCAACGTCTCCGTCCCACTCGAGTCGGACTGTATCCCAAGACATACTCCGGCGTTTGACGGCCACCGTCAAATCCTTTCGGACACGGTGACGGTTCGGCGAATCGACGATCGATTTTTGATCCCGGTCCCCGTCACATCTTTCCTTCGCGCAGACTCTCACATCAGGATATGGAACGAGCCACGTTCGGCGGTGGGTGTTTCTGGTGTATCGAGGCGGCCTTCGAGGAACTCGAGGGCGTTGAATCGGTGACCTCTGGCTATGCCGGCGGTCACACCGAGGACCCGGGTTATCGGGAGGTCTGTTCCGGCCAGACCGGCCACGCTGAGGTCGTCCAGATCGAATACGATCCCGATCAGATCGCCTATGAAGACTTACTCGAGGTCTTCTTTACGATCCACGACCCAACGACCAAGGACCGTCAGGGCCCGGACGTGGGTTCCCAGTACCGGTCGGCGATCTACTCACACAGCGACGCGCAACTCGAGACCGCCGAGGCGTTCGCTGCGGAACTGGAACAGGAAGGCGTCTACGACGGGATCGTGACCGAAATCGAACCGCTTGACACGTTCTACGAGGCCGAGGAGTATCACCAGAACTACTTCGAAAAGAACCCGAACGACGCCTATTGTCGGATGCACGCGGCACCGAAAGTCGAGAAGGTCCGCGAGAAGTTCGCTGAGAACGCCGTCGCCAACGACTGACTCGGATCAGGACGATCGCGCGGCGCGGCGTGGACCGCTGTGACTCACGACCCTTCCTGACCTGCGTTCACTCGAAGGTCCAGCTTGAATACCAGCCTCGTAGTCGATTGGTGTGATCATGTCTGTTGGCAAACTCGGCCCAAAAAACGTCATAACGATCAGTCCAGACAGCGATCTTGAGGACGCCACCGAGACGTTGGATAAAGAAAACGTCGGCGCACTCGTCGTAACCGAGGACAACGAACCCGTCGGGATACTCACTGACCGGGATGCCGCGCTCACGATTCACAAGAAAGACGATGCCAGCTCAGCGTCGATCGAGGATGTGATGACTGAGGACCTAGCGACACTCCACGAAGACGACGGGTCCCTCGCCATTTCGGAGGCGATCGAAGAGCACAACGTCCGGCGTTTCCCGATCGTCGACGACAACGGCGAGTTGACGGGCATCGCCACGGTAGACGATCTGGTCGCGGTCATCGGCGAGCAACTCGAGAACGTCGCCGAGACGATCGAGACACAGTCACCGGAATACAGTCCATAACCAGAGTCCCGTGCGGTCTCTTTTTCGACAGCGACGCCGTGTCTCACTGAGCAGTGAAAGGTATCTCCGTCTCGAGTCAAACAAGCACATATGGAGAGTCACCCGGACGTCCTCGTTATCGGCGGCGGCGCGACCGGAACGGGAATCGCCAGAGACCTCGCACTGCGGGGCGTCGACGTTACACTCGTCGAACGAGACGGACTCGCGGCCGGCACCTCCGGTCGTTCGCACGGCCTGCTCCACAGCGGCGCTCGCTACGCCGAGGCCGACGGGCCGGAGGCCAGGGAATGTCTCGAGGAAAACCGCATCCTCCGTGCGATCGCCGGAGCGTGTATCCGGGACACTCGGGGTCTGTTCGTCCAACTCGCTGACGACGACCCGGCGTACTTCGACGCAAAGCGCGCCGCCTGCGACGACGTTGGCATCCCGACCGACGTGATCGACGGAGCGACCGCTCGCGAGGCAGTCCCGAACCTCACAGGCGACATCGAACGGGCGATGTGGGTCCCGGATGGCGTCGTCGTTCCGTCCCGGCTGGTCGCTGCTAACGCGGTCGACGCCCGCGAGCACGGCGCTCGCGTCCGTACGGACGCGCCGGTCACGTCGATGACCGTCGAGCGCGGGCGGGTGACGAGCGTCACGCTCGGCGGCGACGCGGACGAGACGATTCATCCGCGCTACGTCGTGAACGCGGCCGGCCCTCACGCCGGCCACGTCGCTGAACTGGCCGGCGTCACCGTCGCGATGCGGCCGACTCGGGGTGTCATGGTCTCGGTCGACTACGAAGGCCTCGAGCCAGTGCTCAACCGGTGTCGCGAGCCCGACGACGGTGATATCATCGTGCCACATGACGGGCAGGTCGTCTTGGGGACAACGAGCGTGCCGATCGACGATCCGGACGACTACGAGCGGGCCGATTGGGAACTCGAGCGAACGATCGACGAGTGTGCGGCGATGCTCCCGCCGGTTGCCGACGCCGAACACGTCCGGACGTGGTGGGGCGTGCGGCCGCTGTACGAACCCGAGGAAGCCGCCCATGGCGGACGCGGCATCTCGAGAGGATTTCACCTGCTCGAGCACGCCGACGAGGGCGTCGAGAACTGCTGTAGCATCGTCGGCGGAAAACTGACGACCTACCGGGCGATGGCCGAGGTGACAGGCCGATCTGGTCTGTGACCGGCTCGGCGTCGATGCCGACTGTCACACGGCGGAGACCGAACTCCCGGGCGCGTCGGACCCCGAAAGGCTCGATGCGTTCGTCGAAGAGTTCGACGGACAGGGACCGACGGATGCGGACATCGTCGACTCAGAGCTGAACTGGAACGCCGGAAGCCGATTGTGGGTGGCGTCGCTTCGTCACACTTCCCATATTACTCGAGATCGAACTGTCTCTCCGGTCGTGAATTGACTTTCTTACCCCTGCTGGTGTGCGATGGGGTGCATGAGCGACGACACCGACTCGTCACGGCCGACGATCGATCGACGATCCATCCTCGTTTCGGGGGGCACCACGCTTGCGGGACTTGGGGCACTCGCGACAGTCCAGACAGCGGCCGCACAGCGCGATCACGAGTGGCCCGCCGGCGGTTCACACGGGGAACACGGGCACTCTGACCAGGGAGCACGAACGGGACAGAGAGCACGTCGACGATCAGGACTACGAAGACCAGCAGACAGGTCACTGACGACACCGAAACCATCGAGATCACGATTCCGGCCGCCTGGAGCGACGTCGACACCACGCCGGCCAGCATCGGTCCCTCGATCTGGGCCGCGACGGATCTCGACGCGTTCATCGCCAGTTGGGACGTTCCCGGCATCGAAGTGTACGTGACGACGGAACTGGGCTCCGACCTCGAGGACGCCCTCGACCAGTATCTCGAGGAACTCGATGTCGGTGAGCAGTGTACCGACGGCGGCCAGCAGCTGTTCAGGACCGCCGAGTACGTGTTCCTGAGTCAGCTCTTTTCCCAGTGTGGTGACAGCGAAACAGTATTTCTGGCGATGGCTGGTGCGCCAGTCGACGACTCGGCGGGCGAACTACCGGGCGGAAACACGACGGCTGACCAGCAGATGATGCAAAACGAGACGCCGCGCGGAAACGCAACGCCGAGCGGCGTCCCCGGACCTGGGTTCCCGGGCGGTGCCCAATCCGACGTGTCTGACGATCAAATTCCGTCGGACGCCCCGTACGTCATTCTCTTCGGTGCCCAGATTGTCACGGAACGTGACGCGAGGGCTGTCGTCACCGCCCTCGACTCGCTCGAGGCGCAGGAACCCGACACAGAAAACGCCTGATCGAACAAGCCACCAGCCGCGGCTCGAGCACGTTCCTGCCTCGCTCGGCGGCCGACGCGTTCAGCCGTCCCGGCCAGCGTTCGACCAGATACCGAGCGATCGACCGCTCGAGCGCTCGACGTCGATGCGAAACGTCTCGTCGTCGTCGTTGAGGCCGATCGTGATTCGATTGAAATCGATCACGTACCGCGACGTCTGGTGGCGGCCCTGCCGAACGCCGAGGGGTTCGCTGACGAGCCCAGCCTTTGTCAGCTGATCGAGCTTTCGATAGGTCGTCGACAGCGGTAGGTCCGCTGTCGCTGCGATCTCGGTGGCGGTTTTCGGCGTCTCGAGAACCGCGATGATCTCCCGGCAGCCGTCGTCGTCCAGTGCGGCAAGGATACGCTCGAGCTCGGGCGTTTCGTCGGGGGCAGAAGCCTCGAGAGCCATTGCTAACGGTTGGTTTGCAGCCAGCGCTAAAGACGCGTTTGGTTCGGCGTGTTACCGACCCAGCAGCTGGCGAGTGGCCAACTACATGTCTGCCCAGTTCGATCGGTCGGATATGAGTAACGACCAGTCATCCGACGAACCGATCGAAAACACGCCCGGACAGGGACGGACGCCCGAAGCCGAGCGGATCGAGCCAGCCGCCCCCGAGGAGTTCGGCCTCGTGCAGGTCTGGTGGGGCGACGGCAAGGGGAAGACGACCGCGACGCTCGGTATGGGCATGCGCGCCGCTGGCCACGGCTACCGTGTCCACATGCTTCAGTTCATGAAGGGTGGTGCCTCGAGCGTCGACGCGGTGCGTGGCGAGTACAACGCGATCGCTGCCCTCCCCGGCATCAGCTATGAGAATCTCGGCCACTACGGCTGGCACGGAATGGCAGACGGCAGCGACGAAGCCGACCACGAGGCCGAAGCGCAGGCCGGCCTCGAGCGCGCCCACGAACTGCTCGAGGCGGCCGACGACGCCGCCCTCGACGAGCCGATCGCCCTCGACTGCGGAGTCGGAGGCGGGAATGCACATGCTGATTCTCGATGAGGTCCTCTACGCCGCGGATCGCGGACTGCTCTCCGAGGACGATGTCCACGGACTCATCGACGCGAAGCCCGACAATCTCGAACTGGTGCTGTCGGGAAGCCACACTGAGCCGTCGTATCTCGAGGACCGCGCGGACCTGATCACGAACGTTCGGAAGGTAAAGCACCCAATCGACGACGGACAGCGGGCACGACGCGGCGCCGAATTCTGATCGCCACAGCGGGTTCCGGCCCCGCGCGAATGGACCCGGATTTTTGCCGGTCGAAGCCGACGACTCGCGTATGACAGAACGGACTCGCGCACACGTGTTCGTCTCCGGCACCGTCCAGGGCGTCTACTATCGCGCGAACACACGTGATACAGCCCGCGAGAAGGGCGTCGACGGTTGGGTGAAAAATCTCGAGGACGGCCGCGTCGAGGCAGCCTTCGAAGGCCCTGAAGACGCGGTCGAGTCGATGATCGAGTGGTGTCACACAGGCAGTCCCGCGGCCGAGGTCGATGACGTCGAAGTCGAATACGAGGAGCCACAGGGCGAGGACGGATTCGAGATTCGCTACTGACCCAGCGAACAGACCGACTCTACGCCGATAGATCGCGAATGGGAATCATCGACCGCTTCGAAGCGGAATATCTCGATGTCTGACAGCGACGAGCATACAGAGTGGCGCGAACAGTCACGACACGGATCGATAGCCCTCGAGTTCCCGCCCTCGCATTACTCGTCGGTCTCGTAACGGCGAGCACCACGGATCATTCTGACAGTGAGCAGCCCGACACCAGCAACGAACGCGATCCAGACCAAGTCGGATCTGTTGGGGGCTGTTGCCTCGACGACCGCGACGAGCAGAACGAGCACCGCGACGTACAGGACGTTCGTTCCGACGAACTCAGCGAGCCCCTCTACGTCGGTGACGCGATCCGGATCGTAACCCGCGATCAACTGGACCATCCCGAAGTGCTTGATCAGGATCCCCAGCGCGCCGATGAATCCCGCAGTCGCGATGAGGCCGACGACCGACGCGGTGACCATATTGGAAGTTGACAATCGATTCACAAAACAGTTCCGAGCTATCCAGTTAGCGTGGGCGGCGTATCACTCCTCAGTCCGCAGATGATGGAAAATATACGTCTGAGCGTACCCGGCGTACTCACCACCGAGCCGTTCGCGAAGCGCCCGTGAAGTATCGACGTACGAACCGCGATCGCACTCGGGATAGTACTCCTCGATCGCCGACTTAATCCAGGTATCGAGCGGGACCGCCTCGTCGAAGCCCAGCGAAAACAACAGGACACAGTCAGCCACCTTGTCGCCAACACCGACGAACTGCGTTAGGTACTTTCGTGCGTCCTCGTACTCGAGGGCCCGCGCAGCTTCCGGATGGGCCTCACCGTTTGCGACCATCTCTGCCGTGCGGACGACGTAGGGGGCGCGATAGCCCAGCCCGAGGTCGCGAAGGTCGGCCTCAGTCGCGGTCGCGAGCTGTTCCGGCGTCGGGAACGCGTGATAGGTCTCGCCGTCGAACGCGACTTCGTCGCCGTACTCCCGTGCCAGCGTCGTGACCATCGTGTGAATACGACTGACCCGCATCTGGGCCGAGCAAATAAACGAGATGAGACAGCCGAAGGCCGGATCATCGACGAGTCGCATCCCACGGTGGGCCTCGTATGCCTCGCGGAGCAGTGGATCGTCCGGTCCGGCCGCGACGATCGCCTCGAGATCGTCGTCAAGGCGCAACAATCGGCGGACGATCGGCTCGGCGTCGGTCGTCGACTCCCACTCGAGACAGCCGTCGTGAGTCCGCACACGGATCACGTCCCCGGAGCCTGCTGATCCGCCGATGACCGTTGTATACCACGCGTCGGGTGCCGGCGTGCCGTTGTACATCTCGCCGTCAGAGCGCTGCCAGAGGTAGCTCTGACCGCTCTCGAGCGTTCGGTACAGATCGAAGCCACCGGCGAGTTCGTCGATAGAGATCGTCCCCGTCTCCATTCGTCCGACCCTTCGACGGTGTGGGCTTTTGCCTTTCGACCCACCGCCGAGCTATCAATCACTCGACTACTGCTGGATCGGATGGCACAATGAGACGGGCGATGAGAACTCGTGCGAGGCGAACCTTCTTACTGTAGGCCATCCAATGTCACGGTATGAATTGCAGGGTCGTCGTTGAAGCCGCCGTGCCGGTCTTCGACGTTGAGACGGAGGACGAGGCGATCCGGATCGCCATCTCGAAGACGGGAGAGATGTTGAACCCTGATCTAAACTACGTCGAGATCAACATGGGCGAGCGTACCTCTCCATCGGGAGAGGAGCTCCCACCTGCGTTTATCGCGGCCGACGAAGCACTCGTCGCACTCGAGTTGGAGATGACCGTCTTCAACGTCGAGCGTGAGGAACACGCCTCGCGGATCGCACGAAAGGAGATCGGCCAGCGCCTCGAGAACATTCCACTCGAGGTGATGGAGGTCGAGGTCATCGAAGAGGAAACGGCTGACGAGGACGCGACCGACGAGTCGACGGATACGGAATCAACCGACGAGACGGAGGAGACAGAGGACGACGACGAGATCCTTCCCGAGTTCGAGGATCTCGTCGAATAACGGCCTCATTTTCCCAATCGGCACGAGACATAGATCCACACCGCATCGTTATTTTTTGGCGCGCACAGTCTTGGACAGCCCCCGACTCACCAGTAACCACCCTCCCCGGCGCAAACGGCGGAACGACCTCTGCATAGACAGATTGTGCGACGAGTCTCGCCAGTCACCAGTAAGCAACGATCGGAGGATGCGACGATATTCTTAGTCCGCAGTTGCGGCGACTGCTTCTTGCTCTTCTTCCCGCATGTTCTTCGTGATTCCCCCGGCGAGCGCAAAAACAGCAGCTTTGTGGTCGGTCTTCGATTTGTGGATGGATGTCGGCCGAATGCCTCGTGATTCGTATTCTTCGAGGTCGATCTGGCAGTCATCCCACTCTGCACACTGGTTTGATACCTCCGCAAGAAGGCCGTGAAGGTGAATGAGCTCCTGCTTCTTCATAACCATCCACTCCTACCCACTGCAGGGTTATATTATTATCTTGAGTCGCGTTAACACGCAACCTATGTTAAACAATTGGTGTGTCATCAGCGGAAACAATTCGAATGCTGTGATTACGTGAGCGGAACCAGGTGATGAAACTGTGTTAGGCGTTTGTTTATCCGGTGTAATAGCGTCTTTCGTTATATTTTCTGCGACGCTCGAGTGAGTATTAAGCAGTTCCTACTCGAGTGTCGGACGCACAGAAGGCGGCCAGTGACTATCCGCGTGGGCAAAACAACGCCGGCAACTACCCCCTGCTTTGCACCGATCGTGGAGCGAGCGTACTGATCGATGAAGTGATGTGACTAATCGATGCAATAGCTGTCGCTGGGGGATGAGTACGGTTGCCCTCCAATCGGAGGAGCGACGATCTTAACCGAGTTGTTTCAGCGTCTGAAGGTCACGATCCGTCCGCATGAACTCGGCAGTACGATGTGAGGCATGACAGTTCGGGCAGTGAAACATGTCAGCGGGTGCGGGGAGTTCGTCCGGAGAAACCTGCCAATCCTTCGCACATTCGGGACACAACAGTTGGACGGTCGTTTTATCCATGTCACACTCTTTCACACGAGAGGTCAAAAACATTGCCGCAGTTCCAATCGGTCGAAAATACCACCCGCGACAGCCTGCGAGCGACCGTCAGAAGGGGTCGTTACGCAGGTGCAGCCGTATCAGAGGCCTCGAGCAGCTCCTTGTACCGGTTGCGGATGGTGACTTCGGAGATGCTTGCGACCTCGCTGACCTCGTTTTGGGTGACCTTTTCGTTGGTCAGCAAGGCGGCAGCGTAGACCGACGCGGCCGCGAGGCCGACCGGCGACTTGCCGCTGTGGACACCCTCCTGGCGGGCCGACTCGAGCAGTTCGCGGGCCATCCGTTCGGTCTCGTCGGAGAGATCGAGGTCGCTGACGAACCGCGGGACGTAGTGTTCGGGGTCGGCGGGTTTGACCTCGAGGCCGAGTTCGCGGATGATGTAGCGGTAGGTGCGGGTCAGCTCCATCTTCTCGACGCGGGAGACTGCCGAGATCTCATCGAGGCTGCGCGGCGTGCCGGCCTGTCGGGCAGCGGCGTACAGCGACGCGGTCGCGACGCCTTCGATCGACCGGCCCGGCAGCAGGTCCTCCTCGAGTGCGCGTCGATAGATGACACTCGCCGTCTCGCGGACGTTCTCGGGGAGGCCGAGCGCGGATGCCATCCGGTCGATCTCGCCGAGTGCCTGCTTGAGGTTGCGCTCCTTGGAGTCGCGGGTGCGGAAGCGCTCGTTCCAGGTGCGAAGCCGTTGCATCTTCTGGCGCTGGCGGCTCGAGAGCGCCCGGCCGTAGGCGTCTTTGTCCTGCCAGCCGATGTTGGTCGACAGCCCCTGGTCGTGCATCATGTTCGTCGTCGGCGCGCCGACGCGGGACTTCTCGTCTTTCTCGGCGGCGTCGAACGCACGCCATTCGGGGCCACGGTCGATCTCGTCTTCCTCGACGACGAGACCACACTCGGTACAGACCGTCTCAGCGTGCTCGTCGTCCGAGACCAGTCGGCCGCCACACTCCGGGCAGCGCTCGCGCTCGTCGGATACCGACGTGGTTTCCTCCCCCTCGGTCTCTCGCTCGTTCGTATAGGTTCTGATGTTCGTATCTGTCATTGTGTATCGGGTGGGTTACTTGGGACTCCCGGGTGGGATAACCAGAAGAAACCCGGTCGCCTCAGCTAACATAGAGTAAGGCCGTAAAGCATATAAAGATTTCGCCTACTTTATAAACTAACCGGGTTTGCTGGTATATATGTTCCGGTTACATAGCTATTAATCATCATAGACTCCGGCACTAACGGTCGTGTCCGACTCACACCAGATACCCCAACAGAACGGACCCGCACCACGACCGCACACCCAAGCGGTTGCCGCTGTCGGCGAGTTTCGGGCCCTACTATTCGACAGTGAAGAGATGACCGTCCCGTGGGACATCGAACAGGCCGACGCGAGCACCGGCATCGAGCCACGCGTGGCCGTAGGAAAACGACGCCAGCGCGTTGACGAGGTCGTCTTGGTCCCGAAAGTGAGTCCCATCCTCGAGATACGACGCCGCCATCTCGTAACAATCGGCAGCCGCATCCGCCATCGGGGTCCCCTCGGGCGGCGCGATCGTCGCCGCATCGAGCGCCTCTGCGAGTAACTCGCCGTACCGGTCCGTTTTCTCCTCGAGATCAGCAGCCATAGTCGGTGATCGTCGCTTGACCCCGTAAGTGCGTCGTGTCGATGCAAGACGCGACCTCGCTCGGCGGTCACGCACGCGCCCGTTCATAGTCGCTGAGTGCTTCGAGGAACGCTGTTGCACCGACCACCGCAGGTTCTCCAGACAGCCGAGCAAAGCCTGTTGACGGCCCAGCAGCACCGTCACAGCAAGGGGGTGTCGTTGCTGCGAGCACAAGCGGTTTAGGCGCTCTGGCCCAACACCTGCAATATGACCGACCAGCCACGCGTCGAGATCTATACCAAGGACGACTGTTCACACTGCAATCGAGTCACGGACCTCCTCGAGAGCAAGGGCGTCGACTACGAGGAGTACAACGTCTCCGAGAACGACGAGCGATTCGAAGAGATGGTCGAGCGGACAGACGGTCGCAAGACCGCGCCCGAAGTATTCATCGACGACGAACATGTCGGTGGCTGGGACGACACACACGAACTCGACGAGACCGGTGCGCTCGACGAACTGCTTGGCATTGCCGACGACGAGATCGTCGACCACCGCCCACTGATTATTGCCGGCACCGGTATCGCGGGCCTGACCGCGGCGATCTACGCCGGCCGCGCGAACAACGAGCCGCTGGTCATCGAAGGCGACGAACCCGGCGGCCAGCTCACGCTGACCACTGACGTCGCCAACTATCCCGGTTTCCCCGAGGGCATCGGCGGCCCCGACCTCGTCAACCGGATGAAAGAGCAGGCCACGCAGTTCGGTGCCGAGTTGAAAAATGGGATCATCGAGTCAGTCGAGCGCGTCGAGCAACGCTCGAGCCGTTCCTTCCGCGTCGAACTCAGAAACGGCGACGTCTATACCGCCGACGCCGTTATCGCTGCCTCGGGAGCCAGCGCACGGACGCTCGGGATTCCCGGCGAAGACGAACTCATGGGCTATGGCCTCTCGACGTGTGCCACCTGTGACGGTGCGTTCTTCCGCGGCGAGGACATGCTCGTCGTCGGCGGTGGCGACGCCGCCATGGAGGAAGCGACCTTCCTCACGAAGTTCGCCGACACCGTCTACATCGCCCACCGCCGCGAGGAATTCCGCGCGGAGGACTACTGGGTCGACCGCGTCCACGAAAAGGTCGAGGAAGGCGAGATCGAGATCATGAAAAACACCGAACTGATCGAGATCCACGGCTCCCAGGAAGACGGCGTCGACCACGTCACGCTCGTCGAAAACGACAAGGGCCACCCCACCGACCGCCTCGACGACCCCGAGACCGAGGAGTTCGATTTCGACGTCGGTGCAGTCTTCTATGCGATCGGTCACACCCCCAACACCGACTACCTCGAGGACACCGGCGTCGAAATGGACGACGAGGGATACCTGCAGACCAAAGGTGGCGATGGCGGCGGCCAGACCGAAACCCACGTCCCCGGCCTCTTCGGTGCCGGCGACGTCGTCGACTTCCACTACCAGCAGGCCGTCACTGCCGCTGGTATGGGCTCGAAAGCCGCGTTAGATTCGGATGAATACCTCGAGGATCTAGAGCGTGCTGGCTCGAGCGCTGAAGAAGCTGAACCTGCGGCTGCTGACGACTGACGACTCCGACGCGAACAGGCATACTAATCAGTACAACAGACTATTTCTCACCGATTTTCCGGTCGGACAGCGGAACGGAACGCGAACTGGCTTCGTTTGAACGGGTGTCGTTCTCGAGCGATTGCAGTATTGCTGTTCGGAAAGGATTATCGATAGAACCCAGACCCACTGAGCGTGTATTCGGCAATTTCGCTCGAGATGCATACTACTATATGAGTGGCGTAACACAGCATTAACTGAATGAATATTCAACTCTGCATAGCCGAGAGACTGCGTAGGCGGGATGGAAAGCCGATCGCGGACTCGAGCGGGGGGATACAATGAAACTGCGCACTCGAGTCGCATCTCTCTTGATCGGTTGTACTACTCACGACCGCAGGGGTTGGCCCTGCGATCGCACAACAGTCGTCGGGTCAGGTCGTCGGACAGCCGGACATCTCGATCGACACGTCAGCCGGAAAACTGGCTCCCGGGACATCAGTAGCAATCCCATTATCGATCACGAACCGTGGGCAGATCGACCGCGCGGGCCCACAGCAGTACGAGAGTCGCGTCACGACCGCACGCGGCATGACGATGACGTTTCAGGATGGGCAGTCGCCCATCGAGGTAAATAGTGGCCCGGTCGCCGTCGGGAACGTCCCGACTGGGACGCGAGACGTTTCCCCAGTCGAGATCACCGTCCCGGAAAAACTCGAGCCAGGCGTCTACGAACTGCCGGTCGAATACGAGTACGCGTACACGCGCGTCGCCGAGTTCAACACGCAAAGCGCGGAGTACATCGACTTGACGCGAACGCAAACGGCAACGCTCACGATCGAAGTCGACGACAAGCCACAGTTCGAGGTCGTCGACGTCGACTCGGATGCACAGATCGGTGATCGAAAGGACGTCTCGATTACGCTCGAGAACACGGGAACCGAACCAGCACGGGACGCGAGCGTGACGGCCCGTTCGGGAACGGGTCAGCTGTCGTTTGGAACCGGCCAAAGCCAAAGTTCGACGGGATACGTCGGTGCCTGGGAACCCGGCGAAGCGAAGACGGTCACCTATCGCACTTCGCTGACGCCTGACGCCCCACATCGATCCTACGCTGCTGACGTCACCGTTGCGTACACCGACACGAACGGCATCGACCAAACATCCGAACAACTCACGGCCGGCATCTCGACTGCTGCCGAACAGTCGTTCGCCCTCGAGAACGTCTCCTCGACGCTGCGCGTCGGCGAGGACGGTGAGATCATGGGGACCGTCACAAACACGGGACCGAACGCGGTCGACAGCACCGTCGTCCGGTTTACCGACCAAGACTCGCCGAACGTGATTCCGATCGAACAGTCCGTCGCCGTCGGGGCACTCGAGGCCGGCGAGTCGGCGTCGTTCGAGCTACCGATCGAAGTGAGCGGCGAAGCCGAAGCGGGCTCGAAATCGTTCGATTTCGGCGTGCAGTATCGAAACTCGGATGACGAGAAACGCCAGTACGACAAACTCAGTGTTGTCACTGCGGTCGCAGCCGGAGCGCGATCAGTTCGCCGTCGATATCGAAGAGACGACGATCGGCGCTGGCAACGAGCAGGCGCTCACTGTCGAGGTCACGAACAACCTCAACCAGACAGTGACCGACGTCGAAGCGCGTATCTTTGCCGACGATCCGCTCAGCACCGGTGATGACGATACGGGCTACGTCGAATCGCTCAAACCCGGCGAATCGGTCACGATGTCGTTCGAACTGAGTGCGGCTGAGTCGGCGACCGAGAAGACGTATCCGGTTTCGTTCGACTTCCGATACGACGATGAGCGCGGTAACAGCCAGCTCTCGAACACGATCCGTGTTCCAATGTCCGTCTCCAGCAGCGACGGCTGGTGGCTTCCCACTGACGTCGACTCTGGTCGTTGGCTCGCTCGTCGCTGGCGCAGTCGGTGTCCTCTGGCGTCGGAGGGACTGACCGATGACAACCGGTGAGCGAATCGAGGCCGCAACCGAAGCCCTCAACGAGGTCATCATCTCTCGATCGAAGACGGTAGTGGTCGCGTTTCTGGTCATGACCGTCGTCTTCGCCGGTGGATTCGGACTGGTCTCTACCGATACGGATTCGACGGATTCGTTTACCAATGACCTTCCCGAACAGGATGCCCTCGACGCCGTCAACGAGGAATTCGAGGGGCCCTTTGAAGCCTCGGACGAATCCACACAGCTGGTCCACAGCGGCAACAACGTCCTCACGAAGACGGAACTCGTTCGGAGTCTGGCGGTCATCGAACGCGTCGAACAGCGCGACGACCTCCGAATGGCGTCTGCAAACGGCCCGGCCCCGCTGATCGCACAGACCATCGACCCGACGGCAACCACTGCAGCCGAGCAGCGTCGGGTGATCGAGTCGGCGACGTCCACCGAGATCCGACGGGCGATCCGGGAACGCAGCGACGACCCGCGGTTTACGGGAGTCGTCTCCGAGGACTTCAACCCGACAGCGGCGTCTGCGTCGGCATCGATCACGACCATTACACACGACGTCCCGAGCGAGTTCAGCGACGACGATCTCACCGAGATTCAACTCTCCATCGAGACGATCGCAAACGAGGAGTCGGGCGACATCCGCGCGTTTGGGTCCGGGATCGTCGACGCGGAGACCGGAACCGTCATCGGCGATTCGATGACGCTCGTCATGCCCGTCGTCGTCGTGCTCTTGCTCGTGTTCCTCATCGTTGCATATCGCGACCCGATCGACCTCGCACTGGGGCTGTTGGCGCTGTTGATGACGGTCGTCTGGACGTTCGGCTTCCTCGGCTACTCCGGGATTCCGTTCAACCAGCAGATGATCTCTGTCCCTGTCTTGCTGTTGGCAGTCGGCGTCGACTTCGGCATCCACATCATCAACCGCTACCGCGAAGAGACGGTCCAAGGCTTCGAACCCCTCGAGGCGATGCGGACCGCGAACAACCAGCTCATGATCGCGTTCGTCATCGTCACGGTGACGACGGTCTTCGGGTTCGGTGCGAACATCGCCTCGGATCTGGGCCCCATCCGGAACATGGGGATCGCCTCGAGCGTCGGGATCATCTTCACGTTCCTCATCTTCGGGCTCTTCCTTCCCGCGGCCAAACTCGAGGTCGACGAACTCCGCGAACGGTTCGGCGTGCCGGAGTTCAACTCCGAACCGATCGCCTCCGAGGAGTCGACACTGGGTCGCCTCCTCGCGATGCCCGCCAAGGCGAGCCAGCACGCGCCGTTGGTGTTCGTCGTCGTGATCCTCGTCGCCGGCGCTGCAGCAGCCAGCTACGGAGCTGGTGTCGATACCAGCTTCGAAGAGAAAGACTTCTTGCCACCGGAGGAGCAGCCGGCGTACATCGAATACGTCCCGGGGCCACTCGCCCCTGGCGAATACACGGTGACCGAGACGTACAATCTCCTCGAAGACAAGTTCGCGACGAACCAGGACCAGTCCGTGAAAATATACGTCCAAGGATCCTTCGAGGAAGACCACGCGCTCGAGGCGCTGGCCAGTCCGAACGACGATCCACCGAGTAATCTCGCCGTCGGCGATGGCGGTGAGGCGGATGCCCGGAGTATCATCACGGTCATTCAGGCCTATGCCCAGCAGGATCCCGAGTTCGCCGCCCTCGTCGAGCGGAACGATCGCAACTGACAACGGGATCCCCGACCGGAATCTCGACGTGATCTACGACGAGCTGTTCGCGTCGCCGTACGGATCCGCAGCCGAACAGTATCTGACTGAAGACCGGCGCAGCGCACAGGTCGAGTACGCGATCGATGCCGACGCGTCACAGCGAGAAGCGGCCGCGGATGCCGCCGAATTCGCAGACGACTTCCGGTATACGGCGACGGCGACGGGCGGGATCGTCGTCTTCGCTGCCGTGACTGACCTGATCTTCGCGTCGGCGATCGAGGGGCTGATCCTCGCAGTCGGGTTGACCGCCGTGTTCCTCGTCATCTCCTACGCTGCACTCGAGCGTAAGCCGTTGCTCGGGATCGTCAACGTGTTCCCGATCCTGATCTCGATTGCGTTCCTGATCGGCACGATGCGGTATCTCGGGATGTCGCTGAACGCGTTGACGGCCACGATCCTGTCGATCTCCGTCGGCCTCGGGATCGCCTACTCCGTCCATGCGACACACCGGTTCATCGACGAACTCAAAGCGGCCGACGACGCGCTTACAGCGCTCGTCACGACGCTGTCGGGAACTGGGGGCGCGCTTATGGGGAGTATGCTCACGACAGTCGCTGGGAACCGGGGCACTCGCACTGGCGATCACGCCCGTTCTGGGCGACTTCGGTTTGCTGATGGCTCTGAGCGTCGCCTACTCGTTCATCACCTCGATCGTTGCACTGCCACCCGCGATGCTGTTGTGGGCCAGATACAACCAGTCACAGTCGCTGTGGGACCGGGTCATCTCGACGGTCGACGTCTCCAAGTAGTCGACCGATCGCATTTTCTCTCGACGTTGTGTCGTCCGTTCGCCGACGAGTGACATCGCTTCGAGCGCATGTGCGAACGGCACTGTTCGTGGAGGGTATCGTATGGATACTACTCGAGGAGTGTCTGTCCACTGCTCGCGCCGTCTCCGCATGGACGCGTCGTGTCTGGGCGACCGTCTGACCAACTCCTCGAGGCCGTCCTATCCATGTGGCTGTCGACACGTCTGCCATCGTCGGCAATGGGTTGCCGATCTCCGTGCTTCGAATGCTGTCCGTGCGCGGTCTTCGATAGACGGTGGTCTCGAGTGACCGGACACACCAGTCTTCGAGACACGGTGTTGGCGTCGGTCGGCAGGACACTGTCCTCGAGTGCGATCGTGAATCGTGGTCGACGAACGCGTCGATGTGGACAGCCACGATCCGCGGAACGTGTTTCTCGAGGCTCCATTCGATCGATGCGAGAATCGCCACGGGGAGTCACAACACACCGGTCACAGGCTCGTCGTGCGATTATGTGTGAACTGTTCCAGTCTTCCCTCCCTTCGCGTGCGGTCTCGATACTGCGCTGGTACGTGACCACTGCAGGTCTCGGACGCTCATCAATGGTGGTCACTTCCTCGTTGTCTGGAACGGCTGGTGATTCATCCACCTGGATAGCAGTCACGATGAAGTCGGTCGTATCACGCGGCCATCCACCTGTGGGACGACTGCGAATTCGCGACCGGCGTCACGTCGTTCTGTCCGGTCGTCGCACCAGCATCGGAACGGCTGGCATCGTCTTCGACAAAGTTGCCGTCCGATCGGTCGAACGCTGCCTCGTCCGTCGACGGCTGGGTCGCGCTCTCGTCGCGTCGCTTTCGGTCTTGCCGCCGACCGAGGTATCAGTCGTGGATCGACTGCCTGCCAATCGGCCACACGCTCGCGTCGTGGCTGCGGCGCGGCGTCTGCTCGAGGACATGATTGAGACGACAGCAAACCCCTCCGTGCTTGTCCGATGTCCGTTCAGCGACGGTGCACGACTGGCGTCCGTCCGCTGTCGGTGGTCGGCAACGCAATAGCGACACAGACGGCGTCGCCACTATCCGAGTAGCGCGTCGAAAGAAAGGAAGGATGCGGCAAAGGCCGGGCGAGTGCCCGGTGGTTAGTCGTCAGCGCTTAGCGCTTAGTTGTCGCGGCGGAGCGCGAACAGTGCAGCGCCGAGGAGCGCGACGAGGGCGACGCCGACACCGAAGCCGGGCGTGCCGTCGTCCGAGCTACCGGTGTCGTCCGAGCTACCGGTGTCGTCCGAGCTACCGGTGTCGTCCGAGCTACCGGTGTCGTCCGAGCTACCGGTGTCGTCCGAGCTACCGGTGTCGTCCGAGCTGCCGGTGTCGTCCGAGCTACCGGTGTCGTCCGAGCTGCCGGTGTCGTCCGAGCTACCGGAGTCGGTCTCGTTACCGGAGTCGGTCTCGTTACCGGAGTCGGTCTCGTTACCGGAGTCGGTCTCATCGTCGCCGACTTCTTCGACGATCTCGAGGTCTGCGCGGTCGGTCGTTTCGCCGTCGTCAGACTCGAGGGTGTAGGTGCCGACTTCGAGGTTCTCAGTGCTGACTTCAACGGACCACTGACCGTCAGTGCCCCACTCGTCAGTGCTGGTGATCGTCTGCGAGTTACCTGCGTCGTTCAGGACCTCCACCGTGATGGTGTTGTCATCCGGCTGGAGGTTGGTCTGACCTTCGACGACGATCGTACCGTCAGCCGGGACGGGGTTGACGCCACTGGCGTCAGCGCCGGCAGGGTAGATCGATTCGATCGTGGACGAGGCGTCGGTGTAACGGAAGTTCTCCGTGACCATGCGGTCGTCGCTGGCGGATTCGTCGACAGTCTCAGTCGCGATGCTTTCGCGAACCTGTTCGCCAGTCAGACCCTCGAGGTCATTGTTGATCCAGGAGACGAGCTCGGCGTCGTTGGGGAGGTCACCGTCGCCGTAGGTATCGTCACGACCATTCGAAATGATGTGTGCGGAGACCGAACCCTGCGAGAGGTCGCCGAGGGTCAGGTCTTCTTCTTCGAAGGTCCCATCGTCGTCAACGGAAATCTCCTGGGCCATCGTGTTACCACGTTCGTCAACGAAGGCGAGGACAACGTTGTCCTGACCCGCCGCGGTACCGTTCACGTCGATATCGCCATCGACATCCTGAGAGATTTCACCGTTGATGGTTTCGAAGTCGGCGCTCAGGTCACCTTCGGTCACAGTGATCGACTGGGTGGCACTGGTACCTTGGTTGAATTCCGTAGTCGTGAGAGTCTCGCTTGTCGCATCGGACTGAGCGATGATACCCAGACGGTACGTACCGGGCAGACTCAGAATGTCAGAGCCACCTGTGTTAAGGCTGGAGAGAACGACGTCTTCCTCTTCGAAGGTGTCGTCGGACTCAACATCAATGTTCTCCGTGACAACTTCCCAGTCGCCGTTATCGCGAGCGTAGACTGCAACGTTGTCGGTGCCTGCTGCACTACCGGTGATGTCGACTTCTTCACCGACAATGTAGGTGCCTTCTGGGCTGTCGATCGTGACATCGCCTTCCTCGACGTCGAGGGTGGCGTCGTCTTCCGAGTCTTCACTGCTCACGTTTTCAACGGGAATGCCGTTCTCGTAGACCTCAACGTCGATTGAGGAATCGTCGAGGTACTGGGTTTCAATCGAACCGAGGGCAGTCGTACCATCCATCTCAACGATGGCGTACGCAACGTCGCTGTTGTTACCAACTTCTTCCGTGTCGTCGACGTTCCGGAAGATGGATTCCGCATCGTCGGCCGTGATACCGTCACGGAAATCGGAACTTTCGATCGTCACGACATGGGTCTGGCCGTCAGTTCCACCGGTGACGGTGTACTGGACGTCGTCACCGCGGACAGCGGAGTCGTTGGCCAGTTCGATGCCGAGATCCTCATCGTTAGTCAGGGTGACCGTCGTGGTCTCGACAGCGCTGCCGAAGTCAAGGTTCTCCGTACCTTCTGCCGTAATCGTGTATTCACCGGTGTCCTCGTTGGAGAGGTCAACCGAGATGTTGTTACCGCTCGTCTCGATCAGTGCGTCCTCGCTTTCGAGGACCTGGGCGGTGATATCGGATCCGCTCTCGTCCGTAATCTCAACTTCGACAGACTCAGCCTGCTCGAAGTTGTAATTGACGCTGATGTTCATGTACTCCGCATCTTCAGTCGAAATGCTGGAGCCATCAACGTCGTCAGAGATGACGTTACCTTCGGAATCCAGGTTGTAGACGGTAATATCCGCGACTCGCGGCTGTGCGACCGTCACGGTGTTGCCGTTGCTGCCCTTGTAGACACCAGTGTCCTGGTCTTCCGGAATCTGGAGGTTGGTGTCAAGGGTCTGTCCCTCTGCACCACCGCTCTCCACACCGGTCAACGTATCTGCGAACCCGTTGAAGGTGAGATCGTCCTCACCTTGGTAAATTGTGTCGCCACTTTCCACAGCAATTCCATCTTCATACCGATTGTTCTCTGCCGCCGCTGCTCCGCCCACAAACGCTGCGGACATTGCAACGACAGAGAGTACCATCATCGCGGCGAGGAACACTGCACGTCCCTTGTCGCGATAGGATATATTTTCGTTTGTCATGTTGTAGTTTAGTTTCGCTTATGCGGCCACGCTTGCGTTCCGATCGAGTAACCCGGTAATCAGATCTTATATCCGACCGCCGAGATGTTGGCCGATCGTACTTGCTTGCACGACCATGGGTAGGGGTACGACTGTTCGTTGCGACCGATTGCATATATGCTTTGTTGTCGAATACAGTTCGAACCATATGAATAATTGCACTATCTGACTGTATTTATTGTATATTACCCTCGAGCGCGTCAGACAAAACCAAACGGTAGCAGTTACCACACCCGCGCTATCGCAGGTTTGGCGTAGGTGACTCGGTCCGTGTGAGCGCCACTGCGCTGTCCGGGTCGGTCCCGATCGATTGCTACTCGGACTGTCACTAATTGATACTTACTCGCACAGTTTCGTGGCGCTCGAGCCAGCCACTCGCAGTAAGCATGGCTTTCGACGATCGGCAACTACCGCTACGTGTCGAAGTGACGATCAATCAGTCACACGAACCCGTCAGCGTGATGTCCAAACAGCCAGACACGGGGTGTGGCCTGACACTGACGCGGTCTCGCTCCGGTCAAGCGTACACGCGCGTTTCAAGATACTGTTGGACCTCGCTTTGGACGTCCACAGCCCACTCCTCGAGGTCGTCAGCAGTACTGGCCAACCGCAAAAGGCGCCCGAAAAAGAGCAGCTGAAGCCGCTCCGCGACGACGGCCGGCTCACACTCGCGGAACTCGCCGGACTCGACACCAGCGCGGATAATCGACGCGATCGACTCCGTGAAAACCCGATCGCTCCGGGTGAAGTGATCTCGATAAGCTGGATCGTGGATCGCCTGGACGCGCAACTCGAGGACCGTCTGCATAAACGCCTGCCACTCGTCGCTCATCCCAGTGCCAAAGCCCCAGTCGAGGAGTTCCTCAAGTCGCTCGCGGGGTGCCTCGATCGGCCCCTGCCCGAGTTCGCCCTCGAAATGATCGAGGAGATACTCGAGACAGGCGAGGACGAGCGCGTCCTTGTCCTCGTAGTGGTGGTAGATCAGGGAGGGACTCTGCTCGAGTTCGTCGCCGATCTTCTGGATCGTCAGGTCGGCATAGCCGTGTCGCTGCAGGCTTCGATAGGTCGCCGCCAGGATCTCTTCGCGAGTCGTCGCCGGATCGTCGAAAACATTATTATTCACTATATGTCACCTCTCCGCGGCTGCGTCTCCATCGAAACCGGAAGACGGCTGCCGATGCAAGTTTCGGCATGCTCGAGATCATTGGTTGAGGTCGTTCCTTGTGGCACATAACCGATTTGATCGACTTGTTTGGGGGTTTCGAGAACGCCAATCGGTAGCTGCTCTGACCACCCACGGTTTAGTGTCGGACTATTTAAAACTTTGATTCGGAATGGAGACGCGTCGCTTTCGCTGTGAAGAGAGACTATCGGACAACCCGGGATACGTACTGATCGCACGAATAGCGGTTCGTGCGCACACGTCGTGCTATCGACTCTCTCGTTGTTCGACCTTGTTCAGCTCGATCAGCAGCCGGAAAATCGCTTTGACGAGATTCGCGTCGACGTCGAACTGCTCTGCATTGTCACCCGCGCGTTCCATCACCTGCTGTTCCTGTTTCTCGTCGGTCGTCGGCAGCCCCTGTTCGTCTTTGACCGCCGCGATCGTGTCCGCGACGTAGGTTCGCTGGGCGATCAGCTCGACGATCTCCTGGTCGATCGTCCGGATCTCCTCGCGCAGTTCGTCGAGGCTCATCTCCTCGGGTGTCAGTGTTTCGTCGTCGATTCCACCGTCCATCGCTGCGTCTGTTGGCTCTCGAGTCATTGTATTCGTGTTCCGTCGGTTCGCGTCTGCAGTAATCGTGTCGTTCCGTCGCGGTCGGTCCACCGGTCTCGAACGGCCTCGAGTGGTTCCCGTTCGCCGACGGCGACGTAGCTGGGACCGGTCCCAGAAAGCGAGACGCCGTCGACGTCGGGCATGGCGTCGATCATCGGGCCCGTCGAGAACTCGAGGGCAGCGGAGAAGGCAAAGCCGTTGACGGTCATCGCCTCGCCATAGCGGCCGTCGAGTGCGAGTTCTTCGACGAGTGTGGCCATCGGTGCGATCCGCTCGCAGGCCGAGACGTCGGCGTCGGCGCTGTAGGCCTGTTCGGGTGGCGTATAGACCAGCGCCCACCAGTCGACTTCGTCGCGGGCAAGCAGCGCATCGGACGTGTTGTCGGTGACTGTCACGCCGCCGAGCATGCTCGCACTAGCGTCGTCGAACGCGCCCGTCGCGGTCACACCGGCGTCGCGAGCCGCGCGAACCCCGAGTCGACAGGCGTCGATCCGGTCGACCGCATCGGCGACTGCGAGGGCGTCGAGGGTTGCGAGTACCGTCGCGTTGGCCGCGGCGCTGGAACTTTTGAGACCGGCAGCCATCGGCACCTCGCTTTCGGTGCGGACGCGCGCGCCCACGTCAGTTTCGTCGAGTCCCGCCGCGTCGGCGTATTCTGCGATCGTCAGTTCGGCACAGCGCTCGATGAGCGTTGCATCGGCGTCGGGCTGGTCGGCGATCTCGCCGACGATTTCGTCGTCGTCAGTGAGATCGACGGTCGCCGTCGTCTCGAGGTCGATCGCGAACGCCGAGCCGGTACCGGTCGCGAGTGCGTTGAGTACCGTCCCGGCTGCGGGGGCGACAGCACGGCCATCCATACCCTGACACTCACAGACCGAATACTTACGGCTGACGATCCTCGTGATACGTCGACATGGAGATCGTCGGTTTTCGACACGCTCGCTGGTGCCCAGAACGCACGCCTTTTGCCGGATCCGATCGAACGTGTGGTCATGAGCGCGCGCAACGACGTCGCCCCCAGTACGATCGGCGTCGATCTCGTCGACGGCGGCATCGTCGTCCAGTATCTCGACGGTCGAGAGGTGTTCTACCACGGGCCGCCCGAACCCGTCGAGGGTCCACTGACGACCCCGCCGGGCAAGGAAGTGCACGTCCTCGTCACCGATCCCGACGGCGTCGAGGGTGTCATGACCTACGTCAACGACCGGAACACCCACGACGACATCCTCGAGTCGACCGGTGTCGGCCGCGTGATGCTCGCACGCAACGATGAGGAGGAACTGTTCCCGGGCGTAACCGTCGCAACGGAGGCCTACTCGATCCGCGTCGACGCCGACCTCTCGGTTGTCGACGGTCGCGTCTTCGTCTTCGCCGAGGACGAGATGAGCGAACACGCCTACGAACTCGTCGAGAGTGCCGACTAATGCCGCTGCAGAAACCTTGGCGCGACCTCACACGCGAGACGGTGGCCGCTGCGCCGGACCGACCCGGCATCTACGAACTCGGCGACGGGTCGGGAACGGTGCTTGCGGTCGATCACGGTGTCCTCCGTGACGAACTCAAGACCGCGCTCGCCTACAACGACGGCGACCGCGTCCGCTGGACGGAAACCCACACGATGGCGCAGGCACGCGACCTTGCAGCCGAGCATCGCGAGCGCCTCGAGTAACCGATTTCGGATCTAGCGCTTGTCCTACTGAATGTAGGATGGGTCGCTCCCGTCGCACATCTGTTCGTGGTCCGTTGCGTCCGACCGCTCGTCGAAGAGAAGGCCACAGGTCTCACACTCGTACCAGGTCGTGTCGTCGCGTTCTGTCTGGACGACCATGCCCTGTCATGAGAGACGAACGACAAAAGGCGTTTTTTCAGTTGGAGTGACCGAGTGACCTCCTCCTCGCCGTAGACGGCGAGGCTTCCCACGGCACCGCACCGCTGGGTTGGGATATTTGCTGGTTTACGACTCGTCGGTATGACGGGCCGATGGCGGGGCCACACCGCCGTTACTCCTATCCCCGGCACGGGGACTCGGAGTTATCTTGGTGACCGAGACACCACAGCGGTTCGAGATGAGTGTCTCGAACGTTCTGGGTCTCGGAGTCCCGATATTGTCCGATTAGGTGGGCGGACGTGCCGCCTCGGTGTATGTCATACTACACCTCGACTGAACTTAAATACCCGTATTGCTACCGAACGGGGACTGTGTAGGCGTTGTCGGATTCACGCCCGGTCGTCAGACTACGTCTGACGGGCAATCAGAAATCTTCGATTTCTGATGACGGCGTAAACGCCGGGATTCTCTCCTTGAAGAAAGATAGGCCTCGAGAACCCCGTGTTCGATGACGTCTCACGACCCCCGCGAGGACAATTCTCAAGGTGACAGGCCCGAAAGGAACGGACATGAGTTCGTCGGAGGGAAACGGCGTGACGTTGTCGGTACGCGCCGCCGAGAAGGGGGACGCGGGCCGGGGTGTCGCACGGATTCCCGAATCAGTGCGGCGACAGCTCGGCATCCTGAGCGGCGACGCCGTCGTGATCGACGGCGAGTCGACGACGATCGCCAAGATGTGGCCCGCAGATCCGTCGGTTCCGGATGATGCTGTCCAGATCGACGGTGACACGAGAGCGAACGCCGGTGTTCACGTCGGCGACACGGTGACCGTCCGCGCGAAGGACAAATCGACCATTGCCGATGCCGATCGTCTCACATTGATCGCACCGCCGGGACTCGCCGAGAATCAGCGGCGGGCCGCCGAAACCGGTGCGGCGGAGACACTCCGCAATCGGCCGGTCCGCGCCGGCGAACAGGTCCGAATCGAAGGCATCGACCAGCAGCCGTTCAAAGTCACCGACACGGAGCCGGACGGCGACGTGCGGATTACGAACGAGACGACCGTCCGGATCGTCGATACGGATTCGAGCCCCGCGACACCCGCTGGCTCACGAGATGCCGGAACCGCCGTCCGAGACCCTCGCTCGAGCGACTCGACTGACACGGCGACTGCATCCACATCCGACGCCGGAGCCGACGAGCCGCCCACGAGTTCCGGCGTCACCTACGAGGACATCGGTGGCTTGGACGAGGAACTCGAGTTAGTCCGCGAGATGATCGAACTCCCGCTGTCGGAGCCCGAACTGTTCAGACGCCTCGGCGTCGAACCACCATCCGGCGTCCTCCTACATGGCCCGCCGGGGACCGGGAAGACACTGATCGCCCGCGCGGTGGCCAACGAGGTCGACGCACGCTTCGAGACGATCTCGGGCCCGGAGATCATGTCGAAATACAAGGGCGAGTCGGAAGAACAGCTCCGCCGAACCTTCGAGACGGCACGCGAGAACGCGCCGACGATCATCTTTTTCGACGAGATCGACTCGATCGCCGGCACGCGCGACGACGACAGCGACGCCGAAAACCGGATCGTCGGCCAGTTGCTGACACTGATGGATGGCCTGGACGCCCGCGGCGAAGTGATCGTCATCGGTGCGACCAACCGCGTCGACGCGATCGATCCCGCGCTCCGGCGTGGCGGGCGCTTCGACCGCGAGATCGGGATCGGCGTGCCCGACGAGACCGGTCGCCGGGAAATCCTCGAGGTCCACACCCGCGGGATGCCACTCGCCGACGACGTCGACATCGACGCGATCGCACGCCGGACGCACGGCTTCGTCGGCGCAGACCTCGACGCCGTCGCGAGCGAGGCCGCGATGGCAGCCATCCGCGATCGGCCGGCCGACGATACCGAGCGCCGCGAGTGGAATCAGCGCCCGACAGTCCAGAAAACTCACTTCGATGCCGCGCTGGCGTCCGTCGAACCCTCGGCGATGCGCGAGTATGTCGCCGAATCGCCGACGACGGACTTTTCCGACGTCGGTGGCCTCGAGGGCGCAAAGGGGACGCTTCGGGAGTCCGTCGAGTGGCCGCTGACCTACGATAGACTTTTCGAGGAGACCAACACTGACCCGCCGTCTGGCGTCTTGCTGCACGGGCCGCCCGGCACGGGGAAGACGCTGCTTGCGCGCGCGTTAGCGGGTGAGACTGACGTCAACTTCGTCCGCGTCGACGGTCCGGAGATCATCGACCGCTACGTCGGAGAGAGCGAGAAGGCGATCCGCAAAGTGTTCGAGCGGGCCCGTCAGGCGGCCCCGTCGATCGTCTTCTTCGACGAGATCGACGCGATCACGGCAGCTCGAGGCGAGGGCCACGAGGTCACCTGAACGCGTCGTCTCGCAAGCTGCCTGACCGAACTCGACTGGGATGAGCGAAAACCCCAATCTCGTCGTGCTGGCCGCGACCAATCGCAAAGACCAGATCGATCCCGCGCTGCTCCGGCCCGGCCGACTCGATACACACGTCTTCGTCGGCGAACCAGATCGTGAGGCACGCGAGCAAATCCTCGCGGTCCACACCCGGGGGAAACCTCTTGGTGACGACGTCGACATCGCTGGCCTCGCGACCGAGCTCGACGGCTACACCGGTGCCGATCTCGAGGCGCTGGTCAGAGATGCCTCGATGCGGGCGATCCGCGAGGTGGCAAGCGAGTACGATCCCGACACGGCAAACGAGAAGGCATCAGAGATTCGAATCGAGCGTCACCACTTCGAGGACGCCCTGGCGTCGACCGAGTGACCGTAGGCTCGAGCGTCGTCACTGCAGTCGGAAGCAGAAACGCGGAAAACGAGCTGCAAAAACGGGGCTACTGGAAGCCGATCCGGCTGCCGCGACGACCAGTTGGGTCGGGGCCGCCGGCCGTGCCGCCGCGGAACTCTTCTTCGATCTGCTCGTAGTACTCGAGGATCTCGTCGGTGATCGTCGGTCGGACGTTCTCCATCGCTTGCCGGAAGTGACGCATCTCGACGATGTCGGCCTCCTTGTCCTCACGTAGGGCCTCGATGGCGGCTTCGCGGGCGATCGACTCGAGGTCGCTGCCGACGTAGCCGTCGGTGATCTCGGCGATCTCCCGCAGCGTGACGTCGGCGGCCAGCGGCGTGTCCTCGGTGTGGATCTCGAGGATGCGTTCGCGGCCGTCGACATCGGGTTCGCCGATCATGACGAGGCGGTCGAACCGACCCGAGCGCAACAGCGCGGGGTCGATCATGTCCGGCCGGTTGGTCGCGCCGATGACCATGACGTTGCCCATCTCCTCTAACCCGTCGAGTTCGGTCAGCAGCTGGTTGACGACGCGTTCCGAGACGTTTCGAGCCGACCTCGCCGCCTCGTCCCGGCGCGAGCGCGTCCAGCTCGTCGAAGAAGATCACCGTCGGCGAGACCTGCCGCGCCTTGCGGAAGGTCTGCCGGATCGCCTTCTCCGATTCGCCGACCCACTTGCTGAGCAGTTGCGGGCCACGCACCGAGATGAAGTTCGCGTTGGTCTCGTTGGCGACGGCTTTGGCCATCAGCGTCTTGCCGGTCCCCGGCGGGCCGTAGAGCAAGACGCCGGCCGGCGGGTCGATCCCAAGCCGATCGAACCGTTCGGGACTCGAGAGCGGCCACTCGACGGACTCTTTGACCTGCTCTTTGGGATCTGAAAGACCACCGACGTCGTCCCAGGTGACTTTCGGGAGCTCGACGAGCACCTCCCGCATCGCCGAGGGTTCGACCTCCGCGAGCGCGCCGCGGAAGTCCTCGCGTTTGACGATCATCCGATCGATGAGACTCGGCGGGATGTCCTCCTCGTCGAGATCGATTTCGGGGAGGTACCGGCGCAGCGCTTTCATCGCTGCTTCCTTGGTCAGGCTCTCGATGTCGGCCCCGACGAAGCCGTGGGTCTCGTCGGCCAGATGGCCGAGGCTCACGTCGTCAGACAGCGGCATGCCGCGGGTGTGGATCTGGAGGATCTCCTCGCGGCCCGTCTCGTCGGGCACACCGATCTCGATCTCGCGGTCGAACCGGCCGGGTCGGCGCAGTGCGGGGTCGACACTGTCAACGCGGTTGGTCGCCGCGATGACGATGACCTGCCCGCGTGACTCGAGGCCGTCCATCATCGTCAGCAACTGGGCGACGACGCGGCGTTCGACCTCGCCGGTGACGTCTTCGCGCTTGGGCGCGATCGAGTCGAGTTCGTCGATGAAGATGATCGAGGGAGACTCCTCGGTGGCGTCCTCGAAGATCTCACGGAGTTGCTGTTCGGATTCGCCGTAGTACTTCGAGATGATCTCCGGGCCAGCGATAGAGAAGAAACTGGCAGAGGTTTCGTTAGCGACGGCTTTCGCGAGCAGGGTCTTCCCGGTTCCCGGCGGGCCATGCAGGAGCACACCCTGTGGCGGCTCGATGCCGAGCTTCTTGAAGATCTGCGGGTGTTTCATCGGGAGTTCGACCATCTCCCGGACGCGCTGGATCTCGTTTTGGAGGCCGCCGATGTCCTCGTAGGTGATGCCACCGCCGGTCTTCTCGAAGCCCGAGATCGGCTCCTCGCGGAGTTCAACGTCGGTGTCCTCGGTGATGAGGACGACACCCTCGGGCTCCGTTTCGACGGCGATCAGCGGGATCGCTTGCCCCGGCGAGCGCATGAACGGGTGGTTCGTCGAAGCTCATGACGGGGACGATATCGCGGCCGACGACCGGCCGCTTCAAGATCTGGCGTTTCACCATGCCGGCGGCGTCGGACCCGAACTGGACCGACGCCTCTTCCGGCGGCGCAAGCGTCAGCGTGTCGGCTTTCGTCGCCTCGGCTTTGCGGATCGTCACGCGCTCACCGATGCCGACGTCTGCGTTCTGGCGGGTGAAACCATCGATACGGACGGTATCGGTGTTCCAGTCTTGCCGGTCTGCACGCCAGACCTTCGCGGCGGTGGTGTCTGCACCTTCGATTTCGATAATGTCGCCCGGACTGAGCTTCAAATGCAACAGCGTGTCCGGGTCGAGTCGGGCGATACCACGACCCGAATCGTTCGGGTACGCCTTCGCGACCTCGAGTTGAACTTCGTTCATGGTTTAGGGATGGACGGCGATGTCAATGACTCCGATACGTGATCGGATAGGTTTTGTGTTAGCCCACATCTATGTGCTAGTCTGTACCATAGATACTTGGGGCGGGATGCTACAAAGATGTACCGGCCTCGGTGGGTTTTGGCCCTACCGACAGCGTGCCAAACCGCCGGAGAGATGGCTTTTTCTCGCTTGCCATCCCGGTCATAGACATGCGCGTTCTCGCTTTCGATGGCCGGATGGGAGCAAGCGGCGATATGATCCTCGCCGCCCTCCTCGATGCCGGTGCCGACCCCGACGTCTTAGCGCCCGTGACCGACGCCCTCGAGGTCGAATATAAGATCGACACCGTCGACAAAAGCGGCATCGCCGCGACGTCGGTCGACGTGTTCCTGACCGACGACGACTCGGACGGCCACGACCACGAGGAGTCGGACCACGACCATGAGGATGATGACTCGAGTCACGATCACGAGCACAGTCATGACCATGGCCATGATCACAGCCACGGGCACGACGATCATCATGAACACCACGGTCACGGCCATGACCACGAGCACAGCCACGACCACGATCACGACGGCGTTCACGCCGAAGGACACGGCCCCCACCGCAGCTATCTCGAGGTCCGTGAGATCGTCGCCGACATGGAACTCGAGCCGGCGGTCGAACGCGACGCGCTTGCGATCTTCGAACTCCTCGGCGAGGCTGAAGCGGGCGTCCACGGCGAGGACCTCGAGTCGATTCACTTCCACGAGGTCGGAGCCGACGATGCGATCGCGGACGTGGTCGGGGCCGCGGCGCTGCTGCATGACCTCGAGCCAGAGCGCGTCGTCACTACACCGCTTGCGACTGGCGGTGGAACCGTATCGATGAGCCACGGTGAGTACCCCATCCCCGCGCCGGCGGTCGTCGAAATCGCCGAGCGGGCCGACTGGTCGCTCCGTGGCGGCCCAGTCGACGCCGAACTGCTGACGCCGACTGGCGCAGCGATCCTGGGCCACATTGCCGAGGGTATCGATACACTGCCGACGCTCTCGCTCGAGGGGTCGGGCTACGGCGCAGGTGGCTACGATCTCGATCCACACCCGAACGTCCTCCGAGTGCTGGTCGGCGACGGCAGCGGCACGGGTGAGTTAGTCGAAGACGACATCGCTGTCCTCGAGACCAACCTCGACGACGCGACGCCCGAAGTGCTGGGCGGGCTGCAAGAGTCGCTCGCGGACGCGGGCGCGCGAGACGTTTCGATTTTACCGGCAACGATGAAGAAGTCCCGGCCCGGCCACCTCGTGAAAGTGATCTGTAAGCCCGACGATCGGAAACGCGTCGCTCGAGCGCTGGCCGAAGAGACGGGCACGCTGGGGATTCGTGACGCAGGGGCAACCCACCGGTGGATCGCCAACCGAGAATTCGAGACGGTGACACTCGAGGTCGATGGCGACGAATACGAGGTCGCCGTGAAAATCGCGAGTGACTCCGAGGGCAACGTCTACGACGTGAGTGCAGAGTACGACGATGCGGCGGCAGTCGCACGGGAAACGACGCTCCCGATTCGAACGGTGTTGAAACGGGCCGAAGCGGCTGCCAGTGTCGACCGCACGGGAGAGTGATCGTCGCGACGGACGATCGTGTCTCGAGGTGAGGTGTGTTCGCGATCAGGGCGTGGCCACTGTCAGGCGCTCTCGAACGTGCTCAAAACGACACTCGTCACAACGTGACGGCCGATCGGCGTTCGATGCCGGTCAATCAGCCAGCAAATAAAAAGGCAGTATCGTAATCGATCGTCTCAGCTAGAGAGGATCGGAATCAGATCTCCGAAATCGAAATCGTCGTCACCATCGTTGTTGTCGCCGTTGTCCTCGGATATGTCCTCGGAGGAGACAGTGCCGGTGAACGGATAGCTGGTCGTATCGACCTCGTAGTCATGCGTCTCACCGTCGGCAGCGATGCGGACGATATCGGGGGCGTCAGCACCGGCGTATCCTTCGTAGGTCCACTCCACTTCGACCGGGCCGTTCTCGTTGTAGTCTTTGACGTTCAGCGAGATTTCGTCGTTCTTGTCTATCTTTTCGACCGCGAACTGGTCGCCGGTCCACGTTGCCTGCGCTAACTGCTCGAGTTCGCCGCCATCGTCGTTGTAAAACGTGATGGTGTCGATAGCGGCCGCCTCGTTGTCGGCTCCCTCGGTTCCGTCATCGGCACTGTCGCCATCACCATCGCCGACAGTGTCGCCGTCATCAGCGCTGTCGTCGTTATCGTCTGCCGACATATCGTAGGAGTCAACCGTGCCAGTGAACGGATATCTGGTCGTATCGACCTCGTGGTCACGCGTCTCACCGTCAGCAGTGACGCGGACGATATCGGGGGCGTCAGCGCCGGCGTATCCTTCGTAGGTCCACTCCACTTCGACCGGGCCGTTGTCGTTGTAGTCTTTGACGTTCAGCGAGATTTCGTCGTTCTCGTCTAGCTTTTCGACCGTGAACTCGTCGTGATCGTCGTTCCATGTCGCCTGTGCGAGCTGCTCGAGCTCGCCACCATCGTCGTTATAAAACGTGATGGTGTCGATAGCAGCTGCCTCGCTATCGTGTTCCTCGGCAGTCGCCGTTCCGGCGACACCTGCGAACAGCATGCTACCGACGAGAGCGACCGCCAGCAGTACAGTGAATTTCCGTTTCATAGTGTGTTGATATTGGTTATCTGGGTGATCGCACACGTACTCGAACAGGTGTCCGATCAGGACGTGGCTCGTCACGGATCGTCGTGTCGCTTGCAACCCGTGACTCCCTGCCCCTTCCCACGATGCGTCACCCAGTCGAAATCGACCGTATCGGCCCACATGAAGGCGGAACACCGTTCAAACTGATAGCTACTATCTAAATTGCGTAATGGTGTACATGATATTAAAACAAAGACTGTATTTATTTGCTGTATTTAAAATATAAAATCATATGACTGCGTTAGGAGGCTGATATAAATCGCAGTTCAAATTATAGGGTACATAGTATCTTCAGCGGTCATATCACGGGTAGCATAATTCACAAAACTGGTAGCGAGTCGGTTGACAGGCAGTGACGTGGCGTACCGATACAAGCGAGACAGCAGTCGGCAGTCTCACTATGAGCACAGCCAAACTGCTGGCGACACCGATCGAAGGGCTGTCGCGTGATTGGGTTTGATACGGACGCCTGTCAGTCAGTGCCGGCCGGCCGCGACCGTCCTTCGGTCCCATCGGGATATCGGTATAGCAGACCGAATGCGTGACGATCTGTGGCTTTTGACGGGACAACTCGAGACACAGCGCCGTCTCTACTCTCGAGCTGACGCACCTTCCACTATACTGTCTTTCAGCGCGGTGATCCTGATCCAGCTGTACTCGAGGGACACGGTCTCTACCGAGTAGCGGCGATCGCTCCTCGAGGGTGATACGGACACGTGTCAGTCAGTGCCGGCGCACCCGCGACCCGCACTGCGGGCCCACCGGGACATCGGGACAGCAGACCGGATGAGCCGTTCGAAAAGAAACTGGTCGTGTCCCAAACTCGTCTAGAGTCGTAACTGACTCCTGTGGAAACAGGGTCACCTCTGGTACCTACCCCGAAGTGACCCATGCACGCCACAATTGACGCGCAGTTCACGGTTAGTCTCGACCAAGACAAAACGCTACCGCTTGCCACTCTCGCTGAATCTCTCACTGAGATTCAGCTTGAGGCCACTATCCTCGAGGAGCTCGTTAGAAGCCTCGACGAGCGCCTCGTCGAGGCGTACTGTGGTGAGAAACACGCGCGCGGAAACGGCGACTGCCGTTTCCAGCGCGCTGGAACCTCCACACGAACCGCTGTAACAACCGCAGGGGAACACGAATTTACCCTTCATCACGTCAAAGACACTGCTGCTACCGACGGCGATCCGACCTATTTCCGTCCGCTCGAGGATCTTATTGACTTCGACGGCCAGCGCATCTATCAAGAGGATATCTCGCTCCAGGCTGCCGAACTTGCTACTTCGCTCAGCTATCGTGATGCCGTCGCCCACGGCGACGGCTTCACTCCCATGCCCTCGATCACGACGGTCAACCGCCGAGTCCGTGAATACGGCAGCAAGCTCGGCGACTTCGTTCGTGATCGACTTCCTGAGACGAACGCAGACACTATCGTTCCTGACGGAACGAAGTGTCATAGCCAGCAGGACCACTGCTCCTACCATGATGTCAACGTCACCCTCGGGCAAACGGCCGAGGGTGACGACACAGAAACCACACTCTTAGACGTCAACGTCAACGAGTCCTGGGATGAAACAGCAGAAGCCCTCGAAGAGAGTGAGGCGGTCACTGACGACGCCACGGTCGTCAGTGACGCCGAAAAGGCGCTCGTCGATGCGTTCGAAAGTGGAGACCGATCTCACCAGCTCGATCTCGTTCACGTCGGTCGAACGCTCGGGTACAAGCTCTGGAAAGACGATGCGTTTCCGCTCTCTGAGCGGAAAGCGATAGTCTCTGGCGTTGCGGATGATCTATTCCATCTGAAAAACTCTGTCGCACTCCATGCACCGAGGAATGAGCGTTTGGCGATCCGCGAGCGGATCGACCAAACGCTCGAGAATCTCGAGAAGGAAGCCTGGAGGTTAGAGCGTCAAGACTCCCCGAAAGCTACGGCGTACCTCCAGGAATGGGCAGAAGCAACCGTGACGTTCGCGGAACTCGCGCTTGATCAACAGCAGGCTCCATGGACGTCAAACGTGGTCGAACGAGCCATGGGAGAAGTTTCGAAGCGGTGTAAGAATCAATGGATGCGGTGGTCAGAAGCAGGGTTAGAGTCGCTTCTTTGGTTGAATTTGGTGCAGTATGCCGATCCCGAGCAGTTCGCGGCGTTCGCCGACGAACTGCTCGAGCGATCAGCCAAAACAGCCATCACAATGGAGGTGTCAGTTGACACTACCAGAGGCGAACTCTAGACGAGTTTGGGACGGGACCAAGAAACTGGGTGCTGACCGCCAGGATATTCGGAAGGCTGTGACGAGCACGACGTGACCGCACACGTCGCGAAAACGACGCTAGGCAAGTGTCCGACGTGAGTCCAAAGGACGACGTAGGGAGTCACGTCGAAGGTCGTGCTCGTGTTGTGGAATCTCAATACACTCGAATATCGGTCAGTGAGTTGAGACGGTATTTAACTGCACGCGGCCATCGGAGTTGCGACTGATCGCGACTGTCGTCTTTCGACCTGTGACGCTGTGTTTCGACGAGTCGATGTGGCCGCGATACCTGAGTTGCTCCTCACAGAAGCCGAGAGCGAGACGAGAGATAACTGCATCTGAGAGTCAAGTTAAGCAGTTACTTCGATCTGGTAACCTATCTATTCCGAACTCATTGCTGTGTATAGTAAAGTTACCACTCCCAATACGCTGTTTCACCCCGAAAGGGTGAGTGAAACAGATGGTACACGAAATCAGACGGTTGCACCGAACTGAAAGTACTGCCCTCGCGAACGTCGCGGGGGCAGGTACGGATACAGCTGCCGTCTTCACGAGCCAGCGACTGCTTCCGGCAGATCTGGACTCGCGAGCTCACGACGCTGACAGTCGACTCGGTCTCTGACTACTCGAAAACAGACAACCAATACAAAAATGACAACGAAACCAACAACTCTCGAAAAAGGACGCGCAGTCGTGCTGGCGGGACTCATGGTCCTGTCCATGATTGCGATGTCCGTGGCGTTTGCAGGCGGAGCAGCGGCAGCAACCGAAGACAGTGTCACGTTCAACGATCAGGCCATCGGTGTCTATAACGACTCGGACACCATGGTCGTTGGGCCCATCTACGCCCAGAAAGGACAATACCTCGAGGTCACAGACGAGTCCGGAGAGGTCGTGGATAAAACGGTAATTCCTGTGAATGCCACGGATGCTGCTATCTTCGCGACCCCTGACGGACCGGGAGAGTACACTGCGACGCTCTACTCCGAAGAGGGCGGCGACGAAATAGACGACGATGACGCGATGATCTACGACGCCACCATCGAGCTGTCCGATCAGAAATCTGCGAAGGGCACGCTCGAGCAGGTCACTGTCGACACAGCGAGCCTGCTGGATGGCGACGATAACGACACCGAGTTCGATGTCGTCCTGACTGATGCGGACGGCAACGAGCTCGGTCGTGCAACTGAGCTAACCGGGACGAACGAAGATATCACGATCGACACGTCGAAGATCACAGCACAGACCGAGGTCACGGCGACGATTTCGTCGACGATGAACCGCTCCAGGCCTACGATGAAGACGCCGGAAACTTCGTCCCCGTGTCCGACTCGGCCACCGTGGACCCGGACATGAAGAACAAACACGACGAGAAGGAAGACGACACTAAGCACGACAAGAAGAAAGGCGACAAAGACTACACCGAGAAAGGTGAGAAAGACAAGTCTGCTGGCGGCGACAGCGCCACCGGCGATGACAGCACCGACTCGGGAGTCTCGAACGACGCGAGCACCGACCAGGATACGTCTGCGGAAACTAATCAGGACCAAAACGTCGATCAGTCGAACGATCAAAACGACGAGAAGGATCAGGAGCAGGACGCGTCCCAGTCGAACAGCGGTGACAGTATGCCCGGGTTCGGCGTCGGCGTCGCCCTGGTCGCACTCCTCGGAGCAGCTATGCTGGCGTTCCGTCGCCAGAACTAAGCTGCAGTAACTACCGAACTACTTCGGCCACTCCGGTTTCATTTTTCCGGCACTGCTATTTTCAGAGCGGTCTGGTACTTACTTGACGACAGCAGCTGAACGACAGCAGCTGAGGCACCGCCAAAGGAGATTGCGTTGCTATTCCTCGGTATCGATAACGGTTCCCGTGATCCGCTTGGTTTTGGGCCCGGGATCAACCTGCGATAAAAAAACGTGGACCGAAAATCGGATAGGGATTTTGCCGCGGTGTTACAGTGCGGCGTTGACGAAGTCCTCTAGATTGACGATTGGGACGGCGACACTGTTGGCATTAGCATCAGCATCCTGGTCCTGGTCAGCATCTGGCTGGTTATTCTGATCGTTCGTGGCTTCTTGGTCTTGGGTGAGGTCGTTCGTCTGGGTGGCGTCGTTGGATGCAGTCGCGTCACCTTCGCCAGACAGTGCGATGTTGTCACCCTGGTCAGCCTCGTTCGACTGCTCAGCCTCTTGGTCTTGGTTGTTCTCGGCGTCTTGGTCGTTCGACTGATCGACCTCTTGGTTCTGGTCAGTCGTCGCCTCCGTATCTTGGTCGACGCTAGCGTCGGTATCGACACCAGCGTGTTCTGGAATTCGCCTGCGGCCGCTGTTCCAGCGACCCCCACGAATGTGAGGCCGCCGATCACTGCTACCGTCAGTGCGAGTGTGAGTGCGCGTTTCATAGTTATAGCCGTGTACGGGCGCACGTGTCAATTAGATTCGACCCGTCACTAGTCTCTTCTCGCCGCTACCAATCTCGCTCCGCTATAGCACGTTGCCCAACTGGTAGCCACCTCGGAGATGAATATGAACCCCGGGAACGGTTTCAACTAAAACGCCGAATTAGTCCATCTAAATACATCAAAACGCTGTTCTCGTATCACTGAATATCTCTCCGTTTGAAGTCAGCAATAAAACATAAAGCAATAAATATTTCAATTAAACCATAAAACACAGTCTTTTCTAACATACAAACACCAAGTTGATTTCAAGTTTATAATAGGCCAACAAACACTGTAAATCTGATGAGACACTAGCGGATACGATAGACTGATTGGTACTTATTTACGGTCGTTTCATTCTGCCCGTGTCTCGCAGTTTCGGTCGTATAGCCGAATGTTTCCATGTGAGATGGTTTGACGCCTGCTTGCGATCTTCGCTCAGCAGCACTTTTCTCGATGACACAGCACTCCCCCCTCAATATTGATGATGTGTGGCATTTTCTATTATATTGTGGTAAAAACAAATCTCTAAAGCAATCATCCAAACACAATAATACTACTTATTATCAGAATATCGATTCAGTGACAATACAGCCGCGACCGTGCTGGAGTAGGACCGGAACTCGAGCAAGCAACCCGAATCAATAGCCGGAACAGAGTCGGGATCGCTGTTGCTGCAGAGACGGCTGGGTCGCTAGCTGAACCAAATATGACGGAAAAAACGCGGAACGAAAATCGATGTGGATTTGACCGCAGCGTTACAGTGCGGCGTTGACGAAGTCGGTGATTTTGGTTATCGGGACAGCGACACTGTCTGCATCAGCATCTCCATCCTGGTACTGGACGGCCTTTGGATCGTTCTTCTGATAGTTCTTAGCCTTCTGCTTCTGGTAGAGGTTGTTCTTCTGGTCGGCGTTGTTGAATGCATACGCGTCACCGCCGCCAGACAGTGCAATATTGTCACCCTGGTCAAGCTCGTTCTCCTGCTCAGCCTCCTGTTCCTGATCGTTCTCGGCGTCTTGCTCGTTCGACTGATCGAGCTCTTCAGCCTGGTCAGTCGCCGCATCCGTATCTTGGTCAACGCCAGCGTCGTTTTCGAAGCTAGCCGCGGCCGCTGTTCCAGCGAACCCCATGAATGTGAGGCTGCCGATCAGTGCTACCGTCAGTGCGAGCGTGAGTGCACGTTTCATAGTTCTTGCATATCGGGCATACGTGTCGGATCATCTGACTCGACTCGTCGCCAACCCCTCATCAGTGGACTCGATTGTTCACCGCTATGGCACGTTGCCCAGGTGGTAGCCACCTCGGAGATCAATATGAACCCCAGGAACAGTTTCGTCTAAAACGCCGAATTGGCCAATCTAAGGCCCAGAAAACAGCATTCTTGCATCTCTGACTATCCTCTGTACGAGTTCGATATCAAATCATCAGCAAATAAATACAGAGACGTAACTACGAAAGATAGTCAGTTTTCACGATCAAATCAATCCGTTATTTTCGATTCACATCCTTATAATGAATATGCACAATATGAAATGTTATTGATGTATACAGTGTGCTGATCAGCACCCGCTTACGCTTATTCTGTCTCACCCGTGTCTCGTGGTTTCAGGGATCTAGTCAGCCATTTCTCCGAACGCTGTTTGATGACTTTGTGAGTTTTATTCAGTGAAACTCTTGTCCCGCTGGTAGTTGGCTGCTGCGTTCTTATAACTGCTAGATAACAAAGACTGTGTCCGGCTGTTAGCAGTTTATACCGATGACAGTCAATACGAACAGACTCTCAGCACAGGTGTCTGGACTGGACAACAACAGCTTATGACGAGGCTCTCGAGGCCGACAGCACTGTTCGTCGCTGCCATGGTCGTCCTCTCGATGGCCGGCGCTGGAGCCGGGACCGCTGTTGCCGCAGAGACACCCGAGACGTCAGCCGAACCGAATTCGACGGCCGAGGCCGTAAAGACACTCGAGAACGACGACGAACTCTACTTCGTCTTCGGTGCGGATCTGGGGAATCAGTCGCTTGATGAGTTCCTCGAGTCCCAGATGGCGACCTCGACTGATCCAAGCGTCGAGGCCGGCCGGGAGGAAATCACCGACGTCGTGCAGTACCAAGACGTCGAGAAGGTGAATTTCAATCAGCAAGGCGGGGCGATCTCTATTGCGATCGGCGGCGGGGAGGCGACCGCCATTCAGGAGGAGACACAGCAGAACACCAACAGCCAGGTCGGTGAAGCGACCGCTGAGAGCACTGTGGCTCCGTCTCAGGACCTCAGCTTCGAGAACGTCGGCGACGTAAACATCGTCTTCGGTAACAGTGACGATCGAGGGTTCGACGGATGGAGCGTTCGTGACGAGACCGACGGCAGTGGTCGGGACAGCGGACTGGCGACTGAGACGTCGACCACCCAACAGCAAAACGTTAGCCAGGTCAATTTCAACGACCAGAGCATCGCTATCGCGCTCGCTGAGAACGAGAGCACTGCACTGGCATATCAACGCTCTACACAGACCAACAAGAATCGACAGCAAGGATCGACGACCCTCCGCGAGACTGGCACTACTGCTGGCGCTGCCGAGCAATCTGCACAGGCAAGCATCGACCAGTCACAGACCCTCTCACAGATCAACCAGAACCAACAGGGGATGGCAGTCGCGATTGCGGTCGGCAGCAACTCCGTTGCGACGGCCGTCCAGATCACCGATCAAACGAATCTCAACGAACAGTACGCGTCCGTCGAAACGCTCTCTCACCTCGAGTCGATGGCAGGGATGAACATCGCCACGGCGGACGAAGCCAACAGTAGCGTGCTGACGACGAGTGGCGAGGGGACCGACGGTGACGAGACAGCCGACGTCAGTATGACGCAGTACCAACACACAGAGCAAGTAAACATCAACTTACAGAGTGCAGCAGTCGCGGTTGCACTCGACGGAAGCAACGCGACCGCGATCCAGCTGGCCGAACAGCGCAATTACAACGAGCAGATCGGTGTGGCGACTGCAGCGTCCATCTATGAAAACGTCACCGCCAACGCCGGAACCGTGATTAGCAACGAAACGACGCTAACGATCGGCGGGGACGCCATTCGCGGAACGGCACCGATCACGATCGGGCACGACGGCGAGAACGGCGAGAACGGCGAGAACGACCAGCGGACCACCGACAAACAGTCCTCGAGTGCCCACTTCGAACAGATCCAGTTCGTCACCCAAGAAAACAGGAACCGGCAACAGGCTGCGATCGCCGTCGCCGAACGCAACGCGAGTGCGAACGCGTCGCAGATAACGATTCAGCGGAACAGAAACGTACGCTTCGCCGACGGTGAGGCGACCGTCGATACGAGCGGCGACACTACGGAGAGCGGCGACGGAACCGGCAGTGAAACTGTCGAAAACGGGTCCGGAAGCGATCCCGCCACCGGGCCGACCAAGAAGAAAGCAGCCAAGAAATCTGATCCGACTGATGATGAGACGAACGACAACGTGACTGACGACGAGACAACGTTGCCCGACACTGACGCTGGTGACGAGACGGCCGACGACGTGTCTTCGGATGAGCCACGCGCCGCTCCGTCCGATGAGAGGGGTGATTCGATCCCTGGGTTCGGCGTCGCCGTCGCCCTCGTCGCGTTGCTCGCTGCTGGCTTGTTTGCGACACGCAAAGAAAACTAACCATCATCACTGACGGAGCGGTTCCAACCCGAACTGGCCGTCCGGTTTTCGCCTACTTGGCCGTTCGCTTCCAGTCGGTTACCCACTGATACGGACTCCTGTCAGTCAGTGCCGGTGCACCCGCAACCCGCACTGCGGGCCCACCTGGACAGCGGGACAGCAGCCCGTATGAGTCGAGCGCTCGAACGCTCGTCGCTCACTCTTTTAGGTCATTGGTGTCCGACGACTTACGATCCGACTCGTCACGGTGCTCCGCGAGCGCTTCGTTGATCGTCAACTCGCCGGCGGCAACCCGCCGGGCCAGCAGTTCGTCGATCGCCCGGTTTTCCTCGCTTTGCTCGCGCGAACGGTCTTTTATCATCTGTAACTCGCCGTCCGTCGGCTCGATATCGCGCGCGTCGATGACTTCCCCCTCGCGGCGTGCGATATTGACGGCCGCGAGGACGTCACCCATGCCTCGAGCGCCCGTTCCCAGATAGGGCGTCGTCCCCGTCTCGTCGACGAGTTCGACTTGAACGGTGTCGAGTTCGTTGACCAGTTTCGCGCTCTCGAGACGGGAGCCGTTGCCGATGCGGACGATCGGAGATGGTGCTTCGTCGGCCTCGTGGCGAATCTGGTCAACGGCGTCGCCGAGCGGAACCTGAAACGCCGCAACGACCGTTTCGCCGGTGAGGACGGCGATACCAGGGTTGCGTCCTGGATCGACGCCGATGACCGTCCGGCCGCCGTCGCCACGAACTGCGGCCAGCGCCTGATCGACCGCACGCCGAGGTGCGTCTGGATCCGCGACGATCGTCGGGACAGCACCGAAGTCGTCGGCATGATCGGATCCGGTGACGACGACATCGGTGTGCTCCGGGAGTTCCTCGTCGGGCTCGACGGTCGTGAACGTCGTCCCGCGCTCGCGGAGCTCGGTGACGACGCCGTGGTACACTTCGAAATTTGACGTGGCGACGACGATCACACTGTGGCGTTCGCTCCCACGATGAATAAACGTACACGGGTGACATCCTCGCCCGTCCTAAAGGACTGTCTCTTACCCATATATTCGCGGTGTTCCAAACAAGCGTTTTAGACGCTCGCAACTTCGATTTGCGACCGGAAACTCGAGGTGAGGATCGATTCAGGTGGCAATCTCAGCGGAGAGAATGGACGAATGCGGATGTGCGATATCGTCGAAATCGATCCTTAAGGGTGGTCAGGCCCGTGAATACCGGGAGTTGTGGTCGTATTCATTGATCCGTTCTCTCACTACAGCGGCTCCATTTGTGGGTAAGAGACAGTCCTAAAGGACAGGGCTTCCTACAAGGGAAGCCTCGTGTCGAGGGAGGTTTCAGGACTCGAAGACCGCAAGCGTCGTTTGTCGGGGTTGCCGACTCGGCGTGCGGTGTCCTGTGGCCGTGCCACAACGGCTCCCATCCCGTGGCGAGTCATCGCGCTCCGGTTTCCAAGGAACGCTCTCTCCCCACGGGTCAATGCGACCAGCAATGTTCGCTGCTGCGTTGATATCCGCCTGATACTCCGTCACCCAACACTCCGCGTTCGTACACGTGAACTCAGCTTGCGATCCACGACGGCCGATGTGACCGCAAGCGTGGCACGTCTGAGACGTGTAGCGCGGGTTCACAAACTCGACTGGGACACCGGCTTCGAGGGCTTTGTCCTCGATACGGTCGGTGATCCGGGCAAACGCCCACGAGTGCAAGCGTCGATTCATGTACTTCCCGTAATCCAGATTCTCGCGGATGTACGACAAGTCCTCAAGAACGATCACTGGATCCTCAAAGGACTCGGCGTATTCGACGGCTTCTCGAGACGCCTTCTCGACGATGTCCGTTAGGGCGTTCTGGTAGTGGTCGAAGCGTTCGTCCACGCGCCACTGCTCGGCGTCACGCTCTTGGAGGCGTTTCAGCGTCGTGTACATCTCCTTGCGGAGTGCTCGCGAACGACCGCCGTCGTAGATGTACGGTTGAGTCGGAGTATCGTTCTGACAGGCACAGCCCGTCAGAAGCTTGGACTCACCGATATCGAAACCAATTCGGGTCGGGTCGTCTGGGATCTCTGGGTCGGCGACCTCGTACTCGACGGTGACGTGCAGCACCCAATTCGTGCGGCACTGTTGCAGTCGGAACTCACCGACTGTCGCGTTCTCGTCGAGCAGGTCGAACCACAAGGATTCCTGTTCGGGATTGATCTGGAGCGGAATCCAGAAAGCGTTCCCACGTCCGGCCTGTGGAACGCGCCAGCAGAACTCGCACACACGGTCGTCGGAGTGATCGATTCGGAATCCCCGGTTCGTGAACCGTACCGGATGGTCGTCTTCGAGTTCCGACGCGTTGTACGTCCGCCGGAGTTGTGGGACGTAGTTCTTGAGCGCGTCCTTCGCGTAGGACGTGAGGGTGTAGCCGGTAACAACATCGTTGACCGCCGACTGCGTGTCCGCGCCACTCTCGAAAGCGTCAGAAAGCGCACGGTGGTAGGTCGCCACAGTCCGCTCAAGACGTTGCTCTTTGCCCGTCGTAGGCGGAGCAAGCGTAGCTTCGAGGGTTTTCGTGACGGTTGTTTCGGCGACCATTCGACAGTACAGTCTACGCAATCGGTGCACATAATTGCACGAATATGATAATCATGTGTGAGCAAATCAATTCGGTTCGAGGTAGACGACGAACAGCACGAGCGGTTGAAAGAGATCAAAAACAAACGCGGTTACACCTGGAAGGGGCTGATGCTCGAAGGTGCGGAAGCGTTGGACACCGGGGAGCCGTAGCAGGGCGAGTCGAGACACGAACGAACGCGATTCCTCCCCGTCGTGAACAACGGGGTTTCCTCGCTACCACAAGATGACGCGTCCTGACCGCAGCGTCAACGGAATCTCCCTACGAAATCACCGACCTCGAGGATGGCATGGAGCACTACTCCATTCGTTGACTATCGAAGTTCGAAACCGGAAGAAACCACAGCAGCGGTCGTTGTATACCGAACTCTGTGTTCACAGATAAAGACTGAACGGATGCAGGTGACAGTTCATCATCGATGATTGTCTGTAGATACGTGTTGATGAGTCGAATATCGAGACTGGGGATATCCCTCACGATGGTTGCAGTTCTCATGGTGAGTCTGGTCGGACCTGGCGTTGCAGCGGCTGCGCCATCGGCCACGGCGACTGCCACGACTGACAACGTCGTTACGAACACGAACCATGCCACGACAACGAACAGCGAGACAGTAACTTCGCAATTCCAGCAGGAACAGGCCGACTCCTGTTCCCCGCTTGAGACACGCTTAGCCAGTATTTTCAGCACGTACGGATACACAGTACCAGACAACCTCGCCGACTGTATTGATCACGACTCGAGTGCTGTCGATAGCGATGAGCCGTCGGAAACGGGACCGGATGCTCCCGACTCGGACGACGATACTGACGAGAGCGACACCGACGAAACCGACGAGACCGAGGAGCCGAGTGACACGACCGACGATTCGTCCGACAGTGACGAGACCGAGACCGACGAAACCGACGACTCGGCAGACACTGACTCCAACTCCGATGCTGACGAGACGGACGAAGAGTCGACCGACGACACGACTGACTCCTCGACTGACGAAGAAACTGACACTGACACCACGACGGATAGCCAAGACGGCGACCAGACTGACTCTTCGACTGACGAAGAAACTGACACTGACACCACGACGGATAGCCAAGACGGCGACCAGACCGACTCCTCGGCTGACGAGGAGACTGACGGCTTCGATCGCGCCGCCGTCGAGCGTGGGATCCACGAGGCCGTCAACGACGAACGAACCGCGCGTGGCCTGAACGAACTGGCGTTCGATACGGAACTCCGTGACATCGCACGAGAGCACAGCCGTGACATGGCCGAGCGGGACTACTTCTCCCACACGAGCCCTGAAGGAGATACCTTCGCCGACCGCTACGCCGACGCGGGATACACGTGTCGTGTCGACGGCAGCGGCAACACGTATTACACCGGTGGCGAGAACATCGCACAGACGTGGTACGACACGGCCGTTCGGACCGATGGCGGTACCGACACGTACACCACCGAAACCGAACTCGCGAACGCGATCGTCACCCAGTGGATGAACTCGCCGGGCCACAGAGAGAACATTCTCGCATCGCAGTGGGAGAACGAAGGCATTGGCATCTACATGACTGACGACGGCAAAGTGTACGCGACGCAGAACTTCTGCTAACTGCCGTACACACGCCGCAGCATTTTTGACGCACATCTCGTCGTTGTGACCAGCCTGCGATCGGTTCGCAGGCCGATACTCGAGCGCGGTTGCAGTCTCTCGAATGCCGATCTCACACACAACAGCCGACGCCGATCGCTGGCCCGTTCCGGGGCCTTTTTCCTCACAGCCAGCCAACTCGACCCGTGACCGACGAGGCGATTTCGACCGGCTGTGACCCGGTCGACGAGTTGCTCGGTGGTGGGTTCGAACGCGGGACTGTCACGCAGTTGTATGGGCCACCGGCCGCCGGGAAGACGAATCTCGCGCTGTCGGCGGCTGTCGAAACGGCCGTCGACGGTGGCACCGTCGTCTACATCGACACCGAAGGCATCTCCGTCGACCGCTTCCAGCAGTTGCTCGAGGCCACCGTCGATGACGGCCCGGCTCGAGACAACGCTGGCGACGACCTCGAAGCGGTCGCCTCACGGATCGTCATCGAGGACGTACTGGACTTCGAGGAGCAAGCCGAAGCTGTCCGCGACGCCGAGGAGTTCGCTGAGCGCGCCGACCTGATCGTGTTAGACAGCGCGACTGGCTTCTACCGGCTCGAGCGAACCGGCGACGGCGACGACGGCGAGGCACTGCGAAACGTCACCCGACAGGTGACCCACCTGCTCTCGCTGGCGCGGAAACACGATCTCGCAGTCGTCCTGACGAATCAGGTCTTTTCCGATCCAGACTCGGATCGCACCCGGGGACTGGGCGGCAATACCTTGGAACACTGGACCGGGGCCGTCGTCCGCCTCGAGCGCTTCCGTGGCGGCAATCGGCGCGCAACGCTCGAGAAACACCGCTCGAAACCCGCCGGGGAATCGGTTCAGTTCCGGATTACGGCAACCGGGCTCGAGGGAGCCGACGAGCTGGGCCGTCCCTGAGAGGCCAGCGTTCGATCACCTATGAGTGCTTTCATTCTGTGGAATCCGCTGTCCTCTACCATCCACACGCAAAAAATGCGACAGCCGTCGTCCGAGCGTGACCGATCTAGATCTCGTTGAGCTTCCGCAGGAGCTGGCCGCGGTACTCCTCGTCGCTGGTGACGCCCTTGAGCTCTAAGACGTTGCGCTCGAGTTTGTCCAGTGCGACCCGGAAGGAGTTTTCAGCGCCGTAGCCTTCACCGGTGCCGGCGACCTGTCCCTTGTTGGTGCGCAGACGGATCTGCGCCTGCACGAGCGGGGTGCCACGGAGCTTCTCGTTGTGTTCGTGGAAGCGGACGTGGGCGTGCATCACCTGCATGTCGGCGTACTTGTCCGAGACCTCCTCGATACTCTCGACGATCGACTCCCGGGTGATGGTGTCGAGCATCGAGATGTTGGTGATCTGAACGTCCATGTGCTCTTCTTCGGTGAACGTCAGCGCGCGCAGGATGTCCGTCTTGGTGATGATGCCGATGACGACGCGGTCGTCGTCCGCCGGCGTGACCATCAGGCCAGCGTAATCGTCCTCGAGCATTGCCTCGGCGGCCTCCTTGGCGGTCGTCTCGAGCGTCGTCGTCTGGACGGGGCTGTTCATGATGTCGTAGACGGGGACGTCGAGCATCCGCTGGCTGTCGCCGACCCGATCACCGGTCGTCGTCGTGTCGTCCTCTCGGATGACGAAATCGGCGATGTCGTGAGTGGTCACGACGCCCGAGAGGTAGCCGTTCTCGTTGAGAATCGGCAGCCGCGAGATGCCGTGCTCGCGGAGCAGGTTGATCGCCTTGCCGATCCCGTCGTCCTCACGGAGCGTCACTGGGTCGTCGGTGTAGATGTCCTCGACGGTGAGGGCATCGAGGTTGTCCAGGACTGCCTCGAGGATGTCATCGTTGCTGATGACGCCCCAGAGGTCGCCGTGTTCGAAGACCGGCGCGACTTTCGCGTTGCTTTCGACGAGGACGCGTGCGGTCTCACGGACGTCCTCTTGGCGGTCGACCTTGGGTGACGGCGTGCTTCGGCTGGGTTTGGTGAGTGCGGATACCTTCGCGTCGTCCTCGACGTGGGACTGGAGGACCTCACGCTCGCTGATGACGCCCTCGTATTCCCCGTCGTTGGTAACGATAATTCCCTTGGGGTTGTCGTTCTCGAACTGCGAACGGACTTTCCCCATACGAGTGCCAGCGTCGACTTCGATAAACTCCGTGGTGGCGATATCAGCGATATTCATCCTTCTCTCATGAGATACTGTCCCCCACGTATTTAAGATACTGCCCGTTTTGGCCGGGTGGCTCCAGCCCAGGGGTTTTTATACCTGCCGTTGAATTGCAGCCGATGCTCGACATCAGCGTCTTCGGCCGCTACACCTACCTCGTCACCGAACTCGTGTGGGGAACCGTCGCCGCCCTCCTGTTACGTCGTGCGAACGCGCTCCGAAAGGCAGCGGTCACGATCCTTGCGCTGTATCCAATCGCCTACGTCTGGGACCGATACACGCTCGCCGTCGGCGTCTTCGACATCAAACTTCGGACCGGCATCGACGTCGCCGGTATCCCGCTCGAGGAACACCTGTTCATGGCGGTCGTCCCCGGACTCGTCATCGGGATTCACGAGACGATCTTTGGCGACGGGGCAAAGCCCGGTGGCTCCACGTGAACTACCCCGCCCTACTCGCCGCCTTCGGCGGCTCCGTGAGGGCGAGGGCTTGGCACCCTCAACGCCACCGCTAAGCGTGTGTCGCTCGTCGCCGATGCGGACGTGGGCTGTCGGATGAGCCGATCAGCCTTCCCGTTCGCGCAGCGTCGCCAGATCGTCGGTGATTTGTTGTCTGGACACGCGCGGCGAGTCGGGGTTCCGTTGGGCCTGGAGCTTGTACGCGCGTTCGACGTATCCGTCCTGGTTCGCAAGGAGGATCACACCCGCGTGTGAGAACATATAGGCATCCATGTTCTCCGGCTCCGTTTTGGTGAAATGAATGCCGTAGTCCTCCTGGACAACCTCTTTGGCGCGCTCCTTGCTCTGGGGCCGCAAGAAGTACCAGTTCCCGTCGTCCATCTCGACCCGGTGTTTATCTGCCCACTCCCGGAAGGCGTCGGCGTCGTCTCTGGCGGGGTCGAACGTCGTCTCGACGAACGACACCTGGTCGTCGTATCCTTCCTCGCGTGCGTAGTCCTGCGTCTGCGCCATGAGAGCGGTCAGACGCGGACACATCGTCATGCAGCTCGTGTAGATGAACGTCACCAGCAGATCCGTCTCGAAATCATCGGGCATCGAGACTTCGGTGTCGTCTCGCAGTGGTGCCGGCAGGGTCGCCGACGGGAGCGCCTGGCCATGGGTCGGGAACGGGAGGATTGGACGGATCATCGACGCCCTCCCACTCTTTCGCGTCGAGATACGTATTCGACCCGCCGTCACTACCGCTGCCCAACATGCCCATACAGCCGCTCAGGCTCAGTGTGACACCGGAGCCAACTGACGCAAGCAGTGTCCGTTTGCGCATTGATATCGACAATTGCAGTCTCAGCCTAAAGCTTCATCTGGTATATCCATCGAAACCGCGCACTCGAGTGAGCGGACGACCGTTGTATCAAACGTTTCGGATGTCTCAGCCGCTGTGAGCGGTCGCGGGTCTCTTGTAGCCACGGGCCAACTGTCGACGCGATGGATCGGCGGCGGCCCGCGACGGGAGACACGAACGCCGACGGGAGCACCGACCGTGCACTCGTGCGGGGACTGGTGAATCTCCTCGTCGCCATCCTCCTCGTCTGTTCGCTCGCGCTCGGAACCGCCCTGTTTGCACCGCAGTTTATCGACGGCATCGACATCGGCGAGCAGCCATCTCCCAGCCCCGAGCCGCCGCCAGCCGGCGAGCGAAACCCTGCAGTGGCCGACTCCGGTGATCCGAGGGCCTCGAGTTACGAGACCGACGTCGAGGTGGTTCGCTCTGCGACCGTCGAGGACTTCGTCCACGCCAAAATTAACGACCGACGGGCTGTCCATGACCTCCCGCCGCTCAAGTGGGACGGGACAGTCGCGTCCGTCGCACGCGCACACAGCGCCGATATGGCCCGCCGTGACTACTTCGCCCACCGGAACCCGGACGGGGAAGCGCCTGCCGACCGATTTCAGGATGTTGCCAACTACTGTCAGGGATACGGCGAGAACATCGCCAAAACGTGGCTCGGCCGACGCGTCAGCCAAGCCGACGACGACGGTATCGTTCGCCACCGAACCGCGGAAGGACTCGCGACCGGACTGGTCAACCAGTGGATGAACTCGACGCCTCACCGGCGGGCGATCCTCGAAGAGGGGCGTACGCCCGGCTGGGACCGCGCCGGCGTCGGCGTTTACATCGCCGATAACGGAGCGGTTTACGCGGGGCAGAACTTCTGCCAGGAGTGGTGAGCGATCGGTGGGTGTTCCCGTCTCGAGCAGGACTCGGGACTGAGACTCACGATTGCTGACAGTCGCGGCGAAAAAACCGGCACTGACCGAGGCACAGAGAGTGCGAACGACTTACAGGTTCTTGGGCACCACCGTCGTACGTTCCCTATGGAGGTTCCCGAGACGCTCACCGCGATCTATCGGACGGCGAGCGACCGCGATCTGACCTTCCTCGCTGCCGGCTTCGCGTATTACGCGTTCGTCTCGCTTATTCCGCTGGTTTTGCTCGCGCTCGTCGTTGGCTCGCTGATCGGTGGTGAGCAGGCGGCCGAGCAGTTGATCACTGCCGCCGGCGACTTTCTCCCGGCAGCAGGCGAACAACTCGTGACCGATGCACTGACGACCGAAGCCGGGCGCGCTGAAGCGACCGTCATCGCGCTCGTCGTCGCCGCGTGGGGTGCGCTCAAGGTCTTCCGCGGGCTGAGTCTGGCGTTCGACAAGGTTTACGACGAGGTTGCCGAGGACTCGATGGCCGACCAGATCAAAGACGGACTCACCGTCATCGTCGCCGGCGCGGGCGCGCTCGTGTTGATGATCGGGATCGGGGCACTGCTCGCGATCGTTGCCGATACCATCCCGTTCGTCGGTGCCCTTGGCTGGCTCTCGTTGCTGGTCGGACTGATCTTCGTCTTCCTACCGATCTACTACGTCTTGCCGCCGATTCCGGTTACCCTGCGCGAGATCCTTCCCGGTGCGGTCTTCGCCGCCGTCGGCTGGACGATTCTGCAGTTCGGCTTCCAGATTTATGCGGCAAACGCCGCCCAGTACGAGGCCTATGGCGCTGTCGGCGTGGTCATCCTGTTCGTCACCTGGCTCTACTTCGCCGGCATCATCATCCTCGTCGGTGCCGTCTTCAACGTCGTCCAGTCACACCCCTCGATCGCGGCGTAGAATTTCACTCGAGGTGCGGTCCATCTCGAATTCCAGACTGTCCGAACAGGGGAACAGTTATGTCTTCGGCAGCGCCAGACTGCCATCATGAGCGACGAGCGTGCAGCCGATTCGGACGGTGCCGACAATGCCGAGTCGGGCGACAGCCTCGAGCCAGGTGGTGGCCCACAGCGTGTCGTCTCCGAGGAGAGCGTCGACGACATTCTCGCGTCGCTCGATGAGACGAAATCCGAGTCAGTAGACTCGAGCGACACGACCGCCACGGCGGACGAGTCTGATGCCGTGACGACTACGTTCGACGAGGACGACGTTCCGGCAGCCGACGAGCCGACCGACGACGCGAGTCAGCCAGACACAGGACCGGCCACCGAGACTGCGACGGCCGACCACACAGTTGCTGACAGCGAGTCGGGCGCGGACACAGCCGACGACACTGCCGACACCGAGGACACCGCCGCTCCGTCCGAGCCGGACACGGACGCAACCGCGGACGACGCGACGACGGTCGATGCCGCCGCCTCGAGCCTGCCCGACGACACCTCGCTCGAGGAACTGGCCGCCCGCGTCGAGGACGGGACCGTCACGGGCGCGGACGTCCGAGCGGCCGAGGCTGGCGACGGCCGCGAGTCGACCCCCGAGATCGACGAGGTCGACCTCTCGCTTGACGACCTCGAGATGTCTGGCGTCGGTGACACGGGGAGCGATTCCGATGTACCCGACGATGCTGGCCCACTGGCCGGCTCGGTCGACCGCGATGGTGTGTCCGATGCGAGCGACGACGGCGACAGCGACGAAGACGACACCCCCGGACTGTTCGGACGAATCAAGAGCTTCTTCTCGCGATAACGCGCTGTTCGTCGTTCGCGGCTATCTCGCTCGAGGCTGCCCGTTCGCTTAGCCGACCAGTGTGATGAGCACGAACAGCGTCGCGATCGAGAGCAACGTCGTGACGAAGACGTTCAGCGATGCGAACTCCCGGTCGCCGCCGAGTTCGTTCGCGAAGACGAACGTCGAGACGGCCGTCGGCGTCCCGAACATCACCACGCTAGCGGTGAACGTCGCCGAATCGACGGCGAGCGTCGAGAAGACGGCCCACGCGAGTACTGGCATCAGCCCGATTTTGAGCGCGACGACGGTAGCAGTCGCCTCGAGATCGACGTCGGCGGGATCGACCTGTAGGGACGCGCCCACACAGAGCAACGCGATCGGCAACGCCAGCGAGCCGACGGCGTCGAGCCCGGTCGCGGCGGCCGACGGAATCGAGAGTCCGAGCGAGCCGACGGCGAGTCCGCCGACCAGCGTTGCAAGGACCGGATTGGTCACGAGCCCGCGGAGTTCCTTTGCGAGCGATACGTCGGCTCCGTTCAGCGTCGACAAGACGAGAATCGTCAGCGGCATCTGCGTCAGCGTCACAACGCCCAACACGACGCTCGCGATCGCCGTCACCGACGCATCGAACGTCGCTGCGACCAGCGGCAAGCCGAGATAGCCCAGATTCGAGTGATACGACTGGACGATGGCGACGCTGCGACGCGCGCTCGAGTCACGATTCCGGTGGACGAGTGCGGCGAGCCCCACGGTCGTAAACAGCACGAAGAGGAGGCCACCGACCAGTGCCGGCGAGAGCAACTCACCGATGGCTCTGTCGTAGGTGGAGACGAAGATCAGCGCCGGCAGCGCGACGTAGTACGCGAAGGCGTTCAGCAGTTCGGTCCGACGGCGATCGAGGAATGCCAGTCGTCCGCAATCCGGCACCGAACAGCAACACCGCGAGCAGCGCCAGCAGCCGACCGACGACTTCCATGTCAAGGCCCAGTTGATTCGGGGGCTTGTACCGTTCGGTCGTCACATGGCTATGTGTCGGGGTTTCACACCCCTCAGTTTCGTCTGAGTCACCTCTTCGTTGGGGGGGGAGATCAGCCAGCGTAAGTGAGCGTGCTGATCGATATCGACCGCGACTGCCCCGTTCGATCGATCGGCAGGTACCTGATAGCTACCCTGCAACACGGCGTCGATTCAGAAACGCTCATGATGTGTTATACATATTGCTCACTATCATGAAACTCACCCGTCGGAACGTACTCGGCGTTGCAGGTGCGTCGATGGCAACCGGCATCGCCGGCTGTCTCGGATCGAACGAAGGGGGAAACGGGAATGGGAACGGCGATGGAAGCGACTTGCCCGAATATCACCGCTGGCTCACCACCGACAGTAACGGGTCGCTCAGTTACGTCTACGTTGACTGGAACCACCTTTCGAACCTCGAGTCCGGAAACCAAAGTACCAGCAATGCCACCACTGGCTCACAGTCGGACCCGATGCTTGGGCTTCCGATAACCGGCATGATGGCAGCGGCCTTCGTCGTCGGTTTTGGCCTCAGCGCGTACGGGCTCTCGGGGATGATCAACTACAGCCAGTCGGGAACTGAGACTGACGAGACCGGGGGCATGAACTCGAAAAGTGATGCAATGCTCTCGACGAACGAGGCCATCGTCCTGACTGGAGACATCGACGCTGAGGAGGTCGACGGAATCCTGACAGCCGAGCCGGAGGGCTTCTCGCTTTCCAAACAGTACGAGCAGACCGACGAAATCGGCGACTACGCCGTCTACACGCCGGTCAACGAGGAGAGCAGCGAGGCGATCGCCGTCAGCGATGGCGCGCTGGTCTTTACCAGTCGTGACGACATTACCGAGCCCGTTGACGCGGTTCGGACCCCGATCGAAGCCGCCGCGGGCGAGACGGAGCGGGCGACCGAGGCGAACGACGACCTCAAGTGGCTCGTCTCGACTGCAGGCCATGGTCATCTCGTGGTTGGCGGCTACGGCGAGTCGTTCGAGCCCGCCGCCGAAAGTGACAACGACGATAGCGGTGACAACGTCTCCGATCTCGGAAGCGGAACCCAAGACGAATTCAACATGGAGTATACCGAACTCGAGACCGTCGACAGCGGCGTCAGTTCACTCACGTTCGACGACACCGGGTCGCAGGCGACCGGCAAGTTCGCGGCGATCCTCGGCGACGGGAACGCGAGCGCGCTCGAGGACTCGCTTGGTTCGTCGGCTGCCGAGAGTTCGGTCACGGTTGAGGACGGTCGCGTGACCGCCACCGCGACGTGGGACTCGATCAATTGACGCTCGCGCCGTGTTGGACGTCACGCCTCGAGACGATGCCGACGCCCAATCGCCGCCACGCGGAACTCGGTCGTGCCCGTGACGAGGAGGGCACCTCCGACACCCGCGAGGAGGAGGCTGGTGACCGGCGGCGTGATGGTGGCGACGAGGATGGTTCCACCGACGGCACCGGCGAGGAAGCCAAACTGGACCGCGAGGACGCTCGCGATGCCCCAGCTGCGGCTGACTGGCGCGTATAGCCCGCCGACGGCAACCGTCTCGGCGAGCGCGTGGACCGTCAGGACGGTCAGTGCGACGAGCCCGAACGAAGCACTCGTCGCGTAGATGCCCGCGACGAGGATCCCTTCGACGACGCGATGGGTCAGCACCGCGCCGAGTGCCGCGTCCGCACAGCCGGCGTGCGGTGACACGCCGTGTTCGCGTCCAACCCAGGCGATCGCCCCGCCGAGCAGTCCGCCACCGATCGCCAGTAGCCACTGCTGTGTGAGACCCGACACTAATGCTGCGAGTCCTAGCACGATCACCAGTACCGTCACCTCGCGTCGCGTCGTTGTGCCGTGGATGTTCGCAACGGCGGAGGCAGATTTGGATCGGTAGTGCGAGACGGTACCGAGCCCAACTGCGACGCCAAGCAGCGCTGAGAACCCGATCGCGACGACGAACGGAATCGCCGGCTCGTTGGCACCGGCCGCTGCTGTCTCCGAGCCAGTCCCGTGGGCGCTGACGACTGTCGGCCAGATTGCGAGCGCGACGAGCGCGGTCGTGGTCGCTCGGCTCACTCGCATCGTCGCCCACCAGTTTTCGTTGAGTAGATCATCATCGTATTGTCACCGGTTCGATCAGCCCGCTGTCCGTCGGCGGGCCGCCGCCCACCCCCGCGAGCGATCGTCGGCTCGAGGGGGTGTCTTCGCTCGTTGCACCTACAGCCAGACGTCGCTCGTGCAGTCGCCGTCGGGCCAGCGGATCTCGTGGGCGCGAGCTGGTCCTTCCGGTAGCGTCCCGAAGTCGACGAGGAAGTCCTCGTCGAGGGTCATCGTCCCCCTGCGGGGATCCACGTCGGCTTTCAGCATCACCGAGCCCTGCTTGGCTTCCTCGGGGAAGAACTGGTCGTCCCACGTCGAGTACAGCGATGTCGTAAAGTACAGACGCTCGCCGTCAAGCGAGAGTTGGAGCATCTGCGGGCCGGCGTTGATCGGCCGGCCCTGCACCGCCTGGCGGTCACCGAAGAGCCCGCCCACGGAGAACGTGTCGGCCAGCCGCGGGTTCGACGGATCGGAGATGTCGTACATGCGAACCTCGCCGTGGAGCCAGTTTGCGAAGAACAGGTAGCGGTCGTCCATCGAGATCAGGAGGTCCGTGATGAGGCCGGGGACGGGCATGTCCCAGTCCTCGTGTTCGCGCGCCTCCACGTCGATGACGTTGTCCGCGTGCCACTCGCCGTCCTCGCGGTACAGGTGGAACATGTTCGAAGAGAGCGCAGCCCCGACGTAGGCGTGGTCCGATTCGGGGGTGTGCAGGAAGCGCACCTCGAGCGGGATCATCCCCGCTTCGCCGAGGTCGATCGTCTGTTCGACCGTCCGGTCCTCCCAGTTCCAGAAATGCAGCTTCTGGCCGTATTTCCCGGCTTCGACGTCTTCTAAGTCGAACCCCGGATAGTAGGTTTTCGGCGCGGCCCACTCGCTCGAGACCATCACGTTCCGACGCGGCTGGTACCAGTAGTCGTAGTTCATCTCGATGTCGCCCGGCGTGTCCCAGCGCCCTTCGATCTCGAAGTCCTCGTTCAGGAGGAGGAACCCGCCCGGGAGGTCGCCGTCGGCGTTACCGAGCATGCTGATCATGATCTGTCCCTCGGGGATGCAGTGGACGGTATGCGGGGCCGAGAGATCGTACTCGAAGACTTCCTCGGGTTCGATCACGTTGACGAGTTCGGGATTTTTTCGGTCTTTGGTGTCGATGATGTGAAGGCGAGACGAGCGGTTGCCGGGTACGACGAGGTACCGTCGCTCTGCACCCTCGACGTGGCAAGACGACGAGCAGGCGTTCCAGCCGAAGTGGTGGAGTTCGTCACCGACGGTCGGCATTTCGATCCGATCGATGACATCACAATAGGTCGACGAGTCGGGGTCGACGTCGACGACGGTCAGCATGTCGGGCGCGTCGATTCCCGTCCCGACGTAGAGCGCCGGCACGTACGCGACGGTCTCTCGAGTCGCCTCCTCGATCGCGGCCTGTGGCGTCTCGTAGCCCACCGCGCCGGGGTGGTGTTCGTGGACGCGACTTTCACTGCCATGTTTTGAGTGCGAGCTCATGTCTTATATTGCATCGAGTAGTAGCATAAACGAATATCGTGGAAAACAGTGACAATTTTTCAGTCAGGTGTTTCGATGAACTGGTATTCTGCTGGGGAAAGACACAGTTGACTCGAGCCGTCTGTTGCTGATTCGGGATCATTCAGAAGGGTGGCTTGTACGCGGTACACAGTGCTACACCCGCTCGTCGGTCGCTGTTGCGCTGTAGTAGCCACTGACTATCAGTATGTGAATGGTTTCCGTTGTTACGATAGAACGGGACTGGGACAGATTTGAACCTCGCCGAGACGTGCTCACTCACTGGCGTTCGCTGTGTGCGACTCGTCTGGCTCAAACTGCCCGTAACGAATTTTCGAGCGACGCGCTCGTCGCGTCGCTCCTCGCGTAGTATCGCTCGAAAAATGGGTTGGGGCAGATTTGAACTGCCGGCCTCCTCCATGTCAAGGAGGTGTCATAACCAGACTAGACCACCAACCCGCCTGGCTTCGGTCTGCGTGACCTCACTGCCACGCTTCCTGACTGCATTCAATCGTTGCTCGCCACCATAATTGAAGCTTTCGAATCGGACGCCGTACGGGAGTCGCCCTCACGCACCCGGTCGACACGCTTAAGTTGATGTACGAATTTGGGCATTACAAGACAACAACGTACATTGGTGTTCACTATGCAGGAGTACGTCGAACGAGTGACCGAGGGACAGGATCTGACACAGAACGAGGCTCGAGCGGCGTCAACGGCCGTTTTCGAGGATGCAACCGAGGCACAGATCGGCGCGCTCCTGACGGCGCTGCGCGCGAAAGGAGAGACGGAAGCCGAGATCGCGGGCTTCGCCGAAGGAATGCGCGAGGCAGCTCGCACGATCTCGCCGGACCGCGAGCCGCTGGTCGACACCTGCGGCACCGGTGGCGACGACTACAACACGATCAACGTCTCGACGACGAGCGCGATCGTCGCCGCGGGTGCTGGCGTTCCGATCGCCAAGCACGGCAACTACTCGGTTTCATCGTCGTCGGGCAGCGCGGACGTCTTGGAGGAAGTCGGCGTCAACGTCGAGGCCGAACCGCCCGCCGTCGAGGAAGCCATCGAGGACGACGGCATCGGCTTTATGCTCGCACCGGTGTTCCACCCGGCGATGAAGGCCGTCATCGGCCCGCGCAAGGAACTCGGGATGCGGACGATCTTCAATGTGCTCGGGCCGCTGACCAACCCCGCCGGTGCGGACGCACAGGTCGTCGGCGTCTACGACTCCGCTCTCGTCTCGACGCTCGCGGACGCTCTCTCGCGGATGGACATCGAGCGCGCGCTGGTCGTCCACGGCGCGGGCACCGACGAAATCGCCATCCACGGCGAGACCGTCGCCGCCGAAGTCGACGGCAGCTCCGTCGAGCAGTACTCGCTCGAGCCTGCTGATCTGGGCCTCAACGAGCACGACATCGACGACATCGCCGGCGGCGCTCCCGAGGAGAACGCCGCGGATATGCGCGGCATCCTCGAGGGCGACGTGACCGGTGCCAAACGCGACGTCATCCTGGCTAACGCCGGTGCGGCAATCTACGTCGCGGGCGAGGCCAACTCGCTCGAGGCCGGTGCCGACGCTGCCCACGAGGCGATCGAATCCGGCGCGGCGGCCCGGAAACTCGAGCAGCTTTGTAGCGTGACGCCACAGCCAGAGGGACGATGACGCGAGTCAAGGTCTGTGGACTCACCAGCGAATCCGATCTCGCGGCGGCGGTCGACGCGGGTGCGGACGCGGTCGGCATCATCTGTGACGTGCCGGTCGACACGCCGCGTGAGGTGTCTGTCGAACGAGCGACGGAGCTGGCAGCCGCCACGCCGCCGTTCGTGACGAGCGTACTCGTGACGATGGTCGACGATCCCGCCGACGCAGTCGAGTTAGTCGAGGCAGTCGAGCCCGACGCACTCCAGCTCCACGGCGGCGGCCATCCCGACGACCTCGACGCCCTGCAATCGGCGGTCGACACCGATCTCCTGCTCGCGATCGACGCCGATGACGTGACGAGCGCTGCGGTCTATGACGGCGTCGTCGACGGGCTCATCGTCGACACCGCGGGTGAGGACGGCGGTGGCGGGACCGGCCGGACCCACGACTGGGATCGAACCCGGTCGGCCGCGGCCGACCTCGAGTCGCCGGTGATCCTCGCGGGCGGGCTCACGCCCGCAAACGTCACCGATGCAGTCAGGACCGTCGAGCCGTTCGCCGTCGACGTCGCAAGCGGCGTGGAGAAACGCGGCGGCGTCAAAGACGTCGACGCCGTCCAGTCGTTTGTCAGCCGAGCGAAGACCGCCTCCCGACCGGCGGAGCCGGAGCCGTGATCACCATGACTGAGTCCGATACTACTGAGCCGCCGACGTTCGACATCGACCGCGAAACGTTTCGTTCCTACGCGGGTGCGAGCGCGGACCGAACAGATCAGCCAGTCGTCGTCCGCACCGTCGCGACTCTCGAGGTCGACACAACCCCGCTTGCAGCCTATGCCGCGCTCACCGGCCGAACTGACGCGATCGATCGCGACCGCACGCCGTACGCGTTCCTCCTCGAGAGTGCCGAAAAGACCGCCTCGAGTGATCCGGACGGGGCGTTTCGGCCGAGTACGACAGGGGCCGAGCGCCACGCGCGGTACTCCTACGTGGGCTACGATCCCGAGGCCGTCGTGACGGTCGAATCCGGCGACGCAACAGTCGAAGCGCTGTCCGATGACGCGCCGCTTGCAGCGATCGAGACGGATGCCGACGGCGACACCGTCGACGCGCTCCGGGCGGCGATGCCGGACGTACGCCTCGAGAACGTCCCCGACCACGACCGGCAGCATCTCGAAGGCGGACTGGTTGGTTTTCTGGCCTACGACGCCGTCTACGACCTCTGGCTCGAGGAGGTTGGACTCGAGCGGCCCGACTCGCGATTCCCCGACGCGCAGTTCCTCCTGACGACGAAGACGCTGGCGTTCGACGAACGCGATGGGACCGTCTCGCTCGTCTTTACGCCCGTCCTCGAGGCCGACGACGATCCCGACGCGGTCTACGACGCGCTCGTCGACGAGGCGGCCGCCGTCGCCGCAACGCTGCGCGAAGCCGACCAGCCCGAAACTGGCGGATTCGTCCGCGAGGACGAGGTCGCAGGGCCGAAAGACGAATACGAGGAAAGCGTTCGGCAGGCCAAAGAGCACGTCCTCGACGGGGACATCTATCAGGGCGTGATCTCCCGGACGCGAGAGCTGTACGGCGACATCGATCCCCTCGGTTTCTACGAGGCGATGCGCGAGGTGAACCCGTCGCCGTATATGTATCTGCTCGACCACGACGACCTGACCGTTGTCGGGGCCAGCCCCGAGACGCTCATCTCGGTGCGCGGCCGCGAGGTCATGTCCAATCCGATCGCGGGGACCTGCGACCGAGGCTCGAGTCCCGTCGAGGATCGCCGACTCGCGGGCGAGATGCTCGCCGACGGCAAGGAGCGAGCCGAACACACGATGCTGGTCGATCTGGCGCGCAACGACGTGCGCCGCGTCTCGGAGCCAGGGTCCGTTCGCGTCGACGAGTTCATGAACGTCCTCAAGTACAGCCACGTCCAGCACATCGAGTCGACAGTGACCGGCCGGCTGGCCGACGATTCGGATGTTGCCGAAACACGTTCGGCAGCCCGGGAGACGGAGTCTCCCGACGCGTTCGACGCAACCCGAGCGTCGTTCCCTGCCGGGACGCTTTCGGGCGCGCCGAAGATCCGCGCGATGGAGATTATCGACGACCTCGAGACTGAGCCACGCGGCCTCTACGGCGGCGGCGTCGGCTACTACTCGTGGACCGGTGATGCAGACTTTGCGATCGTGATCCGGACTGCAACTGTCGAAAACGAGGGTGATCAGGACCGCGTTACGGTACAGGCCGGTGCAGGACTGGTCGCCGACAGCGACCCGACCGCCGAGTACGAGGAGACAGAAAAGAAGATGGGTGGCGTTTTAGCGGCGCTCGAGGAGATTGAACGCCCGGCTGCGGAGTCGAACATCGGTGACGCGGAAGCAACGCCGGAGGTGAGTCGATGAACACGACGACAGATGAAGTAGACGCGATCGAAGACGAGCACGACGGCGTGACAGCGGAGTCGATCACGGTCCTGTTCATCGACAACTACGACTCCTTTACGTACAATCTCGTCGAGTACGTCAGCCAGCTATCCAACACTGAAACCGAGGTGCTGAAGAACACGGCCTCGCTTGCGGACGTGCGCGCCGTCGACCCTGATGCGATCGTCATCAGCCCCGGCCCCGGCCACCCGAAACACGACCGTGACGTCGGTGTCTCGATGGCCGTGCTCCGTGAACTCTCCCCCGAAGTGCCGACGCTGGGGGTCTGTCTGGGCCTCGAGGCCGCCGTCTACGAATACGGTGGGACTGTCGGTCGGGCTCCCGAACCGATCCACGGCAAGGCCTCAGCAGTCGACCACGACGGCGAGGGCGTCTTCGCCGGCTTAGAGCAGGGCTTTCGCGCGGGCCGGTACCACTCCCTGGTCGCGACCGAGGTTCCCGACTGTTTCGAGGTGTCGGCGACCGCAGACCACGGCGAGGAGACGCTCGTCATGGGCGTGCGCCACCGCGAGTATCCCCTCGAGTGCGTGCAGTTCCATCCCGAAAGCGTGCTCACGGCGGCCGGCCACGACGTGATCGAGAATTTCCTTGCGCAGGTCTGATACGGACTCCGGTAAATCAGTCCGGTGCAACTCAGGACGGTCGCGGTTCCACCGGTACACAGTTACAGCAGACCGTATGAGTCCGACAAGCCTGCGGTTTCGTGGCAGCGAAACGGGACGGTAGCGCTCAGAAAAAGGGGAGAAACGAGAGATCAGTGATGCCAGCAGCGTAGAGCCCTGCGAGGACGACGGCGGCGACGATCCCGATTCTAACGGCGAGTTTGATCGCGATCTTGACCGCGACGACGACGACGGCGAAGGCGGCAAGCGCAGTCAGCACCAGCAGGATCGGTGGTACCGACGTGAGTGCGTCGAGCATATGTGATTCACCACACTACAGCGACGTAATCTTTCTGGATATCGTGACTGCTCAGCGACAGTGAGTGACCGACCGCGGGTTGGTGACTCGAGTCCCCTCGGTCGCTGCTTTGTGAAAGAGAAAATCTCACCGAAAGCGACGGGATATCGTCGCTTACAATCACTTTCAGTTCGGTCTGAAAATCGTTAAGACGGTCGGCCACGTAGAAGTGAGTGACCGCACAGGCGGCCGTTTCGACGGCCGCGGGAGACCTAGACACGATAGGCTACAGAGATATCTATACAACTAGATTTGTACTACTACAAGAAGAGTAGGAGAAAACACCACGCTTAAGATGAATACGTGAATACTGAACCTTCGTCACGAATGATTAGAGTCAGGACCCGGACCCACACCAGAATCGACACGTTGCAGCGGTGTAGCGACGAGGTGGCTCGCGCATGAGCGACGCCGACCTCTCCGCGGCGGAGTTGACCCTCCCGATCAAGCGCACCGAGGGCGACACCCTCGAGGAGCGACTGACCGACAACGCCTACCACAACATTCTGCCAGCGCGCTATCTGCGCAAGAACGCCGACGGCGACCTCATCGAAGAACAGGAGGATCTCTTCGAGCGCGTCGGAAAGAACATCGCGCTCGCAGAAGCCGTCTACGAGGCCGAAAAGCAGGACCTCGAGATCACGGTCACGCCCGACCAACTCAAGCCCGACCACCCGCGGCGAGACGAACTCGCCGAGGAGGTCTTCGGTGCCGGTACCACCGCGGACGACGATACTGAAACGACGCTTTCTATCTACAACGTCAACAAGTTCGCCTACGACACCGTCGTCCCCGAGCTCCCCGACGAGATCCGCGAGCACGTCGAGGACGTCGCCGACGAGTTCCAAGAGATGATGGCGAACCTCGACTTCATGCCGAACTCGCCGACCCTGATGAACGCGGGCGACGAACTCCAACAGCTCTCGGCGTGTTTCGTCGACTCCCCCGACGACGATATCGACGACATCCACCAGACCGCCAAGGAGGCCGCGCAGGTCTTCCAGAGCGGCGGCGGCATGGGCTATGCCTTCTGGCGGCTCCGTCCCTACGGCGACGCGGTCGGCTCGACCGGCGGCATCGCGTCGGGACCGATCACATTCATGCGCACGTACGACCAGATGTGCGAGACGATCGCCCAGGGCGGCGCTCGCCGCGGCGCGCAGATGGGCGTTATGCGCGTCTCCCACCCCGACGTCATCCAGTTCATCCACGCCAAGAACAAGGACGTCTCGCTGGCCGAGACGCTGCGCCTGAACGACCCCGACGACTACACCCACACCTCCTTCCAGGACGCCTTGGAGGAAGCCCGCGAACTCATCGACGACGAGGGGCGGGTCCCCAAGCATCTCCGGAACGCCGTCGAGGGCCACCTCTCGAACTTCAACATCTCCGTCGGCATCACCGACGACTTCATGGAGGCCGTCCAGAACGGCGAGGAGTTTACGTTCACCAACCCCCGAACGGGCGAGGCACACATCGCAACGGAAGAGACGAAAGAGCTCTACGACATATTCGGCCTCGGCGAATACGTCGAGGTCGGCGAGGAGCTGTCGATCCCCGCCGAAGAACTCTGGGACGACATCGTCGAGGGCGCTCACGAGAACGGCGAACCCGGCATTATCTACCTCGAGCGGGTGAACAAGCAACACTCCTTCGACGTCGAGAAACACCCCGACCACCGCATCCTTGCGACGAACCCCTGCGGCGAGCAGCCCCTCGAGGAGTACGAGGCCTGTAACCTCGGCCACATCAACCTCTCGACGCTTGCGGACCTCGAGGCCCCTGACTGGCGCGTCTGGTACGACGAGCACGGCGATGAGTACGACACGCTCGCGGACGCCGTAGACGCTTTCCTCGACGACGCCGTCGACTTCGAGGACCTCGACCGCCGCATCGAGATGGGCACCCGATTCCTCGAGAACGTCGTCACGATGTCGGACTTCCCAGTCGAGAAGATCGAACAGAAGGTCCGGGAGATGCGCAAGATCGGCCTGGGCATCATGGGTCTGGCGCAGCTGTACATCCAACTTGGCATGGAGTACGGCAGCGAAGCCTCCAACGAGGTCGCGCGCCAGCTGATGACCCACATCGACCACACCTCGAAGTGGACATCCCACGAACTCGCCGAGGAGCGCGGGAGCTTCGACGAGTGGGACAAGTCCAAGTACGCGAACCCGACCGAGTACCGCGAGTGGTTCGAGAAGCAGACCGGCCTCGACGCCGACGAGTGGGAAGACGGGTTCCCAGTCCGGAACCACAACACGACGACCATCGCCCCCACAGGCACCACGAGCATGGTCGGCAACACCACCGGCGGCTGTGAACCCATTTACAACGTTGCCTACTACAAGAACGTCTCCGACGACGTTCAAGGCGACGAGATGCTCGTCGAGTTCGACGACTACTTCCTCCGCGTCCTAGAGGACAACGACATCGACGTCGACGCGGTCAAGGAAGAGGCCAAAGAGCAGATGGCGACCAACCAGTTCAACGGCGTCGAGGGACTCTCGACGGTGCCCGACGCCATTGGCGAACTGTTCGTCACGACCGGTGATCTCTCGGCAAAAGAGCACGCCGGCGTGCAGGTCGCCTGTCAGGAGGGCGTCGACTCCGCGATTTCGAAGACCGTCAACGCGCCCAACGACTCCACGCTCGAAGACGCCAAGGACGTGTTCGAGTACATTTACGATCACGGCGGGAAAGGCGTCACCTACTACCGTGACGGCACCCGCAGCAAACAGGTCCTGACGACGCGGGCGGACAACGCCGACTTCGCTGACGAGACCGAAGCAGCCGAGACGCTGGTCGAGCAGATCGACGAGATCTTCGGCGGCTTAGAGCAGTTCCTCGAGAGCGAGGAGGTTCAGGACGTCCTCGAGGACGACGTCGACTCGCTGCTGGGCGACGCCGAGCCGATGCAGGTCGACTTTACCGAGAAGCGCGAACGGCCCGACGCCCTTCAGGGCGTCAGCCAGCGCATCGACACCGGCTACGGGAAGATCTACGTCACGATCAACGAAGATCCCGAGACCGGCCAGCCGTTCGAGCTGTTCGCCAACATCGGCCACTCTGGTGGCTTCACCAACTCCTTTACCGAGGCGCTGGCGAAGGTAATCTCGACCTCGCTGCGCTCGGGCGTCGATCCAGACGAGATCGTCGACGAGCTCTGTGGCACTCGCAGTCCCGAAGGTCGCCTGGGACAAGGGCGAGCAGATCCAGTCGATCCCCGATGCGATCGGTACCGCGATGCGTCGCTATCTCGAGGGCGAGATCGACAAGCCGTATCCGAAACAACAGACGCTCGAGGAGTCGGCTGACGCGGATCGCGTCGAACCCGCCGGTCATGAAACCGACGGCGGTGCGGCCGCCGCACAGGGCGGCGCGGCGGCTGCCGACGACGATGCGACTCAAGATCTCATCGATGCCGGCGAGTCGCCGGAGTGTCCCGACTGTGGGTCGATGTCGCTATACTTCTCCGAAGGCTGCAAGACCTGCGAGTCCTGTGGCTGGAGCGAGTGCTGACTAGGCGCTTCGACGTCTATCTCTCTGTCTCGTTTTGCTCTCGCTTTTCATCGTGTACCCAGCAGAACACCACACTTAGCACTTGCCGGCGAGAACACGGTGCCATGACTGGCAACGGTGGGGAACGTACTGCCGGTGGTGCAGAGATGGACGACACAAGTGACCGCGGGGCCGGTGGTCCGCGCTGTCCACACTGTGAGGAACCGATGTACAAACGCCACTGCAAGTACGTCTGTCCACACCACGGCGTCATTATCGATTGCAGCGACCCCTTCCGGTGAGTGGTTTTCGAGCGCAGAACTTCGTTAGCCGTCCGTCGATCGCCTCGAGCCGTCGGCTCGCCGCTGGGTCCGCGCGCGCAGCGCACGATAGAGCGGACCGGCGAGCAAGAGGGTCGCAGCGAGCGCACAGCCAAGCGAGAGCGCGAGCCCGAGATCACCGAGCCCGTTCGTCGAAACTGTCGCCGCGGAGGCACCGACGACGACTGCAGCGATCGTCCACGGCAATTCACCGAACGCCGTTCCGACGATCAGATGCCGGAGGTCGACATCGCTGACGGCGGCCGCACACGTCGCGACGTCAGAGGGGATCGGTGCCAGCCGCGAGGCGGTGACGCCCCGTAGCGGCCCCGCAGTGTCGTAATAGCGCGCGACGGTTTCGCCGGCTCGCTCGAGCAGCCCGCCGTCGTTGTCAGCCGCGGGAGCTGTGTCGTCGCCGGTAAGCCACCGGACCGCGACGAACGTCGGGAGGACCGTCGTGACGACGCCAGCGAGCGCGATGGGAACGCCGGCCGCGACGCCGAAGCCGTAGCCGACGACGGCCGCCAGCGGCGTGGTTGGCCAGGCCAGTGCTGGTCGCACGAGATAGAGTCCCGCGACGGCGACCCCAAACAAGACCGGATCCGCGGCCATCGCGTCGACGGTCTCGAGCACTGTCGTCGGCGAGACGAGGATGCCGGCGGCGATCATCCCGACGGCGACGAGCGCCCCGGCGAGCGCGCGCGACCGACTCGACGGTACAGCCATCGGTCGAACCTATCGCTCGAGCGTTGAAACCTTTGTGACTGTCCTGCTCGTCGTGAAGATAGCGGCAAGTATCGCGACTACCAGGAACCGATCGACCAGCAACGAGGCGAATCGACCGGAAACTCATCATTCAGGTATAACTAGGAGTGTGTGATTCGACCGCAGTCGCGGACGAAAAGGAAAGGGCTTTTATAATCACACTGGATACGATTGAGTGCAGACAAAGACAGCGAGCGTGGGTAGCCAAGCCAGGCCAACGGCGCAGCGTTGAGGGCGCTGTCCCGTAGGGGTCCGCCGGTTCGAATCCGGTCCCACGCATCGCATCGGTGGAACACATCCACCACAATCGATGCAGGTGATCTCCCTTCGTGGACATCACCCACGCATAATCCTTTCCGACACTACTTCCGACGAGTGACAGCCATCGTCACGATGATGCGCTGACTCGAGCGGCAGCGGCAGGACCACCCCAGAGAGTAACCACTTTCCCGCTGCGCTCGAACGACCACACATGGAATACGTCCCTAGAGAGCGCGTGCGGCTTCTCACCGGCGTGTTGAGCGTGGTATCGCTGGCGGTCGTCTTCGCGGCTGCGGGCGGCCGGATTCCGTCCTCAAGCGTCCCCGCAGCTCCGGAGTGGGTCATCGAGACGATTCCGCTCGTTAACGCCGTGATCAGCGCGGCCGCGATCGGAACGATCACGATGGGGTGGCGCGAGATCCGTCGCGGGAACGTCGACCGCCACCGGATCGCGATGATGGCGTCGTTCGGGCTGTTCGTGGGCTTTCTCGTCCTCTATCTGTACCGATTGACTGTGACTGGCGGCCCACAGCCGTTCCCTGGTCCGGAGACCGTCTACCAGTTCGTCTATCTGCCGTTGCTGGCGATCCACATCCTGCTGGCGATCGTCTGTATTCCGTTGGTTTACTACGCCCTCATGCTCGCGTTCTCCCGGCCGGCTGCAGAACTCGCGCGGACGAGCCACGCCCGCGTAGGCCGGATCGCCGCGACGCTATGGCTGATCTCGTTTACACTCGGGATCGTGGTGTTCGTGCTCCTCCACGTGGTCTACTAGCGACCCCGAGACGGGATCGCAATCCGTTTTAAGAGGGTGTCATAGAACGCTTCTCATGGTGTTCCTTTCGTTCTATTTGGACTGAACTATCCGTTCACTATACCTGCGCATTGATCGATTTTCGTTTAGGTATCTGAACTGATATAGACAGAAAATATTTACCAATGGTTTCTGAAACCGAGTTATGAGACGACGGCTGGTACTTACTGCGGTTGCTACAGGTGCGGCTACGATTGCTGGGTGTACAAGTGAAAGGGCTACGGACGACACGAATGAAGGGGCTACGGACGACACGAATGAAAGGGCTACGGACGGCGACGACGGTACAGATGGATATGAGCCATGTGAACTTTCGATTCTCAGCTATACACGACTTCCAGAAGCCATCAAGGATGAGGTTGACGTAGCACTCAAAGAGGGACAGTACGCGACCGAAGGAGAGTTACTGTGGAGTGAAATTTCCGGACCAGAACTCGAGGCGCTTAAAAAAGATGATAGCTACTATACCCCGATAGTGGATCGGAACGGTGTCAAGGAGACGACCCTCCAGTTTAAGGAAATAACACCCCAGTATGACGAAACAATTACTCTCCCTATCTATAATTCGACGGATAAGAATTTGGAAATTTCAGTCACGGTCAAAGATGGGGAGAGGACAGTTCTTGAAGAGGCGGACTTAACTCTCCAAGAGCTAACAGATCCTACTCTTGATGAGAGGGAGCCAGAGGGAGAGCCGGGTCCTCTCAAAGAGGAGAATCTTTCTCACGATAAGGAAATTCCAATCGGCAGTGAGTATGGGGAGTATACGGTAGAGATCACGGTCGAAGATCAAGAGACTATTTCTAAGGCTGTGGAACTTGGTGGCGTCAGCCGTTTTGATGATAATCCAGACTATATTCTTGTCCAAGAAGGTAGCAAAGAACAGTCTTTTTCAGTGGAAATAATAACAATCGAATATCCTATGTACGACCCAGCCGCTTGTCCGTGGGAACATTGAATATACAATAATTGGCAAATCGCATTCGCTCGCGAACGTCAGCAGACACTTCTTACTCTGTATTGACCGTTCGGCGAGCAATCGGTGGGTAGGTGTGCGAACTGTTCTATGACATCCTCGTTTTAATCCAAAATATCGCCGATGCGGCGCGGCTCGCCCTGCAGGTTCGGCTGTTCGGCGACGATTTTCAGAACTTCGTGGTCAGTCACGTCATAGTAGGACTTCTCGGTGGCTTCCTCGACTAAGTCCCGCTCGAGGCGGAACTCGGTCCCTTCGTAGACGACATCGACACCGTCGTCGTCGAACGCGAGTGTAGTCATGACTGGCCGTACGCAACGGGAGTGTAAAAACGGGGCGACTGTCTGCGGCCGCCACTGCTCGCATTCGGCAGACACACGTCAGACGAACGGCCGACGACGCGCGACATTTATTAGGTGATATGTCCTTGTGACGTGAATGTGGCCTTCAGCAGGGATCCGCTCGACGAACTCATCGTTCCCGATGGAACGGAAACGCAAGAGCGCGACGTCGTTACCGACGGGGACGTCCTCGTCGGTGGGCGCTCGACCGTCGAGTTCGGGGTCCGCGGCCGGAACGTCTTCGCCGGCGAAGGGGCAGAATTCGGCGGCGCGATCGAGGCCGGCGGCGACTGTCGGCTCGACATGTGGTGTGATGTCGCCGAAAACGTCCTCGTCGGGCAGGACGCTTACATCGGCGAACGCGTCCACGTTGGCGGCAGACTGAAAGTCGCGGGCGATCTCGACATCGGTGACGACGTCGAAATCGAGGAGGGATTCGAGGCAAACGGCTGGATCGTCATCCGCAACCCGATGCCGACGATCGTTTTCCTGTTCGTCTATCTCAAACACCTGCTGTTGATCGGCGAGGACGACACCGCCCAGCAACTCGTCTCCGAACTCCTCGAGGACGACGCGGACGACGCCGACGCCGAACCGCTGGTGATCCCACAGAACGCGACCGTCGGCGACGACGCCTGGCGCGTCTCGACGCCCGCGACGATCGGCGACGACTGTCGCCTTCATGGGAACGTCCGCGCGGAGACGATCGACGTCGGAACGTCCTGCAATATCTTCGGGAGTCTCCGGGCACGCGGTGATATCTTCGTCGGTGACGGCACGCGAATTCACGGCGACGTCACCACCCGTAACGGCGACGTCGAGATCGGTGCCGACGCGCGCATCCTCGGTGACGTCTCCTGTGGCGATCTCGAGCTCGGTCCCGACGCCGAGGTCGACGGCACGATTCGCGCTGCCGGCGAGATCACGATGGGGACGACCGAACGCGAACAGGAATAAGACTGATCGGCCATTCCGATCGCACGCGGGTCACGGCGGCCCCTGTCGACGCTATTTTCCTGATATCGCTCGAGAGAAACCCGCTTCGTGGCCATTTCCTGCCAGCGATTTCCTCCCCTATTCTTAATACTGATACTATGATAGGGGGCCACAGACATGCGAATAGTAACCACACAGTTGCGGAGGGGACGATGAGATCGATCGTACTCACGAAAGGCGTCCCGGACTTCTCGGAAGGGGCCGTCTCGTTCGACGAAGACGGCCACCTAGAGCGGGGGAAGACGCCGACCGTGATGAACCCCAACGACGAGTTCGCGCTGCAGGCCGCACTGCAGACGAAAGTCCGCCACGGCGGCCACGTCACCGGAATGAGCATGGGGCCGCCGGGGTACGCCGAGGTCTTGCAGGGGGCGATGGAGACGGTCTACGCCGACGATACCTATCTGCTCTCAGATCGGGAACTGGCCGCCTCCGATACCTGGGCGACGGCGATCACGCTAAGCGCCGGCCTCGAGAAGTATCAGGAGGAAATTGCGGACGTCGATCTGGTCTTTGCTGGGTTCAAGACGGCAGACGGAGAGACCGGCCAGACCGGCCCGCAGACCTGCTGGGCGATGGACTGGCCGATTGTCACTCACGTCATCGCACTCGACATCGATCCCGACGAGCGGATGTTGCGTGCGAAACGGCTCGTCGAGGGCGATATCGACGAGGTCGAAACCGTGGAAGCGCCGTTGCCCTGTTTCGTCGTCACCGATCCCGAGTTCGAGCCGACATACCGGAAGGCCTCGCATCGACTAACACACAAGGAATTGCGAGCCGAAACCCAACAGCGAGCCGCGAACCACGACGACTACCTGACGATGTGGGATCACACCGACCTAAATCTCGATCCCGACTACATCGGGCTCGATGGGTCGCCGACGATCGTCTCGTCGGTCGATCCGATCCCCAAAGCGCCCTCCGAGCGAGAGGCGACGATGATCGACCCCGCCGAAGACGAGATAGCACCGGTTCTCGAGGAACTGCAGCCCCACGCCGCGGAGGCAGGTGACTGATATGCCAGCCATCGATCCGGACGACTACACCGTCGAGGAACTGACCGACGAACTCGAGACGATCGACGACGCTGACGACCTTCAGGCGATCTTCGAGGCCGAGCAAGCCGGCCAGGATCGGACGACGGCCCGCGAGGCGATCCAAGACCGGCTCGAGGAGATCGGTGCCGCCGACGGCGAACACGGCGATACCGAAGCAGGTGAAGCGGCGGCTACGGACGGAGGCGATGCGGATGACGAGTCGGAGCCGGAGGGCGAGGACGCCGAAGAAGACGATGACCTCTCACGTCCCACTCGGGACAAGAAACACGTCCGGGCGCTCGAAGACGGCGAATACGCGGATATGTGGGTCTTCTGTGAGACTCAGGGCGGCGAGTTGCTCGACGTCTCGACGGAGATGCTCGGCAAGGCCCGCGAGCTCATGGACGGCTTCGAGGAGGACTACGGCGACGACGAAGACGTCGTTGCCTTCCTGATGGGCGACGACTGTGAGGGGCTGGCCGAGGAGTGTATCGCCTACGGGGCAGATGTCGCGGTCTATCACGACGACGAGCGCCTCGAGCGATTCTTGCACAAACCCTACACCGAGATCGCGGCCCACATGGCCCGCGGGAAGGGGACCGTCGAGAGCACCGACTGGCGCGACTACGACGAGCCACGGTATATCCTGTTCCCCGCGACGAACAACGGGCGGGACCTCTCTGCGAAGGTCCAGGCCGAACTCGACTCCGGGCTGGCATCGGACTGTTCCGATCTGTTCATCGAGGCCGAAGAGGTGTCGAACCCGGTCAAGACCGGCGAGCCCGGCGTCAAGAAGACCTTCGAGAAGGTCCTGCATATGAAACGCCCGGACTTCTCGGGCTTCGAGTACTCGACGATTCTCTGTCTGGACAACCCTGGCCGAGAGTTCCATCCGCAGGGCTGTTCGGTCATTCCGGGCAGTTTCGAACCGATGGAACGCGACCCCGACCGCGAGGGACTGGTTGTCGAACACGATATGGACTTAGACGACGACTGGTTCCGCGTCGAAATCACCGACCACGACCGTCTCGAGGCCGGGATCGATCTCACCGGCCACGACGTGATCGTCTGTCTCGGGCGCGGGATCGCCGACGATCCGACCGAGGGGATGGAACTGGGCCTCGAGTTGGTCGATGCCTTCGACGACGCCGCACTCGGGATTACGCGGGGGATCGTTACGTCTTCCTACCAGTTCGAGGGTCACGTCGAGTCATACTCGAACGAGGAGCGCCAGATCGGCGAAACCGGCCAGGTCGTCGCACCAGACGTCTACATCGCCGCGGGCGTCTCGGGAGCGGTCCAGCACAAGGTCGGCATGGACGAATCCGACACGATCGTCGCGATCAACACCGACCCCGATGCCCGGATTCGAGACTTCAGCGATTACTTCATCGAGGGCGACCTCTTCGAGGTCCTGCCGCGGTTTGCGGAGGCCGTCGAATCGGGTGGGCTGGGCCTCGAGCCCGAGGCCGTTGCCGACGGAGGTGACGAGTGATGACGACCGAAACGGACGTCTACGAACACTACGAGGCTGTCGTCGTGGGCTGTGGCCCCGGCGGGGCTGCAGCGGCCTCCCGGCTGGCAGATCACGACATCGAGACACTTGTCCTCGAACGCGGCACGGAGGCGGGTGCGAAGAACGTCTCCGGTGGACTGATCTACGCCGAAGAGTCGGCTCCCTACACGATCGACGACCTCTTCGATGGCTTCCGCGAGCGCGCGTCCGAGCGGCCGGTCACGGACTATTACATCCACAACATCGCCGGCAACGCAGTCAAGACCTACGACCTGACCGACCTCCACGAGCACGACACCGACTGGTGTGACGCCGTATTGCGTCGGGAGATGGACTCCTGGCTCGAGCAACGGGTTCACGAGAAGACCAGCGAAACCGGCGGCGGCGTCCTGACGAACGTCCGCGTCGACGGCCTCCTCAGAGAAAACGGCGAAATCGTCGGTGTCACCTGCGACGAACTCGACCCGATCAAAGCGGACCTGATCGTCGCGGCCGACGGCGTCAACTCCGAACTCGCTCGCGAGGCGGGGCTGATGGACTGGGAGGAGCCCGACGAGTGGTTTCAGGGCGTCAAGGCCGTCGTCGATATGGACCCCGGCGCGATCGATGACCGGTTCGACATCGCGCCCGACGAGGGGGCCGCCCACCTGTTCTCGGGTGACCTCTTCAGTGACGTTCGCGGCGGTGGCTTCCTCTATACGAACGAGGATTCGCTGTCGATCGGGACCGTCTTCCACCTCGATAGCCTCGTCGAGCAGGAGGCCGAACCCCACGAGCTGCTCGACGCCCTGCTGACCCATCCGGTGTTAGCCGGCTGGTTCCAAAACGAGTACCACGAGCGCGAGTACGCGGCGAAACTCGTTCCCGACTCGAAGAAGGTCGCCCATCGCCGTCCCTACCGCGACCGGCTCGTCCTCGTCGGCGACGCCGCCGGCCAGATGCAGGCCCAGGGGCCGATCATCAAGGGGATGAACCACGCCGTCAGCGCGGGCGCGCTCGCGGCCGACGCCTTCGCTGTCACCCGCGGCAACCGCGATCCGGAAGCCGCTGGCCGGCGCTACACGAAACTGCTCAATGACTCCGGGACGATGGATAAGCTCCGGCCTCGACGGTACGAACTCAGCCGAAGCGTCAGCGAACACGACGCCGTGACGAACGCGGTCGAGCGAGTACTCGACTCGCCGCTTGGCTCGCTGGCCGTCGGCAATCCGATCGCCGATCGACTCCTCGAGCGGGCGTACAACTCGCCGTTTTTGGTCTCGATGTTGCCCGATACGAAGACCGGCTACGTCTCCCTGCCGACGCTGATCGCCGAGGAACACGGCAAGACGATCTACTGGGAGAGCGACATCGAGCCACCGTCTCTCGAGGAGCGCATCGGCGAACTCACGTACGACACCGACGTCGGCAATCCACACATCGAACTGCTTGACGAGTCCTACGAGGAAAGTGGTGCGGCTGTCACTGCCTGCCCGGTCAGCGCCGAGGACTTCGGCGGCGGCTGTTACCGGTCGGAAACGGTCAAGACCAACGGCACTGCGGAGACGCTGGTGAGCCTCGACACCCAGCCCTGCGTCGAGTGTGGAACCTGTGCGATTGTCGCCGACACCGAGTGGGAACACCCCCGCGGCGGCAAGGGCATCGAGTTCCGCGAGGGATAGTATGAGCCGGTATGGGCCGCAGATCGCCGCGCTCGCACGCCGCGCCGAACGCGAGCGAGCGGCGTTCGACGCGGTCGAGGTCACGGTGGGATCGGGCAGCGATCCGATTCCGGACGGCCCGACGAGTCCTGACAACGCCGTCGGCTACCTCCGAGCGGGCGCAGGGCAGGCCATCTGGCTCTACATCGAGGCCCGGACTGGCGGCCGGCTCGTGCCGTTCTCGGACGCCGAATTCACTGCCCTCGAGACCGCGATGAACCGCTGGCTCGAGTGTTACACGCGCTGTCACGGCGTCGCCCTCGAGGCCGAGTTTTCCGTTCGTGAGGCGGCAGAGCTGTTGCTCGAAACGCGAAACATCGTCGATACGGCACAGTTGTTGACCTGCGTTCCGGCTCGCCGTGCCCGCCAGCAACCAACGCAGTAACGCGGGGCGGGCACCCAGATTGTGAAATTATGATGCAAAGCTGTCATATACCTGCCCGTATTTGACTTCCACGCAGGCGACGGGTATTCGGCTATTCCCGTTGAGCGCAAAGCCAGCGTGATGGCACGAGACGATCGGTTATCCCGACGACGAATACTTCAGTTGACAGGTGTTGCCGCGTCGACGGCGTTTGTCGCAGGCTGTGGCGGCGATGGTGGCAACGGGAATGGGAACGGAAACGGTGATGGTGGCGGTGGCGTCGAAATCGAACCCGGGACGACGATCGACTTCAGCGGCCAGACGACCCACTGGGAGGGTCTCGCACCGTCCGCGATCGAGGGCGAACAGAATCCGGCACTCATGCTGCAGGAAGGCGAAGACTACACGATCGGCTGGTCGGAAGGTGATGGTGCCAACCACAACATGGAGATCCGCAATGCCGACGGCGAAGTAATCGACGACCTGACTACCGGTGATCCCGTCTCAGACCCCGGCGAAGGCCAGTACATCGACTTCACGGCAAGCAGCGATATGGCGACGTATAACTGCCAACCACACCCGCAGATGGAGGGTGAAGTTCAGATGGGTGGCGGTGGTGGCGGCGGTGGCGGCGGTGGTGGTGGCGGTAACGAGACCGGTAACGAAACTGGAAACGAAACCGGGAACGAAAGCAGCTAGCGCTTGAACTGCGCCGAGAACCGTTTTCGAACTGCTCGATACCAGTCCGTGAACGCCCGATCGTACGCGAGACGCGACCGGTAATCAGTAAATAAGTTCGTCGTCGTTTTCGACCATATACAGCGTCCGCGCGGCGATGTTGACCGTGTGATCGCCGACGCGCTCGAGGTCACGAATCGTCAAGAGAAGCCGTGACACGTCCTTGAGTAGCTGTTCGACCTCGTCGGCTGACTCGAGTTCGCGCTCGATGAGGTCACGGACGACGATCTCGCTTGCTCGTTCGGCGAAGTGGTCGAGTTCGTCGTCGCGGGCTGCCAGTTCGCGACAGGCGTCGGTGTCCTCGTCGTCGTAGGCGAGCATCGCGTCCTCGAGCATGTCGAGGGTCAGTTCGCCCATCTCTTGGACGTCGACATCGGGGAACAGATCGCGCTCGGCATCGAGCGTGTACTCCCCGAGGTTGGTCGCGAGATCGCCGATCCGTTCTAAGTCGGTAATGATCTTGAACGAGGCGGCGATAAAGCGCAGATCGCTCGCCACCGGCTGCTGGAGCGCGAGCAGGTCGATACAGTCCTGCTCGAGATCGAGGTACATGCGGTTGATCTCGCCGTCGCCTTCGATCACTTCGCGGGCGAGGTTCTCGTCTTTCTGTTCTAAGGCGTCCAGTCCCATGCGAAGCCGTTCCATGACGACCTCGCTCATGTAGAGCACGTCCTCACGGAGTTCCGTGAGCTTCTCCTGATATGATTGTCTGGCCATACCGTTTCACGGTGTCCGTTCCTGATAAAGGCTGTGTGCAGTCCCAATTTTGTCGATAACGGCGTGAGACACACCGACATGACACCCGTCTCGCTCGTCGATCTCCTCGGCCACGTCCATTCGGAGCGCATGCGCGAACCTCCCGTGATCGATCACGGAAGGATGCTACCGGAACCACTCGAGAACCGGTTGCGACGGAGGTCGGGGCAGCCGATATTCGATGTCGTGTTTCAATGCGAGCAACCCGCCGAGAATCATGGGAACTGCAACGGCTGATGTGAGCGAGTTCAGCAGCAACCAATCGACCGACAGACCATACAGCGTCTGATTGAGGGGTGCGAACAGTTGGACGCCACCGGAGAAGGCATCGAGGACGAGATGTGAACTGAACCCCATAGCAGCAGCCCACCGGGGGCCGAAATACGAGAGAAGGGCGACCACGATGACCCCGCCGAGAAGCGAGTGTGTGAGCCCCCGATGACTCCAGAGGGCACCGGCGACGTATCCGAGTTCGACCAGTGGCTGAAAGACGAACGTATCGCTGTCGGGAACGGTCGCGGCGAGTGCCGCAACGAGGTACGGCTCGGGACGTCTGGACCGACCCATCAGCATGATCAGTGCCAGCCCGACCAGGATGTGAACCCCAGTGGCGACCATCGTGTCCGATTCATGTGAGACCGAACAATAAACAGCATAGTTAGCAACCCACACACAACGCGTGCCATAACTGTCTCTGCACGGACTACGTTGGGATGAGAACACACAAGCGATTGCACGCAACGGGTCGAACGAAACTGCGAGTCGAACAGCGGTGACTATCCGAACTTGCCGGTGATGTAGTCTTCGACGCGTTGGCTCTCGGGGTTCTCGAAGATCTTGTCGGTATCGTCGAACTCGGCGAGTTCGCCCCCGGTCAGGAAGACCGCCGTCTTATCCGAGATCCGGGCGGCCTGTTGCATGTTGTGCGTGACGATAACGACGGTATACTCCTCGGACAACTCTTCGATCAGATCTTCGATCTTCGAGGTTGCGACCGGGTCCAGCGCCGACGCCGGCTCGTCCATCAGAAGCACGTCCGGATCGGGTGCGATCGCACGCGCGATACAGAGGCGCTGTTGTTGGCCACCGGAGAGGTCCAGTCCGCTCGAGTCGAGTTGGTCTTTGACCTCGTCCCAGAGCGCAGCGCGGCGGAGCGCCTTCTCGACGATCGCGTCATAATCGCCTTCGATCCCCTGGACGTCCAGGCCGTAGGCGACGTTGTCGTAGATACTCTTGGGGAAGGGATTTGGCGACTGGAAGACCATCCCGATCTTGCGCCGAAGGACGACTGGATCGACATCGTCGTCGTAGACGTTTTTCCCTTCGAAGTTCAACTCGCCCTCGATTCGCGCAGCGTCGACGAGGTCGTTCATCCGGTTGATACACCGGAGGAACGTCGATTTGCCACAACCGGACGGACCGATGATCGCCGTGACCTTCTCGGCCGGGATCTCGATGTCGACGCTCTGCAGCGCCTGCGTCTCGTCGTAGAACACGTCGAGGTCCTGGGATTCGATTACTGTCCGTGTTTCTCCCCCGGAGCCGCCCGACTGGCCGGTGTCGATCGACGAATCGACGAGCGGATCGCTCGTTTGATTCGATCCCTCGAGATCGGTCGATTGGCTATCAGTACGGCTGTCCGGGTTAGTCATTGAATCTTGTGTCATAGGTTACTCTCGCCGTTGATACTTGTTACGAATCAGGATTGCAGCGCCGTTCATGAGCAGGAGAACGACCAGTAGCGTGACAACGCCAGCTGCCAGCACACCGTGTCGGAACGCGGCGTCGATCTCGCCCGACCAGGTATAGATCTGGCGCGGCATTGCGCTGAACTTGTTCGTGAACGAACTCGGCGCGATGCGAACGACCGCTGGCGCGCCGATGATGAGCAGCGGTGCCGTCTCACCGATCGCTCGGCCCATCGCGAGGATGTTGCCGGTCATGATCCCCGGCAGTGCCTCCGGAAGGACAACGTTGCGAGTCGTCTGCCACTTGGTCGCGCCCATACCGTATGATGCCTGGCGCATCGAGTCAGGGACGGCACTGATCGCCTCTTGTGAGGAGATGATGACGATGGGGAGAATCAACAGTCCGACGGTGAAGCCGCCGACGAGGGCAGTTCCTGAGCCGAGCCCGCCCGCTCGGATGAACAGTGCGAGCCCGAGGACCCCGTAGACGACCGATGGGACACCAGCAAGGTTCCCGATGTTGACCTCAATCAGGTCGACGAGCCGGCCCCAGCGACCTCGTTGCGGGGCGTACTCCTCGAGATAGAGTGCAGCGCCGACGCCGATCGGGAACGCGGAGATGATGATTATGAGCAACATCATCACCGAGCCGACCAGCGGCGGATAGAAGCCAGCGTCTTCGGGCGTCCGCGAGGGGACGTTCGTCAGGAAGCCCCAGTCGAGCCACGGCGTCGGGCCGGCGAATCCGAGCGTGTCCGTGAGGACGGCGCTGGCGACGATCCCTCCGACAACGATCAGCGGGAACGCGAGCCCGGACACGCCGGCCCCACGGCGGATGACGCTCTCGACGTAGAGACTGACAGGGACGGCAGTGACCGTAACGAGCAGCATCCAGACGAACGGGGTGATACCGACGACGGGTGCAACGCCGAATCCTGCTGCCGCCCCGACGAGTGTCAGTGCCGCAGCGATCGCACCGTCACGGTCGTTTTCGCGCTGTCTGCGGACGAACAGGCCGACGACGACTGCGACCGGCACGACGAACGATCCCAGCAGCGCAATCGACTGTGTCGGCAACATCGGCAGCGAGAGGATGAGCTTCGGAATGAACCAGAGTGCGAGCGCTGGCACAGCCACGACGACCACGAGTCGCTCAATGTCGGCCTCTGTCCGAACGCGGCTGTGGGCGTACACGATCCCGCCGGCGACGGCAAGCGAGACGAGGATCGAGAGCCACTGATAGACGCTGACGACGTGTTCGAACGTAATGAACACTCCGCCGGTGAGCAGCAGCGAGACGACCGGCAAGCCAAGCGCGATGGTTGCCGTCTCGCCCGCTCTCGTATCACGCGTATAGTAGTAGCCGACCGCGGCGAGGGAGGGGACAACGACCGTCCCGATGGTGACGAGCAGCCACCCCATGTCCGCCGAAAGGGGCTGGAAAGCGTCGTTCGCGACGTACAGGAGAAGTACGAAGACGGACAACAAGGCCAGGAGGGTCGCGCTGAGACAGAGCGTCTTGAACGCCTGGCCACGGGCGCGGCTAACCGCCTTGCCCGTTCCGTACCACGTCCCGGTCTGCTGATCGGTCGCCATTATCGGTACACCTCCATGATCTCGTTGGTGTCACTCATTGGTACTCCTCCTGATAGCGTGATGCGACGTAATCGCTCGCGAGGTTCATCATGAACGTGATGACGAACAGCGTCAGTCCGAGCGCGAACATGCTCAGATACGTTGCCGAGCCGCCGGTCGCGTCACTGGTGACGGCGCTGACCATCCCCGCGGTCATCGGTTGGCCTGAACTGAGCAGGTTGTCGAGTGGGTTCGCGAAGTTGAACATCCGCGGTCGCAAGCCGGCGGCCATAACGACGATCATGGTTTCGCCAATCGCCCGCGAGAGCGCAAGGATGAACGACGAGAAGATGCCGGAGATGGCGGCCGGGATCACGATCCCGGTCGATACCTCGTACTTCGTCGCCCCCATCCCGTAGCCAGCTTGCCGGAGCGAATCCGGGACGGAACTCATCGCGTCTTCCGACAGCGACGAGACCATCGGGATGATCATGATCCCGACCATGATCGATGCGGACAGCAGATTGAACGTGCTGACGGGGATGCCGATCCACTGGAGCGCAGGCGTCAGATAGACGAGCGCCAGATAGCCGTAGACGACCGTCGGAATCCCGGCGAGAATCTCGAGCGACGGTTTTAGGATCGATCGCATTCGGTCGCTGGCGTACTCACTGAGGTAGACGGCGGCTGCGACGCCGGTTGGCACCGCGACGAGCGCCGAGACGAAGGTGATGGTCAGCGTCGCAGTCACGAGCGGCCAGACGCCGAAGGTCCCGCCGTCGGAGCGGGCAATCCACTCCGTTCCGGTAAAGAACCCAGCTACACTGGCGTCTTCTGTCATGAAGAACGCAATCGCGTCGGTAGCCAGCGTGTAGATGATCGCCGCTGTAACGAACACGGTCAGCGCGGCACAAGCGAACAGCAGCCACTTGTAGATGCGCTCTTTGACGACTTGACCTGACGATGCGCGTGTCAAGTCGACATCTATCGATCGTTCACTCATTTGTGGGGCGTAATTGACTTACCATGGTGAATCGTTCGATTCGCCGCGTCAGTTCGCTTCGCTCTCGAGTTTGTCGAGGTTCGACTGGGCCTGTTCTTCGCTTACGGGGACGTAGCCGACATCGGAGATGACGTCGGTCGAAGACTGCTCGATGTAGAACTCGACGAAGTCGTAGACTGCATCCTGCTGGAGTGCGTCCTTGTTAACGTAGATGTACAGCGGTCGCGCCATCGGATATGCGCCCGACTGGGCCGCGTCGATGCTCGGTGCGGTACACTCGCCGTCCTCGGTCTCGCGGATCTCGAGTGCTTTGAGTGCGTCCTGATTTTCTCGATAGTACGCGTAGCCGAAGTAGCCGATCGCGTTTTGAGTCGACGAGATGCCCTGCACGAGCTCGTTGTCGTTTTCGGTCTTCTCGTACTGCGTGACGTGGCTCCCGGCATCGCCGATGACGTTGGTATTGAACCAGTCGAAGGTTCCAGACGTCGACGGCGGGCCGAAACGTACGATCTCCTCATCGGGCCAGTCGGAGTTGACGTCGGCCCACGTTTCTGCGCCGCCCTCGCTCCAGATCTGAGCGAGTTCGTCGTAGGTCACACAGTCGACTGGCGAATCGTTGTGGACGGCCATCGTGACCGCGTCTTTCCCGATCTGGAACTCGATGGGGTCGACGCCGCTGTCGCTGCAGTCTTGGACCTCAGCATCCTTGATCGGTCGCGAAGCACCGTTGATATCGGAGTCGCCGGGACAGAAATTGTTGTTGAAGCCGCCACCGGTTCCAGTCGAGTCGGTGGTGACGCTTATACCGTCATTTTGCTCCATGAACTCTTCAGCGAGCCTGTCGGAGACCGGGAACACCGTACTACTTCCCGTGACGACGACACGCTCGTTCCCACCATTACCCGTGTTTTCGGTACAGCCAGCGATCGCGGCGGCACCCACTGCGCCCGTCGCGGCCAGGAACTTTCGTCGAGAAAACGAGCGACCCGAACGATCCATCTGGGTATCGGTCATCAGGTGAACGTTCGACTGTATATAGAAATACGATGCTATGTTAGCTATGTATTGCTATATAGATGGCCATAGCTCCGAACAACTCACTCATCGAAGACCAATTCCGCGACACTGGACGGTTTAACGCGCAACTGACGGCGCTAGGTGGTATGCGCACGTTCACCACATATTACATAGCCGACTATAGATAGGTGAGACTATAGATTTCGCAAAACTATAGTGGGCAACCTGCCAGACGAGCTGTCATCTCCACTCTCAGAACCTGTTCCAATACGGCGACATCATAGCTTCGAAATCCGCAGCAAAGACGCCGGCCGATTCAGCTCGTCCCTGTTCGGTCGAGGCTGACCGCAGTCCCGTTACTCCCCGACGATTTCCGCGAGCGTCTGCAGATTCGTCTCGGCCTGCTCGTCGCTCGAGGGAACGTACTTGACCTCCTCTGCGATCCAGTCTGCCGTCGAGTTCTCGAGGTAAAAGCGCACGAATGCGGCGACTTCCTCGCGCTGGAGTGCCTCCTTGGACGGATAGATAAATAGCGGCCGTGCCATCGGATAGCTGCCCGTTTTGGCTGCCTGCAGGCTCGGGTCGCCACACGCGTCGCCCTCGTTTGCTTTGATCGCGAGCGCCGTGATACGGTCTTTGTTCTGTGCGTAGTAGGAATACCCGAAGTAGCCGATCGCGTACGGACTACTCTCGAGTCCTTGAACGATGGTCTCGTCGTCCTCGGTACTGACGTAGTCGGATCGGTGGGAACCGACGCGACTGACGACGTTTTGGGAGAACCAGTCGTAGGTCCCCGATGTCGTGTCGGGGCCGTAGCGCTTGAACGGCTCGTCGGGCCAGTCGGCATTCAGGTCAGCCCACGTTTCCGCGCCGTCCTCGCTCCAGATCTGGGCGAGCTGGTCAAAGGAGAGACACTCGGCCCACGTGTTCTCGGTACTGACGGCCATCGTGAGCGCGTCGCCCGCGATCTGCATCTCGACCGGCGTCACGTCGTTTTCTCCACAGTGGGTTTTCTCCCCATCTTTGATCGGGCGCGACGCTGCGTTGATATCCGAATCACCGGGACAGAAATGATTCTCGAACCCGCCGCCGCTGCCGGTTGAATCGACCCTGACGGTGACGTCCGGATGTTTTTCCATAAATCGGGTTTTCATCTCCTGGGAAATCGGATACACCGTACTCGAGCCAGTGACCGTGACGGTACCCGAGAGACCGTCGCTGTTCTCGGTTGTGTCCTGGCTGTTGCCAGCGGGTTCGTCGTCACTGCTGGTCTCGCGCCCGAGACAGCCGGCGAACGCAGCCGCCGTTACCCCGCCGGTCGCTGTTAAGAAGTTCCGCCGCGACACCCCCTCGAAAGACCGTCCAAACTGGTCGCGTCTCATCATGTGAACGACGCCGAAGACTACAAAAATACGATGCTATGAGGACTGTATATCTATCAATAGTATTTAGTTCGGATATAGATCCGCCCGCCGGCCGGAGACCCCGATCGCTCAGGCGAGCAGTTCCTCGCTGTTCTCGAGTGCATAGAGCGTCCGCGCGGCCACGTTTACTGCGTGGTCGCCGACCCGCTCTACGTCGCGGACGATCACAAGCGTCCGGGAAACGTCCGTGAGAACGTTCTCGAGCGGCCACTCCGCCGACTTGTCCGGGAACGCCTGTGCGCTGTTGACTGCATCGCCGTCGACGCGGAGGTCGATAAGCGTGCGGACGATGCGCTCGGTTACGGCCCCACAGCGGGCATCAAGTTCGTCGTCACGGTCGGCGACCGCAAAACAGGCGTCTACATCGTCCGTGACGAACGCCTCGATCGCGTCCTCGACCAATTCGAGTGCGAGCGCGGCGATCCGCTCGAAATCGACGTCGGGAAGCGTCGGTGCGGACCTGGTCGATGCCAGCGTATACTCCGCTACGTTGGTCGCAAGGTCGCCCACGCGCTCGAGATCGGTGACGATCTTGAACGTCGCGATGACGCTCCGGAGGTCACTGGCGACCGGCTGGTACAGCGCCAGCAGGTCGAGACATTCGCCCTCGATCTCGAGGGAGCGGCGATTGACGGCCTGATCGCCTGCGATTACCTCGCGCGCGAGCGCACGATCACCGGCAAACAGCGCGCTGAACCCGTCTGCGAGCTGTTCGCGGACGAGATCGCCCAGCGCGATGACCGTCTCACGAAGGCGCTCGAGGCGGTCCTGATAGTCCTCGCGTGTCATCACCCGAACTTGCCGGTGACGTAGTCCTCGACCCGGTCGCTCTCGGGGTTTTCGAAGATCTTGTCGGTGTCGTCGTACTCGACGAGCTGGCCGCCCGTGAGGAAGACAGCGGTCTGGTCGCTGATCCGCGCAGCCTGCTGCATATTGTGCGTGACGACGACGACGGTGTACTCCTCGGCGAGCTGTTCAATGAGGTCCTCGATCTTGGCGGTCGCGACGGGGTCGAGCGCGCTCGCGGGCTCGTCCATCAGGATCACGTCGGGGTCGACGGCGAGACAGCGCGCGATGCACAGCCGCTGTTGCTGGCCGCCCGAGAGTCCGAGCGCGTTGTCGTCGAGGCGATCGGATACTTCGTCCCACAGCGCGGCCTGTTTTAGCGAACGCTCGACAATCTGCAGTTCGGCCTCGCTGTCGTCGCCGCCGAGCAGTTTGCCCAGCAGGCCGACGTTCACGTCGCCGTGCTTGCGCGGCCCGTAGGAGATGTTCTCGCGGATCGACTTCGGGAACGGGTTCGGGCTCTGGAACACCATCCCGACCTTCTTCCGGAGCTTCACCAGGTCGGTGTCGCCTTCGTAGATGTTCTCGCCGTCGATCTCGACGGTCCCATCGACCCGGGCGCTGTCGATGCGGTCGTTCATCCGGTTGAGACATCGAAGGAACGTCGACTTCCCGCAGCCCGACGGACCGATCAGGGCCGTCACGCTCTGTTCGGGGATCTCCATCGAGACGCTGTCGATGGCGTGGTCGTCGCCGTAGTACACGTCGAGGTCCTCGACCGTGATCGCGGCCTCGTCCTCGAACTCGTAGTCAGTCCACGAGTCGACGAGTCGCTCGTCGGTCTCGGCGTCGACCGTGTGGCTAGTGGGTTGCTGGTCCGTGAGGCTGTTCGATTGCTGTTCCTCGTTCGTTTGTGTTACTGTTTGGTCGCTCATTGGTGTAGCTTCCTCCTGAAGTAGATCCGCGAGGCGATGCCGATGGCGTAGAAGCCAAGTACCACCAGCAGCAGTACGAGAGCGGTCCCCCATCCGAACGCCTCCTCCTGGCCGACGCCGGCGGTGATGACGGCGTACAGCTGGTAGGGGAGCGCGCTCGAGGCCTGTAGCAGCGCTTCGTTCTGGACGAACGGCGGCGTTGCAGTGAACCGGAACGAGCCGAGAATACTCGGCGCGTGCGCCGGGAACGGTGCCCCGCTGGTGACCAGCAGGATCGGTGCCGTCTCGCCGGCGATCCGGCCGACGCCGAGGATCACGCCCGTCACGACGCCGGGCATCGCGGCCGGCAGCACGACGCTTCGGATCGTCTGCCACTGGTTGACGCCCAGCGCGGCGCTGGCGTCACGGTACTCGTCGGGGACGCTCTTGATCGCCTCCCGACTGGTGATGACGACCAGGGGCAGCAGCATGAAGCCCAGAACCATCATCCCTGCCAGCAGCGAGTTCCTGTTGCCAAACCGCGGTACGAGGAACGCGTAGCCGAACAGGCCGTAGACGATACTGGGCGTACTCCACAGCGCGTTGGTCGCGGTCTCGATGACCGCGGTGAACCGGCCCTGTTCGGCGTACTCGGTGAGGAAGACGGCAGCGCCGATCCCCATCGGGATCGCGAGCACCACCGCACCGATCACGAGCCAGACCGTGCCGACGATGGCTGGGAAGATGCCGCTGTACTGCTGGCCGAGCATGACGCCCTTCGTGAGGAAGGGAACGGAGATGTTCAGCCCTGGACCGAACTGTGCGCCCTCGAGGAGCTTCGGCAGCCCCTTGCGGACGACAAAGAGGATCAGCAACAGGAGCACGGCGATCATGCCGAACGCGTTCAGTCCGATCATCAGGTACGCGCCGTTCTGCCGGCCCTGGCTGCCGAATCCTTCGGCGACGATCGCGCCGCTCCAGGCGACCAGTAGGCTGAGTGTGATCGTCACCAGCGGCACGACGATTGGCGCGTGGAACGTGGCTGCCAGCGACGGCGGACCCCAGACCCAGCCGATGTCGACGAATCCGGCGGCGAGCAAGACGCCCCAGGCCAGCGCGAGGAGGCCGACCGGGAACGTCGTCCCGATGTCTTCCGGGAGTACGGCGACGCCGAGCGTCACGACGAGCGCGACGACCAGCCCCGCGAGGGCGCTGCCGGTCGCGCCGACGCCGAACAGGATCGTCGTCACGAGACCGCCAGTCGCGAAACCGACCACGCCGAACGCGACGCCGGTGCCGAGTCCGGTGTACTGGTCAGCGGTGGTCTCGAAGAGACCGACGTTCGACGCGATCCCGGCAGCGATCAAACCGGCACCAGCGAGCAGGAACACGGCGCCAAACAGCGCGAACAGGGAGAGGCCCGCGACTGCGGTGTCTGGGCTCGTGCGATCGAACAGCGTCGTCCAGCCGAGCAGGAACGTGACGATAGCGATCCCGACGATCCCCAGCGCGACGCGGTCGAACATGTCGACTCCCGGCGCGGCCGTCCGGGAGGTAGTCTCTCCGCTCATGATTCTCCCTGCAGCTGATGTTTCATCCGTCGTTCAATGTACTGCGAGCCGATCGACAGCACGGTGACGCTGACGAACAGCACGACGCCTGCGGCGAACAGCGCGCTCATGTGCGTTCCGCTAGCGACCCCGTACTGGCTCGCGATGAGGCTGGTCAGCGTCTCCGTATTCCCGAAGACGTCGTATAGTGGGTCGGGCAGCCGCTGGGCGTGGCCCAGAATCACCGTCGCCGCCATCGTTTCGCCGACGGCACGCCCGACGCCGAGTAGCACGGCAGCCGAGACTCCCGAGAACGCGGCGGGGATGGTGATGCTCTTGATCGTCTGCCAGTCGGTCGTTCCAAGCGCGAGCGAGCCGCTTTTCATCGATTCAGGGACGCTCGCGATGGCGTCCTCGGCGACGGAGACGACCGTCGGCAGCGACATCAGACCGACGACCAGTCCCACGATAACGAGGCTGCCGGATGTCGGCAGTTCCAGGTTCTCCATCATGTAGTCGTTCAGAATGGTGAAGCCGATGAAGCCGTAGACGATCGAGGGGATTCCTGCGAGCGTCTCGACGGCGGGCTTGACGATCTCGCGGACCGCGTCGGGCGCGATCTCGCTGATGAACAGCGCGCCCGCGACGCCGAGCGGCCCGGCGATCAGCATCGCCAGGATCGTCGTGACGAGCGTGCCCCACATCATCGGGACCAGCGAGTACACTTCCTCGCCGCGGGTTCGCCACATCGGCGCGGACGTCTCGGTGAACATCGCGAGGCCCATCTCCCGCATCGCCGGGAGCGCCTCGATGATAAGGTAGACGGTAATCAGCGCGAGGATCGCTCCCGTCGCGATCGTCGCGAGGAAGGTCAGCGCCTTCGCCGTCGTCGCCTGATGGTTCCACAGTCCGTACCCGACGGTGAATAGGAATCCCACCAGGGGGATCGCCGTGAACTGCGAGCCGAGCAGGAACAGGATCGTGGTCGCGACGAGACACAGCGCGCCCGCTGCCCCCGCGGTGACGACGCGGTCGTCTGACGCCTCGACCCCGAATCGGTCCTTCAGTTGTTGGTGTAGTTCTGTCGTTGACATAAAATACCGTGGTTGAACGGCGACGCGGCTTAGTTAGACGGCTCGGGAAGCTTCGCGAGCTGCTCTTCGCGCTCCTCCGGCGGGATCATGAAGTAGTTGTTCGGCGCGACGAAGTTCTGCTGGCCGAACTCGCTCAGCAGCATGCGGATGAACGCGGCCTCCTTCTCGCTGGTGTCCTCGTAGGTGTAGCAGTGGAGGTCCCGGGAGAGCGGGTAGTCCTTCGAGCCGAGGTTCTCGCCGAGGGTGTAGGTCGTGCCGTCGAGCGTCAGCGAGATGGCGGGGACGCGGTTCTCGTCGACGAACGCCAGCGCCATGTACGCGATGGCGTTGTCGGAGTTCGCGACCGTCGTCTGGACCTGCTGGTTCTGGCCCTGGCGGACGTCGACGCTCATTTCCGCCTCGGGGTCGCCGAGCATGTTAGCGCGGAACGCGGTGTCGGTACCGGAGCCGACTGCGCGGCCGACAGCCTGGATCTCCTTGTCGGGGCCGGAGTACTTGTCGATCTCGGACCAGTTCGTGATCTCGCCGGTGTAGATCCCGCGGACCTGGTCGCCGTTAAGTCCGGTCACGCCCGCGTCGTAGATCTCCTTGCTGACGACGACCGGCTGGCCGTCGCGGCCGACGACGTGGTCGACGTACTTGTCGAGTTCCTCCTGGCTGGCGTCGGGCAGCTCGTCCGCGACGCCGGAACTGGCGTCGCCGATGTCGACCTGACCGTTCGCGACCTTCTCGATGCCGGTGCCCGAGTGGCTGAGACCGACGTTGACCTGGAACGGCGGAGTGCCGTCGTCGTTGGCCTCGAAGCCGTAGAGGCCGGCCCAGTAGTCGGCCATCGGCTTGTCGGTGTCGATGTCGTACTGGCCGGGGCCCCAGTACTCCTCGTCGTCGGCCGGCGGGTTAGAGTTCCAGACCGACGCGCCGTCGGACGTGATCGGGTACACTGTCGAGGAACCGTCGGCCGTCAGTGGGCTAGTGCTACCGTCGCTGCTTGCATTTCCCAGACAGCCGGCGGCCGCCATCGTGCCGAGTGCGCCGGTCGCTGCGATGAACTTCCGTCGCGAAACCGAATCCACAGAGCGCTCGAACTGGTTGTCTGCCATCACCTGAGAAATCCGACGGGCTATAAAAATACGATGCTATGAACCATATATACCGATCAGTGGCGACATAGCTCTATATAGCTCTACGCCGGCGGCAACCGACGCGACGGATGGCGACCACGAAGCGTTCGGCTCCGCGTGACGTGATCGCGACACGTACCCGGGTCGGATCGACGAATCGCGACACTGACTTACAGCTAGCAGTATAACTCGGCGTATGAGTTTCCTGCAGGTGGGCGCAGTCGCACTCCTTGGGATCGCGGTCGTGCTCGGCGCTGCCGCTGTCGTCTATCGGGACGCAACTCGAGTCGGTGTCTCGAGACCAGCGGTCTGGGCAGGAATCGTGGCCATCGCCTGGGGTAGTGCGCTTGGGCTCTATCTCGCACCGCTTGCCGTGCCGATTCCTGGCCTGCTCGTGATGGTCGTCGGGGGACCGGCGCTGTACCTGTTCGAACGTGACGACGTGACACACAACGACAACTCCGCTGATCCGTTCTCGTTGCCGGACGGCCCTGGCGACTCCTCGAGCGATAACAGTCGCGACGAGTGAGACGGCTATTTAGCATACCAACTGAAACGGACCTCCTGTCAGTCAGTGCCGGTGGGACCGCAACCTACACTGCGGGCCCACCGGCACATCGGGACAGCAGACCGTATGAAACGGTTTACACACTGATCGCACAGCCGTCGGGACGCGATCGAGTATTCACTGACGTTTGTCCGGTGGTATGCGGAGTCCGTCTGGCCGACCGATCGCTCGGCACACCACACGCCTTTTGCCCACCCCGGTCCAACGGCCGCTAACATGAGCGATTCCGCACCTTCCGGGGCCGACGCCGACGAGGATGGCGGGCCGGCACAGGTCTCGAGTCCGGACTACCACAGCGAGAACCACACGGCCGCCCAGACCTGCGGCTGGACGGCAAACGCCCTTCGTGGCGAAGGCAAGTGTTACAAGAACATTTTCTACGGGATCGAATCCCACCGCTGCATCCAGATGACGCCGGTCGTCCGGTGTAACGAGCGGTGTGTCTTCTGTTGGCGCGATCACAACGGCCACGCCTACGAACTGGACGACGTCGAGTGGGACGACCCCGAGGCAGTGGTCGACGCCTCGATCAACCTCCAGAAGAAACTGCTCTCGGGCTTTGGCGGCAACGAAGAGGTCCCTCGAGAGGTCTTCGACCAGGCGATGGAACCGCGCCACGTCGCTATCAGCCTCGACGGCGAGCCGACGCTGTATCCCTACCTGCCAGAACTCATCGAGGCCTTCCACGACCGGGACATCACCACGTTCCTCGTCTCCAATGGCACCCGCCCCGAGGTGCTCCGTGAATGCGATCCCACCCAGCTGTACGTCAGCGTCGACGCCCCCGAACGCCACACCTTCGATCAGGTCGTCGGCGCGATGGAGGACGACGCCTGGGAGAACCTCCTCGAGACGATGGCTGTCCTCGCCGACAAAGACGAGACCCGCACCGTCCTCCGGACGACGTTGGTTGACGGCGAGAACATGCACCATCCCGACTGGTATGCCGGCTTCTACCAGCAGGCCGATCCCGACTTCATCGAACTGAAGGCGTACATGCACGTCGGTCACTCGCGCGGTCGACTCGACCGCTCGTCGATGCCAGACCACGAGGACGTCATCGAGTTCGCGGAATCGGTGGCCGACCACATGCCCGAATTCGACGAGGTCATGGGCGTCCCGGCCTCCCGCGTCGCGTTGCTCTCGAAGACGAGCGATACGTGGGTGCCAAAACTGAAGAAGGACAGCGAGTTCTGGAATCGGGACCCCGTGACGGGCGAGTGATCCAACGACGGCATACCAGCCGCGGCGAGACGCGAGCCAAAGCAGCTCAGTTACTAGATATCTCGAGTCGCGACTCCCGAACGACGCCTTCGATCGTCACACGGAGTTTGCGACTGATGGCGAACAATGCCACCGAGTACACCGCCGCACCGAACGCGACGACGGCGAGGAGCTGATACCACCGATCGACGGTGACGATGTCGATGAGCGGCCGCACCAGCACGAACATCAACACCGCAGCGGCGACTTGCTCGAGCAGCGTCCGGGGGACCAACTCGACAGCCGGCAGTTCCCGGCTGACGACGTATGCGGAGAGGAGATACCGCAGCGTCTCGGCGACGACTGTCGCAATCACGACCCCGATCGCCCCGTATGCAAGTGTCAGTGCGACGCCAAGGACGATGTTCAGCGCGAGCGTCGTCGACGAAATCCACGTGTTGACGTCCGGCCGGTCGATTCCGCCGATCGCACTCGTGAGTGGGCCACTTTGTGTGCTCACGATCTGGAACAGCGCGAGCCCGACCAGCAGCGCGGCGGCGTCGGCGTACTCGGACCCGAACGCGGTCACGACGAGTAGTTCGGGCATCGCGACAGCGCCGAAAAACATCGGAACCGCGACGATACTCGCGAACGCGAGCGTGTTCGAGACGTCGTCGCTGACGTCTTCACCCTGGCTGTGGAGGCGACTGACGCGGGCCATCAGCACGCTCTGGGCGGCCATCATCACGAACGTTGCCGGGACGGTGAGCTTCAGCGCGACTTCGTACTGGCCGGCCGCCGCCGGCGCGAGGAGATAGCCGAGGAGGAGAATGTCGAACCGGTCGTAGGTCTGTCCCAGAAACGAGTTCGGAATGCTGTATTTCGCGTACGACCAGAGACTTCCGATGGTGTCGTGGGAGGGCATCGTCGGTTTCGTTCGCACGAAATACCAGAGGATCGGCAGCGAGAGGAACGTCGCCGCAGCCAGCCCGTAGGCCATGCCGGCAGCACCGAATCCGAGGAGGACAAGTGCAAGCTGGAGCGGGAACGTCAACAGCGACCGGAAGGTGTCGACCCACATCGAGGCTCCGACGAGGCCCCGCGCCTGAACGACGCGGTCGGTCGGCTCGTAGAGCGTAACGGCACTCATCAGGACGACGAACAACACCGGTGCCGAAGCGAGTCCCGTATAGGACACGAGCCACTGCGAAGCGAGGACGCTGACAGCACCCATGAACCCCAGCCAGCCGAGTGTAAACACCAGTTGGCCGCCGATCAGCTCACGCTCTGGGGCCCCGGCCTCCGAGAACCGCTTCATGATCGCTGTTCCCCAGCCGTTGACCGCCCGATCGCCGAGTTTGACCAGCGAGAAGAGCAGATAGAACCCGCCGAACCCGGCCGGCCCGAGCACCCGCGCGAAGACGATGGTGCCGGCGAAGCCGATCACAGCCATCGTGAACTTCGCGGCCGTCGCCTTCACCGTCTCGCCGCCGAGGCTAACTGACGTCGCGTCCGTCATTCGTTTCGAGCCAACGGCGACAGAGCGGCGATTCTAGCGCGACTCGTGTGGCCGACGGGGCCAGCCATCCCAGCTATTGCTCGAGCGATCGCGTTCGATCGACGCAACCGATACGGGAGGGGACTCGGCATCATGGCTAGCAGCGGCGTCGTTGCGTGCGGTCACACTCATTATCCGGGCGTATCAGTGTACCGCCTGCTCCGACCGTCGAATCGATAGCCGGTTCGATCTCCGGCCTTCCCCGTCAGCGACATCGAGAGAGACGCTGCCCGGATGTTGAAGGGGCCAGTCGTGGTGTGTCTCTGCATGACGACGCTGGGGATTATCGCCCTCGACGCCGCCGACTACGACCTCGCCCGCGAGTGGGGGTGTGAGAACATGCTGCTCGAGACCCATGGGAAACTCGAGACGTTCGCCCATTCCGGCGAGAACCCGAATACGCTCGAGGTCTGGACGTCGGTCGCGACAGGCGTCGAGCCGCCGAGTCATGGCCTCGCCTCGACCGGCGAGCAACAGCAGTGGCGCAATCCGGTCCTCGAGTACGCGAGCGCGGTGGCTCCGTATCTCCTGCCGAAGGCGGCACGCGTCAGGATCGGCACGTGGCTGCGCGGAGACGGCGGCGGTGCGACCGAAGACAGTGGTGGAACCGACGGCGTCGGGATGACGCTCCGACAGACCGACCACTCGCATCTCTTCGAGCCAGCAGGTCGCGTCGTCCGCTGGTGGCCCGGCGTCACTCCCGGTGAGCATTTGAGCGAAACGTGGCACTGGCTCAACCTCGCCTCGCGCGGTGACATCTCCGACGATGAACTCTGGCGGCGGCTGTACGGGAATGCCGGACTCGAGGCCGGCTGGCTGCAGGGGATGGGTCAGACGGACGTGGCCGTCGCCGGGGTCCACATGCACGCCCTCGACGCCGCCGGCCACGCCTTCGCAACACATCCAGACCGCCTGCGGGAGGTGTACGAGCGGGTCGATCGCCTGCTTGGATCCGTCCGCGACCACGTCGACGAACTGCTGGTGCTGTCGGATCACGGCATGCAAGTCGAGTGGATCGACGGCGATTCCAAACCTGGCTTTCATAGCTGGCGGGCGCTCGCATCGACGACGCTCGCCGACGACCTGCCAGAAAGCGTGTTCGACGTTCGCGACTGGGTCGACGAATACGTTGCCGACAGCGACGACAGACGGGTCGAGCGACAGCCGGCAGTGATGGACACGACAGAAGAACAGCTTCGGGATCTGGGCTACCTCGAGTGACCGATCGGCACCTGTCCCATCGCCTTTCAATCGAGGTAGCCGAGTTCGCGCAGATGGTCCTCAGGGACGTCGATGGTCTCCCCGCCCTCGTCGTTCTCGCGTTCGACGCGCGTGTCGCTGACGTGTGCATCGACCCAGTCTCTGACGTCGAACACCGACTCAGGACGGGTGTCGGTCGTTGCACTCGCGTACGCCCGCCAGGAGTGCGTCGCGGGATTCTTGCCAGCGTCAGGCGGGTAGAATTCAGTGCGCATCCCGTGGTCGCTAAGGAGCAGGAGGTCGTCGCCGTCCTCGAGTGCGTCGACGGTCTCCTCGACGAACTCACCGACGCGGGCGTAGGCGTGTCGAAGCGCGTCCTCGTCGTCGGCGTAGGCGTGGCCGGCGGCGTCGAGGGCGTGGATGTGGACACCAGCGATCGAGACGGGATGGCGGAGCATCTCGCGCGCCCAGGCGAACTGCTGGGCACACTGGCCGAATAGTTCGCGCTCGAACTCGCTGCGAGACATCCCCTCGGCGACGGCATTCATCAGGTCCCACGCCCGTTGCAGCGGCCGGCCGTCGGCGACGCCCGGCCAGTTGTGAACGACTGCGCTCTCGGCATCGAATATCGACTCGGCATCCGTGCGGCCGATCCGTTCGCGTTCGCCCGTCCGCGAGCGGACGACTTTGCCGAGCGTTCCGCGGGTCGACTCGTCGAGTCGACCGGAAATGCGAGAGAGTCCCTCGAGGACGGGGTTGTCCCACTCGCTCGTCCCGCCGCCAGTGATGCCGTGCTCCTCGGGATGCAGACCGGTCGCGACCGTCGCCCACACCTCCGGCGTGTACGGCAGATCCTGTGTATGCGCGAACGTCCCGAGGTCGCCACTCGAGGCGAGTCGAAACGAATCGAGATCGAAGTAGTCGACCAGTCCGGCATCGAGCGCGTCCAGTGCGAGGACGATCACCGTCATCCGTCGCTCCCTCCGTCAGTCGGTCGTTGCTCACTAATCATGCATATCCTAGGTCCTCAAGATCCTCCTGCAGCGCATCCTCCTTGACCACGTACTCGGGATCGAACCGCTCGAGCCGTCGCTCGAGCGCCGGATCGGTCGCCGGGTCGCCGTCCGAGAGTCGAACGGTTCCATCGTTCGTCGCGAGGTGCTCGTTGTTCATCGCTGCCTTTTGCTCGCCGTAGGCAGCGAAGGCGACCTCGCGCTCGAGCGTGCCGATGCCGTGTTCTCGCCCAGAGAGGACCGTTGGGACGTCGACAAGCGAGACGACATCGCCGAGGTCGGGCGCGTTTCGCGTGCCGAAGGGGACGCGTAACAGCTCCGGCCGCATCTCGCCGGGATGGCCCCACAGGCCATCTTCACCCAGGAGTTCGCCGTGGTCGGCACAGAAGACGACGCGCGTCTCGTCGGGAATCGCCTCCCAGAGCCGTGCGAGTTTCCGGTCGAGTTCGACGACCTCCCGGCGGTACAGGTCGCGAACGAGATTTTCATCGGCTGCCGAGCCACGCCCCGAGAGGACGCGGCGAGTCACCCGCTGGGCTTTGGCCCGACTTACGCCTGCGCTGTCCGGATCGTACGGATGGTGTGGCTCCATGAAATGGAGCCAGCCGAACCACGAATCGTGACCCTCGCATTCCGTGAGGAACTGCTCAATCACGTCGTCTGCCGGTCGAAACGACTTCTCGATGTCGGTAACGCGACTCCGAAGTGCCTGATACCGGTTCCAGCCCCAGCTCGCGATGCGATAGGCGAGGGTCCCGCGATCAAGTACCACTGCCCCCTTTTCTTTGAGCGTCTCGCCGCCTCCTTTGGGGGAGGTAAAGGAGTCGAAGCCGTCGTCATAGCCGTATTCGGCCGACAGGAGGTGATTCGTCGTCACGCCGACGCAGTGACGGTCGAACGCGCGGGCGACGCTCGTTCCGTCCCCGAGGCCGCTACCGGCGGCGTACTCACCGCCGATGATCGCGGGGAAACTTCCGAACGTCGCCGTCGACGTCGAAAACGCCCGTGGGTGAGTCCGCTCGAGGAATTCCTGCGTCTGTTCCATCTCGTCGAACCGATCGGCACGCAGCGAGTCGACGGTGACGAGCAGCGTCATCTCCGCGTCGGACGTCATCGCTGGATCACCTGTCGTAGCACGTGGGTCGGTGCCATAGCCTCGATACGCAGTCGAACGTCTCGGGCGTCCATCACCTTCTCCTCGAGCCACGTTGGAAGCGGGAGGTCGCTATCGAGGATGGCGAGTGGCTTGTCGACGGACTGCGTTCCGAGCCAGAACCCGCGGGCGACGACCTGATCGTAGCCCCACTTCTCGCGGAAGTACGCCTTGCTCGCCAGCAGTTTGGCACGGTCTCGCCGGTTCGCGTCGTACTCGCTGCCGCCGCCAGGGTGGTGTGGGAAGAGCACGGCAGGGCAGGTCCCGAATCGCCAGTCGGTTGCCTGCCAGTGGGCGACGAAGAAGTCGAGGTGTTCGCGGCCGATGACGTAGGTTTCGTCCCAAGACTGCTCCTCGAGACAGTCCCGTCGAAACGTCACGACGTTCGGCACGAAGTCGAACTCGACGAGCGGGTAGCCCGCCACCTGTGTTGCCGTCTTCGCACCCGTATCACGGATGAGCACGTCGCCGTCCTCGAACAGATCGTGACACAATCCCTGGATCCGCCCGTGCTCGAGCAACAGGCCGCTGATCCCGCCGAACTCGGGACGGGCCTCGAGCTGGCGTGCGAGGATGTCGACGTTCGTCGGCACCTCTTGGTCGCTGTCGACGACCGTCAGGTACTCCTCGGAGAGGGCGCCGACGATCGCGTTGCGGCCAACGCCGAGTCCCGCATCGTATGGCAGGTCGATCAACTCGAGATCGAACGGCCACGATCGCTCGTAGAGGTGGTCGCGCTCCTCGGTCCGCCCGTCGTCGGCGACGTAGACCGTTTCGTAGGCGTTCGCAGGGACCGACTCGAGGAGCCGCTCGAGTTTCTCGGTGCGGTTGAACACCTTGAGACCGAGGGCAGTGCTGGGGGTGCTCACGACGAGTCCACCCCCGTCGCGGTCGCGTCGCCTCTCGTCTGTCGATCGAGTTGTCTCGTCATGAGTCTCACTCCGTGTATCCAAGCGACGTCAGGCGGTCCTGAACGTCGACGCTGACCTCGCGATCGCGGTCCGACTCCGCCTCGAGCGTCGGCTGTCTGGTCGTTTCGTCGCGGGCCTCGAGTTCGATCCACGGCACCCGCCGGACGCTCGAGACGGGTTTGTCGGGATGGCCCCAGATGCCGAGTTCGCCCATCGCGTTGCCGTGGTCGGAACTCACGATCAGCGTGCCGTCGACGTTGCGTCGAAGCGTCGCCACCGATTCCAGTCCGATTCGCAGGTTGTCGGCGTAGGCCGCCCACACCTCGTCGCTGTCCAGTTCACCGCGTCGCACCCGGCCCCAGGCGTCGAGACCGGCCTCGTCCGGATCCACGACTGACCCCGGCGACCCCCAGTGTGCCGGGCGATAGCCCGCGTGAAGGTCCGGCCGCTCGAGAAACGGGACGTGTGGCTGCATGTAGTGGACGATGACACGGTCGAACTCCCCGGAGCGACAGACGCGGATCGCACGGTCGGTAAGCGGTTCGGGCCGGATCGTGCCGGCGTCGTCGTCCCAGGCATATCGCCACACCTCGTCGAGCAGTCCGAGCGGGTGACCGTCGCCGAGGACCGCCGCAGAGAACGGATTCCCCGTCACGTACGCCGTCCGCTCGAGGGTCGCCGCGTGCGCTGGCGTGAACGTCCGGCGCATCCACTCTTTCGACGACCCTGCGATCGAGTCGATCGCCCCCGCCTCGACGTCGGCCGGCGAGGGGAGCCAGTCGTATTCGGTGGCGACCTCGGCCATCAGGTCGACCCGGCAGGCGTCCAGCAGAACGAGGATGTCCCACTCACGGTCGAAGACGGTCCGATCGGCGAACGCACCCATCCATACCTGTCGACCGACCCACTCGTAGACGACCTCGAGCGACCGACGAACGCCACGGTCGGGCACGTTTCGGATGAATCGGCTGATTCCCATCAGTTGACCACCGCCCTCGAGTACGACATGCGGATTCGATGCTCACTCATGCGTATCCCAGATCCTCGAGTTGTTGCATCACCGCGTCGTCGAGTTCGCCGTCTTCCTCGACGTCCTCGCGGCGCTCGAGTGAGCCGACGAGAGCGCACAGTCGCGCCTGCGGGTCCTCGTAAGGCGTGTCGCCCCACTCCACGAATCTATCGAACGTTTCATAGCCGAAGTACTCGCCGAGCGCGACTCCCTCGAGCCACCGAGTTCGGTATGCGACATCCTCGAACCCTTTCCGGCGCATCGCGTCGAGGTGTCGGTCGGGGAGGCCGTGATACTCGACGAGGGTTTCGCCCTCGCGGAACCCGCCGGATGTGCGCTCGCCGTGGTCCGCATTATCGGCATCGTCGCGCTCGACAGCGATCTCGGCGTCGCGTTCCGAGAGCGCAGTGAGGTCGCGGCCTCGAGTAGCGAGGTCTGACTCGAGGCCGGCCCCGGCGAGAACCGTCTCGTGGACGTCCATGAGATTCACCGATCGGTCATCGGTTGTGATTCCCTCGACGGGCCCGTCACGTGCGTCGTAGATCGATAGCGGTACCCGGGCGAGTTCGGGATAGATGCCCGAGAGATGCTCCCAGCCGCCGTGTTCACCGAGGAGTTCGCCGTGGTCGCTGACCGTGATAATCAGGTCAAAGGAGTCGCGCAGTGCCGCGAAGATCCGCTCGTGCATATGGGAGAGATAGCGGACGCTGTCGTCGTAGGCCCGTTCGATATCCGCGGGGTCGTCTTTGGGCTCGCCAAGTGAGGCGGCCAGTCCCTCGATATCGACGTCGACGGTCTTCCACTCCGGGGGAGGATCGTACGGCGAGTGGGCCTCCATCAGGTTCATAAACAGGAACTCGTCGTCGCCGAACGCCGTCTCGCGGGCGAGCTCGAGCGCCGTGCTCGCACCGTCGTCGACGACCGCTGTATGGCGACCGAAGCGAGTGTCGCGCAGTTTCAATTTTGCGCCGTGTTTCAGCGACGGAAGCGTTCGGCTGTCCCCGAGAACCACTTCTTTGAGAGCGCGCGCGTACCGCTCGGGGCCGCTGTCGCGCGTCTGGGCGATGAATCCATCCCAGTCGAAGAGGTCATCGCCGTGATGTTTGAGCCGCCAGCTCTTTTCGAACTGCTCGAAGCCGCGATCGGCGTCGAACACCGGCGAAATGTTGGGATTCGCGCTAAATGCCCGGGTCGTGTAGCCGGCATCCTGCAGCCGTTCGGCGAGCAGCGGTTCAGGGCAGTCGAACGTCTGTGCGCCGGCGTAGATGCCGGCCTCGCTTGCGTACCGTCCCGTAAACAGTGATGCGTGGGCGGGGACCGTCCAGTGGCTGGTACTCCAGGCGTACTCGAATCGCCGGCCGGGCAGCCAGTCGAAGTGCTCCTCGAAGGCGTCGTATCGCAGCGTATCGAGGACGATGAGTGCAACGTTCGTCATGAATTCGTATGGAGGGTTATCTGTTGGATCGAATCGCGTTCGGCAGGCCATACCGGACCGTGTCGACGAGGTTCCAGACCCCCTTTCGCCACAGCCAGTCGTTTACCCGCCCCGTGAGCGTGTCGGGGACCAGAACCGTCTCGTAGCGGTCGGGATACTCCTGTTTCAGGCGGGCCTCGAGCGTCTCGTCGAGCGTCGCCCGCGGCGGGTCAGGGTGGTGCATCCTGACCTCGTCGTGATACGCACAGTGACCGTCGGCGTCGCGTTCCATCCGCCAGCCAAATTCGGTGTCATCGCGCCAGCCGGCGAACGTCGATCGAAAGCCACCGACGCTAAGCGCCGTATCACGATCGAACGCGAGGTTACAGCCGACGTACCGGCGCTCCCCGTCGTAGGTCCGCCCGCCGAAGACGGCCCCCTCGAGACAGACGAGTTCCGGATCGCGATCGAACGCGGCCAGAATCTTCGAGAGCCAGTCTCGAGGCGGCAGACAGTCGTCGTCGGTCAGTGCGACGAGTTCGCCGCGGGCAGCACGAATTCCTTCGTTTCGTGCCTCACAGATGTCGAGTGTCGCATCGTCGACGACGATCACTTCGTATGCGTCGGCCGTCTGCTCGCGGAGGGACTCGACGACGGCGTCGTGGCTGTTCGAGGGAATCGTCGGGATGACTACGGAGATGTCCGGATCCGGATGGTCGATCGGCCAGAGAGGGGAGTCAACCGTCGTGTTCGTCACTCGTCGGTCACCCCCTCGAGCGACGGGTCACGGTCCTCATCGAGGGCGCGGATCGCCTCGGTGGGGCGGCGTCGCTGGCTCGGTCCGAGCCGCTCCAGTTCGTCGGTGCTGGGGCCTATGTCAGCGGCCGCCGTCTCCGCGACGACCGCGCGTAGGTCTTCCGCGAAGCGGTCGTACTCGTAGCGTCTGGCGGCCTGGCGAATCTCGACAGGGTCGAAGTCGTCGGGGTCGAACTGCCGTACCGTCTCCCGGATCGACGAGACGGTCGGCTCGAAACACAGCCCCGTCCGCCCACCTTGGACCTGATACCGCGTGAACCCCTCGTCGACGCCGAGTAAGGGTTTGCCGGCCATCATCGTCTCTGCGCCGACGAGGCCGAAGTCCTCCTGTTTCGGCGCGTAGACGACGGCAGTGGCCCGTGCGACCAGCGACTCGATGTCGTCGACGTAGCCCCGGACTTCGATGTTGTCGTGCTTTGTGGCGAACGCCTCAAGTCGCTCGCGTTGCTGGCCATCGCCAGCGATCACGAGCCGTTCGTCTAGTCCCGCAAAGGCCGTCGCGATCAGGCCGATCCGCTTTTCGGGGGCGAGTCGCGACCAGGTGACGAAGTAGCCGTCGTCGCCGTCGTTGCGCCAGTCGCCGGTGACTGGTGGGTAGACGACCGTCGCGTCCCGATCGTAGTACCGCCGGATTCGGTCCCGAACCAGTTCGCTATTCGCGACGAACTGATCGACGTAGTCGTTGGCTTCCTTGTCGAGCGCCCGCCACCCCTTTGCGTAGGCCTTGACCCCGGCCTCGACGATCGGTTTGCGAAACGACGAGAGCCGGTCCCGATAGAGGTCATAGAGCCACCGCGGCGGACTATGTGGATAGTGGACGATCCGCTGGCCGACTTCGGGGACGTAGGATTTCGACAGCGGCGCGCTCTCGACGATCACGTCGTACTCGGCAAGCGCCGGATGCGCGTCGGTCATGTCGAGCGCCACGTTGAGCGTCTCGAGGGGGTTCATCCCCTCGTTTTGCCACTCGAGAAACGGCTGCCACGGCAGCGAGGTGTACTTTTCCTGCCGGAACGGGACCACGGTGACGTCGGTGGGAATGTCGGTTCCTGCGGCGACGTAGGCCGTGTAGATCGGCGCGTCGAGGACGCGTGCCGCCTCGATGGCGAACTCCTCACCGCCCCCGATACCGGGGAAGCGATCGTGGAGGATCGCGACGTCGGTCACTGTAACACCTCCCGGAGTTCCTCGTCGGGCGTCCAGGTACCATCGTGGGTTTCGGTGTCGCCGTCCGCGTGAGCGCGCAGGAGGGTAACGCTCGCACGAAACAGCGAGATCTGGGTGTCGAACAGCGAATAGAGCGGCTGGAGCGGCCCGAGCGCATCGCGAGAACCAAGCGCGGTAAAGGCGAGGACGCCGGCCGGCGTCGCCAATCCGAGCGGGCCCAAAATAGCCAGCGACCCGACCGTGGCTAGCGCGAGTCCGGACGCGACGAGCCACGGCGAGACGACCATGAACCACCAGTTGAAGGGGAGGACAACCCGGCCGTAGGCTCCGTGGCGACCGAGGGCGTCACGCTGTCGCCAGAGGAGTCGCAACAGCCCCATCGCGCGCCGGTCTTTCTGCTCGCGGCGCTTGCCGAACGACGAGTGGGCGGCTTCCTTGTAATGGATAGCCGGATCGAAGACGACCCGACCGCCGTTGCGTCGAATCTTGAGCGCGAGTTCGGTGTCGTCGGCGATCGAGTCCTCGTCGATCGGGACGATCGCATCGCGTTCGAACGCCGAGAACGGCCCGTGGAAGATCAGCGTCGAGTCGATGTGTGACTCGAGCACCTGAATCATCGTCTGGATGTCCCGGTAGCCTCGTTCGACCTCGCTGTCGCCGAGGACCTCGGCGTTGCGGCCAGTCACCGCCGCGACCTCGGGGTCGGCGAGGTTCGCCACGGCCCGCCGGACGGCATCGGGTGCGATCCGGGAGTCACAGTCGGTCTTGATGACGACCTCGTTTGCCGCAGCCGCGTAAGCCTCGTTCAGCGCGACTGCAAGCCCCCGGCGCTCGTCTTCGCGGATGAGCGTCAGCTGCGGTTCGTCCCGGCCGGCGAAGAACGTCTCGACCAGATCGGCCGTCCCGTCGTCGCTCGAGTCGACGACGACGATCTCAACCTTCGACATCGGGTAGTCGAGTTCGACCAGTTCCTCGAGTTTCGACTCGACGATGGCGGCCTCGTTGTAGGTCGGCAGGACGACGCTCACCGACGGCTCTCGCGGCCACGTGTTGGCGGGCGTCCCCGACGGCCGTCGGAGGTAGTAGACGCCGAGATAGATCAAATACGGAAGTCCAGTCAGTGCGACCAGCCCGAACAACGCCTCGAGGAACCGCTTCATGCAGGTCTGTCGCAACGCTCAACGGGTCGCGACAAAGCACGATGGCTTGCATTGTGCAAGGGAGGTGTCTCTCCCGATTATGACACCCTGTGTCTGGAAAACACACAGCTGATACTGCCGGACAAAACGGCTCAGACATCGATCGCACTCGAGACGCTGTCGCCGACGGCGACAGCCGTCGAGACGCGATCGAGTATTCACTGACTTTTGTCCGGTAGTATGAACGTTCAGATGTCGAGATCGCCGTACCGGGCAGAACCGTCACGGAACCGTCTGGTTTCAGGTCATTCAGGCCGAAGACGGACGTTCGTTAATAGTGGTCCTGTGGTATCACTACCCATGGACGAAACTGCGTCATCAGTCCGTAACGTCCGCGTTTGGGCAGCACAGGGCCATCTCGGCTGGTGGGTGCTGGGAGCCGTGTTGCTGGCCGTGCTGGGACTCGTCGTGAACCAGTACCTCCCGTGGCTCGTCTTTGGGCTGTTCATCTACTACGTCGCACGGCCGATCACCCGGCGACTCGAGCAGCGGATCGCCTCGCCGACGCTCGTCGCCGCACTGACGCTGCTGCTGATCGTCGTTCCGATCGTCGTGATGATCGGCGCGGTGTTGCTTGTCGCGCTCGGGCAACTAGTGACGACGGTCGCGGACCTCCCGGTCGATAGAATCCTCGCGCAGCTCCCGGTTCAGGTCTCGGAGCTTCCGAACACGCCCTCGGAGGTGTACGACACGACGGTCGTACTGGTTCAGGATCCGTCGATTCAAACCCTGATCGGCTCCGTCGGACAGGCTATCGGGGCTGTCGGTGCAGTGCTATTCAATATGTTTATCTCGCTGCTGATCGCGTTCTTCCTGCTTATCAGCGACCGCAACATCGCCACCTGGTTCGAATCGAACGTGTTTGGCGAGGAGAGCCTGGCAACGGACTATCTCTCGGCCGTCGATCGTGGGCTGAGTTCGGTCTACTTCGGCTACACGATGACGATCTTCGCGGTGATCATCCTCTCGGCGATCATCTACTCGGTGTTCAATTTCTTTGCGCCCGCCGACCTGGCGATTCCCTCAGCGGTGCTGTTCGCCGTCGTCACCGGCCTCTTCACGCTCGTTCCGCTCGTGGGACGGTCGATCGTCTACTTTGCGATCGCTGGAGTCCTTGCTGCGCAGGCAGCGTTGAGTGATCCACGCCTCCTCTGGTTCCCGCTGGTCTTCCTCGCGGTCATGATCGTCGCATTCGACAACCTCGTCCGGACGTACATCCGGCCGTACCTCTCCGGGCGAATGCTCAACACCGGGCTGGTCATGTTCGCGTACCTGTTCGGCCCGCCGCTGTTCGGCTGGTACGGGATCTTCCTCGGGCCGTTCCTGATGCTGTTCATCGTGATGTTCGTCCGGCTGATCCTCCCGGTTCTGGCCAATCCTGATCGTGAGCGCGTCGATGTCGAACGAGGGCACACGCTCGACGAGTTTACCGAGCATGTCCCCGAGCGCGAGAAAGCCCCACCGTCGGATGTCGATCGGACCGACATCGGATCGGGGTGAGAGCCGTCGGCACAAGAGACACCATTGGTGGCATCCGCTCTCGTAATTCGACCAGCGTTCTCGCTTGAGATCCGTCCCCGTTTGCTCCTCGACTGCGAGTTATTCACTTCCTGTCGACCGGTGGCTTTTTTCCACTCGCCTCGAGACGTCTACGTACGCGATCCCCATTCCGACCACTATCACAATTTCGTTACGCATTCCACATTCGATATACTTTTAGGGAGCTACGGTATAGATGCGTGTATGTCAGTGCTAGCGGAGTCCGCCGTCGGGCACGACGAACTCGCCGTGCTCAAACTGCTCGCACTCGAGGGTGGACTCGAGGGCGACGTCAAAATTTCCTGTTCGCATCTCGCCGATCGCCTCGACGCGTCGAGTCAGACCGCCTCCCGTCGGCTTCAGCGCCTCGAGAGCGCCGACTTGCTCGAGCGCGATACCGTCAGCGACGGCCAGTGGGTTGCGGTTACGGAGACCGGCGAGCGGGCGCTTCACGCCGAGTACGAAGACTACCGGCGTCTCTTCGAGACGGACGCACAGATCGCACTCGAGGGCACCGTCACCAGCGGGATGGGCGAGGGTCGCCACTACATCTCGCTGTCGGGGTATCAACGCCAATTCGAGGAACGACTGGGCTACGAGCCGTTTCCCGGCACGTTGAACATTGATCTCCGTGAGGACAGTGTCCGCCGACGCAGCGCCATGGCCTCGCTCGAGCCCGTCCCCATCGACGGCTGGGAGTCCGAAGAGCGAACCTACGGTCCCGCCGTCTGTTATCCCGCGACGATCGAAACCGCCGACGGCGAGGTCTACGACACCGCCCACACCATCGCGCCCGAACGCACCCACCACGACGACGACCAACTCGAGGTGATCGCCCCCGACAAGCTCCGCGAGGAACTCGGACTGGAAGACGGCGATCACGTCACCGTCTCGGTGGGTGATCGCGAATGACGGGCCAAGCCGGTCCACGATCGAACGCCGACGGGGCAACAGCAGGGGCGAGTGCCGCTTCGAGCGCGTTCGACCACGCCCTCGAGTCGCTGCGGACGGGCGAGCCGATCCTCGTCCACGACGCGGCCGACCGCGAGGGTGAGACGGACCTGATCTATCACGCCGACGCTGTGACGCCCGATGCCGTCGCCCGACTGCGCAACGACGCGGGTGGGCTCGTCTGCGTTGCACTGGGCCACGACGTCGCGGAAGCCTTCGATCTCCCCTTCTATTCGGAGGCGGTCGATCACCCTGCGACGGCCGACCACGAGCTCGGCTACGACGACCGCTCGTCGTTTTCGCTGACGGTCAACCACCGCGATACGTACACCGGCATCACCGACGAGGATCGATCGACGACGATCCAGGCGCTCGGCGAGGCCGCTGCCACGCCCGAGGCGACGGATTTCGCCGACGAGTTCCGCGTTCCCGGCCACGTTCACCTACTGAAAGGTGCCCCCGACCTGCTCGCCCAGCGTGAGGGCCACACGGAACTCGCCCTCGCACTCGCTGCGGCCGCCGACCAGTCGCCCGCCATCGTCGTCTGTGAGATGCTCGACGACAACACCGGTGAGGCACTCGCCCCTGACGACGCCCGTGCCTACGCCAAGCGCCACGACTTCGCCTACCTCGAGGGCCGAGACGTCCTCGAGCGGCTCGGGAACGCCACGCGACAATAACGCCCGATCGGACGAATCGTCCCGTTAGACGGATTGTTTTCATACGGTCTGCTGTAACGATGTACCGGCGCACCCGCATGACGGGTCGCGGGTGAGCCGGAAATAACTGACAGGAGTCCGTATCACTCGGTCTCGGCACGTCCGCATGGTGAGTCGTGAATGCGCCGGAATTGACTGACAGCAGTCCGTATGCGCTAGCCTACAGCCGCAAACCGCGAACACTTAGTACGGGGGCTTTCAACAGTTCTAATCATGGGATTCGACGAGATGGACGTCGAGACGATTTGGATGGACGGCGAATTCGTCGACTGGGATGAGGCGCAGGTCCACGTTCTCACGCACGGCCTCCACTACGGGTCGGGCATTTTCGAGGGCGCACGCTGTTATGAGACCGAAAAGGGTCCCGCGCTGTTCCGCTGGGAGGAGCACTTAGAGCGGCTGTTCCATTCCGCAAAGCCCTACGAGATGGACATCAACTTTACGAAGGAGGAACTCACCGAGGCGACGAAAGAACTCATCCGACGCCAGGAACTCCCCTCCTGTTATGTCCGCCCGATCGCCTACTACGGCTACAACTCACTGGGAGTTAGCCCCAAGGACTGCCCGACCCGCACCGCCATCGCGGTCTGGCCGTGGGGTGCCTACCTCGGCGAGGACGCCCTCGAGAACGGCATCGACGTGATGATCTCCTCGTGGCGGAAACACGCCTCGAGTCAGATCCCGACCAACGCCAAGACGACCGGCCTCTACGTTAACAGTATGCTCGCCGGCGAGGAGGCTCGACGCAACGGCTACGCGGAAGCGCTCGTCCTCAACAAGGAAGGCCACGTCGCCGAAGGTCCCGGCGAGAACGTCTTCCTCGTGCGCGACGGTGAGATCTACACGCCCGCCCTCTCGGAGTCGATCCTCGACGGTATCACCCGCGATTCCGTGATTCAGATCGCGGAGGATCTGGGCTACACCGTCCACGACAACGTCTCTATTTCCCGTGGCGAACTCAACACCGCCGACGAACTGTTCTTTACCGGCTCGGCGGCCGAAGTCACGCCCATCCGGAAGGTCGACAACGTCGTCATCGGCGATGGCTCCCGCGGCCCCGTGACCGAAGAACTCCAGCAGAAGTTCTTCGAGATCGTCGAGGAAGCCCCCGACGAGTACGCCGAGTGGTTCGAGTTCGTCGACATCGAATAACCGATTTCCCGCGATAGAACTGGGTATCGGGCTCGAGACGAGCCGCACGACCAAAGTTGGATCTGTTTCTGTCTTCTAAACCTTCGAACATGTGATCGCTGTGGCCGGGAGCGCGGCTCTCGCAGCTGCTCGAGCCGCGCGACTCGGGGAAGGGCAGGCGAGCAACCGTTTCGACCGCGAGCGAAGCCGAAGGCTGAGCGAGCGGGCCGACGACCGATCTGTAAGGGAGGGAGGGGGCCTTTGATCGACACTGAGCGGGAGCGAAGCTCCCGCGAGGTCCGAGAGAGGGTAGCTCTCTCGAGATTTTGCCGAGAGACGTCGCGCTGTGCGGCAGCTCTGCTGCCGTCAGCGCGACAGACTGTGGTTCGAAACGCCTCCGGCGGTTCGTCATCGAGCAAAACATTCGGTTTCGCGGACATCGCGAATCTCCGATTCGCTCAGTCACGAAAGACACAAAGTGTCTTTCGAACGACAGCGCAAAGGTCGTTAGTCGTCGTCGGTCCGGCTCGTCTTCGCTTCGTCGATGACGTCGATCGAGATACCGGCGTCCATGCCACGATGGTTCGCATCGCCGAAGCCGGCACTGAGCACACGCGTCAGCGCGTCCTCGACGTCCTCCTCGAGCTCGGTGATCTCGCTGGGGTCGACTTCGACGACATACCCCGTCGTGATGTTCGGCGAGGTCGGTAGAAACAAGACTTCGCGGCCGTCGTTGGTCACCTTGCCAGTCTTGAACGCCGTCATCCGGAGTCCCTCCCACGTTTCGATCTTGACCGGTTTCTGGAGCGATTCCTGTTCCCCGAAGGCCGTTTCGGCGGCCATCTTCGAGGCGTTGTAGACGACCCGGATCACGGGCACCCGATTCGCCAGGTTGTCGACGAGCCGTTCGACCAGCCCGCCGATGGTCGTCCGCATGAGATAGCCGACCGAAAACGTCAGAATGACGAACACGGTCAGCGCGACGATCACACGGAGGAACTGGGCCACCTGCTCGCGCGTCTGTGCGGCCTGCGCGCTCGAGCCCGAAATGAGCGGCTCGAGCGCGTCGGCGCTGAGAATTAGCCCCGGTGTCAGACCGGCAACCAGTCCGTAAAGCCAATAGATAGCGTAGAGCGTGACGAGAATGGGACCCAGGACGACGAGCCCACTGGCGAAGTCCCGTTTCCACGATGCCATGTCCTGAAACTCACACTACTGGCTAATGAGCCCTTCCCTTTGTCGTATTCCGCTGTCGGCATCGACGGTCGGCTCCGGTCGACGGAGACGTTTCAAGCCACTGGCCTGCAAACCAGGGGGTATGAGCCTCGAGCAGGAGTCCACAGACCGGCGGGCTGATCCGTTGGACGCGTTCCGGCAGTTTTTCGCGCTCGAGCGGGACGTCCTCGTCCTCTCGGTGGCGATGTTCGCCTTTAGTCTTGGCTTCCAGATGACCGGCCGCTATATGGCCGAGTACATGTCGGCGCTGGGGGCATCCGTGTTCGTCATCGGCCTCTTTGGCACGTTCGGGAACGTTATCAGCGCCGTCTATCCGTATCCCGGCGGCGCAATCTCGGATCGGCTCGGCTCGCGATACGCCCTGACGGTTTTTGGCTTCTGCTCGACGCTTGGCTTTGGCATCTGGCTCGTCGCACCCGCCTTGGCAGACGTCACCGTCGGCCCGACGTCGCTTGCGATCGTCGCGATCTTTCTCGGCTTGCTGCTCGCACAGGCGTGGAAATCGTTCGGCCTCGGGGCGACCTTCGCCATTGTCAAACAGGCAGTTCCGCCCTCGCAGCTGGCTGCTGGCTTCGCGAGCACCGAGACGTTTCGCCGGAGTGCCTTCCTCGTTGGCCCGCTGGTCGCTGCCGCGCTGTTCGCGCCGTTCGGCTCGAGTGATAGTGCAGTCCTGGCTGCGTTCCAACTGCTCTTGCTCGTTGCCGTCGGCTTCGGCGTCGTCGGGACAATCATCCAGCACGTCCGCTACAGCGCCGACGAAGGCAACATCGGGAAGGAGTTCGAGGGGCTCTCCCAGCTCGTCACCGATCTCCGTGCGATGCCCGACGAACTTCGCCCCTTGCTAATCGGCGATACGCTGGTTCGTTTCGCCAACGGGATGGTCTACGTCTTTTTCGTCATTGTCGTCACCCGGTTTCTCGAGGTTGGCCTCTCACTGTCGCTGCCGGTGGTTGGCACGATTTCCCTCTCGCCGCAGTCGTACTTCGGGCTCTTACTGGGCCTCGAGATGGTCGTCGCCCTGCTGACGATGGTGCCGGTCGCGAAAGCTGCCGAACGCGTCGGGCTAAAGCCAGTCGTCGCGCTCGGGTTCGTGGTCTATGCAGTCTTTCCGGTCCTGTTGATCAACGCACCCGCCGATCCGGCCGTCCTCGCAGTCCTCTTTGCGTTCTCGGGGCTTCGGTTCGCGGGTTTGCCGGCCCACAAGGCACTGATCGTCGGCCCCGCCGAACGGGGTGCTGGCGGCCGGGTGACCGGCGCGTACTACCTCCTGCGGAACGTAGTCGTCATTCCGAGTGCCGCGCTTGGTGGCCTGCTCTGGGACGGCATCTCGAACCCGCTGACGGGCGCACAAGTGTTCGCCGGTGATCCGGTTGTCGCCTTCACCATTGCGACGGGGATCGGCCTCGTCGGCACCGCGTACTTCCTGCTATTCGGCGAGGAGTTCGATGCATATCGATAGCGACGCTAACCCACGATACCCCGGCGGCTGCTTTGACGCCTCACGGACTACGGATCGAAGTTCGATGTAGTCACGTGGATGCTGTCGCGGGAAGTGTAAACGAGATCGTCGTCCCTTCGCCGGGATCGGAATCGACCCAGATGTCCCCGCCGTGGCGCTCGACGATCCGCTTACAGAGTGCCAGCCCGATTCCCGTCCCAGCGTGCTCGTCGTAACTGTGTAGCCGCTGGAACACCTCGAAGATGCGCTCCGTGTCGTCCGGGTCGATCCCGATCCCCTCGTCGCAAACCGAGATGACCCAGTTTTCGCGATCACGCGTGGCCGAGATCTCGATCGCCGGCGGCTCGTCGCCGCTGTAGGTGATCGCGTTCGACAGCAGGTTCTGAAAGACCTGCCGGAGCTGGCTGACATCGCTCTCGACATGAGGCAGATCCTCGATTACGATCGTTGCGTCATGTTCGTCGATCCGTATCTGGAGGTCCGCGAGGACGTCCTGAACGACGACGGTCAGGTCGACGGGCTCAAGTGGATTGCCTCGCGTCTCGATCCGGGAATACTCGAGGAGGGCATCGATCATCTCACGCATCCGTTCTGCGCCGTCGACAGCGAACTCGAGAAACTCCGTGCCGTCATCGTCGAGGACGTCACCGTAGCGCTGCTCGATCAACTGGAGGTAACTCGTGACCATCCGCAGCGGTTCTTGAAGGTCGTGGGAGGCGACGTATGCGAACTGTTCTAAGCGCTCATTGGACGCCTCGAGCTTCCGGCGGTACTGCTCGCGCTCAGTGATGTCTTGTATCATGAGCATCCCGGCATAGATCTCGTCGCCGGCGTTCCGAACGGGAAGCGTATACGCCAGGAGCTCTCGGCCGTGGTATGTCGTTTCGAACGAGGTCGATTCGCCATCGAAGACGGCACGGAAGTGGGGTTCGATCTCCTCGACGAAGTCGGCGGGATAGCGCTCGGAGATGGGTGTGCCAACGATGTCGTCTGTGGGAATCTCGAGGTCGTCGAGTAGCTCTCCGCCGACGACAGTGTAGGTCAGGTCCTCGTCATAGAGCGCGACTGCACCGTTCGGGAAGTTCTCTGCGAGGGTGCGGTACCGACGCTCGCTTTCCTCGAGCGCCTGTTCGTGCTCTTTGCGCTCCGTCATGTCGCGGACGACGCCGACTCGTTCGCGCATGTCGCCCGACAACAGCGAGAACGTCGCCTCAGCCGGAACGCGATTTCCGTCCGCTGTTCGGATCGCTGCTTCGACCATCGGCTCCTCGGCGGTTCCTGCCGCCAGTTCCGACTCCACCTCTTTGGCCTGCTCGATGGTCTCGTCGTCGCCGACGAGGGAGACGTGCGACCCGAGCAGTTCAGTTCGGGAGTAGCCGGTCAGGTCCGTGTACGCGTCGTTGACCATCGTAAATCGGCCGTCCTCGTCGACCACGTAGATGCCGTCGTTGACGGTTTCGACGATCGTCTCGTACTGCTCGAGTTCGCGCTCGTGTTCAACGCGGTCAGTGACGTCACGGACGGTGCCGATTCGGCCCCGCTCACCGTCGTCGAACTCGAATAGCGTGAACCGGCTCTCGACGATAATCGGATCGCCAGTGGCCAAATATAGTTCCTCTTCGAAGACCGCGACTGACGACCCAGTGGCCTCCATTTCGGCCTGTTTGGCGTTGGCGATCTCGACGTACTTCTCGCCAAAGACGAGTTCCGCGTGCGATCCGATAAGTTCGTCGTGGTCGTAGCCAGTCAGCGACGCGAACGCGCTATTGACCGTCGTGAACTGGTGGTCTTCATCGAGGAGGTAGACGCCATCTCCAACGGTCTCGACGATGCGTTCGTACCGCTCGAGGTCGTGTTCGTATGCTTTGCGGTCAGTGATGTCTCGCGTGACACCGACACGTCCAATTTCGTCGCCGGTCTCGAGGCGGACGAACTTGTTGTGGACCGTGAGCGTCTCACTGCCGGGGTCGGTGATGTCCGTCTCGAACTCGATCGAATCACACTCGTCGGCGACCAGTTTGCGCCATTCCGGCTCATCCGTGTCGACGAACCGGTCCCCGAAGAAGACGGAGCCGTGCGCGCCGAGGAGTTCCGCTCGGGTGTGTTCGCTCATCGAGACGAACGCGTCGTTGACGAAGACGAACCGCCCCTCGTGGTCAGTCGTATACACGCCGTCGTCGACGGTCTCGGCGATGCGCTCGAAGCGCTCTAACTCTCGCTCGCGAGTCTTGCGCTCGGTCACGTCACGGACGGAGACCGTAATACCGGTCTCGGAGGGAAAGAGTGTCGCTTCAATCCACGAGTCAAGCGTGTCGTCGTAGCGGTCGTAGCGCGTCGATTCCTGGGACTGCATCGCCGTCTGAAACGCTGCTCGGACCGTGTCGTTCTCGGCGGCAGAGGGGAATACGTCCCAGAGGCGCTCGCCGAGCAGGTCGCCTTCTGAGCGGTGCAAGAGATCCTCGGTGGGACCGTTGATGTAGGTGAATCTGAACTCGTCGTCGACCGCGTAGACCGCGTCGGAGATCCTGTCGAGCGTGCGCTGAAGTGTTCGCTGGCGCTTCGTCTCGGAGCGATCTCGAGCGATGCCGATCGTTCCCCGAAACTCGCCCCCCTCTTGGAGCGGAGTGAGCCGTAGTTCGCATGGAATCGTCTTCCCGCCTGCGGTGTGAACGGCGAGCTTGACGGTCCCAATGGTATCGTCGTCCGTTTCGAGACTGCTCGAGATTTCGCGGTTGATCCGGTCGACATCGTCGTCGGCGAGAAGGAGAGAGATGTGTTCGCCGAGGAGGTCATCGCTGTCGTAGCCGGTCACCTCGACGAGCGTCTCGTTTACCGCTACGAAGGTCCCGTCGGTATCGAGCTGGTAGATTCCGTCGTCAACCATCTCGACCAGCATCCGATATCGCTCAAGCGCCACCTCGTCGTCGGCATCGGCCCAGAATACCTCATTTGTGGCGTCCGCCCGTGTGCTCATTACGCCATAGTGGCCAGTGACAGGCATAAGCTACTCGCCGGTCGTGAGATCCGTCGTCCGGCTCTCGTGCTCTCGAATTTGACGCTTCCCAGTGCCGTTCGGTTCGCTAATACTGTCGGACAGAACTATTTGAAGATCGCTCGCTCAGATTCGGCCATCACCGCCGGCAACAGCCGGTTTTCACGAGCGACTTCTCACTGACTTCTGTCCAACAGTATAACCGCCGGCGAAACCGGTCTGGAGCTACGAGATGAACGGCCGGTAGTAGTACGGGCTGACAAAGCCCTCGAGAACCGCCGCGACCGCAAGCAGGATTCCGATTCCAATCAGGACCCAAAACGCTCGCTCGAGCGTATCCGCAAGCGCCGTCCGACCGGCGCGTCCTCGCCACGTTCGCCAAGCGCTCCCACCGACGGAGACTCCGAGTGCGCCTGCGACAAGGATCGCCGGAATCTCGAGGATGCCGTGTGGGAGGACGAATGCGGCAAGTTCGAGCGGATCGACCTCGAGTCGGGCGAAAATGCCGAGGCTGACGCCATTAAACAGCAACGACACGATCGCCGGGATCGCGAACGCGGCTCCGGCGTAGGCTGTCGTGAGTGCGACCAGCCAGTTGTTGCCGAACAGGTTCGCTGCCATCGTCGGCGGGAACTCTCCCTCGAGACGGGCCGCGATCGAGGCCTCGAACGTGCCAACGAAGGGGCCGGCGGCCGCCCATCCCATCCAGAACCCGAGGAGGCCGAGGGCAGCGGCGAACAGGTGGGTTCCGGGGTGCGTCCGGACGAACCCGATCAGTTCCTGCCAGCCGCGACGGAGTCCGGCCCGAATCCCGTCGCGAAGCGATCGCGTCGGTGGCTCCGGGGGTCGCAATCGATCCCGATAGCCACAGTAGATGGCAGTCTTCAACAGATCCAGCGCCGGCATGGCAATCAGCGCAGAGAGCAGCGAGCCGACGGTAACGATATCGACCAGTGAAAACAGGCCCGTAATCGTCGAGAGCGCAACGAGCACGCCGATCGCGAGCACGTAGTAGAACACCGCGTTCACCGGCTGTGCGCGAACGAATCCGAGGACGTTCCGGAGGGCGGCAAACACGCCTGCGTCGTCGACGACGATCGCGACCGGCGCAAACGCAAAGAGGGCACGAACGACGAGCAAGCTGAGGAACGCGATGAACGCGCCCAGTAGGACGATGGGGATCGCGACGGCCCCCGAACCGGCCGCAAGCGAGACGCCGCCGGCGAACAGCGCCGTGCCGACGCCGACGGCACCGAGGACGATCGCCCAGCACAGCAACTCGAGGACGAACAGTCCGAGAACCCGACGCCAGAACCGGGATGCACCGTCGAGCCCGATTCGGAGTCCGCGACTCCCACGGAGCCGGCCAGTAACAGGCCGACAGCTGGCCTGCGGCGACGACGGCGGACAGCACTGCAAACACTAGCACGCTCGCGACGACCGAGACGCCGGCGAGTGCGAGCAACGGCGGCGTCACGAGCAGGTCAACAAGCGGGTCGAGTCCGCTGGCCCACGTCTCGAACGCCTCTGGATTCGCGTTGGGGTTCGGCGGCGACCCGAGGCCGGTCAGGTGGGCGCGGATCGTCTCGAGTCGACCGGTCGCCGAGAGCTGCAGGTAGGCAACGCCGAGCGCGAGCAGTGGCACGACACGGACGATCGCGGGGACCGCAGCGCCGAGAAGGTACAGCGGCAGGAGATCAGACGGCCGACGACGGAGGACAGCAACGACGGCGGTAACGAAATCTGACAGAGCCATACTGGCCCTTTGCGTTTATATCAGTTAAATAACTACACTCGCCGATCCGCCGAACTATGAGTCTGCAGGTTCGATCAGCCACCGTTCGGGGTCACGGCAAACCAGCGTGTGGCTCGAGCGTGAAGCCACTGGGGCCGGTGCAGTCCGGTAGTGACGCCGACCCCGGCAATTGACGACTCGGCGCTTACGTCGCTCGAGGCAATACAATCGTGTATGGTTACCACAATTTCGCCAGACCGACTCGCGGAGTTGCAAGACGAGGACGCCGATTTCGTCCTCGTCGACACCCGTCCGGAAGACAGCTACGAGTCATGGCATGTCTCCGGAGCGGTTCACTTCCCGTTCGGCTCCGAGGAGGAACTCGACGGCAAGCTCGAGGACCTGCAAGACGTTGTCGGCGACACCGACCGCGTGATCGCCATTTGTGCGAAGGGGATCTCCTCGAGCAATCTGGCGACGCGCTTGGAGTCGGCGACCGACGAGTTCGACGTTGCGGCCGTCGAGGGCGGTATGAAGGGCTGGAGCGGCGTCTATGACCGCGCCGAAGTCAACGTCGGCGAGGGGGTGACGATCGTCCAACTCCAGCGACGTGCGAAGGGCTGTCTGGGCTATCTCGTCGGCTGTGCCGAGACGGGCGAGGCCGTCGTCGTCGATCCGACCGCAGACACCGACGAGTACGAAGCCGCTGCTGAGGAAGCCAATCTCACGATTACGGGCGTGATCGACACACACGTCCACGCTGACCACATCTCCGGCGGTCGCCAGTTGGCCGACGACCTCGATGTTCCCTACTACCTCGGCGAGCACGCCAGCGAGCGCGACGTCGAACGCGAGTACACTCTGCTCGAGCACAACAAGGTCTTCTCCGTTGGCGACCGCGAGCTCAAAGCCCTCCATACGCCGGGCCACACGAGCGAGATGATCTCCCTGCTGGTCGACGACCGCGCGTTGCTGACCGCCGACACGCTCCACGTCGACTCGACGGGCCGGACGGAACTCGAGTTCAGGGGGAGCGAGGCGCGTAGCGCCTCGGAAGACGCGAGCGGTGAAACCGCGAGCAGAGGCGAAGGCGAGAAAGGGGCACGCATGCTCTACGAGACGCTCCACCGGACGGTCCTGACCGAACCCGAGAGCCTCGTCGTCCTCCCGGGACACGTGACGGTCACCGCCGACGGTGAGTTCGAACACGGCGCGCCCGGCGAGCCGATCCGGACGACGATCCGCGACGCGCGGACGGGTATCGATCTGCTCGGACTCGCGGAAGACGCGTTCGTCGATCGCATGGCCGACGCCGGCGAGAAGCCGTCGAACTACGAGGAGATCATCGAGTTCAACCGCGGTGTCACTGCGATTCCGCCGGAAGACCGGGTCGAACTCGAGCTCGGGCCGAACAACTGCTCGGCCTGATCGGACTGGTCGTCCGACGGTATTACCGCGAGTAGGTCTCGAGCCGATCGATCCGATCGTCCTCGAGTTCGAAGAAGTCCGCGAACTCGAACAGCGTCGTCCCGTCGTCGGTCACGCGGCCGCGCACTGCGACGCAGTCGTCCCCGACGACGATCGACGCGAGGTCGTGGCTGGTGTCAGGGTTCGGTCGCTTCTCGCGCATGAACGCGACAAACGTCTCGCGGTCCTCGAACGTGCGGTCGGGACGGCGCTGTGAGAACGCTGGCGAGAGGACTTCCTCGAGCGCGCCGTAGTCGTGCTCGTCGAGCGCGTTGTAATACCGACGGACGACAGTCGCGCTCTCGTCCGTCGCGGCGTCCGTCACGTCCGACTCCGGATCCATATCACCGCATTCGTCGCCATCGACAAAAGCGTACGACTCCGGGCCCGAACCGTGTGCTTTTCTCGCGCCCGTTCGTATCCCCTTGCGTGGAGTGTCACGTCTACTACGAGGGCGACGACGACCCCGATAAGTGTACCGCGCGTCGCCTCGAGAAGTTCGACAAAGCGACCCTCTATCGGTCGATGGGGCAGGTACCCTACGGGATCGTGCTCAATCCCCACGCCGAGCAGGCGCTGTCGCCGGCCGACGCTGACGACGGGCTGGGGACGCTGGTCGCCCTCGACTGCTCGTGGGAGTCCGCTGAGGCGGCCTCGTTCAAGATGCGCGGAATTCATCGGGCACTCCCCTTTCTCGTCGCCGCGAATCCGATCAACTACGGCCGCCCGTTCCAGTTGACGACCGTCGAAGCGCTCGCTGGTGCGGCCTGTATCCTCGGTGACTGGGAGTTAGCCGAGGACATCCTCGAGCCGTTTCGCTGGGGCGAGACCTTCCTGACGCTCAACGAGGAACCGTTGCGCCGCTACAGCGAGTGTACGGACTCGAGCGAGGTCGTCGCGGTCCAGGACGATTATCTGGCCGACGAGGAGTGACAGCCCCACTGGAACAGGTTGTCGCGATCGTCTTACTCATCCGACGACGGCGTCGTACGGCGTGCGAGCCACGACTCGTAGCCGGCGTAGCCGAGCGCGATCGCGGCGAATAGACCGAGATAAATAGTAAAAACCATCGCTCGCCCGCTAGCCGCTGTTTCCGCTTGGCTCGCCAGCGCGGCGAATCCGACCGCTGTCGCGAAGAATCCGACCCCGATCGCGGCCAGCACGATTCGCATCGGGCGCGTCGTGCCAGCCGTCTTCGGCTCCGCGGTTGGGGTTGCGGCGAGGCCCGCCTCGAGCGTCTGTTCGACTGTCTCGACGTGCCGATCCGGAACCGGAACGACCACCGGGTTCCCTCGCACTCGGCGAAGCACGACGAGCCGCCACCGTGACAGCGGCCCCAGCGGAACCCGCCAGACGCCGGTGACGTTCTCGAGACCCACGACAGTCGCGCCACCGAACCGGTCGTCGTCGCCGAGGGTCAGTCGTCGTTCCCGTGGCTCGAGTGCAACCGGCGTCGTGAGCAGACTGCCGACCATGACCGTGACCAGCACAGCGGCGACGAAGACCGCCAACAACTCGGCTGCGATGGCGATCGCAGTCACGATGAGGAGCGCGCCGACGACCGCAGAGAGGGCGACACCGCGTTTCGTGACGCGGCCCCTCGTGTGCTGTTCGAGCCACTTCGACCCGTTCGACCCGTAGTTCACGAGGAGCCACAGATATAGCAGCGACAGTGGCCCGCCGACAAGTGCGAGGACCACGAGCACCGCCAGCACCGTTACGTCGACCGTCCCGAAGATGATGACCGCCAGACCGCCACTCAGGGCCAGAAGGCCGGCTCCGCCAAAGAGACCGTACGGCGCGTACGTCGCGAGCCGCGAGAGCCAGCTTTCACGCGGGTCGAACGTCCATCGAACCGGATCGGTCGCCATTATCGGCCACTTCGTGTTGCCTGCACCTAACTGTTAGTTCCTGAACTAGTCGCTCGAGACGCGAACGCCCCGATCGGATCACAGCGATTAAATGCTCCACGAGCAAAGGCAAGGTATGGCCAGTTTCGACGTCGCCGAGAAACGGATGCTCGAGAAGCAGATCTGCATGCGCTGTAACGCTCGCAACTCCAAAGACGCCAAGCGCTGCCGCAAGTGCGGCTACAAGAAGCTTCGCCCCAAGGCGAAGGAAGCGCGCGCGGCATAATCGAGCGAGCAGTTTTCTCACATCAGTTCCACTCGAGCATAGCTGCAGCACCCGGTACGCACAGCGCTCGCGGTCCTACTCGTCGGGGTACTTCGGCGCTCGCTTTTCGGCCCGCTCGAGCGCCGTCTCGACCACATCGCGCACATCGCCGTGGAAGACGCCGCCGTGGCCCGCGTACATGTGTTCGACAGTATCGGGCATCCGCTCGAGAAGGTCTTGAATGCTCTCGATGAGTCGCTCTCGGGATTGGCCGGCCATGTCGGTGCGGCCGAAGCTGCCGTAGTCGAACGCACCGTCATCGTGGACGACCACGTCGCCGGAGAACAGCGACGACTCAGAGACGAGCGAGACGTGGTCGTCGGCGTGGCCCGGCGTGTAGACGACCTCGAACTCCTCGTCACCGATCACGACCGTGTCGCCGTCGTCGATCGCGTGGGTACGCATCGGATGGTCGGCGTAGGCGTACACCTCGGGGTCGAACGCCTCCACGACCGCCTCGAGCTGGGCGACGTGGTCGCCGTGCTGATGGGTCATGACGACAGCCTCGGGCCCGTCGGTGTGGTGCCGAATCTCGTCGACGATGCCCTCCATGGAACCGGCGTCGATCAGTGTCGGCCGGTCGTCGACAGCCAGATAGACGTTACAGGTGAACGTCTCCGCGTTCTCGGTGACGTGGTGAACCTCCATACAGGAGTCGTCGACGGCCGAGGGCAAAAACGGTATCATCGATGACTGCTCTGGACCGTCCGACAGTTCTCCGGTCGGTCCACTATATGACGAGATAGTTATATCCAATGCTCGGACCGGTCGTGTTGGGCCACCTCCGGAACGTCCCGGCGACTTGGCGATCCCTAATAAACCAGTGACCACTGAATTTTTCAATCCGAACCGCATAATGGACACTGTATGGGATTCGGGAGCTACGACGAATCCGAGCAGCAGGAGGTAGACGCTGATTTTGACGACGATGACGCAGTCAAGTCGGGATCGAACAGCCACAACGGAACCATCGAGTTCGAAAACGGCGCATCGAGCGACGAACTCCTCGATCGGCTCAAGGAGATCAAAGACGAAGACGAGACCTGATGAAGTCCGGGGTGCGGGCGCTGGGCATCGCCGAATCGTACCGCGGCGATCGAGGTCGAAGTACGCTCGCCGGTGCCGTCGTTCGCGTCGACCGCGTCTGTGACGGCCTCGCGTACAGTTCCTGTCATGTCGGAGGCACCGACGCGACTGATGCCGTTCTCGGACTGCTCGACGACCTCGAGCGACCGGACGCCCGGTACGTCATGCTCGGCGCTGTCGCCCCCGCATGGTACAATATTCTCGACCTGTCTCGGATTCACGAGGCAGCCGAGCGACCGGTGATCGCCGTCACCTTCGAGGCGAGCGACGGACTCGCGGCCGGTCTTCGTGACGCGTTTTCGGGTCCCGAACTCGAGGCACGCCTCGAGACCTACCGGGCACTGCCCGAGCGACGCGAATTATCGCTCGACGGCGACACCGTCTACGTCAGAGCCGCCGGCCTCGAGCCCGACGAGGTAGACGAGACCGTTCGAGCGTTTACGCCCGCAGGTGGCCGTCCGGAGCCGATTCGCGTCGCCCGGCTGGCGGCTCGCGCGGCCGATTCGTACGCCCGGTCGCTCGAGTGACAGCGATTGCGACGGTGACCGGCACCTGCATCCCGAAAGAGGTAGAAGGTGACCGCGTGAGCCACCAGTATGGGAGAGATGGAAGATCTCCGTGTCACGGAGTGTACGCGCTGTCCGGCGTTGGTCGACTCGCGGAGCCAGATCGTCAACGGTGTCGGTCCCGAGGACGCCGACCTGCTGTTCGTCGGCGAAGGGCCCGGGGCCAACGAAGACGAACAGGGCGAACCGTTCGTCGGCCGCAGTGGCTCGGTCCTCGACGACGGCCTCCGAACCGTCGGTCTCGCACGCGCTGATGTTCGGATCACTAACTGCGTGCGCTGTCGGCCCCCTGAAAACCGCGATCCGACGACCGAGGAACTCGAGCACTGCCGGGACTACCTCGAGCGCGAGATCGACCACCTCGATCCCGAGGTGATCGTCACGCTGGGGAAAGTTCCGAGCGAACACCTCCTCGATCGGTCGGTCGCGGTCACCAAAGAAGCAGGCTCGCTCGAAGAGGTCCGGATCAACGGGACGCCGCAGCGACTGCTGATCTGTGTCCACCCGGCGGCGACGCTGTACGATCGCAGTCAGGCGGAGACGTTCGAGAACGCACTTCAGCGGGCAGCAGACCTCGCGGGCGTCGACGATAGTGAGGGAGGGCAAACGCGACTCGACGGCTTTTGAGAGCCGGCAGTCGGACCCGCGTTACACTTCGCTCGAGGAGCTGAAGTCGACGAAGGCAGCTAGAACGCGTCGGTTTCGACGGTAACGTCGCCCATCATTGTATTGTGCGATGTGTACCATACAGCCAAATGCATTGCGAATCGGGTGTCGAGATGAAGAGTCGAATACATCACGGTTTCGGGATGAGAACTGACTAGAGTTGGAGCCCGTCACAGAGCGTAGTCGACACCTTCAAATACAGTTGTGCCCACTTGCTACTATATTAGCTGTGTATGAGTAATGTAGAACGGACCACAGACGACACGTGGTCGCGGATCGCGACCACGATCGAATTCTTCGGACCACAGTGGTTCGGATCGACGATGGGGACCGGCGTGCTTGGTATCGCGCTGGCGCTGGTCGCCGCACGGGCCGATCTCGCCCCCGTCGCGACGCTCGCCATGGCGTTCGTCGGCTTGACAGCGGTCGCGACGGTCACGTACCTGATCCCGTGGTGCTTGCGACTGGTCCTCTATCCCAACCGGGTGTGGGCTGACTTGACCCACCCGATCCGGAGCCAGTTCTTCCCGACGATGCCGATCACGCTGATCGTGCTTGGCGTCGGCATCGCCCAGACGATGGGCGGGTTCCTGTCAGCGGCGACGCTTCGGCCGCTCCTGACCGGCCTGTTTGCCGCCGGGAGCGTCGGCATCTTCGGCTTTGGCTTCCTGCTGGTCACGCTCATGTTCACCAACGACCGGATCGGTCCCGACGATGGCGTCTTCGCGTGGTATATCCCACCGGTGTCTCATCTCGTGATTCCGCTGCTCGGATTCCTGCTTGCCAGTGAGTACTACGCCGGCACGCTCGTTGGTCAGACGATCTTCACCGTCTCAGTGATCGCCCTCGGCGTGGGGACCTTCCTGTTCCTGTTTTTCGGCTCGATCGTCCTCTACCGGTATGCCTACGAGACGCTGCCCCACGAAAAACTCGCCCCGACGTTCGCCATCGGACTCGCGCCGACATCCGTCCTCGTCATCGATCTCGCGCGACTCACCCACGCGTTACAGGCTGGTGTCGGCTTCGACATCGCGGTCGCACCGCTGGTGCCACTTTTGAAGCTGCTAGCGCTGTTACTGTGGGGCTTTTCGGCCTGGTGGTTCGTCCTGACGGGCGCGCTCGTCGCCTACTACGTCACACGTCGGACCCACCCGTTTTTCTTCACGTGGTGGGCCTACACCTTCCCGATTGGTGCGTTCGCCGTCTCGGCCGACGTGCTTGCACATTTCCTCGGTGTCGCGGTTTTCGGCCACGTCCTGCTTGGAGTGACGGCGCTGCTGCTGGTCATCTGGACGATTACCGCAGGACAGACCTTTCGACTCGTCGCCCGTGGCCGCGCGTTCACAGGTGAGTAACCAGCTGCCGTGTTGCCGATACCAGACGCGGGACCCGATCGGTGACTCGTCGTCCGCGCAGTCGAGCCGTCGCAACACCAGCTCCCGGATCGAAGTCGTGACGACGAGTTCGATCGTCTCGCCGGCGGCGGTTCGGACCTCGAAGACGCAGTGGTCATCCCGGCCGGTAATCGACTCGAGCGCGGAGTGTGGTGACCGATCCGTGTCGATCAGTAGTCGCCAAGCACACCGAGGCGTCGCGCCCGGCGGGTCGCATACTGGAAGACGACATACCCAAGCGCCAGATAGCCGGCCGCAGTGCCGAACAACAACGTGAGGTCGAACGCTGTGAACTCCCAGAGACGGATACCGTCGACCATCGTCCGCTGAAGGAGGGCGCTGCCGTGGGCAAGCGGGAGCACCTGCATCCACCCGAGGTCGAACGCGGGAGCGGAGATGAGAACGATGAACCCGAACTGGAGGAGGTTCAGCCAGTTGCCGATCTGTTTGTAGAGCACCGTCACCCCACCGGCTGCGAGCCCGAGCCCGAGCACCGAGACGATGCTCAGCGTCGCGACGACGACGATCGTAAGCAGGTTCAGTTGGAGCGTCGTGCCGGTGAGAAGAATCATCACGACCAGAATGACCGTCGAGGTAATGAACGTCCGGACAATCTTCGCGACGCCTTTCAATAGTGCCACGGGTGCGAACCCGAACGGCGTCATCACGTGGCGCTCGAGGGTTCCCCACTGGACCTCGCTCGCGATGTCGTTCGAGATCGAGGAGTACGCGCCCACCGACAGCGTCCACAGGAAGTAGCCGACGATGATCCCCTCGATCGAGTCGGTCAGCGCTTGTCCGGCGATCATCTGTCCGCCATAGAAGAGGACGCCGAAGAAGAACACCGAGATGACGATGCCGCCGATCGCGTTGGCGGGATAGCGGACGAAGATCAGAAATTCGCGGGAGAGCACTGCTCGTGCGAGGTGATAGTAACCGGCCGGCCGCGGCGTTTCATCCGTTCCCTGCTGGCTGGCCATTATCGGTCCCTCCCGGCCGTCAAGTCGACGAAGACGTCCTCGAGATCCGGTTCGATCGTTCGGACGCCCTCGAGGGAGACATCTTCGGCGCGGAGGTGGGCCAACAGCGTGTACAGTCCATCGCTGTCCGTCGTCACGGTGATCCGGTGCCCTCGCTCGCGCGGTTCGACGCTGATCGTCTCGAAGCGCTCCTCAAGGGTCGAGACGATGGCCGAATCGAGATCGCGACTCGTAATCTCGATGGAGTGCAAATCGGAGCCTGACAGCAGCGCGTCGACGGTGTCGTCCGCGATGACCCCGCCGTTGGACATAATGAGGACGCGGTCACACACCGTCTCGACGACATCCATGTCGTGGCTGCTGAGCACGACGGTGAGAGCTTCTTCCTCGACGAGGCGTCGCAGTTCCCGCTGAAGCGTTCGCGAACTTTCGATATCCAGTCCAAGGGTCGGCTCGTCGAGGAACACAACCTCGGCACCGCCAGCGAGGACGCTGGCCAACGAGACTTTTTGTTTCATCCCTCGCGACAACTCACGAACGGGAACGTCCGCTTTCTCCGCAAGTCCCAACTGTGTCAGAAGCCGCTCGTGGCGGCCACGAACCGAATCCGGGTCGACGCCGCTGATCGTCGCGAAGTACCGCAGATTCTCCCTGACGGTCAACCGCCAGTAGTCGTTCCGGGCTCCCTCGAGCATCGCATCAACGTGTGCGTATGCGTCTCGAGGGCGTTCATAGACATCGACGCCGTTGATCCGAACGGACCCCTCATCTGGAAGCACCATGCCCAGAATCGACTTGATGAGCGTCGTTTTTCCGGCACCGTTCGGTCCCAACAGACCGACAATCGAGCCGGTTTCGATGTCGAAGGAAACGTCGTCGACGGCGATAACGGACGCCGTTCCGTCACCGAAGCGCTTTCGCAGACCAGTAACGGAAACAGCGATGCCGCTGTCCTCCGTCGACGGTGTATTAACATGGGAAGAGCGGTCCGACAGCGGATCGTTTCCCTCGCTGCGGGTCCCATCATCGAGCGACAGCCGATCGGCGGCGCTCACGGCCGATCGGTCACCGAGACGGTGATCGACGGGCTCACCGTTTGGCTGCCGCTCGTTTTCCCGCGCGGTCACGAGCGCTATTTAAGTACCCCAGCTACAAAAGTGCGAGGCCAACGCCTTCGGCAGCCGTTGAACGGTGAGAGTCAACGGTATATTGCCGACGACTGATTACAGGGAGTCCACATTAAAGCCCCACCATCAAAGACCGAGGCGCGTATGCGCCGAGAGAGTAGATGGGTAGTTTACAGGTCCTCGAGCCATCCGAAGGAAACGTCTTCGTCGTCGATCGAACCGACGTAGGGTTTCACGTCGATGACGGGCGTTCCATCGACGAGATCGAGTCCTTTGACGTGCAGCGTCGTCCCGTCGCGCTCGAGCAACTCGACGGTGGTCTGGGCGAGTGGGTTCGGTCGGTGGGGGCTCCGCGTCGCGAAAGTGCCGACTTCGATATCGTCGGCGTGTGGCGGCCGAGCAATCGGTCGATACTCGTCGATCTCGTCCAAGTGGGCGAAGACGACGATGTGTGAGAAGTCCTCGATTCCCTCGAGGCCGTCTTCGTAGTCGTCCTTGAGGACGATTTCGCCGGTCGTCTCGTCGACCGCGTCGTGGTCGACGGCTGCAGGCGTGTCGTACGGTGAGCGAACGTGTCCGATTGGGGTGAACGTGATGGTCATGGTTGTCGTGTGTCTGTGATTTGAAGTGGATTACTGTGCGTGCGATTCAGTAGGGCGGCCTGTCTTCGAGACCGAAAGCACCGCGGCGGCTGCGACGAGCGGGAACACGGCAAGCACGCCAAAGAGCAGCGAGTAGGAGCTGCTTGAGAGAAGCCAGCCGGCCAGTGAGGCACCGAGTGCGCCGATTCCGAAGTTGACGGTAAAGACGAGCCCGAAGCCGATGCCCTGTCCCGCGTCAGGCGTGTGTTTCGCGACAAGTGACGATTGGAGCGGCGCGAGCGTAAAGAGGAGGGCACCGAAGACGAGCCCGACCCCGATGACGGCAGTGCCGGAGAGGCCACCCAGGGCGAGCAACGCAAGACTCGTCGCGGCGAAGACGCCAAGCAGGACGCGTTCGATCTCGAAGCGTTCGCCGAGGTGGCCGCCAACGATCTGACCGACTGACCCGGTCAGCAGGATTAGCGAGTAGAGCCACTGGCCAGCACCGACGGACGCGCCGGCGAGATCCAGACTCGGCAGCGACGACAGCGTGTCGATGAACTGCGGGAGGAAGGTCAGTGTACCGCGGTAGTAGATCCCCGCGAACACATAGACGGCGATGATCCCGAGGAAGACGGGAGTGACGAGCGCACGGAGCTGGGTGAGGACGTCACCGAGCGAGTGCGCCGACGCCGTGTGGTCGTTCGAATCCGAGGGGCCACGGAGCGCAAAGAGCACGCCGAATCCCAGCAGTGGGACCGCGAGCAGTCCGAGGACGGTTCGCCAGTCGCTGACCGCGAGTCCGGCGGTGATGAGCAATGGCCCGATACCGATTCCGAGATTCGCACCGATGCCGTGGTAGGCAAAGCCCTTGCTCGGTGCCTCCGCCTCACGGCTGATGAAGGCAAGCGCCGGCGGATGGTAGAACCCGGCACCGACGCCTGCCAGCGCGACCACGACTGCCAACGCCGCGAACGAATCGATGAAGGGAACGGCCAGGAACACCCCACCGGTCAACAGCAAGAAGCCGGTGATCACCGTGTCCGCACCAAACCGATCGCTGAGAATGCCGGACGGAAGCGCCATGGCTCCGTACAACCCGGTCATGAGCGTTACGAGCAGTCCCAGTTCGTACGTCGTCACCTGGAACTCGGCGATCCAGATGGGGATAAACAGCGGAATCGAGAGGATGACGAGGTGATCGAGTGCGTGTGCCCCCGTCGTATAGCCGATGAGCCGCTGGTCCGCTGCCGGGATGCCACGCGCGTCGAAGACATCTCGTATCGTTTGTCTAAGTCGTATTAGTCTTGTATTCGCCACGCAATTGTTATTCAGTCTCCGGTTGTTAATAGTGCCTTCGGTACCGGAGACAGCTGCTGTCCTCGAGGGATGTCGATTCCTGCATTTAAATGGCTCCTTCCGGTGATTATTGAACTCGAGAGAACTATGATCGAAACCATACTGGGGCTGTGTTACCAACGAGAACACCGCCCCCACGCATCAATCTTCATCTCAGTATTCACAATAATGAACAATATTTCGGCGGATACGAGAGCGGGGCTCACCATCGATGGCAGCCGCCCGGCAGTGCTGGCTGTGGGCACCCCCTCGCCCCGTGAGGATGATTGCCCGAATGGCAATTCACTTGAACGGGCCACACCGAGTAGACGTATGAGCACCGTTTCGTCCCCACCGGAGGAGACGCTTGCCTCCGTCGTCATCGTCGACTACGGGCTTGGAAACCTCCGTAGTGTCACTCGTGGCTTAGAGCGTGCAGGTGCCGACGTCGAGATCACCGACGACCCTGCGGCTTTCCACGACGCCGACGGCGTCGTCCTTCCGGGCGTCGGCGCGTTCCGCGAAGGTGTCGAGAACGCCGATCCGCTTCGTGAGGACCTCCTCGAGGTCGCCGAAAGCGGCACGCCGCTGTTCGGTATCTGTCTCGGCATGCAGATGCTGCTCACGACGAGTGAAGAGGGCGAAACCGACGGCGAGTCGGCCGTCCAGGGACTCGATCTGATCCCCGGCACGAACGTCCGATTCGCTGAAGGCCAGAAGGTACCCCATATGGGCTGGAACGAACTCGAGGTCGAGCGCGAGCACCCGCTCGTGGAAGGCGTCGACGGGAACTATGCCTACTTCGTCCACTCCTACTACGCGGCCCCCGACGACGAGCACGCCGTCGTCGCGACGACGGAGTACGGACGGGAGTTCCCCTCGATCGTCGCAAATGAGGCAGGCAACGTCTTCGGCACGCAGTTCCACCCCGAAAAGAGTGGCGAGACCGGACTACGGATTCTGCAGAACTTCGTGGAAATCTGCGCTGAAGAATAACGCTACTGCGTATTCGATGCGTTCGTCAAGTTGTTCTGACTTGAGGAGTTACGATCAGACAAATCGAGCAGTGGCGACTACTAAACCGAGCGGCGGGGAAACCGCATAAAGAGACACACCCCACGGTGCCGCTGTAAAGAGGTAGGATAGCGGCTGCTGTCCGATATTTTCCGTGACACGGTTGATCGAGTGGAAACACGGTGACGCCGATTACTCCAATGTTCGACTCGAAGACGATATTACTAAATACGACTACTGTGTTAACGTCCATTGAGCTTTTTGAACGCAGTCGTGTTCGATCGTTTTCGAACGCAGAACCGCCGCTCGAGTTGATGAAGTCGGTTGCAGTCCATTTTGATTGTTCGCCTGATCAGGTCGCTGAAACCATTACTCTCTCGCTCAGCACCACCTAACCCCTGTTTCTCGTGACCCGACACTGTCAGGCACTTACAGCGGCACCGCGGGGTGTGTGTCTCCGCATACAGCGGCATTGCGGGGTGGAGAACGACTGGAGCGGCCCCTATAGAAATCCTTTTGACTCTATACAGGAGAAATTCGGTACTCGGTTGCAGCTGAATCCGTCCGACTACTTCTTGATTTCAGACTGACTGCTCGCGATACAGCGGCACTTCGGGGTGACCGTCGGGAGATTCTCCGGGTCGGTTACAGCGGAACTCCGGGGTCCTATTTCACGAATACAGCGGAACCAAGGGGTAGGCTTTCTGCTGCTTAGGACTTGAAAACGCGGAATTTTACTCATACAGCGGCACCGTGGCCCGAACACGTTAAGTGCTCTCCGCGGAATGTCTCCGGCAACTGAATGCCTAATTCGATGGATTACTTCGGCAGCGAAAACGAGATCTTCAGAAACAAGGAGCTCTTGCAGGTCTCACACCTTCCCGACGGCGACCGGATCATCGGTCGTGAAGACGAACTGACAGATCTCGCCAACGCGATCAAACCGGCAACGCGCGGGAACACGCCGAACAACGTCCTCGTCTACGGGAAAACGGGTACCGGGAAGTCCCTCTGTTCGAAATTCATCACCAACCAGGCCATCGAGCGCGCGAAGGGCAACGACGTCTCAATCGGCGTCGCCTACGTCGACTGCCTGCAAGAATCGACGGAGACCCAGGCTGTCCAGTCGGCCGGCCACCAACTCAACGACCAAGCGTCAACCGATATCTCGATTCCTCACTCGGGGTTGAGCACCTCGGAGTACTATCGGCGGCTCTGGCGGATCGTCGACAGCCGGTACGACGTCGCGCTGATTATTCTGGACGAGGTGGACAAGATCGAGGACGACGATATCCTGATGCAACTCTCGCGGGCGGTCGAATCCGGCAAGCTTACGGAGAGTACGATCGGCGTCATCGGCATCTCGAATAAGGTTCGCTACAAGGACTCGCTAGACGAGCGGATCAAATCCAGCCTCTGCGAACGGGAGTACGTCTTTTCGCCGTACGACGCGACCCAGATCCGTGAGATCCTGCGATCGCGTTCGGACGCGTTCCACGAGGGTGTCCTTGAGGACGGCGTCATCCCCCGTGTGGCTGCGCTCGCTGCCCGCGAACACGGCGACGCCCGGAAGGCGATCGACATTCTCCGCTTTGCTGGCGAGATAGCTGAAGAAAGTGATCTCGAATCCGTCACAGAGGACTGCGTCGATCACGCTCATGAACGTGAGGAGACAAGTCGACTCGCCGAACTTATTTCCAAGAGCCCGAGTCACGCGAAGCTGGTCCTCGAGGCGATGGCACTGCTCACACAGCAGAAGGAAGGCGACAACGCGCCGGTAACGACGAACGAGGCCTATGATCTCTACAAGCGACTCTGTGAGCGCGACGAGTCTGACCACCTGAAGCTCCGTCGCGTCCGCGACATTCTCTCTGAACTCGAGTTTCTCTCGATTATCGAACAGGAACGAAAGTGGGCTGGACGGGGAAAAGGCAACTATATGGAGAATCGGCTAATCGATGATCCGGAGGTCATCATCGCCGCCTGTAACGAGTCCGAGTAGCAGGGTCAGTGATTTGCTCGGCGGGAGACTGCCGTCACAGGAACTCACGCACGTCTGAGTACCACATGTCGTGGTAGTCGACGTGGCCTACCCGGCGTGCAATTGCGACGGCAAGTGAGTGCCAGCAACGTTCAGTCGGGTCGTCGTCATCTAGGTTGTACTCGCTGTCCTTGCAGGTACAGTTCCCATCTTCGACGATGTATTCGTCATCGTAGCCGACGACGATCGTGAAATCGCGGTAGGCTTTCACCCGGTTCTCGCCGACGGCCTCGATCGCCTGCGCCCCGCGGTCACCGTGAATCCGCGTGATCTCGCTGACGATCTCGGGTGTGAGTTCGCCAGCTTCCTCGAGAGCGGCTTGCCATCGCTCGACGGGATTGGCCTTCGACACGTCCGGAACTGTGCGCCCAACTGTAAAATCGGTTTGGTTGTCCGGCCAGCGTGACCGCCTGAGACCACACCGTTTTTCGCCCGCTACCGCCGAAACGTGGTATGCGCGTCACCGAGGGCGGGGTCGAACTCGAGGTGCCCGGCGAACAGACCGACGGCATCGAGGAGGCTGTTTTCTACAACCCGCGACAGGAGTTGAACCGGGATCTGACGATCGCGACGCTGCGGGCCTACCGCGAGCGCGAAGCGCGCGCCACGTCGTATTTAGATGCGATGACCGCAAGCGGCGTCCGCGGGGTTCGAGCCGCCGCCGATGGCTGGGACGTCACCTGCTGTGACGTCGACGAACAGGCGGTCGAACTGGCGCGAGACAACCTCGAGCGAAACGACTGCGAGGCGACGGTCGAACACCGCAACGTCAATGCCCTGATGCACGACGGGCCGTTCGACGTGATCGATCTCGATCCCTACGGGACGCCGATGCCCTTCGCGGACGCAGCCTTCGCGAACTGCCGGGATCTGGTCTGTGTCACCGCGACCGACACTGCACCGCTGTGTGGGGCCCACTTCAATAGTGGCGTCCGCTCGTATTCGGCCGTACCGCGCAACACGGACTACCACGCCGAGATGGGCGTCAGAATTCTCATTTCTGCGCTCGCCCGCAGCGCTGCCCGCTTCGACGTGGGTGTCGAGCCGATCCTGACTCACGCGACCAGCCACTACGTCCGAACGTATCTCGAGCTCGAGCACAAGGCCACATCGGCCGACGCGGCAATCGACGAGTTAGGCCACCTCTACCACTGTGAAGACTGTCTCTACCGCGAGGCCGATCCCGGCCTGATCGCCGATCCGCTCGAAACGTGTCCTCACTGCGACGGGAATCGCATGCTGACTGCCGGACCAGTCTGGCTTGGCCCCGTCCAAGACTCGGCGTTCATCGCCGCCGTCCGGGACGAAATACCCTACACCTTCAACACCGCGCCACAGGCGCGCGAACTCTGTGACACGCTCGCGGCGGAACTCGACGAACCGACTCATTACGACCAGCACAAGCTCTGTCGGAACTGGGGGCTGCCTGCCAACGCGATGGACGACTTCCTCGCTGACCTGCGCGACGCCGGCTACGAGGCCTCGAGAGCCCACTACGGCGGCACGACGTTCAAAACGGATGCAAGCGTCGGCGAGATTCGCGCGGCGACCGCGGACAGTCTCGAGTAGCTGGGTCTTGGAGCCGCTCGAAGTAAGCGGCTACAGCGCCGATGGTCTCGCCAGCCTGAGGCTGCAGCGCACAGCGGTCCTTCTAACAGCCAGTTGTGTCCCTGTGCCATGTGATTACATATTGCTGGGTAGATCGAAGGAAGTGGTGTGATCGATCACAGACGAAGGCTCGAACTAGCTGGCCGGGCCGTTCGGCTCGCAAGAGACGAACAGGTGACGCTACTCGCTGCCGGCGTCGCGTTCTACGGCTTTCTCTCGCTCGTCCCACTCACGCTACTGGCACTTGGAATCGCGGCGTCGATCGGCGGCGAGACGCTTGCAGCGCAACTCTCGGTCGCGGCCAGCGACATCCTCACGCCGGCAGCTCGAGAGGTGCTCGCCGAGACGATCATCGACGAGACTGGCCGGCAAAGTGCAACCGTCGCCGGTATCCTCGGCTTGCTGTGGGGCTCGAGTCGAGTCCTGCGCGGTCTCGATCGGGCCTTCTCCCAGGTATACGGGACAGTGGGATCGAAATCGTTGCTCGATACGTTCTGGGACGCGACGATCGTCGCAATCAGTATCTCACTGGGGCTGGTCGCAGTCGGCACCATCGAGTTTCTGATCCTGGTCGTGCCGGGAGTTGAGTTGGCGATCATCGGCCAACTATTCGTCGTCGTGGGATTGCTCGTGACGTTCCTCCCGCTGTACGTTATCTTTCCGGACGCCAGTGTTGAGATCCGTGAGGCGCTGCCGGGAACGGTCGTCGCAGCCGTCGGCTGGGTCGTGCTGAGCGGGACGTTCTCTCTCTATACCGATTTCGCCACCGGGTACACGATCTACGGCGCGCTCGGTGCCGTTTTTCTCGTGCTCGTTTGGCTGTATGCCGGTGCGATCATCCTCGTCTTCGGGGCGGTCATCAACGCGACCATCGCCGACCGTGAAGTGGATCGGCAGCTACAAAGTCCCCGCGGACGACAGGTCTCGACAGAAGCGATGACCGACGACGCCACGGGTGCCGACGAGGGGGCGACCGAGGACCGCGCCAGCGACCGCGCGAGCGCCCGGACACACGACCGCGCGGATGATTCCGAAGTACTGCGCGAGGAAATCGAACGGCTACGCGATCGCGTCGCAACCTTCGAGGACGACGTCGAAGATCGCACCGTCAGAAAGGAGTCCCTCGAGAGTGAACTCAAACGCTACGTTCGGAGACGCGTTCGCCGCGGCCACGCCCGCGACTGGGGCCCGTATATCGTCTTGCTCTACGGGACCGCGATGTCGATCGCGGCGTTTTACTTCCTTGCGGGTCCGTGGGCGATCCTGTCGTTGCTGGTCGTCTGGACCTCGACGCTCGGCGTCTACGTGTTGATGGTGCTGTTCGGCTTTGGCATCTCCATGCTCGACGTGCCCGGCCGCCTGCGCGATGCGATCGGCGAGCGACGCTCCTGAGACGACCAGTCAAACGTCAGTGAATACTCGATCGCGTCTCGACGGCTGTCGCCGTCGGCGACAGCATTGTGGGTGCGATCGAGGGATGAACCGTTTTGTCCGGCAGTATGAGTCGTCGTCGATCGGTCCCGGTCCCGGAATCACCGTCGTTCTCCCGGCTGTTTTTGACTCGTCGGTCCCCAATCGATCGGAGCCGTTTCACGGATCGCGGGAGCCAGTCGGTTTAGTCGACTGACGTGTCATGGCCTCAGACGGTCTGCTGCGACGATGTCCCGGTTGCAATCGCAGTACGGGGGGTTGCGGTTGCACCAGAACTGACTGACAGGAGTCCGTCTCAGTCATTGACGGCGTCTCGTTCAGTTTTGCTTCCATCGTCGGATGCATTCGAGAGCGGAAGTGATCCCTCGAGCCGAACGGCGTCCGCGGTACGCTCTCGGACGATCGTCCGTTCGAGCGTCACGGTCATCTCGACAGCCCCCTCCCAGCCGAGCGACGATGTGATCGATTCGACGGCCGACAGATCCGGTCTGACATGGGCGATGTCGCCTTCGACTGCAGTGATGACGCCGACCGCCTCGCCGTTGCCGTTCTCGACGGCCTTACCGACGTCGTCGTCGGAAAAAGTGGCGCACATGTCCATCGGTACTGCAACCTGAGACAAGCACGTGGTGCCTGCAACAGCCGGCGACACCTCTCTCAGTCGATCGGAACGCAGAGCAATGCACCGAGGCCGTCGAACGCCGCGGCGAACCGCTCGCCGTCGAGAGCAGCATCGTCTCGATCGCGTCGGACTCGACCGCGTCGTCCACCGCTTCCCGGCCGTCGGCGACGGGCACCTCGTCGTCTCGGATCGCCTCGAAGGACGCCTCGAGCCTCCCGCGGGCGTCGTTGCGGTCGCGCTCGTCGATGGTGTCCCACCGTGGGGAGTGCCCGTCGCTATGGCCGGGTCAAAAGTGAACGTCCTGTCGGCGTGTTCAGCCGTCGCCGTTCACCGATCGCGCTCGAGCTGGTCGCCGCCGAACTCGTCGTCACTCTGAATTCGGGAGGCCTGCGGGCCGTCCTGATCCTGATACTTCGAGCCGCGGTCGCTGCCGTAGGGGCGTTCGGCTTCCGTCGTGAGTTCGGTAAAGGTGAGCTGGGAGATGCGCATCCCCGGCGTGAGCGCGACCGGTGCCGTCCCGAGGTTCGAGAGCTCGAGGGTGATCTGGCCGCGATAGCCGGGGTCACAGAGGCCAGCGGTCGCGTGGACGACGACGGCGAGCCGGCCCAGCGAGGAGCGACCCTCGACGTGGGCGATCAGGTCCGGCGGGATCTCGACGCGCTCGTGGGTCGTCCCCAGCACGAAGTCGCCGGGATGGAGAATGAAGTCGTCACCGTCCTCGACGATCGTTTCCGTGACGTACTCGTCGACTTCCTGTTCGGAGTTGGGGTGGATACAAGGGATGTTCGTCCGCTGGAACTCGAGGAATTCTCGTCCCAGTCGAAGGTCGACGCTCGCAGGTTGGATCTGCAATTCTGGGTCGTCGAGAGGCTCGACGACGAGGTCGCCGGCCTCGAGACGCGCTAAGATATCCGCATCGGAGAGGATCATACCGAGTAGGAGCGAGTACGGGGCCCTAAATTCCTCGGTCCGCGCTCGAGCGGCCAGCGAGCCGCCACGCATTATCATGTGTGGTAATATCTGACTCTTATTACGTACATGGAATTATAGACTGAGCGGCCTAATAAATTATAATGATACATGATGAACGGCGGTGCATGGATGGGGAACGGGATCGCTTCAACGGCGATACGAAAGTCTTGCATCAACGTGCGGTTCGGGTTCCACTTCCCGACACCACGGCTGAGCGAGCCTTCCACGAGAACATGATGACCGTAGCGGACGCTCGAGAGCGGAAGGCGGAGTTACTCGCCGATCCCGAAGTTCCACTGCTGACTGCCTACGAGGCGGAACTCGAGCGCATTGCCGAGAGTTTCGAGCGGCGGCTCAGGCGGATTGCAGGCGATGACTACGAGGAGGTCGCGATGGCATATGCCCGTGGCGATCGCGACGACCGAATCGGAGCACTGGCAGCCTACTACTTCGAGGGGCTGTGGCGGATTCAACAACGAACCACGATTACGGAGATGATGTTTTCACCGGTTATCCTCCGGTATCCGGAGAGCTTTACGATGAACATCCGCTTTACCGATGGATACACGACGACGAAGTCGATCTGCTACGAGTCCCCAGAACACTCCACCGAGGACCTGGCCGACGAATACGCCGAGGCGTACTACGAGGACAGTTGCTACTCACAGCAGCAGGCGGCAACGTATCTCAAAGAGACCGCACAGATCATTCGCGAGGAGTTTCCCAGCCCGGACGACACCTCCTTCGAGGAACGCAAATACGGCGGCATCGTCTCGGCCGGCGGCCGGCGCGGCTCGGTCTTCTCCGCGATGCTCGAGCCGCTCGAGCCGGACCCGGACCGGTTTTCGGAGCCAGTCGACAAGCCAACCCTCGTCGAAGCGGGTCCGGAGGCAAAATGGACGGAACGAGAACTCCTTCGCAACGAGGCCATCGTCCTGTGAGCGAGCGCCAAAGCCGCCAGCATAGTGGCGACGGGCGACGACTCGTTCTGGACTCGCTCGAGCCGTTATCTTTCGAACCACACGAGCGCACCGACTGACAGCAATCCGAGGAACGCACCGGCGGCGAGTGTCGGAAACGCCGCGGCGTAGCCGCCACGGTCGAGTGCCAGTCCGAAGACGATCGGTGAGACGACCGTCGTCGAAAAGCCAGCCAGCGACTGGACTGACAGCGCGGTGCCGACGTGTTCGTCGGCGACGACCTCAGTGACGAGCGTCGACGTGGGCGCGCTATCGAGCGCGAGGACGACGCCATAGGCGAGCGTCACGGCAACAAGCGCCGACAGCGGCAGTCCACCGAGGAGGCCGAACGTCGCACTCAGGACGGTACTGGCACCGAGGCCGGCGGCGATCGTCTGTGGCCGGCCGACGCGGTCGCTGAGCCAGCCGCCAGCAGCGTTGCCGACGCCGCTCATAGCGACCATCGCACCGACGACCAGCCCCGGCAGGACCGCCGAGTCGGTCGCCACGAACGCCGGCGTCGCCACGAGAAAGGCCAGCAACCAGTTACGGACGCCGAACAATTCCCAGTTGTGCCACGAGTAGATGCTGACCGCAGCGAGGTACTCCCGGTTTCGGAAGACCGAGACATCGAATCCGCCGGTCGCCGATGTCGTCCGCTCAGGGCTGTCGCGGGTCAGACCGAGTATCACCGGCGCGACAAACAGCGCGCCGACGCTCGTGGCGGCAATCGCGAGCCGCCAGTCAACGGCCTCCGCGGCGATCGTCGCGAAGACGAACGAGAAGCCGCTACCGAGTTCGTAGGTGGCGATGTACAGTCCTAGCGCCCGGCCGCGCGTGGTCTCGGGGAACCAATCACAGACAAAGCGCATTCCCGGGACGTAGACGCCGGCGACGAAGAGTCCGGAGAGAAATCGCAAGACAGTGCCGACGAGAACGCCGTCGGCAACCGCGGCGAACGCGAGACTCGGGAGCGCGGTCCCAGTCGCACCGACGGCGATCACCCACCGCGGCGAGTAGCGATCCGCGAGCCAGCCTGCGGGAACGATCGCAACGAGATAGCCCGCCTGAAGTGCGCCGAACACGATCCCCGCTTCTGTCCCAGAGAGGCCCCACTCCTCGACGATCAGCGGGAGCACCGCCGAATAATTGAACCACACCAGCACCGAGAGGAAAAGTGCAACCGACGTCACGACGAGGACCCGACGACGCTCCTGCATGACAGATTGTGTGATTCTCATGCACATCAATGCTATCGCCATCTGGACCGGTTGCCGGTTCCGCAGTCGGGATAGGTACAAGTAAAGGGATTCCCGTCCTCGAGTCGGCTATGAAACAGGCCATCGTCGCTCGAACCGACATCGGCATGGGACAGGGGAAACTCGCCGCACAGGTCGCCCACGCGTCGCTGTCAGCCTACGAGAAGGCAGACAGCCAGCTGCAATCACAGTGGAAACAGGGTGGGCAGAAAAAGGTCGTCCTCAAAGGCGAGAGCGAACGCCAACTGCACGAACTCTCTGAGATCGCCGACAGTAACGGCATCCCCAACGCGCTCATCCGCGACGCCGGCCACACCCAACTCGAGCCCGGCACCGTCACCGCGCTCGCTGTCGGCCCGGCGGCCGACGATCGCGTTGACAGCGTAACCGGCGACCTCTCACTGTTCTGACTGTCGATCCCAATTAGCGCCTCGAGCGCCAGTGAATCAGTCAGAGCGGTAGCCCCGCGGTTCCTCCCTGACGACCGACTCGCCGTCGGCAGACGAGGACGGCACGTCGGAGCCGACGTCCGGGAGCAGCGACCCGATATCGATCGACTTGCTGCCGAGCACGGCGAAGCCGGCGAAGATCGTCAGGAAGCCGGCGATCGCGAGCGCGTCGATCGTCTCACCGAGCAGTGCCCAGCCCCCGAGCGTCGAGACGACGGGCACGACGTAGAAGATCAGGTTTGCACGGATCGCGCCGGCCGAATCGATAAGCCCGAAGTAGGCGACGTAGGCGATGGCACCAGCGAAGATACTCACGTAGCCAAGCGCCAGCAGCGCCTCGGTCGTCCACGTGATCGCAGCCGCCGACTCGCCGCTCGCCCAGGCCAGCAGGTGACTCAGCGCTGCGGCGAAGGGCAGCCCCCAGGCGACGCGGACCTGACTCGAGAGGTCGCTGTTGGCCCGGCGGATCAACACGGCACCCAGTGCGGCGCTGATCGCGGCGACGAAGAGGATGCCCTTCCCGACGGCACCCGCCAGCAGATTTGCGGGATCCGGGCTGACCACGAGCCCGACGCCGACGAGGCCGAGTCCCATCCCGGCCGCGCCGCGCCGAGAGAGGCGTTCATCGGAGAGCAACGCCGCGGCGAACACCGGCGTCATGATCGGGTTGAGACTGTAGATGATCGAGGAGACAGCACTCGAGACGTATTGCTGGCCGACGAACAGCAAGGCGTTCGTCAGCCCGATCGCGAGGACGCCGGTCGCGAGAATGCTGGCGACGTCGCCGCTGTTTTGCGGAAGCAGCTCCGACCGCGAACTGGTCAGGCCGACGTACGCCAGCATGACCACCGCCGCAACGTCGTAGCGAAGCGCCACGAACAGCAGCGGCGGGAAGTACGCAAGCCCGGCCTTCGCGGCGACGAAGGTCCCGCCGAAGAGCAGACTCGAGAGCGCGAAGAAGACGGCACTGCGACGGGACATCATTCTCCCGTCACCGCCGTGGAGACCAGCTGCGCCGACTCGAGGGCGGCCGACGCATGAATCGCGAAGATCATCATACTACACCGTACGAACTCCGGGTTTATAGTTTGATTCAGAAAATATTTCATAGTAAGAAAAGGCGACGAGCCGGGAAAGCGGCCGGGACCCTGCTATCGCTGCACCCTCTGAAAACCTTGCACGGTACGAAACCAATTTGCCGTGGCGGCGACGAGAACCCGTATGGAATCGGCGCTCGAGGAGATCGAGTTTCTCGCACTGTCGTCAAATCGCGTTGAGGTCCTCCGGTTGCTCTCGGAAGGGCGACACACGCGGACCGAACTAGCTGCGGCGACCGGAGCCTCGCAGGCGACGCTGGGTCGGATCCTCCGCGACTTCGAGGACCGGTCGTGGATCAGACACGACGGCAACGCGTACGTCGCGACCGCGACGGGGCGACTGGTCGCGGAGGGGTTCACTGATCTTCAGGAGATCCTCGAGACGGAGGCCAAACTGCGCGAGATCGTCGACTACTTGCCGACCCACGCGATGGATTTCGATCTTCGGCGGCTCTCGGACGCGACGATCACGACCCCAAGCGCGACGCGACCGAACGCACCGCTTGCCCGGTTGCTCGAGTTTCTCCGGACGGGCGAGGAAGTCCGGACGTTTTCGCATACGTTCAACGAACAGACGCTGGGCGTCGTTCGAGACCGTGTAACTGCGGGCGAGCAGCGCTTCAGGGGGGTCTTCGGCCAGAACGCGATCGACGCGCTGGCCGACGAGTCCGGACTTCGACGCCAACTCGAGGCGCTGCTCGACGCCGACACCGCTGAGATCAGAGTTCGAGAAGAGGGCGTTCCGATCGCGATCATGATCGTCGACGCGGACGTCTGTCTGCTCTTGCGCGACGAGACCGGTATCCTGCGGGCCGCCGTCGACACCGACGACGACGCCGTCCGCGCGTGGGCCGAAGACTCGCTCGATCACTACTGGCGGACGGCGACGCCACTCGAGGCCGACGCGCTTTCAGAATAACGGGCACAGCAGCGTGCTCGTGGTGGCCGCGTCAGGCCGGTATCGACTCGAGTCCCGGCGTCGGCCGTGCGTGTGCGGGCAGTTCCGGCCCGACTGTGATAGACGCTGGCTCCGGCTGCGTCTCGTCTTCTCCAGTTTGCTCGATGACGTACTCTTGGCCCACCGTTGACGCCTGGAGGTTGTCGACGGGTGCGTGATCCTCGGTCAGCAGCGGCACGTCGTCGGTGTTCGGCGGATCCATATAGGCGTCGACCTCGCTACGCAGGTCGATTCCAAGGTCGCGCTGATCGTTTCGTGTCTCGAGGTCGGCCTCGGTAAAGTTCGTCTCGGCTTTCGTCGCGGCGATTTCGATGTTCTGGACGGAGTCCCAACTCGAGGTCCGGAAGCTGTATGTCGACGCGAAGGCCTCGTCGATCGTCTTGTACTGTGCCCGGTAGAACGCCGAGCCGGAGCCGCTCGGTGCAGCAATGACGTTTGCAAGTAAGACGCCGTCCTCGTCCAAGTGGCTCTCGGCCAGTTCCATGAACTCCACTTGCGTGAGATGGATGGGAACCTGATCCTTCTGATAGGCGTCGAGGACGATCACGTCGTAGGTCTTGTCGGTCTCTTGGAGGAAGATCCGGCCGTCTTCCGTGTGGGCAGTCAGGTTCTCGCTTTCCTCGAGTCGGAAGTACTCCTTGGCCGTCCGCGTCACTTCGGGGTCGAGTTCGGCGACGTCGACATCGACGTCGTACTTCCGCTCGAAGTCCTTCGGGCCAGTGTAGCCGCCCCCGCCGATGAACAGGACGTTCTCGACCTCATCGGGATCGTCGACCATCAACATGGGGAGATGGAAGTATCGCGTGTACTCGAAGACGTGTCGGTCGGGATCCTCGAGGTCCATCGCGCTGTGGCGTGCCCCATCGAGATACAGCGTCCGGACGTCGCCGTCGTCGATCACCTCGAGTTCCTGGTAGGCCGTCTGGGTCTGGTAGACGACCTCGCCGCGGTGGTCGAACGCGACCGGGCCGAGGCCAGCCGCGACGACGAGGACGATGGCGATCGCGACGCTGGCCGACGCCGGCTTCGGGGTAAGTCTGGGCAGCGTCAGCGCGAACGCGGTCCCGACAAGGATGAACCCGAACAGGAGGCCGATCATGTCGATGCCGAGTGCGGGAACGAGGACGTACGTCGTCGCGCCCGCGCCGACGATGCTGCCGATGGTGCCGAGCGCGTAGACGTGGCCCGACGCTTCGCCGGTCCCCTCCTTCTGGGAGAGTTCGGCTGCGTACGGACTGATGAAGCCGAGCAGGTACGTCGGCGGCCCGAAGAGCATGATGACGGCCGGCAGCGAGGCGTAGCGGGCCGGCAGCGGGATCGCCGACGCCGAGAGCAGCAGTTGGTCGCTCCCGTAGATCACGACGGCAACGTATGCCGCCGTCCCCAACAGCAGCCAGCTCATGCGCCGATTCGACGCCGTCGCTGCCTTCTTTCCGCCCTGCCAGTAGCCCAGACTCAGCGCGGCCAGAAAGACGGTGATGATGCTGCCCCAGGTGTAGATACTACTTCCGAACTGGGGGGCGATGATCCGACCGGCGAGAATCTCGAGACCCATACTGGTGACGCCGGAGACGAACACCGCGACATCGGGTTTCGTCGGCCGAAAGGCGGAGGACTTCCCCATACTCATTGTCGGCCTAACGTGGGCCCGCGACGAGAACTTGTCGGCGCAGTACGGACTCGCCGGCTCTCGAAGCGGAGACTCGAGTCCTCGATCGAACCGTCCGAAACGGGATGACGATCGGCTGTCATACGGTCTACTGTACGTCATTTCCGGCGCACCCGCGACTCGTCTTGTGGGTGCGCCGGGAAATCGTTACAGCAACCCGTCTCAGTTCGTCGTGATGACTTCGATCACGTCCCGGGGCTCGACTTCGTAGTCTTTGCCCAGTTGTCGGTTCGTCCGGCAGTCGATCGCGTGCAGGAAGCCGTCGCCGATGTCCGAATGCAGGCTGTAGGCGAAGTCCTCCGCGGTCGAGTTCGGCGGGATCAGATAACAGTCGGGCAGCACCTCGCCGCGTTCGTTGCCCAGCCCGTTCGCGCCGCCGGGGAACACCGGCGTCACGCCGAGCACGTCGAAGAGTGCCGTCTCGAGGGCTGCCTGTACGCCCGTCGCGCCAAAGTCGGTGAGGAACTCTCGAATCTGCTCTAAGCCCTGTTCCTGGTCACCGGAGACATCGCCCGTGATCTCGAAGTCGCTATCGCCGGGCCGGTAGTCGACGACGCCGGCCTTATCGGCCGATTTCAGCGCCTTCTCGGCGTGGGCGCTGCAGGGGACGATCGTCAGATGGTCGTAGTCGGGATCGTTCGTGATCTCCTCGTAGTTTGCCTGTGCCTCGGGGGTGTCCATCTTGTTCGCCGCGATCACCATCGGCTTGGTCTCCTTGCGGATCTCGCGGGCGAGTGCGAGTTTGTCCGCTTCCTCCCACTCGTCGGGCTCGAAGCCGATGTCGACGCGTCGGATGAGGCGTTTGATCTCGTCTTCGTTGGTTTTGAACGCGCTCATCTGCTCGGCGAGCTCTTCTTCGATGGCGTCGTCTTCGGTGGTGTAACCCGTTTCGTAGCGTTCGATGCCCTTCTTCAGAATGCTCAGGTACCACTGGTCGAGTTCCTCCTCGAGGAAGGCGATGTCGTCTCGCGGGTCGTGACCCTCAGTGGGTTCGCCCTCGGCGTCCGTCTTCCCGGAGAAGTCGACGACATGGACGAGGACGTCGGTTTCGTTCAGGTCCGAGAGGAACTGGTTGCCAAGGCCGTTCCCCTCGTGTGCGCCGGGGATCAGCCCGGCGACGTCGACGAGCTTCGTCGGGACGAACCGCGTCCCGTGGTCGCAGTAGCCGACGTTGGGCGTACACTCTTCGTCGAACTCCGGTGCTGCACAGTCGACGCGAACGTAGGCCTCGCCCACGCTGGGATCGATCGTCGTGAACGGGTAGGCCCCCTCGGGCACGTCGTTCATCGTCGCCGCGTTGAAGAAAGAGGACTTGCCGACGGAAGGTTTGCCGACGAGTCCGATCCGGTAACTCGTACTCATTGTTCGTCCCTGGAGCGGCCCGCCTAAACGGGTTTCTGTCCACCGGCGGAGTGGTACGAGGCAACGTAGCAAAAGGGTCGACAACTGGCTCGAGACTGAGGCGACTCGCCCTAAACGTGCGTCGGCGGTTCGACGGTCGTCTCGATGTCGAGTTCGGCGGCGACGTCGTCTAACAGATCGCCTTTGACCTCCGAGCTCCGCCAACCGATTTCGGCGACCAGCGGCGGCTCGAACTCGGAGCGGAGCGTCTCGAGGCGTGCATCCTCCGTCGCGACGCGCTCGCGGAGGTAGCGTGCGCCGCGGCCGTTCTCGTCGGGGTCGGGCGACGGCGTGAGTTTGTTGGCGACGAGGCCGCGAACCTCGAGATCCTTGTCCCGAAGGTCGTCGATCGCACGCTCGGTCTCGTTCAGCGAGAGTTCGTCCGGGTTCACGACGAGGAAAAAGGCAGCGTCGTCGTGCAGCGCTGCACCGGCGAACTCGAAGAACTCCTTGCGCTCTTCGAGTCGCGCGAGGACAGGATCGCCCTCCATCACGCGGCGCGGTTCGTTGTTGCCGACTGCGGCCTTCTCGAAGAGGTCGATACTCGACCGGCGCTTATACATCAGCCGATCGATCCAGCCCTCGAGCAGTTCCGGCAAGCCGAGCAGTCGAAGCGTACTGCCGGTCGGCGAGGTGTCGAAGACGACGCGGTCGTACGGCTCCGAGTGACGCATCACGTCGACGAAGCGGTCGAACAGGGCCGATTCGTAGGCTCCCGGCGTCCCGTGGGCCATCTCGAGTTGGCGATTGATCTCGTTGACCATCGATGCCGACACCTGTTCGGAGAGGTCCTGGCGGATCTCGTCTAGGTGACGGGTGACTTCGTCCTCGGGGTCGATCTGCATCGCATCGAGTCCGTCGACGCCGTCGACCGGCTGTGGAGAGTCATCAAACGGCTGGTCGAACACGTCGGTGACAGAGTGAGCGGGATCGGTCGAGACGACGAGCGTCCGCTGGCCGTCGCGCGCACAGCGCAGCGCGTAGGCACACGAGACGGTCGTTTTGCCGACACCGCCTTTCCCACCGAAGAAGACGAATGGCTCCATTAGAAGTGGTACTGCTGGCCCTTGCGCTCGAGATACGTGCCACGGTCCCACAGCCGCCGTTCCCACGCCTCGAATTCGTCTTCGAGGTAGGGCAGCAGTTCTGCCGTGTAGTACGAAACCGGAGACGGAATGCCGAAGGCGTCCGGAAAACACGCCAGAATGAAGGCGTCCTCGGCGTCCTCGGCTTCCTTCTCGATTTTCTCGTAGGCCGGATGCGAGATCATGCCGTGATAGAGCCCTCGCAGCCACTCCTCGAGGGTCTTGCGAAACGATTCGATCCGGTCGGCCAGATCCATGCCTGTCTCTGGGTGCCGAACGCTCAAAACTCCCGTGGCTCGCTTTCAAGACGCTGTGGCCCCTGGAGCGAGATATGGAGACGGATACGGATAGGGAACTCCCGGTAACGATCCTCTCGGGCAGTCTCGGTGCTGGCAAAACGACGCTGCTTAACCACCTGCTGTCGAACGCCGGCGACAGGACGCTGGCCGTTCTGGTCAACGATATGGGCGAAGTCAACGTCGACGCCGAACTCGTCGCGGAGGGATCGGAACTCGAACTCGACGATGGCGTCGCCGAACTCTCGAACGGCTGTATCTGCTGTGAACTGCAGGACGACCTCGAGACCGCCGTGGTCCGACTGGCCCGCGACCGCTCGTTCGACCACCTCATCGTCGAGTCGTCGGGCATCTCCGAGCCCGCTCCCGTCGCGCGGCTGTTTACGACTGAATCCCGCGTCGCGGCCCTATACGACGTCGATACGCTGGTGACCGTCCTCGATACGCCTGCCTTTCTCGAGGCCTTCGCGGGGGCGGGAACGCCGGAACGACAGGGCAGCGAAGGCGATCGTCCGCTGTCGGACCTGCTCGTCGAACAGGTCGAGGTGTCGAACGTCGTCTTGCTCAACAAGGCCGATCTCTGCACCGACGAACAGTTCGCAGAGGCCGAAGAACTCGTCGGGGCACTGCAACCGGACGCCGAGACGATCCGCACCGAATTTTCGGCAGTCGACCCCGACCGGCTACTCGGCGCGGAGCGGTTCGACCCCAGCCGAGTAAACGACCTGCCGGGCTGGAAGCGGGCGCTCGAGGCGGCCAGCGACGATCACGGGCACGAAACGACCGCAACCCACGCCGAGCACAGTCACGGCGGCGACACCTATCACGACGACCACCACGGCCACCACCATCCCGACGAGGTGTACGGCGTCACCTCCTTTGTCTACCGACGCCGCCGACCGTTCCACCCCGATCGATTCACCGCGTTTCTCGAGGACCTTCCGCCGGCGATCGTCCGCGCGAAGGGGACTGCTTGGATCGCCGACAACGACATGCGGGTGGCGATCGCCCAGGCCGGGCCGTCGATCCGCGCCACCGCACAGGGTCCCTGGATCGCGAGCCTTCCCGAGATCGAACGCGACATGTACCGGTCGAACCGCCCCGACCTCGCGTGGCACGACGAGTACGGCGATCGACGCACCGAACTCGTCTTTATCGGCACCGACTACGACGAGTCGGCGCTGCGGGCAGCCCTCGAGGACGCACTCGTCACCGACGAGGAGTGGGACGCGTCGCTCGAGGGCCCCTTCCCAGACGAACAGGACGCGGACGTCGTCATCCGCGAGCCCTGATTAGCACGCACAGTTGCGGCCGGTCGAGCGCTCGAAACGCATCTCAGTTCCGCAGTCCGGACAAACTGGTTCTCCCTCGAGGTCGATATCCCTGATCCGGACGTCGCAGTCGTCACACCAGTACGATCCTTTGGAACCGGTGTCGGGTCGCTCGTTCGGTGCTGACGACGCAAAAGCCGTTTTCAGCGACTCGATGAGTCCCATAGTCGGCCATTCGCCGGGGATGACAATAACGCTATGCGAGTGTGTGTCACGAGTGCACGATCGAAGGGTCGCGACGGAATCCTATCGCCATATTGGCGTCCGATTAACTGAGCAGTAGCGGAATTGAAAGTGCGATGATGAGTGCCGTGAGAATCGGGATCAGATAGAACAGTCGCTCGGCGCGGACCGACGACGGGACATTGTCTGTCGTCTCCGGACGAAACGTCCAGACCTGTCGATAAAAGGCGATAATAACGGTGAGCGCGAATAGTGCCGCCGAGAGCATGATCGCCGTCTCGAGGGCCAACCCAAGCTCCCGTCCGTACAGCGGGCCGAACGACAGCAGGACCATGAACGTGAGCCCGACGACCACGACGAATGGAACGGGATCGACGGGTGTTCCGTGACGGTTGCGAAGGTGCATATGTGCCGTTCGTTCTCAAGGAGCAAAGAGCTATACCGTGATCGCTTCGGTTCTGAACGGAGTGGCCGCAGCAGTCGATGAACTGCTGCCGACGAACAATTAAGTAGCGGTGCCATCGTCTCCCTGTATGAGCGATGGCGATGGCGATGCTGACGCGGAGGGGTTCGAGGCCGGTGTGGAATCCTCGGAGGGAGACCCTCGAGTCCTGCTCGTGATGAACGCCGTCCTGTCGGCGCTCTTTGGCTGGACGATCGTCTGGGGGTTGTCGTATCTGGGCTTTCTCGAGTTCGGGGTCATCAACGTCGCCACGGCGGCGATACTCCTGTTCGCGATGACGTATCTCGTGACGATGTCCTAGAGCCGCAACCGGACTAGCGGCCGTAGATGAGCCGCCGGCCAAGATCGTCGAGTCGCTCGGTCAGCCGTTCCATCCAGGCACCCGGCGACACGCGCCGGAGCGTCTCGTCGTCGACCTCGATGGCGGCGTTGCCGAACGGATCTCGGGCATCAGTCACCTCGGCGTCGCCGTCATCGTCGTCGCTGGACGACGCGATGTCGACGACCGTCGACATGGAACAGCGGCCACAGGCTTCGGTTTTCTTTCCTCCCATGCGTATCCCTTGCACAATAGTACGGCTCCGATGGCTAAAACCTGCCGACCGAGTGAGGCAAGTAGTCGAGGTGAGGTGTCGATCGGCTACCGTATCGAGCCCGACCACCGACGGGTATTTGCCATTCCGACGGCAACCAGTGGTATGGGAGAACAGGTCACGAAACTGGATAGAACAGCTCGAGAGCCGGGTTGTGAACGGCCATCGTTACTCACCACCGGGACACGATGAGCGAAAAAGCAACGCCAGCGGAGCTACCGGCGGAGATCCGCGAGGCCGTCCCAGACTGGGACGACGAGTATCTCGACCGGGTCTCCGACCGGCTGATGTACAACTACGATCTCAAGAAACACCATCGCGCCGGCGGCCAGCGGTGGGCCCTCTACGGCGAGATGCGCGTCCGCAGTCAGAAGCAGTTCTTCCACCCAGCGTTGAGTTACGCCGACCACGAAGCAGAAGAGTACCTCTTTGCCCGACGTGAGTCGACGCCGACGGTGGCAGGGCTCGAGCGCCTCGTTGATCTCGGCCACGACCTGGCGGACGAACACGTCGTCGCCGACGAGGAACACTTCGGGACGGATTTCACGTTCGTCCTCGCTGCCGACGAGTTGCCTGACGACAGCCGCGAGTTCGTCGATGGCTTTCGCGACCGGACGTTACTGAAGTTTGGCTACCACGGCCACTACGAGGTCAATCTGGTCGTCGTCGTCCCCGAGAAGGAGACCCACGTCGCCAGCGAGGCTGCCGATGTCGCGGAGGCGTTTACCCTCTGGGACGACGTGACAACTCCCGAGGAGGGCTTTCTCTCGCGGTTCGCGAGACGATTCTGGCAATAACGATCGCGTGACAATACAGCCGTCGAGGTCGAGCACTTTCGTTCTGGCAGTAGCAGCGTTCCGCGACGAGCGAACGTGACTGCGAAAACCGGATCGTCCGCGGGTCGTTATACTACCAGACACCGTCAGTGAATACCCGATCGCGTCTCGACGGCTGTCGCCGTCGGCGACAGCGTCGTGGGTGCGATCGAGGGATGAACCGTTTTGTCCGGCAGTATTAGTCGTCGCCCGGTTCGGCGGCAGGCGTCTCGGAGCCACGACGGACGTTGCTAATGTTTCTGTACCCCAGCCTGACGAGTGCGAGCGCCAGGATGATGAGCACGAGCCCGATCGCCATCTGGACGACCGAGGAGAGCATCGCCTCGAGCGAGTCCGCACCACCCTGCAGCAGGTTCAGGTACAGGTTCTCGTAGAACACCAGGATCGACAGCCCGAGGATTGTAATTGTCACCATGATCGCCATCGGGACCCCGGTGGAGACGAGCTGTTTGCTGTCGTCCCAGTTTGCCAGCCAGACGGTCGCGGTCAGCAGCGCCAGCGCCGCAAGCAGCTGGTTTGCCCCACCGAAGAGCTGCCAGAGGACAACCCACTGCCCGGAGACGACCAGCAGGTACGCGGGAACGACCTGAATAATCGGGTTCGTGTACCGGCCGCGGAAGAACGACGCGGGATCGGCGCTCAGCCCCGTGTCCGTCCGTCCGGCGGGCGTGCCAACGATCTCTTCCATCATGTATCGACCCAGGCGGACGGCCGTGTCGGTCGAGGTCAACAGGAAGCTACAGAGCACCAGCGCCATGAACACGGCACCGACGGTCTGGGGCACGCCGAGGCTGGTGAGGATGAGTCCACCACCGGACGCAAAGTTCGGCAATGCAGCACCGATCCCACCAGCGGGATCGGCAAAGCCCCACACGGCAAGCGTCGAAAGTGCGACCGCGGCGAGCAGTCCCTCGCCGAGCATGCTGCCGTAACCGATCAGCCGGGCGTCAGTCTCCTTGTCGAGTTGTTTGGCAGTCGTCCCCGAGGAAACCAGCGAGTGGAACCCGCTGATCGTCCCACAGGCGATCGTAATAAATAGCAGCGGGAACAGCGGCGCGAGGCCGGCGGCCTCGACGCCCCAAAAGCCCTCGAACGCGCCGATCGTTTCGTCGATGACGAGCGGTTGGGACGACGTCCCGAGGAACGTCCCGACGATGATCGCGACGGTCGCGCCGCCGACCCCAGTGTACAGCAGGAACGACGACAGGTAGTCACGCGGCTGGAGCAACACCCACACGGGTAGCGCGCTCGCGATCGCGGCGTAGACCATGACGAAGGGAATCCACGCCGCAGTGTTCCCGCCGAGGGAACCCGCGCCGGGCACCCAGTTGCCGGCTCCTCCGAACAACACGATCGTCCCGGCCGGGTAGTCGCCAGCGAACAGTGCCAACGGATACTGGAGGCCGACCCAGACGGCAGCGAAGACCCCGGCGACGAACACGATCGTTCCCGGGATGAACGGGCCATTGAACTGGTAGAGGTAAACGCCGAATACCAGCGCCAGGCCGATGTAGAGCAATGATGCTGTGACGACCTGCGGATACGCGTTGAAGACGATCGCGACGACCAGTGCGAACACTGCGACGACGAGGATGATCGTCAGGAACGCGAACCACAGCAACATGTTCTTGCCGCTCTCGCCGACGTACTCGCCGATCATGTAACCGATCGACTTCCCCTCGTGGCGGAGACTGCCCGACAGCGAGACGAAGTCGTGAACAGCACCCATCAGCGGGTTCCCGATGGCGATCCACAGCAACGCAGGCACCCACCCCCAGATCGCACCGGCCGTAATCGGGCCGACGATCGGTGCCCCACCCGCAATACTCGAGTAGTGATGCCCCAACAACACCGGTTTTTTCGAGGGGACGTACTCCTGTCCGTCCTCGTATTTGTGTGCCGGTGTTTTCGCATCCTCGTCAAGTTCGACGAACCGTGTCAGGTACCGCGAGTACCCCACATAGCCGGCGGTAAACGTCACCAGTACTGCCGCAATAATCCATATTACTTGTGTCATGGTACCTCTATACAAATGGAGCGGGTCGAATAACCTTAATTGTTGTTTGTTTTTATTTGGGGGCGTTGGCTGTCTGTTTCAAGCTTAAATGATGCATGAATGCCATTATATATGGGAATTTTGTCCCACCGACAGCGGTCGACGTGTTTCGTGCCGTAAATTGCTCATCGCATGCCGGCTAGCACGAAGGTGATGTCAGGTTGCGTGTGGCGCTACTCGAGAACGGCCGCGAGCGCGTCCATCGTCCGGTCGACGCGGTCGAGACGCGCGTTGTGTCCCATGTGACCGATCCGGAGGATGTCGTCGGAAAGATCGCCAAGACCGGTCGCAAGGACGATATCGTGGTCGTCGGTCATCGCTGACTGGACCGCTTGCGCCCGTCCTGGAATCTCGAGTGCCGTCACGGTCGGCGATGGTTGCGCTTCGTCGGGATACAATGACAGCCCGAGGTCGGCCGCCCGGTCGCGACAGTGCGCTGCGGCTTTCTCGTGGCGCTCGAAGACGTGTTCGAGGCCTTCCTCGAGCAGTAGGTCGATCGCGGTATCGAGCCCATAGAGGTTCGACACGAGGTGCGTGTAGGGGAACCACTCTTTCTCAGCGGCGTCGCGCCACGGCTCGAGGTCGGTGTAGAGACTCGGCGTCTCGACGGACTCGATTTTGTCCCACGCGTGGTCGCTGATCGAGCAGACGGTCAGGCCCGGCGGCGCGCTGAAACACTTCTGAGAGGCACCGAGACAGACGTCTATTTTGTCGGTGGGAACCGCCGTCCCGCCAAGCGAGGAGACGGCGTCGACGACGCTGATGACGTCGTGGTCGTCGAGGACCTCGAGAACCGGTTCGATGTCGTTGAGCACACCCGTCGGCGTCTCGCAGTGGACCATCGTCGCCACGTCAAACGAGTCGGCTGCGAGGTGGGATTCAATTGTCTCGAGATCGAGTGGCTCGCGCCACGGCGCGTCACAGACGACCGCTTCGCCGCCGGCCATCTCGACGAAATCAGCGAAGCCCTCGCCGTAGAGGCCGTTTGCGATACACAGCACCCGGTCGCCCGGTTCGACCAGCGACGCGATGGCAGCCTCGAGTCCGAGAATGCCCTCACCGCCGAGGATGGCGATATCGTCGTCGCCGTAGATCGCCGCGAGTTTCTCGAGGAGGTCGCGGTAGAACGCGAAGAACCCGGGTTCGATGTCAGGATTCGGCATTGGCTCGCTCATCCGCTCGCGGACGGCCGCCGGGACCTCGGTCGGACCTGGCGTCATGCGGAGTCGATCGTCGCTCATACGGAGGCTACCGCTGTGTTCGGGCATAAAACCACTCGAGACGGTGCTGTGTCTCGCGTGGGTGCTCGGGCTACCGCCGTCGGAGCGGGAGCCGAACTGGCTGTGATGGACTCCTTTTTAAGTCCTCTGCGCCGATACTCCTGGTTATGACGACACTAGACGGGGAGACGATCATTGTTACCGGCGCGAGCCGGGGGCTCGGCGCGTCGATGGCAACCCGGTTCGCTCGCGAGGGGGCGAACGTCGTACTGACCGCTCGCAGTGAAGCCGACCTCGAGGCGGTCGCCGCCGACGTAGCTGACGCGGCTGGCGAGACGCTCGTCGCACCGGCGGACGTTACCGACGAGGCTGCGGTCCGCGCGGTCGTCGACGCAACGATCGAGGAGTACGGCACCGTAACCGGTCTCGTGAACAATGCCGGTATCGGGCTGTTGAACATGTACGGCGAACAGCGCGTGCTTCACGAAGTCGACGCCGACGACTTCCGGCAGATTCTGGACGTGAACGTGACCGGCGTCTTCCTGTTCTCGAAGTGCGTCGTCCCCGAACTGATCGACAACGGACGCGGGACTATCATCAACGTCTCGTCTGGGCTGGGCCGTCGCGGTGCAGCGAAGTGGGGCCCGTACGTCGCCTCGAAGTGGGCACTCGAGGGCATGACCCGAACGCAGGCCGACGAACTCGAGGAACACGGCATCACGGTCAACGCCGTCGACCCTGGCGGCCGCGTCGAAACCGGTTTCTGGGAGCATCTTCCGGACTCGGAACGGGACGAGATTCTCGAGCCCGACGTGATGAACGACGCGGCCACGCGCTTGCTCGCGCAGGGACCCGACGGCATCACCGGCGAGTCGATGGCCGCTGATGAGTGGGAGCGACGATTGGCGTAACGAGTCCTGTTAGGTGGTAGCGGGTGTCATAGCAGTCTTCGCTGGTGTGGATTACAGGGTCCTCACCGGTGAATGGCCCGATAAGTGATACTGCTGGACAGAACGACGTGAAGCCGGTCGCACGTATGCGGCCGTCACCTATGGGGACGGCCACGAATTCCCGACGGCTTCGTATTGACTGCTGTCCAGTAGTATGCGTATTTCATGATGGGAAAGTTACTATATGCCCAGCAAGTGAAAATCACTAGTCGAGAGGTATCCACGTATATGACTGCTATTCGGACCCTTCGCAGGTTTCATACGGTCTGCTGTCCCGATGTCCCGGCGGGACCGCAGGACGGGTCGCCGTTGCACTGGAGATGACTGACAGCAGCCCGTATCAGGATCGTTTCGCTCGAGTTCTTGGTCTCTGGATCGTCCTCACGGGCATTATCACCACGATGATTCTCAACGCTCTGCTTCCGTTGGAGTTTCTTGGGCCAGTAAGTGGGTTCGCTTACAACTATGTGATTGGGCCGGGACTGCTCCTTCTCGTCGGCTCCTATGTGGGGTGGCTCTCGACGCGCCCGTGGCGAGCCACTATTGGAACGGCGTTTCTCCTCTGGGGAGCGATGACGCTATTCCTCGGGTGTACCGGTGGCGCATGTCCAATCCCAGAAAATTACGAGCACTGGCGAAATATCAAATTCGCCATTGACACAGGAATGGTCGGCCCGACCCTACTCGTTGACTCGCAACCGGGAGCCTGCGCATTTACCTGTCCCTATAGGGTCAGATTACTCCCGCTCGCTATCGGGTATGGGTTATTGGCTTTCGCAGTGATCGCAGACGAAGAGTACAGCGGGTCTGATTGAAAAACAACAGCGATATTGACCGAGAGAAGTTCCAGAGTCAGCCGATCAATCCGAAGAACGTCCGGAGAAGTTGAGCCCCCGCCGAGATAACTATCGGCCAACAGTATATCACTCGAGCCACCGTAGGTGAATCGAGTACAAACATGGCTGACTGCGACCGACGGCATGCGACCGACAGCGACCTGTTCGCGGCGCTGTACGATCGGCTGCCAGACCGCTTCTTGATCGGTCCTCATCGCGAGTACCTCGCGGCCGATCTCTCCGGACCCGTCCTCGATCTCGGCGCGGGTACCGGTGCGATGATTCCGTACGTCGACGACGTCGCCGATGGCGGCCTCGAGTATCACGCGATCGAACCAGACTCGAAGATGCGACGGCGGGCCACTCGCAAGGCGGAGGCGGCCGACCTGCAGGTACACCTCCGCGACGCACGTGGCGAATCGTTGCCCTACGCTGACGATAGTTTCGACACTGTGCTCTCGAGTCTGGTCTTCTGTACGATTCCAGGCTTTAACGCGGCCCTCGATGAAGTCGCCCGTGTCCTGCGGCCGGGCGGGGAGCTACGCTTTCTCGAGCACGTTCGCAACGACGGCTGGCACGCGCAAATCCAGGACGCGCTGACGCCGCTGTGGTCGCGTGCGGCTGGCGGCTGTCAGTTAAACCGCGAGACGGTCGCACGCTTTGTCGACCACGACGCGTTCGAGGTCCTCGACGTCGAGCGTGCAAACGTCGGGGTGTTTCCAGCGACCCCGATCGTCCGCGGGCGGCTTCGACGGCGACAGCCGCCGGATCGGTCTCTCCTCTCGAGTCTCATGGGAGACTGACTGACAGAGAATCGGGGAATCGTCGTTAAGTCCGCTCCTGTGGTAACAGAGTGCATGGGACGGAAGACGCTGGTCGCGATCGACGGCTCCCCGCAGGCCAACGCAGCGCTCGCGTACGCGCTCGAGGAGTTCCCCGAGTCGTCGATCACGGCAGTTCACGTCGTGCAGGTGCCGGAGGGATACTGGACGGCATTTTCCGATTCGACGACGAAAGTGCCGGGCTACGACAATGCAATGGCACACGGCGAAGAGCTACTGGAAGCGGCTGCACAGACAGCGGCCGAAGAGGACGTCGAGATCGAGACGGTCGTCAAAACGGGCAAGCCGTCTCGGGAACTCGTCGAGTACGCCGTCGACGAGGCGTTCGATCAGATCGTCATCGGCAGCCATGGCCGCCACGGCGTCGATCGGGTGATGCTCGGGAGCGTCTCCGAGACGGTCGTTCGCCGCGCGCCGATGACGGTGATCGTCGTTCACGAACAGTAGCGGGTCGGGTTCCACTCGGCCTGAGCATGCGACACAAACCCATAGTGCGTCGCGATCGTAGAGTCACGATAGACCATGTTCGACGACAGAACCGATGCCGGCGAACGACTCGCCGCGGAGCTCGAGCGCCGTGACCTCGATATCGACGTCGTCCTCGGGATTCCCCGTGGTGCCTTACCCGTCGCGCGACCGGTCGCGGACGCACTTGACGCCGACCTCGACGTCGTCGTCGCGCGTAAGCTGGGTGCACCGGGGAATCCCGAACTCGCCCTGGGTGCGGTCGCCAGCGACGGCAGCGTCTGGTACAACGACGATCTAATTGCACGGTTGGATGTCCCTGAGGAGTATCTCGAGGAGGTCCGGACCGAAGAAGCGGACAACGCACGCGAAAAGGCGGCCCAGTACCGTGAGACGGAAGGATTGCCGGAGCTGGAGGGAAAGCGGGTCGCCGTCGTCGACGACGGCATTGCGACAGGGGCGACCGCAACCGCCTGCCTCAGACAGGTCCAAGAGAGCGGCGCGGCGTGGGTCGGGCTAGCCGTCCCCGTCGGCTCACCCCGATCGGTCGACCAACTCGAGCGCGAGATCGACGAGGTGATCGCCTTGCAGACACCAGCGGATTTCCGCGCTGTTGGCCAGTACTACCGGAATTTTGGACAGGTGACCGATGAAGAAGCGATCGCGTATCTCGATCGAGACGGCTGATACTAGCGGCCGGAACGATCACAGCGGGCGGGCTATTCGATCGGTGTCCGGCGATTCCGCATCTCTGCACCGCAGTTCGGACAGGAATCGGGCGCAGTTGCGTGGACGACGGTGCCACAGTTGAAACATTCATATGTCGATTCCGTCTTCGGGTCGAGTTTGATGTCTTTCATTGGAGAGACGATGGACGGGTTGGCTCTGGTGGTCGACGCATTTAGGAATAATAGGGATATTAGGATGAACCTATCCGTCAGTTATCTAGCGTCGACAGGAGAAGGGGGTTCAGTATTCAACTACCATTGGACAGCGCCGCCGGAACGCCGAGTTCGTCGAAGACGACGTCGAAGAGCTTCCGTTGGGCGGTCCGGACGTGCCGGTAGAACGCCGCGGGGGAAATATCGAGGGCCGCGGCGACGTCTTCGCCGGACTGTTCGCGTGGCGACTCGAAGTAGCCGCCGTAGTAGGCGACCTGAACGACCTCGAGTTGGCGGTCGGTGAGTCGTTCGCGCAGCGTCGACCGGAAATCCCGCGGCGACGTCCCCTCGACGGTCTGTTTCGATCGGAGCTCGGCGTCCGCAAACGTTTTCGAGACGATATCGGCGCTCTCCCGGACATCGGCGGAACTCGGTACGTCGACGACGACTCGCACGCTCGAGGGGGTCGCCTCGACACCTCGTAACACGATACCGTGATCCGCGAGTTGGAGGGCGAAGACGGGCCGTGAGAGCTGCAGCCGGATCGTCCCGCCAGCCACGTTCCCAGTAGTGTCGGGGGTGTCCGCCTCGCTGCCGGCTCCGTCTGCGCGTCCGTCTCTGCTGATGACCTGTGCACGCTCGACGCCGACGAGATCCGTGGCCACAGCTGCGACGGCGTCCGGCGAGGCACCGTCGACTGTCACGAACACCGACGCACTGTCGTCGTGCTGGCGAACACCGCCGTCGAACGAGACGGTACACTCGGCCTGCCGGGCGAGTCGGGCGAACAGAAACGTCTCATCGGTCACGTCGAACTCGAGTCGCGTGCTCGCATCCGACAGGAGTGCGTGTTTGCGCTCGACCGCCGCGATCGCAGCGGCGATCGTCTCGCCGAGTTCTGCGAGGACGGCGTGGATCATGTCGTCGAACGCGTCAGGTTGATCCGCATAGACGGTCAACACGCCGTAGGCGAAGTCGTCGTAGGCAAGCGGCACGCTCATGGCCGACTGATAGCCGCAGGCGAGGGCCGTCGACCGCCACGGGGCGTCACGCAGTCCGTCGGCGACGTTCGAGATGACAGTCGCCTCGCGGTCGGTGGCCGCCCTGACGGCCGGCTCGCTCGCATCCGCAAGCGCAAGCGAGACGGTGTCTACGTACTCCTGGCCGTCGATCGTGCCGCTTTGTGCCCGCGACTCGAGGCGCTCGCCGCCGGCCTCCGGAGCGCCGATCCAGGCAAATGAAAACCGGTCGGCGGTCGTGAGCCGGTCACAGACGGCGTGTTCGATTTCCTCGCGGGTTTCTGCCCGGACCAGTGCCTGATCGAGCTCTCTGATGATCTCGTTGATTCGATTGACGCGCGTGAGCTGTCGGTTCTGCCGCTTGAGTTCACGATCGCGCTCGCGCAGCGTTCGCTCGCGCTCGAGCCGGTCGAGTGCCGCTTCCGCGGTCGCCGCCAACAGGTCGGTCAGCTCCCGGGAAACGTCGTCGAACGCCTCCGACTCGCTCGATCCCGCCACGAAGACGCCGTGGTCGCCGAGGGGGACGTACGCAGCGCTTCGCAGATCGGTTTCAGGATTCGAGAGTAACGGGGAGTCGTGAACGTCTGCGAAGAACCGCGTTTCTCCGTCGACGAAGACCCGACCGGGGATGCTGTCCTCGGATGCCCGGTGGTCGCGAACCGGCCCGTGTATCCGCTCGATCCCCGACGAGGATGCGGCCGGTCGTAACACGTTCTCGTCGGTGTCGAACAGGTAGGCAGCGCTGGCCTCGAGATCGAGCACGTCCGCTGCGTCGTCGACGACGATATCGGCGATCTCACGGTCGGTTTCGGCGTACAGGAGCTTTCGCGTTGTTCGATGTAACGCCGTCAGCGCCGCTTCGCGGTGCTTGCGTGTCGTGATATCACGACAGCTATAGAGGATCGTCCCGCCCTGGATCGAGACCTCGCGGACGTTGACCAGCAGCGTGTGCTCCCGGCCCGCCCGATCGGTCGCCGTACACTCGATGTTGGTCAGTACGCCGGTCTCCGCGAGTTCTTCGCGGTCGAAGAGGTCCGAGCCGAGCAGTTCGTCGATCGTCCCCATCTCGTGGATCTCATCGTCGGTGTAGCCGAAGATGAAGTGGACGTTCGGACAGACGTAGGTGAACGCCCCATCGTCGTCCGTGATGAGGACGGTGTCGGTCATGTTGTTGAGCGTCACCCGATGGAGTTCCTCGGATTCACGGAGTTCTTGCTCGAGGCGGGCGCGTTCGGTGACGTCGGTTGCCCGTGCGAGCAGCGAGACGACGGTTCCCGACTCGTCGTAAACCGGACGGACGGTTATCTCGAACGTGGTGGGCGCATCGATCGCGTCGGCTCCGCCGCGATCGGAGGGGGCCGTGACGTCGGCGTGCTGCCGTGTCAGTTCACGGTGGGCGATCGTGCCGGTCGCCGCCTGTTCGATCGCGTCCTCGATCGCAGCCCCACCGTCTCCGATCGACTGCCACCAGGGAAGGGCCGACAACCGCCGGCCGCGAACGTCGTCCGCAGTCGCGTCGATCGCCGCAAGCGCGGGGTCGTTGGCCTGCCGGACGGTGCCATCTGGCTCGAGCACCCACGCATACGTCTCCGAATCCTCGAAGATCGCGTCGAACTGACGGGCTCGATTTCGCAGTCGACGGCGCTCGTGTCCGTCCGCGAGCGCTTGCTCGATGGCCGTCCGGCAGTCCGCGGCCGCCGGATCGGTCGTGCTCGCGCGGGGAACGTACGCCGAGACGTCCGCCGTGATTGCCGCGCTGGCCAGCGTTTCGTCACCGTCGGCCGGCGCGAGCACGATTGGGAACTCGGGATCGCGCTCGCGTACCCGCTTGCAGAGTTCGAGCCCCGTCTCACCGTCGGCAAGCGACTGTGCAGTCAGCAGACAATCAATAGACTCGGTCTCGAGTCGCTCGAGTGCTCCGTCGACGGTCGAGACGGTAGACACTGCGCGTGTCTCGTCTGCGAGCGCACGCGAGAGAACGCAATTCGAGTCGGATGGCCCGGCAACGAGGAGGTGGGCGTCGTCGAGCGTCCGTGCGGAAGCCATTCGTTACGGATAGGGATTCCCGCGGCTACAAAGCATCGCTCGAGGCAAGCGATTACTGCCACCCGGAACGCGATTGGAAAAGCGTGGCGCTGGCCCAGTGACCGCAGAGCCGGGGTATGAGAGGAACTGACTGTGGTCCCTCCTTCCAGTTGTGACCGAAGCGGTTACCGATAGTCGTCCAGGGTTACGGCCCCGTCCGTGGACATCGCAACCCAAGCGTCGTCTCGAGCGATATCGGCGATGACGAGGTGTGATCGACCATCGATCTCGTCGATCGCTGCTACGATGTCGCTCGACGTGTCCACCTGCCGTCCAGCCGACGTCGCTTCGGGTGTCATTATTCGATCGTATACCGACAGCAGTGATGAACGTTCCGAAACACACTCGATCGATGGTTGAACATCGGAGAAATTTCCTTCATTTCGTATAAATCGAGATGTTATAACCAGTAGCAAGTAACAGTCGGAACTGTTATGTACCCGGTGCGGTCCCATCTGCGACGACCGACTGGACGTGCCCGACCACACCGCTTTTCAATCTGACGTGTGGCCCGTCGGGATCCTCACCGTAAACCACCGCGATCTCGCCGATAAGCGGTTCGGTATCCTCGGCGTGTGGGTCATCGTCGTCCTGTACGAGCTCGACGGTGAGTCCTCGTTGCAGTTCGTCGGCGCGTGGACGGTCGGTAGCCATAGTCGAGTCTGCAGCCAGACGCTTAAAAAGCACACTGCCTGCAATAGCGATGATCGTCTCATTCGGACTCCTGTCAGTCAGTGCCGGCCGGCCGCGACCGTCCTGCGGGTGTCCCGGGACAGCGGGACAGCAGACCGTCTCACGCCTCGTCGAACTCGAGGGCGACGGAGTTGATGCAGTAGCGTTTGCCGGTCGGGTCGGGGCCGTCGTCGAAGACGTGGCCGAGGTGGCCGCCACAGGAGGCACACAGGACCTCGGTGCGGCGCATCCCGTGGCTGGTGTCGAGTCGCGTTTCGATCCGGTCGTTGTCGGTGTTGTAGAAACTGGGCCAGCCACACCCCGACTCGAACTTCGTCTCGGAGTCGAACAGTTCGGCCCCACAGCCGGCACAGACGTACGTCCCGTCGTCGGTATGGTCGACGTACTCGCCGCTGAACGGCGGTTCGGTGCCCGCCTCGCGGAGAATCCGATACTCCTCATCACTCAGCCTGCTGCGCCACTCCTCGTCGCTCGTCGCGTGGTCTCCCTCGTTGCTCATAGGCAGTGGTAGGGTCGAAAGGCTCAAGAGTCTATCTTTAACCAGCGAGAGAATCACGCCGTTCACGGCGGGCGTGAATCGCGTCACTCAACTACGGAATCCACCGCTCAATGACAGACCGGATATTCCACGCTAATCTGAATGATTAAGTAGGTTTGTCTACATAGGCTATGTATGGCGATTGAGGCCACTCGAACCTATGTTGGTTCCATCCAGAACCAGCAACAGGTCTGCGAGGGCCTTAATTCGCTCGGCGATTCTGCCTCGAAAATCTGGAACGTCGCACGCTGGACAGCCGACCGCATATGGGAAGAAACCGGCGAAATTCCCGATGAAGGAACGCTGAAAGCGTACATGAAGACCCAGTCGTGCTGGAAAGACTTGAACGCACAATCCAGTCAGAAAGTCATCGAAGAACTTTCTGACGCTTTCCAGTCATGGTTCGACCTGCGACACAAGTTTGACGAGGCGAATCCTCCCGGCTACCGTAAACACGGCGACACTCGACCCAAGAGTACGGTCACGTTCAAAGCAGACGGCTTCAAACACGACCCCGAACACGACCGCGTCCGACTCTCAAAGGGCAAGAACCTGAAAGAACACTGGTCGGACTTCCTGCTCTGCGAGTACCAGACCCGCCCCGACGTTGACCTTTCAGAAGTCAACAAGGTGCAGAACGTTCGAGCCGTCTGGAATGGCGACGAGTGGGAACTGCACTTCGTCTGCAAAGTCGAACTCGAAACCAACGACTCAGCAGGCAACGAAGTGGCCGGTATCGATCTCGGTATCAAGAACATCGCCACAGTCGCATTCCCCGACGAGTACATCCTGTACCCCGGCAACTCGCTCAAACAGGACAAGCACTACTTCACCCGAGCAGAGTACGACACTGAGGGTGAGAACGGCCCCTCGGAGAAGTCGATGCGGGCACGCAGGAAACTCACAGACCGTGAAACTCACTTCTACCACACGCTTACGGACACGCTCATCACGGAGTGTGTCGAACGCGGTGTTGGCACGCTCGCGGTGAGCTGGCCTGAAGACGTGCGCGAGTCCGACTGGGGCAAGACGGGGAACAAAAAGTTGCACTCGTGGGCGTTTGACCGTATCTACCAGTACCTCGCGTACAAGGGGGAGATTCGTGGCGTTGAGGTGCTGAAAGAGAACGAGTGGGACACCTCGAAGACGTGTTCACGGTGTGGTGACGACACGAAGTCAAACCGCGTGGAACGGGGCTTGTACGTCTGTTCATCGTGTGGATTGGTCGGGAACGCCGATTGTAACGGGGCGGAGAATATGCGCCAGAAGATAACTCCGAGTCCTCACGGTGAGGATAGGAGTAACGGCTGTGTGGCACAGCCATCGGTACACCTGTTCGACCGCAAGAGCGGGACGTTCCGCACGAGAGAACAGGTCGTGTCGTAGACCAGCAAATATCCCACCTACGGTACGGGAAGCCTCGCCGTCGTCGGGCGTAGCCCGACTGCCTGAGGGATCTTCGATCCCTCTCCGTTTACGGCGAGGAGGATGTCACCTCTGGCTCGACCGTTGTTCGTCTCCAGCGCGACTCGAGCCACCCGACGGTGTCCGGTCACCGGCTGGTGATGATGTCCGTACTTCCCGCAGTTCGGACACTGTGTCATGCGGCCCAGTTTGGGGACCTCGATTCGCCGCCATGCGTCGTCCCCGCCGGGCGCTTCGAACCCACAATTTCGGCACCGTGACCGTTCGTGTGCTGAAAGTTCGCTTGCCATGTTCCGACATATGTCGGTGGGTGTCATAGTTGTTGGTTCACTGAATGCTGACGTTCAACGATTCCGATGAGTCGGACGACCGATGTCATACTACCGGACAAAAGTCAGTGAATACTCGATCGCGTCTCGAGTGCGATCGATGTCTGAACCGTTTTGTCCGGCAGTATCAGTTGCAGGACAGCCTGTCGGACACCGGTCCGTGAGTACTCACGCATCTCGCGTCCGATCGGTGTGAGCCGTGCCGTGTGTCCGACAGTATGACAGGGGAATGGAGCGTGGACGGCGCTACTGGGAGAGGGCTCCGACGACACTCGTCACCGAAGCACCCATCCGTTCGCGTGGATCGATCGGAGATCGCCTCGTCGGTTCGGCCACCGCCATTGAGCGCCCGTTGTCGGATGGGTCCGTTGGGTTAGGCCCCATCCGGGTCCAACGCTCGCGTCGTCTCCGGGAACTGTCTCCCACGGTACCCGATCTCCGTCGGAAGTGTCCACAAACAATTATAAAAGCATTGTCGAACATTTAAATATCTATTATTTTTCGCTGGCCCGGTCTCCCCGTCAGTCCCTGGGATTTGCTCGCAACGGACTATCTGCCGGACTGACCTGTCGCTGTGGATTCCAGTTGGGTTAAGGGTACGCCAGCCGAATCGAAAGTAAATGGGTTCCGGACACGAACTCGCCGCAACGGCGCTCGACACGCTCCCGATTACCGTCGCGATCATCGACGACGAGGGAGAGATTCAGCTAACGAACCAGTCATGGAGCGAGTTCGAGAGCGCGGAGCGTGACGGCGAACACATCGGCTCAAACTACCTCGCGGCTGCCGTGACGGCAGACGACGAGTACGCCCAGCAGGCAGTCGACGGGATCGAGGCCGTGCTCGCCGGCGATCGGGACTCGTTTTCGATGGAGTACCCCTGTCACTCCCCCGATGAAAAGCGCTGGTTCCTGATGCGTGTCACCCAGTTTCCCCACGACGGCCAGCGGCTGGCGTCGCTCGTCCATCTCGAGATCACCGAGCGAAAGCTGGCCGAACTCGCCGCCGAAGCAAACGCCGAGCAGGTCCAGAAAGAACGGCAAGCCCTCGAACACGTTCTCGAGCGCGTCGACGGCCTCGTCCGGACAGTCACCGACGCGGCCGTTGGCGCGGAGACACGAACCGAGATCGAACACGACGTCTGTCGGCGACTCGCCGCGACCGACCCCTACGTGCTCGCCTGGATCGGCCGCGTCGACGTGACGAACCGCCGGCTCTCACCCCGTGAGTGGGCCAGCGACGACGACGTTCCCCTCGAGGACGACAATCTCGTCCTCGATGCCGACGCCGCACACCCCGCCGTCCAGGCGCTCGAACGTGACGATGCACAGGTGATCGCGGACGTCACAGCACACGACGCCGCCGATCGGTTGTGGCCGAGGGGGGCCGGCGACTGCGACTACTTCCAGTCGGTCGCCGCCCTGCCGCTGACGTACGGTGACGTCACCTACGGCGTGTTGGTCGTGTTTGCCGACGAGCCCGACGCCTTCGACGAGCGGGAACTGCTCGTCCTCGACTCGCTGTCCGGAACGGTCGCGACCGCGATGAACGCACTCGAGGTCAGACGAATGCTGACGACCGAGGCCGTCATCGCCGTCGACGTCGCGATCGAAGACCCTTCGCTGTTCGTCACAGCGCTGTCGGCGACGTTCGACGCCACGGTCAGCTACCGCGGCCTGACCGAGGCCGACGACGGCACGCCGCTGGTCGTCCTCCACGTCGATCGGACGCTCGAAGACGACGCGGTCGACGAGACTGGAATCGCACACGACGTGACGATCCTCTCGACGACTGACGACGGGACGCTTCTCGAGGTTGCCACCACGGACGGGCTCGTGACGGCACTAAGCGAGCACGGCGCGGTGATTCGCGAACTGGTCGCGACTGACGGCGTCGCCGACCTGGCGGTCGACCTTCCGGATGGGCGCTCCGCGCGCTCGGCCTACGACCTGCTCGAGCGACGGTACGATCGGGTTGAACTTCTGAGCTACTACGAACGGGACGAGCCCGCTCAGACGCCACACGACGTAACGGCACGTCTCGAGTCGTCCCTGACCGACCGGCAACTGATGGCGCTGCGCAAGGCCTACTACGCGAACTACTTCGAGTGGCCCCGCGACATCTCGGGAGAGGAACTGGCCGAGTCGATGGACATCTCCCGGTCGACGTTCCACCAGCATCTGCGGGCCGCTCAGCGGAAAGTCCTCGCTGAACTGTTCGATTGACCTCCTCGATACCTGTCAAGTTTCGTTTTAGTATACATAGTGAGGGACTGATCCTTTATACGTACATGTCGTAGCGTATACATCCGAACGCTATCGGCCAGGGTCAGCGAGGCAGAGGATGCAACAGGAACACATCGACGCAGGCAAGGCGATACAGAAACGAACCGGGAAAACGTTCTATCTCGCGACGCGGTTTCTCCCCGAGCGCGTGCGACACGCCACACACGTCCTCTATGCGTTCTTTCGGATCGCTGATGAGGTCGTCGACGACGCCGACGGCGTCCCCCCCGAGGAGCAACGCGCCCGGCTCGAGGAACTTCGCGCAGAGGCCCTCGGAGAGCGCACACCGGACGATCCCGTCCTCGAGGCCTTCCAAGAGCTCCGGACGAGATACGGTATCACCGACGACGAGGTCACCGAGTTCATCGACGCGATGGCGACCGACATCGACACCGACCGCTACGAGACCTACGCCGACCTCGAGTCCTACATGCGGGGGTCGGCCGCGGCCGTCGGCGTGATGATGACCGCGATCATGGAGCCCGACAACGAGGCGACTGCGCTGCCACACGCGATCAAACTCGGCGAAGCCTTCCAGATGACGAACTTCCTGCGAGACGTCCGTGAGGACGTCCTCGATCGGGACCGCATCTACATCCCACAGGAGACGCTTCGGGAACACGGCGTCGAGCCGGCACAGATCGAGCGCCTCGAGTTCGACGAGTCGTTCGCGTCGGCGATGGCCGCCGAACTCCAGCGAACCGAAGAGCCTCTATCCGCGAGGGCGTCGCCGGTATCCGCTACCTTCCCGAGGATTGCCAGCTCCCGGTTTTGCTGGCGGCGGTCCTCTATGCGGAACATCACAGTCTCATCCGGGCACAGGGATACGACGTGCTCACGGAAGAACCGTCGTTGTCGACGACGCGAAAGCTGTGGTGTCTCGCGAAGACGCGCTGGCACTGGCACTGGAATCGCGATCCAGAGGCCGTGTTCCAGCGAGTGTCGGCAATCCCCTCGCGCGAGCCCGACCACCGTGGCCCCGAGCATGGGGACAGCGTTCCGACTCGCTAGTGGGCTTATCAAACCCCTCGGTATGGTGGAACTCGTTTCGTTGTATCGGACGATGTCCACCCACATATGTCCGTAACGCAGAACTCCGAGTTCATGGAGGAGGAACGACAGATGGCACGAACGATCGCGATCAGTCTCGGCGCGTGGCTCGCCGTGACGGTGCTGGCCGTGGTACTATTGCTCCTGTTTGGCGAACCGCTCTCGAGTCTGGTCGTCTAACGGTCGCGGCACGCGGCGTGGCAACCGTATGTCCTTGGTCACTTCGCGTCGCCGTCCACCAGCAGGCTCGTCTCGGCGACGATGAACGTCGCTAGCTTGCGTTTGGTGTGGGCCGTGAGGAGGTGGTCCTCGAGTTGCTCGCCAGCGGCCGGCGATTCGCGACAGACCGGACATTCGACCGGTGCCTTTTGAGCCATGCTAGCAATTAGCTATCGATGAGCAAAAGACTCCTGCTGGAACTCGCAGACGGACACCTATCAGTCTCGAGTCCATCCCAGCCCCGCCGAATGGGTGTCCCGGAACCAGTGACGACAGCCGCTCTCGTACAGGCTCCTGTCAGGTATTTCCGGCGCACCCGCGACCCATCATGCGGGTGCGTCGGTACACAGTACTAGCAGACCGTCTCAGTATCCGTCTCGAGTCCGGGTCGATCAGTTTCTGTCACCGGAACGCACGGCTGAGGGTATCGAGAGGTCGTAGCGCTCGGTCCGAAGGAGGATGAGACAGAACAGCCCGGCGACGCCGGCGGCCAGCCACTGCCCGTACAGCGCGTTGATCGTTCCCCAGAGGAGCACGAAACTCACTAGATCGTCCAGCGCGAACTCACAGGTTCGGACGCGCTCGCGGACGGCCGCCCGATCGAACGCGAGGTCGACGAGGACCACCGCAATCGCTCCCGAGAGGAGCCAGCCCCAGTAGTTCGACGCCGGGACACCGTAGTAGCCGCCGGGCGGAACGTACGACCAGAAGCCGATGGCGACGGCCGCAGGGTCAAGCACCAGGTCGATCGCGAGGACGGCAGTGATCGCCGAGAAGGCCCGCGGGACGAACCGGCCGGCCCGCGCGCCGAGAGCCAACAGGGTAAGCAGATAGGCGTTGAGAACCAGCGGGACGAAAAACAGCGGCAGGGCAAGCGGCACGTCCCCGCCCAGCATCGGCCCGAGGCGAATTCCGTACTCGAAGGTCCCATAGGGCCAGCCCGTCTGTATGCCGACGAGTTCGATCGCGTACGTATACGCCGTCAGAACCACGAGCGGGACGAGCGCCCGACGGTCAAGTTCGGGAAGGAGGGCCACCACCAGCGGTGAGCGCATCACCAGCGTCCCAAACAGGATCAATAGTGGGTTGTACGACAGCAGCGGCGGTAAGAGCCCCTCCGCACTCGCGACCAGCGTCACCGCGCCGATGACCGGGAAGACGACCGCGATGGTAAACCGGTTCTCGCGGATGAGGGCCTCGAGGCGTCGCTGCACGACGGCTCGCGTCGACTCGTCGGCGGTGCCGTCGTGGACCGACGGTGTTCGGCTGGTGTTAGTATCCGTCCCGGTACTCGAGGTCGACGTCTTCGACTCACTGTTATCCATGGAGCACCCCCCAGAGCCCGCCCATCGTCAGCACGGCACCGACGACGGTGTTGATTGCCGGGAACCACCAGTACGCTCGGTCGACGGCAACGCTCGCGGTGGCGATCGCAGCGACGAGCGCCGGGTAAACGAGCATGAGCGCGCCCAACCGAACGTCGAGGGCCCCGAACGCGGCCGCGCCGGCGAGCCAGCAGACGCCACAGTAGACGTACGTGCGACGCGTACCTAACACCGTCGCGGTCGTCCGGATCTCCATCTCGCGGTCTGGTTCGATGTCGGGGATCGCCGAAAAGGTATGCATGCCCATCGCCCACAGCCAGCCGCCGACGACGGCGAGAGCGGGTGGCTGAGTGCCGGCGACGGCGGCGTAGGAAGCCGCGCCCGGCGTGATATAGAGGCCGTTCGAGAGCGAGTCCACGAAGGGGGTCGTCTTGAACCGCGCCGGCGGAGCGCTGTAGGCCGCCCCGAGGATGAGAAAGGCGACCAGCCAAGGGATTGCGGCGGTCGGGAGCAGTGGAACGAATAGCAGCGGCAAGGCTGCACAGAGTCCGACGACGGCGGGGACGTATTCCTGCCCACGATAGCGCGCCTCGCGGTCGTCCTTTTTCGGGTTTGCCGCGTCGATCTCCTGATCGTAGACGTCGTTGATGCCATAGAGGAAGACGTTCGCCGGCAGGAGGAAGTACCCGAACAGGGTGACTGGAGCGGGGGCGAACAGGTCACTGACAGTGTTTGCGGCGTAGACTGCGCCTACCAGCACCGGCCCCGCCAGATACAGCCAGAATCGCGGCCGCGAGAGGACCAGCAGGTACGAGAGGTGTGCGCCGATGCCACCGTCGGTCACCCGCGAGTTCGAACTCATCCGTGGTCTCTCTATCTCACGTCTACAGTGTGTCTATCGCGAGCGTGCGATCGTCCATTCCGGTTGTCGGCCGTTGGCCCCATCACGGCTCGAGTCCGCTGCCGTGGTCTGCAAGCACTTTCTCGGCGGTCAGATCGCCGCTGATGAGACACATCGGGACGCCGATCCCAGGTGTGGTATCGCCCCCCACGAAGTAGAGTCCGTCGACTTCCTTCGAGCGGTGAGGCGGTCTGAACAGCGAGGTCTGTCGGAGCGTGTGTGCCAGTCCGAGCGCCGTCCCCTCGTGGCTGTTGTACCGGTTCGCGAAGTCCTCGATACAGAACCGCTCCTCGAGGACGATCCGGTCGCGCAGGTCGGTGCCGGTGTTCGTGGCGATATCTTCGAGGATCATATCACGGTACTGCTCGCGGAGCTGTGGCGTGTCCTCGAGGCCGGGCGCGATCGGCACGAGGACGAACAGGGCGCTGTGGCCCTCGGGGGCGACGGTGTCGTCGGTCTCGGACGTGACACACAGGTAGTAGGCGGGATCATCGGGCCAGCGTGGGTCATCGAAGATGTGCTCGAAGTGTTGGTCCCACTCGGTCGGCAACACGAGCGTGTGGTGGGCCAACTCGTCGACGTCACCCTCGACGCCCAGATAGAGCAAGAACGCGGAGGGGGCGTAGGTCCGCTCATTCCAGTAGTCAGCGTCGTAGCCGCGGCGTTCGGGCGTGAGCAGGTCCTGCTCGGTATGTGCGTAGTCGGTGTTGCTCACGACCAGATCCGAGCGGACGGGACCGTCCGGCGTTTCGACCTCGAACCCACCGGTGCGGCCCTTGATCTCAGTCGCCGGCCGGTCGGTGTCGTACTCGACACCTAGTTCGCGGCCGAGCTCGGTGATCCCGTCGACGACCGCGCCGATCCCACCGTCGGGGTACCAGACGCCGAGGTTGAAATCGACGTGGCTCATTAGATTATACAGCGCCGGCGTGTTCGTCGGCGAGCCACCCAGAAACACCAGCGTATACTGCATGATCTGCTGAAGCTTCGGATGGTCGAAGTAGCCCTCGACGTGGCCCTGCATCGACCCGAGCAAGGAGAGGCCACGCGCCTGTCGGGCCACATCGAGGTCGATGTAATCCCGCAGGCGCTCGCGGTCTTCGTAGACGAAGTGTTTCATCCCGACCTCGTAGTTCTCTTGGGACTTCTCGAGGTATCGTTCCAAGGCCTCGCCCGCACCAGCCTCGTACTCCTCGAAGAGGGCTTTCGTTCGCTCGAGGTCGGGCGTGATGTCGACCTGATCACCGTCCTTGAAGAAGATCCGGTAGTGCGGATCGAGATGGGTGAGTTCGTAGTAGTCACTCGGCGTCCGGTCGAAGTCGCCGAAAAACCGCTCGAAGACATCGGGCATCAGATACCACGAGGGACCCATATCGAACCGAAAACCGTCTCGCTCGAGGCGACTCGCTCGGCCACCCACCTGTTCGTTTTTTCTCGATGACGCGCACGTCCGCCCCTGCGTCGGCGAGATAACAAGCCGTCGAGAGCCCACCGATTCCGCCTCCAATCACGACGACCGACACGCCGGCCAGCGATTCCATGCCCGACATAAGTATACGATCAATGTTAAGCGTGTGTCATACATAAGTAGGGAATCCGATCCATTATCGGTGAGGGTGCCGAATCGGGACGTGCCGGTCGTATCGTCAAGCATGAATGAACCGACCGGTGTATTCCTGTGCGTTGGCCCCGTAGAGGGCGTATGGATGGACTAACAGCTCTTGTTACTGGCGGGACGCGTGGCATCGGGCGCGCCGTCGCCGACGCGTTTGCGGCCGACGGGGCAACCGTCGTCGTCGGCGCTCGAGACGCTGAGGAAGTCGAGGCAACCGTCGACGCACTCGAGGCGACGGGCGCGACTGCGGATGGCTGTCGAACCGACGTCCGAGACGAGTACGACGTGGAACGGCTGGCCAGAACTGCCTCGCGGGCGGGTGAGACGGCCGGTATCGATATCGTCGTCCCCGCGGCAGGTGTTTATCACGGTGACGCCGGCCACACACCGACTGACGACGAATCATACGCTGCGTTCGACGACCATTTACAGACGAACGGCCGCGGCGTGTATGCGACGATCAGCGAGTCGATTCCGCATCTGAACGACGGGGCACGGGTCCTCGTTCCGACGGGATCGGTCGCCAGCGACGGCACGGCGGGCTATGGCTCCTATGCCATCTCGAAGGCGACGGCGGAGGCGGTCGTTCGAGGGTTCGCCGCCGATACCGAGTCCGTCATGGGCTGTCTGGACCCTGGGATCGTCGCGACGGAACTCACCGGCGGGCACGGCCGCGATCCGGAGACTGTCGCGCCGATGTTCGTCTGGGCGGCGACCGAGGCGGATCCCGACGTGATAGACGGTACTGTCGTCGGACTGGGCGAGTGGAAAAAAGCGACCCGATAAGGGTCATCGCAATGGTCGCCGATCTTGGACGTGGATCCTGCCGTCTCAGAATCCGCCGAATGCCATCAGGAATAGCGCAACGGCGATGATCGCGAACAAGCCGCCGACGCCTTTCTTGATCGTTCCCGTATCCAGCGCAGTCGAGACGTAGGGCGCGATCTGACCACCCAGCGTCGTCGCGGGAACCGTCCAGACGACCATGTTCCAGGGCGTCGACGCGAGGTCCATCGTATGGCCGCCGGGGACCAGCCCGCCGCCGAAGACGTGGACGACCGATGCCAGCACGGCCGTCGTCGCGACAACGATGTGGTTCGTCCCGATCGCGACGCGGACGGGCACCTCCGTCCGGAGCATCGAGATGATGCCGAGTTCGCCGATCCCGAAGCCGGCCAGTCCCTGGAAGACGCCGCCAATGCTGTAGTTGGCAAAGCGCTCGAGATATCCCGATCGGGAGTAGCGGTAGTCGTTTCCGTCACGATCGACGCGGGTAACGATGCCGCCCTCGTCCGTTTCGACGCCTGCCGGGCCGAGTTTGGAGGCATCGTTCGGGAGGTCGCCAGTGGTGCCCCCGTCGGCTGCGACCGTTTCGCCGCCGGAGCCACCGCCGGGCTCCTCGTGGCCGAGATCCGCTTTGAAGAGGAGGAACGCCGCTGCAAGCAGTGCGACCCCGAGTAACGCGTGGAACAGCGGTTCGGGGATGACAAACGACAGCAGTGCCCCGCCAACGACGAACGGAATCCCGCCGAGGACGAGCGCTGCGCCGAGTCGCCGGTCGACCAGTCCATACTGGATAAAGGCGAGCGCGGAACTCGAGAGACCGAACGACTCGCTGATGAGACCGATTTTCACCAACGTATTCGGTTCCAAGGGATACGCAACCAGTGGGAAGACGAAGATGAGGAAGGGGACGAACAGCGCGGAGCCGCTGATCCCGACGGTGTTGACGATCGTCGCGCCGGTGACGAACGCGATGAACAGCCACCAGTACTCGAGCCAGTAGCCGGTTCCGGCATCCGCTGGCGTGGGCGCAAAGAAGTAAACGCCGACGACGAACGCCAGTGGTGCGAGGAACACGAACACGTGCTGATACTTCAGGAACGCCTTCTGAATCCGCGAAGCCGATGATGAGGCTGTCATTGAGCCGTGAGCGCTGCCTTTGAAGGGGTGAAATAAGAGTATTTTCGTCTCTTTCCGCCCTGTGAATCGTTCGTATGGTGTCTAGGGGACGACTACCGGCCGACAGTAGCGCTCTCGGCCGGCGCGTGCAGGCCGGCCGACGCGGTCAGCGTATCATCAATATTTATGGGGTCGGCTATGGTATGTACTATCACAATGAGTTTTCCAGAAGGGCCACGCAAGCCGGGTGAGCAGTCTGCGATAGATGACGGCGCTGACGCAGTCGACCACGCCCCGACGGACGGACTCATCGCGACCGTACTCGAGGCGCTTCGGACACACAGTGAGACGTGGGCGGACCGCTACGTCGAGATGCGCCTTGACGCGCGCCTCGGCAGTCGGGAGTAACAACCGATCACGCGTTCTCTGGACCGATTTCTGGACCGTCTGTCAAATCACTACCAACGGTTATACAACTCCGTGTTGTATGTTGCCATGGTGTTCGGAGATGCAAACAGTCGCAACGGAAGCAGTCACCTGCCCTCACTGCGGGGACGAAGCGAGCGTTTCGCTCCCCAGTGAAGAGACGGAGTTGAAAGTACGGCACTCGATCGCCGCGTTCGGCGAATACACCACGGTCACGTGCTCGAGCGGCCATACCTACTGGGTATACTTCTGTTAGTCCTCGAGCGCGTCGAACAGCCGATTTTCGACCGTGGCAAGCAAGAGACGGGACTGGTGAGCGATCGCGGTCGCTCAGTATAATCGATCACGCCGCAGAAATCTAGTAGTGAACGAAGCCGCTACCGAGGTTCAATCGATATGGCCTTCGCGACGCAGTTGATCTGCGTCCTGGCCGGTGTAGCGCCACTCGATGGTGGCCTTTTCGTCTTGCCAGTCCCAGGGCTCGGCGACGACGATGTCGTCTTGCTCGATCCAGGTGCGGTATTTCATGCGCCCGGGAATGCGGCCGAGTCGCTCCTTGCCGTCCTCACAGCGGAGCTGGACGTGGTTGCCACCGAGGTGCTCGGTGACGACAGCGAATACCTCATCGTTGTTGGGCATACGGAGGTTCCGTCGCCCGGAGTCTTCTGTCACAACTTATCTACGTGGGGCAGACGTTTAAATGGTTGCAGAGTCACGGTATCATGACACACATCGAGTGGACGTTCACAGTTTTTCGATGTTCTGGGCTTGCTCCGTGCGCCGATCGGCCTGCTCGAGTCTGTTTTGCGTCGCGTTCGAGAGCGACGCTGGCAGATCATCGCTCGCCTCGGTGAGACGGTTCTCCACCCGTAAGAGCCGCTCAGCAACGGTGGTAAGCTGCTTGTCAGCATTGCCTCGCTCGCCGTTGCGTGCCCGCTCGGCAGACCTTCTTGCGGCCTCAACGACCGCTGCGAGGGCGCGCTCGAGTCCGTTGACGGCGTTCGACGACCCGCCGCCGCGGTCAGTATCGTCGTCATCGTTCAGCGCTGCAATCTCTGCGCGCGTCTCGTCGGCGATATCGGCCACGAACGTCGCAAGCGATGCTTTGCCAGTCTCGGGGCGCTCGATGCGGACCGTCGACTCGTCCCCGGGGTTCGGGTTGACCCGGTACGCACCGATGGCGTCTTGGCTGTCCCGAACCTCGGTCGTGTACGCTCCGCCTGCGTGGACGTAGACAGCGTCGGTCCCGTCTACTGGCGACTCGTACAGCCGCCCAGCGAAATCGTCTTCGAGCGCGACCGCCGAGAGATCGGTCGCAGCCTTTTCGCCGCCGATCTCGAGTTTCGTCGCGCGATCGCGGGCGACCAGCGGAATCTCGCCGCCGACGCCGGCCGCGGTCGGTGTGCCGTCGTCTGCAACGGCGATGTGTTCGCTGTGTGGCGCGCGGCCCGCACTGTTGACCGTCAGTCGGTGCTCGCCGGCCGGAACGTCCTGGACGACCGCGACGCCACCGAACGTCGGGACGGCCTCGGGATCGCTCTCCAGCAGGACGACTGACTCGACCGTCGTCTCCGTCGTGGTCAGTCCCTCGTTCTCCGGCGCGTCGTCAGTTGTGACTGCCTCCGTAACGCGAGCGATCACGCTATGTATCGGGGCCGCCTCGCCGATCGCGTCGTAGCGGTCGGCCAGTGCCGTCCGGTGGTTGGGAACGGAGATGTCGGCCGCCGGGTTGCCATATCGAGGCTGGCTCCACGGTACACCAGTCGTCGTGATGTGACCAGCAACGGCGTCCTCGACCACGTCGGGGACCGTGAACTCGAAGCTCAACTGCGGCCCGGTGAAGGCCGCGATCTGTTCGAGCTCGCTGCTCGGCACGAGATCGTACTCGACGTCTGCATCGGCCTCGCGCTCGCGGTGCCGGAAGACGAGTCCCGTCTCGCGCGTCGGCAGGCCCGTCGGCGGCGACGTCAACGCGTCGTACGACCGGACCGTCAGATCGTCGTCGATCAGCGACTCGCGGGTGACAGACGGCAAGCGTTCGTGGTCGTAGATCGGGACGCCCTCGTACTCCGGGACGAGGTAAGGGAGCCGTGACCCCTCGTCTCGCGGCAGCCCGTACGCAAGCGGGATCTCGAGGTCTGCGAGGTCCTCGATACCCTCGAGCGCCGTGTTCGTGATATCCGCCAGCAGATCCTCGATGGCGACCCGCTGGAAGCCGTCGGGAACGTCGTTGACCGAGAGCGCACTCGAGTGCGAGCCGAGTTCCGAGAGGATACGCGGCACCAGTTCCGGGTCCGGATCCAGGAACTCGTTGTTCGGCACCGACCGGGAGTGTGAACTAGCGACGTACAGCTGTGGCTTACTGGTCTCCGTGTCGACGAAGACGTGCAACACTTCCCAGTCGTGCCAGTGGAAGTTGGTCGTGAACTGGTCGAACACCGAGTAGAACCAGAACTGGACCACAGCGAGTGGCGACTGCTCGTACTCGACGGCGTTGTAGAACACCGTCGGCTTCGGTGGCTCTCCGTCGCTGTATCGCTCGTGGTACCCGTCGAGAGCATCGAACCCGGTGACGACGGTCTCGCCGTCGCGTTCGCTGGTGTAGGGCCGTGGGTCCGTCGGAAACCACGGCTCGTTCGCGTCGAAGTACAGCGTCGGGGCGAACTCCATCGCCAGTTCTCGAGCAACGTCACCGTCCAGTCGACTCGTCTGGCCGTCAGTCTCACGTTCGAACGCCGAACAGCCAGCCAGCGCGGACCCACCGATGCCGGCGAGTGTGCCAAGGACAGTCCGGCGATCTACGCCGAACTCGAGGTCGTCGGTCACGAGGGATCACGCCCTCTCCGAGGCCCAGCGGTCGATGTACGCACGACAATACCTGTGCCAGCCATACCGCTGCGTGGTGCTATTTTCTCAAGAACCTTCTGTACTGACCGTTCACAAAACTCACAGTTCGCGGTCCGAATCGGGGTTCTCGAGGTCCCAGAGCAGTTCGGGCAAGAACGCCTCGAGATTGTCGATAACCCGCCGCTCGCTGACGTTCAAGCCCTCACAGTGGTCGTGGGCCGACTCCCGAATGTCGACGTGGAGGTCGCCGTCCTCGAGCCAGACGCCGAGCGGAAAGACTGAACACCGGGTCGGTTTCCAGTCTTCCTCGAGATGGAGTGTACAGAGGCCGTCCTCGCGGAGAAAGGCACAGGCACAGCCGTCCTCGGCGACGTGGTCGTCGCGGTCTTTGCCCTCGCGGGTGACGAACTTCTCGCCGCGGAACTCCGTCGTGGTCTCGGCGAGGTTGGCTCGCTGGGCTAGCTCGAGGAGGTCTCGGTCGTACAGCAACACGCCGTGGTGACAACACCACGTGCAGTCGTCGACACACTCGAAGGTGAGATCAGGGTCGAACTCGACGACGGCCTCGCGGCCGGGGTAGACTTCGACGCGTCGCGGGGCGTCAGCGCTCACGTGTCGTGGGTGGGTGGTCGGCGTCAAGTGCCTTTCTACCCGCCGGTTTGGGTTGCGCTCCCAACCAACCCGTTATCGAACGAAACTCTACGCTCACCCTGCTCTCCAGCGGATCGCTCAGCACGAACCAACGGGGATCGCGAGTATGGATTCACAGCCGAGAGTAGCCGATCTCGTGGCCACGCTCGAGACGGGCACGCAATCGATGTGACAGTGCGTGACCGCAACAGGTATATTAGTTCGAGCTAATATTAGCAGTTGCTAAAATGGCGGAACAGAAATCGAACGATGACTCGACTCAGTCTTCGCCTCAACAGCCGTCCTGCTGTGGTGACGCTGGCCACTCCCTGTCCGAGCAGGAACTGACGGCTGACATCCAGACGCTCGCTGCTGATTGGGAACGAGACCAGATACGAGGCACTTCGGCTTATCGCGGCGGCTGATGACGGTGCCTGCGGCTGTGAATTGGAGCCCCCCCTTGGTGTCAGTCAGGGAGCGGTCAGTCAGGCCCTCTCACGGTTGTATGCCGCAGGACTCGTCACGCGGCGCAAGGACGGGCGATGGCGATACTACAGTGCGACAGCACGCGCCGAACGACTGCTAGATGTACTCGATGAAACGAGAACAATTACCAATGACTAACGAGACATCGTCGACGGACGTCGACACCGACGAGCTGAGCGCAGCAGAACAGCGGCGTATCGTGCGAGACCGATACGGCGAGATCGCCACCAGTTCATCGTCCTGTTGTGGCGATACGGGAGCGAGCGCCTGCTGTAGCGATCGCAGCTCTGACAGAGCGGCGTATGATGATCAGTCACGCTTGCTCGGCTACGCCGACGAGGAACTCGATGCCGTCGAATCCGGTGCCAATTTGGGCCTCGGCTGTGGCAACCCGACCGCGATTGCGAGTCTCGAAGACGGAGCGACCGTTCTCGATCTCGGTTCCGGAGCGGGGTTCGATTGTTTCCTCGCCGCTCGAGAAGTCGGTTCGGACGGTCGAGTTATCGGGGTCGATATGACGCCGGAGATGGTCGAGACGGCCCGCGAGAACGTCACAAAGAACGACGCGACGAACGTGGAGTTTCGGCTCGGTGAGATCGAACACCTTCCCGTCGCTGACGAATCCGTCGACGTGATTCTGTCGAACTGTGTCGTGAATCTCTCGCCGGACAAGTCACAGGTGTTCAGCGAAGCGCTTCGTGTGCTTCGACCAGGGGGACGGCTCGCTATCTCTGACGTCGTGCAAACCACACAGTTCCCGGAAGCGATACAGCAGGATTCCGTCTTCCGTGGCCGGGTGTGTTGCAGGCGCGTCACCGATCCCCGAGCTCGAATCGATACTGGACGACGTGGGATTCACTGCAATCTCAATCGACCCCAAAGAGGAGAGTGAGGCGTTCATCCGCGACTGGGACGACAAGCGGGATGTCAGTGACTACATCGTCTCTGCGACCATCGAAGGAAAGAAACCAAGCCGCTGAGCTCGTGGGCCGGGTCGTAGAAGCGGTTCCCACAAGGCGATGCGAAGCGAACGAGCGGGCAGGTAGTATCCACAGCGAATAGCAAATAAGCCAGAGCGTACTCACCTGTCGTCTGATCGAGACGCTACGACCGAACCGTCTCACCCTCGAGCGCCAACCGTTCGCGCTCGCTCGAGTCCACGACGGTATTCCGGAGCGTGCCGACGCCCTCGTAGGTAATCTCGACGGAGTCACCGGGTTCGACGAGGCCGGGGTTGGCGGGACTGCCGAACGAAACCACGTCGCCGGGGCGGAAGGTGACGCGCTGCGAGAGGTGCGCGATGATCTCGTAGGGGTCAAACAGCATGAGCTCGGTGTTGGCCTCCTGACGGCGCTCGCCGGCGACGTCGGTGTACATGTCGATCCCGGTCGGATCGACGGCGGTTTCGATCCACGGGCCAAGCGGGCCGGAGGCGTCGAAGGCCTTCCGTGGCGTGCGCTCGCCCTGATCGAGCGCGTCCATGTCGTTCATGATCGTGTAGCCGCGGACGACTTCCGGGACCTCGTCTTCGGAAAGATTCCGACAGGGTTCGTCGATGACGGCCGCGAGTTCGCCGGCATAGGTCACTTCGTCGCTGAACGACGGATAGGGAATCGGATCCTCGTGGCCGACGAGTGATGCCGGCGGCTTGATGAAGAAGTCGGGTTCGTCGGGCCGTTCGTACTCCATCTGGTCGATCGTGGCCGCGAAGTTTCGTCCGACGCAGTATAGCGCCGAGGGCTCACAGGGCGGGAGGAAATCCGCGTCCGTTCCGACCTCGTAGACGCCGTCGTCCGTGTGTACGACGCCGTCCTCGTATCGTCCAGCGACCGGTCCATCGTCCGTCGCGATCCGCGCGAGTTTCATTATCGGCGCTCTCGAGTCCGGAGAATTAGTGATACCGGTTTGGTTTTGGCTCGAGCCTACCCGAGCGTCTTGACCGCGACGCGGTGGGGACCGTCGGGAGTCTCGAGCGTGACGCTGTCGACGATCGACTCGCGGGCGCGCTGTTGCCACTCCGCGACGGCCTCGGCGTGGCGCTCGCGGATCTCGTCGGCCGTGTCCGGGTCGGCGTCCGCGTTGGCGAGTGCGGACTCGAGGTCGGGATAGTCGGCGATGACGTCGTCTGCAATGAGTTCAGCGGGCGAGACGTGGACTGCGCCGGTCAGTTCGGTGTCGTCGACGTGATAGACGTGAATCCGGGCGCGCATCCGGCCGTGAAACGGCGGCGTCGCTCGGAGGACGGCCTCGCCGGGATTTTCCTGACTGTAGACGTAGGCATCGGCGGCGTCTGCTGGCGACAGCGCAAGCGAGCGGATCGCTGTCGGATCGTCGTCTCCTGCCATCGGAAAGGAGTAGGTGGGTGGACGGGTTAAGACTCCGGTTCGATGGCTTCGTCCGCGGCTGGTGGGCTGAAGACCTCGGCTCGAGTATCGGTCGACACGCCGTAGACTGCGTCCGAAACCGATTCAGGACAGGTAACGTCGTTGTCCGTGTAATGGACACACAGCGCGTCCCGAAGCGCGTCCCGGACGCAGGCACGTGTCGCCGCGCCGACCTCGGTCCCGCTGCCCGAAAAGTCAGCGGGCGGGCCGGACGGATCGTGGCCGACGACGATCGCGTCCGTGGTCGTCCCCGGAAAGCCGGTTTCGGCCAGCAGTGTCGTCGCTTTCGCCTCCGCGACGACTGCGATCAGGTTCGCCAGCGCGCCGGGTGCGAGCGCGCGCGTCGTTCCGACGATGATATTGACCGTGCCGCGGCCGGGCTCGAGTTCTGTCTCGACGGTGTCATCCACAGTCTCATCCGAATCAGTGTCGGCCCCGGGCTCCATGGGCAACGCAGCAGGGTTCGACACCCCGGCAGTCGCGTAGGCCGTCACGGGGCCACAGCGCGCACCGCGAGCATCGTCGATATCGACGCCAGTCAGCAGTGCCGGCCCGGTTGCGTCCGCGGCTGTCGGTTCGAATCCCGCACGCTCGAGGCGTTCGTCGACGTACGCACCGAGATCGGTTCGCTCCCACTTATCGGGGACCGAGACGTTGTACACGCAGTCAGCCGTACAGCGACCACCGTTCCAGCCGGTCGAGAGCCACTCGGTGTCCGGACGACTGACCTGCAGGATGCCGTCCCGTCGGATCGCGCGGTAGGCTGACTCGGCGTCAGTCATCGTCGTGGGGCCCGACTGTCCCGTTGTCAGCGTTACCCACGCCCAGCGCGCCCAGCAGTCTGTCGTTCGCCGGTCGATCCTTGATCGCGACGCGGATATGCGAGTCGAGCGCGCGGAACGTCGTCGCATCCCGGATCGCCACGCCGGCCGCTCGGGCGTCGCCGATCACCGTCGCCACGTCACGCTCGCCGACGTCACAGAGGAGATAGGGTGCGTCCGAGTCGTGGACATCGAATCGTTGCTCGAGCGCCGCGCACAGCCGCTCGCGCTCGTTTGCGACGCGCTCGCGGGTCTCGCAGACGAACTCGTCCTGTCGGAGACAGTGTGCACCGACGCGAGCGGCCGGCGTGCCAAGCGACCACGCGCGGCGGGCAGTTGCAAGCGCTTCCCGCCGCTCGCCGCGTGCAACGGCAAAGCCGGCACGGAGTCCCGGCAGGCCGAACAGCTTGGTCAGCGAACGGGCGACGATGACGTGGTCACGGTCCAGTTCGGCCGCGGACGGTCGATCGGTGAAGCCGAGAAACGCCTCGTCGACCAGCAGCGTCGTGTCGGCAGCCCCACACCGATCGACGAGCGTCTCGAGTGCGTCCGGCGCGGTGGCGTCACCGGTCGGGTTGTTCGGTGTACAGACCACCGCCAGCGCACACGGCTCGAGCACTGAGGGCCCGAGTTCGTGTAGTTCATCGTAGCGAACGAATCGCGGCGTCGCCCCCTGCAACCGGATTTCACGGGCGTACTCGCCGAAACTCGGGTAGGGCACCAGTGCCTCGTCGCCGGACTCGAGGGCCTGCTCCATCGCCAGCCGGATCGCGGCGAGTCCACCGGGCGTCGGGATCACCTGCTCGGGCTCGCAGCCGACGAACGACGCTGCCGCCGCCCGGTACTCGGGGTACTCGTCGTCCGGATAGCGCCGTGACTCCTCGAGTGCGGCCGTATACACGTCCGCGACCCCGTCTGGCGTCCGAGGGTTGGTGTTCGCCGAGAAATCCAGCACGTCTCGGTCTGTCTCGCCGCCGTGGGGCACCCGCGAGCCGGTTCGGATCGCCTCAGGATCCACTGGGTTCCTCCGAGGGAGCACCGCCGTCGTTTTCGATTCCGAGCCGGTCACAGACCGTCTCGAGTCGATCTCTGACCTCGTTCATCCGGCTGTCGGGCACCAGCGAGAGCGCACCGCCCATCCCGACGCCCTCCTTGGCTTCGCCGGCGCAGTAGCGCTCCATGGCGACGTGGTCGCCCTCGTCGAAGCCGGGGTCGGTGATGGTAAGCTCACAGTCGAGGCGGTCGCAGGTCTCGGTGAGGCGGTCGCCCTGCTCGTCGGCGACGAACGAGGTGGTCGCGATCGACACCGGAGCGTCGATTCCAGCATGGCGCAAGAGGGCCGCGACGGCGACCATCTGGGTGCCACCGGCCAGCGTCACGTCGGTGCCGCTCTCGAGCGCACCAGCAGCGATGCCTGTTACCGTCGGCTGGACGGGGTCGCCGACGGCTTCGATGGCCTCGAGCGGGTCGCCGTCGCAGTCGCCGGCCTCGAGGTTGCTTTCGGCCAGCGCCTCGTCGACGACCTGGCGCTTGCGCTCGATCGGGTTCTCGGGCAGCGACGAGGAGACGCCGGCCGGTTCGCCGAGCGCGGTGAGGACGCCAAGTGCGGTGGTCGTCCCGCCGGGGACCGTCTCGCCGATCATGATCTCGTCGTCCGGCAGGCTCGCGCCGTAGTCGTGGGCGCGGTCGAACGTGGCGTTCGCGTCGGGGACGGCTGCCGACTCACGGATGTCGACGCCGGGCTGAACGCCGAGGTCGACCGTCGGCGCGGCCGTCGACTTGGCAAGTCCCGCATCGATCACGGACAGGTCGAAGCCGACGACCTCCCGAACCGCGCGGGTCACGGCCGCAGGCGTCGGACAGCCGGTCGGACTCACTGGCGTCACCGGCGCTGCGGTCGGTTCGCCGTAGCTGAGGATTTCGACGTCCGCCGAGGGCGTATGCGCCATCAGCTCGGGGGCGGCCCCGGCGGCACTGATGCCGTCGATTAGTGCCGTCTCGGTTGTTCCAGCGGCGAGGAGGATCCGCATCTAGCGGCCCTCCGCCGACCGGGACAGCCGATCGGCTGCAACCTGCGCGTCTTCGAGCCGGTTCACGTTCACTGCAAGTCGCGAGTCGTAGTGTACGTCGATCATGGATGTGGAATCGGATGCGGTGCCGACGACGTTGACCCCGGTCGGCGCGAGGTGGTCGGCTGACTCGAGTCGCGTGTCGATGCTAACGCCGAGTCGGCGCTTGAGCGCGACGGGGACACAGACGGTCCGCGAGGCGTCGCTGTCGCCGTGGGCCGCGAGCACGCGATCGATAACGGGGGCCTCGAGCAACGGCAGATCCGCGGCGACGGTGAGAAGCGGCGGTGAGAGATCAGGTCGCTCGAGAAGGGTCATCAAATCGGCCACGTAGCCCTCGCCGGCCGTCTCGATCGTCGTCACGCCGTCGGTTGCCTCGAGGTGGGCCTGCGTCTCTGGTGCGTTCGGCGAGACGGCGGCATAAATCGTCTCGAGTTGACTGGCCACAAGGCCCGAGAGGACGCGATCGATCATCGGCGTCCCGGCGATCGGATGGAGGGGTTTTTCGTGGGCGCTCTCGAGGCGCGTGCCTTTCCCGCCACACATCACGAGAGCGTCCATGCGATCACCCCCAGATGGATCCCGGCGATGCGGCCGATCTCGTTTGCCGCGCCGAAGATGTCGCCGTTGATCCCCCCGAGGTTGCGGTTCGCCCAGTACCAGGGGAGGCCAACGCCAGCGACGGCCCCACAGAGGGCGACCGCACCAAGCGGTGGCTGCGGGACAGCAATCGTCGCGAGGGCAATCGCTACGGGCGCGAGGAACGACCTGGCGGTGGCTCCGTCGGTGAACTGCTTACCCATGCCCTCGGTGACTGCGGTACCGAAACAGGCCAGCGCGGCCATCCCGAGTTTGGTCCCGACTTCGGCACCGACCGCGATGGCAATCGCCGCGCGGACAGGGAGTCCCGCCAGTCCGAGACCGCCAAGCGCCAGCGCAGCAACGGTGATCGACACCGACAGCAGTGCGCCGACGCCGGTCGTGGTGTCTTTGAGCACCTCACGGCGGCGCTCCTGACCACCGTGGACGACCAGCGCATCACCCAGATCCGCGACGCCGTCGAGATGATGGATTCCTATCACAGCGTACACCGCGAGCAGGTAGCCAAGCGCGATTGTCGGCGCTGTAAGCGTCTCCGTCGCAAGCAGCGGAACCGCCGCCAGCACGCCCGAAATGAGGCCAGCGATCGGGAACGCCGCCGGCGTCGTCCGGAACGCCTCCCAGTCACCGTCTCGGAAGCCGACCGGAAGCCGTGTGAGAAAGCCAAGTGCCCCGCGGACGGCCCCGAGCCAACGGCCGATCATACTACGTCAGAAACACCTCCGCGAGCGGACTCGACTCGAGTCCCAGCCCCGTCGACACGAACACGACGAAGCCGGCAGCGATGACGATCGAGACGCCGGCCGCCCGCCCGACGAGCGAGACGCCTCGCTCGCCGTCGGCCAGCGTCGGTAGGGCGGCGTCGGGATTGAGCGTGTAGACGCCCGGCTTCTCGAGGCGGATCGCCAGCGCACAGGCGAGCGTCGCCATCGGCCAGCCGGAGTTGGGCGACGGCGGCACCTGTGCCCACGCTCGAGCACGGGCGAGCGCAAGCGGATCGGCCGCGGCGATGGCGATCGCGATCGCCGAGACTCGGGCAGGGAGGAACATCACCAGATCGTCCAGACGCGCGCTCGCGGTGCCGACAGGCTTTGATGGGTAGCCGAGCATCGAGTCAAGCGTGTTGACGCCTTTGACCCACGCGGCGGCCGCTGCGGCGGCTGGCAGCGAGACCGGCGCGAGGACGGCAAACGGGAGTACCGTCGCAACCAGCCCGTCGGCGAGGTTCTCGGCGGCGCTTTCGACGGCAGCGCTCCGAAGTTCGCCGGCCGAGAGCGTCGATGCGTCCCGGCCGACCAGTCCCCGGACCTGTGTTCGAGCGTCCGCGAGATCGCCGTCGGTGGCCGCGACGACAGTCCCGGTGAGCTCGAGCAGCGAGCGGATGCTGATCGTCAGAAAGAGGACGATGGCGGCGACGACGCCGCCGGCCAGCGGGTGAACTGCCGTCGCGGCGAGAACGGCCCCACCGGCGACAGCGGCGGGGACGAGCGGGGCGAGCGCGGCGATGCCGACGCCGGCCAGTCGCTGGCCACGCTCGGTCACGCTCCAGTCCCGGTCGAGCGCGCCGACGAGTCGGCCGAACCACGCCACCGGATGGGCAGGGGTCGGCGGCTCGCCAACCAGCAGATCGAGGCTGACCGCCAGCCCGATGACCGCAAGCGCCGTCACTGCCACGTCGTCACCTCCAAGCTGTCGGCGAGCGACGATCGCGGCCTCATGACTGCGTTGCAAGCGCTGCCAGCCGCGCTGGCACGTCCGCGAGCGAGTACTCCGCGAGTAACAGCGCCGTTCCCCCAACGCCTTCGATCCCGCCGTCTGCCTGGGGATCGTCACCGACGTGGATCAAGTCGGCTGGAGCGACGCCGAGTTCCTCGGCCGTCAATTCGAAAATTTCCGGGGCAGGCTTGCGCCAGCCACAGCCGACGCTCGTGACGATCGCATCGAAGTCGTCGCGCGCGAAGTCCGAGCGGACGAGCGTCCGGCCGACCAGTTCGGGGACGCTACAGTTCGAACAGATCGCGACCGGCCCGTGCTCTCGAGCGGCGTCGACCGCATCGAGCGCGCCCGGTCTGGTCTCGACGGTCGGGTCGAACGCGGCGACGACTGCGCGTCTCGCCGCATTGTGATCGTAGTCGACACCGCGGCTCGCGAGCGCACGCGAGACGTGTGCGGGCAGCGGCACTTCCGCGCCGTCCGGTGCGTCGACGTGGGCTTCGGCGTAGGCGTCGGCCCAGTCGTCAGGGACCGCGACGTCGCGTTTCTCGAGTTCCGTTGCGACGGCTGCGGCCGGGTCGGCCGGTCGATCGGCGGTCACGAGCGTCCCGAAGAGGTCGAACGATACTCCCACGGTAGTGTGACTAGGACAAGTTGACTTTAATTTCGCGATCCGCGTGCGACGGCGCGACAGTGTCGGCGAGAACGATTCGAAGCGCGGTCGATCCGCCGCTCACTCGGCAGCGCAGTTCGCCTTAGTCGAGGCGGGCGAACGCCAGGTTGCCCGAAATGTTCTTGATGTAGATGTCGACGACGTCGCCCTCCTCGGCACCGGGGACGAAGATCGTGTAGTTGCCCTTCTCGGCGACACCGTCGCCCTTCCGGCCGGTGCCAGTGATTTCAACCGTGTAGGTCTTGCCCTCCTCGACAGCATCCTGCTGTTGTTGCTGCTGGCTGCTGGTCGACCGTTTGGTGACCGGGCGGAACGCCCCACAGGCGTCACAGCGCAGCATCGGCGTCCGATCTTCGCGCACGAGGCGGGTGTCCGGCAGGCCACACTCCGAACAGAGGACGTACTCGTCGACGTAGGCGTCGATCGCCGCGTCGAAATCCTGCTGTGAGAACGTGCCGTTGTATCGACCGCGACCGTTGTCGAGTTTGCCACTGGTCCCCAGTTCGCGCTGGATGAACCGATGGAGGTGTTCGGTCTCCCGCGAGAGGACGTCGGCGATCTCGTCTAAGTTCGTTACGCGCGTGAACGCGCCGTCTTTCTGTGTCTCCGGATCGGGGATCTGGAGTCGCTCTTCGTCGCCCCCGATATCGGGGACGTCCTCCATCGCACGGTCGAGACTCGATTCGTAATCCATACACGAGAGGTGGTGACGGGGACGTAAATCCGTTCTGCTATCACGATCAGTCTTTGAGAACGACGATCACTCACACCGTAGAGACCGGGCCGATGGCCCGCCGGGACTAGTCCGCTCCGTCCCCACGCTCGCTGCCCGAGGCTGCGTTCTCGTCGTCCAGTTCGCCGAGGTCGCGCTCGAGGTTTGCCTCGTTAGGGCTGCCGGCTTCGCCGGTGAGTTCGCCATAGGCGGCTTCGCGAACCGCCGCGGGTGAGTCGTACTGTTCTCCAGCCAGCCGATCGAAGACGCTGCCCAGCGACTCCGTCTCGTTTGGGATGTCGATCGGCTCGGTGGCATACTCCGTGGCGAGTTCCTCGCTGGTGACCGGATACTCGAGGTTGCCGAGGTCGCGTTCGACGTTCGCGAAGATCGATTCGGTGTGGTCGGCCCGGTCGGCTTGGCGCTGTTCGGCACGATCCTGAACGCGGTCGCGATCCGGGTGTTCGTTGCTCATCGGTGGTGGTATCGTGACCGCTCGGAAAAGCGGTCGGCCGGCGCTTGCGTAGGTCCAGCACACGTGCTCGATCCGTCGCGTGAACCCGCAGCAGCCGGTGTCGTGACAGCGTCCGTATCGAACACTGACGGTTCTGAAACAGTCGTTTAGACGGTGTCTACTCCACGTAGACCCCGCTTACCCTCGGTATAGGCAACTCATATATAGGGTATACTATCCGGTACGTCAGTCCGATGATTGGTGTCCCATCAAGACAGTCACGGCGGTCGAACAGGTATGTGATCGACTTCACAGCAGGCATCGCCGGAGATGAGGCGTGACCATGGCGGGACGTGATCAGCCTCGAGCGATATCCACTGGCCGACGGCTGCTCGCACTCAGTGTCGGGCTGGCCGTCATCGTCGGGCTCGCTGCGACCGGAGCTGTTAGTGCCCAGCCTGACGGGAACGAAACAGTGTCGGAGGAAGCGTACCGTCAACCCGCGCCGGAGCGGGGTGATCCGTACTTCGAGGCGGCGGCCGACGACGGGAGCTGGGTCAGCTACGAGAACCCGCGCGACGAGTATCGAGAGCCGTATCTCGGTGAGGGCTCCGGAAAGATCTGTGTCACATTGCTCAACGAGAACGGCGATCCAGTCATCGGTGAGTCTGTACCGAACACGACGGTGACGATCCCGACCGGTGGCGCAACGACGTGGCACTCCGAGGCCGACCCGATGACCGTCGAGTTCCCGATGAACGACCACTACGAGTTCCCGCTCGACGGCGACCAGTTCGGGACGAGTCCGGACGTCGCACAGGGTGACGGCTACATGGACTCTCACTGTCTCGAGTTCCACGGAAACGCCGAAGACGCGACGCTCACGTACGGTCAAGCCCAGATCAGCGGCGAGTACGCCGACCGGATCGATGTCGTCGGCTACATCCAGCAGGTTCCAAAGGGAGACGGCTGGGAGACGGACATCGATCCGATCGACGCTGCAGAACCGTACGATGAAGCGGGCGGTGGGTGGACCTACAACGCGGCCGAGAACGCGACCCACGCGCAGGTCGTCGTCGTCCTCCAACTCGACGCACCGGCCGACGAGCGGTTTGACCCAACCGAGTCGAACGCGACCGACCCGACCGACTCACAGACGACTGATGACGACGATGAATCAGCCAGTGCAGACGATATGATGCCCGGATTCGGCGTGCTCACGGCCCTCGTCGCACTGTCAGTTGCCGTCTTCGCACGCTATCGCAGCTAACGCCGAACGGCCAACTGACTCGAGACGCTGTGACGGCTCGCTAGCGTGGTGTCGGGAAAGACAGGGAATGGCTACAGATGTAGCCAGGAACCATGGAGCTCCTCGCATGTGGTGACGGGGCGACCGGATCAGGTAGGATATCCCACCAACAGACTGTCGTACCCCCGTCTGACTGATAATTCGATTGTATCACTATAATACTGCTGGCCGAAATCGGCGGAGAGCGATGAAAACGGCCGGGAATAGGTTGCTTCGAACATATGTTTGTAATGACAGGGTTATGGCTGGTCTGAAGAGTCACAGCTCGACACCGCGGTCGACACGCGAGCGTCGAATCAATTAGATTTTGACGGTCGGCGCGAGACTCCCAGCAAATGGCGAACACGAACGAAGCCGACGAGGACGGCCCGCGCGTCCCGATCGTCTGCCCTGCCTGCGAGACGACCTCCCGTATCCCGCTTGCAGACGTAGCCGACGCGGTCGAGCGACATAACGAGCAACTCCACGACGGCGACGACGTCGCCGAGGTCGATCCCGATATCGCCGATCAAATCGCAGATCTCGTCGCCACCGAACTCGGTCTTCTCGAGGACGCCGATAGTCACAGCTGAAACGAGTGACATACCGATCGCACGAGGGCTGGACGATCTGATGTGCAGTGCTGTTCAGTGGCTCCTCTCGAGGGATCGTACCGTCGATCGACGGGCTGCTATACGAGCGGCGGCAGTGACCGTCAGTTGTGATCGCCGTCGCGGTGGTTCCCGTGTGCTGCTCGCGGCTGTTTCAGAAACACATTCCTCCGAGGAGATCGATTGGGTCTCTATGGACGAGTCTACGACCGATACGTCGGATGAACCGGCAGCCGAGACCGAATCCGAAGACGAAGCGGAACAGGAAACGGACGCCGAGTGGATGGATCCTGCAGACAAACCGATCCTCGAGTTCCTGCAGTCCGAAGACGCCTTCGAACCCTCCCAGCTCGACGAGGCGGGACTCTGTCCGGGCAACTTCGGTGCCTACCGGTGTCGAGAGTTGACCAAGTACGGTCTCCTGAACAATCCCATGACCGGCGTCTACGAGGTGTCCGAACGAGGCGAACAGTATCTCGACGGTGAACTCGACCCGAGCGAACTCGAACCAGACGAGTGAGGACCGATACGAACAGTAGTTCGTTTACACGCACCCGCGTGATGGACTGAGACGCGCCCGGTCGCTCACCGGCCAGCGAGGCCGCAAGGCCGATCGATCCGACGTGGAGCGGCTTCGCTCGATGTTGTGCCAGCGTCGGGTGGCTCAGACGAACCCGGGTGATCGGGATGTCCGACCAAGCGGTGACGTCAGCTCGCGTCGACAGCGTCCGGGACGTTCGTTGCCAGAAACTCAGTGACGGCGTCGCCGCCCTGGAATCCGTCTGCCAGTCGCGCGGTTTCCGTCCCGTCCTCGAACAAGACCAACAGCGGCACCGACTGGACATTGAAGCGGCCGACGAGGTCGGCGTCGTCGCGGGGGTTGATCATCCCGATCGCGATGTCCGTCGCACGGGCGACGTTCCCCAGTACCGGTTCCATTGCCTGACACATCGCACACCCGCTGGTGTAAAATTCGACGAGTGCAACGTCGTGTGTCGCGACGAACTCGTCGAGTTCGTCGCCGGGCTCGAGTTGACGTGGCTTGTTGGGCGAGGTCATAGAGATACGTAGCGCCCCATCACGGAAACCTGTGACGCCGTGCGTTGGTGTCGAACCGAATTCCGTCTGCTAATCGGCATACAGTAACACAATTCATGTTTCGAATCGATTGACGGTATCAGAGCGAATATTCACTGAAATATATGGTTACGTAAACTGCTGAACGGCTGTATCTTTATGCGTGGGTCCTGTATTCGCGTTCGATGATCCGATCCGCAACTGGCCAGGATGACGGGACGCCGACCCAGCGGAAAGCAACGCTGTTCTGCTGGGAGTGTGATCACACGAGTACCATCGACGGCGACTGGCAGTTGCGCCCACGAAGGCAGTCTCTCGCGTACGTCTGCCCCGAATGTGAGACCACGCTCGCCAAGCGCCCACGGTCGAACGAGACCGTATCACACCACGCGTTGTCGGGACCGTTCGTAGCGTGGCAACGCACACTCCGTGCGTCAGCAACGGTTTGGCGGGCATCGATCACTGCCAGTCTCTCGAACCTGACGGCACTGACCGAGTTTGCAGCCGCCGGCTCACAGCCCCACTCCGTAATTCAGTGACCGAGACCTGAACCCGGTGATCGAACCGCGGCCGCGAACGAAAACGAGTGCCAAATGAATCGTCCTGTCGATCGAACGCTACACGTTTATCCAGTTTTCTCGATCGCTTTCAGCCAGTATCAACTATACCTCAACCATCACCATAGTATACACTACGTATGACTACTTTTCCAGCTATTTGCGTATATTCGCCCACAACAGCAGAGCTTTAATAGTAGGTTCCGTTGTTTGACTCGAGCAAAAGATGACGAACGGAAACCTAACTGCTGCGGAAACGAGCGTACTAGACGAGATCGAGGAGAAAGACATCGACTTCCTCCGATTGCAGTTTACCGACATTCTCGGAACCGTCAAGAACGTCTCCGTGCCGGCTCGACAGACCGAGAAGGCGTTTACCGAGGGGATCTACTTCGACGGCTCCTCGATCGAGGGGTTTGTTCGCATTCAGGAGTCGGACATGCGGCTCAAGCCCGATCCCGACACCTTTGCGATCCTCCCGTGGCAAAACCACGAGGACGGCGCATCGGCCCGGATGATCTGTGACGTCATCGACACCTCGACGGGCGAGCCGTTCGAGGGGGACCCGCGTCGTGTCCTCAAAAACGCCTTAGAGCGTGCCGACGAGCTGGGCTATACGGTCAACGCTGCGCCTGAACCGGAGTTCTTCCTCTTCGAGGAAGACGAAGAGGGCCGTGCAACGACGAAAACCGGCGACTACGGTGGCTACTTCGATCTCGCACCCAAGGATCTCGCCTCGGACGTCCGCCGCGACATTATTTATGGGCTCGAGGAGATGGGCTTCGAGGTCGAGGCCAGCCACCACGAGGTCGCCGAAGGCCAACACGAGATCAACTTCGAGTACGAGGACGCCCTGACGACGGCCGACAACGTCGGCACCTTCCGCACCGTTGTCCGTGCGATCGCCGCCCAGCACGACCAGCACGCGACGTTCATGCCCAAACCGATCCCGAAAATCAACGGTTCGGGGATGCACACCCACCTTTCGCTGTTCACCGAAGACGGCGAGAACGCCTTCCACGACGACGACGACGAGTTCGACCTCTCGGAGACCGCCCACGCCTTCATCGCTGGCATCTTAGAGCACGCGCCAGCGATCACGGCGGTCGCAAACCCCACCGTCAACAGCTACAAGCGGCTGGTGCCCGGCTACGAGGCACCGGTCTACGTCGCCTGGTCCGACCGCAACCGCTCGGCGCTGATCCGCAAGCCTGCGGCCCGCGTTCCCGCCGCCTCACGTGTCGAACTGCGTTCGCCCGACCCATCGTGTAACCCCTACCTCGCGCTCGCGGTCATGATCCACGCCGGTCTCGACGGCATCGAGCAGAACCTCGAGTGTCCCGACCCGGTTCGCGAGAACATCTACGACTTCGACGAACAGAAACGCGAGGAGTACGGGATCGACACGCTGCCGTCGAATCTCGGCGACGCCGTCGACGCCTTAGAGGAAGACGAGGTAATCTACAGCGCACTCGGCGATCACGTCGCCTCCAAGTTCGTCGAGGCCAAACGCCAGGAGTTCGAGGAGTACCTCATCGACGTCTCCCAGTGGGAACTCGACCGCTACCTCGAGACCTTCTGAGACCGCCCGCGTTTCTGCGCGTCGAGCGGCGACACGGCTTCCGACGAGTGGTGATCACACGACAGAACGAGCGACGACCCCCGCGTCTCCCACGCCACGTCTCGACGATCAGTTCGCGACGACGTACTCCGATCCCGACTGCTCGACGTAGCCGTTATTCGACAGTGAGTTGAGCACACTCAGGATGTTGATCTGTTTCATCGAGAGGAACGCGCCGAGCTCGTCGGCCGTTGCCCCGCCGCTAGCTTCGAGATAGATATACACGAGTTTCGCGCGGGCTGACTCGAGGTCGTCCGGAACGGGACCGATCTGCGTCGCAGGACGGTGCGTTTGTGACGTCATTGTCGACAGAACGGGCCACGTTCTTGTATATAAATTTGCACGTAGTTGGGGTACTAGTGAATATTATGACCTCATATGTGTTGTGTTATCGGGTGACAAATTACGTCGAGCGACCCGACCACGACGCAAAAACGACGTTTTACGGATCTCCCGTTCCCAGCAGGAGACATGACTCCGGACGAGCGACCGACTCCGCCGCCGGAACTGGACAGCGTAAGCGACGAGACGCGCGACGAACTCATCGCACAAGACGAAGCGACGCTGCGTGCCGTGAGTTCCTATCTCGAAACGCTGGCCGCGTGGAAAGACCAGCACGACGGCGAGGACGCGTCATCGGCAGATGGTCTCGAGCCGGAGACGTATCCCGACGGCGTCCCGGAACGAGCGACAGTCTCGGTGACGGAGATCGCAGGAACCGAGTACTACTATTATCAGTGGCGTGACGGTGACGAGATTCGGTCGGAAACGGTACGACGGTAGTTTCGATCGTCCGATCGACCGCGCCGTCAAATCGACTCGTACGCGCCGAGTCGCGTTCCATCGAGCAGGTACGCCTCGCCGTCAGCCACCCCCGTGGGCAGAAACGGCGAGAGAAACGACTGGCCAGCCACGTTGATCCACGTCCCACCGACGAGGTCGTTGAACGCGGGCATGACGACCACGCGCGGCGGGTCCGTTTCTGCTGCGAGCCACGACACGCCCTCGTACTCGGGCCGGTTGCGAAACGGCTCGGGCTCGAGGCGACCGCGAAGCCACGCGCGCTCGACGCGACTCCCGCCGACTTCGTCTGTGAGCCGCACGCAGGGATGTTCGTGGCCCAGACAGACGACCTCGGTCTCGAGGACCGCCGGCTCGGGCCAGGTATGGCCGTGGCAGACACCGAGATTGCCGAGGGCGATCCCCCCGCCGGAGGTGATGTCGACCGTCGCATCGATTTCGTCGCTCTCGTCGAGCCAGGTCTCGATGCGACCGTCGTGATTGCCCTTGACGACCGTTACCGCGAGGTCGGCCGGGAACGATTCGAACAGTACCTCGAGCTCGCCGCGTTCGGCCCCGCCCGGGTCGCCGATCGAGTGCATGAGATCACCGAGGACAACAAGCCGATCGGGCCGGGTGCGGTCACACAGCGCCAGCAATCGCTCCCGGCGGTCGGCTCCATGGTTTGGAACCTCGACGCCGCGGTCGTATCGCAGGCCTGCCTCGTAGCCAGCGTGGTAGTCGGCGACGAGTAACACGCGCTCGCCTGCGATTGTGGCGGTCGCGGCCGGTTCACCGGGGACGGGTTCGACGCGTGCGGGCGGCGACACACCCCCAGGATCGGAACGAGTTGAATCGCCTCGCATCGCGGCCGATCAGATCGCTTTCAGCGTCTCGTCGTCGGGCTCGTAACACTGCCCGCCCATCAGCGCGTCCTGGATCGCATCTTCGACCTCATCGGCAGGAACGCCAGTGTCGTCGACGACCGTCTCGATCACCGCAGTTCGGTTGGCACCGTCGCCGTCGTCGAGTTCCTCCATCGTCTCGACGACGTAGTCCTCGAGGTCGACGTCGGCGGCTGGTTCGTCGTCGCTCGCAGCGTCGTCGGCGTCCGCTGCGGGTTCCGGTTTCTCGGTTTCGGGTTCCGGTTCGTCGGATTCCGCTGTGTCGAGGCCGGACTCGGGCGCTGTGCCGATCTCGCTGTCCTGTTCGGTGGCGTCCTCGGGTGCCGATTCTCCCGCGAGCGTGTCCTCGGTTTCGGCAGGGTCGGGCACCTCGATATCGGCCTTGCCGGGATCGTCGACCTCGCTCCCGGTCGTAAACTCCGCGCCGAACTCCTCTTCGAGCTGTTCGCGTTCCTCCTCGTCCATCTCGTACATCCCGTCGTCGACGTCGCCGGCGTCGAAGTCACCGAGGTCGTCCGTCGTGTCGTCGTCTCCGTCTTCGGTCTCGAGCGTGTCGGCGGCCGCGGTCTCGATCTCCGCTGGCTCGTCGCTCGCTAGCTCACTGGCCGTCGGCTCGGACTCGGTCTCCGGCTCGGCGGTCTCGTCAACGTCTGTCTCGCGGTCGGCGTCGACCGTCTCGGTTTCGAGGCCGGTTTCGGGTTCGGGATCGGTCTCAAGATCTGCCGTCTCCGAAGGCGAACTCGTCGCCGTGCCGGCCGCGGACCCGGCACCTGCGTCTGCCGTATCGCCGGCCGTCGCCGCAACCGGTTCCGCCGACCGGTCGTCCGACGGCGTGGCAGGCTCGGGTTCGACGCTGGCCTCGAGCGCGTCGAGTTCGAGGTCGGCAAGGTCGGCAAGCGACGCCGCCGTTGCGTCGGGGTCCGGGCTCGTCGCGTCGGGGGCGAGATCGAGGCCGCTCACCTGGTCGCGTTCGCCCGCGACAACTTCGACCGCCTCGAGCGCACAGTCACGCAGCGCCGCGAGGTACGACGGCGTCGTGCCGTAGTGGTCCTGTGCAATCGGGATCCCGGCTGCAAGGCCGGATTCGACGCCAGCCTCGCGGAGGGTGTCGGTCAGGACGTCACCCTCGACATCGAGTTCGGCTGCCCCAGCGGCGGTGCCGACGCGCTCGAGCGTCCGTTCGGCCGCGCTGACGACCCAGCGGTCGCGGGTATCGGCGTCGACCGCCGCGATGCTCTCGGGCCGGATCGAGGTATAGACCTGGTCCGAATCGTCGGGCTGGAAGGTCCGAGCCTTGCCCGTCACCGCGACGAAAGCGGGGGGTGTTGCTTGCTCGAGGAATGCCAGTTCGTCGGGTTGGTACTGGCCGGCGTAGACGACGAACGCGCCGGTCGGGTCGACGACGCGGGCACGGACCATCTCGTCGTTGACCGACGTGACCTCGGTGAGCGTCCCGACGACGAACACGCGGTTGAGGCGCGCGCCGGTCGGCGAGATGACGTAGTTCGGCGCGCGTTCCTCGTCGCTTTCGGCATACGAAAGCGAGGCGTCATCATATTCGGCCGCGAACAGGCGGTAAGCGATTTCCCGTCCGGGAATTTCGTCGCCGTTCCCGTTGCCGTTCGCGCTCATGCGTCCACCTCCTCGAGGAAGGCCGTCGCACGTGCAGCCGGGTCGTCATTACTCTCCGCGAACGTTTCGGCGTCTAAATTCGCCCCGTATTCGTCAACCGAGAGGTGTCCGCGCACGCGGTACTCGCGGCCGACGATGCGCTCGCGGATCGTCTCGGCGACGACCTCCTGATCCATGGCTTCACGGGCCTGTTCTAAGGCGTCTTCTAAGGTTCCGCCGTAGACCCGTTCGGTCAGTTCGTCGTCGAGGACGACCGTGACGGCACCAGTCCCATCGTCGAGGATCGCCTTGACGCGCAGGTCGTCGATACCGTCGACGTCACCGTGGGTGCGACACTGTCCTTTCTGAATAACTCGGTAACACTCCGGACAGCGCTGGATCAACCCGGAGCCGTCACGAACTGCCAGCAGGTTGCCCACGACTTCGACGTCGTAGACGCCGCCGGTGGCGACCGCGTCGCCGATATCCATCGTCGCGGTATCGCTGCCGACGTCGATCTCGCGCTCGAGCGCGGTGACCGTCGAGAACTCGGAGACGTTGACTTCAGGGACGCCACGGAATTCCTGGACGTAAGCGTTCTCGATGCGAACCGAGCCGCCCTCTTCGATTTCGGGCGCGGGATCCCAGTTCGTAAACGGAAGCCGACCGCTCTCGTCGCCGAAAACACCGCTCAGGATGTCCGTCTCGCCGTCGCGGCCGTCGATCGTCTTCCGTTCACACTCGAGGACGCTGACTTCGATCGTGACGGCACGATCGCCCGTCTGCAGATCGGCCAGTTGGGCGTCGCCGCCGATCTCGTATGGGACCTCGAGCGACTCCTCGAGGAAGGAAAGCGAGGTGCTCTCGCCGAGATTGAGTTCGGGCTCGCCGTCCCACTCGCGGACGCCCGCGTTGCCCGCGGTGATCGTCTCGCCCGGCGAGAGCCCGAAGTCCTCCCACGCCGTGTAGTCGATGGCACCGGTCTCGTCAGCCAGTCGGCCTTCGACGATGACGTGATCGGAGCCCTGATAGCGGATCGATCGTTTGCCGGCCGTCAGGACGACGCCGGTGACGGTGACCGAACTATCCTCGGGCGTGATCTCCGCAACGTCTTTCGACGATGGTGTCCCGCTCCCGCCGCTGGACCCATCGCCGTACTTCCGCCGGAGGCTCTGGACGGCCTCGTCGATCGGGACGCTGTACTCTACCAAATTCTGCAGGTCAGCTTTGACCTCCTCTTTGTCGACACCGAGGTCGGAGGCGAGATCCTCGGCATGATCGTCGAGTTCCATCGTTTTCCTTTCGGAGTGGGGCTTAAAAAGCGTTCCCGCAGGAAGGTGAAAGTGGACAGCGACGAGCAGTCAAGCGACCGTCAGGGGCGCGGTGCGGCCTTCTGGAGTGCCGTCTCGGCGATATTGCCGCCGTAGTCGGCGCTTCGGGACAGCGAGTCGACGATCAACCCGAGCGACTGGGCCTGCACCGGGTCGAGGTCCCGAAGCATATCGTCGATCTGGCGGGTGTGTTGGTCGATCTCGAGGACGGCCTCGCGGGCACTGTGTCCGAGCCGGTTCGCTTCGTCGGTCCCCTCGGCGAACAGCGCGTCCATCGATTTCTCCAGAATCGTTGCTGCGTCCTCGTGGAGGCCCTCGAGCGCCTCAGCGACGTCCGCGGGAATCTCGTCGAGTTTGAGCGCGAGGTTACTGATCTTGGCGGCGTGGTCGGCGACGCGCTCGAGTTGGCGGGCACTCGAGTGGAGGTCAAAACAGTCCTCGCGAGGTACGCCGAGTTCTTCGGCCGCTCGCGGGGAGCGAAGCGTCGCCCGGAAGATCCGCGAGACGACGAGCCAGAGCCGGTCGACGTCGTCGTCGCGTTCGATCACGTCGTGTGCGATGTCGTCGTCGTCTTCGATCAACGCCGTAATCGCGTCCTCGAGCATCGACTGGGAGATCAAGCGCATCCGCGTGACGGCGTTGACGATCGACAGCTCCGAGGAATCGAGTAAGTCCTGAATGACCACGCTGTCGGTTGTCTCCTCTAAGACTTCGACACCGACCAGCCCCTGCGTCGCACTGCGGATCGCACGGCGCTGATCGGTCGTGATCCGGCCCGCCTCGAGACGAATGATGTCGAACCCGCTGACGTACATCGTCATTACGGCCCGGGTGAGCCGTTCGCCCTCGAGCTGCGAGATATCGAGGGTTCCCTCCTGTCGTTCCGTTTCGCTCTGGGGTGTCAGCAACAGCGCGTCGTCTTCGGGGTAGAACTCCACGGTCGTACCGGCGCTGACGTTGTTCTCGGTCGCCCACGTCTTTGGTAGCGAGACGGTGTAGGTCGATCCACCCGTCACCTGGACCTTTCGCGTCTCCATATAGCAGGATACGACCGATCGAATATAAATATGGGCAAATCTATAGAGTATTGCCGAGATGCCCCCTCAATTCGACTCGATGAAGTGCTCGATACGCTTTCGAATGCGTGTCTCCGCCACACAACCACGTTCCTAGAATATCCGACAACTATATAGAGCGTATACGGTTGCCGACGTTTCTCCTCGCTTCCGTACGAAAGCCGCGCTCTCTTGCGCGTCCCAGTACAACTGTCGGCCATGATCGGTGCCTATACAATCGGCAAGAAAGCGGCCACGTTCGGTTACAGACGATACGGGGTTCCGGGAGCGATCGCCTCCGGCGGTGCGGCGCTGGCCGGCTATCTCGTCGTCCGGCGAGCGCTGAAATCGTCGACGAACGACGGGACAGTCGACTCGGCGATCGATGCCGAGGAGATCCAGTCTGCGGTCGACGAGCAGGGACTGAGTGCGGTAAGCGACAAAGAAACGCTCGAGCAGGCGATCGACACCGATGAACTCGGTACGCCCATCGACATCGACGACGTTCAGTCGTCGGTCGACGAAGAAACTGGCGAGAGCACCGACACGGCTGGCGACGGCGACTCGAGCGCCGGCGAAAGGTAACTCAAACACGCGATTCACGACGCTCGACACTCGTCACGTCCGGTGGGACTGCTGTCGATCGTCGGTTACGAGATTCTACAGTTCGCCTTTAGATTTATACTCAGGAAAGCTGACAGTAACTCATGGAACGTGGTGTCCGTCGCCGTCTCGATGCCCTCATTGCGCTTGTGTCACTGCTGCTCGGCATTGTCCTCACAGTTATCGTTTTTAGCGATCGAATCGGCGGCTTGGTTATCGTCGGGTCGGTTTTCGTAGGGGTGTTCATCGGGGTACTGGCGCTGTGGTACGCAGAGGGGTAAGCGGCGTCGGTTCTGACGACGAGCATGCCTGTCGAACAGTATCGCGCACTCCGAGAAGCCAGAACTGATCAGCGCGTTCCGCGAACCCGCTCGAGCACCGCCAGCGTCCCGTCGGCGTGGACCTCGTCGAGCACTTCGTCGGCAGCCGCTTTCGCCGACTCGTCGGCGTTGTTGACGGCGAACCCACGATCGACGGCCTCGAACGTCGAAACGTCGTTGACCGAATCGCCGATCGCGACGCAGTCCTCGAGATCGATACTGGTCTGCTCGGCGATCGTCTCGAGTCCCGCCCCCTTGTTCGGGTTCGTATCCTTGACGTGGTAGGCGTAGCCGGTGTCGATCACCTCGAGGCCGTGCTTGGCGGCGATCTCGCGCAGTGGCTCGAGGGGCTGTTCGAGGTTGACAGCGATTTCGGTTTCGCGCCAGCGGTTGACGGTGTCTTCGTCGCCCCAGCCGAGGTCATAGCCCGCGGCCCGGTACTCCTCGGTGACGGCCTGGGCAGCCTCGCGGTCGGCGGTGAAGAAGACGTCGTCGCCGGTGTAGACGACACCGCCGTTTTCGGCGACGACGAGTTCGGGAATTCCGATGAAGTGACAGAGCGCAACGGGGTAGGGAAAGGCCTTCCCGGTGGCGATCACGACGGGCGCGTCCCATTCGCGGAGCGGATCGAACACGCGGGGATCGATACCCCATCCCTGGGGACGGGTCAGGGTGCCGTCGACGTCGAGCACGAGCGGCGGATCGGCGGTCATAGCCGTGACTCGAGGGCTGGGTGACCTAAAACGGTCGGTTCAATCCGGGAGCGGTCCAAGAATATCGAGTTGATACGCTGCGGCCGCTTCAGCCAGCGCCGCGGTGTCCAGTTCGGCTTGCGGCGGCGTCTCCAGTCGCTTCGCCGGCTCACCGACCTCGATGAATAACTCCTCGAGGCCTGCCGGCGTCACCTGGACGAGCATGCGACAGGCATCGTCGCTGACGACACGGAAGCCGTGTGGGACGTCTCGAGGGAGGAACACTGTCTCTCCCGGACTTGCCCGGCTCACGGTCTCGCCGTCATCGCCATAGTAACAGTCGATCTCACCGTCAAGGATATAGAATAGTTCGTCTTCGCCGTGGTGAACGTGGTACGGCGTTTCGTAGCCGGCGGGAGCAGTGTGCTCGAGCAAGGTGAACGCGCCGTCCGTTCGCTCGGCATCGGTCTTGAAGACCATTAGCACACCGACTGACCACACCGCCTTCCCATCGGTCGCGCCCATCACCGTCGGCATCGCTTCTGGACTTGTCTGTGTACCCATGTCTAGGTAGCACATCACACAGTGCGATAAAATAGTAGTGAGAGTGGTTAGGGAAGTCCAACGACACGGCGGTCGGGCTGCCGACCGCAAATCGATCACTTGCTGCGGGCGACAACAGCGCCGTATGGTAGTTATCAGATAGGTGGTAGAAATCGGGCCTCGGATGAACCGTCTCGCATTCAGAGCGCGAGGTAACCCGCGTTGGGCAGCAGCCCGAGCAGATAGAGCACCCCGAGAACGAACATGAACTCCGCGATCGCCATCGCTGGCGGGTCGACGTGTGTCCCGGAGTGAGAGTAGAAGATCCGCTGGCTCACCTCACCGAGAAGGCCGGAGATCGCACCGAAGACACCGGCGACGAGCAGTGCAACCGGTTCACTTCCGATGATCGCCGCGTCGGTCGCGATGATCGCACCCACCGCGCCCAGGAGTGTGATGTGGTGGGTGACCGGAATTTTCTCGACCCCGAGGTTCAGAAACAGCAGGCTCATCGCGGAGATCGCATACCCCAGGAAGATGCTCTCAGTCATGAGCCAGATGTACCCGCCGAGGATCCCACCGATGACGCCGATGGTCGCCACGCCGGACCACTCGTACTGGTGGGGGAGCCAAGGCTCGGTCGCTAACCGGTCAGTTTCAGTGCCGCCGTCGGCAGCCATCCGTTTTTCCTCGCGCTCGAACGGCGACATGTCGAGGATGCTCGAGCCAGCCACCTTGCCGACGAGCGGGTAGCCGAAGGCGAGGCGAGCCAGGAAGGCCGTCGCGACGACCGAGAGCGCGATGTTGTCCGTCGGGAAGCCGATTCCGTTTAGCACCTGGGTGATGAGCATCCCGACCGCGCCGAAGACCGCACCGACCGCGAGGATGTCGGTTTGGTCCCGAACGGCGTACAGGATGTTCTTTCCGAAGTGGTAGTCCCAGCCGGCGGGTTCCATCTCGGGATACCGCCGGCCGGCGTAGGCTGTCGCGGCGACACCGCCAGCGAAGGCGATATGGGGGCCAGTCACCGCGCCGAAGCCGATCGTCCCGGTAATGCCAGCGCCGAGTTCAGCTGCCGGAATCCCCTCGACCGCACCGACTTCGCGCTGCAGGATCGCGATACCTTCGCCGAGGAAGACGACAAAGCCGGTAAAGACGAACGACGGCAGTGCACCGAGTGCTGCACCGAACGCGCCGCCGGCGAGGGCGGTAATGAGCAGGAGGACGAACGCGTCGGTCTCCATTCCGATAACCGGAATCTGAAGCAGCGTCTGGACCATCGCTTACTCCTCACTATCTCGCGCCCAGTCGCGCGCTCGGTCGACGGCGTCATCCCAGCGGTCGTATCGCCGATCGGCGGTGTCCGGATCCATCTCGGGTTCGAACTCGGCGTCGATCTGCCAGTTGCTCCGCAACTCGTCGGGATCGCTCCAGTAGCCGACTGCGAGGCCAGCCGCGTAGGCCGACCCGAGCGCCGTCGTCTCGTCGACTACCGGGCGGACGATCTCCGAGCCGATGATGTCCGACTGGAGCTGACAGAGGAAGTTGTTCTTGACCGCGCCGCCGTCGACTTTCAGCGACTGTCATCTCGATCCCCGAGTCGGCCTCCATCGCTTCGGCGACGTCGCGGGTCTGGTAGGCGATCGACTCGAGGGTCGCGCGGACGACGTGTTCTTTGCGGGTGCCACGTGTCATCCCGACGATGGTGCCGCGTGCGCGTTGATCCCAGTGGGGTGCGCCAAGTCCAGTAAACGCGGGGACGACGTAGACGCCATCGGTCGTGTCGACGCTCCGGGCCAGTTCCGCCGTCTCGGCGGGATCGTCGATCAGCGTCATGTCCTCGAGCCACTCGATCGCCGCGCCGGTGACGAAGATCGCTCCCTCGAGTGCGTACTGGACGTCTTCACCCGAGCGCTGGAACCCGATCGTCGTCAACAGGCCGTGGTCGGATTCGACGGCCTCGTTGCCGGTGTTCATCAGGAAGAACGAGCCGGTGCCGTAGGTGTTCTTCGCGTCGCCGGCATCGAAACAGGTCTGCCCGAACAGGGCCGCCTGCTGGTCGCCAAGCGCACCCGCGACGGGCACCTCGGCCTCGAGGAAGCCGTCGGGATCGGTCGTCCCGTAGGTATCGTCGTCGCTCGAGGGACGGACCTCGGGCAACATGGCCTCGGGAATCGAAAACTCCGCCAGCAAGTCGTCGTCCCACTCGAGGTCGTGGATGTTGTAGAGCATCGTCCGCGAGGCGTTCGTGACTTCGGTGATGTGGTTGCCCGTGAGGTTGTAGATCAACCACGTATCGATAGTCCCGAACAAGACCTCGCCTTGCTCTGCGCGGTCGCGGATGTCCGCGGGGCGCGTGCGCTCGAGTTTGATCGGGTCGGCGTTGTCAAGGAGCCACTCGGCTTTCGTCGCCGAGAAGTAGGCGTCGGCCTCGAGGCCGGTTTTGTCGCGGATAGTCTCGACCATTCCCTCCTCTTCGAGTTGCTCGACGCGATCGGTCGTCCGACGGTCCTGCCAGACGATGGCATTGTGGACGGGGTTGCCAGTGTCTGCATCCCACAGCAGTGTCGTCTCTCGCTGGTTGGTCACGCCGATAGCCTCGAGCTGATCGGGGCCGATACCCGCCTGCCCGAGAGCCTGTCTGATGACGGCTTTGGTGTTCTCCCATATTTCCGTCGGGTCGTGCTCGACCCAGCCGGGTTCGGGATAGATCTGTTCGTGTTTCTCGTAGGCGTTCGCGACGACCTGTCCCTCGTGATCGAAGACGATGAAGCGGGTGCCGGTCGTTCCCTGGTCTACCGCACCGACGTAGGTATTGGTTGTCATAGGTGTTATCCCACACTCGCGCACGATGTCTTTACTGACGGGCGCGTTCTACTGGTAAACAATTCCTACAATCATTATAAAAGTTACCGAACCCATAACACAGCCATCATAAGATGATGTGAGAATTCGAGCAGTATGAACGCTATATACGCTGTTCTAAGAAGAAAATCGACATGCGGCCGCTGCGTGTCGTTCCGGTCAACTGACTACTAGTCTCGATATCATCCCATTGTTATGGCTGTTCCTTCGCCGCCGATAAAATAAAGATGTGGCTGTCCGTAGTGGCTTCTGAAGGAATGGCCCGTGACACGGAGGTTCTCGTCCTCGGCGGCGGCTCGACCGGCTGTGGCATCGCCCGCGATCTGGCGATGCGAGGCCTCGAGGTCACGCTCGTCGAGCGAGGCAACCTCACAGACGGAACGACCGGTCGGATGCATGGCCTGCTCCACAGCGGCGGGCGATATGCCGTCTCCGACCAGGCCAGCGCGACTGAGTGTATCGAAGAAAACGAGATCCTTCGGGAGATTGCCGGTCACTGCGTCGAGGAGACCGGCGGCCTGTTCGTCCAGCGACCCGAGGACTCGGACGACTACTTCCGGCAGAAACTCGAGGGCTGTCGGGAGTGTGGGATCCCCGCCCGCGTGCTCTCGGGGTCGGAAGCCCGCGAGGTCGAACCCTACCTCGCTGACGATATCAAACGGGCGATCGAAGTCCCCGACGGCGCGGTCGACCCGTTCCGACTCTGCGTCGCGAACGCGGTCGACGCCGAGAACTACGGCGCGCGCATCGAAACCCACGCCGAGGTGATCGACCTCCTGCGCGACGGCGACGACATTTACGGCGTCGAGGTGCGCCACGACTCGGGCCCCGGCAAACGTACGCACGCCACGTCCGGGACCACCGAGGAGATCACCGCCGAGTACGTCGTCAACGCGACCGGCGCGTGGGCCGGCCAGATCGGTGCGATGGCCGACCTCGAGATCGCAGTCCGCCCCTCCAAGGGCGTGATGACGATCATGAACGTCCGGCAGGTCGACACCGTGATCAACCGCTGCCATCCGAAAGGCGACGCCGATATCATCGTCCCCCACGAGACGACCGCAATCTTGGGCACGACCGACGAGGAAGTCGACGATCCGGACGACTACCCCGAGGAGCAGTGGGAGGTCGACCAGATGATCGACACCCTCACGGAACTGGTACCGATCCTCGAGGAAGCCCGGACAATCCGCTCGTTCTGGGGCGTGCGCCCGCTCTACGAGCCGCCGGGAACCGGCACGCAGGACCCGACCGACATTACCCGAGACTTCTTCCTGCTCGACCACGCCGACCGCGACGGCGTCGCGGGGATGTCCAGCATCGTCGGCGGCAAGTTCACTACCTACCGGATGATGGCCGAAGATATCGCCGATCACGTCTGCGAGAAACTAGGTGTAAACGCCACCTGTGCGACCGCCGACGAGCCACTGCCCGGCAGCGAAAACATCGCGACGCTCGAGGCCGGGATGGATGACTTCGGGCTGCGCTCGCCGGTGGCCCGCCGGAGCAGACAGCGGCTGGGCAGTCGGGCTCGCGAGGTGCTCGAGACCAACGAGCCGAACCCGGTGATCTGCCAGTGTGAAGGCGTCACGCGCGCAGAGATCAAAGATGCCATCGCCCAGTCGGGGACGGACCTGAACGCGGTTCGCATCCGAACACGGGCCTCGATGGGGAACTGTCAGGGTGGTTTCTGCTGTCAAACGATGGCAAACGAACTCCACCCCGAATACGACGAGGAGATGGTCCGCGAGGCGCTCGACGAACTCTTTCAGGAACGCTGGAAAGGCGAGCGCCACGCGCTGTGGGGCGAACAGCTCTCGCAAGCGATGCTCAACTACGCACTGCATGCGACGACGATGAACCGAGATCGCGATCCCGCAAGCGCGACGTCGACCGTGGATTTCGCGGCCTTCGACGACGGCCGAGCCGAGAGAGACCGGATCGACGGGATCCGAGGGGGCCGCTAGATGGCGATCGAAGACGACGTCCTCGTGATCGGCGGCGGCCTCGCAGGCGCAACCGCCGCACTCGCCGCCGCAGACGAAGGCGTACAGGTTCGACTCGTCTCGTACAAACAGAGTACGCTCCGCCACGCCAGCGGCTTGATCGACATCCTCGGCTACACACCGGCGGGCGACGGCCCGCTCGTGGACCCGTTCGAGGCACTTGTTGACCTGCCCGAGGGCCACCCCTACGAGCGCGTGGGGCTCGAGGCCGTCCGTGAGGCCCTCGCGTTTTTTGACGAGATCGCGGGCGACGCATACGACGGCGGCCACACGGACGCGAACGCGCTCGTGCCCACCCACGGCGGCACGGTCAAGCCAACCGCCAGATACCCTGTTTCGACCGCCGCCGGGATCGCGAGCGACGACCGTGATACCCTGCTCGTCGGCTTCGAGACGCTGCCGGACTTCGAGGCACCGCTGGCGGCTGCCCATCTCGAGGCCGCCGGCGCTCCCTTCGCGGCCCGTGGCGTGACGGTTCGGTTCCCCGGAATCGTCCGAGACGACGCGAAGGTCACGCGATACGCACACCTGCTCGACCACGACGAAACCGTGGAGACGGCAGCGGGCGAGACGACCGCGCGCGATGCGCTCGCCGACATCGTCCGGTCCCAACTCGAGGCCGAGGCCCGCGTTGGCTTCCCCGCGATCCTCGGAGACGATCACGCCGACGCAGTCAGAGCCGACCTCGCGGAGCGACTCGGCGTCGACATCTTCGAGGTCCCGATGGGGCCACCGAGTCTGCCCGGGCTGCGACTCGAGGACCTGCTCTATGAGGCGCTCGAAGACGCCGGCGTCCGAGTGACGACGGGTGTGCCGGTAATCGAGTACGAGACCGCCACCAGCGGGCGAATCGACCACGTCGTCGTCGATCGCAACGGCACCGAGATCCCCCATCGCGCCGACCAGTACGTACTGGCAACGGGCGGGCTGGTCGGTAAGGGCGTGCGATCGAAGCGCAAGCGGGTGTTCGAGCCGATCTTTGACTGTCACGTTCCCCATCCGGCGGACCGCTACGACTGGTTCGTCGACGACGTCTTCGGCGACCAACCCTACGCGCAGTTCGGCCTGCCAGTCGACCGCGATCTCAAGCCGCTCGATCCCGGCGACGAGCCCGAATTCTCGAACCTCCGTGCGGCGGGGGCGGTGCTTGGCGGCTACGACTTCGCGGCAGAGAAATCCGGCAGCGGCGTCTCGCTCGCGACAGGCTACGTTGCGGGCCAGCGTGCGGGGACGGAGGCAAGACAATGACGGACACGGGCGAACCACGCGACTCGAGTGGCGAACGCGATCGACTGGGCGTGAGTGAACGGACTCGAGCGAGCGATGCGACCGACAGCGACCGACTGACTCAGGTGATTCGATGAGCGATGCACAACAGCCGACCGACGATGGCGGACCGGGAGACGACGACTTCGAGCCGATTCAGGTCTTTCCAGAGGCCGAGGAGATGGACCTCCGACCAGGGGCGGACAACTGCTACAAGTGCTCGACCTGCGATACCAACTGTCCTGTCGCCGAGGTCGACGACGAGTTCCCCGGCCCGAAGTTCCAAGGGCCAGAGCAGTGGCGGCTCAAGCGCCAGGACGACCACGACATCGACGACTCGGTGATGAAGTGTTCGAACTGCATGCGCTGTGACAGCGCCTGTCCTTCGGAGGTGCCGCTCTCGCAGATGCACAACACCGCCCGCGCCGAGTACGTCGAGGAGAACATGAGCAAACTCTCGCGGGAGTACTGGCGCAACCGTATGCTCGCGAACTACCGACGGCTCGCCCCGCTCGGGTCGATGTTCCCGCGGACGACGAACTTCATGATGGGGCTGTCGGCGACGCAGTGGCTCGGCGAGAAGCTCCTCGGGATCACGGGCGAACGGGAGTTCCCCGAATTCGCAACCGAAACCTTTCGTGAATGGTGGACGGCGAGGGGCGGTGCAAAGGTCGACAACGAGGACAAGCGCATCGCCTACTTCCACGGCTGCTACGCCAACTACAACACCCCCGAGGTCGCAAAGGCGCTGGTGCGGGTCTACGAACACTTTGGCTACGAGATCATGGTTCCCGACCAGCACTGCTCGGGGACGCCCATGTTCGCAAACGGGATGCTCGAGGACGCACGCCGGTCGGCCGAGACGAACGTGCGCGAACTCGCCTGGGCTCTCGAAGACGGCGCTGACATCATCGCCTCTTGCAGTTCGTGTTCGATGTCGCTCCGCCAGGAGTACCCCGAACTGTTCGATTTCGAGGGCACGGAGGATGTCGCCGCAAACACCTGGGACGCCGTCGAGTACCTCCGGGTTCACGAGGACCTCGAGAGCGAACTCGAGGGCACCTCGGTCGGCGACGAGTTCGACGACTTCGCGTATCACGCACCGTGTCACGCCCGAAACCAGGGACTCGACGGCCAGACGGTCGAAGTGCTCGACGCCATCGACGGCGTCGAGGCCCACGACGTCGGCGATTCCTGTTCGGGTATCTCCGGGACGTACGGCTGGAAGGAGGAGAATTACGAAACCTCCATGAAAATCGGCTCGGAAATGTTCGAGCACATGGAAGACGCCGAGGCGACCACTGGGCTCACGGAGTGTCCGACTTGCTCGATGCAGATGGAACACGGGACTGGCTACGAGATTACCCACACGCTCGAGGTGCTCGAGGCAGCGCTCGTCGGACCGGCGGCGGAGGCAGACGGCCAGTAATGGACTTACAGGAGCGAATCGCTCGCCGGCGGTCATCGCGACGGGGCGGGCGCATTATCGTCGACCGCGACCAGCTCAGTCCCGTCGTCCACCGACCGGAGCCGGTTGGCCGTGGCCCCGTCTTAGAGCAACTGCTCGATGCGCTCGAGCCGGTCTTCGACGGCGAGTTGCCGCCACCGGTTGCGGTGGTCGGCCCGGCGGGATCGGGCACGTCCGCGATCGTGACCGCGCTGTTCGATGCGCTCAACGGCCAGTTCAGCGGCTCGGCGCGGTCGATCGGCACGACGACGCGGGCCGGGGCAGCTGGCCCGATCACGTGGTTTGGGACCGTCGACGGTCGTCGTATCGAGAGCCCCTTTTCGTTTTATCGGGCCGTCCTCTCGCTGATCTCGAGCGAGCCGGTCCCCGAGAGCGGCATCGGGACCGAGGAACTGCGCACGCGGCTGTGCAACAGGCTCGACCGTCCCGATCGGCGCGTAATCGTCGCGATCGATCACCACGACGAACCCGAGACGCTCGACGTCGGGCGCGCTCGCGACCTCCTGGCACCAGTCGACGCGCACGTCGCGATCGTCCCGGTCGGCCAGCGCGAACCCGACGGGTGGGACGGGGCGACTGTCACCGTGCCGGCCTACCGTGATCACGAACTCGTCGACGTGATCACCGACCGCGCCTCGACGGGGCTTGCAGCGGGCGCGCTCGATCACGGTGCCGTGCGCGAGCTGGCTGCCTGGGCCGACGGAAACGCTCACGACGCGCTCGCGGCGCTGTTCGGGGCCGCCGTCCTCGCACGCGAGGCGGACGCGGATCGAATCGAGCACAGCCACCTCGAGACTGCACGGGCCGACGTGCCCGAAAACGGTGTCCACGTCGGTCGTGCGCTGGCACTTCCGGAAACGCGCCAGCAGGTACTGGTGACGCTTACCGACCTCGATGCGACTGATCGCCCGATTCGCGAAATCGCGACCGCGATCGCGGCTCGATCGTCGCTGACCGCTGGCACGGTCAAACGATTTCTGTACGAACTCGCGGATCGCGGCGTCATCGAACGGGTACCGCTGTCGACGCCCGATCGCGGCAGCGGTCGCCAGCCGAGTGCGGTCAGCCCGCTGTTCCCGACGCTTGCGTTCCAAGCGCTCACCGCGGCATCGGTCCCGTCGGCCACCGGGATCGACAGGGCATAGGCCGACCGGCCGATACAATTCTTTTTGACCATGGGGCGAGAGGGTGCAATCACTACCAGCTGAGCTATGACGATCTCGTTCGCGGAAACGGCCGCCCCGACCGGGCTCGAGGTGTACGACTCGATCGAGCAACGCCGCCTCCAGATCGAGACCCCCGGCTCCGTCTCGTTCGACACCAGCGAGCCAGCACAGTTTTGCTTCCCGGTCGATCGGACCTGCCGGCTCGAGACCGACGAACTTGGGTTCAATCAGCTGTATTCCGTCACCGTCCACGACGCAGCCGGGCGGACGGAAGCGAGCTTCGACGCCAGCGAAACGGGCCGACTCGAGGATCGGACACAGTTCGTCGGATTGAGCGGCCCGATCAAGCTCTACTGTCGCATCGACGCACCAGGGACGATCGATATCGGGCTGACGTCGATCACGATCACGACCGACCGCGAGACGACGATCGAGCTTGGTGTCCGGTCGCTACATGACCAGCCGCGGGGAACGATCACCACACCTCCCGATATCGACGCGATGATGGACGCCGTCTCTGCGCTCCCGTCCGCACTGAAGACCACCTCGCCCGAGCGGACGTGGCCGACGCTGCGTGGCCATCCACCATTGATCGAACTCGGCGACCGACTCGAGATCCCCGACACCGTCGACCGGCCGGCCGGCGACATCACGATTACCGTGCCGCGATCGTACGCCTCGCTGTATCAGGTCGCGCCGCTTGCGTTTTTCCTGGGTGCCACGATACAACCGGGTGACGAGCCGGCACTCGAGACGCCAGCGTTTACCCATCCGATCTCGGCTGGCCATGCGTTCGAAGACGCGGTCGCCGACCTCCTGAAGCGGTTTTTCTTCCTCGATTGCATCGTTCGGACTGAGGGGGTCTTCCAGTACGACCTCCTCGAGCGATCGATGCTGGAAGACGACCTTCCCTTTGACTTTGCGGCCACCTACGACCGCTCACTCGCCGAGCGCCTCGAGCAATACCTCGCGGTCCCCTTCGACGTGCTCGAACCACACATTCCGCGGTGGCCGCTGACCGCCCACGTTCCGTCCGAGCCGGACAGCGCAACGCTGCTGCCGTTTATCGTCAACGAACTGGGGATCGTTCGCGACACGACGAGTCACCCACCCGAGTCGATCCCGAACACGGACGCGACGAATTCTCAACTCGTCCGCTCGGCGACGACTGCGCGCTCACCCACGCCGGGACCGGCCGAGTCGGAGTTCATCGTGCCGGCCGTAACGGACGAATCCGTCGAGCATGCCTGGTTCGGTGACGGCGTGCCCCAGCAGGCCTCGAAAGCGACGCTCGAGGCGTACCGACATCAACTCCAGCACCGGGAACCCGTCGAATCGATCGAGCTTTTGCTCGTCTGTAACGACGCGCGAATGATAGACGAACACGACCTACTCGACGGCAGCTACGGCAACCGGTCCGATCTTCCCTTCGAGATCGACTCGAAGTTCGGCGTCGACGCTGACCAGCTGGCGACCCTGCTGACCGACGGCGGCTATGACTTCTTCCACTTTATCGGCCACGCGACCGAAGACGGCCTCCGCTGTCCCGACGGCGACCTCGACATCCGGACCCTCGAGTCTGTCGATGTAGGGCGTCTTCTTCCTGAACGCCTGTCGCTCCTACGAACAGGGGCTTGCGCTCACCCGGCGGGGCGCGTTCGGCGGTGTCAGCACGTACGCCGACGTCATCAACGAGCACGCAGTGACGGCAGGCGAGACCATTGCCAGACTGTTAAATCGCGGCTTCCCGCTTCGAGGCGCACTCGAGATCGCTCGCGAGAACTCGATGCTCGGCGAGCAGTATCTCATCGTCGGCGATGGGTCGGCTGATATCGCCCAATCCGATGGAGGTGCACCAATGCTCGTCGAGATCGGGTCTCGCGATGAGAACGAATTCGATTTCGCCGTCAAATCGTACTCGACGAAAGAGTTCAAACTGGGGACAGTGACCGCATCACCGCTTGATTCGGTTTCCGACTGTCACCTCACGCCAGGGAGCGACCCCACGGTTAGCAGTAGAGACGGCAGAACTCCGGGAATATCTGACTTGGACGGAATTACCGGTGCTATCCGAGAGTGAGTTATGCTGGAACTGAGGGCATCGGGACGTCGCTACTCGACTGAGAAACAGCACGACGAAGAACGACTGGTCGAATCGTGGTTCTACTCGGGGTTACGCGTAAACGAGGCGGTGTCTTCTTAATTCAATATTAGGGCCCAACTTGGGACATGCTCCCTGCAGCCACCGTACCCGCCTGACTGAGCAGGACGAACAGGGTGAACAGGACGCCGATCATTCGAGGGTTCTGTGCGAGGTAGTCCTTCATGCTGTCTGCTTCGGACATTGCATTCCAATGGTTGTCACCGATCGAAATAAAATTATCTTATACTTACATATATAAGATTACATAATTGAGCGAAAAACGTTCATGGCACCACAATCGGCGGCTTGAGGCGGCTTCTCCGGGTATTGTTGCTGGACAGAATGAGTCAGACGGACTATTGAAGCCAGTGGGTTGGACCGCGATCACTACGGTCCCACCGGTAGACGTTACAGCAGCCCGTCCCAATACTACTTGTCCGCGCGTGTCACAGATCGCACCTACTGTCTCATCACACGCGATCTGCGATATCGATTCCCCTGCAACAGACGTCGTCAACTGAACCCGATGACTGCAGCAGTGTACAATAGCGGCGAGCGTGTTGTCGTTCCACTCGTAGCGCCGATCAAAAACAGTTACACCGTCAAACCACAGATCGACGCTCGAGCCGCGACGCGAGCTGTCGCGGCCGGCCTTCCGTCAGTGTGCTGATTCGGCCGTAACTGGCGCGAGCGCGTTGGTAGACGGAGTCTCCGTTTCGTTCCCCGACGCGTCGGTACTTTCCGTGTCGGTCGATCCATCGTCAGTTTCAGTTCCGTCCGTCACACCGCCCGGCGGCGTTGTGACTTCCTCGAGCGAGACATCGACGCTGTCGCCGTCCACCACTGCGGGCTCGGGGACAGCCGTCTCGCCGCTGTAGTAGGTTGGCTCGCCGTCGCCGGTCGCAACGACGTTGACGGTGTAGTTACCGGTCGCCTCGACGCTGCTGTTGGTGTAGCCGTCCTCGACACTGAGTTCGTCGTTCGTCGCGTACGGCACAGTCAGTTCGAAGCTCCCGTCGGCCGCGAGATCGGCACGCTGCGTGTAGTTGAACGTCCGGCCGGAATTCGTCTCGAGTTCCACCGTGGCAGCGACCGTGGCGTTGTCGGCGTTCGACACACTGTCGCCGACGGTGCCAGTGATCGTCGCACCCTCGACGCGCTCGAACGTTTTCACGGCGGCCGCGCTCTTGGCGTCGAAGACTCGGTAGTTCGGGCTGTTCTGGAGTTGCCAGCACCGTCTGCTGGGAGACGCGTCGGATTGACGACGACGGCGGGCTGTCCCTGTCCGGGTTGGACCGGCTGGCCGTTTTCGCCGATGTGGACGACCTGGCCGTCACTGACCCGCGCGTAGCTGACGAAGAACGTTATCCCAGGGTCGGTGTTCTCGTGAACGAGCCGGTAGTGTTCCATATCCTCGGCGTCGTCGAAGTACAGCTTCGACGTCATCGTGTCGTCGTATGGCAGGTCACCGAAGACCTGACCGACCTCGTCGGCGCTGATCGGCTGGCCGCTGTAGTCCTCCGGCGTCACGTAATGGCCGTATCCGGGACCGGTCCACTGAGTGATCGCCCCGAACTTGCCGCCGGCCATCGCATAGTCGATCATCACAGTAGCGGATCTCCTCGTCCGAATTGTCGCCCGAGACCGCCTGCTGCAGTTCTTCGGTCGACCGATCGGCAACGGGTTCACCGGCGGCGATCCCCTCGAGGATCAGTTCCCCGCGGTCTTCGGATTCAGCGGTCAGGAACGCCGACGACGAGCGGGCGTTCTGCTGGAACGGGTTCGAGTGGGGAATCCGCTCGGCCTGTGTCGTTATCAGGTGGCCGTAGTCCCACCACGACATAACGCCGTAGGCACCCTCCGGATACTCGAAGTCACCATCACCCGGCGTGTAGGTGCCGTAGTAGTCGAGCTGGTCGGCGTTGTCCGCCCCGCCGTAGTTCCCCGGCGCGGGCGTGTTCTCCTGCAGCCACTCGTTCGACGCCTCCCACGTCGTGGCGTCAGAGTTGGGGCCCGTCGCTTCGCCGACCTCCCAGGCCGTTCCACCAGCCTGTGCAAGCGGCGGGAGGAGTGGCGCAAAGAGGAGCACGACCACGAGCACGACAGCGACCACCTGATACGTCTCGAGGGATTTGATGGAGTTGAGGCCGCTCTCGAGGTCGAGATTGAACAGCTGGACGAGTTCGGCGACGAACGCCGCGTTGACGATCGCGACCGCGAGCACGAGGTAGTACATGAACCGCACCTGCGTCGCGGCCATGCTGATCAGGAACAGCGACCAGACGATGACGAGGGTGTGTTCCGCGCGGAACTTGCGGCCGAAGAGTGGGCGGATCGCAAGGAACGCGAGGCCGGCAAGCATCGTGTAGAACGCGCTACCGAATTCCTGGAAGACACGGTTGAAGAAGTCCTCCGGCGGCTGGGCCTCGACGATGGTGAGCGTCCCCGTTCCGGGGTTGAGCGGGATCATTCGGCTCGTGAGGTTCCCGATAAGCGTGCTATAGAGCCCGGGAAGTACAAGCCACATGACGGCCATTGCGGCGACGATGATACCTGCGATCGCAGCAGGGTAGTAGCGGCGCTCGAGGCCACGGTTGTTCCACTCGCGGGCGAGCCAGGCCATGAAGATACAGCCGGTGGCAACGCCGAGAGCTGCCAGCGGCTGGAGAAGTCCCAGGGTCGTCGGGCTCGTACTGCCAGGTTGTTCGATCAACAATACTGTCAGAATAGCAGTCACACCGAGGCTGACCGCGCCGACGAACGCGATATGGTCCGGCGATACACCGCGAACATAGTCGAGACAAAGCTGGACGGCGAAAAAGACGCCGAAGATACCGACAAGCAAGACACCTGACGGCCAGACCCAAATGTACACCGTCAGCGCGAGTCCTGCGAGGGCACCATAGATTGCCGGCGTCCGAAGGGCGGTCCAGTCCCGGTCGACGACCAGTTCGTAGATCGGTTTCTCGCGTTCACCCGCAGTGACAGCGACCATCATCGCGACGACTGCGATGGCCATGAAGAGCGGCTCGACAGCCTGATGGTCAAGTTGGCCAACCGTCGATCGAGACAGGAACTGTCCCGTCGAGAGCGCGATAACGAGGACGGAAACGAGGCCGCCGAGCGTGCCGCCGAGTCGCCGCCCTGCATAGAAGACAGGGATCGCGACGAGCGAGGCCATGACTGGTACTGCGAGCAGTGAGACCGTATACAGGGTTTGCTGGGACGGATCACCGAGACCGACAATCATCGCCGCAGTGACGATGAGCTGGTCATACAGTGTCCCGAACTGGCCGACGTAGGTGCCAGTCGGGAACCCCGTCCAGACCTCATAGGGCATCGTATGCGGATAGTTTTCGGCAGTCCAGTTGATCGTCCGCCAGTGATACCACGAGTCGATACCCGCAAACGCGGGCGTGCCGTCGTCAGTGGCGAACTGATCGTACGCCTGAGTCCGTACCCAGAGCATGAACAGCATCACAACCCCGAGTACAGGGAGGTGATACCAGTCTCGCCACGACTCGAGGAGGGAGGTTTCGGTCCCTTCCTCGACGTGTTCGGTGTCTGTACTCATTAGGTTGCACCAGACCCAAGTCAAGAATAAGCCTTGTCATATACCAGCGTTCTTCTGATATCCGCTAAGGACAAAGGAATCTACTGGGGTCGTGTAGCGTAATAGGCACCAAAAGAGGACTCTCGTCGATGATAGCTAAATTCACTGGGATTATCGTGGAACAGGCGCGCAGGCCCATCTGTACTGGCGAGACTGTTTCTCCATGTGACTTACGTGTCTCACCTGTTGTTGGCTGCTCGCATCTCCGCTTGAACGACCCGGATTTCTTTGACCTCCTCCCGCTCCAACGATCACCCTGAAATCTGAATCGACAACTACTGTTTAGGCCCGGAAAATGTCAGCTAGATATAATTTCTCTGCAAAGATCTCGAATCACATTGACTGCGTCAATGCGAATCCTCTCGTTCAGTGCCAGCAGAATCGCGAAATAGGTCATGGAACCGATTCCAATCAGTAATGTTATCCGGAACCATCCGAATGCACCGCCAAGTCGCAACTTGAGACCGTATACGATGGTGGTCATAACTACCATCGAGACGAACTGTGATCCGACATCCTTGAGCGCCGATGGCGGGATTTGCTGATCGAGAAAGACGAGTAAACTGACGACACTCGCACCAAACGCGAGAACGGTCGCCCACGCAACGCCCCACGAACCAGCCAATAGTGTAAGAGGAACTGATAACAGCGCATATACGAATATTAGAAGGGCACCACTGGCTGCATAAAGCCGTGGTCGTTCTGTCCCGAGGAAGAAATGTTCTAATCCTTCGCGATAGCCATTGAGCAAGTTTGCTACAGCGAGTACTGGGATTAAGGCGTTTGCCGTACCGACGACACCAATGACAGGAAGGGAGAACGTCCCTGCGCTATTAGCGTAGATTGTCAACAAGAGCGAATTACCGATCACGGCGCCCCCGCCGATCATTGGAACCGCAAACAATCCGGCATATGTGAACACGCTCGTCAATAGATCAGCAATCCGCTCATCATCTCCTTCCTCCGTCAGAGCCGAAAATTGCGGGAACGTGACCTGGGCCAGTGCGGACGAGAACAACATTGACGCTTCAGTGATCCGGAACACGTTCTGGTACACGCCGGCCGCTCCGGGTCCGACGAACTGTCCGAGTAGTATGTAATCTGCTTGCTTGAACAGTTGACTGGTAACGCTTTGAACGTACGCGTATTTGGAATAGTGGATAAAATCCCGAAACAGTTCTATCGAGGGTCGTGCAGGGACGACACGTGCGAATCCGACATACGAAATCAGAAAAATTAGGAACTGCCCAGCTATTAGCCCCCAAATAAGGCCAGGAACACCGAATCCCAAACCGATCAATGCAGCTTGAATCGGTACAATAAGTACGTACCGACCGTTCTCTATCGCACCAACGAGAGCGACCCGCTGTTTGCCTTCCAGAAACGATCCCGAAAGTCGAAACAGGCCCCACGACAGAACACCAAGTGGAACGAGTGGTGCGGCGTCAACACCTACTAACTTGTTTATTTGATGGTGAAACGCCAGCGATACAACGGTTACTATGGCGACACCGCCGAGAAGGATCAGTCCGGCGCTCGTGAATTGACGCGCTTCGTGTTTCTTCTCGCTGACTCGTTTGATGAGAGTTGGATACAGTCCAAAGCTGACGAGATTCGCTGCCACCATCTGAACGCTAAAGAAAATCGCATAGACCCCGATTCCATCGAATCCGAGTTCGCGAGTGAAGAAAACTGTTCCAAGAAATCCAGCGATAGTTCCGAATACGTTCGTCGCAAACCGTTTCGAAATCTCCGTACCGACCTTCATTACTCGAGGTAGCCAAGTTCGCGCAATCGATCTTTGACTTCGTCTTGCTTTTCATCATCACCGGAAACCCCACCGGCAGCAACGGCGTCAGATCCGACAAAGTCGTAGTACTCGGGATCGCGCTGGGCAGAGTCAGCATTGCCCGCAAAGATCGAGAGTACGTTGCCGGACATCGACTCCGGCAACCGGTATCCGAGCGCGTGCAAGACTGTAGGTGCGATATCCACCAGACTGGCACCGTCGACAGTCCCATCGCGGAACGAGGGGCCGCGGGCCAGGAAGATCCCTTCGCGAGCGTGTCCACTCGTGTCGACCTCAAACAGTGTATCTGGAGCATCGAACCGGGATGAGGCGTGGACCTCCGGCGTCTCGATGATCATACAGAGATCGGGCGTGTGAGGACCGCCACGTTCAAGCTGTTTGAACCGTATCTCAAGCCCTTCCCGCTCGGCGCTCTCACGGAGAGCAGATTCCGCGCGACTTTGGACGCGATCGATTTCGTCGGCATCGTCTTCGAGAATGTACACCATCGTCGTCTTCTGTCCTACATCCGCGATCGCTTGCGTCTCCGTCCAATCGATACGGTCCATGCTCAAAGCATTGTCAAGTCCGAGTGTATCGCCGGTCGGTATGTCGGTCAGTGCACTTTCAGGAACCACCTTTCGGGCCAATGTCAGCAATCCCGCGCGACCCAGGACGTCACTTGCAATGTCACGGGCCGACCCAAGTGCCGCCTTGGTTGTATCACCGGAGTCTGTCAGCGAAACGAGACCGGCCTGTTCGAGGACGACATTGACTGCAAAGCTTGCACGAACTTTCTCGAAGCCGTGATCACTTATTACGATGATATCTTCGTCGGCATGTGCGTCGAGGAACGCACCAAGACGCTCGTCAACACGGCGATAGATCTCAAACACCGGATTGTCCGGCGATGCCGGTGGGACGTCCTTATCGCCCCAGTAGTGGTGGGCAACGCGATCAGTCGCTCGAATTAGACCGACAGCTAGGTCGGGAGACTCCGTCCGAACGAAGTGCTCAAATGCGTCGAAGCGCTTGTCGATCAACTCGAGACTCAAATCGACATAGGCGCGTGATCCCGGTGGTTCGTCGTTACGGAGTTTGTAGCCGTCGACAAGGTCTGTCAACTCATCCCACCGTTCCGGCGGCTGCGCGTACTCGTCTTTATACTCGGGGGCGGCCGCGATAATGGTTCCATCGATCTCCTGCCACGGGTACGAACCGGGGATATTGAACACAACCGACGAGCCACCTTGCTCGTCGATAACGTCCCACATCTTACCAGGGACGAACTCATCGTGGCTCAGGTCGTTCTCTCGAGTTTCTCGGTTGAAATGAGTGAACCCATACATATCCAGCACCGACGGATCACGACCCGTCGCGAAGGCGGGCCACGCCGGAACCGTGATCTCGGGGATCGTGCTTTCGAGTTCACCATGGACACTCTCCTCGAGAAGCCGCTCAAAGTTTGGGAGGCGGCCAGAGGCCACCCACGGCTCGATGAGCGTGAAGGTAGCTCCGTCGAGTCCAAGGATGATCATGTGCGCCATGATGCAGACAACTGGCAAAAGGAATGTGTTCCGCGTCGGCTATTCCAGATAGCCGAGATCCGAGAGTCGCTGAGCGACCTCATCATCCTCGGTTGCGGTCTGTTCGCGGACCGTGTATTCGGGGTAGGATGTCGGCTCGGGCGGGTCGAGCATCCCGAGAACGTCCCCATCCATCGTCTTAGCAGGAGCAATACCCAGCGACGCCAGCACTGTCGGCGCGACGTCAAACAACTGCGCGTTCACGAGTTCGGCGTCGGTATCGACGCCTGCGCCGGCGAGCGCGATGACCCCGTTCCGTTTGTGATTATACGGTTCGGGATCACCGAACTGGCGACCGACGACCGCAGATAAGGAGTGCTGGAAGTCGTTCGGAATGGTAAGGATGTCGACTGCCTCGTCGGCGTAGGGACCATAGATGTACTCTTCGCGTTCAGCTACTTCCTCAAACACCGGCATTCCATCCGGAGTTGTGGCCTCGGACAGAAGTGTGATGATCTCATCACGAGCGATCTCATACTCGTCAGCAGAGACGACACCGTCGGGGTCGCGACCTTCGACGTTCAGTCTAACGCCTAGCTCCGAAGGTGAGCGCAAATACGCCTGTGACATCCGAAAATCAACTGCATCGCTCGCAGCAAAGACAGCACCGACGGGTACATGTTTGCCGACGAATTCGGCAAGACCGAGTGTCTCGAGGATCGCCTTGCCCCGCTGGTACGTTAATCCCATACTCGCCGCAGTACCGGCGAAGCGCTCGAGAACTGGATGGCCAGACTCGCCCGTACCGCTTTCGGTCAGACGTTCGTCCTTGATCTGGAACCACGAAGGGACGCCTTGCCCCTCCGTTGTCGTCTTGACGACGCTGGCCTCGTGGAGATACTGGTTGACCCGGAACTCGTAGCCCTCGTACTCGCCCATACCGTGATCGCTGGCGACGATAACAGTATCTGGATCGCATTCGTTGAGAATCGCGCCAACCTGCTTATCGACCGCTCGATAGATCTGTCTAACTTTCTCGTGATCGCCAGGGAAGTCATGAAATACTGCGTCGGTCTTCTGGAACTGGATAAATCCGAACTCGGGGTCGAACCGATCAGTAAGATAGCGAAACGCCTCGCCGCGCATCCGACTGAGTTCGAGATAGTCGTCAAACTTTTCCGCGCCAACGCGTTCGTCGGTCTCTCGGCGGGCATAGACCCGATAGCCGCCGATCGCATCGCGAACATCGTCAAGGATTCCCGTGGGATGGGATTGTGGATCCTCGGAAGCCAGATATCCTGGAATAACTGCACCATCGATGTCTGGCGGTGGACTCGTCACCGGGGCATTGACTACGACGCTTGTCATTCCAGCTTCATCAGCGTACTCCCAGAGGGTCCGCTGGCGAACGTCGGTTGAATTCACAATATCCCAGTCATAGCCGTCAAACCGCAGAAAGTCAAAGACGCCGTGTTTCCCGGGATTGACCCCCGTGTATAGCGATGGCCACGCGCTTGCCGTCCACGGCGGAATCTGTGACTCTAGGCGGCCTGCTGTCCCGTCTTTGAACACCGTCTCAAGGTGTGGCAACTCGCCATCCTCAAATAAGGGCCGGATCACCGGAAAGCAGGCAGCGTCGAGTCCGACCAAAAGGGTCTGCATATCTCGACTCAGCAGTCCGTGGGGCTTAAAACTGCTTTTCGTCGAGCTATTCAATATATCCAAGTTCACGGAGGTTCCGCCTGACGCCAGCACTGAGGTCGTCATCGACATCGGCCTCCCCTCTCGAGTCATTGAATTCCGCTCCAAGCGTCTTGATTACCCTGTCTCGGAGGCTTTCGATGATCGACTCATCAGGGTCGTCGATGAGCGTCTCGCCCGGTAGCCGGTAGAGACGTTCGGAGCCGTCGGACCGCAGCTCAAATCGGTAGTCGCTGGTGCGGACAGACTTCCGACCGAGCTCAAACTCTCGTAGAGTGTCGGTCGAAACGGTATCCGCAGCGTTAGTATCGTGAAGATTAGACGGCGCTTCGGCCGTAAAGACAGCTTCACGGCGCCGTTTCCCAAATAGTGAAATTCCATCGGTCGTGGGCGCTTCAAGCCCACATAGGTCACAGAGCGTAGCGAACAGATCGATATGAGATACGAGATCGGTTCGTCGTTCGCCTGCTGGAACGTTCGGACCAGCGAATACAAGAGGTACGTGAGTGATTTCGTCGTAGAGGAAGTTCCCGTGATACATAGCATTGTGCTCACCGAATAGTTCGCCATGGTCAGACGTGAGCACGATAATCGTATTGTCAGCCAGTGATTCGCTGGAGAACCAGTCAAAGAAGGTCGAAAGCCGATCGTCGAGATACCGTAAGCTTGCAGCATACCACCGTCTAAGTACTTCGATTTCGGACGTCGAAATTGAGGATGGGTCGTCGCGATATCGCAACGCGATACTCTGTGCGTCCGCACCGTCGGCTGCGGCAAATAACCGGTCGTCGTTGACTACGGGGCTATCGTATTCGCAGGGTTGGTTAAGCAGTTCCTCGCTCAGTCCATACCGAGGTCGTGACAGTTCTGGCGTAGCTTCCTGCTTGTAGGGACGGGGCGGGTCGTAAGGTGCGTGGACCGTGGTCAGGTTCGCCATTGCAAAAAAGGGTTCACTCGTGTTATCAAGCCACTTTCTGAGTTTCTCGAACTTGATCTCAGTGTAGTAGTCGTTACCGCGTCCAACAAGTCGAACGAAGTCTCGGCGGATGAGCGGGTCCGTTAGAAGCTGTTTGAAGTAGGCCAGTGACGGACGTTCGGCTACCTCTTCATACACTTCAAAGTAGTGATTGAAACCACGGTCAAGGCCAGTTTCCGATCCCATTTTGGCCGGACCAGGGATTCCATATGTCTGGTAGCCACGGTCAGCGAACCAGTCCGCGAGAAGTGGAACTGAATCCGGCATAGTCGGCCATGCTCCATTGAAACCGGTTGAATTCGGATAGCGACCGGAGAACATCGCACCGTGTGACGGTGGCGTCCATGGCCCGACAGCGAAGGCACTATCGAATGCCGTTCCTCGCCTGGCTATTTCATCGATCGTTTCGGTCTCGACGGGGAACGCACTGTCACCGTACGAGGGTGCATCAGCCCGGAGCGTATCAAATATCAAAAGAAGAATGTTCGGCTGATCAACCATACACGTAGCAGTGTAATTGATATATTAAAACTCATAGGATCCATTCCCGAGCAAGAGGTTTATTTATTTATCAGACACTCTCCCAATCATGGATCCTGACGCCGCCCGCGTGGCGATGCTCCACCAGGATCCGCACCCGGCCCACCGCGGTTTCGCGGAAGTGATTGGTGCGGACCTTGTTGACTATCACCGACTCGACGTTGGCCCGCTTGAGGGAACGATTCTCGAGGATACGCTCAACGGGCTCGTCTATCCCGACTATGATGTCTATCTTGTCGAAGGATCGCGGCCGCTGTACGCCGCGCTGACTCGTCGGTTCGCCCGCGACGGGAAACTGGTTTATCTCTGTGCCGATCACGGCTTTTACCGGCTTGGGAACGCGGATTTCGAGGGTGATTCGGAACTGAAGTCGATGATCGGCAGGTTTGGGGCGCCTGTAGTTCGCTCCATCGGGCGACACGGTATCGACGGCGTCATCGCAGTCTCGGAATTCGCTGCGGCGTTTACTCGCCCCATCGTCGGTCCGGACACGCCGATCGAGGTCGCCCATCCGTTCATCCAGCCAGACACGTACGATGCACTCGGCGACGTGACTCCCGACCTCGAGTCGAACGTCGCGGTGACCGTCGCCCGTCCGTGGGAGTACAAGGGTGTGGACATGCTCGTGAAGGCATGGCCTAGGGTTCGCGAGACGATTCCGGACGCCGAACTCCACGTCGTCGGGAGCGGCCACCCCGAAGCGTATGCCCAGACGCCAGGTGTCCGCGTTCAGGGATATGTCGAGGCGCTTGCCGACGCATTCAAACCGGCATCGCTATTCGTCCAGCCGTCGCGGATGGACACGTTCCCTGTGAGCACGCTCGAGGCGATGCGTGCCGGACTCGTTCCGCTGGTCACACAGACGACCGGAACTCGCTCCGAGGCCAGCGCGATCGATCCGTCACTCGTCGTGGATCCAAACGCGGATGCGCTTGCTCGCGGCGTCAGTGCATATTTCGAGCTCGATGTCGACGATCGGCAGGAGCTCGCGACTCACGCTCGGAAACGCGGAGCCCGGTTCGATCCCGAGTCCAGAACGACTGCATTTCACGAAGCCTTCCGTGCGGTACTCAAAGCACTTTAGCCGGGAAAGAGCGACTGGCCATACATGACCGTTTACGTCGTCGGCCTTGACGGGGCCGACTGGTCGCTACTGCGGCCTTGGATGGAGGAAGAATACCTTCCAACCTTCGACCGCATACTAAACGAAGGCGTCGCTGGCGACCTCAAAAGCACTCTTCCGCCAGTCACTTTCCCCGCCTGGAAGTGTTATTCGACCGGAAAGACACCCGGGAAGCTTGGCGTCTACGAGTGGTTCGCCTACGATAAGGACGCCCACGAGATTTCGGCCAACGATGCTAGTGACTTCCGATCGCGAGAGTACTGGGACGTGCTGGCCGAGCGGGGCCACCGGGTCGGCGTCATCAACATGCCGACGACACATCCACCGGACGACGGGACACAGACCACAGACGGCGGTCGCACCTTTATTGTCGCCGGTAGTCCCGCAAGTGAGCGCAAGCGGTTTACTGCTCCCGACTCTCTGAAGGAAGACCTGCTTGAGGCGATCCCTGACTACCGCGTTAAGCCGGATCTCGTACTCGACGAGGCAACGCCAGACGAACTGGTCGATGAGGCGACGACGTTATTCGAACAACGGTTTCGCGCCGCTACGTGGCTCGCCGACGAGAAGGATTGCGATCTCGTCCACACCACGTTGTTCGCGACCGACACACTTCAGCACCGTCTCTGGGACCGGCCACAGAAACTGCGAGCGGCCTACGAATATATTGACGACCTGCTCGCGGACCTACTCGAGCGCGACGACGCGGAGGCGGTTGTCCTGCTGAGCGACCACGGATTCCAGAAGATCGACGAGATATTTCTCGTCAACCAGTGGCTGCTTGATCGCGGCGACCTCGTAATTGAGGAGTCTGAGACTCGAGATGTACTGTCGAGTGTGGGCCTCACTAAGGAGCGCCTCAAACGATTCGTCGCCAGACTAGGGCTGGTCAACCTCGCCCAGTCGATGATCCCTGAGTCTGTCCAGCGATTCTTCCCGAGCGAGAGTGGACGGGTCGCGATTCAGGACGCCAAAATCGACTGGGGTCAGACCAAGGCGATTTCGCTCGGGCGTGGACCGATCTACATCAATCGGGATGCCTTCGCGAAGGATAACGCTGCCGACCGCTACGCAGCGGACCTTGCCGCCGATCTCGAGGACCAGAAGACGCCCACGGGTGACCCTGTGGTGACCGCGGTCTACGACCCGACCGATATCTATACCGGAGATCAACCTCGTGGACCTGACCTCCTCGTGGAATACGCACCGGCCATCGACGCCCCCGAGTCAATCGGTGGCGAGGTGTTCGGTGAGACTACTGAATGGCTAGCGACTCACCGCCGGACTGGTGTGTTCGCTGCGTGGGGCGACAATATTGCCGACGAAGCTACAGATATCGAACTATACGACCTCGCGCCGACGCTGTTGCATTATTTCGGTGTACCCGTCCCGGAGGACGTTGACGGTGATGTGCGGTTCGACGTATTAACCGGAGATCCCGCGGCACGATCGGTCGATCAGGGACCACCGACTGCGACCGGGACAGACAGACGCGAAGTCGGTCCAGAAGTCGAAGAGACACTTCGGGAGCTAGGGTATATGGAATGATAGCGAGGGGAAACGATCAATGAATCCACTGAAACGATTTCCACGGTTGAACAACGTCTGGATGGATCTAAAACACCGAACCAACGGCTGCGTTGAATCACTAGACGGCGTCGGGGAAGGTCAGTAAATCGAAGGAGTTGAAGCGGGAAAATTTGGTTGTCCATGACGCAAATCTCCCGCTTCACCGAGCGTTGCGTCTCGATTGCACAAAGAGTTACGGGTGAACGAGGCGAATCCGCCGCCCCGACTGGTGGCGGCGGATTTGCCGACTATGCCCTCATTTCGCTGCATTGTCTCCGGATTTACCTCGATACATCCTATCGGATGACGATCGATCTGTTGAAGGAAATGCCGCAAATAACAGGGGAGATCGGCCTTGACGTGGCCGATCTCCCCGCTCCATCTACGCTGTGTAAGGCGTTTGATCGGATCGAGATGAGTGTCTGTCGAGTGCTGCTGCGCCACTCGGCGCAGCTGCACAACCCTTCTGAACATGCTGCTATCGACGCAACATTCTACGAACGTGATCGTGCGAGCCGCCACTACTGCCACCGAACAAATTACCGCGTTCAAACGCTCAAAGTCACAAAACTCGTCGATACAGCAACACAAGCCGTTCTTGATCTCCACTGTTCGACGACGTTAGAAGGAAGCGACGCAGACCTCGCCGAGCAGATCGCCCGCATTCCGGCGGGCGATCTGCGGTCACTTGCTGCTGACAAAGGCTATGACAAGCAACAACTCCGAGAACGACTGCGTGAACTCGACATTCGCCCACTGATCAAACACCGGATTTTCGCTCCGTACGATCACGCACATAACGCCCGCATTGACGACAATCGGTACGCTCAGCGGTCAATGGCCGAAACCGTCAACTCAGCTGTCAAGCGCTCGCTCGGCTACGCCGTGCGAGCGCGTACCTGGTATCGAGAGTTCCGTGAAATCACACTGATGTGTGTTGTCTATAACATCAAGCGGGCCGTCAGACAGTGAAATCCGACGCCGTATGGCGATTCAACACAGCCGAACCAACCATCGACTACAGCGCCAAAAGCGAGAGCCTGAATTCAGGGCAAACGTGACTAACCACCAGAACGTTCCGATGGTTGTCGTGGATTGCCTCCGTGCTGATCATGTGAGTGGGTTCGGATATGATCGAGAGACAACACCGGGGACTCGACAAGTTCGACAGTGCTGCTTTCCCGAACGCGAAGGCACCGAGTACATGGACCTTTCCATCGGTACCGTCGCTGCTGTCAGGATGCCACCCACATCAATACGGGGCACGCTTTGAAACCGATCCGCGAAACCTCTCTGCTGAGCAGTTCCCCCGACGACCCCGTGCTGATGTCGCTACGCTACCAGACCTGCTTGAGGCTGCAGGATATGAGACCGGGATGGTGACAGCTATCCCAAGCAGAGAAGGCGGTCGGCGATCGGTTCCAGAACGTTTCGGTCCGGTACACCGACGCGGTTGAACGGGTTTCGACTGCTCGTAAATGGATGGCAGACCGGGACAAGTGGTTTTGTTATCTACATCTTGGGGATCCGCATGCGCCGATAGATATACCCGACGAACACCGCGACACGTTTGATGTCCCTCAGATAGACGGCGTTGCCGACTGGCGATATCGGGAGAAAACTGATATCGACGATGCCTACCGCGACGCTCGGATTCGTGCATATGACGCGGCAATCAGAGGAGTGAACGATGCCCTTGCAGGTCTGCTAGCGGATCTCGATGACGACACAATCATCGTGATCTGCGGTGATCACGGCGAAGCGTTCTGGGAACATCCCACCCTCGAGCGAGAGCTCAACGATGGTCCACGAGGATATTATGCGACCGACCACGGCCATAGTGTTCTTGAAGAAGTCGCACGCGTTCCCCTATGGGTACGCGCCCCCAATATCAAGTGGGATCGGTATGAGTATCCTGTCTCTCTTGTCGATGTCGCACCGACGGTCCTCCAAGCGCTTGGCGCCGACGTACCCGACGGCGTCGCCGGTCGATCCATTGAGGATCAATCGCCCGACCGGGCGCTCTTATGTGAGGAACTAGCCTATGGGTACAATCAACGTGCAGTGTGGCGCGGCGACCGGAAGGCGATCGCAGTACCGGAGAACGACACCGTGCTTGCGTTCAGCCTCGACGAATATCTAGAGGAAGAGCCGCTCGAGGCAGTCCCCGTAGACCTTGAGGACGCACTCACATCGTTCGGCACAGGTGTCGAAGGAGCGGATCGAATGGCAGTCGGTGCGGAGACACGTGACCGACTCGAAGAGTTGGGCTATCTCGAGTAAACACCGACTGCAGACAGTGGAGGATGAGCGTTTGACGTAGACTGCCACGACTGGAGTGACCTGCCCTACAATCAGATTATTCCATGTATCCAAGGTCACGCAAGTGTTCTTCGACCATCTCGTCGTCCTCCGCGATACCAACCGATCCTCCCTCTCGCAACCGCTGCATCCATTCCTGATGCTCATCCAGCGCTCGAGATAGTTCGTCGTATTGTGGGTGTGCGTCACTGGATCGATCATCCTCTGGTCGTTCCGCCGGTGTCTCGTGGATGTCGAAACAAAATTCACCGTCCTCGTCGTGCCGCAGTAATTTCCAACCGTCAGCGCGACGCGCGCAACACCGCCCATATTCAACCTGCCGTCCTACGTCACCGAAGGCGTACTCACGTGCGTCGACTTCATCGTCAGCAACTGCGAGCGCTGATGCACCTTGCCACCCGTCGAAGGCGTCATGGCCGACAGCGTCAGCAATCGTCGGTGCCACGTCGAGGAGACGGATCTGTCCGTCCACGGTATCGGCACCACGTTCGGGGTGGGAGAGAATGAATGGAACGCGAATGATTCCTTCCCAGAACTCCGGTGGATGGCCGGCGTGGCCGTGTTCACCGACAAGTTCGCCGTGATCAGCAGTGAAGAGGATTACCGTCTCATCAAGGAGGTCGCGTTCGCGAAGCGCCTTCAGCAGCGCCTCGAACTGATCGTCCACGTAGGCACACTCGGCATCGTAGAGCCCGCGAATTAGATCCCACTCCTCGTCGGTTACGTCCTCAGGATGGTGGGTCCCCTTCCGGGCGAGTCCGCGACAGCGTGACAGCGAAAGCGGTTCCTCGAGGAACTGCTGCTGGTACTCTTCAGGTGCCTCGTAAGGGTGGTGGACGTCCATGTAATGGAGCCAAGTAAACCAGTCGTCAGACTGCTCGTCGATCCAGTTTAGTGCATGCTCGTTTAACGACGCTGCACGCTCGTACTCGCTATCATTACCCGTGGCGTTGGCGAAGAGCGCGTCGGCGCGGTTGTACACGCTTTCGATCGTTTTGAACAGTATACTGTCCTTGTCGAGATTCGATTGAACGAACTGTTTGAGCCGCCCAGCTTCGGCCGTTCCACTGGCGTCGTGCATCGTATCAAAGCCACGATCATAGTGGTACGATCCGCTGGCGAAGTGATTGTCCGTGTACCCCGCAGTCGCGTATCCTGTCGCAGACAGTATTTCCGCCAGCGTTCGGATATCACTATCCTCGTCACGGGGGGGAATACCCAACCCCTCGATACTGGCGAAGTGACGACTGGCATGGATAGCCGGGAATGACGCGGGCGTCGACGGCCCGTTGGCGATACACTGCGTGAAATCCAAGGAGTCGTCGGCGAACGACCGGGTTTCGGGCATCAGAGACGAGGATACCCGGTCGGCACGCAACGAGTCGACGGTCACCAAGAGGACGTTCATGTGGACTCGAAGTTAGGCGGTAGTAAAAATAATACGCACCTTCTGCCTCGAAGCTCGAGATACTGTCAATCGTATCGGGCGACGATGCGTTCGACGATGTCGTCCCAGTCAGGGACGGTGGCCGCGTCAACATCGCAGTTGATCGCCTCGCGGACGGTTGTTGCGATTGCTGCTGGTGCCATGGAGTCGACTCCGACACATCCGTCTCGGTCAGCCCAGTCCGTAAGGGCGCCAGATTCCCTGACCACACACGGTGTTCCAGCTGTCAGCGCCTCCGCGACCGTCATTCCGTATGATTCAACCGCTGAGAGAGTTACGTACGCCGTGGCACCGGCGTACAGCCCAGGTAATCGATCATCGGCCACGTAGCCGAGAAACGTCACTCTGTCCGCGACGCCCTCTTCGCTGGCAATACGTTTCAGCGCTTCCATGTACGGTCCGCGTCCGGCAATCAGAAGTTCGTATTCAGGGAGTTCAGATAGCGCACGGATCGCGTACTGAATACCCTTGTATTCTTCCAACCGGCCGACACATAGCAAGTAGGGCTCAGCGTTCGGTTCAGGAGTTGCGTTCGCGAACCGGTCCTTGTTTAGACCGTTCGGAATTACCGTCGCATCGACACCGAAGTCAGCTTGCAGTTGCTGACGTTCCCAATCGCTTACAGCGATCACATCGTCGGCCCGTCGAATGGCCCACCGACCAAGTGGTCGATAGAGCTCCAGCAATGCGTTTCGAATATCGTTATTACTTTCTCCGTGATAGTGTGTCGTCACGACAAACTGCTGCCCTGTAACGCCGAGTGCGGCAAATAATAAGGGAAACGCGTGATAGTTATGCGCGTGCACAACATCGGCATCGGACTGGCGAACGGCCTTCACCAATTGCGGCGCGATGTAGAATGCATTCCCGGGTCTAGCTGATCTATACCGCTGAACGAGAACTCCATCGTCGACGTTCTGTCTGTTGATGTTGGCTGTCGCGTCCGCACTGAGTACCGTCACGTCGTGTCCCTTGGCATCGAGACGAACCGCGATTTCACGGACGTGAGTTTCGACCCCACCAGTATGCGGTGGATATCGATGCGTGACAAGCAGGATCTTCATTCAAACGCCTCTCGCAATTCAGCATCGACATCCCACGTGCCGTCCGAGTCTCCAACCAACAGCTCGACACTGGCTCGTAACAATGACACCTGCGTGTCGAATATCGAGTAGAGAGCTTGCACGGGTCCAAGGAGGTCCTTCTGTCCCAAGTACGCAAACACGCCAACTACGCCCGGGACCACCAACCCACTGGCATCGAATAGCGAAACAGCTGCTCCAGTTCCGACTATAAGCGTCACCGCCAGCAGCCACGGCGATACGATCATGAACCACCAGTTGAACGGCAACACGACCTTGCCATATTTCCCATACCGTCCGAGAGCATCACGATGCTGTACTAACAACCGAATGAGCCCCATACCGCGCCTATCCTTTTGCTTCCGACGCTTCACGAACTCGGAGTGCGAAGCCTCCATATACTCCACAGCAGGATCGAAAATCACACGCCCACCCTGACGTCGGATTTTCAATGCGAGTTCCGTATCGTCGGCCAACGAGTTCGGGTCGATCGGAAGCAGCGCATCGTTCTCGAACGCGGAGAACGGCCCGTGAAAGATCAACGTCGAGTCCAGATGAGACTCCAGTTGCTGGATGTGGCTCTGGACGCCACGGTAGCCTGATTCAACCTCGCTCCCGCCTAATACCTCCACGTTCTGGCCAGTCACAGCCGCGATATCATCGTCTGCAAGATTTGCGGCAGCTTCTCGAAGGACATTCGGCGAGAGCTTCGAGTCACAATCGGTTTTCACGACCATGTCGTTCGACGCGGCAGCGTAGGCGTCGTTAAGTGCTGGCGCAAGCCCACGTCGTTCATTTTCCTCTAGCAGCACCAGATCAGGCGCATCAAGATCTGCAAAATACTCTCGGATGATTTCACGAGTATCATCACTCGAGGAGTCGACAACGACGAGCTCGACCTTTTCCATCGGATAGTCGAGCGCAAGCAGATCGTCAAGTTTGGTCTCGACAATTTGTTCTTCGTTATACGTCGGGAGTACGATACTGACGGTGGGTTCGGCTGGTTCTTTGTCAGCGGGTGACCCCTGCGGTCGAATCCACGCGTAAAGTAAGAGGTAGCAGACATAGGGCGCGGCTGTCACCGCAAGAAGCGAAACAGCTGCCACGACGAGTAGATTCATTAGTGGGGGGTTGTGAGCGTTGGATAATAAACTTCTTCGTCTTTGGATGAACGCAAAACAATCAGTATCACATTGTCACCCACGAAGTGCAACTGACTGCTCTTATGAGATGTCTCACAGAACTCAGTGTGGTCAGTAGCAAGAATAATTAAGTATACGGAATGGGCCAGTTCGAACGATGCAACACCTCCGCGAACAAACTGAGCAATCCGATACTCTTCTAGAACTACTAGAAGGAACGTCGTGTTCCTTCTGTGAAGACGGCCACCTCGTTCAAGAGCGATACAAGGGAAACGAGGCCGTGATCTGCTCTGGTTGTGGAACACCGGGCGCGCAAGTCTGGTGAACGAGGTGCGGAGTTAGATTCCCGACGGTCCGATAATAAAACCGGTCAGGAGTCGATCAGTAGCCTTTTGCGGTTCGGTGGGGGAGTAATGCCCAATGGAAGACGACGCGGTTCGCGCGGCCTCGAGTCCGCGCTCGGACGGTGGCGACGTCGTCGCCGTGACCGAGCAAACCCGCGAGATCTCGCCGGAGGAGGTCTGCGTGCTCATTCCGACGCTCGAGGAGGCGGCCACGATCGGCGACGTGATCGAGGGCTTCTATGCGGAAGGGTATACGAACGTCGTCGTGATCGACGGCGACTCCGAGGACGACACCCGCGAGATCGCCCGTGATCACGGCGCGGAGGTACTGGTCCAGTCGGGCAGCGGCAAGGGCCAGGCGGTCCGTGAGGCCCTCGAGTACGTGACGGTCCCGTACGTGTTGATGCTCGACGGCGATGGGACCTACGATCCGGCCGACGCCGACAAGATGATCGAGCCGCTCGCGCGCGGGTACGACCATGTAATCGGCAACCGTTTTGCCGATATGGACGACGACGCGATGCGGGCGTTGAACGGCTTCGGCAACCGGATGATAAACCGCGCGTTCGCGTTCGTCCACGGGGCCAACTACCAGGACATCCTCTCGGGGTATCGAGCGTTTACTGTCGACTCGTTCCGCCAACTGTCACTCGATTCGGACGGATTTACGATCGAAACCGAACTCGCCGTCGAGTGCGTCAAACACGGGATCGACACGACGGTCGTCCCGGTGAGTTACCACGCTCGACCCGACGAATCCGAGACCAACCTGCATCCAGTCAAAGACGGCGGGACGATCTTGCTCGCGCTGTACTCGCTGGCCAAGACCAACAACCCGCTCTTCTACTTCGGCAGCCTCGGCGTGAGCGGTATCGCCTCCGGTGCTCTCATTGCAATGTATGTCCTCTGGGAGTGGATTCAGTACACACGAAGCCACGAGGTCCTGGCAGTGGTCTCGGCGGCCGCGATCATCCTTGGTGTCCAGTTACTCATGTTTGGCGTCCTCTCGGATATGCTCGTCACGCTTCATCGCGAGCAGCGCCGGCGCTTAGAGCGGATCGCTCGAGACGAGCGCGACACGTAGGACTGAAAACAGCTACTCGAGGCAACCGCGCGATCAGAACGGTAACAGCGACCGAAACTGCGAGACGACGCTGCCCGAGCGGTTCCGTCGGTACTCCTCGAACGGCTCGTGGAGTTCGTTCAGCAGCTCCTGCCGGGAGTCGAAGCGGTCTGTCGGGACGTCGTCGAGTATCTCACCGAGTGCAACGTCGTTCCCGTGGACGTCATAGGGGATGTGCTCGTGGCCGAGTTCGGCTCTGATGTCGTCTTTCGTGGCCGGAAAGGACAGCTCCGCGTCCTTGAGGTGAGCGTCGACGGCAGCGATGCCGAATTCGATACTGTCGGGTTTCTCGTCGTCTCCGCTCGATGGTGGCCGGACTCCCATGCCTTACCACTTGCTACGGAGCCGAATATAAAAACGTCTGTGGAGACAGTCGACGACCGTCACTGACCGCTGACTATGTCCGACTGCCGCCGACGAGGGAGCCGACCCCGGCGACGTCGACGTATTATCCACCGCTGTCGACACGCATTTGGGTCCTGCGACGGACTCTAGTGTATGACCGACTACACCACGGTGTCGATCCCGAAGGATCTCGCCGATCGCGTCGAGGAGACCATCGAAGGGACGAGTTTTCAGAGCACGAGCGACCTCGTCCGATTCCTGCTGCGCAGTATCGTTATCCAGCACCAGAAGGAAGGCGAGCTCACCGAAGCCCAGTTCGAAGAGATTACCGAACAGCTCCGTGGCCTTGGGTATCTCGAGTAAGTCCCCAACTCGAACACCTCTTTAACTGGCAGCCAACAGCTGGCTATTAAAGGGGAGCAGCCCTTTTCGGCCTTGAGATCATACCCCACATGGGGGAGAGACATGCCCCACATTCCGGACTTCCCATCTGACGGCGATGACGACGATGGACGTGACCGGAGCCCCGGCGGCATCATCGATCGGATCATCGGGGACGACGAGTTTCCAGTCCCGACCGGGTGACTCACAGGGCCGCCTTTTTTCGAGCGTACACCAGGTGTCACACTCCACGGAACCGGCACGCCACATTAGTCCGTCAGCGACTGGTTCGGCGGCGAGGCGTCGATGATCTCGAGGGGGTGGCGGTCGCCGCTGCGGTCGAACGCGGCGAACGACCGGTCGTCGGTTTGCCAGGGTGGGACGGCGACGAAGACGATCTCGGCGAGGTCGTCCTGTCGCGTTACCTCGAGTTCGCCGACCGGATGGGAGACGAACCGGCCTTGGGCCTGCCGAGCGGGTGTCGAGAGGTCAACACCGAAGACGGCGTTGACGGAGTTGCCGGGATCGGGGAGAAAGAAGTCCGTAAAGACCGGCGTCTCGGGAACGAGGTGGTCTGCACCCTCGAGTTCGCCGGCTAGGGTAACCGAGACGCCCGTCGTCACGTCGTCGGGATCCGCATCGCTGGCCAGGTCCAGCAACACGTCGACGAGCGCACGGGTGACGTAGACCACAGGTTAGCTTTGGGTGGAAGGTAGTTAGCAGTGGCGGTGAGGGTGTCAATCCCCCGCCCTCAAGGAGCAATCGGAGAGAGCGAGTAGGGCGGGGTAGTTCACAGGTATGCCCTCCAGCAGTTAGGTCGACTCGACATCACCGCTCTCAGATCGGCAGCATGTCCCAAGCCGTCTCGACGTACAGGCGGGGCGCTCGCCGACGGGAACTGTCGAACGCGTCCTCGAGCGCACGCGAAGCGCCCTCGAGCACGCCGGCACCGTGACCGACGAGGACGCGTTCGGGCCTAATACCGCGAAACGCCGCTTGTGGCGGGTTCAGTCGCAACATCGGATGCACGCCGAGTCGCTCGTCACCGGCCAGGAAGTAGTCGACGGTCCCGACCGTTTCGGGGACGACGAGCGTGCCGTCGGCTGGATTGTAGAGGGCGACTTCCTGCCAGAAGCGGCTATCGACGACAGTGAGCGCGCGGATCCCAGTGTCCGAAAGTTCGTCACTGAAGCGGGCGACCGCAGTGTCGATATCGCCAGTGACGCCATCGAAGAACTCGGGCAGATAGACGGGAACGCGATGACGCTTCGCGATGGCAGCGGCGTCGCGTTTGTGCCGATCGAGCGTGACGACGACGCCAGCCACGTCGCCGAACTCGGCGAATAGCTCGTCGATCCCCGCAGCGTCGACCGGATCGATCACCCAGACCTCGCCGTCGACTGCGAGGGCGTGGCTGGCGCGTTGCATTCGTTCGTCGGGATGCGCGATCCAACCGACACCACCCTCGAACCGATCGATCTCACGGAAGTCAGTCGCACGCTCGTCGACGCGAAAGGACATACCCCTGTGTATGGACGCAGCACTCATAAAATCACGTCGCAGAGTGGCAGCCGGCCGGCAGCGATACCACATCCGCCGATGCGACGCTGAACGTCTCGACGACGGGATTCGACGGTTGGACGATAATCCTTTTTCTCTACCGACACCTCGGTCGAGCCATATCAAATGCCAGCACTGATTCCGGATATCGTCGCGACGATCGTTACGCTGACGCTCGCCCAGCAACTCGAGCAGACGATTAGTTTCGGGATCTTCGTGCTCGGCGCGGCGCTGGCGACGCTCAGCGCGCTGGCGTGGCGACGGGAACGCGACCGGCGCATGGCCGTCGTCGCCGTCGGCTATCTCATGTTCGCGATCTATGGCTTCGTCGTCTTCCTCGAGTACTACCTGCTGCCGTATCTCTCCGTGCGGACCGTCGAGTTGCTGGAACACAGCGCCGCGGCGCTCATCCTCGTGGGACTGCTCGCGTTCTTCGTCGCGCTGACCCGGGAGTGACCATGACGGACTCCGACCCGGGCGATGAACCGGAGCTGGAACTCCAATCGCGGCGAACGATCTATCAGCACGTCCGCGACAGTCCAGGGATTCACTTTCGCGCTCTCCTCGACGGCCTCGAGTACGCGCAGGGGACGCTGCAGTATCACCTCCGCTGGCTGGAAGATCAGGGGCTACTCGAGGAGTCGGACGACGGCAAGTACACGCGATACTATCCGGCAGAGGAATTCGACGAGATCGATCAGGCGGTGATGAACGCACTGCGGCGTGAGTACGCCCGCCGGATCGTCGCCCACCTCGCCGTCGAGGGGGCGCTCTCGACTGCGGAACTGAGCGACCGCCTCGAGCGCTCGCCCTCGACGGTGTCGTGGCATCTCTCGAAACTCGAGGAGGCGGACCTCGTCACCAAGGAGCGGCAGGGTCGCAGCGTCGAATACGAACTGCGCGATCCGGAGCGCGTGCAGTATCTCTATACCGTCCACAGGAGGACGTTCACCGATCGAGTCGTCGACCGGCTGTTCGACCTGTGGGACAGCTACTGAGCTACTGCTTCGTCGTCGCAGGCGTCGACAGCCGCCCGCTGGCCACCAGCAGGCGCAACAGCAGGACGTAGCCGAGGAACGCGATCGCCGGGCCGAAAACCGGCCGGATCAACCCTGCGACATCGGTTCCGATGGCAACGGCGTGGATCGTCGCGAACGCGAAGCCGCCGTAGGCGAACGCATGGACGACTCGCGGTCCCCAAGGTCGGTCGAACCGCTGCCCGTCGAGAAAGCCGAGGACTGCGACGATGAGTACCTGCAGCGCCCCGACGCCGACCACGACACCGGCGATCAGGTACGTCGTCGAGTAGGCGGGCTGGGGTGCCGACCCGGAGATGATAAGCCAGGTGTCGAGGACGCCGAGGACGCCGTGAAGGAACGTCATGAGCATCGCGAACACCGACACTTCGATGTGAACCCGGCGGGAGAGCCGATAGAGCGGGCCGAACGACCGCGCGGTGTAGAGAATTCCCGTTAGGACTGCCAGATACAGCGCGGGATAGGCGACGAGCGCCGCGCCACGGTCGAGATACCAAATAACCTCCATTACGAGGCCCCCGTCGTCTCGACGACGTCCGGACAGCCGTCGCCGTCCTGAAAGCCGTTCGTCGTCTCCGGTCGCGTCGGACACTGGTCCGCGTTGTCACGAACCCCGTCACCGTCGTAATCGTTCGGTGCCTGTCGCGTCGGCACCGTCGAGTCGACGAGGTCCGCCTGCTCGCGGTCGACTGCCTGCGCATCGCGAACGTCCGCGATCCCCCACAGCACCGGCACCGTTGCGATAAGTAACACAACTGCGACGACTGTGACCGTCCCGCTATGCGACGTGCTCATCGAATCCCTCCGTCGTCCGAAAGACGCCGTCGTGGACCACGAACGCCTCGAGGCCCGGCCACGCAGCTGCACGCTCGAGTGCATCCGACAACGGCAGTGCGGCGAGCGTCGTCGCGAGCGCGTCGGCTTCCATGCAGTCGCGGTTGGCGACTACGGTGACCAGCTCGTGGCGCGCGCCGAGTCGCTCCGTCGTCGGATCGTAGACGTGATCGACGCCGTCGCGCTCCCGGCGATAGCCCCCGGAGGTGGCGACGTTCCAGTCGGTCTCGAGGACTTTGAGCGGCTGCGAATCCCCGTAAGGGCTTTCGACGGCAATCGGACCAGTCGGCGGTGACATGTCGCCACCGCCGCTGACGAAACCACGCCGGCCCGGTCCCGACACCGCAGCGGCTGCGCGATCGACGATGTAGCCCTTCGCGAGGCCATTGAGGTCGAGTTCCGTCTCGGTGACGACGCGGTCGCCGTCGACACGCACCGATCCGGTTTCGAACGTCGCTGAGACCGTCTCGCGGTCGCCGCGAAGGTACGCCTTCAGATCGTGTTCGACCGCTCCCTGCCGGATGTCAAAGACACCGTCGGTGCGCTCGCCGTATGCGAGGCCGCGTCGAACCAGTCGGGCGACGTGTTCGTTCTCGACGCGTCCTGTCCGGTTGAGACGCGCGACCGCGCTGTCCGGATCGAACGCGTCGAGTTCGGCCTCGAGCGACAGCGCGGTGTTTCGCGCGCGTTCGGCAGCGCTCTCGGCTCGGTAGCCGGTCGTTTGGATCGAGAAGTCGGTATCACAGCACCGAAACTCGAGGCTGGCGTCACCGAGTCGCGTCCGGGCGGCGCTAAGAGTGTCCACCAGGCTCATCGTCAGTCGTCCTCGTATTCGTCGTGCTCTTCGTATTCCTCGTCCTCCTCGTCCTCGTATTCGTCATGTTCTTCGTACTCGTCGTCTTCGTGTTCACCGCCGCCGCTTTGGACTGCTGGCGTGAAGTCCCCGTTCGGTGTCGGCGCATCGCTCGCGACCGTCGGGTTCTCGTTGTCGGTCAGCGAATCGACGCCGAGTCCGAGCCCGGGAGCGGCCAGCGCGAGCGCGACGACACCGGTCAACACTGCGCCGGCAAGTGTGAGCGCGACAAGTCTGTTCGTCGGAACTGGGATTCTCATTGGACAGGTGCAGCTAGCCCACGGCCTTATCTATCGTTTCGCGTCCATCGATCGAATGTTCGTCCAACCGTCGAATCGTCCGGCAGCGCCGACGATTCTTTATCCCTCCTTCGAGTAGCCTGCGTCATGCTAACAGGGCTTTCCTGGCTGGCACTCGAGGTCAAATATCTCGAGCCGGCGCGGGCGTTCTACGAAAAACGGCTGGGACTGTCCGTCCGCGAGCGCGGGGACGATGAAATAGTTGCGACGGCCGGCGAGACCGATCTCGTGCTCCGCCGGCCGAGCGGACTCCCTCGAGGTGGCCTCCACACTCACTACGCGTTCGCGATCCCCGACGACGAGTACGACGACTGGTGGGACCGCCTCTCCGAGACCCACGACCTCGAGGAGGCGCAATTCGGTCCGACGCGGTCGCTGTATCTGTACGACCCGGACGGCAACTGCGTCGAACTCGGCCAGCAGGCCGTCGCCGGCCCGGGGATCGACGGCATCTTCGAGGTCGTCCTCGAGGTCGAAGCTCTCGACCGCGCGCGCGACTTCTACGAGGAGCTGGGCTTCGAAACCGTCGACGAGGGCGACGACCGAACCCGGATACGACTCCACGGGCCGATGGCGCTAGAACTCTGGGAACCTCACCTGGGACTTGCCGATGCCCGCGGCGGCGTCCACGTCGACCTCGGGTTCGAGACGGACCAACCGAGGGCGGCGCTCGAGGCAGTTCGTGATCGCGTCCAGACAGTCGATAGGGAGACCGACGATGAGATCGTCGTTCGCGATCCGGACGGTCACGTCCTGACGTTCCTCGCACCGTGAACGTGCCCGCAGCCCTATTACCGTCCTCGTGGAAGGGCGATAGACGGCGAAACACGAATGGTTCGATCGACAGTCGCGGCAGCAACTGACCGACTCACTCGAAACCACGTTCGGATCGTTTTCCTCACGATACTCATCGCATGCGCTGCGGGAATCGTCTTCAACGCAGCTGGCGAGCCCGCGAGTGAACGGACGGATGCACCCGCTGACGCGCCCCCAACTGATACCCACACCGTCATCACGCAGTCGGGACGGGCCGGTAATATCCTCGCGTACGCGCCCAACGGAAGCCGCATCTACGCGAACGATACGCACACGAAGTACTACGACGTCGATCCCGTCGAAAACGAGTCGATGACCGTCGAGTACGCCGCGACGGACACGCTGTATGCCGACAGTCCCCGCTGTCAGGACCCGCCCTGTGCGCGTAACGTCATCGAACGGGCGAACCTCTCGACGGGTGAGGTGACCGAGGTCTACGCCCAGTACGTCTACCGAGAAACGGCCGGCGAGTGGCACGACGCCGACCGGATCGACGACCGACACATCGTCGTCGCCGACATCGCCGCCGATCAAGTGTTCATGGTCGACACCGAAACGGGAATGATCGAGTGGACCTGGGACTCCCAGCACGACTACCCCGTCGAGGGCGGCGGCTCCTATCCCGGGAACTGGGTCCACCTCAACGACGTCGAGGTCCTCGACGACGGGCGCGTGATGGCCAGTCTCCGCAATCAGGATCAGGTCGTCTTCATCGATCCCGAGACCGGGCTGGTGGACGACTGGACGCTTGGGGCGGAAAACGAGCATTCGATTCTGAACGAGCAGCACAATCCAGACTACATTCCCGAAGCACGCGGCGGTCCCGCCGTCGTCGTCGCGGACTCCGAAAACGGCCGCGTCCAGGAGTTCCAGCGCGAAAACGGAGCCTGGAACCGGAGCTGGATCTGGTCCGACGAGCGGCTGCAGTGGCCCCGCGACGCCGACCGGCTGCCAACCGGGAACACGCTCATCACCGATACTGGTGGCGAGCGCGTTCTCGAGGTCAACCAAAGTGGCAACATCGTCTGGCAACTCGAGACGCCCCATCCTTACGACGCCGAACGACTCGAGACCGGGGACGAGAGCACCGGCGGACAGAGCGCAGCGGCGCTCGGCCTCGAGTCGCAGACGAGCGGCGCTGACGACGGAGGGAGACAGAACGTCGACCTCGGCGTCTTCGATCCGATCGTCGATCGGGTTCGGTCGGTCGTTCCGTCTCACGTCGTTACGTTCGTCGTCTACGTCAGCCCATCGTGGCTGGGGCCGTCCGCTCTCGGACCGGTGACCGTCGGTCTCGTGACGGCGCTCCTCTGGGGGTGTGTCGAACTCAGATGGACGCTCCGCGCACGGGGAATCCGGATTCGCTGGCCCGTTTATAAAGAAAAATAGCCGTCCGTCTTTCACCAGCTGCACGAAGTCGTCCTCCGAGCCGACGAGCGCTGCCGTGAGTCCGGCTGGGAGCGTTATGTATCCTCTGTGAGCGCGTGTGCGATCTCGAGCAACTGGAGAACAGCGGTGTCACCGATCCGGTAGTAGGTCCACTTGCCTTGGCGTCGCGTCTTGACCAGCCCCGCGTCTTTGAGCTCTCGCAGATGACTCGCCACCGTCGACTGGGGTGCGTCGAGGACGACCTGTAACTCACACGCACACAGCTCGCCTTCTTTGAGCGCCTCGAGGATTCGGATCCGGTGTTCGTTCGCCAGCGCTTTGAACACGCCAAGCTGTGCGTCCACCTGTTCGTCGTCCGGTGCGAGTTCGAACAGCGACGTCAGTCGGTTTTCAGGGTTCTCGTAGAGTCGGTCCAGCGTCTGTCGCGTCGATTCGGGAACAGAGTCGGTCATCGTCCCGTATTATTCCACATCGACGCCGTCGATTCCGACGCCGTACCAACAGGAATTCTCGCATCGGTCGATCCCGCGCCGGTCAATGCAGCCACGATCGTGCCGAACGGCGAACCAGCCATACAGATCGACAAAGGTCGTTTTAATACTAAAGATTTCGATCAGAGAGGAGCGAATCGGCTGAATACTGTGCATACCAGTGTAGAATCTTGTCTTTTCAATTCAGGAAGTCGCGATACAAGCTGCTGATCGCGGAACGTACTCCTCGATGTAATCTCGGATGAATCGTTCGATTCTACTGGAAAGAGTCACTGTGCGATCGATTCGAGTCCCGACAGCGCGCTGGACACTACTGTCGTCAGTAAATAGCTGACTGCAGATCTAGAGTAGTAGATTGAAGAGCAAGCCAATGGTCAAGATACCTGTCGCCAGTGTCGTCGCGTATGCCGCGATCAGTTCCTTCTTCATCACTTTGTTCAGGATCATAAACTGCGGGAACGAGAGTGCGGCGACCGACATCATGAACGCCAGCCCCGTCCCAACCGGCAGTCCTTTTCCGATCAGCGATTCGACGACCGGTATGACGCCGAGGATGTCGGTATACATCGGGACGCCGACGGCAACAGCGCCAAAGACGCCAAGCGGCCCCGACAGATACTGTGTTACCAGTTCGCCGGGCAGGTAGCCGTGGATAACTGCACCCGCTCCGACGCCGACGATCACGTATGGGACGATTTCGACGATGATGTCTTTCGCCTCGACGTAGGCCTCTCTGGCACGTTCTTTCCGGGTGGGCTCATCGATTTCGACATCCGAGTCGCCGAAATTGAACTCCTCAATGTATCTGTCGAAGCCCAGTTTATTGAGGGTGTAGCCGCTGGACATCCCGATTACGATCCCACTCACCGCATACAGAGCTGTCAGTTTGAATCCGACGACGCCCTGGCAGCACGACGAGCGCAGCCTCGTTGATCATCGGCGAGACGGCGAGGAACGTGATCGTGATTCCGAACGGGATTCCCGCACCGACCATTCCGAGGAATATCGGAATCGTCGAACAGGAGCAAAACGGGGAGACGATTCCGAGCAATGCAGCGAGTGCATACCCCGTTATTGCTCGCTTCCCCTCGAGATAGTCCCTGATTTTCTCCGGCGGAAAGTACGTTCGGAGGTATGTCACGCCGAAAATCACCACGACGAGTATCGAGAGGATCTTCAGCGTGTCGTAAATCCAGAAATGAGCCGCCGCTCTCAGCGAGCCCGTGAGCCCGAGAGCCTCGACTACGTACGTGGCTATCTGTTGAAAAACCATGGTTTCTTACAACCGTTCCTCGATGAGCTCCTGTAACTGGTCTTCAGGCGGATTCGACCCGGTGAAGACCATTTCGCCGTCGATTTCGAAGCCTGGCGTGGACATAATGCCTTTCTCCGCCAGTTTCGCCGTGTCTCCTTCCTTCTCTACGTCCGCGTCGAATCCGTTCTCCTCGACGACGTTTTGCGCTTTCTCCTTGAGCCGCGAGCAGTTGCTGCAACCGTCCGGTCCGTAAACGGTGATTTTCATCGGTTACCTCCAGTTTTTTCGATTTCACCGGCCCAACGCCGGGCGTCATCTGCCGTCAAACCCGTTCTCGCCTGTGCGCCCACGGTCTTGTCGACCATTGGATCTGCCATACATATCGATAAAGTCCGATTCGGTATTAGTACGTTTCGATAAGATCCGATTTGTTTGAGCAGGATTCACTCAGAGCTGTTCCTCGAGAGGAGGATGTCTGACGAGTTCGGGAAAGACAAATAGTGAAGTGAATACTCCTATTCGAGGGGTTAACAGGATGATGTGTTCGGTAAACGCAAGTGCGAATATGAATCGATCGGGTTCAGATCGAGTGCGGTCGAACTCGAATCGGGTATCGATTGAATTGAGAAATCTCGATGTGGTGGCCAATGCAGTCTATATGAGAGAGACACACTCCGATATACTGTTTCCCGGATAGCGTTCAGCTATCCCACGAGAAACGTTCGAGAACGAACTCCTTACTCGATCGCCGCAACCGCGTCGAGCTGAACGCTTGCACCGCCAAGTAACTCAGACACACCGACGACACTGCGCGCTGGCAGCTGCTCGCCGAATGCCTCGCGATAGACGTCGTTGACCGCGTCGTACTGCTCGAGGTCGGTGAGATACACCGTCACTTTGAGCACGTCGTCGAGCGTTCGGCCCTGTTCCTCGAGTGCCGTCTCGAGGTTCGAGAGCGCGTGTTGCATCTGTTCTGCCGCGGACTGTGCTGATGGGACGGTTCCGTCTTCGGTCGGCAGCTGACCCTCCAAAAACAGGAGGTCAGAACTCCCGGTCTTCGTGCCATAGCCGCCGGTAAACGCCGTTCCGGCACGCTGTTTGCGGCCAGTGGTACTTGCACGAGACGACAACTGGTGCTGATCGGTTTTCGACTGTTGCACAGTACGATTGAGGGGCTGCTCACTTATAGGAGTGTTGGGTGAACTGCACAAGTCTGCATTGGGTCAGAAATCAATGGTATGAGAGCTAGAACCGAATACCAGTCGGAAGTATTAATTGAAGAGGTTCTCAATCAAGGAGGTGATGGCAACAGCGACACAACGTCTCCAGCGCTACCTCGAGGACGAACTCGAGGACTGTCGTCCCGAGGACGTCGAACAGCGGCTCGACGAACTGGACACGCTCGAAGCGGTGCTCTCGACGGATCGGATCGAGAGGGACCTCGATGTACTGACGGCGCTTGCAAACGAGACGCGATACAAACTCGTACGGCTTCTCGTGGCTGCCTGATGGCGAGCTCTGTGTCTGTGAACTGAACGCGATGATCGATGCAAGCGAGAGTGCCATCAGTCACGCGCTCTCGGATTTGACCGACGCTGAACTCATCACCTGCCGAAAGGACGGCCGATGGCGGAAGTATCGTGCCTCGAACACCGCGGTTGCGATGCTGACACTATTGGATGGAGTGACCGCGGATGAGTAACACCGACTCTCACGAACACGGGCCGAACTGTGGCTGCGAGAGTTGTGGCGATCCGCGGTCGATGGATTTTCTCGACAAGTATCTCACCGTCTGGATCTTCGGGGCGATGGCTATCGGCGTCGGTCTCGGCTTCGTTGCGCCGTCGGTCACCCAGCCGATTCAGGAGTTCCATCTCGTCCAGATCGGCCTGATCGCGATGATGTATCCGCCACTGGCGAAAGCCGACTACTCGCGGCTCCCGACCTGTCTTTCGTAACTGGCGCGTCCTCGGGTTGAGTCTGATCCAGAATTGGCTCATCGGCCCGACGCTCATGTTCGGGCTCGCAGTCGTCTTCTTTAGCGGACTCGTCCCCGGCCTGCCGGCACGACCCGACTACTTCCTCGGGCTCGTCTTCATCGGCATGGCCCGCTGTATCGCAATGGTGCTCGTCTGGAACGAACTCGCCGACGGCTCGACCGAGTACGTCACCGGGCTCGTCGCTTTTAATAGCCTCTTTCAGATCGTTACCTACGGGGTGTACGTCTGGTTTTTCGGTCCTGTTTCTCCCGCCGCTACTCGGCATGGAGACGCTCGTCGCCGGCATCGAGACGTTCAACGTGACGCCGTCGCAGGTGTTCAGGGCGATCGTCGTCTTCCTCGGGATCCCCTTTGCCGGGGGCTTTCTCACTCGGTATATCGGCACCCGAACCAAGAGCGAGGAATGGTACGACGAAACGTTCGTTCCGAAGATCGATCCCGTGACACTCGTCGCGCTGCTGTTTACCGTCATCGTGATGTTCGCGACGCAGGGCGAGGCCATCGTCGCCTCGCCCAGTGACGTGCTCCTGATCGCCGTCCCACTGACGATCTACTTCGTGGTGATGTTCCTCGTGAGCTTCGGCATGGGCAGAGGGATCGGCGCGGACTACTCGACGACGACCGCAATCGGCTTTACCGCCGCCTCGAACAACTTCGAACTCGCGATCGCGGTCGCGGTCGCCGTCTTCGGCGTCGGCTCCGGCGTTGCTTTCACGACCGTCGTCGGCCCACTGATCGAAGTCCCCGTCCTGCTCGCGCTGGTCAACGTCGCGCTGTACTTCCAGCGACGCTTCGACTGGAGTGGTGCCACCACTGGCCGCCTCGAGCCATCATCCACAAAATCGACCCCTGACGACGACTGAGACCATACCAATGACTTCACACACCGATTCCACCGATCCGACTCGTATCGCCTTCGTCTGTGTCCAGAACGCAGGCCGATCACAGATGGCCTACGCGTTCGCACAGCAAGAACTGGAAACGCGAGAGCTCGCCGCCGAAATCGACCTCATCACCGGCGGCACGCGACCCGCCGACCACGTCCACGACGAGGTCGTCGACGCGATGGCCGACACGGGAATCGACATCGCCGATCGGACGCCACGAGAGGTCACCTTCGAGGACCTTCAGGCGAGCGACTACGTCATCACGATGGGCTGTTCGGCTGCCGACGTCTGCCCGGCCAACTGGGCTGGCGAGAACCGCGACTGGGATCTCGAGGACCCGGACGGAAAATCACCGGCGACAGTCGCGACGATCCGTGACGAGATCGAACACCGCGTTGGCTCGCTGTTCGACGAACTCGAGACGACCCGATAACCTCTAGTAGCCACTGAAAGTCACTGCACACCCGATCGCACGACGGCTGTGCGATCGGTGTGTAAATCGTTTCAGTTGTTACTATAGCGCGATCAGAGCCGGTCCGTACTCACGTCCACGCCCGGCGGCGTCACAAGCAGAAAGCCACGGAAGTGAACGAGATTCCCGCCTGACTCCTTGACGTCGCGTGCGAACCCGGATGCCAGTTCGTTTACGTTCCCCTCGACGTTGAGGACCAGTACGTTCCCCGTTGAAATCGCTTCGAGCCACTCCTCGGCCGGCGTCTCCCCGTCGAGGACGCCGAGGACGATGCTGCCTTCGATCTCGAGTTCGTCGTCGATGTGTTCCTCGACGGTCCGAAGGTCGAGGTCGAAATCGCTCATACCGGGTGGGTCGAACTACGGCGAGAAAAACGTTCGCCTCAGCCGGATGGTCCCGTGGACGATCACATGCGGCCTTTCACCCTCCGCTGGGCTGCACGCGCATGTAACGGGCGGACCTGATACCGTCATACGGTCTGCTGTCCCAATGTCACGGTGGGCCCGCAGTGCGGGTTGCGGGTGCGCCGGCACTGACTGCCAGCAGTCCGTATCAGTCCATCGGGAACTCTTTCTGGAAGCCGCGGAACTCGGTGCGGTGGGCCTCCTCGTCGGCGAGGATCGTCACCGCCACGTCTTCGGTAACGGGGTCGTTCGCATCGTCGGCCGCCTCCACTAGCGACCGATAGGTCTCGATGGCTGCTTCCTCGGCCTCGAGGACGCCGTCGATGACTGACTGGACGTCGGTGGTGTCTTCGGGCGGCTGGAGGCTGTGCTGGTTGGCCTCGAACGACTCCGAGCCTGGCGGCGACTCGTCGAGCTGTTTCAGCCGCTCGCCGAGAATCCGCGCGTGGTCGAGTTCTTCCGGGATGTCTTCCTCGAGACTCTCTTTGACTTCCTCGGCGTGAATGCCGTCGAGAACGATCGCGTTCGTCCGGTAGTTCATTACGGTCTCGAGCTCGTCGATATACGCCTCCGTCAGCAGGTCGATAATTTCGTCGGACGTCATGCGCATCGCTCTACGACAGCCGGGTATAAAGTATTGACATGTGTTCGCCTCTCGTCTGTCCCGTCAACCCTCACTCGTGAACCTCGTGTACACGCGTTATCACGGATCGGACTGGCCACTCATCCAGAAACGAGAGCGAAAGTAGCACAGTTCACGTTTCGAGCGGCCTCCGAGCAGACAGAGTGACCGTTTGTCGATCGACGACCGCGCGCGAGCGCTCGAGCGAGGTTGATTGGGGTAAGCAGGGAGGAATTCGTGGCCACTGCTCGAGAAACACGTCGGTCGGCGGGCTCGTGCTATACAGTATTAGGAGATATGGTCGGATAATAGGTAGACGCCGTCATGCGATTTTCGGACCTCAATAAACGATTGTGATGGTATCGATCGTCGATCACTGTCAGATACAGCGGTAGTTTTATATATGTCGTCGCACCTGGGATTCAGATACAATGTCTTCACAAGACAGCCCATCCTCTGACAACAGTCAGGGGGGTCGAGTTCTTCCAGGGCACGTTAGATTCCACTGACGAAATAGAGTCAGCACGTGTCTTCGATACGACCCTCCGGGACGGCGAGCAGTCGCCCGGCACTTCGTTCTCTTACGACGATAAACGGCAGATCGCGTCCATCTTGGACGAGATGGGAACCCACGTCATCGAGGCCGGGTTCCCCGTCAACTCGGACGCGGAGTTCGAGGCCGTTCGTGATATCGCTTCGGCAACCAGTTCGACGACCTGTGGCTTAGCCCGTGTCGTCGACCAGGACATCGAAGCGGCGCTCGATTCCGGCGTCGAGATGGTGCACACGTTCGTGTCCACCAGCGACGTCCAGATCGAGGATTCGATGCACGCCACCCGTGAGGAGGTCGTAGAACGCGCAGTCGAGTCGGTCGAACGCATCACCGAGGCAGGCGCAACCTGCATGTTCTCGCCGATGGATGCGACGCGAACCGACGAACAGTTCCTGATCGAGGTCATCGAGGCGGTCACCGAGGCTGGAACCGACTGGATCAACATTCCCGACACCACCGGCGTCGCCACACCGACCCGGTTCAAGGCGATGATCGAGAAGGTCCTGGCCCACACCGACGCCCGGGTCGACGTCCACGCACACGACGACTTCGGGCTGGCCACTGCCAACGCCTTGGCCGGCATCGAAGCGGGCGCATCCCAGGCGCAGGTCTCGGTCAACTCCATCGGTGAGCGGGCCGGCAACGCCGCCTACGAGGAGTTCGTGATGGCCGTCGAGTCGCTCTACCAGACCGACACGGGGATCGACACGACGCGGATCACCGAACTCTCGGAGATCGTCGAGGAGAAAAGCGGCATGGATACCCCGGGCAACAAGCCGGTCGTCGGCGACAACGCCTTCTCCCACGAGAGCGGCATCCACGCCTGCCGGCGTTATCGAAAACTCCGACACCTTCGAGCCCGGCGTGATGACCCCCGAAATGGTCGGTGCCGAGCGCAAGCTCGTCATGGGGAAACACACTGGTACCCACTCAGTTCGGGAACGACTCGTCGAGTGTGGCTTCGATCCCACCGACGAGCAGGTGCGCGCCGTCACCCGCCGCGTCAAAGATTACGGGGCCGAGAAGCGCCGCGTCACGGTCGACGTCTTGGAGCGCTTCGCCGAGGAGGCTGGCGTCGAACGCCAGTCCGAGGAAGAGGAGGTGCGCGTCTAAGGGATGTCCTCCCTGTTTGCCACCGGCCGCGAGCCCCAGCTATCGCGTTCGATCCAGCGACCTGGCGCGACTCGTAAGGATTATGTCCCTCGAGAGAGCTACGTAATCAGTAATGACGGTTCGCGCTTCCCTGTCGGCTCGTGTCCGCACAGTCGACATCAGCGCGCTCGCTCCGATTCGTATTGTAGGGGCATCCTAGCCCCATCTTCAGTACCTCGCAGCTCCGGACCGGAATCCGCATCGTTCTCCGAGCGATCAGCAATCCACCAGATGACACACTACCGTACACCACCCGATCGCCACACACTGGCGGGAGGTAATCGATGAGCGAACGCGCAGCAAAGGTCACGCCAACAGACGACGAACAGACCGACGAGCAGATCACCGACAGTGCCGCGCCCGACGCGGCGACCGAGCCCGACTCGGCAGCCGAGACCGAGTCCGAGACGACGACCGAACCCGTCACGTCGGGTGCTGAGGCCGTCGTCCGTGCACTCGAGAACGCGGGCGTCGAGTACGCCTTCGGCGTCCAGGGCGGGGCGATCATGCCCGTCTACGACGTCCTCTACGATTCGGACATCCGGCATGTGACGATGGCCCACGAACAGGGCGCAGCCCACGCGGCCGACGCCTACGGCATCGTCTCGGGCGAACCGGGCGTCTGTCTCGCGACGTCGGGGCCGGGCGCGACCAACCTGGTCACCGGCATCGCCGACGCCGACATGGACTCGGATCCGATGCTCGCGCTGACGGGACAGGTCCCGACGGAGTTCGTCGGCAACGACGCCTTTCAGGAGACCGACACTACCGGCGTCACGACGCCGATCACGAAGGACAATACGTTCGCGAGCGACGCCGACCACGTCGGCAGCGACGTCACCGAGGCGTTCGCGCTGGCCCGCGAGGGCCGACCGGGGCCGACTCTGGTCGACCTCCCGAAAGACGTCACCAACGGCGAGACCGACCGCGAGCCCGACGAGCCGAAAACGCCCGACACCTACCACGTGCAGGAACGGGCCGACTCGGAAATCGTCGCAGCCGCGGCCGAGCGGATCGAAAACGCCGATCGTCCCGTCATGCTGCTTGGCGGTGGCGTCATCAAAGGCGAGGCCAGCGAGGCCTGTCGTGAGTTCGCCATCGAACACGAGATTCCGGTCATCACCACGATGCCCGGCCTCGGCGCGTTCCCCGAGGACCACGAACTGTCCCTCGAGATGGCGGGCATGCACGGCACCGGCTATGCCAACATGGCGATCACCCACTGTGATACGCTGATCGGGATCGGGACCCGATTCGACGACCGTCTGACCGGCGGCATCGAGACCTTCGCGCCCGACGCGGAGATCATCCACGTCGACATCGATCCCGCAGAGATCTCGAAGAACATCTACGCGGACTACCCGCTGGTCGGCGACGCCGAAACCGTCGTCGAGCAACTCGCCGAGGCGGTCGACGAGTCACCGGCAGCCACGAAATGGCGCGCCCAGTGCCAGCAGTGGAAATCCGACTACTCGATGGCCTACGAGGCACCCGAGGACGCACCGGTCCAGCCGGAGTTCGTCGTCGAAGCCTTAGACGAGGCCACGAGCGACCGGGCGATCGTCACCACCGGCGTCGGCCAACACCAGATGTGGGCCGCCCAGTACTGGACCTACACCGAACCGCGAACCTGGGTCTCGAGTCACGGTCTCGGGACGATGGGTTACGGTCTGCCCGCAGCCATCGGCGCGCGGCTAGCGGCCGACGACGACCAAGAGGTCATCTGTGTCGACGGTGACGGTTCGTTCCTGATGACGCTGCAGGGACTGTCCGTGGCCGTCCGCGAGAACTTGGATATCACGGTCGCCGTGCTCAACAACGAGTACATCGGCATGGTCCGCCAGTGGCAGGACGCCTTCTTCGAGGGCCGCCACGCCGCTTCGGACTACAACTGGATGCCCGAGTTCGACAAGCTCGCCGAAGCCTTCGGCGCTTGTGGCTTCCGCATCGACGACTACGACGACGTCGCCGACACCATCGAGGAGGCACTCGCCTACGACGGCCCGTCGGTGATCGACGTCCACATCGATCCCGACGCCAACGTCTACCCGATGGTGCCAAGCGGCGGCGACAACGGCCAGTTCGCACTGACGGAGGACCAATTATGAAACGCGGATTAGAAGGCCCAGAACCCGAAGAGCGACCGACTCCCGCAGGACGACGCAACAAACAGGGCATTCGCATCGACCCCGAAGTCGAGGCGACCCACGAGCCCCGGCGTACCGTCATCTCGGCACTGGTCGCACACGAACCCGGCGTGCTCTCGGATGTCTCGGGACTGTTCTCGAGACGGCAGTTCAACATCGAGAGCCTGACCGTTGGCCCCACCGAAGACGAAGATCGCGCGCGAATCACGATCGTCGTCGAGGAGCCCGACCCCGGGATCGACCAGGTCGAGAAACAGCTGCGAAAGCTCGTGCCGGTTATCTCCGTGCGCGAACTCGAGCCCGACGCGATGCGCCGCGAACTGGCGCTCGTGAAAGTCGACGCCGAGGACCCAGCGGCAGTCAGCGCCGTCGCGGATATGTATGACGCGACGGCTGTCGACTCGAGTCCGGAGACGGCGACCTTCGAGATCACTGGCTCGCGCCAGAAGATCGAGGCCGCCGTCGACACCTTCAGCCAGTTCGGCATCCGAGAGGTATCCCGGACGGGGCTGACGGCGATGGCTCGTGGCACAGACCAGACCGCTGGAGCCGACCTGACAGCACAGCCCGCCGACGAGGCGAAGTATGGCGACTATACCCAACCAGCAGACGATGACTGACGAATTCACCACCGACATCTACTATGACGACGACGCAGACGTATCGACGCTTGACGACGAGACCGTGGCCGTACTGGGCTACGGCAGCCAGGGGCACGCCCACGCGCTGAACCTCCACGAGAGCGGGGTCGACGTAGTCGTCGGCCTGCGTGAGGACTCCTCCTCGCGATCGGCCGCCGAAGCAGACGGGCTCACCGTCGAAGCGCCCGCCGACGCGGTCGCACAGGCCTCCTACGTGTCCGTCCTCGTGCCCGACACCGTCCAGGCGTCGGTCTACGAGAACGCCATCGCGCCCAACCTCGAGGCGGGTGACACGCTCCAGTTCGCCCACGGGCTGAACATCCACTACAACCAGATCGAGCCGCCGGAAGACGTCGACGTGACGATGGTCGCGCCCAAGAGCCCGGGTCACCTCGTCCGCCGCAACTACGAGAACGACGAAGGGACTCCCGGCCTGCTGGCGGTCTACCAGGATACTACGGGCGACGCAGAGGAGCGCGCCCTCGCGTACGCGAAGGGAATCGGCTGTACCCGCGCCGGCGTCATCGAGACGACGTTCCAGGAAGAGGTCGAATCGGACCTCTTCGGCGAGCAGGCCGTCCTCTGTGGCGGCGTCACCTCGCTGGTCAAACACGGCTACGAGACGCTGGTCGACGCAGGCTACTCGCCGGAGATCGCCTACTTCGAGTGTCTCAACGAACTCAAGCTGATCGTCGATCTGATGTACGAAGGCGGCAACATGGAGATGTGGAACTCCGTCTCCGACACCGCCGAGTACGGCGGTCTCACCCGCGGCGACCGCGTTGTCGACGAGTCCGTCCGTGAGAACATGGACGAGATCCTCGAAGAGATCCAGAACGGCGAGTTCACGCGCGAGTGGATCGTCGAGAACCAGGCTGGCCGCCCGAGCTACAGCCAGCTGCGCAACGCAGAACAGAACCACGAGATCGAAGACGTCGGCGAGCGACTGCGCGACCTGTTCGCCTGGGCCGAGGACGACGAAACCGAAGAGGAGTCCGTCCAGGTGCAAGCCGACGACTAACCGAAAACGGAGAGCGACCAACCATGAACGAAACCGACACCACAACAGACACGATGGCCAATGTCAGCCACACCAACCCCTACACCGGGGAGACGGCTGGCCGGCTGTTCAACCGCGGGCCGATCGTCGCCGCCGACGGGGGCGAGGCGGAGGCCAACGGAAACGGGCGTACTGACAAGAAACAGAAAATGCGTGACGTCGATCACACGCCACCGAAAGAGGCCGACGATGCGAACCGCGTCTTCGAGCGCGGAACCGAACACGGCGGGCGTGCCGACCGTGAGACGGTCGTAGAAGAAGAGGAAGAGGAATGAGCGAGGGAACACTGTACGACAAGGTCTGGGACCGACACAAAGTCACCACGCTGCCGACCGGACAGGATCAGCTGTTCGTCGGGCTGCACCTCATCCACGAGGTCACGAGTCCGCAGGCGTTCGGGATGCTCCGCGAGCGCGATCTCGAGGTCGCCTATCCGAAGCTGACCCACGCGACGGTCGACCACATCGTCCCGACGGCCGACCAGTCTCGTCCCTACGAGGAGGACGCGGCCGAAGAGATGATGTCCGAACTCGAGGAGAACGTCCGCGAGGCGGGCATCGAGTTCTCGGACCCGACGACGGGCGATCAGGGGATCGTCCACGTCATCGGCCCAGAGCAGGGCCTGACCCAGCCCGGCAAGACGATCGTCTGTGGGGACTCCCATACCAGCACGCACGGTGCCTTCGGCGCACTCGCGTTCGGTATCGGGACCTCCCAGATCCGCGACGTGCTCGCGACGGGCACCGTCGCCATGGAGAAACAGAAGGTCCGCAAGATCCAGGTCGACGGTGAACTCGGCGAGGGTGTCGAAGCCAAAGACATCATCTTAGAGATCATCCGCCGACTCGGGACGGAAGGCGGCGTCGGCTACGTCTACGAGTACGCCGGCGAGGCCATCGAGAACCTCAACATGGAAGGGCGGATGTCGATCTGTAACATGTCCATCGAGGGCGGCGCTCGCGCGGGCTATGTCAACCCCGACGAGACCACCTACGAGTGGCTCGAGGAGACCGACTACTTCCAAGAGAACCCCGAGAAGTTCGACGAGCTCAAACCCTACTGGGAGTCGATCGCGTCGGACGAGGACGCCGAGTACGACGACGTCGTCCACATCGATGCGAGCGAGCTCGAGCCGGTCGTCACCTGGGGGACCACGCCCGGCCAGGGCGTCGGTGTCACCGAGCCGATCCCGGCACCCGAGGACCTGCCCGCGGAGAAACAGGACACGGCCCGACGCGCTCAGGAACACATGCGCGTCGAGCCCGGCGAGACGATGGAAGGCTACGACATCGATGTCGCCTTCCTCGGCTCCTGTACGAACGCCCGCCTGCCGGACCTGCGACGCGCCGCCGAGATCATCGAGGGCCGACAGGTCGACGACGACGTCCGCGCGATGGTCGTCCCCGGCAGCCAGCGCGTCCAGCACGCCGCCGAGGAAGAAGGCCTCAAAGACACGTTCGAGGAAGCCGGCTTCGAGTGGCGCAACGCCGGCTGTTCGATGTGTCTCGGCATGAACGAAGACCAACTCGAGGGCGACGAGGCAAGCGCCTCCTCCTCGAACCGGAACTTCGTCGGCCGACAGGGCTCGAAAGAGGGCCGAACCGTGCTGATGAACCCACAGATGGTCGCTGCGGCGGCAGTCACTGGGGAAGTGACTGACGTGCGCGACTTAAAGGAGGTGACCGTCGCATGAGCGGAAGCGACGAGGTCGAGATTCCGGAAGTCGATTACGTCTCGGGGTCGGGCATCCCGATCCGAGGAAACGACATCGACACCGACCAGATCATCCCCGCACGCTTTATGAAGGTCGTCACCTTCGACGGGCTGGGCGAGTTCGCCTTCTTCGACCTGCGCTTCGACGACGACGACACCCCCAAAGACCACCCGATGAACGAGGATCGGTTTCAGGACTCGTCGGTGATGGTCGTCAACAGTAACTTCGGCTGTGGGTCCTCGCGCGAGCACGCCCCGCAGGCGCTGATGCGCTGGGGCATTGATGCGATTATCGGCGAGAGCTTCGCCGAGATTTTCGCTGGTAACTGCCTGGCGCTCGGAATTCCGACCGTCACGGCAGACAGCGAGACGATCGAGGAACTGCAGGACTGGGTCGACGAACACCCCGACGGCGAGATCGAGATCGGCGTCGAAGCCGAGGAAGTGACCTACGGCGACACCACGATCGACGTCACCGTCGACGAGGCCCAGCGCAAGGCCCTCGTCGACGGCGTCTGGGACACGACGGCGCTGATGAAGTCCAACGCCGACGCAGTCCGCGAGAAGGCCAAGGAACTCCCGTACGTCGACGACGAAGCGATCCCCGAAGCGGAGTAAGGAGTCGGTTTCGACCGGTCGCTCCGTTTTTCTCCTGACTCGAGTCGAGTCGAATCGCCGACACCTCGACTCGTCACTCTCCGCTTGCGATCACGAACTCGGTGAGAGGCCCCGGAATCGCGAGATACTTCGGACGATAGCCCGGAAGAGCCTGTATGGCTCGCTCTCTTGATGCGCCGCTTTTCGTGTTCCTCGCAGTTCTCTGGGGGCTTTCGTTTCCGGCGATTTCGATCGGCCTCGAGTATCTCCCGCCGCTGCTGTTTGCAGCCGTTCGATACGACATCGCGGCGATCTTGCTTCTGGCCTACGCTGCCACCCAAGTCGATGGCTGGGTGCCGACTCGCCGGAACGATCTGGCAGCTGTTACGGGCGGCGGTATCTTTCTGATCGGCGGCAACGGCTTACTCTTTCTGGCCCAGCAGACCGTCCCGAGCGGCGTCGCCGCGATCATCCAGGGACTGGTCCCCATCATCACCGCGTTGTGGGCGGTAGTGCTACTCGGTGAGCGACTCTCGCCGCTCGGTGCCGTCGGGGCCGCGATCGGCTTTTGTGGCGTCGCACTCGTCGTCCAGCCCGATCCGAGCAATCTGCTGGCGGGCGATACACTCGGCCGGCTGCTCGTCGTCGGACAAGTGTGCAGTATCGCGCTCGGTGGAGTTCTGATTCAGCGCGCCGGCCCGACGATCGAGCGTGGGGCACTGGTCGGCTGGTCGATGGGCATCGGCAGCGTCGTCTTACATGCCGCCAGTCTCGCCGCTGGCGAGTTTCCATCGCCGTCGCTCGTCGTCCCCACCGCAGTCGGCGCGCTCGTCTATCTCGGCGTCTTCGCGACTGCCATCGCCTTCCTGATCTACTTCCGGATCCTCGAGGAACACGGCGCGTTCGAGGCAGCGCTGGTCGGCTACGCCGTTCCGATCGTCGCGACAGTTGCGGGCGTCGTGTTTCTCGAGGAGTCGATCAGTACGGTGACGGTCGCCGGGTTCGGACTGGTCGTCGTCGGGTTCGCGTTGCTCAAACGACATGCGATCGCCAACGCAGTTGGGATCAGCACTGGCGTCGGGAGTCCCTAAGCGACGACCAGTCCGGCAATCGATACCCTCTTTTCGGCCCCGCGACGATGGTTGGCCATGACTCACGAAATCGCCGTGATTCCGGGCGACGGGATCGGTAAAGAAGTAACACCCGCTGCAGTGGAAGTCCTCGAGTCGCTCGACATCGACTTCGAGTTCATCGAAGCGGAAGCCGGCGACGCGGTCAAAGAAGAGACCGGTGAGGCACTCCCCCAGGAGACCTACGACCTCGCGGCATCGGCCGACGCGACGCTGTTCGGCGCGGCCGGCGAGACGGCCGCAGACGTCATCCTGCCGCTCCGGGAGGCGGTTGACTCGTTCGTCAACGTTCGGCCCGCAAAGGCGTATCCGGGGATCGACGCCGTTCGTCCCGAAACGGATCTGCTCTTCCTCCGGGAGAACACCGAGGGTGTCTATTCGGGCCACGAGGACCGACTGACCGACGACGTCTCGACGCTCACCCGCGTCGTCACGGAGTCGGCTTCCGAACGGCTCGCCGAGTTCGCCTGTGACTTCGTCGCCGACAGCGACAAGCACGACAGCTTCACGATCGTCCACAAGGCCAACGTCATGCGTGAGACGGACGGACTCTTCCGTGATACCGTCAAATCGGTCGCTGACGAGCAGGGCATCGAAACCGACGAAGTGCTGATGGACGCCTTCGCGACGCGGGTCTGTCTCGACCCCGAACAGTTCGACGTCGTCGTCTGCCCGAACCTCGCGGGCGACGTGCTCTCAGACCTCGCTGCTGGCCTCGTCGGCGGACTCGGCCTGCTGCCCTCGGCCAACATCGGCCCCGAGCGCGCCCTATTCGAGCCAGTCCACGGGACCGCACCCGATATCGCCGGCGAGAACGTCGCAAACCCAGCCGCAAAGATCATCTCTGCCGCGATGATGCTCGAGTACCTCGGCTACGAAGAAGAGAGCGAAGCCGTCAACGCGGCCGTCGAAGCCACGCTCGCCGACGGGCCGCGCACGCCCGACCTGGGCGGGGACGCGTCAACCGAGGACGTGACTGCTGCGGTCATCGACCGACTGTAGCGCCGCCACACTGGCCGTCTCGTTTTCAACGGGTCCGAACCGGCAGCGCCGCGGCCGATTCATTCCGGCCGGAGAATTATCAGGGGGGCTGTGATACCGAGCACCATGTTTCGAGACGACACTCTCGCAGGTGTCGATTCACGGATCGCCGATACCGACCGCCTCACGACACACTACCTCGAGTCAGGTGACACCGATCAAAGCGGAACCGGGGAGGAGGGCCAGACTGTTATCTTCCTTCACGGAAACGTCTCTTCCTCGCGGTTCTTCGAAGACGTGATAGCCGCTTTGCCTGCACGTCACCGGGCGATTGCACCCGATCTGCGCGGGTACGGCGATTCGGAGACGAAGCCGGTCGACGCGACAACCGGACTCGACGACTACGGGGACGATATACACGCGCTCGTCGCCGATCTCGAACTCGAGACACCGTTCGTCCTCGTGGGCTGGTCGAACGGCGGCGGGGTCGCGATGCGGTACGCGATCGATCACCCCGAAGACGTCGCCGCCCTCGTACTCGTCAATCCGCTCTCGCCGTACGGATTCGGCGGGACGAAAGATGTCGACGGAACGCCCTGCTTTGACGATTATGCCGGTTCCGGTGGCGGAATGGGTAACGATGCGTTCGTTGCGGGCCTCGCGGATCGTGACCGGAGTGAGGAAGACCAAGCCTCGCCGCGAAAGGTCCTGCGCACCTACTACGTCGATCCGACCCACGAGTTCGACCCCAACCGCGAGGAGTCCTATCTGACTGGAATGCTCGAGACGGCGACCGGCGACGAGAACTATCCGGGTTCGTCGACACCGAGCGACAACTGGCCCGGCGTCGCTCCGGGCGAGAGGGGCGTGAACAACGCCATCTCGCCGAAGTACTGCGACCTCGAGGCGATCACCGAGATCGATCCCGACGACAAGCCGCCGGTGCTGTGGCTCCGCGGCGACTCAGACCAGATCGTCTCGAACGCCTCCCTGTTCGACCTCGGCACGCTCGGCCGAATGGGCGAACTCCCGGACTGGCCCGGCGAGGATGTCTTCCCACCGCAGCCCATGGTCGACCAGACCCGCGCCGTCCTCGAGCGTTACGCCGACCGCGGCGGCGCATACGAAGAAGTCGTCTTCAGCAACGTCGGACACACGCCCCACGTCGAGGTTCCAAACGACTTCCTAGAACAGATCACTGGAGTCCTCGAGTAACTCAGACGATGTCGAGCGTCTCTCGATCGGCACCGGCCAGTTCGATCAGCGCGTCGGCCTCGAGCAGGTGACACTCTCCGGGGATCACGAGCAAGTGCAGCGGATCGCCGAACTCCCTGTCTGCCAGTTCGGTCATCGTGCCGGCCTCGACGAGCGGCTCCGGGCTGCCCGCACGGGCGACGACGACGCCGACGAGATCTGGGTATTCCTCGGCGAGTAATTCCGCGCCGACATCGGCGGTCATGTACTCCTCACGTTCGGCTTTGATGTCCAGATAGACGACTGTGTGAAGGCCGTCAGCGCGGTTTTTGTCGATCGTCTCGGTTACGCTTGCGGGAAGCCCCTCGGCTCCGTGTGCGTAGGGGAAGGGGAGCGTCGTCGCCTTGCCGAACCGGTAGTTCTGGAGCCCAGTCAACGAACTGGTCGCCGTCTGAGCCGTGACGCCGTGGATAACCCGCGTCTCGATCCCGCGCTCGTGGGCTCGCAGCCGCAGGTCGACGTGGGTCGTCGAGATCATTGTATCGCCCGCCGTCAAGAAGGCGATGTCCTCGTCTTCGGCCGCCTCGAGCATGTCTTCGGGGTGTTGTTCGACGCCGGCGCGGTCCCGGACGTCGATCTCGAGATCGTGGGAGGACTCGAGGTCGTCGATCGTCGTCCCAATCAGCTGGCTGGTGTAGAACTCGGCATAGACGCGGTCGGCCGCCTGCAGGGCGTCTCGCCCCTCGACGGTGATCGAGCGTTCGTCGTAGAGGCCGAGGCCGATGAAGGTGAGCATAGCCGCTCGTAGTCGTAGCGGCCGGAATACGCTTTCGAGATGCTGCCCTATGAACCTCGCTCGCACATTGTCTCGAGCGGACAAGTTATCGAGACAGTCATCGATGAAGGCACTTTCACAGTCGCCGAGAGTCGCCGAGAATTCTATATAGCGAATATTGATTTACTTACCGTGTTGCAGGGGTGCAGTCGGCCAAAACGTCAGCGTTACAGCGGCTCGCCGGCCAGTCCGAGTATGGAAGTTCCGTGCGTCCGTGTCGCGCGTGAAGCCGGCGAAGCGACGCGTACGACGCTCGCCGACGCGGATCTGATCGACGACGACTACGAAATCGCCGTCGAAGACGGCTGGCTCTATATTCCGATTACCGACCCCGACGCCGTTCGAAGCGGTGCTCGAGGACGGCGAGATCGTCTCCCGAACGGTCGACGAACGCGACACGCAGACGACGCCTGCCGATCTCCTTGCGTTCGAGCCATCCTACGAACGGCTCGGCAGGGCCGCGCTCATCGACGAAGACGATTCCGAGCGTGCACGCGAAATCGCTGATGCCATCCTCGAGTCCGATCTTCCCGTCGAGACGGTGCTGAACAAGGCCTCGAAGGTCAAAGGCGAGACGCGCGTCCGCGACTGGGAGTTGCTTGCAGGCGAGGACACCGAAGTCGTCCACCGCGAGTACGGCTGTGAGTTCGTCCTAGATCTCGCCGAAGTGTACTTCTCGCCACGACTTGCGACCGAGCGCCACCGCGTAGCCACGAAGGTTGACGCGGGTGAGCACGCGTTCGATATGTTCGCCGGTGTCGGCCCCTTCGTCGTCCCGTTCGCAAACCACGGCGCGGAATGTGTCGGCGTGGACATCAACGCCGACGCGATCGACTACCTGCGCGAGAACGCCCGCCGCAACGGGGTCGAAGACCGTGTGACGGCGATCAACGACGACGTTCACGACGTCGCCACCGACTACGAGGGCTGGGCTGATCGCATCGTGATGAATCTCCCCCACAGCGCCGACGAATTCCTCGAGGCAGCCGTAACGCTCGCCGGCGACGATTGTGTCCTCCACTACTACGATATCCAGCACGAAGACGATCCGTTCGGGCCGGGCGAACGCGCGATCCTGTGCGGCCGCCGAGCCCGAGTATGACGTGACCGTCGAGACACGCCACACCGTCCGGTCGTATGCCCCCCACGAGCTGAACGTGTGTCTGGACGTGCGCCTCGAGCGATAATCTGTTAGCCAGTGACTCGGAACTCGTTCACACGACTGGATCGATTCGCAACCCTTATGCCTGGTATCGGCCCTACGAATGAATGCAATCGCGCCGGTGTAGCTCAGACTGGCAGAGCGAATCCTTCGTAAGGATTAGGTCGAGGGTTCAAATCCCTCCACCGGCTTATTTTCCGGCGAACAATCTCGTGAGTCGGAGATACGTCAGAGAGGATTGAATCAGAGCGGAGCTTCGCTCCGACCGTGGGTCAACTCCCTCCCCGCTTTCTTCTGTACCGATCGACACTGTCTCCGAACCCGTTCTTGCTGGATTCGTTCGGCTGAACGGGTCTCCGTAGCGATCTGCTCGGTGCGTAGCTCGCAGGCTCCGTCTGATCCATTTTGAGCGGGTGCCGATCGACTGCTCACGGGACGAGTACCCATTCGTCCGCTTCAAACCGGCTACGGCGTCGCTTCGGACGAACAAACTGGGTCCGGTTCTGTAACGATATCGAGACAATCCCATGAATCATATATGGCGATATAGAATCCATCGACTGGTGCTCACAACTTCGGGATCTCAAATTCTACAAACCACCATACAGCTGACACCCGTTACGATCTGCCTCAGAGAAGCTGTTTGAAAAAGAAACTATTCTTCGTCTTCCGAGGCAACAGCGCTCATAGCGTCCATTCCTTGCTGAATCGGATGCTCTTCGTAGAGTTCCTCGCTTCGCAGAAACCCATCTGAGAGGATGTTATCTTCCATACCGCTCTCGTAGACAACCCTCCAGCCGTGACCTGCTTCGTAGGTCACGGCTGTCACCCAGTCGTAGCCAATGAACATCGCAGTGTCCATAACCATCCCGTGTTCCGGATCAAATTTCGTCGTCTGAGGCATTATTGACTGGATGCTCTCGTGTCGTTCGAGTGAGTCACGCTCAGTATCCTTGAGTGGGCGGTCTGGAAGCGATTCAACAAGGGATCCATCTTGAGCCATACTCCAAGTAGCTCTTGGCGCGTAAATAACCGTTCGGCGTAGGTCAAAATGAGGTGCCCTAATGGGGAGTCTCTCCTTCGGTTTCAGTATCTGGACTGACTGTTAATGGCATCTAACATCACTCCTGCAGTTGATGACGATGCCCCCGCTTTGGCGGGGGCGATCGTCATCCACGCCAAGAAAGTCTGTGAAACAGCTGATCATCTCTGGCGTGTACTTGGAGACGTCTCGATTCCCGTAGATGGACTAACAGACACTCGACAACAGCACAAAGTCTCGTTCGGAACCGAGTCAATGGCACGAGTCTACATCTACCAGGCGATCTACGACCTCGCCCAAAGCGAGGTCGCAGATCGGCTTGAGAACCGTCCAGCACTGCTGAAACAGCTAGGTTTGAACAGGGTGCCAACTCAGCAGAATCTCTCATACGCTTGGAACCAATTCAGCGAGCAGACCAAGACCACGCTTGAGGCCGCTGCGAAGGGAATAGCTCGTGAAGCCCGTGATCACGACGTTATTTCGGAGGCACTCATTCCAATTAACCTGGATGAAAAGGAAGCGAGCGACGATAAATCCGATTCGACAGTGTCTCGCGCACACGTGCGCGAGCACGGGAGTAAGGTCGTCGAACTCGCTCGCCGACACGGCTTCGCCGAGTTCGACTCCGATAGAGCCGACAACAGGGTCTATGAGGACGAACAGATCCTTGATCTGTTCTCCAACGCGTGCCTCACGCAGGGGAGCGCTCATTCAGAGGGAGAAGCTGGGTGGTTCCTTGAAGAGAACGAGATCTGTGACGACTCGACGTTTCTCCGAGTAATCAAGCAGTTTGCGACGCCATCCGACGAGGAAGTAACGCGCTCCGTTCAGGAGTTGCAGATCGAGGATATCGTCGCGTTCACTGAGCTGTATCGAGAGGCTGTGATGGCCTCGTTCAACGCGGCGACCGAAAATATCCTCAAGACGATTCGTCACGAGGATCCCTTCGACGACCGCCACGTTGTGGCGGCCGTCGACTTCACACACGTCCCCTACCACGTCTGGCCGTGGATCGACAAGGACGAGAAAATCCCGAAAGCAGAGTATCCGCCGATGGTCAGCGGGTACAAAGAAGACGGTGAAATCAAGCACGGGTATACGTTCGCGACGATCACGATCGTCGGGAACGATGTCCCAATCATCCTGGGTATCGAGCCAGTCAAGGAACGCTCTGCATGGGAACCAGAAGATGCGCCAGCCGATTCGAAGGCGGATGTGGTTGACGTACTGCTGGACACAGCCCAGCAGTACGTCGATCTCGACGAAGTGCTCCTAGACCGGGGATTCTACAGTAACGAGGTGTACGCAACGATTCACGACCGCGGGCTTGTGTACCTGACGCCAGTGCCGAAGTACGAAGACGATTACGAAGCAATCGGGAAAATCAAGAGCAAAGAAGGAGTTGACGCCGCTGTCAAGAACGATGTCCCGTTCGCCATTGATGGCGAACTCCACCACACCGCAGAGTTCCTGTACGCACCAGCGACTGATGAGGAAGCTGACGGAAGCTATGCCGTGTTCGTGACCAACCGTGATCACGTCGCTCCCGAGGAGATCATACACGTCACCAACAGCTACAGCCGACGCTGGGATATCGAAAATCAGTACAAGTCGGTGAAAGCATTTCTTCCCAAGACGTCCTCGAAGGACTACCGTGTTCGGTTGTTCAGCTTCACGTTCGCAGCATTGTTGTACAATCTCTGGAGGCTTACCGATTACTTGGTGAAGCTCGGAACAGATCGCGAGATCAGATCGCCGCCGGTCGTGACCGCCAGGACATTCGTCCGGGCGGTCAGTCAATCACTCCGACAAGGTGGCTAAGCGGAAAGCACTCGGTGTGGCTCGCCTGCGGCAAGCCGCAGGACTCGCGTTCTATCTCCTAAATCGCGTGTTGGACGCTGCTCAGCACATCTTGCTTAGCGAGCCAAGAATTGCGACATAGGATTCGAGAGAGTTCTACTCGGATTTTATTTGGTTCCTCCGAAGCTCGTTTGTAGACGCTCTACATCCCAGAAACGTGGGTGCTAGTGTGGGCGATGAAGCCGAGCGCCAGCGGGCGACTCGCCAGGATTGTCGCAATGATTGGCTATCGAGAAGCAGGAACCCGCTTTCAAATCGCCAGCGGGCAAACAGATACTGAATCACGAACTGCTGTTGCACATCCGTAAAGCGCGGGCGAAGCCGTGCCGTCAGAATCGATTACGAACACTCGAGAGCAGATGGTATTGACAAAGACACTGCTACGAACGCGATCTGATCAGTCCGCCAGGGGCGACTCGGTCCCGCAGACGCTGTCGATAATGACGTCGCCGTCGGGCCGGGAGGCGATCCAGAAGAGCTTGTAGGCGTCGGCCGACCGCTCGAAGGTTACATCCGGCTCGGAGCCGACGGCGACCTTCCGGAGCGTCCATTTGAACACGGCGTCTTCGGCCTTTCGGTGAGTCTGTGCGTCGGAGAGTTCCGATGGGATCACGAGCACGTCGTCGACCGTTCGCGTCTGCGTTTCCGGGAACGTGTCGGCCCGCACGGCCAGCCGGCGCGCGCGATCGACGGTGACGACGTAGTCGATGTCGCGATCCGCGATCACCGGCCGCTCGATCGTCGCGACCGCGTCGTAGACGCGGTAGGGATACGCGACGGCACCGACGCGGCCGCTCGAGTCAACGTCCTCACGCGCGACCGTCGGTGTGATGACCGGCAGCTCGGTACGCTCGTGGCGACCCCCTGTGGCATCGTCCGGTGGTTCCGGCGGGCGACGTGGCGTGCTCATCTACTCGTCACCCTCGTCCCAGTAGTCGGTTGCGTCGACGTGGGCGCGGATGGTGTCGGTCTCCGTGACGGCCTTCGGGGAGACGTCGCGACCGCCGTCGGTGACGTAGTCGGGCGCGCCGGTTGGACTATCACCGCTCGAGAGTGCCGAGAGCGGTTTGTCGAACACGTTGAAGTGATCGCCGACGCCCTCGGGCGGACGCGTGAGCAGTGAAACGACGACCAACGTCGTCGTCGAGAGAATAAATGCGGGGAAGAGCCCGTAGACGCCCACCAGTCCCGAGAGGAACGGTGACGCGTCGACTGCATTCTGGAGTCCGAGCACGCCAAGGAGTGTCGACAGTTGCGTCCACAGGAACATCGTCGCCGTGCCGACGATCATGCTCGCGACCGAGCCTTTGGCGGTGACGCGTTTCCACCACAGCGACGCGATCAGCGTCGGGCCGATGGCCGCACCGAGGCCGCCCCAGGCGTAGTCAAGGACGAGCGTGTAGATGGGGGTGTCTTTCGCGATGTAGGCGAAGGCAATACTCGCCGCACCGAGCGCGAGTGTGACGAGCTGGGAGTAACGCACGAGTTTTGCCTGGCTCGCGTTCGGATTGACGTAGCCGTGATAGACGTCCTCGACGATAGCGCTGGTCGCAACGAGCAGCTGCGAGTCGGCGCTGGACATCATCGCGGCGAGGGCCGCCGCCAGAATGATCCCCGCGATCGCGCCGGGGAAGAACTCGAGCGTGAGCATCGGCATGACGTTATTCGGGTCATCGATGCCGCCCTGCCCGAAGGCAACCAGCGCGTACAGCCCGACGAAGCCAGCCCCGATGTAGGCGACGAACATGAACAGCTGGGCGACCAGCGCCGCCAGCCGGATGTTCTTGACCTCGTCGATTCCCATGAAGCGCACCATGACGTGTGGATTCCCTGGGATACCGAGCCCGATGGCGGCGTAGCTGATGATGCCGAAGATCGCCGCCCACCCAGTCATTCCGGCCGTGATACTCGTGTACGAACTGCCGACAGACGCGAGGTCGTTGAACGGAAGCCCGTAGTTAGTAAACGCCAGGATCGGCAGGATGATGAACGCCATCAGGATGATCGCGCCCTGGAAGTAGTCGGACCACGCGACGGCGAAGTAGCCACCGAGCATCGTGTAGCCGACAACGATGACGCCACCGCCGAGGATGCCGACCAGCGGCTCGACGCCGGTGAGCACCTCGAGTAGCGTCCCGGCGGCAACGATCTGTGCACCCACGTACCCGCCCTCGAAGATCATCAGGACGACCGCGGAGACGCCTTTGACGAGCCCGGTGTCGTCCTGCAGGCGCGTCTCGAAGAAGGTTGGCAGCGTGACCGCTTTCACAATCTCGGTGTATTTCCGAAGGCGTTTCGCGAGTCCGGCCCAGGCAAACAGATCGGCCGGAATCATGCCGAGCCCGTTGTAAAAGGCCATCACGCCCGTCCCGAAGGCGTCGCTTGGGACACCGAGCGTGAGCCAGCCGCTCATCTCGGAGGCTCGTTCGGAAAAGCCCGTGACGACCGGGCCGACGCTTCGACCGCCGATGACGTAGTCGTCGACGGTGTCCATAAGTCGAGAGGAGTAGAGCCCGATCCCGAGCAGGATGAGGAGATACGCCGCGAACGTTCCGAGGACCCACGCGCCGGCCGAGCCGGCGAGTCCGCTACTGGGCATACTCGCTCTCCTCGTATTGCTCTCGCAGTCGTTTTTCGCGCCGTCCTTCCCAAACGTAGTACACGCCGAGCATCACCAGATACACGACGAAGGGGCCGAACAGCCACACGAGATCGACCGAACTATTCGCAGGCATTACCGTCGTGTCGACACCACCCGGATATAAGCGCGTCGAGGGAGAACGCCGTCGAACTATCTGACGGACTCCTGTCAGTCAATGACGGCGCACCCGCAACCTGTCCTGCGGGCACGCCGATCACTCGGGACAGCAGACCGTATCAGCCCCTCGATTGTTAATAGAACGCGGACACGGCGAGGACAACGGCCAGGCCGAGCACGGGATAATCGACTCGCGAGAACGCAAGCGCCGGGAGCGTGGGGTTCCACGCGAAACACCGCGCTCGTAGCGCAAGCGAGAGTCGGTCTGCCCGATCAAACGCGCGCGTGACGCCGAGCATGCCGATCGTGCTGGCGCGGTCGACCACGCCGCGTTCGGTTCCCAACCGGGCGGCCATCGCTTCCCGGATCGTCCGCAGATCGCCACGGAGGACGGGGAGAAACCGGAAGACGAGTCCGACACCGACGCCGAGGAGTTGGCCTGGTTTGCCGGGGATCGTCCGCTGGATCGCCGCTCGAGAGTCACGCACCGGCGTCGATCGGACGTAGGCGGCGCTGACGAGCAGGATGAGCAGCACCCGATAGCTCGCCAGCCCCGACGCGACGGCGGCCGACCGGTCGAACCAGGGTGGACCGACGGTGACGCCCGCGAGCAGCGGCGCGAGCGCGAGGACGACCAGCGCAAGCCGGTAGGAGACGAGGGTCCGACGGAGCGACAGCCGCGCTGTGGCCATCGCGACCGCCGTCAGGGCCGAGAAGACGATGAGCGCACGCGGCGTCGTATGCGCCAGCGCGGTGGCGGCGAATCCGATCTGGACCGCCAGCTTGGCTCGCGGATCGAGCCGGTGTGCGAGGCTCTCGTCTGGTTCGTAGGTCAGCATCGTGTGGTATCCGGTACGCGTACCTCGAGTCCGTCGAGTTCGTCCAGTGCGTCCGCAGGCGGGCCATCGACGGCGACGCGGCCGTCGTGCATGGCGATTATCCGGTCGGCGAGTTCGCAAACGTCCCGAAGATCGTGGGTGGCAAGCAGGACGCCAGTGCCGTCGGCCGACAGCGACGCGAGGCGCTCGAGGACCGAGCGGCGCGCGGGAGCGTCCAGCCCGGTAAAGGGCTCGTCGAGGACGAGGTGGGTCGGCTCCATCGCGAGCGCACCCGCGATCGCCACGCGTGACTGCTCACCGCCTGAGAGGGCGTCGATACGCTCGTCTTCGCGGTCGGCCATGTTCACTGCCTCGAGTGCGGCCGCGACGCGGCGGTCGATCTCCGCGCGCTCGAGTCCGAGGTTTTCGGGGCCGAAGGCGACGTCTTCCCCGACGGTCGCGGCGACGAACTGGTCACGCGGGTGCTGGAAGACCATGCCGACGCTCGAGCGGGCGGCGATCAGGTCCTCGGCGACCGGCGTGCCATCGACGAGTACCTCGCCGGAGTCGGGCTCGAGGAGGCCGTTGGAATGGCGCAACAGTGTCGTCTTCCCGCTGCCGTTTGCTCCCGCCAACAGGACGAACTCGCCGGCGTCGATCGACAGCGAGACGTTCTCGAGCACGGGGACATCATCGAACGCGTGGGAGACAGACTGAAACTCGATCATCGGTACTGCGTGGGTTGGGGAACGGTCATGTCGCGATGCGTTCGGCCTCGACGATGGCGACCACGGCCGCGATCTTGATGAGGTCACCCGGGATAAACGGCACGACGCCGATTTCGATTGCTTTGACCGGGCTGAGCTCGAGAACGTATCCGAGCCAGGCGGCCCCAAGCAGGTAGATAACGGTCAGCGCCGCGAGTAGCGTCACGACGAGGACCGGCCGCGACAGGTCGGCGGGATCGCCGTCTTCGCTCCATCGGTGGACAACGGCTCCGATCAACAGCGCCGCGGTCGGATACGACCAGAGATAGCCGGCGCTATTGCCGACGAGGACCCCGAGTCCGGAGGCACGTTCGGCGAAGATGGGGAGTCCGACCGCGCCGGCAGTTAGGTACAGCAGGAGCGAGAACGCCCCCCAGTACGGGCCGAGGTAGAGTCCCGCGAGATAGACGACGATCACCCCAAGCGATATCGGTATCGGCGAGAACGGGATTGGGATTGACCCGACGAAGACGGCCGCCCCCATCAGCGCTGCGAGGACAGCCGCCCGCGCGAAGGGCTTGACGACGTCGTCGTCGACGAGTTCGACTGAATGCTGATCCGTTGCCATACCTCCGCTCTCTCGTAAACCGGGATGAAAACTTCGGTTTCCGAGACGAGATGTGTGCGAATCGAGATGTGCGTGCAAGCGGTCACCAACGCTGTCAGTAGCTGGAAACGGCGCGAAACAGGATGCTTCCTCTCAGCGTCACTGGCAGTTTCGGTCGACCTCCGACATGCCAGCGACGGCAGATTCGGCCGTCAATCGGCCGCCTGCAACCGTCGAACGCGCAACAGGACGCGGTAATAGCTGATTGTCTCGGTTCGCTAACCGAAACGACCGCCGGTCTTATACGATCGTTCGGCCCCGTGGTGGGAAAATGAGTCGTCTACGTTCAGGACCGAGACGTGGCGAAATCGGGCCCACTCCGAAGGAGAGCGAGCAGGCGTTCACAGACGCTTTGCGAGAGGTGCTCACAGATGAGACGATCTGAGACGACCGCGACCGCCGTCGTCGTCCTACTTTCGGCCGCGCTGGTCGGCAGTGCCGTCGCGCTGCCGCTGCTGGGCGGAACCGGCGGGCAGGCCGCCGTCGGTGATGAGGCAGCCACCGCGGCGGCCGACGGGTCACCGGCCATACTCGAGCAGGCCGTCACCCAAAACGACTCACAGTCCACTGCCGAGTCCGAGTTGGTGACCTTTGATCGGGAGACAGCGGCCGGCGGTGGAACCGAGCAGGCGACCGCTCAGGAAACCACTGAAGCCGTCGAGGCCGGCGTCACGGAAGGGATCGAGCTCGTACAGGCTCAGGGTATCGAGGTGACACAGGAACAGCGAACGGCGGCACTCGAGGGCGCTCGATCGTCAGTGCAGCAGTATCAAACCGTCGAGGCCGAGCAGGTCCAAGCAGCGACGGCGGGGGCCGTCCACGGGTCGCTGATCCAGTCCCAGTCGGTCAACGTGACTCAGATCCAGTCCGCGGTCAGCGGGGCGACCGACGGCGCGCTCTCACAGTCCCAGTCGGCGAACGTAACCCAACTCCAGAGCGCGACGTGGGGCGGGGCACACGGTGCGCTCGCCCAGAGCCAGCGCGTCAGCGCCGAGCAGATTCAGGTCGCGAGTCGGGGCGCAGCCGCCGGTGCCGCATACGAGGCGGGCACAAAGGATGTCGGCAAGCCCTCACACGTTCAGGAGGCCGCCCAGGGCGCGGCCTACGGTGCGCTGACGCAATACCAGTCAGTCACGGCCGAGCAGCGCCAGCGAGTCACCCTCGAGCACATCCAGCACGCGGCCGCTGGGGGTGCAGCCGGCGCGCTTGCAGGGAGTACGCGCGCGGTGCTCGAGCAAGAACAGCGCGTCGATATCGAGCAGCGCCAACAGGTGACGATCAAGCAGGTCCAGAAGGCCGCAGCGGGGGCGGCGAAAGGCGCGCTCGTCCAGGAGCAGTCAGTCTCGGTCGAGCAGACTCAGGCCGCTGCCCGCGGGGCCGGGCAGGGGTCGCTGAAACAGGTTCAGTCGACTCGCCTCGAGCAGCGCCAGCGAGTGTCGATCACACAGGTACAGGAGGCGTCCTTCGGCGCAGCGAAGGGTGCGATCGACCAGAGCCAGTCGGCGACCGTCGAACAGATTCAGGCCGCCGCTGCCGGGAGCGCAGGTGGCGTACTCGTCCAGCGCCAGTCGATCTCGATCTCGCAGATCCAGTCCGCCGCAGTCGGTGCTGCCGAGGGTGCGGTCACGTCCGCAATCCAGCGCCAAGCAGTGACAGTCGAGCAAGTCCAGGCGGCGGCGTTCGGTGCTGGCGAGGGTGCGGTGACCCAGACGCAACTCGCCGAGGTGACGCAAGTCCAGCGCCTCGCAGCCGGTGGTGCAAGCGGTGCGCTCGTTCAGGCCCAGTCAGCGACGGTCACGCAGATCCAGACGGCGGCCCAGGTCGCCACACAGGAGACGGCCCAGCTTGTCCAGTCCCAACGGATCAGCATCACGCAACTGCAAACACTGACCCAAGAGGCCGCAGCCGAGGCGACCGCCTACGCAGTGAGCGAGGACACCGACGATGTAACCCAAATCACTCAGCGCGTCACGGTCGTCATCGAACAGCGGATCGAGACGATCGACCGGCTCGAGGGGACGGCATCGATCGATTTCCCCGATCAGGAGTCAACCGGTGAGCAGGTTACCATCGCGAACGTCTCGCTCTCGGAGGGCGGGTTCGTCGCGGTCTACGACGGGCTTACCGTCGACGCAGATCCGGACGCCGTGGTCGGCGTCTCCGAGTATCTCGAGCCGGGTAACCACCAGAACGTCACGATCGACCTCGACGAGCCGCTTGCAGCCAGCGGCGCGCTCGTGGCAGTCCCACACCACGATACGAACGACGACGAAACGTTCCAGTACGTGGACTCAGAGGGTGAGGAGGACGTCCCGTACGTTACCGGTGCTGGCGCGCCAGTGATCGACGGCGCGACCGTGACAGTCACGAACGACACCGAGAGGGACGAAGCCAACGCGACGCTGTCGGTTGCCGATCAGGAAGGCAACGGCTCGACGCTGACCGTCGACGAGGTGAACGCGTCCGTTCCCTATTCCGTCACCGCATCGTACGATGGCGAAACGGTCGAAAGCAACGCGTTCGCGGCCGGCGAGACGGTGACTGATCTTTCGCTCGAGTTAGCGCCGCCGCTCGAAGAGAACACCACCGTCAACATCTCCGTGGTTGGAGAAGACGGGACGACACTCGCGACCGAGACCGTCGAGTACACCGTCACGGACGAGCCTGCCGATGAACGGACCGCGACACTGTCCGTGGCCGATCAGGCGGGCAACGGCTCGACGCTCACTGTCGACGAGGCAAACGCCGCCGTCGAGTACGCGATCACCGTCACCGACGAAGACGGTGAGTTGCGTGCCGAAAGCGACGCGTTCGCTGCCGACGAACCGATCACGAACGAGACACTCGAGTTGGAACCGGCGCTCGAGGCCGACGCCGCCCTCGAAGTCGCAGTCATCGCGACTGAGGACAACGAGGCGCTCGCAAACGACACTCTCGAGTACACAGTCGAGGAGTCGGCACCCGGGGAGCCAGAACCCGAGGCGTCGCTCTCGGTCGACAACCAGACGGGCGACGGTGAAACGCTGACGATCGACGGGGCGAGCGCGTCCGTGCCGTACATTCTCTCAGCCGAATACGACGGCGAACGCGTCGACAGCGAGACGATCGAGGCGAACGCGACGGTCGCAGACGAACCCCTCACACTCGAGCCGCCGCTCGAGGAGAACACCACCGTCGACGTCTCAGTACGCGCTGCGGCCGACGACGCAGTGCTGGCAAACGACTCCATCGAGTACGCAGTCGAGGTGCCAGAACCCGGTGAGCCGACGGCGAATCTCACGGTAGCCGATCAGGTCGGTGACGGCGAGACGCTGACCGTCACGCAGGCGAATGCGTCCGTCGCGTACGCCCTCACCATCACCGACGAGGACGGGACGCAGCTCGCAGCGAGTGAGTCCTTCAATGCAACCGAGACGATCGGTCCCGAGGAATTCACGCTCGAACCGCCGCTCGAGGCGAATTCGACGCTCGAGGTGGCAGTCGTCACGGCCGACGACGGGACGCCCATCGAGACAGCGAGCGTCGAGTACACAGTCGATGGGCCGCCCCCCGGATTCGATGTGGAGTTTCCGAGCTGTCAGCGCGCGGTCGTCACCGCATCGCTCGCAGAGGGCGACCGGGTCGCAGCCAGTACGTTGTTCTACGCTCCCGGCGGCATCGGTGACACCATCGCGGAAGACATCGTCACCGCCGGTGACGAGATTCCGGCACCGTACAATGGAACGATCGTCTTCGAGATCGGTGACGAGCGCCGTGTCACGACAGAGGGCGAGCAGGTGGTCGTCGAGGTGCCGGATTATGGCACCTTCGGGACGTACATCTCGGGGATCAGTTCACCCGAGGCGGCACCGATCGGCAGCATCGACTATCCAAATCCGTTAGAGCGGTGTAACGAGGAGATACGACCCGAGCGGCCGTCGATCGCGGTCGAAGAAACGACGCCCACCGAGGACGGCATCGACGTGACGTTCAGCTACGAGAACCCAAATGACGCCCCACTGGGCTCGTCCAGCCGATTCATCGAGGGCACCACGACAGCCGAGCCGCCATCCGAGTTCGAACCGGGCCAGCACACGTTCACCGTCGAGTGGACGCCCGAGAGCGACGACGAACGGCTCGTCTGGGAGGCCGACTTCTCGACGTTCGGATACGAGGAGCCACTCACCGCCGCGACGCCGCCCGCCGGCGAGCTCGAGCCGTCCGAACCCGCGAGCTTCAACGTCTCGAGCCTGGAAACGAACAGCCCAGTCGTGCAGGGCGACCCGCTTGAGGTCGACGCCGAAATCGGGAACGTCGGCGGTGAAAACGGAGCCCAGAACGTCTCGCTCGCAATTGATGAGACGACTGTCAACGAGACAGAAATCTCGCTCGAGTCCGGCGAGAACCGGACGGTCTCGTTCACTGCGGACACCGCTGACCTCGAGCCGGGTGAGTACCCGCTGTCGGTGTCGACTGCAAACGAGACGGCCGAGACGACGATCACCGTCACGGAGCCCGGTGAGCCCGCAACCTTCGGCGTCTCGATCGACGGGACGAACAGCCCGGTCATCCCGGGTGAACCGCTCGCAGTCGAAGCCACCCTCGAGAACGTCGGCGACCGCGCGGGGACGCAAGATGTCGGGATCGCCGTCGGTGGTACCGCTGGCGAGACAACTTCGGTGACGCTCGACCCGGATGAGTCGCGGACGATCACGCTGAATTACGACACAGCGGATCTCGAACCTGGCGAGTACCCGCTTACCGTGGCGAGCGAAAACGAGACGGCGGAGACGATGATAACCGTTGAGCAGCCGGCGACGTTCGCCGTCACCGACGTGACAGCGCCCGAAACGGGCCAGCCCGGCGACGAGGTGACGGTGCGTGCGACGCTCGAGAACATCGGTGACCGCGAAGGAACACAGACGGTAGCCTACGCGGTCGACGAGCAGGTCGTCGATGAGTCGTCCGTAACGCTTGCGGCTGGGGAGACGACGACCATCTCGTTTACGTCTCAGTTGCGGCCGGGAACGTCGACGCATACGATCGCGACCGACGACGATCAGGCATCGGTGACGATCGAGGCGGTTCCGGCAGACGGCGGGGACGCGGACGGAAACGGTGAGACGGGGCCGGACGGCGGACCCGAGACACCTCCAGAACCCCCGACCGAACCGGGGCCACCCCAGCCGCCTGAAGCGCCCCAACCACCGGAGCCCGGACCACCGCAGCCACCAGAACAACCACCCGAACCGCCAGAACCACCGCAACCACCCGCGGAGCCACAGCCAGAGGCCGGTGCCAGCCGGGCCGGGTGATGGCGGCACAGCCGAGTCCACCGACGGTGGGGCAGGCGATATGGCTGCTGGGGCTGGGCAAGGGGCCGGAGCAGCCAACGGCGACACGGCCGGAGCCACCGCTGACGGGACGGCTGGCAGCGAAAACGAGACGAGCGGTGCTGGCTAGTCAGCGCCAGCACGCGATTGCGAGTTGGCAGCCGATTAGTGCTGGTGGCCGGTCGCTTCGCCGAACGTAACGCCGAAGCGTTCCTCGAACAGATCCATCACTTCGGCTTCCTGGGCCTCGAGGTCCTCGTCTGCCTCGTGGCCGTGGTGGACGATGTGATGGGCGCGGCTGGCAAACGAGAGGAGGACGAGGTCGCCGACCGTTTCGGCGTCGGTCTGGTCGCCCTCGGCGACGAGGTCGACGAGGCCGGATGGAACCGTGACTTCGTCGGTTTCGCCGTCGTCGGAACTGATCGAGAAGGTTGTCGTCTGAACTTCGTCTGTCATACCCCTACGGTCGGGAAGCGTGCCTAAAGGTGCTGTGGCTTGCATCGGGATCTGCCTGCGTCCAAACGGCGTGACTCATATCGCCGTGGTGTTTTTGCTGATTGGCGACGAACGATCGACTATGCCATCCGTCGAACTTGATGAGGAGACGATCGAGCGCCTTGATGGACTGCGCGTCGAGGACGAATCCTACGACGAACTCATCATGGAGCTCGTCAACATTTACGAATCGAGCGAGTACACGATGTTCCACGCTGGCGACTGACCGGCAGACCCGTTACTGACCGGCGGCGGCAGCGTCCCGAACCGTCTCCCATCGGCCCTTCGACTCGAGGTGTGACTGCAGTTCCGCGGCGTACTCTTGAGTGAGCCGTTCGGCCGCCTCCCGTTGTTCTCGGTGGTCGTCGCTCCCGTCGTCACCCATCCCGAGTGCACCCATGATCGAGTCGAGGAGCCCGCCACCCGAGGCGTTCGAACCGCCCTGATCGGCACCCGGGCCGCCCATCGCGCCCATTCCTGACTGAATGTTCTCGAGTTCGGGGAGAATCCCGTCGAGTTTGTCCGTGTTGGCGACGATCCGTGCCTGTTCGGGATCGTCGGGATGTTCGATCTCGAACTCCGTGGCGGTCATGATCAGACTCCACTGCTGGTTGGAGAACTGCGACTGCTGGATCCGCTCGGCAAACGTCTGATCGACGGCCATCCGCTCGCCGACGATCCGATCCGTCCACGGGGTGTCGCTCATGGCCCCCGATTGGACTGGTGGCTGTATCAGCGTTTCCCTCCCGCGTGTAGCCAATCGAGACGCCGAAAAGCCGTCATCCGAACTGACCGTCGTTCATGTCAGAATAACGTTAATATATGCGACCGTTGTATGATAGCATATGACACTATACGACAGCATTCTCGTTCCGACGGATGGCTCTCGGGAGGTCGAGCAGGCCCTCGAGCACGCGTTCGACCTCGCAGCTACGCACAACGCGACGATCCACGCGTTGTACGTCATCAATGCAGCCGGCTATGGCGGACTGCAGATGGAAGCCGCTCTCGAGGGGATTGCCACCGCCTTACACGGCGAAGGTGAGGCTGCAGTCAATCGCGTCGAGCAACTCGCGCCAGCGAACGTCACGGTCGAAACAACAGTCCGCAAGGGGGCACCGAGTCAGGTCATCGTCGACGAGGCTGACACGGTAGCGTGTGATCTGGTGGTAATGGGGACACACGGCCGCGGCGGGATCGATCGACTGCTGCTCGGCAGCGTCACCGAACGGGTCGTCCGTCGGTCGCCGGATCCCTGTCCTGACAGTGCAAGTCGAACAGGACGATGCCGAGGACTCATCCGAACGGTCGCGGATCGCGCTCCAGTGACGTGTGCGCGACTCGTGGCCACCCACTCACTTCCAGCGGGAACGCCGATCCGGATCGGATAAGCGAAGCGGGACACCGCTCAGTACTGGGCTACCCGACAGAAGACAGTTCGTCGCCGATCAGACTGGACGCAGATGCTCACAGTCACCTGCCGAGACCGTCTCCCGCCCCTCGTCGGTCTCGACCACGAGCGCACCCGATTCCGTCACGTCGACGGCATCCCCGACTACTTCACCCGACGGACGATCGACCCGGACGTGCTGTCCGAGCGTATGCGATAGCTCGCGCCACGCCGGGACGACGGCCTCGAGGTCGTTGCGGTAGCGGTCGAACTCCTCTAAGAACCGCTGGACGAAGCGCCGCCGGTCGACGTCGCCGGCTTCGTCGCGGATGCTGGTTGCACCCTCGGGAAGCGTATCGGCGTCGATGTTCGCGTTCACGCCGACGCCGACGATGATCCACTCGACGCGATCCATCTCGCCTTCCATCTCCGTGAGAATCCCCGTGAGCTTCCGGTAGTCTCCCTCGTCGCCGACCGGGACGACCACGTCGTTCGGCCACTTGATCTGGGCGTCGACGCCCGCCTCTCGAGCCGCCGTCGCCGCTGCGACCGCCGACGCGAGGGTATAGAGCGGTGCCTGTGCGGGCATGATATCGGGCCGAGAGATGACGCTGACCCAGACACCACCCGACGGTGCGGTCCACTCGCGCTCGAGGCGGCCGCGGCTGCCGACCTGTTCATCCGCGAGGACGGCCACATCCGCTGCGCCGTCGGCGGCGAGTTCGCGGGCCCGATCGTTCGTGCTCCCCACAGCGTCGTGATACTCGACGGAAAACGGGGCCTCGAGTCCGAACTCGACTGCCGGCCCGTTGTACGCCGTCACCTCGCCGAGTTCGTAGCCGTTCGACCCACTCTCGATGTCGAAGTCGGCGTCGCGTAACGCCTCGATGTGTTTCCAGACCGCCGCCCGCGAGATGTCGAGCGACTCGGCCAGTTCCGGTCCCGATACCGGCCCATCGGCGAGCGCCTCGAGAACCGCTCGTCGCGTCTCGTTCATGGCCTCGAAAGGGGGCCGCTCGTACTTCAATCGGCTGGATTCGTCCGGTCGTCGGTCGACGCGGACAGCAGTGAGAAGAGACAGCGTCGTCCGCCGTTGCGTGCCTACGCCCGCAGTTCGAGCAGCTTCTCGCGGCCCGGCGCGATCAGTTTGTCGAGGTAGGTCGCAAGCGTCCCTTTCGCGTCGGCGGGGTGAAGTTCGCCCGACTCGAGATCGGCGGCCAGCCGCTCGTAATCGTCGTACGTCAGATCGCCGCCGTACTTCTCGGGGCGTTCGACGACAACTTCGTCGAACCGCGGGAAGACGTGGTACTCGAAGAGTTCGAGCACGGGGTTCTCGAGATTGCCCTCTGGATCGCGCGTCGGCGGACAGAACGCCGAGTTGACCTTCTCTTCGAGTTCCTCGGTCGAGTCCTCCATCGAGATCGTAATGCCCTCGCTCGAGGACATCTTCCCCTCGCCGCTGGTGAGGTCGGCAACGATCGGCGTGTGAAGGGCAGGCCGAACCTCGTAATCGAGTTCGGGCAGTTTCTCGCGGGCGAGCATGTGGACCTTGCGCTGATCGAGTCCACCGACCGCGAGATCGAGGTCGAGGTACTCGATGTCTAAGGTCTGCATCAGCGGGTAGACGAGGTGGCTCACCTTGGCCGTCTCGTCACCCTGCAGTTCGGCCATCGCGCGCTGGGCGCGGTTCATCGTCGTCGCCTGCTCGAGAAAGTGGAGATCGAGCGCGTAGTCGTCGTCGAGCTGGAACGCCGAGCCGTAGACGAACTCGGTCTTGTCCTCGTCGAGCCCGTAGGCGAGGAACTGGGCTTTCATCTGCTCGGCCGTCTCGCGGATCTCCTCGAGCGTGCCCTTCTCGTTGAGGTAGGCGTGGACGTCAGCCAGCAGGACGACGACCTCCATCCCCGCCTCCTGCAGATCGATGAGCTTGTTCGCAGTCAGGAGATGGCCGAGGTGGAGCACGCCAGAGGGCTCGTAGCCGACGTAGGCGCGTTTCTCCGCCGGATCGTCGGCGAGGTCGCGGACCTCCTCGTCGGTGACGACCTCCTCGGCGTTGCGCGTGACTAACTCGTAGGTGTCCATGTGTGACAGGAACCGGAGGAGGAATTTATACCTCCTGAAAGGCACTCGACCCGACTCGAGCGGGTCGCCACACGTAGACGAGGGCACAGTATCGAATTCCGAGGCGGGAACGATGACTTCCGCGGCTGCATAACGGGGCCCCTACCACTCGTCTCGAGAGAGTACACGAAATCGACCTGAACTGCCGGCCGAATACTCTTCCGGCCGGTCGTCATAGCCGTGCTAATCAATGAGCTACCGAGAAGACATCGTCAATGCCGTGCGGCGGAGCTTTCTGCCACAAATACACTTCCTCCTTCGAGGCACGTTCGGTGGCTACGCGATCAGCCACACGACCGCCGACGAGTACGTGCTGACGGCCCACTGCTCGGAGCAGGCGATCGAGGACATCCTCGAGCGACTGGGATTCTCGCGCAATCCGATCGCCGCGCTCAAGGTCAGAGTAGATGGCAACACCTCCGAAGGATCGTGGGTGTGGCGGCCGTCGCTGTTCGCCGACGAGCAGTTGCACATCGTCCTCCATGACCTCGAGAACCGGTCGGGAGTCGACGTCTACGCCCACTGGGAGTGCTCGTGGATCCGTCACCCATACAGACACTACCTCGCCCGCGGCTACGACGCCGAGACGGGCGTCGCGCTGGCCCGATACTGGCTCATCGACGGGGAGGAACTCGAGTATGGACCAGGGATCAATTACGAAATCGACAATTCACTCGCACGGTCGCTGAGCGAACGCCTGTGGCTGTCGTACTACCGAGTCGAAGAGGGCATGGGATCTCTCAGATCGAAACTACCGTTCGTCGACAGTGTCGAGAAGCAACAGATCATCGAGCGTGACGGTAAGCGCGATTCCGTGTCACCGACGATCCCCGGAGCACCCTGAATATAGGTCCGATGAAACCGGTCAGAGATCGCCCGATCGGATGCGATCTTCCGCGTTCTCGAGCGCCCGCTCGCGGTCGAAGTCAGCGATAATCGCCTCCAGTTCCGACTCGTCGGCGTCAGCCAACGCTCGTGCGTGTTCGGTCATGTTCGGCACCGCGCGGATGATGTTGTCGACGATCGGCACGTCGGCCACCTGTGGCGAGCGCGATAGCGGGTTGAGGTCGATTACGATCTCGGTCTTGCCCATCTCATCTAAGGCCTCGGCGCGGTCGCCGTCCTCGAGTGGCACGAGCACCACGTCCGCGTCGTAGATGCCGTCAGCATCGACTTTTGCTCGCTTGTGCTCGAGATTCGGAATTCGTGCATCGGCCTCGAGTCCCTTTACGTTCTCCGCACCGTGCTCGCGCAGGTGGTCGGCGATGGCGTCGATCCGTTCCGGCGTGCGATTAAAGAGGTTGACCTCGAGGTCGGCGTCGACGGCCTCGGCGAGGGCGACCATCTCGCCGGGGACCAGCGCCGCGACGTTGCCGTTGATCGAAAGTACCGGGTGCTCGGCCAGCAGCAGGTGGGCCGCAGCCGCCCGTTCGGCGTCGTCGGCGCTCGGAATCGTCTCCTCGCCCAGCAGGTAGTCGAAGGCACTGCCTCGTCCCTCGGCATGCATCCCCTGGAGGTGTGTGATCCCCTTCTCGACACCCTCCTCGATCCGATGGCGGGTCAGCAGGTCCTGATATCTGGGGTGGTCCTCCGGAATCTCCTCCTCGTGTTCGACGTCGGCGGAGACGCTGTCGTAGTCGCTCACGAGCGAGGACTGGCACCGATCGATAAAAAGTCGACTGATTGGGGCGTTACTCGGTGAACGTGATCCAGCCGTCGGGAGCCTGCGCTTTCACGTCGTTCATCGCCTCGCGGGCAGCCGTCCGGGTCTCGTAAGTCTGCGTGCTCTCGGCCATCGTCGCGCCATACTCGTCGATCAGGTGCCAGACCCAGCCGTCTTCGGCGGTGTGGAGCTCGAACGAGACGCTGTCGATCTCGAGGATACTCGCCGACTCGATCAGTTCGCGAACGTCCGCGAGGGCTTCGCGGGCAGCGTCGGCTGTCTCGTGGGTTTCGGTGCCCGATGCGACGGTGCGGCCGTCCTCGTCGATGAGCCGCCAGCGCCAGCGGTCGTCGTCGGCGGCGACGAGTTCGAACGAGGCCACGTCGAAGTCAACTCGGCCGGCCAGCGGCGCAAGCTGGCGAATCGTGTCGATCGTCTCGAGCAGGTCGTCTTTGATGTCGACAGGATCAACCGCCTCCGCAATCACCTCGCGATCGCGGTTGACGAGGTCCCACGACCAGCCGTCGTCGCCGTCGAGACGGATCACGGCATCCTCGATCGCGAAGATCGGCGCGTCGAGCGCGTGTGATTTGAGGAGGGCGACGATGTCGTCCGCCGCGGCACGGTCGGCATAGGAGACGGCTGAATCGGCGATTTCCTCGCGATTACGGTCGAGCAGTCGGAACTGCCACTCGTCGGTTCCATACAACTGGACGGAGACGTCACCGATCGTGTGACGGCGGGCCGACATAGCAGCCTCGCGGACGGTCTCGAGCCCGTCGATGAGTTCGTCACGCGTCGACGCCGCCCCGCCGTCGACGGCGACCGTCTCACCAGTCGGCATGACGAACCGCCAGTGCCAGTCACCGGTCGCGTACGGCTGGAAGATCGCCCGGTCCATCGTCCGCACGTCCGACTCGAGATGCTTGAGCAGGCGGTCCATCGCCTGCCGTGCGGCGCTGCGGGTCGGATGAGTCGCTGGATCCTCGGCGACGAGCTTGCCGGCCTCGTCGATGAGCCGCCAGCCCCACTCGCCGTCTTCGTTGACAAAGAGTTCGAACGCCGCGGTCTCGATCTCGAGTAGTTCGGCATCGGGTGCCTGCTCTTTGAGCGTCATCATCGTCTCGGCGGCCTCGCCGCGGGAGGTGTGTTCCTCGCCGGAGTCGGCCAGCACGTTGCCGTCTTCGTCGATGAGTCGCCAGCGCCATTCGCCGGAGTCGGCCTCGTAGACTTGGAACGCAGCGTTCTCGAACTCGATGAGGTCGGCCTCGGCAGCCTGCTGTCGGACGCGCTCGATCGCAGCCGTCGCCGTCTCGGCATCAGCGTGGGACACCGTACTCGCCGCGACGACCTCGCGGTCGTCTGTGACGAGTCGCCAGTGCCACGAGTCGGCGCTGTCCGCTCTCGGCGCGGCATCCGTGACTGTCCCACCGTCCGGGGCCGGTTCGGGATCCTCAGCTGCCACCGGGAGCGTCTCGGCTTCGTCGAACGTATACTCGTCACCCGTCGTGTCTGTGGCCGGATACACCTCGTATGCCGCGTCTTCGATCTCGACGATCTCCGCATCGGCAGCGTTGTCACCGAACTGCTTAGTCCACGCCGTAGCGTCATCGCGGTCAGTCGTCCCCTCGGGACTGCGTGCGACGACGTGTTCGGTTTCGTCGACCAGCCGGTAGCGCCACTCCGTGCTGGACTCGTAGAGTTCGAAAGCCGGTTCGCCGGCAACGGTGACCGACGCCGACTCGAGTTCGGGGAGCAACGCTTCGGCAGCCCGCTCGGCATCGCGTCGGGAGTCGAACGTGTCGGTGCTGGTGGCAACGACCTCGTCAGCAGCGTCGACGAACCGCCAGCGCCAGCCGTCGGCGCGTTCACAGAGTTCCACGCCGATGCCCTCGATGTCGAGCACCCGTGCCTGATCGAACCGCTCGGCGAAGTTGTGGGCGGCCTCCTCGGCGCGCTCCTGGGTCGTGTGGCCGGTTTCGCTCGAGGCCAGCGGCGTGCGGTTGTCATCGACCAGTTGCCAGTACCACTTGTCGCGCCGTTGCTCGTAGGTATACGCCGCGTCCTCGATTTCGATAACGTCGGCGTCGGGCCCCTCGTCTTTCAGGAAGCTCACCGACTCCTCGGCCCCATCGCGTTCGTCAAACTCGCCGGCACAGGCACCGACGACGGAACCGTCGTCACGCGCGAGCGTCCACTGCCAGGTGCCGTCGCGGTCCTCGTAGAGGCGAAACGCCGAGGTCGTCAGCTCCATCAGCCCCGCAGAACTGATCTGTGACTTAACACGCTCGATGCCCGCCGTCGCCTCCGGCCGCGTTATGGCGCTGTCGGTGCTCTGGGCCAGCGCTTCGAGGTGGAGGACGTGCCACTTCCAGTCACCGTTTTCGTCGCGGAAGACGGCGAATTGGGCGCTTTCCATCGCGTCGCCTGTGAGAATGTCCGGGTCCTCGGTCTGTCCTTCTTCCTCGACGAACATACCCTTCCGTCCCGTAAGCACGGGAACGAGCGCAGTCACGCCCGCGATGATGCCGATTCCGAGCGTATAGACCGTAATAACCTCTACACTGTAGTCCGTACCCAGTTCTCGCCAATTATACGGATATGCCCAGCCGAAAAAGCCGATGCCGCCCAGAGAAACGAGTAAGCCGACGACACTGGCCTGAATCCCCCGCGTTCGTACCGGCAACATAAGGACGATACCGAAGAGGCAGAAAGCGAGCCCCGTTGCCGCCGTGACGCCGGAAAACTTGATCAGCGTATACGAGTTGCCTTCACCTGCATACCCAACGACGAACGCAGCGACGCCCGCAGCCCCGATGATGTAGCCGACGATGAACAGCCAGTACCCATAAACGTCCTTGGCCGAGTCGGGTTCGCCGACGTAATGTTCGTACAGTTGAAACAAGTTTTGGTGAATGTCAGTCCAGGAAGCCATCTCGAAACTTGACCGGATAACTCGAACGAATCATAATAAGTTTCTGGCTACTAGTACTATGTATGTCATGTATCTCTTCTATAATTATAGCGCGTTTTGCTCGCGTGCAGCAGTCACCTCGGACTCAGAGGGCACGCACACGATAACGCGGTAGAACCGATCTCACGTGGAAAAAGAGCAAAATTCGTGATTACTTGCCGGCATTGATGAACAATTAGACGTCAATAAATTCACGATGCGAATGTTGAATCCAACTACATTGTACCCCTTGCTTGCGATTCTACTCAACTAATGATATGGAAAGTGATACATCTAGTGATTATTTAATTGTCGGAGTGTGGATATGGACTGGAGCCACCCACATTCGTCAGCCACAGCTGGCATCAGTCCGCGTATATGCAATCGGCTCGCCGATCGGTCCGTCCGCATCGACGGGTTGTTCGACGCGATAGATCGTCACCGACTCGACGTCGGCGGACGTCCGTTCACAGACGTTCGCCGCGACTGGCTTGGCAGCGCCGTCGACGCCCTGCGATTTCGTCCCGTATCGTTTCCAGAGCGTCGTCGGATACCGTTCCATGGCGTTGGGTGGGCGATCGAAATCCACGGACTCCCCGTCGACGAGGTCGATTACCGTCCCGGACTCATACTCGGCTTCGACGACGTACCAGCTGTACGAATCAGGCGGGTTTGGCGCGAAAAACGCCCAACTCGCGCTCTCGAGCGTACTACCGGCCCCCGACGAGGGCGTCTCGACGAGGCCCGCCGCGACGAGTTGCCAGCCAACCAGCACGACAAACAGGCAGACCAGAATGCCCGTCGCAGTCACTCGCAGTCCACGCCGAACGAGCAGTCTCGTCCCGGACGGTGTCGAGTCGCTAATCTCTCGGCGGATGGGCTCGAGACGGGACGGGATAGTGCGTTTCGTGACGACCTGATCGATGGCATCCCAGAGCCGCGGCGGGAGAAACAGCAACAAGACGGCACACATGACGAACGGAAAGGCCCCGAGTCGCATCGTTGCGGCCATCGAGAGGTGTGCGCCGATGAACGCGACGACGGTCGCGATTCGGAGCCATCTCGTTGCGGCCACGAGCAGCACCGATGCGGACAACACGGCGGTCCAGAGCCAGTTGATCCCGGTGAGGACGGCGGGATACTCCGCGAGGGTCGGCCCCAGTAGGTACACGAAGTCCTCGAGTTGGAAGATCCGCTGGACGGCCACACCGCTCGTCCAGGCCTCGCTCTGAAACTTGAGGATGGCATTGATCGCATAGATCACAACGACGTGAAAGAGTATCGTGGCAGTCGCCACCGAGAGAATCCGGTCGTCGTCGGGTCGAGGACGGCGGCGCAGCGACCACCGCGCGTCGAGTGGCAGAAACGCCGCAAGGAACAGTACCGAGATGAGGATCGTATCACCACCGTTGACCAGGTATGGGTTGCGAGCGTGCAGTGACGCAAGCAACACTGCAGTTCCAACTGCTGCGAATCGGGGGCGGTAGCCGACGAGCAGGCACGCGGCGAGGACGACTGTGAGGCCAAGCAACAGGGCTTGCACCCACAGGGAGCCGGAGATGGCGTACAGCGACCACCGCGCGAGCGTCGGGGCCGTCTCAGCGAGTGTCGCTCGAGGTAAGACTCCGTCGTCCGTGTAGAACATCTCCAGTTGTGGGGCCCGAAGGACGAGGAGATCGGCGATGATGACGAGACCGATCCCGATCCGAAACGCACCCAGCGCTCGCGGGTCGATTCCGAGATGTGACTGGATGCGCCCTCGAAGCGACGTGGCCGTCGCCATATCACCGTCAGTCGCCGTCGTCGATGGGGCGTGGGCAGCAGGCATGGCGGTCAGCGACGCTGATCGCCGACTTCTAACCCATCCTATAAGTGTTTTCTCCTTAGGATAGCACTCAGGTGTGCACGCCTAACTGAGTCACACGTGTCTCGAGCAAGGGCTGTCACGGACGCGGTCTGCCTGCTATCATCGCAACATGGCACCGGCTGGATGGGTGGCACAGACCGACGGCTCGTAGCCCGCATCGGACAGGCCTGTCCCGAGCGCAAAGACGGTGTTGCCGAGCATGGCCATCGAGGCCTGTCCGTCGACCGCCGAGACATCGGCGATCGCCTCTCGCACTTGCGCTGTCAGCAATTCTGCATCACGTGCGAACCGCCGCGAGGCGTACATAAACGACAGCAGCGTCGGCTCCTCGACGACGCGAGAGAGCGCATCCTGTCCGGCAGCGGTCAGCGTCTCGGTATCGCCCGAGAGCACGTCGGCCGTCGAGAGTTCGCCAAAGGAGACGTACTCGACGCGGGCTCGAGCGGGAATCGTATCGAGGACGTTCTCCTGTGGCCCGCCGGGCTCGAGACGGATCGGGACGCCGCCACGAGCCTGGGCGACCACGTCGCCCAGACCGGTCCCAGCTTGGACCTCGGCCCCGTGGGCGATCGTGACGAGTTCGTTCATCGAGAGCCTGCACGCGAACACGCGGTTTGCCGCAAGCGCCGTCCCGAGAGCCATCGCACCTGAGACACCGAATCCGGCACCGAGTGGCAGGTCGGCGTCGGCTTCGACGCGGGCGGTCACGTCGAGCGTCTCGAGGACGGTCGTCACTGGATCGATCTCGAGTTCGTCGCCGTCGAGCACGACGGTCGTCTCCGTCGCCGGTTCGACCGTTACCTCGACACCGTCGGTCAGCGTCAGTCCCGCACCCCGTGAGCCGGCTTTCGTCGGGTCCTCGTCGGGATGGGCGCTGAAAAAGCCCGTAACGTGGCCGGGAACGAACGCCGTCGCCTCCTCGCGCATCACGCCTCCGCTTTCGACCGGAGCGATATAACATTGAAGATTCCGCGCTTCCCTGCCCATCTGGGGGCTGATCCGGACTCCTGTCAGTCAGTGCCGGCCGGCCGCGACCGTCCTGCGGGCCCACCGGGACATCGGGACAGCAGCCCGTATGAGCCTCGAGTCGACACGAGAGAACTGGGCCGATCGATAGCAGACGCCGCGGCCACAGCGGGCAGAAGGATCGCGGTCGGGGATGTCGGTATCGACGTAGTCGGCTGTGGAGAGAGACAGTATGTGTGCCACCACAAGAGTTAATAAGATATAGAGCATAGTTATTAATAAGCAATAGTGCAAACCAGCAAGCTACAATCCATCACGGAGAGCTGGCATCGCATCCGTTCCGACTCCGATTGGATCGTCGGGGGTGGGGGACTGCTCGCACTGATCGCCCTCTCGGGAGTCGCAACACTCGCTGGCGTCAACTGGAAACTCGTCGCGATCTCCTGGACGGCGTTTGCGGCAATGGCGATCGGCGCACCGCTTGGGGCGCGTGCAGTACAGTCCGAGCATCCGCTCGAGCCGATTTGGGGGTACGGACTCGCAAGCGGTGCGATGGTCACGAGCGCTGCGCTCTTTCTCGTTCCGCAAGCGCTGGGCCAGCACGGCCGTCTCGGAAGTCTCGGGATCGCGATCGGATTCCTCGGTGGATACGTCGGGCACACGGTCGGCCACCGATTTACGCACCTGAACCTGCCGATCGACAGCACCGCAGCCGAGTTGACCGTCCACGCGCTCTCTGCGGGTGCCATCATCGGTGCGATCTACACCGCGATGCCGTCGCTGTCGTCGATTCTCGGCGTCGCACTGATCTCGCACAAGGCACCCGCTGGATACGCGGCAGCGCGACGACTCGCGGCACAGGGACGATCCGTGGTGCCGCTGCTGTTGCCAGCGGCGGCTGTCGGGCTCGTTGCCCTCCCGGTCGGCATCGTCGGATTCGCACCGGCGAGTACGCTGCGGGGACTGCTCTTCGGTATCGCGGCCGGCGTGTTCCTCCACGTCGCCGTTGACCTGCTCCCGGAGTGTACCACTGGCAGTGAAACGTGCCCCGCCGACGGCGACAGTCACCTCCACCGAGATCGGCTCCGCACTCACGCCGCACTGAGCGCGACCCTCGGCGGAACGGCAGTCGCACTCGCGTGGGCGTTCGTCGTCTGATCCTGCCGCTCTCTCCGTTTTCTGATGATCTGACAGCACTCCCTTGCTTTCGGGGCAGGTAGCTGTCTCCCTCGAGCGGTCACTCAAAAAAGCGCGTTTCGGAGTTGCGCCGTCGCTTACGGCGATAGCCGCTGTCGGTCTGGCGAGACTTCCGTCGGTCGTCTCGCTAGCTCCCAGGTGTGCCGCCTACGGCGACAGCCGCTGCCGGTCTCGCGGGAACAACACAGCCTCTCGGATGTTGTCCAGCCCGAGGATCGTCATGATCAGGCGCTCGCCACCGAGGCCGAAGCCGGCGTGAGGCGGCATGCCGTACTTGAACATCTTCGTGTAGTACTCGAACTGGTCGGGATCGAGGCCCTGCTGTTCGAAGCCTTCGATGAGCTTCTCGTGGCGGTGTTCGCGCTGGCCACCCGAGACCAGTTCCATGCGCGGGTGCATCAGGTCGAAGCCAGTCGAGAGGTCGGGATCGTCGTCGTGATCTTTGATATAGAACGGCTTGATCTCGCTTGGCCAGTCCGTGATGAAGTAGTGGCCGCCGACGTCGTCGCCGAGTGCTTTCTCGGCCTCCGTCGAGAGGTCGTCGCCCCAGACGAGTTGTTCGTCGAGTTCGCCCGTCGCGTTGATGCGCTCGATGGCGTCCTCGTAGCTGATACGCGGGAAGTCTCCGTCGGGGGCCTCAAACTCGTCCTCGAGGCCGAGCGCCTCGAGTTCCTCGCTGCAGTTCTCGGCGATGGCCTCGTAGGCTGCTTTGACGACGCCTTCGACGACATCCATGGCGTCGTTCTGGTCACAGAACGCGCCCTCGAAGTCGATCGAGGTGGCCTCGTTCAAGTGTCGGGGCGTGTTGTGTTCCTCGGCGCGGAAGATCGGGCCGATCTCGAAGACGCGCTCGACGTTGGAGCCAGCGATCAGCTGTTTGAACAGCTGTGGCGACTGGTTCATGAACGCTTCTTCGCCGAAGTAGGTGATCGGGAAGAGTTCGGTGCCGCCTTCGGTCCCGGTCGCGACGATCTTCGGCGTGGTGATCTCCGTACAGCGGAACTCGCGGAACTGGTCGCGGACCGCGCGCAGAATCTCCGAGCGGATCTCGAAGATGGCCTGAACCTCGTCCTTGCGCAGGTCGAGGGTGCGGTTATCCAGTCGCGTCGAGAGATCGGCGTCGACCTTGCCGGAGGGGTCAAGCGGCAGTTCGGGGTCGGCAGGGGCGACGACCTCAACGGACTCGGGCGTGACTTCGACGCCCGTCGGCGCGCGCGGCTCTTCTTCGACCGCGCCGGAGACTTTGACGACGCTCTCGCGAGAGACGCCCAGTCCGGTCTCGACGAGATCCTCGTCCATCTCGTCTTTCTCGAACTTGATCTGGATCTTACCCGAGGTGTCTCGGAGAATCAGGAAGGCGATGCCACCGAGATCGCGGATCTCGTGGACCCAGCCGGCGACGGTGACGTCGTCGCCCGGCTCGGCGTCGGCAGTGTAGGTTCTGTTCTGCATACCACCTGATTCACGCAGGCGGAACTTAAACGCAGCCGTTCGCACCCGTGGATTACCGCGATGTGCGGGATGGGTTCCCGAGCGACAAAACCCGCTCAGCGTTCGTGGACAGTCATCGGAATCTCGTGTTTCGGCCGCGCGGTTACTGTCGCCATCAGATCCAGATCCGTCCCGGGGACGAGTTCGAGGTGGTAGTCACGGTAGACCGTCGCGAGGATGAGCCGGGCCTCGAGCATCGCAAAGCGGTCGCCGATACAGCGACGCGGACCTGCCGCGAACGGGAAGTACGCCAGTTTCGGAAGCTCGCTCTCGAGGTCGTCAGTCCACCGTTCCGGCCGGAACGCGAGCGGGTCGTCGTACCACCGGGGGTCGCGGTGGACGACCCACTGGTGCATCCGGACAGTCGATCCCGGTTCGATCTCGTAGCCGTCGATGACGTCGGGTTTGACCGGTTCGCGGACGATCCCCGGCACGGGCGGGTAGAGTCGCATCGACTCTTTGACGACGCGTTCGGTGTACGTAAGGTCAGCAAGGTCGCCCATCGTCGGCGTCCGGTCGCCGAGGACATCCTCGAGTTCCGCGACGAGCCGTTGCTCGACCTGCGGGTTCTTCGAGAGGAGATACATCGTCAGCGTCAGCGACAGCGCCGTCGTCTCGTGGCCGGCTAGCAACAGCGTGACCACTTCGTCCCGGATCTGTTCGTCCGACATCCCGTTGCCGGCGTCGTCGGTCGCCTCGAGCAGTTTCGAGATAACGTCGTGATCCGTCGGGTTGGTCCGCCGTTGCTCGATCAGCCGATAGACGACCTCGTCGAGGTCTTCGCGAGCGCGCTGGATCTGCCGTCTGGCCGGCGTCGGGACGTTCGGTGGCAGGACGTAGTTCGAGAGGCTCTCGGAGGCTTCCATGAACTGCTCGAGTGCCGAGCCGATAGTGTCGACGTGCTCGTCGACGTCGACTCCGAACAGCGCCCGGGCGACGATCTTCAGCGTCACTTCCATCATATCCTCGTGGACGAGCCGCGTCTGGCCGTCGTCCCACGACTCAAGGGCCTCCTCGGTGAACTCGGTCATCATCGTCGCGTACTCCTGGATCCGGTCAGGGTGGAACGCGGGCTGGATCAGGTGGCGGTTGCGTCGCCAGACCGCGCCTTCACTGTTAAGAATGCCCTTGCCAGTAAGCGGCCCGAGGACGCGCTGAAACCGGTCGCCTTTGACGTAGTTCTCGTTGTTCTGGACGAGGACGTGCTCGATGTAGTCGGGATGGTTCAACTGGTAGACCCGCCCCTCGGGGTCCTTCCAGGAGGCGATATCGCCGTACTCGCGGGCCGTTTGCGTCATAAAGCCGTATGGATCGCGGAGGAACGCGACCTGATTGCCAAGCAGCGGGAGCCCATCGGGTCCCGGCGGATAGCGGTCAGCGGTCGCAGCCGTATCGTAGCGCATTCGTAGCTGGATAAAGGACCTGCGGCCACCTTTCTGTATGGCCGAGCACGCTAGGTGTTTTTAACTCGAGGGGCGATACGGACCGCCATGAGTTCGTCCGTCACTCCGATCGCAAACACGCCGGCTGACGACGCCGCTGACGGTGATCAGCGATGAGATACGCCACGATGGTACTGACGTGGGCCGACGGTCGGCTCAACGCGATCGACGACCGTTTCGGTCGTAGCGACGCAGTCTCGATCGAGGCGATCCGCTACTTGAACCCGGTCCACGAACAGCGATACGTCGAACTCCTTGAGCTTCGTGGCGACCTCGAACGGGCCCGCGCGTTGCTCGCCGACTGTCCAGAGGCACTCGAGTACGACGTCGCCGGGGCGGACGACCGTGGCGTCGCCTACGTACAGTGTCAGGTCGTCGAACCCGTCGACGAGTTGCTGTCGATCCTCCGCGAGCACGAAATCGTCCTCGACTGGCCGATGACCTACGTCGACACCGACGCGGCGCGCGGGCTCGAGGTGACGGCGCTCGGGACGAGCCGGGCGATCCAGCACGCCGCCGCGGCGCTTCCAGACGGGATCGACCTCGATCTCCAGCGGCTGGGTGAGTACGACCCCGGCGGTGGCCAGTCCTCGCCGACGCTGACCGCCCGCCAGCGGGAACTGTTCGAACTCGCCGTCAGCGAGGGGTACTACGAGGTGCCACGCGAGACGACACACCGGGAACTGGCCTCGAAACTCGATCTCGCGACGGGGACCGTCAGCGAACACCTCCAGCGGATCGAAGCGACGCTAGCCGCCAGGTACACGTCGGCAATGGGATAATCGAGCGACCGATCCACCTCGCTTTTATCGATCGACCGTCGCTCTCTCGATATGGACGACCTCGAGCGACTCGCCGACGACATCCGGCGTGCAGACACCGTTGTGGCCCTGACTGGCGCGGGTATCTCAGCCCCATCGGGCGTGCCGACGTTCCGCGGTGACGACGGCGTCTGGGATCGGTTCGACGAGGGACAGTTCGCCTACGGGCGGTTCCAACGCGATCCCGCGGGCTTCTGGGACGACCGTGTCGACCTCCAGCGAGAGCTGTTCGGCGACGATCCCGACCCGAACGCGGCCCACGAAGCGCTGGCCGCGATGGGGCGTGCAGGTACCCTCGAGGCGATCTGCACCCAGAATACGGACGGACTACACGGTGTGGCGGCCGACACGGTCACGGCTGATGCCGCCGAATCGGCCACAGCCACCACGACGATCCTCGAACTCCACGGAAACGCCCAGCGGGTTCGCTGTCAGGACTGTGGGAGCCGCCGTGACAGTGAGCCAATCATCGAGCGTGCAGCCGCCGGCGACTTGCCGCCGACCTGTGACTGTGGCGGCGTCTTCAAGCCCGACATCGTCCTCTTCGGCGAACAGTTGCCGGGTGCAGCGATCCAGCGTGCGCGATCGCTCGCCCGCGAGAGCGACGTCTTCCTTGCGATCGGCTCCTCGCTGAGCGTCCAGCCCGCTGCCTCGCTCCCGCGGCTTGCCGCGGAAACCGACGCGACGGTTGGGATCGTCAACCTCGAGTCGACACCGTATGACAGCCTCGCCGACGTCGTCTATCGCGAGGACGTGACGACTGTCTTGCCGCGGCTGCGAGAGCTCGTCGCCGAGTAACGGGCGGCATAGCAGTTCGGCAACACCGCTGTGGGCCACGTTGCCCGACTGTTGGGTCGATCAATTCCGGAGGAGTTCTAAATTCTGCACTGTCGGGAGATCCCAGTTATACGTAACTGCAGCGAGCCGAGTCACGACAGTCACGACCGCACACACCACAGCGGCCGTACTTCCAGTTGCGCCGACCGTTCCCACGAGCCAGTATGCACTCCCGCCGAGGACTGCACAACTGGCATAGAAATCTTCGAAGAGGATGAACGGGGAGCGGTCGAGAAGGATATCTGCGAACGCACCACCACCGACGGCGTTGATCGTTGCGATCGTAACGACACCAAATACTGACACACCTGCCTCGGTTGCGACGATCGCACCAGCTGTTGTAAAGGCAGCAAGCCCGATCGCATCCGAGACAAGCGTTATTGGATGCGTCTCTGGAGAGGAGAGGACGACTGTCAGTGCGATCGCTAACCCGACTCCAAACAGCCCCAGACTGATTTCGATCGGGGACTGCAGTGCTAATGGAACCCGCCTCACGAGAATATCACGTGTTGCCCCACCGCCGAATGCCATTGCCAACCCAACGATCGTAATGCCGAGCACGTCGAATTCCTCACGGATCGCCTTCGACGATCCGACGAGGGCGAACGCGATCAACCCGATCGTGTTCATCACCGCAAATGGATCGCCAAACAATACGTCGAGGAGCTCCTGACCCATTAGGCGCTCCTACGAGAACGAATCTCTTGAGTGCTCCGAGACGACTCGTCTTCAGCGCCACTCCCCCTCACGTGCGGTGACTGCACGACCGATACTCACTGGGTCGTGAAATCCACAGCGGATCGATATGTGGGGAGAGAGTTGTCCTGCTCGGGGGCGACGAGAGACAGTCGCGTTTATGCGTCGTTTGCTGCTTCGACCGTTTCCTGGACCGCTTCGATACCCTCGTCGTGTGCGAGGTCACCGACGACGATGACGTCGGCGTACTGGGCCATCGAGTACGCGGAGTCGTAATCGTGGATCCCCCCACCGTAGAACAGCGTCGCGTCGTCGACTGCGTTGGCTGCGGCATCGACGACGCCTTCGTCACCGAGCATGCCCGAATATTCGACGTAGACGATCTCCTGGCCGAACATCCTCTCGGCGACCGTCGCGTAGGCGGCGACGTCGTCGGCCTCGAGGTCGCAGTTGGCCTCCGTCAGCGTCGCCACGTCGGCCTCGGGGTTCATGACGATGTAGGCCTCCGTCGTCGTCCGCTCCCAGTCGAGGTCGTCGTCGAGTCGGACCCATTCCTTGTGGGCCTCGGTGATCCAGAACGGCGAGCCGGCGTTGAACACCGTCGGGATGAGATAGCCGTCGAGCGCGTCGTCTTCGAGGACGACCTGTGGGTTCGAGGGTTCCTGATAGAGCGGGACATCGTGTTCAGCACAGGCCTCGATGACGGCACTCATGTTTTCCTCGGTGATGCCCATCGTCCCGCCGACTTCAATCGCGTCAGTACCAGTCGCACAGAGATCGCCGTAGGTCACACCCTCGGGTAACTCCTTGTCCGGATCGATCTTGAGAACGTGATTCCAGTCGTCCCAGGGGGTAGTCATACCGCGTCGTTGCCAGACAACCAGCAAAAGCGCTACGGAACGCCCCCGTCTCGAGCGTCCGCGTGGCACCCGACGAGACTGCCGTGGTCAGTCCCGCGCTCGAGTCCTGACGGCCCGCAACCCATTCCGGCGCGCGAGTGCCCTCGTGTGCGCCCTGGATTACAATTGCTCGGCGCTGACAGCTTGTAGCGTGCTGTCGTTTTCGACCTCCCAGATCCGAAGCACGAGGTGGGCCTTGCAGTAGTATTCAGCGGTCTCCAGACCGGTTTGCCCGTTCTTGAGAACGAGCTGGCACATGTCCCCGTTCGAACACTCTGGTGAATGTTCACACATTGGTACTCGTTTCGTCTACTCGTCTCGCAGTCAAGACACTGTCGGTGGTCGCCATCAATCCCAGAACGGGGATCTAACCGGCTGCTATCGGTTTTGAGCGGCTTTCGGGGTCGATATCACCGAGTACTGAGTGGCGGAACGGGTGCCGTTCAGATTCCCTGACTCATCAGGTGGCTGCGCAACACGTCGGCTTCCTTGTTCCCCGCACCAGTGTTGACGATGACGACCAGTCTCGTCGCCGTCGAACGCACCGCGCTCTGCGAGTCCCCACGCCCCGCTTGCGGCTGCCGCAGCGCTCGGGATCGGCTCGAGTCCGGTCGCCTGCGCGACCCGCACCGCGGCCTCGAGGATGTCCGGATCATCGGTCGCGATCGCACCGCCATCAGTTTCACGGATGGCCTCGAGGACGCGCGGGCTTGCAACGGGGTCGGGAATCTCGAGTTCACCACAGATTGTGTCCGGGTGCTCGACCGGCTCGTGGTCGTCGCGGTCGGCGTCGAACGCCTCGACGATCGGGGCACAGCCTGCTGCCTGCGTCGCATACAGCGCGGGCGTCTCGTCTGTCAGGCCGAGTTTGCGGTACTCGGCTGCGGCCTTGGCTGCACCGACGAGGCCGACGCCGTCCCCGGTGGGGTAACAGATCACGTCGGGGACCTCCCACTCGAGCTGTTCGACGAGTTCGTAGAACAGCGTCTTCGCGCCCTCGTGGCGATAGGGAGTCTCGAACGATCGGAGGGAGTACCAGTCGTCGTGTTCGCCCAGTCCCTCCTCGAAGGCTCCGACGGCGTCGCCAAAGCGGCCGCCGACGACGTTCATGTCGCCGCCATGGACGTTGACCATCGCCTTGTTCGTAAAGCCCGAACGCGAGGGGAGATACGCGTGTGCCTCGAGTCCCGCACGGGCCGCGTAGGCCGCGACAGCCTGCCCGCTGTTCCCCGTCGAGGGCAGCGCGACGTCGGTCGCACCGTGTTGGGCTGCCGCCGTGACGGCGACCGATGCGCCGCGGTCCGTCCTCGAGCCTGTCGGGTTCCGGCCCTCGTCTTTGATCAGCACACGCTCGACGCCGAGTTCGGCGGCCAGATCGGGGCAGTCGACCAGTGCGGTCGCGCCCTCCCCTGTCGTCACCGCTGACTCCCGAGAAAACGGGAGCAACTCCGCATAGCGCCACTGCCCGTCGAACGGCCGGGCGGCGAGCGTCTCGCGGTCGAGGTCGATCGCGTCGTACTCGTAGGTCGGGTCGAGCGTGCCGTCACAGTCCGGGCAACGATGAGACTCCGCAGCGGCGTCGACGGTGGCCCCGCAGTCGACACACTCGAGACCGGTAAAGGCGTCTGTGGTTTCCATACGGGAGTGTTAGCGGCTCGGAACTAAGGGCTGTCCATCGGTGGTTCAGTTCCGACAGCGTGCAACGGCGGACTGCACGCGACGGCGGCACCGCTATATCACGAAGCCGATGGAATGGAAAGAGAAACCGGAAAGATCAGTTGTCGCCGGCTTTCGACTGCCACTCGTAGTCGCGGCGTTTGGCCGATTTGCCGAAGCCGCACGACGAGCAGACCTTCTTCTTCGTGTGGTAGGACTTCTCTCCGCAGCGACGACACTTGGTGTGGGTCGTCTTGTTTTTCTTGCCTTGGGTCGGGGTTCCTGCACCAGTCATGGAGTGATCGAGACGACGTTGTCGCCGCGTATAATGGTTGTGTCTTCGACCGGGGCATCCTCTTCGACGCTACCCTCGACAGGGATCGTCACGTCTTCGAGCACCAGATTCATATGCTGATCGTAGCCGGCGAGTTCGCCAACGTGTTCGTCGCCACTCTTGAGTCGTACCGTGACGCGGTCACCGAGCGACGCCTCGAGGACGTCCAGCGGTCGTCCACTCATACGCAACACCGCAGGAGATGAGCACTTAATCGTACCGGTCCGGAGTCCAGTACAGCCATATTTCATCGACGAGTCAACCGGTTGGACCTAACCAAACGGCTAAGTGTCCGCTCGTGGACCGGCTACGCATGGGCGACAAGAAGTTCACTCTCATCGAATTGCACTTCGACGGCGACACACAGTTCGGACCGGGAACGATCGGCGAGACGCTTCCGATCGGGAGCACGGAACCGACAGCGGAGACGGACTCCGAAACTGAGACCGAATCTGAGGAGGGTGTGGCTGCAGCCGACGACTCCGGTGGCAGAGGCAAAAGCGCCGTCGGCGCGCTGGTCGCACTCGCCGTCCTCGTCGGCATCGCCGTCGCCGCCAAGAAGTTCCGTGGTGGGAGCGACGAGGAAGACGAACTCGAGTCTGAAGAAGAACCCGACGTCATCGTTACGTAACCACCACTCGCCGTCGAAGACGGCTGTCCGGACCCGTCTCGACAGCGCCACATTCACATCGACTCGAGGCGAGCCGAACGCTTTTGCGCTTCCTTCCCCTAGTCATCGTCGTGAATCTCTATCGTAGCGCCCGGGCCGTCGCCGGGGCGTCCGGTTCCGATGCGATCGACTGGCGATCGGCCGCCGACGCCGCCAAGGCGGCGACCGATCCCGGCACGCTCAAGCTCGAGCCCGGCGAGCGCGAGGGATACGCCCGCGACGTTCGGGATGCGCGGGCAGCCGTACGAGCGGTCTCCGGCGTCGAATTCGACGTGCCCGAAACCATCGAGATCCAGAACCGCCATCACTGGATCGACGCCAACGTCGCCACCTTCGAGCGGGTCATGAGCACCCTCGAGACCCACACCGGCGCGTTCCCCGGCGTCGCCCGGACGATCAACACGGGGACGATGACCGTTCTCCTTTCCTTCCTCGGACGGAACGTTCTGGGGCAGTATGACCCACTCCTGCTGGCCGATATGCCCGACGACGACCACGCGCTGTACTTCGTTCGGCCGAACATCCGCAACGCAGCCGACACGCTCGACGTGGACGCCGACCGGTTCCGTCGCTGGATCGCCTTCCACGAGGTGACCCACGCCGCCGAGTTCGGGGCCGCACCGTGGCTCTCAGACCACCTCGAAACCCGCATGGAAGACGGGATCGCCACCCTCTCGGAAGGGTCGTTCAACCGCGAGGCGTTCCGCGACCTCGACGCCGCGATGACCGTCGTCGAGGGGTATGCCGAACTGCTGATGGATCACGCCTTCGACGACGAGTACGAGGACCTGCGACGGAAACTCGACGAGCGCCGACAGGGCCGCGGTCCACTCCAACGGCTGCTCCGTCGCCTGCTCGGCCTCGGACTCAAGCAGCGTCAGTACGAACGCGGCAAGAACTTCTTCGAACACGTCGTCGCCGTCCGCGACCTCGAGACGGCGGGGCTCGTCTGGGACCACCCGGAGAACCTGCCGACCCACGACGAACTCGACGCGCCGGACCTGTGGATTCGACGCGTCGATCGCTAACCGCGCTCGAGGTTGATTCTGTGACCCCTAGTCGGTCAGGATCCAGACGAGGTACCACAGCAACGCGCCACCGGCGACGATACCGCCAAGCATCGCACCACCTATTACCACCAGCGAGGCGTCACTCTGGAAGGCAATCAGGCCGCCTGAAAGCCCGACCAGCAACACGAACACGATTTTGAGCTGATCGGCCGCGTTCGGCTGCGTCCTCGAGCGCGACGGGCCACGCTGTGGGCCGCGATCCCGGCTCATAAGTCATGTGGCGCGCTGACGTGCATCATGGCAAATCGCCAGTCGCGCGCACCGTCGCTGGCCGATGCCCGCTTTACGAGCGTGGCGCTCCAGCGACTGTCGAAGCGGTGTCGATCGCCGCTTGTCGTGTCCGTCCAGGCCATCGTGACGTTGTCGGCCGTCGTCGCGAACTCGTCGTGCTCGTCGACGACGAGATGCCGACTGCTGACCGTCCAGTCGTCGGTCGTTTCGGTCTGTTCTGCGAGCGCTCGCGCGATTTCGTCGCTCCCGAACAGGGACTCGCTGATACCGAACTTGACGGTCGACGCGTCGTCACGGAAGTAGGGCACGAGAGGCTCGCCGTTGCGGAGTGCGTCGTAGTAGTCGCGGACGATCGACTCGGCACTCGGTGACATAGCACTATGCTCGAAGCCTGCTCCCAAAGAGCCACCGGACGCGAACGCAGGTTACTGCTCCTCGACCGGCAGTCTCACATGAAGCCCCGATCGACTTCGTCCGTCTCGATCAGGTCGTCGAGTTCGCTGTTCAGTAGCTCGTCGGCCTCCTCGAAGCGCTCGGCGAGCCCCTCGAGTTCGTCGGGCCGATCGTACTGATCGTACGCCATCGGTCCGAAGGCGGGACTCTCGATGGCCTCCATCACGTCGTCGAAGAGGTCCTGTGGGCGGGTCGGCGCGTCCGCGTGCGTCTCGAGGACGGTCTCGAGACGCTTCCCGACGGTCTCGGCCTGCGCTTCGTCTTCGGGCGGGGATTGGACCGCAAAGCGGCCACCCGCGTCGCGTTCGGGCATGAACGAGCCGATTTCGTCATCCAGATTGCGGGCGACCCGTGTCCCGACGCCGCGGACCTCGAAGGGGTTTTTCGCGTACGTTTTCAGGAAGAAGACGCCGGCCCGGGGATGCGCGAGGTACATGTCTTCGCCGACGCCACCGGCGCGGTCACCGGCGACGGCGCGCCAGTCCTCCGGATCGACAGCTCGCTCCGTGACGTCCTCGAGTATGTCCTGCCACTCGCGTATCCGCATACGCGCCGGTTAGATTGCCGGCAGAAAGAACGTATCGATTACCTCGACAGACGCCCCGAAACGACTGTTACGCAAGACAACGACAGATTCGAGCCACGCAGCGCGTGGATGTGAGACAGAATCAAAAGGGATACGACAGCTCCCATCACAGGGAACGTAACCGACGCTTTCCCTATGTCCGGCCGTCACTTACTCTCGTTTGTCGAACTGTTTCGTGCCACGCCGGTGAAAAGTTCGCTGCTGACGTTTGCTCCGCTTGCACTGGCACTGGGACAACTCGGCAATAGCTACGTCAACGGCGTCTCGCCAGCCGTCTCGGTCGGTTTTGCCGCCGTAATGGTGATATTTGCCGCCGTTGCGATGAGCCACCACGCTGCCGAACACCGCATCCGTCGCCTCGAGGCCGACGACGGACCGAAACGGATCTAAATATCCGTCTCGGGTTCGGTTGCGACCGTCCGTGCGTCGCGGGCCTCGTAGGCGTTGTATCCCGCAAGGCTGGCGACCAACAGCCCGGACGCGATCGTGTTCCAGAACGGGCCGCCAGTCATCTCGAGCAGTGCTGCCGAGACGATGAGCCAGATACCAAGGATGGCGACCAGCGACGCGATGGCGGTACTAAGCGGGATGTCGTTGGCCAGACGGTAGTAGTTGTAGCCCGCCGCGACGCCGATGACGAGGCCGACCAGCACGTTGTTCCAGAGTGGTGCCGCCACGGTCTCGAGGACGACCGTCGACAGCGCGACCCAGACGCCGAGGGCGGCGACGAGCAGGCTGATGACCGATGTCTTGCGCCGGCGCTCCTCGTCTGCGACCTGGGTCGGCTCGTCACGTGGGTCACGGCCTGTATCCGTTCGATCACCGGCGCCGGTGCCCGAATCGATGTTGGCCGCTGCCGTTTCGATGCGGTTTGGTGGCCCGTCGTCAGTGCCGTCCTCGGGCGGGCCACCCGACCGACGGTCGTCGCTGTTAGGGTCACTCATAGCAGACAGCGGTTGGCGCTCACTCGCAAAAGCGTCCGCGTCCGTTCTTCTCATCACGGTTCGATTGATAACAGAGACAGTTCCGCATCTCACTGAAACGGACAGTAAACGCGTTTTATCGACGGGTGAACGCGACTGCCCTCAGCGCATCTCGCTCGCTGGCCATAGCCGAGCGACCGATAGCGTTTTTGATCACTCGACCGTGACAGTAGGCTGTGTACGTACGCGGAACCGTCGCTGACGAGGTCGACGTGCGGTCGGTGTCGACGAGCTACGGCGAAAGCGAACTCGCCGAGGTGCCGCTTCGACTGGCCGACGACGGGATCGAACCGCCCGGCGACGCCACGCCGGCGCTCAGCGACGGCGGAACGGCGGCCGTCACGGACGGCGACGAGACGACGACGGTGACGCTCTGGAATAAGTGGACCGAGTCTGCGGCGTTGCTTGAGCCGGGGATGGAACTGCTCGTGACGAACGCGAAAGAAGAGGAGTTCCGAGGTGAGACACAGTACGCGACCACGGGCGACTCGTATGTCGTCGTCGAACCCTCTTTTCTGGTCAGCGTCACGTCGATCCGCAACTGGGTCGAGTGTCCCCGGCTGTACTACCTGAACAAGCTCTCGGGCGTCCCGCTGAACTACCCCGTCGTCAAGGGGACACTCGTTCACGAGGTCTTCGGCGACCTCTTGCGGGGCCGCGACCTCGAGGAGTCGATCGAGGCCCGCGTCGAGGAACGCGGTCTCCAACTCGGCCTGCTGGGTGAGACGCCCGAGGCCGTCGCCGAGGACGTCCGTGAGAACGCCAAAGCGATTGAGGGCTGGCTCGAGCAGGGCCGGCTCACCGAGGACGACAACTGGCGCTCGGAACAACTGCTCATCAGCGAAACCTTCGGCATCCGCGGGCGGGCCGACGCCATCCGGCGGGGCGCGCCGGTCGAACTCAAGACGGGGAAGAACCTGAAAAAAGAACCGCGGTTCAAGGACAAGGTCCAGGCCGCCTGTTACGCGCTGTTGCTCGAGGAACACGGCGGCGACGTCGACACCGGAACCTTACTCTATACGAAGAACTCGGCGCTCGATCGTAACGAGGAGACCGGCGACCTCACCCCTGCAAAGGACTTCTCGATGGGCGATGGCCTCCTGAAGTACGTTGTCCGCCTGCGCAACGAGATCGCGGCGATGGAGATGTCGGGCGACATCCCGACGGGCTACGAGGCCGACGCGAAGTGTGAATACTGTTTCGAGCAGGACACTTGCATGGTCGTCTCCGGCCGCCTCGATCAGGACTCCAAGGCCGGCCAGATCGGCCAAGCGCTACCCGAGGCGGAACGCGAGTACTTCGAGCGCTTCTACCGGGCGATCGAGGAGGAACGCCGTGAGGTCCACCGCGAATACGCCAAACTCTGGGAACAGAGCGCCGAGGAACGGGCCGACGACGACCGCGCGCTGATCGACCTCGAGTTCGTCGAAAAACGGTCGCTCGAGGGCGGACGTTGGGAACTCAGAGCGCGCCGCGAGGGTGGTGCGACCTCGAAGCTCCGTGAGGGCGATCTCGTCCTCGCCAGCGACGGCCACCCGGTTCGCGGTGACTCCGAGTTGGCGCGGATCGAGCGGTTAGACGACGAGATCGTGCTGACAGCAGACGAGCCAGTCGAAGTCACACGCCTCGACGTCTATCCGTCCGAACTGACGACCGATCGGCTGCTCGTCGCGATGCACGATGCGCTCCTGAAAGGCGACGCGCGACGCAAGGATATCCTGTTCGGGCGCGCGGAACCCGAATTCGATAAGATCGAGGAGACGTTCATCGACAACAACGACGCCCAGAACGAGGCCGTGACGAAAGCTGTCGGCGCGCGAGACTGTGCGCTGATCCACGGCCCGCCGGGCACCGGGAAGACCTACACCATCGCCCAAGCCATCCGTGCGATGGTCGAGCGCGGCGAGCGCGTCCTGCTATCGGCCTTTACGAATCGTGCCGTCGACAACGCCCTCGAGGCCACCCTCGAGCAGTTAGGGGACGTAATCGATACCGACCGCGTCGTCCGCGTCGGCTCCGAAAGCGGCGTCCGCGAGGATATGGAACCGTATCGGCTCGAGCGCGCGGGCGACCCCGACGACCGCGTCGCGAAACTGCAAAACGCACAGGTCGTGGCGGCGACGACCGCGACCTGTGGTTCGCGGGTGATGAAAGAACAGGCCTTCGACGTGGCGCTGGTCGACGAGGCCGCCCAGCTCACCGAACCCGGTACCTGTGCAGCGATCAACCTGGCCGAGCGGTTCGTCCTCGTCGGCGACCACGAGCAGCTCCCGCCCGTCGTGCGCGCTGAAAACGATCTTTCCGAGTCGCTATTTGAACGGCTCGTCGATCTGTATCCCGATGCCGGCGTCATGCTCGACCGCCAATACCGGATGAACCAGCGCATTCAGGCATTTGCCTCCACTGAATTCTACGACGGCCAACTCCGGCCTGCGACGCCATCGGTCGCGAGTCGGATGCTCGACGATCTCGAGGGTGTCTCCAGCGAGGCGCTGCCCTCAAAGTTGCAGAATCCAGTTTCGTTCGTCGGCGTCGAGGGTGATCGAAGCCGGTACACCGACAGCGAGGAAGCCGCCCAGATCGCCGACCTGATCGAGGCGTACGAGGCCGCCGGTCTCGAGCGCTCCGAGATCGGTGTCATCGCACCCTTCCGTGCGCAGGTCTCGGAAATCTCGAATCACGTCCCAGACGATGTCGCCGTCGACACCGTCGACCGCTTCCAGGGCTCGAGTCAGGAGGTCATCATCGTCTCCTTTACCGCGACCGGCACGCTCGAGGGGCCGATCTTCGAGGATTATCGCCGGATCAACGTCGCGTTGACCCGGCCCAAACGCGCGCTCGTACTGGTCGGCGACGCGCAGGCACTTGCGTCCGATCCGGTCTACGAGCGAATGCTCGCATGGGCACGACGGTAACGTGCCTGGACGGCATGAAACTCCGACATTTATCTTCCGCTGAGCGTAACGACCGATGACATGCGACTCGAGGAGCAGAGTGCGCTCGTCCGGGATGCCGTCACCGCCGAGTACGCAGAGGTCGTCGTCTTCATCACCGACCTTGGCGGAACGACTGCACTTATGCTCCTCCTTTCGGTGCTATTCTGGTGGTCGAGTCGTCGCCGGAGCGCGCTCGTGATCAGTTACGCGGTCGCCGGACTGGCGCTCATGCTCTCGCTCAAGACGCTGTTTGCGCTGCCGCGGCCGCCAGCAGATGCCATGCTCGTGGCACTCGAGGACGAACGCACCGGCTACGGCTTCCCGAGCGGACATGCTTTCGCCGCTGCCGTCGTCTACGGCGGTCTCGTCTCTGCGTACGACCGAACGGGGGACCGACGGGCGCTGCTTACTGCCGGGACGCTCGTCGTCCTCGTCTCGCTTTCGCGGGTCGTTCTCGGTGTCCATTACCTCGGCGACGTGATCGTCGGTGCGGTCCTCGGGGTCGCGTTCGTCGTCGCCATGGACCGGCTCACGGGTGGCGATCCGACGATCGGCTTCGCGGTCGCGTTCGTCCTCTCGATTCCCGCGGTCGTCATCGCCGCCGGGACGACCGACTCGTTGCTTGGCCTTGGCGGCTCGATCGGCGGCCTGCTGGGCTCGCGACGGCTTTCGGCCCTGCCAGAACTGCGTTCCCGGCTCGAGGGACTCGTCCTTTTCCTCGTCGGTGGGGGATTCGTGGCCGTCGTCCAAGCCGCTGAATCGGCCGTCGAAGCGGTCGAACCCCTACTAGTCGTGCTCTACGCGATCCTCGTTGCCAGCATCCTCCTCGCGCCAGCCGCCGTCGGTCGCCTCGAGGTCGACGCACTCGAGTCGCGGTGAGTGTCGTCCGACGGGCAGTGGTAGCGCCGTCGATTCGCTGGTGTCCAATATCACGCAGACTCTCACACTATCGAAACAATACTTATTGTTAGCAGCCCTATATTATCGTGCATGGAACTCGTCACCACTGAAACGGTCCCCGGCCGCGAGATTCAAGAATCGCTTGGCATCGCACGCGGCAATACGGTCAAAGCGCGAAACGTCGGCCGCGATATCACACAGTCGCTCCGTAATATCACCGGCGGTGAGCTCAAAGCATACTCGGAACTGCTGACCGATGCGCGCGACGAGGCGATGTCACGCATGGTCGCGGACGCAGAGTCCATGGGTGCCGACGCCGTCGTCAACGTCCGACTCGAGAGTTCCGAGATCGCAAACGGCGGCTCGGAAGTCATCGCGTACGGCACAGCCGTCCGACTCGACTGAGACGGACTCCTCTCAGACGGTCTGATTGTCGTCGACGCGCTCGGAACTCGCGTGCTCGAGCCGATCACCCTTCGCGATCGGCCTGCTCCCAGAGCGGATACAGCTCGTCTTCGATCGGCCCGGTAATCGACTCACTGTCGAGAACGAGTTCGGGATCGTCACTCTCGAGTGCGCCGACGGTGCCGATCGCCGCTGCTTCGATCCCTGCGTCCTCGAGATCGGAGAGACACGAATCAAGCACGTCCTCGGGGACGGTCGCGAGCAACGCGCCGGAGCCGAAGATTCGCAGCGGATCAACGCCGGCGGCAGCACACAGCGTCGCTGTGGCCTCGCGAACCGGGACGTCGTCGCAGTCTATTTCGAGCCGGACGCCCGAGGCGCGGGCCACCTCGAGCAAGCCCGACGTGACGCCGCCTTCTGTGGGATCGTGCATCGCCGTCGCGTACTCGCGGACGATTTGGGCCTCGGGAACAACACTGATCTCCTCGAGATAGCCCGCAGCGCGCTCGCGGACCGCTGGATCGATGTCGAGGTCATCGCCGAAATCGGCCGCGAGGATGGCCGACCCCTCGATACCTGCCGCCTTGGTGAGGATGACGGCATCGCCTGGCTCGGCTCCGCCAGTCGGAACGTACCGCTCGGTCGCTCCCATCGCCGTCAGCGAGAGCAGCGGCCGCTCGAGTTGATCGACGTACTCCGAGTGACCACCGACGATCGACGCGCCGAGTTCACGCGCTGCGGCGTCGAGGTCACGAGAGATTTCCTCGAGGACGTCCGTGTTGACGCCGGTTGGAAGCAACACAACGGCAGTCAGCCAGCGCGGGTCGGCTCCCGAGACGGCGATGTCGTTGGTGGCGACAGCGATACCGAGTTGGCCGACCTGCGAGGCGGCCAGCGAAATCGGATCGGAGCTGACCACGAGCGTTCCCTCGCCATCGGGCCAGTCGATCGCGGCGGCGTCCTCGCCCTCGGCCGGGCCCTGTAATATCGTCTCGTCGGTCTCGGCTGCCCCCGTTCGCTGAAAGACGTGCGTGAGCAGGTCGTCCGGACTCACCTTGCCGGGCATACCACGAACTGGGTCGATGCGCGGCTTGTAGCTGTCGAAGAACTCGCTTCTCGATTCGCTCATACGGACTACTGTAAGTCATTTCCGGTGCAACCGCAACCCATACTGCGGTTGCACCGGCAAATCGTTACAGCAGACCGTATCAGACGTCAGGCGCGACCGCGTCCATCGTCCGGCGAATCCCCTCCTCGTCAGCACCACGCGGGAAACTGACCGCGATGGCGTCGAGCCCGTCGATCGCCTCGTAGCGTGCGAGTTGCTCGCGAGCCGTCTCCGGATCGCCGACCGCACAGAGGTCGTCGAGGATGTCCTCGTCGACGAGTTCGAGCGCGCGCTCGCGGTCGCCAGCCTGCCAGGCGTCGTAAATGTCAGCTGCCTCGTCGTAGCCCTGACGCTCGAGGGAATCTCGGTAGAACGTCCCCATCCCGCCGATATAGAAGGCGACGTGCTGGCGGGCGAGCGCGCGGGCTTTCTGGGGATCGTCCAGTACGCAGCAGGTGACGCCGGCAGTGACTCGGACGTCATCAGGGTCACGATCACCGAGGGCAGCACCGCGCTCGATATCCTCGAGTCGCGTGTCGATCCCCTCGGGCGTGAGCATGATGCCGTGCCAGCCATCGGCAAAGCGACCCGCGAGTTCGACCGCCTTGGGTCCCATGCCGGTGACCTCGATCGGCGGTGTCGTTTCCGGCGGGTCACAGCGCAGGCGAAACCCCGACAGCTCGAAGTCGTCGCCGTCGTAGTCGACGGGGTCGCCGGAGAGGACTTGCCGGACGATCTCGACTGTCTCGCGGGTTCGTTTGAGCGGGTTGCCGTACGTCATCCCGTGCCAGTTTTCGATCACGACGGGGCCACTCGGGCCGAGTCCCAGCCGGAACCGGCCCTCGGAGAGTTCCTGGAGCGTCGCCGCCGTCTGACCCAGCAAGGCCGGCGACCGCGAGTAGGTGTTGAAGATGCTCGAGCCGACATCGATCGACTCCGTTCGCTCGGCCATCGCCGAAAGGACGGTGACGGCGTCGCGACCCCACGTCTCGGGGAGCCATGCACAGTCGTAGCCGGCGTCTTCAGCCGCCTGCGTATAGTCGACGATCGAGTCGATCGTCGGCTGTGCGGCGACGGGAAGGTGGACATCTCTGTCAGTCATCGTCATACACAGTTGGCGTACTGCCTTTTGGCTGTATGGAAACCGGAGACGAGCTGTCTCCTGTTTATCTCCGGCATACCCATCTCGGGTGCCAGCTTCCGACAAGTCCGACGATAATGAAACTCGAGGAAACATTCAAACCGCTGTACAAATTAATGGACTGTCATTATGGACTTGGAAGAGTTCGTACACTCGAACGAACCGAAAGCAGATCACAGCGGCTTCGAAAAAGCCAATAAACGACTGCTCGACATCGCCGTCGATGGAACGGTGATGGTAAAAGCCGGCTCGATGATCGGGTATACCGGCGAGCTGACCTTCACCGGAAAGTCGTCTGCCGAAGGCGGACTGACCGGGTTCGTCAAGGATGCGGTGTCCAGCGAAGGGACACCGGTGATGGAAGCCGAAGGGGAGGGGCATCTCTACGTCGCCGATCAGGGAAAGAAAGTCCAGCTCCTCGAGCTCGATTCGGACCAGTCGATTTCGGTCAACGGCACTGACGTGCTCGCGTTCGAATCAACGGTCGACTACGAGATCAACACGATTAGCAGCCTCTCGGAAGTCGCTGCCGGGGGCCTGACGAACGTCTATCTCACTGGTCCCGGGTCGGTCGCGATTTCGACGCACGGCGATCCACTGGTGATGACACCGCCGGTGGTCACGGACCCGGATGCGACCGTCGCCTGGAGTACCAATCTCTCGCCGTCGTTTGCGACCAATAAAACGATCGAGATCGGTCAAACCTCCGGAGAAAGTATCCAGATGGAATTTACTGGCTCGGACGGGTTCGTCGTCGTCCAGCCGTACGAAGAATAAAGCAGGTGACTGGTCACTAGTTGTCGCTTCACTTGCAGACCCCGTCTAGTAGTAACTGTGTCAGAACATATCGTTAAGTGGCTCGCGGTCGCTGTCAGAGACCGATGAGTGGCTGCGAGTCGACCGACGGCTGGGAGGCCGTCTTCTGGGACATCGGTGGCGTCATCCTTGCGCTCGACTCCGTCCAGCGAGCCCACGCCGAGTTCGTCGCACGCCTCCTCGAGCACCACGGCATCGAGACGACGCTCGAGGCGGCCATCGACACGTGGCAGACGACCGTCGGGGAGTATTTTCGTGAGCGCGATGGGACCGAGTTCCGCGCTGCTCGCGAGGCCTACCACCGCGGTATCGAGGCGATCGTCGGCGAGGAGGTGCCCCGAGACGAGTGGCACCCACACGTCGACGACGTTATCCGGTCGTCGCTCGAGCCGGTCTCGGGTGCACCCGAGACGATCGCGCGACTGGCCGACCGGGACGTCCACGTCGGCGTCGTCAGCGATATCGACGACGCGGAGGGGCGTGCCATACTCGAGGGGTTCGGCGTCTGTAAGCACCTCGACTCGATGACCACGTCCGAAGAAGTCGGTCGGACCAAGCCCGACCCGGCCATCTTCGAGACGGCCCTCGAGAAAGCCGACGCCGAACCGGGACGATCGCTGATGATCGGTGATCGGTACACACACGACGTGAAAGGGGCCGCCGAAGTGGGGATGTGTGGCGTGGCCTTCGGCGCTGACGATGGTCCAGCCGTCTCCTATCGTATTGACACGCCCGAAGAGGTGCTCGAGATCCTCGATGGAGAGCAACCGGACACAGCGTGACAAAACCACAGCAGGTGGTCCATGCCCTGTACCGCTCGAATCAGGAAGATACCACAGAGACGGTATGCGAACGTCTCTATTCCTGTAGAACCGCGATAGAACGGGTCGTCACCGCTCGCTGCGTTCCTTGCCGAGGTCCTCGTAGATCTGGGGATCAGTCTGGAACTTGAGGACGTTATGAACCGCCGAGTTTCGAACGTTCTCGATGACCTTGCCGTGTTTCGAGTAGCAGTCGTGGATCCACTTGGGAACTTCCTGCCGGTCGCGAAACATCATGATCGTCTTCCACTGGTACTCCCCATCGGCGAGGAAGAAAAACAGGGTATGTTTGTCCGCTCGGATGTCCTCCATCGCGGCACGCCAGTGGTCGGCGAAGTGTTCAGTATTGAATTTGAACTCGAACAGCGCAAAGATATAATATTCCTCGTTGGGGATGATCGCCTCTCGGAAAACCCCCTCATCGCGCATCCGTCGGATCGACTCGCTGACGGTGACGTGGGAGACGTCGATGTCGTACTTATCCTCGAGAACCGTGGTGAGCTCCCGCGAGGAGAGCTGTGGATCGTCGGCGAGCTCGGTGAGAATCGCGATATCCCGATCTTTAAAATCCCAGTTCGGTGGATCGCTGCTCATGCTAGTGCAACTGTCGTGGCGGCACTGATATAGATTGATATTAGATCGATCGGACGGCTGTCGTGCGTTTGCATGCAATGACGTCAGCGGCGTTGCGAGTCGGCGTCTCGAGTCGTCGAGAGCCCCACCAGCGACTCCTCGCCGATCTCCTCGAGGACGTGCTCGTGAAACGACTGGAGGGCGGCGCTTTCGTCTTCTGCGAGGACGACGTCGCTGGCCGACAGCGTCGCGAGCCCGAACGCCCGCGGCGTCGGCGAGTCGAGGAGTTGCCGCGAGAGGTCAAGCTCGCCCCCATCAATTGCATCGACGATGGCCTCGATCTCAGTGACGTTGAGTTTGTCCTCCAAGATTTCGCGATACGTTTCCTCGATCACGGCGAAGTCCTCGAGATCTTCAGCGAAGCCCAGCAACATCTCGCTCGAGACCTGCTGTTCGCTGGCGGACTTCTCGTAGCCCTTGTAGCGTTTGAGGATCATCAGCGAGCGGGTCGCGTTGATCCGGAAATAGCGCTGGAGCAGGTCGGTCCCCGACAGCGCCGCCCGGAGATCCGTACGGACGTCGTCGGCCTCGATGTCGGCGACGATCCCCTCGAGATCGACTTTCCGGTTGAGCGGCATCGAGAGGACGAAGCCGTTGTCCGCGACCGCGACACGGACGTTCGCCGTCGCTTCCTGGGCACAGCGATAGGCGAGCAGGCGAGAAAGGCCATCGTTGACCTTCCGGCCGTAGTTCGAGCGAACGTAGTAGTGGCGTTCGTACTCCTCGCGATCGCGGACGACCTCGATCGCGAGCCGGTCAGGCGTGCTCACGCTCTCTCTGCCAGCGTACTGCACGTGATGATCGAACAGCCGAGCGATCGCGCGGACGCTGTCGTCGTCAAGTGGAAACTCCCGAAGCCACGCGCGAACCCGCGGCGGCCCGCCAGCGTCGTAGCGCTCGAGGAGCTCGCCCTGAAACGCGAGGATCTCACGGCCCAGATCGTACGAGAGGGGCAGCCGCTCGGAGTACCACGAGGGGACGGTCGGGCGAGCGCTCGTGCGATCGACGTAGACCTTCGAGCCGCGCCGATAGCGGTACTCGAAGTGATCGCCGCCCAGTACGAAGACGTCGCCTTTCTCCAAGGTATCGAGATACTGTTCGTCCAGCTGGCCGACCCACTCGTCGCTCGCCCGCGTGTGGACGTCACAGGTAAACGAGTCGGGGATCGTCCCGATGTTGGTCATATAGATGACCCGCGCGAGTCGGCCGCGTTTGCCGATCAGTGACTCGCCGACCGGGTACGCGTCGTGGTAGTGTTCGCCGTCCGGCGGATCGTTTTCGTCTCGCCAGACCTTCGCATAGACGTTCTTGTCCTCGAGGCCGGCGTACTCGGCGGTGAGATACCGCATGAGCGACTCGTACTCCTCGTCCGTGTAGTTGCGGTAGGGATACGCCCGCCGGAGGATCTCTCTCAGTTCTGATTCGGGGCGGATCTCGGCGATCGCCATCCCGTAGACGTGCTGGGCGGCCACGTCCTGAGCGTTCTCGGGGATCGACACCGAATCGACGAACCCCTCCGTGGCCGTCTTGAGCATGACCGCACACTCGATGAGTTCGTCCCGGTCGAGCGCGATCACCCGTCCTGTCACAGTTTGGCCGACGCGGTGGCCTGCCCGCCCGACCCGCTGGAGCAGGGCGGCGACGCTTTTGGGCGAGCCGACCTGCACCACGAGGTCGATATGGGGCATGTCGATTCCCAGCTCGAGGCTCGTCGAGGTGGTGACGACCTCGAGATTGCCGTCTTTTAGCCGCCCCTCGACGTCCTGGCGGACTTCCTTCGAGAGGCTCCCGTGGTGACAGGCCGAGTTGGTCTCGTCGTAAGCGTCGAAGCGTTCCCGGAGGTTGTGGAGGACTCGCTCCGCGCCCGAGCGCGTGTTGGTAAATACGAGGGTATTCGTGTGGTCCTGGATATGATTGTGAAGCTGTCGATAGAATCGCTCCTGGACCACCTCGCGGGACGTGTTGATCAGGTCGGCGGTCGGACACTCGAGTTGCAGGTCGAACTCGCGGGCAAAGCGGGCATCGACGATCTCGTAGTCACGCGGCTCACCACCCGGCTCGTCGCGGCCCACCAGAAACTCCGCGACACGGGACAGCGGCTCGATCGTCGCCGAACAGCCGATTCGCGTGATCTCACCGTCGGCCATCGTCTCGAGGCGCTCGAGACTCACCGCAAGATGGGTCCCCCGCTTGCTCGCCGCCAGCGAGTGGATCTCGTCGACGATGACGTACTCGACGGTGCGAAGTTTCTCGCGGAACTTCGGCGAGTTGAGCAAGATTGCGAGCGTCTCCGGCGTCGTATTGAGGATGTGGGGTGTCTCCTCGAGCATCCGCTGGCGGTCGCTCGAATCGGTATCGCCGTGGCGGATCGCGTGGCGGATTTCGCCCATCGACGCGTCGTCGCGCTCGGCCGCAATCTCCTCGATGCCGTCGAGTGGCACCTCGAGGTTGCGGTGAATATCGTTCGCGAGGGATTTCAGCGGCGAGATGTAGAGACAGTACACCGAGTTCTCGAGGCCAGCGGGAGACTCCGTCTCCCGTCCAGGTGGGCGCTGCCCGTCGACGTCGTCGGCATCTCGTTCCCGCCGGTACAGCGAGTTGATAATCGAGAGAAACGACGACATCGTCTTGCCGCTCCCCGTCGGCGCACAGACCAACGTGTTCGTCCCTGCGTCGATTTTCGGGATCGCACCCCGCTGTGGCGGCGTGAAGAACCCTTCATTTTCGGGGACGAACTCGCCGAATTCCTCGAGCCACCATTCCTGGACTGCCGGCTCGAGAGAGTCGAAGACATCGCTATCCCTGATCGTGACGGCGGCCGGATCGAACGGCAGCGAATCGTCGGCAACCGGCAGCTCGAGACGCTCGTCCCCGTCCATTACCGTCGTCTCCGGGGGCGGCGTGTAAGAGCGTTTGGGCACCAGAGTGAAAGTGAACCCTCGGTTCGACAGTCTCGACTGTCGGTCAAAGCCTTCAACCGTTGGTCGCCGACTCGTCGGACTCACTGTCCTCGAGTCGGCTCAAGAACAGGGAATCGATACGTATCTATCACTGAATCTTCATTTTCAATCTCTGATTACCGTAAAGTGATTACTAACAGTCATAGGATCCCAAATTAGGAAACCACCTATGAAAAATTATTCACAGTGGGCTGTCTGACGCACGTCATTAGAGGAACGGTCGATTTTATATATCGGTATCTGGCAGCGGTGATTGTGCAAAGCACTCACTCAGTCAGCCTCACGGTTGTCGAAGAAATCGCCAAACAAGAAGGGGTTTCACCGGAAGAGCTTCGGCCACCGCTTCACTATGTCATTGACACGGACGCACTTGACTCACTCTTCCAGTCGGTTGATGGCGAGCGGGTTCCGTCCACAGTCAAGTTCACGTACAACGATTACATGGTCTCGATCGACGAGACGGGAGACGTGAACGTGGTCGATCACACGTCAGTCACAGAGGCGGACAAAACGGTAGTGTGAACCGGTTCGGAGTTCCCAACACTCGATTGATCTCTTATTCGTCGGTCGTAAGTAGCGCTCTTAGTGTCCACTCCAAGCGTCGCCGCTTGCGTCAACAAGAAGTTGCGGCCGCTTAGTGTTGCATGATGCGGAAACCATCATGCCAGAGAGTGTGACACATCGCAAGTCATCGATTGCTACTGTCCGCGGACCCGTTTTGCAACCTCGAACGGGCAGACACGGCGAGCAGCAGGGACAGCAAAGAATTACAACAAATATATATCGACTATAAACAGTAACTGTGATAGTCGAGACCGGTACGGAGAAGCACCGGAAAATCGGTATCTGTGAACGTTGCGGAAGAGCAACAGTCGTCTGGGTGCGGCAGACGAGACCGTTTGACCGGTGAGCGGACACAACGTCTGTCCCGGTAGTGACGCCTCGTTTCGTACGGTAAACGACGCTCTGTCTCGAGGCTACTCGTAGCTACACGGACGACTTCACTTAGTATCGCTTCGCGATAACAGCAGCTCAGTCACAAGTTTAAGAGAATGCATCGAGGACCATGATCGGAGCAAAGCTACTCGTTACTTCCATTTTCACTCTTCGCCATAACAGTCATGCCACTCTTCATTTGAGAAGTCGTGAAAATGGGACCGCCGAGAATTGAACTCGGGTCCTACGGACCCCATCCGCAGAGGATACCACTACCCCACGGTCCCGTACTTGGATCGATGGGCGTCTTCCGTTTAAGGGTATCGTTTCACCGGTGGTGTGTCACTCGGTTTCGAACCCACAGCCGACCTCAGACCAGCACGCGCTCGAGGTCAACGGCGAGGCCGCTGTCGGCCTCGAGGTCCCCGACGAACGTGCCGAGACAGACCGCAGCGCCGTTTGGCGTGTAACAGGCAACGAGCGAGTCATGCTCGATGTCGTCGTCAGCCTCGAGGACACCCGGCGCGTAGACTGGTGCACCTTCGGCTACTTCGCGAGCGGCGCTTTCGGCGATCACGACACTGGGGATCCCCTCGAGGATCCGTTCAGCAGGGTCGACGACCTCGTACAGCGGGTCGGGATCGTCGTCCTCGAGCCAGAACGCCAGTGCATCGAGGAAGTCGTGGGCGCTGTGGAGCGTCCGGTCGTCGAACGGCTCCGTCATCGTCCGGCGAAGGTGTCCCATGTGTGCACCGGTGCCAAGCGCCAGCCCCAAATCGTGACACAGCTTGCGGACGTAGGTGCCGCTCTCACAGCGGATCCGCACGAGGAGACGTCGCTCCTCGGCCTCGAGTACCTCGAGGTCGTAAATCTCGCGCACGCGCAGGCGGCGAGAGACGGCGCTCTTGCGCGGGGGCTTCTGGTAGATCGGTCCCTCGAACTCGGCGACGACCGATTCGGCGTCGGCCGGCACCGGCGCGTGACACTCGAGGACGGCGACGTACTCTTTGGCACCCTCGAGAAAGACCGGCGCGAGACGAGTCGCATCGCCCAGCATGATCGGGAGACACCCGGTCACCTTGGGATCGAGCGTCCCCGCGTGGGCGGCGCGGTCGATGGTAACGTCGGCACCGCACTGGGCGAGCGTCTCGTCGACGGCGTCGCGCAGCCAGCCGCTGACCTGATGTGAGGACGGCCCAGGCGGTTTGTCGAGGTTGACGACGCCAAAGGTGAGCAACTCGGTCGGCGAACGTTCCTCGGGTGGACCACGGAGCGGCATTAGAACTCGTAGCTGGTGTCGACGGGCGTTTTCCCTTCGTCGCCGTCGGCATCGTAGCGTTCGACGGCGGTGACGAGCATATCGAGGACCGCATCGGGCTCCCAGCGAGCCGTGTTCACTGAGAGATCGTAGATCGTCAGATCGCGGATGTCAATCCCGTAGTACTCCTCGTAGCGCTGTGCCTCGCTTGCCTCACGAGCCGTCGTTTCCTCGGTTGCACGGGCGGGATCTTTGCCCTCGCGCTCGGCGATGCGTTCGCCACGAACCTGTGGTGGCGCGTCCAGCCAGAAGCGAAAGTCAGCCTGTTCGGCGGCCAGCCAGCCGGCGAGTCTGGACTCGAGCACCAGATCGTCTTCCTCGACAGCGATCTCGCGGAGCCGGCGGTCGAGATCGCGATCGATCTCGTCGTTTTCCTCAGCGAGTTTGTTGAACTCGAGGGGGGTGTAGCCGCGTTCGTCGGCCAGTTCCCGGAAGATGTCACCGCCGCTGACGTGGTCGAGTTCGAAGGCGTCGGCGAGCAACTCGGCAGTCGTGCTCTTCCCGCTGCCCGGCGGGCCGGAGACGGTGAGTAACATAATCGATCTGCGAGCGGGCGGGTAAAATGGGTTTTGAATCCGCGAGCCTGGCCACCGATAGCGGCCGTACACGACAGCTTACAAGTGATCGAGCTGACGATGTGTCGCGATAGTCGAGACGGAGTTGGCGCGATCAGGTTCCCGTCGGCGACATGTCGATGTTCAGTGACTTGCGCAGGATCTGGGAGAAGCCCATCGAGCACAGGAAGTACCAGACGATCCAGGCCGGCATCGGACCCACCAATCCAGCTTGCCAGTCGGTCACGCCGACGATCGGCAAGACGGCCGTCGCTTCCGCGCCGCTAAGGCCGACCGACTGGATCTTCCAGTACATCCAGAGGAACAGCGGGATCGTCAACAGCATGATCCAGACCATTGGCCGGAACTGCTCTTTGAACATCCCGAGGTTGTCCGCCATGGCCTCCATCTGCTCTTCGCGGACCTGCTCGAGTTCGTTCTCGAGGCGTTCGATTTCGGCCTCGCTCGCGCCGCGTTCCTCGGCTTCTTTCTTTCGCTTGCGGAGGTCTTTTTGCTCCTCCTGAACGGCTTTCATCCGCTCTTGATACTTGCCCATGACCTCCGTGTTCATCAGGTTCGCCTGCAATAGCGACGAGTACAGGCCAGTGATCAGTGCCACGGAGAGGATCACGGCATAGAAGGGCAACGCCGCGTCGAGCGGTCCGAGAACGATGTCTATCGTTCCACCCACGACGTTTCGAATCGAATCGAACCAGTACCCGGGCATCAACAGAAGCGCACCGACGCCGGCGATTTTGTCCCACTGCGACCAGCTCGACTCCTCGTCGTCGATATCGACATCGGCACTGGCCACGGCACTGCTCCCGCCACTGTCACCGTTTCCATCGAGGGCCCGGTCGTAGGCCTCACGATCGGCGATCGCAAACCCTTCGTCGCCGTCGACTAATACGCCTTTCTCGATCAGCCGCCCCCACTGGCCGCTCGTCAGCTCGTCGCTGACGTCGGCCCACTGGACCTCGCCGCCGTTCTTGTCGGCTTCCTCGCGGATTGCCTCGAGCGCATCCGCCATCGAGGAATCCTCACGGACGAGGGCGTCGATCTTCTCGGCTGTACGCGTCATCTGCCCAAAGCTAGGCGTCGTCCGGTATACAAGTGTTTTTCTTCGGTAGTCACAGTGTCCACGAGACCACGGATGTCGTCGACCGCTCGAGTCCGGATAGATATACTATTCGGTACTTTTCAGCCAATATGAACTGTTCGATCGGTCGGACCTTTTATTATATGGATCTCCGAATTACTGGATGATCGAAATGACTTTGGGACGTAATGACGGCACAGCGATGCCATCGGAAAGAGGGGTGTCCGCAATACTTGGTTTCATTCTGTTAATTGGGATGGTGGCAAGCATCAGCGTCGGTATTCTTCTCTTTGCCGGAGATGCGATGGAAGATGCAGAACAACGTTCGGCAAACGAACGTGTCGAGCAGTCGTTCGTCGAGTTGAGCCAGCAGATGCAGACTGCATCGTCAAACGACGATGTCTCACACTCTATCGACCTTGACGTGGGTCAGTCAGGGGCAGTTGTCAAGAAGGACACGGGCCATATTACTGTAACATCGGACGCACTTAGTAAGGATATCAACCTCACCATCGGAACGATCGAGTACGAGAGCGACGATGGGACAAAGCTTGCCTATCAATCAGGATCAGTCTTTCGTGAGACTGGTAACGAGACCCAGGTCGTCTCAGCACCGCCAATTCACTATGAGACTGAGACAGATACGCTTACACTCCCAGTTTCGGCTGTCGCTGGTGAACAAAAACTCGGGTCCGGCGACGTCTCTATCAGCCATACCAATACGACCACGTTTCAAGAAGCGAACGTCGTTCAAAATGAGGACGTGACGATCACAGTCAAAAGCGACTACTATCGCGGCTGGGAGTCGTTCTTCCGAAATCAGGCAGGAGATACATCAGTGCAGTACGTCGATCACGAAAACCGGACCGTCGAAGTCAAAGTCGGATATATCGACCTTGAGAATGCCTTCGATTCGGGAGTGACGTACTCCGAGGATATTAGCGATTTCAAAGACGAGTTCGGAGATGAAGCGCGGGTCGGTAATATGCCGGAAATGGACCCAGTCATAGAGCAAATGGTTGAGGATGCAAAAGATGATCCAGAGGATGATATAGAGGATCTCGGTGTCGTTAATGGTGATGAACACCTGGATGAGGGAATGTATTATGCCGAAGAAGTAAACCTCCAAGATAACAGTGATGAAATTTATGCTGATGCTTCCGACGGGAATGTTACTCTAATCGTTGATGGAGATATTACAGTCTCTCATAATGATGCAGAGATCACTGCCGATACCGATGATGAAGATCACGCGTTTCGCGTGTATTTGACAGGAGACTTTAATATGGATAAGGGCGAAGTGGCACCTGATCCGTCGGACGGCACGGCAAAAGCAGAACAATTGCAAGTGTACGGAACATCCGAACTAGACGCTCGATTTTGGAAGGGTTATTTTCACGGAACGTTCTATGCAGCAAGTGACGATTGGGATGGGTCGAATGAGTTAGTCAGCGGTAAGAAGGATAAATACCAAGTCGTTATCCAATCAAACCCAACATTCAATGGGGCTCTTGTAACTCATTCATCGAATATCCATGCAGATGCGGCAGACTTCACGTACGACGAGACTCTAGAAGACGAAGACTTCGATGCATATCCGCAAGGATACGAACTGCCGCCGGACCTTACCTACCTCAACGTCGTCAAACACGAAGTCGAGGTCGAACAGAACTGACTACGCTGCGTCCTCGATCGTCGCCTTCACGTCTTCCCAGACCTCGTCGGGTGCCTGCTCGCCGTCGACACGCTCTAAGTCGCCCTGCTCGTCGTAGTATTCGATGACCGGTTCGGTGTTCTCGTGGAAGACGGACAGTCGCTCGCGGACCGTCTCCTCGGTGTCGTCGTCACGCTGGACGAGTCGCTCCTCAACTTCGGGGTCCTCCGGCGGGTTGTACTCGACGTGGTAGATGTCGCCCGTCTCGGGGTCCATCCGGCGGCCCGTCAGGCGGTGGACGAGTTCCTCCTCGCCGACCTCGAGGTAAAGCGCGAGATCGAGGTCAGTCATGTCCTCGAGTTCCTCGGCCTGCTCTAGGTTCCGTGGATAGCCGTCGAGAACGAAGCCGTCGGCCTGGCTGAGTGCCTCGTCGACGATGGCGTTGACGACCTCGTCGGGGACGAGCTCGCCCTGATCCATGTATTCACCCGGCGTGTCGTACTCGGTGTCCATATCGGAGATATCCATCTCCTTGTTGTTCCGAAGCGCGTCACCGGTGGTGATGTGATCGACGTCGAACGCTTCGATGATCTTTGCACTCTGGGTCCCCTTCCCTGCCCCGGGTGCACCCAGGATCAGGATTCGTGGCTGTGCCATATGGCACCGTTCATGCCCATCACATAAAGGCTTAAAGAATCGAGCACGTCCATCTACTATGACCCGCTTCGACGCGTCTGAGCCCACTGAGCGACGGAAACTGTACGTCGATGCGATTACGGCCCATCGCGAACGCGCCAGCGGATTTCTGACGCTCGAGGCAGACGACACTGCCTACGAAGAACGCGATGACACAGCCGACCAGTCCGCCGCAGCGTTGGGCGTGCCGTGGATTCAGTTCGGTGATGGAACGGTCAATCTCGACTGTACCGACGCGGAACTCGAGGCGCTGAAAGACCTGCTTGAGGCGTTTCCGGCGTTCAAAATCGATGACCTGACGCGGCCCGACGACGCCGACGGGATCAACGTTCGGGTCAGCGCAAAGGCAGATGCAAACCGGATCGCCCAGTTCATCGACGACGTCTTTCTCGAGGTGTATGACCTCCCGTCGACGGTTCGTATCTGGCTCGTCGACGTGTGAGCAATTGGTTGTCGTATCAACTGACGCAGGTCATACACCGATCGTACGACCGCTGTGCGATCGATATGGAACTCGTTTCAGTTTGTATGGGCAGATGTCTGCCAGCTACGCGTTCCGGTCGACTCGAGGCGTGACGAGCACGCTCGAACAGCGACGTCGCTTCGAGAAACAGATCGCCACCGCGTCGTGAGATGGCATCCTCGTTGGCCGGTGAACATCGATCGACGAGGCGAGAACAGGTCGGCAGTTCAGCCGATGGTCGCGGTGCGTTACTGGATCGAATAACCTGCTGCGAGGGTGAGCAGGACGACCATAAACGCTGCAACGGCCATCGTGTAGGTGACCGACCGTGGCTCGTATTTGAGGTGCTGGAAGTACCCCGCGATCAGTCCGACCTTGATAGCTGCCAGCACCAGCGTGCCACCTACTGCCATTGTGTAGGTGAAGAAGTCGAAGTGGAAGAAGACGAACTTCCCCGTAGCCAGCAGTACCAGTGCCACGTAAATCAATGCGTAGTTCCGAACACTCGCCATTGGTGGGGAATGTGAGAGACGAATACTTATAGCTTCCTCATACGATCGCTTGGGACCATTCGGCACGGACGCGAGTCTATCCGTGGCTCCACAGAAGCGACACGTAGATGGAACACCGGTTCGAATTGCCGACAATGAGTAGACGTTCGGCTTTGGTTCGCCGAGCCGGTATCGGGGTCGTGTTCGCGCTCGTAACTCTCATTGTGGGCAGCGGTGTCGTCGCCGCGAGTATGACCGCCTCTGGTCTCATGGACGGCAGTGGTGATGTCGCCATTCCAACGTGGCTGTACCTCGCAACTGGCGGCGGTACCGTCGGCGCATCAGCACTGTTGACCATGCTCGTCACCGACCGCGACATGATCGGAACCTACCACGATCGCACACTCGAGGCGACTATTGATCGCCTCCGTACCGGGGGCTCGCTGTTGTTCGGCGCGATCGGTCTGCTTGGGCTTGCGATCATCCTCGTTGCTGGGTTCGTCGGTCCAGCTATCGGGTTGGTCAGCGTGACTGTGCTGGCAACGTTCGTCGGTGGGCGGGCGCTGCTGACGATCTTTGCGTACACCGTCGGCAACCCGTGGCCGGCGCTCAACCCATGGCGACGCATCGCTGCAGCGCTTCCCAACGACTTCGAGACGTACCCGCCGGCCTTTGGCTCCTGGCCCGCCGTCGTGGCACTGTTGACGTTCGTCTGGCTCGAGGTCGTCGCTCCACTGACTACCTCGACGACCGTGCTAGCGCTGATGCTCGTCATGTATTCGCTGTTTACGATCTCGAGTGCGGTCATTTTCTCGCCGGAGACGTGGTTTCGACGCGGCGACCCCCTCTCGCTGTGGTTTCGACTCTACAGCGCCGTCGCGCCGATCCAGCGGACCCCCGACGGACTCGAGTTTCGCTATCCCGGGTCGAAACTGGGTGAAGACGACGTGATCACTGATACTTCCCTCGTGGCCTTCGTGCTCGCGCTGGTCTGGGAGCTGACCTACAGCGGGTTCATCGTCACGCCGGCTGGAGTCAGGACCGTCGAAGCGCTCGTCGGGTTCGGTGTGCCGCCAGTGCTCGTCTATCTGTTCTTGCTCGGTGGTGGGTTCGCCCTGTTCTGGAAGGTATACTGGATCGCGATCGACCGAACCCGTGAGCGGGCCGAGACGTATCTCTCCCGTGAGTACCTCGGACTCCGGTTTGCTGCACCACTGCTTGCGATCGCGGCCGGCTACCACTTCGCTCACTACATCGCCTTTGCGATCTCGCTGTGGCCGGCGCTCGTCGGCGCACTCGCGTCGCCGCTTTCCCCGCCGCCGAACCCAACCCAGTACGTAGTGCCGGGCTGGTTCGGATACATCGAAATCGCTGGCATTCTGGTCGGCCACATCCTCGCGGTGTGGGTCTCACATACCGTCTCGTTCGATCTCTTTCCCGGGAAACTTCAGGCGATCAGGAGCCAGTACCCGCTCATCGTCGTTATGATCGTTTTCACGATGGCGAGCCTCTATCTCGTCTCGCAAGGGACGATGAGCCCGCCGTACGTCCCGAACTGAGCCGGAATGGACACGCGTTCGCCCATTACGACAACGTCGTCGTCGTGTTCAATCGGCGTGCCGAACCGGCAAACACTTCCTCACAGTCCCGTAAGTGCCAATTGAATGGCGACTGACCGAACGCTCGAGCGGGAGTACGAGGTGCCACCGGACGAAACGCCCGCCACAACCTGTCCGTACTGTGGACGGCCGTTTCGATCAGAGCGATACGCGACGTTCCACATCGGCGTCGAGCACGCCGAGGTCTGCTCCGACGACGAACGCGAGGCATTCGAGGAGGAACTCGGCGACGAGGAGTACGAGCTGTTCACGTTTCACTTCAAGGCAGCTGTCTCCGTGTTTCTGGTCTACTTCCTCTTTACGTTCATTTACGCGCTGGTCTGGTCCGGCTAGTCGGTAGCCGACGGGTTTGTTGTCTGTGTCGTCTCTCAGACGAGCGAGACGTCTGTCGAGGACGCAGTGGCTGTTCTGATCTGTCGGTCGTTGTTCGATAGCCCCTCGCTCGCTCGGACACAGCACTGACTGTCGCCCAGTATGATACTGTCGACATCAGTCAGCGAAGGCTCGATCGTGTTTCGACGCCTATTGCCGTCGGAGTCGTCCGACGAGTCGGCGTCCAGCACTCGCGGCGACACCGCTAGCGGCCGCGTCTCGCGTTCGATCGACGTATGAACCGTGTTATCCAGCAGTATGAGTTCCCGATCGGATCGAACTGAGACACTGCGATAGCGTGACGGTGTCGGTCCCTGGGGATGGATCTGCAACGCCGCAGTCCAGTCAGCGACGGTCACGACACAGTCACAGGAGCCGTCAAGCGATGCTGTCGCTGTCCGGCATGTCTAAAGTAGAAACGCAGTGAGAAAACGAAAGGTAGCCTGTGCCTGTGTAGCGGCGGACCGCTACATCAGGTAGAACAGTGGGAACAGGAAGACCCACACGATGTCGACGAAGTGCCAGTAGAGCCCGAAGTACTCGACTGGCATGTGATCCTCGAGGTAGGCGTCGACGGTCACGACGCGGTAGATCATGAACAGGGCGATCAACAGCCCGAGGATGACGTGTAGCGCGTGTAGGCCGGTCGTCACGAAGTAGATCGAGTACTCGAGGCCACTGAACCAGTAGTGACCGTCAGCGAACTTGCTGGTGTACTCGAAGCCCTTGACGCCCATGAACACGAAGCCAAGTAGGACTGTCGTGGTGAGCGCGCCGAGTAGCCCTTTCTTGTTCCCGCGTTCTGCCATCACATGTGCGATGACGACCGCGAAACTCGAGGTCAACAGGACGTAGGTGTTGAACAGTCCTGCTTCGGTGATGGAAGCGAGATGCCAGTTGTTCCAGCCCATGTTGAGGCGCATGAAGACGAAGGCACCGATCGCTGCACCGAAGACGACGACGTCGGATGCCAGGAAGAACCAGACACCCAGCTTCTCGTTGTTGATTCCGCCGAACGGCCAGCGCTCGGCAACCTCCATCTCAGGTGCCTCGAACTGCTCGCGGCCGAACTGGAACAGCGTGATTCCGAGCAGGACGATCCCCAGTCCGGTCAGGGCGGGATAGACGACGCTCTTCGGCGGTGCCTCGGACAGGGTCACGAAGTCACCGCTGTGGATGTTAGACTGGACGAAGTCGTAGACGTACGGTGTCAGTCCGCTGATGCCAAGGAAGAACGTGAACGTCGCGACACCGATGCCGAACGGCCAGATGCTGGCGTGGTCGGCGTGTTCTTCTTCGTGGCTCGCTGTGGCCGTCGCAGTCGCACCCTGTGCGATCCCACCGTCGGTTGCAGTCGGGGTGTCGTCGACGAACTCGAGGTTCCCACTGGCGTAGCTTGGCCGGTCCGGCCAGTTCTCGAGCGGTGGGGGCGAGGGAATCGCCCATTCGGCGGTTCGCGAGTGGGTCCACGGGTTGTCGGGCGCGTCGGGACCCGAGATGAAACTCTTTGCGAGCGTCACGAACACGAGCAGGAAGCCGAGTCCGAGGACGAACGCACCGGCGGTCGCAAGCTGGTGATAGAGCTGTGCGCTTTCGTTGTAGTGGAAGATACGTCGGGGCGTCTCCCAGGTGAGGAACATCGGGAAGTACAGCAGATTAAAGCCGAAGAAGTACACGGCGAAGCTGAGTTTCCCGAGTCGTTCGGAGTACATCTTGCCGGAGATCTTTGGCCACCAGTAGTAGAGGCCGCCGATCAGCGCGGTGACACCGGAGACCATCACGTAGTGGAAGTGCGCGACGACCCAGTAGGTGCCACGGAACTCGTAGTCAAGCACGACGGCACCCAGGAAGACACCGGTAATCCCGCCGAGGATGAACAACAGCAGTGCACCCAGCGAGAACAGGAACGGCGTCGTAAACCGAATGCGGCCCTTGATCATGGTGTAGATCATCGCGAACACCATTAGGTCGAAGGGCAACGAGATTCCGATCGTCGTCGCCATGAACAGCGTCTTGATCGGGAGGTTGATCGTCGACAGGAACATGTGGTGCATCCAGACGAGGAACGACTGGACCGCAACGAGGACCATCGCGATCATGACCCACTTGCGGCCGACCAGTCGCCGTCCAGTGAACGTCTGGAACGTCTCGAAGAGGACCCCGAGCGCGGGGAAGTAGACGATGTACACCTCTGGGTGACCGAAGAACCAGAAGATGTGCGCCCACAGGAGGCTCGAGCCCTCGTTGGTTGCGAAGTACTGCGTGAGGAACAGTCGGTCGATCGACTGCAGCATCACTGCAGCGAGCAGCGCGGCGAACGCGAACAGCATCATCCAGGCCGTCAGTAGCCACGACCAGGAGAACATCGGCAGGTTCCACATCCCCATGCCCTCGGCACGGGAGCGGTGCATCGTCGTCAGGAAGTTCACCGTCCCAATCGTGACCGAGAAGCAAAACAGGACCACGCCGAGGATTGCGGCGTTACCACCTGCCGTTGCTTCCATCACCGAGGTGTACATGGGCACGTTCAGCGGGGCGTACATCGTCCAGCCGCCGGAGAACGACCCACCCTGGAAGAACGAGATGATGAACAGGATCCCCGAGAACAGGTAGAACCAGTAACTCAGGGCGTTCAGTCGTGGGAACGCGAGGTCTTTCGCCCCGATCTGAAGCGGGACGAAGTAGTTCGCGAAGCCGGATGCGATCGGTGAGAGGAACCAGAAGACCATTATCAGGCCATGGCCCGTCACCGACTGGTAGTACTGATCGTTCGTCAGCAGCGGTTCGCCACCGAGCATGAGGCCACCCGATTGCCACAGGTGTGCTCGGAACAGCAACGCGAGAACGCCGCCGAATATCAGGAAGAACAGGGACGTCGCGAGGTACAGAATCCCGACGTCCTTGTGGTTGGTGGTCACCAACCATCGCTTGACCGACCGCATCGGCGGAAGATCACTCATCAGGCGTCACCTCCGTCGTTCGTATCGCTTGCAGTAGCATCACTTTCCGTTGCGTTCATCTCGAGCGTGTAGGTCTCGCTGACCGGACCAGTCATGTCGAACTGCTCTTCGACAGTTTCGAACTGACCGTCGGTCGACGTGATCGTCACGTTGTAGTTGCCACCGTGGTCGACATCGTTGATGGTGATCGTTCCATTCTCGTCGAAGTCATCGGCGGTGTACGTACGCTCGAAGTCAGTTTCCTGGCTTTCGAGCGTCATCTCGTAGCCGTCCGTCACGGGGGACTCGTTGCCGTCAACCATCTCGAACTCCATCGTCAGCTGGTCGTCCATCCACGAGTCGAACTCGTCGGACGGCATGACATTGAGCGTCCCAACCATCGAGGTATGGGCTTCACCACAGAGTTCGAAACACTTGATGTTGTACTCGCCGGGTTCTTCGGCTTCGAACCAGCTCTCGTCGACTTCGCCTGGAATCGCGTCGGCTTTCACCCGTTGATCGGGTATGCCAAACGTATGCCAGACGTCACCTGAGGTTACTTGGACCCAAACTCGTTGGTCAGCTGGGACGCGAAGCGTACTCGTCGATTCGATCCCGTTGTCGTACTCGAAGAACCATGCGAATCCCTCGCCGGTCACATCGACTTCCAGCGCTTCTTGCTGGCCACCGTCATCGGCACTGGGATCTTCGACGTACAGAAGCATCGTGTACGTCCAGATCACCAGCGAAATGACGATGACGGCGCTGATGCCGAACGAGAGGAACAGTTTTTTTCCGCCCTTTCCGCCTGTCGGTAACTCCCCGAGTGACGGCCGATCCTTGTCGTCGTCAGCCGTGTCGCTGTCACGATACTTGTACGCGTTGTACAAGGTGTACGCGACTACGACGATGCCGACGAGCGTTCCGAGTCCGAGAAATACCGTAAAGATACTCTCGAACACGTCAACGCGGGTCTGCTGCATCGGGGCAATGAGTGCGCTGTAAATTGTATTCATCTCTTTTGAAGGCCAGTTATATGTCGGACGATGGTTTCTGGGGGCACTTATCTATTTGGAAACCGGCCGGACTGATCTGCAACGCGTGCCGGGCAGTCTCCGATCGTTTGACTGCAGTTCATCCGGTTCGTCTGTCACCCCACATCACGCTGTCGTTGTCGTCATTGACCTTTTTTCTATCGTTAGCTCGTCCAGATACTATATGAGTACGAATAAATCATGTCATATTGGTCCGTCCCAGTTCTTTTATATTAGTCATGGAACGTCACTGCATACCTATCGCACAGCCATCGTGCGATCTGCTGGACGCTGATAGTCAGGAGCTCCTATCATTTCGATCATGCTGTCGATTATCTGCTTCCACCACCAGATGTGCCATGAGTTACTAGAACGACATTCCGTCGAGGGCGATATCACAGCCACGGCTGCGATCCGACACCGCTAGTTCGAGACCGACTGGCTGCGAGTGGGCCCCCATGCATATGCATCCGGTAACGGTTTTCCTCGAGCACTCGGACGGGGAAGACATGCCATTCCAGCCGCCAGTCGAGTGTCCGATCTGCCGAGAGACGCTTGCACTCGACCGAACGCTCGAGGAACATCTCGTCGGCTCACACACGCCCACTCGAAGTCGCCCGCCAGCTCGCAGCCCGCCATGAGAGCGGCGGACTGCGGCGGGTTTCGGAGTGAATGCGGTAACTGTCGATCGCTTCAATCAATAGTCAGTAAAACCTCTCCGTGCTCACTTACACAGTGTAGCAAGGGTGGCGACGCCGAAACGGTATCGATGGAGTGCAGTCGCTCACGGTCGAAAGAACGAACGAAAAACCGCACCGGCGAGAACGCGGTTACTCGTTGCCGAACATCTGGCGCATCATCGGGTGCATCTCCATGAGCTGCTCTTCGGCGATCTCCTCGTAGAGCTTGTACGTAATGGAGACAGCCAGACAGCAGCCCCGTTCCGGAGACGGATCCGATGGTGCCGAGCATGTTCGCCCAGACGGCCAGCAGACCGACCAGTGCGCCACCGATGACGTTCACCTTGCGGAATGTACCGCTCCATGACCTTCTCGATGACGCCGACGTTCTGTCGGAAGCCGGGAATCTGCATCCCAGAGTTCTGGATCTGTTTTGCCGTCGACTCAGGACCCATGTCCGTGGTCTCGACCCAGAAGATGGCGAAGATCGCGCCACCGACGACCATGAACGTGACGTCGATGCCGATCCGAATCATCACCTGCCACCACTCCTGGGAGACGTTCGCCGTCCACATCCAGTCCTGTGGCGAGTAGATCGGCGACACGTAGTAGAAGAACCCGCCGTCCGGCTGGCCGCCCGAATAGGAGCCGAGCCAGCCAGGCATCCCGGCCCACTGCCGGTTCAAGATCTGACCCATGAATGGACGTTCGCCTGCACTGCGCGAACGAGGATCATCGGCAGGACGCTCGCGTAGATGAGCTTCACGGGGAAGCGACCGCGTGCGCCCTTGACGCGGGCGTGGCTCAGCGGGATCTCGACGCGGACCGACTCCGCATAGACGACGATCCCGAAGATCAGCAGCGTCGTCAGCAACGCGATGATGTGTCCGTCG